>CAVZCC010000010.1:0-70232 GCA_963773765.1 uncultured Actinomycetota bacterium | reverse complement strand
ATGCCGGCCTCGCCGAAGAACAGGGCGACGAGCGACCAGGCGTAGGCGGCGATCACGCCGACGGAGATGAGGGTGTCCATGGTGGCGGTGCCGTGGCGGGCGTTGCGCCAGGCGGCCACGTGGAACGGCCAGGCCCCCCAGACCGCGACGGGCGACGCCAGCGTCAGGGCGAACCACTGCCAGTTGCGGAACTGCAGGGCGGGGACCATGGAGACCAGCACCACGGGCACCGCCAGGGCGGTGCAGATGAGCAGGCGCTGGCGCAGTGCGGCCACACCGGCGTCGCCGGTCGGGCCGTGGTCGTGGACCGCAACGGCCCCGGCGGCACCGTCCTGGTCGGCGGCTCCGGGGCCCTCGGGGGCGACCGTGGGTGGCGGCGGCTCCGTCCGTACCCGGCGTCCTCCACCGCTCCCACCAGGTCCTGGACGGCGACCTGTCCGGGATCGAACTCGACCCGGGCCCGGCCGAGTGCGTAGTTCACGCTGGCCTCCACGCCGTCCATCCGGTTCAGGCGCTTCTCGATCCGGGCCCGCGCACGGCGGCACGTCATCCCGGTGACCTGCAGGTCCAGCCGTTCCAGGCCGGGCAGGTCGAACTGCGGTGTGGGCGCTGCGGTGTCGGTCATGACGTCACCAACCGCCTGATGACGGCCGAGGCCTCGGCCAGCTTCTCCTCCGTGTCGGCCGGGTCCCCCACGGCGGCCTGCGCCACGCAGTGGCGGAGGTGGTCGTCCATGAGGCCAGCGCCACCCCCTGCAGGGCCCGGGTGGTGGCCGAGATCTGGGTGAGGACGTCGATGCAGTACGTGTCCTCCTCGATGAGCCGCTGCAGGCCGCGCACCTGGCCCTCCACCCGGCGCAGGCGCTTCAGGGAGGCGTCCTTGTCCGCGCTCGTAGCCGTGGACGGCGGGGCCCGGGGTCCGGGGAGCGTCGTGGAGCGTGTCGGGGGCGCTGTCGGTCATGGTCGAAGGATACCCCTCTGGGGTACCTGGTAAAGCACCCCCCCGGGGTACTTATCAGTCGGTCCGGATCAGCGGTCCCGATCAGGCGGTGTCGAGGCCCGGCGTGGGCCCGGATCCAGGCGTGCATGGCGATGCCCGACGCCACGCCGGCGTTGATCGAGCGGGTCGAGCCGTACTGGGCGATGGCGCGCACCTCGGCACAGGCGCCCGCCGCCTCGGCCGACAGGCCCGGGCCCTCCTGGCCGAACAGCAGGACGCACGCGCCGGGCAGCGGCGGTCTCGAGCGGCACCGCGCCCGGCAGGTTGTCGATGCCGATCACCGGCAGGCCCTCCCGCGCGGCCCAGGCCGGCAGGTCGTCGACGTCGGCGTGGTGCCGCACGTGCTGGTAGCGGTCGGTGACCATGGCGCCGCGGCGGTTCCAGCGCCGGCTGCCCACGATGTGCACCGCGGCGGCGAGGAACGCGTTGGCGTTGCGCACCACGGTCCCGATGTTGCAGGTCGTGCTCGCCAGTTCTCGATGGCGACGTGGAACGGGTGCCGCCGGTCGTCGAGGTCGGCGACGATCGCCTCGACGCGCCAGTAGCGGTAGCGGTCGACCACGTTGCGACGGTCGCCGTCCGCCAGCAGTTCGGGGTCGAGCCGGGGGTCGTCGGGCCACGGCTCGGGGTGGGGCCCGACCCCCACCTCGTCCGCCCCCGGAGGAGGGGCCGCGTTGTCGGTCATCCCGTCGGACCGGACCGTGGCGCCATGCCGTCCGACCCCACCGACGCCTCCACCGTGGTCGTGCTGATCGCCCACGGGAGCCGGAACCCGGCCACGGCGACCGCCCACCGTGCGGTGCGAACAGGTCGCGGCGCGGGCCGGGACGGCGGTCGCCCCCGCCTACCTGGAGCTCTCCCAGCCGTCCATCCCCGATGCCATCGACGCCGCGGTCGCCGGCGGCGCCCACACCGTCCGACTGGTGCCGTTCTTCCTGCACGTCGGCAACCACGTGCTGCGCGACCTGCCCCGGACATCGTCGCCGCGGCCCGGACCGCCACCCGGACGTGACAGTGGTGCTGGAGGAGCACGTCGGCGCCGATCCGGCCCTGGTGGACCTGGTGGCCCGGCGCCTGGAGGACCGGCAGGCTGAGGGCCGGCTCTCAGCAACGGGGCCGCGGGCCCCGAATGCGCCGCCGGTACCGTTGACCGCCATGGGAACCCTCGCCAAGCCCAAGCGCGGTGGCATCGGCGTCGCCACCACCGTCTCGCTGGTCGTGATCGCGCTGAGCCTGTTCGGACTCCTGGTCTTCGGCGTGATCACCGCCCTGGACCCGTTCGGGTCCGAGACGGTCGACCGGTCCGGTCCCGCCCTGCTCGAGCGCATCCAGAAGCTGGAGGAGTTCACCGCGGCGGAGGCCAACTTCACCCAGGACGTTGACCTGGAGGAGGACGCCAACTACCTGCCGGACTTCATCAAGGGCGAACGGGTGACGGCGCTGGTCACCGGCCAGGTCCGGGCCACGGTGGACTTCGGGCAACTGGACGAGGACCGCGATCTCGGTGTCCGAGGACCGCTCCACCATCCGCCTGGACCTCCCCGAGCCGACCCTGAGCGATGCGGAGGTGGAGGAGTCCTCCACCCGGATCGTCTCCCGTGACCGTGGGCTCGTCGACCGGTTCGAGGACGTGTTCTCCGGCAACCCCTTCGACGACGGCAAGCTCTACGCCGCGGCGGAGGACAAGCTGGAAGCCGCGGCCAGGGAGTCGGACCTGACCGAGCAGGCCAAGGCCAACACCGAGAAGTGGCTGCGGACGTTCCTGGGCGCGGCCGGGTTCACCACCGTCGAGATCACCTGGGACGCACCGCCGACCTGACCGGGTTCCCGGGCCGGCTGTGTAGGTTTGGCACTCCCCACTCCCCACTCCCCACTGCCCCACTCCCCACCTGCATCTCCCCGGAGCCCCAGCGTGACCGATCCCACCCCCGCCCCCGTCGCCACCGTCACCTGGGCCGCGCAGGTGCTCGGGGGCCTCCAAGGTCTACGGCTCGGGCGACGCCGAGGTCCGGGCGCTCGACGGCGTCACCGTGGGGTTCGAGCCGGGCGCGGCTCACCGCCATCATGGGCCCGTCCGGCTCGGGGAAGTCCACCCTGATGCAGTCCGCGGCGGGCCTGGACCGGCTCACCGCGGGCCGGGCGCTGATCGGTGACGTGGACATCACCTCGCTCAACGAGAAGCAGCTCACGCTGCTGCGGCGGGACAAGGTGGGGTTCATCTTCCAGCAGTTCAACCTGCTGCCCACGCTGGACGCCAGGGAGAACATCACCTTCCCGCTGGACCTGGCGGGACGGAAGCCGGACCCGGCCTGGATGGACCAGGTCATCACCACCGTGGGGTTGGCCGACCGGTTGCACCACAAGCCGTCGGAGCTGTCCGGCGGCCAGCAGCAACGCGTCGCTGTGGCCCGGGCCCTGGTGGAACGACCCCGAGATCATCTTCGCCGACGAGCCCACCGGCAACCTGGACTCCCACTCCTCCACCGAGATCCTGTCGTTCATGCAGCGGGCCGTGGCCGACTTCGGCCAGACCGTGGTGATGGTCACCCACGACCCCGTGGCCGCCATGTACGCCAGCAGGGTCCTGTTCCTGGCCGACGGCCGGATCGTGGACGAGCTCCTGTCCCCCACCCGGGAGGCCATCCTCGGGCGCATGGGCCGACTCGGCGCCTGAGCGCCCGCGGGCCCCAGAGACACGGACGCACCAGACCCATGTTCCGCTTCGCACTCAAGAACCTCCGGGCCAACGCCACCCGGCTGGTGGCCACCGCCACCGCGGTGATCATCGGGATCGCCTTCCTGGCCGCGGGGCTGATGCTGACCGACGCCATGAAGAACGCCCTGGAGGGCAACGTCGACCAGCAGTACGCCACGGTGGACCTGGTCGTGCGGCCCGGGGCGTCGCTCGGCGACTTCGGGGGCGCGGTCCCCGCCGCCCTGATCGACACCATCAGCGGCACCGCCGGCGTGGCGGCCGCAGCCGGTGAGCTCTCGGGGCCTGCGTCCCTGCTGGGCCGCGACGGGGAGGTCCTCACGTCGCGGTCCCAGGGCCGGGCCTGGATTCAGGACCGGGAGCTGAACCCGCTGACCCTGCTGGACGGGTCCGCGCCCGTGGGCACCGACCAGGTGGTCGTCGACCGCGCCAGCGCCTCCGACGCAGGGCTGTCCGTGGGCGACACCACCGCGATCGGCACCCCGAAGGGTCGCATCGAGGCCACGGTGGTGGGCATCTCCGAGTTCGGCGACGAGGCCGGCACCGACGACGGCGGCACGCTGTCGTTCGCCTCGGACGCCGCCATCGAGATCCTCAACACCGGCGTGGCGGGCTACGACGACGTGCTGGTGCGCACGTCGGACGGAGCGTCGGAGGCCACGGTGCGCGCCGCCCTGACCCGCGGGCTGCCCGGCAGCGTGGAGGTGGTGACCGGCGAGGAGTTCCGGACCGACCAACGTTCCCAGAACGCGGGCCTGGTGGACCTGCTGCGGCCGGCACTGCAGGGGTTCGCCTACCTCGCGCTGTTCGTGGCCGGCTTCGTGATCTTCAACACCTTCTCGGTGGTCGTGACCCAGCGGTTCCGGGAGCTGGCCCTGATCCGGGCCGTGGGCGGCACCCCGGGGCAGGTCCGCCGGTCCCTGATGTTCGAGGGCCTGGGGATCGGGGTCGTCGCCAGCGCGCTGGGGATCGTGGTGGGCGCCCTGCTGGCCCTGCTGCTCCAGGCCGCGTTGGGCTGGCTGGACATCTCCCTCCCCGGCTCCGGTGTGTCGCTCAGCCTGGGGACGGTCGCGCTGTGCATGGGCATGGGCACCGTGGTGACGCTGGTCTCGGTGGCCGTGCCCGCCTTCCGGGCCGGGAGGACCCGGCCCGTGGAGGCCATGCGGGACAGCGCGGTGGACACGTCCGGCACGTCCAAGGTGCGGGCCGCGCTCGGCGGGGCCGCCCTGGTGGTGGCGCTGGTGCTCCTCCTGGTGAACCGGTTGGGCGGCGCGCAGTGGTACCTGCTGGCACCGGGCGCCCTGCTGCTGTTCGTCGGGCTGGTGGTCGGCGGCCCGCTGCTGGCACGGCTGTTCGCCATGGTGCTGGAGCCGGTGGCCCGGCGAATGGGGCTGACCGCCCGCCTGGCGGTGGACAACACCGTGCGCAACCCGAAGCGGACCGCCACCACGGCCAATGCGTTGGTGATCGGCCTGTTCCTGGTCACGCTCGTGACGGTGTCGGGCGACGCCCTCAAGGGCTGGACGGTGGACGAGCTGAACAAGCTGTCGTCGTCGGACTTCATCGTGGCGGGCGACAACACGCCGGTGGACCCCACCCTGGTCCAGGGGATCGCGGACACCGAGGGCGTGGCGGCCTCCGCACCGGTGCGGACCGCCACGGTGCTCGACACCGAGAACCAGATCGTGATCCTGTCCGGGGCCGACGTGGAAGCCCTCCAGCGCACCAGCGGGCTCAAGGTCACCGTGGGGTCGCTCGACGAGGTGCGGACGGGCGACGGCGCGGCGGTGGTGGACATCGCCGGCCTGGGTGGCGGTGACGGCGGGGGCGGCGGTGCCGGCCCAGGGAGCGACCGGACCGTGGCCGACCTGCCGTCGGGCATCGGCCAGAGCGAGCAGGTGGTGGCGGCGGACGGGTCCACGGCGGAGGTGCCGATCGTGGCCACGCTCGAGGCCAAGATCGACTCGCTGTTCCTGGGCACGCTGGTGAGCGAGGAGACCCTGCGACGGCTGGCCGGCGACCAGCCCATCTCGCAGGTGTTCGTCCGCACCGAGCCGGGCCAGGCCGACGCGGTGGGCCTGCGCCTGGATGCGCTGGTGAAGGACTACGCCGGGGTCCAGGTGGCGCCCGGCAACTTCCTGGGCGACCTGGTGGGGACGGTGTTCGACTTCCTGATCGGCACCGTGAACGCCCTGCTCGGCATGAGCGTCATCATCGCCCTGGTCGGCATCGTCAACACGCTCACCCTCTCGATCTTCGAGCGCCGCCGGGAGCTGGGCATGGTGCGGGCGCTCGGGATGACCAACCAGCAGGTGGCCCGGATGGTCCGGGGCGAGGCGGTGCTGATCGGCGTCCTCGGGACCATCATCGGACTGGGGGCGGGCCTGCTCCTGGGCTGGGTGGTCATCGGCAGCCTGAGCGGTGATGCCATCCCGCTGTCGGTCAACTGGGCCCGCCTCGGGCTCATCGCCCTGGCCGGCGTGCTGGTGGGGGTCCTGGCCTCGATCCTGCCGGGGCGGCGGGCCGTGAAGCTGGACATGCTCGACGCCATGGCGGCGACGTAGTGCACTGGTCCCTGCCACCGGACGAACGACCCGGCCACCGACCCGGCCACCGACCCAGCCACCGACCCAGCCATCGACCCAGGCCGCGACGACCATGAACCCTCCTCCTGACCCCACCTCCCCGACGGCGGTGGACCGCGCCAACCCCCTGCCCCTGTGGGCCCAGGTGGAGGCCGACCTCCGCCGCCGCCTGGCCGCGCGGCGCGTTCGCGGATCGATTCCCGACCGACGAGGAACTGGTCTCCAGCTACGACGTGAGCCGCCACACGGCGCGGGAGGCGGTGCGCCACCTGGCCGAGGACGGGCTGGTGGTCCGCGAACGGGGCCGGGGGACCTCGCTGGCGTCCGACCGCGTGGACCAGCCCCTGGGGCCCCTCTACAGCCTGTTCGAGGCGGTGGAGGCCGGCGGCGTGGAGCAGGAGAGCGAACTGCTGGAGGAAGGGGTGGTCACCGACGCCGGTGCGGCGGGGAGGCTGGGCCTCCGCCGGGACGCACCACTGGTCCTGGTCGCCCGCCTGCGCCGGGCCGCGGGTGAACCGCTGGCCGTGGACCGGGTGTGGCTACCGGCCAAGGTGGGCCGGCGCCTGCTGGGCACGGACTGGTCGCGCACGAGCCTGTACGAGCAACTGGCCGGGCACGGCTCGGGCCGCCCGGAGGCGGGCTGGGAGCGGATCAAGGCGGTGGTGCCCGGCCCGGCGGACCGCCGCCTGCTGGGGTTGGGTGCGAACGGGGCCGCGTTCTGCATCGAGCGCCTCGGCACTGCCGGCGGCACGCCCGTCGAATGGCGCCACAGCCTGGTTCGGGGCGACCGGTTCGCCTTCCTGACCGACTGGTCGGCCGGCAGTTCGGCCTCCGAGCTGCGGCTCACCTCCGGCTAGCAAACCCACCCGCCCAGGCCTCGGCACCACCCTGCGCCGTCGGCTTGCATCGAATCGGCCGCCGTCCGCCCCGCTCCACCGCAGCCCGTCGCCACCTCACCCCGTCGGCTTGCATCGAATCGTCAGGGCGCCGCTCCGCCCGTCAATTCGACGGAAGCCGACGGGAGCACTCCACCGGCACCCGTCGACGAATCTGGCTGCGCTCAGGGCAGGATGCCGTCGGGCCGGGCGATGCCCGCCCCGTCCAGGGCCGCCAGGTACAGCTCGGTGATGCTGGCGGCGTCCTCGGTGTGGAACGGGTTGCCGTCGTCGTCCAGGAAGTCCATCCCCTTCTCGATCACGAACTGGATGACCGCCGGCTCCGGCGAGGTGTCGGGCACGGCCAGCGTGTGGACGGTCCCGGCACCCTCGTGGATGTAGTCACCGGGACCCGCGGTCCAGTCGTACTCCTGGTAGCCCCACTGCCCCGCGATCGTCCAGGCGTGGACCTCGCCGAAGTGGTGGTGGCGTGGCAGCACCGTGCCCGGGGCGAACCGGTTCATGAGGGTGTAGCGGTCCCCGCCGGCACCGATGCGCAGCACCTTCATCTCGATGCCGGGAGCCAGCTCGGCCCACGGCAGGTCCTCGGACCGACACACGCTGGTGGCGTCGGCGGCATCGGCGCCGCCCGGGTCGGCAGTCGGGTCGGCGGTCGGGTCGGTGACGGTCATGGGTCCCCCTGGGAGCCTGGCGGTCGGTGTCCGGCGACTGTACCCACCCGGGGATTCGGGCACCCGTCGCCGCCCGTCGGACACCCGTGCTTGCATTCTCCGCCAATTGTCCGTACATTTGGACTATGCAGATCGCCCTGGCCGCCGCGTTGGCCCTCCTCATCGGGCTCTCCCTGGGCGCCGTGGGCGGCGGCGGCTCCATCCTGGCCGTGCCGGTCCTCATCGGGGTGGCCGGGCTCACCGTCGAGCAGGCCACCACCTCCTCCCTCGTGGTCGTGGGCGCCGCCTCCCTGGTGGGCATGGTGGCCCACCACCTGGCCGGGCGGGTCCGGTTCGGTGCGGGCCTGGCCTTCGGGCTGGCCGGCATCGGTGGTGCGCTGCTGGGAACGCGGGTCCACAACATGGTGGACGGCGACGTCCTCCTCCTCGGGTTCGCCATGCTCATGCTCGTGGTGGCGGCCCGCATGGTGGCCAACCTGCGCCGTCCCGGCTCCGCCGTCGGCGACGACGTCCCCGCCACCCGGATCCTGCCCGATCCGGTCCCGGTGGCCCGCCCGGCCGACGCCGCCACGTGGCGGGACGGGGCCATCGTCCGCCGCTACGTCTCCACCTCCGCCGAGACCGGGACCGCCACCGAGACCGAGACCGAGACCGGTGCCGGCACCGCACCGCAGCGCTTCACCCTGCCGGCGTGGACCCCGGTCCGGGTCGCCCAGGTGCTGGCCACCGGGACCGTGGTCGGCTTCCTGACCGGCACCTTCGGGGTGGGCGGCGGCTTCGTGATCGTGCCCGCCCTGATGCTGGTGCTCGGGTTCCCGCTGGCCGAGGCCACCGGGACCTCGCTCCTGGTCATCGCCGTGAACAGCGCCGTGGCACTCACCATGCGGGGCGGCGTGGACGTCATCGACTGGTCGGTGGTGGCGCCCTTCACCGTGGCCGTGGTCGTCGGCGTGCTCGGCGGCCGCAGGGTGGCGGACCGTGTCCCCGCCCGCACCCTGACCATCGCCCTCACGTCGCTCATCGTCGTCATCGCCGTCTGGACCGGGTACACCGGTCTCAGCGGCCTCATCTGATCCCCATCCCGGAGGCAACACCATGATCTTCGAACAGCACTACCTGGACTGCCTGTCACAGGCCTCCTACCTGATCGGTGACGAGCGCACCGGCCGCGCCGTCGTGGTGGACCCCCGCCGGGACGTCAGCGACTACGTGGCTGCCGCGGAGCAGCACGGGCTCACCATCGAGCTCGTCATCGAGACCCACTTCCACGCCGACTTCCTGTCCGGCCACCTGGAGCTGGCCGCCGCCACCGGCGCCGAGATCGGCGTGGGCGCGGCCGGTGAGGCCCAGTTCGCGGCACCGCAAGCTGGCCCACGGCGAGCGGATCGAGCTGGGCGACGTGGTCCTGGAGGTCCGCGCCGACCCCAGGCCACACGCCCGAGTCCATCTCCGTGGTGGTGTGGGACACCGCGACGGACCCGGAGGTCCCCTACGGCGTCCTCACCGGCGACACCCTCTTCATCGGCGACGTCGGCCGCCCCGACCTGCTGGCCTCGGTCGGGGTCACCGCCGAGGAACTGGGCCGTCACCTCTACACGTCCCTGCACCAGCAGCTGCTGACCCTCCCCGACGAGACCAAGGTCTTCCCGGCCCACGGCGCCGGCTCCGCCTGCGGCAAGCAGCTGTCCACCGAGACCGTGTCCACCCTGGGTGAGCAGCGCCGCACCAACTACGCCCTGGCCGACATGACCGTGGAGCAGTTCCTGGACGTGGTCACCGAGGGCCAGCCGGCCGCACCCGCCTACTTCTCCTACGACGCCGGGCTCAACAAGTCCGACCGGCTCCTGTTCGACGAGGAGGCACCGGCCGCGCCGCTGGACCTGGACCAGGTGCTGCGCCTCCAGCAGCAGGGCGCGATGGTGATCGACACCCGGGACGGGGCGATCTTCGCCGCCGGCCACCTGCGGGGGTCCGTCAACGTGGCACTGGACGGCCGGTTCGCCGAGTTCTCCGGCTCCGTGGCCCGGCCCGAGGACACGATCGTGCTGGTCACCGAGCCCGGTGACGAACGGGAGGCCCGTGTGCGCCTGGCCCGCATCGGCTTCGACCGTGTGGCCGGGTTCCTGGGCGACCCCTACGTCGCCATGGCGGACCGACCCGACGTGGTCGACCGTGCGTCCCGGCTCACCGCGGCGGAGTTCATGGCACGCCGGGACGCGGTGCCGGACCTGGCCGTGGTGGACGTCCGGACCCACGGCGAGGTCCAGCTCGGCTCGGTCGAGGGGGCCGACATCGTGCCCGTGGCCCGGCTCCGGGAGGAGATGGACAAGCTGTCGGAGCACAAGGAGCGCCCCGTGGTGGTGTTCTGCGCCGGTGGCTACCGGTCCTCGCTGGCGGCCAGCCTGCTGCGGGCCAACGGCTTCAGCGACGTGTCCGACGTGCTGGGCGGCTACGCCGCGGTCATGGCGCTGCCCGCGGCCTGACCTCCGCCGGACCCGCCGTCCGGTGCAGTCGGTACGATCGCCCGTGTGTGCGACACGCTGGTCTCCCTCACCGCCGACGGCGTCCTGTTCGCCAAGAACAGCGACCGCGAGCCGAACGAGGCGCAGTTCCTGGACTGGGTCCCGGCCCTGGACCACAGCCCCGGGACATCGGTGCGCTGCACCTGGATCCAGGTCGACCAGGCCGCCCACACCCACGCCGTGGTGCTGTCGCGCCCGTGGTGGATCTGGGGCGCGGAGATGGGGGCCAACGAGCACGGCGTGGTGATCGGCAACGAGGCCGTCTTCACCCACGCCGGGAGCGAACCCGCCCCCGGACTCATCGGCATGGACCTGCTCCGGCTGGCGCTGGAGCGCGCCACCACCGCGGCGGAGGCGGTCCAGGTCATCGTCAGCCTGCTGGAGGCCCACGGACAGGGGGAGCCTGCAGCAACACCCGGCCGTCGTTCACCTACGACAACAGCTTCCTGGTGGCCGACCCCGACGGCGCCATCGTGCTGGAGACCGCCGGCCGGCGCCATGCCACCGAGGAGGTCCGCGGGCCGGGCCGCAG
This sequence comes from uncultured Actinomycetota bacterium, assembly GCA_963773765.1. Classification (GTDB taxonomy): domain Bacteria; phylum Actinomycetota; class Acidimicrobiia; order Acidimicrobiales; family Microtrichaceae; genus CAVZCC01. The sequence goes on along the minus strand of CAVZCC010000010.1, from coordinate 59,314 downwards.
CATCTCCAACGGGCTCACCATCCCCGGGTTCGCCGAGGCCCACGCCGACGCCCTCCGGGGCCGGGTGGCGGCGTGCGCGGCCCGCCGGGCCCGGACCCAGGCGTCCGCCGATGCCGCCACCGGCACGCTGGACATGATGGCCGCCCTCCGGGACCACGGGCCGGGCGGCCTGCCCCGCTACTCCATCGTCAACGGTGCCCTGGACGCTCCGTGCGCCCACGCCGGCGGGGTCGTCACCTCCACCCAGAGCACGGCCTCCTGGGTGGCGGACCTCCGGGACCGCACGGCGGCGCTGCACTGGGCCACCGCCACGTCGGCCCCCTGCACGTCGCTGTTCAAGCCGGTCCGGGTGGACCAGCCCACCGACCTGGGGCCCCGGCCGGACGACCACGCCGACCCGGCCACCGTGTGGTGGCGCCACGAGCGCCTGCACCGCGCCACCATGGCGGACCCGCAGACCCTGCTCCCCCGCTTCACCCACGAGCGGGACCGGACCGAGGCGGCCTGGGTGGCGGACCCGCCCACCACGGTGGACGCCTTCGCCCGGGCCGACGAGCTGGAGGCCCGCTGGACCGCGGACGTGGTCGACGCCCGCCAGCCCGACCGACGGGGTCGGCGCCTGCGCCGCTACTGGGCCGGACAGGACCGGGCCGCGGGGTTGTCGCCGGAGCCGGCCGGGACGGGCCGATGAGCCGGGTGGTGGTCGTCGGTGCGGGGCTGGCAGGGCTGGCCGCGGCCCAGGCCCTGGTCGACGGCGGCGCGGACGTCGTCGTGGTGGAGGCCCGCGACCGGTGTCGGCGGGCGGACCGAGGGCGGCGTCACCCGGGACGGCACGCCGGTGGAGCTGGGCGGGCAGTGGATCGGGCCCACCCAGAACCGCATGTACCGCCTGGTCCGTGAACTTGGCCTGGAGACGTTCCCCACCTGGAACACCGGCCAGCACGTGGTGCACCTGGGTGGACGGACCAGCCGCATGGGCTCCAAGCGGGGCGCCGTGCCCCGGCTCAACCCCTTCGCGGCTGGCCGACCTGGCGCAGGGCATGGCCCGCTTCGAGCGGGCTGCGGCCCGCATCGACCTGGACCGCCCCTGGCAGGGCGATCGGGTCCGGGACCTGGACGGCCAGACCTTCGAGACCTGGATCCGCACGCACCTGCGCACACCCCTGGGCCGGGCCTACTTCCGCATCGCCACCGAGGCGGTGTTCTCGGCCGAGTCCACCGACCTCTCCGCCCTCCACGCCCTCTTCTACGCCCGGTCCGGCACGGACCTGGAGACGTTGTTGTCGGTGGAGGGCGGCGCCCAGCAGGACCGCATCGTGGGCGGCTCCATCCAGATCGCCCGGGCCATGGCCGACCGGCTGGGCGACCGGGTCCGCCTGGCGTCGCCGGTGCGGCGCATCGCCCACCACGACCACGGTGTCCGGGTCCACACCGCAGGGGCCGACGGCGGACCGGGACCCGTGCTGGAGGCCGACCGGGTGGTCGTGACCCTGCCCCCCACCCTGGCCGGGCGCCTGGAGTACGCACCGGCGCTGCCGTCGTGGCGGGACCAGCTCACCCAGCGCCTGCCGGCCGGGTCGGTCATCAAGCTCCACGCCGTCTACGACGAGCCGTTCTGGCGGGCCGACGGCCTGACCGGCCAGGCCGCGTCCGACGTCGGCCCGGTGAAGGTCACCTTCGACAACTCCCCTCCGGAGGGCCGGCCCGGCGTGCTCACGGGGTTCATGGAGGCCAACGACGGCCGGGTGTGGGCCCGGCGGACCGAGGCAGAGCGCCGGGACGTGGCCCTGGCCTGCTTCGCCCGCTACTTCGGGCCCCGGGCCCTGGACCCGGTGGAGTACCTGGAGCGGGACTGGATGGCCGAGGAGTTCAGCCGGGGCTGCTACGGCGCCCACTTCACCCCGGGGGTGTGGACCGCGTACGGCCCCGCGCTGCGGGAACCGGTCGGGCGGATCCACTGGGCCGGGGCCGAGTGCTCGCCGGTGTGGAACGGGTACATGGAGGGCGCGGTCCGCTCCGGCGAGTCCGCGGCGGGGGACGTTCTGGCCCTGCTCTGACCTGATCCGGGTCGGGCGGACGGCAGCCACGCCCCCGTGGCGCCGCCCCCGCGAACTCGTGACATCTCGTACGGCCCGCCAACCTCGGATGTCACGAGAACGAGCAGTCAGCCCGGGGTGAAGGCCACGTCCTGTGTGCCGGCGGCCCAGTCGAACCGGGAGCCCGGCCGGACCGACCCGTCGGGGGCCGACGTCGTCCACCACCCGGAACTCCACCGAGGACGAGGTCGGGGTGCAGTCGATGATCCCGAACCCGCGCCGGACCAGGTCCACGTACCGGAACCCGGGCGGCAGGCGGGTGGCGGCGTCGCCCAGGCCCACGGCCAGGTCCCCGGCCAGGTCCAGCCCGGTGCGAGGACACCGAGCCGCACACGAACTCCTGGGCCACCGCGGGGCTGAACTCCTGGTCGTAGTCCAGGCGGAGCGGCGCCTGCCAGAACGAGTGGATGTCTCCGGTGAGGAACGCCACGTTGGCGATGCCACCGTCGTGGAGGTGCTCCATGACCCGGTCCCGCTCCCACAGGTAGCCGTCCCAGCCGTCGGTGTTGATGTAGACGCCGGCGTGGCGGGGCGTGTCCGGGTTGAGCAGCCGGAAGAACGGCTCGTCCAGGTCCAGCACCCGCACCGGGGCGATCATCACCTGGTTGCCCACCAGCTTCCACGTGATCCCGCGGTCCTGGGCGTCGCTGAACCCGTCCAGCAGCCACCCCCGCTGGGCGTCGCCCAGGATGGTGCGGCCCTCCCGGTGGATCTCGCGGGTGGGCTCCTCGGTGGACACGCCGATGGTGCCCTTGCCGCCGTTGGGGTGGGGGTCGCGGTACTGGCGGGTGTCCAGCAGGGCGAGGTCGACCAGCGAGCCGAACCGGGCCCGGCGGTGGATCCGGGTCCCGTCGATCGGCCACACCGGCTGGTACTCGAACCAGGCCCGGTAGGCCGCTGCGGCACGGTCGGGCTGCTCCACGATCGTCAGCCGGTCGTAGTCGTTGACGAACTCGTGGTCGTCCCACGCCGCCCACGCGTTCCTGCCGGTGTGGGACGACCACGAGTTCGTCAACGACTACGACCGGCTGACCATCGTGGAACAGCCCGAGCGTGCCGCAGCGGCGTACCGGGCGTGGTTCGAGTACCAGCCGGTGTGGCCGATCGACGGGACCCGGATCCACCGTCGGCTCCGGTTCGGCTCGCTCGTCGACCTGTCGCTCCTGGACACCCGCCAGTACCGCGACCCGCACCCGACCGGCGGCAAGGGCCATCGGCGTGTCCACCGAGGAGCCCACCCGCGAGATGCACCGGGCGGGGCGCACGATCATGGGTGACGCCCAGCGGGAGTGGTTCCTGGACGGGCTCGGCGACGCCCAGGACGACGGGGTCACGTGGAAGCTCGTGGGCAACCAGGTGATGATCGCCCCGCTGCGGATGCTCGACCTGGACGAACCGGTCTTCCGGCTGCTCAACCCGGACCTGCCCAAGCACGCCGGCGTGTACGCCAACACCGACGGCTGGGACGGCTACCTGTGGGAGCGGGACCAGGTGCTGGGCGCCTCCACGACGGTCGCATCGACAACGTGGGGTTCCTCACCGGTGACATCCACGCGTTCTTCCAGGCGCCGCTCCGGGTGGACTTCGACGACGAGTCCAGCCCGGTGGTGGCCCAGGAGTTCGTGTGCGGCTCGGTGTCGTCACGCGGGCTGGACTACGCCGGTGACCTGGCCGTGGGCCTGGGCGACGTCGCCACCCGCCTGCCGCCCGGGTTCCGCTACGTCGACCTGGTGCGGCGTGGCTACGGGGTGGTCGAGTGCACGCCGACCTCGTCCTCGGTCGAGTTCCGGGTGGCCGACACGTCGGCTCCCGACGGGTCGGTCCGCCCCGGCACCCGGTTCGACTGGGCGGCGGGCACACAGGACGTGTCCTTCATCCCGGGCTGACTGCGCGGTCTCCCGCCGCGGCCGTCCCCGCCCCGCGACCCGATCAGCCGAGCAGGGCCAGCACGTCGTCGGCGGTGGACTCGCCGGAGCGGACGGCGCCCTCCATGTAGCCGTTCCACACGGCGGAGCACTCGGCCCCGGCCCAGTGGATGCGCCCGACCGGGGTCGCGCAGCGCGTCGCCGTACGCGGTCCAGACGCCCGGCGTGAAGTGGGCGCCGTAGCAGCCGCGGCTGAACTCCTCGGCCATCCAGTCCCGCTCGAGGTACTCGACCGGGTGCAGCGGCCTTGGGGCCGAAGTAGCGGACGAAGCAGGCCGACGGCCGCGTCGCGCCGCTCGCCTCGGCTGCGACGGGCCCAGACGCGGCCGTCGTTGGCCTCCATGAAGCCCATCAGCACGCCGGGCCGTGCCCGACGGCGGCGAGTTGTCGAACGTGACCTTCACCGGCCCCTCGTCGGACGCGGCCTGGCCGGTGAGGCCGTCGGCCCGCCAGAACGGCTCGTCGTAGATGGCGTACAGCTTGATGACCGAGCCGGCCGGCAGTCGCTGGGTGAGCTGGTCGCGCCACGACGGCAGCGCCGGGGCGTAGTCGAGGCGGCCGGCCAGCGTCGGCGGCAGGGTGACGATCGACGCGGTCGGCCTCCAGCACGGCTCGTCCGCCGTCGCCGCGCGGCGTCGACCCGGACCCCGTGGTCGTCGTGCTCGATGCGCCGGACCGGCGACGCCAGGCGGACCCGGTCGCCGAGCTCGGCGGCCATGGCCTCGCTGATGCGGATCGAGCCGCCGACGATGCGGTCCTGCTGGGCGCCCCGGTCCACCGACAGCAGCGTCTCGAGGTCGGTGCCGGAGTGGGCGTAGAAGAGCGCGTGCAGCGCCGACAGGTCGGTGGACTCGGCCGAGAACACCGCCTCGGTGGCGATCCGGAAGTAGGCCCGGCCGAGTGGCGTGCGCAGGTTGCGTCGGATCCACGTCTCGAAGGTCTGGCCGTCGAGGTCGCGGGCCCGGTCGGCCTGCCACGGCTCGGTCGAGCGGGATCCGTCGAGCCGCCCGGTGAAGCGGGCCAGGCCCTGGCGCCAGGTCGGCCAGCGCGAACGGGTTGAGCTTGGGCACGGCGCCCCGCTGGGAGCCCATGCGGCTCGGTCCGGCCGCCGAGCTGCGACCACGTGCTCGCCCGTCGTTCCAGGTGGGGAACGTCTCGAGGCCCAGCTCGCGCGACCAGCTCGTACATGCGGTTCTGGGTCGGGCCGATCCACTGGCCGCCGAGCTCGACCGGGGTGCCGTCGGCGGTGGCGCCGCCCTCGGTGCGGCCGCCGACGCGGTCGCGGGCCTCGAGACGACGACGTCGGCGCCGCCGCGACCAGGGCCGGGCCGCGGCCAGCCCGGCCAGCCCGGCGCCGACGACGACGACCGGTCATGCGGTCCGCTCATCGGCCGGCCTCCGGCGTCGAACCTCGCGGCCACGGTCCTGTCCGGCCCAGTAGCGGCGCAGGCGCCGACCCCGCCGGTCGGGCTGGCCGGCGCCGACCACGTCGTCGGTCCAGCGCGGCCTCCAGCTCGTCGGCCTCGGCGAACGCCTCCGACGCGTGGTGGGCGGGTCGGCCAGCCAGGCCGCCTCGGTCCGGTCGCGCTCGTGGGTGAAGCGGGCGAGCAGGGTCTGCGGGTCCGCGCATGGTCGGCCGGTGCAGGCGCTCGTGGCGCCACCACACGGTGGCCGGGTCGTCGTGGTCGGCGGGTCGGGGCCGAGGTCGACGGGCTGGTCGACCCGCACCGGCTTGAAGATCGAGGTGCACGGCGCCGACGGTGGCGGTGGCCCAGTGCAGGACGCCGCCCGGCCCGGAGGTCGGCCACCCACGACGCCGTGCTCTGGCTGGAGGTGACGACCCCGCCGGCGTGGACGCACGGGGCGTTCAGCGCGCCGTTGACGAGCGACTAGCGGGGCAGCGCCGCCGGGCCCGTGGTCCCGCAGGGCGGCGATCAGGTCGGCGGGGCCGGTGGCCGCCGCGGCGGCGGCCTGGGTGCGGGCCCGTCGGGCCGCGCAGGCCGCCACCCGGCCCTGGATCGGGTCGGCGTGGGCGTCGGCGAACGCCGGGATGGTGAGCCCGTTGGAGATGCTGCGGCCCCGGCCCGCGGACCTCCTCGGTGGCCCAGGCGCCGGCCGGCGGTCTCGAGCACGATGGCGCCGTCGGGGTCGGCCACCAGGAAGCTGTTGTCGTAGGTGAACGTCGGGTGGTCGTGGCTGCACGACCCGCCCTGGCCGTGGGCCTCGAGCAGGTCGACGATGACCTCGACCGCCTCGGCGGCGGTGGTGGCCCGCTCCAGCGCCAGCCGCAGCAGGTCCATGCCGATGCAGCGCCGGGGTCGGGCTCGCTCGCCGGTCGCGGGTGAACACCGCCTCGTTGCCGATCACCACGCCGTGCTCGTTGGCCCCCATCTCGGCGCCCCACATCCACCACGGCCGCGACAGCAGCACGGCGTGGGTGTGGGCGACCTGGGGGATCTCGATCCAGGTGCAGCGCACCGTCGTCGCCGGGGCCGTGGTCCGCGGCCGGGACCCAGTCGCAGGACCTGGGCCTCGTTCGGGTCGCGGTCGCTGTTCTTGGCGAACAGGACGCCGTCGTCGGTGAGGGTGACCAGCGTGTCGCACACGCGGGCGATCGTACCGACTGCACCGGACCGCGGGTCCCGGCGGTGGTCAGGCCGCGGGCAGCGCCATGACCGCGGCGTAGCCGCCCAGCACGTCGGACACGTCGGTGAAGCCGTTGGCCCGCAGCAGGCTGGCGGCCAGCGACGACCGGTAGCCACCGGCGCAGAACACCACCACGGGGCGCTCCTTGTGCTCCGACAGCTTGTCCATCTCCTCGCGGAGCCGGGCCACGGGGACGATGTCGGCCCCCTCGACCGAGCCGAGCTCGACCTCGCCGTGGGTGCGGACGTCGACCACGGCCAGGTCCGGCACCGCGTCCCGGCGTGCCATGAACTCCGCCGCGGTGAGCCGGGACGCACGGTCGACCACGTCGGGTTGGTCCGCCATGGCGACGTAGGGGTCGCCCAGGAACCCGGCCACACGGTCGAAGCCGATGCGGGCCAGGCGCACACGGGCCTCCCGTTCGTCACCGGGCTCGGTGACCAGCACGATCGTGTCCTCGGGCCGGGCCACGGAGCCGGAGAACTCGGCGAACCGGCCGTCCAGCGCCACGTTGACGGACCCCCGCAGGTGGCCGGCGGCGAAGATCGCCCCGTCCCGGGTGTCGATCACCATCGCGCCCTGCTGCTGGAGGCGCAGCACCTGGTCCAGGTCCAGCGGCGCGGCCGGTGCCTCCTCGTCGAACAGGAGCCGGTCGGACTTGTTGAGCCCGGCGTCGTAGGAGAAGTAGGCCGGGGCGGCGGGCTGGCCCTCGGTGACCACGTCCAGGAACTGCTCCACGGTCATGTCGGCCAGGGCGTAGTTGGTGCGGCGCTGCTCGCCGAGGGTGGACACGGTCTCGGTGGACAGCTGCTTGCCGCAGGCGGAGCCGGCGCCGTGGGCCGGGAACACCTTGGTCTCGTCGGGGAGGGTCAGCAGCTGCTCGTGCAGGGACGTGTAGAGGTGACGGCCCAGTTCGTCGGCGGTGACCCCGACCGAGGCCAGCAGGTCGGGGCGGCCGACGTCGCCGATGAAGAGGGTGTCGCCGGTGAGGACGCCGTAGGGGACCTCCGGGTCCGTCGCGGTGTCCCACACCACCACGGAGATGGACTCGGGCGTGTGGCCCGGGGTGGCGCGGACCTCCAGGACCACGTCGCCCAGCTCGATCCGCTCGCCGTGGGCCAGCTTGCGGTGCGCGAACTGGGCCTCGCCGGCCGCGCCCACGCCGATCTCGGCGCCGGTGGCGGCGGCCAGCTCCAGGTGGCCGGACAGGAAGTCGGCGTGGAAGTGGGTCTCGATGACCAGCTCGATGGTGAGCCCGTGCTGCTCCGCGGCAGCCACGTAGTCGCTGACGTCCCGGCGGGGGTCCACCACGACGGCGCGGCCGGTGCGCTCGTCACCGATCAGGTAGGAGGCCTGTGACAGGCAGTCCAGGTAGTGCTGTTCGAAGATCATGGTGTTGCCTCCGGGATGGGGATCAGATGAGGCCGCTGAGACCGGTGTACCCGGTCCAGACGGCGATGACGACGATGAGCGACGTGAGGGCGATGGTCAGGGTGCGGGCGGGGACGCGGTCCGCCACCCTGCGGCCGCCGAGCACGCCGACGACCGCGGCCACGGTGAAGGGCGCCACCACCGACCAGTCGATGACGTCCACGCCGCCCCGCATGGTGAGTGCCACGGCGCTGTTCACGGCGATGACCAGGAGCGAGGTCCCGGTGGCCTCGGCCAGCGGGAACCCGAGCACCAGCATCAGGGCGGGCACGATCACGAAGCCGCCGCCCACCCCGAAGGTGCCGGTCAGGAAGCCGACCGCGGTCCCGGTGGCCAGCACCTGGGCGACCCGGACCGGGGTCCACGCCGGCAGGGTGAAGCGCTGCGGTGCGGTGCCGGCACCGGTCTCGGTCTCGGTCTCGGTGGCGGTCCCGGTCTCGGCGGAGGTGGAGACGTAGCGGCGGACGATGGCCCCGTCCCGCCACGTGGCGGCGTCGGCCGGGCGGGCCACCGGGACCGGATCGGGCAGGATCCGGGTGGCGGGGACGTCGTCGCCGACGGCGGAGCCGGGACGGCGCAGGTTGGCCACCATGCGGGCCGCCACCACCAGCATGAGCATGGCGAACCCGAGGAGCAGGACGTCGCCGTCCACCATGTTGTGGACCCGCGTTCCCAGCAGCGCACCACCGATGCCGGCCAGCCCGAAGGCCAGGCCGGCACCGAACCGGACCCGCCCGGCCAGGTGGTGGGCCACCATGCCCACCAGGGAGGCGGCGCCCACGACCACGAGGGAGGAGGTGGTGGCCTGCTCGACGGTGAGCCCGGCCACCCCGATGAGGACCGGCACGGCCAGGATGGAGCCGCCGCCGCCCACGGCGCCCAGGGAGAGCCCGATGAGGAGGGCCAGCGCGGCGGCCAGGGCGATCTGCATAGTCCAAATGTACGGACAATTGGCGGGGAATGCAAGTACGGGTGTCCGACGGGCGGCGACGGGTGCCCGAATCCCCGGGTGGGTACAGTCGCCGGACACCGACCGCCAGGCTCCCAGGGGGACCCATGACCGTCACCGACCCGACCGCCGACCCGACTGCCGACCCGGGCGGCGCCGATGCCGCCGACGCCACCAGCGTGTGTCGGTCCGAGGACCTGCCGTGGGCCGAGCTGGCTCCCGGCATCGAGATGAAGGTGCTGCGCGTCGGTGCCGGTGGGGACCGCTACACCCTCATGAACCGGTTCGCCCCGGGCACGGTGCTGCCACGCCACCACCACTTCGGCGAGGTCCACGCCTGGACCGATCGCGGGGCAGTGGGGGTACCAGGAGTACGACTGGACCGCGGGTCCCGGTGACTACATCCACGAGGGTGCCGGGACGGTCCACACGCTGGCCGTGCCCGACACCTCGCCGGAGCCGGCGGTGATCCAGTTCGTGATCGAGAAGGGGATGGACTTCCTGGACGACGACGGCAACCCGTTCCACACCGAGGACGCCGCCAGCATCACCGAGCTGTACCTGGCGGCCCTGGACGCGGCGGGCATCGCCCGGCCCGACGGCATCCTGCCCTGAGCGCAGCCGGATTCGTCGACGGCTGCCGGTGCAGTGCTCCCGTCGGCTTCCGTCGAATTGACGGGCGGAGCGGCGCCCTGGCGATTCGATGCAAGCCGACGGGGTGAGGTGGCGACGGGCTGCGGTGGAGCGGGGCGAACGGCGGCCGATTCGGTGCAAGCCGACGGCGCAGGTGGTGCCGAGGCCTGGGCGGGTGGATTCGCTAGCCGGAGGTGAGCCGGAGCTCGGAGGCCGAACTGCCGGCCGACCAGTCGGTCAGGAAGGCGAACCGGTCGCCCCGAACCAGGCTGTGGCGCCATTCGACGGGCGTGCCGCCGGCAGTGCCGAGGCGCTCGATGCAGAACGCGGCCCCGTTCGCACCCAACCCCAGCAGGCGGCGGTCCGCCGGGCCGGGCACCACCGCCTTGATCCGCTCCCAGCCCGCCTCCGGGCGGCCCGAGCCGTGCCCGGCCAGTTGCTCGTACAGGCTCGTGCGCGACCAGTCCGTGCCCAGCAGGCGCCGGCCCACCTTGGCCGGTAGCCACACCCGGTCCACGGCCAGCGGCTCACCCGCGGCCCGGCGCAGGCGGGCGACCAGGACCAGTGGTGCGTCCCGGCGGAGGCCCAGCCTCCCCGCCGCACCGGCGTCGGTGACCACCCCTTCCTCCAGCAGTTCGCTCTCCTGCTCCACGCCGCCGGCCTCCACCGCCTCGAACAGGCTGTAGAGGGGCCCCAGGGGCTGGTCCACGCGGTCGGACGCCAGCGAGGTCCCCCGGCCCCGTTCGCGGACCACCAGCCCGTCCTCGGCCAGGTGGCGCACCGCCTCCCGCGCCGTGTGGCGGCTCACGTCGTAGCTGGAGACCAGTTCCTCGTCGGTCGGGAATCGATCCGCGAACGCGCCCGCGGCCAGGCGGCGGCGGAGGTCGGCCTCCACCTGGGCCCACAGGGGCAGGGGGTTGGCGCGGTCCACCGCCGTCGGGGAGGTGGGGTCAGGAGGAGGGTTCATGGTCGTCGCGGCCTGGGTCGATGGCTGGGTCGGTGGCTGGGTCGGTGCGCCGGGTCGTTCGTCCGGTGGCAGGGACCAGTGCACTACGTCGCCGCCATGGCGTCGAGCATGTCCAGCTTCACGGCCCGCCGCCCCGGCAGGATCGAGGCCAGGACCCCCACCAGCACGCCGGCCAGGGCGATGAGCCCGAGGCGGGCCCAGTTGACCGACAGCGGGATGGCATCACCGCTCAGGCTGCCGATGACCACCCAGCCCAGGAGCAGGCCCGCCCCCAGTCCGATGATGGTCCCGAGGACGCCGATCAGCACCGCCTCGCCCCGGACCATCCGGGCCACCTGCTGGTTGGTCATCCCGAGCGCCCGCACCATGCCCAGCTCCCGGCGGCGCTCGAAGATCGACAGGGTGAGCGTGTTGACGATGCCGACCAGGGCGATGATGACGCTCATGCCCAGCAGGGCGTTCACGGTGCCGATCAGGAAGTCGAACACCGTCCCCACCAGGTCGCCCAGGAAGTTGCCGGGCGCCACCTGGACCCCGGCGTAGTCCTTCACCAGCGCATCCAGGCGCAGGCCCACCGCGTCGGCCTGGCCCGGCTCGGTGCGGACGAACACCTGCGAGATGGGCTGGTCGCCGGCCAGCCGTCGCAGGGTCTCCTCGCTCACCAGCGTGCCCAGGAACAGCGAGTCGATCTTGGCCTCGAGCGTGGCCACGATCGGCACCTCCGCCGTGGACCCGTCCGCCGCCACCACCTGCTCGCTCTGGCCGATGCCCGACGGCAGGTCGGCCACGGTCCGGTCGCTCCCGGGGCCGGCACCGCCGCCCCCGCCGTCACCGCCACCCAGGCCGGCGATGTCCACCACCGCCGCGCCGTCGCCCGTCCGCACCTCGTCGAGCGACCCCGCGGTGACCTTGAGCCCGCTGGTGCGCTGGAGGGCGTCCACGTCGGCCCCGGACAGGATCACGATCTGGTTCTCGGTGTCGAGCACCGTGGCGGTCCGCACCGGTGCGGAGGCCGCCACGCCCTCGGTGTCCGCGATCCCCTGGACCAGGGTGGGGTCCACCGGCGTGTTGTCGCCCGCCACGATGAAGTCCGACGACGACAGCTTGTTCAGCTCGTCCACCGTCCAGCCCTTGAGGGCGTCGCCCGACACCGTCACGAGCGTGACCAGGAACAGGCCGATCACCAACGCATTGGCCGTGGTGGCGGTCCGCTTCGGGTTGCGCACGGTGTTGTCCACCGCCAGGCGGGCGGTCAGCCCCATGCGCCGGGCCGCCGGCTCCAGCACCATGGCGAACAGCCGTGCCAGCAGCGGGCCGCCGACCACCAGCCCGACGAACAGCAGCAGGGCGCCCGGTGCCAGCAGGTACCACTGCGCGCCGCCCAACCGGTTCACCAGGAGGAGCACCAGCGCCACCACCAGGGCGGCCCCGCCGAGCACGGCCCGCACCTTGGACGTGCCGGACGTGTCCACCGCGCTGTCCCGCATGGCCTCCACGGGCCGGGTCCTCCCGGCCCGGAAGGCGGGCACGGCCACCGAGACCAGCGTCACCACGGTGCCCATGCCCATGCACAGCACGACCGTCCCCAGGCTGAGCGACACACCGGAGCCGGGGAGGGAGATGTCCAGCCAGCCCAACGCGGCCTGGAGCAGCAGGGCCAGCAGGGCGCCCACCACGATCCCCAGCGCGCTGGCGACGACCCCGATCCCCAGGCCCTCGAACATCAGGGACCGGCGGACCTGCCCCGGGGTGCCGCCCACGGCCCGGATCAGGGCCAGCTCCCGGAACCGCTGGGTCACGACCACCGAGAAGGTGTTGAAGATCACGAAGCCGGCCACGAACAGCGCGAGGTAGGCGAACCCCTGCAGTGCCGGCCGCAGCAGGTCCACCAGGCCCGCGTTCTGGGAACGTTGGTCGGTCCGGAACTCCTCGCCGGTCACCACCTCCACGCTGCCGGGCAGCCCGCGGGTCAGGGCGGCGCGCACCGTGGCCTCCGACGCTCCGTCCGACGTGCGCACCAGCACGTCGTCGTAGCCCGCCACGCCGGTGTTGAGGATCTCGATGGCGGCGTCCGGGGCGAACGACAGCGTGCCGCCGTCGTCGGTGCCGGCCTCGTCGCCGAACTCGGAGATGCCCACCACCGTGGCCTCGATGCGACCCTTCGGGGTGCCGATCGCGGTGGTGTCGCCCACGGACAGCCCTGCGTCGGAGGCGCTGGCGCGGTCGACGACCACCTGGTCGGTGCCCACGGGCGCGGACCCGTCCAGCAGGGTCAGCGGGTTCAGCTCCCGGTCCTGAATCCAGGCCCGGCCCTGGGACCGCGACGTGAGGACCTCCCCGTCGCGGCCCAGCAGGGACGCAGGCCCCGAGAGCTCACCGGCTGCGGCCGCCACGCCGGCGGTGCCGCTGATGGTGTCGATCAGGGCGGCGGGGACCGCGCCCCCGAAGTCGCCGAGCGACGCCCCGGGCCGCACGACCAGGTCCACCGTGGCGTACTGCTGGTCGACGTTGCCCTCCAGGGCGTTCTTCATGGCGTCGGTCAGCATCAGCCCCGCGGCCAGGAAGGCGATCCCGATGATCACCGCGGTGGCGGTGGCCACCAGCCGGGTGGCGTTGGCCCGGAGGTTCTTGAGTGCGAAGCGGAACATGGGTCTGGTGCGTCCGTGTCTCTGGGGCCCGCGGGCGCTCAGGCGCCGAGTCGGCCCATGCGCCCGAGGATGGCCTCCCGGGTGGGGGACAGGAGCTCGTCCACGATCCGGCCGTCGGCCAGGAACAGGACCCTGCTGGCGTACATGGCGGCCACGGGGTCGTGGGTGACCATCACCACGGTCTGGCCGAAGTCGGCCACGGCCCGCTGCATGAACGACAGGATCTCGGTGGAGGAGTGGGAGTCCAGGTTGCCGGTGGGCTCGTCGGCGAAGATGATCTCGGGTCGTTCCACCAGGGCCCGGGCCACAGCGACGCGTTGCTGCTGGCCGCCGGACAGCTCCGACGGCTTGTGGTGCAACCGGTCGGCCAACCCCACGGTGGTGATGACCTGGTCCATCCAGGCCGGGTCCGGCTTCCGTCCCGCCAGGTCCAGCGGGAAGGTGATGTTCTCCCTGGCGTCCAGCGTGGGCAGCAGGTTGAACTGCTGGAAGATGAACCCCACCTTGTCCCGCCGCAGCAGCGTGAGCTGCTTCTCGTTGAGCGAGGTGATGTCCACGTCACCGATCAGCGCCCGGCCCGCGGTGAGCCGGTCCAGGCCCGCCGCGCACTGCATCAGGGTGGACTTCCCCGAGCCGGACGGGCCCATGATGGCGGTGAACCGCCCCGGCTCGAACCCCACGGTGACGCCGTCGAGCGCCCGGACCTCGGCGTCGCCCGAGCCGTAGACCTTGGAGGCCCCCAGCACCTGCGCGGCCCAGGTGACGGTGGCGACGGGGGCGGGGGTGGGATCGGTCACGCTGGGGCTCCGGGGAGATGCAGGTGGGGAGTGGGGCAGTGGGGAGTGGGGAGTGGGGAGTGCCAAACCTACACAGCCGGCCCGGGAACCCGGTCAGGTCGGCGGTGCGTCCCAGGTGATCTCGACGGTGGTGAACCCGGCCGCGCCCAGGAACGTCCGCAGCCACTTCTCGGTGTTGGCCTTGGCCTGCTCGGTCAGGTCCGACTCCCTGGCCGCGGCCTCCAGCTTGTCCTCCGCCGCGGCGTAGAGCTTGCCGTCGTCGAAGGGGTTGCCGGAGAACACGTCCTCGAACCGGTCGACGAGCCCACGGTCACGGGAGACGATCCGGGTGGAGGACTCCTCCACCTCCGCATCGCTCAGGGTCGGCTCGGGGAGGTCCAGGCGGATGGTGGAGCGGTCCTCGGACACCGAGATGGCGTCCTCGTCCAGTTGCCCGAAGTCCACCGTGGCCCGGACCTGGCCGGTGACCAGCGCCGTCACCCGTTCGCCCTTGATGAAGTCCGGCAGGTAGTTGGCGTCCTCCTCCAGGTCCACGTCCTGGGTGAAGTTGGCCTCCGCCGCGGTGAACTCCTCCAGCTTCTGGATGCGCTCGAGCAGGGCGGGACCGGACCGGTCGACCGTCTCGGACCCGAACGGGTCCAGGGCGGTGATCACGCCGAAGACCAGGAGTCCGAACAGGCTCAGCGCGATCACGACCAGCGAGACGGTGGTGGCGACGCCGATGCCACCGCGCTTGGGCTTGGCGAGGGTTCCCATGGCGGTCAACGGTACCGGCGGCGCGTTCGGGGCCCGCGGCCCCGTTGCTGAGAGCCGGCCCTCAGCCTGCCGGTCCTCTCAGGCGCCGGGCCACCAGGTCCACCAGGGCCGGATCGGCGCCGACGTGCTCCTCCAGCACCACCGTCACGTCCGGGTGGCGGTCCCGGGCCGCGGCGACGATGTCGGGCAGGTCGCGCAGCACGTGGTTGCCGACGTGCAGGAAGAACGGCACCAGTCGGACGGTGTGGGCGCCGCCGGCGACCGCGGCGTCGATGGCATCGGGGATGGACGGCTGGGAGAGCTCCAGGTAGGCGGGGGCGACCGCCGTCCCGGCCCGCGCCGCGACCTGTTCGCACAGCTCGCGGTGGGCGGTCGCCGTGGCCGGGTTCCGGCTCCCGTGGGCGATCAGCACGACCGCGGTGGAGGCGTCGGTGGGGTCGGACGGCATGGCGCCACGGTACGGTCCGACGGGATGACCGACAACGCGGCCCCTCCTCCGGGGGCGGACGAGGTGGGGGTCGGACCCCACGCCCGACCGTGGCCGGACGACCCGCGCCTGGACCCCGGGCTGCTGGAGCACGGTGACCGGCGCAACGTGGTGGACCGCTACCGCTACTGGACGGTGGAGGCGATCGTCGCCGACCTGGACACCCGCCGGTTCGGGTTCCACGTCGCCATCGAGAACTGGCGCCACGACCTGAACATCGGCACGGTGGTGCGCAACGCCAACGCCTTCGGGGCCGCCGCGGTGCACATCGTGGGTCGACGGCGCTGGAACCGCCGGGGCGCCATGGTCACCGACCGCTACGTGCACGTGGTGCACCACCCGACGGTGGCTGCCCTGTCGGCCCGGGCGGCCCAGGAGGGCCTGGCGGTGGTGGGCATCGACAACGTGGAGGGAGCGGTCCCGCTGGAGGCGTCGCCGCTGCCGGAGCGGTGTGTGCTGCTGTTCGGCCAGGAGGGCTCGGGCCTGTCGGCCGAGGCGGTGGGGGCCTGTGCCGAGGTGCGGGACATCCCCATGTTCGGCTCGACCCGGTCCATCAACGCCGGTGTGGCGTCGGGCATCGCCATGCACGCCTGGATCAGGGCCCACGCCGGGCCTGGCACCGCCTGATCGGGACCGCTGATCCGGACCGACTGATCAGTACCCCGGGGGGGTACTTGTGCCAGGTACCCCAGAGGGGTATCCTTCGACCATGACCGACAGCGCCCCCGACACGCTCCACGACGCTCCCCGGACCCCGGGCCCCGCCGTCCACGGCTACAGCGCCGACAAGGACGCCTACCTGAAGCGCCTGCGCCGGGTGGAGGGCCAGGTGCGCGGCCTGCAGCGGCTCATCGAGGAGGACACGTACTGCATCGACGTCCTCACCCAGATCTCGGCCACCACCCGGGCCCTGCAGGGGGTGGCGCTCGCCCTCATGGACGACCACCTCCGCCACTGCGTGGCGCAGGCCGCCGTGGGGGACCCGGCCGACGCGGAGGAGAAGCTGGCCGAGGCCTCGGCCGTCATCAGGCGGTTGGTGACGTCATGACCGACACCGCCGCGCCCACACCGCAGTTCGACCTGCCCGGCCTGGAACGGCTGGACCTGCAGGTCACCGGGCATGACGTGCGCGTCGTGCGCGGCCCGGATCGAGAAGCGCCTGAACCGGATGGACGGCGTGGAGGCCAGCGTCAACTACGCACTCGGCCGGGCCCGGGTCGAGTTCGATCCCGGACAGGTCGCCGTCCAGGACCTGGTGGGAGCGGTGGAGGACGCCGGGTACGGCGCGGAGCCACCACCACCCACGGTCGCCCCCGAGGGCGCCGGAGCCGCCGACCAGGACGGTGCCGCCGGGGCCGTTGCGGTCCACGACCACGGCCCGACCGGCGACGCCGGTGTGGCCGCACTGCGCCAGCGCCTGCTCATCTGCACCGCCCTGGCCGTGCCCGTGGTGCTGGTCTCCATGGTCCCCGCCCTGCAGTTCCGCAACTGGCAGTGGTTCGCCCTGACGCTGGCGTCGCCCGTCGCGGTCTGGGGGGCCTGGCCGTTCCACGTGGCCGCCTGGCGCAACGCCCGCCACGGCACCGCCACCATGGACACCCTCATCTCCGTCGGCGTGATCGCCGCCTACGCCTGGTCGCTCGTCGCCCTGTTCTTCGGCGAGGCCGGCATGTCGGGCATGGAGATGTCGTCGTCGCTCTTCGCGCCGCCCACCGGCGGACTGGACCACGCCTACCTGGAGGTGGCCGCGGCGGTGCCCACCTTCATCCTGCTCGGCCGCTACCTGGAGGCCCGGGCCAAGCGCCGGGCCGGTGCCGCCCTGGAGGCGCTCCTCTCGCTCGGGGCCAAGGACGTCAGCGTCCTCGGCGACGACGGCGCGGAACGCCGGGTGCCCGTCGGCCGGCTCGGGGTGGGCGACCGGTTCGTGGTCCGGCCCGGCGAGCGCATCGCCACCGACGGCGTGGTGGAGGACGGCACCTCCGCGGTGGACGCCAGCATGCTGACCGGCGAGAGCGTCCCGGTGGACGTGGCGGCCGGCGACCCGGTGGTCGGCGCCACCGTGAACGAGTCCGGACGCCTGGTGGTCCGCGCCACCCGGGTGGGAGCGGACACGCAGCTGGCCCGCATGGCCCAGCTCGTCACGGACGCCCAGACCGGCAAGGCCGACGTGCAGCGGTTGGCCGACCGGGTGGCCGCGGTGTTCGTCCCGGTGGTCATCCTGTTGTCCCTGGCCACCCTGGTGGTCTGGCTCCTGCTGGGCGAACCGGACCGGGCCTTCTCCGCCGCGGTGGCGGTGCTCATCATCGCCTGCCCCTGCGCCCTGGGCCTGGCCACGCCGGTGGCCCTGCTGGTGGGGACCGGTCGGGGGGCCCAGCTGGGCATCCTCATCAAGGGCCCCGAGGTGCTGGAGTCGACCCGGACGGTGGACACGATCGTGCTGGACAAGACCGGCACCGTCACCGCCGGGACCATGACGGTGGTCGACGTGGTGACCGGCGCGGGCCTGGACCGGGCCGAGGCGCTGCGCGTGGTCGGGTCGGTGGAGGACCCGTCGGAGCACCCGATCGCCCGGGCCATCGCCGACGCGGCCCGGTCCGAGGCGGGCGGCCTGGACCCGGTCGACGGCTTCCGGAACCGGGCCGGACTGGGTGTGGTCGGTGTGGTCGAGCGGGGTGACGGCCCGGTCCGCGTGGTGGCCGGGCGCCCGGCACTGCTGGCCGAGGAGGGCCTGATCATGCCGCGGGCCCTGCAGGTCGCGGTCGGGGAGCAGACCGCCCTGGGTCGCACGGTGATCGCCGCCGGATGGGACGGATCGGTGCGGGTCCTGGTGGCCCTGGCCGACACGGCCAAGGACGGTTCGGCCGAGGCGGTCGCCTCGCTGCGGGCGCTCGGGCTGCGGCCGGTGCTGCTCACCGGGGACGGCGCCGACCCGGCCCGGGCCGTGGCCCGGGAGGTGGGCATCGATGCCGACGACGTGATCGCCGAGGTCCTGCCGGAGGACAAGGTCGCCGTCGTGCGGCGCCTCCAGTCCGAGGGGCGGGTGGTGGCCATGGTGGGCGACGGCGTGAACGACGCCGCGGCGCTGGCCACCGCAGACCTGGGCATCGCCATGGGCACGGGCACCGACGCCGCCATCGAGGCTGCCGACCTGACGCTGGTCTCGGGCGACCTCCGGACCGCACCGGACGCCATCCGACTGTCCCGCCGGACGCTCGGCACCATCAAGGGCAACCTGTTCTGGGCCTTCGCCTACAACGTGGCCGCCATCCCGATCGCGGCCATGGGATGGCTCAACCCCATGCTGGCCGGCGCGGCCATGGCGTTCTCCAGCGTGTTCGTGGTGACCAACTCGTTGCGCCTGCGCCGGTTCAAGCCCGCCCGCTGACCCTGGAGCCGCCGTGCCTCGCTGATTCCCCGGCCGTCGGGGTTCGGTGTCACACCGGGTTCGTAGGGTGGGGTGCAGGTGGTGGCCTTGCTCCCGGCCGGTGTCCAGGGGGTCTCGTCCGGACATGTTGGGGGGTCGCCGTGTCGGCGTCTCCGGTTCCCGAGGCTGTTGGTGTGGTGGAGCGGTTCGCGGCGCTGCGTCGCGACCTGTCGGCGGTGACCGCCGGTGTCCGTGGCGGGTCCGACGACTCGCTGCTGGACGCGGTACGGGACCTGGAGCAGGCGCAACGGGCGCTCGACGCGGCCCGGTCGGCGGTGGTGGGTGAGTTGGACGCCCGTGACGTGCCCCGCCGCAGCAGCGGGCTCGGCACCGCCGGCTGGCTCGGCCACCACCTGGGCTGGTCCCGGGCCCGGGCCGGGCGGTGCGTCGCCACTGCCCGAAAGCTCCGCACCCTGTTGCCCACCGTGGCCGCCGCGTTGGCCGACGGCCGCATCCAGGTCGAACACGCCGACCTCCTCGCCCGCCTCGCCCAGAGCCGGGTCGCGCCCATCGTCGCTGTCCTGCAGGACGAGTTGATCGCCCTCACCGTCGGGGTCCGTTTCGAACACTGGGCCCGGGACGCCCGCGCCCTGATCGACCTGGCGGACGTCGACGGCGGCCACGACCCCACACCCCGGGCCGACCGCCTCACCCTCGCCGACGGCCTCTCCGGCGAACTCCACCTCGACGTCGACCTCGCCGGTGACAACGCCACAACGGTCCGCGCCGCCCTCCTCGAAGAAGCCGACCGCAGGTTCCGTCACCACCAGCAACTGAGGACCGCGGATGCGGACCACCGCACGCCACGTCGGACCCACCTCCTCGCCGAAGCCCTCACCGAGCTCATCCGCCGCGGCACCGCCGTCCGACCGGGTGCCAAGGCCCCCGTCACCGACGCCACCGTCGTCATCCACGCATCAGAACCACTCACCGGCGCCGGACCACCGGGTGCCCTCACGCCCGACGGCATCCGCCTGCCCGACGGCACCACCCGACGGCTCCTGTGCGACGCAGCCCTCACCGCCGTCATCGTCGACACCCTCGGCGTCCCCCTCGACCTGGGGACCACCGTCCGACGCTTCACCCCCGCCCAACACCGCGCCGCCATGGTTCGTGACGGCGGCTGCATCCACCCCGGCTGCGACGCCCCGCCGGCGTGGACCCACCTCCACCACGTCCAGGACGCCCACGTCGGCGGCCCGACCGACCTCCACAACGCAGCATCGCTCTGCCCCGGCCATCACAGCCTCTGGCACCGACCCGACTGGCACGCCACGCCGGACCCCCACCACCCCGGCCGCTTCACCCTCACCACCCCGACAGGCACCATCCTCCACACCCAACAACACGGCCGCCCACCCCCACGGGAGTGAGGGCCGGCCCGGACGGGTGGCCTGGCGGTCAGCCGTCGCTGGTGGCCACGGTGAAGGCGACCTCCTGGCCGTAGGCGATCTCCAGGTTGTGGCCGTCGGGATCGATCACGATGGCGTAGTAGCCGGCGGGCGGCCCCGAGTCGTGGGGGCCGAAGGTGTCCAGACCCTCCGCCACGGCGGAGGCCAGGCGACGATCGACCTCCTGGCGCGAGTCCACGCCGATCCCCAGGTGGGCCCAGCCGCCCAGACTGTGGGACACGCGGGTCTCCAGCAGCACGATGATGAACGGCCTGGTGTGGTCCGTCACCCACGCCACCCGGACCCCGTCGGAGCTGGTGCGGCGGTGCACCGGGGTCATGTCCGCGTAGCGCCGGTAGAAGTCCAGGCTCCGGTCCAGGTCCGCCACCTGCAGCGCGATGTGGGTGAAGCCGTGGTCGATCGGCCGCGGTGAGCTCTCAGGAGGCGCGGCATCGGAACGGTCGGGTTCGGAATCCACGCCGCGACGCTACCGTGACAACGACGGCCGGCCTCCGGGTCCGAACCGAACAGGAGTGACGATGGGCAGCGAGTCAGCAGCGTCGGTGGGCGACACGGGCCGGGTCTGGCGCCGGGTCGTCCGGATCCTGGTCCTGTTCGGGGCGGCGCTGGTGCTCGCCGTGTCCGGCGGGAACGTGGTGGGGGCCCAGGAGGTCCCGCCCGTGGTGCCGGCCACCGACCCCCCGCCGGTCACGGACCCGCCGCCGCCCCCCGCTCCCGAGCCGCCACCGGACCCGTTCGCGGCCTGGCCGCTCCCGGGCGGTTCCGGCGAGGGCCGCCGGGTGGTGTACTCCATCTCCCAGCAGCGGGTGTGGTGGGTCGAGGCCGACGGGCGGGTGGTCCACACCTACCTGGTCTCGGGCCGCAACAACACCCCCGCCCGCGGGACCTACGCCGTCTACTCCAAGAGCCGCTACGCCAGTTCCGGCAGCGCCCGCATGGAGTACATGGTCCGCTTCGCCTGGGGGAGCAGCATGGCCATCGGGTTCCACTCCATCCCCACCGTCGGCGGCCGTCCGCTGCAGAGCGAGGGCGAGCTGGGCAGCTTCCGGTCCCACGGCTGCGTCCGCCAGCGGATGGGCGACGCCATGCTGCTCTGGTACTGGGCGCCGGTCGGCACCCGCGTCGACGTGGTGAAGTGACCGCCACGTCGTCGACCTGAGCAGGCGGGCTCCGGGCCGCCCCGGGGTCGGCGGGACGGGGTATCGGCACCAGCGGCAGCGACCTGAACTGGCACACCGACCGGCACCTGTGTGGACACCCCGCCGGCTGCGAAATCGGCCGTCCGGCCGCTGGTACGGTGCCGCCGTGACCGCGCCATCCACCCGCGAACTGGACCTCTCCGCGCTCTTCCGCCTGGACGGACGCGTCGCTGTGGTCACGGGCGCCTCCTCGGGCCTGGGCGACCGCTTCGCCCGGGTGCTCCACGCCGCCGGGGCCACCGTGGTGGCCGCGGCCCGCCGGGCGGACCGGCTGGACGACCTGGCCGGCCAGCTGGGCGACCGGGTCGTGGTGGTGGCGGCGGACCTGACCGACGCCGGTGCCCGGGAGCACCTCATGGCGCAGGCGCTCGGGGTGACGGGCACGGTGGACGTGCTGGTGAACAACGCCGGCTACGGCGTGCCGGCGGCGGCCGAGACCGAGCCGCTGGAGCACTTCCAGCACACGCTCGACATCAACCTGGTCGCGGTGTACCACCTGAGCCAGCTGGCGGCCCGGTCCATGCTGGCGGCGGGCTCCGGCAGCATCGTCAACATCGCCTCGGTGCTGGGCCAGGTGGCCTCGTCGCCCATCAAGGAGGCGGCCTACTGCGCCTCCAAGGGAGCGGTGGTCAACCTCACCCGGCAGCTCGGGTGCGAGTGGGGTCGCAAGGGCGTGCGGGTGAACGCCATCGCCCCCGGGTGGTTCCCGTCGGAGATGACCCAGGAGGAGATGTTCGACGACGCCTCCGGCCTGGCCTTCATCACCAGGAACACCCCGATGGGCCGCGGCGGCAACCTGGACGAACTGGACGGGGCGCTGCTGTTCCTGGCCGGCGACGCCTCCAGCTATGTGACGGGACACATCCTGGCGGTCGACGGTGGCTGGCTCGCCCGCTGAGCCCAGTCGTGCGATCCGACCGATCCTGCTGACCGCGCTCGTGGCGCTGCTGGCACTGGCCGCCCTCGCGTCGGCGTGCAGCGGCGGTGAGGACGCGGCACGCGACCGGCCCGACAACTCGGTGGAGGGAGCGACCACACAGCGGCCCCCCACCACCGGCGACGGCACGACCTCGTCCACGACCACCACCGTGCCCGTCCCGGCCCGCCCCAGCGCCGGCTGCGGCCGGGCGTCGGCCGGGGAGGTGCCGACGGGAGAGGTCGAGTCCGCCATCGACAGCGGCGGCGAGACCCGGACCTTCTTCATCCGCGTGCCCCCCGCCCACGACGGCACCACGCCGGTGCCGCTGGTGGTCGACTTCCACGGGTTCAGCGAGGGCGCCCGGATCCACACCGCCTTCTCCGGCCTGCCGGACCTGGGCATGGACGAGGGCTTCGTGACCGTCACCCCCCAGGGGTCCGGCCCGTCCGCGTTCTGGAACACCTTCGGCCTCCGCTTCCCCGACGACGTCGGCTTCGTCCGGGCCCTGCTGGACGACCTGGACGACACCCTCTGCGTGGACCTGGCCCGGACCTATGCCGCCGGCATGTCCAACGGCGCGTTCATGGCCTCGTTGCTGGCGTGCCGGATGGGGGACCGCTTCGCCGCCGTGGCACCCGTGGCCGGTGCGCAGGACCCGGTGCCGTGCACGCCGGACCGGCCCGTCCCCGTCATCGCCTTCCACGGCACCGCGGACACCTACGTGCTGTTCGACGGGGGCCTGGGCGAGGGCGTCCGGGCCCTGGGCGTCGACCCGGACATCTCGCTGCCCGTCCTGGAGGACCGCTCGGTCCCCGAGGTCCTGGCCATCTGGGCCGGCCGCAACGGTTGCGACGCCACCCCCCGGATCGAGGAGGTGGCCGACGACGTGCAGCGGTTCACCTGGACCGGGTGCGGCGGTGGCGCCGACGTGCAGTTGTACGTGATCGAGGGTGGTGGCCACTCGTGGCCCGGCAGTGAGGTGAGCGTGGCGGCGGAGGCCATGATCGGCCCCACCACCCGGTCCGTCCGGGCCGATGAGCTGATCTGGGAGTTCTTCCGGGACCACCCCATGCGCTGAGCCGGAACCCGGGCCTGGGTGCGACCTGTTCGGGCGGCCGATGCCGGCGTCGGAGTTCGAGGCGGTCGTCGGCGTGGAGCGGGCCGGACGGCTGGGACGGGTCGGACCGGCCGCAGGTGGGGCTCAGCCCACCGCGGCGGAGCCCTCGAAGGCCACCGGATCGCCGGGCTTGGGGTAGGTCGGCCGGCTCCAGGACATCATCTGGCCCAGGTTGTCGGTGATGGCCTTCCAGGCCGCCGGGTCCCAGTCCTCGGCCCTGCCGATCACGGAGAGGTCGTTGCCGATGTGCACCAGCGCCGGGATCCGCTCGATGCCGAGCGCCGACACCACCGACCGGTCCGGGTCGCAGAAGGTGAGGATGCGGTCCGCCCAGGGGCCGAGGAACGCCCTGGCGTCGTCCTCGCCCGCGGTGACCAGCCAGGCCACCCGGCAGTCGGCACCGAGGAACTCCTCCAGGATCCGGCCCGCGGTCTCCAGGATCCAGGAGCTCTCGTACGTGTAGGGGTCGATCGCCACCACCACCAGGTGGAAGAGCGCCGTCTGCTCCTCCATGGTGCGGGGCTCGCCGCCGAGCGGGTGGAGTTCGAGAGCTGCAGGAACCGATGCCATCGGGGCGGAAAAGTAGCGCGCCGGTGGCGCCGGGGGCAGATCCGGGCCGGTGCGTACACTCGGCCCGTGCACCCCATCGAGCGCCTCCGCTACGTGGCCCGGTCCCAGGGCGCCCCCGCGGACGTCCTCGTCGGCGAGTCCGCGATGGCCCTCGGGGCGTTCCGGGACGACCCGGCCGGCCTGGTGGCGGCGTGCCGGCGGATCATCGACCGCCAGCTCACCTGCGCCCCGCTGTGGTGGCTGTGTGCCCGGCTCCTGTGTGCCCCCGAGCCCCTGCGGGAGGCCCGGGACGCCGTGGAGGAGATGGAGTCCGACCCCACCGCCAGGCACCTGGTGGCCGCCCTGCCCGACGGCGCGACGGTGGTGGTGATCGGCTGGCCCGAGCAGTCCCTGGCCGCGCTGGCCCGGCGGGGGGACGTGGAGTCGTTGGTGGTGGACACCGACGGCGACGCCCACGACGTGGTGCGGCGCCTGGCCCGTGCCGACGCCGACGCGACCGAGGTGCCGGCCCGGTCGGTGGGCGCCGCGGTGTTGGCCGCTGACCTGGTGCTGCTCGACGCGCTCGCGGTCGGTCCCGACGCTGCCCTGGTGCCGGCGGGGTCGGTGGCCGCGGCCGCGGTGGCCCGGACCGCAGGGGTGCCGGTGTGGCTGGTGGCCGGTGTCGGACGCCTGCTGCCACGGAGCATGTGGGATGCCCTGGCCGGACGGTGGTCGGGGTCCACGGACCCGCTCGTGGCCGCGGAGGAACTGCTCACCCTGGACCTGGTCGACCGCCTGGCCGGCGTGGACGGTCCGGTGGACGTGGCCGATGGCCTCCGGCGCACCGACTGCCCGGTCGCCCCGGAGCTGTTCCGCCTGGTCGGCTAGACCGTGCACCATGGCGAAGCGACGTGACCTGATCCGCATGACCGACGAGGAGATCGACGAGTTCCTCCACCGTCGCCAGACCATGAACGTGGCCACGCACGGCCCCGACGGCCGCATCCACCTGGTGGCCATGTGGTACGGGTTCGTGGACGGCAAGCCCGCGTTCGAGACCTACGCCAAGTCCCAGAAGGTCAAGAACCTGCTGCGCAACCCGCAGATCACCGTCCTGATGGAGGAGGGTGAGCAGTACGAGGAGCTCCGCGGCGTGGAGCTGGTGGGGACCGCCACCGTGTCCGACGACCCGGCCGTGGTCATGGAGTGCGCCCGGTCCGTGGTGGACCGGTACTTCCCCGTGGACAAGCCGGAGGACGCCGATGCCATCGCGGCCGGCCTGGCCAACAAGCGGGTCGCGGTGGTGATCGACGTGGAGAACGTCGTCAGCTGGGACCACGGCCGCCTGGCCGGCGGCTACTGACGCTGCGCGCCTGGCCGGCGGCTCCTGACGCTGCCGCCCGGCCACGCCGACGGGTACGGTGACCGCCCATGGGACAGATGGTCGAGTTTCCTTCCAACGGCACATCCGGATCCGGGTACTTCGCACCCGCGGCCGGGGGCTCCGGCCCCGGCGTCCTGGTCATCCAGGAGTGGTGGGGTCTGGTGGACCACATCAAGGACGTCGTGGACCGGTTCGCGTCGGAGGGCTTCTCCGCCCTGGCACCGGACCTGTACCGGGGGACCTCCACCACGGAGCCGGACGAGGCGGGCAAGTTGATGATGGCGCTCAACCTGGAGCAGGCGGCCAAGGACCTGCGGGGGGCCATCGGCTTCCTGACGTCCTCCGACGCCGTGACCTCCGAGGGCGTGGGCGTGGTCGGGTTCTGCATGGGCGGCGGCCTGGCCCTGGCCGTGGCGTGCGCCGAGCCGGACGACGTCGTGGCCTGTGCGCCCTACTACGGCCTGATCCCGTGGGAGAACGCAGCCCCCGACTACTCGCGCCTGCGGGCCCCGGTCCACGGTCACTACGCCGAGGACGACGACTTCTTCGCCCCCACGATGGTCCGGGCGCTGGAGGCCGAGCTGCGTGAGACCCACGGCAAGGAGGCCGAGCTGGAGATCCACCCCGGCGTCGGCCACGCCTTCTTCAACGACGCCCGGCCCGAGGTCTACGACGCGACCCAGGCCGGTCGGGCGTGGGCCGAGACCATCTCGTTCTTCCGCGACACCATCCGCTGAGGTGGGGCCCGGCCGGTGCTGCCGGCGCAGGCGTGAGCGGTCGTCCTGGCCGGGCAGGTCCACGTGCGCATCCTGGTGATCACCAACGACCTCCCGCCCCGGGTGGGGGGCATCCAGTACTACGTGGACCAGTTGGCCCGCGGCATGGCCGGGGCCGGTGACGAAGTCGTCGTGTACGGCTCGACCTTCGACGGCGCCCAGGCCTGGGACCAGGCCGCGCCGTTCCGTGTGGTCCGGGAGCCCACGTCCACCCTGCTGCCCACACCGGGCGTGCTGCGCCGCAGCGTCGCCCTGGTGCGTGACCTGCGGGCCGACGCCGTGGTGTTCGGGGCGGCCGTGCCGCTGGGCTGGCTCGGTCCGGAGATCCGCCGCCGCACCGGGGTGCCGTACCTGGCCTTCACCCACGGGCTGGAGGTCTCTGCGGTGCGCATGCCCGCGGGCGGCCTGCCGCTGCGGGCCATCGGTCGCCGTGCCTCGGCGGTGACGTTCGTGTCGCACTGGTGCCGGGACCTGCTGCAGCCCGCGTTCGGCGACGGGCCCCGCTATGAGCTGTTGCCCCCGGCGGTGGACCACCGTGAGTTCCACGCCGGGGTGGACGGCGACGCCATCCGGGCCCGCCACGGACTGGGTGACCGGCCGTTGGTGGTGTGCGTGTCACGGCTGGTGGCCCGCAAGGGCCAGGACCAGCTGATCCGGGCCCTGCCGGAGCTGCGGCGCCGCGTGCCGGACACGGCGCTGCTGGTCGTGGGGGGCGGGCCCCACCGGGACGCGCTGGAGGCGCTGGCCCGCTCCGAGGGGGTGGCGGCCCACGTGGTGTTCACCGGCGTGGTGGCGGAGGAGGAGCTGCCGGCCCACTTCGCCGCGGCCGACGTGTTCGCGCTGCCGTGCCGGGAGCGCCGCCTGGGCCTGGAGGTCGAGGCGTTCGGGATCGTGGTCATCCAGGCCCAGGCGGTGGGCGTGCCGGTGGTGGCCGGCGACATCGGCGGTGTGCCGGACGCGGTGGGGGACCCTGCGACCGGCGTGTTGGTGGATGGCGAGGACCTGGCTGCGGTGACCGACGCCGTCGGGTCGCTCCTGGCCGACCCGGAGCGGGCCGCGGCCATGGGAGCCGCGGCCGCGGCGCGGGTCGCGGACGGGTTCACGTGGAGCGTGCGCACCGACCAGCTCCGGTCGCTCCTGGCCCGGGTGGCCGACGACCGGACCTGACCGGCCCCACCCGGATGAATGGGGGTCCTCGCAGCCCTCAGAGGGCCGCGAGGACCCCTCTTCGGCGGAGGGGGTCGGGTCAGACGGCGCCGAGTGCCGCGGTGAACTGGTCCAGGGGCCGGCCTTCGCCGATCCCGCCGGAGCGGAACGTCTCGGCGACCGTGCCGTCCTTGTCCACCACGACGGTGAGCCGCTCGGCGCAGCCGGCGGTCTCGTTGAAGCAGTCGTAGGCCCGGGCCACCTCGCCGTGGGGCCACCCGTCGGACAGGAGCAGGAAGTCGAAGCCCTCCTGCTCCTTCCAGGCCTTCAGCGACTGGCTGCGGTCGCAGGAGATGGCGATCACCTGGTTGGACGCGTCGTTGAAGCTGGCCAGGTTGTCCTGGATCCCGCAGAGCTCACCGGTGCAGATGCCCGAGAAGGCGAACGGGATGAACACCACGGTCACGGACTGCGTCCCCCGGAACGAGGACAGCGTGACCTCGTTGCCGTCGGTGTCCTTCAGGGTGAAGTCGGGGGCGGTGTCTCCCACGTTCAGGGTCATCGTCGTCTGCTCCTTGTTGGTCGTGCGGTTGTGTCGTGCGGTGGATCGTCCGGCTCGCCTGCCGGTCGGCGTGCTCAACACCCGGCGACCGGCGATGCTTCCCGGGGCCGGTGCACGGCGGGCGGTCAGGTGAAGCGCCGGGTCAGCCAGTCCACGAGGATGGCGTTGACCTCCTCGGGGTCCTCCTCCTCCACCCAGTGGCCGGCCCGGGCCACCACCTCCATCTCCAGGTCCGAGCACACCTGGGGCATGCCGGCGGCCAGGGCGGGGGACAGGGCGGGGTCCCACTCCGCGCCGATCTGGAGCGTCGGCAGGTCCAGCGGCGTGGTGCCGATGTGGGGGAACCGCGCCGCGTTGGCGTCCAGGTTGCGGTACCAGTTGATCCCGCCCCGGAACCCGGTCCGTGCGAAGGTGGACTCGAACACCTCCAGCTCCTCGGCGGACACGATCAGGTCACCCAGTTCGGGAAGCTCCTCCAGCCGGCGGAACGGGTTGAGGTCGGGCCCGTCGGGCCGTGCCATCTGCTCCTCCATGAGCACCGCGGGGTCCACCCCGCCCCGCATGAGCTTGCGGAAGATCTGCCCGGCCTGCCGGTCCATGACCGCCTCGGCCACGCCCGGCTCCTGGAACCACAGCATGTACATCTTCTCCGGGTCCGGGAACATGGACCGCAGCACCGGGGTGGTGATCTGGGGCATGTACGGGGTGCACACACCCACCGCCCCGGCGCACCGCTCCGGGAACAGCACGGGCATGGCCCAGCTCACGAAGCCACCCCAGTCGTGGCCGACGAAGACGGCCTGCTCCACCTCCAGGGCGTCCAGCAGGTCCGCCAGGTCACCGCACAGGTTGGCGATGCCGTAGGCGGTGACCTCCTGCGGGGCGCTGGACCCGCCGTAGCCGCGCTGGTCGGGCGCGATGGCCCGGAACCCGGCGTCGGCCACGGCGGGGAGCTGGTACCGCCAGGAGTAGGCCAGCTCCGGGAAGCCGTGGCAGAAGACGACCGCGGGTCGGCCGGAGCCCTGGCCCAACTCGTGGACCGCCAGGCGGACGGGCCCGTCGCCCGTGGTGTCGTCGTCGGGGGCGTTGCGGCCCGAGAGCGTGTGGTGGACGGCCGGCGGGAACAGCGTCATGGGCCGGGACGCTAGTTGCGGCGGGCCGGGCCCGGCGCGTGGCATGGGCAGATCCACCTGCTTCCACCTCCGCGGAGCCTGCGATACGTTCCTGTACGGATCGGCGACCACGGAAGGGCCAACGATGGTGGAGCACCGACGACTCCCCGTCCGGGGTCTGATCGGCGTCGTGTCACTGGCAGTGGCGCTGTCCTGGTCGTCACCGTTGTCGCCGGCATCCGCCACGGCTGCCCCGGCCGCTGCGGTCCCCGTCCCGCCTGCCGCCTCGGTGGCGCCGCCGTTGTCCGAGCCCCGACCGGCCGACCCGTCGGTCGTGTCCACCGCCCTCCCGCCGGTCCGCCCCGCGGCGCGGGCCGGGGCGGACCTCGCCGCCGGCGCGCCGTCCACGGCGGCGGAGACCCTGGCGCCGGTGTGCGGCGGGACCGGTGCGGACGGGCCACGGGTCCAGGCGGTCTACGCCTACTCCGGCGTCTCGCCCGACCCCGACGCGGTGGCGGCGATCCGCCTGGCCATCAACAACGCGGATGTCGACTACCGCGACTCCGCGGCCCGCACCGGTGGCGTCCGCCGTGTCCGGTGGGTCACCGACTCCGGCGCCGTCGGATGCCAGGCCTCGCTGCTGCAGGTGCAGATCGGCGCCACGGGCGCCGCCACCTTCAACGGGCTCACCGCGGAGCTGGCCGCCAAGGGCCTGTCGAACCCGTCCCGCAAGTACCTGGTGTGGACCGAGGGCCAGCTGGAGTCGCCCGTCTCGTCGACCTGCGGCCTGGGTGAGCTCTGGGGCGACGACGACCGGCCCGGCCAGGACAACTTCAACGCCACCAACGGGGCCGGGACGTACGCCACCTTCGCGGCGGTGGACCGCCGGTGCTGGGACGCCAACGGCGGGCACTCGGTGCCGGCCCACGAGCTCATGCACATGCTGGGCGCGGTGCAGTCCTCGGCCCCCCATGCCGCCAACGACGGCCACTGCAACGACGAGTACGACGCCATGTGTTACGGACCGGGCTCAGGGGTCGTGCCGGGCTGCGCCGTGACGACCGACGAGCGCCTGTTCGACTGCAACAACGACGACTACTTCCACACCGATCCCGTGGCGGGCTCGTACCTGTGCACGCACTGGAACACGGCCCGCAGCCCCTACCTCTGGTACGCGGGGGTGAACCAGCCGCCACGGCCCGTCGGGTCGGTCACGGTGGTCCCCTCGCCGGGCAGCGTGGCGGTCTCCTGGACGGCGTCGCCGTCCTGCGTGCCGCCGGACGAGTACCTGGTGAGCGTCACGGGGTCGGCCCCGACCACCGTCGGCGGCGCCACGCTGGGGGTCACCCGGGCCGCCCCGGCCGGTTCGGTCTCCGTCACGGTCACGCCCCGGCGGGCGGGGGTCGCGGGTCCGCCCAGCGCCGCCGTCACCGTCACCGTCCCCGCGACCACGACGACGACGACCACGACCACGACGACCACCGTGCCGCCCACGACCGTGCCGCCCCCCACCACGACCGTCCCGCCGGCGCAGCCCCAGGCCCCGCCGAACAACGCGCCGGTGGGCCAGCTGCTCCTGTGGAAGGTCGACCGCCGCAACTTCGGCCTGTTCGGCTACGCGCTGGACCCGGACACCACGGCGCCGGTGCAGGTGGCGGTGGTCATGGAGGGTGTCGGCACCACGGTGGTGGACGCCACGTTCCCCTGGGACGGCGTGGAGCAGCGCCACCCCGGCTACGGCACCCGCCACGGATTCCTCTACCTGAAGGCGGACGTGCCTCCCGGTGAGCGCACCGTCTGCGCCTACGCGCTGGACGCCCAGGGCGGACCCGGCACGGCGCTGGGGTGCACCCGCATCACGGTGAAGTGACCTGGCTGGCGGACCCCGAGGGGCCTCAGGACCAGAGGTCCTCCCAGGCGCCGGAGATCCAGGTGCCGATGGTGTCGCCGAACAACAGGGCGATGGCCGTGGCCCCCACCATGACCACGCCCATGAGGATCCACGTGGTCACCGGGATGGCGCCGTCCTCGGGGATGCCGGGGACCCGCCGCCGGATGGCGCGGATGGTGCGTTCCGCCCATGCGAAGGGCAGGAGTGACAGCCCGATGACGATCATGACCCACCCCGGCCCGGGCAGGACCAGGAGCGAGATCCCCACGCCGATCAGCACGAACCCGCCCACCATGCGGGCCAGGCGGATGATGACGCCGCGCCGGAGCTCCTCCTCGGTCTCCTCCCGCCTGCCGGTCTCGCGCTCCGCCTCGTAGGCGGCCTCCACGATCCGGTCCCGGAGGGCGTGTTCGTGGGCGGGTCCGGGGTCGGCAGGCACGGGCCCGTCGGGGGAGCTGGGGCCGTCGGCGTCACCGGTGGGCATGGCCGTCAGTATGCCAACGGTGGTCCCCACATCGGCTTCGGTGCCGCCCCGGCCCGTCGGGCCCGGCCAGGGACTCAGGCGAAGCAGTCCCGGAGGAAGGCCACGACGGGAGCGGTCATGACCGTGTCCCCCGGTCGGCCGATGCCGCTGTTGACCTGGCCGTGGGTGAGGGTGCCGGCCTCGATGGCGACGGCGTCGACCCCGGTGGCCCTCACCGTGTCCAGGAACGCGGCCTCGATGAGGCGACGCCGGGGTGTGCCGCGGACCACGCCGATCATGGGTGGGATGCCGATGCCGGGCCGGACCTGCAGGGTGGCGGAGGTGGCCGCCAGATAGTCGGGGTTGTTGCCGAGCGCCACCTGCCACTGGTCCCGTTCGCCGTCGGGGTCCGCCGCACCGGCTCCGGCCTTGTCGAAGCCCTCGGTGTCGAGCGGTCCGGCGCAGGCCAGCGCGTCCAGGTCCAGCCCGTGCGCCCGGAGGTAGGTCGGCACCGTGGCCACGTTGGACACGATGTCCGCCCCGGCCGAGTGGCCGAACAGGGCGATCCGGTCCGGGTCGCCGCCGTAGCGGGCGATGGAGCCGTGGACCCAGGCGACGGCGGCGGCGACGTCGTCGAAGTGGTCGGGGAAGCGGGCCGAGGTCGGCTCCCCGGGGTCGGTCAGGCGGTAGTTGACGCTGACCAGGATCCAGCCCTGCTCCCGGGCCAGGCGGACCTTGTCCGCCACCTGGTTGGCCTTGTCGCCGGTGCGGTAGCCACCGCCGTGGACCCAGATCCACACGGGGAGGTCGCAGGCATCGGCCGGGGCGTGCACGTCCAGGCTGACCAGGCCGGGATCGACGCCGGCAAGGTCGCGGTAGGCGACCGTCGTGGGCAGCGACGGCTCGGCGCACGCCGGCGCCCGGTCGGTCGGGTCGGTCGGCGTCGGCGCGGCTGCAGTTGGTGCCGCCGCAGTCGGTGATCGGTCGGACGGATCGTCCGCGCAGGCGACGACCGTCAGGGACACCAGCCACACCAGCACGACGGTCCGGGCCAGCTGGACGGTCCGGGGTCGGCGCGTCGTCATGGACGCAGTGTGGTGCGGCCCTGTGGCGGACCGGTGACCGGGGTGTGAGGGAACGATGAGGCTCAGACCGCGAGTTCGTCGTCCAGGTCGGCGGCGACGGAGCGCACCACGTCGGCCAGCGCCGGGTCCAGGGCACCCAGCCGGTCCTCGTCGAGCTCGTCGGCGAAGCGGAGCCGGTCATGCGCCGCCGGGTCCACGGCCCGGGGCATCCAGGCCGAGTGCAGCACGACGGGCACGCACTCGCGGTTGGGCGAGGCCAGGGTGGCCACCGGCCCCCGACCCACGTCGGCGGCGTCGAACAGCTCCACCCGGAACCCGCCGTCGCTCAGGACCGGCAGCACCACGTAGCCCTCGTGGCCGCCCGGGTGCTCCCCGCCGTACTGCGCCCGCTCGCCCGGAGGGGTGGGGGCGGCCTGGCGGGGGGCGAAGGTGGGGGAGGTGATGTGGTCGGAGGTGTCGGTGTACTCCCAGCGGGCGTGCTCCTCGAGCGATCCCCGCCGCAGGGTGGCCAGCACGCCCGGGGTGTCCTCGCCCGGCAGCGCCGGCACCCGGTCGCCGTAGTTGGCCAGCGCCCGGCCCGTGACCGCCCCGGGGCGGAACCCCTGGTAGGCGATGTGGTGCAGGGTGGGTTCCTTCAGGGCCTGCAGGGACCAGTCCATGGCCGACAGCTCCAGGTTGTAGGTCCAGTCCTCCCGGAACAACGCCTCCTGCTTGCTGGTGCCGCTGACGGGGTCGAACAGCACCTCCGAGCAGGAGCACGGGGCCATGGCCGTGTTGTAGAAGCCCACGAGCGCGGGGTCGACCGGCCGGCCGTTGGCGTCGGTGTCGTCGGCCTGGATCCTGTAGCCCAGGTCCATCAGGTCCATGTGCTCGAAGACCACGCGGACGCCGTCGGAGTCGTCCCAGCGGGCGTAGAAGTGTCCGGTGGTGGGTGCCACCCGGAACGGCTGGGGCACCACCTCGGTGCCGGGCGGGGTGGACTCGAGCACGTCCTTGCGGATCAGGTAGACCGCGGCGTCGGTGTCGATGGTGACGGTGCGGGGGCCGCCGGCCATCTCGCCCGGGTCGCTCTTGAAGTTGCCGGAGTCCACCAGGACCAGGTGGTCCTGGGTCTGGGTCAGCGTGTGGGACGAGCCGAACACCAGCCCGTCCTGGACGGGCCACACCGAGACCTCGGTGCCCTCGCCGGACCACCTGACCACGTGGAGCTGCATGCCGCCCGAGGGGTCGAAGCTGAGCTTGACCGTCCAGAGGCAGTTGCGTTCGGGGTCCACGACGGGGTGGGCGGACGAGAACAGGAACGGCAGCACGCCGCCCAGGTCGAGCGTCGGTTCACCCCAGCTGTCGCGGTGACCGACGTCGCCCAGGAAGCCGAGCCCCACCGGGTCCACCTCCACGGGGCGTCCCACGTCCCAGGTGGCGAACAGCCGGTCACCCCAGGGGAGGGGGGCGGTGTTGGCCGAGTTGGGGAACCCCAGCGGGGAGGTGTAGCCGGTGGGGCCGGGGCGGAACTGCTCCGGGGCCCGTTGGTGGAGGCGCCGGCTGGGCGTGTCCAGCACCCGGGTCCGCCACGCGAAGCGGTCGGGGGCGGCGCCGTGGGTGCCCGGCCGCAGGCTGAGGCGGCACATGACGCCGAAGCCGAACAGGGCGTAGGGCAGGTCGCTCGCGACCTGGGGCGAGCTGATGACCATCTCACCCTGGATGTCGTCCGGCCACGCGCCCGACACCAGTCGCATGTCGAAGTCCTGGTGCTCGGCGCTGGTGATCGTGCTGGGCACGGGCATGTCGGTCTCCCCTGGGCACCCCGCCGGACCGGGCCCGGCGGTCGTGGTTGACGGTGTTCACCACGTGGGCCCATTCAACCACTCCGGGGCGGGGAGGCACCTGTCACACCGCTTCCGGCCCGGAGCGGGCATTTAGCACTAAGGTTCGCTGTTGTGACGGTCGTGAGTGATTCGACCACCAAGGCCCGCAGGCGCAACACCCAGGACCCCGTCGGCCTCTACCTGGAGGAGATCGGCCGCCACCCCCTGCTCACCCCGCAGGGGGAGCAGGCCCTGGCCCGGACCATCGCCCAGGGACGGGAGGCCGAGGCCACGCTCGGACGCCTGAACGGGTCGGCCACGGCCGCCGAGCACCGGCGGCTCCGCCAGGCCGCCAAGGCCGGCCGTGACGCGTCGGAGCTGTTCGTGAACTCCAACCTCCGGCTGGTGGTGTCGGTGGCCAAGCGGTACCAGTCCTCCGGCGTGCCGTTGCTGGACCTGATCCAGGACGGCAACCTCGGGCTCATCCGGGCGGTCGAGAAGTTCGACCACGAGAAGGGCTTCCGCTTCTCCACCTACGCCGTGTGGTGGATCCGCCAGTTCATCTCCCGCGGCATCGCCGGGAGCCGCTCCACGGTGCGCCTGCCCTCGCGGGCCAACGACGAGCTGCTCCGGCTCCGGGAGCTCACCAACCTGCTCGAGCAGACCAACGGCCGCCAGCCCGACACCGCGGAGCTCGCCGCGGCTGCCGGACTGACCGAGGAACGCGTGGTGGAGCTCCTCCGGATCTCCGTCGATCCGGTGTCGCTGTCGGGTTCGGTGGGCGATGACGGCGGGGCCGAGCTGGGCGACTTCGTGGAGGACCCGCGGGCCCGGGCCGAGGTGGAGGGACCCACCTCCCGGTTGCTGCCGTCGGAGTTCGACGAGATGCTGTCGGTGCTCGACGGTCGCGAACGCCAGATCCTGCGCCTGCGCTACGGCTTCGACAACTCCGAACCGCTGTCGGTGGCCCAGGTGGCGATGGAGGTCGGCCTGTCCCGGGAGCGGATCCGGCAGCTGGAGCACCGTGCCCTGGCCAAGTTGATGCATCCCTCGTGGCGGGCGGTCGGTCAGTTCCTCATGGAGACCTGACGTGCCGGCCGCCGCCGTCGACCGGAACGCCACCGTCGGACTGCGGGAGGCGGCCGACCGGCTGGGCGTGCACTACATGACGGCCTACCGCTACGTCCGCAGCGGCCGCCTGGCCGCCCACAAGTCCGGTGACGAGTGGCGGGTGCGCACCGCCGACCTGGATGCGCTGCGTCCCTCCGACGCCGCGCCACGGGGCCGGCGCACCACCCCCGCGGCGCGGGCCGCCCGCCTGGAGGCGCGGCTCGTGGCCGGCGACGAGGCCGGGGCCTGGGGCGTGGTGGACGAGGCGCTGGCGGCGGGGACGGACCCCGCGACGGTCCTGACCGCGGTGCTGGCACCGGCCATGCGGTCGATCGGCGAACGGTGGGCGGCAGGCGTGCTCACCATCGCCGATGAGCACCGGGCCTCCACCGTCGCGGCCCGGATCGTCGCCCGGCTCGGACCCCGGTTCGCCCGGCCCGGGCGTCGCCGGGGGACGGTGGTGCTGGGCGCCCCGGCCGGGGACCGCCACGCGCTGCCCTCCGCCATCCTGTCCGACCTGCTGCGCGGGGCCGGCTTCGACGTGGTCGACCTGGGCGCGGACACACCGGACCAGTCCTTCGTGGACGCCGCGGTCGAGGCGGACCGGCTGGTGGCCGTGGCGGTGTCGGTCACGGCCCCCGACGCCGTCGACGGTGTCCCGGGCACCGTGCGGGCGCTGCGGGACGCCGTTCCCGACGCAGCGGTGCTGGTCGGTGGTGGCGCCGTCCCCGACGGGGAGGCGGCACACCGGCTGGGGTCGGACGCCTGGGCCGGGACCCCGGAGGCCGTGCTGGACCTGTTCGGGTCACTGGCCCGGGAGCGGTTGGGCTAGACCTCAGGTGATGGCAGACGAGAGCGCACCCCAGGCCGGGCGGCAGCCGGCGGCCAGGAAGACGGCCGCCAAGAAGCCTGCGACCAAGAAGCCTGCGACCAAGAAGCCTGCAGCCAAGAAGCCTGCGGCCCGGAAGTCGGCAGCCGAGGGGTCGGCAGCCAAGGGGTCGCCTGCCAGGCCGCCGTCGGCCGGGCGGACCACGTCGGTCACGGGAAGCCGGCCGCCGGCCACCGTGACGCGGATCGACGTCGACGGGTCCGCAGGGGACCCACCGGCGCCACCACGTCCCGGCGGATCCCGGACGTGGGCGCTGTGCGCATCGGTCACCCAGGACCTCCTGAACGACCTGGTCCTGTTCGCGGTCGGCGAGGGCGTGGAGCTCGCACCGTTGGAGCAGCACATCA
Organism: uncultured Actinomycetota bacterium; assembly: GCA_963773765.1. Lineage (GTDB taxonomy): Bacteria > Actinomycetota > Acidimicrobiia > Acidimicrobiales > Microtrichaceae > CAVZCC01. Next base: position 22,789 of record CAVZCC010000010.1, on the reverse strand, counting down.
ACCTCCCCGCCATGGGCGAGGTGCAGCTGCGCCTGGCGCTCACCATCACCGGCGGCAGCTTCGAGCTGCGGGGCGACGACGGCGGCCGGGCCCGGGTGGTCATCACCGCCGACGGTGACGTGTCGGTGCGGTCCATCGACTACGAGGGCGACGTCCTGGAGTCGGCCCCGATGGCCATGCCCGCCCCACCCGCGCCGATCCCGGTCCGGGTGGAGGCGCTGGTCGAGCCGTACCTGGAGCTGCGCGACGACCACACGGTGTCGGTCGGGCTGGACCTGTCCCGCGCCGAGCTGGTGTCGCTCACGGTGGACGCCTCGGCCCCGGTGCCGGCCGGGGTGGACCCCATGGTGTGGACCGGCATCACCCAGATGACGGGGATGATGTTCGGGACCATGGGCGACGGGCTCTTCGCCTCGTTGGGCGAACACGTCGGCTCGGTCGGCATGGACCTGGGCCCCGACATCGGGATCCTGCTGCACGACCTGGGGGTGGACCACGGCCGGGCCGACGCCCGGGTGTCATCCGGCGTGCTGACCTTCGGGCTGCGGGCCCATGACGGCGTGGTGGGACGGGCCGTGCCCGTCCCCATCAGCGGCAAGCGGCTGGGTGTGGGCCTGGCCAGTTCCGGCGTGGACCGCCTGGCCCACCAGTTGCTGGAGCGGGCCATCGGGGACCTCCCGCTCCCGTTCGAGCTGGAGGTGGACCTGGGCGAGCAGCAGGTGGGCGGCACGCTGCGCCAGACCCGTCTGCTGTCCGAGCGCTTCCCCGACCTGCGGGGCGCGGTCCGCACCGAGGTCCGGCCCCGGCTGGTCCGCGGCCGGCTCGAACTGACCGTGCAGGCGGCGTGGGTGGAGCTGCCAAGCTTCCTGCCGTCGGTGTTCAACGACATCAGCCGCCGGGTCGGCGGCCTGCTGGCGCTGGCCCCGCTGCGGTTCCGGTTCCCGGCCACGGTGGCGGTACCGATCGTCCCCGGTTCGGACGACACGTTGCCGGTGCGGGTCGACGACCTGCGGGTCACCGCCGAGGGTGCCGGCATCGCGCTGGCCCTGGACTGAGCCCGTCGTCGTCCCTGTCGCCGCCTGCGTCGCTGCCGCCGATGCCCACCACCGCACTCCGTCCCGTCCTGGCCCGCGACGGGATCTTCAACGTCCGTGACCTGGGCGGCACCCCGGTTGCCGGCGGGCGTGTCCGGCCCGGCGTCGTGGTGCGGGCCGACGCGTTGCACCGGTGCGGCACGGCGTCGGTGACGGGCCTGCACCACCACGGCATCCGGCTGGTGCTGGACCTGCGCGACGACACCGAGCGCGACCACGAGGGCGTGTTCGACGGTGCCGGCATCGAGGTGGAGCACCTCCCGGTGCTGGATCCTGCCTACCGCTGGGACCACGACACCCTGGCGCCCGGGGACCAGCTGGCCCATCGCTACCGGGAGATCCTGGGGTCGTTCGCCCCGCGGTTCGCCGCTGCGCTGGAGCGGATCGCGGACGCCCCCGGTGGTGTGGCGTACCACTGCGCGGTGGGCAAGGACCGGACCGGATTGCTGACCGCGCTGCTCCTGGGCGCGCTGGGGGCGGACGCCGAGGTGATCGTGGAGGACTACGCCCGCTCCGCCCGGGCCGGGGCGGTGCAGGTGGCGTGGTTGTGGGCCTACGGCTCGCCGGCGGGGCAGGTGGCCGACGTGGACCTGTTCGAGGGCGTGTGGTCGGCGCGGCCCGCCACCATGGCGGCCACCCTGGGGTGGCTGGAGGCCGAGCACGGCGGCGTGGCGGGCTACCTGGCCGGGGCGGGGTTGGACGCCACCGTGGTGTCCCGGTTGCGGTCGCGGCTGCTGGCGGACTGAACCGCGGCGCCGCCCGGGGGCGCGGGTGCGGAATACCGGGCCCGACCGCCGCGTTTGACGGCCCGACGTCGATCCCACGGAGGACAGCAATGCTCAGCACCGGTGACACCGCTCCGGACTTCAGGCTGCAGGACCAGAGCGGGACCGAGGTGTCGCTGTCCGGGCTGCTGGCGGCGGGACCCGTGGTGCTGTTCTTCTACCCCAAGGCCATGACCACCGGCTGCACCAAGGAGTCGTGTCACTTCCGGGACCTGGCCGGCGAGTTCGCGGAGGTCGGGGCCCAGCGGGTGGGCATCTCCGCGGACAAGGTGGCCAAGCAGGCGGCGTTCGACGCCAAGCACACCCTGGGCTACCCGCTGCTGTCGGATCCGGACCGGGCGGTGGCGTCGCAGTTCGGCGTGAAGCGGATGGGGCCGCTGATGAACAAGCGGGCCACGTTCGTGATCGGCACCGACCGCACGGTGCTGGCCGCCATCAGCTCCGAGATGAACATGGACGTCCACGCCGACGAGGCGTTGGGCGTCCTGCGCTCGTCCACCACCGCCTGACCGGGTCCGTCGCCGCCTGCCGGCGCGCGGCTCGTGGTCGGACTCGTTGCGCGGCGGAACGACCTAGGGTGCACGACGTGCTCTTCGATGGAACGCGGCCCTGGCTCGATCCCGAGGTGACGGGGGTGGGCCGCCTGCCGATGCGCACACCCCTCGTCCCGTACCCGGACCGCGACGGTGCCCGCACCCACGACCCCGCGGCGTCGCCGTGGTGGCGGTCGCTCGACGGCGAGTGGGACTTCCGGATGCTGGCGTGCCCGGAGGACCTCACCCCGGGCCTGGTCGGACCGGCCCCGGCCGGTGGGGCGCCGGACGGCGGGTGGGACACGATCTCGGTGCCCGGTGCCTGGACCACGCAGGGCTTCGGGGCGCCCCAGTACACGAACGTGATCATGCCGTTCGACCTGGATCCGCCCGCGGTCCCGGACCGGAACCCCACCGGGGTCTACCGCCGGACCGTCACCGTGCCCCGGGACTGGCGCGGCCGCCGGACCGTGTTGCGGGTCGGCGCGGCGGAGTCCGTCGTGGTGGTCCTGGTGGACGGGCAGGAGGTGGGTCTGGCCACGGACAGCCGGCTCCCCAGCGAGTTCGACATCACCGACCTCGTGCGGCCCGGCCGGCGTTCCACCGTCGTCCTGGTGGTCATCAAGTGGTCGGCCCAGACGTGGGTGGAGGACCAGGACCAGTGGTGGCACGGCGGCCTCCAGCGCAGCGTGACGCTGCACTCCACCGCGGCCTCCCACCTGGAGGATGCCAAGCTCATCCCCGGCCTGGAGCCCGCGACCGACGGGACCTGGACCGGCACCCTGGACGTGGAGGTGGCCGTCGCCGGTCCGGCGCAGCGCGAGCCGGGCTGGACCGTCGAGGTCCAGGTGGAGACCGAGGGCGGCCGGCGCCTGGCCGCGACCGGGCCGCTGGACGTTCCCGTGTGGAACGGGGACGGTGAGGCGTCGCAGCTCGTGTCGGCCGTGTTCGTCCGGCCCGGCGTGGTCTCCGGCCGGATCGAGGTCCGCCGCGCCGCGCCGTGGTCGGCCGAGTCACCCACCCGCCACCGGGCGGTGGTCACCCTGTCCGACCCGTCGGGGACGGTGGTGGAGGTCGGCGCGGTGCGCACCGGCTTCCGGTCCGTGGAGGTGCACGACCGCCAGCTCCAGGTGAACGGAGCGCCCGTCCTGATCCACGGCGTCAACCACCACGAGCACGACCCAGAGCGGGGGCGAGCCGTCAGCCGGGAGCTGACCCGCACCGACCTGCTGTTGATGAAGGCCCACAACCTGAACGCGGTCCGGGCCTCGCACTACCCCCACGACGAGCACTTCGCCGATCTGTGCGACGAGCTCGGCCTGTACGTGGTGGACGAGGCCAACGTGGAGTCCCACGGCCGGCAGGCGTCGCTGTGCCACGACCCCCGCTACGGCCGGACCATGGTGGAGCGCGTGGAGCGCATGGCCCGCCGGGACAAGCACCACCCGTCGGTGATCGTGTGGTCCCTCGGCAACGAGTCGGGCGACGGGCCTCCCCACGCCGAGGCCGCCGCCTTCCTGCGGGCCTACGACCCGTCGCGGCCGCTGCACTACGAGGGCCCGCTGATGCACGACCTGCGGGCCGACGCAGCGGTGACCGACATCGTGTGCCCCATGTACGCCACCATCGACGACGTGGTCGACCGGGCCCGCTGGGCCGGGGACCGCCGCCGTCCGGTCATCCTGTGCGAGTACTCCCACGCCATGGGCAACTCCAACGGATCGTTGGCGGACTACTGGGAGGCGTTCGAGCGGACCCCGGGCCTGCAGGGCGGGTTCATCTGGGAGTGGCTGGAGCACGGCATCCCCCGCAGCGACGTCCCCGGCGACTGGGGCTACGGCGGGGACTTCGGCGACCGGCCCAACGACGGCAACTTCATCTGCGACGGCCTGGTGTCCGCGGACCGCGTCCCCCATCCGGCCATGGAGGAGGTCCGCCACGTCGGCCGACCGGTCCGGGCCGAGGTGGTGGACGCGTCCCGCGGCCGGGTCCGCCTGACCAACCACCGGTGGTTCACCGACACCTCGGACCTGCGGTGCCGGTGGAGCCTGGAGGTGGACGGCGCGGTCGTCGACACCGGCGTGCTGGACGTCGCCCCCGTGGCCCCCCGCCGGACGGTGGCCGCCCGGATCCCGTTCCTCCGTCGCCTCCTGGACGGGGCCCGGGAGGCGCACCTGCGCCTGCGGTGGGAGCAGCGGGGCCGTACGCCGTGGGCGCCGGCGGGGCACCTGGTCGGCCAGGACCAGTTCGAGGTGCCCGTTCCGCCCGGCCAGCCGCACCCGGTGACCGCCCGGACGGTGACCGGGCCGGTGGCCGCGGTGCCGGTGGAGCTGGTGTGGACCCCCACGGTGTTCCGGGCCCTGACCGACAACGACGCCATCCAGGTCGGCTGGATGCGGGACTGGTCGCCGCGGCTGGCCACCTGGTCCGGGCAGGGGATCGACCGCTGCCGATGGGAGCCGGGACCGCAGCGCACCCGCCGCTCCGCCGACGGCAGCACCACCATGACCTCGGCCGGGATGCTCGTCCCCGCCGGTTCCGCAGCCCCCGTCCCGGTCCGCACCCGTCTGGTGGAGGACGGCCCCGGTGGCTGGACCCACCTGTCGATGACCATCACCCTGCCGCCGGGCCTGGCCGACGTGCCCCGGGTGGGGATCACCACCGCGCTGCCCGGCACCTTCGAGGACCTGGAGTGGTTCGGCGACGGGCCCGCACGAGTCGTACCCGGACCGCCGGGCCTCGGTGACGGTGGGGAGGTGGCGGTCCACCGTGACCGACCAGTACGTCCCGTTCGCCTTCCCCCAGGAGCACGGCCAGCACGGTGGGTTGCGCTGGCTGGCCCTGCGGGACGGCCGGACGGCGGGGCTGGTGGTCGTCGCCGACGGCCACCTGGGCTTCTCCGCCCGCCACCACGGCGACGACGAGCTGTACGCCGCCGACCACGCCGCCGAGCTGTCCACCGACGCCGCGCTGACCCACCTGTCGTTGGACGCGGCGCAACGGGGGCTGGGCACCGGGTCGTGCGGACCCGACACGCTGGACCGGTACCTGGTGCGACCCGGCCGGCACCGGGTGGCGGTGTGGCTGCGGTGGTTCGATCCCCGTCATGAGGATCCGGCCGCGCTGGCCGCCGCGGTGCCCCGCGCCTGAGGGTTCCCGACGGGGGCACCGGTGCGCCGGTCCGGTCCCGGTGCTCCGTAGGCTGGGCGGATGCGCCCATCGTCCCGACCTGCACGATCCCTGGCCGCCGCCGTCGCCTGCGGTGCGACCCTGCTCCTGGGGGCGTGCTCGAGCGACGACTCGTCCTCCACCACGACCACCACGGCCGAGGAGGCCACCACCACCACGGCGGCGTCCGGTGCGTCCGCGGCGGAGCGGGTGCTGTTCGACCGCACGATCCAGGCCGAGCTCCGTGCCGTCGGCTGTTACGCCGGTGCCGAGGACGGCGAGATCGGCCCCGAGACCGACGCGGCCATCGTGTCGTTCCAGCAGGCGGCCGGCATCACCGTGGACGGTGAGCTCGGCCCCCAGACCGAGGCCAGGCTGAAGGAGGCCGCCGGGTCGGACACCAAGGTGTGTGGCGGCACCGGGTCGACCACCACCAGCGCCGCCTCCTCCTCCACCAGCACCACCGCGCCGGGCGCCGCCCGGTGCACCGCCGCCGCCGTCGGCGAGGCCCTGGCCCCCGCCACGGTGGAGAGCTACGTCTGTGGCAACGGCTGGGCCGCCGGTTCCGACCTGGAGGGCACCGGCGAGGCACAGGTCGAGGCCGCGTACCTGCTGAAGTCCTCGGCCGGGTCGTGGACGAGGGTGGACGAGGCGCAGCTCACCACGGTGTGCAACGACCCCACGGCTGCGGGGGTTCCCACCGCCGTGCTCGACGTCTCACCCTGCAAGGTGTCGTAGGGACAGCGTCGTGAACGCTGGGTCCTGACGGGCTCAGCCCATGCGGGTGGCGGCGTCACGCAGCTCGTCGCGGAAGTCGGGGTGCGCGACGTCGATGAGCAGCTCGGCCCGCTCCCGGACGGTGCGGCCCTTCAGCTCGGCGGCACCGAACTCGGTGATGACGACGTCGATCTGGTGGCGGGGTGTGGTGACCAGCATCTGCGGGGCCAGGTTCCCCACGATGCGCGACACGCGGCCCTCGCTCTGCACCGTGCTGGACCGGAGGCACAGCAGTGACCGGTCGTCCAGCTCCAGGCCGGCGCCGGCCAGGAAGTCCTCGTGCCCGCCGGTGCCGGAGTGCTGGCGCCCGCCGATGGTGTCCGCCGCCACCTGGCCGTAGAGGTCGACCGCGGTGGCACCGTTGATGGACACGAAGTCGTGGTTCCTGGCGATGTACCGGGCATCGTTGACGATGTTGACGGGCAGGAACCGGACCGCGTCGTTCTCGTCGAGCCAGGTGTAGAGCTCCGGCGTGCCGGCCGCGAAGGTGGTCACCGAGAACCCGTCGAACTCGCCCTTGTGGCTGTTGGTGATCTTGCCGGCCTGGTGCAGCTTCATCAGCCCGGTGGTGAACATCTCGGAGTGGACGCCGTAGCCGCCGCCGGGTCCCTCGGCCAGCAGGGTGGCGATGAGCGACGGGATGGCCCCGATGCCCGTCTGCAGCGTGGAGCCGTCGTGGATGTAGCGGCGGGCGTGCTCGGCGATGGCCCGGTCGGCGTCGCTGGGCGCGGCGTCCGCCAGGTTGATCGGCGTGGCATCGGTCTCCACCAGCACGTCGATCTCGTTCAGGTGGAGCCGGTGCATGTGGTCGGGGGGCAGGCCGTAGGTGCGGGGGTAGTTCTCGTTGTACTCCACGATCAGCACCCGGTCGGGGTCGTTGCCGCAGCGGTGGAGCTCGTCGATGGTCGCGCCTGCGTGCAGGGACATGCTGCAGTAGCCGTCCGCGTCGGGCGGGGCGCAGGCGGTGGCCATCACCCGGGGGGCCAGGGCCTCGACGATGGGTCCGAAGCGGCGGAAGTCGGCCGGCACGTACTCGATGTCGCCACCGCTGTCGCGCAGGAACCGCTCGGCCGGGCCGAAGAACCCGCTGCGGTAGTGCACGCCGGGCTTGGTGAAGATGGAGTAGAGGTCGGTGAGGAGCGCACCGAAGAGCTGCAGGTCGACCCAGTCGTCCCGCTCGCCCAGGGCGTGGAGCAGGCCGACGGGGTGGGCCGGGCCGAGCCCGATGGCCACCGAGTCGGCGGGGTTGATGAAGGACGCGGCTTCGGCTGGCGAGTCGACCCTGCGGGCGGGCATGGTGGCTCCTTCTGATCGAGCGGGCGATGGGACAGTAGTGCGCCTGCGAAGGAACGTGCCGGTGTTCCGGTGCGGTCGGAGGTCCGGCGATGACGACGGAGGAACGGTGAGCGCGACGGAGTCCCCGAGGATGTCCCCGACCATGGGCCTGGCCACGGCGTGGGAGGCCGTCGCGGACGAGATCCCCGACCGGCCCGCACTGGTGCACGGCGCGGTGGAGCGGACCTGGCGCGAGTTCGACGAGCGGGCGGCGCGGGTGGCCGGCCACCTGGCCGCGGCCGGCCTGGGCCCGGACGCCAAGGTCGCCTTCTACCTCTACAACGGGAACGAGTACCTGGAGGCCACCTTCGGGTCGTTCAAGGCCCGGTGCGTGCCCGTCAACGTCAACTACCGCTACCTGGAACAGGAGCTCCACTACCTGCTGGAGAACTCCGACGCCGAGGCGGTGGTGGTGTCGGCCGAGCTGGTCGGGCGCCTGGACCACGTCCGCGGGGACCTCCCGCTCATCCGCACCGTGCTGTGCGTCGGCGGGTCCGGGGAGCACCCGGTGCCGGACTGGGCGGTGGACTACGAGGACGCCCTGGCCGCGGCCTCGCCCCTGGCCCGGACCGACCGGTCGCCCGAGGACCTCTGGTTCCTCTACACCGGCGGGACCACGGGCATGCCCAAGGGCGTCATGTGGCCCCACCGCAGCCTCATGGGTGCCGCCGCGCCCACGTTCCGGGCCATCAAGGCCGACGTGCCCACCACGCCCGAGGGCTTCGCCGCCGCGGCCCGCACCTTCCACGACATGGGCCGCGCGGTGCGCCTGCTGCCCGCCGCACCGCTGATGCACGGCACGTCGGCCATCGCGTCCATCGGGGTGCTGTGCGCCGGCGGCTGCATCATCACGCTCACCGACCACAGCCTGGACGCCGACGAGCTGTGTGCCACGGTCCAGGACCGGGAGGTCAACCAGTTGACGATCGTCGGCGACGCCTTCGCCAAGCCGATCCTCACCGCGCTGGAACGGGCCGCGGCCGCGGGCCGCCCCTACGACCTGTCCTCCCTGCGCATGGTCGTCAGTTCCGGGGTGATCTGGTCCCAGCCGGTCAAGGACGCACTGCTGGAGTGGTGCGACGCCGTCCTGGCGGACCTGCTGGGTTCGTCGGAGGGCGTGGGGTTCGGCAACTCCGTGGCCAAGCGGGGCCGGTCGGCCTCCACGGCCAGCTTCCGGCTGGGGGAGCACGCCCGGGTGTTCACCGACGACGGCCGGGAGGTCGCCCCCGGCTCCGGGGTGGTCGGCATGCTGGCCGTGGGCGGGCCCATCCCCATCGGCTACTACAAGGACCCCGACAAGACCGCGGGCACGTTCCGGACCTTCGGGGGGCGGGTGTGGTCCGTCCCCGGCGACTTCGCCACCGTGGAGGAGGACGGCACCATCCGCCTGCTGGGGCGCGGCTCGGTGTGCATCAACACGGCGGGGGAGAAGGTCTACCCGGAGGAGGTGGAGGAGGCGCTCAAGCTCCACCCCGCGGTCCAGGACGCCAACGTGGTGGGCCTGCCCGACGAGCGGTGGGGCCAGTCGGTCACCGGCGTGGTGGCGCTGACCGAGGGCCGGGCCGACTCCGACGAGCTCCGGTCCGGGATCATCGCCCACACCAAGGAGCACCTGGCCGGCTACAAGTGCCCCAAGCGGTTGGTGGTGGTGGACCGCATCCGGCGCGGCCCCAACGGCAAGGCCGACTACCGCTGGGCCACGGCCACGGCGGAGGAGCGGGCCGGGTAGCGCGGGAAGCGCATGAAGATGGTGGACCCGAGCAGGGCGATGGTCTGGAAGGCCACGAACATCACCTCGTTGCCCACCACGAACAGGTACGTCAGGGTGATCGCCAGGTTGGGCACGTGGCAGCACAGGACCTTCGGCAGGTTCCAGGCCGGGTCGTTGTGCTCCGGTGCCACGTAGCGGTCCCAGTAGAGGCCGTGCCACAGGCCCTGGAACGTGGCGATGGCCACGAAGGCCAGGATGCCGGCCACCAGGTCACCCACGTCCAGGGCCGACGCGGCGAACTGGATGGACAGGAACAGGAGGCCCTGGCAGATGCCCCAGGCCAGGCCGAACGGCACCTGCCACCCCAGGTCCAGCGGGCGGTCCAGGGTGTAGGTGCCCCGGGGCCAGACCACCCAGTACGCCACCAGTTCCACCGCCACGCACGCCAGGGTGAACGCCCACCACGCCCCGGCGGACCGGTCCGTGGTGTTGGTGAACGTGTCCGCCGGGCTGATGGTCGACAGCGCACCGGTGGCCCAGGCCACCAGCACGCACAGGCAGAAGTAGGACCCGGCCCGCCACCAGGCCAGGCCCGGCTCCGGCGGCACCGCAGCGCGGTCCTGCGTGCGGCCCCGGCGGACCAGCCCGGCGAGGCACGCCACCAGTCCCACTGCGGCCAGCGCGGCGGCGGCCACCGCGGCGGGGTCCTCCATGATGTCGATGTCGTTGAACACGCGTCCCCCCGGTCCCGGCCCGCCGGATCCTACGGTGCCCGGCCGCGGCGACGGAGGGTCAGTCCAACAGGACGTCGCTGGAGCCGACCCAGCCCTGCAGGGCGTGTTCCAACTCCGACACCCGCCGGGGCAGGGTGTCGAACGAGACGGGCTCGGACAGGTGGAACCCCTGCGCGAAGTCACAACCCATCTCGGTCAGCAGGGCCAGGGTGGCGGCGTCCGCCACGCCCTCGGCCGTGACGGTGAGGTCCAGCTGGTGGGCCAGGTCGATGGTGGACCGGACCACGGCGGCGTCGGAGGGCACCGAGCTGAGCGTGGTGATGAAGCCGCGGTCGATCTTGAGTCCGCTCACGGCCAGTCCCGACATGGTGGACAGCGACGTGTAACCGGTGCCGAAGTCGTCCACGACCACCCGGAGGCCCAGGGCGGCCAGGTGGGCCACCACGTCCTGGGCCCGGATGGGGTCGTCCATCAGCTCGGTCTCGCTGATCTCGATCTCCACCAGGTCCGTCTGCAGCTCGCCGGAGGTGGCCAGGAGGTCGAGGAAGCTCAGCAGCTCCGCGTCGTACAGGTTGCGCAACGAGAGGTTGGCGCTCACGATCGTGTTGCCCTCCGGGCGCGACAGGCGCCCGGCGGTGCGGGCCGCCTCGCCCAGCACCCAGCGGGTGAGGGGCTGGATCAGGCCCGACTGCTCGGCCAGCTCCAGGAACTCCACCGGCAGGCGGGCGCCGCCGTCCTCCCGCTGCCAGCGCAGGAGGGCCTCCACCTTGGTCACGCGGCCGGTGCGCAGCTCCACCAGGGGCTGGTACCGGAGCTCCAGCTCCTGGTTGGCCAGTCCCTGGCGCAGCTCGGTGAGCAGGCCGAGGCGGCGGATCGAGGTGCGCTCGGCACCCGGGTCGTACACGGCCAGCGGCCGGGCGTCGGCCCGGGCCTGCTGCAGCGCGCTGTCGGCGCTGCGCATGAGGGTGCGGGGGTCGTCGCCGTGCAGCGGGGCCACGGCCACACCGATGCGGACCGTCATGGAGTGGGCGTCACCGTCCAGGTCGATGGGACGGTCCAGGGACTCCTGCACCGCCCGGGCCCGGCCGGTCGCCTCCTCCACCGTGGAGGAGGGCAGGGTGAGGATGGCGAACTCGTCGCCGCCGATGCGCGACACGATCTCGCACCCCGGGATCTCCCGCACCAGGCGTCGGCCCAGCTCCACCAGGAGCTGGTCGCCGATGTGGTGCCCGTAGCGGCTGTTGACCTCCCGCAGGCCCTCCACGTCGATGAGCAGCAGGCTGACGAAGGTGTCGGTGGGCAGCCCGGAGGTGACCACGGAGAGCCGCTCGTCCAGCAGGGCCCGGTTGGGCAGGCCCGTGAGGTGGTCGTGGCTGGCCTGGTGCCGGAGCCGCTCCTCCACCGCGACGGTGCGGGTGACGTCCTCGATGGACACGCCCAGCGTGCCGTCACCCAGCCGGTCGACCCGGAGGTCCACGTAGGTGCCGGGGACCTCCATGAAGGTCAGCCGCTCCGCGGTCAGCGCCTCGCCGGTGTGGGCCACGTCGAACAGCGCGGAGCGGAACAGCTGGGCGGAGGACTCACCGAACACCGCGCCCAGCGGGGTGCCGTCCACCTCGGTCCGCTCCAGGTTGAACAGGCGACGGGCGGACCGGTTGGCGGCCCGGACCACCAGGGTGGACGGGTCACGGTCGTCCAGGAACTCGAGCACGAGGTGGCCGTGCGCGGCGTGGTCCACCATCTCCGCGAACCGGCGCTGCACCACCCGGTCGGCCTCGGTCAGGCTCACGTCCACCAGCGCGCCGCGCACGGGCTCGTCGGGCGAGATGGGGGACAACCGGACCAGCATCTCCCGGTAGGAGCCGTCGGGGGTGAGGAAGCGGATCACCGGCTCCTCGGCCACCCGGGCCTGCGTGACCGCGGGCGGCACGCTGAACGCGGACGGCGGGGGCACGGCCATCACCGGGGCGGGGGCGAGGCCGACCGGCGTGGCGACGGGCGGTCCGGGCACCGGGGTGCCCGGCTGCACCGAGACGGGCCCGGCCTTGTCCGTGAGGTCGATCACGGGTCCGGCCGCGGCCGGCACGGCAGGATCGGGCAGCCGGAGCCACGGGTCGGTGTCCGCCCCCGGCCCGGCCGTGACGAGCCCGATCCCGGGGTCCTCGGGTGACCCGGGACCGTCCACCGGTGCCGCGTCGTTGGGTGGGGTGGGGATGGGCCCGGCGGGGAACGCGGGGGCGGAGGGCATCACGGGCCCGACCGGCACCATGCGGCGGAAGGTGGCCAGGTCGTCCGGATGCACCAGGCGGCGGAGGGTCCCGGGGGAGCGGAAGGCCCCCGCGTCCCAGCCCAGCGTCGCGGTCATGGAGGTGGAGACGTAGTGCCCGTCGACGCCGGGCGCCACCTGCTGGAACAGCACCACGCCGCCCTCGGACAGGGCCGTGTCGTACCCCTCACGGGTGCGGAGCACTGCCTGTTCGACCTGGTGTCGTCTGCGACCGATCCAGCGGGGCATCTCGTGTGTCCTCCAACGGGCGGATCGGCGGCCGCACGGCCACCGACGGTCCGGGGACCGCGGGCAGATCCTACGCGTGCCCGGGGAGGGGGCCCGCTTCCGGCCGCCGGTACCCTACCCGCCGGTGCCGGGGCGACGACCCGGAGTGCGGGACCGGATCGGTGGGTGGCCGGGAGCGGCGCCGCCGGCCGCCGCCGTGGTCGGCCGGCCCGGTGGGACGGGTCACTACGATCAGCCCGGTGACAGCCCTCCTGCAGTCCGGGGTCCCCAGCTTCTGTGACGAGACCACCGGCTGGGCCTGCGACCCGGTCTACGACGCCACCGGCAACGAGACGCTGGCCCGGGTGGTGGGCTGGCTGAGCGAGAAGCCGCTCAAGGTCGGCTTCATCCTGCTGGCGGCCTGGATCCTGAACCAGGTCCTGCGCACGTTGATCCAGCGCACCGGCGACCGCATGGCGGACAACGCCGACCGCATCGGCGGGTTCGTGCCCAGCACCCTGCGCCGCACGGACGCCTCGGGCCGGTCCGAGGCCCGCGCCGCCACCATCTCCACCATCGCCCGGTCGATCGCCACCGCCACGGTGGTCCTGCTGGCCAGCACCGCGATCCTCGCCGTGCTGGGCCTCAGCCTGACCGCACTGCTGGCATCGGCCGGCGTGGTGGGCGTGGCACTGGGCTTCGGGGCCCAGAACCTGGTGCGCGACGTGCTGGCCGGCTGGTTCATCCTGGTGGAGGACCGCTACGGGGTGGGCGACGTCATCGACGCCGGACCGCCCGCGGTGGGGACCGTCGAGCGGGTCACGCTCCGGTCGACGCGGCTGCGGGACCAGAACGGCACCGTGTGGCACGTGGCCAACGGCGAGATCGTCCGGGTCGGCAACAAGAGCCAGAGCTGGTCGCGCGCGGTGGTCGACGTCGTGGTGAGCCCGGACGCCGACGTGGACCTGGCCTGCTCGCTCCTGGAGCAGGTGGGCCACGAGCTGCACAACGACGCCGCCTGGTCCGACAAGGTGACCGGGGAGCCCGACGTGCTGGGCGTGCACCTGATGGACGCCACCGGCGTCACCCTCCGGGTCATCTGCGACACCGAGCCGGCCAGCCAGTGGCCCGTCGAGCGGGAGTTCCGGCGCCGGGTGATCCGCTCCTTCGAGTCCAACGGCGTGCCGCTGGCCACCATGGCCCGGGCCATGGGCCAGTTCGGTGTCCCCGGCCCGGTGCCCGGGAGCAGCGGTGATCCGGCTGGGGATCCACCACCGGGCTGAGCCCGGGGGTTACGGTCGGGGCCGGACGGAGTGCTCTGTCGCTTGTCGCGGCCGGGTGGCTGACCCGTGGGCTGCACCAGCCCATCCATCACCACCCAGTGCCGTTGTACAGGTTCGGAGGAGCACATGAAGAAGATGGCGCAACCGGCAGCCATGCTGGCCGTCGGATTCCTGGTCCTGGCCATCTGGCGCAGTCCCGCCACGGCCGCAGCCGACATCACCCACGTGATGGGCAACGTCGGCACCTTCCTCCAGGAGGTCCTGGCCAAGGTCGCGGAGTTCCTGGGGAGCTTCGGCCAGTCATGAACCCGGGCGGCCGGCCGGGCCGCCCCCGGTCCACGCAACGTCCGGGCCGGCGCCCGTCGTCGGCCCGTCGGCCGCGCCCGTCGCGCAGCTGGCACCCCGACGACATCGTCAGGGACTACCTGGTGGCGGGCGAACGCGTGCTGCTGGAGGAGCACGCGCTCACCCCGGGCCTGGCTGCTGGACCAGGCGGTCATCCTGGTGGTCGTGGGCGTGGTGCTGGTCGTCCTGCTCTCCATGGCCCAGGCCTGGTCCGTGGCGCTGGGCGCCCTGCTGGTCCTGGGAGCCGGCGCGTACCTGGCCGTCGAGGGCTCCAAGGCATGGTTCACGCGGTACGTCATCACCGACCTCCGGGTGCTGCGGGTCACCGGCGTGGTCAACCGCCATGCCGAGTTCATCCCATGGGGCAAGGTGACCGACATCGGCCGCAGCGAGTCGCTGCTGCAGTGGTGGGTCGGCACCGCCACCATCCGGATCGAGTCGGCCAACGAGCGGTCGGCGTTCCGGGCCATGGCCGACGTGGAGGACCCCGCCCGCTTCTACCGCCAGCTGGTCCACATGGTGGACCTCAAGCAGGGCCGGGTCGGCGACTCCCTGGTGGACTAGCAGCGGTCGCCTGAGCAGGTCCCGGGTCAGTCGGGCGGGGCGACGGTGGCGCGGACCGACAGCTCGTCGCCGTCGGCCAGGCGGAGCTCGGCCACCTTGCCGGCCTCGGCCACGTCGTCGGCCACCGTGCGCAGCAGGGCGATCCGCTCCGCGGTGTCGGTCACCTCGGCCACCTCGATCGGGGTCCGCATGGACACCTTCGCCGCCGACTTGGCCCCCCGCAGCTCACCCAGCACGGCACCGGCCACGGCCAGGGCGCGCTCGTCGCCGTCCGCGGCCAGTGCCCGCAGTGCGTCCCCGTCCGGCCACGGCGACCGGTGCACGGATCCCTCCATCCACCAGGACCACACCTCCTCGCAGGTGAAGGGAAGGAACGGGGCCAGCAGGCGGTGCAGCGTGGACAGTGCGACGTCGAGTGCGGCCCGGGCCGACAGCGCCCGGGCGTCCGGCGGCGCGTCGGCCGGCCCGTAGGCCCGGCCCTTGACCAGCTCGAGGTAGTCGTCGCAGAAGCCCCAGAAGAAGGACTCGGTGCGCTCCAGGGCCCGGGCGTAGTCGAAGCCCTCGAAGGCGACGGTGGCCTCCTCCACCAGGGCGGCCAGCCCGGCCAGCATGGCCCGGTCCAGCGGCTGGGTGACCGGCGTGCCGGCCGGCACCACGCCGAAGGACAGCGCGAACTTGGAGGCGTTGAGCAGCTTGATGGCCAGGCGGCGCCCCACCTTCATCTGGGCCTCGTCCACCGCGGTGTCCGTGCCGGGCCGGGCCGAGGCCGACCAGTAGCGCACGCCGTCGGAGCCGTACTGCTCCAGCAGGGCGATGGGGGTGACCACGTTGCCCTTGGACTTGGACATCTTCTTGCGGTCGGGGTCGAGCACCCAGCCGGACAGGGCGACGTCGGACCATGGGACGGTGCCGAACTCGTCGTGGCTGCGCAGCACGGTGGAGAACAGCCAGGTGCGGATGATGTCGTGGCCCTGGGGCCGGAGGTCCATGGGGAAGGTGAGGCCGAACAACTCGTCGTCCTCGGCCCAGCGGCAGGCGATCTGGGGCGTGAGCGAGGAGGTGGCCCAGGTGTCCATGACGTCGGGGTCGCCGACGAAGCCACCGGGGGCGCCCCGCTGGTCCTCGGTGAAGCCGGGCGGGCACTCGGCCTGGGGATCCACGGGGAGGGTGTCCTCCGCGGCCAGGATCGGGTGGTCGTGGTCGGGCTCGCCGTCCGCGTCGACCGGGTACCAGACCGGGAACGGCACGCCGAAGTAGCGCTGTCGGCTGACCAGCCAGTCGCCGTTCAGGCCGCCGACCCAGTTGTCGTACCGGTGGCGCATGTAGTCGGGGTGCCAGGCCAGCTCGGCACCCCGGGCGATCAGGTCGTCCTTGATCTCGTCGGACCGTCCGCCGTTGCGGATGTACCACTGGCGGGAGGTCACGATCTCCAGGGGCTTGTCGCCCTTCTCGAAGAACTTCACGGCGTGGGTGATGGGCCGGATGTCGCCGACCAGCTCGCCGCCGTCGGTGAGCATCTCCACCATCTGCGCCCGGGCCCCGTTGGGGGCCTTGCGGGCGATCCTCCCGTAGCGGTCGCGGGCCCGGTCGGTGCCGAGCCAGTCCGGCGGATCGGCCTGGAACCGGCCGTCGCGGCCCAGCACGGCCCGGGCCGGCAGGTTCAGCTCCCGCCACCAGATCACGTCGGTGAGGTCGCCGAAGGTGCAGATCATGGCGATGCCGGTGCCCTTGTCCGGTTCCGCCAGGGGATGGGCGTGCACCGGCACCTCCACACCGAACACCGGCGTGGTGACGGCGGAGCCGAACAGCGGCTGGTAGCGCTCGTCGTCGGGGTGGGCCACCAGGGCGACGCAACTGATCACCAGTTCGGGGCGGGTGGTGTCGATCAGGACGTCGGGACCGCCGTCGCTGCGGTGGAAGGCCAGCTGGTGGTAGGCGCCCGGCCGCTCGCGGTCCTCCAGCTCGGCCTGGGCCACCGCGGTCTGGAAGGTGACGTCCCACAGCGAGGGCGCCTCCTGGGAGTAGGCCTGGCCGCGGGCCAGGTCGCGCAGGAAGGCCCGCTGGGACACCCGTCGGGTGCTGTCGCTGATGGTCGTGTAGCCGAGCCCCCAGTCCACCGACAGGCCGAGGCGGCGGAACACGTCCTCGAACGCCTGCTCGTCGGTGACCAGCAGCTCCTCGCACAGGTCGATGAAGTCGGGCCGGCTGACCCGCACGAAGTCGCCCCGGTCCTTGGGGGGCGCCTCGGGGAGCTCGGGCCGCCCCTCCGCGTGGTGGATCGACGTGTCGCAGACCACGCCGTAGTAGTTCTCGACCCGGCGTTCGGTGGGCAGGCCGTTGTCGTCCCAGCCCATGGGGTAGAAGACCTCGCGGCCCCGCATGCGGTGGAACCGGGCGATCGTGTCGGTGTGGGTGTAGGAGAACACGTGGCCGATGTGCAGCGAGCCGGAGGCGGTGGGAGGTGGGGTGTCGATGGAGAACACGTCGCCGCGGCCGGCCGGGCGCTCGAACCGGTAGGTCCGCTCCTGCTCCCACACCGCTGACCACCGCTCCTCCAGCCCGTCGACGGAGGGCTTCTCGGGCACGGACCGGGTGGCCTTGGGGGTGGGGGGGGAGGTTGCCATACGGCATTCCAACCTACCGGCGCGACGCACTACGGTCCGAAGTGGAAACCGCAGTCGCTCGTCCACGGACCCGGGGGTGGACATGGAACTCGAAGGTGGCGTCGCCATCGTGACCGGTGCCGGCGGTGGCATCGGGTCCGAGATCGCCCGACGGCTCGCGTCCGAGGGCATGTCGCTGGTGCTGGCGGACCGGAGCCGGACCAACCTGGACATCGCGGCGGAGTCGGTCGGCCGGTCGGTCAACGTCGTGACGGCGGCCGGTGACGTGGGGGAGCCCACCCACCATGCCGCCCTGGTCACGGCGGCGCAGGACCTGGGCGGCCTCACCGTGTCGGTCCAGAACGCCGGTGTCTACCTGCCCGGGCTGTCCTGGGAGGTTCCGTTGGAGCAGTGGGAGCTGCAGATGCGGGTGAACTTCTGGGGCGTGCTGCACGGGGTGCGGGCCGCCATGCCGGTCATGGCCGAGCGGGGAACGGGTCACATCATGGCCACCGCGTCCGGGGCCGGACTGGTGGCGACGCCCGCACTGGCGCCGTACGTGTCGTCCAAGCACGCCGTGGTGGGGTTGATGGAGTCGCTCCGCCACGAGATGGCGCGGGCCGCCCCCGGCCTGCGGGCGTCGGTGATCTGCCCCGGCAACGTCCACACCCCGATGGCGGCCAACTCGCTGGCGGCGGCGGGCATCGGCGTGGAGCGCCTGTCGACGGTGGCCCAGGACGTGGCGGACACGGTGCGGGCCGGCAACCAGGCCGGACAGGACCCCTCCACCGTGGCCGACGCGGTGGTCGAGGCGCTGCGGTCGGGACGGTTCTGGGTGCTGCCGCAGCCCGAGGTGGGCCTGGGTGCCCTGGACCGGGTCCAGCGGATCGTCGACGGGCGGGAGCCGGTCGACCTCCTCGGCTGACCCCTCGTCGCCGGTCGGGGCCGGGGTCAGTCGGACAGGGTGACCCGGTTGCCGCCCTGGAGGTGGGCGGCCTCGCTGGCGGCGTCGGCCAACGTCACGATCTCGTCGAGCGACGTGGCCCGGCCCGACTCCACGATCCCGGTGGAGCAGGTGAAGTGCGGCGCACCCTCCTCGGCCAGGGCGAGGACCAGGTTCTCCCGGGCCCGCTCGAGGGCGGCGGTGGCCTGGTCGGCCGAGCACTGCTGCAGCACCGTCGCGAACCGGGCACCGTCGAGCCGGCACACGATGTCGTCGGGGCGGAGCGTGGTCACCAGGGTCTCGGCCACCAGTCGCAGGGCGTCGTCGTACTCCTCCTCGCCGTGGTCCCGGGCGTACCGGTCCGGGCCGTCCAGCTGGACGACCGCGACGCAGAACGGCGTCAGGGCCCGGACCAGGTCCCGCAGGTGGTGGCGCAGGGCCACCTCGGTGGGCAGCCCGGTGACGGGGTCCTCCGGGCCGGCGGTGGAGGGGCCCTTGAGGCGGCGTTGCTCGGCCACCCGGGCGCCGGTTCGGTCCACGACCCACTCGGCGGTGGCCAGTCGGTCGGGGTCGGGCACCTCCCCCGCCGGGCCGGTCACGCAGACCACCCCGAGCACCCGGTCGCCCATTCGCAGGGGCAGGCAGGCGGCGGACACCTCCACCACCGGATCGTCCAGGTGGGGACAGGCGTCCAGGGCCCGTGAGGTCGCCGTCACCACGGTGGCCCCGGACGTGAGCGCGGCGCACCCGGGCAGGCCCGGCACCGGCTCGGCCGGCTGCAGCGTGCCGTCCGCCACGCGTGCGGCCCAGCCCACCCGGGGCTCGTCGGGGGTGGTGAGCAGCAACACGACGTCGTACTCCGGCAGCAACTCGGTCACGGCCCGCACCCCGGTGCGCAGCGCGGCCGGTTCCGCCTCCGACATGGTGATGGCCCGGTCGAACCGGTCCCGGAAGTCCCGGGCCGCCCGTTCGTCGAGCAGCAGCTCCTCCAGGTCGCCGGCGGCCAGTCGGGCCTGGGCCACCGCGGCCAGGAGGGGCCGCACCACGAGGGACATCACCGCCGCGGCGGCGAAGGTGATGCCGGCCAGGCGCAGGATCAGGGCGGGGGCGCCGGCCAGGTCCCCGAGCGTCACCACGGCCTCGGCCAGCAGTGGTGGTCCGGCCACGGCCACGATGACCCGGACGGGGTCGGCGCCCCGGAGGCTGGCCCGGGCGTCCATCGCCCGTCGGGCCGGATCGGCGGTCACGGGCGGGCCCGAACGCGTGCCGGGACCGGAAGTGGGCGCCGGTAGGGTGAACGGCCATGATCCGCCTGCACGACACCGCCGCGGGGAAGGTCCTTCCCCTGGAGCCCCGGGAACCCGGGAAGGTGTCGATGTACGTGTGTGGCCCCACCGTCTACGGGCCGCCCCACCTTGGTCACGGTCGCTTCTCCCTGGTCTTCGACGTCCTTCGACGGTATCTGGAGTGGTCCGGAAACGACGTCCTGTACGTCTCGAACATCACCGACATCGACGACAACATCATCCGCAGGGCGGAGCGCGAGGACCGTCCCTGGCAGGAGATCACCACCGCCTGCGAGGACGTCTGGTACCGGGCGATGGACGCCATCGGGGTCAAGCGGCCCGACCACGACCCGCACGCCACGGCCTACGTGACCCAGATGGTGGACCTGGTGCAGCAGCTGGTGGACCGCGGTGCGGCCTACGTCACCTCCGACGGCGTGTACCTCTCCGTCGAGTCCGTGGACGACTACGGCCTGCTGGCCCACCAGTCGCTGGCGGACATGCAGGCCGGCGGCGGCGAGCGGGCCATCGTCGGTGAGGACGAGAAGCGCCACCCCGCGGACTTCGCGCTGTGGAAGCTGGCCAAGCCGGGTGAGCCGTCGTGGCCGTCGCCGTGGGGCGACGGGCGGCCGGGGTGGCACACCGAGTGCGTGGTCATGAGCCTGGACCTGTTGGGCGACGGCTTCGACATCCACGGCGGCGGCATGGACCTGGCCTTCCCCCACCACGAGAACGAGCGGGCCCAGGCGGTGGCCCTGGGCCGGGAGTTCTCCCGGCGCTGGGTGCACAACGGATTCGTGGAGGTGGGCGGCGAGAAGATGTCCAAGTCGCTGAACAACTTCACGACGCTGCTGGACCTGATCGAGGACCACGACCCCCGCGCCTACCGGCTGCTGGTGCTGCAGGCCCACTACCGCTCGCCGGTGGAGGTGACGCCGCCCACGGTGACCAGTGCGGAGGCCGCGCTCGACCGGCTGGACGCGCTGGCCCGGCGGGTGGCGGACCTCCCCGACGTGGAGCCGGCCCCGGACGTGCTGGAGGCGTTCCGGGCCCACATGGACGACGACCTGGACACGCCCGCGGCCATGGCCCTGGTGTTCGGCCTGGTCACGGAGGTCAACACGCTGCTGGATGCCGGCGACCGGGACCGGGCCGCCCCGTTGGTGTCGGCGTGGTGGTCGGTGCTGGGAGCGATGGGGCTCGTCCCCAGGGACCACTCGGCGGACCAGGTGCCCGACGACGTCGCGGCCATGCTCACCGCCCGGGACACGGCGCGGGCGGAGAAGGACTTCGCGATGGCCGACCAGCTGCGGGCGGAGCTGGAGTCGCTGGGTTGGTTGGTCGAGGACGGCCCGGCCGGTGGCCGCGCCCGCCGGGCCTGACGGCGGTGGGAGCCCGCCGGGCCTGACGGCGGTGGGAGCCCGCCGGGCCTGACGGCGGTGGGAGCCGGCGGGCCTACGGCGGTGGTGGGGTCGGCCGAGCTGGTCGGGCGCCTGGATCACGTCGGGGACGGTCATGAACCCGGCGGCGGCCCACACCCGTGGCTCGCACGCGACGGCGTCGGAACGGGCAGTTCTGCCCGTTCCGGTGGGCCGTCCGGCCCGCCACGATGGCCTGCGTGGGGCGGGCGCCGCCGGTTCCCGGTCTCCGGCACACCACGTGGCGGATGACCGGTTACCGGCGGTTGCCACGTTGGTTACCCGTGGGTAACCTACCCACTGGTAACCAACCCGCCGGGACCACGTCAGCGGCCCGGACACCCGCACGAGCGGCTGAACCAGAGGACGGAATCCAATGGCCGGTGACTTCTCCCTCGAGCTCAACGAGGACCAGCTCCAGATCCAGAAGTGGGTCCACGACTTCGCCGAGGACGTCGTCCGTCCTGCGGCCGAGGAGTGGGACGAGCGGGAGGAGTTCCCGTGGCCCATCGTGCAGGAGGCCGCCAAGATCGGCCTGTACGGCATCGACTTCATGGCCCAGGCCATGATCGGCGACCCGACCGGCCTCACCATGCCGATCGCCATCGAGGAGCTGTTCTGGGGCGACGCCGGCATCGGCCTGGCCATCTTCGGCTCCGGCGCTCGCCGCCGCGGGCATCGCCGGCAACGGCACGCCCGAGCAGGTCATCGAGTGGGTGCCCCAGTGCTACGGCACCCCGGAGAAGATCGAGCTCGGCGCCTTCTGCGTGAGCGAGCCCGACGCCGGCTCCGACGTGAGCTCGCTGCGCACCCGGGCCGTCTACGACGAGGCCAACGGACGAGTGGGTGCTCAACGGCACCAAGGCGTGGATCACCAACGGCGGCATCGCCGACGTCCACGTGGTGGTCGCCGCGGTCGACCCCGAGCTCAAGGGCCGGGGCCAGGCCGCTTCATCGTGCCCGCCGGACACCCCGGGCCTCTCGATGGGCCAGAAGTACAAGAAGCACGGCATCCGGGCCTCCCACACCTCCGAGGTCGTCCTCGACGACGTGCGCGTCCCGGGCAGCTGCCTGCTCGGCGGCAAGGAGAAGCTCGACGAGAAGCTGGCCCGGGCCCGCGAGGCGCTGAAGAACCCGAAGGTGCCACTCCGGCAAGCAGCCGGCCATGGCCACCTTCGAGGCCACCCGCCCCGCCGTGGCCGCCCAGGCCGTCGGCGTCGCCCGCGCCGCCTACGAGTACGCCCTCCAGTACGCCCAGGAGCGCAACGCGTTCGGCAAGCCGATCATCATGAACCAGTCGATCGCCTTCATGCTGGCCGACATGGCCACCGAGATCGACGCCGCCCGCCTCCTCGTGCGGCGGGCCGCCTGGCTGTCCCGCAACGGCGGGCTACAAGAACGCCGAGGGCTCCATGTCCAAGCTCAAGGCCGGCCGCACCGCCGTGTGGGTGACCGAGCGGGCCATCCAGATCCTGGGCGGCTACGGCTACACCCGTGAGTACCCGGTCGAGCGCTGGCACCGTGACGCCAAGATCTTCGACATCTTCGAGGGCACCGAGCAGATCCAGCAGCTCGTGATCTCCCGGGCCATCTCCGGCCTGCGCATCGAGTAGGCGCTCCGCCACGATCCCGGACGAGGCCCCGGCCGGTTGGTCGGGGCCTCGCCGCGTGTGGCCCCGGACGGTGGCGGCGCGCCCGTGGCGCGACCACGATGGC
>CAVZCC010000009.1:0-9827 GCA_963773765.1 uncultured Actinomycetota bacterium | reverse complement strand
CATGGCGACATCTTCGCCGCCGCCACGTCGGGGCGCAGCCCCGGAGACCGGCCGGCGGCGCCCACCGGCCGGTTCGCCGTCAACGTCCTGGCCGACGACCAGCCGGACATCGGAACGCGTTCGTCCGATCGACCACCGTCGAGGGCGACCGCATCAACGATCAGGCCGAGCGGGCCTCCCGCCGCAAAAGCACCGGGCCAGGCGGAGCGGTTCCGGTGTCCGCGCCGCGGAGGCGAACCGCAGGACCACCTCCGCCGCGACGTCTAGGGCTGGTGCGCCAGCCGGCATGGGCCACCACGGCCGCGCACTCCGGTTCGGGTGCACACCCAGCGGGCCACCTCCTCTGCATCGAGGAACACGGGGCTCCACCGGCCCCGCTCGCCGAGCGGTGGTGGCTCGCCCCGCGCCACCAGGGGACGATGGGTCACCCCGACGCTCGGGACGCCCATGACCGCGCCCAGGTGGAGCGCCAGGCCGGCCCGACGGGGATGGTCCCGGCCGGTCGCATCGACA
The DNA here is from genome assembly GCA_963773765.1 of uncultured Actinomycetota bacterium. Lineage (GTDB taxonomy): Bacteria > Actinomycetota > Acidimicrobiia > Acidimicrobiales > Microtrichaceae > CAVZCC01. The sequence goes on along the minus strand of CAVZCC010000009.1, from coordinate 9,314 downwards.
GCAGCACGTCGGGCGTCCCGTGGAGGGACTCGAGCGCCCGCAGCAGGAGGGTCCCCTCCCGGCGGGCGAGCATCCCCGGCACGTAGGGCGCCCCGGCGACGCCGCGGACCACCGCCCGGGCCACGGTCCGGCCGTCCTCACCCAGGAGCGCCGCCCCGGCCAGGGCATGGTCGCCGGCGCGTCCCGGGCCCTGCTCCCCCCGGGCGAAGGCCACGAAGCACCCGGCGCCCACCAACGGTTCCGGCCCGGGGGCCCACGGCGGCGGGTGCTCCCGGCCGAGACGCTCCTGTCGGTCCACCAGCACCGCGTCGCTGCCCCACTCGGCGGCGGAGGATCCTTCCACGGTGGGCACGCGTTGCACCGTACCGAGCAGGACGGGGCAGGGTCGGTCCTCGGGCACGAGGACGCACCGACGCCTGGCATCCAGGCCTGGGGCGGGACACGGGTGTGACCCGCCCCAGCCGCCGTGCGATGGTGGCAACGGTGAACACCGACGACGGGACCCTCCGGACGAACGACCACCCCGAGCCGGGTCGGGCCCGTGCCGAGGGGCGGGGGGCGGACGGGCCGATCCGGCGCGCCGCGCTCATCGGTGACATCGGCGGCCATGCGTCGGAGCTGGAGGAGGCCCTGGCCGGCCTGGGGTGCGACACGGCCACGGGCACCGTCCCCACGGACCTGGTCGTCATCCAACTCGGCGACCTCGTCGACCGGGGGCCTGATTCGGCCGCCGCGGTGGGCCTGGCGGACCGGTTCATCCGTCACGCAGGAGGCCGTTACCTCCAGTTGTTCGGCAACCACGAGGGCCAGCGGTTCACCGACCTCCACCTCCGCCACGCCGGGCCGCTGCCCCGGGAGACCCTGGAGACGATCGAGTGCTGGTGGACCGACGGCCGGGCCCACCTGGCCGTCGCCCTGGACACCCAGGAGCTCGGCCCGCTGCTCGTCACCCACGCCGGCCTGTCACCGCACGCGTGGCGCGACCTGGGCGCTCCCGGCACGGCGGAGCACGCCGCCGGGCTCATCGAGCGGTGGGTGGGGCACGACGCCGGCCGCGCCTTCACCCCGGCCCCGCCGCGCGTGGGCGACGCGTTCCACCCCGGGGTGACCTGGGGGGAACCGGCCGACGTCTACGCGGACTGGTTGGCGGAGGCGGACCCACCGCCGTTCGGACAGGTCCACGGCCACGCCTCGGCCTGGTCCTGGAAGCACCGCCGCTGGCGCAAACGGACCCCCGCCGCGGTCCGGGCCGCCGCCGTGGCCGTCGATGCCGACCGGTGCCACGTCCAGGTCCGGATCGGTGGCCGGGCCTTCGTGGGCATCGACCCCGGCCACCTGGAGGAGCCCCGCCGACCGTGGGCCCCGCTCCTCCTGACGATCGCCCCGGCGCCGTCCGGGCCCGCCACCGACGGACCGGAACGCGGTCACCGGGGCCCGACGGACCGGTAGCGTCCCGCCGATGCGCAACGCTGATCGCCGGTTGGACGTGGTGGTGTTCGGGGCCACCAGCTTCGTGGGGGAGATCCTCTGCCGGCACCTGGTGGAACGCCACGGCACCGACGGCCCCCTGCGGTGGGCCATCGCCGGACGGTCCGCCGCCAAGCTGGACGCCGTCGCCCGCTCCACCGGGGCCGACGTGGAACGGATCGTGGCCGACGCCGCGGACGCCGACGCACTGGCGGACCTGGCCGGCGCCACCCGGGTGGTGGTGTCGACCGTCGGGCCCTACGCCCTGTACGGCTCGCCCCTGGTCGCGGCGGTGGCCGCGGCGGGCACCGACTACTGCGACCTCACCGGCGAGACCCAGTGGATGCGGGCCATGATCGACGCCCACCAGGGCCGAGGCCGAGGCGTCCGGGGCCCGGATCGTGCACGCCTGCGGGTTCGACTCCATCCCGTCGGACCTGGGGGTGTGGTTCACCCAGCAGCGGGCGACCGAACGCCTGGGCGCACCGTGCGAACGGGTGGCCATGCGGGTCCACGCCATGAAGGGCGGGGCCAGCGGCGGCACCATCGCGTCCATGGTCAACCTGGTGGAGGAGGCGGCCAAGGACCCGGCGCTGCGCAAGCTCCTGGCCGACCCCTACGCCCTGAACCCGGCGGACCTGCGCTCCGGGCCCGGCCAGGTGGACACCATGCGCCCCACCCGGGACGCGGGGACGGGCGACTGGTTGGCGCCGTTCGTGATGGCGGCGGTCAACACCCGGGTGGTGCAGCGCAGCCACGCCCTGTTGGGCCGGCCGTGGGGCCGGGAGTTCCGCTACGACGAGGCCATGGACATGGGCCCCGGTCCGCTGGGCGCGGCCAAGGCGGCCGGGCTCACCGCCGGGCTGGGCGCGGGCATGGGGCTGATGGCGTTCGGGCCCACCCGGAACCTGGCGGGCCGGGTGCTGCCCAAGCCGGGCGAGGGCCCCAGCCCCGCGGCGCAGCTCGCGGGGTCGTTCGACCTCCGCTTCACCGGCACCACCGCCACGGGGGACCGCATCCGGACCCGGGTCACCGGCGACCGCGACCCCGGCTACGGCGCCACCGGCCGCATGCTGGGCGAGGCCGCCGTCGGCCTGCTGGACGTCGGCGGCGACGAGGTGGGCGGCGGGTTCTGGACGCCGTCGACCGCGCTGGGCGACCGGCTGGTGGAGCGCCTCGAGGCCCACGCCGGCATGCGCTTCGACGTCCTCGACTGAGCTCGCGGGGCCGAAGCGGCGAGCGGGGCCGGCTCAGCGGGCCGGCGTCAGTCGCCCCACCACGGGGAGCGTCGCCCGGTACTGGCCGACGACACGGACCCGGTTGCTGCTGAAGTCGTCCGCGGCACGGTTGGCGTCGCCCTTGGTCACGAACGTGCCATCGGGCTCGACCGCCGCCACCCGGTGGGTGACGATCCTGCCGTCCACGTCGAGCACCAGGACCATGCCGGGCTCGACCTCCCGGGGCGGGCGGGTGATCAGGACGGCGTCGCCGGGTTGGAGGGTGGGGCGCATGCTGCCGCTCTCGATCTCCACCACCTTGTACCAGCGGTTGTCGACCACGGTCCCGTAGGCGACGAACCCGCTGTAGAGGAGCACGGATGTGAGCAGGACGGTCAGCACGCGGGACGCGACCGACCGGGCGTCGACCCGGTGGCGCGGACGACCCGCCTGGGTCGGCACCGTGGTGCCGACCCAGGCGGGCGGTGACCAGGCGTCCCGCACGTGCATCACTTCCGCGCCCGTGCCGGCGTCCCGTCCCGTCAGGGCGCCGCGGGGGCGGGCACCGTCGTGGGAACCTGGGCCCACCCCGGGTTGGCCTCCTGGGTCGCGTCGACGGCGATGTCGAACGAGCCGCTCCGGCCCTGGAACCCGTTGCCGAGCGAGTCCGGGACGGTGATCCTGAACTCGTAGCAGTGGGTGGTGTTGACCGGCAGGGTGCCGTCCCAACTCCCGTCATCTCCGACGTACCCACCGGGTCCGTCGATGTTCCCGCCGGTCAGTCCCAGGACCGAACCGGAGTAGACGACCGTCGGGGAGGTGATGCCCGCGTCAACACAGAACCCGCGTGACACCGTGAGGTTCGCCGCCAGCAGTGTCGGATCGCCGACGGCGTTCTCGGTCCGGTACCGGTACTTGACCGGCAGCGTCGATGCCGGCGACGGCTTGTTCTGCACGTTGATGCAGCGGATGCGGACGTCACCGGGGGCCAGGTTGGTCAGGTCCCAGCTCACAGGGGTGCCGTTGTCGGCGGTTCCCGCGAACGTGGCACACCCGCCGGCGGGGCCGGGCTCCTTCACCTCGAGCTGGATGTCGAGCGACGCCGATGAGGCGTCGACCTCCACCCGTTCACTGTCGGTGAACCAGGCTCCGGAGCCGATGACCCCGAAGGCGGCGACCGCTGCGACCGCAGCCGCGGTCAGGATGATGAGCTTCTTGTTCATGTCGTTCCTGCCTTTCGGGGCGCTCACGGCGCCAGGGTGGTCGGGGTGGTCTGGGCCCAGCCGGGGTTGGCCTCCTGGGTGGCGTCGCCGACGATGTCGAACGAGACCGTGGATGCCTGGAACTCGTTGCCGACCGAGTCGGGCACGTACACCTCGAACCAGTAGCAGTGCGTGCCGCCGACGGGCAGGAGACCGTCCCAACGCCCGTCGTCGCCCACGTAGCCGCCTGGCCCGTCGAAGTTGGAGCCGTCCATGCCGGTCAGGGGGCCGTCGTAGACGAACGTGGCCGGACCCGTCAGGGAGCAGTCGGCGCGGTAGGCGTGGATGTTGAGCGAGGCCACGTCCGCGGGATCACCGTCGATGTTGGCCACGCGGTAGCGGTACTTCACGGGCAGGGTGGACCCCGGTGCCGCCTTGTTCTGGATGTGGATGCACTTGGACTGCATCTGGCCCGGGGCGAGCCCCGAGATCGGCCACACCACGGCGACCCCACCGTCGGCCGTCCCCCCGCCCGGTCCGCAGACGTCGAGCTGGACGTCGAGCCTCGCGGAGGAGGCATCGACCTCCACCTTCTCGGAATCGGTGAACCAGGCCCCCGACCCGATCACCCCGATTGCACAGACGGCGGCGGTCAGCGCGCCGACTGCGATCAGTAGCCTCTTGTTCACATGTCCCTCCACTGGGTGGTCGTGGAAGGACGAGCGCGCCGACCGTCGGCCCGGGCGACCGTGGGTCGCCCGGTGTCCGACGTTCCTGGGTCACCGGATGACCGGCGACGAACACTGACCCCGTCCTACCGACGAGGACCCCAGCGGGGAACCGTTCCCCTCCTGTCCCGATACAAACACGTTGTCCATGCGAGCACAACCATTGTTCTCACAATGTGCTGCGGGGCGGCTCGCCCGGAGGCCGGCCGGCCGGGGCGCCGGCTCAACGGGCAGCGATCGCGGCCCTCGTCGCCGCAGCCAGGCCCGTGCTGCGGGCGTCGCCGGTGAGGCCGAGCTGCATCTGGTTCATCACGTACCCGAGGGCCCACTCCCCGGCCGGGTCGGCCATGCCCAAGGACCCGCCGGCGCCGTCGTGGCCGAACGCGCCGGCCCCGCCTGCCGACGGCGGGGTCATGAACCCCAGCCCGAAGCTCATGGGCAGGCCGATGACGTGGTCGGGCCCGCTCACCTGCACGTGGGTCGCCCGGGCCACCGTCCCGGGGGCCAGCAGCCGGACGCCGTCGACCTCACCGATCAGCGACGCGTACAGCTTGGCGATGGCCCGCGCCGTGCCGACCCCGTTGGACGACGGCATCTCCGCCGCCAGCACGTCGGGCCGGTTCCACATGTCGTCGTAGTTGAACAGGCCCGACGGGCCCCGCAGCACCTGACCGAGCAGCGTGTCGGGCCCCAGGAAGGCGTCCATGACCTCCGCCGCCTCCGGTTCGATCACCGGCGGGTAGAGCCTGGCCACCCGCCCCAGTTCGCCCTCCGGCAGGCCGATGAAGAAGTCCAGGTCCAGGGGCCCGGCGACCTCGTCCGCGAAGTAGCGGCCCAGGGTGCGCCCGGTGGCCCGGCGCACCACCTCGCCCACGATCCAGCCGTAGGACCGGGCGTGGTAGCCGTGGACGGTGCCCGGTTCCCACACCGGGGCCTGGGCCGCGATGGCCTCGACCACCCCCTCCCAGCCGAGCACGTCGTCCATCGTCACCTCCCCGGTGACGGCGGCCAGGCCAGCCTCGTGGGACAGCACCCACCGCAGCGGGATGTCGCCCTTGCCGGCCTGCGCGAACTCGGGCCACCAGGTCGCCACCGGTGCATCCAGGTCCAGCACGCCACGCTCCACCAGCTGGTGCACGCAGGTGGCCGCGACCCCCTTGGTGGTGGAGAACACCAGCTGCAGCGTGTCACGCTCCCAGAGGCGGCCCTGCTCCCGGTCGGCGTACCCGCCCCACAGGTCGACCACCGGCTCGCCCCGGTGGAACACGCACACGGCGGCCCCCACGTCGCCGTGCTCGGCGAAGTTGGCGGCGAAGGCGTCGGCCACGGCCTCGAAGCCGGGGGCGACCGTGCCGTCGATCGGTGTCTCGTCCATCCCAGCGAGGCTAGGGCAGCGCTTCCCCTTGCAGACACAACGGGTACGATCCGTGACGAAGAGCCGATGGGAGGGCCGATGCATCCGAGCGACATGAAGGCCCCGGCGATCCTCGTCACCGTCGCGGTGATCCTCCTCGGCGGATGCAGCTCGGATGACTCGACCACATCGGCGTCCACGACAGCCGGGGCCAGTCCCACCACGACGGCCGCGCCGTCCACGGGCGGAACCGGACCGGCTGCGGGACTGCCCATCCCGGACAGCGCGGCCATCGACGCCATCGCGGAGGACCCCACCCAGCCGGGCGCCGCCGACCTGGTCGCCACGTGCACCACGTTCGCGAACGCGTTCTCGGCCAACAGCGCCGGAGGCAACGAGGCTGCCGTGATGGACGCGCTCAACGACCTGGCCGATGCCGTCCAGCCGATCGACCCCGCGGTCGCCGAGGCGCTGGCCGGCTACCCCGGAGCCGCTGCCGCCTGGTGCAGGGCCAAGGGCCTGACCACCACCTGACCGGACCTGAAGGCCACCTCGCCCTGAGCACCGGCACGTGGCGGAGGGGAGCGAAATGGATGAGCTACGACACGACGACGGCCCCAGGGCGCTGATCGTGTGCGTCTCGGAGTCCCACGGCAACACACGACGGGTCGCCGACGCGATCGGGCAGGTGCTCGGGGCCGACGTGGTGGAGCCCGAGGCCGTCGCCATCGACGATCTGGGCCGGTACGACCTGATCGGCTTCGGATCGGGCATCTACTTCATGTCGGTCCACCACCGGCTGGTCGACCTCGTGAACCGCCTGCCACCGGGCGAGGGCACGTGCCGCGTTCACGTTCTCCACCAGCGGGACCTGCCTGGTTCCGTGGCTCGGCACCACCGGCGTGCGCGACCGGCTCGGCACGCTGGACTACCGACTGCTGGGCGACTTCAACTGCCGGGGACTGGACACCGTGGGACCCCTGTGCCTGATCGGCGGGATCAACCGGGGCCGACCCGACGGGCGCGACCTGGAACGGGCCGAACGGTTCGCACGGGACCTGCGGGCCAACGCCGCGCGGATCGGTCAGGACCGGGAGGACCGCACCACCACCCACCCGGGTCATCCGCACCCGGACGGCCCGGTCAAGATCCCGCCGAGCGCGGCTTCCACTGGCGCAGCGGCCCGGACCGGTCCCTGGAGGTGGTGAGCGCCGACCTGACCGAGTTCCGCCTCCAACTCACCCGGGCCGACCCCACGGCGGTGAGGCACCACGCCGCCGGCCACGACTTCTCGCGATGGATCCGGGACGTGATCGACGACGTCCAACTCGCCGACACGACCCACACCATCGAGTACCGCCTCAACACGGCGGACAGCCCGCACACGGTCGAGGTCGCGCGCTCCGCCCTGCTCGCTGCCATCGAGGAGCGGCACCACACCCCGCGGTGACGGTCCGGGCAACCACCGGCCGTCCGTGGCCCGTGCCGGCTGCGACCGAGGTCGCTTGACCCACGGTCCTTGCCGTGCGCAGGATGGTCGGAGAACGTCGCAGGAGGTCTCCCCATGACGGCTCCGCACGATTCGACCCTCACCCGGCCGGACCCCGCCCCCCACCCCTCGCACCGGACACCCATCGGCGCCATCGTCCTGGTCGTCGTCGGTGCCCTGATCGCGCTGACGGGGCTGGGCGTGGTGGCCGGGGGCGGGGCCCTGATGTGGCTCCACGGCACCCAACGCGACGCCGACGGCTTCTACGCCACCAGCGCCGAGCGGTTCGAGACCACCACCTACGCCATCACCTCCGAGGAGCTGGACCTGGGCTCGCCGGAGCCGGGCTCACCGGTGGAGCTCAGCGACCTGGGCACCGCCCGGATCAGCGCGGAGGGCACCGGGGAGGGCCGGGTCTTCGTGGGGATCGCCCGCCAGCGCGACGTCGACGCCTACCTGGCCGGGGTCAGCCACGCCCAGATCCGCAACGTGAGCCTGGCCCCCTTCTCGGTCTCCTACCGCTACGAACGGGGTGAACGGCGCCCGGTGCCCCCGGCCGAGCGGGACATCTGGGTGGCGTCCGCGTCCGGCGCGGGCGAGCAGACCATCGACTGGTCGCCGCGGTCCGGGGAGTGGGCCGTGGTGGTCATGAACGCGGACGGCTCGCCCGGCGTGAGCGTCGACGCGTCGGCCGGGGCCGAGGTGCCGTGGCTCCTCGGGCGTGGGCATCGGCCTGCTCATCGGTGGCCTGGCTCGTCCTGGCCCTCGGCGCCGTGCTGCTGGTGGTCGGGGTCGTGGCCCTGGCCCGCGACGCAGCACATCGACCTGGGCGGCCCCGAGCCGGTCGCGGGCCAGCCGGTGCGGCTCGAGGGCCGGCTCGACGCACCCGTCAGCCGCTGGCTGTGGCTGGTGAAGTGGCTGCTCCTGATCCCGCACTTGATCGTGCTGGCGGTCCTGTGGATCGCGTTCTCGGTGGTCACCGTCGATCGCCTTCTTCGCCATCCTGTTCACCGGCCGCTACCCGCGGTCGCTGTTCGACTTCAACGTCGGCGTGCTGCGCTGGACGTGGCGGGTCACCTACTACGGCTACAGCGCGCTGGGCACCGACCGGTACCCGCCGTTCAGCCTGGGCCACGTCCCCGACTACCCGGCCACGCTCGAGATCGCCTACCCGGAGCGGCTCAGCCGGGGGCTGGTGCTGGTGAAGTGGTGGCTGCTGGCCATCCCGCAGTACCTGGTGCTCGCGCATCCTGTGGGGCGGTGCGCTGGTCGGCCACCGACCGAGTGGGGCGCCGGCCGCGGTCGGCGGGCCTCGATCGGCCTGCTGGTGCTGTTCGCGGCCCTGGCGCTGCTCTTCGCCGGTCGCTACCCGGCCGGGATCTTCGACCTGGTCATGGGCCTGAACCGCTGGGCCTACCGGGTCATCGCCTACGTGGCGCCTGATGCGCGACGAGTACCCGCCGTTCCGCCTGGACCAGGGCGGCAGCGAACCGGCGGCCCCGGCACCACCGGAGCATCCCGGCGGTGGTACAGCGGCGGCGGTGCCGGCGCAGGAGGCGGACCGCATCCCGGTCGATGCCCAGAGCTGAAGCACCTCTCGGCCCGGGTGCTACCGTTCGGGCAGCACCAAGGGGGGTTGCGTCATGGAAACCGTTTCTCGGAAGTCGTCTGGTCGCGGCGCTGCTGGCAATCGGCGCCGTCGGTCTGGCCGTACTGGCGTTGGCCTGTGCGCCACAGCCGGGCGGCGTTGCGCCGGCCACCACCACCACCACGACATCGAGCACGCTGCCGTGGTCCACGCCGATCGGGCAGTGGACCAACTTCACCATGACGTGCTTCGTCGACGTGTTCGGCACG
>CAVZCC010000008.1:0-459800 GCA_963773765.1 uncultured Actinomycetota bacterium | reverse complement strand
GCCAGCGCCGCGGGCAGGCGGAAGAACGGGTGGAAGCGGAACGGAAAGACGATGTCGCCGGTCACGGCAGGACCACGGGCGTGGAGGCACCAGCGGGCCGGCCCATCGTCCACCTCTCCTCCAGGGCGTCAGGTTCGATCGGCATCCCGCCGCCGGTCGGATCCGTGTCTCGCCGCGTTCGTCGTCCTGTGGCAGGGGGTCGGTACGGTCGCGCCACCGTCGGGCGGTGTCGACGGCGTGCGGTCGAGCACCTGCCGCACCCGGGCAGCGATGTCACGGCGACGGAACTCGCCATTGTCCGGGTCGAGCAGGTAGGCAGCAGCTGCGCCGAGACCCGCCATCATCGCGGAACGCCGGGTCCTGGACATGATCGATCGCATGGTTCCTCCTTGGAATGAGTTGTCGTTCGGTCGTCCCCTGACCCTTCCCTGCCGGGCAGGCCCAGAAGCAATCGACGCGAGCCCTCCGTCAAACCCGGCGCGGCAGGTCCGGGCGCAGCTCGCCCGCCTCGACCTTGGACCTCAGCGACTCCAGCGACACGGCGTTGCGCCCCCACACCGCGGCGGAGACGAGCGGGCGGGCGAACTGCCACGACCACCCGGCCGGACCGGCCACGAACCGCTCGTCCACGTCCACCGCGTCCTCCCCGGCCCGACCGCCTTCAGCTCGAAGGTCACCAGGGCAGGCGCCCAGGGGGCCCATGCCGGCGCGGAGCCGGAAACCGCTTGTTCTCGACGAGCCCGGCCGAGGTTGATGACCCCGGCACCAGCAGCGGGGGGAACCCGATGACGTGACGGAAGGCCGTGCCCGCCTCGGGCCATCCCTCGTCGACGTCCCGGATGGCCCGGGCCCCCAGCAGCCACTCGGGATAGGTGGTCGGGTCGGTCACGGTCAGCGAACACGATCGGTCGCGGGGCGGCGATCTCCGTCGAGGTGACGGTCATGGGGCCTCTTCCCCGGGTCGGCGTCCCGTCGTCGAACGTTCCCGTCCCTCCGGGTGGGGACCCGTCCCCTGGCGCCGGGTCGGGTTGATCCCGTCGGCGTCGTCGATGGGCCGGCGGTGGAGGTGCCGCTCGTCGACGAAGGCGGCGCCGCGATCCAGGTCCTCGGCGTCCTCCGGCTGCACCTCGCGGCCTCCGCCGTCCTGGGTCGTCCTGGTCATGATGCGCCTCCACGGTGTTCCGATTCGTCTGTTGCCTACCCGGTGGGGGCGGGCTGAGCACCCGAGCCGTGTTCCGGCCGGCGGCGACGGCGCGGTCTGCCGGTCGCTGGCCGGGGTAGGTGCTCGGTGCAGCGGTCGATCGGTCGGCTGCATCGAACACGGAGGTGTGTCAATGACCGTCGGAGCAGCACTCTTGGTCATCGTCGTCGGCGTGGTCATCGCGCTGGCCGCCAGCCCCACCATCGGATGGATCGTCGCCGCGATCGGTGTCGTCGGCCTGGTCATCGCTGCCCTCGCCGGATCCGCTCGCGGTCGCGGCTCTGAGCCGACCGATCGGGAACCCACGTGTCGCCCACCTCGGGTGACGGGGCCCGGACACGGCGTGCCTCCATGGCTCCGACGCCGGACCCGCGCCACCCACACACGCCAACGAGCGCAGCGTGGCCGCGGGGCCCGTCCCGGAGGACAACCGCCCCGGCCACCATCCGCCGACGGAGCAGGACGTACCGGAACCCGAACGGTTCCTGGCCCGGGCCCGGGGCATCGCCGCCCGCCGGGACGGGTCGAGCGGTGTCGCGTCCGAGTCCGATGACGCCACCCCTTCCCAGCAGCCGCGCGGCCCCGGGCCGGCGGCGCGGACCGGGAGGTTCGCCGCCGCCGCACGCCGTGCGTTGACGATCGCTCTGTCGGCCGCGGAGCGGAGGATCCGTCAGGACACGGCCCAACGGGCAGGCATGACCACGGACGAGAGATCATGAGCGGCCAGCCGGAGTGGTTGGAGTCGGACCTGGCCGTGATGGATGCCGCCCGCCGGACGCGGACGTCGACCGGGGGCCATGCCCGTCTGCGACGGCCGGGGCCACCTCCAGGGCATGGTCACCGATCGCGACATCGTGGTGAAGGTCATCGCCGCCGGCAAGGACCCACGGGAGGTACGGGTCACCGACCTTGCCGATCAGCCGGAGGTCGTGACCATCGGCGCCGACGACACCGTCGAGCAGGCCATCCGGATGATGAACGACCACGCGGTGCGAAGGTTGCCGGTCGTCGACGGGCGGGAGCTGGTCGGGACGCTGAGCCAGGCCGACATCGCCCGCGCCTACCCCGATGTTCGAGTGGGTGACCTGCTCGGCGCGATCTCGGTGGGCCCCGCCAGCAGCTGACCTCGCCGACGACCACCGATCCGACCGCCGCTCTGCTCCTCCGAACGCCTCCTTCGACACGCGGCTGCAGCAATCGGGGCCGGGGAGGTAACCAGCCCCGGCCCCGATTGCCGGCCGTCCAAGGGACCGGTCGGGCCCGCGGTCAGCCCCGGTGCCGACCAGTCGCGGTCGTAGCGGTCGGCCGTAGCGATCTTGGCCAGGCCACGGCTGATGAGGTAGCCGACGACGACGAAGGAGACGTACGGCCACCGTCGGACCGGGAGAACGTGTCGCTGTCCACGTACGCACCACGATCAGGATGCCGGCGACTGCAGCCAACGTGATCCAGAACTCCGTCGTCTTGATCGACGGCTTGGTCTCGCGGGCCTGGCGCACGACCCGGGGAGGTCGATCGACGGTCGTTCCACTCCCGGTGGAGATCGGACCTGGTCGTGGTCTGCGTCTGTGCTCCGGTGGCGGTGCTCTGCGGGTACTGCTGGGTTGTCATGTGGTTGTCCTCCTGAGGAACCGTTGCTGGCTGAGCCTCGCCTCTACCCCGCCATCGGGTCGCCAGAAGTTGGATGGGATGGGGGTCTCTCTCCGAGCCGTTCTCGCCGAGGCGCGCCCGGGTAGAGGGCTGACGCCTGAACCCGAAACCAACGAGAGGGGCCTGACATGTCCGTCGATCCCATGACGCCCACGCCGACCACGTCTCCGCCGTCCGGCGACACGAGTGGTGCCGGCACTGGTGGCGTGACCGACCTGAGGGAGACGGCCCGGGGGGTCGCCGGCACCGTCGGTGAGCAGGCCGGCTCGGTCGCCCGAACGGCCGCGGACCATGCCCGGCAACGTTGTCGACGCGGCCGGCCAGCAGGTCCAGCAGCAGGGGACCGAACAGGCCCGTCGGCTGGCGGACTCACTCGCCGGGGTCTCGTCGGAACTGCGGGGCATGGCCGATCAGTCCACGGCAGCGGAATGGTCGGCGACCTCACCCGGAGCCTGGCCCAGAGCACGGACCGGGTCGCCAGCGTGCTCCACGACGAGGGTCCACAGGGTGTGATGCGACGGGCCTCCGATTTCGGCCGGGAGCATCCGATCCAGTTCCTTGGCCTGGCCGTCGGCGCTGGCTTCGGCCTGGCCAGGGTGGTGCCGCAACAGCGACACGCAGCGCCTCCAGCAAGCCGCGCATTCGGCCGTCTCCGAGGGGTCCCAGGGACAGTCGAACGGGCAGTCCGGCAATGGCGCCCCTGTCCGCATGAGCGGCGGGACGAGCGCCGGGTTCGGGACGGCCGGGAGGGACGAGGCGCCCATGACCGCCGGCGGCATGGCCGGGACCGTGGCGGGCAGCGACGCCGACCGGGGGCCGGGCTGATGAGCACCGACCGTCGCGATCCGGAACGCACCGACCGCCGGCCGGTCGATGATGACCTGTCGTTGGGCGAACTGTTCGGGCGACTGGGCGAGGACCTGGGCCAGTTGGTCACCACCCAGGTGCAGCTCGCCCGCACCGAGCTCCGGGACGAGGCACGTGAGGCCGGGCGCACTGCCGGGGCCTTCGGGTCTGCGGCCGTCCTGGCCCACCTGGCCCTGCTCCTCGGGTGCGTCGCCGCGGCCTGGGGTCTGGCAGAGCTGATGCCGGCGGGCTGGGCCTTCCTCATCGTCTCGGTGGCTCTGGCCATGGTGGCCGGCCTGTTCTACGTCCGTGGACGCTCGCAACTCGATCGGGCACGGTCCGACCTCGCACCCAAGACCATCGCAACCCTCAAGGAGGACGTCCAGTGGAGCGACGACAGATGCAGTGAGCCCCGAGAACCTCCGACACGACATCGCGTCCCAGCGAGAGGATCTCGGGCGGGACCTGAACGCCATCGGGGACCGGATCAGTCCCAACCGGATGATGGAGCGCGGTCGGGGCCGGGCCCGGGCCCGGGCGGCGGAGTGGCGGAGCGCGTGATGGGTCCCCCACGGTCGTCCCGCTCATCGGCCGTCGACCGGGCCCGTCACCCCGGCGACGAGGGCGGCGGTGCAGGTCAGGCGATCACCCGGGCGCCGGGCCAGGCGGTCGACGCAGTGGAGGAACGCGTGGAGGGCAGCCCACTGGCCGCAGGACTCGTGGCCTTCGGCGTCGGCTTCCTGGCCGGGTCGCTCCTGCCCCCCAGCCGGTCCGAGGAACACCTCCTCGAGCGGGTCGAGCCGCAGTTGGAGGAAGCTGCGGGAACGGTCGCCGGAGCGGCCAAGGAGGCCGCCGGCGAGGTCGCATCCGTCGCCAAGGACGAGGCGGCCCACGTCAAGGAGGACGTCGCCCGTGCTGCCCAGGAGGCCACCACCCAGGCCACGCAGCAGGTCCGGACGGCGTCCTCCTGAACGGCCCCGTCCGGCAGCGGGTCCGCCGGAGCGCTGCCGCGAGCCGCGGGTCCACCACCCGGACGGCCGGACGACGACGTCGACGATCCCGAGCGACCGGGCGCTCCTCGACCCGACACCGGCTCCCGTGATCCCGAGGGCGAGGCCATGGAAACGACGGAGGACGACATCGGGGCGGGTGCCGACTGACCGAACTGGTCGCTCCTCCGTCCGGGTGCGGGTCCCGATCCGTTCGATCGGGACCCACACCGCACTCGAGGTGGGCCTCTGGAACCGTCAGGAGACGTCCGGCCCGTCGACCGTCGGGTCCCGCGCCGACTGTCGCTCCAGTTCCGCGTCCAGTTCGGCGCCCAACAAGATGGACACCGCCGTGAGCAGCAGCCAGAGCAACAGGACCACCACACCAGCCATGGGTCCGTAAGTCGTCCTGAAGGAGCCGAGTGTGTCGCTGTAGAGGCCGAACAAGATGGAGCCCACGAGCCAGGCCACCGTCGCTGCCGCAGCACCCCATGATGCCGAGCGCCGCCGGGGCGTGTCGCGATCCGGCCCGTAACGGTAGAGCGCGGCCAGTGCCGCCATGAAGAGAACCGCCAGCACCGGCCAGCGGAGAATCCGGAGCGTTGCCCGGGCCGCTTCGCCGAGACCGGCCGAGTCCAGCAGCTCAGGCAGGACGGCGATCAGGGCGACGGCGAGGGCGGAGAAGGCGATGGCCCCGGCCGTCATGCCCAGACTGGTGAGGCGGAGCTCGACCGGCCCACGACCCTCCTCCACGTCGTAGGCGGTGTTGAGTGCCTGGACGAGATGCCGGATGCCGCTGGAGGCGGACCACAGGGCAACCAGGAGACCTCCGACCGCGGCCAATGAGAGGCCGGCGCCGGAGGTCCTGGCCAGCCGGTCGAGCTGGTCGACGAGCAGGTCTTGGGCCGAGGACGGCAGTCCGCCCGTCAGGTCCTCCACCTGGCGGCCCACGTCCGCAGGATCCGACGCCAAGCCGTACAGGGACACGGCAGCGATGAGCGCGGGGACGAGGGCCAGGAGCGCGTAGACGCGACACCGGCTGCCAACAGGGGCACATGGTCGCGCTTGGCCTCGACCCATGTCCGGGCCAGGACGTCAGCCCAACCGGTGGCCGGGATGCCGGCGGCAGGGTCGCGCCGTCCGCCCGGACCGCTCGTGCCGGGACCGTCCGGTCGGCGGTGCCCGAACGGGAGGGTCACGACGACGCTGCCGTCGGAGGATCAGCCGCAGCCCGTCCTGCGACCTCGACCGCTGGGCTGTGCGCCGCCGGGGGCCGGGCTTCGTGGCCCGGCCGGCCGCTCGATCGGCGCCGCTCCTTCAACTCGGATTCGAACACGTGGCGGCGACCGGCCATGTGCTGTGTCTCGAGCCCCCGAACGATCTCCCGGACCGGTGCGTGGTAGACGTCGTCGAACTCCTCGACGATCTGGAACGTCCACCGCCCGTCCAGCACGTTCCGCCCGACGATCTCCTCGCGGATGCGGGCCGCGTCCTCGGCCTGTCCGGCACGCGTCCAGCAGGTCCGCGGCGTCGCCGAACAGGATGTCGGCCCGCCCGGTCAACTGGTGGAACCCGTACAGGTGGCCCCGCGCCCGCTTGAGGTATTCGAAGCCCTCGGACAGCTTCCCGATCGCCTCGACGAGCTCGTCGCCAACCCCGTCCGGCCGCCGGACGACCTGACCCTCCTGTGTGGACCCGGCCGTCGGGCCATCGTCCGGGAGGCCGTTGCCTGCCGTCACCGGTCTCCCCGGCTGTCACGTCCCCGATCGGGGACCTCGCGGGCCCGTGGGCCGGCGGGGTCCGCCTTGGCAGGCCGTCGCACCTCGGACATCTCCGGCATGTCGGTGCCTCCGTGAGTCAGGGCTGGTCAGTGTGGCTCTCCACCTTCCCCGGGGGTGAACCGCTCAGACCGCGCATCGGCGGAGGCCCGATGGGGTAGGACCCGTCCGTGCCCGACACGACGGTGGTGCTCGACCAGGTGGGGGATCGACGGAGCGGCAAAGACCGCACGACCGACCAGGCGTCGCCCTACGTGCACGACCGTCCGGCCGGCGAACTGGATGACCGCCGCGACCGGGACGAGCTGCGACAGCGGTACTACGGCCTCCTCCAGGAGCTGCGCGTGCTCCTGCCGGGCGTGCAGGTCCTCATGGGCTTCCTGCTGACGGTTCCGTTCGCCACCGGCTTCGACCGGATCGACGACGTGGAACGCATCGCTTTCGGCGTGGCCCTGTCGAGTGCCGCCGCCGCCACCGTCTCCTTCGTCGCGCCGACCGCGTTCCACCGCGTCGCCCGCCGGACCGCCCGGTCGGCCCGCCTGGTGTGGGCCATCCGCATGCTGGAGATCGGTCTCGGCTTCCTCGGTCTGGCCACCGTCTCGGCGCTGTTCTGTGTCACCCGCTTCGTCTTCGGACCCTGGGCCGCCGTCGGCGCCGCCTCGGCGATCACCTCGATGATCGTCGTCCTGTGGCTGGTCATCCCCATGCTCGACGGCCGCGAGAACGACGCCGGTCCGCACGACAACACGACCGACGGGTGAGTACCCGGCCTGCAGGAGGTGCCTGCAGCATGACGAGCTACTGGCAGCAGCGTGGACCGGCCGTGTCCGGCCCGGGCCGCCCGACCACCGGAGATCCGCCCACCACGAGTGGTGTCGTTGTCGTCGGCGCCGGCATCACGGGACTCCTGGTGGCCACGGAGTTCGCGGCACGTGGCCGCCGGGTCACCGTGCTGGAGGCGAACGCTGCGGCATCCGGCACCACGGTCGGCACCGGCAAAGGTGAGTGCCCTGCACGGCGCCAGCGTGTCACGGGTGGCGGCGCTGCACGGGGCGCACGGAGCCCGGCGCTACGTGGCGGCCAACCTCGCGGGCCTGGACCACATCGCGGCGACGGTCGAGCGGTTGGCGATCGACTGCGACTGGCACCGCACCTGGGCCAGCACGTACACGACCACGCCGCAGGGCTCCTCCAAGCTCCAGGAGGAGTTCCGGGCGGCGGCGGACGCCGGCCTGCCGGTGAGCCTGGTCGACAGCCTCGACCTGCCGGTGGACGCGGTTGCGGCGCTGCGGTTGGAGGACCAGGCCTCGCTCGACCCCGTGAAACTGTGCCTCGGACTCCAGGACCGACTGCGCGGGCGGGGTCCCGGTGGTGCAGAGATGCCGCGTTCTGGGCGTTGACGGCGACGGTCCCCTCCGCGTGCACACGTCGCGTGGGCCGGTGGAGGCGGATGCGGTGGTGATCGCCACGTTGCTCCCCACGTCAGACCCGCGGGTCCTGTTCGCCCGGGCCGAACCCATGATGTCCTATGCATTGGCCGCGACCTTGACCGGGCCGCTGCCCGACGGACTGCACCTCAGCATCGACTCGCCGTCGCGGTCCGTCCGTCCGGTTCGGCCCGGGGCGCGGGTCGGGATCTTCGGCGGCGGTGGCCACCGGGTGGGCGAGGGCGGTGACACCAGGCGCCACCACCGAGAAGCTGGCCCGATGGGTCACGGCCCACTTCGACGTCGAACGCTTCGAGGCCAGGTGGGCCGCCCACGATCTCGTCCCGGTGGATGCCGTTCCGTTCATCGGCCGCGTGCGGGGCGCCCCTGACGACCCCGATCGCGGCATGTTCGTCGCCTCCGGGTTCAAGAAGTGGGGCTTCACCCATGCCGGGGCCGCCAGCCTGCTGATCGCCGACGCACTGGAGGGCGAACCCCCCGACTGGGCGCACCTGTTCGACCCACGGCGGTTGGTTCCTCGCCCCGAGCCGCGGCCGGGGTGGTCACCACCAATCTGTCGGTGGCCGGCCACCTCGTGGGTGACCGGATAGCGTCCTTGCGTCGTCCATCAGCTGAGTCCCTGGTCGCGGGCGAGGGCGGCATCGTGGACCTCGACGGCACCACGGTCGCGGCCCACCGGCGATCTGACGGGTCGCTCGTCACCCGGTCCGCGACCTGCCCACACCTCGGCTGTCAGGTGGTGTGGAACACGGCCGAGCACACCTGGGACTGCCCCTGCCACGGTTCACGGTTCGACCAGGACGGGATGATCCTGGCCGGACCTGCGAACCGTCCGCTCGACGATCCCCACTGAGCGTCGCACGATCGATCAGCTGGAGGCGGAGCCGTCCGTCGGGTCGAGGGCGCTGGGCACCCGCTGCAGCGCTGCGATCACGTCGGACTCCTCGGGGCTGGCCATGGGTCCGAACTGCAGGACCATCGTTCCTGCGGTGCCGCAACGGGGACACGTCACCGGGACCAGGATCGCCATGTCAGCGGGATCCGACTCTCCTTCGACCCGGCGCGCCTCGTCAGCGTGAACTGCATCGGCCCCGAACTCCCGGTGGCAGGCGAAGCACAGGACCCGTGCTCCTTCCCGTGCCCCGAACTGCCCCCGAAGCCCTCCTCCGCCAGGTGACGCTCCACCTCCACCTGGGAACGATCGGCGACACTGCCGGTGGCACCCGCCGCGCCAGCCGCATCGCGAGGAGGCTCCGGTGCCAGTGGGTCGTCCCTGTCGCCGGTGGTGGTCATCCAGAGATGGGTACCCCGTATCCAGGGCGGAAAGACCCGACCCGTCCCGATCCTGGCCGATGGTCGCCCACGAGCGCCGAGTGCGCGATGAGTGCGCCCGTCGTGGCGGGAATCACCCACTGGAGCACAGCGAGCTGCCGCTGCGCGGCGGCGATCTGGGCGCGGTGTCGTCGACGGGGGTCGTTCCGTCCTCGGCGGGGGTCCCCTTGGCGTCGATGATCCGTTGCCCGATGTAGCGCGAGTAGCCGGTGGCGCCCAGCGCCACTGCAGTGAGTCCCGCCTTGACCGCTGCGGTTCGCCTGACCCCGTCGCGGCCCGCGATGCGCAGCCTGTTCTCCAAGGTCAGGTCGGTGCTGCCGACGAGGTAGGCGCCGATGGCAGCCAGGTTGACCGGTGTCCAGGCCGACCATCCGGCGCCGGCCACGCTGGTCGTGTCCTTCTTCCGGGCGACGCCGGCCGCCGATCGGTTGACCCCCACTGCTCCCATGAACGAACCTCCGAACCAGGCGGCGAGGCCGAGGTCGTGGAGCGAACGGGCGAAGCGGCTGCGGTGTGTGCTCACGCCACACGCCCTACCCGGCCGGCGGCGTCGCAGACCCGGTCCTCATTCGGCGTGCCGGGGTGGTGGCCAGGGCCCGATGGGGTAGGGGCTGTCCGAGCACAGGAACGAAGTCCCCCGTCGACGAGGAGAACCCGTGGCACCACCATCTGGAGGCCGTCCGTCCGCCCACGCCGGACCGGATCGGACGCGTCGCGACGGCGTGGGACGGGGCGAGGGTGGCCGGCGGACCACCGTGCTGGCCACCTTCACCACCAGGGACGAAGCGGGACCAGCAGCCGAACCACTGGCCGGTCGGCCCGGCCTCGACGTGTCGGTCGGCCGCAAGGACGACGTGCTCGACGCCTTGGCCGTGAATCAGCGTGCCGAGGTCGACGATGCCGCCATGACGGTGGCCGTCGGTCTGTGGAGCGGTCCCATGATGCGGGGGGCCGTGGTCTGGGGTGGGGTAGGGCTCCTCGTCGGCGCGGTGCTGGCCCTGCCGTTCCTGCTCGTCCTGGACTGGCCGGAGGGTCAACGGTGGCTGTTCGGTCTCGGGATCATGGCCGCAGGGGCGCTGGGAGTGTCCAGTGCCGCGTTCCTCATCGGCGCCGTCCGGAGAGCGCAGCAGGAAGGTGAGTTCACCCCGGAGGACCCGTGGGCGGTCGTCGGCGTCCGTGTCGCGGCCGGGGCGGAGGGTCCGGTCATCGAGGCACTCACCGAGGCGGGAGCCCGCAGCGTGCGGCACCTCACCGCCCCTGTGGCCCGGCGCGAGCAGCAGCGATGTGGAGACCCCGTGGGCCTCCCGCGACCGTGGCCCGGCCGACCGGTGGCCGGCTTCGCAGTCGGGTGCGCGCACAGAGTGATGCCGCCGAGCCGCCGGGCCGACGCAGCCACCCAAGGACACGGCGGCGACCGGTGACACCGTGGTGACCGGCGTGTCAGAGCAGGATTCTTTTCCGGAATCCCAAGTCCATGAAGTTGGTACCCTGACCTCATGCGACAGCCAGGGGCAGGTGGCCGGCGTTCTGCGGGACTGCTCGGCCTCTACGCCCTCGTGCTGGTCGGTGTGCTCGCCACCCTGTTTGCGGTGCGGGAGGAACGCACTGCCGTGCAGGAGTACGACACCCGGGCGGCGGAGGACGCGGCGACCCGGTTGAGGGCGGCGTTCGCGGAGACGGTCGGCTCGCTCCGCGGCGTCGATGCAGTCGCGGTGAGCGGAAGGTTCGATCCGGCCGCCTATGTCCTGTTCGCCCGCCAGGTCGTCGATGACTCCCTGTACCCCGCCCTCGCCTTCGCCCAGATCGTCGCGCCCGACGAGCGGGAGGTGGTCGAGCAGGCGAAGGGCCTGACCATCCGGGACACCGACGGCGCCGGTGGGTTCCGCCCGGCGGCGATTCGGGACCCGGCGTTCGTCGTCGTCGACGTCTATCCGAGGACCGAGACCACCGACCGCGTGCTCGGCTTCGACATCGCCAGCGACCCGGTCCGCAGGGCAGCGGCGAACGCCGCCCTGTTCTCGGAGACTCCCGTGCTGTCGGACCGCATCTCGACGGTGACGGGGGCCCGTGCAGGGCTCTCGGTCGTCCAGGCGGTCCATACACCCACCGGCGAGGCCATCGGTGTGGTCACGAGTGGCCTCACGATCCAGGACCTGATCAGCAGGTCCGGGATCGACGTCCGCTCACTGGCAGGCTTCGAGTTGCGCATGGACGGCGACGACCTGACGGGTGCTCCCACCGACGGTGCGACGCAGTCGTTCGACGTGGCGGGGCGACGATTCCAGGTCACCGTGGACGTGGGCGCACGGCATGGACCTCCGACTTCCGTTGGTGATCGGTCTGGGGACGTGCTGTCTGGCAGTGGGTGTCGGGTGGGCGGCGATCCGCGACCATCGTCAGCGTGCCCGACTGGCGCGCCTGTCCCGACGGAACCGTGGCGTCGCCGAACTGGGCCAGTTGCTCGCCGGTTCGCTGGACTCCTCCACCGTGCTGGCCCAGGTGGCGCGGCACGCCGAGCCGATACTGGACGCCCAGTGGAGCGTCGTCGTTCGCCGGACTCCGGAGGTCCCGGAGGGCGAACCCGTCGCTCCGGAGGAGTCGCAGGACGAGCCAGGTGCGGTGGACCGGTGGCT
The DNA here is from genome assembly GCA_963773765.1 of uncultured Actinomycetota bacterium. Lineage (GTDB taxonomy): Bacteria > Actinomycetota > Acidimicrobiia > Acidimicrobiales > Microtrichaceae > CAVZCC01. The sequence goes on along the minus strand of CAVZCC010000008.1, from coordinate 447,923 downwards.
CCCGGATCCTGTCCGTGGCTCCATCGACGGGGCGAGGCAGGTGGCGGCGGTCGATCCTGAGGTGTTGGGCTGTCGGCTGGAGGTGGTGGGCGGAGCTGGGACGCTCCCCGTGGTCGAGCTGATCAGCACACCCCTGATGTTCACCAGCGGCACGTGCGTGGGAGCAGTCGCCTTCGGCTGGACCAAGCCCTTGACCCCAGAACAGGCCGAGGACCGCGCCTTTGCCGCGACCACCGTTGCGGAGCTGGCCAGCCGCGCCATGGAACGAGCGGTCATCACCGAGGTGGTCCAGCATCGGACCCGACGACTGAGCATCCTTGCCCGTACGCTCGCGTCGGCGCACACCTCTGACGACGTCCGCCGTGCCGTCGACCTCCTCGTCGCCCCGTTGGTGGACGCCCGATCGGCGGAGCTGGTCGGGGTCGACGCGGGTGGGCGCACGGATCCCGCGGGGACCGTCGACCGTCCGGTCCGAGACGCAGAGGGCCGGACCGTCGCGCTGGTGAGGGTCGAATGGGCCGGTCCGCGGGCACCGACCCAGACCGAGGACTCCGTGCTCGCCACCGTGTCCGACCTGATCGGACAGACCCTCGCTCGGCACGGCACTCGCAGACCAGGAGCACGAGGTCATCGTCCAGCTCCAACGAGACCTGCTTCCGGACGTGCCATCGGTGGATGGCCTCGACGATCGCCTTCCGCTACGCACCGGCCATGACCGTCGTCGGGTTGGGTGGCGATTTCTACGATGTGATCGCCGCCGCGGAGGGTCGGACCTTCGTCGTGATCGGCGACATCACCGGCCACGGGTCCGAGGCCGTCGCCGCCATGGCGGAACTGAAGTCGGTCGTCCACCACCTGCTCGAGTCCGATCACCCCATCGAGTCCGTCATGGACCAGGCGGACCTCGTCCTGGACCGTCGCCGCGTACCTGGCAACGGCGCAGATCGTCGAGATCGACACGGAGCGGGACACCGTTCGGTACCTCAACGCCGGTCACCCCTATCCGGTCCTACGCCCTCATGGCCGCCAGGGGAGGCTGCTGATCGATGGACACCGTCCCATGCTCGGACTGGGAACGGCCACCGACATCCGAGCTGCGGAGGAGGCCTTCGAGATCGGGGACCTGCTCCTGCTCTACACCGACGGCCTCATCGAACGCCGGGACCGAGCGATCGACCAGACCATGGACGATCTGGTCACCGTGGTCGGCGAGGTCACGCAGGACTCGGCGGACGACATCGTGGATCAGATCCAGGTCAGGGGTTCCGCCGCCGCCCGCCGGGTGGACGATGACATCGCACTCATTGCGGTGAAGCGCGTGGGATGAGGCCCTCTCGCTCGCCGTTCGACAACGGGGTCCAGGCCCGTCGTCCGATCATCGATCGCGGCCTCCAACGGTCCTGGTCGGTTCGCCGGGAGGGTAGGTGAGCGGACATGCCAGGCCGCCCGATCCGAACCGAGAGCCCTGATCGTCATGGCGCCACCTCGGCGCAGAAGGACGACCGGCCGAGCGCTGCGGAGCGTCAGGTCGGGGTGGACGATGAGTCGCCCGGCTCCGCCATCGCCAGGGACGCGCCCCCTCCCTGAGCCGAACGAGCCGGCCTGACATGGGGCCGTCCCTTCCCCGCCACCCGCCGTCTCGTGATCGTTCCAGCACGGCGTCAGCCCTGTCAGCGGCCGCTGGTCGGTCCGAGGTCGGGCCTCCTCCCCGGTCTAACACGGGTCCACTGCGGGTAGGTGTGGAGTCGCCGACGACGGAGGAACGAACGATGGCCGCACCCCGGTACCCACAACAGCCGCCCGCCCACGAGCAGGAGCCTGTCGTGCAGCAGCCCGCCCGGCCGATGGCCGCCGCGGGCACCGAACCCGTTGCGATCCAGGACGAGCGACGGGCGCCGTCGGGATTCCGGGTGTTCCAGGTCCTGGCCGCTGTGGCCGGTGCGGTCCTGTTCGTCATGGGCATCATCGCCGTGTTCCGCGTGGACTTCGGCTCGGGCTTCCTGGACACCTCAGCCGAGGTCGGCGGCTTCGGCTTCAGCCCCGCGCTCGCAGTGGCCGCCATCCTGCTCGGCGGTGCCGTCATGGTCACGAGCCTGGCGGACCAGGACAGGGGGGCGACTGCGTTCTTCGGGCTGCTGACGCTGGCCGCCGGACTCGTGGCGCTCGTGCTGGACGGAGAGGACCAGGTCGGCGTGGACCGCCAGTCCGCCCTCATGTTCGTCATGGTTGGTGCCGTCGTGTTCGTCCTCTCGTTGCTGCCGTGGTGGTCGCGTCGCCGGGTGGCCACCTACCGCTGACCAGCGCACGTCCCCCGTCCCTGAAGATCCCCGTCCCCAGGAGCACCTCATGACCGACACCAGGATCGACGCCGACCAGGCCATCTCCACCGAGCGGGAAGTTCCCGATCTGCCGACCCGTGACGCCACCCGCGAGGTCCAGATCCTGCAGGAACGACTCGTGGCCCTCCTGGACCTGCAGCTCACGCTCAAGCACGTCCACTGGAACGTGCTCGGTCCCAACTTCATCGCCGTCCACGAGATGATCGACCCCCAGGTCGACGCCGTGCGGGCGATGAGCGATGCCGTCGCCGAGCGGATCGCCACCCTGGGCGGCTCCCCGGCCGGCACGCCCGGTGCCATCGTGGGAGGGCGCAGCTGGGACGACTACGAGCTCCGACGTTCGGGCACCAGCGAACACCTCCAGGCCCTGGACTCGGTGTTCGCCGGTGTGATCGCCGACCACCGGCGGGCGGTGGACGAACTGGGATCGCTCGACCCCGTCAGCGAGGACCTGATGATCGGCCACCTCGGGCAACTGGAGTTGTTCGCGTGGTTCGTCCGGTCCCACCTGGGCCGTTGACACCGCCCCGTCCGGCGGATGCGGCTGGTCCCGACAGCCGTGACAGCTGCTGACACCACAAAGGAGGACACATGCCTCGCGGATCGTCACCCAAGCGGGAACGCCAGTACCAGCACATCAAGCAGTCTGAGGTGGAGCGGGGACTCCCGGAGGGCCAGGCGGAGGAGATCGCCGCTCGCACCGTCAACAAGGCCCGGGCCCGTTCGGGCGAGTCGGCCGTGTCCTCCAAGCTGTCCCGGGAGGACATCTCCTCGCAGCGACGGGCTGCCCACCGGCGCCGCCACGGCGGGTCCGGGCGGACCAGGGCCCAGCTCTACGAGGAGGCACGAGACCGTGGTCTGCGGGGCCGGTCCAAGATGTCCAAGGCGCAGCTGGAACGCGCCCTGGCACGCTGACCCGGTGAGCCCGCCGCCCTGCATCCTGCAGGGGCGGTACGGAGCGGCCCCATGGCGCGACCGCGGTGCCCGGTGCCGCTGGCAGGATGCAGCACATGACCGCTGCCCGATCGGCGCCGGGGCCGGCCCTGGGCCCCACCGAGCGTCGGGACCGAGCCATCCTCCTGGCCTGCCTCCTGGCCTGCGGCGCGTTCCCGGTGGTCATGGTGGTGGTCAGGGTCAACGTCAGCGAGCAGCTCTCGTACTCGTTCCTGGTCTGGAACCTGTTCCTGGCCGGGATCCCGGTCCTGTTGGCCCTCGGCGTGGAGTCCGCCTGGCGCTGGGGGCGGCGGGTCCAGGGCGCGGTGCTCTGGGTGGCCTGGCTGTTGTTCTTCCCCAACTCGCCGTACCTGACGACGGACCTGATCCACCTGCGGTCCCGCCCGCCGACGCCGCTGTGGTTCGACGCGCTGATCCTGGTGTCCGCCGCGGTGGCGGGGTTGCTGGCCGGGTTCGTCAGCCTCCACCTGGTGCAGTCCGCGGTGGCCCGGCGGTTCGGCGCGCGGTGGTCGTGGGTCATGGCCGTCGCCGTGCTCGGCCTGAGCGGGTTCGGCGTGTACCTGGGCCGGTTCGCCCGCTTCAACAGCTGGGACGTGCTCACCAGGCCCCGGACGCTGCTGTACGACGTCGGGTCGGTGGTGTCCCCGGCGGACGGGCCCCGGGCCGTCATCGTGACGGTGCTGTTCTCGTCGTTCCTCATCGTCACGTACGTGACGATCGAGATGCTGGCCCGGGTGGCACCTGCCATCGGCTCCCCGGAACCTCCGGCCTGAGGCCGCCGGCCCTGTCCCCGTCCCCTGCGGTGGTGGCGTCCGATCGGCAAGGATGGCGGGATGAACGACGGGGAACAGGGCGGCGCGGGTCACGGGAACGTGGCAGACGCCACCGGGACCGACTGGTTGGCCGTGGGCGCCGGGGCGATCCGCCTGGCGTCGGGCCTGTCGTTCCTGGTGGCGCCGAACGCGGCCAACCGGCTGTGGGGTGACGCGGCGGACCCCACTCCCACCGCCCAGCTGCTGCTGCGCTCCATGGGGTACCGCGACGCCCTGATCGGCGGGCTCCTGCTGAGGGCCGGCCTCGCCGGCGACGGGTCCGCGGCCGGGTGGTTCCTGGCCTCGGCGGGTGCGGACGCGGCCGACCTCCTGGGCGGCACGTCGGTGCACGCCGACATGACACCGGCCCAGCGGGCCAAGGGACTGGGTGGGGCCGCGGTGGGGATCGCCGTCGGGGTGCTGGGCGCGGTCCGGGCCCGGTAGCGCGCCGATCGGCACAGTGGAACGCCGTTCCGGAACGACCTAGCCTGCGCCGATGGCCCAGCACACGCCCTTCCCCACCCAGATCGTCGGTTCCTGGTGCAAGCCCCAGTGGCTGTGCGACCACGAGCTGGTCTACGGGCCCGAGGGGACCTGGTGGAGGGTGCCCGAGCCCCAGCGGGCCGAGGCCCTGGACGACGCCGTCACCCTGGCCGTGGCCGACCAGCGCTCCGCCGGCCTCACGGTCGTGACCGACGGCGAGCAGCGCCGCCAGACCTTCAGCGGGCACTTCTACGCGTTCGGCGGCATCGACCAGGACCACCAGGGCGCGGTCACCAACTTCTCCAACGACGTGGGTGACTACCTCACCATGAAGGCCCGTGCCCGCGCCGCCGGCGATGAGCCGCCGGCCCCGCCCACGTTCGAACAGCCCCGCATCGTCGGGCCCATCACCTGGGACGGCCCCCTGCTCGGCGATGACGCCCGGTTCCTGCGGCGCATCGCGGGTGGACCCACCAAGGTCACCATCATCGGGCCCAACACCCTGGCCCTGCGCCTGGTGGACGAGCACTACGGCTCGCTGCGCGAGGTCGCCCTGGCCCTGGCCGACGTGCTGAACCATGAGTGCCGGGCCATGGCCGACCTGGGCATCGACATCGTCCAGATCGACGAGCCGGAGGTCCACTTCCGCTACAGCCAGGTGGCCGACTTCGCGGCCGAGGCCATCGACCGCTGCCTGGCCGGCGTCGAGGCCACCACCGCGGTCCACATGTGTTACGGGTACGCCAAGAACATCGCGGAGAAGCGGGCGACGCCGGTCTACGAGAAGGCGCTGCAGCTCCTGGCGTCCACCACGGTGGACCAGATCAGCCTGGAGTACGAGCAGCCCCGCCACCAGCCGGAGCTGCTCACCCACGCCGGCGACAAGACCGTCATCCTGGGCGTGCTCGACCTGGACACCGAGGCCTCGGTGGAGACCGTCGACCACATCGTGGCCCGTGCCCGCGCCGCGGTGGAGGTGACGGGTCCGGCCCGGCTGGGCCTGGGCCCGGACTGCGGGATGTGGTTCCTGCCCCGCGACCACGCCCGGGCCAAGATCACCAACATGGAGCTGGCGGCCCGGGAACTGCGCGGGTCCTGAGCGGCCGGCGTCGTTCGCACTCCGGACACGGGGTGACGGAACCGGTCATCCCGCGTCCGGAGCACCGGAGCCCGTCCTGGGTCAGCCGCCCGGCGGCGGCGGTGCGGCCTGGGACAGCGCCGCCTGCTCCGGTGAGATGCCGGACGCCAGGGCCACGGCCTCGGGCGGGAGCTGCACGCGGGGTGCCTTGACCAGGATCGGGTAGGGATCGATGGCGGCCGCGTTGCCGGGGTGGATCTCGAAGTGCAGGTGCGACGGCGTGGTGGCCGCGTTGCCGGTGTTGCCGACCGTTCCCACCACGGTCCCGGCCGCGATCGGGGCACCCTCCACCAGGGGCGCCCAGTCCCGGAGGTGGGCGTAGTAGTAGCGGTACCCGGAGCGGCCCCGGGTCCACACGATGAGGCCGCCCAGGCTGTTGGTGGCCACCCGCTCCACCCAGCCGTCCTCCGCCGCCACCACCGGCGTGCCGGCCCGGGCGAAGAGGTCGTTGCCCTGGTGCGAGCGACGGCATCCGTCGCGGCAGAACCCGAAGCTGGAGATGAACGACGTCGGTCCGGCCACGGGGAAGACGAACCCGGCCAGGTTCTCCGGCGTGGACGCCAGGGCCTTCTCCGCCTCGGTGGCCGCTGCGGTGGCCTCGACCAGCGCGGCCCTGGCCGCCTCCAGCGTCAGGGTCGCCGCGGTCTCGGCCTCGACCGCACCCCGCAGCTTGTCGCTGAGGGCGTCGCGCTCCTGGCGGTACTCCTCCGCCAGGCGCCGGTCCGACGCGGTGACGGCGCCGGGCAGCACCACGCGGTCGGCCTCGCCGGCCAGGTCGCGCTCGGGCTGCAGGCGGAGGTTGGGGTTGCCGCCGGCCACGTACGACGCGGCGACCCGTCGACTGAACCGCTCCCGGGTGGCGGCGTAGCGGGCGGCGGCCTCCGCCTCCACGCCCTCGGCCGCGGCGCGGGTGGCCGTGGCGCTGCCCAACGCGGCCTCGGCATCGGTGACGGCCTTGCGGGTGGCGAGCAGCCGGTTCTGGCTGGCGTCCACCTGGGCGACGAGCCCGGCCAGCTTCGGGTTGGTGATGCCCACGCCGTCCCAGGGTCCCCTGGGGGTGGGGCCGCCCTTGACCTGGTCCTCGGGCTCGTCGTCGTGGGCCACGCCCGCGCCGTCGGTGGGCAGCGGCACCGACGGGTCGATGGTGGGGATGTCGGTCGGGGGGATGGTGACGATGGTCTGCGGCGGAACGGTCCCGGGGTCGGTGACCGGGGGCGTGGTGGTCTCCGACGTGGGGGTGGTGGCCGGGGTCACCGTGGTGGGGGCGGCCGTGGTGGTGGTGTCGGACTGCAGCCCTCCCGGCGTGGTGGTGGAGCTGGTGGAGGTCTGCGCGCCGGTGGCGGGAGCGAAGGTGACGGCGAGCGCCGCCGCCACGACGGCGACCGCGAGCCGGGGGCCGGTCAGGACGCGGGCCATCAGCGGGCCTTCCGCAGGGTGCCGGCGGTGGTGGCCACGGAGACGGCGGTGCACACCACGACGGTCGCCACGATCACCGCGATGATGACCGTGGTGCCCGTGGCGGTGGACGGCAGCAGGGAGGTGACCACCGTGCTGGTCGAGCTGCCGGCCCGGACCAGTCCGAAGGCCAGCAGCGCTGCGGCCAGCCCGGCGCCGGCCAGGCCGATGAGCACACCCTCGATGGCGACCGGCGCCGCGATGTAGGTGCGTCCCGCCCCGACCGAGCGCATCATCTCGATCTCCCGGCGGCGGGCCGTGACCGACGAGCGGATCATGGTGGCGGACAGCACGCCCCCCACGACGCCGAGCACGATGGCGAGCCAGGTGCCGACGCCGGACACGGCCCCGGACAGGTCCCGGACGTCCTGCACGGCGTCGTCCGCGGTGACGACCTGGTAGACGGCGGCGTCGGAGGCCAGCGGTTCGGTGATCCGCTGGATCAGCGCGGGGTCGGCCCGCTCGGGTGTCACCCGGAACGAGGACGGCAACAGCTCCGGAGTGACCGCCTCCACCATCTGGGACTCATCGGCGTAGAGCTTGCGGTACTCGGCGTAGGCCTCGGCCTGGGTCACCCGGTCGATGGCCTGCACGCCTCCTGCGGACTCCAGCTCCTTGCGGACCCGTTCCGCGTCCCGGGCGGTGGCGCCCGGCTGCAGGTACACGACGAACTCCACCCCGTCGGCCCAGCGGGCCATGGTGGCGTCCACCCCGGCGCGGGCCACGGCGGCACCGCCGGCCAGGGCCGCGCACAACGACACGGTCAGTGCCGCGGACGCGGCCAGTGCCGGCCGTCGGCGGATGCCCTGCACGGCATCGCGGAGGGCGTAGCGGAACATCGACAGCACGCGTGTGCCGGGTCGTTCGCGCGCGCTGCGCCGCCCTCGCCGCTGAACCACGACTCGGCGGCGGCATCCGCGCCGGTCGACGAGGTCACCGGTGGTGCCTCGGTCGGCGTCGCCTGCTCTGTTCCTGTGCTCGGCACTGCGGCTCTACTCCCAGCTGGCCCCGGGGTCGTTCCCCGGTGCCTCCCGCCCCCGGTTCCCACCGGGGCATTCCTCATCCGTGCGCGCCGGCGGACCGACGCTGTCTAGCCGTGAGCCTGCGATTCTGGCCCAACCCGTCCCGGCATGGGTATCGGACGATGCGGGCCTTTTCCGTAGGTTCATCTTGACGACGTCTCCCCCGACCCCGTGCCGGTCCACCATCAAGCGGGACGAGAGTAGGCGAAAAGGGGCGACGGGCGCCCGCGGGGCCGGGGCCCGGGGCCCGGCCGGCGTCACCGGGCGCTCCTCAGCGCGGATGCGGCGGCCAGGACCGAGACCACCGTGCACACGGCCACCGCGGCGAGTCCCACCATGGCCATCACCGAGCCCCCGGCGTTCCCGGGTGGGAGCAGGGCGCCCACCACGGCGCTGTCGGACCGCGCGGCGCGGGCGAGCACCAGGCCCAGCAGCGTGACCGCCGCCACAGCCCCTGTGGCGCCGACCAGGACGCCTTCCACCACCACGGGGGCGGCGATCACCGACCGGCCTGCCCCCACCAGCCGCATGACCTCGATCTCCTCGCGTCGGGCCGCCACCGACGAGCGGATCATGGCGGCCGACAGGACCACGCCCACGGCACCCAGGACCAGGGCGAGCCAGGTACCCACGCCGCTCATGGCGCCGGAGACGTCGCGGACGTCACGCACCGCGTCGTCGGCCGTGACGACCTGGTACACCGCCGGGTCGGAGGCGAGGGGCCCGATGATGCGCTGGATCAGCGCAGGGTCGGCCCGTTCGGGGGAGACCCGGAACGACGACGGCAACAGGTCCGGGGTCACCGCCTCCACCATCTCCCGGTCGGTGGCGTACAGGCGCTGGTACTCCTCGAACGCCTCGTCCTGGGTGATGCGCTCGACCCTCCGCACGCCGCCGGCAGCGGCCAGGTCGCGTCCGACCCGGTCGGCATCGGCCGCGGATGCACCGGGCTGCAGGTACACCACGAACTCCACCCCGTCGGCCCAGCGGGCCATGGTCGCGTCGATGCCGGCACGGGCCACGGCGGCCCCGCCCGCCAGCGCGGCGCAGAGGGCCACGGTGACCGCAGCGGACGCGGCCAGTCCCGGCCGGCGTCGGATGCCCTGCACGGCGTCGCGGACGGCGTAGGCGGCGATCGCGGCCAGTCGTCCGGGCCCCGTCAGGTCGGGCTCGGGCTCCTCGTCGAAGAAGGCGTCCACGGCCCCGTCCTGGAGGTCGGAATCCACCGCCGTCGCCCTGTTGTCCACCGACCGGTCCTTCCCCGTCCCCGCTCACCATCCGTCACTCGATTGATGGCAGGTCTCCGCGGCGGGACCAACCGGGCGAATGTGCCCACGCCGGCCGGGCCGGTCGCCGACGATCCGGCCGGGCGCCGCCGACCCCGGGTCGGGCCCGCCCGGTACCATCGCCCGATGGGCACCGGCCGGCGACGTGCCGTCGCCACCTGCGTGATGATCGCCGCGGCGGTGGTCTGCGCCGTGCTGCTCGGGCCCGCCTCGTCCGGCCCGGTCGACGCCCTTCTGTCCCCTGTCGCCGGGGTGACGGCTCCCGCGCCGGTCACCTCCTCGAGGGCGGCGGCCGGATCGATCGACGCCGCCGGTGCGGTCCGTGTCGTGCCGGTGGGTGTGGCGGTCGGGGCCGCGATCCACGGGGCCGTCACGGACCCGGTCGTGGTCCGGGGACCGGTCCCGTTCGACCTCGCCGTCCCGGTCGCCGGGTGCGGCGGTGCGTTCCTCGGAGCGGTGGGCCTGTCCCTCCGTGCCCGGGGGCGCGTCCGGCCCGCCCGGCCCCGCGGACCCGTGCGGCGACGCGGCCCTCCTGGTCCAGGGTTCCTGACCGTCCCGTTCGCGGGGCCCTGAGCGGCAACGGCTGCTCCGGTCCCGGTCGGGACCCATCCATCCCGACCGACCAGCCACAGGAGCACCGTGAACCGCTTGCGCGCACCCCAACGACCGCCGTCCCGCCGAGGACGGGCCCGAGGACTGTTCGGCACCGACCCACCGTGGGTCCTGTTCGCAGCCGTGGTCGCTGCCCTCGTCGGCTCCGTCCTGGTTCGGGAGCCTGCCCGGGTGGAGGGTCTGCGTGTGGTCAACCCGCTCCCGTGGGACTTCCAGGTGCTGGTGAGCGACGGGGCCGGTGGAGGATGGGTGGAACTGAGCACGGCCGAACGCGGGACCGAACGATCCACGGTGGACGTCCTGGACCAGGGAGCACGATGGCGCTTCAGGCTCCGTACCCAGGGTGTGGAGGCCGCCACGTTCGACCTCGGTCGGGGCGCGTTGGCGGCCGACGGATGGACGGTGACCGTCCCGGCGGAGGTCGCCGACCGGCTGCGCGCCGCCGGGGTGCCGGAGTCACCGTCGTAGGCGCGACCTGGGTGTTCCCGCCACTGCGTGCTGGACACGAGGTGGCTGGGCACGGGCGGGTCCGGGGGAGGCGTCACCCATGGGCGAGCGGGGTCACGGGTACCGTCGGTGCCGATGACCGGGACGCCCGCCGACCAGCGCAGCGACGGGGCCGACGGCCCCGAGCCGGCCGACGGAACTCCCGGGGCCCCGCAGGACCAGAACATCATCGACCGGGTGTCGGACCGCATCGACCACCTGCAGCGACGGATCCCGCCGCTGGCGGTGGTCCACGGCGTGCTCAAGAAGTACGGCGAGGACCGGGGTGGGCAGTTGGCCATGTTGCTGGCCTACCGCGGTTTCTTCGCCGTGTTCCCGCTGTTGCTCGCCCTGGTGAACGTGCTCGGGCTCATCCTCCAGGACAACGACGAGCTCCGGGAGAACCTGATCGACTCGGCGCTGAGCAACGTGCCGATCATCGGCGACGAGATCCTCAAGGGGGCCGAGCTGGGGGGCAGCGTCCCCGTCATCATCGGCTCGGTCCTGGTGTCGCTGTGGGCCGGCCTGGGGCTGCTGGAGATGCTGCAGGAGGCGCTCAACACCGTGTGGGGGGTCCCGCTGTTCGACCGGCCCAACTGGTTCCTGCGCAAGGCGAGGGACCTGCCCGGCGCCGTGCTGATCGCACTCTGCCTGGTGCTGTCCGGCAGCCGGAGCTGGATCGCGGGTGGTGCGCCGGATGCAGTGGGCAGCCTCCTGGCCGTCGTGCTGCCGTTCCTGGCCGGGGCGCTCTGCTACCTCGGCCTGCACGCCCTGCTGTGCGCCCGCAAGGTGCCGTTCACCGCGCAGCTCCCCGGCGCCGGCTTCGTGGGCCTGTCCTGGTTCGCGCTGCAGTCGCTGGGGGAGTGGTACGTGAACCGGTTCGTCGTCCAGTGCTCCGACCGCTACGGCGTGTTCGTCGTGGTGTTCGGGATCCTGTCCTGGAGCTACCTGCTCGGACTGCTCTACCTGTACGGCAACGAGCTGTCGTCGGTGCTGTGGGAGCGGAGCTGGCCCCGCAGCCTCACGGGCCGGAACCTGACCGAGGCCGACCAGGTGGCCTACGCCCGGGTGTCCGAGCGGGAGGTCCGGGTCCGGGGGACGTCCATCGACGTGGACGTCCCCCAGCACCCGGCGCAGGCCTGAGCGTCCCAGGCCCGGTTGGTCAGACCGTGCTGGTCAGTGGGAGCCGACGACGCCGGGGGCGACGTTGGCCGGGTTGACCTGGGAGTCACCGAAGCCCAGCACCAGGTGGGAGATGCCGGGGAAGATGAACAGGAAGATCTTCCAGCCCAGTTCCTTGTCGAACAGCTCGGCGGTGTCGTTGGCCAGGAACCAGGCCGCGATGATGTTGATGCACGGGATGAGCATCAGGATGGTCCACACGATCGGCTCGCGGTTCCCCCGGGCCTTGAACAGCATGTAGACGTTGACGAACGGGATGATGCCCATCCAGCCCGGCAGGCCGATCTTGGTGAAGACCTTCCAGTAGCCCACGCAGAAGAGCACGAGCAGGATCAGGTAGAAGATGCCGATCCCGAAGAGGGCACCGCCGCTGGCGGCGCTGTCGGTGTCGGTCTGGGCCAGTGTCTGGAGCACTGCAATCATGGGTTACCCCCGTAAGTCGAATGTGGTTCGACGCTATCGACGGTTTCCCGGAAAACGGCGGATCGTCAGGCGGGGGCGGCCGGCGGGTCCAGGGCCGGGCCCGCGTCGGCGGCGGCGGACGCGTCGGCCCCCACCGGCTCCACCCGGTCCACGGTCGGCTGCTGGTCGGCGTGGTGCCCGGGCAGGCCGAGCGACTCCGCCGACATGCCGGGGCGGTCCTCGTCCTCGCCGAGGTGGAACGGCACGTTGACCACCACGGTGTCCTTGCGGAACTTGAGCGCCAGCTTCAGGGCCAGGGCCGACTGGTTGTGGAAGATGCCCTGCCACCAGTGGGGCAGGACGAACTCGGGGATGACCACCGTGACGTAGTCGTGGCCCCAGCGGCTGTCGAGCTCGTCCAGGTAGTCCTCGACGGTGTTGGTCAGGTCCCGGTACGGCGACTCGATGATCTCCAGTGGGAACTGGATGTCGTAGCGGAGCCACGCCTCGCGGATCCGCTCCGCGTGCTCCTCGTCCAGCGCCACGGTCACCGCCACGGCGTCGGTGGCGCCCACGGAGCGGGCGTAGCGGATGGCGGCCAGGGACGACTGGTTGACACCTCCGACGAGCACGACCACGCCGTGGCCGGGGGGACGGATGTCCTCTCGGTGGGACGGATCCACCCGCAGCTTCTTGGCCACGCCGTTGTAGTGCTTCTTCACGCCCCGGAAGGCGAACACGATGCAGGGGATCAGCACCACGATGATCCAGGCGCCGATGGCGAACTTCGAGACGATCACCACGGCGGCGACGATGAAGGTGGCGATGGCACCCAGGGTGGAGTTGACCACCGAGAGCTTCCAGCCCTTCTGGCGCTCCTTCATGTGGTGGCGGACCATGCCGGTCTGGGAGATGGTGAAGCTGGTGAACACGCCCACCGCGTAGAGCGGGATCAGCAGGGTGACGCTGCCCTGGAAGGCGATCAGCAGGATGGAGGCGGCGCCGGCCAGGATCAGCACGCCGTTGGAGAACACCAGGCGGTCGCCGCGGTTGGCGAACTGACGGGGCAGGAAGCCGTCCCGGCCGATGATCGCTGCCAGCCGGGGGAAGTCGGCGTAGGCGGTGTTGGCGGCCAGGATCAGGATCGCCATGGTGGCGAACTGCAGGATGAAGTACATCGGGTTGGACCCGCCGTACAGGGCCCGGCCCATGGTGGACAGGGCGGATTCGGCCTCGGTCGGGATGGGCTTCATCCAGGCGGCGATGAAGCTGATCATGAAGAACGTGGTGCCGAGGATGACGGCCATCCATCCCAGCGTCTGGGCCGCGTTCTTGGAGGTGGGCTTGCGGAACGCCGGGATGCCGTTGGAGATGGCCTCCACGCCGGACAGGGCCACCGCGCCGGAGGCGAAGGCCCGGGCGAAGATGAACAACGAGATCCCGCCGATGAACGGCCCGTGCTCCGACTGGATCTCCTTGATCTGCTCGACGGCGCTCTCCGTGGTGGGGTCGAACACCGGGAGGGTGCCCCGCACCTTCTGCACCACGGCCCAGCCGATGAAGGCCACCAGGGCGATGATGTAGATGTAGGTGGGGACGGCGAAGACCTTGCCCGACTCCTTCACGCCCCGCAGGTTGCCGATGGTGAGCACCCCGACGAAGAACAGGCAGAGCAGCACCCGGTACGGCTCGAGCCAGCTGAACACCGAGTAGATGGCCAGCACGCCGGCCGCCACGGACACGGCCACGGTCAGCACGTAGTCGATCAGCAGGGAGGCACCGGCGACGAGCGACGGCGTCTCGCCCAGGTTCTCCCGGGCCACCACGTAGGCGCCGCCACCGTCGGGGTAGGCGTGGATGGTCTCCCGGTAGGAGTTGGCCACCAGCGCGAGCAGGATGACCACCAGCACCGCGATGGGCTTGAGCAGGTTCGTGGTGGCCTCGCCGTTGGCCTGCACCATGCCCGCCGCGCCGACGAGCACGATCAGGATCTCGCCCGTCGCGTAGGCCGTGGACGAGATGGCGTCGGACGAGAAGACGGCGAGGCCGATGGGCTTGGAGATGCGCTGGTGGTCGGCCTCGTCGGTGGCGAGGGGGCGACCGATCAGGATCCGCTTGAGCGTGGATGCCATGTGTGGAAGTGACTCCGCTGGTGCCGTGCCGGCGGCGGTGTGGCCCTGACCGCATCCGGAGGGGGTGGCCCCGGCCCCATTGCCGGAGGATGACAGTCCGGGAACCTATACCCGGGCTCTCCGTGGACGCACCATCGGGCACCCACCCCTGGCGCCCCGCTCCCGGTCAGTGGCCGGGGAAGGCGGCCTTGGCCGCGGCGATGCTGGCCAGGGCGTCCTCCCGGCCGGTCCAGTCGCCGATCTCGGAGCCCTTGCCCGGCTCCAGGTCCTTGTAGACCGTGAAGAAGTGGTGGATCTCCGACAACAGGAACGGGTCGACGTCGCCCAGGTCCTGGATCGCCTCCCACCGCGGGTCACCGGCGATCACGCACAGGACCTTCACGTCCCGTCCGGCCTCGTCGGTCATCTCCAGCTGCGCCACGGGACGGGCCCGGACGTGGCAGCCCGGGAAGGTCGGGTCCTCCAACAGGACCAGCGCGTCCAGCGGGTCGCCGTCCTCGGCCAGGGTGTCGGGGAAGAACCCGTACTCGGCCGGGTAGACGGTGGCGGCGAACAGGTGGCGGTCCAGCCAGGCCGCGCCGGTGTCGTGGTCGATCTCGTACTTGTTGCGGGACCCCTGGGGGATCTCCACCACCACCTCGAACCAGCCGGGTCCGTCGTCGCTCATCGGTCCAGTCCCCTCATGCCGGACCAGGCCAGTCCGGACAGTTGCGCCGCCAGCGTGTCGATGTCCGGCTCCCGGTCGTGGGCCAGCCAGTACCGCGATGCGGCCTCGGTCATGCCCACGATGCCGTGGGCCAGCACCTGGCGGTGCTCTGCCGGCCGGCCGTCCACCACGATGAGCTCGGCGATGGCGTCGGCGATGGAGGCCTCCACCGCGCGGGCGAACGGGGCGAACTCGGGGTCGCGGCGGGCACCGGAGCCGAACAGCACCCGGAAGGCGTCGGTGCGGTCCCCCACGAAGTGGAAGTAGGCCCGGAAGCCGTTCTCGATCTGCTGGCGGGGTCCGGCCGCGTCCGCCGTGGCCTTGGCGATGGTCTCCCGCAGCGCGGTGCCGATCTCGGTCAGCAACTCCACGAACAGCTCCCGCTTGGAGCTGAAGTGCTGGTAGAGCACCGGCTTGGTCACCCCGGCCGCCTCCGCCACGTCGTTCATGGAGGTGGCGTGGTAGCCCTTGTCCGCGAACACGGTCACGGCGGTGTCGAGCAGTTGGGTGCGTCGTTGGGCAGCAGGAAGTCGCATGGCAGGTGGTGTGACCCGGAGGGTGTCCCAGAGGTTACCCGCTGGTAACTCCCTGCCACGATGCCACCCTCGGCCCCGGCGGCCCGGCGTAGTCTCCGCGCCCATGGACCTTGCTGCGGACCTGCACATCACCAAGGTCCGGTGTGCCCCCTTCCACGGCTCCCAGGCTGCCGATCCCATCGGCAGCGCCGGCGACTACGACGCCTTCCTGTGCGTGGAGGTCCCCCTGCCGTGGGACAAGGACATCTCCACGTGCGAGCCGTTCCGGTCGCTCATGGAGAAGGCCCCGTCGGTGACCGCGCCGGACGGGCGGCGGTGGCGGCCGATGGGACTGGTCCCCGCGCCCGGCACGGACGGCTCGGTCACGGTGCTGGCGTTCGACCGCCCGGTCGGTGTGGCCCGTCCCTTCGGGCGGCGGGAGTGGCGGGTGGACCCGGCGGGTCTGGTGTCGTTGTGCCGGGCCCTGCTGGACGACGACGCCCCGGCCGTCGCCCGCTTCGACCGCGACCGGGTGGCGGTCCCCGCCGACACGGTGGACCTGATGGTGTGCACCCACGGCCGCCGCGATGCCTGCTGCGGCAGCCTGGGCGCTGCCATGCACCAGGAGCTGGAGGGCCTGTTGGCGGCCACCCCCGATGCCTCCACGCGGCTCTGGCGGTGCTCCCACACCGGCGGCCATCGCTTCGCGCCCACGGCGCTCACCCTTCCCGACGGCTACGGCTGGGCCCACCTGACCGCGGAGCTCGCGCAGCGGCTGGCCGGCCGCACCGGGCCGCCGTCGGACTTCGCCGCCCACTGCCGGGGCACCTCGCTCCTGGACGGCGGCCCGGCCCAGGCCGCGGACCGGGCCGCGCTGGTGGCCACGGGGTGGGACTGGACGGGGGCCCGCCGGACGGCCCGCGTGGTGGCGTACGAACGGGACACGCTGGCGACGACGGTCCGGATCGACGGGGCGCTGGCGGACGGCCGGGAGGTGGCGTTGGAGGTGCGGGTGGAGGTCGACCGCCACATCCCGATGCCCACCTGCGGGGTGGTGGCGGGCCCGGAGTACGTGGTCGAGCCCGTCTGGCGCGTGGCGTCGGTGACCGACGTGGCCGGTCCGGCTCAGTAGCCGAACTTCTCGCCCCGCTCCTCCTTCTCCGCCGCGGTGGCGGCGTAGCCCAGGATGATGGCGGGCAGCAGCACGCTGGACCCCGCCACCATCAACACGATGATCACGGTGACCAGCCAGGACGGGAACTGGACGATGAAGCCGATCACGAACAGCACCACCGAGGCCGCGAAGCACAGGTAGCCCACCCGCTGGCCCAGGTCGCACCAGCGCTTGACCATGGCCCGGCGCACCACCACCGGGTCGTGCGGGTCATCGGGATGGTCGCGGGCGGACGGATCGGGCACGGGCTCCAGCCTGCACCACGCCGGCGGTCGGGACCGAACCGCAGGCCCGGCCGCCCTGCCGACTGGCATGTCATGGAACAACACGAAACACTATGTCAGTCGTGAGTGGGGGGACGCGGTTCCTCCGGGTTCCGGGAGGGATGCATGTCAGGACGGGTGTTCGTGGAGTTCTGCGGCGAGGAGCACACCGTGGCGCCCGGCCACGAGCTCACCTTCGGGCGCTCGGGTGACCTGGAGGTGGACGACAACCCCTACCTCCATCGGGTGGTGGGCCGCATCGCCCACCGCGGCGGGTCCTGGTGGCTGCACAACGTCGGGCGCACGACGCCGGTCACGGTGCTGGACCGCGACGGGTCCAGCTCCGCGACCCTGGGACCGGGCTCGTCCGCCGCACTGGTGCACGCCGGCTTCCTGCTCGCGTTCAGCGCCGGGCCGTCCTCGTACGAGTTGGAGGGGGCGCTGGAGGACCAGGAACGGTTGGCGGACCTCCGGGGCCCGGACGGGACCGATGCCCCGGTGACCCTGGACTGGGGACGGGTCGAGCTCAACGACGACCAACGGCTGCTGCTGGTGGCGTTGTGCGAGCACCGCCTGATCCGGCCCGCGGACCGAGGTGCCCCCGTGCCGTCCAACCGTGAGTGCGCTGCTGCCATGGGTTGGACCCTGGCCAAGTTCAACCGGAAGCTCGACCACCTGTGCGAGAAGCTCCACCGCGCGGGCGTGCGGGGTGTGCACGGTGACCTGGGACGCCTGGCCTCGGACCGCCGGCGCCGACTGGTGGACCACGCCGTGGACCTGGGCCTGGTCGCTCGGGCCGACCTGGGGCTGCTCCGGCCCGGGCCGGCGGGCTGACGGGCCGACCCCCTGGCTGGCTGACCGGCCCGCCCGGCGGTCCTACCGGCCGCCGGCGCCGCCGTCCGGCCACGCCAGCTGCAGCGGTGTCACGCGCTCCGGGGTGACGAGCCATCCGTGGCCGGCCTCCATGACCAGGTCGTCGTGCGGCGGCAGGGCCGTGTGCAGCAGGCCGGGGTGGAGGTCCGGGTCGGGGCGCAGCAGGAGGCCACCCCGGCCGGCCCGCAGCCGGCGGGCGGACTCGGCGTAGCAGCGGGCCAGGGCGTCGGCCTCGGCCGCGGCCACCACCCGGATCGGGGCGCTCCGGCCCAGGTCCAACAGCTCGAGCAGCAGGTGGTCGACCGGCTCGCCGTCGGGTCGGTCGAGCAGGTCCGTCAGGTCGTCGACGAGGACGAGGACGGGCTGCCCGCCCCGGCTCCGCCCGGCCGCCTGCCGCAGCGCCTCGGACGTGGCGTCCGGGTCGGCCGATCGGCCGTCCACGTGGACCACGTCCGCAGGAAGGCCCGCACGGGAGGCCATCCGGGCCACCAGGTGCAGCGCTGCGCTGCGACCGCTCCGGGGCGGACCGGTCACGAGCGCGTGGCGGTCCGTCAGGTCCAGGGCCACGACACGAAGGTCCCACGACGAGATCCCCACCGGGAGCTGCCAGGTTCCCCTCGGTGCGGGGAGGGAGTTGCCCGGCACCCGATCGGGGAGCGGCGGGACCGGGGTGGGGGCCGGGCCGCGACCGGTCCGGACGCCGGCGGGCGCACCGGGCGGGTGGAGTGCCACCTGGAACCAGTCCCCGTCCACCAGGCCGCGGCCGGGCGGGAGGTCCCGGTCCCCCAGTGCCTCCGGTGCGCCGGCCAGCACGGCCTCGTCGGAGCCGGCACAGCGCAGCATCAGGCGCAGGTGGAGGGCGGCGGCCAGCGGCGGCGGTACCTCCGCCCGCCGGATGGCGGACGCCACCACGTGGAGGCCCGCGGTCCGTCCCTCCCGGGCCAGGC
This sequence comes from uncultured Actinomycetota bacterium, assembly GCA_963773765.1. Taxonomy (GTDB): domain Bacteria; phylum Actinomycetota; class Acidimicrobiia; order Acidimicrobiales; family Microtrichaceae; genus CAVZCC01. The sequence goes on along the minus strand of CAVZCC010000008.1, from coordinate 429,142 downwards.
GGGTGAGGAGGTCCAGTGCCTCGCCGCGGTTGATCCGGGCGTGGAGTTCCTCCAGGGCGCCGAGACCGTCGACCAGCACCAGCAGGCGGGGCCGGCCGGCCGACCCGACGGCCGGGCCCGGGTCCCGGCGACGGTCCAGCTCGGTGGTGAACATCCGCAGCAGCCTGAGCGTGCGCCCGAGGTCCTCCATCCCGACCACCTCGCCCACCGCGCCGGTGTGGTGCAGCGGGGCCAGGTCACGACCTCCGTCCAGGGCGTGGACATGGACGTGCTCGGGGTGGGTGGTGGCCGCCCGGGCCACCATGGCCAGGGTGCCGGTGCGCCCGGACCCGCCGCACCCCTGGACCAGCACCGAGCCGTGCGTCGCCAGGTCCAGCACCAGCGCCGGCTGGGACTGCGTACCCGGTCGGTCGAGCCTTCCGATGGTCAGGCACCCGGGTGCCGCAGGTGGGCCGGACAGGACCTCGGTCGGATCCAGCACGGGGGGCAGGGGGTCGAGCCACGGCCGCCGTGGCGGCGGTGTTGCGGTCGCGACGGCGGCCGCCCGGGCCGTGGCGATGATGGCGTCGAGCTGCGTCGGGGTGTCCCGGCCCGGTGCGTCCGGCGGGGGACCGGTCACCTGCCCGAAGGGCGTGCAGGTGACGCGGTGCGGCGGGCGCGGTGGTCCGCCGGTGTGGGCCACCTGGAGGTCGGTGGTCCGGCGGGGGCCGGTCCGCATGACGGCCCGGCCGGGCAGGTCACGGGGCAGGTGGGCGGCCCGGACCGAGTCCACGACGTCGGTGCTGTCGTCCTCGTCCGCGACCCGGAGCGCCAGCCGCAGCGTCGTGTTGGCCCGGATGGCGTCGGTGACCACGCCGGCCGGTCGCTGGGTCGCCAGCAGGAGGTGCACGCCCAGGCTGCGTCCCCGCTGGGCCAGGTCGACGATCCCCTCCACGAACTCGGGTACCTCACGGGCCAGCGCAGCGAACTCGTCCACCACGACGACCAGGGCCGGCGGGCGCCGGGTCCGGTCCAGCTCCCGGAGGTCGGTGACGCCACCGGCGGCCACGAGGCGTTCCCGATGGCGCAGCTCGGCCCGCAGCGACACCAGGGCCCGATCGGCCAGGGTGGGCGTCAGGTCGGTGACCAGGCCGACGGAGTGCGGGAGCCGGTCGAGGGACCGGAACGCGGAACCGCCCTTGTAGTCCACCAGCAGGAAGGTGACGCGGTCGGGGGCGTGGTGCAGTGCCAGCGAGGCGATCAGCGTGCGGAGCAGCTCGCTCTTGCCCGCACCGGTGGTCCCGGCCACCAGCCCGTGCGGGCCGTCGGCCACCAGGTCCAGCGAGAGCACGCCGCCCTCGGCAACCCCGACCGGGACGCGGAGCCCCTCGGGGCCCGACCTCTGCCACTGACGGGCCATCGCGGCCGGATCGGTGACGGCGGCAGGGTCGGCCAGCAGCCGGGACAGGGGGAGCGCCGGCGGCAGCGCGGTCCCACGGTCGCCGGGGGGGCGGAGCGGGCTGAGCCCTCGGGCCAGCACCTCGGCGCCGTCCAGCGACAGGTCCTCCACCTGCAGCGGGACGGGGGCCGAACGATGCGTGCGGAGGTCGGCGCCCGACGCCGGATCCGAGGAGGTCCCACCCAACCGGAGCACGGCGCCGATCGACTCCGGGAGCCCGGCCGGTGCCCGGGCGACGACGACCGGGACGGCCCCGGCGCGGGCAAGGTCCGCCACGGCGGCCCGGGTCTCTCCTGTCGTCGACCGGTCGACCACGACGACGTTGGTGGCGGTGGTGGTGGCCGGGTCGGCGTGGGGGAGCCACTGCACCCAACGCCACAGGGGAGCCCGGTCGGCGGACGCATCGACGGTGATGGTCAGGTGGTCGGGGTCGACCAGCGCCGCCAGCTGGCACACCACGGACCGTGCCACGGCCGCCGGGCCCTCGCCCGGGCCCACCACGGCCAGGCCCGCGGTGTCCGACAGGTCGACGCGGACCGGGAGGTCGGTGGCGGCGACGCGGTCGGCCACCGCCAGGAGCTCCCGGCGGAGGTCCCACCGCCCGGTGTTGGTGTGGGCCACCACCGTCGACCGGGGCTGTTGAGGGGCCCGGCCGAGGCGGGCCACCATCGCCCCGGCCTCGTCGCCCGGACGCTCCCACAGCCGCGGGTGGGAGGTGGCCACCCACTCCCACAGGCGGGAGGTCGACGGGGTCGCCCGCTCGGCGCCGGCGGATTCCTCGGCCAGGTGCTGGTCGATGCGCTCGGCGGCCCGGTCCAGGTCGGCCCGGAACTCGGCCTCCCGGAAGCGGGCCTCCGCGCGGGACTCCCGGCGCGACTCGATGCCGGCCGCGACCACGAACACGAAGCTGAACACCACGAATCCGGCGACGGCCACGCTGGCGGTGGCCAACCACAGGGCGACGCCCATGAGGAGCGGCACCATCGCGGACAGGACCGGGAAGGCCGGGATGCGGTGGGCGCCAGGCGCGGTCGGCAGTTCCACGGGATCCGGCTCCGGCCCGGCGGTGCGGGCGGGGATCCGCTCGTGCAGCCGGGTCGGTCCCGGGCTGTCCGGTGGCCGGAGGGGTCCGCCGCACCGGACCTCCACCGTGCGGTTGCCGATGGTGAGCAATGCGCCGGGTCCGATCCGCATGCCACCCCGGACCGGGGCACCGTCGACCAGGACCGCCGCCGCGCCGGCTGCGATGCGGACGACGACGTCGGCGCCGACCTCGATCTCCACCGCGGCCGGCGCTGTCGTACCGGTGGCGCGCTGTCGTACCGGTGGGCGCTGCCCGGGCGATGCGGGTGGTGCCGTAGCACAGGCGGGTGACGGGACCGGAGGCGGGGTCGACGGGATGCAGCGTGACCGGGGAGTGCAGCGGCGGCTCCTTCCGGGTGGCCGCGTCCGGGACGATGGCCACGGTCGAGCCACACCGCGGCGCGGCCTCCATGGCGGGACGGTCCCGGCCGGGGGGTTCCCGGACGGCCGGGGGCCCGCCCCCGAGCGCGTCGTGGTCCACGACCGCCAGGGTGGGGTTCGACGGCCGGAGGCGGCCGGTCGGGTCCAGGTGGTCGGCCACGGCGTCGGCCACCTCTCCGACGGTCGCGTCCCCGTCGAGGTGGACGACGAGGTCGGCCACGGGCCGGGCGGCGGCACCCGCCGCCACCCGGTAGCGGAGGACGGGCACGCTCAGCCCGACGAGGCCTGCTGCTGCTGGGTCACGTTGGCGGCGACGGCCTGGGCCGCGGCCTCCAGGGCGGCGGACACCCGGGCCAGCTGGGCCTTGTGGCTGCCGTCCCAGTCCGAGCGGAATGCCGTGGCGTCCGCACCCTCCCACCAGGCCGAACGGAGCAACCCGTCGAGCTTGGTGGTGAGGCTCTTGATGGTGCCGGCGTCGGCACGCATCTGCTTCTGCAGCGAGGTGAGTGCTTCCGGGTCGAGACCGAGCTTGGGCATGGATGGCTCCTCCGATGACAGGTGCGCCGGCCGGTCCGGCACGGAGGAAGCGAACCGCGACGGCGTCCCGGTTGTCAGCGGGGACCGCTCCCCGGTGGCCCGGCTCAGCGCGAGCCGGTGGGACGACGGCGGCCCGTGCCCTGGCCGCTCAGGCGGGAAGGGTGCAGGCCCGGCCCCCGCCTGGGCGCGGGGCCCCGTCCGAGGGCGTCGAGCGCCGTGCGGTAGTCCCGGGGGCCGCCGATCCCGCTGCGGTTGCCGGGCCCCGAGGAGAACCTGCCACCGCCGCCCACCTCGTAGCGACGGACCACGCTCGCGGTCACCAGGCTCAGGCCCACCAGCAGCAGGATGTCGCCGATGGAGATGACCTGGCCCCAGGGCAGGGGGATGGCGTCACCCAGGAACCCGAGCAGGGCGCCGTCGGCCACCGTGCGGCCGCCGGAGAGCGCCAGGTCCGTGGCGGTCGCGTCCTCGACCACCCCCGCGGCCTCGAGCGCCGATCCGCTCACGGGGGTGCCCCAGTTGATGAGCGTGACGAACAGGTTCAGGCCGATGCCGGCCGCGACCAGGACCATGCCCCCGATGCGGAGGTTGATCACGGCGAAGGCGAGGATGAGCGCCATGGCGGCCATGGAGAGGAAGGCCATGACCCCGCCGGTGATGGGCAGGACGTCCACCAGCATCGTGAGCGCGATCCCGCCCGCGAGGGCCTGCCACAGCGGCGGGCGCCACTGCAGGAGGTTGGAGAGCTGCCCGCCCCAGTGCAGGCCGAGACCGAGGCCGATGCCGATGGCGAGCAAGGTGGGTACCAGTGCCACGGGCGGAAACTAGCCTGACGGAGATGTCAGACACACCTGCGGCCGACGAACTGCTCGCCTCCGTGCAGGACGGCGTGGCGACGCTGACCATCAACCGGCCGGAGCGGCGCAATGCGCTCAGCTGGGGGGTGATCGAGGGACTCCGTCACCGCATCGCCGAGGCGAAGGCCGATCCGGAGGTGCGGGTGGTGGTCCTGACCGGTGCCGGTGACCGGGCGTTCTGTGCCGGCGCGGACCTCACGGGGATGCGGGCCGACGCCGGGTACGCGGACGTGCACGACGCCCGGGGGGAACTCGCCCGCCTGTTCGACGACCTGTGGTCGCTCGGCAAGCCGACCATCGCCAAGGTGCGGGGCTACTGCCTGGCCGGAGGGTTCGGGCTGGCGCTGTCCTGCGACCTGGTGGTGGCCGCCGATGACGCCACGTTCGGGACGCCGGAGATCAACGTCGGGCTGTGGCCCTACATGATCACGGTGCCGCTGTGCCGTTCCATGGCCCCCAAGCGGGCCCTGGAGCTGATGATGACCGGCCGGCGGATCGACGCCGACGAGGCGGACCGGTTGGGCATCCTGTCCCGGCTGGTGCCGGTGGAGGGGTTGGACGCGGCGGTGGACGACCTCGCCGCGGAGCTGGCCGGCAAGTCGCCCGCGGTCATGCGCCTGGGACGGGACAGCTTCTACGCCGTCTGGGACCAGGGGGCGACCGACGCGCTGCGGCTGCTGCATCCCATGCTGACCGTCACCACGGAGCTGGAGGACGCGGCCGAGGGCATCGCCGCCTTCGTGGAGAAGCGGCCGCCCGTGTGGCGGGGGCGCTGAACGCACTCCTCGATCGGTCAGCCAGGTGTTCACGGAGCCCGCGCTTGTGCGATCACGTCGGCTTCCGCCGAATTGGGGTCCGGGGAGGATGGGCCGGTGTGGCGGTCAATTCGATGCGACGCGACGCCGGAGGAGTTCACACCGTCGTCCGGCGGGCGTCGGGTGGCGCACCCGATTCGGTGCAAGTCGAACGGGGGAGCGGTCCCCGATGACGGGACGGTCACGGGACGGGCACCATCCCGGGGATGTCGAGCGAGCCACTCCGGAGCCATGCCGTCCGCACGCCCGACGGGTGGATCGATCCCTTCGCCCTGTGGGGCCGCCACCTCCGCTACCCGGTGCTCACCCTGCTGCTGGACGCGGGACGCCCACTCACGATCGCCGAGATCCTCCGCCTGCTGGCGGACCGGGACCTCGGGGTGCGCGGCTCCCAGCCACACCGGGTGTTGGCCGACGCACTGGCCTACGAGACCAGACTCGGCCGGGCCCGGCGCGTCAGCCGGGGCTGCTACGCCATCGGTCGCCGTCGCCACGAATCCACCGAACGGCGGCACCGTCGCCGCCTCCGGGTTGCCATGGACGCAGCACGCCAGATCCGGGCCGAGGGTCTCGGCCCACCCCGGCGCCACCCCGCCGGGTCCTGTGACACACTCCCACCGGAGCCGGCACCGACACCGGACCGGGCGAACGGGGGACTGCACGTGAGCGAGCCGCAGGACGATCGCTACAACTGGGGCCCACTGGTGGACGACCTCCACCGGCGCCGGGAAGCGGCACTGGAGATGGGCGGCGCCGAGCGGGTCGAACGCCAGCGCAGCCTGGGCAAGTGGCCGGTCCGGGAACGCCTGGACGCGCTGCTGGATCCGGGCTCGTTCGTCGAGTACGGGCAGTTGGCGGACCACATGGACCCCCACCTCGCGGCCAAGGGCTCCTTCGCCGCCGACGGGTGCGTCACCGGCATCGGGAAGATCGACGGGCGGCGGGTCGTGGTCTGTGCCTACGACTTCACCGTCCAGGCCGGGTCGATGGGCCAGGTCAACGAGTTCAAGGTGAGCCGCATGCGGGAGCTCGCCCTGCGCCAACGGATCCCGGTCATCTGGTTGCTGGACTCCGCCGGGGCGCGCATCACCTCCGGCGCCGGCTCCACCTTCGCCGGTGCCGGTGCGCTGTTCCGGGAGCAGGTCACCCTGTCCGGCGTGGTCCCCCAGGTGGCGGCGATGGTCGGGCACTGCGCGGCCGGCACCGCCTACATCCCGGCCCTCGCCGACTTCGTCCCCATGGTGAAGGGCATCTCCTCCATGGCGTTGGCCGGCCGGCACCTGGTCAAGGCGGCCACCGGGGAGGACGTCACCGAGGAGGAGATGGGCGGTTCGGAGGTCCACAACAAGGTGTCGGGGGTGGCCGACATGGAGGTCGCCGACGACGCCGAGTGCCTGCAGGTCGTCCGCGACTACCTGTCCTACTTCCCGTCCAACAACACGGAGGCACCTCCGGTGGAGGACTGCTCGGACCCGGTGGACCGCCGGTGCGAGGAGCTCTACGACATCGTCCCCACCGCACCGCGGCGGGCCTACGACATGCACAAGGTCATCGCCGCCGTGGTGGACCGGCTCGACGACGGCGTCCCGGACTTCTTCGAGATGAAGGCGGGCTGGGCCCGCAACATCATCACGGGCTTCGGCCGGGTCGGCGGCCACCCGATCGGCATCGTCGGCTCCAACCCGATGGTGCTGGGAGGCGCCCTGGACGTGAACGCCGCCGACAAGGCCGCCCGCTTCGTGTGGCTGTGCGACGCCTTCGGCATCCCGCTGGTGTTCCTGCACGACGTCCCCGGTTTCGTGGTCGGTTCCGCGGTGGAGAAGCAGGGGATCATCCGCCACGGGGCCAAGATGCTCTTCGCCGTGTGCGAGGCCACCGTGCCCAAGATCTCGATCGTCGTGCGCAAGAGCTACGGCGCCGGCTACTTCGTCATGAACGGCCTGTCCTACGAGGCCGACTACCTGGCCATCTGGCCCGCGGCGGAGATCGCGGTCATGGGCCCGGACGGCATGGTCAACATCACCATGCGCAAGCACCTGGCGGAGTTCGAGGGCAAGGAGCTGGACGCCGAGCGCATCCGCCTGGCCGAGGAGTTCCGCAAGAACATCGATCCCTACGTCGCCGCCGGCCACGGCATGGTGGACGACGTGATCGACCCGGCCGAGACCCGCCTGGCCATCTGGAAGGGGCTGGAGGCCTCCCGCACCAAGCAGGTCCAGCGGCCCTGGCGCAAGCACGGCGTGCTGCCCGTCTGAACCGGCGCGCCGCTTGCTGCCCGTGAGGGAGCGCAAGCACGGCGTGCTGCCCGTCTGACACTAGGGTCCGTGCCATGGATTCGACCGGGTACAAGATCTTCCTGCTCATCCACGTCGTCGCCGTGGTGGTGGCCTTCGGTGGCAACTTCGTGCAGCCGATGCTGGCCCGGGCCGGCAACGTCGCCGACGAGACCTTCGCCAAGGCGGCGCTGTACATCCAGCTCCCCGCCCTGGTCGTGGTGTTCGTGGCCGGGATGGGCCTCATCGGGATGAGCGACGAGGCCTGGAAGTTCTCCCAGACCTGGGTGTCGCTGGCGTTCCTCGTCTCCATCGTGGCGATCGTGCTCCAGTACCTCGTCAGCCGGGCGTTCAAGAGCGGCAGCACCAAGCAGGTGCCGATGCTGACCGGCGGGCTCCACCTCATGCTGGTCGTCGCCATCTTCCTGATGATCTGGAAGCCGGGTCTCTGATGGCGGAGGTGCGGGCGGAGATCACCGCCAACGTGTGGCAGGTGCCGGCCCAGGTGGGCCTGACGGTCGCCGAGGGTGACGAGCTGGCCATCCTCGAGTCCATGAAGATGGAGATCCCCGTGGTCGCGCCCGTGTCGGGCACCGTCAGCGCGGTCTCGGTCGCACCGGACGACCAGGTCGTCGAGGGCGACCTGATCTGCGTCATCGACGAAGCCTGAGGCGGACGGGTCCCGATGGCGATCGTCAGCTATGCCGCGGAGGGGCGCGTCGGCCGACTGACCATCTCCCGCCCGGAGCGGCGCAACGCGCTGAACCACCAGGCGGTCGAGGAGTTGCACGAGGGGGTCCGCCACGCCGTTGCGGACGAGGTGCGGGCCCTGGTGGTGACCGGCCACGCCGACCACTTCTGCGCCGGGGCGGACCTGAAGGAGCTGGAGGACCTGGCCTTCACCCGGGCCCTGCGCCTGGCCCTGGACGCCCTGGCCGGCCTGCGGGTCCCCACGGTGGCAGCCATCTCCGGGGCGTGCATGGGGTTGGGGATGCAGATCGCGCTGGCCTGCGACCTCCGATTGGCCACGCCGGACGCCCGGTTCGCCGTGCCGGTGGCCCGGCTGGGCCTGATGGTGGACCACTGGACCGTCGAACGCCTGGCGCTGCTGGCGGGCCACTCGACCGCCCGCTGGCTCCTGCTCACGGCGGAGCCGGTCACCGCGGACCACGCCCACCAGGTGGGACTGGTCCACCGGTTGGTGGAGCCGGAGTTGGACGCTCCCGGCGCCACCGTCCTGGCCGAGGCCGACCGTCTGGCCACCCACATCGCCACGTTGGCGCCGCTCGCGCTGGCGGGCTCCAAGCTGGGCCTCGACCTGTTGGAGCGGGGGGCCGCGGCGGTGGACCCGGACGGCGCCTACGTCGCCGCGTTCGAACGGGCCTGGGCCTCCGACGACCTCGTGGAGGGCCAGCAGGCCTTCGGCGACCGGCGGACCCCGGAGTTCAAGGGCCGCTGAACCGCCGGCGCCGGCACCGTTCCCTGGATGCCAGGTGACGGAATCGGGCACCTCGCACCCAGGGAACCCGCCGCCGCGTGGTCCGGCCGCTCAGCGTTCCGATCCGCGGAGCGTGCCGGTCACCCTGCCGCCCGTCTCGGGGAACACGGTGCACAGCACGGTGCGGTCCGTCCGGCCCCACGACTCCTCCGACGGCCACCACACCTCGATCTCCAACGCGGAGCGGGTCCACGGCAGCCCGACGAAGGGCTCGAACCGGTCGAAGCAGGCCTGTTCGGCCCAGTCCTGCACGGTGGCCTCTCCGGGGTAGCCGCCACCCTTGGGCACGGTGCCGCCGTACTCCACGAGGTCGAACACCTCATGGGTGTGGGGGTCGGTGCAGGCGATCAGCCAGACGGCCCGGTCCTCGGCCTCGGGGTCGTCGGTGGGAAGGTCGAAGCACTGGCCCACCTCCAGGGACCGGAGGCCCTCCTCCGTGGCTCCCGGGGGTGGCCCCGGCGCGGCGGTGGTCGGAGCCACGGTGTCCTCGGTGGTGGTGGAGGCGGAGCTGTCGTCGCCCGAGCAGGACGACGTGACCGCCACCGCCAGCAGCAGCGGTGCCGCGACCAGGCGGATGGCCCGCACACGGGTGCGGTGCACGTTCACAGGGCGGGCCGGTCGGAGGTTCACAGGGCGGGAAGGTACCGGTCGAGGTACACGTAGCAGAACCACACCAGGACCAGGATCACCGGCGTGGCCAGGAGCCAGGCCGGCCAGCGGCGCCACCGGCTGCCCACGAACCAGGCCAGGAGCCCGACGCACAGGGCGGCGACACCGAAGGCCAGGGCGGGGGTCAGGGCATCGGACTCGCCCGTCAGGCTGTCGTCGAAGGATGCCGACGCCGCGGCGGCCGCGGCGGTGCTGGCCTCGGTCGGAGGGGCGGTCGGCGCCACCGGCCCCGACAGCACCGCGTTGACGATGATGCGCTGCTTGGCCGAGTACTTGGGGTGGCAGGCGGTCAGCGTGATCCGGTTGTCCCCCTTGTCCTCCAGCACCGAGACGTCGGACGGATCCACCACGTACCAGGCCTGGTCGGAGCCCTCGGCGGGGACCGCCTCGTACACGAACCGCCCCTGGGGCGTGGTCAGGATGATCTCGTCGCCGGGCCGGATCTCGTCGATCCGGTTGAACGGCGCTCCGTAGGTGGTCCGGTGCCCGGCGATGCCGGAGTTGCCGGCCTGGCCGGGCAGGGGCGTGCCGGGGTAGTGCCCCGGACCCTTCTTGAGGTCCGCCTTGGTCACGCCTTCGACCACCACCCGCTGGAGGTCGATCCTCGGGATCTCGATGACCCCGACCGGGTCTCCCTGGGGCGGTGGGGCGAGTGGCGCCGCGGTGGCCGGGTCCACGGTGCCGAGGGCTCCGGCCAACTCGGTCATGTCGGAGGCGGGGTCCACGTCCACCCCGTCCTGGGCGCCGACGGCCTCGGCCAGGCTGGAGGTGAGCTCGTCCTGGTTCCGGCCCTCCTCCAGACCCGTCCCCCACAGCTGGAACCCGACGAACCCCAGGATGAACAGCCCCCCGATGATGAGGAACCGCCCGACGAACCCCAGGATGCGCGCCATCACAGGATCACGGTACCGGCGCTTGGCCGTGGCCCGGGACCAGCCGGTACCGTTGTGCTGCTCGCCCTGTCCGGCCCGCACAGTCCAGCCCCCACCGGCCGATCCCCGGCCGGTGCCCATGATCCCAGGCCCACGGGATCCGTCACGTGAGATCCCGTTCCCCATGGAGTCCGTCGTCCACCTCCGCGCCGCGGTCGCCCTGCTCGGCCGCTTCCCCGCCCTGGCGGGCGTCGACCTCGACGTCCGTCCCGGCGAGGTCGTGCTGCTCCGTGGGCCCAACGGTGCGGGCAAGACCACGCTGCTGCGGGTCTGCGCCGGCCTGACCCCGGTGTCATCCGGTGAGGCCGTCGTGCTGGGGGTGGACCTGACCCGTCGCCAGGCCGGCGTCCGCCGCCGGGTCGGCCTCCTGGGCCATGCCACCTACCTGTACGACGACCTGTCGGTCACCGAGAACGTGGACTTCTGGGCCCGGGCGGCGGGGGCGTCGGTGGCCGACGGCCGCGCTGCGCTGGACCGACTGGGCGTGGCGCACCGGCTGCACGGCCTGGCCGTCCATGCCCTGTCCGCCGGCCAGCGCCGCAGGGTCTCCTTCGCCGCCATGGTCGCCCGCCGGCCCGAGCTCTGGCTGCTGGACGAACCGCACGCCGGCCTCGACGCCACCGGCCGCGACGTCGTCGACGGGCTGATGCGGGAGGCCGCTGCGTCCGGGGCCACCGTGATGTTCGCGTCCCACGAGTTGGACCGGGCCGGCGACGTGGCCGACCGTGCCGTGACCGTCGCGGGTGGCGTGGTCGTGCCCGATCCCAACGGGTCTGCCGGTTCCGCGTCGGCCGAGGCCGACGAGGACCCGGCCGTGCTGCGCGAGGCGGGTTCGTGATGCGCGAGGCGCTCCTCATCGCGGGCAAGGACCTCCGCCTGGAGTGGCGGTCCAAGGTGGGCATGGGGCAGGTCCTGCCGTTCGCGCTCCTGGTGCTCCTGCTGTTCGCGTTCGCGCTGGATCCCGACCGCGGGGTCCTGGACCGGGCGACCTCCGGGCTGTACTGGGTCGTCGTGCTGTTCTCGTCGGTGCTGGCCGTGCAGCGCTCGTTCGGGGTGGAGGCGGAGGACGGGATCCTGGACGCCCTGCGGCTGTCCGGGCTGGCCCCGGCCGCCATCTACCTGGGCAAGGTGGCCGCGCTGGTGCTGCAGCTGCTGGTGCTGGAGGCCGTCCTGGCCGTGGGCGTGGCCATCTTCTACGACACGACCTTCGAGGGCATCCCCCTGCTCCTGGCCGTGGCCGTCGTGGCGACGCTGGGCATCGCCGGCGCCGGTGCGGTCTATGGGGCGTTGTCGGCCCGACTGCGCAGTCGGGACACGCTCATGCCACTGTTGTTGCTGCCGCTGCTCGCCCCGGTGCTCATCTCCGCCACCCGCGGCTTCGAGGTGGCGCTGGGGCGCGAAGCTGGTCCCGGCTGGCCGTGGGCGGCGCTGTTGGGCATCTTTGCAGTGGTGTACCTGACACTCGGAGCCTTCCTGTTCCGCCCGCTCCTGGAGGACACATGACCGTCGACAACCCGCTGACGCCCGACGCGGCGTCCTCCGCCGCCCCGGGACCGGGGTCCCCGGCCGGCCGGGTGCGGGGTGCCGTGCCGGACAACACGGGGTCCAGGATCACCCGCATCCTGGGCATCGCCAGCCTGGTGGGCCTGGTGGCCCTGGTGGTGTTCGGCCTCGTCGTCAGCCCTGCGGATGCCGAGCTGGGCGAGACCATCCGCATCCTCTACATGCACGTCCCCACCGTGTCCGCCGCCTACCTGGCGTTCGCCATCACCGCGGTCGGCTCGGTCATGTACCTCTGGAAGCGCACCGAGTTCTGGGACCTGCTGGCGGCGTCCTCGGCCGAGATCGGTGTGCTGTTCTTCGCCCTCACCATCTTCAACGGCATGCTCTGGGGCAAGATCACCTGGGGTGTGTTCTGGCGCTGGGAGCCCCGGCTCACCACCACGGCCGTGCTGTTCCTGACCTACCTGGGCTACCTGGCGGTGCGGCAGATCCCCAACGACACCCGTACCCGGGGCACGCTCAGCGCCGTCATCGGGATCATGGCCGTGGTCAACATCCCGATCGTGCACAAGGCCGTGGACTGGTGGCGTGGCCTGCACCAGGAGAAGACGATCTTCGGCACCGTGGACCCGGACATGAAGGGCACCCAGCTCTTCACCGCCTACCTGGGCCTGGCCGTGTTCATGCTCCTGTTCGCCTGGTTGCTGATCCACCGGTTCCGGGTGGCCTGGCTGGCCGAACGGGCCGCGGACGCCGGCATCCAGGCCGCCATCACCGAGCGCCGGGCCGAGGGCGACCCGGACCCGGCCATCCCGTCGACCGGACCGCAGGGAGCACCATGAGCACCACCGGGTACATCGTGGCGGCATGGGCCGGCACCTTCGGGGCCGTCGGCCTGTACGCCTGGACCCTGATCCGCCGCGGCAGGAAGCTGTCCCGCGTCGTGCCGGAGGACCAGCGTCGATGGCTGTGACGCCCCCGACGCGACCGGACGATCCCGAGTCCGCCGACGCCGCCCCCATCGACGACCCGTCCGATGGACGCGGCCACCCCCACGCTCGACGTCACCCCCCGTGCCGCCGTGGCCTCCGACGGGTCCGGTGGCCGCGGCCGCCGTGGTGCACTGTGGGCGGTGGCCGGGCTGGTGGTCATCGTCGGCGGCCTGGGTGTGGTGCTGTTCAACGGGCTGCGGGACGCGTCGACCTTCTTCTACAACGTCGACGAGGCCGTGGCGAAGCAGCCGGAGCTCCAGGGCAGCCGGTTCCGCATGCAGGGCAACGTGGTGGACGGCACGGTGGAGACGACCGATGACGGCGTGACCTTCGTGATCAGCTACGGCGGCGAGCGTGTCACCGTTGACCACGCCGGGGACCCGCCGGAGTTGTTCGGCCCCAAGATCCCCGTGGTGCTGGAGGGCACCTTCGTGGGGGACCGGTTCGAGAGCGACCAGATCCTGATCCGCCACGACAACGCCTACGACGAGGACAATCCCGACCGCATCCGCGACGCGGAGCAGGACGCCGAGAAGAACAGCGCCTCCGGTTCCGACCCTGCGGATCAGGGGTCCGGGGGGTCCGGAGGGTGAACCGCGCGCTCGGGCTGGCGGGGGTGATCGTCGGGTTCGGCGGGGCCCTCATCGGGATCACGGTGCTGGCCATCGGGCTGCGCCAGAAGCGTCCACACATGCTCCGGCTCGGCCGCGCCTATGCGGTGGTGGTGCTGATCGGCGGGATCCTGGCCTTCGTGGCCATGGAGCGGGCCCTCATCCAGCGGGACTTCACCCTGCAGTACGTGTTCGACCACGGATCGTCCCGCACCCCGCCGCTGTTCAACGTGGCCACGCTGTGGTCGGCGCTGGAGGGCTCGATCCTGCTGTGGGGCCTGATCCTCGCCGGGTACACCACGGCGGTGGCCCACCAGTTCCGGCGTCGGCTCGAGGACCCGCTGGTGGCCTGGGCGCTCATCACCATGTTCGTGGTGTGCGTGTTCTTCTTCGGCCTCATGCTCACCGCGGCCAACCCGTTCCGGGGGGTGGTCCCACCGCCCGGCTACGACGGCCCCGGCCCGAACCCGCTGCTGCAGAACCACATCCTCATGGCCTTCCACCCGCCCATGCTCTACCTGGGCTACGTCGGCTTCACGGTGCCGTTCGCGTTCGCCATCGGCGCCCTGGTGACGGGCCGGGTGGGCGAGGGCTGGCTGGTGGAGACCCGCCGGTGGACGCTGTTCGCCTGGGGCTTCCTGACCGCCGGCATCGTGCTGGGCGCGTGGTGGAGCTACGAGGTCCTGGGCTGGGGCGGGTACTGGAAGTGGGACCCGGTGGAGAACGCCTCGCTGCTGCCGTGGCTGACGGGCACGGCCTACCTGCACTCGGTCATGGTCCAGGAGCGCCGGGGCATGCTCCGCGTCTGGAACCTCTCGTTGCTGTGTGCCACGTTCTCGCTCACCATCCTGGGCACCTTCCTGACCCGTTCCGGGGTGGTGGAGTCGGTCCACGCCTTCTCGAGCGGCTCGGTGGGCCCCCTGCTCCTGGGCTTCTTCGCCCTGGTCGTCGCCGTGTCGGTGTTCCTCATCGGCTGGCGGGGTGACCGGCTCCGCTCGCCGGGGCGGATCGACTCGCCGGTCTCCCGCGAAGGCGCGTTCCTGGCCAACAACGTGGTCTTCGCCGCGTTCGCGTTCGTCGTGCTGCTGGGCACGGTGTTCCCACTGGTGATCGAGGCCATCAACGACGAACGGCTCTCGGTCGGCGTGCCGTACTTCAGCCGCATGACCATGCCCATCGGCTTCGCACTGCTCACCCTGATGGCCATCGCCCCGGTGCTCCCGTGGCGCAAGGGCACCGGCGAGCTGCTCCGTGAACGGCTGTGGTGGCCGGCGTGGATCGGTGTCGCCTCGGTGGTCCTGGCCGTGGCCTCGGGTGCCACCGGATGGGCCGCCATCCTGGCCTTCGGCCTGGGCGGCTTCGCCGCCGGCTCGGCGCTGCGCCAGCTGGCCCTGGCCACCCGCCGCCAGGGCTGGCGGGGGTTCGTGGGCCGGGCCAACGGGGGCATGGTCGTGCACCTGGGCGCCATCATGATCGGGGTCGCCTTCGCCGCGTCCATGAGCTACGTGCGCCAGGCGGAGTTCACGCTCTCGCCCAACGAGACGGCCCGCATCGCCGGCCACACCGTGCAGTACCTGGGCGAGCGAACGGTGGAGACGGACAACCGGGTGGAGCTGATCGCCCGGGTCCGGGTCGACGGGGACCGCGTGTTCGAGCCGCGGCTGAACAAGTACCGGCTCAACGGCCAGACCCTGGGGACCCCGTCGGTCCGCGTGGGCCCGCGCAACGACGTCTACCTCGCCCTCACCAAGGCACCGGGCTCCGAGACCGGTGAGATCGGCCTGCGGGTGATCATCCAGCCCCTCATCGTGTGGCTCTGGATCGGCGGCGATGGTCATGGTGGCGGGCACCGCACTGTCGCTGTTCCCGGGCCGGCGCCGGAACCCGCTGGACCCCGTGTCGGCACCCGTTCCCTCCGGCCGTGCCGCAGAGGGGGCCGGGGATCCGGACACCGACCCGGATCCCGACCCCGACGTCGACCACCAGAAGGTGGAGGCATGAAGCACCGCACCGCCGTCATCGCCGGCGTGGTGGCCGTGGCGCTGGGCGCCCTCGTGCTCCTGTTCGCCACCAGCCCCTCCGGTGACGACACCTCCACGTCCAAGGACAGTCCCATCGAGGGCAAGCTCGCCCCCGCGCTGTCGGGCACCACGCTGGACGGTGGCACCTTCGACCTGGACAAGCAGCGGGGCAGGTGGGTGCTGGTGAACTTCTTCGCCACGTGGTGCCCGCCCTGTGTCCAGGAGCATCCCGAGCTGGTGAAGTTCTCCCAGGAGACCGCCGGGACGGCCCAGGTGGTGAGCGTCGCCTTCGACGACACGCCGGACAAGATCACGGAGTTCTTCGCCCAGAACGGTGGCGACTGGCCGGTGCTGGCCAACGACACCGGCGACGCCTCCATCGACTACGGCGTGGTGAAGCTGCCGGAGTCGTTCCTGGTGAACCCGGAGGGCACCGTGGTGAAGAAGCTGGCCGGCGGCGTGACCGCGGCCGAGCTGGAGCAGATCATCGCGGACGAGGGCGGGTCCACCGCCCCCTCCGGTGGCTGAACCGGTGGCCGTCCCATGGCCGTGAAGGACCATCCCCAGCGCCAGCACTGGTGGTGGTGGGGACTGATGGCGTTGGTCGTGGTCGTGGCGGTGGTCGTCGGGGCCGGCACCACCCCGCGGACCGGGGTGGGCGACGAACGCCTCTTCGCGTTGTCGGCCCGTCTCAAGTGCCTGCAGTGCGTGGGCGAGTCCGTGGCGGCGTCCCAGGCCCCGCTCGCGGTGCAGTTCCGGGACGAGATCCGCTCCCAGATGCGGGCCGGCCGGCACCGACGACGAGATCCTCAACTTCTTCGCCGACCGCTACGGCCAGGAGGTGCTGCTCACCCCGCCGTCGTCGGGGCTGGGGGGCCTGGTCTGGATCATCCCGGTGGTGGCGGTGGCGGCGGCGTTCCTCATGCTGTTCTTCGCTGTTCCGCCGGTGGCGCAACGACCGGACCGACGTCCACGCCACGGCGGCCGACGAGGCCCTGGTGGCCGGGGCACGGGACGCCCGCCGTGGTGGGGACGGAGCGTCGTGAGCGGCCCGGGCACCGCCTCGTCGCGGCCGTCGTCCGGCCTCGGCACCCGCCGGGCCGGTCCCGACGAGCTGGCCGCGCTGGAGGACGAGCGCGACCACCTCCTGGCCTCGCTCGACGACCTGGAGCGCGAGCACGACGCCGGCGACCTGGACGACGTGGACTACGCCGCGCTGAAGGACGACTACACGGTCCGCGCCGCCGAGGTGCTGCGGGCCATCGACGAGCACCGCACGCTGGTCCGTACGCAGCGCCGACCCCTGCGGGCCGGGCGCGTCCTGGGTGTGACCGCGGTGGTGCTGGGGCTGGCCGCGGTGGCGGGCGTCGTGGTGGCGCGGTCGTCGGGCGACCGCGGCGGCGGGACCCTGACCGGCAACGACAACGGCCTGCGGGAGCAGCTCGCCACCTGCCAACCGCTGGCGTTCCAGGACCCGGCCAAGGGTGTGGACTGCTACCAGAAGATCCTGGACGACCTCGCCCGACAACGTGGACGCCCTCACCTACCAGGGCTGGGCCCTCATCCGGGACGACCGGATCGACGAGGGTGCCGGGAACCTGGCCCGTGCCGTGGAGCTGGACCCGGACTATCCCGACGCCCGGGTGTTCCGTGCCATCGTGCTGGCCCGGGCCGGGGAGTCCGCGGCCCGCAGCGGTGACCGGGCCCGCGCCACGGAGAGCTTCACCGCCGCTGCCGCGGAGCTCGACCGCTTCTACCGGAACGACCCGCCGGAGGTGGCGGTCCAGGTGCTGGGCCAGGAGGGACTGGAGCGCAAGATCTTCTTCGGCCTGCTCGACCTGGGAACCCTGGGCTGCTGGCAGCAGGCCGCGTCGGCCAGCACGGAGGACCAGCCCATCGACCAGGCGTTCCTGGACGGGCTCGCCTCCTGCCTGGACGGCGTGCTGGCCGGCACCCCCGGATCCGTGGACGCCCTGCTGTCACGGGCGCTCGCCGCCATCGGACCCGAGCGCCAGGACACCGCGACGGCCACGGGCCTGGTGGAGCAGATCCTGGCCGCGGATCCCGGGGCGGCTGCTCCCGCCACCGGCAACGCGTTGCTGCTGCGCACCTCGCTGGCGCTGGCCGACGGTCGCCTGGATGATGCCGAGGCGGACCTGGACCGCATCGAGGGCCTGCCACGACCCACCGGGTCGTTCCTCATCGGCAGCCCCGAGCAGCTCCGGGCCGCGCTGGACTCGGCCCGGTCGGCCGCCTCGTCCACCACCACGGCGCCGGCAGGCGGGTCGAGCGTGTCGACCGTGCCCGGGGCACCCGCCGTCCCGAATCCCGGCGGCGGGGTAGTGCCGAGCGCGGCCGGGCCGGGATTAGCCTGCCGCCCATGAGAATCCTCCTGGTCGGTGCCGGTGGTGTCGGCGACGCATTCTGTGCGATCGCGTCACGACGCGAGTTCGTCGAGTCCATCGTGGTCGGCGACATCGACCCGGCCAAGGCGGAGCGGGCCGCAGCCCGTGACGGCCGGTTCAGCGCCGTGCGCCTGGACGCCAGCGACGCCGGTTCGGTCCGCGACGCAGCGCTGGCCGCCGGTGCCGACCTGGTCATGAACGCGGCCGATCCCCGTTTCGTGATGCCGATCTTCGACGGTGCCTTCGAGGCCGGCGCCCACTACATGGACATGGCCATGTCCATCTCCCGGCCCCATCCGGAACGTCCCCACGAGCTGACCGGCGTGAAGCTCGGCGACGAGCAGTTCGCCAAGGCCGCGGCCTGGGAGGAGCGGGGCCTGCTCGCCCTCTGCGGCATGGGTGTGGAGCCCGGCGTGGCCGACGTGTTCGCCCGCTACGCGGCCGACGAGCTGTTCTCCTCCATCACCGAGGTGGGCATCCGGGACGGGGCGGACATGTCGGTGCGCGGCTACGACTTCGCCCCGACGTTCTCCATCTGGACCGTGATCGAGGAGTGCCTCAACCCGCCCGTGATCTGGGAGAAGGACCGGGGCTGGTACACCACGCCGCCGTTCTCCGAGCCCGAGGTCTTCCACTTCCCCGGTGGCATCGGCGACGTCGAGTGCGTCAACGTGGAGCACGAGGAGGTCCTGCTGGTGCCCCGCTGGATCGACTGCGAGCGGGTCACGTTCAAGTACGGGCTGGGCGACGAGTTCATCTCGGTGCTGTCCACCCTGCACAAGCTCGGCCTGGACCGCACCGACCCGGTGACGGTCCGGGGGGTGCAGGTCTCCCCCGGGACGTGGTGGCGGCCTGCCTGCCCGACCCGGCCACGCTGGGGGACCAGATCGAGGGCCGCACCTGCGCCGGGACGTGGGTGACGGGCATCGGCAAGGACGCCTCGCGGTACCCCCACCGGCCCCCGGGAGGTGTACCTGTACCACGTGGTGGACAACGCCGAGACCATGGCCCGCGACGGTGCCCAGGCAGTGGTGTGGCAGACCGCGGTGGGCCCCGTGGTGGCCTGCGAGCTGATCGACAACGGCATGTGGAGCGGCTCGGGCGTGCTGGGCCCGGAGGCGCTGCCGCCCATGCCGTTCCTGGACCTGCTGGGCGGTGGGTACAACTCGCCGTGGGGCATGGAGGAGCGGACCCCCACGGCCTGAGCCACCACGGGCCCGGCCCCGGACGGGCCCGACGGACGGGGCGGCCCCGAAGGGCCGCCCCGTGCCACGTCCGAGGGTCGGCTCACATGCCGATCGAGCTGGTGTACACGTAGTGGGCGGCATCACCGTCGAAGTCGAAGGTGGTGACCGACGGGATCAACGAGCCGACCTTGATCTTGACCGAGCTGGGCAGCGTGTCGATCGGGATGAAGCCCGTCTCCAGGCCGGGGGTGAAGATGCCGGCCACGGCGAAGGCCGTGTTGAGCAGGTCGGTGAAGGTCCCGGCGGTGGGCAGCAGGAGGGACACGCCCACGCCCACGATGTCGTCGGGGTTGCCGAGGCCCTCGATGATGGCGCCCAGGATGCTGCCGACCGCGGACAAGAAGTTCCCCAGGTTGGCCACGATCAGGTTGATCAGCTCGTCCTGGGTGGGCGGCACCGGCGAGTTGGCGATCAGCAGGTTGAGGGCGTCGGTGAGCACCGGCACCAGGGCGCTGCCGAGAGCGTCGCTGATGGCGCACCCGCCGAAGATGCCGTCCCGCTCCATGGCGAAGCTCAGGTTGCCGAAGATCTCCAGCGGAGCGGTGTTGAGCAGCACGTCGCCGATGTCCAGGTTCTGGGCCATCGGGAACGACAGGTCGGCGGATCCGGCCGGGATGGCCACCGTGGTGCCGTTGGGGGCGGCGTCGGGGGCGGGGAGCGCAGCGCCGTAGCACTGGGAGGCGATCGAGGCTGACGAGGAGCCGGGGACACCGAGCTTGGAGCGGAAGCCGACCTGGATGACGTACGGCTCGTCGCCGGCGTCGAAGTCCTCCTGCCGGAGGACCTGGATGGAGACCGGCTTGACCTTCCAGTTGTTGGCCGGCGGGCCCCCGGGCGTGCAGGCGGCGGCGAGCAGGGCGGTGGCGGCAACCAAAGCGCCGATGAGTGGGAGCTTGCGCATGAGACCCTCCAAGGCATCGCGGCCGGTCCCCCTCCGGGCCGACACGGACACCATAGTCCTGAGGCACCGCTCAGACGTGTCGAACGTCACCCGGTGGTGGGACGAACGCGATCCGCGCGCCGCGGACGGAGGCCCACCCGGCCGCGTCGGGCCCGGTCGGGCAGACTGCGGGCATGCGCGACAGCATCCGGATCGGTGGCGGACAGGGGTACTACGGGGACGGGTATGCCGGGGTGGGCCCCGTGCTCGACGCCGGGGTGGACTACCTGGTGTGCGAGGCGTTGGCAGAGCTCACCCTGGCCATCCTCCAGAAGGACCGCCAACGGGACGAGAGCCTGGGCTACACCCGGGACCTGCCGTTGTACGTGGCCGCCGCGCTGCCGCACATCGTGGAGGGACGCACCCGGTTCATCACCAACGCCGGTGGGATCAACCCCATCGCCGCCGGCCGGGCCGTGGTGGAGGGACTGCGGGCCCAAGGGGTCACCGGCCTGACCGTGGCCACGGTGGTCGGTGACGACCTCCGCTCCCACGCCGATCAGGTGCCGCTGCCGGACGACACGCTGTTCGCGTCGGTGTACCTGGGGGCACGGCCGATCGTGGAGGCGCTCGACGCCGGGGCGGACATCGTCATCACCGGGCGGCGTCGCGGACGCCTCGCTCTTCCTGGCGCCGCTCGTGCACGAGTTCGGCTGGGCCTGGGACGACTGGGACCGACTCTCGGCCGGCATCACCGTGGGGCACCTGCTGGAGTGCTCGGCCCAGGTGGCGGGCGGGAACTACTCCGGTGAGTGGTGGACCCACGGCGACTTCACCGCACCGGGGTTCCCGATCGCGGAGTGCGCCCCCGACGGCACCGCGGTCATCACCAAGCCGGAGGGAACGGGCGGCTGCGTCACCTTCGACACCGTGCGGGAGCAGCTCATGTACGAGGTGCACGACCCCGCGGCCTACCTCAACCCCGACGTCACCGCGGACTTCACCTCCGTGCGGCTGACCGACGAGGGAGAGGACCGGGTCCGGGTCCACGACGTGACGGGCCGACCGGCACCGGCCACCTACAAGGGCCTGGTGTGCACCCCGGCCGGCTTCTCGGGGGAGGCCCGCCTGGCCTACGGCTGGCCCGACGCGGAGGCCAAGGCCCGTGCTGCCATGCGCTTCCTCCGGGCCCGTGCCGACCAGCTGGGCATGGAGGTCCAGGAGTGGCACGAGGAGTACTTCGGCGTGAACGCCTTCGGTGGCCCGACCGTGGACCTGGCCGCCATGGAGGCAGCGGGGTGGGAGCCCCCGGAGGTCCTGGCCCGGCTCGTCTGGCGGTGCGCCACCAGGCCCGAGGCGGCCCGCCTGGGTCGTGAGGCGGGGCTGCTGGGGCTGGGCGGGCCACCGATGGTCACCCCGTTCGGTCGGACCAGGGACACCGGTCCGACGCAGTTGCTGGCACTGGAGGCCGTCGCGGTGGACCGGGCCGTGGTGGACCCCGGCGTCCGCGTCTCGGTCGACCAGGTGTGACCTGCCTGCTGGTGGGCTGCCCGGCGGTCAGGCCGCCACGTTGTCAGGGTCGCCCGGCGGTCAGGCCTTGACCGACGTGTAGACGCCGGTGGCGAACCGCCCGTCCTCCCAGTGCTGCAGCATCCACACCGAGCCCTTGGAGCACCCGCTCTTGCCGGGGATGTGCATGCCACGTCCCTGGGCCCGGCGGACCAGGTCCGGGATCACGTCGCCGTGGCTGCACAGGACCACCGGGGCCCCGGCCACGGACTCCAGCAGGGCCCACGACTGGTCGATCGGCGTGCCCTCGGCCAGGCGGTCGTCCACCTCGACGTCCACCTTGAGGTGCTTGGCCAGTGGGAGCACCGTCTGGACACAGCGCTCGTAGGGGCTGGAGATGATGCGGGTGAGCGGCTCGTGGCGGAGCCAGTCCGACAGCTTCTCGGCCTGCAGGTGGCCCGTCGGGTCCAGGGGGCGGTGGCGGTCGTCGGGGTCCCCGTCGTCGCGGGTGCCGGCCGATGCGTGGCGGACCAGGTACACGGTCATGGTGCGCCGCACGCTAGTTGCGGCGACAGCCGCGGGTGGAAGTCCGTGGAGCCGGTGGGCGGCGGGCCGCCGGAGCACCTGTGGGCCGGTCCCGGTGCCGTCTACAGTCCGTCCATGGCACGCATCCGACTCCGGGATCTGTGCGGCGTGCGCTCGGGCGACAAGGGCGACCGCTCGGACCTGACCCTGTTCGCGGACGACCAGGCCGCCTACTCGGCCATCGTGGACGCCGTCACGGTGGACGCGGTCCGGTCCCACTTCGGTGACCTGGTCCGCGGCGACGTGGAGCGCTTCGAGGTCCCCAACATCTGGGCACTCAAGTTCGTCATGCACGATGCGCTCGGGGGTGGCGGCCCTCGGTCGCTGCGCAGCGACAACCTGGGCAAGACCCTGGGCGGAGCGCTGCTCCGGCTGGAGGTCGAGGTGCCCGACGAGGTGGCCGCCGCGTCGGGCAGGGGGACCCGGGCCCCCATCGACCGCACCCCGATCGCCTGACGCCGGGATCCGCCACCCGTGGGCTTCTTCGACCGCAACCGCAAGGCCCTCCAGGCCAGGGGCATCGACCCGACCCGGCTGCCGCCGGGGCAGTACTCCACCGACCGGTTCCCAGTCCTGCACGTCGGTGACGTGCCCCGGTACCCGGACCTCGGGACCTGGACCCTGCGCATCACCGGCCTGGTGGAGCGGGAGGTGGAGCTGCGCTGGGACGACGTGCTGGCCCTGCCCGCGGTGGAGGTGACCACGGACCTGCACTGCGTGACCAAGTGGTCCAAGTTCGACACGGTGTGGCGGGGCGTCCGGCTGCGCGACCTGTTCGCCCTGGCCGGCGTGCTCCCCTCGGCCACCCACGTCATGCAGCACGCCGAGTTCGGGTACACGGCCAACCTGCCGCTGGCCGACATGGTGGGAGACCACGCGCTCCTGGCCTACGGCTACGACGACGCCCCGCTCGAGCCCGCCCACGGGTTCCCGGCCCGCACGCTGGTGCCGCACCTGTACCTGTGGAAGTCCGTCAAGTGGGTGCGCGGCCTGGAGCTGCTGGCCGCCGACGAGCCGGGGTTCTGGGAGCGCAACGGCTACCACCTCTACGGCGACCCCTTCCGGGAGCAGCGCTTCAGTTCGGACTGATCAGGGCGGACGGTCGGCAGCGGGCCGGTCACTCCCAGTCGGCGGTGAGGTCCCGGACCCGGCCGACGGTCCGGCGGATGGCCGAGCGGCTCTGCTCCAGGAAGGCGGCCACCAGGATGGCGACGAGCCCCACGGCGGCCACGGCGAGCCAGACCCACACGCCGGTGACCCGGCGGGCGACGTCCACCATGGGGACCAGGACCAGGACCGCCACCCCGGCGACGACCGTGGCGACTCCACCGACCAGACGTCGGCGGACCCGGCTGAGGGAGCCCCAGGCCGCCAGGGCGGCGCCGAGCACCATGAGGAGCGGGACGTAGGCCAGGCTCGAGACGATGCTCTCCACCAGGGGCGACGCCACCACGAGGGCCATGCCCGTGACCTCCAGCGCCGTCAGGAGCGGCGTCGCCGGCGAGGCGCCCGTCGCCCGTCGCTGGTGCCGGGCCAGGGACACCGTCAGCAGCAGGGTCGCCCCCGCCGGCACGGTCACCCAGGAGGGTTCGCCGGCCAGGGTCTCGACCGCGAACACGACCCAGGCCAGGCAGAAGAAGGACGGGGCGGCGTCGAGGAGCGCGGGCCGCTTCCTGGCCACGCCGATCGCAGCCAGTTCGGTCCCGGTCAGGAGGATCGCCATCTCGGCCATGCCCAGGGAGGGCTCGCCGCCGGAGAACGTCCCCACCCAGGCGCCAGCGGTCGACAGCAGGGCGGTGAGCCCGAGTGCCCGGACCCAGGCCCCGCCCCGGTCCACCAGACCGGTCAGCACCAGGCCGCCGGTCGCCGCCAGAGCGATCGCCGCCGACGTGATGGCCGCGGTCCGGAGGTCAGCCCCGAGCCCGTCGAGCAGGAGTGCCACGGCTCCCAGACCGAGCACGGCGCTCAGCTCGCGCAGCCGGGCCACGCCCGTGGGCCGGGCGGCCAGCGCCGCGGCGCCAGCCGCGGTCCCGAGCGCCCCGGCCACCCAGATGCCGGCGACGCCACGGTCCACCGCAGGGAGGGCGAGCGCCGCGGTGGAGCCGGCCACGGCTGCGCATCCTGGTACGAGCGCCATGAGGGACCAGTCGCGGGTGGGCCGGGTCAGGCGGAAGACCACGGCCAGACCGAGGACCAACAGGGCGCCCAGCATCGCGGTGGCGGACACGAAGGCGTCGGCATCCCAGGCGGCCCACCGTCCGATGGCCAGCCAGGTCACGCCCCCGGCGGCGACCGTCACGAGCTGCAGCGCCCGACGGGCCGCGCCGCCGACCTGGGTCGCGAGCATCAGGGCGACCACCGTCGCCGTTGCCGCGGCCAGGACCTGCCAGCCCGCGGTGGCCGCCGCGGCGGCCACCGACATGACCCCCAGCGATGCAATGGCGACGATGGCCTCCGGTCGCACCCACGGACGGAGCCGGGCCGTCCGCAACGTCGCCACGAGGGCGGCCGCAGCGAGCACGCCGAGCACGGCGGATGCGCCCGCCGCCGTCGCAGCGGTCGGGTGGACCGTCGTCAGCAGGAGGAGCAGCGCGCTCACCAGGGCGAGGGCGCTGGCCTCGCGCAGCCATCTCCAGCCCGCAGGCCCGGCCGCCACGGCGAACCCGATGGCCACCAGCGCGGTTCCACCCACCAGTGCGAACCCGGAGGGCGACCGCGGCGTGCCGTCGACGATCCACCACGGCAGCACGACGGCGAGGGCGGCGAGGGCGGGGCCGGCCACGCCGATCGCGCCGGGCCGGTCGAGCAGGCGGGCCCGCAGGGCGATCCCGGCGCAGGCGATGAGGCCGCCGGCGGCGATGGTCGTGACCGCGGCCGAGGTCACGACGTCCCAGTCCTGCCAGGTGCCGAACGACGCCCAGGCCCCCAGCGCGGTGACTCCGGCGGTCACCCGGAGGGCGGTCCTCGCTGCACCCGCGGTGTGGGTGACGCCGGCGGCGGCGGTGACGGACGTCGCGAGGAGCGCCAGCGCCAGCCATCCCGGTCCGGCGACCGCCGCGCCGCCCAGCACGAGTGCGGTGCCCACGACCGGCCACTCGACCCGCCGCACCCGGATCCCGAACAGGATCGCCAGCCCACCGATGCCGCACCAGGTTGCCGGGATCCCCCCGACCGAGGTGGCCTGGCCCAGCCCCACGAGCGCCGTCCCGTGGGCGACGACGGCTGCGGGCAGGGCCCAGTTCCGCAGGAGCGTCGGGACCCGCGGCGGGGCGACGTGGACGAGGAGTTCGGCCACGGCCAGCAGGGTTGCGGTCCACACCACCCAGATCCACGGGACGTCCTGGGGCGGCCAGGGCGACAGCGCCGCCGCCCACACCGTGAGCAGCGTCCAGCTGATCCCGGTCAGGAACGAGGCGCCGGCCAGGATGGCGACCGCGGCGACGACGCCGGCCGCGGCCAGGCAGGACCAGGCGGTCACCGTGACTCCCTGGGCCACTGCCAGGGTGAGTGCCGTCACCAGGGCGATGGCGCCCAGGACGACCGGCGCCAACAGCGCGGCCGCGGTCCACCGGCGGCGACGTTCTGCGCTGTCGGTGCGGCGGGCGTCGAGCGCCAGCCCGCCGATCATTGCCACACCGCTCCAGGCCAGGAGCACGGCCTGGAGGCGGGCGGTCGGTAGGGCGAGGGCAGCGGCGAGCTCCAGCGCCAGCGCCCCCGAGGCGGCCACGGCGATCCACACCGTCACCGCCCGGCGCAGTCGTTCGCCGGCCACGAAGGGCTGGGCCACGAGCAGTGCCATGGCGGCCACGGCGGCCCACGGGTCGGCCAGGCTCAGCAGCGACACCACCGCGGCGGCCGCGGTCCCCTCGTTGACCACCAGGAGCGCCGCCGGACGACCGGCCTCACCGGTGAGGCGCGCTCCTGCCGTGGCGAGGGTCATCACTGCGACCGCGATCGCGATGGTCCATCCGGAGTCGGAGGCCAGTAGTGCGGCGGCGTCGACCGCAGCGACCACGGCGAACGGCGCAACGGCCACGGCGACGGCCAGGGGGGCCAGGCGGAGGCCGCGGTCCGCTCGGCTGCCCTCCGGGGTGGGGGCGGCGGCCTGGTCGGGAGCGGGGAGGGGCGTGGGGGAGAGCCGGCGTCGGATCCGCACCAGGAGGTCCGACACGGACGATCCCCGCAGCGCCTCGATGGTGGCGCTGGTGCCGAAGGCGCCCAGCACCGCCACGGTCGTCACCGCCCCGATGGCCGGTGTCCGGTGTCCGTCGACAGGGACGCCGATGGCGACCACCCACCCGGCCAAGGCCGACAACTCCCCGACGAGTCCCAGGTGCCCGCCCAGCCGGGACCGACGGACCTCGGCGAGGACGACGGCCAGGACACCGGCCACGGCAAGGGTCCCGGCGGTCACGGTCGCGGAGGAACCGATGGCGACCAGGACCAGGCAACCGGAGATGACCGTGGATGCGGCGCTGGTCCACACCCGGACGACCGGCCACCGGGGAGCGAGCGCGAACGCCACCGACGTGAGTCCGGCCGTCATGACCCCGGTCCACGAGGCCGCGTCCGGCCCGGCCAACTGCCAGGCCAGCGCCGCCGCGGCTCCGACCGGGACCCACTGGTCCCACACCGGGAGCCGCAGCCGTTGCCACAGCCGGCCCAGCACGGCGACGGCGGCGACCACCGCGGACAGGACGAGGCCGGCGGTCCCGACCGATGTCTCCACCGCCAGTCCGGCGACGGCCAGGACGGGCATGACCCAGACCACCGCGGTGGCGGCCCGGCGTCCGATGGGACCCGGGCGCACCGATCGGGCCACTGCCCACAGCCATCCGGTGCCAGCGGCCGCCACCAGGGGCCATCCGGACTCACCCAGGGTGGCCAGGCAGGCTGCCGGCACCGTGGCCGTGCCCCACAGCAGGACCGTGACCAGTCGGTGGGGAGCGCCGGCGTGGTGGCGTGCCTCGGCCGCGACGAGGGCGACCGCCCCCGCGCCGACCGCGACCCAGCCGACCCCCCAGGCGGGGGCGAGCGCCGCGGCGGTCAGGACCAGCACCGCGGCCTGCAGCGTGGTCGCGGCGACCACCGCCGATCCGCCGAGCAGCACCTCGATGCCCACGATCGTCGCGAGGCCGGCGACGAGCAACGGGAGGGGCGGCCAGCCGTCCCCGGCCGCGGCCAGCAGGGTGAGTGCGTAGGCGATGGCCAGCCCGGGCCGGGACGCGGCGCGGACCGGTCCGGCCAGCCGCTTGGGGAGCACCAGCGCCGCCAGCAGGAGGCTCGCGGCCACCGCGGCGGTGACCAGCGACCACTGGGGAGCGGTGGGAGTGGCCAGGTCCGATCCGCCGGGGACCGTCCGGTCCAGGCCCAGCCCGGCCGCGGCCACTGCCAGCCACGCGGTCGGCGCGATGAGGAAGCGGAGCGGCGTGGACGGATCCCGCCGGGCGGCCACGGCCTCGAACACGCTCACCCCGGTGAGGACGCCCACCAGGGTGAGCACCAAGGCGGTCCCGGTCAGGTCGGGAGGGACCGCAGCGCCGTCGGAGAACGACGCGATCACCACCACGGGGAGCAGTGCCCCTCCCAGGAGGACCAGGGCATCGCCGATGACCCGGGTGCCCCTCCGTCGCAGGAACGCACCGATGCCCAGGAGGGTGGCCGGAATCGCGAACTCCGCAACGGGGCGGAGCCCGACCCGGACCTCACCGAAGGCGAAGGCGACGAAGCCGAACAGCCCGGCGAACAGGAGCAGGGCTCCCAGGTCGGCCAGGCCGTGCACCGCCAGGTCGTCGGAGATCGACCGGCGGACCCGTGAGATCCACTGGCTTCCCCGGCCCTGTTCCCTCTCGGCCGGGGCCGCGGGCTGGACGACGGGCCGGATGGCGGGTGGAGGCGCGGGCCGGACGACGGGCTGGACGACGGGCCGGGCCGCAGGCTGCGGCGGAGTCGTGGCAGGCGCCGCCGGAGGAGGGGCAATGGCCACCGTCGCAGGTCCCGGCGACGCGACGCGATGCGCCGGGTCCGGTGGCGGGAGGACCGGGGACCGCTCCCAGGCGTCGAGGTCGTCCACCATGGGGCGGAGGGAGCGATCGTCGATCAGCCCGCGCCGATGTGCCTCCACCAGGTAGTCGCGGACGAAGTCCACGTAGGTGCGTTGGGCCGGTTCAGGTCCGACCCTGATGGGGTCGTCGTGGCATGCCCCGCCCACCGCGACCCGAGCGGTCCAGTACTGCCCGTCCCAGTAGCGGTGCGGGAAGCGCCGGACCGGATCCGGGTACCAGCCGGGTTCGGCGTTGCCGCCGTCGGCCGTCATCGGTCGGAGATCGATGGTGGACATGGCCACCTCCTCACCCTGCGCCGCGAGTCATGGCGTACGCAACTATCTCCTTGTCACACCCTACGTCTGGACCTTTGTGTTGACAAGGAGTCAGTGTGGCGGTCGGTGCCGGGGCGGCGCGGACCGGGGCGGCGTTACGGTCCGGGTGTGACGAATCCTTCCGCTGAGGTCGAAACGACCGGTCGTGTGGCCCTGGTGACCGGGGCGGGGAGCCGGACCGGCATCGGCTTCGCCGCCGCCTCCACGCTGGTCGCCTCCGGCGTGTCCTGCGTGCTGGCCGCCACCGGCGACCACGTCCAGGAACGCGTGTCCGACCTCCGGGCCGCGCTGGACCGGGAACCGGCCGGGGGAGTGGCAGCGGGTCTGTTCGGGGTGGCCGGCGACCTGACCGACCCGGTGGCGGCCGCGTCGGTGGTCGCGGCCGTCATCGACCGGTTCGGGCGCCTGGACGTGCTGGTCAACAACGCAGGGATGTCCGCCGGCGGCGACCTGGACCCAGACGTGCCGGTCGGGGAGATGACCGACGACCAGTGGCGCGCCATCCTCGGCCGCAACCTGGACACGTGCTTCCACGTCACCCGGGCCGCCATCGGCCACCTGGCGTCGTCCGGGTCCGGCCGCGTCGTCAACGTCGCGTCCACCACCGGCCCGGTGTCCGCCATGGCGGACCAGTCCGCCTACGCCGCGGCCAAGGCCGGCATGGTCGGCTTCACCCGTGCGCTGGCCCTGGAACTGGCGCCGCACGGGGCCACGGCCAACACGGTGGCCCCGGGGTGGATCGCCACCGGGTCCGCCACCGCGGCCGAACTGCGCCACGGTGCGGCCTCACCCGCAGGCCGGTCCGGCACCCCGCAGGAGGTGGCGGCGCTCATCGGGTTCCTGGCCTCACCCGCCGCGTCCTACCTGACGGGGCAGTGCATCGTGGTGGACGGCGGCAACTCGGTCCTGGAGGCGAGAGGTTCTTGATACCCCATGAGGTATCCAGCGGCGGCATGGATTAGCATGTTGAACAGACAAGGAACACCGTGATCGGAGGCTCCCCATGGCCACTCCCGCAAGGCGAATCATCATCCTGGGTGGGGGGACGGGCGGAACGATCACCGCCAACCGGCTGCGCAAGCGGTACGACATGGACCAGGCCCACATCACCGTCGTGGACCAGGACGACCGCCACATCTACCAGCCCGGACTCCTGTTCCTTCCCTTCGGCCTCACCCATCCGGAGGACATCGTCCGGCCCCGGTCGCGCCAGCTCCGCTCCGGCATCGAGTACCACCAGAGCCCGATCGACCGGGTCGACGTGGGCGGCAACATGGTGCACCTCAGCGACGGCAGCACCCTGGGCTACGACCTGCTGGTCATCGCCACCGGTGTGGGCCTGCTCCCGGAGGAGACCGAGGGCCTCACCGGCCCGGGGTGGATGGAGAAGGTCTTCACCTTCTACACGCTGGAGGGCGCTGCGGCGCTGGAGGCGGCGCTGACCCGCTTCGACGGCGGCAGGCTCGTGGTCAACGTGGTGGACATGCCCATCAAGTGCCCGGTCGCCCCCCTGGAGTTCGCGTTCCTGGCCGACTGGTACTTCACGGACCGGGGCATCCGCGACCGGGTCGACATCACCTACGTCACCCCGCTCGACGGCGCCTTCACCAAGCCGGTCGCGGCGGCCACCCTGTCCGGCCTGCTGGAGGAGAAGGGCATCGAGCTGGTCACCGAGTTCGCCACCGGCGAGGTGGACGGCGCCGGCGGCCGCCTCGTCTCCTGGGACGAGCGCGAGGTCCCCTTCGACCTGTTGGTCACCATCCCGGTCCACGGCGGCGCCGAGTACGTCGGGCGCTCGGAGGGCCTGGGTGACGAACTGAACTTCGTCCCGGCCGACCAGCACTCGATGCAGTCCAAGGCCGCCCCCAACATCTTCGTCATCGGTGACGCCTCCAACCTGCCCACCTCCAAGGCCGGGTCCGTGACGCACTTCGAGGGCGAGGTGCTGGAGGACAACATCGTGAAGTTCCTGGCCGGCCAGGAGCCCGACTCCAGCTTCGACGGCCACGCCAACTGCTTCATCGAGACCGGCTTCCACAAGGCCATGCTCATCGACTTCAACTACGAGACCGAACCGCTGGCCGGTCGCTTCCCCAACGCGGTCGGCCCCATGCCGCTGCTGGAGGAGTCCCGTCTCAACCACCTGGGGAAGCTGATGTTCCAGTGGTTCTACTGGCACGCCCTGCTGCCGGGGCGGGACATGCCCGGCATCGGACCGTCCATGACGATGGCCGGCAAGCACCGGCCGGATGCCTGAGCGGCCCCCACCGCCCCGAACGTTTCGACAGACCCTGATCCGAAGGAGTGCACCATGCCCACCATGACCCTGGCCGGCCACGACGTGGAGGTCGACGACGAGGGCTTCATCCAGGAGCCCGACCAGTGGACCGAGGAGATGGCGCCGCTGATCGCGGCCGAGGTGGGCGTGCCCGAGCTCACCGACCGCCACTGGCAGGTCATCAACTACATGCGGGACCAGTACCTGGAGACCGGCAACGCGCCGTCCATCCGCACCCTGGGCAAGGCCTCGGGAGTGCCCGTCAAGGAGCTGTACCAGCTGTTCCCCAAGGGCCCGGCCAAGCTCGCGGCCAAGATCGGCGGCATCCCCAAGCCCCGCGGCTGCATCTGAGCCCGCGGGCACCGCGTCCACGCCACCACAACCCACGAACGACCGAACGGAGTCGACCATGACCGACAACGCCATCGAGAAGGTGTCGCTGATCATCTCCAAGGGATCCCTGGACGGGATCTACCCGGGGCTGATCATGGCCAACGGCGCGCGCATGGAAGGGATTGAAGCCAACCTCTTCTTCACCTTCTTCGGGCTCGACGCCATCCACCGCAAGCGTCACGACCACATCAAGGCCGCCACCGTCGGCAACCCGGGGATGCACATGGCGACGGTCCTCGGGGCACTTCCCGGGATGTCGGCCATCGCCACCCACATGATGGAGAAGCAGATGACCGA
This sequence comes from uncultured Actinomycetota bacterium, assembly GCA_963773765.1. Classification (GTDB taxonomy): domain Bacteria; phylum Actinomycetota; class Acidimicrobiia; order Acidimicrobiales; family Microtrichaceae; genus CAVZCC01. Next base: position 397,559 of record CAVZCC010000008.1, on the reverse strand, counting down.
GCTGGACATCCCGGACATCCCCGAGTTCATCGAACTGATCTCCGACAGCGGTGCCGCCATCTACGCCTGCAAGCTGGCGACCGACATGTTCGGCTTCACCAAGGACGACCTCGTCGAGCAGGTCGAGGACATCATCACCGTGGGCGAGTTCTACGAGATGGCCGCAGGGGGCCAGATCATCTTCACCTGAACGGTCCCCCCGGGGCCGAGGTTCAACCCCGGCCCCGGAACGGCCGACACCTCGGGGGACCAGCCGGAGGTGTCCCGTGAACGAGAAGTACCGTCAGAAGCTGATCGACCTGGTCCAGCCCTCGGTGGGCGAGCCGATCCTGGCCGTCGCCCTCCTGCAGCCGGAAGGAGCCTGGCGTGCCAGCGCGGCTTCGATCATCGGCAACGGAGGCGTGGGCAGCGCCGTTCGCCACGACGCCAACCAACGAGCCGGCGGACTGGCCCGGAACGGTGCGATCACGCTGAAGATGGCGCTGCTGGCCGTGACCGAGCGCGAGCTGCACGTGTTCAACGTGAAGTCGAAGCTGTCGTTCTGGAAGCTGCTGGGTGAGGTGGCGGCATGGCGCAGGGAGGACGTCCGCATGGAGGTGACCGAGGGCGCGATGTCCTCGTCGGTGTACCTGGAGGTGGTCCCGGCCGACGAGGCCTACCAGCTCGAGGCCACCATGGTCGGCACCCTCCGGCCCATCAACCAGCAGCTGTTCGACTCCGTCGTCCAACCCTCGGTGCACTGACCCGGCGGGCCGGGCCGTGCCCGCAGGTCAGGGCCGGGCGAACGAACCGTCGTTGCGGGCGTTGCCGCCGAAGCGGGTCCAGTCGCCGGGGGCCCCGGCCGGCGTCGGCGTGTCCCACACGATCAGCCGTCCGTCGCGGCGGGCCACGGCCACCTCGGACGTCCCGTCGCCGTCCCAGTCCCCGACGGCCGGCGTGCCCACCACCCAGCCGCCGGTGAGCCTGGGCCATCCTGCGGGGACCGTGCCGTCGCCGGACACGGCGTCCAGCATCTGCAGGCCGTTACCGGCGACGGCTTCGTTGCGGCCGTCGCCGTTGACGTCCGCGATGGCCGGGGTGACGAAGAAGGCGATGTCCGCGGTGACGCGTGGGAAGCCGTTGCGGACCGATCCGTCGGCACCCGACCAGGCCGTGAGCTGGGGGTCGCCGGCCTGGTCGTTGGAGAACAGGGTGTCCAGCGCCCGTCCCGCACCGGAGGTGGGCACGGCGATGTCCAACCCGGTGGGCGAGCCGAGCCGGCCGATGGCAGGCCCGCTGAACGCACTGGTGATGGCGCCGGTGTCGGTGCTGTTGGTGCCGGCGCCGGGTGCGCCCAGCCAGTTGAGGCCGATGTCCAGTCCCAGCGGCTCCAGGTAGGGGCTGGTCCCGTCGGCGTCGAACACCATGGTCTGGCCGCTGACGGAGGTGGCGACGACCTCCGGGGCACCATCGCCGTCCACGTCCCCGATGGCGGCCTGCGTGGCCACGCCGTCGCCGATGGTCGGCAGCACGCTGGTGAGGAACATCGGGAGCCGGACCGGCCAGTCGGGCAGGTAGGCGGCGTCGTCCGGGTGCGCCGGGTTGCGGTCCGTCCCTGCGGTGGACCGGGAGCCGTCGGGAGCGATGGCGAACAGGCGGGTGTTGCCGCTGGTCCCGGGCAGCCCGATGCCGGGGAACACCGCCACCGACTCGTCGTACTGCTCCTGGGAGCCCACCACGATCTCCGGACGGCCGTCTCCGGTGAGGTCGCCCAGCGCGGGCGTGGCCACCAGTTCGCCGCCCTGCTGGGTGGCCTCCGGGTCGACGAAGGTGACGGTCTCCGCCACGGGGTCGACCGCGGCGACCTGGTCCGGGTCCACCACCAGGACGGGGAACCCGTCCACCGGGGTCCCGTCGTGGTGCCAGGCGTAGACGTGGCGGTCCATGGCCGCCACGACCACCTCCAGGGTGCTCGTCGCCGTCCAGGTCGCCCAGCGCCGCGCCGCCGACGATCCCCCGCTTCATGCGGTTGCGCTTGTCCGTGTCCTGCTGGCGGCTGTACGCGGGATCGGTGCGTCATCACCGCGATCGTGGCGCCGTCGGCCCCGAACACGTGGACCTCGCCGTCCAGGTCGGCCACCACCACCTCCACCGAGCCGTCGCCGTCCAGGTCGTCCACCGCCGGCGCACCGATGCCGACGGCCTGGGACGGCGCGTCGATGCCGTCGGCCGACGCCGTGGGCGAGCCGGGGTGCCAGTACGGTGCCTGGCCCGTGTCGGCCGGCCAGCCCGCCAGGTCGGTGCCGTCGGACCCGAAGGCGTGCACGATCCCCTCGTCGGTCGCCACCAGCAGCTCGGCCCGGCCGTCGCCGTCGAGGTCGGCGAAGGCGGGGCTGGAGGCACCCACGCCGGGGGCGTCGGGGACGGCCAGCCGGTCCGGGTCGTGGTGGACCTGGACGTGGCGGTGCATGGTGCCGATGCGACCCTCCGCGTCGGTGACCACGACGCGGACCCGTACCGTGAAGCGGTCCGGGTCGGGGCGTCCGTCGGCCGTCGTGGGCGTCCCGGTCCCGCCGGCCGGCAGCGCATCGGCCAACTGGGCCAGGTCCAGCGTGGCCAGGGTGCCGTCGGTCGGCGCAGTGAGCCCGGTCCGCTCCTCGATCACGCGCCACGTGTCCGTCGCGGGGGAGGGCGCGGCCTGCAGGCCGGTGGTCCACTCGACCCGGTAGCCGTAGCCGGACGACCGGGGTGCGGCCACCCGTCCCTCCACCGGCACGGTGCCGGTGACGGGCAGGGTGGCGAACAGGTCGGGGGAGCGCAGGTCCACCTCGGGTGGGATGTCACCGGCCGCCACGGCCCGCACCGCCTCGAAGGCGTTGATGCGCCCGTGGCCGTGGGTGGCGTCCCAGCCCTTCACCGACGGGTAGCGGGCCTGGCCCAGGTCGTCGACCGTCTCGTTGGCGGGGTCCACCGCGTTCGGGGTGGAGAAGTCGATGTCGTCGGCGGTGGCGCGCAGCACCTGGGCCACCTCGTCGGCGGACAGGACGTTGCGCCCCGGCCCGGTGAGCCCGGCGGCCACCAACGCCGGGTTCGGTGCGATGCCCGCATCACGTGCCGCGGCCTCGATGAGGCCGACCATGCCGGCGGAGTTCCCGGTGGCCTCCGACGAGCAGCCGTTGGACGGCACCGACACCCAGGCGATGCCGCCGGTGTTGGTGCACCCGTTGAGGGCCAGGGCGTCGCGGCGGCCGGTGGCAGCGGTGGCGAGGTCGCCCAGGAAGTCGCCGGCCTCCGTGACCGAGTTGACCGGGATGGTGCGCTCCAGCGCCGCGGGCAGGTTGGCGTGCTGGGACTGCTCGTCGGCCATGGACGCCACCACGGGGACCCCCCGGCGGTGGGCGGCATCGATGGCCTGCTGGGCCTGGGGAGGGTTGTTGATGGCGCCGAGTGCCTCCTGGACCACGTCCGCACCGGAGTCCAGGCCGAACAGCACGCCCGCCGCGAACCGGCCGCCCTCGGCGATGAACGAGTCCGCCACCCGGACCGGGAGGTGCAGGCATCGTGGCACAGGTGCCGAACGCCCCGGTGCCGTTGTGGGCCGCGGTGGAGTCGCGGGCCTCACCGGTGCCGTGTCCGTACTCCACGTCGTCCAGCGGGTCGTTGTCGTCGTTGAGCACGTCCCAGCCGGAGATGTCGTCCACGTAGCCGTTGGCGTCGTCATCGGTGCCGTTGTTGAACGCCGGGGTCAGGATCAGGTCCTCGGGGTCCAGCAGGCCGTTGCGGTTGCGGTCCGTGACCCGGTCGTCCCCGGCGTAGTCGGACACGGTGAAGCGTCCGTCGCCGTTGCGGTCGTGCGGGTCGGCGGCACCGGCGGGCTGCGGCGGTGGCAGCTCCCCCCGGTTCAGGTAGGCCTGGTCGGCCAGGTCGGCCATGGCCGCCTTGTCCTTCCACTTGATGCCGGAGTCGAGCACGGCGATCACCACGTCGGGTCGGCCCCGCGTCACGCCCCAGGCCAGGTCCACCGCCGAGCCCAGCTGTCCGCACAGGCGGTGGGGGGAGCGGGCCGAACCGGGGTCGCGGAAGGAGCCGAAGCGGTAGTCGTCATCGTCCCACTCGGCCGGCAGCGGTCCGGGTGCCACCCCGTCGTAGCGCCAGCGGGGGCAGTCCAGGTGGGCCGGGAGCAGCGGTGTGCCCGGCGCCGGCGGCGGGTCGTCCGGGACCTGCACGCCACCCGGGGGCGACGGAGTGGTGCACGCCGCGGCGAGGAGGACGAACGCCACCAGCAACGCTCCCGTCCTGCCGACGCGTCGCGTCGCGGTGCCCTGGTCCATGTCGTTCCCCCCGGTCCGCACGGCCTGCGTCGGGACCCCCGTCCCGAGCGGTCGCGAACCTAGTCCGGCCGGTGGGTGCTCAGAGCGGGAGGCCCTCGGACCGGAGGAAGGCGGTGGTCCGCCCGGGGTCCAGGTGCCGGTGCGCCCGGAGCCCTGCTGCGGTGGCCCCGGCGACGTTCTCGGCCAGATCGTCCACGAACAGCGTGTCCCCCGGGTCCACGTCGAGCCGGCTGCACACCAGCCGGAACACCTCCGGGTCCGGCTTGGCGATGCCGAGCTCGGCGGTGTTGAACACCACGTCGAACTCGTCCAGCAGGTCCAGCACGTGCAGGTCCCGCCGCAGCCTGGTGGTGCCGTTGGACAGCAACGCGACCGTGGCGTGGCTCCGCACCGAGCGCAGCACCCCCACCATCTCGGTGTCCACCAGGCCGACGTTGGCCTCCCACTCGTCCAGCGCCCCGGCCACCCCCTCGCCGTGATCGTCCAGCACCCGGCGGCGGATCGCATCCATCCACTCGCGGTAGGTGAGGCGGCCGGTGATGGCCTCCGGTCCCAGCTCCGGGGAGAAGGCGACGGTGATGATGGTCCGGGGGGGCAGGCCGAACGCGGCCTCCACCTCGTCGAGCTGGTCGTCGTTCCAGTGCCGGATCACGCCGTCGAGGTCGAAGATGACCACGTCGGGCGGTTGCGCCGTGGCGCTCATGGCGTGGGGTCGATGGCGGCCAGGCGTTCGAGCAGGGGAACGTAGGACTCCAGCGGGGCGACGGTGAGCCCCTCCACCTTGCCGCTGTCGTCCCAGCGCCGCAGCCGGACGGCGTCCGCACTCCCGGGGTTGGCCGCGAACGCATCGGCCTCGGCCCGGTCCATGGGACCGCCCTGGCGGACCAGGCTGGCCCGGGAACCGTCGGACAGCCTGTCGACCAGGTCGGGCTCGACGGCACACAGGTAGCGCTTGGCCCGGACGTGCAGCGCGACCGGACCGGTCACCGCCGGCCCGAACAGCCCCGCCAGGTAGCGGGCACCGACGGACTCGTGGTCCAGGTCCGCCACCTCCGGCCCGGTGCCTCCGGCCCGCAGGTGCAGCAGGTGCCCGACGTCGTGCAGGAGCGCCGCGGCCACCAGGGCGTCGGTCGCGCCCTCGGCCCCGGCCAGCGCGGCGCACTGGAGGCCGTGGTCCAGTTGCGTGATGGCCTCGTCGTAGTGGTCCGAGCCGAAGCGCCGGTACAGGTCCAGCACCTCGTCGACCGACCGCGCCGCGGCCCGGTCCGGCCCGGCTCCGGGTCGCTCCGGTCCCGTCCTCACCGGCTCCGTGCTCACCGGCTCCGTGCTCACCGGACCGGGCGTCCCTGGAAGTCGTCGATCAGGGAGACCTGGACCAGTCCGTCGGCCCTGCCGCCGCCCGTGCGGAACTGCTCCAGCTTCTCCCGGTAGTAGTCGTCGCGCAGGTCCCCCTCGCTCGCCGCGTTGTAGGTGGGGTACAACGCGCGGCGGGGGACCGAGGTGAGGTTGGGCCCGCTGCGGTGCGGTGTGCGGGAGTGGAACCACAGCGTCTGTCCCGCCCGGACCGGCACCGTCGTCCAGTCCAGTTCCGCCACCACCGCCGGCGCGATGCAGCCGCCATCGTCCATGTCCAGCACCTGGTGGTGCATGCCGGAGACCACCTCCAGGCAACCGTTGTCCGCCGTGGCGTCGTCGACGGCCACCATGCACGACACGTGCGCCGCGATGAAGGGGTAGGCGGGGGCGTCCTGGTGCGGCGCGTAACCGGCACCGCCCGGGAGCTTGTAGTTGATCTTCTCCTTGTACAGCACCGCCGGCTCACCCAGCAGCGTGGAGGCGATCGCCACCATGGTTCCGCCCCGCAGCAGGGCGCGCAGCCCGGCGTGGAACGGCGTGAAGTTCTCCGTCCGGCACAGGGCCGGCCCGTGGTCGGTCAGCTCGCGGTAGTGGAGCCACCCGCCGTCGTCGGGCCAGGAGGCCACCTCCTCGATCCAGGCCCGGACCTCGGCCGCGCCGTCCGACCCCAGCGGGTCGGTCAGCAGCCAGCCCTGTTCGGCGAAGAAGTCGGCGGACGCCCCGTCCGTCCCGTCCATGACCCGTACGTCCTGCGGCACCTGTCCAGCATGCACGACGGGCCGGGCTGGTCCGAATCGCCTCAGCCCGGCGTCGGTCCCAGCGACCGGAGCCGCCCGATCACATCCGGCAGGGCCACGAGCAGGCGGTCGATGTCCTCGTCGGTGGTGTCCCACCCCACGGAGAGGCGCAGGGACCGCTGCGCATCCACCCCCATGGCCTCCAGGACCGGCGACGGCTCCAGCGCCTCGGACGAGCACGACGACCCGGAGTGGGCCGCGATGCCGGCCTGGTCCAGGCCCAGCAGCACGGGCTGGGGCTCGATTCCCTGGATGGCCAGGCAGACCAGGTGGGGGAGGGCGTCGGCTCCCCTCGCTCCCAGGACGTCCACCCCGGCCGTGGCGTCGGCCCAGGCCCGGACCCGGTCGGTGAGGAGCCGGGACCGGGCCGACTCCTCCTCCATGGCCGCCGACGCCTCCACGGCGGCCGCCCCCAGCCCGACCACGCCCAGGACGTTCTCCAACCCGGCCCGCCGGGCCCGTTCCTGGTCGCCGCCCACCAGCAGCGGCGGCAGGCGCAGCCCGCGGCGCACCAGGAGGGCACCGGTCCCGGTGGGGGCGCCGAACTTGTGGCCGGACACCGACATCAGGTCCGCCCCCAGGGCCACGAAGTCGATCGGCACCCGGCCGGCGGCCTGGGCCGCGTCCACGTGGACCAGCACGCCCCGCTCCCGGCACGCGGCCACGACCGCCACCACGGGCTGGAGCGTGCCGACCTCGTGGTTGCCCCACTGCAGGTGGACCAGCACCGTGTCCGGTCCGATGACGTCGAGCAGGTCGTCGGGGTCGACGCGGCCGGTGCGGTCGACGCCCACCACCGTGTGCTCACCCCGCTCGGCCCACTGCCGGACGGCCGAGTGCTCCACCGCGGCCAGGGCCACGTGCCCCCCACCACCGCCGCGGGTCCGCGCCCCGAAGGTGGCCGCGGCGATGGACTCGGTCGCGCCGGAGGTGAACACGACCTCCCGGGTCCGGGCGCCCAGGAGCGCCGCCACCTGTTCCCGGGCCAGTTCGACCGCGTGGCGGGACGCCATGCCCTCGTGGTGGATGCGTCCCGGATCCCCGTGCACCGGCCCGTCGTCCAGCCAGGACCGGATGGCGGCCGCTGCCGCCGGCCGCAGGGGCGCGGTGGAGGCGTGGTCCAGGTAGGCACGGTGGGCGTTCACGGGCGGCGGGGCCACGGACGGCCCCTCAGTCGTCGACGTCGGTGACGCAGTGCTGGTCGCCGCCCGGCACCGAGGACGTGACGTCCACACTGGTCTCGCCGTACAGCGTGCCGAGCATGCCCTTGACCATGCCGCGGTCCACCGCGCAGATCACCGGGTGCTCCACCGCGGCGTCACCGAACGGGCAGTGCTCCGTGACGATGCGCAGCTTGTTGCCCTCCTTCTCGGCGTGGGCGGCGAACCCGTGGGCGGAGAGGGCGTCGGCCACCACGTGCAGGGCGGCCCGGAACGACTTGGTGGTGTGGTCACCCATGGCGCCCGCCATGGTGCGGCCGTACTCCACGCCGACCTCCTCGGCCAGGGCCGCGGCCCGGTCCGGGCCCAGTTCTGCCAGCGCCCGGCCCAGGAGCTCGACGAGCACGTCGTCGTGGCGCACCGGGACGTCCAGGGTGACCTCCTCGGCGGAGGCGCGGTACCGCTTGGACGGCCGCCCGGCACCGCCGGCGGGCCGCTCCGTGGAGATCTCCAGGTACCCACCGGACGCGAGCTTGTCCAGGTGGTGGCGGGCCACGTTGGCGTGGAGGTCGAACTTGTCCGCCACCTCCGACGCGGTCACCCCGGTGTCGCTCGAATGTGCGAACAGGTAGATCTCCCGGCGTGTGGGGTCGCCGAACGCCGACGTGATCGCGGTGACGGCCGACGCGAACTCGGTAGGACTCAGGGCGGCCACGGGCCAAGCGTACCGGTGGAGCCCGTTCGGCCCCGTTCGGCCCCCCGGCCCGCACCCACTGGCCGGTCCTAGGGTGTGGCCATGGCGCTCGAACTCGTCCCCCTCTGCACCGTCGACATCACCCTGGGGGAGACGGTCTGGGTCGGTGACGGCCCTGCCGGCCTGCGGGTCATCGCCGAGGTGGCGTCGGGCACCGTGACCGGCGAGCGGCTGCAGGGCACCCTGGCGGCGGGTTCGGCCGCGGACTGGCTGGTGGTCAACGGCACCGTGGGCACCGTGGACGTGCGGGCCACCATCCGCACCGACGACGGGGCGCTCATCTTCGTCCAGTACCGGGGCCGCATGGACGTGACCGACGGCCCGGGTTCGGTGCCGTTCCACGTGGCGCCCACGTTCGAGACCTCCGACGAGCGGTACGCGTGGCTCAACACGGTGCAGGCCATCGGGGTGGGCACGACCGACGGACAGGCGGTCCGCTACGAGTGGTACGAGCCCCGGTCCTGACCCCGTCTTGAAGCCGGGCCGGGGATTGGGGAAGCTCGCGGTCCCCGGTGGCGTTTCCCACCAGGGCCGTCCGATCCGGACGGCCCGCCCGCCGCCGGCAACCCCCAAAGGAACCAGTCCGTCATGCCCCTGACCGAAGCAGACGTCATCGAGGCCCTCCGCCCCGTCCAGGACCCCGAGCTGCACCGATCGATCGTGGACCTGAACATGGTCCGCACCATCGCCATCGCCCTGCCCGAGGTGTCGGTGCAGATCGCCCTCACCATCCCGGGCTGCCCCCTCAAGGCGGAGATCACCCAGCGGGTGACCGCCGCGGTCAGGGACCTGGAGGGCGTGGAGACGGTGGCGCTGGACTTCACGTCGATGACCGACGAGGAACGGGCCTCGCTCCGCGAGCAGCTCCACGGTGATCCCGGCGCCACCGCGGGGTCCCAGCCCGCCCATGGCCACGCCGAGGGCCGGGCGATCCCCTTCGCCGATCCGTCGTCGCGCACCCGGGTGCTGCTGATCGCCTCCGGCAAGGGCGGCGTGGGCAAGTCCTCGGTCACCACGAACCTGGCCATCGCGCTGGCCCAGCGGGGCAAGAAGGTCGCGGTGGTGGACGCCGACGTCTGGGGCTTCTCCATCCCCCGCATGCTCGGTGTGGAGCGACCGCCGGTGCTGATCGACCAGATGATCGTGCCGCCCGAGGCCTATGGCGTCACCTGCATCTCCATGGGCTTCTTCGTCCAGGAGGACCAACCCGTCATCTGGCGGGGGCCGATGCTGCACAAGGCCCTGGAGCAGTTCCTGACCGACGTCTACTGGGACGAGCCCGACTACCTGGTGGTGGACCTGCCGCCCGGCACCGGTGACATCTCCATCTCGTTGGCCCAGTTCCTGCCCCGTGCCGAGCTCTACGTGGTGACCACCCCCCAGCCCGCGGCCCAGAAGGTGGCGCAGCGGGCGGCCTTCATGGCGGACAAGGTCCGCCTGGACGTCAAGGGCGTGATCGAGAACATGTCCTGGTTCACCGGCGACGACGGCACCCGCTACGAGATCTTCGGTGCGGGCGGAGGCGAGGAGTTGGCCAACCGGATCGAGGTCCCGTTCCTGGGCAAGATCCCCCTGGTCCCGGCGTTGCGGGAAGGTGGCGACTCCGGTCGTCCCATCGTGGCCGTCGACCCCGATGCGGAGGCGTCTGCCGCGTTCCGGGCCATCGCGGAGCAGGTCGACGTGGAGCTGGCCCCCACCCGACGGTTCAACCCGGAGCTCAAGATCATCTGACGGGATGCGCGGGATTCTTCCGGCCGGAGCCAAACCCGGGGGCCCGTTGCGTCGTGTCATTCGGTTGAATGGCCGTGCTGCAGTGGACATCCGTGACAGGTGAGGGGTCGGTGCACGCCACCGTGGACGACTTCGACGCGCTGTTCCTGGCCGGGTACCCCCGGCTGGTCCGAACCGTCGCCTTCATCTGCGGTGACGCTGACGTGGCCGCCGACTGCGTGGCGGACGCCTTCGAGCGGGCCTACGTGAGGTGGCGGCGGGTCAGCCGGCTGGACGACCCCCTCGGGTGGGTCCGGCGGGTGGCCGTCAACCGGGCCACCGACGTGCACCGTCGCCGTGTCCGGGGCCGACGGGCCCTGCAGCGCCTGGCCTCCCGGTCCGAGTCCCGCCAGCACGACGACCTCCGCATGTCGGACTCCGTGTCGTTCCACGACGGCGAGCTGGGCGCGGCGGTGGCGGACCTCACCCCGCAGCAGCGGGCAGTGGTGGCGCTGCACTACCTGGACGACCTCCCGGTGGCGGAGGTGGCCGCCGCCATGTCCCTCAGCGAGGGGGCCGTGAAGTACCACCTCCACCAGGCCCGGGGCCGACTCCGCGCCACCCTCGGACCGGACCAGCCGGACCAGCCGCATCACCAGCCCGACCACCCCCATCGACCACTGTCCGAACACCAGCACCGGGACGACCTGCCATGAACCCCGACGACCCGTCCGCCGACGCCTTCGACGACCAGCTCCGGACCCGCCTGCGCGGACCGTCGCCCAGCGCGTCGGACGCGCGCGCCGACCTGGAGGTCCTGCGGCCCCGGTTCCGGCGGGCCCGGCAGCGGCGCCAGGTGGCGATCGCCGCCGCGTCATCGGCCGCGGCCGTGGTGCTGGTCGTGCTGGGAGCGTTGGCGTTGTCCGGCGGTGACGAGCAGAGCGTGGACCTGGCAGACGACCCGCGGGGCGTGACCACGACCACCACCACGACGGTGGACACGACCGTTCCCGCCACGACGGTGCCCACCGACGTGACGGCACCACCGTCGGAGACCACCACGTCGGTGGCCGGCAGCGGGGCTGTCCCGTCCGGGTCGGGCTCGTCGGGATCGCCGTCCGGGAGCCCGGGCCCGGGAGGTTCGGGGTCGTCGTCCGGCGCGGTCGCCACCACCGCTCCCGTTGCGCCCCCTCCCACCACTGCGGCACCGGGAGGGACCCGCGCCCTCTCCTCCGACGGGGGGACGGCCACGGTGGCATGGACCGCGACGAGCCTCACCGTCCTGGGGACCGCGCCCGCCCCGGGATGGTCCCTGGAGTCGGTGGAGCAGAAGTCGGCGACGCGGGCCGTGGTGACCTTCCGCCGGGACGGCGGAGGCTCCGGGTCCGGGTCGGGCACGGCCACCATCGACGCCCGGGTCGAGGACGGCCAACTCCGCGTCGGCTGAGTTCGGCCGCCTCCGTTCGTCGGATGCCACCCGACGGAATCGGGCAGGTGGCGTCCAGGGCTCGTTCGTCTGCAGGCCCCTGCCGCCGGTTCCAAACCCTCCGGCCCGCTGCGTCGTGTCTTCCTGCAGTCGCCCGGCACGGATCGGGCGTCACCCGAGCAGCGAGGACGAGAGATGACCCAGACCAGGATGACCCAGACCAGGACCGTGATCAGGCGATTCGGAGTCGGAGGACTGTCGGCGTTGGCCACCGCAGGAGTGCTGGTGGCCGGCGTGACGGCGGTGGGCGCCGTCGGCGGCGCCGATGACACCTCGCCGTCCACCACCACCTCCGTGGTGGGGGGCAACGACGACGGCACGCCGGACCAGGGGCCGGGTGACCTGGGCGGGACGGGTTCGACCAGCACCAGCACCACGACGTCCACGTCGGTCGTCCCCCCTGCCGCCACCCGGACCATCCCGGTTCCCGGTGTCGGCGAGGTGGTCATCACCGAGGGGTCGGTACTGGGCCTGGTGTCGGCCACGCCCCTGGCAGGGTTCACCTCCACCTCCGAGGTCGAGGGCGACGAGATCCACGTGAAGTTCTTCGACGCCGCCGGTGGCCGCATCGACGTGCAGGCCGAGATCGAGGACGGCGCCGTGCGGGTGCGGGTCCGGGACCGCCGTCCCGTTCCGGCCACCACCGTCGCCCCGGTCACCGCGCCGGCATCGGCCACCACGGTCGCTCCCCGCTCCGACGACGACCGGGGCCGCGGCCAGGGTCGCGGGCGGGGTGGCGACGACGGCCGGTCCGGCCCGTCGTCGCCGGCCACCACCGCGCCGTCGACATCCGGTGGTGACGACCACGGCGGACACGGCCGTGGAGGCGATGACGCCCCCGGATCCGAGGACCACTCCGGTGGCGGGTCCGGCAGCGGCTCAGGTCATGGGGGTTCCGACGACTGACCCGGTTCGTCGGAGGCCGGCCCACCTTCCCTCGGGCCGGCCTCCGACCGGAACCGTCCCGCCTCCCATCGGTTCGGTTCCCCGGAGGCCCGGCGGACCCACGGCGACCACCACGCCGCCCGGGTCCGCCGCTCCGCGTCGGGGCCCGGACGGTCAGGTCGCCGCGGGGTCGGCCAGCTCGTCGGCGTAGGCGAACAGCCCCGGTGACCCCCCGGTGTGCAGGAACACCACGCGGTCCTGCGCCCCGAACGCACCGGACCGGACCATGGAGACCAGTGCGGCCATGGCCTTTCCGGAGTACACCGGGTCCAGGACCACGCCCTCCGTGCGGGCCACCAGTGAGAGTGCCTCCACCATCTCCGGCGTCGGGATGCCGTACCCGGGGCCCAGGAAGTCGTCGGTCAGCGTGATCTCCGCCGGGTCCACCCGTCCCACGCCCACCAGCTCGGCCACCTCCGCGGCCAGGAGCTCCACGGTGCCTGCGGTGTGTTCCACGGGCTTGTACACGTCGATCCCGTGGACCCGGGCGTCGCAGCCCCCCAGGCGGAGCCCGGTGAGCAGGCCGGCATAGGTCCCGCCGGTGGACACCGCCACCACCACGTCGGTGATGCCCGGGCCGAGGTCCCGGGCCTGGCCCGCCAGCTCCAACCCGGCGGCCACGTACCCCAGTGAGCCGACCGCGTCCGATCCGCCCGGGCGGACCCAGAAGGCCCGGCCGCCCCGGGCGGCGACGCGTTCCTCGACCGCCCCCATGGCCACCGCCATCAGGTCGTCGTCGTTGTCGACGATGGTGCACGTGGCGCCGAACAGGTGGTCCAGCATGACGTTGCCGCTGCGCTCGTAGGCGGCGCCGGTGATGGGCACCGCCCGGGTCAGGATCAGCTCGCAGGCCAGCCCCACCCGGGCGCAGGCCGCGGCCGTCTGGCGGGCGTGGTTGGACTGCAGGGCCCCGAAGGTGACGACGGTGTCGGCCCCGTCGGCCCGGGCGGCCCCGAGCAGGAACTCCAGCTTGCGGACCTTGTTGCCGCCCAGCCCCAGCCCCGTCAGGTCATCGCGCTTGACCCAGAGGCCGGGCCCGTCGTCCCCGGCCAGGGACGACGAGAGGCGGTCCATCCCCTCCAGCGGCGTGGGGAGGGTGGCGAGCGGGATCCGGGGGAACCGGGACAGGTCGGTCATGGTCGTTCGGTGGCCCCGGGAGCGGCCCGGAGGGGCCGTCGGGGGCCCGACGTCGACGTTGGCATGCCCGTTCAATAGCATGAAGCTCCCGCCGTGCCCGCTACGGGCCGGCTGCTCATGAGGAGATCCCCTACGTGGACGTGCGCATCGGCGTGACCTACTCCCCCCGCGAGATCGAGCTCCAGCTCGCGGACGACACCAGCCGGGAGGCCCTGCGGGAGCGGGTGGACGAGGTCCTGGCGAACGACGACCTGGTGCTGTGGCTGACGGACCGCAAGGGCAAGGAGATCGGCGTCCCGTCCAAGAAGATCGCCTTCATCGAGATCGGGAGCGCGGAAGAGGCCCGCAGCTTCGGATTCTCGTCCTGAGCGGGCCCAGCCCGGTGGGCCGGTCGTCACTGGGGCTGCTCGAGCGCAAGCTCCTGTTCGTCACCGGCAAGGGTGGCGTGGGCAAGACCTCGGTCGCGTCCGCCATCGGGCTGCTGGCCGCCCGCAGGGGCCAGCGCACCCTGGTGTGCGAGGTGGACGCCAAGGGCAACCTGGCCGACTTCTTCGGTGTCGGGCCGCTGCGGTTCGAACCGACCGAGCTCAAGCCCAACCTGTTCGCCATGGCGATGGACACCGAGGAGTCGCTCAAGGAGTACATGCGGCTCAACCTCAAGATCCCGCTCCTGGCCAAGGTGGGGCCGCTGGCGAGGACCTTCGACTTCGTGGCCAACGCGGCACCGGGGGTCAAGGAGATCCTGACGGTGGGCAAGCTGGCGTTCGAGGTGCGGGAGCGGCACTACGACCTGGTGGTGGTCGACGCCTCGGCCACCGGTCACGTGGTGGGACAGCTGGCCGCCCCGGTCGCCATCAACGACCTGGTCAAGGTCGGTCTCGTCCGGTCCCAGACGGACTGGATGATCGACATGCTCACCGATGCGGACACGACCGGGGTCGTGGTGGTGACCGCGCCGGAGGAGATGCCGGTGTCCGAGACGCTGGAGCTGATCGAACGGCTCCGCACCGAGACCGAGATCGACGTCGCCTCCGTGGTGGTCAACCGGGTCCTGCCCGAGCTGTTCGGCCGTTCCGAGGAGGAGATCTTCGACGTCGTCCGCACCCCGGCGGGGGTGTCGGTGCTGGAGGACCGGGTGGGTGAGGGCGTCGGGCCGGTCCTGGACGGGGCGGAGCTGGCGGTCAGCCTCCGCCGCAGCCGGGTCCCGCACCTGAACCGGCTCCGTGAGGGCCTGCCGGCCGGCCTGCCGTTGCTGTACCTGCCGTACCTGTTCCACCGCTCCCACGGGGTCCGGGCGACGTCGCGCATCGCCGATGCCCTGGGCGAGGAGCTGGGGTTCTGATGGCCCGCACCCGGAAGGCCGGCGCCGTCGGCACCACCACGATCGAGCAGCTGTGCTCGGCCAAGGAGATCGTCGTGTCCACCGGGTCCGGTGGCGTCGGCAAGACCACCACCGCCGCGGCCCTGGGCGCGGCGGCGGCCGCCCACCTGGGCGTGAAGGTCCTGGTGCTCACGGTGGACCCGGCCCGGCGCCTGGCCAACGCGCTCGGCCTGGAGCGCTTCGGCAACGTGGAGACCCAGGTGCCGGCGTCCGCCTTCGCCGAGGCCGGTGTGCAGGTGGAGGGCGAGCTGTGGGCCGCCATGCTGGACACCAAGCAGTCCTGGGACGACCTGGTCCGCATGCACGCGCCGGACCCCGCCACCCGGGACGCCATCCTGGCCAACCCGCTGTACCAGAACATCACCGGCAAGTTCGTCCAGAGCCACGACTACGTGGCCATGGAGCGCCTGTACGAGATCCACACCTCGGGTCGCTACGACCTGATCGTGGTGGACACCCCACCCACCCGGAACGCCATCGACTTCCTGGACGCGCCGGACCGGATGGCGGACTTCTTCTCGTCCCGGCTGCTCCGGTGGTTGATCACGCCGTACCGGTCCCGTCTGGTCAGCTTCGCCTCCAAGCCCTTCTACTCGGTGGCCGACCGCATCCTGGGCACGCAGTTCCTGGAGGACATCGCCGAGTTCTTCATGCTGTTCCAGACCATGTACGACGGCTTCGTGGAGCGGGCCCGGGCCGTGACCACGTTGCTGGGCAGCCCCCAGACCACGTTCCTGGTCGTGTCCACCCTGGAGGTGGCCCCGGCCCGTGAGGCCGAGTTCTTCCTGGAGCTGCTGACCGAGCGCGGCTACCACGTGGGGGCGCTGGTGCTGAACAAGGTCCTGCCGGAGTTCCTGCTGGACCGCCAGGCCAGCGAGGTGGCCCGCACGCTGTCGCACCAGGCGGCCGAGGTGGCGGCCGACGTGGGCCCGGCCATGGGTCCGCCGGCGGACAACGTCGACCTGCTCACCCACGTCCTGTCCGAGGTGGGCGACAGCTTCCTCAACTACCAGGTGGTGGCCCGGCGGGAGGCGGAGCAGCGCTCCGAGCTGTCCGCCACCCCGGAGCTCACCGCCACCATCCCGTACTTCGACGACGACATCCACTCGCTGGCCGGCCTGCTCCGGCTGGGGGAGCAGATCTGGCGATGACCGACGACGTCCCACCCGTCCCCCCGTCCTTCCCCGGGCCGCCCCTGCGGGGGGACCTGGCCGCGGCCAAGGAGGTGGACGTCGACGACGACGAGGACTTCACCGCCGAGCACGTGGCGCTGGTGGTCCCGCCGGTGGACCAGGAGGCGTCCCGGCACCTCAAGCGGCTGGTGGCGGCCTGGGGCATGCTGGCCGACTTCGCCTTCGCCGACCTGCTGCTCTACGTCGCCCTGCCCAGCCACGACGAGGGCCGCAACCGGTTCCTGGTGGTCAACCAGGTCCGCCCCAACACGGGCCAGACGTTGTTCCTGGACGACGTGGTCGGGCGGACCATGGACGCCTCGCAGCGCCCGCTGGTGGCCCAGGCCATGGCCAGCGGCCACATCACCTCCGAGGTCGTGGACTCGGTGTGGCTGGGCGAGGAGATCCGGGTCACGGCCATCCCGGTCCGGTTCCGGGGCCGCGTCGTGGCCGTGATGGCCCGGGAGGCATCCCTGGAGCTGGCCCGTGACGCCAGCGACCTGGCCAGCGTGTACCTGGGCATCTTCGAGCGGCTGGCCCGGATGGTGGCCGACGGCGAGTTCCCGTTCTCCGACGAGGAGGTCGTCGGCACCGGCGGCCCCCGCGTGGGCGACGGGGTGGTCCTGCTGGACGAGATGGGCCGCATCGCGTTCGCGTCCCCCAACGCCGTGTCCGCCCTCCGGCGCCTCGGCGTCACCCGCCGCCTCATGGGCGAGCACCTGACGGACCTGGGGGCGGAGACCGCCGCGACCTACCGGGCGTTCTTCAACGGCCGGCCCACGGTGGAGGAGGTCGAGCGGGACGACGTGAACGTGGTGCTGCGCTGCATCCCGCTCATCACCTCCGGACGGGTCGACGGCGCGGTGGTCCTGTTGCGGGACGTGTCGGAGATGCGGAGCCGGGACCGCGCCCTGGTGTCCAAGGACGCGACCATCAAGGAGATCCACCACCGGGTCAAGAACAACCTCCAGACCATCTCGTCCCTGTTGCGCCTGCAGGGCCGGCGCCTGACGGAGCCGTCGGCCAAGGCCGCCATCGAGGAATCCGTCCGGCGCATCCGCTCCATCGCGCTCGTGCACGAGACGCTGTCGCGCGACGACGGCGACGACGTGGAGTTCGGCGAGGTGGTCCGCCCCCTCGTGCGCATGGTGGAGGAGGGGCTGACCTCACCCGAGCTGCCGGTGGAGTTCATCATCGAGGGTGACGCCGGCAAGCTGCCCTCGCCGGAGGCCACGTCGCTGGCCGTGGTCACCACCGAGCTGTTGCAGAACGTCATGGACCACGCCTATCCCTCCGGCACGCTGGCGCCGGGGGAGCGGGGCCGGGTCCGGATCCGGCTCTCGCACGACGCGGTGACGCTGCGCCTGGCCGTGGTGGACGACGGGGCCGGTCCGTCGGCCGAGTTCGACCCGGAGACGTCCACCAGCCTGGGCCTGTCCATCGTCCGCGGCCTGGTGGCGGAGCTGGAGGGCACGATCGAGTTCGGCGTCGCCACCCCCGGCGCGCCCCGGCCCGGGACCAAGGTGGAGCTGTCGGTGCCGGTGGTGTCCCGGGTGGAGGCGGACGCGGAACGGCCTCCCCCGGGGGGAGGCCGTTCGGTCGGTCTGTAGGGGGGGCGTGGGTGTCACGCCCGCCGGGTCAGCTGGCAGCTGCTGCTGCGGCCTGGCGCTGGCGGGCGACGTAGGCCCGGCGGAGCTTGCGGCGCTCCTCCTCGGAGGTGCCGCCCCAGACCCCGGAGTCCTGGTTGGTGGAGAGGGCGAACTGCAGGCACGGCGTCTTGGCGTCGCAGGTGTCACACACGGCCTTGGCCGCGGCGATCTGCTCGAGGGCCGGACCGGTGGTGCCGACGGGGAAGAAGAGCCCCGGGTCGGTGTCGCTGCACGCGGACACGGTCCGCCAGTCGTCGGTGGCCACGTTCAGGCTGCGGCTCGAGGTGAGGGCCACGGTTTCCTCCGTAGATGGTCATGGACGCGTTCCAGAACACGCCCCGGTGCATGATGTCCCGGACCTGGTTTCCCGCTCTGAGGAGCTGGGAACTTGTGAATCCGTGAACAAGCTCGAACCTACCGTCGACCACTCAACGTGTAAAGGAAAAGTTTCGGGAAGATGTCCGGACAGGGAGAACTGCTCATCATCGGCCACCGGGGGGCGTCGGCCGACCACCCGGAGAACACGGTCGAAGCCTTCGTCGGGGCCCGTGAACAAGGGGCGGACTGGGTGGAACTGGACGTCCGCCTGGCCTCCGACGGCTCACTGATCGTTCACCACGATCCGTGGTATCGGGATGGCAGAACGATCTGGGACACCGCGGGTGACGAACGACCGCCGGAGGTGCCGCTCCTGGACCAGGCGCTGGATGCGTGCGCAGGGATGGGGGTGAACGTGGAGATCAAGAACTCGCCGGGTGACCTGGGCGGGGACCACGTCCCGCACGGCCTGGAGGTGGCGGACTCGGTGACCGGACTGCTCGCGGCCCGCGCCGCAGCCGGGGTGGAGGAGGAGGTCCTGGTGTCGTGCTTCGACTGGCCCACCCTGGAACGCGTCCGGGCCCGGGACCAGGCGCTCGCCACCGGCTTCCTGGTGTTCGACCTCAACGCCGTGCCCGATGCCCCGGAGCGGGCGGCCGAGGCCGGCCACCAGGCGCTGCACCCCTGGGACCCGTTCGTGGACGCCGCGCTCGCGGACCGCTGCCACCGGCTCGGCCTGCGGATCAACACCTGGACCGTCGACGAGCACGACCGGATCCAGGCCCTGGGGCTGCTGGGGGTGGACGGGATCGTGACGAACGTGCCCCGGCTGGCCCGCAGGGCCCTGGGACGGGGCTGAGGCGCAGGGCCCTGGGACGGGGCTGAGGATCAGCCCCCCGGGCCCCGGGCCCGGTCCGGGGTGTCCCGCCACCCGACCGGCACCACCAGGCGGACCGCGTCGGGCCGGTGTTCGAACCGGAGCTCGTCGACCTGTCCCAGGTGATCGCCGTCGACCTGGTACGGCATCGTCGTCCGGCGGTGCATCGTCACCGACCGGACGTCGGTGCGCACGTCCACCCAACGGCCCGACCGCAGGCCCGAGCGGTCCCGCAGGGCGCGGAACATGACGGGCAGGAAGTGGCGCACCGCCATCGACCGCAGGGTGACGACCACGAACGGGCGCTGCATGTCCGCAGCCGGGGAGATGGAGAAGGGCCGCCCGCCGACGAAGGTGTACGGGTCGCTGTTGAGCACCACGCTGAAGAAGGCGTCGTCGATGCGGTCGTCGGGACCGAAGCAGACCTGGAAGTGGGGGTGGACCCGGTCGTAGGTGCGGAGGAAGGTGCGGAGGCCGGCCCAGATGTAGAGCAGGTGGTTGGCGTAGCGCTTGAGCCGGCCCCGGCGCTCCACCTCTGCCACCAGCGCCGCGTCCCACCCGACCCCGGTGTGGAACATGAACGGCCGGCCGTTGACCTCGCCGATGCCGACGGGCCGGATGGATCCCGCCGCCAACGACGCCGCGGTGACCTCCGCCGCCCGCACCGGGTCCTCCGGCAGGCCGAGGGTGCGGGCGAACACGTTGGTGGATCCCCCGGGCAGCGCGGCCAGCGCACAGGAGGTGCCCGACACCGCGGAGGCCACCTCGTTCAGGGTGCCGTCGCCCCCGAGCACCACCACGCACTCGGTGCCGTTGCGCACGGCGGCCCGGGCCAGGGCGGTCGCGTGGCCCCGACGTTCGGTCTGCACCAGGATCACGTCGTTGCCCCTGGACAGCGCCTTGCGGACCAGGACCCGGCGCCGGGCCGTCACCGAGGACGCCGCCGCGTTGACCACCAGGAGGACCCGCATGCCTGCAGTCTCCCAACGGGGCGGGTTCCGGGCGAGGTCGGATCCCGGGAGTTCGCTCAACACCGGCTCCGAGCGCGCCGATGGGATCAGGGTCCGCCCCGGTCCCGGGGTGGACCGCCCGCGACGGGTGACGTCGCGGGACAGGAGGGGAGGTCCGGTGCCCGGTTCCCACACGGATGGGCCAGCGGCCGACCCCACGCGCCCGGACCCGCCCACCCGGTCCGGGGAGCCTGAGCACTACCTGGCCACCGAGCTGTTCGAACGGGTGCGCTCCACCCGCGAGCTGGTCGCGTTCCTGGAGAACGGCTCCCTGGACGGGATGTGGATCTGGGACCTGGAACACCCCGAGCACGTCTGGATGACGGACCGGTTCCGGGCCCTGCTGGGATACGGCGACCTGCCGGTGGAGGGCGCCGACTTCATGCGCGACTCGGTCGACCCCGGCGACGCCGTGCTGGCGGAGGAGGCGTTCCACCGCCACCTGGCCGACCCGGCCCAGCCCTACGACCAGGTGCTGCGCTACCGGCACCGCGACGGGTCCACCGTGTGGGTGCGCAGCCGCGGCTTCGCCATCCGGGACGACGCCGGCGTGCCGGTCCGGTTCGTCGGTGTGCACACCGACCTGTCCGACGCCATGCGGACCCAGGAGGCATTGGCCGAGTCGCTCGAGTCGCTGGCCGCCTACTCCGCCGTGCTGCAGCAGATCGACGGCGTCACGGTGGCGCTGCAGCAGGTGACCGAGCCGGACGAGGTGGTGGCCTCGCTGGCGCGCTTCCTGGGCCGTGAGGTGGGGGAGCTGGCGATGGTGGTGGAGCCCACCGAGGCCGGCGGCTTCCGCCTGGCCGCGGTGGACTCGCCCGACCCGTTCCGGGTCCGGGTGGTGGAGCAGCTCTTCCGCGACGAACCCCTCAGCGAGTCCGACGAGTCGCCGGTGAGCACCGTGATCCGGACCGGGGAGCCGCTCCTGATCCAGGACGTGGCCGGTCCGGCACTGCTGAACGACCTGCCCGAGGAGTCCCGTCCGGAGGTCGCGGCCTACCTGCCGACGTCGGTCGTCTGCGTGCCGTGGGCCCGTTCCGGTGACCGGTGGGGCGCGGTGATGGTGGCCCGCTTCGACCCTGAGCGACCCCTGTTCGTCGAGCGGGACCTCACCCTGGTCCGCCAGGTCCTGGAGCGCCACGAGTCGACCCGGCGCCAGCTCCGGGCCCAGCAGGAGCGCCAGGCCGTGGAGCGGTTCCGCGAGTTGGCGCGCGCCGCGCCCATGGCCATCCTCCAGATCGACGACGTCGGGAACTGCACCTTCGCCAACGACCGGTGGGCGCAGCTGACCGGACAGGACGGCGCGGCCTCACGCGGGCACGGCTGGGTGTCGGTGTTCCCGGTCGTGGAGCTCGAGCGCCTCCGGGAGGCCTGGGTCCCGGCCCGCTCCAACGGCGAGGTGCTGAGCGTGGAGACGCGCATCCGCCACACCGGCGGCGGCCAGCGGTGGGTCGGGGGCAGCTCCGTGGCCCAGTTCGACGAGAGCGGGACCTACACCGGTGCCCTCATCGCCATCTCCGACATCACGGCCCGCAAGGCCGCCGAGGAGGAGCTCACCCGCCGTGCCCGCCAGGACCCCCTGACCCGGACCGCCAACCGCTACGCCCTGTTCGAGCACGTCGATGCCGGCCTGGAGCGGGTGAAGCAGGACCACAGCGTCATGGGGCTGCTCTACCTGGACCTCGACACGTTCAAGGAGGTCAACGACTCCCTCGGCCACGAGGTCGGCGACCAGCTGCTGGCCGGCGTCGCCCTGCGGCTGCAGGGCGTGCTCCGGGACAGCGACCTGTGCGCCCGTGTCGGGGGCGACGAGTTCGTGCTCCTCCTCGACGACGTCGGTGACCGGCTCGAGGCCGGGCGGGTGGCGCAGCGGATCTGCGACCTCCTGGCCCCTCCGTTCCACATCGCGGGCCTCACGGTGGGGACATCGGTGAGCATCGGTGTGGCGACGGTCTCGAGCGATGACGGCGTCCTGTGGGCCGATGAGCTCCTGCGGCGGGCCGACCTGGCCATGTACCGGGCCAAGGACGCGGGGCGGAACCGCTGGGAGGTCTACGACCGGTCGATGGACGAGCGGGCCCGTTCCGAGGCCGCGCTGCGGGAGGAGATCGAGGCGGCGCTCGACGACGGCCACCTGGTGCTGCACTACCAGCCGATCGTGGCCCTCGGGTCCCTGGCGGTGGTGGGCGTGGAGGCGTTGGTCCGCATCCAGCACCCGACCAGGGGACTGGTCCCGCCCGGCGACTTCCTGGACGCGGCCGAGCGCTCCGGCCAGATCGTGCGGATCGGCCAGTGGGTGGTGGAGGAGGCGTGCGGCCAGCTGGGGCGGTGGCACGCCGAGCACCCCGACCTGTACCTCACGCTCAACCTGTCCGGTCGCCAGATCGCCGACGTGGGGGCCGCGGACCTGGTGCTGGACCGCCTGGCCGCCCATGGCGTGCCGACCGCCAACCTGATCGTGGAACTGACCGAGACCACCCTGGTCCGGGCCACCGGCGCTGCCGCCATCGCCGTCCAACGCCTCCAGGACGCCGGCGTCCGCCTGGCCATCGACGACTTCGGGACGGGCTACTCGTCGCTGGCCCGCCTGGCCGAGCTGCCGGCCGACATGATCAAGATCGACCGGTCGTTCGTGGAACAGGCCCCGGACAACCCCATGAACGCCGCCATCATCGCGGCCGTGCTGCACCTGGCGGACCGCATGGACCTGGATGTGGTGGCCGAGGGCATCGAGACGCCGCTCCAGCTCCGCACGGTGGCGGAGCTGGGCTGCACCGTCGGCCAGGGCTTCCTGTTCAGCCGGCCCGTTCCGGCCGCCGAGGTGGAGGACCTCCTCCGGGGTGCTTTTGTGACCCACGGGTAGGCCGCGGCAGACTTCCGCGCATGAACGTCGTCGTGTGCGTGAAGCAGATCCCCGACCCGGCCGACCCGGGCGCGTTGGATCCCACAACCAAGACCCTCAAGCGGGACGGCAAGCTCATTCTCGACGAGTCGGACAGCTACGGCGTCGAGATGGCCCTCCAGCTGGTGGACGCCGCAGGTGGGGGCGAGGTCACCCTCGTCTCGATGGCGCCCAACAGCGAGGTGGGCGGGCTGCGCACCGCGCTGGCCATGGGAGCGGCCAAGGCCGTGCTCGTGTCCGATGACGCCCTGAAGGGCACCGACGCCCTGGGCACGGCCAAGGTCCTGGCCAAGGCCGTGGAGCGCGCCGGCCAGGCCGACCTGATCCTCACCGCCACCGAGTCGTCCGACGGCTACACCGGCACGGTGCCCGGGCAGCTGGCCGAGCTCCTCAACCTGCCGTCGGTCACCTTCGCCAAGTCGATCGCCATCGACGGCGGCCAGGCCAAGGTGCAGCGCCAGACCGAGGCCGGCTACGACGACGTCGAGTGCCCGCTGCCCGCCGTGGTCTCCGTGACCGCCGGTGTGGTGGAGCCCCGCTACCCGTCGTTCAAGGGCATCATGGCCGCCAAGTCCAAGCCCGTGGACGAGGTCACCGTCGCCGACCTGGGGCTCGACGCCTCGCAGGTCGGCTGGACCGGAGGCGGCCAGGAGATCATCGAGGTCGCCGAGGCCGAGGCCCGAGAGGCCGGCACGATCATCGAGGACGACGGCGAGGGCTTCCAGAAGGTCGTGGACTTCCTGGCCGAGCTCAAGGTCATCTGAGGCCGGACACCGAGAGAAGAGAGAGACGAGAGATGACTGTTTCCAAGATCTGGGTGTTCGCCGAAGCGGCTGACGGTGCGGTGTCCAACACCACGCTCGAGATGCTGGCCAAGGCCCGTGAGCTGGCCGACACGGTCGAGGTCGTGACCGTGTCCGGCAACGACGTCGCCGCTGCGGTGGGCGCCAACGGGGCGACCAGGGCGCTGAACGTTCCCGGCACCGAGGGCACGCTGCTCGGCGCGCCGGTGGCGGCCGCCATCGCCGCCGCGGTGGAGGCCGGCAACGGCCCCGACGCCGTGTTCCTGGCCACCAGCTACGACGGCCGTGACGTCGCCGGTCGTCTGTCGGCCAAGCTCGACGCCCCGGTCATCACCAACGTGGTGGACCTGGTCGAGCGTGACGGAGGGCTGGCCGGCGTCGAGCCGATCTTCGGTGGCACGACCAACGTGTTCACCAAGTTCACGACCGACAAGGTCAACATCTTCCTGATCCGGCCCAAGTCGTTCGCGGCCGAGGAGTCCGGCGGCGGCGCCGCTGCGGTGGAGGACCTCACGGTCCCCGACCTCGGTGCCACCGGCACGGCCACGGTGACCAACCGCTTCGTCGAGGAGCAGACCGGTCCCAGCCTGGACGACGCCGACGTCGTCGTCTCCGGCGGCCGCGGCCTGGGGGAGAAGGACAACTACGAGCTGGTGGAGACCCTGGCCAAGGCCCTGGGCGCAGCGCCCGGTGCCTCCCGGGCCATCGTGGACGCCGGCTGGGTGCCCTACTCCTACCAGGTGGGCCAGACCGGCAAGGTCGTCAAGCCCAACGTGTACATCGCTGCGGGCATCTCCGGAGCCACCCAGCACCTGGTGGGCATGAAGGGCTCCAAGAACATCATCGCCATCAACAAGGACCCGGAGGCGCCGATCTTCTCGGTGGCCGACCTCGGCATCGTCGGGGACGTGCACAAGGTCCTGCCCAAGTTGATCGAGGCGCTCCAGAACCGGTGAGCGTCACCCCGATCTCCGACGAGGGCCCCCGCCAGGGGGCCCTCGTCGCGTCCGAACCCAAGGTGCGGGTGTGGTCCAACTGGGCCGGCAACCAGCGCTGCCGTGTTCCGGTCATGCGCCCGACCTCGGAACCGGAGCTGTGCCGCATCGTCGCCGACGCCGCCGCGGCCGGCCTGACCGTCAAGGCCGTCGGGGCCGGGCACTCCTTCACGGACACGGCGCTGACCGACGGCATCCTGTTGGACCTCGCCGACTACGGGCGGATCCTGGAGGTCGACCGCGAGGCCTGCACCGTCACCGTGCAGGCCGGCGCCCGCCTCCGGGCCATCTCGGAGTTCCTCTGGGCCCGGGGCCTGGCCTTCGCGAACCTGGGCGACATCGACGTCCAGTCCCTGGCCGGAGCCACGGCGACGGCCACGCACGGCACCGGCCTGTCGTTCGGGAACCTGTCCAGCGGCATCGTGGCCATGCGCCTGATCGACGGATCGGGGCGGGTGCTCGAGTGCAGCGCGGACCAGAACCCGCAGGTCCTGGCCGCGGCACGCGTCGGTGTGGGCGCGCTGGGCCTGGTGTCCACGATCACGCTCCGGGTGGTGCCCGCCTTCCAGCTCCACGCGGTGGAGGAGCCCCGTCGGGTCGACGAGGTGCTCGAGGACTTCGACGCGCTGATCCGCAACCACGACCACTACGAGTTCTTCTGGGTGCCGCACACCGGCTGGGCGCTGACCAAGTCGAACCGCCGGAACCACGAGGCGCCGGCGCCCCGGTCGCGGCTGGCGGAGTTCCGTCAGGACGAGTTGTGGACCAACTACGGCTTCGAGGTGCTCAACCGCATCGGGACGTGGCGGCCGTCGTTGATCCCGCGGCTGTCCCGGCTCATCCCGTCGTCCGGCCGGGTCGAGTACAACGACCGGTCCTACCGCGTGTTCGCCTCGCCCCGGAAGGTGCGCTTCGTGGAGATGGAGTACGCCATCCCCCTGGAGGCCGCGGTGGAGGGCCTCCAGCGGCTGCGCGCCCTGGTGGACGGCCTGGGGATCCCCATCTCGTTCCCGGTGGAGGTCCGCGCCGTTGCCGCCGATGACATCCCGCTGAGCACCGCGTCGGGACGGGACACGGCGTTCATCGCGGTGCACATGTACCGGTCGATGCCGCATGAGGCCTACTTCCACGGCTTCGAGGCGATCATGGCCGACCTGGACGGCCGACCCCACTGGGGCAAGATGCACTACCGGACCGCGGCCGACCTGGCCCCCGCCTATCCCCGCTGGGACGAGTTCCAGTCCGTGCGGGCCGGGCTGGACCCCCACGGCGTGTTCCAGAACGCCTACACGCGGCGGGTCCTGGGCGACATCGAGGCCTGACCCACCAGGCCGGCTGCCGCCGAACCTCCCTTGCCGCCGACAACTCCATCTCGGGCTGATTCGGCCGCTCGGAGCGGCCTCTGCAGCCCGACGTCGACGATGGGCTGCGCCGGGCGGCGGCCTGACCGTCAGGCCCGGTCGGTGGCGTCGAGCACCCAGGCCAGGCCGTCGGCCGGGTCCTCCACGGCGAGGCGACACGTCCAGCCCACCGGGGCCTCGTCCGGCGCCCACACCCAGTAGCGGAGCTCCTCGGCCGCAGGCCCCGGATCCACCGGCCATCGGTCCTCGCAGGCCGTCAGGACGGCCAGCGCCCACCACGCCTCGAAGCGGCCCGTGGCCATGCCCCGGCGCCGGCCCCGCGCCCCGCCGGACGCGGCGGACCAGGCCAGGAGCGCGGCGGCGTCGGCGGCGGACACCGGGCACCGCCGCAGCGTCGTGCCGGGCCCGTCGGAGCCGGCCTGCAACGTCGCCAGGGCGTCGGCCGCAGTGCCCTCCAACGCGACCGACCGCACGCGGCCGTCGCTGTGGGCAGCCCAGTGGCGGACCACCTCCTCCAGGGCCCGGGCACCGTCGGACCCCTCCGAGGCAGGCCGGAGCACCCGCCCGCCGGTCACCGGCTCCCGGGGCGGCGTGATGGCCGGGGCGGGAAAGCGGGCCGCGTCGGGTCGGTACTCGGCCAGGGGGTAGCCGGGCTCCCAGGCCAGGAGTCGACCCGGCAGCCCGTCGCCGGCGGGCTCGCCGACCACCTCGGTGTCCACGACCTCGCCCCGCAGGACCCGTTCCTGGGCCACCAGCGACCGCCACGGTCCCGGCACCAGGTGCGGTTCCAGCTCGGCCCAGGTGTGGTGCTGGGCCACCACCTCGGTGAGCGGTCCGGCGGCCAGGAACCCGGTCCCGTCCCGCACGACGGTGCCGGCCCACGCCGCGGGCGCGTCGAGCGCCATGCGGTACTCGGCGAACGACGCCGCCGGCCAGAGCTGGTGGCCCCGCTCGGTGGCGGCCCGCGACCGGTCCCGCAGGACCAGGAGCCGGTCCCAGTCGCCCCGGTCGCAGCAGCGGTCGACCTCCCGCAGGAGCTCGTCCAGGTCGCCGCCCGCGATCCATCGGTCCAGCCCGCCGCCGCTCATCGCGTCGCTCCGCCCGGGGCCATGGTCACCGGTCAGACGAGGGGCCAGGGATAGCGCCGACCGCTGGGGTCGTGGGGGAACCGCCCCCCGGACAGCACCGCGCCGGCCCGGGTGAGCACGGCATCACGCTCGAACGGGTCGAGCAGGGCCGCCAGGGCGTCCGGCAGGCCGGCCGCGACCAGGCCGGCGAGCGCGTCGGCCACGTCGTCGGGGATGGGCTCGCCCGCGAAGTCCCAGATCACGGTGCGCACCTTGAACTCGGCGTGGAACGTCAGGCCGTTGTCGATGGCCCAGACGCGGTCGGCGTCGTCGATGAGGCAGTGGCCCCCCTTGCGGTCCGCCGAGTTGGCCACCAGGTCGAACGCGCAGAGGCGCTTGAGGGTGGCCGCGAACCCGGGCCGGTCCTTGACCGTGAAGTAGTGCTCCTCGAACCGGGCCGGGACGAAGGCCTGCACCGATCCCACCCCCATGGGGGCGTCGGTGCGGGCCACGGTGGTGGGCACCAGGTCCCAGCCCAGCGACCGGGACAGCTCCGAGGACGCCACCTCCCGCTTCCACAACCCGCCCGGGAAGTCCCACAACGGCCGCTCCCCCCGCTCCGGCTTGTAGATGGCCGGGGCGTGGTCGTCGCCGGCGCTGACCCGCACCAGGAACGTGCCGTTGCTCGACCACGGCATCATGCCCAGGACCTCGATGTCGCCCTGCTCCAGCACGTCCCGGATGCCCGGGTCCCCGGGGGCGACCGTGGCGTCGTACTCGTAGGCGACGTTGCCGTCGTCGTCCCCGTCGTCGGGGTGGTCGGGTCCGTCGTCCCACTCCTCGGCCCCGTCCGGTTCCCGCTCGTGCCACGCACCGCCCACGCCGTCCTCCGCCGTCATGTGGGCTCAGTTCCAGCGGGGGCAGGCGTGGCCCTCGGGGCCGATGGGCCGCCCGCACAGCCGGCACGGCGGCCGCCCGGCCGCGAGCAACTCCTGGGCGGCCTCGGCGAACGCCGCAGCCTGTCCCAGCCGCAGCGTGAACACCGCCTCCGCACCGGACGGCTCCGACTCGAGGAGCTCGTCGATGGTGTCGTCGTCGAAGTCCTCGTCGAAGTCGTCGTCGGGGACCAGTTCCTCCGCGGTGACGAAGATGAGCTTGGCGTCCTCGTCCACACCGACGGCCAGCGAACCCACGACCCACTCGGGCTGGACGGGTTCGATGAGGCCGGCGATGTCCCGGTCCGGGTCGGTGGTCCCCATGGCGGAGGCGAGCTGGCCCAGGTACTGGCCGAGCATGCCCACCTGCTCCTTCTCCATGCGGAACGACACGACCTGGTCGCCGTGACGGGCCTGCAGGTAGAAGACGCGGGCGCCCGGCTCACCGATGGTGCCGGGAACGAGGGCGTCGAGGTCGTCGAAGTGGAACGAGCTGCTCATGCGCCGGTGGCCTTCATGACGGGGCCAGCGTGCTGAGGTCGTCGCCGGTGGAGTTCACGGCCAGCACGATCGGGCCGTCGGCGGTGAACAGCAACGGCGTGATGGAGCACGGCGAGATGACGATTCGCTGGAACAGGTCGAGGTGCACGCCGGTGGCCATGGCCACCGCGGCCTTGATCGGGTCGGCGTGGGACACGGCAACGACGGTGCCGCCGGGATGATCGGTGACCAGGCGCTCCAGCTCGCCCCAGATGCGGGACTGCATCTCCGCGAAGGACTCTCCACCCGGGAACCGGAACCCCGACGGGTTGGACTGGACCCGGCTCCATTCCGGGAGCTTGCGCAGGTCGCCCAGCTTGCGTCCCGTCCACTCGCCGAAGTCGCACTCGAGCAGGCCCTTGGCCCGCTTGACCGTGCACCCGGTCGCGGTGGCGATGGGTGCTGCGGTCTCCCGGGTGCGCTCCAGGGGGGAGGCGAACACCGCGTCGACCCGCTTGAGCGCCCCGATGCGGTCGGCGGCCCGCTGGGCCTGGGCCTGGCCGGTCTCGGCCAGGTGCAGCCCGGGGGCGCGGCCCGGGAGCACCGAACCGGTGGTCGCCGTCTGGCCGTGGCGGACCAGCAGCACCAAGGTGGGCCGGGGGGGACGACGGGAGCGACGGGAGGGGCGTGAGGTGGGGCCGCCGGACCGTTGGGTGGCTGGTCGTGGGGTGGCTGGTCGTGTGCTCGGGGAACGGGAGGCCATCAAGGGGGATCCTATGCTCGGGCGGTGGATCCCCTGCAGGCGCTCGCCCAGGACATCAGCGCGTGCCGGCGCTGTCCGCGCCTGGTGGCGTGGCGGGAGGACGTCGCCCGGGAGAAGCGGGCCGCCTTCCGGGACCAGGACTACTGGGGCCGGCCGGTTCCCGGGTTCGGCGATCCGGCTGCCCGCCTGCTGGTGATGGGCCTGGCCCCGGCCGCCCACGGCGCCAACCGCACCGGCCGGATGTTCACCGGGGACCGGTCGGGCGACTGGCTCTACCGGGCGCTGTACCGGGCGGGGTACGCCAACCAGCCCGGCTCCACCGACCGGGACGACGGCCTGGAGCTGACCGACGCCTACATCACCGCTCCCGTCCGGTGCGCCCCGCCGGCCAACAAGCCGACCACGGAGGAGCGTGACGCCTGCTGGGGCTGGCTGGAGGCGGAGTACGCGCTCCTGGGTGACGTCGAGGTCGTGGTGGCGTTGGGGGCGTTCGGCTTCACCCAGGCCGCCAAGTTGCTCGCCTTCGACCGGGCCCCGAAGTTCGGGCACGGCGCGGAGGCGGTGGCCCCGGACGGCACCGTGCTCCTGGGCTGCTACCACGTCAGCCAGCAGAACACCTTCACCGGGCGCCTGACCGAGGAGATGCTCGACTCCGTGTTCGCCCGGGCGCGGGAGCTCACGGGGTCCTCGACCGGCCCCGGGTGAGCCGGTCGTCGGGAGCGTGGGCCGTTCGGCCCGTGGGAGGGGTCCGGCGGGACCAATTCGGGCCCATTTGGGTCGTTCGGCCCTCCGGAGGTGGGGGTCACGGGCCGACAGTTGCTGGCATGCGAACGATGCACATCACCCCCCAGGGCCAGGGCCACCAGGTGTCGGTCGACCAGTTGGTCGACCACCTCGTGGCGGTGCCCACCGCAGCCCCCAGGGGCCGCAAGGGACTGTGGGGTGCACTCGCCGTCGCCGTCACCCCCCGCATCGCCGAGCGGGCCCTGCCGCTGACCGACACGGCGGCGTTCGGGGTGACGGTGGACATGTTCGACTACGACCCGGACCGGGCTGCTTCCCTGTGGTCCGACTGACCCGACTCCCGTCGCCCTGACGGCGACGGGACGAGATCCCAACCCAATCCCAACCCAGCCATCCAGCGTCAGGGCGCCCTTCGGGGCGCCCTGACGTGTTGTGGAGGTGGTCCCCGGTGGGGGCAGGGCGCCCTTCGGGGCGCCCTGAAGTTGTGGAGGTGGTTCCCGGTGGGAGTGGGTGGGCTGTTGGGGCGCGACGGGTGGGGGCCGCTACGGTGGTCCCGCCCTGACACCTGTCCCGAGGACCCTGATGCCCGCCCGCCGCCCCCGCCCCGCCCGCCTGTTGCTGCTGCCCGTCGTGGCTGCCGTGGCCGTGTTCGTGACCGGTTGCGGCGCCCAGACCCAGCCCACCAGCTACGACGACGCCTACGAGGCCAACTTCACCTTCGGCTGCAAGCAGCAGGCGGCCGACGAGGGCGGGCCCCAGGCGCCGGAGGACTACTGCAAGTGCGTCCTCGACGGGCTGAAGGACAAGGTCCCCTTCGACGACGCCAAGAAGTTCGAGGAGCAGCAGGCCGAGGAGTCGGCGGGCGACATCAAGGTCCCCAAGAACATCCAGTCGGTCTTCGACAGCTGCACCGAAGCGGCCTGAGCCCCAGGGGGGCCTGACCGGTCCCCGCCCCCGGCGGCCGCACGGACCGTCAGGCCGGAGCGGGAGCCTTCCGCTTCGGCTCCGGTAGCCCCACCCTCACGCTGGCCTCGGCCGTGGCGGGCCAGCGCGACCGTGACTTCTCGGCCAGCTTGCGCATGAGCGCGATGGCGCCGGGGTCCGAGTCGCCGGGCCGGGCCTCGATCACCCCGGCGTCGATCATGCGGGAGATGATCTCGCGGCCCAGGTCGGTGCGAACGATCGTGAGCGTCCAGTTGGCGTTCTCGCCGATCCCGCCGCAGGAGATGTCTGCGTGCTCCGCCGCGAAGTCGGGGCAGTGCGTGCAGCCCTCCCGGGTCCAGGCGTGGCACTCCTTCAGGTTGATCTCGTGGTACGCCCCGTCGTCCATCCAGATCTGGAACACGCCCTTGATGTTCATCTTCACCATGTGCTCCTTGGCCAGGCCGTACTTGGCCCAGAACAGCTCGGCGAAGATGGCGTCGTCGAAGGTCTTGGAGCACAACAGGCCCAGGTTGAACACGATGGGCTTGGAGATCTTGCCCGCCTTGCGGGCCCACATGACCGGGGGCACCGACGACTGGCAGCTCATGCCCACCAGGGCAAGGCGCCTGTGGCCGGCCTCCAGGGCCTGGTCGATGGCCAGGGTGTTGGCCGAGTACGTGTACCGGCTGCCGGCGGAGGCCAGGACCTCTTCCTTGGTGGCGGCGACGCCGGGCACGGCCTTCCAGGAGCCGGCCTGGCCGCCCTCCAGGTAGGAGACGAGGGCGGCATCGATGTAGTCGTGCTCCATGGCCCAGATCAGGATGGCCGACACCAGCCCGCCGTCCTGTCCGGTCTCGTTCACGTGGTCGTCCGCCGCCCGGGTCAGGAGGATGTCCTGGTACACGCCGGCCACCTCGTCCTCGGCCCGGAGGCGGCCGAACAGGTGGTCGTCGGCCTGGCCCTCCCACAGGCGGAACCGGGGGCAGGCCCGGGTGCAGGTGGTGCAGCCCTTCTGGCCGTGGACGCAGTCGTCCGGGCCCAGCTCGTCCTCCAGGTGGAACGGCTTGTAGCCGCCCTGTTCGTGGTCGTAACCGATCACGTCGTGGGGACAGGAGATGACGCAGCCCGCGCAGCCCGTGCACAGCCCGGGGTCGATGACCTCGGCCTTGAGCTCCTTCCACTGGTTCATCCAGCGGGTGGAGGCGGTTGCTTCGAGCTGCTCGGCCAGCGACATGGGCGGAATCTACCCGCGGCTCCCGATGGCGGACCCCACGGCACCTCCCTCGGTAGCGTGCCTGCCCGTGGACGACGCCCGGCCCGACCCCACCGCGACGGCGCCGTCCGAGCGGCTCGCGGGCGTGACGCCGCTGGAGTGGGTGGCGCTCGCCGTCCTGGGCCTGGCCCTGGCGATCGGGTGCGTGCGCGCGCTGCAGCAGGGCTGGCTGCCGGTGGGGGACGAGGCCCTGGTGGAGATGCGGGTGCGCGACGTGCCGTCGCACCTGCCCCTGCTGGGGGTGTACTCGCGGTTCGGCTGGAGCCATCCCGGTCCGGCCCAGTTCCTGGCGCTGGCGCTCCCGTACCGGCTGTTCGGCTCCTCCGGGGCGGGGCTGCTGGTGGGCGCCATGGTGGGCCACGCCCTGGCCGTCGGCGCCGCGTGGTGGGTCGCCCGCACGGTCGACCGGGTTGCCGGCGTCGCGGTGCTGGTGGCCCTGGAGCTGGTCCTGCTGTCGGTCCCCTCGGAACTGGTCCGCACCGCGTGGAACCCGTACGTGGCGCTGGTCATGGCCGGGCTCATGGTGGTGCTGGCATGGGGCTGGGGCGAGCGGGAGCGGGTGGCCGCGGTGTTGATCCTCCCGGTCGGGACGCTGCTGGTGCAGTCCCACATCGGCAACCTCCCGCTGGTCGGGGGCGTCACCGTGGTGGCGACCGCGTTGGCGATCTGGGGTCACCGTGGCCGGTCCCGGTCCGACGAGGCCCCGCCGGGCGTTCCATGGCGGGCCGCGGCCTGGGGGGCGGGGGTGGCGGCGGTGCTGTGGATCCCCCCGCTGGTCGAGCAGTTCACCGGTGACCCCGGCAACGTCACCCGGATGGCGCAGGACCTGTCCGGCCCGGAGTCGAGGGTGGGCATGTCCGCGGGCGCCGGACTGGTCAGTCGCTTCTTCGCGTGGCACCCGGCCTGGGTGGACGCCGGCACGCTGGTCGAGCAGATCACCGCCACCGCGGCACGCGTCCCCGTCTGGCTGGTGGTGCCCGCGGCCGGGGCGGTGGTGGCGGTGCGCCGCGCCGATCACGCCTACGTGCGGGCGTCGCTCATCAGCGCCACCGCGCTGGTGGCGACGGTGGTGGCCACGGCGTCGATCAAGGGCGTGGTGTTCAGCTACCTGTTGGTCGCGCACCGGTCCGTCGTGGCGGTGGTCATGGCCGTCGGGCTCGCCGCGGTGGCCCGGGCCCTGCCCGACCGGTTGCGTCCCGCCCTGGTGACCGGGGGCGCGGCGGTGGCGGTGGGGCTCGGGGCGCTGTTGTGCGTCCAGCAGGTCACCGCCGACAATCCCCTGGCCGACTACGCCCCCAGCGTGGAGGCCGTCGTGGCCGCGGTGTTGGAGGCCGATCCTGGCGACCGACCGGTGCACATGGTGGCCACGCCCGACGATCCGTCCCGCGACGTGATGGCAGGGGCGCTGGTCCGCCTGGAGGACGCGGGGCTGGATGTGACCACCGTGGCGGAGGAGGGCTGGCGGTTCGGCGAGCACCGGGGCGGTGACGGCACCGGGGCGCTGCAGGTGAAGGTGGCGCCGCCGTCGGCCCGACAGGAGCTGGTCGACGACGGGTGGCGGGTCGTCGACGAGTACCAGCCGATCCCGGCCGACCAGCTGGAGGAGATCGACCGCCTCACCGCGGAGCGGGAGCGGGTGATCGCCGAGGGCGCCGATGCGCCGCCGGGCGATCCGCTGGCCGCGGTCCGCTACGCCACGGTGCAGGACCTGGCCGCACGGATCGCGGCCATCCAACGGGGGCGGGTCCCGGTGCTGGTGGCGGTCAGGGACTGAGTGCGGCCCTCGTGTCATCCTCCCGGGAACCTGCGGGGTTGAGGACCTGTCACGGGGGTTCAGCGTGTCCAGGGAGGAGCGACCGGTGCGATGGAGGACGATGGTGAGGGCCTGGCGGGGGAGGACGACGTGCGGTCGACGACGGGGATGAGCACGTCCCGTCCGGTCGGACGGCTCGGGTTCGACGAGTTCTTCGCCGCCGAACAGGCCGACCTGCTCCGGTTCTGCTGGGGGCTGACGCTGCGGGCCGACGACGCCCGCGACGTGGCCCAGGAGGCGATGACCCGGGCCTTCCAGGACTGGGGGCGCCTCGCCGACGGGAACCCGGTGGGGTGGCTGCGGACCGTGGCGCTCAACATCGTTCGCAACCGGTGGCGATCGGACCAGCGAGGGGGAGTGGCCCTGGCCCGACTCGCTGCCTTGCCGACGGGGGCCGTCGGCCCGGCCGAGGCACCGACCAGCGGCGAGGTGACGGCCGCACTGCTGAGCCTCCCCGAACGTCAGCGTGAGGCGGTCGTCCTGCACCACATGGCCGACCTACCGGTGGCGGAGGTGGCCGGGATGATGGGCATCGGAGTGCCCGCGGTCAAGACACACCTCCAGCGAGGACGGGCCGCGCTCGTTCACCTGCTGGGTTGCGAGTTCGAAGGGGACGACCATGTCTGACCGATTGCGTGACCTGCTGCTGCAAGCCGCTGACGACGAGCTCGCCGGCATGACCCTGGACCTTCCCACGGTCGCGTCCGGGTACGGAACGGATCCGCCGGCCCGGGGAGGAGCGACCGACGCCGCCGATCCGTCAGAGGACCCGGGCCCGGCGGTGGTCCCCCTGACGGCCCGACGGGAGCGTCGGCGCTGGTGGGTGCCGGTCGCCGCCGCGGTGCTTGCGGTGCTGGTCGGGGTCGGAGTCGTGCTGGTCAACCGGGACGAACGGGTCCGCACCGTCGACCCCCTCGACGGAGGGCCGTCCGTGACAGCCCCCGCGGATCCGGATCCGGACACCCCCCCACCGGAGCAGGTCGTCGCTCAGTCGGTCGAGGCGACCATGGCCCGCCCCTGGGGAGCCACCGTGACGGTCGGGTCGGAACCGGTGGACAAGCTCCGGTACCAGCCCTCGGACCGGTTCCGTCTGGACCAGTCGGACGGCTCTGCGTTGGTGTGGATCGGCTCGCGACAGTGGCAGGTCCCACCCGAGGGAGATGCCGCGGCCATGCTGCTGACCGAGGAGGGCGGGAACGCCTTCGGTGTGTTGTTCGGATTCCTGGGCGACCCGCTCCGGGTCGCGGCCGCGTCCGGCCGGCCCGGTGTCTACCTGGTCGACATCCCCGCCGATGCCTGCTCCGGCGACGGACGAGCCGTGGATCCCGCAGCGGAGACCGTGTGCACCGTCGCCGTGACCGTCACTGCGGGTCGGATCGGCGTCGTCGAGGTGCCGTCTCCCGAGGGTGCCGACGACGTACTGCTCCAGATCGGTCCGCCCGATCCCGCCATTGCGGTCGACCAGCCGGTGACGGCCCCGGCTGGCGGAACTTGACCGATGGGTCAAGAATTGGGGGATGGACCTGACCTATCCCCCCGAGGCTGAGGAGTTCCGCGCGGAGATCCGCGCCTGGCTGGAGGAGAACCTGCCCGCCGGCTGGTTCGACGAGGGGTTCGAGATGACCCCCGAGCAGAAGAAGCAGTTCAACGACGAGTGGACCCAGAAGCTCTTCGAGGGTGGATGGATCTGTGCCACCTGGCCCGAGGAGTACGGCGGCAAGGGCCTGTCCACCATGCAGGGCGTGGTGCTGGCCGAGGAGTTCGCCAAGGCCAAGGCCCCCATGCGGGCCGACTTCTTCGGCGACACCCTGGTGGGACCCACCATCCTCATGAACGGCACCGAGGAGCAGAAGAAGTACTTCCTGCCCAAGATCCTGGACGGCTCCATGCGCTGGTGCCAGGGCTTCTCCGAGCCCGACTCCGGCTCCGACCTGGCGTCGCTCAAGACCACCGCGGTCCAGGACGGCGACGAGTGGGTGGTCAACGGCCAGAAGGTGTGGACCACCCAGGCCCAGTTCGCCGACTACTGCTTCGTGCTGGCCCGGACCGACCCGGACGTCAAGAAGCAGGCCGGCATCTCCTACCTGTTGGTGCCCATGAACCAGCCGGGGGTGGAGGTCCGGGGCATCGTCCAGCCCGACGGGACCGCGGAGTTCAACGAGGTGTTCTTCTCCGACGCCCGGTGCCCGATCGACAACGTGGTGGGCGGCCTCAACAACGGCTGGAAGGTGGCCAACGACACGCTCACCTTCGAGCGGGGCATGTCCGCCACCACCGGCTACCGGCGCTTCGCCGAGGAGTACCGACTGATGGTGGAGCAGGCCACCGCGAACGGGAAGATCGACGATCCGATCATCCGCCAGCGGCTGATGGCGTACTACTCCAAGATCCAGATCCTGCGCATCAACGGCCTGCGCTCGCTGACCGCCACCGTGCAGGGCAAGCGGGACATGGGCGTGGCCGTGCTGGGCGCCACCAACAAGATGTTCTGGTCCGAGATGCACAAGGCCGCCATGGAGTTGGCCCTGGACATCTTCGGTGCGGAGTCGATGCTGTCCACCACCGGTCCGGAGGGGAACTCCTGGCCCGCCGCCATGCGGGCCGACGGCCGGCCGACCTACCGGGTGAGCCAGATGATGTCCGCGTTCTTCTTCTCCCGGTCGGAGACGATCTGGGGCGGAACGTCCCAGATCCAGCGGAACATCGTGGGCGAGAAGGTCCTGGGCCTGCCCCGGGAGCCCAAGGTCGAGGGAACGAAGTGACCCGGCCTGTGGGCGCGGTCGAGGGAACGAAGTGAGCCTGATCCGGTCCGCTGCTTCCTGAGAGACCGCCCCGGAGCCGGGCCCCCGTCCTGAGGTCCGGGGGCGGTCGCGGCTAGTTTCACTGGGTCGGCGGGCCCGGTCACCAACGCGCACCGCCCGCCGGACCGAGCCGACCCACCCCCCCCACCTGTGCCCAGAGACTCCGCCTCCGACGAATCGTCGCGACGTCCCATCGAGGACCCGACCCGGGTGGTCCGTCGACGCCGTCGTGAGGCCGCCCCGGCCCGCCGGTGGCCCAAGCGGCTCCTGCTCGGCACCCTGTCGGTGGTGGTGGTGCTGGGGCTCGTCGCCGTGGTGGGTGCGGCGTGGGGCTTCTGGAGCTTCTCCCAGCTGCGACGCCTGGACCTGGACCTGGCCGACGCCGCTCCCGCCGAGCCGCAGAACTACCTGGTGGTCGGCTCCGACAGCCGGGAGAACATCAAGGAGGGCGCGGCCGGATCGGAGGCGATGCTGGGCGACGACGCCCCCACCGGTCGCCGGGCGGACAGCATCGCCGTCATGCGGGTGGACCCCGACGGGGAACGGGTGGACATGTTGTCCATCCCCCGAGACCTGTGGGTGCCGATCGCCGGGACGGGGGAGGAGCAGCGCATCAACACGGCGTACTCCGACTCGGTCCAGGACGTGATCGACACGATCCAGCAGAGCCTCAACATCCCGATCCACCACTTCGTGGAGGTCGACTTCGCCGGGTTCCAGGACCTGATCGAGACCATCGGCGGGGTTCCCATGTACTTCGACCACCCGGTCCGGGACCGCAACTCCGGCCTCCGGATCGAGGACAAGGGCTGCACCGTGCTGGACGGCTACCAGGGCCTGGCCTTCGCCCGTTCCCGGCACCTGGAGTGGAACAACGGGTCCCGCTGGGTCTCGGACCCGACGGGGGACCTGGGGCGCATGACCCGCCAGCAGATGCTGGCCCGTTCCGCCCTGGCCCGGGCCAAGGGCATGGGTCTGAACGACATCGGCCGGGTCAAGGGACTGGTCGACGCGGGCGTGGACAACGTGAAGCTGGACGATGCCATCGGCGTGTCGGAGATCCTGGACCTGTCCCAGAAGTTCTCGGACTTCGATCCCCAGCGGCTCCAGACCCACAGCCTGCCGGTCACCGGCCACACCACCAGCGGCGGGGCGTCCGTGGTGCTGCTGGACGAGCCGGCGGCCCAGCCGGTGCTGGACATCTTCCGCGGCACCACGGCGGCATCGGTGACCACCACCACGGTGCCGCCGCCGTCGGCGTCCGACGTCACCGTCAACGTGCTCAACGGCACGGACACCCAGGGCGAGGCGCGGCGCGTCTCGTTCGTGCTGGCCGACGGGGGGTTCGTCAGCGGCACGGTCGACTCCGCCCCGGACCCGGCGGACCGCACGGTGGTGCGGTACGCCAAGGGCGGCAAGGCCATGGGTGAGCTGGTGGCGGCGTGGATCAGCCCCGAGCCGGTGCTCAAGGAGGACAAGAAGCTGCCGGCCGGGTCGGTGACGGTGGTCATCGGCGCCGACTTCGACGCCATCTCCGAGCCGGCCGAGGTGCCGGAGACCACGGGGGCAGGCCCCGGCGGCACGGACGCGTCCACCACCGGTTCTGGTTCCGGCTCCGGAACGACCGGCTCGGGTACCGCCGGCGCACCGACGAGCTCGACCACGACGACCACCGCAGTGCCGGGTTGGACCCCGGGGACGCCCCCGGCGGGGGTGACCTGCGGCTGAACGTCCGGGTCGCCGGACCTGAGTGCCCTCGGCAGGATTCGAACCTGCGCACACGCCTCCGGAGGGCGATGCTCTATCCCCTGAGCTACGAGGGCGACGGGGGTCGACCCTAGCGCACGGCCGGGTGGGCGCCGCCATCGCAGAACCGGTTCGGAGCGGCCGGAGGGCCCGAAGTACCATCGCCGTTCCCGACCTCCGGAGCCCGCTTCCCCATGCGAGACGTCCTCACCGCCGCACTCCGTGACGCCCTGTCCCAGCTGGGTGTCGAGCCGCCCGGGGAGATCCACCTGGAGCAGCCGGCGCGTCGCGAGCACGGCGACTTCTCCTCCAACGTGGCCCTCACCTCGGCCAGGGCGGCGGGACGGAATCCCCGGGAGCTGGCCCAGCAGATCGTGGAGGTGGTCTCGGCCGCGCCGCCGCCGCACGTCACAGCGGTGGAGATCGCCGGACCGGGCTTCGTGAACTTCCGCCTGGACGACCACTGGCTCCACGACCTGGTCGGTGTGGTCATCGGGGCGGGCGCCGACTACGGCCGGAACGACTCCGGCGCCGACCGCCGGGTGATGGTGGAGTACGTCTCGGCCAACCCCACCGGGCCCGTCCACGCCGGCCACGCCCGTGGGGCCACCTACGGCGACAGCCTGGCCCGGCTGTTGGCGTTCTGCGGCCACGACGTCTCCGAGGAGTTCTACGTCAACGACCGTGGCGTGCAGATGCAGACGTTCGCCGCGTCCCTGGCGGCCCGCAAGGCGGGCCAGGAGCCGCCCGAGGGCGGCTACCAGGGCCAGTACATCATCGACTGGGCCGCGCTCATGCCCGACGACGCCGACCCGCTGGAGTGGGGCGAGGCCCACGCCATCGCGGACCAGCAGCGGGTGCTCGGCCGGCTGGGTGTCAGCTTCGACACCTGGTTCTCCGAGCGCGCCATGGTGGCGACCGGCGCCATCGAGGAGACGCTCGCGGACCTGCGGGAGCGGGACATGGCCTTCGACGCCGACGGTGCGGTGTGGCTGCGCTCCACCGCCTTCGGTGACGACAAGGACCGGGTCCTGGTCAAGAGCGACGGTGAGTTCACCTACCTGCTGCCGGACATCGCGTACCACCGGGACAAGTTCGCCCGGGACTTCGACCTGGTCATCAACGTCTGGGGGGCGGACCACCACGGCT
Organism: uncultured Actinomycetota bacterium; assembly: GCA_963773765.1. Lineage (GTDB taxonomy): Bacteria > Actinomycetota > Acidimicrobiia > Acidimicrobiales > Microtrichaceae > CAVZCC01. The sequence continues at coordinate 357,741 of CAVZCC010000008.1, read as the reverse complement.
ACGTCCCCCGCATGAAGGCCGCCATCCAGGCCCTGGGCCACGACCCGGACGACCTGGAGGTGGTGATCACCCAGCTGGTGCGCCTGGAACGGGGCGGTGAGGAGGTCAAGATCTCCAAGCGGGCCGGGGACCTGATCACCCTGGAGGACCTCATCGAGGAGGTCGGCGCCGACGCCGTCCGCCTCACCTACCTGCTGCAGTCGGTCGACTCCCCCCAGACGGTGGACCTGGACCTCATCATCCAGCAGTCCAACGAGAACCCGGTGTTCTACGTCCAGATGGCCAATGCCCGCATCAACTCGATCGGACGCGTCGCGGCGGAGCGGGGCATCGAGCGCCTGCCACTGGCACAGGTCGACCTGTCGCTCCTCACCGACGACCGCGAGCTGGAGATCCTGCGCCAGCTGTTCGTCCTGCCCGAGGTGGTGGTCCTGGCCGCCCGGGAGCGGGCCCCGCACAAGGTCACCACGTGGGTGCGGGAGCTGGCCGGGGCGGTGCACGGCTTCTACCACGACTGTCCCATCCTGAGCCCCGACACCCCCGACGACCTGCGCCAGGCCCGGTGGTGGCTGGCCGGCGCCGCCGGCGTGGGCCTGCGCGTCGGGCTGGACCTCCTGGGGGTCTCCGCCCCCGAGAGCATGTGAGCCGGCCGACCGTGGACCCCCTGCCCCTGCGCCTGCTGCCGGACACCGCCGTCGTCGCTCCCGACGGGCGTCTGTCGATCGGGGGCGTCGACCTGTTGGACCTGGCGGAGGAGTACGGGACCCCGCTGTTCGTCTACGACGAGGCCCACCTCCGGGCCCGCTGCCGGGAGGCCACGTCCGTGCTCGGACCCGACGGTGTCATCTACGCCACCAAGGCCTTCCTGTGCCGCGCCATGGCCCGACTCGTGCACGAGGAGGGCCTGCGGCTGGACGTGGCGACGGGCGGCGAGCTGGACGTCGCCGTCGCGGCCGGCGTCCCGGCGGACCGACTGGTGCTGCACGGCAACAACAAGTCGACCGCGGAGCTGCGCCAGGCCCTGGAGCTCGGCGTCGGCCGCATCGTCGTGGACAGCCACGACGAGCTGGACCGCATCCAGGCGCTGGTGTCCGGCGGGTCGGCTCCGCCCGACGGTGCTGCTGCGGGTCAACCCCGGCATCGAGGTCCACACCCACGAGCACGTCCGCACCGGCAACCTGGACTCCAAGTTCGGTTTCCCGCTGCCGACCGGACAGGCCGCGGAGGCGGTGGAGCGGGCCCGGTCGTCGTCCTCGGTGGAGCTGGTCGGGCTGCACCTGCACATCGGGTCGCAGGTCTTCAGCGTCGGCAACTTCCTGGAGGGCCTGCGGGCCGTGGCCCCGTTCGTGGTGCGAGGCCGACCTGCCGGAGCTCATCGTCGGTGGCGGCCTGGGCGTGGCCTACGTGGCGGGGGAGGAGGCACCCACGATCTCCGAGTGGGCCGCCGCGATCGTGCAGGGGTGCCGGGACGCCGGGATCCGGTCCTCCGTGGCGGCCGAGCCGGGCCGGGCCATCGCCGCGGCCGCGGCGGTCACCCTGTACACGGTGGGCACGGTGAAGTTCATCCCCGGCGTGCGCACCTACGTCGCCGTGGACGGCGGCATGAGCGACAACCCCCGGCCGGTGCTCTACGGCAGCGGCTACGAGACGTTCCTGCCCCGGGCCGCGTCGTCCCGGCGCGAGATGCCCATCCGCCTGGTGGGCAAGCACTGCGAGTCGGGCGACCTGCTGGTTCGGGAGGGCCTGGTCCCGGCCGACCTGGCGGTGGGCGACGTGATCGCGACCCCGGTGACGGGTGCCTACGGGCACTCCATGGGGTCCAACTACAACAAGGTGACCCGCCCTGCGGTGCTGTTCGTGGCCGACGGCTCGGCCCGTCTGGTGGTGCGCCGGGAGACCGTCGAGGACCTCCTGTCGACCGACGTCGGCTGAGCGGAACCAGGTTCGTGGCCGCCGGGGTGCCCCGGTAGCGTGGACACGGTGACCCACGGGACGACAGAACGCACGGTGAACGTCGGGGTGCTCGGCTGCGGAAACGTGGGCGCGGCACTGGTGCAGCTGATCCGGGAGCGGGGCGACGAGATCGCGGCTCGCACCGGGCTGCGCCTGACCGTCGGCCGGGTGGCGGTGCGGTCGCTGTCCAAGGAACGTGAGGTGGACCTGGGTCCCGACGTCCTCACCACCGACGCCCAGAGCGTGGTCTCGGACCCCGCCGTGGACCTGGTGGTGGAGGTCATCGGCGGCATCGAACCGGCCCGGGAGCTCATCGTGGACGCCCTCAAGGCGGGCAAGCCGGTGGTCACCGCCAACAAGGAGCTGCTGGCCAACGTCGGCGCCGAGCTGTTCCAGGCCGCGGACGCCGGCGGGGTGGACCTGCTGTTCGAGGCCGCGGTGGCCGGCGGCATCCCGCTCATCCGGCCCCTGCGCGAGTCCCTGGTGGCAGAGGACGTCAGCCGGGTCATGGGCATCGTCAACGGGACCACCAACTACATCCTGACCAAGATGACCGAGGAGGGCTGGACCTACGCGGAGGCGCTGGCCGAGGCCCAGAGCCTGGGCTACGCCGAGCGCGACCCCACCGCGGACGTCGAGGGCTTCGACGCGGGGGCCAAGGCCGCCATCATCGCCACCATCGCGTTCGGGGCCAAGGTCGTGGCCGGCGACGTGTACCACGAGGGCATCTCCGGGGTGACCTCCACCGACATCGACCACGCCCGCCGCCTCGGGTACCAGATCAAGCTGCTGGCCATCGCGGAGCGGTTCGACGACGGCTCCGTCGGCGGTGCGGGTGCACCCGGCCATGGTCCCGGACACCCACCCGCTGGCGTCGGTGCGGGACAGCTTCAACGCCGTGTTCGTCGAGGGCGAGGCGGTGGGTGACCTCATGTTCTACGGCCGGGGCGCCGGCGGATTCCCCACGGCGTCGGCCGTGCTGGGCGACGTGGTCGACGCCGCGGCCAACCTGGCCAAGGGGACCCACGCCTCACTCGGGTCGTTCGGCAAGGCCGTGCTGCGGCCCATCGACGACCTGGCCTCCGCCTTCTACATCAACCTGGAGGTGGCGGACCGCCCCGGCGTGCTGGCCGCGGTGGCCGGGGTCTTCGGTGCGCACGGCGTGTCCATCCGCTCCATGGAGCAGGAGACCGTCGACGGGGCCGACGGCGCCGCGGACGGCTCGGCCCGCCTGATCTTCATCACCCACCGGGCCCGGGAGGCCGACGTGCGGGCCACCCTGCACGAGCTGCGCACCCTGGACGTGGTGCGCTCCATCGGCTCGGTCCTCCGGGTCATCGGCCAGGGCTGAGCGTGCGGTACGTCTCCACCCGTGGTGCCGCGCCCGTGCTCGGGTTCGCGGACGTGCTGCTGGCCGGCCTGGCCGACGACGGGGGCCTGTACCTGCCCGAGCGGTGGCCGGAGCTGCCCCCGCTGGACTCGCTCCGGGGCCTGTCCTACGACGAGGTGGCGGTCCAGGTCATGTGGCCCTTCGTGGAGGCCGACATCGACCGCGGCTCCTTCGAGCGCATCGTGGCCGGCGCCTACGCCACGTTCGACACGCCGGCGGTGTGCCCGGTCGTGCCGCTGGGGCAGGCCGGTGACGTGCCGCTGCACCTGCTCGAGCTGTTCCGGGGTCCGACGCTCGCCTTCAAGGACGTGGCGTTGCAGCTGGTGGGGCGGCTGTTCGACCACGTGCTCACCGATCGCCACGAGCGCATCTGTGTCCTGGGCGCCACCTCGGGCGACACGGGCTCCGCGGCCATGGACGCCTGCGCCGGACTGGCCCACGTGGACATCTTCATCCTGTTCCCGGACGGCCGGACCTCCGAGGTGCAGCGCCGCCAGATGACCACGCTGGGCGCGGCCAACGCCCATGCCATCTCGGTGCCGGGCACCTTCGACGACTGCCAGGACCTGGTCAAGGCCGCGTTCGCGGACGTGGCGTTCCGGGAGCGAGGTGCAGCTGTCGCGCGGTCAACTCCATCAACTGGGCCCGGGTCATGGCGCAGATCGTCTACTACGTGACGGCCCACCTGGCCGTCTCACCGGACGGGTCGCCGGTCAGCTTCGTGGTCCCCACCGGCAACTTCGGCAACGTGCTGGCCGGGTGGGCGGCCAAGCGGATGGGGCTGCCCGTCGACCGCCTGGTGGTCGGCGTCCAACCGCAACGACATCCTCACCCGCTTCTTCAGCACCGGGACCATGGAGATCACCGAGGTGGTCCCGACCACCAGCCCGTCCATGGACATCCAGGTCAGCTCCAACCTGGAGCGGCTGCTGTTCGAGTCGCTGGAGCGCGACGGGGCCGCGCTGGCCCGGCTCATGGCCGACTTCCGGGCCGACGGGACCGTGTCGGTCCCGGCCGAGGTGCTGGCCGGCCTGCAGGGCGAGTTCGACTGCGGCCGGCTGGACGACGAGGCCGCCGCCGCGGTGATCCGCAGGGTGCACGAGCGGACCGGGATGCTGGTGGACCCGCACACCGCGGTGGGCATCGGTGTGGCCGAGATGCTGGCCTCGGCCGGCGTGCTGTCGGACCCCACCGTGCCGGTGGTGTGCCTGGCCACGGCCCATCCGGCCAAGTTCCCCGACGCGGTCGAGGCCGCGGTCGGCATCCGGCCCCCGCTGCCGGCCCACCTGGCGGACCTGTTCGACCGGCCCGAGCGGGTCGAGCACGTGCGCCGCGGACCTGGACGCGGTGGAGGCCCTGGTCCGGGCCGAGCTCCGCCGCACCTGACGCCGGAGCCATTCCGAGCCGGGCTCCTCAGCTGCTCCGGCCGCTCCGAGCGGCTCGAACAGCCCGAGAACGGGGGTGGATGACGCCGGAACGGTCCTGGGGAGAGGCGGGTTCGGCGAGGACGGCGGGGGCGGGCCACACTGTCGGGCGTGAAGTACGTGGTGTGCGTCCCCGACGGTTGTGCCGACGAGCCCTGCGACGACCTGGGTGGTCGCACGCCGCTCGAGGTGGCCCGACACCCCCGTGCTGGACGCCCTGGCCGCCCGGGGTGAGGTGGGCCGGGCCGCGGTGATCCCCGAGGGCATGCCGCCGGGCAGCGACGTGGGCAACATGTCGATCCTGGGCTACGACCCGGCCCTGTTCCACACCGGCCGGGCCCCGATCGAGGCCGCGTCGCTGGGCCTGAAGCTGCCGGCCGGACCGCCTGGCCTACCGCTGCAACCTGGTCACCGTCGGCAACGACGGCACGATGGTCGACTTCGCCGGCGGGCATCCGTCCACCGAGGACGCGGCCGAGGTGATCGCGGCGCTCGACCTGGCGCTGGGCCGGGGCACCGACAGCGGCCTGGAGTTCCACCCCGGCGTGGAGTACCGCCACATCATGGTGGCCCCGGCCGACTGGGCCGACGCCGACTGCGTCCCGCCGCACGACCTGACCGGCAAGCCGGCGGTGCTGCCCACCGGGCCGGCCGCGGACCGGGTCCGCGGGTCATGGACGACAGCCGTGAGGTCCTGGCCCGGTTCGGGCTCGGGGCCAACCAGGTCTGGCTGTGGGGCCAGGGCTTCCAGCCCACCATGCCGTCCTTCGTCGACCAGCACGGCGTGACCGGCGGCATCACCACGGCGGTGGACCTGGTGCGGGGGCTCGGGGTGCTCACGCGACATGGACCTCCCGGAGGTCGAGCCGGAGCCACTGCCGGCTACGACACCGACTACGGCGCCCAACGGGATGCCGCGGTGGCGGGCCTGGCCGGTGGCCTGGACCTGTTCGTGATCCACGTGGAGGCCACCGACGAGGCCGGCCACGCCGGTGACGCGGCCGAGAAGGTCCGCTCCCTGCGAGCGGTGGGACGCCGAGATCCTGGCCGACCTGGTGCCGGCGCTCGACGCCCAGGGCCCGTGGCGCCTCCTGCTGCTGCCCGACCACGCCACCCCGCTGCGGTTGCGCACCCACACGCCCGACCCGGTGCCCTACCTGTTGGTGGACGAGGCGGATCGACGGCGCCGGCGGCACCTACACCGAGGCCGGTGTGGCCGGTGCGCCGCTCGTGGCTGGCCACGACCTGATGGCCCGGCTCCTGAGCCCTGCGGGTGGGTGACCCTCCGCCGGGGACATCGTTGCGGTTGGGAACGATCGGCGCCGGGGTGGTTGCTCCCCGGCGCCGGACACCGGTAAGGTACGGAAGTCGTCTCGGCGGGGGCTGAGGGGCGGCAGATCTCGGACCTCCCGTTCGATCGCTGCCGTCCACCTCGTGTCCCGCTCCCGGTTCTCCGGTCTCGGCGTACACCAGGTGGGAGTCCCCCGATTCCCTGGTGCCTCCGCAGCCGAGCGCGACTCCACGGTCGAACCCCCGGATCCATCGGGGTCCCGACCGCATCCCAACCGCGGCGCCCACAACGGGAACCATGCCGCCGAACGAACGGGGACACCCACACGTGAGTCTTGACTCGATCGACGTCGACGGGCTGGAGCGCAAGGACCGCGCCGAGCTCGCCACGATCGCCCAGGCGCTGGGCGGCAAGCCCACCAGCCGCACCAAGAAGGCCGACATCATCGGCATGATCCTGGACCTTGCCGGCGTCACCGCCGACGCCGGCTCTCCGGCCCCGGCCGGCGAACGGCTCCGACCGACGCCCGTCAGCGGAGCCCGCCCCCGAGGAGTCCGGGTCCGACGCAGGTGATGACGCCTCCGACGCCACGGCCCACGACGACCCGGGCCCGGCCGAGGCCTCCGTCGCGACCGTGGAGGAGGACGACGCCCCGGAGGCCGACGCCTCCGAGGAGGCCAGGGACCGGGACCGTGGCGGCCAGAACCGTGACCGCGGCAACCAGGGCGAGCGCAACCAGCAGGGCCGCAACGGTCAGAACCGCGACCGCAATCAGGGCGGTGGCAACCAGGGCGGTGGCAACCAGCAGGGCCGCAACCAGGGCGGCCAGGGCAACCGGAGCCAGGGCGACCAGCAGCAGGGGAACCGTCAGCAGGGCGGCGAACCAGCAGGGCGGCAACCAGCAGGGTGAGGACGGCGAGCCGGGCAACCGTCGCCGCCGTCGTCGCCGGGGTCGCGACCGCGACCGCCAGGAGGGCCAGGACCTCCAGCAGGAGAGCAACCAGCCCTTCGAGGGCGAGCCGGTCGACGTCACCGGGTACCTGGACCTCCGTGACGAGGGCTACGGCTTCCTGCGGGTCAAGGGCTACCTGCCCAGCAAGGACGACGTCTACGTCTCGGTCAAGCAGACCCGCCAGCTGGGCCTGCGCCGGGGTGACTTCCTGGAGGGCGCCAGCCGCCCCGCCAACCGCGGCGAGAAGAACCCGGCGCTGCTGCGCATCGACAAGGTGAACGGCATGGATCCCGAGCTGGCCCGTGAGCGGCCCCGCTTCGAGGACCTCACCCCGCTGTTCCCGGACGAGCGCCTGCGGCTGGAGCGCGAGGACCAGCCGCTGGACATGACGTCGCGGATCGTCGACCTGATCGCCCCCATCGGCAAGGGCCAGCGCGGCCTGATCGTGTCGCCGCCCAAGGCGGGCAAGACCACGGTCATGAAGACCATCGCCCAGTCGATCGAGCAGAACAACCCCGAGGTCCACCTCATGGTCCTCCTGGTCGACGAGCGGCCCGAGGAGGTGACCGACATGCGTCGGTCGGTGAAGGGCGACGTGGTCGCCTCCACCTTCGACCGACCCGTCGGACGAGCACACCCAGGTGGCCGAGCTCGCCAGCGAGCGGGCCAAGCGCATGGTCGAGATGGGCAAGGACGTCGTCATCATCCTGGACGGCATCACCCGGCTGGCCCGGGCCTACAACCTGGCCGCACCGGCCACCGGCCGCATCATGTCCGGTGGCATCGACACCGGGGCGCTCTACCCGCCCAAGAAGTTCTTCGGCGCCGCCCGCAACGTGGAGGAGGGTGGTTCGCTCACCATCCTGGCCACCGCGCTGGTCGAGACCGGCTCCAAGATGGACGAGGTCATCTTCGAGGAGTTCAAGGGCACGGGCAACATGGAGCTCCGGCTGGACCGCCGGGCCGCTGAGAAGCGGATCTACCCCGCCATCGACGTGGACGCGTCGTCCACCCGCCACGAGGAACTCCTCTTCGAGCGGACCCAGCTCCAGCAGGTCTGGAAGCTGCGTCGGGTGCTGTCCGGCCTGGCCGCCGACGGCAACTCCGGCGCCGGACTGGAACTGCTGATCGACCGGATGAAGACGTTCCCCAACAACGACGTCTTCCTGGCCGAGATCGCCAAGGCACCAGGGGTGCCCAGCTAGGGAGCACCAGGGGTGCCCAGCTAGGGAGCACCAGGGGTGCCCTCCTAGGCAGAGCGTCCTGAACCGGGCCCCGGCCGCCGACATGACGGGCGGCCAGGGTCCGGGCCATACTGATCCGTCCCCTCAACCGGGGTCCCGCTCGGAAACCGGGGCCCGTCACGGAGAGACCCAATGAAGCCCGGAATCCACCCCAACTACCGATACGTCGTCTTCCAGGACACGTCGTCGGGAGACACGATCCTCACCCGGTCGACCATCGAGACCTCGGACACGGTCACGTGGACCGACGGCAACGAGTATCCCCTGGCCAAGGTCGAGATCTCGGCCTTCACCCACCCGTTCTTCACCGGACAGATGAAGATCGTGGACACCGCGGGCCGCGTGGAGCGCTTCGAGCGCCGCTACGGCCGGCGCCGCAAGTCGGGCAAGGAGCCGGCATCGCCGATGGATGCAGCGCCGGCGGACGCCCCGGCCGACGCCGCCGCGGAGTGACGTTCCCCTGGAACTGAGCGACGAGCAGCGGGCCCGGCTCCTCCGGGTCAAGCTCGCCGGCCTGGTCCGGGACCTCACCGGACTGGACTCCGAACCGGGCGACCTGGGCGCGGCGTGTGCCGTGACCCAGGACGGCACGGCCTACGTCCTGACCGACGGCGCCGTCGCCCGCGGCGCTGGCCGGGGCCATCACGTGGAGCCTGCGCCAGGACGCGGGGCGGGTCGTGCTGTTCGTGGACGACCTGGCCGGCCCGCTGGCCCGCATGGCGGGCTTCTTCGACCATCCGGTCGAGGTCCGCGCCATCGAGGGTGCGGGATCGGTGGCCGCGGTGGCCGACGCCCGTTCCCGGGGTGCTGGACGGTCCGGTCACGGATCCCCTCGTGCAGCACCTCCGCGAGGAGGGCCTGGAGGTGGTCGTCGAGGGCGGCATCGTCCGGGGCGAGGTGCTCGGCCTGGAGGTGGCGCGCCTGGTGGTGTGGCCGGTCGAGGTGGGCGGGGACGACGCAGCTGCACCTGGAGGCGGGCGTGGGCCGGTTCGACCGCGACGCGGTGGCGGCCATGCACCAGGGCGAGGACCCGACCCGCACGCTGGCCCGGGCCGTCGGCATGGTGCGGGACCAGCGCCGGGGCGGTGTCACCCACCCCCTCGCCCTCCTGGCCCGCGAGCGGTGGCTCCGGTCCGAACTGGTGGCCGACCCGTCCCCGGTGGGCGCCGTCGCCCTCCGGGCGGTGGAGACCACGGTGGAGCGCGAGAGCGTGCGCGAGTCGTCCCCCGCCGCTGCGCTGGGGACCGACGCCGACGGCCGGCCGGTCCTGGTGGTGTGCTCCATCGGGGTGGACCTGGCGCCTGGTGCCCGTCGCGGCCGACACCCGGGCGCTGCACGACCCCGGGGCCCGGCTGGTGCTGGCCGTGCCGGCCCGCGACCGCCTCCCCTCCACGTTGGCCCTCGCCGGCCTGCTCCGGCAGCCGGCCGAGGTCGTGGCCGTTCCCGAGCCGTGGTCGTGACGGGAACCGTGCACATGGGGGGGACCAGGTGATCCCGGACGCGATGGTGGACCGGCTGGCCGGCCTGGAGCGGGAGTACGCCGAGTGCGAGGCCCGCCTGGCCGACCCCGAGGTGGTGTCGGACCAGCGCCGGTACGTCGCCATGTCCCGCCGCTACCGCGAGCTGCAGCCGATCGTGGAGCGTTCCGCGGCGTGGCGGGCCGCGGTCGGCGACCTGGACGCGGCCCGGGAGCTCATGGTGGCCACCAGCGGCGAGGACCGCGAGGTGTGGCGGGCCGAGGCGGACCAGAGCGCCGGCACCGTGGACCGGCTGGAGGAGGAACTGCGGGTGCTGCTGCTGCCCCGGGACCCCAACGACGGCCGCAACGTCATCGTGGAGATCCGGGGCGCCGAGGGGGGCGACGAGGCCAACCTGTTCGCCCGCGACCTGTTCGAGATGTACCGGGCCTTCGCCGGCCGCCGGGGGTGGTCCTTCGAGGTGTTGTCCGCGTCGCCCACGGAACTGGGCGGGTACGCAGAGGTGGTGTTCCGGGTGGCGGGCGACGGCGTCTGGTCCCACATGAAGTTCGAGGCGGGGGTGCACCGGGTGCAGCGGGTGCCGGTGACGGAGTCCCAGGGCCGGATCCACACCTCGTCGGCCACGGTGGTGGTGCTGCCGGAGGCGGAGGAGGTCGACGTGGAGCTGGACCCGAACGACCTGCAGGTCGACGTGTACCGGTCCTCGGGGCCCGGCGGCCAGTCGGTCAACACCACCGACTCCGCGGTGCGGATCACCCACCTGCCCAGTGGGCTGGTGGTGGCCATGCAGGACGAGAAGAGCCAGCTCCAGAACAAGGCCAAGGCCATGCGGGTGCTCCGGTCGCGCCTGCTGCAGCTGCGAGCAGGAGCAGGCCTCGGCCGAGGCCGCGGGCCAGAAGCGGGCCCAGATCGGCGGCGGTGGGCGCAGCGAGAAGATCCGGACCTACAACTTCAAGGAGAACCGGGTCTCGGACCACCGGATCGGGCTCACGGTCTACAACCTGGACCGGGTGCTGGCGGGCGAGTTGGACGACGTGAGCGACGCGCTGGTCACCGACGAGCGGACCAGGCGACTGGCCGAGCTGGACTGAGCGGTGCCGGAGCCGGACGGGACCGTCACCTGGCGGGAGTTGCGGGCCGAGGCCGAGGGCCGCCTGCGCGGGGCCGGATCGCCGGACCCGACCGCCGACGCCCGCCGGATCGTGGAGGAGGCCTCGGGTGCCGACGGACCGGAGCTGGTGCTCGTGCTGGGCGACGCGGCCGGCGAGCGGGCGGTGGCCCGGTTCGACCGCATGGTCGCGGCCCGGTGCCGCGGGGGAGCCCCTGCAGTACGTCCTGGGCCGGTGGGGGTTCCGGACCCTGGACCTGATGGTGGACCGCCGGGTGCTGATCCCGCGCCCGGAGACCGAGACGGTGGTCGAGGTGGCCCTGGCGGAGTTGGACCGACTGGGCGGTCGGGAGGTGCCCACCACGGTGGTGGACCTGGGCACCGGCTCGGGGGCCATCGCGCTGTCGGTCGCGGTGGAGCGCGTCCGCACCACCGTGTGGGCCACCGACGCCAGCGACCAGGCCCTGGAGGTGGCCCGGGCCAACCTCAGCGGCATCGGCCGGGCCGGGGCCCGGGTCCGGATGGCGCGGGGCTCCTGGTTCGAGGCGCTGCCCGCGGAGCTCCGGGGTGCGGTGGACCTGGTCGTGTCCAACCCGCCGTACGTGGCCACCTCGGCCGAGCTGCCGACCGAGGTGGTGGCGTGGGAGCCGACCTCGGCGTTGTGGGCAGGGCCGGACGGGACCGACGACCTGCGCCGGATCATCACCGGCGCGCCTGGGTGGCTGGCCGACCACGGCGTCCTGGTCTGTGAGCTCTCGCCGGAGCAGGGCCCCGCGATGGCCGACCTGGCCGGTGGGTGGTTCGCCCAGGTGGGCCTGGAGCCGGACCTGACGGGCCGGACCCGGGCCCTGGTGGCCCGCACCCCCCGACGGTGACGCGCGTCAGGCGGGGACGACCAGGATCTTGGCGTGGGCCCCGGGGTCGGCCAGTGCCTCGAACGCGCCGGGCACGCCGTCCAGGTCCACCTCGCCGGTGATCAGGGGCGCCACGTCGATCTCGCCCTCGGCGATGCGCCGCAGCGTGGTCTGGAACTGCACCGGGTCGTAGCCCAGCACGAACTGGACGTTGAGCTCCTTGGCCACGCCGATCATGGGACGGACCGTGTCGGGCAGCATGCACACCCCGGCCACCAGGACCTGGCTGCCCCGGGGGGCGTCCACCATGGCCGCATCCAGGATCCCGGGGACGCCGATGGCCTCGAAGACCACGAGCGGCCGGCGACCGTCGACCCGGCGCCAGGCCGCCACCGCGGGCTCCTCCGTCGGGTCCACCACCTCCGTCGCCCCCAGGGTGGCGGCCAGGGCCCGGCGGGCCGGCGAGAAGTCGGCCGCCACGATCGTCTCCACGCCGGCCAGGCGCAGCGCGGCCACGATGGCCAGGCCGACCGGTCCACACCCCAGGACCACCGCCGCATGCCGGGGGCCGGCACCGTCCGCCCCGATCCGGCTCATCTCCACCGCGTGCAGCCCGACCGCCATCGGCTCGGTCAGTGCGGCATGGCGGGGGTCCAACCCGTTGGGGACCGGCATGGTCAACATGTCGGACAGCACGAGCCGCTCGGCGTAGCCGCCGGCGTAGTCGTTGGAGTAGCCGACGGCATGGATGCCGCCCACGTCCATGACGATGGGCAGCGAGACGACCACGTCGCCGGGGGCGCAGTTGCCGACGTTGTCCCCGACGTCCAGGACCCGGGCGCAGAACTCGTGGCCCATGACCACGTCCCGTTCCAGGTCCATCACCTGTGGGGCCAGCCCTCCGGCGTCCGCGGCGGCGATGGTGGACATCTCCACCATCCGGTCGGCGTGGGCCAGGGCGTGCAGGTCCGAGCCGCAGATCCCGCAGGCCAGCACCTCGGCCAGGACCTGGCCCGCCTGGAGGTCCCGGTCGGGGAACTCGTCCACCACCAGCGCGCCCTGCCGCATGATCGCAGCCCTCATGTCGTCCCCCTCGGTGTGGCCGCCCTGGACCCCGGAGAACCCGTCCCGGCGCGGCGGGGCCACAGTAGTGTGCCGGTCACATCGGTCCGGGGGTGTGGGCCGTGCTGTCGATGGAGGGAACTGATGGCGTTCGGGAAGAAGCCGGCCGAGAGTGTCGAGTGGCTGTCCAACGTGGCCTTCTTCGAGGGCTTCTCCGACGACGAGCTGCATCGCGTGCTGGACCTGTCCGAGCAGGTGGAGGCACCGGCGGGCACCGTGCTGGTGGACCAGGGTGACACCGGGACCGACTGCTTCGTCATCGTCGACGGCACCGCCAGTGTGTACGTCCGGGGGGAGCACGTGGCGTCGTCGGGGCCGGGGTCCATGGTGGGGGAGATGGCCCTGATCGACCACCGCCCCCGCACCGCCACGGTGGCAGCGGACACGGACATGAAGCTGTTGCGGTTCAGGACCAAGTCCTTCCGCACGTTGCTGGACGAGATGCCCAAGGCGTCCGAGCGGGTCATGACCCTGCTGCGGTCCCGCCTGGAGCAGGGCTGAGCCGGATCGGGGCCGTCACACGTCGAGTGCGCCCTCCGGGCCGATGGTCCCCGGGGCGCCGACCATGTCCTCGGACTCGAACCGCTTCATGGTGTCCGCGTCGTCGGTCACCCCCCAGACCCGCACCCCGTCCGGGGTCAGGCAGGAGGCGTGGCCGCGGGACATGGACCCGTCCCGCTCGTGCATCACGGTCCAGGCCTCCAGCGTGACCGGGCCCTCGTAGGTCTCCGACACCTCCCGGCCCCCCACGGCGTCGATCTCGTCCTGGGGGCGCTCCCACCGGAACCCGCCGTCCGGTGGCTCGGTGGAGTACACGCCGAAGGCGTGCTTCTCCACGTTGCCGCCGTTGGCGGTGACCAGGCCCCGTGAGCCCGGGTCGTCCCGCAGCACCCCCACCATGGAGGCGATGGCGTGGCCGACCGGGTTGTTCCACGGTCCGCCGGCGAAGCACAGCCCGCCGTAGACGGTCAGTTGGCGTCCGGGGTCGATGCCCAGCTCGCGCAGCGCCAGCTGCACCGCGGAGGGGAAGCACGAGTACACGTCGAGGTGGGCCACGTCGTCGATGCCGACGCCGGCCAGCTCCAGGGCCCGGTTGCCGGCCACGCCGATGGCGGCGGAGGAGGTGAACCCGGCCCGCTCGCTCATGAGCGGGTCCCGGCCGTCGGTGCCGGCGTGGGGGAACACCCAGCGGTCCCGGGGCACGCCCAGCGACCCGGCTCGCTCCACCGAGCAGACGATGCACCCGGCAGCCATGTCCACGTCCGGGTTGGACACCATCCGCTTGGTGTAGGGGAAGCCCACCATCCGGTTGTCCGGCGTGGGGGTGGTGATCTGGGACGCGGTGTAGGCGTCCCGGCGCCAGGCGTGGGGGTTCGTCGCGGCCACGCGGGAGAACCCGGCCCACAACTCGCCCACCGCGGCGAGGTGCTGGTCGAGGGTGCGCCCGGAGGCGTGCCAGAGCGCGCTCTCGAACAGGGGGTAGGACTGGGTGGGCAGGAAGATGCCCCGGGCCATCTCCGCCGGGTGGCCGAGCACGAAGCTGTCACCCTCGTGCCAGGTGGCCTCCACGTCGTCGGCCTGCCTGGTCCAGGGCAGCTGCGTCCCGGCCCGCTTGGCCGCCACCCGCCGGCGGTAGGCCTCGCCGCCCACCACCGCGCCCAGGTCGGCCCGACCGGCCGCGATGTCGGAGGCCAGTCGGTTGACCAGCATCTGGGGCGTGTTGCCGCCCAGGGCCGCGTACCAGGTCCGTGCGTCGGTCGCGCCCATCGACGCCGCCACCAGTGCCCCGGGGTCCCGGTAGCGCCACGACACCGTGGGCACCACGGCCACCACGTCGGCGTCGGCCAGGGCCCCGGGCGTGCCGGCGTCGTGCTCGGCCGCCCGCAGCGCCTCGGCCATCAGGTCGGTGGGCTCCATCGGCCGGGCGGGGTCCGCCTCCCGGTCCAGGAACTGCCCGACCCCGATGATCACGGGCGTCCGTGGGTCCACCGCCATGTGTCCGTCCTCCTGCTCCGGCGCCGTTCCGGTCGCCTGCCCGGGAGATTCTGGTGGACCGGGCCGGAACGGGCCAGACCGGAACCGTGCCGGCTGTGTCCCGGGCCGGACGTCGGGTCGTGCCGGCGACGGTGTGGCTCCTAGGATCCGGGCGTGTCCGACGTCCCCTCCGACCCCACGGCCCCCACGACGGCGGCCCACGCCGATGCGCCCGCCCCCGACCTGGCGTCGGGCGTGCGGATCGCCATCGGGGCCGACCACGGCGGCGTCGTGCTCAAGGACGTGCTGGCGGAGCACCTGGCGGCCCGCGGGGTCGAGGTGATCGACCTCGGCACCCACGGCACCGACCGGGTCGACTACCCCGACTACGGCCACGCGGTGGGCCTGGCCGTGGCCTCGGGCCGGGCCGACCTGGGGGTGGCACTGTGCGGCTCCGGCATCGGGATCGGCATCGCGGCCAACAAGGTGCCCGGCATCCGGGCCGCCACCGTCCACGACGAGACATCCGCCCGGCTGGCCCGACAGCACAACGACGCCAACGTGCTCTGCCTGGGCGAGCGCCTGGTGGGTGTCGAGGTGGCCCGCAACGCCCTCGACGCCTGGCTGGACGCCACCTTCGAGGGTGGGCGTCACGAGGCCCGCGTGGCCAAACTGGACGCACTGCTGCCCGAGGGCGGCCGAACCTGACACAGGGTGTGGTCCCCGGACCGGTCCCCACCCCGGAATCCATTCCCACCCGTAGCCATCCCCACCCGTAGCTGGAACGGAGCGACCCATGCCCTGGCCGACCGAACGTGACACCGAGCTCTTCGCCATCATCGACCGGGAGGTCGAGCGCCAGAACACCGGGATCCAGCTGATCGCGTCGGAGAACTTCACCTCGCCCGCGGTCATGGAGGCCGTCGGTTCCGTGCTCACCAACAAGTACTCCGAGGGGTACCCCGGCAAGCGGTACTACGGCGGCAACGAGTTCGTGGACGAGGCGGAGGACCTGGCCCGGGACCGGGTGAAGGCCCTGTTCGGGGCCGACGCCGCCAACGTGCAGCCGCACTCGGGTGCCAACGCCAACCTCGGCGTCTACCTGGCGCTGCTGGACGCGGGCGACACCGTGCTGGGCCTGAGCCTGGACCATGGTGGCCACCTCACCCACGGCTCTCCGGTGAACATCTCCGGGCGCTTCTACAACTTCGTGTCGTACGGCCTGACGCCGAGCGACGAGCGCATCGACCTGGACCAGGTCCGTGACCTGGCGCTCCAGTACCGGCCGAAGATGATCGTCGCCGGCGCCACCGCCTACCCCCGGATCATCGACCCCGAGCCGATCCGCCAGATCTGCGACGAGGTCGGCGCCCTGTTCATGTTCGACGCCGCCCACATCGCCGGGCTGATCGCAGGCGGGGCCCACCCCAACCCCGTGCCGTTCGCCGACGTGGTCACGTTCACCACCCACAAGACCCTGCGGGGCCCGCGTGGCGGCTGCATCCTGTCCCGCTCCGAGCACGCCGCGGCCATCGACAAGGCGATCTTCCCCGGCCTGCAGGGCGGGCCGCTGGAGCACGTGGTGGCGGGCAAGGCGGTGGCGTTCCGGGAGGCGGCCACGCCGGAGTTCCGGGACTACGCGGCCCAGATCGTGCGCAACGCCGGCGCGCTGGCGGAGGCGCTCGGCCGGTCCGGGTTCCGCCTGGTGTCGGGCGGGACGGACAACCACCTGATGCTGATCGACCTGCGCACGTTCAACGAGGACCTCACCGGCAAGGACGCGCAGATCGCCCTGGACCGGGCCGGGATCACGCTCAACAAGAACACGGTTCCCGACGACCCCCGCTCGCCGTTCGTCACCTCCGGCCTGCGCATCGGCACCCCCTCGGTCACCACCCAGGGCATGGCGGAACCGGAGATGGCCCGGATCGCGGAGCTGATGACCCGGGTGCTGTCCGCACCGGACGACGAGGCAGAACTGGCAGCGGTCCGCGACGACGTGCGGACGCTGTGCTCCAAGTTCCCCGTCTACTGACCCCCTGGCCCGACCCCGGGCGGGGACGCCGGGGCGGGTTCAGGCGCCGCCGCGGCCGCGGACGACCACGGCCAGCGTCTTGAGCAGGATGGCCAGGTCGGTCACCAGGGACCAGTTGTCCACGTAGTAGAGGTCCAGCCGGGCGTAGGTCTCCAGGCTGGTGGTGTAGCGCCCGCTGACCTGCCACATGCCGGTGATGCCGGGCTGCACCCGCAGCCGCTCCCGCAGGGCGTCGTTCCACTGCTCCGCCTCCACCGGCAGGGCGGGCCGGGGCCCGACCAGGCTCATGTCGCCGAGGAGGACGTTGAGGAGCTGGGGCAGCTCGTCGATGGAGGTCTTGCGCAGGAACCGGCCCACCGGGGTCACCCGGGGATCGTCGGCCATCTTGAACATGGGCCCCGGGGCCTCGTTGCGGTCACGCAGGTCCGCCAGGCGGTCCTCCGCGTCCTGGACCATGGTGCGGAGCTTGTAGACGGTGAACAGCTCGCCGTCCCGGCCCACCCGCTGCTGGCGGAACAGCACGCCGGGCCCGGACGTGAGCCGGATGGCCAGCGCGGCCACGGCGATGACGGGGGCGGCCAGCAGCAGCAGCGCCGTGGCGCCCACCACGTCGAAGGCGCGCTTGGCCACACGGCGCCAGCTGACCGCGGCCACGGGCTCCACGCAGATGACCGGATAGCGGCCGAGCGGGCGGACCGACATGCGGCTGGAGGAGATGTCCTTCATGGCCGACGTCAGCTCCACGTAGATGCCCTCACGGGTGAGGTCGCGGATGAGCTGGTTGGCGGTGGCCTGGTTGGTGTCGGTGGTGGCCACCACCACGCCGGTGGCGCCGGTGGCCCGCACCAGGTCCAGGACCTCGGTGGGCCGGCCCAGGTACGGACCCAGGTCCTGGCCGGTCCGCAGGTCGATCACCGACTCCTCGGTCCCGTCGGCCACGAAGCCGACGACCTCGTAGCCCAGTTCCGGGTAGCTGCCGAGCTCGGTGGCGATCTCCTCCGCCTCGGTGTTGTGCCCGACCACGACCACGCGACGGGTCATGACGCCCCGGAGGCGGAACTCGTGGATGATGCGGCGGGCCAGCTCCCGTTCCAGGTAGACGGTGACGGTGACCGCCGCGGCCACGAACGCGAGCCAGCCCCGGGCCACCTCCGACTGCAGGAGGACCGAGATGCCGGCCAGCACGAGGATGCCGGCGATCACGGCGTTGATCACCCGCCGCAGCTCCTCCATGCGCCGGTCGATGCGGCGGGCCTGGTACAGGCCCTGCTGGGCGAACAGGACGGGCCACACCGGCAGCGACACCAGGGCGACCATGGTGACCTGGTCCAGGTCGGAGCCCGCGACGATCTGGTAGATCAGCGTGGCCAGGGCCAGCCCGGCGGCCACGGCCACCACGTCGGAGCCGATGAGGGCCAGCTTGAGGCGGCCCGAGAAGCGCCGGGCGGTGGCCAACGCCTCCTGCGGATCGGCCAGCGAGTGGACGAGGTCGTGGTCCAGTGGGACGGTGCGTCCCAGTCCGTCGACCGGTCGCCCTCCCGCGTCTACGCCTCCCGATGGAACGGGCGAGGCCGGAGCCCACTCGGTGTGCATGTCTTCCCTCCTGTCCGCGGGACCAACTGTCCATCCCACAGACCAGGACCGGTTCTCCCATGACCCGGCCCCCAGCGTTACCCGGTCAGTTATAACACAGCGCTCCGGCGGTTCTCCACAGGTTCACACCTCGTTCACACACCGTTCTCGGCCCCGGAACGGAGCCTCGTCCCGGCTCGCGCGGAGGCCGGCAGTAGTCTCCGGGCCGTGCGTCCGTTCCTGATCGTCATGGCGGTGTCGGTCATCGCCACGGCGCTCTCCGTGCCCCCGATCCGGGCCCTGTCGCGCCGGGTGGGGGCCATGGCCGAGCCCGGCGACCGCACCGTGCACGCCCGCCCCACCCCCGTGCTGGGTGGGACGTCGCTGCTGATCGGCGTGCTGGCCGGGCTCGGGGTGGCGGCCCTGCTGCCCGAGTTCCGTCCGGTGTTCGACACGCCGATCAACGTCCTGGGGATCGTGGCCGCGGCAGTGGTCATGTGGCTCACGGGCCTGGTCGACGACCTCCGGGACGTGTCGGCCCCGGCCAAGGTCGCCGGCATGGTCCTGTCCGGTTCCATCCTCACCCTGGTCGGCCTGACCGTCATCTACTTCCGGGTTCCCTTCGTGGGCTTCACCGTGCTCCCGCCCGACCTCTCGGCGCTGGTGTCGGTCCTGTGGGTGGTGGGGATGGCCAACGCCGTCAACCTCATCGACGGCCTGGACGGCCTGGCCGCCGGCATCGTGACCATCGCCTCCGGGGCCTTCTTCCTCTACGGCTGGCGGTTGCTGGACGTCGGGGTGCTCGACCCCTCCAACGTGGGACCGCTGGTGGCCATCGTGACCGCCGGGGTGTGCCTCGGGTTCCTCCCCTTCAACTTCAACCCGGCCAGCATCTTCATGGGCGACAGCGGCGCCCTGCTGCTGGGGCTGCTCCTGGCCGCGTCCACCATCGCGGTGGGGGGCCAGTCGGACGACCCGTTCTCGGGCCAGTCGTGGTTCTTCTTCGCCCCGTTGGTCATCCCGCTGTTCATCCTGGGCGTGCCCCTGCTGGACACGGTGTTCGCCATCGTCCGGCGTGCCACCCGTCGCACCGGGGTGGCCACGGCGGACAAGGAACACCTCCACCACCGGCTCATGGACCTGGGCCACGGCCACCGGCGGACGGTGGTGATCATGTGGGCCTGGACCGCACTGCTGTCCGGGTTCGTGCTCATCCCCGCCTTCACCAACCGCGGCAACGGCATCGTGCCGCTGGGGATCGCCGCGCTGGCGCTCCTGCTCTTCACGATCCTCGCCCCCCGGATGCGGACCCGGGAGCGGGTGGCCTGAGGGTGCTCAGCCCGCCGTGACGGTGTCGGTGTCCACGCCGGAGCGGATCACGGATCCGGGCAGGTTGCCGGTGGAGGCACCGTCACGCACCACCTCGACGCCGCCGACGAGGACGCTGCGCACACCGACCGATCCGGCATAGAGGCGGCCGGTCCCGCCCGGCAGGTCGTCCACCATGGACAGCAGCTCCGAGTCCACGGTCTCGGGGTCCAGCAGGACCACGTCGGCGTGGGCGCCCTCCCGGATCACGCCGCGGTCCCGCAGGCCGAACAACTCGGCCGGGACCGCCGTCATCATGTGGACCGCGTCCTCCACCGTGGTGAGCTTGCGGCCGCGGATGCAGTCGGCCAGGAACCGGGTGGGGTAGTTGGCACCCTGCATCCGGTCGAGGTGCGCGCCGGCGTCGGAGCCGCCGAGCATCACGGACCGGTGGCCCCAGGCCTGGCGCCGCAGCTCCCAGGACTCCGGGTCCGCGTCGGTCGCGCCCGGCCACAGCACGGTGCGCAACTCGTCGGCGATCACGATGTCCAGCAGGGTGTCGAACGCGCCCCGGCCCCGCTCCGCCGCGATGTCTCCCACCCGCCGCCCGGTCAGGCCCTCGTTCTCGGGCGAGAAGGTGTCACCGATGACGTAGGTGTCCCAGCCGGTGAGCCGGGCGAACACGCCGGCATCCGGGGAGGCGGCGCGGTCCTCCATGTACCGGCGGGTCTCCGGGTCCCGGAGCCGGTCGATCCGCTCCGGGACCGGCAGGCCCAGGATCGGACCCCAGTCCGGCATCATGTTGAGTGCGCAGTAGGTGAGGAAGCTCATGTTCATGCCCACGATGACGGGCATGGTGAGCGCCACCACACGGGCCCCGGACTCCGCGCAGCGGTCCATGGCAGCCAGCTGGTTCCGGTAGCGCTCGGGCGCGTGGGAGTCGACCGTCAGCACGTTCCAGTTGAGCGGGCGGTTGCCGGCCCGGGAGAAGGCGATCATGAAGTCGACCTCGTCGTCGTCGAAGCCGTCCAGGCACCCGTCGGAGGCGAACTCCAGCGTGGTGCCCTCGTGCTCACCCACCACCGCGGCCAGTTCCAGCAGCTCCTCCACGGTGGCGCGCCGGGAGGCCACGGGCAGTCCGTCGCCGTCGGAGTGGGTGCGGGCCCGGGTGGTGGAGAAGCCCAGTCCTCCGGCCCGGATGCTCTCGGCCAGGAGCGCCTTCATCTCCTCCATCTGCTCCGGGGACGCGTCCGCGGTCACGGCGTCCGGACCCATGACGCGGCGGCGGATGGCGCAGTGCCCCACCAGGAAGCCGGCATTGACGCCCAGGTTCCCCTCCAGGCGGCCCAGGTACTGCTCGAAGGTCTCCCAGTTCCAGTCGATGCCGTCCTCCAGCGCCACCAGGGGCATGCCCTCGACCTTGGCCATCATCCGGCGCACGTAGTCGCCGTCCCCGGGGGCGAGGGGGGCCAGGGTGAAGCCGCAGTTGCCGGCGATCACCGTGGTGACACCGTGCAGGTTGGACGGCGACGCGGTGGGGTCCCACATCAGCTGCGCGTCGTAGTGGGTGTGGGGGTCGATGAAGCCCGGCACCAGGAGCAGCCCGGTGGCGTCGATGGTGCGCCCGGCACCGTCCAGTGCGGCCGATCCCGGTTCGGCGACGACCGTGATGCGTCCGTCGGTGATGCCCAGGTCACCCTGGCGGGCGGGTGCGCCCGTGCCGTCGACGATGGTCGCGTTGCGGATCGCAAGGTCCACTCGGGACTCCTTTGCCGGAACGCTCCGTGGAGCGTGCAGTTGACGAGTTTCTGACGCTCTGTCAGATTTCGTCATCGTGGCAGACGCGGTCGGCGGGCACAACGTCCGGCGACAACCGCGGATCGCAGGGGTTCACGGCGTCCGGTGACGGTCGTCACCGGACGCCGACGTGCTAGAAACCATCCACACAATCGTCGGGGGTCGGGGAGTGGCCCGGGTCCCGGACGGGTTCAGGGGGAACCGAATGAAGCGTTCATGGATCCTGCTCGCCGCACTCGCCGCCGTTGCCGTGCTGTCCAGCGCGTGTGGCGCCTCGGGTGACGAGGAGGGCTCGGAGTCCGAGGGCGACACCACCGAGACCACGGCCACGGCGGACAACGCCAGCGCCAAGTTCGGCAGCATGGAGTCACCGTGCGGGCCGGGCGAGCTCACCGTCAAGGACGGCGAGGCCGGCAAGGGCACCGACAAGCTCTACATCGGCGTGGCCAACGACCGCGGCGCCCAGGTCCGACCCGGCCTCAACAAGGAGCTGTGGGACGCCTCGGTGTCCTTCTCGGAGTGGTGCAACGCCCAGGGCGGCATCGGCGGGCTCCCCATCGAGCTGGTGGACCTGGACGGGCAGCTGTTCCAGGTCGAGGCGGCCATGACCAAGGCCTGCACCGACATCTTCGCCATGGTCGGCGGTGCGTTCACCCAGGACAACCTGGAGTTCACCGGCAAGGACGGCTCCGACTTCCACAAGTGCAAGATGATCGACATCCCGGCCTTCGCCGTCTCGGTGGAGAAGGGCCTGTCCAACGGACAGGTGCAGCCCCTGCCCAACCCCCCCGACAAGAAGTCCGAGCAGTGGATCATGGACTTCCAGAAGCTGTACCCGGAGGAGTCCCAGAAGAACGTGGTCGTCTACGGCGACCTCCCGTCGCTCGGAGTGGTGAAGAAGCAGTACGACGCCGCGGTCCAGGAGGTCGGCGGCATCGAGCAGCTGCCGGCCCTGAGCTACCCCGTGGCCGGCCTCACCGACTGGACCCCGCTGGCCCAGAAGGTGATCGAGAGCGGTGCCACCTCCCTGTACTGGATCGGTGAGCCCTCCAACGCCGCCAACCTCTTCGCCAAGCTGCGCGAGCAGGGCTGGGACGGCGTGATCCTCAACGAGACCAACGTCTATGACCCGCTGGCCTTCTCCGCCGGCGACGCCGCGGCGGAGGGCATCCTGGTCCGCACGGCCTTCCACCCGTTCGAGGAGGCCGACAAGTGGCCGGCCATCCAGCAGTACCTGGACAACCTCGAGCAGTACGTGCCCGACGGCAAGATCGCGGCCCTGGGCGTGCAGAGCACCTCGGCCTGGCTGCTGTTCGCCACCGCGGTCAACGAGTGCGGCGAGAAGAACGACAACGTCGTGGACCGCACCTGCGTCCTCGAGCAGGCCGCGGCCCAGAAGGACTGGATCGCCGGTGGCCTCCACGTCCCGACGGACCCGGGGGCGACCGAGCCACCCGAGTGCGGCATGCTCCTGGTGGCCAAGGACGGCGCCTTCGAGCGCCTCTACCCGGAGGTCGGCGGCGAGAACGACGACCAGGACGGGTTCCACTGTCCCGAGGACAGCATCGCGACCGTGACCGAGGACCTGGGCGCCGAGGGCGTCGTCGACCCGAGCCGGCCCATCTGACCGTCCGGTCGGGGCCGGGTCCTGGGACCCGGCCCCACCCGGCCGCCCGACGGTCACCCGATCCTGTGATGGAGACCATGGCACCGAGCGTCCCGAGACCCGGCCGGCAGCGCCAGCACCACTGACGTGGACAAGTTCCTCACCTTCACCATCGCCGGGCTGTCGACGGCCGCCATCTACGCCGTCGCGGCGTCGGGCCTGGTGGTCACCTACACCACCTCGGGCATCTTCAACTTCGCCCACGGTGCGTTCGGCATGATGGCCGCCTTCGCCTACTGGCAGGTCAACCAGGGCTGGGGCGTGCCGGTCATCCCGTCGGTGATCATCGTGGTGTTCGTGATGGCCCCGCTGTTCGGCGCCGTGATCGAACGCGGCATCATGCGGGGCATCGAGGGCGCGTCCGAGGTGGTGAAGATCGTCGTCACCGTCAGCCTCATGGTCGCGTTGCTCGGCCTGGCCCAGGTGATCTGGCCCCAGGACGTGGCCCGTCCGGTGCCGCCCTTCTTCGAGGGCAAGTCGTTCGAGATCGCCGGCGTCATCGTGCCCTACTCCCGGCTGCTGACCATGGTGATCGCCATCGCGGTGGCGGTGGGGCTGCGGATCGTGTTCAAGACGCACCCGGCTGGGGGTGGCCATGCGGGCCATCGTGGACGACCGGGGGCTGCTCCAGCTCAACGGCGGGCGTCCCGGGCGCACCGCCATGCTGGCCTGGTCCATGGGCGCCGGCCTGGCCGCCATCTCCGGCGTGCTGATCGCGTCGGAGCAGACCCTGAGCGCCACCACCCTGACCCTGCTGGTGATCAACGCCTACGCGGTGGCCGTGGTCGGCCGGCTCCGGAGCCTGCCCGGCGTGTTCCTGGGCGCGGTCATCCTGGGCCTGGCCGAGTCCTACGCCACCGGCTACATCAACCCGGAGAACTCGATCGGGCCGATCAGCCTGGCCAACCTCCGCTCGGCCATCCCCGCGGTGATGCTGTTCATCGTCATCATCATCCAGCCCGAGGCGCGGCTGCGGGCCCACGGGGTCAGCCGGCCCCGGTCACCCATGCGGGTGCCGTCGCAGTCGCTGGCCATCTGGGGCGGGATCGCGCTGGTGGTCGGCACCGCCATGCTCGGCGCCATGATGGCCCCGTCGGACCTGAACCTGATCACCAAGGGCTTCGGGTTCGCCGTGGTCACGCTGTCCCTGGTCCCGCTCACCGGGTACGCGGGCCAGATCTCGCTGGCGCAGCTGACCTTCACCGGCATCGGCGCGGTGGCCATGGCCACCTGGGGCGCGACGGGATCGCCGGTCGGCGTCGCCCTGGCCATCCTGGCCTGCGCGGTGGTCGGCGCGGTCGTGGCGCTGCCGGCCCTCCGCCTGAGCGGCATCTACCTGGCGCTGGCCACCGCGGCGTTCGCCCTGTTCTGCACGTCGATGTTCTTCAGCCAGACCGACGTCATGCCCGGCGGCAGCATCCAGGTCCCGCCGCTGTCGTTCGGCCCGGTCGAGATCACCAGCGACTACCGCCAGCTCATCCTGTTCGCCATCACGTTCGCAGTCATCGGCAACCTCCTGGTGGTGCTGCGCCGCAATGCGTGGGGCCGCCGGCTGGCCGCCATGAAGGACTCCCCGGTGGCGTGCGCCACCCTCGGGCTGAACCTCACCTCCACCAAGGTGGGTGTGTTCGCGCTCTCGGCCGCCATCGCCGGTGCCGGCGGCGCACTGGCCGGCCGGACCTTCATCGCGGACGACTTCTCGCCTGCCGGCGTCGCTGCCGGTCACCATGCTGGCGGTGGTCGGCGGCATCGGCTCGGTCGCCGGTGCCTTCGTCGGTGGCCTGCTGCTGGGCGCCATCCCCATCGCGTCCACCTTCTTCGCCGCCAGCGCCATCGGCATCTTCCGGTTCGTGTCGCTGCCGATGACCGACGTGCTGGCCTTCACCCCGGGGCTCATGGGCATCAGCCTGGGCCGCGAGCCCGACGGCGCGGCCCCGCAGATGGCGGCCGGCTACCGGGCGGTCGGGGACTCGCCGCCGTCGCTCGCCGTGGCGGTGGCGGGCGCGGTCGGCCTGTGGGTCGCGGCCCGCACCGGCGTGATCGACCAACTGGTCGTTCTTCGCCGCCCTGATGGTCTGGGTGTTCTGCGCCGTGCCGCTGATGCCGATCGTCCTGTCGCCCGGCGGCGAGCTGGACCCGTCGCTGCAACCCCGCCGTACCGCGGCCGGGCTGTGGCCTGGTCTGGCCGTGGTGGGCGCCGCCGCTGTTCCCGTGGGACGACGCGCATCTCCTCCAACGGGTACCGGCTCCTGTTGATCCTGGTGATCACCGCACTGGTCGCCCGCATCGCCATCGGTGTCCTGGGGGTGATGCCGGAGCAGATGCAGCGGGTGGAGCAGCCGTCGCCGGACATGCTGGGCATCGACCGACCCCTGACCCGCAGCGACGCCCTGGACGCCGGGCGCGTCCTGGGCATCGACGAGGAGGAGTTCGACGCCCTCGCTCCGGCGTCCGGCCCGACCGCGCCGGCGCCCGCCGTGGGGGCCCGTCCGTGAGCGCGTTGACGGTGCAGCACCTCACGGTCCGCTTCGGCGGGCACCTGGCCGTGGGGGACGTGTCGCTGACCGTGGAGGCCGGCAGCATCGCCGGGCTCATCGGCCCCAACGGGGCGGGCAAGACCACCACCTTCAACGCCATCTGCGGCGTGCTCACCCCCACGTCGGGAACCATCAGGCTGGGGGACCGTGACATCTCCAAGCTGAGCACGCACCAGCGGGCCCGCCACGGGATCGGCCGCACCTTCCAGCGCCTGGAGGTGTTCTCCTCGCTCAGCGTGCGCGACAACGTGCAGGTGGGCCTGGAGATCCGCCGGAGCTGGTCCCGCCGCCGGGGCCCGTCGCCGCAGTACCTGTCCGCAGGAGCAGAACTGCCACCGGCCGCCGAGGTGGACCTGATCATGGAACGCCTGGGCCTGCACGACGTGGCCGACCTGCCCGTCGGGTCCCTCCCCACCGGCAAGGCCCGGCTGGTGGAGCTGGGCCGGGCGCTGGCGGCCCGGCCGTCGGTGCTGTTGCTGGACGAGCCCGCGTCGGGGTTGGACGAGGGCGAGACCGAGGACTTCGGGTCGCTGCTGATCGACCTGGCCGGTGCGGGCCTGGGGATCCTGCTGGTGGAGCACGACATCGCCCTCGTCATGCGGGTGTGCCAGCAGTTGTCGGTGCTGGACTTCGGCCAGATCATCGCCCAGGGTCCGCCGGCGGAGATCCGGGCCAACGAGGCCGTGCTGGCCGCCTACCTGGGCTCGTCGGCCGATGCCGGGCTCCCCCCGGCTCCCACCGGCGACGGGGGAGTGTCGTGAACGCACTCCCGGACCTGTCGGCCGAGCCCCTGCTGGAGCTGCGGGGCGTGCGCGCCGCCTACGGGACCATCGAGGTCCTGCACGGCATCGACCTGGCCGTCCCGCCCGGATGCGTGGTGGCGCTGCTCGGCCCCAACGGGGCGGGCAAGACCACCACGTTGTCGGTGGCGTGCGGGCTGATGGCGCCCACGGCGGGATCGGTCCTGGTGGCGGGCCGTGACGTGACGGGGGTCAGCCCCGAGGACCTGGCCCAGCGGGGGCTCACCACCATCCCGGAGGGCAAGGGCATCTTCCCCAACCTGACGGTGCGGGAGAACCTGGTGATGGCCACCTACGCCGGGGTCAACCTGGCCCACGTGGAGTCCGTCGCCTACGAGCGCTTCCCCCGCCTCAAGGAACGCCGCGGCCAGGTGGCCGGCACCCTGTCCGGTGGCGAGCAGCAGATGCTCGCCATGGCCCGGGGCCTGGCCGTGGACCCGGCGGTCCTCCTGCTGGACGAGCTGTCCATGGGCCTGGCGCCGCTGGTGGTGGAGGAGCTGTACGGGATCGTCTCCCAGATCGCCCGCTCGGGCACCTCGATCCTGGTGGTCGAGCAGTTCGCCCGGACGGTGCTGGGCGTGGCCGACGTCGCGGCCATCATGGTCAACGGCCAGATCCGCAGGGTGGGACACCCGGACGAAGTGGAACAGGAACTGTCAGCCGCCTACCTGGGCGGATGACCGACAGTCGTGAATGAAGCACGGAGCACCACAGGATGACCGCCATGGACACTGACATCAGCCACACCGATCCGGCCCGGCCGGGCGACTCGGCCCGGGTCGAGCAGTTCCGGGCCGAGATCGACGAGCTGAAGCTCAAGGGAGGCTCGGCCGAGAACGAGAAGCGCCTGCTGATCCTGGGCATCGCGCTCATGGTGGCGGGCGTGGCGCTGGCGTTGTTCGGCGCCATCCAGGTCGGCAGCGCCGGCGGGTCGCCCGCGGACCAGCGGGCCTACATGGCCCAGGGGTCGTTCCTGGGCATCGCGCTCGCCATCGTCGGCGCCGCGCTGTTCGTCCGGTACTCGCTGGCCCGCTACCTCCGGTTCTGGCTCATCCGCTCCACCTACGAGTCACGGTCGAGCGCGGACCGGATCGTGGACGCCATCGAGCGGGCCTCGGGCCTGGACCAGCCCGTGGTGACCGACGCGCCGCCCCAGCAGGTGGTGGCACCCACCCCGCCGCAGCCACCCTCGCAGGCCCCGGTCCAGACCCCGCCGCCCATCACGCCCGGGGGCTGATCCCGGCGCCGCCGGCCGACCGGCGTCGGCCGGCGGTGACACGTCGCGTCGGATTTGCGGACACCCGCCCGTCGCCATAGATTGCGAAAGGTTTCACAAGCGTTCCGGCCGCCCGCTGCGCGTCCGGTCCGCACTGCAGGACCACCCATGCCGATGCCGACCGATTCCGCTGCCTCCACACCCTCCGCGGGGACCGAGATGACCCGATCGCTGCACCGCAGCTCCGGGTCGTTCGAGTTGGCGTTCGCACCGGTGATCATGGCCCTGCTCGGACTGTGGCTGGACCGGACGGTGGGCACGGTGCCGCTGTTCACGATCCTGTTCGCCGTCGTCGGCGTGCTGGGGACGGGCATCGCCATCTACTACTCCTACGGGCACTCCATGCAGCGCCTGGCCGACGAGGGCACCCTGGCCCCGGAGCGCCCGGCCAGCCAGTACCACGCCCGCCGCCGCACCGATGCCGGTGGCCCGGCGGAGGTGGAGCTCCCGTGACCGAGCCGGCACCCGCCAACGACCTCTTCGGCGTCCGCATCGAGGGTCCCTCCCCGGCCATGGCCGTGGCGGTGGACCTGGCCCGCCGCAGCCTGTGGCTCCTGCCCGTGGCCGTGATGGTCTCCGCCGCCTTCTGGGGCCTGGACGGTGTCTTCTCCACGCTCTACGGCATCGCCATCGTGGTGGTGAACTTCCTGCTGGCCGCATGGCTGCTGCAGGTGGGGGGCCGCATCGGTGCCGCCGCCATGGGCGCGGCCGCCATGTTCGGCTTCCTGCTGCGCCTGGGCCTGATCATGGTCGCGGTGCTGCTGGTCAAGGACGCCCCGTGGGTGGAGCTCGTGCCGCTGGGCCTGACGCTCATCATCACCCACCTGGTGCTGCTGTTCTGGGAGCTCCGCCACGTGTCCAACACGCTGGCGTTCCCGGGCCTGAAGCCCGCCCAGACCCCCAACCCGTTCCTCCCGGGGGAGGACAGCACGTCCGTCCCCGAGTCCCCGTCCTCGTCCGCGTCCTCACCGACCGCGCCGTAGAAGGAGCCCGACCGAATGACCGGCCTCGCGCTGCTCTCGTCACCCACCGCACTGTTCGCCGCCGAAGAAGGCGGCGGCGGCCTGCAGTTCCCGCCCATCGAGAACATCGTCAAGTGGCCGGCGTGGTTCTTCGAGGGCACCCTGCTCGAGTTCAACAAGATCGCGTTCATCTCGATGATCGCCATGGTCGTGCCGGTCGATCCTGTTCCTGATCGCCGGCCGCAACGCCAAGCTGGTCCCCACCGGCACCCAGAACGTGATGGAGACCTCCATCGACTTCATCGAGAAGCAGGTCGTGCTGCCGGCCATCGGGCCCGACGGCATGCGCTACCTGCCGATGCTGATCTCGATGTTCTTCTTCATCTGGATCGGCAACCTGTTCGAGGTCATCCCGACGTCCCACATGCCGGCCAACGCCCGCATGGCCAACCCGCTCATGCTGGCGCTGGTGGCCTGGTGCATGTTCATCGGTGTCGGCGTGAAGCACAACGGGCTGCGCTACTTCAAGGAAGCCCTGTTCCCGCCCGGCGTGCCCAAGGCCCTCTACCTGCTGGTCACCCCGATCGAGCTGCTGTCCACCTTCATCATCCGGCCCTTCTCCCTGGCCGTCCGACTCTTCGCCAACATGCTGGCCGGCCACATCCTGTTGGTGACCTTCAGCGTCCTGTGCATCACGCTCTGGTCGGCCAGCATCCTGGCCGGCGTCCTGGTGCTGTCGTTCCCGATGCTGGTGGCATTCACCGGCTTCGAGTTCATGGTCGCCTTCCTGCAGGCCTTCATCTTCAGCCTGCTCACCGCCGTGTACATCGGCGGCGCACTGCACCCCGCCCACTGATCACCCACAAGAACGTCGCCACCACCCCGGTGGCGCCCGACCTGACCACATGGTCGCCACCCCGGTGGCCACTGAACAGGAGAACCAGAATCCAATGAGCGCACTGTCCCACGCTGCTGCCCAGGTCATCGCCCAGGCGGACACCACCGGCATCGACGCCGACGGCCTCAAGGCCGCCAACGGCGCCTCGTCCGCCGGTTTCGCCTACGGCCTCGCCGCCATCGGCCCCGGCATCGGCATCGGCTACCTGGTCGGCCAGGCCGTCCAGGCCATGGCCCGCCAGCCCGAGTCCGCCGGCCAGGTCCAGACCACCATGTTCCTCGGCATCGCCTTCACCGAGGCCCTCGCCCTGATCGGCTTCGTGGTCTTCATCCTCCTGAAGTTCGTCTGATCCCCGGATCGGACGACCCCTTGTCAGTACCCGTCGACCACCCGGTCCGCTCCGTCACCGGACGGACCAGGCCACCTGAGACACCATGGAGTACCCGATGCTCGCTCAACTGAGTGTGCTGGCCGCCGAAGGCGGCGCCACCGTGAACCCGGTCGTCCCCGACACCATCGGGGAGATCGTGTGGGGCGCCGTGTTCTTCTTCAGCCTGTGGATCCTGATGCGCTACGTGTGCCTCCCCCCGCTGCTGCGGGTCCGGGCCCAGCGTGAGCAGCAGGTGCAGGCCGACCGGGAGGCCGCAGCCGCAGCAGAGTCCCAGGCCGAGCAGGTCCGGCGCGACTACGAGGCCACCCTGGGCGAGGCCCGGACCGAGGCGTCGCAGATCGTCGAGGCGGCACGGGCCCAGGCCGAACAGCGCCGGGGCGAGCAGGTGGCCGCGGTGGAGACGGAGCTGGCCGAGGAGCGCCAGGCCGCCATGTCCGAACTGGACACCGCCCGTGCCTCCGCCCTGGGCGAGCTCAAGGGAGACGTGGCCGACCTGGCCGTGTCCGCCGCCTCCAAGGTGGTGCAGGCCCCGCTGGACCCGGCCACGCACCGGGCCACCGTCGACGACTACGTGAACCGCGCCGGCGGGACCCGCTGAGTCGGCTGGAGGACGAGAGATGAACGCACTCACCACCCTGATCGCATCCGAGGCCCCGAACGGCAAGTGGCTCCCGGGCGACTTCAACGAGGTCATCTGGGGCACGCTGGCCTTCCTGATCGTGGCCTTCCTGCTGGTCAAGTTCGCCCGCAAGCCCGTGGTCGACGGCCTGAAGAAGCGCTCGGAGAACATCGCCACCACACTGGGCGAGGCCTCCTCCGCCCGGGAGGCCGCCGAGGCCGAACGGGACCGGATCAAGGCCGCCCTGGCCGACTCGGACACCGAGGCCGCCCGCATCATCGAGGAGGCCCGCCAGGCGGCGGACCAGCTCGGTGTGGACGTGGCGGCCCGGGCCCAGGCCGACATCGCCTCCCTCCGGGAGCGGGCCGTGACGGACCTGGCCGCCACCCGCTTCCAGGCCCAGGCCGACCTGTCGGGCGAGCTGTCCCGGTTGGCCCTCGGGGCTGCCGAGGAGGTCGTCGAGACCTCCCTGGACGACGAGACCCAGCAGCGCCTGATCGACAGCTACATCAGCCAGGTCGGCAGCCAGAACTGACCGGGAACGAGACACGAGCATGAGCGACACACGAATCAGCGCCTACGCCGATGCCGCCTACGGCATCGCCCGGGCCGAGGGCAACGTGACCGAGGTGGAGGACGAGCTGTTCCGGCTGGGACGGGTCGTCGAGACCAACGAGGAACTGCGCTCCACCCTGACCGACCCCCACCTGCCGGTGGAGCGCCGGGCCCAGATCGTGGAGGATCTGTTGGACGGCAAGGCCACCGCGACCACCGTGTCGTTCGTGTCCATGCTGGTCTCCTCCGGACGCATCACCGAGCTGCCCGCCATCGCGGACGAGCTGGTGCGCCGCACGGCGTCCGCGTCGGGCCAGACCGTGGCCGAGGTGCGCTCCGCCGTGGCCCTGACCGACGCCCAGATCGAGCAGCTGGCCGCGGCGCTCAAGGCCCGCACCAGCATCGACGTCACCATCCGCAACATCGTCGATCCGACCGTGATGGGGGGCGTCGTCACCCAGATCGGCGACTCCGTCATCGACGGATCCGTCCGTACCCGACTGAACCAACTCCGAGAGGCCTTCTGAGATGGCTGAACTCACCATCAACACCGCAGACATCACCGCTGCCATCAAGAAGAACCTGGAAGGGTTCACTCCCGACGTCGAGCTGACCCAGGTCGGCCGCGTGGTGGAGGTGGGCGACGGCATCGCCCGCGTGTCCGGCCTGCCCGACGCTGCGGTGAACGAGCTGCTCGAGTTCGAGTCCGGCCTGCTGGGCCTGGCCCTCAACCTGGACGAGGAGTCCATCGGCGCCGTGGTCCTGGGCGAGGTGGACTCCATCGAGGAGGGCCAGACCGTCAAGGCCACCGGCCAGATCCTGTCGGTCCCCGTGGGCGACGGCGTCCTCGGCCGCGTGGTCAACACCCTGGGCGAGCCCATCGACGGCAAGGGCCCGCTGTCGGGCGTGCAGCCCCGGCGCATGGAGATCCAGGCCCCCGGCATCATGGGCCGCCAGCCCGTGGGCGAGCCGATGCAGACCGGCATCAAGGCCATCGACTCCCTCATCCCGATCGGCCGGGGCCAGCGGGAGCTGATCATCGGCGACCGCAAGACCGGCAAGACCACCATCGCCATCGACACGATCCTCAACCAGCGTGGCCTGGGCGTGAAGTGCATCTACGTGGCCATCGGCCAGAAGGCCTCCACCGTGGCCCAGACCGTGGCCACCCTGGCCGAGCGCGGCGCCCTGGAGTACACCGTCGTGGTGGCCGCCCCCGCCTCCGACCCGGCCCCGTTCAAGTACCTCGCCCCCTACGCCGGCTGCGCCATGGGCCAGCACTGGATGGAGAACGGCGAGGCCGCCCTGGTGGTCTACGACGACCTGTCCAAGCAGGCCGAGGCCTACCGCCAGGTGTCGCTGCTGCTCCGTCGCCCGCCGGGCCGCGAGGCCTACCCCGGCGACGTGTTCTACCTCCACAGCCGCCTCCTGGAGCGGGCCGCCAAGCTGTCCGACGAGAACGGCGCCGGCTCGCTGACCGCGCTGCCGATCATCGAGACCAAGGCCGGCGACGTGTCCGCCTACATCCCCACCAACGTGATCTCCATCACCGACG
This sequence comes from uncultured Actinomycetota bacterium, assembly GCA_963773765.1. GTDB lineage: Bacteria > Actinomycetota > Acidimicrobiia > Acidimicrobiales > Microtrichaceae > CAVZCC01. Next base: position 324,980 of record CAVZCC010000008.1, on the reverse strand, counting down.
GGCAGATCTTCCTCCAGGACGACCTGTTCAAGTCCGGTGTGCGTCCCGCGGTGGACGTGGGCATCTCGGTGTCCCGCGTGGGTTCCGCGGCCCAGATCAAGGCCATGAAGAAGTCCGTGGGCACGCTGAAGTCCGACCTGCAGCAGTTCCGTGAGCTCGAGGCCTTCGCCGCGTTCGGCTCGGACCTGGACGCCGTGTCCAAGGCCCAGCTGGAGCGGGGCTACCGCCTGACCGAGCTGCTCAAGCAGGGCATCAACAGCCCGATGTCGGTCCAGGACCAGTGCGTGGTGATCTTCGCCGGCACCCGGGGCTACCTCGACGACGTCGCGGTGGAGGACGTCCGCACCTTCCAGGACGGGCTGCTCGAGTGGTTCCGCACCCGCCACGCCGCCCTGCTCGACGGTGTCCGTGACACCGGTGACATCAAGGACGAGGACGCCTTCGAGGCCGCCATCAAGGCCTTCGCGGCCCAGTTCGGCGGCACCGAGCGATCCGGCGAGGCGCCCGCCATCAAGCAGATGGCCGACGAGGCGACCGCGATCGCCACCTCCTCCCGCCACCTCCCGGAAGAGGACGTCACCCGCGACGAGGGCGACGGCGCCGACCAGGACAAGGCCTGAGGCCGGGACGACGAGGCAGTAGGGAGACCGCATGCCGGGCGCACAGGAACGGGTCCTCCGTCGGAGGATCGGCAGCATCCAGAACACCAAGAAGATCACCCGGGCCATGGAGCTCATCGCGGCCACGCGTGTGGTCAAGGCCCAGACGAGGGCCAACGAGGCGCGCCCCTACGCCGAGCACATCACCCAGGTGATCCAGGACCTGGCCGCGGCCGGGGCCGAGGTGGACCACCCGCTGCTGCGCCACGCCGACGAGGTCACCAAGGTGGGCGTGCTGGTGCTGGGGGCCGACCGCGGCCTGGCCGGTGCCTACAACTCGTCGGTCATCAAGGCCGCCGAGCGCGAGGTCATGGCGGCCCGGGGCGACGGCAAGGAGTTCGCGCTCGTCACCGTGGGGCGCAAGGCCAAGGGCTACTTCTCCTTCCGGCACTACCCGATCGAGGCCTCGTTCGAGGGCTTCTCCGAGAACCCCTCCTTCGAGGACGCGGTCGCCGTGGCGGCCCGCGTCACCGACCTGTTCATCAACGGCGGCTGTGACCGGATCGACCTGGTGTACACCCGCTTCATCTCGATGGGCTCCCAGGAGGTCGTCGTCCGGCGCTTCCTGCCGCTGGAGTCGGAGGACACCATCGCCGAGCAGGGTGATGCCACGGCCACGGCCGGCTTCGAGTTCGAGCCGTCGGCCGCCGCGGTGCTGGAGTCGCTGCTGCCCCGCTACGTGGAGTCCCGGGTGTTCGCCGCCCTGCTCGACGCCGCGGCGTCGGAGCTGGCCTCCCGGCAGCGGGCCATGAAGTCCGCCACCGACAACGCCCAGGAGCTGATCACCAAGCTCACCCGGAAGATGAACCAGGTGCGCCAGGACGCCATCACCACCGAGATCATGGAGATCATCGGCGGCGCCGAGGCCCTGGCCGACGACCGGGGCGACCCGGAGGACCTCCTCCTGGACCACATGTTCTCGGACCCGTTCCCCCACCACACGGGCGAACAGGTCCACCACGCCATCGGCCACGACCGGCAGTGACCGGCCCCGCCGAACAGCCCGCACACCGCACTGCCAACACAGAGATCGACCGCACAGACCGCCCCGACGGGCGAGACGACGACACGCACAGGAGACACCGATGACGGTCACCGAACCCGAACTGAAGGACGGCAGGATCGTCGCCATCGCCGGACCGGTGGTGGACGTCGAGTTCCCGCCGGACGCCATCCCGGAGATCAACCAGGCGCTCGAGTTCACCATCAGCGTGGAGGGCACCGACATCGTGGTGGTGGCCGAGGTGGCCCAGCAGATCGGCGACAGCCGTGTCCGCGCCATCGCCATGAAGCCCACCGACGGCCTGGTCCGCGGCACCGCGGTGCGCAACCTGGGCCACGGCATCTCCGTGCCCGTGGGCGACGCCACCCTGGGCCACGTGTTCAACGTGCTGGGCGAGCCGCTCGACGTCCCCTCCATCGAGGTGACCGAGCGCTGGGACATCCACCGCGCCGCCCCCAACTTCGACACCCTGGAGCCCAAGGCCCAGATGTTCCCGACCGGCATCAAGGTCATCGACCTGCTGACGCCGTACCTGCAGGGCGGCAAGATCGGCCTGTTCGGTGGCGCCGGCGTGGGCAAGACCGTGCTCATCACCGAGATGATCAACCGGGTGGCCACCCAGTTCGGTGGCGTGTCGGTGTTCGCCGGGGTGGGGGAGCGGACCCGTGAGGGCACCGACCTCTTCATCGAGATGGGCGAGACCCAGATGGGCAACGGTGGCTCCGTGCTGGACAAGGCCGCCCTGGTCTTCGGCCAGATGGACGAGCCGCCGGGCGTGCGCCTCCGGGTCGCCCTGGCCGCGCTGACCATGGCCGAGTACTTCCGCGACGTGCAGGGCCAGGACGTGCTGCTGTTCGTGGACAACATCTTCCGGTTCACCCAGGCCGGCTCCGAGGTGTCCACCCTGTTGGGCCGCATGCCCGCCGCCGTGGGCTACCAGCCCACGCTGGCCGACGAGATGGGCCAGCTCCAGGAGCGGATCACCTCCACCGGTGGCCGGTCCATCACCTCGCTGCAGGCCGTGTACGTGCCGGCGGACGACTACACCGACCCGGCGCCGTTCACCGCCTTCACCCACTTCGACGGCACCACCGAGCTGAGCCGTGACATCGCCTCGCTGGGCATCTACCCCGCGGTGGACCCGCTGGCCTCGTCGTCGTCCATCCTGACGCCCGAGGTGGTGGGCGACCGCCACTACAACGTGGCCCGCCAGGTGCAGGAGATGCTGCAGCGCTACAAGGAACTGCAGGACATCATCGCCATCCTCGGCATCGACGAGCTCTCCGAGGAGGACCGCATCACGGTGGACCGGGCCCGGAAGATCCAGAAGTTCCTGGCCCAGCCCATGTTCGTGGCGGAGGTCTTCACCGGCCTGCCCGGCATCTTCACCCCGGTCGACGAGACCGTGGAGTCCTTCGAGATGCTGGTCAACGGCGACCTCGACGACCTGCCCGAGCAGGCCTTCTTCAACGTGGGCGGCGCCGAGGACGCCCAGCGCAAGGCCAAGGAACTGGAGAAGTCGGCCTGATGCCCCTCGACGTCGAGCTCGTGTCACCGGAGCGCATCGCCTTCACCGGCGAGGCGCAGATGGTGATCTGCCGCACCACCCGCGGCGACATCGCCTTCCTGCCCGGCCACGTCCCCTTCATCGGGGTCCTGGCCACGCACCCCGTCCGGGTGCTGCTGGAGGACGGTGGCGAGCAGGTGATCGCGGTCCACCAGGGCTTCGTGGAGGTCTCGCCGCCGGAGGCGGACGGCTCCACCCGGGTCACCATCCTCTCCGACGTCGCGGAGCTGGCCGACACCATCGACGCGGACCGGGCCCGGGCGGCCAAGGACCGGGCCGAGGAGTCCCTCCGGAACGACCCCGAGGACCCCGAGGCCAAGGCTGCGCTGGTGCGGGCCGAGGTCCGGCTCTCCGTCGTCGGCGCCGACTGACGACCTCCTGACCCGCCGGGTGATCCGGCGGTCGTGCCGGCGGAAGGGCGCGGCGGTAGGGTCCGCCGGTGCCTCGCCACCGGGTTGCCGTCGCACTCCTGGCCCCGCCCGCCCTGGCGGCCCAGGTGGACACCCTGCGCCGCGCCGTCGGCGTGGCCGAACCGTTCCACGTCGCCCCCCACCTGACCCTGGTCTCGCCGGTCAACGTGGCGGCCGACGCGCTGGGCGAGGTCCGCTCGCTGCTGCGCACCGCGGCCGCGTCGTCCGCACCGTTCACGGTGCGGGTCGGGCCCGCCGACTCGTTCAGCCCGGACAGCCCCACCCTCCACCTGGCCGTCGGCGGCGATCCCGGGGACCTGGACGCCCTGGCCCGGCTGCGGGACCGGGTCCACCGTCCGCCCCTGGACCGGCCCGACGAGTGGCCGTTCACCCCCCACGTCACCCTGGCCGAGGCGTACCCGCCCGACCGCATCCCCGCCGCGGTGGACGTGCTGGCCGGGGTGCAGGCCCGGTGGACGGTGACGGCGGTGCACCTGATGGAGCAGCGCCGGCGCGACGACGGCTCGGTGCACTGGGTCCCGGTCGCCGAGGAGCCCCTGGGCGGACCCGCGGTGGTCGGCCGCGGCGGGCTGGAGCTGGCCCTGCGGACCGTGGCCATGGTCCGTGACGAGGTCGCCGCGCTGTGCGGGGTGGACCCCGAGCCGCCGTCGGTCGGCGAGGGAGGTCCCCTGCCGCTGGTGGTGGAGGCGGAGGAGGTCGCCGGCCCGGGTGCACCGCTCGGCGCGGCCGTGGGCCACCTGCACGGACCGGTCGCCGAGCTGGACGCCGTCGTCGTGGGGCCGGTCGACCGTGGCCTGGGCGCCGGTGCGCACCTGCTGGCGGCGTGGTGCTCGGCGGCCGCCGAGCGGGGCGCGGCGTTGGTCGTCGCCCGCGACGACGATGCCGGGACCGGGTTCCTGACCCGCCACGGGTTCGTGGTCATGGGCGGTCTGGCCGTCCGCACCCTCTGAACCCACCGCGGTAGGTTCCGGCCATGCCAGCCCCACGATGGTCCACGGCCCTGGTCACCGGCGCGTCCAGCGGCATCGGCGATGCCATCGCCCGCCGCCTGGCCGCGGAGGGGACGGACCTGGTGGTGGTGGCCCGTGACGAGGCCAGGCTGCAGGCGCTGGCCCGGGAACTGACCGCCGCCCACGGCGTGACGGTGGAGGTGCTGGCGGCGGACCTGTCCGCCCCGGTGTCCCGCCACGCGGTGGAGCGACGACTGGCGGACCGGGCCCGATCCGGTGGACCTGCTGGTCAACAACGCGGGCTTCGGCACCAACGGTGCGTTCCACCAGCTGCCGGTGGACCGGGAGGAGCAGGAGGTGCAGGTCAACGCGCTCGCCGTGCTCCGCCTCTGTTCCGCCGCGCTCGGTCCCATGGTGGAGCGGGGGAGCGGCGCCGTGCTCAACATCGCCTCCATCGGAGGGCTCTACCCCGTGCCCGGCAGCGCCACCTACGGGGCCACCAAGGCCTTCGTGTGCTCGTTCTCCGACGCCCTGCACGAGGAGGTGCGCGGCACCGGCGTGACCGTGACGGCGTCACTGCCCGGCTTCACCCGGACCGAGTTCCAGGAGCGGTCCGACTGGCAGGGCCAGGCCGCCATCCCGGAGATGGCCTGGCTGACCGCGGACGAGGTGGCCCGTGCCTCGCTGGACGGCGCGGCCGCGGGCCGGGCCCGGGTGGTGCCGGCCCGCCGCTACCAGGTGCTCACCGCGGCGACCGCGCCGATCCCACAGCGGATGAAGCGGTGGATCATGGGACGGGCCCAGGACGTGGCCTGGTAGCGGCGGTGAGCGGCCCCGCCCTGGCCCGACCCGGTCAGATGCTGCCGCGGAAGGTGTCGCAGGAGTCCGGGTCGCCGGACTCGTAGCCCCGCATGAACCACCGCTGGCGTTGCGCCGACGTGCCGTGCGTGAAGGACTCCGGGTCGGCCCGGCCCCGGGTGTTCTCCTGGATCCTGTCGTCGCCGACGGCCGCGGCGGCGTCCAGGCCGGTGGTGATGTCCTCCTGGGTCAGCTCCGTGATGTAGCCCGTCGCCACCGCGTTGGCGGCCCACACACCGGCGTAGCAGTCGGCCTGCAGCTCCAGGCGCACGGAGCCCGAACTCGCGCCCTGGCGGTCGTTGCCCGCGGACTGGCCCAGCAGCGTCTGCACGTGGTGGCCGTACTCGTGGGCCACCACGTACGCCTGGGCGAAGGGTCCCCCCTGGGCGTTGAAGGGGGGCAGGCTCAGCGTGTCGAAGAAGGACAGGTCCATGTACACCGTCTGGTCGGCCGGGCAGTAGAAGGGCCCGGTCTCCGACGACGCCGGGCCGCAGCCGGACATGGTGGTGCCGGAGAAGAGCCGGGTCCGGGCCGCCCGGTACTGCAGGTTGCTGTCGGCGAAGGCGTCGTTCCAGTACGACTGGACGCTGTTGACCACGCCGACGATCCGGCAGTCCTCCCGCCGGTTGGCGTCCGCGCCGGTGCGGCACTCGGCCGCCAGGTCCGCGCCGCCCTGCACGCCGGTGGTCTGCGGGCCGCCCTCGAGCAGCTCGCCGGGGTCGGCGCTCCCGCCGCCGCCCGCAGCCAGCAGGCCGACCAGGACCAGGATGATGACGCCGATGATCCCGCCGCCGCCCAGCATCCTGCCGCCGCTGCCCAGGCCGCCGAAGCCGCCGCCCCCGCCCCCGAAGCCGCCGCCGCCCCCGGACCCCCGGGCGTCCTGCACCTGGCCGGCGTCCAGCTGGGCGTTCTCGTCGAATTCCACCGGGTCCCTCCCCGTCGGCCTGATCGGGACGATCTGGGACCGGACGATAGGGGATGCCGTTCAGACCTTGCGGTAGCGGGCCACGGCCAGGGGGGCGAACACCACGACGATGCCGACGGTCCACAGGACCACGGGGATGACCTGGCCCGCCGTGGGCGCGCCCACCGACAGCGCCCGCAGCAGGTTGGCCACCAGCGTGACCGGGTTGTTGCGGGCGATCACCTGCAGCCAGTCGGGCATGGTGTACACGGGGGCGAACACGGAGCTGAGGAAGGTGAGCGGGAACAGCCACACGAACCCGGCGGTGTTGGCCGTCTCCGGGTCCTTCACCCGCATGCCGATGTTGGCCATGATCCAGCTCATGGCGAAGCCGAAGGCCACCGCCACCGCGATCATCGCCAGGCCCCAGCCCAGGCCGCCCTCGAAGCGGAACCCGACCAGGTAACCCACGATGATGAGGACGACGGCCACCACGGTCAGGCGGACGGTGTCGGCCGAGATGCGTCCGGCCAGCACGGCGGAGCGGGCGATGGGCAGCGAGCGGAGGCGGTCGATGATGCCCTTCTGCAGGTCCTCGGCCAGGCCGACGGAGGTGGCCGAGGTGCCGAAGACGATGGTCTGCACCATGATCCCGGGGATCAGGAACTGGGCGTAGGACACCCCGGGCGGGAGCGACTGGCCGATCGACCCGCCGAACACGTAGTTGAACAGCAGCACGAACATGATGGGCTGGATCAGGGTGAACAGCACCAGCTCCGGCGTCCGGGGCAGCTGCACCAGGTTCCGCCAGGTGGTGATGGCGCCGTCGTGGAACACGGCGCGCAGCCCGTGGGGCCGGGAGTAGGTGGCCGGCGCGGGGGAGAGGTCGGTGGCGGTTGCGGTGGTCATCGTGCGGCCTTGTGCTCGGGCAGGAGTTCGTCGGCGCCGCCGGGGAGCGGGCCGTGGAACCGGCGGTGGTCGGGGTCCGGGTGCCCGGGGCCCTGCGCCTCGTCCTCGGCCCGGTGGCCGGTGAGGGCGAGGAACACGTCGTCCAGGCTGGGTCGGTTGAGGTGGAAGTCCTCGATCTCGATGCCCGCGCCGCTGAGCTCGGCGATGGCGTTGGCGGCCAGGGCGGTGTCCTTCTCCACCGGCATGGACACGGTGCGGAGCCCGGCGTCGGTCCCCACGCCCTCCGGCGGTGCCAGCCGGCAGAGCAGGTCGTGGGCCTGGGTCAGCTGGTCCCGTCGGACCAGGACGATCTCCAGGGTCCGGCCGCCGGTGCGGTCCTTGAGCTCGTCCGCGGTGCCCTCGGCGATGACCTTGCCGGTGTCGATCACCACGATCCGGTCGGCCAGCTCGTCGGCCTCCTCCAGGTACTGGGTGGTGAGCAGCACCGTGGTGCCGTCCGCCACCAGCTCCCGGGTGACCTCCCACATCTCCATGCGGCTGGCCGGGTCCAGCCCGGTGGTGGGCTCGTCCAGGAACAGCACGCGGGGCCGGCCGACCAGGCTGACCGCCAGGTCCACCCGCCGGCGCATGCCGCCGGAGTAGGTGCGGACCTGGCGGTCGCCGGCCTCGTCCAGGCGGAACCGCTGGAGCAGCTCGTCGGCCCGCTCGTGGGCCTGGGCCTTGCTCATGCCGAGCAGGCGGCCGACCATCCACAGGTTCTCGTGGCCCGTCAGCTTCTCGTCCACCGCCGCGTACTGACCGGTGAGGCCGATGGTGGCCCGCACCTGGTCCGCCTGGCGGACGACGTCCAGCCCGGCCACCGAGGCGGTGCCGCCGTCCGGGCGCAGCAGGGTGGCCAGCACGCGCACGGTGGTGGTCTTGCCGGCGCCGTTGGGTCCGAGGAGGCCGAGCACGGTGCCCTCCTCCACGGCGAGGGTGACGCCCTGCAGCGCCCTGGTCTCGCCGAAGCGCTTCTGGAGGTCGTGGACCTCGATGATGGGGGACATGGAAACTAGGGTACCTCAATGGTTGAAGTTGTCAATGGATGAGTGTATCAATGGTGGACCACCTGAATGGTGGAGTCGCTGGAGTACACTTGCGACGTGCACGACCGGCGGGCGCACCGAGCTCGTCGACAGGAGTGACGGCCCGTGGAGAACCAACTCATCGCGAGCGACCCGTCTTCCCCGCCGGGGGCCGGGCCCGGCATCGAGGCCCAGCTCCACGGGGCCCTGCTCGGGGTCATGAACGTGATGCGGGGGCACCTCGAGCGGTGCGCGGCGGAGCACGGGCTGTCGTCGCAGCAGGCGGTGTCGTTGTTCCAGCTCGGCCTGGTGGACTCACTGACCATGCGCGAGCTGGCCGGTGAGCTGCACTGCGACCCGTCCAACGTGACCGGCATCGCCGACCGCCTGGAGGAGCGGGGCCTGGTCACCCGCCACGTCCGGGCCGAGGACCGCCGGGTCAAGCAGCTGTCGCTGACCCCGCAGGGGGGCCTGCTCCGCACCGAGCTGGCGGACCAGGTGAACCGCCACGTCCCCGGGCTCTCCGCGCTGGCGCCCGCCGACCAGCAGGAGCTCCTCCGGATCCTGTTGCAGGTGCTGGACGCGGCCGGCGCCGAGCCGGTGCACACCCGCCCCGACTGAACCGGCCGCGGCTGCGGTCACGGCCGGCCGACGGGGTGTCAGCCCTGGAGCTTGTCGGGACGGTGCCGGGCCTCCACCAGGCGGACCGTGCCGGAGCGCGAGCGCATCACCAGCGATTCCGTGGTCACGCCCCGGCGGTCGTAGTGCACGCCCTTGAGCAGGTTGCCGTCGGTGATGCCGGTGGCGGCGAAGAAGCAGTTGTCGCCCTCGACCAGGTCGTCGGTGTGCAGGACACGGTCCAGGTCGTAGCCGTCGGCGACGGCAGCGGCCCGCTCGTCGTCGTCCCGCGGCCAGAGACGGCCGATGAGCTCGCCGCCCATGCACTTCAGTGCGGCGGCCGCGATGACCCCCTCCGGCGTGCCGCCGATGCCGAACAGGATGTCCACGCCGGACTCGGGATAGGCCGTGGCGATGGCGGCAGCCACGTCACCGTCGCCGATGAGGCGGATGCGTGAGCCGGTCTCGCGCACCTCGGCCACCAGGTCGTCGTGGCGGGGCCGGTCCAGGATGGTGGCGGTGACCTCTCGCACGTCGATGCCCTTGGCCGTGGCCACGGCCCGGAGGTTCTCCGCCACGGAGGCATTGAGGTCGATCACGCCGACGCAGTCGGGGCCGACCGCGATCTTCTCCATGTACACGCACGGCCCCGGGTCGAACATCGTGCCCTGCTCGGACACCGCGATGACCGCCACCGCGCCGCCCCGGCCCTTGGAGGTGAGCGTGGTCCCGTCGATGGGGTCCACGGCGATGTCCACCTGGGGGTTGGAGCCGTCGCCCACGACCTCGCCGTTGTAGAGCATGGGCGCCTCGTCCTTCTCGCCCTCGCCGATGATGACCGTGCCGGTCATGCTCACGCTGCCGAGGATCAGGCGCATGGCGTCCACGGCGGCGCCGTCGGCGCCCTCCTTGTCACCCCGCCCCACCCAGGACGACGCCGCCATCGCGGCGGCCTCGGTGGTGCGGACGAGTTCCATGGCCAGGTTGCGGTCCGGTGCCAGATTGGTCATGGCCGAACGATACCGATCGGCCCCGGCGCCGCCCCAAACGGCGGCGGACCGCCGTGGCCGTGCGATCATGTCGCCATGGCCGACGACCCCACCCCGCCCCGCCCCCGACGGTCCGACCCTGAGGAGAGCCAGGGCCCGGCCGAGGACTACCTCGAGGGGGACCTCGACGAGATGACCGGCACCTTCGAGCTGGAGCTGGAGATCGACCTGGAGGACCAGGGCGAGGACGCGGAGACCGAGGGCGACGGCGAATCGGAAGATGCCGCCGACGCCGAATCGGAAGGTGCCGCCGACGCAGAATCGGACGGTGCCGCCGACGCAGGCGGCGCCGACGACGTGGGCGAGTTCGACGAGACCCTGCGGGACGGGCAGGTCGCCTACGAGTGCACCACCTGGGCCGGCGAGTCCCGGGGCCTGCTGGCCAGCCTGCTGGAGACCAGCGGCATCCCCCACGCCTGGCAGGGCACGACGGTGACGGTGCGGGAGGAGGACGAGGCGCGGGTCGACGCCCTGGTCGAGGACGTGCTGGCCTCGGCCCGCCCCGCGTTGGACCCCCGGGCGGAGAAGGTCGTCTATGAGGTCGCGGCCTGGCCCGCCACGCTGCAGACCTCGTTGGCCGACGCCCTCACGGTGGCCGACCTGCCCTACGAGTGGGACGAACGCGGCGACCTGGTCGTCTACGCCGAGCACGAGGAGGCGGTCGAGCTCATCATGGAGCAGCTGCCGGACCCCGACGACCCGGAGCTGGACGCCGGCGACCTGTCCTCCGACGACGGCCTGGCGGTGCACGGCTTGCTGGACCAGCTCTTCGTGGGATCCGAGCGGTTGGCCAGGAAGCCGGGCGACGCGGCGGCCATCGTCCGGGTGGACGAGGCGACCGCGGACCTGGAGCGCATGTCGGCGCCGTTCGGGTTCGAGCCGCCCCAGTGGCGCCGCCTGGTGGCGGCCGCGGTGGAGCTGCGCGACGCACTGGAGGCGGGCGAGGACGACGAGGGCGCCGTGGACGACGAACAGCTCGCCGCGCTGGCCGCCACCGTCCGCGACCTGGTCCGCCGCTACGTCTGATCAGGGCGGATGGCCGACTCCTGTGGGTGGGGGGTCGGGGGGTACCTTGACCCCGTGCTCCTGGCCGAGATGGAGGCGTTCTACTCCCGACCGATCGCCCCGACCCGCCGGGTCGCCCTCGGTCGCCTGATCCTGCCCTGTGACCCCGCGCCCGGCTACGGCGGCCTCCTCCTGGGCGGCGTGGCGGCGCGGTACGCGCCGGAGCTGGACGAGGACTTCCACGACGAGGTCCTGCACCTGATGACCGAGCTGGAGCGTGGGCGGCGCATCGCCCAGCCCCGCCTGCGCCACCGCCTCCAGGAGGACCGGGTGGGGCTGCAGGCGTGCTCGCACCGGTTGCTCGCCGTCGGCGACGGGGTCGAGTTCTCCTTCGACGAGGGCAAGGGCACCGCGGCCCAACAGGTCCTGTGCGCCACCTACGCCGCCTCGACGGTCCCCTGGGCGGTCCGCTCACCGGTGATGGACGCCGTGCGCAAGGGGTTCCGCTGGCAGGGTGGGCTGGGCCCGTCGCTGGTCGCCCACCTGTCCGGCCGCGGCGGGGCCCTGTCCAGCACCGCCATCGGTGATCCGGTCGGTTGGGCGCTCGGCGTGCTGGACCTGCGGGGCCGGGCCGGGACCACCGCCGTGGTGCCCAGCCGCAAGGACGTCCAGCGGGCCTTCCGGGACCGGCTCCGGACCGCCCATCCCGACCACGGCGCCACCGACGACGGGGCGGCCCAGCGCATCGCCGAGCTCACCGAGGCCCGGCGCATCCTGCTGGGCTGAGCCCGGGACCAGGACCGCACCTTCCATGGCCCGTCGCCGACGCCCCCGGTCCGTCGAGGCCGTCGCGCTGTGGCCCGGGGCCGGTTCCTCCGCCGACCACCCGTCGCTGGTGGCGCTGGAGGAGGCCCTGGCCCCCCTGCCGGTGGCCAGGCTGGACTTCCCGTACCGGCGCGAGGGCCGGCGGGCGCCCGACCGGGCCCCCAAGCTCCTGGCCTCCATCCGTGCCGAGGTCGCCGACCTGTGCGATCGACTCGGGACCACACCCGCGCACCTGGTGCTGGGCGGGCGGTCCATGGGTGGCCGCATGTGCTCCATGGCGGTCGCGGGGGCCGACGGCGAACCTCCCCTGCCCGCGGCCGGCCTGGTGCTGATCGCGTACCCGCTGCACCCGCCCGGCAAGCCCGAGCGCCTGCGCACCGAGCACCTGGGGGACGTACGCGTCCCCACCCTGTTCATCAGCGGCGACCGTGACCCGTTCGGGACACCCGAGGAGCTCGCCCTGGCCCACGACCTGGTCGCGGGCCCGGTCACGTGCGTCACCGTGGCCGGGGGGCGTCACGAGCTGAAGGGTGCCGAGGAGCGGATCGTGGCCGAGGTGCGGGACTGGATCAGTCCTCGTCGCGGTTGATGTCCTCCAGCTCGCGCCGGCTGGTCTCCGGCACGGCCAGCGCCAGCCCCGCCGCGATCACCGGTCCGGCGGCCAGCAGGACGAACGTCGGGCCGTAGCCGTTCCGGTCCACCAGCACCCCCGCGGTCAGCAGGCCCGTCACGCTCCCCGCCACGGCGATGACGGTCAGCGCGCCCCGGACGCCACCCCGGCGGGCCGTGGGGAACAGCTCGGGCCCCAGCACGCCGAGCGCGGCGACGCACAGCGCCCCCAGCACCGAGCCGAACAGGGAGGCGAGCCACATCGGGACCCCGGACACGGAGAAGAACACGGCGTTGAACACGCCGATGGCGAGGAGCCCGGGGATCAGCGCCATCCGTCGCCCACGGGTGTCGGCCCAGCGTCCGCCCACCATCACGCCCAGGCCGCCGGGCGTGGCGGTGAGCAGGATGAACACGGTGATGGCCAGGCCGCTGAAGCCGCGGTCGGCCCGGAGGTAGTCGTTCTGCAGCTGCGACGCCGGGGCCACGAAGATGTTGAGCAGGAAGAACACGGCGGCCAGCAGGACGAACCGCCCGCCACGGATGCGCCGTCCCTCCGTGGTCGGCTCCTCCTGCTGCATGGCGGTGAACCGGCCGCTCTCGGGCAGGTGACGGGCCGCGCTGATGAGCAGTGGGACCGTCACCGCCGCCACGACGAAGGTGAGGCGCCACCCCCACGGGCCCAGGTCGGCCAGGGGGAGCGAGACCACGATCACGCCCGCCCCCATCCCGTAGGCCATGGCCCCCAGCCCGGACGCCATGGCGCGGGACCCGGCCGGGAGCTCCTCCACCGAGATCGTGTCCACGGCCAGCAGGCCGGCGATGGCCAGGTTCCGCGACAGCAGCTGCAGGGCCGTCACCACCGCGAGGTTGGGCGATGCCGCGGTCAGCACCGTGAGCCCGGCCGACAGGCCGAAGGCCCACAGGGCGATGCGCCGACGGCCCACCCGGTCGGCCAGGACCATGGCCGCCATGGTGACCACCACGCCGATCCGCACCACGGCGAACACGGTGGCCTGCTGGCCGGGCGAGCCGTTGCCGATGTCCGCGCTCACGAAGGTGAGGACCTGGGTGAGCAGGCCGAACAGCAGCCCGGCCACCACGTTGAACATGGCCATGGTGGCCACCACCGTCGACTGCCGGGGCGACATCCGGTCCGGCATGGTCCACCACGGACGCACCCCGGCCGGGATGCCCTCGGGCAGCGTCCGTCGCAGGAGTGGCTCGTAGACCCAGCCCCAGTAGGGGAACGCGACCCACCAGTCCATGGTCTGTTGGACCGCGACGGCACCCGGTTCGTCCCCCGGTCGCCAGGCCACCGTGCGGGTGTAGGCGCGGAACGGGCCCTCGGCGGCACCGAACGTCACCGAGCCGGACGGTGCCGGCGCCTCGGTCCCTGACGTGGCGGGACCGGTGTCGACGACCTCCAGGACCAGGGCGTCATCCCGTGGGCGCAGGCGACGCGCCAACCCGGCGGCGTCGGTCTGCGCAACGGTGTGGACGGTCCCCACGACTCCCCCTGGTCGGGCGGGAGCCTACCGGCGGACCGCCGCACCCCCGGGTGGCGCAGGGGCGTGACCACCCGTGTGGGGTGACCCGGAGCGGAGGGGGGTTGACCGGGAGCACGGTGCGTCCGTGGGAGAGTGTGGGCGTGTCACAGCTCCTGGTGCGACCGAGCGGCCCCCTGGCGGGCGAGGTGGCGATCAGCGGGGCCAAGAACTCGGCCCTCAAGCTGATGGCGGCCTGCGTCCTGGCCGAGGGCCGCTACGTGCTGCGCAACGTGCCCGACATCTCCGACGTGGACGACATGGGCCGGTTGCTGGAGGCGATGGGCATGCAGGTCCGGCGCCGGGAGGACCGGGCACTCGAGATCATCCGCGGCCCGGAGGTGGTGCCGGAGGCGCCCTACGAGCTGGTGGAGCGCATCCGTGCCTCCAGCGCCGTGCTGGGCCCGCTGCTGGTCTCCATGGGCCAGGCCCGTGTGGCCATGCCGGGCGGCGACGACTTCGGCGCCCGCCCCATCGACATGCACCTGTCCGGGTTGGAGGCGCTGGGGGCGACCTTCGAGCTGGCCCACGGCATGATCGAGGGCCGGGCCGGACGCCTGCGGGGCACCGAGGTGGTGCTGGAGTACCCGAGCGTGGGGGCGACGGAGAACCTGCTCATGGCCGGGGTCATGGCCGAGGGCCGGACCACGGTGCGCAACGCGGCCCGGGAGCCGGAGATCGCCGACCTGGCCGCCTTCCTCAACCGGATGGGCGGCCGCATCCTGGGAGCGGGCAGCCCCACCATCGTGGTGGACGGGGTGCAGGAGCTGCGGGCGGTGGAGCACACGGTGATTCCCGACCGGATCGAGGTCGCGACCTTCCTGGCCGCCCTGGGCGCCGCCGGGGGTGAGCTGACCCTGCGGGGGTGCCGGGCCGACCACGTGGACCTGCTGGTGGAGAAGCTCGGGCGGATGGGCATGCGCATCTCGCCCGAGTCCGACGGCCTGTGGGCCATGGCACCGGGACGCCCCACGCCGGTCGACGTGTCCACGCTGCCGTACCCCGGCCTGGCCACGGACTACCTGCCGCTGCTGGTGGCGGTGCTGTGCCTCGCCGACGGCACCAGCTACGCCACGGAGAACGTGTTCTCGGGCCGCTTCCGCTACGTGGGGGAGCTGGCCCGCATGGGGGCGCAGCTCCGGGTGGACGGCCACCACCTGGTCATCGACGGGGTGGAACGGCTGTCCGGCGCCCCCGTGCGGGCCGTGGACATCCGGGCCGGCGCCGCCATGGTCATCGCCGGCCTGCGGGCCGACGGCGAGACCCTGATCCACGACGCCCACCATGTGGACCGCGGCTACGAGCGGTTCGTGGAGAAGCTCCGGGCCATCGGGGCCGATGTCACCCGCGTCAGCGGAAGATGAGGCCCCCGGACGCTGTTGCAGGGCGTGCCGGGTCGTGTCCGGCTACGGAACGGGCGGTCCGCACCCCTACAGTGGGGACGCCCCGCGGAGGTTGGAGTCGCAGTCGTGCAGGACAAGGTCGAAGAGGTCATCGAGATCATCCGCCCCGCCATCCAGGCCGACGGCGGTGACATCTCCCTGGTCGAGGTCGACGAGGACTCCGGCGTGGTGACCGTCCAGCTCCACGGTGCCTGCGTCAGCTGCCCCGCCTCCACCGTCACCATGAAGGCCGGCATCGAGCGGATCATGAAGGACCGGGTCCCCGGGGTCACCGCCGTCGTCCAGCCGGACGAGGGACTCGAGCTGGGCACCGCGGTCTCGCTCTGACCATGTCGGTCGGCGCCGACCGGTCGCCGGCGGCACTCCTGGAAGCGGCACGGACCGGCGAGCGGGCCGCCCTGGCCCGCCTGCTCTCGCTGGTGGAGCGTGGTGGTGACGGGGCCCGGGCCGTGGCCCGCGAGGCGTTCCCCCGGGCCGGGACGGCCCACACCGTGGGCATCACCGGCGCCCCCGGTGCCGGCAAGTCGTCGCTCACCAACGCCCTCTGCGGCCGGGTCCGCCACGACGGCGAGCAGGTCGCGGTCCTGGCCATCGACCCGTCCTCGCCGTTCTCGGGCGGCGCGATCCTGGGCGACCGCGTCCGCATGGGCGAGCACACGCTGGACGACGGGGTGTACATCCGCTCGATGGCCACCCGCGGTCACCTGGGCGGGTTGTCGCTGGCCACCCCGGAGGCCGTGCGGGTGCTGGACGCGGCCGGGTACCGGTGGGTGGTGGTCGAGACCGTGGGCGTGGGCCAGGTGGAGGTGGAGGTGGCCGGAGCGGCCGACACCACCGTGGTCGTGGTCAACCCCGGCTGGGGTGACGCGGTGCAGGCCAACAAGGCCGGCCTGATGGAGATCGCGGACGTGTTCGTGATCAACAAGGCCGACCGGCCCGGAGCGGCCGACACCCGACGGGACCTGGAGAACATGCTCGCGCTCGGCGCCCACCGGGCCCACCTGCCGCCGATCCTGGAGACGGTGGCCACCACCGGTGCCGGGGTGGAGGAGCTGTGGCTCGCGGTGCAGGAGCACCGGGCCCACCTGGTCGCCACCGGTGAGCTGGAGCGCCGGCGGGCCCAACGGGCCGACGAGGAGCTCCGCGAGGTGGTGGCCGCACGGTTGCTGGAGCGGGCGGCGGCGCTGTGCACGGGGGAGCGGTGGGACCGGGCACGCGACCAGGTCGCGTCACGGTCCGCGGACCCGTGGGCCGCGGCGGCGGAGTTGCTCGACCCCTGACCGGGAGGACCGACCCCGTCCCGGGCGATGGCGCCGGTCAGTCCGAGCAGTTGGTGCAGCGCCCGATGAGGTCCAGTCGGTGGTGCTCCGTGGTGAACCCGTGGGCCACCGCGAACGCGGCCGAGGGCCTGGTCCAGGGTGGTCTCGAGCGCCTCGGACGGGGCGAAGTCCTCCACCCGGCCGCAGCGCGTGCAGACCAGGTGGTGGTGGTGGCTGGTCAGGTCCTGGGCCAACTCGTAGTGGCTGAACTCGTCGCCCACCACGATCCGGTGGACGACGCCGGCTGCGATCAACTCGTTCAGGTTCCGGTAGGCGCTGCTCTGGGCCAGGCCGTCCTGCCGCCCCAGGATCTCCGGGATGGTCAGCGGGCGGTCGGTCTCGGCCAGGACCTGGACGACGCGCCGCCGGGAGCTGGTGTAGCGCAGCCCTGCGGTCTGCAACCGCTGGGCGGCGGTGGTGTGGAGGTCCGTGATGGCGTCGGGCATCGGGGCAGCATAGATGGGAATGAATGGGAAAGACAGGGAGTGGCACTGAGAACCACTCTCGTTATAGGGTCGTCGACATGCGACGACGTTCCCCCTCCCGGTCACTGGTCCGCTCCCTGTCACTGGTCGGCGCCCTGGCGGTCCTCGCCCCGGGCTGCGGTGACTCCGGAGGTGACGGCACCGCCGCCACGGACGGTGCAGACCCTGCCGGCGGCTCGGTCCTGGCCACGACCACGATCCTGGCCGACATCACCGACCGGGTCGGCTGCGGGGACCTGGACGTCACGTCGATCATCCCGGCCGGCACCGACGCCCACGAGTACGAGGCCACGGTGCAGGACGCCGACCGGCTGCAGGGCGCCGGCCTGGTCGTGGCCAACGGCCTGGGCCTGGAGGAGGGCCTGGAGGACGCGCTCCAGCAGGCCGCGTCCGACGGCGTCGCGGTGCTGGAGGTCGGTCCCGAGGTGGACCCGCTGAGCGCCGCCCCGGGGGAGGGGGACGGGGGAGACGTGGATCCCCACGTGTGGATGGACCCCGACCGGATGGCCACGGCGGCCGGCCTCATCGCCGACCGCCTGACCGAGGTCGACGGGCTGCCGGTCACCGACACGGAGATCCAGGACTGCACCGCGGCCTACCAGCAGGAACTGGCCGAGCTCTCGGCCGGGATGGACGCCACGCTGGCTGCGGTGCCGGCCGACCGCCGCAAGCTCGTGACCAACCACGAGGCGCTCGGCTACTTCGCCGACCGGTTCGACTTCGAGGTGATCGGCGCCATCATCCCGTCCACCAGCTCGCTGGGCGAGACCAACCCGCGGGACCTGGAGGAGCTGGCCGTGACGGTGCGGGACGCCGGCGTGCCCGCCGTCTTCGGCGAGACCACCCAGCCGGCCGAGGTGGCCGACCAGCTGGCGGAGCTGGTCGGTGGCGACGTGGCCGTGGTGGAGCTCTACACCGAGACGTTGGGCGAGCCCGGGAGCGGGGCCGACACGTACCTCACGATGATGCGCACGAACGCGGACCGGGTGGCGGGGGCGCTGGGCCGGTCGTCGGCCGGCCCGGCGCCGGGACCGTCGACCACGGGCGGGTAGCGTCGCAACGTGCTCGCCCTCACGCCCGTCGAGTGGCTCGTCGATCCCTTCCTGGACTCGGTCACGATGCAGCGCGGCCTCCTGGCCGGGACCTTCGCCGCCATCGCCTGCGGGCTGGTCGGCACCTGGGTCGTGCTGCGGGGCATGACGTTCCTGGGGGACGCGCTGGCCCACGGCGTGCTGCCCGGACTGGCCCTGGCCACGGTGATCGGGTTCAGCGCCACCCTCGGGGCACTGGTGTCGGCCGGGGTGATGGTGGCGGGCATCACCCTGGTGAGCCGCCGCAGCCGCCTGACCGAGGACACCGCCATCGGCCTGCTCTTCGTGGGGATGCTGGCCCTGGGCGTGCTCATCGTCTCCAGCAGCCGGTCGTTCGCAGGCGAGCTCACCGGGTTCCTGTTCGGCGGCATCACCAGCGTGAGCACCCAGGACCTGGTGATCGGCGCCGTGGTGGCCGCCGTGGTCCTGCTCAGCGTGGTGGTGGGCTACCGGGCGTTCCTGACGCTGTCGTTCAACCGGTCCACGGCCACCCTGGTGGGGCTGCGTCCGGGGCTGACCCACGCCGTGCTGCTGGTGCTGGTGACCTTCACCGTGGTGGCCAGCTTCAAGACGGTGGGCACCCTGCTGGTCTTCGCCCTGATCACCGCCCCGGCGGCCGCGGCCACGCAGCTGGTGCGTCGTGTGCCGTGGGTGCTGGTGCTCAGCGTGGTCCTGGCGGAGGTGTCGGTGGTGATCGGCCTCCTGGTGTCCTGGCACGCCCGGCTGGCCGCAGGTGCGGCCATGGCCACCTGTGCCGTCGCGCTGTTCGTGGTCGCCCTCCTGGTGGCGGAGGTGCGGCGCTGGTTGTCCCACCGTGGCGCGGCCACGGTGGCCGCCTCCGGCTGAGCCCCCGTGGACCCGGACCGACCCACGTCCCTGCCGCCGCACCTGCGGCTGGTGCGCCCCCTGGGCTCGGGTGGGTCCGCCACGGTGTTCCTGGGCCGGGACCGGCGGGCCGGCCGGGACGTGGCGGTCAAGGTCCTGGAGGTCGGGTCGGACCCGGCCAACCGGGCCCGGTTCGAGCACGAGGCCCGCGCCCTGGCCCGACTGGCCACCGTGCCCGGCGTCGTGGCCGTGCGGTCGATGGGGGTCGGTGAGGACGGTGTGGCCTGGATCGTGTGCGACCTGATGACCGGAGGCTCGCTCGCCGACCGATTGCACGACGGCCCACTGGCCGAGGCCGACGTGGCGCAGGTCGGGAGGTCCGTGGCCGGCAGCGCTGGGTCGGGCCCATGACCTGGATGTCATCCACGGGGACGTGACCCCCGCCAACGTGCTGTTCGACGACCGGGGGGTGGCGCGGCTGGCGGACTTCGGCATGGCGTCGCTGGGCGACCCGGCCCCGGCGGTCGACGGTGGCACCGGTGCACCACCCCGCGACCGGGCCGTCACCCCGGCGTTCGCCGCCCCGGAGCGCCGGGCCGGTGACCCGGCCACCGCCGCGTCGGACGTGTACGGCATGGGGGCGACCCTCTGGGCCGCGGCGTGCGGTACGCCTCCGGCCGGGCCCGCTCCGCGCCGGTCGCCGTCCCCCGTCGCCTCCACCGGGTGCTGGCGCCCTGCATCGCGTCGGACCCCGCGGCCCGCCCCGGGCCCCGGCAGGTGGCGGCCGGCCTGGCGGACCTGGAGCGCCGGACGGGCCGGAGCGGCCGGCGCCCGGCGTTCGGCCGCCTGAGCGACGGTTAGCGTTCCGGCCATGGCAGATGACACGAGCGGCGAGTTGATCCTCCACGAACGGACCGCGGACGGCGTGGACGTCCTGACCCTGGCCCACGGAAAGGTCAACGCCCTGTGCGTGGCCCTGCTGGACCAGCTGCACGCACTGGCGACCGCGCTGGCCGCGACGCAGCCCCGGGCGGTGGTGGTCACCGGTGGCCCCAAGGTGTTCGCGGCCGGGGCCGACATCACGGAGTTCGCCGAGCGGGGTGGGGACGCCCCCTTCCGGATCGAGTCCCCGGACCGGGTGGCGGAGATCGGCGGAGCGTTCCTGCGGGCGCTCAACGCCGTGGCCGCGCTGCCGTGTCCGACCATCGCCGCCGTCAACGGGTTCGCGTTGGGTGGCGGCTGCGAACTGGCGCTGGCCTGTGACTTCCGGGTGGCCTCCGACCGCGCCCGGTTCGGCCAGCCCGAGATCCTGCTCGGCATCATCCCCGGTGGCGGTGGCACCCAGCGGCTGGCCCGCCTGGTGGGTCCGGCACGGGCCAAGGACCTGGTGTTCAGCGGCCGGATGGTGGACGCGGCCGAGGCCGCGTCCATCGGCCTGGTGGACCGGGTGGTGGACGGGGACGCCCGGGACGTCGCGCTGGAACTGGCGGGCCGCTACGCGTCGGGGGCGAGGGAGGCCACGGCCTTGGCCAAGCAGGCCATCGACGAGGGGCTGGAGACGAGCCTGGCGGCTGGCCTGGAACTGGAGCAGCGCCTGTTCGTCACCAGCTTCGGCATGCGTGATGCCGAGGTCGGTGTGGCGTCGTTCCTGGAGCACGGCCCCGGCCGGGCCGACTTCGACTGAAGGCGGCCCCCCGGCACCGAGAGCCCCCACCGCACCTGTTCCTGCGTCACGGATCGGGCTGCCGCACCGATCACTGCCGCAGGAACGGGTGGCGGTGGGTCGCAGGCGTCGGTGTGGCCGATCAGTCGGCCCAGGCGACGTGGCCCAGCTCCAGGGGGTTGGCCACCAGGTCGTTGCGGGGAACCACCCGCACCGTGACGCCCATGCGCCCCGCGGTGGACAGCGGCGACTCGCCGACGTAGCGACGGTGGGCGTCGTCCGACGGGCCGTCGTCGCGCATGGAGACCGCCGTGGTGTGCTCCAACTGGTCCGACTGGCCCACCCGGCCCGAGACCAGTTGCACGTCCACGTCCTCGGGTGAGAGCCCGCCGAGCGCCACCGTGGCCCGGACCTCACGGGTGCCACCCAGGTCCGCCACCGCCTCGTCGGCCTCCACGTCGTCCACGTGCACACCGCCCCAGCACTCGACGAGGCGCTGGCGGTACGCAGCCAGGTCCCGGGCGCCGCGGAACCCGTCGGTGGAGAGCTGCACGGCCCGGGCCGCCGCCGGCAGGTACAGCTCCGTCACGTAGTCGCGGACCATGCGATGGGCACCGACGAACGGGCCCAGCGTGCGCAGGGAGGCCTTGACCCGCCCCACCCACCCCGTGGGCACCGAGTCGTCCCGCCCGCCGTGGTAGAGCGGGGAGATCTGGGTCTCCAGCAACTCGAAGAGGCTGTTGGCCTCCAGTTCGGTGCGCCGGTGGTCGTCCACCACGGCCTCGGCCGAGGAGATGGCCCAGCCGTTGGGACCGCCGGGTCCGTCGTGGCCGTCCTCCGGACCGACGTCCCGACCGGAGCGGAAGCACTCGGCCCACCAGCCGTCCAGGACCGAGCAGTGCAGGGCACCGTTCATGACCGCCTTCATGCCGCTGGTGCCGGATGCCTCCATCGGCCGCACCGGGGTGTTGAGCCAGATGTCCGCGCCCTGGACCAGCGAACGGGCGAGGGCCATGTCGTAGTCCTCGACGAACACGAACCGCCTGCGCACCTCCGGGTCGTGGGAGAACGCCACGACCTGGCGGATCAGCTCCTTGCCCGCGTCGTCGGCGGGGTGGGCCTTGCCCGCGAACACGAACTGGATGGGCCGGTCGGTGTCCGCCAGCAGCGCCTTGAGCCGTTCCGGCTGGCTCAGCAGCAGCGCGGCCCGCTTGTAGGTCGCGAACCGGCGGGCGAAGCAGATGGTGAGGGCGTCGGGGTCGAGCGCGTCGTCCACCCAGGCCAGGTCCGACGGCGAGCGGCCCTGGACCAGGCCCGAGCCCCGGAGGCGGTCCCTGACGTGCTCCACCAGGCGGACCTTGCCGGCCCGGTGCGCCGACCACAGGGCGGTGTCGTCGGCGTCGGCGATGGCCTGCCAGGACGCGTCGTCGGCCCACTGCCAGTCGGCCCCGACGGACCCGCTGAACACCTCGGCCATCTCCGCCGACACCCAGGTGGCGCCGTGGACGCCGTTGGTGATGTGGCCCACCGGGGTCTCCGGCTCCGGCACGCCGGGCCACAGGTCGGCGAACATGTTGCGGCTCACCGCCCCGTGCAACGCGGACACGCCGTTGCGTCGCTCGGCCAGCCGCATGCCCATGACCGCCATGTTGAACCGGTCGGCGGGCTCGTCGGCCGGACGGTGGCCGAGTGCCATCAGGTCGTCCAGGGTGACCCCGCACGCCCCGGCCCAGGACGAGAAGTACTTCTCCATCAGCTCCCGGGGGAACTGGTCGATGCCGGCCGGCACGGGGGTGTGGGTGGTGAACACCGCCCCGGCCCGCACCGCCTCCAGCGCCTCGGGGAAGGACATCGCGTCGCGCTCCATGTGGGTGCGGATCCGCTCCAGCCCGAGGAACCCGGCGTGGCCCTCGTTGGTGTGGAACACGTGCACCGGTACGCCCAACGCCTCCAGGGCCCGGACGCCGCCGATGCCCAGCAGCATCTCCTGGCGGAGCCGGTGTTCCACGTCGCCGCCGTACAGCCGGTCGGTGACCAGCTGGAGGTCGTGGCTGTTCTCCGGGATGTCGGCGTCCAGCAGGTACAGGGGCGTGCGCCCCACCGTGGCCTTCCAGACCTGGGCGACCAGGGTCTGGCCGGCCAGGTCGAGCGAGATCCGGATCCCGTCGCACAGCTCCAGCGCCATGGCGTAGGGGTCCAGGTCCGGGAACCGCTCCTGTTGCCAGCCGTCCACCGTCAAGGACTGGCGGAAGTAGCCGTGGCGGTAGAAGAGCCCGATGGCCACCAACGGCACCCCGAGGTCCGACGCCGACTTCAGGTGGTCTCCGGCCAGCACCCCCAGGCCACCCGAGTACTGCGGGACCGCCTCGGCGATGCCGAACTCGGGCGAGAAGTAGGCCACCACGCCACCGTCGATGGCCGTCTCGCCGTCCGCCGCGGTGGGCATCCGCCCTGCGGCCACCTCCCGCTGGAACCAGCGGGGGAGGGTCTCGTACGCGTCCAGGGCGGCGGCGGCGGCGGTGAGGCGCTCCAGGTAGGCGGCATCGGCGGCCAACTCGTCCAGGCGCCCGGTGGACACCTCGGCCAGGACCCGGCGGGGGTCGTGGCCGCCCTCGTCCCACACCCGGGGGTCGATGGCGGTGAACAGCTCCCGCGTCGGCCGGTCCCACGACCAGCGCAGGTTGCTGGCCAGGCGGTCGAGCGGCTCCAGCGGGAGGGGGAGGCGGGGTCGGACCGTGAAACTGCGGAGGGCCTTCATCGGGGTCGAGGGTATCGCCCGCCATCCACCGGTCCGCGCCGTCGGGGGCCCGCACGGCCTGCTTTCACGGACTGTTCACGACCGCTGGGGACCGGGCTCCCGCTCCGCTGGGGACTGGGCTCCCGCTCCGCTGGGGGCTGGGCTCCCGCTCCGCTGGGGGCTGGGCTCCCGCTCCGCTGGGGACTGAGGATCTGCTCCGCTGGACGCCCCGGCGGCTGGATGGGGCACCCGGGGTCGCCGGTACCCTTGTCCCCGACATGTCCACCACGTCCCCGACCCCGACGCCCCGCGCCCGGACCACCAGGCGGTGGGCCGTGCCTGCGGTCGTGGTCGCCGTGGGCCTGGTCGCCCTGGTGCTCACCTCGGGCACCCCGGCCAACGGCCAGGGCGTGAACCCGTCGTCCACCACGGTGCCCACGGGCTCGGGCTCCTCCGGCAGCGGTTCGTCCGGCGGGTCCGGACCGGCGGAGCCGTCCGGACAGGTGGCCTACGTGACCTCCGACGGCAGGGTGTGGCTGGGCGACGGTGACGCCGCACCGGTGGAGATCGGCCAGGGTGCCGCCCTCGGGCGGGCGTCCCAGGCCGGGATCGCGGTGTCCCCCAACGCCGACCTGGTCGCCTTCATCCGGGCCGACGGCACCCTGGTGACCGTCCCCATCGCCGGCGGCACCCCCACGGTCGTGGCCACCGACGCCGCCACCAGCTCGCTGGGCCGCAACCCCTCATTGGCCTGGAACGCGACCGGTGACCAGATCGCCTACCTGGCGGTGGGCACCAAGGAGATGGTTCCCCCGAAGTCGGCCAGCCTGCCGCCCTTGAGCGGCCCCGGCGTGTACCGGGCGCCGTTGCCACAGGGGGAGCTGGGCAACGTCGTGAAGATCGTGAACCGGGCCGGTGCGTCGCAGAACACCATCGGCGACCCGTCGCTGCGCTCCTACACGGGGATCGCCTGGTCCCCGGCCGACGACCTGATGATCCTGGACTCGGTCATCCCCGGGACCAACCGGCCCTACACCCTGGTGGCCGCCACCACGAGCGCGGGCTCGGAGACGCCCACCTACTTCTCCGCGGACGACGCCACCTTCGCCCCCGACGGCCGCTTCATCCTGGCCGTCGGCCCGGCCAAGGGACGCAAGGAGCTGATCCGGATCTCCGCCGACACCCTGGAGCGGACCGCCCTGGTGGTGGAGGAGTCCATGTGCAACCCCGTGGTCTCCCCGGACTCCACCCGCATCGTCTACGCGGCCGGCCCCAACTGCTCCCGGCTGATGGTCATCTCCGCCAAGGGCGGCAAGGCGGTCGACGTGACCCCGCCGGAGACCGACGACACCGCGACCTTCGGCGTGGGCGAGATCGGCTGGACGGCGGAGGGGCGCTTCGTGACCCACGCCGACTGCCGGGCCGACGCCGGCCGCATGACCTGCGGCGGCCCCGTCATGTTCCTGGACCCCGACTCCGGTCGGATCCAGGACGGGCCCGACGCCACCACGGTGTCACCCATCCGGCGCCCGCTGATCCAGGACGTCTACGTGGACCTGGACTTCCGCGGGCCGCTCAAGTTCCGCCACTCGTTCGTCATCGACCCGTCGGTGCAGGGCACCCTCACCGACACGGAGAACAACGGTGGCCGCCTGGAGGGCCGCCTGGTGGACGGGGGCACCGTGCTGGACGCCGACCTGCAGCTCAACAAGGGCAAGCCGTTCGTCACCGGCCAGATCTCCGTGACGGACCCGGAGAGCGGCATCGACCGGACGTTCCTGGTGCTGGGCCGGGCGGTGGTGATCGGCGTGCGCGTCTTCTCGCTGGCCGGGATCTGGATCTCCACGGACGACCTCCCGTTCGCCACCGGCGAGTTCAACCTGGCCGTCCGCCGGCGCTGACGGCACGCAGGTCGCCCCGACGGCCCCCGGGCGGGGCGGTCTCAGCCGCCGATGGGTCGGACGGTGGCGGCGTAGCCGGGCCCGCTCGGCGTGAAGACGGTGACCGACCCGCCGAAGAACCCGGACAGCAGCACCCGCCCATCGGTGAGGGCCACGATGTTGTCCGCGATGCCCAGCGGCGAGGTGCCCACCAGCGTGGCCACACCGGTGCCCGGGTCCACGGCGTAGGCGGCGGCGTTGAAGCACTGGCCCACGAACACCGTGCCGTCGGCGGCGACGTCCGCGCCACAGGCGAAGTCGAACCCGTGCCGACCCGGCTCGGCCGGGAACGTGAGCGGGAGCTGGGTGAAGGTGCCGGTCGTGGTGTCGATGCGACCCAGGCCACCGGTGCCGAAGAGGCCGCCCGCGCCGCCGGTCGGGACGTAGAGCAGGCCGTCGGGCCCGAACCCGAACCCGTTGAGCGGCGGCAGGCCGTCGGCCACCACCTGCACCGGCCCGCCGTCGACGGGGACCCGGAGGAGCCGGTCGTCGTCCTCGGTGCCGAACCCGACCAGCACCGCGTTGCCCGCCGGGTCGAGGGCGATCGGGTTCACGTTCCTGCCGACCGTGGCCAGCACCGTGGCGGTGCCGCCCCGGGCCACGCGGATGACCTGGCCCTCGGTTGGGCAGGTGGCCACCAGGTCACCTCCGGGGAGGACGACCACGTCGTCGGTGGTGCAGAGCCCGGCGTCCATGCCGTAGCGCTCCGAGATCACGCCGGTGGCGGGGTCGAAGCGGACGAGCTGCTTGCCGAAGAGGTCCGCGACCCAGACCTCGGTGCCGTCCTGGACCATGCCGTTCACGCCGATCGGCGCCCGCTGGTCCACGGGTCCGGGGGGCCCTCCGGAGGGCGGCGTGCAGGCCGCGGCCACCACCATGAGCAGCCCGACCGCCGTCAGCAGCACGACACCCCGTGATCGCTTCCCGCCCATCGCCCAGCTCCTCCGTCCGGCCCGAGCCCACCGTTCCGGTGGGGATGCTGTCCCCGTCGGGCAAGATGGCCGCATGGATGATCGCACAATCGCCCGCTCCGTCGCCCTGGGGCGGGTCGTCTTCGGCCTGATGATGTTGTTGATCCCGCACACGGTGCTGGCGCGGGCCAGCGACGAACGCCCGGGCCCGCTGGTGTGGCTGGCCCGGGCCTTCGGCATCCGAGACGTGGTCCTGGGGGTCGGGGCGATCATGGAGCTGACCGAGGAGGAGCCGGACGGCCGCTGGGTGGCCTACGGCGCCGCGGCGGACACCTGCGACGCCGTGGCCGCGGTGGTGTGGCGCGACGAGCTCGGCACCGCCGGCGCGGCCGCCACCCTGGCGCTGGCCGTTCCGGCCGCGGCGGGAGGCTGGTGGTCGGCGATCGGCCTCCGGCGCCGGTCCCGCGCCGCCTGAGCACCGGCGGGCCGGTCCCGGACGCGCCGGAGCGGCACGGGCAGGGCCCGCACCGCTCCGCTGACGGGGTCGTGCCCGGGCTCAGGGCCTGATCCGGAGCACCTTCCCGATGAAGGCACCCTCGTCGGTCGGGAACACGTCGGCGGTGACCAGCAGCGCACCCCGGTCCCACTCCACCGCGGCCACCTGGTTCACGTCGGCCACCGGCGACGGCGCGCCGTTGCGGACCTTGGAGACCCGGTTGGCGAACAGTTCGGCGACGTAGATGGTGCCGTCGGGGGCGACGGCCAGGTTGGTCGCTCCCGCGAACCCGGTGGCCACCAGACGGGAGCGACCCGAGAACGGGTTCACCCGGTACACGCTGCCCCGTGCCCCCAGGCTCGGATCCTCGGGACCGCCCGGCAGGGTGGTCACGAAGAGGGTGCCCCGCGGGCCGATCTCCACGTCGGTGGGAACGGGCTCGAAGTTGTAGGACCGGCCCACCACGCACTCCGGCAGCCCGTTGGCGGCGGCGGCGTCGGCGGTGATGAGCGTGGGCTGGGCGGGCAGCACGGCGGCGGTGCGCACGCGGCCGGTCCAGTCGACGAACAGGATGGCATTGGCCGCGGCGTCGGCCACCAGCACCCCGAACGGGGTCATGGCCAGCGTGTACGGGTGCGAGTCGACCTGGCCCGGGTAGGTGGGCGGACCGACCTGGTCAGAGGGCCACTGCGCCTCGCACTCGGGCGACAGGCCGCCGTCGATGCCGTAGGTGGTCACCTGGTCCGGGTTCTGGGTGGCCTCGTAGGTGCCCAGGTCGGCGAAGGTGCGGGTGGCTCCGTTGCGGTCGCGCACCCGGAGCTCGGACTGCCCCTCCTCGTTGTTGCGGGCGTAGAAGACCGACCCGAACGGCCCGGCGGCAACGGCAGCGGTCTCGAAGCCCGGTTCGGCGACGAGGTCGGTGACGGCGCCCCTGGGGCCGATCGAGCTGATGGTGCCGGTGAAGCCCTGGGCCACCAGGACCTTGCCGCCGCCGGCGTCGATCTGCAGCGGGCCCGCCAGCCCGTCGGCCAGGATGACCGGCGCTCCGCCTGACCCGCCGGAGCCGCCCCCGTGGGCGGACGCGGTGCCCGCTCCGGCCCCCAGGACGAGAGCTGCGGTCACCGCCACCAGCCCTGCGGCGCGTGCCGCCCAACTGTTCCGAGTGTTCACCATGGTCGTGTCCTCCCCGATCGAGTGATCGTTTCCGGGACCACATTCCGCCTCCCGGTGGCCCCCGGTCGATGGTGGACACCGGCATCCCATGGTGGTGCCAGCACCCCCCTGCACGGGTGCACACCGGACGCGTCGGTGGCGGGGCCCGCAGGCCCCGCCACCGACCGTGCCCGTGTGTCCGATCCCGGTCAGGGCCGGAAGCGGACCACCTTGCCCGAGCCCTCGATGTCCGCAGTGGCGAGCAGACCACCCTTCGACCACTCGATGGCGGCCGGCTGGGTCAGGTCGGCCACGGGGACCGGCCCGCCATGGGCCACCTTGGACACGCGGTTCCCGAACAGCTCCGTCACGAAGATCGTGCCGTCGGGAGCGACGGCCAGGTTGGTCGCTCCCAGGAATCCGGTGGCGATCAGCCTGGATGTGCCCTTCCAGGGGTCGACCCGGAACACACCGCCGCGGGCACCCAGGCTCGCGTCCTCGGGGCCGCCGGGCAGGGACGACACGTAGAGCTCGCCGCGCCGGCCCAACTCCACGTCGGTGGGGACGGGCTCGAAGTTGAGCGTCTTGCCGAAGGTGCACGTCGGCAGCCCGAAGGCCTCGGCCTGCTCCTGGGAGATCACCTCCGGCCGGGGCGGCAGGACGGCGATGGTCCGGATCCGGCCGGCCCAGTCCACCAGGAGGATGTCGTTGCCGCCGGCGTCGGCGACCAGGGCGCCGAACGGCGTGAGGACCAGCTCGTAGGGGTTGCTGTTGATCTCGCCGCTGTACGGGGCGATGCCCGGGATGTCCGGCAACTGGTCGATGCAGTCCTGGTCGAGGCCCTGGAACCCGTACTGGTTGAACTGGTCGGGGTTCTTGGTCGCCTCGTAGGTGCCCAGGTCGGCCAGCGTGCGGACGGTGCCGTTGGGCAGGCGGAGCTTGAGGAAGGTGCCCTCCTCGTTGCCGACCAGGTACAGGACCGTGCCGAAGGGCCCTGCCGCCACCCCTCCGGTGAAGCCACCCGGCTCGGTGACGAGGTCGGTGACCACGCCCCGCTTGGAGACCAGGCTGATGGTGCCCGCGAAGGACTGGCTCACCAGGGCGCCCCCGTCGTGGAGTGCGTCCAGGTGGAGTGGCCCGACCAGGCCGTCGGCGATGACGGCGGGCGGCTTGCCGCCGCCACCTCCTCCTCCTCGCCGCCGGTGGCGCCCGCAGTGGTGGTGACCCCCGCGGTGAGCGCCGCCACGGCCGTGGCGGCCGTGACCAGGCGCACGACGTGACCGATCATGGATCGTTGCATGTGCTTCCCCTCTCATCCCCGGACCCGACCCACGGGCCCGATTTCCCTTACCCAAAGTCAACCGCACATGTGCGGCGGCGCGTCGGGAAAAGGTCGTCGGGTGGTTCATGGGGTGAACCCGCGGGCGGACGGCATCCGGGCCCGCTTCGGGGAAGGTCCGGTCAGGGCGCCGGGTTCTCCACGGACCGCCAGTCCCGGCCCTGGAGGTACGGGGTGAACGCCTCCACGATGTGGGCCAGGTCCAGCGGGGACTTGGGCCGCTTGATCTCGTACAGGTGGGGAAACCGGTCCCAGCCCTGCACCAGGTCCCACAGCGCGGCGGCGTCGGCGCCGGTGGGAGCCGGGACCACGACCGGGCCGTAGACGGCCTGACCGCTGGGGAACACCAGCGTCGGCACACCGAACGCGCCCTTGGCCAGCACCGCGTCGTGGTCGGCGCGGACCTCGTCGGTGGTGGTCGGATCCGCCAGGGCGGCGTCGACCAGGGCGGGGTCGGCACCGATCTCGGCCAGCACGGCCCGGGCCGCGTCGGGGGAGTGGGGCTTGCGGGCCTGCTCGTGGAGCCAGGAGCCGGCCACCGCGTAGTAGCGGTCCACCAGGTCGTTGCCGCCGCCGGTGATGCCGCCGTCCTGGCGCCGGAGCTCCGCCGCCACCCGGAGCATGCCCCACCCGTAGGACCAGTCCCGTTCCCACGGGTGCTTCTTGCCGTCCTCCCGGTTGACCTCCTCCAGGGAGAAGAAGCGCCACGTGACGTCCACCAGTCCCTGGTCGCGGACCTCACGGATCCACAGGGAGGTCTGGTAGGCCCACGGGCACATCACGTCGAAGTGGAAGTCGATCGGCACCGGATCCATGTCCCCGACCGTACGCGGCCGGCGGCGGACCCAGTGACCGCCCGCGACCCGGCCGCCTGCGGCTCGCCGGCTGAGCGGCTCACCACCCCCGGCGCATGTCACGGGTCACACGGACCTGTGGGTCCGGACGCGCCGGTACGCTGGGCGCGTCATGTTGCAGCCCCCCTCCACCGGCTCCCTGCCCGTCGCGGACCCCTACTGGTTCCGGCGGGCCATCTTCTACGAGGTGCTCGTGCGGGGCTTCTACGACGCCAACGGCGACGGCAACGGCGACCTCCGGGGCCTGACCGAGAAGCTCGACTACCTGGAGTGGCTGGGCATCGACTGCCTGTGGCTGTTGCCGTTCTACTCGTCGCCGCTCAAGGACGGCGGCTACGACATCTCGGACTTCTTCACCGTGCACCCCGACTTCGGCACCACGGAGGACGCCGCCGACGCTCATCGAGGAGGCGCACCGCCGCGGCATCCGGGTGATCGCCGACATGGTGATGAACCACACCTCCGACCAGCACCCGTGGTTCCTGGAGTCCCGCCAGGACCGCACCAACCCCAAGGCCGACTGGTACGTGTGGGGCGACGACGACCAGCGCTGGTCCGAGGCCCGCATCATCTTCACCGACACCGAGACGTCGCAACTGGACCTGGGACGCCGCAGCGCGAGCAGTACTACTGGCACCGGTTCTTCCACCACCAGCCCGACCTCAACTACGACAACCCCGAGGTCCAGGAGGCCATGCTCGACGTGGTGTTCCACTGGCTGGGCCTCGGCCTGGACGGGTTCCGCCTCGACGCCGTGCCGTACCTGTTCGAACGCGACGGCACCAACGGCGAGAACCTGCCGGAGACCCACGACTACCTGCGCCGGCTCCGCAAGGAGGTCGACGACGAGTTCCCCGGCAAGGTGCTGCTGGCCGAGGCCAACCAGTGGCCCGAGGACGTCGTCGAGTACTTCGGCGACGGCGACGAGTGCCACATGTGCTTCCACTTCCCGCTGATGCCGCGCATGTTCATGAGCCTGCGGCGCGAGGAGTCCACCCCGGTCGCGCGAGATCCTGGCCCGCATGCCCCACATCCCCGACGGCTGCCAGTGGGGCATCTTCCTGCGCAACCACGACGAGCTGACGCTCGAGATGGTGACCGACGAGGAGCGGGACTACATGTACGCCGAGTACGCCCGGGACCCGCGCATGCGGCGCAACGTCGGCATCTCCCGGCGGCTCTTCCCGCTGCTCGACAACGACCGACGCCAGGCCGAGCTGTTGCACGCGCTGCTGTTCAGCCTGCCCGGCACGCCCGGTCCTCTACTACGGCGACGAGATCGGCATGGGCGACAACATCTACCTGGGCGACCGCGACGGCGTGCGCACGCCCATGCAGTGGAACCCGGACCGCAACGGCGGGTTCTCCACCTCGGACTTCGCCCAGCTCTACCTGCCGCCGCTGATGGACCCGGTGCACGGGTTCCAGGCCGTCAACGTCGAGGCGGAGCGACGCGACCCGGCCTCGTTCCTGAACTGGCTGCGCCACATCATCCACGTGCGCCAGCAGCACCCGATCTTCGGCCTCGGCGGGTTCGAGATCCTGGAGGTGTCCACCCCGTCGGTGTTCGCCTACCTGCGGACCCCGGCCGAGGCCCGAGCGACGGGACCCGACCCGTGCTGTGCGTCAACAACTTCTCCGGCGTCGGCCCAGCCCGCGGAGCTGTTCCTGTCCCACATGGCCGGGCGGGTGCCGGTGGAGCTGCTGGGCGGCGTGACCGTTCCCCGCCATCGGCGAGCTGCCGTACTTCGTGACCCTGCCCCCGTACGAGTTCCTGTGGTTCGAGCTCACGGACCCCACCGGCTAGAACGATCGTCATCGACGCGACGTCCTTCTCCAACGAGCTCGCCGCTCTCCTGCCCGCCTTCCTGGCCGGTCAGCGCTGGTTCTCCGCGGTCGACCGCCCCGTCGTGCGGGTCCGGCGGGTGGACACGATGCTCGACGGCTGGCCCAGCCTGCTCTGGGTCCTGGTCGAGGTGCGCGGTGACGGTGGCGCCGGGGAGCCGGTCTGGTACCAGCTCCCCCTCGGTGCGGCGTCGGAGCACCCCGACGAGCTCCCCGACGTGGCCCACGTGGGCCGGATGCCCACCCCCCGGGGAGAGGCCCACCTGTTCGACGCGCTGGCGGACGAGGAGCTCGCCATGGAGTTCTGCGCCGCCATCGCCCCCGACGTGGCCTTCTCCACCGTGCGGGCCCAGCCCGGCGAGCAGTCCAACACGTCGCTGGTGCTGGACGAGCGCTACATCGTCAAGGTCTTCCGCCGGGTGCAGCCCGGTCCGAACCCCGACGTCGAGGTCACCGAGGCGCTGGGGAAGGCCGGCTTCGGCGGCGTGCCGGTGCCCATGTCGGTCTGGCGCCGCAACGGCACCGACTTCGCCGTGGTGCGCCGCTACGAGCGCAGCCGGGGTGACGGCGTGGAGCTGGCCACCGCGTCGCTCCGGGAGATGTTCAACCGCCGCCGCCCGCCCCGGGACTGCAAGCTGGACTTCGCCGAGGAGGCCCACCGGCTGGGCCGGGACATCGCCCAGCTGCACGTTGCCCTGGCGGAGGCGTTCGGGGCCGCCCCGGCCGACGGCGCCACCTGGGCCACCGACATGGCGGCGCAGCTGCACCGTGTGTCCGACGGGCACCTGGACACCAGCCGCATCGAGGCCGTCTACCAGCGCCTCCGGGCCGCGGACGACCTGGGTGCCGCCATCCGGATCCACGGCGACCTCCGCCTGTCCCGCGTGCTCCGCCTGGCCCGGTCCTGGATGGTGCTGGACTTCGAGGGGGAGCCGGCCCGCCCGGTGGAGGAGCGGCGCCGGCCGTCGTCGCCGCTGCGCGACGTGGCCGGCATGACGCGCTCGTTCCACCAGGTGGCGGCCGTCGCGCTCCGGGACACCGGTGTCCCCGACGACGAGCTGCGCCTCCTGGCCGACGCCTGGGCCGAGCGGGCCGTCAACACGTTCCTGTCCGGCTACGCCGACCTGGACGAGGTGCACCGGCTGCTGCCCCAGGCCCGCGCCTCCCGCGACGCACTGCTCAGCGTGTTCGAGATGGACAAGGCCGTCTACGAGGTCGCCTACGAGCTGGCCCACCGTCCGGACCTGGTGGACCTGCCCATCCGTGCCGTCGAGCGCCTGCTGGAGTTCGACGACGAGCTGCCCGAGTTCCAGCCCGATGACTGACCGCGATGAGTGACGGCGTCCCCGGACCCGTCGACCTCCACCTGTTCAACGAGGGCCGGCACCTCCGGTTGTGGGAGCTGCTCGGTGGTCACCCGCTGCCCGGTGGGGGCGCACGGTTCTCCGTGTGGGCCCCCAACGCCCGTCGGGTGGGGGTGCGGGGCGACTGGTCGTTCTGGAGCGACGACCCCGCGGAGGTGACCCCGCTGGCCCCCCAGGGGAACAGCGGCATCTGGTCCGGCGTCGAGCCCCGGGCCTCCGTCGGCCACGCCTACAAGTACGAGGTCACCGGGGCCGACGGCCGCACCACCCTGCGGGCCGACCCGGTCGGGCAGGCGGCCGAGGTCCCGCCCGCCACCGCCTCGGTCCTGGCTGGGGCCGCCCGCCCGCTGGTCCTCCGACGACGACCCCGGCCGGGACTGGCGGGCGGAGCGTGCCGCCCGCAACCAGGGCCGCCTCTCCATCTACGAGGCCCACCTGGGCTCGTGGCGCCGCCATCCCGACGGCCGTCCCCACACCGCCCGGGAGCTGGCCGCGCCGCTGGCCGACTGGGCCGTCGGCCTGGGCTTCACCCACGTGGAGCTCATGCCGGTGGCCACCCACCCCTTCGGGGGGTCGTGGGGCTACCAGGTGTCCGGGTACTTCGCACCCGACGCCCGCCTGGGCACCCCCGACGACCTGCGCCACCTGGTCGACGTGTGCCACGAGCGCGGCCTGGGGGTGATCCTGGACTGGGTCCCGGCCCACTTCCCCAAGGACGAGTTCGCGCTCGCCCGCTTCGACGGCACCGCGCTCTACGAGCACGCCGACCCCCGCCGGGGCGAACACCCGGACTGGGGCACGCTGGTGTTCAACCACGGCCGCCACGAGGTGCGGAACTTCCTCATCGCCAACGCCCTGTACTGGCTGGAGGAGTTCCGGGTGGACGGCCTGCGGGTGGACGCGGTGGCGTCGATGCTCTACCTGGACTACTCCCGCGAGGCGGGGGAGTGGGTCCCCAACGAACACGGCGGCCGGGAGGACCTGGGCGCCCTCGAGTTCCTGCGCCAGCTCAACGGTGCGGTCGCCGGGGAGCACCCGGGGGCCATGGTGGTGGCGGAGGAGTCGACGTCGTGGCCGGGGGTCACCGCGCCGGTGGAGTGGGACGGCCTGGGGTTCACCCGCAAGTGGAACCTGGGGTGGATGCACGACACGCTCACCTACTTCGCCCACGACCCGGTGCACCGCAGCCACCACCACCACGAGCTCACCTTCCCCATGGTGTACGCATCCCACGAGCGCTGGGTCCTGCCCCTGAGCCACGACGAGGTGGTCCACGGCAAGGGCTCGCTGGTCAACAAGATGCCCGGCGACGAGTGGCAGCGGCTGGCCAACCTCCGGTGCCTGCTGGCCTGGCAGTGGTGCCATCCCGGTCGCCAGCTCCTGTTCATGGGGTCCGAGCTGGCCCAGCAGCGCGAGTGGTCCCACGACCGTGAATTGGACTGGTGGCTGCTGGAACGCCCGCCGCACGACGGGGTCCGCCGCCTGGTCGGCGACCTCAACCGCGTCCAGGAGGCCTTCCCGGCGTTGTGGACCGGCGACGACCGGCTGGACGGCACCTTCTGGTGGCTCGATGCGGACGACCGGGAGGAGTCGGTGTTCTGCTTCTGGCGCCGGGTCCCCGACGGCGGGCCGCTCGACGTGGTCGTCGTGGTGGCCAACCTGACGCCGGTGCCCCGGCCCGGCTACCGGCTCGGCGTGCCGGAGGTGGGCGGGTGGCGTGTGGTGCTGGACACCGACGCCACCGCCTACGGGGGCAGCGGCCACGGCGTGCTCGCGGCCGGGGTGGCCCCGGTGGCGGCCGACGCGGCCATCCCGTGGCAGGGCCAGCCCGCCTCGGTGGTGCTGGCGCTGCCGCCGCTGTCGGTCGTGGTCCTGGCACCGGCCTGAGGCCCACCGGAGGCCCTTCCCGCCCGGCGCTGAGCGGCGCCAAAGGCCACTGCGGGGGCGCGAGCGGGCCAGGAGGTCGATGCCGGTACCTTCGCGGCGTGCAACCCGACGTCGCCACCACCTGCTACCGGCACCCCGACCGGGTGGCCGGGGTGGGCTGCCAGCGCTGCGGCCGCCCGATCTGCCCCCAGTGCATGGTCCAGGCCTCCGTCGGGTTCCAGTGCCCGGACTGCACCCACGCCCGACCCCAGCAGGTGATCACCAGCCGCACCATGTTCGGACGGGGCGGTACCTCCGACGTGGTGGTCGGCAAGGTCATCATCGCCATCAACGTGGCGGCGTTCCTCCTGATGTCGGCCCTGGGCGGCTCCGCGTCCCGGCCCCAGGGTGCGGTCTACGAGAACGGGGTCATCTTCGGTCCGCTGGTGGCGGACGGCGAATGGTGGCGGATCGTCTCGGGCGCGTTCCTGCACGCCGGCCCGCTGCACCTGCTGATGAACATGTTCCTGTTGTGGCTCCTGGCCAAGGAGCTGGAGCCGGCGGTCGGCCACCTCCGCTTCGGGCTGCTGTACGTGACGTCGGTGATCGGCGGCTCCCTGGGCGTGCTCCTGCTGTCGCCCAACGACCTGACCCTGGGCGCGTCGGGCGGTGTGTTCGGGCTGATGGGTGCCCTGGTCGTGCTGCAGCTGCGGGCCAGGCAGAACCCGTGGAACTCGGGCCTGGGCGGGCTGATCGTGATCAACCTGGTCATCACGTTCCTCGTGCCCGGCATCTCCATCGGCGGTCACCTCGGTGGACTGCTGGCCGGTGCCGCGGCCGGGGCGTTGGTCACCCCGCTGCGCTGGCCCCAGGAGAACGCGAAGGTCAAGGACGGATTCGTGGTGCTGTTCGCCCTGGGCCTGGGGGTGGCGGCGGTCCTGGCCGCGCAGGCCTTCGCCGCGCCCCTCCCCGTGTTCTCCTGAGATCGGCGGCTCAGCCGGCCGTCGGGGCGCCTTCGACCAGGTGCTTGAGGTTGCGCAGGTTGGTCTTCCAGATGTGGCGGAACACCGGCTTGGCCACGAAGGAGCCGACGGGGCCGCCCATCCACCACGGGAACACGAGCCGTTCGCTCCACACGAACCTGGTGCGGCTGGCCTCGGCCCGACCCCGGCCCACCGGCTGCAGCCTGAACACCCCGTCGCCGGTGACCAGCCCGACGTGGCGCACACCCATGGCCTTCCCGGGGACCCACTCGGTGATCTCCATGTGGTCGGTCATCCGGAACGGCCCGACCCTGGTGTCGCAGTCGAACGCGGTGCCCACACCGGAGGTCTGCTCGGAGGTGAAGTGGATGGCCACGGCGTCCTGCATCCAGTCCACGTGCGAGCCGACGTCCTCCACCGCGGCCCACACCTGCCGGGGCGGGGCGTCGAGGGTGGTGGAGACGGTGATCCGGGACACAGGGGGAGGCTACCGACGACTCCGCCGGTCCGACCGGCCGGGGTGAAACCCGTCACGCCCCGGGTCCGCCGCTGGCACCGCCGAGGCACCGTGGGCGACAGTGACGCCCGTGCCCTCCACGGTCCCGCCCGGCGACATCCTCCGCGACACCACACCGCACCCGGTTCCCGGCCTGCCCGGGCGGTTCACCACGACGATCCCCGAGGCGTGGCGGGTCATGTACGCGTTCGGCGGGACGACGATGGCCACCGCGCTGCGTGCCGCCACCGTGGCGGTGGCCCGCGACGACCTGCACCTGGTGTCCGCGGACGCCACCTTCTGCGCCGCGGTGCCGTGCGGCCCGGTCGGGGTCCACGTGGAGGTCCTGCGCCAGGGCCGCAGCGGGGCCCAGGCCCTGGTCCGCCTGTGGGCGCTCGCCCCCGAGGCCGATCCCGCGGATCCGGACCACGCGGTGGGCAGCGACCTGGTGCTCACCTGCGTGTTCGGCCGCCGCGACGAGAGCCGCCTGGAGTTCATGGGGGCCGAGCCCCCGGCCGTCGCCGACCCGGAGGACTGCCCGCCCCGGCCGCCCGTGGAGGACTCGCCCTTCGCCGGGATCCCCTACCACCAGCAGACGGACTTCCGCCCCGCCCAGGGCTTCGCCATGTGGGACCAGGGAGGTGTCCCCCCGGCCGAGCCCCGCACCGCATCCTGGTTCCGGTTCCTGAACCCGCCCCTCCGGCCCGACGGCACCTGGGAGCCGGGTGTGCTGGCCGTCCCCGGCGACGTGCTGGGCCCGGCGGTGCACGCCGGCATCGGCAGCGCGGCCGGGTTCTTCCTGGTCATCAGCCTCCAGATCAGCCTGCAGGTCGTGGCGGACGTCCGCTCCGAGTGGCTCCTGCAGCACACCCGGGCCCACGTGGCCGCGGACGGCTACGCCACCGGCACGGCCGAACTGTGGGACGCGGACCGGTCGCTGGTGGCGGTGGCCACCCAGTGCGCCCGCCTCCAACCCCTCCAGCCCCGGGGCTGAGCGCCCCCACCGGCTGCGGCGACCGGGGTCAGCGGGTGGGCCGGGTGTAGACGCTGATGTGGGCCGTGCCGTGGGCGTCGAACGGGCCGCCGTCCCAGTCGCCCCAACGGTCGGTGCGCTCCAGGCCGGCGACCGCGGCCCACCGGTCGATCTCCTCCGGTGAGGCCACCCGGATCCGCCATGGCCGCAGCCGGACGGGTTGTCCGTCGCGGAACTCCATGTGCTGGGCCACCACCACGCCGGTGTCGGGGTCGCTGTCCGTGGCGATCATCACCACGGCGTCGCTGCGCACGTCCGACACCTCCAGGCGGCGCCCCCGCTCCAGCGGGGCGGGCACGAACGCCTCCACCACCACGTGCCCGCCGGGGTGGAGGTGGTCGGCCGCGGTGCGCAGGCAGGCTTCCTGGGAGGCGGCGTCGGCCAGGTTGCACACCAGGTTGTTGGCCGCCACCACCAGGTGGAACGGACCGCCGGGCCAGTCCCGGGGCCGGCCCACGTCACCCGCCACCCGTTCCACGGTCCCACCGGGGTCCTTGCCGGCCAGCACGCCGAGCATCTCGGTGGAGGCGTCCAGTCCGGTCACCGCGAGCCCGGCCCGGGCCAGGGGCAGGGCCAGCCGACCGGTGCCCACGCCGAGCTCCAGGACCGAGCCCCCGGTCGGTGCCAGCGACGCCAGGCGGTCCACCGCGGACGCGGTGGCAAGGTCGTCGGGGTACCAGCGGTCGTAGACGTCGGCGAAGCTGCGGCCGTAGGTGGCGGGGTCGAAGCCGGACCGGGCGGAGGGGTCGACCCCGGCCCGCGGATCGGTGGGTTCGCCGGGATTCACCGGGGCAGTCTGCCAAGTTGGACACCCGTCCCGGTAAGAATGGACGGGTGACGGGACGGGACGTGGCCAACGACGGGACCACCCGGTGACCGTCGACCCGGCCACCGTCGTCCGTCCCGGCGCGGACCGGGCCGGGAACGGGACCGACTGGGTGGCGCCGGAGACGCCGGCGGAGCGCGGTCCGGTGCCGGGTCGGGACGTGGCCGAGGTGGACGTGGTCCGCAGCGGCCTGGGCGGGATCGCGGTGGCCCGGGGGGACGCCCGCCCGGCCCGGGGCGCGGACGGGCCCGCCACGGGGTCGATGGAGGCCAACCCGCTGGCCCGGCTGTCGGTCACCGGACCGGGCGGCGTCCTGGACGGCGGGTTCGACCTGTTCCGGTTCCGGTTCCGTCGCCTGGTGGGCCTGGCCGCCACCATCTTCCTGCCGCTGCAGCTGCTGGACCTGGTGGTCAGCCTGACCGTGGGCTCCGCCACCTCGGCCACGGCCACCTCCGGCGGTGATGACCTGGGCCTGGCCGGTCTGTCGGACCTCTCCACGGCCGGGTCCAGCGGATGGGGCGTGGCGTCGATCCTGCTCCGGTCCATCGGGCTGTGCCTGTTGGGGATCTCCGTGGGGTACCTGGTGGCGGCCTGGATCGAGGGGGAGGACCGGACCTACGGCCAGGCGATGTCGTACGCGTTGCGCCGCATCTGGGTCGCCCCGGTGATCGTGGTCGCGGGTGCGCTGGTGAAGCTGCCGCTGGCCTGCCTGGGGCTCGTCGGCTGGTTCCTGGGTGACGCGCTGATGTTCATCGCCGGCATCGCAGCCGGGGCGGAACGCCTGGGGCCGTTCGCTGCGGTGGGTCGGAGCTTCCGGTTGACCCGCGGTGCCTACGGGGTGGCGCTCGTGGTGTGCGTCGGCGGCTTCGTCATCACCTTCGTGATGCAGTTCGCCCTGACCCTCGGCCCGTTGCTGCTGCTGGCCGCCGTGTCCATCCCCGAGGGGTGGCTGGTGGTGGTGGAACAGGCCTCGTCGCTGGTCCTGCTCATCGCCCTCCCGGTCACCGCCTGCATCGCGGCCCGGGCCTACGTGGACCTGCGGTGCCGCACCGAGGGGCTGGACCTGCAGGTCCGCGCCGCGAGGGACGGCCTTGTCTGAGGCCGCGGTCCCGGGACCGGCACCGGCCGGTCGCCGTGTCCGGCTGCGCGCCGTCGCCGCCCGTGCCGTGGTGACGGCGGCCGTCCTGGTCGGGATGGTCGGGACATCCGGCGCGGCATGGTCCCGGGTGGCATGGTCCCAGGAGGGACCGGCCGATCCCGCCGTGGTCCGTGAGGACGTCCGGGAGGTGATGTCCCGCCCGGAGTTCTCCTACGAGCCGTCGTTCATGGAACGCATCGGCGACTGGATCGCCGACCAGCTGGACAAGCTGTTCCCGGAGGCACCCGGCACCGGGTCCACCTTCGGCGGCGGGGTCGGCCCGTTGGTGGGCTGGATCCTGATCGTGGCCGTGGTCGTCGCCGCCGCGGTCGTGATCGTGGTGGTGGTGCGCAACCGGGTCAAGGTCCCGGCCCGGGAACGGGACGCGACCGAGTCGGAGGTCGAGCACCGGCGCAAGGCGGACCAGTGGGCCCGCGACGCCGCTGCGTTCGAGGCCGAGGGACGATGGAAGGAGGCGCTGCGGGCCCGCTACCGCGAGCTGGTGCGGACACTGGTGGACCGCCGCCAGTTGCCGGACATCCCCGGCCGGACCACGGGCGAGCTCCGTGCCGACCTGGCGGTGACGACCCCGGATGCGACCGTGGCGTTCGACCGGGCCTCGCTGCTGTTCGAACTGGCCTGGTACGCGGACGTCCCCACGGGCGCGGACGAGAACCGGGAGTTCCGCCGGCTGGCGGGGGCGGTGCTGGACGCCGAGGGGCGGGACCGGTTCGACCTGGCCGACACCGTGTCCGCCGGTGGTGTGGCGGAGGTGCGCCCGTGACCGCGGCTGCCGGCACGGGGACGTCGTCCGGAGGCCGCCTGACCTGGATCGGGATCGCCCTGGCCGTCGTGGCGGTGGTCGCGATCGTGGTGCTCACCGGCCGCGGGCCCAGCGGCCAGCCGTTCGACCCGCGGTCCGCCGCCCCCGACGGCTACAAGGCCCTGTCCATCCTGCTGGAGGAACGCGGCGCGGAGGTCGGCCACCGGTCGGCCGCCGCAGTGGCGACGGACACGCTGGGACCGGGCGACGTGGTGGTGGTCCCGGCCCCGGGGCTCGCCTCCTTCGAGGAGCTGCTGGCGCTCGACGACGCCGCCGGTGCCGGGGCCGTGGTGGTGCTCGGCGAACCCGCCACCCTGTCCGTGGACCCCGATGGTGCGACGGGAGGGACCCTGTTCCTGGAGGACCCGCGCACGCTGGCCGACACCCCGGCCGACCCGCAGGGCCCCGGCGACTGCGCCATCGCGGTGCTGGACGGCCTGGGGGACATCGACGCCGCCTTCGCCTCCTCGCTGCCGTCGGACGGGGGTGACGCCTGCTACGGAGACCGCGCCGCGGCGTTGGTGGTGCAGGAGGACCGCGGCGCGGGCCGCACCATCACGTTGGGGTCCCCCTACCTCCTGGTCAACGCCCGGCTGCAGCCCGACAAGGAGCACGGTGGGGAGCCGTTGGACAACGCGGCACTGGCGCTGCGGCTGTTCGGTCCCACCCCCGACGGCGCGGGCCCCGGGGTGCGGGTCACCTTCGTGGACGCCGTGGCCGGTTCCGGTGTGAACCCGAACGGCGGGCGGAACCCGCTGACGCTGCTGCCCCTGCCGGTGCAGCTGGCGTTGGTGCAACTGATCGCCGCGTTCTGCCTCTACGCCTGG
The DNA here is from genome assembly GCA_963773765.1 of uncultured Actinomycetota bacterium. GTDB lineage: Bacteria > Actinomycetota > Acidimicrobiia > Acidimicrobiales > Microtrichaceae > CAVZCC01. Next base: position 283,566 of record CAVZCC010000008.1, on the reverse strand, counting down.
TGGCGGTCGCGCCGGCTCGGCCCGCCGGTGCACGAGCGCCTCCCGGTCGACATCGCTGGTTCGGAACTGGTGGCGGCGGTCGGTGACCTGCTCCGGCGCCGCGGCAGCCCCGACCGTGCCGCCGCCGTCCTGCGCGCCGACGTCCGCCGCGGCCTGGGCCAGCGCCTGGGCGTGCCACCCGACGCCGCTCCCGCGTCCCTCGTCGCCGTCGTCGCGGACCGCACGGGCCGCGACCGCGACCAGGTCGCCGCCGCGCTGCTGGACGGCCCCGTGGGCTCCGCGGAGGCACTCGTCCGACTCGCCCACACCCTCGATGCCATCCGCCAGGAGGTTCTCCATGGACACCCCGTCGCCTGATCCGCGGCCACCCGTGCCGCCGCTGCCCCCCGGGTACCCCACGTCGGGGGAGGCCGCCCCGGCCCCACCCGGCCCGACCCCCGCGCCGGGGAGCGGCCACGGTCCCGAGCCGGTGCCGCCGGCTGCAGTCCCGCCGGCTGCAGTCCCGCAGCCAGCGGTGGCGCCGGCGGACCCCGGCATGTCGCCGGCCCGGGCCGCGATCCTGGGGCTGCGTGACGAGATCGGCAAGGTGGTCGTGGGCCAGGACGGCACGCTGTCCGGCCTGGTGGCCGCGCTCCTGGTGCAGGGCCACGTCCTGCTGGAGGGCGTGCCGGGCGTGGCCAAGACCCTCCTGGTCAAGACCCTGGCCCAGGCCCTGGACCTGGACTTCAAGCGGGTGCAGTTCACCCCGGACCTCATGCCGTCGGACGTGACCGGCCAGCTGGTGCTCGACCGCTCGGTGGAGGCCGGGATGCGGTTCCGCCAGGGGCCGGTCTTCACCAACCTGTTCCTGGCCGACGAGATCAACCGGACGCCACCCAAGACCCAGTCGGCGCTGCTGGAGGCCATGGAGGAACGGCAGGTCACCGCCGAGGGTGCCGCCCGGGCCCTGCCGGACCCGTTCATCGTGATCGCCACCGAGAACCCGGTGGAGCACGAGGGCACCTACCCGCTGCCGGAGGCCCAGCTGGACCGGTTCCTGTTCAAGCTGCTCGTCGGCTACCCGAGCTTCGAGCAGGAGACCGAGATCCTGGCCCGCCACAACCGGGGCATGGATCCCCACGACATCGCCGGGGCCGGCGTCCGGGCGGTGGCCAACGCAGCCGACCTGGAGGCGGCCAGGGGCGAGGTGGACCTGGTGGGGGTCGAGCCGACCGTGCAGCAGTACATCGTGGCGCTGTGCCGGGCCACGCGGGAGTCGCCCTCGGTGGAGCTCGGCGTGTCGCCCCGCGGTGCCGCCGCGCTCCTGCACGCGTCCAAGGCCTGGGCCTGGCTGTCGGGGCGGACCTTCGTGAGCCCGGACGAGATCAAGGCCGTCGCCAAGCCGACGCTGCGCCACCGCCTGGTGGTCCGCCCCGAGCTGGAGCTGGAGGGCGTGACGGCCGACGGCCTGCTCGACAGCATCCTGGCGACCGTCCCCGCCCCCCGCTGAGCGAGTCACGGCCGCCTCACCCGTCGCCCCCGAGCCCCGACCGGACCCCATGATCCTCCTCCCCACCCGCCGCCTGGCCGTCGTCGCACTGGTGCTGGCCGCGGCCCTGCTCCTGTACCCCGGCGGTGACGTCCCGGTGGTGGCGTCGGTCCTGGTGCTCACGGCCCTGCTGGTGCTGGTGGGTCTGCTCGACGCACTGGTGGGGACCTCTCCGAAGCAGTTGATCGTGGAGCGCCGGCACCCACCGGTGGTGGTGGTCGGAGCGGAGGCGACCATCAGCTGGGTCATCCGCTCCGAGTCGCGGCGGTCGCTCCGGGTGCACGTGGCCGACGAGCTGGCCCCCAGCCTGCAGGCCGGGGCCCGACGCTTCTCGGTGCGCATCCCGGCGGGGGACCAGGCCCGGGTGACCAGCACGCTGCGCCCCCTCCGACGGGGGCGGTTCCCGCTCGGCCGCCTGACGGTGCGCATCGACGGACGTCTCGGACTGGGGGCACGCCAGCGGGACGTGCCCCTGGCGACCGTGCTGCGGGTCCATCCGCGGTTCCGCTCCAAGGACGAGGCGGAGATCAAGATCCGCCGCGGCCGCATCCTGGAGGTGGGCCTGCGCTCCGCCCGGGGCCTGGGCGGCGGCACCGAGTTCGAGCAGCTGCGCGAGTACGGGCCGGACGACGAGTTCCGTCGCATCGACTGGACCGCCACGGCCCGCACCGGCAAGGCGATCGTGCGCACCTACCGGGCAGAGCGCAACCAGAGCGTGATCGTGATGCTGGACAACGGCCGGGTCATGGCGGGTCGGGTGGACGGGGTGCCCCGGGTCGAGCACGCGATGGACGCCGCCATGATGCTGGCCGCGGTCGCCACCCGCCTGGGCGACAAGTGCGGCCTGGTGGCCTTCGACCGCCAGGTCCGTGCCGTGGTCCCGCCCGCTCGGCACACCGACCAGGTGGGGCGGGTGACCGAGGCGATGTACGCCCTGGAGCCGGAGCTGAGCGAGTCGGACTACACGGGGGCCTTCGCCGAGGTGGTGGGCCGCTACCGGAGGCGGGCCATGTTGGTGCTGCTCACCGACCTGAACGAGCAGGCCGTGGCCGACTCCGTCCTGCCGGCCCTCCCCCTGATCACCCGCACCCACCTGGTGGTCGTGGCCGGGGTCCGGGACCCGCAGGTGGTGGCATGGGCCGGCCAACCGGTGGACGACGACGAGGGCGCGTACCGGCGGGTGGCCGCCATCCAGGCCCTGGGGGAACGGGACCGGACCGCGGCCCGGCTGCGGGGCCTGGGGGCGACGGTGGTGGACGCGGCGCCGGGCCGGCTGGCCACGGAGCTGGCCGATGCCTACCTGATGGTGAAGTCCACCGGTCGCCTCTGACGTAGCCGTCCGGTCGGCCGAGGCCCCTCAGGCGCCCAGGACCACACCGCGGGCCGAGGCGTCCTCGGCCACGGCGATCGGGTCCCGGCCGTGCTCGCTCAACAGGCCCGTGTACCCGGCCCGCACCGCCCGGCTGCCCAGGCCCACCACGTAGACGACGAACCCGGCCAGGGCGGCCACACCCACGCCCACCCGCAGCCCGGTGGGCATGTCCGACGGGGTGACGAAGCCCTCGATGAACCCGGCCACGGTGAAGCACCCGGCCAGGCCGATCACGATCACCACCGACCGCAGGCCGGCGTCCTTGAGCGCCTCGCCCCGGGTCCGGTCCCCGGGGGCCAGGATGGCCCAGGAGATCTGCAGGCCGGCGGCCGCGGCGATGAGGATGGAGGCGATCTCCAGCAGTCCGTGGGGCAGGATCAGCCCCCAGAACTGGGGTCCCTCACCGGCGTGGTGCATGACCGCCGCCATCACCCCGACGTTGAGCCCGTTCATGAGCAGCACCGAACCCGGGCCCAGGACGGGGACCACGCCCATGGCGAAGGCCAGGAACGCCACCAGGATGTTGTTGACCGTGACCGTGCCCGCGAAGTTCTGGGCCGCGTCGGAGCGGTAGTAGTCGGCGAACTCCCGCTCCGCGATGAGCTCCTGCAGGTCGGGTGGCACGCTGGCGTCGAGGACCTCGGGCGAGTTGGCCAACCACACGCCCATGCCGATGGCGGGGACCAGGAAGCACACCGCGGCCACGGCCACGAACCGGCGGGAGTACCAGACCGCGGCCGGGAAGGTGCGGGTGACGAAGGTGGCCACGGCGGTCCACGGGTTGCCGCGGCGCCGGTAGATGACCACCCGGGCCTCGCCCAGCAGCTGGGACAGCCGGGCGTTCAGCTCCGGGTCGGCGTAGGCGGTGCGGGCGTGGGACAGCTGGGCCGAGACCCGCTGGTACAGCGCCAGCAGTTCGGTCAGGTCCTCGTCACTCAGACGGCGGACGCTGCGGTTGGCCTCCCGGCTCAGTTGCGCCAGGCGTCGCCAGGTGGGGTCGTTGCGCTGGATGTAGCGGTCGATGTCCATCCCGACGCTCCACGGTAGAGGTCCAATACGGTGAACGGATGCACGCGGGTGTCATCACACCGGAGGCGGTGGTCCTGGAGCTCCCCACCGCGGGGGTGGCCACCAGGGCCTTCGCCCGGCTGGTGGACCTCCTGGTGCAGGCCATCGCCGCCCTGGTCCTGGCCTACGTGGCCATCCCGGTCGCCGGCGCGGGGGTGAGCCCGGAGCTGCTCGGCCTGGTCGTGGCGGTCGTCGTGCTGCTGGGCATCCCCATCGTGGTGGAGGTGGTGTGGCGGGGCCGCAGCGTGGGCAAGGCCCTGTTCGGGCTCCGGGTGGTGGGACGCGACGGCTCCCCGGAGGCACCCCGGCAGTCCGTGGTGCGGGGCCTCGTCGCCCTGGTGGACATCTACGCCTCCCTCGGGTTCCTGGCCCTGGTGACGGCCATGTTCTCCCCGGTCTCGCAGCGGCCGGGGGACCTGGCCGCGGGCACCGTGGTGATCCGGGAGCGGGGCCGGACCCTCAACCGGGTCCCCGTGGCCTTCCACCCGCCGCCCGGCTACGAGGCCTACGTGGACTCGTTGGACGTGGGCCGGCTGGACGAGGAGGACTTCTCGCTCATCCGGTCCTTCCTCCTGCGGGTCACGGAGCTGTCGCCCGGGGCCCGCCGGGACCGGGCGATGGCACTGGCCGAGGGGGTGCGGGCCCGGATCGGCCACACGCTGCCGGGCGCGATCGACCCCGAGCTGTTCCTGGTGTGCGTGGCGTCCGCGTTCCAGCAGCGCCGGGGCAACCTGCTGGCCGACGCCGCGCTGGGGCTGGCACCGCTGGCCCCGGTCGGTCCGCCGAACGGTCCGACGGCCGGCGGTTGCGGCTCGACCGCGGCAGTGAACGCCGTTTAGCCTGCGGGGTGCCGGTGGGGACCGGCCTGTCACGGGGGAGATCCGATGCCGACGCTCACCAGCAACCTGTTCCGCGGCCACGGGCGAGGGGTCGTGGCGGCTCAACGTGGTGGAGGGGCACTGGCCCTCCGACGCGGTGGGCAACGTGTTCATCGTCGGGCCGGACAAGCGGGAGCCGGGCGGGCACTGGTTCGCCGAGTGGGGCCTGTTGCACCGCATCGCCTGCACGCCCGACCGCGGACGGCCGCATCGACGTGCTGGCCCGGCGTGTCTCCACGCCGCTGGAGCGGATCCAGCGTCGCTTCCCCCGGCTGTTCCGCACCGTGTCGTTCGCCCAGGTCTCGCCGCTCGGCGTGTCCAACCTGGCCAACACCAACGTCCAGGCCATCGACGGCCGCCTGTTCATCGGCTACGACGCCGGCCGGCCCATCGAGGTCGACCCCGTCACCCTGGACGTCCTCACACCGGTGGGCTCCAACCGGGAGTGGCAGCAGATGTTCCCCGGCCTGGTGGAACCGATGGTGCCCGTGGCCGCGCACCCGCGCCGGCCTGGGACGAGCGCGCCATGTACTTCGTCAACTACTCGCCCATGCCGGGCACGCGACACGTTCGTCGCCCGCTGGGCCCTCAACGGCCCGGTCGAGAAGTGGCCGCTGCGGCGGGATGAGCCGGTTCGACTCCATCCACGACGTCAAGGCCAGCCGCAACCACCTGGTGATCTCCGACCTGCCGTTCAAGATCGAGCCGGAGACGTTCCGGGGCGGTGGGCGGACCCTTCCCAACCAGGACGTCACCCAGCTCTGGATCGTGGCCAAGGCGGACCTGCGCCGCACGCCGCCGGGCGAGCCGGTGCCGGTGGTGGAGGTCACCATCCCGTTCCCGACCGGGCACCTGACGCGTGGACGTGGACGACGACGACGGCGTGCTCACGGTCAACCTGGACCACATCCCGTTGGCCGACCTGCTGATCACCGCAGGGACCGACTCGCCCGGGCACCTGACCGGCGAGGCGCCCCCGGTGGACTACGAGGGACTCGCCGTGCTCGGCGTCCAGCCCGGGTGCGTCGGCAGCTACCGCATCGCGCCGCCACCGGCGAGGTGCTGTCGGCGGACAAGGTGTGGGACGACCGGTTCTGGGGTGGCGTGCTCACCACCCAGGACGTCTCCACCCCCGAGGCCCGTGAGCACATCAGCGACAGCTGGTTCGCCGGCAGCGGGCTACGACCCCGAGCTCATCCCCGAGGAGTGGTGGAGGCTCTACGCCGACGCCGGCCTGGCCCACATCGTGCGACCCGCACGACCTGCCGGCCGACACCCGGCCCGGGCGCGCTCGCCCACTTCGACCTGGAGTCCCACAAGGTCGCCGCGCGTGTGGGAGTACGAGGACGGGGCGTTCCCGTCGCCGCCCACCTTCGTGCCCCGTCGCGAGGCGGACGGGCCCGGCGACGGCTACGTGGTGGTGCTGGTCCACGCCGATGACGGCAAGGAGCTGCAGATCTTCGACGCCCGGGACATCGGGCGGGGGCCGCTGGCCCGGGCCACCGCACCGGGGTTCAACCCGCCCCTGCTGCTGCACTCCTACTGGATGGCGGACCGCGACGGCCCCCGACCCAGCGACTACGTGGTCCGGCGCCGCGACGACGTCCGCGGCGCGCTGGCTGCGGTGCCGTCGGTGGTGCGGTCCTGGCTGCGGGCGGGTCGCGTCATGGCCAGGGAACAACAGGCCGAACGGGACCGGTAGCCCGGCGCGGTCCGGGGCGTCCCGCCCGGCCCGGGAGGATGGCGACCCCGGAACTAGAACTCGTTCCAGTTCTGGGCCACACTCGTCGGACCATGGACTTCGACGACACGCCCGAGGAGATCGCCCTGCGGGCGGAGGCGCGGGCCTGGCTCGACGCCAACGCCAAGCCCATGGACCGCGACTCCATCGAGGTCATGCGCACGTACCGGGCCCACACCGAGGAGCAGGACACGGCCCTGCTGGAGGAGGCCCGGTCCTGGCAGCGCCACAAGGCCGACGCGGGCTGGGCCGCGCCGTCCTGGCCCGCCGAGTACGGCGGCCGAGGCCTGTCGCCCATGCTGGCCGGGGTGTTCGCGGCGGAGGAGTCCGGCTACGACGTGGCCGGGCGCATGTTCAGCGTCGGCACCGACATGGTCGGCCCCACGGTGATCGAGTGGGGCACCGACGAGCAGCGATCCCACCTGCTGCCCCGGATCCTGCGGGCCGACGACATCTGGTGCCAGCTGTTCAGCGAGCCCGGCGCCGGCTCGGACCTGGCCGGGCTGTCCACCCGGGCCGTGCAGGACGGCGACGAGTGGGTCATCACCGGCCAGAAGGTGTGGACCTCCGGCGCGCACTACGCGGACCGGGGCATCCTGCTGGCCCGGACCGACCCCGACGTGCCCAAGCACCGCGGCATCACCGCCATCGTGGTGGACATGCGCGCACCCGGCGTGGAGGTGCGGCCGCTGCGCCAGATCGACGGCGCCATCCACTTCAACGAGGTGTTCCTGACCGAGGTGCGGGTCCCGGTGTCCGACACCCTCGGCCCCGTCGGCAGCGGTTGGGGCGTGGCGCTCAGCATGCTCACCCACGAACGGGCCTCCATCGGTGGCGGCGGCATGTACACGGTCGAGCAGGTCGTGAACCTGGCCCGGGCCATGGGACGCGACGGCGACCCGGTCGTGCGCCAGCGGCTGGCGGACCTGCACACCCGTCACCAGATCCTGCGGTTCCTGGGCTACCGGGTCCGCACCGCGGCGTCCCGGGGCCAGATGCCCGGACCGGAGAGCTCCGTGATGAAGCTGGTGGTGTCGGGCTTCTACGAGACCGGCGGCGACCTGGTGGTGGAGCTGGAAGGGCCCGCCGGGATGCTGACCCACGGCGACGCCCCGTTCGACGGTCGCTTCCAGGACCTGTTCATGTCGCAGTGGGCGCCCCGCATCGGTGGCGGCACGGACCAGGTCCAGCGCAACATCATCGGGGAGCGGGTGCTCGGCCTGCCCGGCGACATCCGCCTGGACAAGACCGTGCCGTTCCGGGACCTGCCCCGGGCCTGACCGGCCGTCGTGACGGTCCCGGGGTGCACCCGTAACCTCGCGGGGTGAGCTCCGTCCCTCCCACCGACCCGAACGGTCCAGACCCGAACGGTCCCGGCCCGACCCGTGCTGGTCGGGCCTGCGTCGACCTGGATCACGCCGCCACCACGCGGCTGCGGCCGGAGGCCCGTGAGGCCATGGAGCCGTTCCTCGGGGACCGCTACGGCAACCCGTCCGGCTCGCACGCCCTGGCCCGGGACGCGGTGCGGGCCGTGGACGAGGCCCGGGAGCGGGTGGCCGGGCTGGTGGGGTGCGCCCCGGGCGAGGTGGTGTTCACCTCCGGTGGCACGGAGGCCGACAACCACGCCGTGACCGGCGGCATCCCCGTGCGGTCGGGGATCCCGGTGTGCACCGCGGTCGAGCACCCCGCGGTGCTGGAGCCGGTGGAGGTGCTGGGCGGCGCGACCGTGGCGGTGGACGGCATGGGACGCGTGCGACCTGGCCGACCTGGACCGGGTGCTGGGCGACCTCGGGGACCGCACGTCGGTCGTGTCGGTGATGCTGGCCAACAACGAGGTCGGGACGCGTGAACGACCTGGCGGCGGTGGCGGGCGTGGTCCGCGGCCCACACCGCTGCCCCGCTGCACACCGATGCGGTGCAGGCCGCACCGTGGCTGGACCTGGGCCGTGCCGCGGCGCCGGCCGACCTGGTGTCCATCTCGGCGCACAAGTTCGGTGGACCCAAGGGGGTCGGCGTCCTGGTGGTGCGCGACGGCACCCCGTTGCGGCCGCTGCTCCGCGGGGGCGGCCAGGAGCGGGAGCGACGTTCGGGCACCACCAACGTGGCCGGCGTGGTCGGCCTGGCCGCCGCGTTGGCCGCCACCGCGGACGGCCGCCAGGAGGCGAACCGCCGCATCGGGACCCTGCGGGACCGGCTGGCCGACGGCCTGCGGTCCGCCTCCGACGGCATCACCGAGACGGTCGTCGTGGACGGCGACCGCACCCACCTGCTGCCCGGCATCTGCCACCTGAGCGTCGAGGGCGTGGACTCGGAGTCGATGCTGCTGCTGCTGGAGGCCGACGGCGTGCTGGCGTCGGCCGCCTCCTCGTGCGCCTCCGGGGCACAGCAGGCCAGCCACGTGCTGGCCGCGCTCGGCCCGGCCCGCCCCGGTGCCGGATCGCTCCGGCTCAGCCTGGGCTGGGACTCGACCGACGCGGACGTCGACCGGGCCCTTGCGGTCGTGCCCGCGGCCGTGGCCCGCGTCCGCGCCGCCGCCCGGCACCGGTCCGGTTCGGCCCCGGCGACGGTGGGGGGCTGAGGGTGCGGGTCCTGGCCGCGATGTCGGGCGGGGTGGACTCGTCGGTCGCGGCCGCCCTCCTGGCCGCCGAGGGCCACGAGGTCGTCGGCGTGACCATGAAGCTGTGGGGCGGCGCCAGCGACTCCGGCTGCTGCTCGGTGTCCGACGTCGAGGACGCCCGACGGTCGGCCGCGCAGTTGGCGCTGGACCACCACGTGTTCAACTTCGGCGAGGAGTTCGACCGGTTCGTGGTCGACCCCTACGTGGCCGACCACGCCGCGGGCCGCACCCCGAACCCCTGCATCGAGTGCAACCGGCACCTGAAGTTCGACGTGCTGCTGCGGCGGGCCGAGCTGTTGGGGTTCGACGCGGTGGCCACGGGCCACCACGCCCGGGTGGTCACCGCCGCCGACGGCTCGCGCCGCATCGGCCGGGGCGCCGACGGGGCCAAGGACCAGTCCTACGTGCTGTACCCGCTGAGCGGGCCGGACCTGGACCGGGTGCTGTTCCCGATCGGCCACCTGACCAAGGACGAGGTGCGGGCCCACGCGGCCCGGCTCGGCCTGCGCACGGCGGCCAAGCCGGACAGCCAGGACGTGTGCTTCATCACCCGCGCCGACGGCCGGGAGGCGTTCCTGCGCGGGCGCATGGCGCTGCACCCGGCGCGGGTGGTGGACGAGGACGGGCGGGAGGTCGGCCGCACCGACGCGGTGGAGCTGGTGACCATCGGCCAGCGCCGCGGCCTGGAGCTGGCCGGTGGCGGGGACCGGCGGTTCGTGGTCGACGTGGACCTGGCCGCCGCGACCGTCACGGTGGCACCTCCCGGCCGACTGCTCCGCGACGAGGTCGTCCTGGACCGCGTCGTGTGGGCCGGCGACCCCGCCGGGGGCGCGGTCCTGGCCCAGTGCTCCGCCCACGGCCCGGCCGAGCCCGCAGCGGTGGAACCGGTCGGCGGGGACCGGGCCGTGGTGCGCTGGACGCAGCCCCGGCGCCGGGTCGCGCCGGGCCAGAGCGTGGTGCTGTACCGGTCGTCCGTCGACGGCGGCGAGGAACACGTCCTGGCCGGGGGCCTGGCCGTCTGACCGCCGCGGCGCGGGGCACGGAGGTCCCCGTGTCCGTGGTGCACCGAGTCGCGGCGGTCGGTGCCCTCAGGCCCGGGAGACGGCGATGCGTCGGTCCTCGGCGTGGGCCAGCATGGCGCCGGGACGACCCGGAGCCATCAGCACCGACGTCGCCGTCACCGTCTCCGCCGTGCCGCCCCGCCGCACCGCGGGCACCAGGTCCAGGGGCCCGTCCAGGTCCACCTGCATGATCAGGCCGGTCGCGCCGGCGGACAGGTCCAGGGCGTCGGTGTCGGCCGGGGCCGGGCCCAGGCGCAGGATGCGGGCCCGGGCGAACAGGATCGGCTCGGCCAGGGCCAGGTCGTCCACCAGCGTGACCCCGGCCGGCACGAACACGATCCAGCGTCGGGCCAGGCGGGCCAGGGTGCGGAACCCGGACCACGCCGTCACCGCTCCCACCGCGGTGAGGACGGCGCCCGCGGCCCAGGCCCCGCCGGCCAGGAGCAGGATGCCCGCCAGGACCGGCCACACCGTCACGACCCACAGCAGTTCGACCGGGCCGAACAGGAGGACCGCCGGGGGCCGGAGCGGCATGCGGCGCTCGTCGCCGTAGGACGACCCGTTCACGAACCAGTCGCCGACCTCGGACGACATGGCCGTCACCGACGCGACGGCTGCGGTGACCAGCCCCACCCACCCCAGCGGGCCGGGGCTGGTGGTGGCGGCGGCGACGGCCCCGGCCACGACCGGCACCGGGGCCAGGACGCGGCAGGAGGGTGAGGGTCACCGGGAGCGGGACCAGCGACGCGGCCAGGCCCGCCCCCCACAGCCCCCAGGCCAGGACGGCCGCGGTCAGGCGCACCGCGGAGGACCGGTCGGCGACGGCGTCGGCGAGCAGGTCGCCGAGGGTGAGGGGCAGGGTGAACCACAGGACGCGGGTCACCCAGGTGAGGGGAGTCGTACGCACGGGCACAGACTTGCGCGCCCGAGGAGGCCACCGCTAGCACGGGTGCATGGGGGGTGGCGTTGAACTTCCGTTCGGTCTGGCCACATCGGTCGGCCCGGTGCCGTTCGGCACCGTCGAGTCGGGCGTCGCGTTCGCCCTCAGGGCACACCCCAGGTTCCCCACCGCGCCGGTCCTGTCCGGCACGGACCAGTCGCTCCTGACCCAGGCCGTCCACGGGCTCGCCGGCGTGGAGGTGGTGCCACCGGGGCTGCTGCGGGTGGACCCGGCCCGGCTGCCATCGCTGGAGGACGCCACCGTCGCGGGCGGCTCGGTGGACGGCGCGCCGTTCGCGGCCCTGCGTCGGTTCCTGTCCGAACTGTCCCGGTCCGCCGGCGGAGCCGGGCACGACGGCCCCGTGCGGGTCGGCCTGCTCGGGCCGGTCACCGTCACCCTCGCACTCCGGGCCGCCGGCGTGCCGATGCCCCGGGCCGCGGCCCTGGCCCGGTGCCTGGTGGAACAGCGGTCGGCCGCGGTGCTGGCCGCCACCCGGTCCGCGCTCCCGGGGGCCGTCGCCGTGGTGGTGCTGTCCGAGCCCGGCCTCATCGGGGCCATGCACCCGACCTTCCCCCTGGCACCTTCGGAGACCCGCTCCCTGCTCGACCCCGTGGTGGACGCACTGGACCGCGGTGCACCACCGGGAGCGTTGGTGATCGGCATCCACGTGCCCGGCCGCACGGACTGGGAGACGATCCTGGCCTCGGGGGTGTCGCTGGTGTCCGCGCCGGCTGACGTCGGCCTGCTGGGCTGGGTCGATGCATTGGGCGACATGCTCGAACGCGGCGGGTGGATCGCCTGGGGCGCGGTCCCGGTGGACCAGCCGCTGGGGACGGGCGAGGAGCTCCTGTGGCGCCGCCTGGCCGCGGTGTGGGGCGACCTGGTCGCCGGCGGGCTGGACCCCATGCAGGTCCGGCTCCGCTGCATGGTGTCGCCTGCCGACGGCCTGGGCCACTTCGGTGAGAGCCAGGCGGAGCGGGTCATCGACCTGGTGTCGTCGATCTCGTCCCGGGTCCGGCGCCAGACCATCGCGGCCCGCCTCTCCCTGGGCGCCTGAGCCGCGACGGTCCGACGCGGCCCGGCGTGGCCGCGACCGAGCGGTGGTGAACTCATGGCACTTGGAGTGCCAGAACCATAGGCTCGGGTCATGGCCGAGCGCACCGCCCTCTCGTACGGAACCATCGACATGGACTACGCCACGACGCTGTCCACCGTGTCCCCGGAGGACGACGGTCCGGTGTGGATGGTCAACCTGATGCACTACCGCGACGAGGCCGAGTACGCGGACGGCGAGTCCGGTGTGAGCGGACGGGAGGCCGACGACCGGTACGCCCCGGTCGACGTGCTCAGGGAGATCGGCGCCCGGGTGGTGTTCGTGGGCGACGTGGTGGACCAGTTCCTCGGCACCGGGCCCCGCTGGGACCGCATCGGGATCGTCAGGTACCCCACCCGTCGGTCCTTCATCGAGATGCAGTCCCGCCGGGACTTCCGTGACAAGCACGTCCACAAGCAGGCGGGCATGGCCGCGACCATCGTGATGGGGTGCCTCCCCGCCGGCACCCCGGAGGTGCCCGACCGGCCGTCCTGGGACGCGGTGGAGCACCCACCGTCGTCGGACGACGGCGTCATCTACCTCATGCACGTCCTGCGCTTCGCCGGTGACGGCGGCCGTGCCGCCATGTCGGCCTACGAGGCGCAGGCCGCGGCCCGGGCCGTTCCCCACGGTGTGGTGCCGGTGGCCTGGATGGACGTGGAGGGAACGATCGTGGGGGACGGCCGGACCTGGGACCAGGTCCGCCTCAACGCCTTCCCCAGCCGCCGGGCCATGGAGGCGGTGATGGCCGACCGCCTGCGGCGGGAGGCCCAGGCCGCCCACCGGGACCCGGCCATCGAGGACACCTACACCCTTGCGCTCCGCCCCACGTTCGACCGGCTGGCTGCGAGCCTCCACCCCGGTCCCGGCGCCGCCGGCTGACCGGGTCGGGACCGTCACACCCGGGCGGTAGCCTGCGGCCCGTGCCGCCCTCCAAGAAGCGACCCGTGGGGATGCCTGACGCCACCCCGGAGGGGACCCCGGCCTCGCCGGTGGCGGCGGCGGGCCCGGACCCGGAGCTGGACCCCGCCGGGCGCATCGACTGGCTCCGTGCGGAGATCCGCCGCCACAACCGGGCCTACTACGAGCTGGACGCGCCCAGCATCCCGGACGCGGACTACGACCTGCTGGTCCGGGAGCTCCAGGCCCTGGAGTCGGCCCATCCGGACCTGATCACGCCGGACAGCCCCACCCAACAGGTCGGCGGGCCGACCTCCGGCCAGTTCGCGCCCGTCCGGCACCGCGTCCCCATGATGAGCCTGGACAACGCCATGGACCAGGCCGAACTGCGGGCGTGGGGAGAGCGCACGGCCCGCAAGCTGGCGGACCAGGGCGTGGCCGCGGACGGCGTCCGCTACGTCTGTGAGCTCAAGATCGACGGCCTGGCCATGTCGCTGCGCTACGAGCACGGCCGGTTCGTCCAGGCCGCCACCCGCGGAGACGGGCGCACCGGGGAGGACGTCACCGCCAACGTGTCCCGCATCGACGGCGTGCCCGGGCAGCTCGGCCCCGCTGCCCCGCCGGTGCTGGAGGTGCGGGGGGAGGTGTACCTCCCCATCGCGGCCTTCCACCGGCTCCAGGAGCAGACCACCCGGGAGAACGCGGAGGCGGAGGCGGCGGGTCGGCGGGGCCGGCCGGTGCCGGTCAACCCCCGCAATGCCGGCGCGGGATCGCTGCGCCAGAAGGACCCGGAGGTCACCGCGGGCCGGGGGCTGGACTTCTGGTGCTACCAGTTGGGCGAGGTCGTGGGGGAGGACCCCCCGGCCAGCCACTCCGGGGCATTGGACTGGCTCGGCGGCCTGGGCCTGCCGGTCAACCCGGTCACCCAGGTCGTCACCTCCCTGGACGACGTGTACGCGTTCTGCGCCCACTGGGTGGAGCACCGCCACGAGCTCCCCTACGAGATCGACGGCGTGGTGGTGAAGCTGGACGACCTGTCGGTCCAGGAGGCGCTCGGGTCCACGTCCAAGGCGCCCCGTTGGGCCATCGCCTACAAGTTGCCGCCGGAGGAGCGCACCACCCTGCTCCGGGACATCCACGTCTCCATCGGGCGCACGGGCAAGGCCACGCCGTTCGCGGTGCTGGAGCCCGTGTTCGTTGGCGGTTCCACCGTGGGACTGGCCACCCTCCACAACGAGGACCAGGTCAAGGTCAAGGACGTGCGCCCCGGTGACACGGTGATCGTGCGCAAGGCCGGCGACGTCATCCCGGAGGTGGTCGGCCCGGTGCCGGAGCTGCGGCCCGAGGGCCTGCCGGAGTGGCGCTTCCCCACCGAGTGCCCGGCGTGCGGTGGACCCCTGGTCCGGGCCGAGGGAGAGGCCCAGACCCTGTGCGTCAACCCCGACTGCCCGCAGAAGCGCTGGGCCCGCATCTGCCACTTCGCCTCCCGGGGAGCCATGGACATCGACGGCCTGGGTGAGCAGCAGGTGGCGCTCTTCCTGGAGCTGGGCCTCCTGGAGGACGTGGCCGGCATCTACTCGCTGGACATGGACGCCATCCGGGAGCTCAAGGGCTACGGCGAGACGTCGGTCGCCAACCTGCAGCGGGCCATCGACGCGTCGCGGTCCCGACCCCTGGCCAACCTGCTGTTCGGGCTCAACATCGTGCACCTGGGTTCCGCGGGGGCAGAGGCGCTGTCGGCCGGCCTGGGCAGCCTGGACGCCGTGATGGACGCCTCCGTCGACGACCTGAACGGGGTGGACGGCGTGGGGCCGGTCATCGCCGAGTCCGTCCACGCCTTCTTCGCCGATCCCGCCAACCGGGAGCTGGTGGGCCGCCTGGTGGCAGCGGGGGTCAACACGCGGGGTCCGGAGCGGTCGGTCCTGCCCCAGACCCTGGCCGGTCGCAGCGTGGTGGTGACCGGCACGCTCGCCGGCCACAGCCGGGAGGGGGCGGAGGACGCCATCAAGGCCCGCGGCGGCAAGTCCCCGGGCAGCGTCTCCAAGAAGACCTTCGCCGTGGTGGTGGGCGCGGAGCCCGGAGCGTCCAAACTGACCAAGGCCGAGTCCCTCGGCGTCCCCGTCCTGGACGAGGCGGGGTTCGACCACCTGTTGGAGACGGGCCGCCTGCCCGGCGAGGAGCGTTGACGTGGCCACCCGAGCAGTGATCTTCGACTTCGGCGGTGTGTTCATCGACTCGCCGTTCACCGCGTTGGTGGAGGCGGCCCAGGCCCGGGAGCTGGACCCCGACCACATGCTGGGGCTGATCTTCGGCCCCTACGACCAGGACACCGACCATCCCTGGCACCGACTGGAGCGGGGTGAGATCACCGTCATGGAGGCACGCGACGCCATCCTGGCCGCGTCGATCGCGGACGGCGGCCAGGCCCTGGACCCCTTCGACCTGCTCTCGGCCCTGTCCGGCAGCGAGGTCCGGGCCGAGATGGTGGAGTTCTGCCGCTCCGTCCGCACCCGGGGCCTGCGCACCGGACTGCTGACCAACAACGCCAAGGAGTTCGAGGACTTCTGGCGTCCGCTGATCCCGCTGGACGAGCTGTTCGACGACGTCGTCGACTCCTCAGAGGTGGGCCTGCGCAAGCCGGACCCGCGGATCTACCACCTGGCGCTGGAACGCCTGGGCGTGGACGCGCCGGACGCGGTCTTCGTGGACGACGCCCCCGGCAACGTGTCGGGCGCCGAACGCGTCGGCATCCGGTCGGTGCTGATCGGCCCCCAGCGGTCCGACGTGCCTGCCGCGCTGGCGGAGCTCGCCGCGCTGGTGGGCTGATCCGGGCCGGCGTCGCCCTCAGGCCAGGTCGAAGCGGGCCGGTCCGTCGGCGGGGGTGACCGTGGCCCGGGCCCCGACCAGCTCCTGTGCTTCCAGGTCGGCCAGGTCCGGGGGCGCAGCCTCCATCCGGGCCACCGTCCGGGCGCCGTCGGCGAACTCCAGGATCGCGACCGCCGCCTCCGGATCGCCGGCCCGGTCGTGCAGCACCGTGTAGGAGACGATCGTCGCCGGACCGGCCCGCTCCACCACCGGCCGCACGTCCTGGTGCAACGTGCTGGGCGGCGCCTCCGGGGGCAGGTCGGCCGGCCGGGGCCGGGCCCCGAGCACCGCGGAGGAGTGCTTGGTGAGGTACCAGCCGTTGCCGGTGACCAGGCCGAGGTCCCCGGGGTGCTCGCGGAGGTGGTCCACCATCGCCGCGACCGAGTGCAGCGTGTAGGCCGACGCCGGGCCTCCGGCATAGGGGAGCCCGCCGGTCATGGTCAGCCCGCGGGGGTCGAACGGGTCCAGGCCCAGCACGTCGCACGCCATCTCCACCGCGGCCGGGAAGCAGCTGTAGAGGTCGAACCGGGCGATGCCGTGGACGTCGGTGCCCGCCATGGCCAGGGTCCGGTCATGGGCCGAGGCCATCGACGGGCAGGCCGCGATGTCGGGGCGGGAGCTGACGCACCAGGCGGTCTCGCGGTCCTCGGCTCCGCCCCACCAGCTGACGAGCCGGTCGGGGTCGGCACCGAGCGCCTCCAGCTCCGAGCGGTCCGCCACGAACAGCGCCGCGGCCTGGTCGGTGGCCAGGACCGCGTTCAGCAGCTTGGTGTAGGGGAACGCGATCATCCGGTTGCCGGGTCCCGGCACCGACAGCTCGTCCGGCGTGCGCCGGAACGGGAACCATGCGTGGGGGTTGGTGGCCGCCACCTCGGTGAACGGGGCGAACAGGTCGCCCAGGAACCGCTGGTGGTCCGCGATGGTCCTCCCGTGTGCCGCCCGCAACGCGTTCTCGATCACGGGGTAGACGTGGGCGGGCCGGTCCAGGCCCGCGGCGGCCTCCAGTGCGGAGTGGCCGTCGCGCTGCAGGCCCAGCTGCGGGCCGTCGCGGTCCTCCACCTGGATCCAGTCCGGTGGGGCGTCCTCGCGCCCGGCCAGCTCCAGGGTGCGGATGGTGTTGGCGCCGGTGATCAGCACGCCCCGCAGCTCACCGGCGGCGATCCGTCCCGCAGCCCAGTTCAGCGCCGCGATGCCGGCCTCGCCGCCCTCCGCGGTGGTCCAGGACTCACGCGGATCCAGCCCGAGCCCGGCCGCGATGGTGGCGGCCGGATCGCTGGGCGTCCACATGGGGACCGGGACCACGACGATGGCGTCGACCAACCGGCCCGGGTCCGTCCCCCCGGCGCCGGCGACGGCGGCCGAGCCCACCTCCAACAGCATCTCGAGCGGGGCGACGGAGTCGACCAGGCTGCTGATGCGGTTGGTGCGCTGCGCCACGCCGGCGACCACGATGTCGTTCACGACCGGTCCTCCTGATCAGGGACAGGGAGCATTCTGCTGTGGCCATTCCGACCGCAACGAATCCGGGCGCGACCACGCCCGCGTCGGCCGCTGGTCGCCGACCAGGGGTTGTCCGGCCCCGGCGGTCCGGGACGGGCGCGGGAGGCATGATGGATGCCGTGGGTGTGAAGCGGCTCGAGCACGTGCAGCTGGCGATGCCGGCGGGACGGGAGGACGACGCCGCCGCGTTCTATGAAGGCCTGCTGGGGATCCCGCGCGTCCCCAAGCCGGCTCACCTCGCTGCTCGCGGGGGCTGCTGGTTCGAGTCGGGCGAACTCAAGGTGCACCTGGGCGTCGACGCGGACTTCCGTCCGGCGACGAAGGCCCACCCGGCCTTCGTCGTCGACGACGTGCGGGCACTCGCACGCGAGATCGCGGCAGCGGGCCACGACGTGGTCGACGACGAACCACTCGACGGCTACGACCGTGTCTACGCCACCGACCCGTTCGGCAACCGCATCGAGTTGATGCAGCCGCTGCGCGTGACCGGCGTTCGCCGGCGCCGTCGTGCGATTCAGGCGACCCCGAGATGGCGGGCGAGCTTCTGCATCGTCTGGAGACCCAGCTCGACCGCGCCGAATCCGATGACCGCTGCTCGCTGCTCGACGGTCGGGTGGAGCTGCCGCAGCGTCAGCACCGTCTTCCCATCGGCTTGTTCGTCGAAGGTCAGGGTCACCCGGAAGCGGGCCGGGTCGTCGTCGACGTCGGAGCCGTGGTCCATCACCAGCCGCTCGTCGGGAACGACCTCGAGGTAGTCGAACCGGTTCGTGAACAGGGTGCCGTCTCCGGACGTCATGTCGAAGCGCGCCCGGCCCCCCGGGCGCACGTCCATCTCGTGCACGGTGCAGGTGTAGCCAGCGGGGCCGAACCACTGGCAGAAGGCCGCTGCATCGGTCCAGGCCGCGAACACCGCGTCGCGGCGTGGCGTCGAGCACCCGCACGAGGACGACCTCACGGTCGAGCGCCCACGCCGTCGGGTCGGTGATGGCCGGGGTGCTGGTCATGGCTCCTCCAGGGTCGGTGGGGATGCGGCTTGGTCCGACGCGCGCCGGAGGTGCGCGTCGAGGCGGTCGAGTCGGTGCTCCCAGGCAGCTCGGGTGTGCTCGGCCCACGCCGCGATCTCGACCAGGGGCTCGGGCCGGAGCTGACAGGGCCGCCGTTGTCCGTCCCGACTGCGACTGATCAGGCCCGCTTCCTCGAGGACCCTCAGATGACGGGAGATGGCCGGAAGGCTGATCGGGAAGGGTTCGGCCAGCTCGAGCACCGTTGCCTCCCCGTCGGCCAGCCGACGCACGATCGAACGCCGGGTGGGGTCCGACAACGCTGCGAAGACGACGTCGAACCGGTCGGGGGCCGTCACGGTCATCGTCGCTGTTCCTCCGGCGGATACTTCACGAGCTAGTTATTTAACAGACCAGCTAACTACAGTCAAGGGCACCCGGCGTGTCGACGCGGCAGGTGACCCGACGTGCCGTTCGTCGACATCCCCCAACCGGTCCGATGCGGGGCTAGGACGCGGTGAAGCACCAGGACACGGGCTGTGCGGTGTCCTCGCCCTCGGACTGCTTCCACACGAGCGCCAGGGCGCAGTTCTTCTCCGGGTCCAGTGCCTCCACCGGCTTGCCCGGGCCCGGCACGAACTGGATCAGCCCCGTGCCCAGGTCCTTCACCAGGCCGTCCTCCGCGGTGCGGATCTCGGTGCCGTTGATGATGAGGTAGGCGTCGTAGCCGGCCGCCACGTCGATGCCCACGCCGGCCTGACGCAGGACCTCACTGCCGGAGGCGGGGATCAGCGCGGTCGACGGACTCGGGCAGGGACTCCGACGTCGAGTCGTTGCCGGTGGTGGCCAGGCGCACCGTGAGCACCAGGCCGACCAGCGCTCCCACCAGCAGCAGGCCCATGATGAGTCGCCGGACGCCGTTGGGCAGCTGGCGCCGGGGACGGGGAGCGCTCGTAACCGACGTGGTCGGGCCGGGCTCGGGCGGGTCCCCGGAGGGGGTCAGGTCATCGGTCATCCTCGGCATGGTCTACCCGCTCCCCGGCCGGGGCGGGAGGCGGCGGTACGATCGGGGGTCGTGACGATGTCTGACCTGTCCTCTGGAGCGACCGGTCGCGAGCTGGGCGGGCGGTACCGCCTGGTCGCGCCGATCGGCATCGGGACGTCGTCGCGCGTGTACCTGGCGGTGGACAACCAGCTGCGTCGTCCGGTTGCGGTCAAGCTGTTGCACGAGGCCCTGGCGGAGGACGACGCCTTCCTGCGGCGGTTCCGGGCCGAGGCCCGGGCGGCCGGGGCACTGAGCCACGCCAACATCGTGGCGGTCTACGACTGGGGCGAGGACCGCACCGACGCCGGGCTGGTCCCGTACCTGGTGACGGAGTACCTGGGAGGCGGCAGCCTCCGCAAGGTCCTGGACCGCGGCACCCCGCTCAGCCCGTCGCAGACCCTGATCGTGGGCCTGGACGCCACCCGCGCCCTGGCGCACGCCCACCGGCGGGGACTCATCCACCGTGACGTCAAGCCCGGCAACCTGCTGTTCGACACCGACGGCCGCCTCCGCCTTGCCGACTTCGGCCTGGCCCGGGCCCTGGCCGAGGCCTCCTGGACCGAGCCCAGCGGCTCGTCCATGGGGACCGCCCGCTACGCGTCCCCGGAACAGGCACTGGGCAAGCGGCTGGACGGCCGGTCCGACGTCTACTCGCTGGCCCTGGTGCTGGTGGAGTGCGTGACGGGGTCGGTGCCGTTCTCGGCCGACACCACCGCCGGCACCCTGGCCCTGCGAACGCAGTCGGACCTGGTCCTGGGCCCGGAGCTGGGCGGCCTGCGCGGCCCGCTCGAGCGGGCCGGACGGCTGGACCCGGCGGCCCGCCCGGACGCGGACGAGCTGGAGATCGCGCTGATGGCCGCGGCGGAGGTGCTGCCCCGCCCGGAGCCGCTGCCGTTGGTGGCCACGCTGGGGGAGACCCAGATCACCGAGGAGCTCCGGTTGGTCGAGGGGATGGGCGTCCGGCCCCTCGGCGCCGCAGGGGTCGCCCTCGCGGCGACGGGTCCCGCGGCGGACCCGAGCGGTGAGGGTGCCGGCGTTGCCGACGGGGCCGGGACGGGTGCGACGGAGCGGGACGTGCCCGTGGCCCGCGACGACCGTCCGGTGTTCTCCGACGACCCGTCCGTGGCCGCCGCGGCGGACCCGTTCGAGACGCCACCGGGCCAGACCGGTCCGCTGGTGCGCACGCCCATCGTGGTGGCCGAGGAGCACCACCTCCTGTCGGCCTCCCGGCCTGCCTCCTTCGGCCGGGTCGAGCCGTTGGGCGCGTCGCCGGTGTCCCCGGGGCTGCCGCCCCCCGTGGAGCCCAAGGCCCGCCGGCCGTGGCGCCGGGTGGTTGCGGTCCTCCTGGCGGTGGCCCTCCTGGTGGGGGGCGCGGCCGGGTGGTGGTTCCTGATCAGGGTCCCGGTGCACGAGGTGCCCTCGTTCGTCGGCCAGGACGTCGGCGATGTCCGTTCCCGGGCCGCCGACCTGGGCTGGGAGCTGGACGACCGGACCGTCGTGCGACAGGACGGCACCACGCCGGGTGAGGTCGTGGCCCAGGACCCGCGGGCCGGCTCCGACCTGGCCGAGGGCGAGACGCTGGTCGTCAGCGTCTCGCTGGGGGCCACCCTGGTGCCGGTGCCGGCGTTGGCCGGACTGGCCGAGGGTGATGCCCGTGCCGCGCTCGACGCCGCGGGCCTGGCGGTGGGGGCGGTCACCACCGCCAACGACGAACAGGTCGCCTCGGGCTCGGTGGTCTCGGCCGCGCCGTCGCCGGGCCAGGAGGACCCGGACCCGACGGGCCAGGTGCCCAAGGGAACCACGCTGGACCTGGTCGTCTCGAGCGGCCCTGCCCCCCGGCAGGTGCCCGACGGACTGGCCGGCGCCTCGCTGGCCGACGCCAAGGCCAAGCTGGCCGCAGTGCAGCTGGAGGCGGGGGTCACCGAGCAGTACGACGAGGCCGTACCCGCCGGGGTGGTCCTGTCGGCGGGCATCGCGGCCGGGACCGAGGTGGAGCGGGGGAGCGCGGTGCCGCTGGTGGTGTCCAGGGGTCCGGCTCCCATCGCCGTGCCTGCCGTGGCCGGCCAGAGCGGCACCGCGGCCGCCGCCGCGCTGGAGGCCGCCGGGTTCGCCGTGGCCGGCATCGAGGGGTCTCCCTCCGGAGTGGTCCTGGCCACCGACCCGCCGGCGGGGGAGCTGCATCCCCGGGGCACCGCAGTGCGGATCTTCACCCGGACCTAGGCGCTCCCTCCCACGGACGGGGGGGTTCCCGGGCACCGGCCCGGCCCGTCCGCGCCCCGTTCCGGAACGCGGGTCCACCACATGCAGCGGCCGGGCGTTTACGTTGAGCGGCGCGCCGCCGAACCCGTTGGGGTGGTCTGCCGTACGTGGTGTTCCCCAGCCGCCGCGATGGGCGGCCACCCCAACCGGATCGGCGGCGGTCTCCGTCACCCGTCCGTGTGTCACGGCCACCGGCGATAGCCTCGACCGGTCATGTTCCGCCGTCGTTCCCGCTCCGAAGACGCTGACGGCGCCCCGTCCCACGACCTGCACGACCCGATCTCCGACGTCGCGGTCGAGGCCCCCGGGGTGGACGAGGAGGCGGTCGTCCCCTGGGGGATCCTGCTGCAGCGCCGGGTGGAGCAACGGGCCAAGGGCAGCGACCGCTACCCCTGGATCGTCACCTGGACGGTGCTGTTCGGCACGTTCTGGGTGGCCAGCACCATCACCATCCTGGCCGTCAGCCGGCCGACCATCGCCCGGGACCTGAACGCGTCGGTCGAGAGCCTGGTCTGGCTCATCTCCGGGCCCACCATCGCCGTGGCCCTCACCGGCACCACCGCCGGCAAGCTCGGCGACCTGCACGGCCACCGCAAGGTGTACCTGATCGGCATGGCCGGGGCGACGGTGTTCGTCGGCCTGTCGGCGCTGGCCTGGTCCGGCCCCTCGCTCATCGCGTTCCGGGTCCTC
This sequence comes from uncultured Actinomycetota bacterium, assembly GCA_963773765.1. GTDB lineage: Bacteria > Actinomycetota > Acidimicrobiia > Acidimicrobiales > Microtrichaceae > CAVZCC01. The sequence goes on along the minus strand of CAVZCC010000008.1, from coordinate 261,008 downwards.
GGTGCCACCATCGGCGCGGCCACCGGGCCCAGCTCCCTGGCCCTGATCAACCGCATGTTCCCCAAGGAGGAGCGCTCGAAGGCACTGGGCTTCTGGTCCCTGGTGGTGGCCGGCGGTCCCGTGGTCGGCCTGGTGGTCGGTGGACCGCTGGTGGAGGCCTTCGGCTGGCGGGCCATCTTCGCCATCCAGGCCCCGCTCCTGGGGTTCGCCACGCTGGTGTCCTGGTCGATCCTGCCCGAGACCGAACGCCGCCGGAACGTGCACTTCGACATCAAGGGCCAGGCGGTCCTGGCGCTGGGCCTGGCCGGGCTGCTCTTCGGCATCGACCGCGCCGCGGCCTGGGGCCTGGGCTCCCCGGTGGTGCTGGTGTCGTTCTCGCTGGTCCCCATCGGGCTGTGGTGGTTCGTCCGGGTGGAGCGCAGGGTCGAGCACCCCCTGATCCCGCTGCACTGGTTCCGGCGCCGGGCGTTCGCCGTCCCGGTGTTCGTGTCCTTCTTCGTGCAGTTCGGCTACATGGGTGGGTTCATCCTCACCCCCAAGCTCCTGGCCGAGGTGCGTGGACTGAGCGCCGACGTGATCGCGCTGATCATGGTGCCGCGTCCGCTGACGTTCGCCATCGCCGGCCCACTGGCGGGTTGGATGGCCACGCGGGTGTCGGCCCGTTCCACCATCGTGGTCGGCACCGCGTCCCTGGCGGTCTCCATGGGGATCTTCGCCCTCATCTCGTCGGACCCCACCACCGGCCTGGTCGTCCTGGCCCTCACCCTGTCCGGTGCCGGCATCGGCGCGGCCCAACCCCGCATCGCGGCCTCGGTGGCCAACTCGGTGGAGGACCGTGACCTGGGCATCGCGGGGGCCACCCAGCAGTTGGTGGCCCAGGTGGGGACCACGGTGGGCATGAACCTGTTGGAGGCCGTCCAGGTCGCGGCGGACACCGGCCAGAACGTCGGCCGCTCCTACAGCCTGGCCTACGGGGTCGGTGCGGCCGTCAGCCTGGCCGGCATGGGGCTCGCGACCTTCGTGCGCGACCCGGCGGACGCGGCCCGGCGGGCCACCCGGCGCCTGCGCAGGGACGGGGACGCGACCGGGGCGCCCGAAGGCGCCCCGGAACAACAGCTCGGCTGACGAGGGTTCCCCACCGTCCGGCCGTCAGGTCACTCGGTGATCTCCTGGATGGCCGCCGCCACGGTCCTGTCCGGTCCGGCCATCAGGTCACTCGGTGATCTCCTGGATGGCCGCCGCCACGGTCCTGTCCGGTCCGGCCATCAGGTCACTCGGTGATCTCCTGGATGGCCGCCGCCACCTTGGCCGCCATCTCGTCGTTGCCGCCGGTCTGCTGCATGGCCATGAGCTTGGTCATGTCGCCCTGCACCTTGACCTTGCCGGCCATGAAGGCCTGCATGCCGGCCTGCGGGTTGTTGTCCACGATCAGGGCCTTGGCCGTCTCGTAGTCCAAGGTGACGGTGAGGTCCGGGTTCTCGATGTGGCCGAGGTCCATCTTCATCTCGCCGTCGGAGGTGTCCATGTGGGCCTGGATCTCGCCGTCGCCGAACGGGACGTCGGTGATGATCTGGTTCATCCTGACCTCGTGGGCCGGAGCGGGGGCCTCGCCCTCCATCTCGGAGCGGAGGCGCTTGGCCTCGTCGATCCACTCCTGGCTCAGGAACTTGTACTTGGGCACCGGAGGCCCCCCTTCTCCTCGTGTCGTCCCCGGCCGGGGACGAGCAGTCGACTGATCCGGGTGCCCCGACCTGAACCGGGTTCACGCGGCATCGGAAGCGTAGTGGCCAGCCCACCCCCCGACCACACGATCACGTTCGCTCCGGACGGTCCGTTGGCGAACCTGTGGAGCTTCCCGGCAGCGGGCCCGTCCTCTGAACGCGCTCGCAGGGAGCGCCACGGATGCACCGGGAACGCGGCACCGCGTCGGTACCGTGGGCACCGCGACCCGCAGCGTGCGTCGCGCCCCGTCCGAGCAGTGAGGCCAGCAGTGAGCGACAGCCCCCAGTCCCCCCCGGGACCGACACCCCCGCCCTACACGCCGCCGGCCCCGGTACCGCCGGCGCCCCCGGTGTGGGGTCCGCCCCCAGCGGCACCGCCCCCTGCTTGGGGACCGCCGCCGGGTCCGGTCGGCCCGCCCTCCGGTCCACCCGCGGCCGGCGACCCACAGGGATGGGGAGCGCCCCAGCCGCCCCACAAGCCGTCCTCCGCCCGCTGGCTCCTCATCGGCCTGGCCGTCGTGGTGGTCCTGGCCCTCATCGCCGGCGGAGCCACGTTCGCACTGCTGCGCTCCAGCGACGGGGACGACTCCGTGTCCACCGGTTCCGGTTCCGGCTCCGCGGACGGGCCCAGCCTGGGCTCGACCGGGTCACGGGCCGAGACCGGCCAGCTCCCGGCCGGTGTCGACGACGTGGACATCGTGGGCGGCGACCCCGACGCGGACTCGCAGCGGGCCATGCAGATCGCCATCGCCGACGTGGACGCGTACTGGGCCCGCACCTACCCGGAGGTGTTCGGCGGGCGCTACTCCACCGTGGCCGGCGGCTTCTACGCCGCCAACGACGGACAGACGCCGCCCTGCGCCACCGACGCGTCGGAGGTGGACGGCAACGCGTACTACTGCCCGACCGAGGACGTCGTGGCGTGGGACGCCGACGGCCTGGTGCCGTACATGGTGGACACCTACGGGTCGCTCGGCCTGGGGCTGGTCGTGGCCCACGAATGGGGCCACGCCATCCAGGTCCGTGCCGGGGTGGAAGGCCCCACCGTGTTCCTGGAGCAGCAGGCCGACTGCCTGGCCGGCGCCTGGGTCGATGACGTCCGCTCCGACGGTGACCGCTGGTTCAGCGTGGACGGCGAGAGCCTGGACCTGGCCATGGCGGGCTTCCTGGAGCTGCGCGACGCCCCTGGTTCCGTCGCCACCGACCCGACGGCGCACGGCACCGCCTTCGACCGGATCCGCGCCTTCCAGGAGGGGGTGGACGGCGGAGCCGCCGCCTGCGCCGACTACACGTTGGACACCCTCACCCCCAAGCTGGTGGACCTGCCGTTCACGTCCCAGGAGGAGGTCGCCTCCGGCGGGAACCTTCCGTTGCAGGAGGCCTTCGACCTGACCGTGGCGGACCTCGAGGACTTCTGGTCCAAGGCCTGGCCCGAGTTCGGCTCCGGCCAGTTCGACCCGCCGGAGGTGGAGATCTTCTCCTCCTCGGAACGGCCGGACTGCGACGAGCCCGTCGGGTTGTCCGACGAGGTCTTCTACTGCCCGGACTCCAACCTGCTGGCCGTCCAGGACGACGGCCTGGTGGTGAAGGTGCACAAGGCCATCGGGGACTACGCGCTGAGCGCCATCGTGGGCTCCGGCTACGGCCTCGCCGCCCTCGACGGCATGGACGAGCTCGGGGACCAGTCGTCGGCCACGACCAGGAGGGCCGACTGCCTGGCGGGGGTGTGGTCGGCGTCGGTGTTCGCCCAGAACCGGGAGTCGGCCCAGTTGGTGCTGTCCCCCGGGGACCTCGATGAGGCCGTCGCCGCGCTGCTCACCACGGCGGATCCCGGCAAGGACTCGGTGACCGGTACCGGCTTCGAACGGGTCGACGCCTATCGTTCCGGGTTCATGGAGGGCCGCGACGCATGCCGGCCCTGAGCCCAGGGACCAGGGAGCACCGGTGAGCGACCAGCAGAGCGACGGAGCCGACCACCACGGAGAGGGTCCCGTGCTGCCGGGGGCCGAGGCGTTCAGCGCCCCGGGCGGTCCGGTCGGCGTCCTGGTGCTGCACGGCTTCACCGGCAACCCCAGCTCCATGCGGCCCCTGGCCGACGCCTTCGCCGCCGCCGGCCACGCCGTCGAGTGCCCCCGGCTGCCGGGCCACGGGACCCGGGTGGAGGACCTCGCGGCGACCGGCTGGGCCGACTGGGCCGCCGCGGCCGAGGCCGCCCTGGGGTCGCTGCAGGCCCGGACCGAACGGGTGGTGGTGGCGGGCCTGTCCATGGGTGGGGCGCTCACCTGCTGGCTGGCGACCAACCACCCCGAGCTGTCCGGCATCATCTGCGTCAATCCCGCCGTCGCCCCCAGCGATGACATGCGAGCGTTGGTCGCTGCGATGGTGGAGGGCGGTGAGACCCTGGCCGACGGCATCGGCTCCGACGTCGCCGATCCCGACGTGGTGGAGTCCGCCTACGCCCAGATGCCCCTCGCGCCCCTGCTGTCCATGTTCGACGTGTCGGTCGAGATCCTGCCCCAGCTGGGCCGGATCGCCTGCCCCCTGTTGCTGTTCACCAGCCCCCAGGACCACACGGTCCCGCCCACCGACAGCGACGTGCTGGCGGCTGCGGTGTCGGGCCCGGTGGAACGGGTGAGCTGTGACCGCAGCTACCACGTGGCCACGATCGACCTGGACCGGGATCTGATCATCCGCCGGTCCCTGGAGTTCGTCGACCGCGTCACGGCCTGATCGCGGACCCGTCCGGTCCTCATCGGGCCGGGCGATCGGGGTCCGGACGCGCAACGGCCCGCCCATCCGGTGGATGGGCGGGCCGTCTGCGGAGTTCGAAGGTCAGGCGACCGGGGCGAGCCGGCGACGGCTGGCCACCATGAGCCCACCGATGACGATGGCGGCTCCGCCGACCAGGCCGAGGGCGAGCACGTCACCGCCGGTGAAGGCGAGGGCGCTGCCCTGCGCGGCCGGGGCCTGCTCCACCGTGGCGGCCTCGACGACCGGCTGCTGGGGCGGGAGGGTGGTCTGGACGATCGTGGTGCCCCCCACGTAGGGGTCGGGGGCGTCGCTCTGGGCACCGGCTGCCGAGGTCATCAGCACGAAGGCGAAGGCGACTGCGACGAGTCCGGAAAGGAGGCGGGTGGTGCTCTTCATGCCCGTAGAGTACAGCCGGTCGGCCCTGCCGTCACTCGGTAGTTTTGCCTTTCGCGATGCGTGGTCGGCCAAGCACGGAGCGGGTTTCCGGCCGAGGGGTCGCTCGGCTGAGGATCGGTTCAACCGAGGGTCGTGAGGTCCACCGTGGTGGGCTTCCGGCCCGGGAGCTCCTTGCCGTCCACGGTCCACGTCGCCGGTGGGATCCGCGCCGACGGCAGGACGGTGGCCGACGTCCAGGACGTGGGCAGGTCGAACTCGATCGTGACCTCCTGGGTTCCGCCGCCGCGGGATGCGGACCTGCCCGGCCAGGGTGCGTGCCGGGCCGTCCTCGCCGACGATCGCGAGCTCTGCCCCGGACATGGTCGGGTTCGTGGCCCCGGCCGGGACGGTGAGGGACAGGATGCCGAGGTACTCGCCCTCGGCCAGGTCGGTGCCGGGGTACGGCCCCGCCATGTATCGGGGGAGGCCCCCCGGGGTGTCGTTGCGGAGGGTGACCCGCACCGACAGGCGGCGGACACCGTCGCCCCCGACCGTCGTCGCGGTGGGCGCGGCCGGGACCTGGGACAGGGTGGCGTCGACGGTGAGGTAGGGGTCGAGCTTGTTCCCTGCCCGGTTGTTGACCGCCAGCAGCAGCGAGTCGTCCGAGACGGTCCCGGACGCGCCCAACGCCTGCCAGGCCTCCTCCTGGACCTGGTCCGGGGACCACAGGAGCAGGTTGCGGCCCGTGCCGGCGTCCCGCAGTGCCGCCACCAGCTGCGCGGAGGACCACGGTCGGTCGTTGAACGCGGTGAAGACCTCCGCCGCCACGCCGCCGAGTCGCTCCCGGCGTTCGCCCCGGTCGTCGAACTCCACGTACTGGCGGGTCAGCAACTGCTTCTGGACGTTGTCGGCGGAGATCTCCCGCGTCCCGTCCGCCCACGGGACGGTGACCGGTCCGACGACGCGGAGCAGGTCGCGGAGACCCGTCACGTCCATGGCCAGCACCCCGTCGACGGGTTCCCGGCCCGCGGCGACCCACATGTCCGCAGCCATCCGGGCGGACTCGTCGAACCGGGGGGTCAGGTTGATGTTCCGCCACTCCCGGTCCGGGCTCAGCCAGCCCCACAGGTTCGCGACGTCGGGGTCCAGGGTCGTTCCCGGCGTGGGGAGGACCAGGTCCGCGGTGGGCACGAAGTCGCCCAGGGAGAACCTGCCGTCCTCGATGGTGATGACCCCGGCCTGCAGGAACATGCCCGAACCGTCCCGCATCTCCGCGTTGTTGGCGGCCAGCACGAGGTACCGGGTGGGGCCCTCCAGGAACGAGGTCACGCCCCGCAGCGAGGTCGACACCTCCTGCAGGGTCCCCAACAGCTGCGAGCGCTCCTCCTCGAAGGTGTTCCGGGCGTCCGCGACGGGCGGGACCAGGGCGTCGGCGGACCCCGTGTCCAGGTCGGCGATCTCCGCCGCCAGCCGGTCCAGTTCGGCCTGGGCCGTGCGGGCGGACTCCAGGCGGGCCGTCGGTCCGCCCTCGGTGGCGGACAACTCGTCGGTGATGACCTGCAGGGTGTCCGCGGTGCGGGACGCCGCGGTGTCGGCGGACTCGGCCAGGTCCTGGACCGAGCGGAGCTGGCGGCCCACCACCGGCAGGACGCGCAGCGGGGCCACCGCGGCCGAGCCGACCTGGTCGGCCGCGCTCGAGAACTCCTCGGACGCGGTGCGCAGGTCCGCGATGGCCTGGTCCACGCCGGCCCGGTCCCCGGCCGCGAGCGAGTCGACCAGCTTGGCGACGCTCCCGGTGGAGCGTTCGCGCGCCTGCGCCATGGCCTCCGACCCGCGGTCGGCCGCACTCGCCGCCCCCATGATCCGGACACCGGCCAGCAGCAGGCCCGCCACCACCACCAGGACCAGCACGGCGGGAACCACGCGCCGCAGGAACGTCGAACGACCGGCCATGGCACGAGGGTAACGGCCCGGCGCGCTCCTCCGGTCCGGCCGCTGCGAGCCCGCACAGGGCGGGGGACGGACCGGGAACGGGTTCGGGGTGGCGCGGGGTGGCCGGTAGGATCGTCGCCCCATGACCGATTCCCCCGCCAACCGCGAACGCATCACCGCGGCCGAGGTCCAGAAGGTGGCGAACCTGGCCCGCCTGCGCCTGACGCCCGAGGACCTCGACCGGTTCACCCACCAGCTGTCGGACATCCTGGACCACGCCGCGGACATGGACGCCCTGGACCTGGCCGACGTCGAGCCCATGGCGCGGCCCATCCCCCTGGCCAACGTCTTCCGCACCGATGAGCCCGGTCCCGCGCTCGACCGCGACGAGGTGCTGGCCGGTGCCCCCGCGGCCGAGGACGGCCAGTTCCGCGTCCCGCCCGTCCTGGGGGAGGAGCCGTGAGCCCGGACGCCCCCACGGCGCGCGCCCATCGCCGCCGCGGTCCGGGCCGGGGAACGCTCCGCGCTGGAGGTCCTGGACGAGCACCTGGAGCGGGTGGCGCTGCGGGAGTCCGACGTCCACGCGTTCAACCACCTCATCGAGGCCGCGGCCGCGGGAGCGGGCCGCCGCGCTGGACCGGGTCGTCGCCGACGGCGGTGACCCGGGGCCGCTGGCCGGCGTGCCGGTCGCGCTCAAGGACAACCTGTGCACCAGGGGCGTGCCCACCACCTGCTCATCGCTGATCCTGGACGGCTGGTGCCCGCCCTACGACGCCACCGTGGTCAGCAGGCTGGCCGACGCGGGAGCGGTGGCGGTGGGCAAGACCAACCTGGACGAGTTCGCCATGGGGTCCTCCACGGAGAACTCCGCCTTCGGCCCCACCCGCAACCCCCACGACCTGAGCCGCGTGCCGGGCGGGTCCTCGGGCGGATCCGCCGCCGCCGTGGCCGCGGGGTTCGCCCCCGTCGCGCTGGGCTCGGACACCGGCGGCTCCATCCGCCAGCCGGCAGCCCTGTGTGGCGTGGTGGGGGTCAAGCCCACCTACGGAACGGTGTCGCGGCTGGGCCTGGTGGCCTTCGGCTCGTCGCTGGACCAGATCGGCCCCTTCGCCACCACCGTGGCGGACGCCGCCCTGGTGCTGGAGGTCATCGGCGGCCACGACCCGGGCGACTCGACGTCCCTGCCCCAGCCCTTCCCCTCCGTGTCGGACCACCTGGACGATGGTGTCGACGGCCTCCGGGTGGGCATCATCACCGAGATGATGGGCGAGGGGATCAGCCCGGACGTGGCGGCCCGGGTGCGGGCCGCGGCGGACGCTCTCGCCGCGGCCGGCGCCGTGGTGGATGAGGTGTCGGTGCCCGCCGTCGCCTACGGACTGTCCGGCGTACTACCTGGTCGCACCGGCCGAGGCGTCGTCCAACCTCGCCCGCTACGACGGCGTCCGCTACGGCCTGCGGGTCGACGCCCCCACCACCGGGGAGATGATGGAGGCCACCCGGACCGCGGGCTTCGGTGACGAGGTGAAGCGCCGCATCATGCTGGGCACCTACGCGCTGTCGGCCGGCTACTACGACGCGTTCTACGGCAAGGCGCTCAAGGTCCGCACCCTCATCCGGGCCGACTTCGACGCCGCCTACGAGCGGTTCGACGTGCTGCTGTCGCCGACGTCGCCCACCACGGCGTTCCCGTTCGGCGACAAGACGGCGGACCCGTTGCAGATGTACCTCAACGACGTGTGCACCATCCCGACCAACCTGGCCGGGCACCCTGCCATGTCCGTGCCCTACGGGGTGGGTGACGACGGCCTGCCCGTCGGGGTCCAGGTCCTTGCCCCCGCCCTGGGAGAGGTGCCGATGTTCCGGGCCGCGGCGGTCCTGGAGGCCGCGGCGGGACCGGTCGGCACGGAAGGGAGCGGGTCATGAGCGCCGTCGCCACCGGGGTCGACCTGGAGGAGTGGGAGATCGTCATCGGCCTGGAGGTCCATGCCGAGCTGTCGACCCGGACCAAGCTGTTCTCCGGCGCCACCAACGAGTTCGGCGGTGAGCCCAACACGCACATCGACCCGCTGACGCTCGGCCTGCCGGGTTCCCTGCCCGTGCTCAACGAGCACGCCGTGGAACTGGCCATCCGGGTGGGGCTGGCCCTCAACTGCGTCGTGCAGCGGTCCGTCTTCGCCCGGAAGAACTACTTCTACCCGGACCAGCCGAAGGACTACCAGATCTCCCAGTTCGAGCTGCCCATCAACGGCGAGGGCTGGCTGGAGCTGCCGTCGGGCCAGGTGGTCGGCATCGAGCGGGCCCACCTGGAGGAGGACACCGGCAAGTCCACCCACGTCGGGGGCGGGGGCCGGATCCACGACGCCCAGTACTCCCTGGTGGACCTGAACCGGGCCGGCGTGCCGCTGCTGGAGATCGTGGGCAAGCCCGACCTCCGCTCCGGCGACGAGGCCCGGGCCTACGTGTCCGAGCTGCGCTCCATCCTGGTCGCCGTCGGTGCGTCCGACGGCAAGATGGAGGAGGGGTCCATGCGGGTGGACTGCAACGTGTCGGTCCGTCGCCGGGGCGCGCCCGAGTTCGGGACACGCTGCGAGATCAAGAACATCAACTCGCTGCGGAGCCTGGGTCGGGCCGTCGACTACGAGGCCGCCCGCCAGGTGGACCTGATCACCGCGGGAGAACGGGTCATCCAGCAGACCCGCCACTGGAACGAGGACGAGGGTCGGACGCACATGCTGCGGAACAAGGAGGAGGCGGACGACTACCGCTACTTCCCCGATCCGGACCTGGTGGAGCTGGACCCGGACCCGGCGTGGATCGACGCCATCCGGGCCGCCCTGCCGATGCTCCCCGCCGCCCGCCGCCACCGCCTGGTGGAGAGCGCCGGGGCGACCCGGGAGCAGGCCGCACTGATCGTGGAGCGGGGCCTGGACGACCTGTGCCTGGCCACCATCGACGCCGGCGGCGACCCGGCCCGCACCCTGACCCATGCCGAGCACAACCTGTCGGCGGACGGCTCCGTGGCCCTGGACCCGTCGGCCTTCGCCGAGCTGGTGTCGCTCGAGGTCGGTGGACAGCTCACCGCCACCCAGGCCAAGCAGGTCCTGGCCGAGATGGTGGCCTCCGGCGGCTCGCCGGCCGCGATCGCGGCCGAGCGGGGGTTCGAGGCCATGGAGTCCGGAGAGCTGGAGGGGCTGGTGGACGGCCTGATCGCGGAGCATCCCGACGAGTGGCAGCGGTTCTGCGACGGGGACGGCAAGATCACCGGGTTCTTCGTGGGCAAGGTCATGAAGGCCACCCAGGGCAAGGCCGACGGCAAGGCCGTCACGGCACTGCTGAACGCCCGCAAGGGCTGAGCCGGCCCGGCCCCCAGGTGCTCGATCCGGGGGCGCTCGTGCTGGTGGCCGTCGCGGTGTTCGTCGGCTCGGCGCTGAACTCCCTGGTGGGCTTCGGGTTCGCGCTGGCCACGGTGCCGCTCATGGCGATCGCGGTCGGTCCCAAGGAAGCCGTGGTGCTGTCGGCCATGTTCGGGTTGCTGTCCAACGGCGGGGTCGCCCTCCGCCACCGGGACGAGGCGGTGGTGCCGGTGTTCCGCCGGATCGTCCTCGGTGCCCTGGTCGGCATGCCCCTGGGCCTGGTGGTGATCCTGGCCGTGCCGGAGGCGGCGCTGCAGGCCGCCATCGGCGTGGTCGTCCTGGTCGGGGTGGTGGTGCTGGGCCGGGGGTGGGTGATCCACGATCCGCCCTCCTGGGTGGACCTCGCGACGGGTCTGGCCACGGGCGTGCTCAACACGTCGGTGGGGGTGAGCGGGCCGCCGGTGGTGATGGACCTGCACGGGCGCGGGTTGGCCAAGGGCCCGTTCCGGGCGACGTCGGCCGCGGTGTTCGGCCTGAACGGCGTGGTGGCGCTCCTCCTGTTCGCGGTCTCGGGCCAGATCCACGGCGACGTCGCGGTGGCGGCCGCGGTCGCCCTGCCGGCGTGGCCCCTGGGATGGCTGGTGGGTGACCTCCTGCACCGGCGCTTCCCGGAGGACCGTTTCCGGGGGCTGGTGCTGGTCCTGCTGGCGGCCACCGGGCTCATCACCATCGTCGGTGCGGCCGTCGCGTAGCCGCCGCGACGGCCGCGATCGCCGTGAGGGCGGCCGCTCCCGTACCATCTGCACCGTGACGACGGGGCGGGGACTGCGGGCGGCGACGGCAGCGGTCGCGCTGGCCTGCGCGCTGGCCCTGGCCGGCTGCAGCGGCGACAGCGGGACCACCGAGCTGTCGAGCGACTCCGCGGACACGACCGCGCCGGGCCCGGCCCCCACCGCCCCCGGTGGTGCCTCCTCCGGCAGCGGAACCTCCGGCAGCGCCAGCGCCGGCAGCGGGGTGGGCGCCAGCGGGTCCGTCGACGTGAACGAGCTCATCCGGAGGATCGACGCCCTCAACCAGGAGTCGGACCTGTGCCTGCTGCTGACCGGCGAGGCGCTGTCCGACGTCACCGGCGCCGACGTCAACCTGACCAGCCTGCTGTCCAACCCCTCCGGGTTCACCCAGCTCTTCGCCTCGCTGGACAAGCTCTTCTCGCACATGGTGACCATCGGACCGGCAGAGGTGCAGCCCTCGCTGCAGACCATGCAGGGCGTGTGGAAGGGCATGGCCACCATCGACCCCCGGGCTCCCGATGCCGAGACCCGGTCCGCCGCGCTGATCGGTGATCCCGCGGTGCAGTCGGCGCAGACCGCGCTGGGCGAATGGGTCAAGACGACCTGCGCGCCGGGGGCGGCCGGGGCCTGAGCGGGCGTTCCGGCGCAAATCACCCGCCGTGCCGCGTGCCGGGTCCGTACCCTCGTCGGGTGACCTCGACCGCACCGAACGCCCGAGCGGTCCCCACGGTGCGCCCGTTGGGGCCGGACGACCTGGAGCTCTACTACGACGTGGACGGGGCGGCCTTCGCCGTGGGCAACGACCCGGCGTTCCTGGCCGCCAAGCGGACCATCGTGGACCCGGCCCGGTTCTACCTGGCCGAGTTCGACGGTGAGCCCGTCGGCGCCGCCGGCTCGTTCCCGTTCGACCTGACGCTGCCGGGCGGCGGCACCGTTGCCGTGGCCGGCGTCAGCGATGTGGGCGTGCTCCCCACCCACCGTCGGCGTGGCGTGCTCAGCGCCCTCATGGCCCGCCAGCTGGAGGACGTGGCGGCGGCCGGCGAGCCGGCGGCGATGCTGGGAGCGAGCGAGGCGACCATCTACGGACGGTTCGGCTACGGCGTGGCGACACGCGCCCGGAGCGTCTCGGTACGGACCGCCGGGGCCGCCTTCCGGCCCGATGCCCCCCGGACCGGCGGACGACTCCGGCTCGTCCGCCGCGCCGACGCCGTGGGTGCGCTGGCGGAGGTGTACCGCCGCGTCGACGGGGTGGGGTCCTTGTCGCGCACGCCGGCGTGGTGGGGGATCGTGCTGGGTGAGACCCCGTTGTTCATCGGCGGCCACCCGCTCAACTTCGTGCTGGTCCACGAGGACGACACCGGCGTGGCCGACGGGTACGCCGTCTACCGCGTGGAGGAGCACTGGGCGGCGGACGGACCGGCCCACCGCCTGACGGTGGTGGAGCTGCTGGGCGTGGACGCGGGGGCCGAGCTGGCGCTGTGGCGGGGGCTGCTGGACCACGACCTGGTGGCCGAGGTGCACGCACCCCTCCCGCCGGACCACCTGCTGTTCGACGTCCTGGTGGACCTGCGGGCGGTGCGGACCACCAGCGAGCGGGACCAGTTCTGGCTCCGGCCCCTGGACGTGGAGGCACTCCTGTCGGCGCGGACCTACGGGGTCGACGCAACGCTGGTGCTGGACGTGGTCGACCGGTTCCGGCCGGTGACCGCGGGGCGCTACGTGCTCTCGGTCGACGGCGGACGGGGTGCCTGCCGCCGGGGTGACGACGCCCGCAGCGACCTCGGGCTGGACGTGGCCGAGCTCGGCGCCGTGTTCCTGGGCGGCACGTCGTTCCGTCGCCTGGCCCGTGCGGGACGGGTGCAGGAGCGGACCCCGGGCGCGGCGGCCCGGGCCGACGCCATGTTCGCGGTGGCGCCCCTGCCCTGGACCTGGACCCGATTCTGAGCCGACGGGGCCGGTGACGGCAGGGTCCGTTCTTCGGGGTCCGGCGCTCAGGCCGCCGCAGGGCCGGTCCGTTCCCAGTGGGGCGAGCGGTAGCGCCAGCCCAGGGCCGCCACCCGGCTGGCCATGAACAGCGTCAGGGCCAGCCACAGGCCCCAGAGCGCGGTGCCCGCAACGGTGACGACCGCGCCGGCCACCAGGAGCACGCCCAGCGACCCGACCATCGCCACGGCCAGGTAGCGCTGGTCCCCGGCTCCGACCAGCACGCCGTCCAGGGAGAACGCGACCCCGTTCATCGGTTGCATCGCGCCGACCCACAGCAGCGACGACGCCACCAGGGGGGCGATGTCGGCCTGGTTGGTGAACACGGTGGTGATGGGCTCCCGCAGCACCATGGTGGCAACGCCCAGCACGGCGCCCAGGCCGAGGCTCCAGCCCAGGATCCGACCGGCGGTGCGCCGGGCCAGCACCCGGTCCCTGCTGCCCAGGGCCCGCCCCACCAGGCTCTGCGCCGCGGCCTCCAGTGCGTCCAGGACGTAGGCCAGGAACGACCACCACTGGAACGCGATCTGGTAGGCGGCCAGCGCCGAGGTGCCCCGCCGTGCCGCCAGCACGGTGGCGGCGGTGAACGCCCCCCGCAGCGCGACGGTGCGGATGAACAGGTCGCGGCCGACCACCGCCAGCCCGCGGATCCGGCCGCCGTCCGGCCGCCGCCCCACCTGTTCGGCCCCGGCCCGCCGCAGGACGAAGGTGACGTAGGCGATGGCCGCCCCCCATTGGGCCACGACGGTCCCGGCCGCGGAGCCGGCCAGTCCCCAGCCCAGGCCGAACACCAGGAGCAGCTCCAGGACCAGGTTGGCCACGTTGGCGGTCACGGTGACCGCCAGCGGCGTGCGGGTGTCCAGATGGCCCCGTAGGGCCCCGGTGCCGGCCATGGCCAGGCAGACGGCGGGGAGCCCGGCCAGGCTGATGCGCAGGTACACCAGGGCGTCGTCGACCACGGCGCCGGTCGCGCCCATGGCCCGGACCAGGGGGCCGCCGAACACTCCCAGGACGGCCACGCCGACGAGACCGCACGCCAGGCCCAGCCACAGCCCCTGCACCGACTGCTCGGCCGCCTCCGCGGCCTGGCCGGCACCGAGCAGGCGGGCCACGGTGGCCGCGGTGCCGAAGGTGAGGAAGATGAACATGCCGGTGGCGAACAGGAGGAGCGTCGTGGCCACCGCCAGCCCCGCCAGGGCATCGGTGCTGATGCGGCCCACCACCGCGGTGTCCGCGAGCAGGTACATCGGCTCGGCCAGCAACGTGAGGACGGCGGGGCCGGCAAGGGCCCAGATCCGGCGGTCCAGGGCGCGGCCGCGTTCGGAGCCCGGGTCGGGATCCACGCCAGGGTCACCGCCTCCACCGACGACGCCGTGCGGTCCGGATCCGTCGGCCATCGGTGCAGGTTGCCACGGCGGGAGCGGCCGGGCCCCGTACAGGGCCGGGCGGCATGGCCGTGCGCCGCCCCCGGTGGCGCGAACATGCGGGGATGGCACGCGGGCGCAGGCGCAGGAGTGGTGGGGTGCTCGACTTCCTGTCGGACCACCGCGGCATGGTCGTCGTCGTGGTGGTGGTGCTGGTCCTGGCCGCGACGGCCGTGGGGGCCAAGGTGATGGCGGACCGCACCGCCGACAGCGCCACGGAGGACCGGGCCGCGGAGGTCGAGCGCCTCCTGCAGGGCGCCACGCCTGACGACTTCCTGGCGTTCAACGCCGGGGTGAAGGAGCCGGGCTCGATCGCCCAGGAGACCCGGGACCAGGAGGACTTCGTCAACGTGAAGGCGACGGCGGACCTGGCGTTCATCCGGTTCCAGCCCACCGGCTGGTGGGCAGGGTTCACCGAGCGGTGCATCGTCGCCGAGGTCACCGACGCCGGCGTCACGACCCGGGTGCCCAAGACGGCCTGCGTGCGGGTGCCGGTCCCCGGGACCTGAACCGGCCCGTCAACCGGGTTCCGGCCGTGGCCCCAGCTGACTTAGCGTGGGGTCCATGACCGACCCGTCCCTCCCTCCGGACCTGAAGCCCCGCTCCCACGACGTCACCGACTTCCCCAACCGGGCCCCGGCCCGGGCCATGCTGCGGGCCGTCGGGATGACCGACGACGACTGGGACAAGCCGCAGGTGGGCGTGGTGTCGTCCTGGAACGAGGTCACGCCCTGCAACATGCCGCTCGACCGGCTGGCCAAGCGGGCCAAGGACGGGGTGCGTTCCGCCGGGGGGTTCCCGATCGAGTTCTGCACCATCGCGGTGTCCGACGGCATCTCCATGGGCCACGAGGGCATGCGGGCCTCGCTCGTGTCCCGCGAGGTCATCGCGGACTCGGTGGAGTGCGTGATGCACGCCGAGCGCTTCGACGCCATGGTCACCTTCGCCGGGTGTGACAAGTCGCTGCCCGGGATGATGATGGCGGCGGCACGGCTCAACCTGCCGTCGGTGTTCCTGTACGGCGGCTCCAAGCTCCCCGGCAACCTGAACGGCACCGTGCTGGACATCGTCAGCGTGTTCGAGGCGGTGGGGGCGCATGCCGCCGGCGCCATCGACGACGAGGAGCTGCACCAGATCGAGGCCAACGCGTGCCCGACCATCGGGTCCTGCGCCGGCATGTTCACCGCCAACACCATGGCCTCGGTGGGTGAGGCGCTCGGCCTGTCGCTGCCCGGCTCCGCCTCCGCCCCCGCGGTGGACCGCCGCCGGGACGACTACGCCTTCGCCTCCGGCACCGCGGTGCTCAACCTGTTGCGCCAGGACATCCGGCCCCGGGACATCCTGACCAAGGCCGCGTTCGAGAACGCCATCGCCGTGGTCATGGCCCTGGGCGGCTCCACCAACGCGGTGCTCCACCTGCTGGCGATCGCCCACGAGGCGCGGGTGGACCTGGAGCTCGAGGACTTCAACCGGGTGGCCGCCCGGGTGCCGCACCTGGCCGACACCAAGCCCCACGGGCAGTACCACATGCTGGACGTGGACCGGGTGGGCGGCGTCCCGGTGGTCATGGGGATGCTGTTGGAGGCGGGGCTCATCCACGGCGACGAGATCACGGTGACCGGTCGGACCGTGGCGGAGAACCTGGCCATGATCGCGCCCCCGCCGCCCGACGGTGAGGTGATCCATCCGCTGTCCGAGCCCATCCACGAGCTGGGCGGCATCGCCGTGCTGCAGGGCTCGCTGGCCCCGCAGGGCGCGGTGGTGAAGGTGGCGGGCATCGACTTCGACGAGTTCGAGGGCCCGGCCCGGGTGTTCGACGGTGAGGACACGGCCATGGAGGCGGTCCTGGGCGGGCGCATCAACGCCGGCGACGTGGTGGTCATCCGCTACGAGGGCCCCAAGGGCGGCCCGGGCATGCGCGAGATGCTGGCCATCACCGGCGCCATGAAGGGTGCGGGCCGGGGTGGCGACGCCGCGCTCATCACCGACGGGCGGTTCTCCGGGGGCACCCACGGCTTCTGCATCGGCCACGTGGCCCCCGAGGCGGTCGACGGCGGGCCCATCGCCCTGGTGGCCGAGGGTGACCGGATCCGGATCGACGTGCGGGGCCACACCATCGACCTGCTGGTGGACGACGCCACGCTGGAGGCCCGCCGGGCCGACCTGAAGGTTCCCGAGCCCCGCTACACCTCCGGCGTGCTGGCCAAGTACGCGGCGCTGGCCCAGGGTGCGGAGAAGGGCGCCATCACCCAGCCCTGAGTGCCGGCCGGCCCCCGGCCCCGGACCCACCCGGTCGCCCCGACCCACCCGGTCGCCCCGACCCACCCGGTTCCGGCGTCAGTTCTCGGGCGCTGCGCCCGATCCCTGCCGCACGTCGGGCCGCCAGGGGGCGGGAAGCAGGCCCGTGGTCGCGCGATGGTGGGGCCATGCGGTTCTCCATCTGGCCCAACCTGATGCAGCCCTGGCCCGACGTGCTGGACGCCGTCGCCCATGCCGAGGCCACGGGCTGGGACGGAGCCTGGGTGGCGGACCACTTCATGGGCGACGGCGGCGGCTTCGGCCCCGCGGAGTCGCCCACCCTGGAGGCGACCGCGGTGCTGGGGGCGCTGGCCACCGCCACCGCCCGGCTGCGGTTGGGGCCGCTCGTGCTCGGCGCCACCTACCGGCACCCGGCCGTGGTCGCCAACTGGGCCGCGTCCATGGACCACGTCAGCGGCGGTCGGTTCGTGCTGGGCCTCGGCGCCGGCTGGCAGGCCAACGAGCATGCCCAGTACGGGATCGACCTGCCGGCGGTGGGGGAGCGGGTGGACCGCTTCACCGAGTACTGCGAGGTCGTCACCCGGATGCTCCGCGCCACCGGTGGAGGCGGGGAGCCCCGGACGTCCGGGTTCGACGGCCGGTGGTTCCGCCTCGACGGCGCGTTGTGCGAGCCGCCGCCCCTCCAGGACCGGTTGCCGGTCCTGGTGGGCGGCAAGGGGGACCGGATGCTGCGGCGTGTGGCCCGCTACGCGGACGAGTGGAACATGTGGGGCCTGCCGCCGGTCATCGCCGAGCGGGCCGCAGCGCTGGACCGCTGCTGCGACGCCATCGGCCGGGACCCGGCGTCGATCACCCGGTCCACCCAGGCCCTGCTCCTGCCCACCGACGACCGGGCCGAGGCCGAGCGGTTCGTCCGGGCCACCGCTCCCCGGGCTGCGGTGGCGGGGACGGCGGAGCGGATCGCCCGGGTGGTGGCGGGGTGGGCCGAGGCGGGGGTCAGTGAGGTGATCGTCCCCGACGCACCGTTGGGCCGGGGGGCACGGCGGGCCGAGGCCATGGACCTGTTCATGGAGCAGGTGGCGCCGGCGTTCCGCTGAGACGACCACGTCCGGAACCTGGCCGGACCGCCATCCTCACCACTTCTTTACCGCGGCATCCTCGACCGGGGCACCCCTGACCGACAAACTCCTTGACGTGGAAATCAACGATCTCTTCGGCCTGCCGGCCCACCCCCTGCTCGTGCACATCCCCGTGGTCCTGATCCCGCTGGCGACGATCGGCTCCCTGTTCGTCGCGATCAAGCCGGAGTGGCGGAGGCGGTACGCCATCCCGGTCGCGGTGCTGGCCGCGGTGGGAGCGGTGGCAGTGTTCCTGGCCGCCCAGAGCGGCGAGAGCCTGGAGGAGCGGGTCAAGGAGAACGACCTGGTGGAGGAGCACGCCGAGGCCGGCGAGAGCGCCGAGCCCTTCGTGGCCGTGTACGGCGTGCTCGCCGTGGGGCTGGCCGCCGCGGACCTGGTCGACCGCCGACGCAGGGGTGGCGGTGCCGGCGACCCGGCGCCCGCCGCCGACCAGGGTGGGGTGGCCACCGCCACGGCCACCAGGACGACCACCACCTCGGCGCTGACCAGGGTCCTCCCCATCCTGGCCGTGGTGACCGTGCTGTCCGGTGCCGTCGCCACCTACTTCGTCTACGAGGCCGGCCATTCCGGCGCCAAGGCCACCTGGGATGACGTCAAGCCCGCCGGGAGCGGCGAGGGCGGGGAGGAAGAGGGCGGGGAGGAAGGCGGACTCGGCAGCCTGCTCCGGCCCGACCAGCTGTCGCCGGTCGCCTGACGGCACTCACGGCCTGAGCTCCACCAGGTCGCCGACCTCCCCCTCGTCGGTGACCGGACGCAGCACCAGTCGGTCCTGGTAGATCCCGATGTCCAGGAAGTGCGGCGCCGCGAACGACACGGCGGTGAAGTCGCGGGCACCGGTCCGTCGGGTTCCGGACCCCCCGCCACTCACGACGTAGGTGATGCCCCCCAGGTCGTTGCTGCGCTGGTAGTCGTGGTCGTGACCCGACAGGACGAGCTGGACACCGTTGCGGCGCAGGATGGGCACCACGACATCCCGCACCTCCAGGACGGACCCCTGGTACCCGGCTGAGTACGGAGGATGGTGGAGCACCACGATCTTCCAGGTGGCGTCGGACCCCGACAGGGTGCTGTCCAGCCAGGAGAGCTGGGCGTCGTCCAGGTTGTTGGAGTCGAGGCCCACCACGAGCGTGTTCAGGCGGGTCCAGGCCCAGTAGCGCTCGGTGCCGAGGACGTCGAGCTGCCCCGGGCCGTTGCCGTTGAGGACGTCGTGGTTCCCCAGCACGGCCAGGAGGTCGGTGCCGTCGTCCAGGATGCTGCGGAACGGCCGGAAGACCGTCTCCGGTATCCGTGCCGGTTCCCCGTCGGGGTAGACGTTGTCACCGAGCAGGACCAGCGCGTCGAACGGCTGGCCGGCCCCGACCCTGGTCACCTCGGCCGCGACGGAATCCAGGCGTGGGCCGCTGTCGCCCATGTCGCCGATGGCCGCGAGGTGCACCGGCGGATCCGGCGAGAAGGGGGCGTAGGGGGTGGTGTCCTCCGGCCCGCCCTTCCAGTGGGTCAGGTAGGACACCGTCTGACGGCGGAAGGCGAGGAACGCCACCAGCACCCCGACCGCCAGGAGCGTGCCGATGGCGCCGAGGACGTACCGGCGACGGCGACGGGAGGGCCTCGTTGCTGTCATCGGGTTCATTGTGACGCAAACCACCGATCGATGGGGACCGGCCGTCCATGGGGAGGAATGTTGAGGGCACAGCTACATTCGCATGCGGTGAACGACTCCGCGGTCCTCGACCTCCGGCATCCGGCGTCGGTCCGCGCCGAGGTGGTCGGCTCCAAGGCGGCCAACCTCGCCCGGGCTGCAGCCGCCGGCTCGCCGGTCCTGCCCGGGTTCGTGCTGACGACCGCCGGTGCCGCCTCCGGTGCCGGGACACCGGAGGTCCTCGACGAGCTCCGCCGGGCCTGGGTGCAGCTGACCGGGGATGCCGGGGTCCCCCTGGTGGTCAGGTCGTCCTCCACCATCGAGGATGCGGCGGAGTCCTCCATGGCCGGTCAGTTCGAGTCCGTGCTCGACGTGGTCGGGTGGTCCGCCTTCCTGGAGGCGGTCGGGACGGTGCTGGCCTCG
Organism: uncultured Actinomycetota bacterium; assembly: GCA_963773765.1. Lineage (GTDB taxonomy): Bacteria > Actinomycetota > Acidimicrobiia > Acidimicrobiales > Microtrichaceae > CAVZCC01. Next base: position 241,218 of record CAVZCC010000008.1, on the reverse strand, counting down.
GCCGCCGACGTCGTGGACGCGGACGGCCGGTCCCGGCCGATGGCGGTCCTGGTGCAGCGCCAGCTGGACGCACGGTTCGGTGGGGTGCTGTTCGGCGTCGACCCGGTGACGGGGGCAGCGGACCGGATCGTGGTGGAGGTGGTGCGGTCGCGACCCGACACCTTGGTGGGCGGCACCGCCATCGCCGACCACTACGTGCTGTCGCAGCGCGGACGGGTGCTGGAGCGGTCCGGTCCGGCCACCGCTCCGGGACTGGACCGTGCCGTCCGGGGGCGGCTGGTCCGCCTGGCCCGGGGCCTGGCGGACCACTACGGCGGGCCCCAGGACATCGAGTGGGCCGTCGATGCCGACGACCGCCTCTGGCTCCTGCAGAGCCGACCGGTCACGGCGGTCGCCACCCCGGCGGCGAAGGGTCCCGTTCTGGGCCCGGGACCCGTGGCCGAGACCTTCCCCGAGCCACTGTCCCCGCTGGAGCAGGACCTGTGGGTCACCCCACTCCGGCACGGGATCGTCCGGGCCATCCAGCTCACGGGCACCGTGGGCGGCCACCACCTCGAGCAGTCACCAGTGGTCACCACCGTGGGCGGCTGGGTCGTGGCCGACCTGGAGCTGCTCGGACTGATCCGGGGCCGGGAGTCCGTGCTGCACCGGTTCAACCCTGCGGTGATCCTCCGCCACCTCGGTCTGGCCTGGAGGGTGGGTCGGGCCCGCGTGGCCCTGCCCGCGCTCGCCGCCGACCTGGTGGCCACGGTGGACGCCCACCTGGACGGCATCGACACCCTGTCCCGCCTGCAGCCCGACGTCCTGGTCCGGCTGCTGGACGCGGCCCGGCGCGAGCTGGCGACGGTCCACACCTACGAGGTCCTGTCCGGGATGCTGCTGGCGGGGGCGGCGCCGGGTCCGGCCGTCCCCTCCGCCGCCGCCGTCGCCCTGCGGGCGGTGGCCCGGGGTCGGGCCAGGGGCATGGGGGACGGGCAACTGGTCGCCGAAGCGCCCGTGGTCCTGGCCCTGTCGGCCCCGGCGCTGGGCCGGCCGCCGGTGCTGCCGCCGGATCCCGGACCGGGGACCGACCGGATGGCCGGGGTCGACGCCGGTCCGGACGGCCCGGCCGACGGCCCCGACGAGGTGGACCGCCTGGGGGTGCGCGACGGGCTCCGACTGCGGACCCGGTGGCTCCAGGAGCTCCTGGGTCGCGCCGCGTGGGAGGTCGGTCGGCAGCTCGCGGACGACGGGGTCCTGGACGCCGCGGACCAGATCCGCCAGCTGTCCTTCGACGAGCTGGTGGCGGCTGCCGAGCGGGCGACGGTGCCGGCGGACCTCGCCGACCGCAGCGACCGGCCCGGCCCGCCCCCGCCCGCCACCTTCCGACTGTCCCCGTCCGGCGACATGGTCGCCGTGGGTCGACCTCCGACCGCCGGGACCGCAGGCATGCCGGCCGGTGGAGGGAGGGGTGCGGGTGAGGTCCGACACCGAGTGGGCGCCGTGGAGCAACGGGCCGACACGGTCCTGGTGGTGCGGCACCTCGAGCCGGAGCTGGCATCGGCGCTTCCGGGACTATCCGGTCTGGTGGCCGAGACGGGCAGTGCCCTGTCGCACCTCGCCATCCTGGCCCGTGAGAACGACGTCCCCACGGTGGTCGGGGTCCCCGATGCCCGCCTCCGGTTCCCGCCCGGAACCCGGGTGCTGGTCGACGGCCTGACCGGCGAGGTCCGGGAGTTGGCACCCGGAACGGGGACACCACGTCACGATGCGGTCGAGGTGGGGTCGTGACGCCGGCGGGGGTGTCCCGGATCCTGCTCCGGACCCTGGCCGTGGTCGTCCTGGTGGTGTCGTCGGTCTACCTGTTCGTCTACCTCTACCGCTGGGAGTGGAACCGGGCGCTGATCTCGGGTGTGTTCCTGCTCGCCTCGCTGGTGATGCTCAGCACCTCCCTCGTGCTCGGGTCGCTGCGTCGCATCGAGCAGCGGATCGACGGGCTCTCGGCATCGGGAGCGGAGGACATCGCGGCAGCGACGGCCGAGGAGAACCGCCTCCACGCCCGCCGCCACTTCGACTGGCTGCGCCAGGACCGCCTCTCGGTGTTCATCCCCGTCCTCCTGGGAGCCGGCGTGCTCCTGTCCGCGGCGGCATTCGTGATCGAACGGACCGCCGGGTTGCTGGCGGGTCCGACCGTCGACCGGCGCATCGCACTGCTGCTCGCCCCGGACACGCCGCTCGGGCCACCCGTCCGGGGCCGGGCGACCGCGGAGCGTGCCGCCCCGACCCGGTCACGTCGGCGTTGGACCCCCGTCGCCGCGGTGGTCGCCGTGGTCCTGGTCGCAGCGACCGTGGTCGCCCTCCGGGCGTTGACGATGGCCAGGGTCGAGCCCACCCGGACCGACGCCGTGACACGGGTCGGCCTGGAGGTGTCGCACCGCAGTGGCTCCTACCCGTCGGCAGAGCTGGCGATCGCGCTGTGGATCAGCTGCCGTTCGCAGATCCCCGGCGACGTGGAGCTGGTGGACGTCGACGGCGGTGGCTCCGACCGGGTGGAGCTGGTCGTCGCGCCCGGTGTGGGACCGATCGGGCGTCGGCGCCTGAGCGGGTGCCTGGAGGACACGGTGATCGACCGCGTCGACGCCGACGTCGTCCGGGTGGAGACCGTGCCGGCCCCCGGGCCCCGCTGAGCTACCGGTCGCCCCGGGGCCCACGGCCCCGCCACCGGCGACCGCGCCACCGGATGAACTCACGGGCACCGGCCACGGCCAGGACGCTGAGCGCGGCCGCGGCCGCCAGCCCGCCGTTCATGCCGACTCCTCCGGCGGCCGCCGTGCCTCCGGAGCGGCCCAGTCATGACGACCGGCCCGCACGCCGGAGGCCGACACCTCCGACAGGTGCGCAGGGACCGGGAGCACCAGCTCCGGTGGCACCGGGAGCTCGCCCCGGGGTGCGACGGCCAGCCGGGGCAGGGCGGCCAGCGCCGCGTCCCGGGCCGCGGCGTCGCCGCCGTACCACACCGGATCGGTGACCTGGGCCCACTTGTCCGCGCCCATGACCACCGCGTCGTAGCCGCGGGAGATGTCCGCGATCAGGCGGGTGTGGACCACCACGACGCCCAGCCAGGGCCGTGTCTCGGACGCCCGTTCGATGGCGGCCACCCGGTCCGGCACGGTGTCGTCGTCCAGGTGCTCCTTGCCGAGCGCGAACCGGGAGATGGCCAGGTCCAGCCGGTCCAGGCCCAGGTGGTCCACCGCGATCTCGGCCACCGCGAGGTGGGCGATCGTGAGCGGGTCGAAGCTCCCGGGGTACACGCCGACGATCACGGCCCATGGGTTACGGCATCGACGGGGCCGGGGCAAGGCGCGTGCCCGGGCCGGGTCCGTCGGGCCAGACTCGGGACATGGTCGGTGGATCCGGGAACGGAGCTGGTCGATGTGGTCGACGACCACGACGAGGTGGTGGCCACCGTCACCCGGGCGGAGATGCGGGCCCGACGGCTCCGGCACCGGTGCACCTTCGTGGTGGTCCGCAACGGGGCCGGCCAGGTGCTGGTCCACCGCCGGTCCGACGCCAAGGACATGTGGCCGGGGCGCTGGGACCTGGCCTGCGGCGGGGTGGTGGGAACCGGCGAGGAGTGGGGCCGTCGCCGCCCGTCGGGAACTGGCCGAGGAGGTGGGCATCAGCGGCTCAGAGCTGGTGCCGTTGGGGGACGGCCGCTACGAGGACGGCGACGTGTCCGAGGTGGCCCGGATGTGGACCACCGTCTGGGACGGCCCCATCAGCTTCCCGGACGGTGAGGTGGCCGAGGCCCTGTTCGTGGACCTCGACGAGCTCCGCCTCCGACTGGACCGGGACCCGTTCGTGCCCGACTCCGTCGCGCTGCTGGCCGCCCGGGTCCTCGGTGAGGACCGGTGAGGGGCCGGGGGATTTCGGGGGTCGGGCCCGGCTCCGCCCGCGCATTGGCGGTTGTCATCCGGCCGCCCGACGCGGCAGACTGGGTCCCATGCGTGAGCTGAACGTCCTCCTCGTAGTCGCCTGAGGCGCACGACCCGGACCGACAGCCCGCGTGTGCGCCAACGACCTCCCCAACGGGAGGTCGTTCCGGTTTTCCGGTGTGGTGCACGGCTCCCGGGTGACCGGTCGCCAGCCCACCCGCAACCGCCCCCCGGGGCACTGGAACCAGGACATCGCGAAGGACCAGCACGATGAACACCAACGGTGGCGAAGCCCTGATCAAGTCCCTCGAGCTGGAGGGCGTGGAGGTGATCTTCGGGCTGCCCGGCGGGGCCATCCTCCCCGTCTACGACCCGATCATCGACAGCCCGATCCGCCACATCCTGGTGCGCCACGAGCAGGGCGCCGGCCACATGGCGGAGGGGTTCGCCCACGCCACCGGCCGCCCCGGTGTGGCCATGGTGACCTCCGGCCCGGCCGCCACCAACATCGTCACGCCGCTGTGCGACGCCTACATGGACTCGGTGCCCATGGTGGTCATCACCGGCCAGGTGGCCACGCCGGCCATCGGCACCGACGCCTTCCAGGAGTGCGACACGGTCGGCATCACCCGGTCGGTCACCAAGCACAACGAGTTGGTCACCCGCGCCGAGGACATCCCGCTGGCCATCCGCCAGGCCTTCCACATCGCCACCACCGGGCGCCCGGGCCCGGTGCTGGTGGACATCCCCAAGGACATCGTCGACCCCAAGAACCCTGCCTCCGCCATGGACTGGTACTGGCCCACCGACGGTGAGGTGTCCTCCAGCCTGCCGGGCTACAAGCCCACCACCAAGGGCCACCCCCGCAAGATCAAGGAGGCGGCCCAGCTGATCCTGGCCGCGGAGCGGCCGGTGATCTACGCCGGCGGAGGCATCCTCAAGGCCCGGGCCGCGGAGGCGCTGCGGGAACTGGCCGAGCTCACCGACATCCGGGTCGTCACCACCCTCATGGCACGGGGCGCGTTCCCCGACGACCACCCGTTGTGCCTGGGCATGCCCGGCATGCACGGCACCTACACCGCGGTCACCGCCATGCAGCACTCGGACCTGCTGATCGCCCTGGGGAGCCGGTTCGACGACCGGGTCACCGGCAAGGTGGACGCCTTCGCCCCGGGGGCCAAGGTCATCCACGTGGACATCGACCCGGCCGAGCTGGGCAAGGTCCGCCGTCCCGATGTGCCGATCGTGGGGGACTGCCGGTTGGTCATCGAGGAGCTGGTCCGTGCCGTGCGGGACCTGGCCGGTGGCCCGGTCGCCGATGCGCAGCCCGACCGCTCGTCATGGAACCAGACCATCTCGGGATGGCAGGAGAAGTACCCGCTGGTCTACGAGCAGTCCGAGCCGGGTGAGCTGCTCAAGCCCCAGTTCGTGCTGGAGGAGCTGCGGAGCCGGGCCCCGGAGGACTGCATCGTCGCCTCGGGGGTGGGCCAGCACCAGATGTGGACCAGCCAGTACTGGAAGTTCAACCACCCCTACACCTGGGTGAACTCCGGTGGCCTGGGCACCATGGGGTTCAGCGTCCCTGCCGCCATCGGGGCCAAGGTCGGCCGGCCGGACCGCATGGTCTGGGCCGTGGACGGCGACGGCTGCTTCCAGATGACGGCCCAGGAGCTGGTGACGGCCTCGACGGAGCGCATCCCGGTCAAGGTCGCCATCCTCAACAACGCCTACCTGGGCATGGTGCGCCAGTGGCAGGAGATGTTCTACGAGGAGCGCTACTCGGAGGTGTACCTGTCGCCCGACCTGCCCGACTACGTCAAGTGGGCCGAGGCGATGGGCTGCGTGGCCATGCGGGTGGAGTCCCCGGAGGAGGTCGGCCCGGCCATCGACAAGGCCAACGAGATCGACGACCGGCCCGTCGTGCTCGAGTTCCGCACCGACTCCTCCGAGAAGGTGTACCCGATGGTCCCCGCCGGCCTGAGCAACGACGAGATCGTCGTCGACCCGTTCCTGGGGGAGGGTGGACGATGACCATGCCCCATGCCGCACCCACACCCAAGCACCACGTCCTGTCCGTGCTGGTGGAGAACAAGGCCGGCGTGCTGGCACGCGTGGCCAGCCTCTTCGCCCGCCGGGGCTACAACATCTACTCCCTGGCCGTGGCCCCCACCCACGACGACCGCTTCTCCCGGATCACCGTGGTGGTGGACGTGGAGTCCGCCCCGCTGGAGCAGATCGTCAAGCAGCTGAACAAGCTGATCAACGTCATCAAGATCAGCGAGCTGGATCCGCGGGACTCCGTGGAGCGGGAGCTCACGCTCATCACCGTGCGGGCCACGGCCGAGCACCGCAGCCAGGTCATCGAGCTGCTGGACATCTTCGGTGGCCAGGTCCTGGACGTCGGCCACGACGAGCTCACCGTGTCCCTGGACGAACAGCCCAGCCGGCTGGACGACCTGGAGGAGCTGCTGCGCCCGTTCGGGATCATCGACCTGCAGCGCACCGGTCGGGTGGCGCTGCCCCGGCTGGAGCGCACGTCGCGTCCCGGCCTCCGTTCCGCCGGCTGACCGTCCCCGGCCCGGCGGGTGGGCTCAGCCGGCCGGGCAGGCCAGCAGGCCCTGCTGGAGGATCGGCTCCAGGGCCGCCTCTTCCTGGGTGATGACCTGGCTGAGGGTGACCTGGCCCGCGGCCAGGTCCGCGATGCACCGCGCCTGGGACTCGGTCACACCCTCCTGGGTGAAGCCGGCCACCAGCAGCCCGGCGAGCACCTCCGGCGGCAGGCAGGTGTCGAGGGCGGTCAGGAACTCGGCGGGGACCTCCCCGCTGTCGTTCAGTGACGTCGCGACCTGCCCGACCGTGCCGTCGACCGCCCGGCCCAGGCAGTCCGTGGCGGCCTGGTCCGGGTCGCCCAGGCCGGCCTCCTCGTAGAACACGCCGATGTAGGCCTCGGCGAAGGCCGATCCGGGGATGCAGTCGTCGAGGCTGTCGGCCAGGAGCGCCGTCTGCTCCTCGGTCAGGTCCTCGGGTCGCTCGTCCGCGGTCTCGGCCAGTGCCAGGGCGTCGGCCTCGTCGTACTCGGCCAGGAAGGCCTCTCCCACGCAGGCCTGCATCGTGGAGTCGACGGTGTCCATCGAGTCGGAGGGAACGACCTTCTGTCCGATCTGCTCCGCGGTGGAGTCGTCCTCGGTGGTGGTGGTCTCCCGTTCGTCGGAGCTCCGGGCCGCGGTGGTGTCCGACGACCCGTCACCGCCGCAGCCGGTGGCGCCCAGCCCCAGGACGGTGACGGCGGCGAGGATGCCCACGCCGGCCCGGAGGCCCGTGCTGCCGCGGGAGGACAGGATGCTGGGGTGCGGCCGGGCGGTCATCAGGCGCCGCAGCCCTGGGCGGCCTGGGTGATGGTGGCCTCCAGGTCCGGGGGCAGGCCCGCGTCGCTGGCGCCGAGCTCGGCCAGCTGGGTGATCGTGATGCTGCCGGACAGGGCGGATGCCATGCACGTGGACTGCTCCGGCGTCAGTCCGGACGAGCTGAACGCCGCCTCCAGGATGAGCGCCACGTCGGACGGGGGGACGCAGGCGTCGAAGGTGGCGAGCATGACCGGCGGGAGGGTGTCGGACTCGGCCATCTGGATCGACTCGACCACCACGTCGCCGGTCTGGCCGTCCAGGGTGTCGGCGACGCACTCCTCCACACCGGGCGACGGTGACGCCGTGGCACCTGCCCCCTCGTAGAAGCTGCTGAGCAGGTCCCCGGCCACCGAGGCCCCGGAGATGCACTCGTTGAACCCGGCCTGCAGGGCCTCCATCTGGGCCGTGGTGTAGGTGGAGATGTCCGCCTCGCTCATCTCCAGCGCCTCGTCCTCTCCCACGCGCGTCGATGACGAAGTCGCCCAGGCACTCCTCCTCGTCCGAGGCGACGGAGCTGGTGTCGAAGGCGGAGGACGGGGAGGACGACAGGATGCCGGAGGCGATGCCGGTGGAGCCGCCGCCGTCGTCCTCGGTCGTGGTGGTCTCCTCCGGTCGCTCGTCGGAGGTCTTCTCGGCCGGGGCCGCCGAGTCGTCGTCCCCGCCACACGCGGCGCCGAGGCCGACGAGGGCCAGCAGCAGCACGGCGATGGTGAGCGGGCGGGGTGGGGAGATGCGGGCGTGGGGGCGCATGGGTTCACGATATTGGGGCAACGGGTCCCGACCGGCGCGAGCCCGCGCCCCCCGATGACCCGCTGTCGGCCCCGTCATTAGCCTTCGGCAATGTCAGCGCCGCTCGTGCGTCGCGAGTTCCGTGCCCGTCCGGGCCGGATCCTGATCGTCTTCGCCACGGTCGTCGTCGCGGTCGCGTTCACCAGCGGCGCCTTCGGGTTCTCCGAACAGCTCACCCGCCTGCTCGCGCCGTCCGAGGACGACGCCGGCGCTGCGCCTGCCCGAAGGCACCGTGGTCATCACCGCCCGACAACGACGGGCTCGCGACGGCGACGGCGCTCGACGAACGAGCTCCTGGGCGCGGTCCGGGCCGTCCCCGGCGTGGCGTCGGCCAGCGGGCAGCTACGACCAGCCCGTGGCCTTCGACGTCGGGTGGCGGGCCCAGCCCGATCGTCCCGGCCTGCTGCAGGGCGTGGTGCTGTCGTCGGTGTTCGACCCGGCGCGGTGGACGCGTTCTGGAGGGTCGGCCACCGTCAGGTCCGGCCGAGGTGGCGCTCGACCGCGACGGCCTGGCCGTGGCCGGCATCGACCTGGGCGGCGTCGGTCGGCTCCAGGTTCCCGTCGGCACCGTCGACGTCCGCGTGGTCGGGTGTGCGTGGAGGCGTCCGGCGTCGGGTTCGGCAGCGGTGCCGGAGGCACCGACCGGGAGACCGCCGTCCCGTCCACCGGCCCGGGACGACCGCCGCGGCCGCCGTCGCCCTGGCGTCGGCCCACGTCGTGATCGATCCGGCGTCAGCGCCCGACCCTGCTGGATGCCGTCGGCCGGGTCGACCGCATCACCGTCGTCCCGCTGCCCGGGACCTCGACCGACGCAGCTGGCCGACCGCCTCCGGTCCGGGTCTGCCCTCCGGGGTCCGTCTCGACGCGATCACCTCCGCCTCGGCCGCCACCCAACAGACCGTCGGCACCATCGAGGACGGCGTGCGCCTGGCCACCGTCGTGTACGCCGGCATCACCGTTGATGGTGGCGATCCTGGTCGTGGTCAACGTGCTCAGCGTGATCGTGGCCCAGCGGACTCGTGAGCTCGGGCTGCTGCGCCTGGTCGGTGCCCGTCGGCGGCACCTTCGTTCGCACGGTGCTCGCCGAGGCCGCGCTGGTGGGCGTGGCGGCGTCGGTGGTGGGCGGTGCCCTCGGGTGCGTGCTCGCCTACGTCGGAGCCCGAGTGGTCCGCGTGGCCGGGCATGGACGTGGACGTTCGCCGTCACCTGGGCCATGGTGATCGGTCGCGCTCGTCGTCGGTCATGATCGTCACCGTGCGTCGGCGCCCTGTGGTCCCGGCGTTCCGGGCCGGTCGCGTCACGCCGCTCGACGCGCTGTCGGACACCCGGGCCGGTGCCGACCGCACCGCTCGGGCCCCGGCTGCCGCTGGGCTGTTCGGTCGCTCGGATTCGGCGACTGCCGCGCGGTGCGCCGCCTGGGGACGGGCTCGTTGGCACCTCGTGTCCGGCGTCCATGATCGCCGTCGGCGTGGTGGTCGGATTCGTGGGCGTGGCCCTCCTGTCCACGCTGGATCGTGGTGCCGTTGGCCGTCGTGTCGCCGGCCGACTGCCTGGGTCGGTGTGGGCCAGTCGTGAGTGCTCGTCTCGGGCGTCGGCAACGCCCGCCGCCAGCCGTCCACGCACCGCCGGCGCGGCGTCGACCCTCATGGTCGGACTGGCGCTGGTCGCCGTGGTGGCCACCGTGGGAGCGTCCGGCGCGCCAGACGCATCGACCGGTTGGTGCAGTGCCTCCGGCCGGGCCGACCTGTACGTCGAGCGACGCGGGCTGGTGCGCGTCTCCACCGAGGCCCTCGAGCGGTTCCTGCCCTGGACCCCGGCGTGATCCAGGAGGTGGCCGAGGTCATCGTCGCTGGACGGGATCGGTGACCGGTCCGGGCGGGACGTGAGACCCAGCGCGGTGGCCTCGACGCTGGATCGGCCGAGCGGGTCGCCGACCTGGGGTGTGACGGCCGGATGCTCCACAGGCCGAGCGCGGGCGTGATGGTCTCGGACCGGGCCGCGTGAGACGTCTGGCGGTCGGGATGGGCGATCGGCGTGACCGTCCGGTCGACGTCCGGACGGGAGTTGCAGCTGCCGGTCGTCGCCACGTTCACGAACACGTCGATCTTCGGCGGAGTCGTCGTCGACCGCGCCTCGGCCGAGTCGATCGTGGCCGACGGCACGTTCGAGCTGGCCGCCGTCGACCTGCAGTCCAGGGAGTGGCGCCCCGAGTTCGTGACGCGGGGGCTTCGACGTGCGTCGCCGACCAGTTCAACGAGGTCGAGGTCGACACCCCCGAGCAGTACGCCCAGCTCCGGCTGACCGTCGCCGACGTCGCCCTGCGGGTGATCGGCGTCGATGCTGGCCGGAGCGCTCGGCGTGGGCTTCATGGGGCTTGCCGGCACGCTCGCGTTGTCCACCGCCGAGCGGCGGCGCGAGCTGGTCATGCTCGCGGGCCGTCGGAGCGCGCAAGCGACGCCAGATCAGGATGCTCATCTGGATCGAGGCCACCTTCATCGGGGCCGTCGCCGTCCTGGTCGGCATGGGGAGCGGCCTGGTCCTGGGATGGGTCGGCACCGGCGTGGCGCCCGACGAGCATCGTCGACCAACCCGTCGTGCCCTGGGCACAGCTCCGGGCCTGGTCGCCGCCGTCGGGCCTGGTCGTGGCGTGGATGGTGTCGCTCGGCGTGGCCCGCCGGGCCGCCCGTGTCCCGCCGTCCGAGGCCGGCAGCTCTACAACGACCCAATCCTGTGCATACGGAACGCTGAACGTTCCAGACGCACAGGATTTCGGTCTGATGGGAGGGTCGGCAACATGTTGGCGGTTCCCGTGGTGCGGCTGCGAACATGGACGGTCCGCCGAGCCCCCAGAGGAACCGACATGGCCAACATCTACTACGAGCAGGATGCCGACCGATCCATCATCCTGGGTCGGAAGGTGGCGATCCTGGGCTACGGCTCCCAGGGCCACGCCCACGCCCTGAACCTGAAGGAGTCCGGCGTGGACGTCCGGGTCGGCCTGCGCGAGGGCTCCTCCTCCCGGGCCAAGGCGGAGGAGGCCGGCCTGCGGGTGCTCAGCGTCGCCGACGCCGCGGCCGAGGCCGACGTGGTCATGATGCTGCTCCCGGACACCGAGATCGGCCCCATCTACGAGGCCGAGGTCGCCCCCCACCTGAACGACGGCGACGCCCTGTTCTTCGCCCACGGCTTCAACGTCCGGTTCGGCTACGTCAAGGCCCCGGCGGGCGTGGACGTGGCCATGGTGGCCCCCAAGGGCCCGGGCCACCTGGTCCGGCGCACCTACACCGAGGGCGGCGGGGTGCCCTGCCTGATCGCCGTGGCCCAGGACGCCACCGGCAACGCCAAGGCCCTGGCCCTGTCCTACGCGGACGCCATCGGCGGCACCCGGGCCGGCGTGCTGGAGACCACCTTCGAGGAGGAGACCGAGACCGACCTGTTCGGTGAGCAGGTCGTCCTGTGCGGCGGGCTCACCTCGCTGGTGCAGGCCGGCTTCGAGACACTGGTCGAGGCCGGGTACCAGCCCGAGTCGGCCTACTTCGAGTGCCTGCACGAGCTGAAGCTGATCATCGACCTCATGTACGAGCAGGGCATCTCCGGCATGCGCTACTCCATCTCCACCACCGCCGAGTACGGCGACCTGGTCACCGGTCCCCGCATCATCAACGACGCGGTCAAGGCGGAGATGAAGCAGGTCCTGGCCGAGATCCGCTCCGGTGAGTTCGCGGACAACTTCATCACCGAGGTCCGGTCCGGCGGCGTGGAGTTCGAGCGTCTCCGCCAGGCCGGCAAGGAGCACCAGATCGAGGCCGTGGGGGCCGAGCTCCGGGGCATGATGCCGTGGATCTCGGCCGGCAAGGCCAAGGTCGAGGACATCTCCGGCGGCGACTGAGCGGTGCCTAGGCTGGCGCGGTGATCGTCACGGCCCCGGCCTCGTCGGCCAACCTGGGGCCCGGGTTCGACTGCCTGGGCCTGGCCCTGGACCTGCCGTTCCGGCTCGCGGTCGACGACGAGCCGGCCGGGTTCCACCCCGTGGAGCCCACCCATCCCACCGCGGTGGCGTTCCGGGCCGCGGGCGGTGATCCGGCCACGACGCTGCGCTGGCTCAGTCCCATCCCTCCCGGCCGCGGCCTGGGGTTCTCCGGCGCGGCCCGTGTGGCAGGGGCCTACGCCGCCGGGATGTCCGACGGGCTGACCCACCTCGAGGCCCGGGCCGGTGCCCTGGCCATCGCCGACGCCCTGGAGGGCCACGGCGACAACGCGGCCGCGTCCACCGTGGGTGGCTTCGTGGTCGCGGCCGGGGGACGGGTGGTGGGCGTGGCGGTGCCCGACGGCCTGGCCGTGGTGGTGTGGTCCCCCGGCGCGTCCACCTCCACCGATGCCTCCCGTCGGGCGCTCCCGGGCCGGGTGGCGCTGGAGGACGCGGCGTTCTCCGTGGGCCGGGCCGCGCTGTGGGTCGCGGCGCTGGCCGCCGGTGACCTCGCCGCGCTGCGGGAGGCGTGCGAGGACCGGTTGCACCAGGACGTCCGCCTGGCGGCCCGCCCCGATGCCCGGGACGTGCGTGAGCACTTCCTGGGCCGCCCCGAGGTGCTGGCCGCGTGGCTGTCCGGGTCCGGGCCGACGGTCGCGGCCCTGGTGCCCGACGACGTCGCCGGCCTGGTGGCGGCCGACGTGCCCGGCGACGGCCGGGTGCAGGTGCTGCAGGTGGACCGGGACGGCGTCCGGGTGGAAGCCCCGGGCGGCACGGCGACCGAATCCTGACTGGAATGGTCGGGATTGGGGTCTATGCTGCGCCCCGACAGTCACCGACCTTCGAACCAGGAGACACCATGAGCGACGAGTGGGGCTTCGACACCCGCCAGATCCATGCCGGCGCCGCGCCCGATCCGACCACGGGCTCCCGGGCCACGCCGATCTACCAGACCACGGCGTACCAGTTCCGCGACAGCGACCACGCGTCCAACCTGTTCGCCCTGGCCGAGATCGGCAACATCTACACCCGCATCATGAACCCCACCCAGGGGGTGGCCGAGGCCCGCATCGCCAGCCTGGAGAACGCCACGTCCACCGCGGTGGGCCTGCCCGGGGCCCTGGTGGTGGCCTCCGGCCAGGCCGCGGAGACCTTCGCCATCCTGAACCTGGCCGAGGCGGGCAGCCACATCGTGTCCTCCGCCGCCCTCTACGGCGGCACCTACAACCTGTTCCACTACACGCTGCCCCGCCTGGGCATCGACGTGACCTTCGTGGACGACCCCGACGACCCCGACGCCTGGGCCAAGGCCACCCGCCCCAACACCAAGGCCTTCTACGGCGAGAGCATCGGCAACCCCAAGAACGACATCATGGACATCGCCGCGGTGGCGGAGGTCGCGCATGCCAACGGCGTGCCCCTGATCGTGGACAACACGGTGGCCACGCCGTACCTGCTCAACCCGCTGGAGCACGGCGCGGACATCGTGGTGCACTCCGCCACCAAGTTCCTGGGCGGCCACGGCACGGCCATCGCCGGGGCCATCGTGGACGGCGGCAGCTTCGACTTCTCCGCCAACGACAAGTTCCCGCATGTTCACCGAGCCGGACGCCAGCTACCACGGCCTGGCCTACTGGCCCGCGCTGGGGGCCGGCTCCTACATCATCAAGGCCCGCGTGCAGCTGCTGCGGGACCTGGGTGCCGCGATCAGCCCGTTCAACGCCTTCCTCCTGATCCAGGGCATCGAGACGCTGTCCCTGCGGATGGACCGCCACGTGGCCAACGCCCAGGCCGTGGCCGAGTACCTGGAGGGGCACGACCAGGTGGAGTCGGTGTCCTACGCCGGCCTGGCCTCCAGCCCCTGGCACGACCGGGTGGCCCGGTACACCCCGAAGGGCCCGGGCTCGGTGCCGGCGTTCATCATCAAGGGGGGCCGTGAGGCCGGCAAGAAGTTCGTGGAGGCGCTGGAGCTGCACAGCCACCTGGCCAACATCGGCGACGTGCGCAGCCTGGTGATCCACCCCGCCTCCACCACCCACAGCCAGCTGACGGCGGAGGAGCAGGTGACCACCGGCGTGGACCCGGGCCTCATCCGGCTGTCCGTCGGCCTGGAGAACATCGAGGACATCCTGGCCGACCTGGACAAGGGGTTCGCGGCCGCCACGGCCTGAGCCCGCGCCACGGCCCTGCCCGCCGCACCCGGCGCCCCCGGTGCCGCGTTCTCGTAGGTCCAGGACCCGTCATGGGTCGCGATCCCTGCACAGTTCGCGGTGCCGGACTCAGCCCAGCCCGGATTCGGCCCAGGACGGATTCAGCCCAGGCCGAACTGGTCGAGGGCCTCGGGGCCCAGTCCCTCGACGGTGATGTCGTCCCGTCGCCGGGGCTCCCAGTCGGCCCGGTCCAGCACGTAGCGCAGCACCCGGCCCGGTCGGTCCCGTCGCATCACCCACTCCTCGCCGTTGGGCCGGTAGCCCAGCGACTCCGTGACGCGCTGGGAGGCGGCGTTGTCGTCGAAGGCCTCGGTCTCGGCCCGGGCCGCCCCCAGGCCGGCGAACGCCAGGTGCAGCACCGCGGCCCGCATCTCCTTGCCGATGCCCCGGCCCTGGTCGGCCCGCCCCACGAAGGACCCGGTGCGGACGGTGCGCAGGGCCGGGAACCGGGTGGCATCCAGGCTCTGGGTGCCGACGCAGCGGCCGTCCTGGTACGTGGCGAACTGGAGGTGCCACTGCTCGGGCGTCCAGGTGGCCCAGCTGCGCCAGTAGTGCTGGTACGCCTCCCGTTCCCGACGGGGTGGGGGCACGTCGGTGAACGGGTGCAGGAACGGCATGGTGGCGGGGTCGTGCAGCCCCCCGTCGATCACCTCGACCAGGTCCGCCATCTCCTGCTCCCGCAGCGTCCGCAGCTCCAGTCGGGGGGTCCGGATGCGCAGGTCCCAGAGGGGCCAGTGGGGGTGTGCCATCGGTCCAGCGTGCCAGCACCACCCGGCCGCGGCGGTGGAATTACCGGTCGATGCGCACCGACGGCACGCCCATGGCGACCGTGAGGGTGGCGGGCATGCCCAACAGGTCGATCGGGTCGCCCAGGGTGACGGCGCTGGTCAGGGCGGTGACCATGCCCTTGTGCTCACCGGCGGTGATGGTGAGCTCCAGGGTGGTGCCCCCGCCGGGGGCGTCCTCGGCGTCCACCACGAAGGCGTCGTAGGTCCCGTCGTCCAGCGCGGCATCGCTCACGGGTCGACCCTACCGGGGCAGGGGACCGCACCCCGGACGCGGGAGCGCCCGCCCCGGGGGGAGGGGCGGGCGCTCACACCGCACACGGTCGTGCGGTTCTGGTGCTGAGGGGGTCAGCTCACGGGCTGCTTGGACAGGTCGATGTCCCCGCCGGCCACCTCGGCCTGCTGGGCCTTGGGCAGGCTCTCGACCACGATGTCCTGCAGCGAGAAGGAGACGTCGCCGGGGTAGGCGGTCACGCCCATCTCCGGGTAGTCCAGGCCGACCAGCTCGTCCTCCACCGAGGAGCGGATGCCGCCCTTGGTGATGGCGTTCTGGATCTTGAAGAAGCCGTAGGCGATGCCGAACATGACGGTCCAGATGACCACCACGCCGATGGCCTGCGCCGCCAGCTGCTTGCCACCCAGGCTGACGTCGTAGAAGAGGCCGGTGACGCCCTTGTCCGCGGTGGCGTCGGTCTCGGTCACGTTCCAGAGGCCGCCGTAGTTGCCGCTGGCGAAGAGGCCGACGGCCAGCACGCCGAAGGAGCCGCAGATGCCGTGGACCGCAATGGCGCCCACCGGGTCGTCGATGCCCCGCTTCTCGATGAAGAACACGGCTTCGATGACCAGGACACCGGCGATGATGCCGATGACCGCCGCCGCCCAGGGCTCCACGAAGGCGCAGGGGGCGGTGATGGCCACCAGGCCGGCCAGCATGCCGTTGGCGATCATGCCCGGGTCCGGCTTGCCGGTGCGCATCATGATGTACATCATCGAGGCGACCAGGCCGAACGCTGCGGCGATGCCGGTGTTGACCGCCGCCACCGTGAAGCGGACGTCGGTCGCTGCGAAGGTGGAGGCGGCGTTGAAGCCGAACCAGCCGAACAGCAGGATGAAGGCGCCCAGCATGGCCATCGGGATGTTGTGGCCGGGCAGGGCCCGGGCCTTGCCGTCCTTGCCGAACTTGCCGATGCGGGGGCCGAGGATCAGGGCACCGGCCAGAGCGGCGGCGCCACCCATGGCGTGCACGATGCCGGAGCCGGCGAAGTCCACGTAGCCGAAGCCCAGGTCCAGGCTGTTGCCCGAGCTGGCGAGAGCCAGCCGCCGCCCCAGGTCCAGGCGCCGAACAGCGGGTAGAAGATGGCGCCGCAGAACAGGCCCCACCAGATGAAGCTCTTGAACTTCCACCGCTCGGCCATGGAGCCCGTGGGGATCGTGGCCGTGGTGTCCATGAAGGCCACCATGTAGAGGAAGAAGGCCGCGATCGACGGCAGCAGCTCCGACGGCACGCTCTTCAGTGCGAAGGCGTCCCAGGACCACCAGGCGAAGGTCCAGCTGCCGCTGCCGATGAGGTTGCTCCCCAGCGCGGTGTCGTAGCCGAAGTAGCCGGCGTAGCTGTAGCCGCCGAACATCAGCGGGAAGCCGATGAAGAAGAACCCGACGAAGCCGAGGCCGAAGATGCCCAGGTTGGTCGTCACCACGTGGGCGGCGTGCTTGGCCCGGCAGAAGCCGGTCTCGACCATGGCGAACCCGGCCTGCATGAAGATCACCAGGGCGGCGCCGATGATGATCCACAGCAGGTTCAGGCCGAAGCCGTCCGCAGTGGCCGGGACGGCTGCCGCGGGATCGAACACGGGCGCGTCCTGCGCCCCTGCGATCGCCGGCGTCAGTAGCACCGTTCCTGCAAGGAGAAGACCAAGCGTGAGCTTGGCCTTGCGATTTCTGAGCACCAGGGAGTCCTCCTGAATCAGTGAATCCGACGACGTGACGTCGGTTCGGCCCGAGGACCGCCCCACGGGCCGGGGCGGCCATCCCATTCCGGCTGAGAGCCTTCTGTGGATGGCGGCACCGTATGGAGCGCGTGTTTCGCCGGTGTTTCGGGGAACGCAACCGGATGTGAACGTGACCGGTCGTGGGTCGGGTGCCCTGCAACGGCGCTGGTCGCGGCCCGGAGGGCCCGCGATCGGGGTCCTCGGGCGGGCGACCTCACTCCCGGCGGGGGCGGGTGGGGCGTCCGTTCACATCGTCTCGGCGAAGCTGACGTGGCCCTCGCCCCGGAGCACGTTCTTGAGCAGCTTGCCGGAGGCGTTGCGGGGCAGCTTGGTGTCCCAGCGCTCGACGTAGGCCGGGACCTTGAACGGCGGCCAGGGCCTCCGCCACCCACGCCTGGATCTCCGCGTCGGAGAGCGTGGAGCCCTCGGTGAGCTCCACCACCGCCTTGACCTCCTCGCCCAGCTCCGGGTGGGGCACGCCGACCACGGCGGCGTCCGCGATCTCGGGGTGCTCCACCAGGCGGTTCTCGATCTCCACGCAGTACACGTTCTCGCCGCCCCGGATCAGCATGTCCTTGGCCCGGTCGGTGATGAACAGGAAGCCCTCGTCGTCCAGGTGGCCGACGTCGCCGGTGTGGAGCCAGCCGTCGATGACCGTGTCCGCGGTGGCCTCGGGCTTGTTCCAGTAGCCCGGCATGATGATCGGGCCCTTGATCAGGACCTCGCCGGTCCGCCCCGGCGGCAGGTGCGCGCCGGTGGGATCGGCGATGGCGATGTCCACCACGGGCATGGGCAGGCCCACCGACGCCGGCTTGGCCAGGGCGTCGGGGCCGCTCAGGCTGGTGGCCACCGAGGACGACTCGGTGAGCCCGTAGGCGTTGGTGGTGGCCTTCACGTTGGGGAAGGTCTCCCGGATGCGGCGCTGCAGCTCGTCGGCCGACGGGGAGCCGCCGAAGCTGACCGACATGACCGACGACGTGTCGTAGGTGTGTCGGTCCGGGTGCTCACAGGCCCGCCAGATCATGGTGGGCACGGTGGCCCAGATCATGACGTCCTCCCGCTCGATGAGCTCGAACGCGGCCTCCGGCGTGAAGCGGCCGTCGATCATGACCATGCGCATGCCGGCCATCATCCCGACCACCAGGCCGGAGTGGCAGCCCGACACGTGGAACAACGGTGAGGTGAACAGCGCGACGGGCTGGCCGCCGCCACCACCGGCACCCGGGGTGGTCATGGACCCGAGGGTGAGCAGGAAGACCGTGTTCTGCAGGTTGGCCACCATGTTGCGGTGGGTGCTGATGGCACCCTTGGGCCGGCCCGTGGTGCCCGACGTGTAGAAGATGACCGCGTGGTCGTCCTCGCCGAGCGCCACGTCGGGGAACACGTCGGTGGGGTCCGCGGTGAGCTCGTCGAAGCGGTGGAGCTTGGGACTGGGCGTCCCGTCGGGCCCGGGGAACTCCGACGGGTCCGCGTCCACCAGGTACACGCGCTCCAGCGAGTCGATGGCGTCCACGTCGCCCGCGACCCGCTCGAACCGCTTGCGGTCCGCCACCAGCACCCGGGCCCCGGAGTCCTCCAGGCCGTAGACGACCTCGTCGGCGTTCCACCAGCCGTTGAGGCCCACCAGGACCGCCCCCAGGTTCACCGTGCCCCAGAAGGCCAGGCACCACTCCGGGTTGTTCTGGCTCAGGACCGCCACCCGGTCCCCGTGGCCCACCCCGGCCGCGGCCAGCCCGGCGCTGACCGAGTTGGCGCAGCGCGGCGAACTCGCCGAAGGTGATGCGGCGGTCGCCGTGCACGATGAACTCCTTGTCACCGTGGGCCAGGCCGAACCGGGCCACCACCCGCAGGTCCGGGAACCGGTCCTTGTAGACCTTCATCTCCACGCCGCCCACGACGTCGTGGACCACCTCGAAGGGTCCCCCCGGTCCGGTGAGCTGGGCGCGGACATCCGTGGCCGACATGATGCAGATTCCCCCTGTGCGTCGGTGAGGACGGCAGTCTCGCGCCCCTCCCACGGGTCTGTCTGCCTGCCCCGGTGCCTGCACCCCGGTCGCAGGCCTGTGCTGGACTGGCGTGGTGGCGCCCCTGGAGTTGCCCGGACCGCGACCCGTGGTCGCCATCGGCGAGGCCCACCCGCTCGTCCCCGGCCCCGGCCTGCCCGACGGCCTGTGGGTGGGCGACGCCAACAACAACCTGGACCTGGCCCGCCACGACGGGGAGCTGTTCCTGGCCTGGCGGACGGCGCCCACCCACTTCGCGTCGGCCGAGGCCATGATCCACGTCGTCCGGGGCCGGCCCGGCGACTGGGTCCACGAGCTGACCGTGGCCGTGGGCCAGGACGTGCGCGAGCCCCGGCTGGTGTCCTGGCAGGGCCGGCTCCTCCTGTACTGGTTCACCGCCGGGACCGCGGCCCTGCGGTTCGAGCCCGACCGCATCTGGGTCACGGCGCGCACCGCAGCGGGTCGTTGGGAGGGGCCGGAGTGCCTGTCGGGACCGGACCACGTGGTGTGGCGGGTCCGGCCCGTGGGCGACCGGCTCCTCATGAGCCTGTACCGCCATGCCGGCACGCTCTTCACCGCCCACCCCACGCCGTTGTCGGTGGAGCTGTGGGCGTCGGACGACGGCATGTCCTGGGCCCCGGCCGACCCGGCCCGGGCCGAGGTGCACCACGGGGGAGCGGAGGCCGACTTCGTGCAGCGGCCCGACGGCAGCCTGGCCGTGGTCGTCCGCAAGGAGGGACCGGCCGGTGGGTGGGGGAGCGACATCGGCTGGGCCCCGGCGGGAGCGCCCACGGCGTGGACGGTGCGACCCGATCCCCGCAAGCTCGACTCGCCGTTCCTGTTCACCGAGGGCGACCGCACGTTCCTGGTGTGCCGCCGGCAGGTCGCGTTCGGGGGGCGGTTCGACCTCGGGTGGCGCCACGGCTCGGACGTCGCCCGCACCCGGGCCTACCAGGCGTTGTACTCGGCCACGCCCAAGCGGACCGCGCTGTACGAGGTCCACCCCGAGGCCGGCACCCTCACCTGGCTGGCCGACCTGCCCTCGGCGGGGGACACCGCGTTCGCGGGCGGCGTGCCGCTGGGCGGGGGCCGGTGGCTGGTGGCCAACTACTCCTCGCCGCTGCACCGGGGGTGGTGGCCGTGGGCCTTCGCCCAGACCCGACCGACCCACCTCTCCTGGGTGGAGGTCGACCTGGACCCCGGCGGCACCCACACGTAGCGGCCGTGGCGTGCCGCCTCGGTGCGGACCTCCACGCCCTCCTGCCAGCCCAGCTGCTCGAAGGCCCGTTGCAGCGTGGCCAGGGAACGGTCGTTGTGGGAGGACACGAAGAACCTCCGGGCCCGGTCGTCGCCCCGGTGGTCCCGCAGGTAGGAGGCCACGATCCGGGTGCCGACCCCGCCCCTGGCCCGGGGCTGGACGAAGTACTCCAGGTTGCCCGACAGCGGGTTGGGGCCGATGTAGCCGGCCCGGCGCCCGTCCACCTCCACCACCGCCGCGGCCCGGCGCGGCGCGACCACGGCCCGGACCGGAGCGATGCCCAGCTGCAGCGGCGCCTCGGCCCAGTGGTACTGCGATCCCACCTTCTCCGGGTCCAGGCCGACCGCCCACAACCACCAGAGGTCGCCGCGGGTGGCCGGCCGGAGTCGGACGGATCGTTCGGTCACGGCGGCGACGGTACCCGGCAGTCGGCGTTCCGGCCCCGGCGCTCCCGGTCCGCTTGCTCCCGGTCCGGTTGGTCCCGGACCGCCGTCCGCCGACCCGCCCCTACGCTGGGCCGATGAACCGTGCACGGGCCCGAGCCGTCGTCGCCGTGGCCGTCGTCCTGGCCGGGGGATCAGCCCTCGCGTCGTGCGGCGACGACGACGCCACCCCGACCACCTCGGAGGCGATCACCACCTCGACCGTGGTCCCGGCATCGACCGGCCCGACCACGTCGACCACCTCCACCACCGCGCCCGGTGGGTCCACCACCAGCATCCCCGAGGACGTGCCCGGCGACGCCCTCCCGGACGGCGACCAGGTCGGCTACCTCCGGGCCATCGACCTGGGGGCGGGCACGGTGACGGTGGACCTGGCCGAGCTGCTCACCGGCACGGCGGCCGCCGACGCCTACCAGGACGACACCGGCCAGGTGCTCGACGGCGAGCAGTTCTACGTCCGCAACCGGAACCCCCGGCTCCGGACCGTGCCCATCGACCCCTCCGGCTCCTACGCGGTGATCTACGCCGCCACCTGCTGCGGCCCCACCTCCGTCACGCTGGACGGCCTGGCCGAGGCCATCGGTGGCGACTGGCAGGGGATCACGGCGCCCGACCCGCCGTTCAACCTGACCGTCGAGGGCGGCACCGTGACCGCGGCGGTGCAGATGTACCAGCCCTGAAATGGGCCGGCGGCCGGTCAGAGCAGCCGCTCGACCACGTGGTCGATGCAGCGGGTGAGGGCCGCCACGTCGTCGGGCTCGATGGCCGGGAACAGCGCCACCCGCAACTGGTTGCGGCCCAGCTTCCGGTAGGGCTCGGTGTCCACGATGCCGTTGCTGCGCAGCACGGCCGCCACCACCGCCGCGTCCACCGCGTCGTCGAAGTCGATGGTGGCCACCACGTGGGACCGCTTGGCCGGGTCGGCCACGAACGGCGTGGCGTGCACATGGTCGTCGGCCCAGTCGTAGATGGTGGCGGCGGAGCGGTCGCAGCGCCCGGCGGAGAACTCCAGTCCACCGTTCTCCAGGATCCACATGACCTGTTCGGTGGCGAGGAACAGCGTGGCCAGGGCGGGGGTGTTGTAGGTCTGGTCCTTGCGGGAGTTCTCCAGCGCGATGCCCAGGTCCAGGAACGCCGGCACCCAGCGGTCGCCCGCCGCGATGCGCTCGATGCGCTCGATGGCCCGGGGTGAGCAGGCCGCCATCCACAGCCCGCCGTCGGAGGCCAGGCACTTCTGGGGGGCGAAGTAGTACACGTCCACCTGTGACGGGTCGAACCGCAGCCCCGCCGCGGCCGACGTGGCGTCCACCAGGACCAGCGCGTCGTCATCGGCGCCGTCCGGGCGCTGCAGCGGCATGGCCACCCCGGTGGAGGTCTCGTTGTGGGTCAGGCAGTAGGCGTCGACGCCGGCCTCCGCCGCCGCCTCCGGGTGGTCGCCGGGCTCGGCGGTGATGACGGTGGGCTCGCCCAGGTGCGGGGCCGCGGCCGCCGCGGTCGCGAACTTGGAGGAGAACTCGCCGAAGGCCAGGTGCTGGCTGCGCTCCTGGATGAGGCCGAACGTGGCCGCGTCCCAGAACGCCGTGGTGCCACCGTTGCCGAGCAGGACCTCGTAGCCGTCGGGCAGCGAGAACAGCTCGGCCAGGCCGTTGCGCAGCTCGCTGACCTTGAACTGCACCATGGCCTGGCGGTGCGATGTGCCGAGGTAGTGCCCGGCCGACCCCGACAGCATGTCCACCGCGTCGGGGCGGACCTTGGACGGTCCGCAGCCGAAGCGGCCGTCGTGGGGCAGGAGGTCGTCGGGGAGGCTGATGTCGGGGGTCGTCACGGGCACCAGTGTGGTCGGCGGGCGGTGGGCCCTGCGAGTCCGAATCCGTTCTGGTGGTGTCGGGGGCGGCGGGTAGCGTCGGGGCCATGACCACCCCTTCCAGCAGCCGGATCTCCCGGCGAGTCGCCGCCATCGCCCCTTCCGCCACGCTGGCCGTGGACGCCAAGGCCAAGGCGCTCAAGGCGGCGGGGGAGCCGGTGATCGGCTTCGGCGCCGGAGAACCGGACTTCGCCACCCCGGACTACATCGTGGAGGCCGCCGTGGCGGCCTGCTCGGACCCCCGCAACCACCGCTACACCCCTGCCCCGGGCCTGCCCCAGCTGCGGGAGGCGGTCGCGGCCAAGACCCTCCGGGACTCCGGCGTGCCCGTCGAGCCGTCGCAGGTGGTCATCACCAACGGGGGCAAGCAGGCCGTGTACGAGTCCATCCTGGCCGTCGTGGACGACGGCGACGAGGTCCTCCTGCCCGCCCCCTACTGGACCACCTACCCCGAGCCCATCCGCCTGGCCGGCGGCGTGCCCGTGGTGCTGCCCACCACGGAGGACACCGACTTCCGGGTCACGGTGGAGCAGCTGGAGGCGGCCCGCACGCCGCGCACCAAGGCCCTCATCTTCGTGTCGCCGTCCAACCCCACCGGGAGCGTGTACCCGGCGGAGGAGATCCGGGCCATCGGCCTGTGGGCGCTGGAGCACGGCATCATCGTGCTCACGGACGAGATCTACGAGCACCTCGTGTACGACGGCCACGAGCACCATTCCATCCTCGCGTTGGTCCCGGAGCTGGCGGACCTGTGCGTCATCCTCAACGGCGTGGCCAAGACCTACGCCATGACCGGGTGGCGGGTCGGCTGGATGATCGCCCCGGCGGACATCACCAAGGCGGTGTCCAACCTGCAGAGCCACCTGTGCTCCAACGTGGCCAACGTCTCCCAGATGGCGGCCCTGGCCGCGGTGTCGGGCGACCTGTCCGCGGTGGAGCTCATGCGTGCCACCTTCGACCGCCGCCGCCGGGTCATCCACGGCATGTTGAACGACATCCCGGGGGTGACCTGCATCGAGCCCCAGGGCGCCTTCTACGCCTATCCCAACCTCAGTGGCCTCCTGGGCCAGGACCTGGGGGGTCGCACCGCCTCCACCACGGTGGAGCTGGCGGACCTGGTGCTGGAGCAGGCCAAGGTGGCGTTCGTCCCCGGTGAGGCGTTCGACTCGCCCGGGTACGCCCGGTTCTCCTTCGCGCTCGGTGACCAGGACCTGGAGGAGGGGATCACCCGCATCCAGCGCCTGGTCGCGGGGTGAACGCGCCGCGGCCCGTCCTGCCCCACGGGGCATGGCCGTCGCGGCTGTCGGTCCGGGGCGCGGCGGCCGGCGCCGTGCGCTTCGGCGGTGTGCACGTCGGCCAGGACGACGGCGGTGTGGTCGTGCGGTGGGCCGAGCAGCGCCCGGCCGACGGCGGACGGACCGGGCTGTGGCGGGCCGGTGTTCCCGCCGGCGGCGGATCGGCCCACCCGGTGGAGGACCCGCCGGGTGTGTCGGCCCGGAGCTCGGTCAACGAGTACGGCGGCGGCGCCTGGTGGGTGGACGCGGCGGGACGGGTGTTCTGGGTGGTGGCCGGCCGCCAGTGCATCTGCACCACCGGCGACCCGGCCGCCGGCGACCCGGGCGCGCCGGCGGGCCCGGGGTGGGCGCGGTGCACCAGGTCACCCCGGACCCGCCCCGGCCGTCCTCGCTCCGGCACGCCGCCGGCGTGGTCACCCCGGACGGCGACTGGATCGTGTGCGAACGGGAGATCCACGACGCCCGGGACGGCGGAGACGAGGAGCCCGTCAACGAGCTCTGCGCCGTGCCGGTCCGCGGGGGAGCGCCCGTGTCCCTCGTCCGGGACGGCGACTTCTGCGCCGGGCCGGCCCTGTCGCCGGACGGGGCGACGTTGGCCTGGCTGCGCTGGGACCACCCGGACATGCCGTGGGACGCAGCAGAGCTGTGGGCCGGCGCGCTGGACCTGGCCGGGGTCGACGGCCCGGTCGTCCGGGACGCCCGGCGCGTGGCCGGGGGCATGGCGGGCGGCACGGCGGCCGGACTGGGCCGGGCCGTGTCGGTGTGCCTGCCGGTCTGGGCCCCGGACGGCCGCCTGTGGTGGTGCGACGACAGCTCCGACTGGTGGCACCTGCACGTCGCGCCGGTTCCCGGCCTGCCCGGTGCGGGCACGGGCGACGGCACCGATCCGGTGCTGGACCGGGCCGAGGAGGTGGGTGAGCCCCGCTGGATCTCCGGTGGCAGCCGCTACGGCTTCACCGCCGACGGCCGCGTCGTGGCGGTGTCCTCGGCCGGGGGCCTGGAGTCGGTGTGGGTGTGGGACCCGCGGACCGGTGACCGGTCCCCGGTGCCGGGTCCGGGGTTCACCTACGTGGAGCACCTGCACGTCAGCGGCTCCAGCGTGGCGCTGGTGGGCGGCACGCCGGACCGGCCGACCTCGGTCTGGCTCCTGGACCTGGACGCCGGCACGGCCCGGGACCTGCGCGACGCCCCGCCGCCGCTCCCGCCGGAGGACGTCAGCCCGCCCGAGGCGATCACGTTCCCCACCGGGGGCGGGGCCCGGGCCCATGCGCTGCTCTACCTGCCCCGGAGCTCACGGGCCACCGGCCCGGAGGGCGAGCTCCCGCCACTGGTGGTGCGCATCCACGGTGGTCCCACTGCGGCGGCGCGGGCCGAGTTCTCCACCTCGGTCCAGTTCTGGACCACGCGGGGCATGGCCGTCGTGGACGTCAACTACCGCGGCTCCACCGGCTTCGGCCGGGCCTACCGGGACCTGCTGCGGGAGTCCTGGGGCGTGGTCGACGTGGAGGACTGCGTGGCGGTTGCCCGGTGGCTGGCCGGGCAGGGCCGGGTGGACGGGGACCGGGCGGTGATCCGGGGCGGGTCGGCCGGCGGGTTCACCGCGCTGGAGGCGCTCTGCCACCGTGACGGCCGTCCCCAGGCCTTCGCCGCCGCCTGCAGCCTCTACGGCGTGACGGACCTGTTCACCATGGTGGCGGACACCCACAAGTTCGAGTCCCGCTACCTGGACGGGCTCATCGGCCCGTTGCCCGGGGCCGCGGACCGCTACCGGGAGCGCTCCCCCCTGCACCATGCGGAGAGGATCCGCCGGCCGGTGCTGGTGCTGCAGGGCCTGGAGGATCCCGTGGTGCCGCCGTCGCAGGCCCGGGTGCTGCTGGACGCGCTGGCGGCGGGCGGCGTGCCCCACGCGTCGATCTTCTTCGCCGGGGAGGCCCACGGGTTCCGCAAGGCCGGCACCATCGTCGCCGCCCTGGAGGCGGAGCTGTCGTTCTACGGCCAGGTGCTGGGCTTCACCCCGGACGACCACCTCACCCCGGTGGTCCTGGAGGCCTGACCGGGCCCGGCGGGCCGGCGGCCGGGCCGATCGGTGTGGCCTCAGGCCCAGGTGCGAACGAACGCCAGCACCGCCGCGGCGTCGGGGCCGGAGCCCACCAGCGACGTCCTGTCCGCAGGAGTCCGCCGTGCCGCCACCTCGCACAGTTCCGCCGCCGGACCCGACACGGTGGTGGTGGCCATGCCGTCGGGTTCGAAGTCCCAGGCCGACCCGTCCGGTGCCTCCAGGTGGAACGCCACCGGCCCGGTCATCCGCTCGTCGTGCGAGCGCGAAGGCGTGGGGGAGCGTCCGCCACGCCAGGCGGGCCACGTGCCACAGCCGGTCGGTGGGCGCCGGCACGGCGCCGTCGGCCGCCGCGACGTCACAGGTGTGGATCCAGGTCTCGGCCAACCGGGTGGTGGCCAGCGTGGTGGCGGCCAGGTCGCCGGCCACCCAGAGCAGGCGGGCGTGGGCGTCGCAGGCCCGGAACGCGGCCACCTGGGCCCGTGCGCCGTCCCGCCACCGCCGGTGCACCTCGGCGGCGGGGCTGTCCTGCTCCGCCCGCACCATCAGGTCAGCGCCCTCGTCCACGGAGGCGGCGGTCCCGAGGCCGTGGGTGAGTCGTTCCAGGGTCGCGGGGAGGTCCCCGGCCACGCTGGCCACCGCCATCTCGTTGGTCTGGGCCAGGTGGACGACGACGTCCTTGACGGTCCACCCCTGGCAGCGGGACGGGGCCAGCCAGCCGGCGTCGGATCGGTCGGCCAGCAGGGACTCGAGCTCCTGCTGCTGGGCCTCCAGCGCGTCCACCACGTCGCCGGCCGCGGGCGGGACGGGGCTCACGGCGGGCGAGGCGGCGCGTCCCAGATGGGCGGGGCGGGCCCGGAGCATGGCGGTGGCGGCGGCCAGTCCGGACAGGTAGGCGCCCTCCACCCGGGGCCCGTCGAAGGCGTCGCCGGCCAGGACCAGGGGCTCCTCGCCGTCCACCGCGACGCAGCACGGTTCCGGCCAGACGCTCCGGGGCGAGGCGTAGCGCCACCGCTTGAGCTGGGCCTCGGTGACCCGGGCCGGACCGATCCACGGAGCGGCGGCGCGGAGGAGGTCGGCGATGACGGCCTGGTCGTCGTCGTCCCAGCGCTGCCGGGCCACGCGGTCCGAGCAGTGCAGGGTCAGGGCGTGCAGCGGGGACAGGCCCTTGGCCAGGTTGTCGGCCACGAACGTGAACGGGCCCGAGGTGAGTTGGACGGCGCCGCTGGGCGGCAGTTGGGGTGCGTCGTCGAGCACCACCAACAGGGCCAGGGCGGCGTCGTAGGCGAGGTCGTCCAGGGCGGGCCGGATCCCCGGGTCCAGGTCCACGCCCCCGGCGTCGACCAGGGCGAGGGCCTGCGGCACGGGGGCGGTGAGGACGAGGCCGACGCCGTCGACGGTGCCGTCGTCGGTGCGGGCCCGCCAGCCGTGGGGGAGCCGTTCCACGCTGCGCACGTGGGTCCCGACCCGCACGTCGTCCAGGCCTGCGGCCAGGAACTTGGCCAGGCCGGTCATCCCCTGGCGCATGGTGTAGCGGGCGTGACCGTCGGGCTCGACGAAGCCGCGGCACCATTCGTGGAGGTCCCCGCCACTCCGGAGCTCGTCCACCAGGAGGGCCATCTCCGGCCCGCGCTGGGTGAAGAACTGAGCGCCGTGGTCCAGGCGGGCCTCGCCGATGCGGCGGGTGGCCAGCCTTCCACCCACGGAACGGCCCTTGTCCACCACGGTGACCTGGCGGCCCTGGGCCTGCAGCGAACGGGCAGCCGCCAGGCCCGAGACCCCGGCGCCCACCACGACCACGTCGACCGGTTCCGCCCCTGCCGCCCGCGACTCGCTCACGGATCCACTGTACGCAACGGCCGCTCCGCCCCCACCCATCCCCCGCCCGCAACCCCGCCGCAAGCGACCATCTCCGACGTCGGGCTGCCGGGACCGCTCAGAGCGGCCGATCCGGCCCGAGAACGAAGGGGTCGGTGCCGTCGTGCGCCGGGCGCAGCCGGTGCACGATGTCACCCAGCCGGCGAGCTCAGGTGGGGGTGAGGCGGAACAGCGAACCCGGGTTGGCGTCCTGGGCCACCCACAGGCTCCCGTCGGGGCTCAGCCTCGCCGCCCGCAGCCGACCCTTGGTGGTCAGGCGGGTGTCGGTGCCCTGCAGGGTGGTGCCGTTGATGCGGACGAAGGTCAGGCGGCTTCCCTTCAGGACGGCCATGACCATCTGGTCGTTCCACGCCCCCCACTGGGCCCCGGACAGGAACGTGGCGCCGGACGGGGCGATGGTGGGGCACCCGCTCGACCACACCGCCGGGGTGGCCCCCACGATCGATGGCGACGTCATGGGGGCGCCCTCGTCGTAGCCGCCTCCGGCGCCGGGGTTCCAGCCGTAGTTGGCCCCCGCGGTGAGCAGGTTGACCTCGTCGTCGCAGCCCGTGCCGTGCTCCACGGAGAAGGCGGCGCCGTCGGAGGGCCGGAAGGCCAGGCCCTGCACGTTGCGGTGCCCGCGGGTGTACACGTACGGGTCCCACGCCCCGCCCGGGTTCCCGTTGGCGGGCGCCCCGTCCAGGGTCATGCGCAGCACCTTGCCCGCCCGGCTGTCCACGTCCTGGGGCCCGCTGCCGAGGACGGCGTCACCGGTGCCGGCCCACAGCATCCCGTCGGGACCGACGGCGAGCCTGCACCCCAGGTGGCGGTTGCCGGCGCCGGCCGGGATGCCATCCAGGATGAGGGTCTGGTCGGTGAGCGAGCCCAGGTCCTCGGCCACCCGGAACCGCACGATGCGCACGTCGGTCACGGTGCCGCCGGAGCCGGAGGCGTAGCAGGTGTAGATGCGCCGGTTGGTGGCGAAGCCCGGGTCCACGGCCATGCCCAGCAGCCCGCCCTCGCCGGCGGCGACGACGCCGGGCACGGTGCCCACCACCTGGCGGACGCCCCCCACCACGGCGGCGATGCGACCGGGCCGTTCGGTCACCAGGGCGGTGCCGTCGGGTGTGAAGGCGATCTCCCACGGCGTGGTGAAGCCGGTCACCGTCTGGGCGACCGCCACGTCGGTCACCGGCCCAGGGGTGGTGGACGCGGTGGTGGACGCGGTGGTGGACGTGGTGGAGGCCGTCGTGCCCGGCTCCGGGACGCAGCCGGCGGCCACCAGGGCGGCGGCGGCCAGGGCGGCGGCCAGGAACGGGCCCCGCCGGTTCGGGCGCGGGCGCAGGCTTCGGGAACGGACGGTCACGGTGGTCTCCCCAGGTGCACGGTCGGGACGGACCCCCTCCCCATCGGCGGAACGGGCCCCCGGACTGGAGCGCGATCTTCCCGGCGCCATCTGGCCGGGCCGGGGGCACTCGGGCAGGATGGTCCGATGCGAGTTCTGGTGAGCGAGAAGATCGCGGACAACGGCCTGCAGCGGCTGGCGGACGCCGGCCACGAGGTGGACGTCCGCCTGGACCTGACCCCCGAGACCCTCCTGGACGCGGTGGTCGGTGCCCATGCGCTGATCATCCGGTCCGCGACCCAGGTCACCGGCGACGTGCTGGAGGCGGGCAAGGACCTGGTCGTGGTGGGCCGGGCCGGCATCGGCCTGGACAACGTGGACGTGGCCGCCGCCACCGAGCGTGGCGTGATGGTGGTCAACGCTCCCCAGTCCAACACCCTGTCCGCGGCCGAGCACACCATGGCGCTGCTGCTGTCCCAGGCCCGCAACGTCCCCCAGGCCCATGCCGCGCTGAAGGCGGGCCGGTGGGAGCGCTCCAAGTGGGAGGGCGTGGAGCTGTCGGACAAGACGCTGGGGATCATCGGCCTGGGCCGCATCGGCAAGCTGGTGGCCCAGCGGGCCATGGCGTTCGGGATGAAGCTGATCGCCTACGACCCGTTCGTGTCCCAGGAACGGGCCCGTCAGATCAACGTGGAGCTGGTCTCGCTCGAGGACCTGATGGCCCGCTCGGACTTCATCACGCTGCACCTGGCCAAGACACCGGAGACGGCGGGGCTGATCGACGCCGCCATGCTGGCCCGGGCCAAGCCGTCGCTGCGCATCGTGAACGTGGCCCGGGGCGGGATCATCGACGAGGACGCGCTCGCCGCCGCCATCGCGGACGGGACCGTGGCCGGCGCCGCCATCGACGTGTTCGCCACCGAGCCGTGCACCGACTCGCCGCTGTTCGCCCTGGACGAGGTGGTGGTCACCCCGCACCTGGGCGCGTCCACCGCGGAGGCCCAGGACAAGGCCGGAGACACCATCGCCGAGATGGTGGAGCTGGCCCTGGCCGGCGACTTCGTGCCCTACGCCGTGAACGTGAGCGCGGCCGAGGCGTCCGAGACCGTGCGCCCCTACCTGCCGCTGGCGGAACGCCTGGGCAAGGTGTTCGCCGGGCTGTGCGGGGAGTGCTCCGACGCCATCGAGATCGAGTACCAGGGCCACATCGCCGAGTACGACACCCGGATCCTGACCCTGTCGGTGCTGAAGGGGTTCTTCGGGGCCACCAGCGGCGAACCGGTGTCCTACGTGAACGCGCCGGCGGTGGCCGAGGAGCAGGGCATCGAGGTCCGCCCCACCGCCACCACCACGGCCCGGGACTACGTGAACCTCATCACCATCCGGGGTGGGGGCCACAGCCTGGCCGGCACCCTGGTGGGGCTGCGGTCGGTGCCGACCCTGGTCCTGATCGACGACCACACCGTGGACGTGCCGCCGGCCGAGCACCTGCTGGTGGTCCGCAACGACGACAAGCCCGGCATGATCGGCGCGGTCGGCTCCGTGCTGGGTGCCGCGGGCGTGAACATCGACGACATGGCCGTCGGCTCGTCGCCGGAGGGCACCAAGGCCCTCATGGTGATCGCCACCGACCGGGCGGTGCCCGACACCGCCCAGGCCGAGTTGCGGGCCGTGGCCGGCATCGTCTCGGTGGCCGCCGTCTCGGCCTGAGCGGGAGCCGTCCGGCCGGCGCCGTCCGTCCGTCGGATCGGAGCCGGTCGTTCGGGTCGGGGGTCAGTACTCGAGCAGGTCCACGGTGCTGGGCGTGGCGGCCGGCGTGCGACCGAGGCCGGCCGACGACACCGTCCACAGGGTGTCGTCCACCACCAGCGACCGCAGGATCGGGGCCCACGGGCCACCCTCCTGCACGTGGGTCACCTCGCCCCGCTGCACCAGGGAGTCGCCGTCCACACCGATGACCACGGCGCCGGGCGGGCGTCCCACCGGCTGTTCCACCGGCGCGACGGTGCACATCACGTCGGGTGGGCACGAGCTCACCTGCGTGTCGAACCCGCCGGCGTGCTCCAGGGGGATCACGGCCTGGGCCCGCACCGGGTCCCAGGTGAAGGCGTGGGCGTCGTCGCTCACGGGGGACCACGCGTCGGCGGTCACGATGGTGTCCAGCTCCCGGGGAGCGGTGGGGTCGGTC
This sequence comes from uncultured Actinomycetota bacterium, assembly GCA_963773765.1. GTDB lineage: Bacteria > Actinomycetota > Acidimicrobiia > Acidimicrobiales > Microtrichaceae > CAVZCC01. The sequence continues at coordinate 209,852 of CAVZCC010000008.1, read as the reverse complement.
ACGTCGAACAGCGACACCTTGAACCCGCGGTCCATGCCCGTGGCAGGATCCGCGTCGCGGCCCACCCCCAGCAGCCGGCCGTCGCCCAACGGGTGGAGGTACTCGGAGAAGCCGGGGATCTTGAGCTCGCCCAGCACCGTCGGGGCGGTGGGGTCGGACAGGTCGATGGCGTACAGGGGGTCGGTCCGGCGGAAGGTGACCACGTAGGCCAGGTCGTCCAGGAAGCGGACCGACTGCACCCGCTCGCCCACACCCAGGTCCTCCACATGTCCCACCTCGGCCAGCGTGCCGTCCCCGGTCGGGCGGAGGACGGCGAGGCGGCCCTCGCTGGAGGGCATGGCCCGGACCTCTGCCGCCCCGACGTCGGCGCCGGACCCGCCGCCGGCCGGGAGGTCGGTGAGCGGGCCGACGGTCTCGGTGGTGGTGACCAGCCGGAGGTCGTCGCCCCGCTCGGACAGCGAGTACTGGTCCAGCAGGGCCCCCGGCACCACGCCGCTCCCGGTGTAGGTGGCGGGGTCGGTCCCGGCCAGGTCGAAGCGGTGCACGGCGGTGGCGGGACCCTCCGCGGTCCAGGCCGTGGTGGTGACGAACAGCCGTGCCGTGGAGGCGTAGACGGTCTCGGCCCCACCCGCCACGGTGACGGGCTGCATGCCGGCGAGCGTGTCGCCGACGGTCAGCACCGTGACCCGCTCGAAGTCGGCGGGCTGGGGGGCCACGGAGGTGCCGGCACCTCCGGCCAGGGTGGTGTCGGTCCCGCCACCACCGGACGGTGCCGGCACGGTGAGCACGTCCTCACAACCTCCGAGGGGGCCGGCGTCGCCGTCGTCCACCGACCAGCGGGGGAGCAGGTCCTCCGCGTCCAGCGCGGCCACGCTCGACCGGGCTGCCGTGGGCTCGGTCCACCACAGCTGCTCGGTGGCCACGGGGGTGGACCGCACCACCACCCGGACGGTCCCGTCGATCATGCGGGAGGCCACGACGTTGCCCTCCACCCGGGCCGACTCCACCACCTCGGGAGCGGCCGGGTCGGACAGGTCCACCCGGGTCAGGGAGGTCCCGCCGATGGGCATCGTGTCGCCCGGGATCGTGTCGCCCTCGAGGACCGTGGTCCCCGTGGTGCCGTCCTCCAGCGGTCCGACCGTCCCGGACCAGCCGTCACCGATGACGAACGCCTCGTCGCCCCGCAGGAACAGGGTCCCGGCTGCGCCGCCGGGCAGGTCCAACGTGCCGTCGACGCCGGGCGCGTCGTCCAGGACCGTGACGCGGAGCACGCCGTCCACGACGGTGACCAGGCGGCGGCCGTCGGTCTTGGCCAGGTCGGCCTCGTCCACGCCCGCCTCCTGGTTGTTGGTGCCGGCCACCACCGTGCCGCTGTCCGCCGCGTCGGACCCTGTGTCGCCGGACGCCTCCGTCCCGGACGAGGGCGCTCCGGACGATGAGGCCGCGGCCGTGGTGGGGGCGGCCCCGTCGGACTCGATCGACCGCTCCGCGGAGCCTGCCAGGTCCTCGGTGGCGCCCATGGCGTCACGCTGGGCCTCCAACTGGTCCACCGTGGCCATGAGCCCGTCCCGGGTGGTCTGCACCAGCTGGTCGCAGTCCGGTGCCGCCACCAGGCCCACCGCCACCTCGCCCACGCCGGTGGGCAGGCCGGGGTACCGGTCCACGTCCTGGGTGCAGGACGCCAGGGCCGCCAGCGCCGGCACCAGGGCGGTGGCCAGGACCACCCGGGCCCGGGTCCGACGTGCCGGCCCGGTTGCGTGGCCCGGGGGCCGGTCGGTCCCCCCGGGGCGGATGGGTGGCGTGTCCATGGTCGACCCCCTGTGGCGGCGAACGTTCATGTCCGTTCGACGTCCGGGGTGGTGATTCGGTTCCCGTGTCCCGCCGCGCCCGCTCGGCCCGGGGCGCGCGCGGGTCCGGCCGGGCTCGGTCCGGGTCAGGCCGTGGGCATCCAGGCCGGCCGGTGGGCCTCGTAGGTGCTGATCTCCGCGTCGTGCTGGAGGGTGAGGCCGATGTCGTCCAGGCCCTCCAGGAAGCGGTGGCGGACCGAGTCCTCCAGCGGGAAGTCGACCACCAGGTCCAGGGCGGGCGCCTCCAGGACGCGGCGCTCCACGTCCACCACCAGTTCCAGCGTGGGGTCGGCCTCGATGGCGTCCAGCAGCTGGCGACCCACCTCGGCGCTGACCTGCACCGGCACCAGGCCGTTCTTGGTGGCGTTGTTGCGGAAGATGTCACCGAAGCGGGGTGACACGACGGCGGCGAACCCGTACTGCTGGATCGCCCACACCGCGTGCTCCCGGCTGGACCCGGTGCCGAAGTTGGGCCCCGCCACCAGCACGTTGGCGCCCTGGTACTGCTCCTGGTTGAGCACGAAGTCGCGGTCGTCGCGCCACTCGCCGAACAGGCCCTTGTCGAAGCCGGTGCGCTCCACCCGCTTGAGCCAGTCGCTGGGGATGATCTGGTCGGTGTCCACGTCGGAGCGGTCCAGCGGGACCCCCCGGCCGGTGATGATGCGTACTGCGTCCATGTTCGTGCTCCTCAGGTGGCTGGTCCCTCCGGAACTCGTGACGCTGAGGTGCTCATGGGAGCGTGGGATGTCACGAGTTCGGGAGGGGAGTGTGTCGGTCGGCAGGATCAGTCGGCGGGCGGAAGGTCCGCGGGGGTGGCGAAGTGGCCGGCCACGGCGGTGGCGGCCGCCACCTCGGGCGAGACCAGGTGGGTGCGCCCGCCCCGGCCCTGGCGTCCCTCGAAGTTGCGGTTGGAGGTGGAGGCGGAGCGTTCACCGGGGGAGAGCTTGTCCGGGTTCATGGCCAGGCACATGGAGCAGCCCGGCTCGCGCCAGTCGAAGCCGGCGTCGGTGAAGACCCGGTCCAGGCCCTCCGCCTCGGCCTGGTCCTTGACGGCCCGGGAGCCCGGCACGACGAAGGTGCGGAGGCCCGCTGCCACCCGGCGGCCCCGGGCCACGTCGGCCGCGGCGCGCAGGTCCTCGATGCGGGAGTTGGTGCAGGACCCGATGAAGATCGTGTCCACCGCCACCTCCTTCATCGGGGTGCCCGCCTGCAGGCCCATGTACTCGAGCGCCCGCTCCGCCGCGGCGCGCTGGACGGGGTCGGAGAACTCCTCCGGCGCCGGCACCGTGGCCGACAGCGGGACGACCTGGCCCGGGTTGGTGCCCCAGCTGACGAACGGCTCGATGTCCGCCGCGTCCAGGAAGATCTCGGTGTCGAAGGTGGCGCCCTCGTCGGTGGCGAGCGTGCTCCAGTCCGCCACGGCCGCGTCCCACACCTCGCCCGACGGCGCGTGGGGGCGGCCCTTGAGGTACTCGAAGGTGACCTCGTCGGGGGCGATGAGCCCGGCCTTGGCCCCGGCCTCGATGCTCATGTTGCACACCGTCATGCGCCCCTCCATGGACAGGGACCGGATGGCCGAGCCCCGGTACTCCGCGATGTGCCCCATGCCGCCGGAGGTGCCGAGGCGGCCGAGGATGGCCAGGATCACGTCCTTGGCCGACACGCCGGGGCGGAGCTCGCCCTCGACGGTGACCGAGAGCATCTTGGGCCGGACCTGGGGCAGGGTCTGGGTGGCCAGCACGTGCTCCACCTCGGAGGTGCCGATGCCGAAGGCCAGCGCGCCGAAGGCGCCGTGGGTGGCGGTGTGGCTGTCGCCGCACACGATGGTCATGCCCGGCAGCGTGTAGCCCTGCTCGGGGCCGATGACGTGGACGATGCCCTGGCCCGCGGAGCCCATCGGGTAGTTGACGATGTCGAACTGCTCGGAGTTGGCGCGCAGCGTCTCGATCTGGGTGCGGGACACCGGGTCCGCGATGGGCTGGTCGATGTCCGCGGTGGGGACGTTGTGGTCCTCGGTGGCCACGGTCAGGTCGGGTCGGCGCACCGGCCGGTCGGTGAGGCGGAGGCCGTCGAACGCCTGGGGTGAGGTGACCTCGTGCACGAGGTGCAGGTCGATGTACAGCAGGTCCGGCTCGCCGTCGGCGGAGCGGACCACGTGGCGGTCCCAGACCTTCTCGGCCAGCGTCCTGGGGCGGGTGTCGTTCATGGGTGGCTCCTGCGGCGTGGGGCGACGGGTGGTCGGCGCCGGTGGGTGGCGGAATCCCAATATATGGGATACTCTTCTCGTCTGATGGAACACAGCGTACGCAGTGTGGGAGTGCTGGACAAGTCGTTCGCCATCCTCGCCGTCGTGGCCGGCCGCCCCCGCTCGCTGGCGGAGCTGGTGGAGCTGACCGGGCTGAGCCGGGCCACGGCGCACCGCCTGGCGGTGGCCCTGGAGGACCACGGGCTGCTCCGACGCGCCGCTGACGGACGGTTCGCCCTGGGCCTGCACCTGATCGCCCTGGGACGGGCCGCGGCGGAGCAGTTCCCCCTGGCCGAGGTGGCGCTGCCCGCGCTGTCCCGCCTGCGGGACGAGACCGGCGAGTCGGTGCAGCTGTACGTCCGCGACGACGCCACCCGCGTCTGCGTGGCCGCGCTCGAGTCCCCCCACGGGTTGCGGACCATCGTGCCCGTCGGGGCCGAGCTGCCCATGGACCGCGGCTCGGCGGGCCGGGTGCTGCAGGGTGGTGCGGAGCCCTCCGGATGGGTCCAGACCGTGGAGGAGCGCGAGCCGGGGGTGGCCTCGGTGTCGGCCCCCATCCGGGATGCCGACGGCCAGGTGGTGGCCGCCATCAGCGTGTCCGGGCCCATCGACCGGGTGGGCCGGACCCCGGGCGAGCGCGACGGTGCTGCGGTGGTGGCGGCGGCCCGCGCCGTGGAGTCGCTGCTCCGTTCCGGCTGACTGCCCGTCCGCTGCGGCCCTCCACCGCGGCCTGTCCACCGGGCCGTCGCCGCCCGCACCCGTCCCGTTCACCTGCGGGTAAGGTGCCGACCCGTGACCAGGGATGGCCGGGGCGGGCCGACGACCGAGGTGTCGCGCCGGAGGCCGTGCCGGGGCGACGCACCCGCAACCACCCGGGCCGCTGCCGCCGTCGCCGGCGGGCTCCTGGCCCTCCTCCTGCTGGCAACGTCATGTTCGACCGGCCAGGCCCGCAGCTCCGGGACCGGCGACACCGTGCCCGGGCTGACCATCGAGGCCGTGTCGACCCGCGCCGATGCCGTGACCGGCGGCGACGTGCTCATCGAGGTCCACGGCGTCCCGTCCGGCACCGATCCCGTCCTGAGCGTCGACGGGGTGGAGCGTGCGGGTGCCCTGGCGCCGGTCGAGGGGGACGGGTGGACCGGGCTGGTGGGAGCGCTGCCGGAGGGCGAGGCCACCATCGAGGTCACCGCCGGTGACCGTTCGGGGCAGCTCGAGGTGGCCAACCACCCGGTGAACGGGCCGGTGTTCTCCGGTCCCCACCAGGCCCCCTTCGCCTGCACCACCGAGGCCAACGGCCTGGGCCCGCCGCAGGACGCCGACTGCTCCGCCCCGACCCAGGTCCGCTACGAGTACGTGGACACCGCCGGCGCCGTCCGGCCCCTGGCCGACCTGACCACGATCCCCGATGACGTCGCCTCGGCGGAGGTGGGCGGCACCACCGTCCCGCTCGTGCTCCGCACCGAGTCCGGGGTCATCAACCGGGCCGTGTACTGGATCACCGTCCTGGATCCCACGCCCATGTCCGACGCGTGGGAGGGCGAGTCCGACGGGTGGAACGGCGACCTCGTCTACCGCTTCGGGGGCGGGTGCGGCACGTCGTTCAGCCAGGGGCGGGCCGCGGTGGGCCGGGACGACGCCCGGCCCACCGTGGACCTGGACCTGCTCACCAGGGGCTACGCCGTGGCCACGTCCACCCTCAACACCTTCCAGGTCGCCTGCAACGACGTGCTGTCGGCCGAGACAGCGCTCATGGTCAAGGAGCACTTCAGTGAGCAGTACGGCCCGCCCCGCCACACCATCGGCGATGGCGCCTCCGGCGGGTCCATCCAGCAGTTCCTGATCGCGCAGAACTACCCCGGGATCCTCGACGCCGTCTCCGTCGCCGCCCCCTTCCCCGATGCGATGTCCATCGCCCCCGGCGTGACCGACTGCGGGCTGCTCGGGAACTTCTACGCAGGTCCCGATGGTGCGGGATGGACGCCCGAGCAACAGGTGGCGGTGAACGGGCACGCCAGCGCCGGGACGTGTGGCACCTGGCGGGGGTCGTTCCTGGAGACGCTCGACCCCACCCGGGGCTGTGACCTGCCGCCGGAGCAGGTCTACGACCCTGCCACCAACCCGACCGGGGCCCGGTGCACCCTCCAGGACTCCAACGTCAACCAGATCGGCCGTGACCCGGCCACGGGCTTCGCCCGGCGCCCCATCGACAACGTGGGGGTGCAGTACGGGCTGTCGGCGCTGCAGGACGGCGTCATCTCCATCGACCAGTTCCTGACCCTCAACGAGCGCATCGGTGGCTTCGACATCGACGGCAACATCGTCCCGGAACGGGAGCGGGCCCCGGAGGCGGACCTCCGACACCTGTACGAGACCGGGCGGATCGCGCAGGGCGGTGGCGACCTGGGCCGCATCCCCATGATCGCCGTCACCGCCTACAGCGACCCCACCGGCGACATCCACGACCGCTGGCGCATCTTCTCGCTGCGGGAGCGGCTGGCCGACGACGACGGGACGGCGTCGCCGGCCCTCAGCATCTGGAGCACGCCGGGCGGCAGCCTGGGTGCCGCCCTGCAGGGTGGGGCGACCGAGACCCGCAACCAGGCCATCGACGCCCTCGCCGCGTGGCTGGCCAACCTGGACCAGCAGGGCGGGGAGGCCGAGGACGACGCGGCGCGGGCCATGACGCTCGAGTCCACCCGTCCTGCCTCGGCGGTGGACCGGTGCGTCCTGCCCGACGGCACCGAGATCACCGGGCCCGACGTGTACCGGGGCGACAACGACTGCACCGCGGCCTACCCGTTGGCCGGCGACCCCCGCCGGGCCGCCGGTGGTGGCCTGGACGGACTCACCGGCAAGTGCCGGCTGGAGGCCGTGGACCTGGACTCCTACGGGGTGCCCTTCGGCGCGGACCAGGCGGGCCGCCTGCGGGCGGTGTTCCCCGACGGCGTCTGTGACTGGAGCCGGCCGGGTGTGGGCCAGGCCCCGGTGCGGGACACCTGGCTGCGCTACGACGGGAAATAGGCGGCGCGCCGCGCCGGCGATCGATGATGCTGGGCCGGTGACGGACCAGGACCACGTGCAGGTGAACCGGGCCCACTGGGACGGCCAGGCCGACGACTGGGTCGCCTCCGGCGAGCGGTCCTGGGCCGAGCCGGACCCCACCTGGGGCATGTGGGGGATCCCCGAGTCGGAACTGGGCCTGCTGCCGGTGGACCTGACCGGGATGCGGACCATCGAGCTCGGGTGCGGCACCGGGTACGTCTCGGCCTGGCTGGCCCGGCGGGGCGCCCGGGCGGTTGGCCTGGACAACTCGTCGCGCCAGCTGGCCACCGCCCGCCGGCTCTCGGCGCAGCACGGGCTGCCCCTGCCGCTGCTGCACGGCGATGCCGAACGGTTGCCGTTCCGCGACGGGTGCTTCGACCTGGCGGTGTCCGAGTACGGCGCCGCCATCTGGTGCGACCCGTACACCTGGATCCCGGAGGCGCACCGGGTGCTGCGCCCCGGGGGTGAGCTGCTGTTCCTGGGCACGGGAACGCTGGCCATGGTGTGCTCGCCGCAGGACGGATCGATCCCGGTCACCGACAAGCTGGAGCGGGACTACTTCGGCCTGCACCGGCTGGACTGGACCGACGCGGTGGACGAGCCGGGCGGGGTGGAGTTCAACCTGCCCATCTCGGACTGGTTCGGCCTGTTCCGCCGCACCGGGTTCGAGGTCCTGGACTTCCGGGAGCTGCAGAGCCCTGCCGCAGGCCCGGAGGTCCGGTACTTCGTCACCGCCGAGTGGGCCTCCCGGTTCCCGTCCGAACAGGTCTGGCACCTCCGCAAGCGCTGAGGGACGCACCCCGCGGCTTCCTGCGTCACTTCTCGGTGAGCCCCACCGATCAGTGACGCAGGAACGCGGTGGTCAGGTCGTGCCCTGGTCGTGGTCGCGGCCCCGGGCCCGGTGGCGGGCCTGCTGGTTGACCTGGCGCTCCCGCTCCCGGTCGCGCACCTCCAGGTCGGCCTCGAGCGACTCCAGCTCGCCGACCAGCTCCTGCCACACCGCCAGCCGGTCCGCGGTCACGTCGCCGCGCTCCACCGCGGCCAGCAGCCCGCACCCGGGCTCGGAGGTGTGGGTGCAGTCCACGAACCGGCAGTCGCCTGCGAAGGGGGCCAGGTCCGAGAAGGCCCGCTCCAGGCCCTCGTCGGCGTCCCACAGGCCGACGCCGCGGATGCCGGGGGTGTCGATCAGCCAGGCGCCGTCGGCCAGGTGGATCATCTGGCCCGCACTGGTGGTGTGTCGGCCCCGCCGGTCGCCCTCGCGCACCTCGGCCACCAGCTGGACGGCGCGGCCGGCCAGCGCGTTGGCCAGCGAGGACTTGCCCGCACCGGAGGCGCCCAGCAACGCCAGGACGTGCCCGTCGGTGATGAGCGGTCGCAACGGGTCGACCCCGCCCGCGACCTTGGTCGACACCACGTGCACCTCCGCCCCGGGGGCGAAGCGGGTCGCCTCCGCCCGTTGCTCCTCCGCCTCGAACGCAGGGACGAGGTCGGCCTTGGTCAGCACCACCACCGGTGTCGCCCCGCTCTCCCAGGCCAGGACCAGCTCCCGGGCCAGGCGCGTGAGGTTGATGCCCGGGTCGAGCGGCTGCAGCACCAGGACGTGGTCCATGTTGGCGGCGACGGCCCGGGACTCCAGGCGCATCTCGTCCCGCCCGACGCCGGGGGAGCGTCGTTCGAACACGGTGCGGCGGGCGAGGATGGCCTCGATCCGCCCCACCGCCGGGTCCAGCGCGCACACGTCGCCGACGGCCACCCGCCGGGACGCCTTGGCCGCGATCACCAGCCGCTCGTCCCCGTCGCCGGAGGCGGCGGTGATGCCGCCCTTGTCGATGCGGACCACCCGGGTCGGTCGTGAGCCGGCGGGGGCGACCCCCGACGCGGCCGCCTCGGTCCAGGCCTGCTCCCAGGCAGGGTCCCACGCCGGCGGTCGCTGCCCGTCGGGAGCGCTCGGCTGGTCGGTGGTCCCGGGTTCCATGTGCCCCGATGCTGCCACGCACGGGGGTCGACCTGCGGGTGTCGGGGATGGGGGGCGCCTCGGGGGTGGACGTACACTCGGTCCATGGTCGCCACCCCCGGCCCCCGCAGCGGCCCGCCGGTCCCGGACCTCCTGGCCGCCATCGACATCGGCACCAACTCCGTGCACATGGTCCTGGCCAGGGTGGCCGGCAACGACCGGTTCGAGGTCATCACCCGCCAGAAGGAGATGGTCCGGCTGGGGTCGGGCCGGGGCGAGATGAAGCACCTGGAGCGGGACGCCATCGACCGGGGTGTGGCCGCGCTGGACCGGTGCCGCTCCCTGGCCGACTCCTGGGGCGCGACCGTGTTCGCGGTGGCCACCTCGGCGGTGCGGGAGGCCCAGAACGCCCAGGAGTTCCTGGACCGTGCCCACGACGAGGCCGGCGTGGAGGTCAACGTGATCTCCGGCTACGAGGAGGCCCGGCTCATCCAGTTGGGGGTGCTGCAGGCGCTCCCGGTGTTCGACCGGGAGCTGGTGCTGATCGACGTGGGTGGCGGCTCGACGGAGGTCCTGTTCGGCCACGGCGAGCACGTCGACTACGCCCGCTCCATCAAGCTGGGCTCACTGCGCATGACCCGGCGGTTCTTCCCCGACGGCGAGGTGGCCGGCGACGCGCTGGACCGGTGCCGCCGCTACGTCCGGGCCCGCCTGGCCCCGATGGTCCACGAGGCGGGGCGGTTGAGCTTCGACGTGGCGGTGGCGTCGTCGGGCACGGCGGAGGCGCTGGCCGCCATGGCCGTGGCCCGCAAGGGGGGTGAGGTGCCCCAGACCATGAACGGTGCCGTCCTGGCCCGCCGCCAGCTGGGCAAGGTGATCAACGACCTGGCGTCCGCCCCCACCACCGACGTGCGGCGCCGGCTGCCGGGCATCGATGCCAACCGGGCCGACATCCTGCTGGGCGGTGCCGTGGTGCTGGAGCAGGTGTGCGAGGCCCTGGGCATCGAGGAGCTCACGATCTCGGAGTACGCGTTGCGGGAGGGCGTCCTCCTGGACGGCCTGCACCGCCTGCGCGGTGGCACCCTGCACCACCTGTCGGAGCTGCGCCGGGCATCGGTGTTCCACCTCATGGAGCTGTGCGACGACGACCCGGAGCACTCGGTGCAGGTGTCCCGCCTGGCCCTGCAGCTCCACGACGCCCTCGGGGCACGACTGGGCCTGGGCGACACGGAACGGGAGCTGTTGGAGGCCGGTGCGCTCCTGGCCAACGCCGGGCTGTTCATCTCCCACTCCGGGCACCACAAGCACAGCTACTACGTCATCCGGAACTCGGAGCACCTGATGGGGTTCACCGACCGCGAGATCGAGGTGATCGCCCTGGTGGCCCGGTACCACCGCAAGAGCCCGCCGTCGGTGGACAAGCACCCGGAGTTCGCGGCGCTGGGGGCGGAGGACCAGGCTCGCGGTTCGGGCCATGGCCGCACTGCTGCGGGTGGCCATCGGCATGGACCGCAACCACGACGCCGCGGTCGACCACGTCGACGTCAAGGACGAGGGTGACACCGTCACCATCGCCATGGTGGGCGACGACGACGCGGACCTGGCGCTGGAGCGGTACACGGCCACGGAACGGGTGGGGCTCCTGGCCGAGCTGCTGGGCGCCGAGGTCCACATCGTGGCCGGGGCCTGATCGTCGTCCTCCCCGCCGGGGAGGGGAGCATCACTTGCTGGCGATCTGCTCCAGCAGCTCCACCATCTTCTCCTCGTTGGACTTCTCGTCCTCCGGCTTGCCGGACCGGTTGCGCATGGCGTTGATGGGCACGACGACCACGAAGTAGATCGCCGCCGCGGTGATGAGGAACGTCACGAGCGCGGTCAGGAACCGGCCGTAGTAGATGATCCCGTCGCCGATGGTGAACGTCAGGTCGTTGAAGCGTGGGCTTGCCGAAGATGGCGCCGATGAAGGCCATCAGGACGTCGTTGGTGAACGAGACCACGACGGCACCGAACACGCCGCCGATGACGACGCCGACGGCCAGGTCGACGACGCTGCCCTGGCTGATGAACTCCTTGAACCCCTTGAGCATGGCGGTGACTCCTCGGTCGGTGGACCGCCGAGGCTAGGGAGGAATCAGGACCGGGTCGAGGGCGGACCGAGGGGTCAGGTCCGAGGGGCGGGCCGCTCACTCCACGGACATGACGATGACCTGGAGGTCGCCCGTGGGGGCCTGGTAGCTCACCGTGTCGCCGGCCGTGGCCCCGAGCAGCGCCTCGCCGAGTGGCGACTGGGGGGACACGACGTGCAGGTCGTCGTGGCGCTCCTCGATCGAGCCGATCAGGTAGCGCTCGGCCTCGTCGTCGTCGTCGCCCTCGTACTGCAGCAGCACGATGCGAGCCGGCGACGGGCCTCGTCGGCGCCCCGCGGGTCGACGATCACGGCGTTCTCGAGGATGCCGAAGAGCTGGGCGATGCGCGCCTCCATCTTCGCCTTCTCCTCCTTGGCCGCGTGGTACTCGGCGTTCTCCTTCAGGTCGCCGTGCTCACGGGCCCGCTCGATCCGGTCGGCCAGCTCGATGCGGCCGTGGGTGCGCAGCTCCTCGAGCTCGGCCACGAGACGGTCGTGGGCGGCCTGGGACAGCTCGTGGGGGTTCGCCATGGCCACAGCGTAGGTGCCCGGCGGCGGAATCCGGGTGCGGGCTCGGCACGCCGCCGCGGGTAAGATCTGGCGCCATGTCGTTCGACGCACGCCCGGGTAGCGTATCATTCGCTAGCGCACGTCGCCGTCCCGACGTGCGCTCCTCACCGTCCACCGTGTGGGCGGTTTTCTTTTGCACCCGCCCGATCGAGCACCCGGCCCGAGTCCCCATCCCTGGAGCAGTACCCCATGACCCACAAGATCGGCGTGATCGGCGGCGACGGCATCGGCCCCGAGGTCGTCGCCGAGGCCCTCAAGGTGCTCGACGCCACCGGCGTCGACTACGAGCGGACCGACTACGACCTGGGCGCGCACCGCTACCTGCGAGGACGGCACCGTGCTGCCCGACGAGGTGCTCGAGGAGTGGCGCGGCCTGGACGCCCTGCTGCTCGGCGCGGTGGGCGACCCCGCGGTCGGCGTGTCGGCGCCCGGCCGGGCCTGGTCGAGCGCGGGATCCTGCTGCGCATGCGGTTCGAGCTGGACCAGTACATCAACCTGCGCCCGTTCCGGCTGCCGCCCCGCATGCGACTTCGAGGTCATCCGCGAGAACACCGAGGGCACCTACGCCGGCGAGGGCGGGTTCCTGCGCAAGGGCACCCCGCACGAGATCGCCACCCAGGGCTCGGTCAACACCCGCATGGGTGTCGAGCGCTGCATCCGCTACGCCTTCGACAAGGCCGCCGGCACCGAGCGCCGGCACCTCACGCTGGTGCACAAGAAGAACGTGCTGACCTTCGCCGGTGACCTGTGGCAGCGGATGTTCGACGAGCGTGGCCGAGGAGTACCCCCAGGTCGACACCGGCTACGACCACATCGACGCCGCCTGCATCCACTTCGTCGAGCGGCCCGAGCGCTACGACGTGATCGTCACCGACAACCTGTTCGGCGACATCCTCACCGACCTCGGTGGCGCCGTCGCCGGCGGTGTCGGGCTACGCGGCGTCGGCCAACCTGAACCCGGCCCGCACCGGGCCGTCCATGTTCGAGCCGGTGCACGGCACCGCTCCCGACATCGCCGGCCAGAGCCTGGCCAACCCGATCGCGGCCATCATCTCGGCCGGGCTCATGCTCGAGTTCCTGGGCGAGGACGACGCCGCGGCCAAGGTCGCCGCGGCCTGCGAGTCGCCCGAGCGCTACACCGGGATCACCACCGAGATCGGCGACGCCATCGCCGACGCCGTCAAGAACGCAACCAGCACGCCCAGGAGAGCCTGAGATGCCCATCACACCGACCGAGAAGATCTGGATGAACGGCGAGCTCGTCCCGTGGGACGAGGCCCAGCATCCACGTGCTGACCCACACGCTCCACTACGGCATGGGCGTGTTCGAGGGCATCCGGGCCTACGAGACGCCCAACGGCCCCGGCATCTTCCGCCTGACCGAGCACATCGAGCGCCTGTTCAACTCGGCCAAGATCATGGGCATGGACGATCCCCTACACCGTGGACGAGCTGATCGAGGCCACCAAGCTCGTGGTGCGCGAGTCCGGGTCTGCCGTCGTGCTACATCCGGCCGATCGCCTACTACGGCTACGGCGAGATGGGCCTCAACACCCTGCCGTGCTCGGTCGACGTGTCCATCGCCTGCTGGCCGTGGGGCGCCTACCTGGGCGACGACGCCGTGACCAAGGGCGTGCGCATGAAGATCAGCACCTGGCTGCGCCACGACCACAACTCCATGCCGCCCGCGTCCAAGACCACCGGCAACTACGTCAACTCGTCGCTGGCCAAGGTCGAGGCGCTCAACGCCGGCTACGACGAGGCGATCATGCTCAACCCGGCCAGGGCCTGGTGTCGGAGTGCACCGGGGAGAACATCTTCGTGTCCCGCGGGCGGCGCGCTGCTCACCCCGCCCGGCTGTCGGCCGGCGCGCTCGAGGGCCTCACCCAGGACACCGTCATGGCCACCTCGCCGAGGACCTGGGCATCGAGTGCCATCGAGGGCGACCTGACGCGGTCGGACCTGTACGTCTGCGACGAGATGTTCGTCTGCGGCACCGCGGCCGAGGTGTCCGCGGTCAACTCCGTCGACGACCGTGACCATCCCGTGCCCCGGTCCGATGACCACCGCCATCGCGGCCGAGTACGCCAAGGTCGTCCGCGGCCAGGTCGACCGCTACAAGGACTGGGTGGAACTGGTGTCATGAGCCGATCCCGCCCTGCCCCAGGTGGGCGCCGCCCCCGGCGATGCCCACGACCGTGTCGAGATCTTCGACACCACGCTGCGCGACGGCGCGCAGTTCGAGGGCATCTCGCTGTCGGTCGAGGACAAGCTGCGCGTCGCCGAGCAGCTCGACTGGCTGGGCGTCGACTGGATCGAGGGCGGCTACCCGCAGGCGAACCCGAAGGACGAGGAGTTCTTCCGCCGTGCCGCGGCGGGGAGCTGCAGCTGGACACCGCGACGCTGGTGGCGTTCGGGTCGACCCGGCGTCCCGCTCGGCCAGGTCGACGACGACCCGACGCTGCGGGCGCTGGTCGCCGCCGGCACCTCGACGGTCTGCATCGTCGGCAAGAGCTGGGACTTCCACGTCACCGAGGCGCTGCGCACCACGCTCGACGAGGGCGTGGCCATGGTGGCGGAGTCGGTGCGCGTTCCTGCACGGCCGCCGGCCTGCGGGTGTTCTTCGACGCCGAGCACTTCTTCGACGGCTACAAGCCCAACCCCGAGTACGCGCTCCGGGTGCTGGAGGCCGCCGCCACCAACGGCGCCGACTGCCTGGTGCTGTGCGACACCAACGGCGGGTCGCTGCCCCACGAGGTGCAGCGCATCACCGCGGAGGTCGTGTCGTACTTCGAGGGCACCACCATCGGCATCCACACCCAGAACGACTCCGGGTGCGCCGTGGCCAACTCGGTCGCCGCCGTGGTCGGCGGGGCCACCCACGTGCAGGGCACCGTCAACGGCTACGGCGAGCGCACCGGCAACGCCAACCTCATGACGGTCATCCCCGACCTGACGCTGAAGATGGGCATCGCGACGCTGCCCGAGGGCCGCATGGAGCGGCTCACCGCGGTGTCGCGCCACGTGGCGGAGCTGGTCAACCTGCCGCCGCACCCGGCGGACCCCTACGTGGGGTCCTCGGCGTTCGCCCACAAGGGCGGCCTGCACACCTCGGCGCTCGGCAAGGTCGGGGGCGCCAGCTACGAGCACATCGACCCCGCGCGTGGTCGGCAACCGCACCCGGGTGCTGGTGTCGGACCTGGGCGGTCGGGCCGGCATGTCGATGAAGGCCGCCGAGTTCGGCGTCGAGCTGGACGACCGGGCCGCGGCGGAGCTGTCCGAGCGGCTCAAGGAGCTCGAGGCCGAGGGGTTCGTCTTCGAGGCCGCCGACGCCTCGCTCGAGCTGCTCATGCGGCGGGCCGCGCGGCTGGGAACAGGAGTACTTCTCGGTGCGAGGCCTACCGGGTGTCCTCGCTACCACCGGGAGGGCGCCGCCTCGCTCGACCGGTGCGAGGTCGACCTGTCGACCGAGGCGACGGTGAAGCTCTGGGTCGGCGACGACCGCCTGGCATCGGTCGGTGAGGGCAACGGTCCCGGTCAACGCGCTCGACGCCGCGCTGCGCGCGGCGCTCCGGACCGGTACCCGGCGCTCGCCGGCATCCACCTGACCGACTTCAGGGTCCGCGTCCTGGACGGACCGACGTCCGGGCCGCCGACACCGGGGCCGTGGTCCGGGTGCTGATCGACTTCGCCGACGGCGACGGACGTGGACCACCATCGGTGTGTCGCCGAACATCATCGAGGCGTCGTGGAAGGCCCTGACCGACGGGTTGGTGTTCGGGCTGCTGCACGCCTCGGGCTGACCGGACCCTGTCCGGCTGCTCACACTCTCCTCATCTCC
Source organism: uncultured Actinomycetota bacterium (assembly GCA_963773765.1). GTDB lineage: Bacteria > Actinomycetota > Acidimicrobiia > Acidimicrobiales > Microtrichaceae > CAVZCC01. The sequence goes on along the minus strand of CAVZCC010000008.1, from coordinate 194,228 downwards.
GCTGCCGAACCTCAGGGAGTCCACGACAGACCCCCAGGAGGTTCGGACATGGTGCAGACAGGATCCATCAGCAGGAAGATCAGGGCGACCGCAGCCGCAGTGGCGGTGGCCGCCACGGGCGCGGCGGTGGCCGCGGCCCCGGCCGGGGCCGAGACCGGCTCGGGTGCGGGCAACCTCACGGCCGTCGGTTCCGGCGCCGCCATCGTCGGCGGTGAGTTCAGCGCCGGCACGGTCAAGGGCTCAGGGGTGTTGGTGGTCATGGACCCCGACCACGACCTGGAGGTCACCGTCACCGGCTACGGCGAGAAGCGTGAGGGCGGTGCGTTCACCTTCTACCTGGGCTGGAACGGCGAGGCGACCATCGGCGAGGGCAGCGCCATCATCGGTGTGCTGTCGCCCGGCGTGGGCCTGGACGTCACCGGCGAGGGCCGGTTCCACCTGGAGGGCCGCGGGTTCTGGGACACCGAGCCGGGCGGCCAGGGCGTGTGGGGTACCCACCGTCGCCCGTCGGTGGGCCAGATCTGACCCCGGCGGCCCGACCCCACCGCCGGCCGCACGCCCGTCCCCAGGTTCGGGGGCGGGCGTGCGGCGCGGGTACGTTGAAGGGGCCATGGCAGCACCCGGAGCACGTCCCCACCAAGCCCGCGCAGCACGTCCGGTCCTATGCGTCGCCGCCCCGGCGGGCCGGATCCTGGACCGCCGACCGGCCGGGGGAGATCGTCGGCGTCCAGCCCGAGGGGGACCGCCTGGGCACGCCGGGCCCGGACCAGGGCTACGCCCTGAAGCTGGTGACCCGGTTCGAGGGCACGCTCACCCTGCGCGACGGCGAGCACCAGGCCGACGCACTGGCCGGGGCGTCGGCCATCGCCATGAAGCGCTCCGGGCTGTTCGGCCGGGCCCCGATCGTGCACGACCTGACCGTGGGGCTCACCATCTGGGGCTTCCTGGACCAGGACCCGCCGGCGGACCTGGTGGACCTGCGGCGCGGCTGGTTCGACGAGATCCACCTGGTGCACCACTACCAGGAGCTCCGTCGGGTGGCCGACGCCGCACCGGAGCGGATCCTGCGCCTGCCGCACGCCCAGGTGGCGGACCTCCACCGCGACGACTGGCGCAGCTGCCTGGACCTGGACGTCTGAGCGTCCCGGGGATCGGCACGGGCTGGGTCAACCGGGTCGGGTCAACCGGGTCCGGTCAGGCGTAGATGTCGACGGGGGTGCCCAGGGGGACCTCGTTCCCCAACCGGGTGACGACGTCGTTGGGCATGCGGATGCAGCCGTTGGAGATGGCCTGACCCACCTGCTCCGGCCTGTTGGTGCCGTGCATGGCGATGACCGGCACGCCGTTGTCGAAGATGTCCAACTGCTCGCTGTAGGCGCTGGTGGCCAGCGCGATGGGCCCGTAGGCGCCCGCCGGGTTCGACTGCGGGACGGTGTCCGTCACGTAGAAGCGGCCGGTGGGGGTCGGGGTGTCGTCCTTGCCGATCACCACCGCGGTCTCCGCCACCAGGTCGCTGCCGTTGTAGACGCGGAGCATCCGCTCGGCGAGCATGACCTCGATCCGGTACTGGTGGGTGGACAGGGTCACGTCGGAGGCCAGGACGTACCCCTCGGTGCCGTTGGGCCGGACCGGGACCTGGACCCTGAGCCAGTCGCCCCGCTGTTCGGTGACCATCATCACGAACGGGTCGCCGAACGCGGTGGGGTTGTCGAAGCTCCACCCCGCGGCGTCGCTGTAGCGGCCCTGGATGGGGTAGTCGGGGCGGGGGAGCGCCGGGCGCTCCGGCACGTTGGGCTGGCTGGCCGGAGGTGGCGGGTTGTCCCACACCGTCACCGGGGTCATGGTGTCCCAACCGTCCGGCGGAGCGGAACGCACCAGGATGGTGGGTCCCGTGGCCGTGGCCACCTGCACGTCCGTGGCGGCGCGTCCCGCCGGGGCGGTCGTCGTGGTGGTGGTCGGGGCACTGGTGGGGGGCGCGGCCACGGGCTCGGGGTCACCGGTCAGGAACGCCAGTCCGGCCAGCACCGCGACCGCGGCCACGATGGAGCCGATGAGCACCGCCATCCGGGACCTGGACATGCGGACCGGGGATCGGGCAGGCCGTCGCCGGCGTCGGATCCGTCTTCCCCGCCGTCCCACACCGGCGGGTCGTCGAGATCCTCGGAGCCGCCTGCACCGCCTGCACCGTCGGCGACATCGGCCACGGCGTCGGGCCCGTCATCGGCGGTGGGGTCCTCCGCCCGGTCGTGCCCGGCGGGGCCGTCCGGCTCGTCGTCGGGCCCGGTGCTGTCCTGGTCGTCCATCGCCGCATCATCGTAGGAGCCGTCTCAGGTCCGACCGGCGCGACCGGTAGGTTGGACCGCCGTGACGACCCCCGACGCCTCCGCCTCCCGGCCAGCCGGTCCGGGTCCGGTTCGCCCCCGCCCCCACCGGGTTCCTGCACCTGGGCAGCGCCCGCACCGCACTGTTCAACTGGCTGGCGGCCCGTCACCTGGGCGGCACCTTCCTGCTCCGGGTGGAGGACACCGACGTGGAGCGCTCCCGCCAGGAGCTCATCGACGTGATCTTCGAGGCACTCGAGTGGCTGGGCCTGGACTGGGACGGGGAGCCGGTGCTGCAGTCCACCCGGTTCGGCATCCACCAGGAGGCGGTGGACCGGCTCCTGGACGCCGGGCTGGCCTACTGGTCCGACGCCGTGCCGGAGGGGGAGCGGGAACGCACCGGTGGCAAGGCCTACGACCGCGCCGACCGTGACCGGGACCTGGGCCCGGGCCCGGGCCGCGCCGTCCGGTTCAAGGTGCCCGAGGACGGCTCGGTGTCCTGGAACGACCTGATCCGGGGCGAGATCTCCTTCGAGAACGCCAACATCGAGGACTTCGTCATCCGCCGGGCCGACGGGTCGCCCACGTTCTTCGTGGCCAACGCCGTGGACGACTCCGACATGGGTGTCAACCACATCATCCGGGGCGAGGACCTGATCAACGTCACGCCCAAGCAACTGCTGCTGCGGGACGCGCTGGGCCTGGGTGGCGAGCAGCTGGTGTTCGCCCACCTGCCCCTGATCGTCAACGAGCAGCGCAAGAAGCTGTCCAAGCGCCGCGACGACGTGTCGCTGCTGGACTACCGCGACCGCGGGTTCCTGCCCGAGGCCATGGTCAACTACCTGGCCCTGCTGGGCTGGGGGCCGCCGGACGGGGTGGAGGTCCGCCTGGACCCCTTGGCCGAGTTCCCGCCGGAGTTCCGGGTGGAGGACATCAACCCCAGCTCCGCGTTCTTCGACGCCAAGAAGCTGCGCTTCGTCAACGGCGAGCACCTGCGGGCCATGGGCCCGGCCCACTTCGCGGAGCGGGCCCGCCCGTTCATCGACACCGCACCGTGGGCGGACCGGTTCCACGCCGAGACGTTCGGGCGGATCGCGGGGGAGGTCCAGACCAGGGTGGAGACGTTGTCGGAGGTCCCCGGCTACGTGGACTTCCTGTTCCTGGCCGAGCCGGAGATCGACGAGGCGTCCTGGACCAAGGCCATGGGACCCGATGCCGCTGGTTGGCTGGACGCCGTGATCGCCGGGGCGGAGGACTGGCCGTGGCGCTCGGCGGAGCTCTACGAGCGGACCATGGGTCTGGCCGAGGAGCTGGGCGCCAGCCGCAAGAAGTTCCAGGCCCCCGTGCGCGTGGCCGTGACCGGGCGCAGCGTGGGTCCGCCCCTGTTCGAGTCGATGGAGCTGCTGGGGCGGGAGGAGACGCTGCGGCGCCTCCGCTCCGCCCGCCGGCGCCTCGGATCCGGTGGCTGAACGTCCACCGGTCATCCGCTGGGGGCTGCGGATCATCGGCCTGCTGGGCGTGGTGCTGGCGCTCTACCTGGTGGTCACGTTCGTCCAGGTGCTGTCCGCGTCACGGTCCGACGACCGCGCCACCACCGACGCCATCGTGGTCCTGGGTGCGGCGCAGTACGACGGCACGCCGTCACCGGTCCTGCGCCAGCGGCTGGACCACGCACTGGCCCTGTACCAGGACGGCGTCGCCCCCAAGATCATGCTGACCGGGGCCAAGCAGCCCGGGGACCGCTTCACCGAGGCGTTCGCCGGCTACCGCTACCTGGCCGGCAAGGGAGTGCCGGAGGACGACCTGATGATCGTGGACGACGGCAACAGCACCTGGGACTCCCTCGCTGCGGCCAAACGGGTGCTGGTGGACCTGGGTGCGCAACAGGTGACCCTGGTGTCGGACAGCTACCACTCCCGCCGGCTCGAGGGCGTGGCCCGGGAGCTGGGCCTGGAGGCGGGCGTGTCGCCCACCGGCGCGGCCCCGACCATCCAGGAGCTGCTGCGGGAGACCGGCCTGGTGGCGGTGGGGCAGGTCATCGGGTACGGACGGCTCCTGCGCATCGCCAGCTGAGCGCCTGCTGCCGGATCGGGTTGTCGGGCTTCGCGGGCGCTCGACTAGAGTGACCCGGCGCCCCACGGGGCCAGACCACCTTTCGGGGGTGGTGTAATCGGCAACACAACTGGTTCTGGTCCAGTTATTGGGGGTTCGAGTCCTCCCCCCGAGCGCAAACAAGATCGCCGGACGATTCACCCGAGTCGGCCGGAGTGACCAGCCCCCATCGTCTAGCGGCCTAGGACACCACCCTCTCAAGGTGGCGGCACGGGTTCGAATCCCGTTGGGGGTGCTCCACGAAAGCCCCGGATCTCCGGGGCTTTCGTCGTTCCCGGTCTCCATCTCGGGCTGAATCGACCGCCCGGAGCGGGCTCAGCAGCCCGAGTTCGGGACGGGCCGCGCCGGACGACTCCGCGGAGTCGTCCGGCGATCACCCGGGGAGCGCATCCGGCATTGTCCTTCCGTTCTCGTGACATCCGAAGTTGCCGGGCCGTACGAGATGTCACGAGTTCGCGGGGGCGGCGCGACGGAGTCGATGGGCCGTTGGCCCGTCCGGATTGAGGGGAAGCGCGAAGGCGTCGAGGACCCGCCGCCGGGAGCTACGGTGCGCGGATGGGAGGGGCACCGACGGGGACGGTCACGTTCCTGTTCACCGACATCGAGGGTTCGACGCGGTTGTGGGAGGCGGCGTCCGAGGTCATGCCGGGCTGTCTGGCCCGCCACGACGAGTTGCTCCGGTCGGTGTTCGATCGGCACGGCGGTCAGGTGTTCGCCACCGGTGGGGACGGGTTCGCGGTGGCGTTCGGCCGGGCCGCCGATGCCATCGACGCCGCCTGCGAGGCGCTCCAGGCGCTCGAGGGGGAGCAGTGGCCGCCCGGAGCCGAGATCCGTGTTCGGATGGGCATCCACACGGGTGAGGCGACCGAGCGTGACGGCGACTACTTCGGCGGCGCGGTCAACCGCACCGCGAGGCTGATGGCGTTGGCCCATGGCGGCCAGGCCCTGTGCAGCGGGACCACGCTCGGGGTCGTCGAGGATCCACCACCGACCCTGGACCTGGGCGAGCACCGACTGCGTGACCTGTTGACCCCGGTGCGCGTGCACCAACTCGGGACACGGTCGTTTCCTCCGTTGAGGTCCAGTGCGCTGGTGCCGTCGAACCTGCCGGAGCCGGCCACCGAGCTGATCGGGCGTGCCGGCGACGTGACCGCGGTGGCCGACGAGGCCGGTCGCCATCGCCTGGTGACGATCTCCGGGGTGGGCGGCATGGGCAAGACCCGTCTCGCCATCGAGGTGGCCGCATCGCTGGCGGCCGACTTCCCGGACGGCGTGTGGTTCGTGGACCTGGCCCCGGTCGTCGACGGCGGCGACGTCGTGCGTGCCGTTGCGGCGTCGATGGGCGCGACGGCGGCGTCGTCGAGCGCCGAGGCCCTGGTGACCCACCTCGAGGACCGGCTGAGCCTGCTGGTGCTGGACAACTGCGAGCACGTCATCGACGCGGTGGCGGACCTGGCCACGAGCGTGCTGGCCCGCGCTTCCCGGGTGACGATGCTGGCGACGTCGCGGGAGCCGCTCGACGTCGCGGGTGAGTACGTTCGGCACCTCCGACCCCTCGGGCTCCCGGACGCCGAGGCCTTCGGTGTGGCCGCGGGGGAGTACCCGGCGGTGCGGCTGTTCGAGGAGCGGGCCCAGGCGGCGCGCGCCGGGTTCGTGATGGGCGACGACAACGTCGAGGACGTGGCCGAGATCTGTCGGCGGCTGGACGGGGTGCCGCTGGCCATCGAGCTGGCTGCGGCACGGGTGGGGGCCATGTCGGTGGGCGACATCCGGGCCCGGCTGGGGGAGCGGTTCCGCCTGCTCGCCGGCTCCCGGCGGGGCCACGAGCGCCACCGCACCCTGCAGGCCGCGGTGGACTGGTCCTACGACCTGCTCGATCCGGAGGACCGACGGGTGTTCCGAAGCCTGTCGGTGTTCGCCGGTGGCTTCGGTCTGGTCGACGCCACCGCGGTCGTCGGCGGCCCCGACGGCGACGAGTTCGAGGTGCTCGACCAGGTGACCCGGCTGGTCGACCGCTCCCTGGTCGTGCACGACGGCGAGACCGGCCGCTACCGACTGCTCGAGACCCTCCGCCAGTTCGGTGGCGACCGGCTGGTCGAGACAGGTGAGGCCGATGAGGTGCTCGATCGGTTCGCCTCCTACTACAGCGACCTGGCCCACCGGGAGGGGCGGCGGGTCTTCGGCGCCGACTATGGCGAGGCGAAGGCGATCATCTCCGATGCGTTCGACTGCCTGCGGGCGACGGCGGAGTGGCTGGGAGCGACCGGCCGGTGGCGCGAGTTGACCGCTCTCGTGAAGTCGCTGTGGCTGTTCCTCAACCAGGAGGTGCCCGCCGATCAGGTTGCGTGGCTGCGTCCGGTCCTCGACACCGAGGCCGAGGTCGACCCACAGGTTCGGTACGACGCGTCGTGGGTGGCTGCGACAGGCGCCATGGTGGCCGGGGACGTGGTGGAGGCGGTCGGGCTCGATGGTCGTGCCCGCGCGATCTTCGAGCAACACCCGGGGCTGCTGGAGTCGCCGTGGGCCAACTACGTGCCGGTGACGATGGCCGTCTACGTGCCCGACTCGGTGTCCCTCGCGACGTGCGAGGTCGCGTTGGACTGCGCTGAGCGCTGCGGGGATCCCTATGCCGCCATCCACGCCCGCAGCCTGGCGCTCCTCCTCGGTCCGAGCGACGGTCCGGGCGTCGACGCCGCGATCGAACGGTGCATGGCCGACGCGAACGAGTTGGGCGGTCCGGTCTGGCTCGGCACGGCGGTCTACTTCGCGACGGCTGCGTTGCTCAGGGACGGGACGTCCGAGTCCAAGGTGCGCCGGGTGCTCGAACTGGCCGAACGGTTCCCCGGCTGGCGTGAGGGAGGGTCCCTGGTCAAGACGTCCACGATGTTGAACCTGGCGTTGGCGCGGACGGCATCCGATCCGGCGGCTGCTGTCGCCGAGGTGGGCGACTACGTCCGGATCACCGACCGGACCGGGATCGATCACTGGATGACCGGCGCGCCCATGGTTGCCGCCTACGCCGCGGCCCGGCTCGGGTCGAACGACCTGGCGGCCCGGATGTACCGGCACAGGCGTTCCGCAGACTCCTATGAGTTCGTCGGTCACGCCTGGGTCCTCCGGGACACCGTGGCGATGCTCGGCGAGGCCGGCTACGGCGAGGACGCCCTCACCCCGCAGGCGATGACCCGCCCCGAGATCTTCGCCACGTTGGCCGAGCTGCAGCACCGGCACCCGGTGTCGAGCGGGTGAGGACCACGTTGTCGGCGTAGGGGTTCACTGTCGGGCCCGGTTCCTGCGCTCCCGGTCGTGTACGAGCGAGGCGGCACTGTGTCTAGGCGGCACTGTCTTCTAGGCGGCAGTATCCACCTTCGCCACCAGGGCCGAGCGGAAGACCGCTCCAACCAGGGCGTTCGACGGATGCCGGTGGAGTTCACCGAGTCTCTGCCGCGCCCATCCAGTGCTGGGTGACGCTCACTCCTCGTCCGTTGCTGCTCGGAAGAGAGATGTTGCTGACCATCTCATCAGACTCGCTGCTTCGTCGCGGGTGAGGCCGCCCATGTCAGTGAGCCAGATGAGCGCCTCGATGCCGGTGGCGGTTCGGATTGCGAGGACGAGGCGACGGAGGCCGGCATCGCCGAGTTGGGCGCGAGCTGGTTCCAGTGCTTCGGTGAACCAGTCGATGGCCCGGCCCTGGCGGAGCGGAAGGTCTGCCCTCTCGGCCGGGTCAGCCTCCAAGGAGAGGCGGAGCATGGTGCGCTGTTGTGTCTCGGTGTCGACGATCAGATCCACGAAGGCGCGAACCGCCAACTCGAGTCGCTCGCGAGCCCCCTCCGGCGGATCAGCGGGCAGCAGACTCGACGCGTCGATCTCCGGGTGAGCAGCGGCCAACAGCGCCCGCTGGTTGGGGAAGTACCGATACGCCGTGGAGCGCGAAATTGACGTCGCGGCTGCAACGTCCTCCACGGTCGGCGTCAACCCGCTCGCCACGATGGCCCTTGCGGCGTCGACCAGGGCGGCGCGGGTGCGCTGCTTCTGGCTGGTGCGACCGCTGGTTTCGTAGGGCGTTGACATGCGACCTCATGATACCTAGTCTCGTTATGGGACAGCTGTCCCATCAAGGAGGGGGTGCGTCATGCCGAACACCGAGTCGATCGTCAGGGCAGCGGGAGAAGGTGACCGTCGCTGGTTCGCTGGCGGAGGCACCCACACGTGGAAGGTCCATACCGAGGACACCGACGGCGCGTTCCTCATGTTCGAAGACGAGTTGACCCAGGGGAAGATGACACCGTTGCACCGGCACCCCGACGTGGATGAGACGGTGTACGTGCTCGAGGGGAAGATCGTGCTGAACCTCGACGGCGACGAGCACCAGCTCGACGCTGGGAGCATGTCCCTGTCGCCTCGGGGTGTGCCCCACGCGTTCGTCGTCCGATCTGAGAAGGCCCGGCTCCTCTTCATCCAGACGCCCGGATCAGCGCAGAGGTTCTACCTGGAAGCAAGCAAACCCGCGACCGGGCCAGGACCCGGCCCGATGGATCTCGATCGCGTCCGGGACGCAGCAGCACAGCATCTGGGAACCGACCTGCTCGGGCCTCCGCCGTTCGCCTCCTGACAGAACGGTGGAGGCGCGAACGAGTCGATGGGCCGTTCGCCCCTGCCGCTTACGAGGATGGGTGGACCGACTGGGCCAACAGCGGCGACGCCGAGCTCTGGGATGCGGCGACAGCTGACGGTCGCGGCTGATGCGCCGAGGTGGGTTCCGTTGCTCGTCGGGGCGGAATCAGCAGTCCCATCTCGAGACGGGCTGCGCCGGACGACTCCGTGGCCTTCGGGACGACGGTTCATGACGCGGACGGCGGCCAGCGAGATGCGCTCCACTCACGCCACGTCGCAAAGCCACCGGGCGGGTCGCCGATCGGTTCGCTCCCATCGAGCTCGGCCGATGTCGGGACGTCGATCCTGGACGCCCAGTCCGTGAGCTCCCGCTCGGACATGGGCCACGTCTCATGTGGAGCGTCTGCCAGACGCTGGTCGAGGCGGACCCGTTGCTCGGCGGGTGTGAGCTCGAAGTAGCGGATCACGACAGCTGCGCCGACGTCCGCTGCCAGCTGCCGCAGGGCACACCGTTCGTCGCGACTCCAGAGGCCGAAATCGATGACGACGTCGATGCCGAGCTCGAGGGCGCGCATCCCCACGTCGATCAGCCGGCCTTCGATGACGTCCGACGCCGAGGCCGGGTTGTCGCGGCCGAACAGGGCCTTCATCCACTCGTCCTTCGTCAGGCGGAGTGCTCCCTGCTCGGCCTCGATCCGTCGCGTGGCCGTGGTCTTGCCCGTACCCGGCAACCCGACCGTCAGGAAGAGCGTTGGTTGGTGCATCGGTCGATCTCCTGCGTCGTGTGGTCGTGATCAGGCGTCCACCCGGTAGTGGAGATGCACGACGCCGTTGTCGAAGCGGCACTCATCGAGCAGTTCGAGCTGCGCCCGGACGTCGTCCGGCAGGGCGCGTTTGCCGCCTCCGACCACGATCGGGCACAGGAAGAGATGGCACTCGTCGACCAACCCGGCGCCGATCGCCTGACGCGGCGAGGTCGCCGCCCCCGATCGAGATGTCGGTCGTCGAGGACAGCTTCAGCTGCCGGACCGCGTCCGGGTCGAACTCGCGCTCGATCCGGGTCCTCGCGCTGGATGGCGTCTGGAGGGTGCGTGAGTACACGACCTTGTCGGCGGCCCGCCAGATCCCGGCGAAGTCGCGGAACACCGCCGGTTCGCCGTCGGCCGGCGCGGTCTCCCAGAAGACCATCGTCTCGTACATCCGGCGCCCGTACAGGTGGGTCCCGATCGGCCGCTCGAGATCGTTGACGAACGCATGCACGTCCTCGTCCGGCGCCGCCCAGTCGAACCTCCCGTCCGCGTCCTCGTAGTAGCCGTCCAGCGAGCCCAGTACCGAATAGATCAGCTTGCCCATTCCGCCTCCGATCGATCGCGGGTCCAGACCGTACCGACAGAGACTGCGATCCACGCCCGAACTCATCGGCCGCGCCCTGTCCCGGTGAGCGCCCGTCGCAAGACGTGATCCGGAGCGCCGCCCTCCCCGGCGGCGTGTGGAGTAGCAGCTGCTATCTTACGGCGGCCCGTCCCGGCGGACCCGGAGGAGCAGTGGCCAGACCAGCCAAGTACCCAGAAGCAGAGGTGTTGGACCGGGCGACGGACCTCTTCTGGCGGGACGGCTGTGATGCGGTGACGATCCGTGACCTGGAGGTCGCACTCGACCTGCGGGCCCCGTCGATCTACCGACGCTTCCCGACCAAGGACACGTTGGTGGCGTCGAGCGTCGACCGGTACGTCGACCGGGTGGTCCGCGGCCGCATCCGGCGGTTCCTCGACGGTGCAGACGATCCGATGGATGGCCTGCGGGCGTTCTTCGTGTCGGTGCTCGAACCGCACCGGGGGGAGGACCGTCCCCGGGGGTGCCTGCTCACCGTCACCGCCAGCCAGACCGCGTTCCGGGCCCCGGAGATCCGTAGCGCGGTCACGGCCGGCCTCGAGGTGATCCGCTCGGCCTTGAGGATCCAGGTCGAGCGGGCCCAGGCCGCCGGCCAGGTGCGGACCGACGTCGACAGCGCCGTCCTGGCCACAAGCCTCCTCCTGGCCTTCGAGGGCCTCCTGGTCCTGGCCCGGAGCGGGGCCGGCGACCTCCGCGCCGGCATCGACGCGACCCTCGCCTCGCTGGCCCCGCCGACCTGACCCGCCACCGAGTCACCGCCACCGGAACACCGCCACCCGAACAAGGAGCCCACCTGATGTCCACCCCCGGCCCCGTGCACTTCATCGCCCACTTCACCGTGAACGACCCCGACGGGTACCGCCGCTACGAGCAGGGCTTCTTCCCCATCCTGAAGGCCCACGGCGGGCGCTTCGTCACCTACGACGACCACCCCGTCCTCCTGGAGGGAGAGCGGGCGGACGGCCGGACCGTGATCATCGGCTTCGACTCCGAGGAGGCCTGCCTGGCCTGGTGGAACTCCCCGGAGTACGTCGAGCTCGCCGCCTTCCGCCACGCCGCCACCACCACCCACTCGATCGTGATCGTGCACGCTCCTCCGGCGCGCTGACCGGGCGACCGTCACGCCCCGGTCGGGTCGCCTCGGTATCGTCCACGCCATGTCGGAGAACCTGAAGATGCTGGGTGACTACTCGAACGCCATGTTCACGGGTGACACGGAGGCGGTGTACGACTTCTGGTCCCCGGACTTCGTGAGCCACGTCACCGCCCGCGTGGCGCCGGGCCGGGTGGGCAGCGACGTGCGGGGCGACGAGCAGGAGTGGTGGAACGAGATCATGGCCGCCCTGCCCGACATGGAGTTCTCCGTGGAGCTCCTGATCGAGTCCGACGACCTGGTCGTGTCCAACTGGTCCGTGCGCGGCACCCACACCGGGGCGGCCTTCTTCGACGTGCCCCCGTCCGGGGAGCCGGTCCACATCAACGGCACCGCCATCCTGCGGATCCGGGACGGCAAGATCGTGGAGCACTGGGGCGGCCCCCACTGCCAGAAGGGCCTGGGGCTCATCCAGTGAACCCCACCACCCCGGGGGCGTCGTCGCTGTTGGGGAACTGTTCACCTCCGGCCCGGCCGTCGGGCCGACCGCTTGGTTAGCATCGCCGCCGGAGTGGCAGACCAAGGAAGGGATACCTGATGCCGAACGACAAGCCGAACATCCTGGTGATCTGGGGTGACGACATCGGCATCTCCAACCTGAGCTGCTACAGCGACGGCCTCATGGGGTACCGCACGCCCAACATCGACCGGATCGCGGACGAGGGCGTCCGATTCACCGACTACTACGGCGAGCAGAGCTGCACGGCGGGCCGGGCTGCGTTCATCACGGGCCAGAACCCGGTGCGGACCGGCCTGACCAAGGTCGGTCTGCCCGGAGCGCGCTCGGGTTGCAGGCCGAGGACCCCACGATCGCCACCGCGCTCAAGGCCCAGGGGTACGCCACCGGCCAGTTCGGCAAGAACCACTTCGGCGACCGCGACGAGCACCTGCCCACGGTCCACGGCTTCGACGAGTTCTTCGGCAACCTCTACCACCTCAACGCCGAGGAGGAGCCGGAACTGGACGACTACCCCTCGCCGGACGAGTTCCCCCAGTTCCGCGAGCGGTTCGGCCCCCGCGGCGTGCTGCACACCTGGGCCAACGGTGACGGCACCCAGCGCATCGAGGACACCGGCCCGCTGACCAAGCAGCGGATGCAGACCGTCGACGACGAGTTCGCGGAGGCCGCGGTCGACTTCATCCGCCGTCAGGTGGAGGAGGGCACGCCGTTCTTCGTGTGGTTCAACGCCACCCACATGCACTTCCGCACCCACGTGAAGCCGGAGAGCAAGGGCCAGGCGGGCCGCTGGCAGTCCGAGTACCACGACGTGATGATCGACCACGACACGCTGGTCGGGAGCCTTCTCGACCTGCTCGACGAACTGGGCATCACCGACGACACGATCGTCGTGTACTCCACGGACAACGGACCCCACCTGAACTCCTGGCCGGACGCGGGCACGACGCCGTTCCGGGGCGAGAAGAACACCAACTGGGAGGGCGGCTACCGCGTGCCGGCCGTGACGCGCTGGCCCGGCCACTTCCCGGCGGGCACGGTGCTCAACGGGATCGTGAGCCACGCCGACTGGTTCACCACGCTCCTGGCCGCGGCCGGTGTGCCGGACATCGCCGAGACGGCTGAAGGGCGGCGCGGACCTGTCCGGGGCCACGTACAAGGTCCACCTGGACGGCCACAACCAGCTGCCCTACCTCACGGGGGAGGCGGACTCGAGCCCCCGCAACTTCTTCTTCTACGTCAACGACGACGGCGACCTCACTGCGGTCCGGTTCGACAACTGGAAGATGGTGTTCATGGAGCAACGTGTCCAGGGCACCCTGCAGGTCTGGGCCGAGCCCTTCACGCCGCTGCCGCGTGCCCAAGATCTTCAACCTGCGGACCGATCCGTACGAGCGGGCGGACATCACGTCCAACACCTATTGGGACTGGATGCTCGACCGACACGTTCATGCTGGTGCCCGCGCAGGCGTTCGTGGCCCAGATGGTCGCCACGTTCGCCGAGTTCCCGCCCCGGCAGAAGCCGGCCACGTTCGGCCTCGAGGGCGCACTGGCCAAGATGCAGGAGGGCCTGCCCAGCGCATGATCCCCGGGCCGCATGAGTCGGGTGACGCCGCTGCGCCGGGTGCCGGGGACGGGGCCCTGGCCTGGATCCCCGGCGGGGCCTTCCGCATGGGTTCCGACGCCCACTATCCGGAGGAGGCCCCGAGCCGCACCGTGGAAGTGGGCGGGTTCTGGATGTCCCACACCCCGGTGACCAACGACGAGTACGGCGCCTTCGTCGCCGCCACCGGCTACGTCACCGTGGCCGAGCGGCCGCTGGACCCGGCGGAGTTCCCGGGCGCCCCGGCGGAGAACCTGGTGCCGGGGTCCATGGTGTTCACGCCGCACCACCGGACCGGTGGACCTGCGCCACCTCAGTCAGTGGTGGACCTGGACCCGGCGCGTCCTGGCACCGACCGGAGGGGCCCGGCAGCGACCTCGCCGGCCGTGGGCGGCATCCGGTGGTCCACGTCGCCCACGAGGACGCCGCGACCTACGCGGCGTGGGCCGGATGTGCCCTGCCGACCGAGGCCGAGTGGGAGCGTGCGGCCCGCGGCGGGCTGGACGGTGCGACCTTCACCTGGGGGAGGACCGGAGGCGGCGGGGGAGCGGCTGGCCAACCACTGGCTCGGGGACTTCCCGTGGCGGTCCGAGCCCGGCTCGGGCACCACGACCCGTCGGGAGCTTCCCGCCGAACGGGTTCGGGCTGTCGGACATGGCCGGGAACGTGTGGGAGTGGACCGACGACTGGTACCAGGAGCTGCGTTGGTCCGACGCCGCGTCGTGTTGCGTCCCGCGTGACCCCGGGGTGGCACGGCAGAGGAGAGCATGGATCCGGCCCAGCCCCAGTTCCGCGTGCCCCGCCGGGTGATCAAGGGGGGTCGTTCCTCTGTGCCGACAGCTACTGCATGCGCTACCGCCCTGCTGCCCGCCGTCCGCAGATGGTCGACACCGGGATGAGCCACCTCGGCTTCCGTTGTGCCCGACGGGGCGGATCACCGGCGTCGGCCACGGGCAAGCGTCGTTGCCGGGAGTACAGTCCGGGCGGACCATCTGGAAGCGCACTGGGGGCCGCAGGGTGTGGATCATCATCGTCGTCCTCGCGGTCGCGTTCGTCGCCGGCCTGGTCGCCAACCACTGGGTCCGGCCGTTCGCGACGTCCGAGGTCCAGGGCGTGAAGCTCGAACTGCTGGTGTCGCCCCTGCTGACGCTGTCCGTGCTCCTGCTCGCGTTCCTGCTCGTCCAGGTCTTTGCGTCGTACAAGACGGTCCGCGATGCGTCCAGCGAGGAGGCCGGCAAGGTGCTGGCCGAGTTCGACATCGCGGGCTACCTGCCGCCCGAGTACGCAGCACCGCTGCAGTCGTCCGTCATCTGCTACTCCCGGGCCGTGGCCGAGATCGAATGGGGCCTCCTGGACGAGCGGGCGGCGGTTGATCCGGCGGTCAGCCTCTGGGGCAACAAGATCGACGATCCGATGGCCCGCCTCGCGTCCGAGCGGAGCGAGCAGCCGTACGGAACGCTGCTGTCGGTGGACCGCGAGCGGGCCGAGGCCCGCCGCAAGCGGATCACCGAGGCCCGTCCGTCGGTGCCGGTCGAGCTCAACCTGCTGCTCCTGGGCATCAGTGCCCTCGGTGTGTTCTCCCTGGCCGTGTTCACGTTGCCCTACGTGTCTCGGCGGGTGCAGGTCGGGGCGCTCCTGGTCCTCGTCACGGCACTGGGCGGGATGCAGCTGATGTTGCTCGAGATCGACGGCAAGTACGACGGGGTGGTGGCGGTGGAACCCACCGACCTGCGGGCTGCGGACGACATGATGACCGCCAAGTTCGCGGCGACGCACCGCGGCGACGAACTCCCCTGCGACGCCGACGGCCGTCCGGTCTGATCCCGCTGGCCGGGACGCGCCCAGGTCACTCCGGGTAGGCGGTCACCTCGGTCGCCTTGACCGACGCCCAGACGGAACCGCCCTCGACCAGGCCCAGGTCGGCGACCGCGGCCGGGGTCACGTCCGCCACCAGGTCGACCGGGCCGGCGAGGCGCACCCGCACGTGGTCGCCCATCAGGTCGAACCCGGTGATGTGGCACGCCCACTGGTTGCGGGCGCTCGTCTCCGGCCGCGATCTGTGCAGGGCGACGGCCTGGGGTCGGACGACCAGCAGGGTGGGCCCGTCGACCGCGTCGGCCACGGTGATGGTGGCGTCGCCGTCCAGCCGCACCCGGTGGCCGTCGCCGTCGCCCCGCAGCAGGTTCACGCCGATCAGCTGCGCCACGTAGGGGGTGCGGGGCCGGGAGGTGACCTCGGCGATCGTGCCCGCCTGGGTGACCCTGCCCTCCTCCAGGACGACGACCCGGTCCGCCAGGGCGAGCGCGTCGAGCGGGTCGTGGGTGACCAGGACCGTGGCGCCGTCGAAGTCGGCCAGGTGGTGGCGCAGGTCGCGCCGCACGGTCGCCCGCGTCCCGGCGTCGAGCGCCGCCATCGGCTCGTCCAGCAGCAGGAGCCGGGGATCGGTGGCCAGCGCCCGGGCCAGCGCCGCCCGCTGGGCCTGTCCGCCGGAGATGGCCGACGGCCGGGCCCGGGCCATGGTCGGCCAGCCCGAACCGGTCGACCCAGGCCTGCGCCGCCCGCCGGGCCGCTGCCCTGGGCGCGCCCCGGGCCCGGGGGCCGAAGGCGACGTTGTCGAGCACGTTGAGGTGGGGGAACAGCAGGTAGTCCTGGAACACCACGCCCACCGGCCGGTCCTCGGACTGGACGAAGGTCGACCTGGCCGGGGTCGTCGACCACGCCGCCGTCCAGGGTGATGCGTCCCCGGTCCACGCCCTGGAGCCCGGCCAGCGTGCGCAGCACCGTGGTCTTGCCCGCGCCGTTGGGTCCGAGGAGGGCCAGCACCTCGCCCGCGCCGACCCGCAGGTCGACGTCCAGGTCCAGCGTCCCCAGCCGGAGGGCGATGCGGGCGTCGAGCGTCATGAGGTCCCCAGCCATCGCTCGCGCAGCGACACGATGACGGTCAGCGACACCACCAGCAGCACCAGGCTCAGGGCGACGGCCACGTCGGGGTTGGACTCGAGCTGGAGGTACACCGCCAGCGGCAGGGTCTGGGTGCGTCCGACGATGTTGCCGGCGAACGTGATGGTGGCCCCGAACTCGCCGAGGGCCCGGGCCCAGGACAGCACCGTGCCGGCGATCACGGCCGGGGCGATCATCGGCAGGGTCACCCGCCGGAACGTCACCCGCCGTCCGGCGCCGAGGGTGGCGGCGACGTCCTCGTAGCGGCGGTCCATGGACCGCAGCCCGGCCTCGACCGTGATGACGAAGAACGGGAGGGCCACGAAGGTCTCGGCCAGGATCGCGCCCGCGGTGGTGAAGGTCAGCTGGATGCCGAACCAGTCGTAGAGGTACCCGCCGACGATGCCGCGACGGCTGAAGGCGGCGAGCAGGGCGACGCCGCCGACCACCGGGCGGCAGCACCAGCGGCAGCAGCACCAGGCCACGGACCAGGGCCCGTGCCCGGGAACGGGACGCGGGCCAGGACCCAGGCCAGCGGCATGCCGAACAGCACCGACAGCGCGGTGGCCCCCAGGGAGCACACCAGCGACAGCCGCAGCGCGCTCCAGCGCGTCGGGTGAGGTCAGGTCGTCCGACCAGGGTGGCCCACGAGGCCCGGCGGACGAGGCCGACCAGGGGGAGGGCGAAGAACAGCGACCGGCGCAGCCCGGCGGCGGCGAGCACCGGGAGCGGCGGCCGTCGCCGGGATCCGGTCACGGTGCGATCGTCACTGGTGTGGCCGTCACGGGGCGAGGAAGCCGGCGTCCGTGAGCACCGCCTGGGCCTCCGGCCCCAGAGCACGTAGTCCTGGAAGGCCTCCGCGGCTCGACGGTTCGTGGTGGCCCTGATGACCGCGATGGGGTAGGTGGCCACCACGTTGTCGGCCTCCGCGATCTCCACGGTGTCCACCTTGTCGCCGGCCGCGTCGGCGTCCGTCACGTAGACGATGCCCGCCTCGGCATCACCCTCGCGTCACCGCGGTCAGGGTGGCCTTGACGTCCGGTGCCACGCGTGATGCTGCCGGCGGGGATGGTCACCCCGGCCTGCTGCAGGACCTGGTCGGCGAACTTCCCGCACGGCGCCGTCTCCGACGCACAGCGAGACGGTTCCCACGGTGGCCAGATCCGCCAACGACGTGATCCCCTTCGGGTTGCCGGGCTGGGTCACGATGACCAACTGGTTGCGGGCGAACACCTGCGCCGGCGCGGCCAGGAGGCCGGCGTCGTCAAGCGTCGTCATCGGTGCCTGGTCGGCGAACGCGGCCACGTCGGCGGGGGCGCCCTCGGTGATCTGGGTCGCCAGTGTGCCCGACGATCCGAAGTTGATGGTGACGGTGGCGCCCGGGTTGGCGTCCACGAAGTCGTCCTTGATGGTGGTGAAGGCCTCCGTCAGTGACGCCGCGGCCGACACCGTGATCGGCGCCCGTCAGCGTCGGGCGCGGTCGTGGCGGTGGTCGAGGTGACCGACGACGAGTCGTCGTCGGAACTGCATCCACCGACCACGAAGGCCAGCGCCGCGACGGCCGCGACGGCCAGGTTCAGGTGCCTCGGCACGGGCACCTCCTCCTGGTGGTGAACACAGCGTTCACGCCGTCGGGACCTCCACGACGACGTTGGTGGACTTCACCGCAGCGGTGGCCAGGTCGCCGGGTTGCAGGTCCAGCTCGTCGGCGGCCTCCCGGGTCATCATCGACACCAGCCGGTGCGGTGGGGCGTGGATCTCCACCACCGCCACCAGCTTGTCCCGGTCGACGCGGGTGACGATCCCGGTGAAGCGGTTCCGGGCCGACTGCGCCATGACCGAGTCGGGCTCGTAGGCCGCAGCCTGTTCGGTCAGGTAGCGGGCCAGGTCGGCGCCGTCCACGGTGCGGTGACCGCCCTCGCTGCGCCCCACCCGGAGCCGCCCGTCGTCACACCACCGGCGGACGGTGTCCGGGCTCACACCCAGCAGATCCGCCACCTGGGAGGTTCGGTACGAGGACATGCGGGCCAAGATACCCCAGAAAGCCGCAGACACCGGGGAAGAGATCCATCACAGCCGGATATGCGGGAATCATGGAGCCGGCTTCTGCGACCAGGGGTGTCACCGTGCCGAAAAGGTCCCGAAACACGTCGCTCCTACGGTCGGCCCCGTCGACACGGACACCCACCGACCCTGCCCCGGACCCGGGGCCCATGCGAGGAGCGCGACATGAGTGGAAGCACGGCCCGCCTGCAGGCCATCGAGGCCGTCAGCAAGTACCAGCCCCCGGCCCACTCGTTCTCGCCCACCGAGACCCCGGGTGAGATCTTCGGCCAGAACGTCTTCAGCAAGTCGGTGATGAAGTCCCGGCTGCCGAAGTCGGTGTTCACGTCGCTGCTCGCCACCATCGAGCACGCCAAGCCGCTGGAGCCGGGGGTGGCCGACGTGGTGGCGTCGGCCATGAAGGACTGGGCCATCGAGAAGGGCGCCACCCACTACGCCCACGTCTTCTACCCGCTCACCGGCCTGACCGCGGAGAAGCACGACAGCTTCCTGGAGCCCGACGCCACCGGCGCCTCCATCGCGGAGTTCGCGGGCAAGACGCTGATGCAGGGCGAACCGGACGCGTCGAGCTTCCCCAACGGGGGCCTGCGCGAGACCTTCGAGGCCCGGGGCTACACCGGTTGGGACGTCACCAGCCCGGCCTACATCCTGGAGAACCCGAACGGGAACACCCTGTGCATCCCGACGGTGTTCGTGTCCTGGACCGGCGAGGCGCTGGACCACAAGACGCCGCTGCTGCGGTCGCAGCAGGCCATGAACGTCCACGCCCAGCGGGTGCTGCGCCTGTTCGGCCACGAGGACCCCGACGCCGTGGTGTCCTTCGCCGGCGCCGAGCAGGAGTACTTCCTGATCGACCGCAGCTTCTACTACGCCCGCCCCGACCTGCTGGCGTCGGGCCGGACGCTGTTCGGCGCCCACCCGCCCAAGGGCCAGGAGTTCGACGACCACTACTTCGGTGCCATCCCGGAACGGGTGCTGGCGTTCATGCTCGACGCGGAGCGTGAGCTGTTCAAGCTGGGCATCCCGGCCAAGACCCGACACAACGAGGTCGCTCCCGGCCAGTTCGAGATCGCCCCCGTGTTCGAGAAGTCCAACCTGGCTGCGGACCACCAGCAGCTGCTCATGGTCACGCTGCGCCGGGTGGCCCAGAAGCACGGCATGGAGGCGCTCTTCCACGAGAAGCCCTTCGCCGGGGTCAACGGGTCCGGCAAGCACGTCAACTTCTCGCTCGGCAACGCCAGCGAGGGCAACCTGCTCTCACCCGGCGACACCCCGCACGACAACGCCCAGTTCCTGGTGTTCTGCGCAGCGGTGATCCGGGCCGTGCACCGCCACGGCGGGCTGCTGCGGGCCACCGTGGCGTCGTCGTCCAACGACCACCGACTGGGTGCCAACGAGGCCCCGCCCGCCATCATCTCGATCTTCCTGGGTGAGCAGCTGGCCGACGTGTTCGAGCAGATCGCCAAGGGTGGCGCCACGGCGTCCAAGGGCAAGGGTGCCCTGGTGGTCGGCGTGGACACCATCCCGGAGCTGCCCGCGGACCCCGGCGACCGCAACCGGACCAGCCCCTTCGCCTTCACCGGCAACCGGTTCGAGTTCCGGGCCCCGGGCTCGTCCCAGTCGATCGCCGGCCCGATGGTGGTGATCAACACGATCCTGGCCGAGTCCCTGGACTTCATCGCCGGTGAGCTGGAGTCCGCGGTGGCGGCCGGCACCGACTTCAACGATGCCGTGCAGGCGCTGCTCAAGGACATCATCACCACCCACGGTGCGGTCGTGTTCAACGGCGACGGCTACGCGGATGCGTGGCAGGAGGAGGCGGCGGCCCGGGGGTTGCCCAACCTGCGCACCAGCGTGGAGGCCCTGCCCGAGTACGACACCGACGAGGCCCAGGAGCTGTTCTCTGCCTACGGGGTGCTCAACCACCGGGAGCTGGACAGCCGCTACGAGGTCGCCCTGGAGCAGTACAGCCTGAGTGTGGCGGTGGAGGCCCGCAGCACGCTGGAGCTGGCCACCACGACGCTGCTCCCGTCGGCCCTGCGCTACCAGACCGAGCTGGCCGTCAACGCAGCCAGCCTCCAGGCCATCGGCTACGAGTTCGACCCGACCTCGCTCGACGAGGTCTCCGCCGGGATCGGCCAGCTCCAGGTGGCGCTGGCCGCCCTGCGGGCGGAGTTGGCCCATGACGAGGACGGCTCGGGGTTGGACGAGGCCACCCACGCCGGCAAGGTGCTGGTGCCCGCCACCATGGCGGTGCGGTCCGCGGTGGACCGGCTGGAGGACTGCGTGGCGGACAACCTCTGGCCGTTGCCCACCTACCAGGAGATGCTGTTCATCCTCTGACCCCTCCCTTCCCCGATTCCGGCGTCACTTCTGGGTGTGCGGCACCGAGAAGTGACGCCGGAAGCGGGTGCGGCCGGGCTCCGGTCGTCACAGCTACGTGGTCCGCCAGGCCCGCTCGAAGGGCAGTCGCCAGGCGTACGGGGCGATCAGCTGGTGGATGGCGTTCGGGCCCCATGACCCGGGCGCGTAGGGCCGCACCGGTGGCGGGTTCTCCAGCAGTGGGGTCGACAGCTCCCACAGCCGCTCGATGCCCTCGGCGGTGGTGAACAGGGTGTGGTCGCCGCTCATGGCGTCGTGGATCAGCCGTTCGTAGGCCTCGAGCACGTCGGAGTCCGTCTCGTGCAGGGCGAACTGCAGGCTCAGCTTGTCCAGCTTCATCCCCGGCCCGGGCCGCTTGCCGTAGAACGACAGCGACAGCTTGGAGGCGTCGGCCAGGTCGAAGGTGAGGTGGTCCGGTCCGTGGGCCCCCACGCCGGAGCCGGTGGGGAACATGGACTTGGGCGGCTCGCGGAACGCGATCGAGATGATGCGGGCGCCCTCGGCCAGGCGCTTGCCGGTGCGCAGGTAGAACGGCACGCCGGCCCAGCGCCAGTTGTCGATCTCGCACCGCAGGGCGACGAACGTCTCGGTCTCGGAGTCGGGCGACACGCCGGCCTCGTCCAGGTACCCGGTGTACTGGCCCCGCACCACGTGGGCGGGTTCGATCGGGCTCATCGACCGGAAGACCTTGTTCTTCTCCTCGCTGATGGCGCGGGGCTCCAGCGCGGTGGGCGGTTCCATGGCCATGAAGGCCAGCACCTGGAACAGGTGGGTCACCACCATGTCCCGGTAGGCGCCGGTCGCCTCGTAGAACGGCGCGCGGGATCCGACCGACAGGGTCTCGGGCACGTCGATCTGGACGTGGTCGATGTGCTCCCGGTTCCAGATGGGTTCGAACAGGCCGTTGGCGAACCGGAACGCCAGGATGTTGAGCGCGGCCTCCTTGCCCAGGAAGTGGTCGATCCGGAAGATCTGGCGTTCCTCGAAGGTCTCGTGCAACGCGGCGTTGAGCGCGAGCGACGTGCGCAGGTCGGTGCCGAACGGCTTCTCCATGATGATGCGGGACCGCTCGACCAGCTCCGCGTCGGCCAGCATCTGGACCGCGGCCAGGGCGGCGCGGGGCGGGACGCTCAGGTAGTGCAGCCGCCCGGGCTCCCCACCGAGCTCGGACTCGGCGGCGGCGACCGCCCGGGCGAGGGCCCCGGGGCCGGCGGAGGTCGGGACGAAGCTGAGGCTGTCCGCGAAGGCCGCCCACTCGTCCTCGGTCACCGGGCGTCGGGCGAACTCGTCGAGGGCGCCACGGGCCACGTCGCGGAAGGCGCCGTCGTCCAGGTCGTCGAGCGACGTGCCCACGATCCGGTAGTCGGGCAGCAGCCCCGCCCCGGCCAGGTGGAACAGCCCCGGCACCAGCTTGCGCCGGGCCAGGTCGCCGGTCGCGCCGAACAGCACGATGACGTGGGCCTGCAGCGGCGCGATCAGGTGGGCGTTGATGTCGCTGGGGTCGGCCTGCGCCATGGGTGGACCTTCCTCCCGGCCGCGCCGGGGGGCGGTTCGGCCGCCCCGATCGTCACCGATGGACGTTTCGTGCCCGTTTCCGCGTTGGGGACCGCTCGTGAACCGGCCCGGTGACGCGACCGCCCGGTTCAGGCCACCAGGCCATGCTCCTCGAGCACCCGGTCCACGAACTTCCAGACGTGGTCCGACCACATGTACCCAACGTGGTTGCCCGGGTACCAGAGCGTCTCGGGTTGGTCCCAGTGCGTGATGAGGCGGTGGGCCTGATCGGGCGGGGCCAGGCGGTCGCCCAGGCCGGCGAAGACCGCCCGGGCCCCGGGCGGGACCACGGGGGCCATGGCGAGCGGCGACACCACCCGGTGGACCTCCTCCGCGGTGCCGTCCAGGACGCGGTGCTCGATGGCCCGGAGGTGCACGTGGTGCGGGGCGTGGTGGCGGAACAGGCCGACGAAGTCGGACACGGGGATGCCGGCGAGCGCCAGGTCGAGGTCCGACTCCAGGGCGCCGACCAGTGCGGTGGTGTACCCACCCAACGACACGCCGAAGAGGCCGATGCCGGTGGGGTCCTGGTCCCGGATCCACCCCAGGAGGCTGCGGATGTCCCACGCGGCCTGGGACAGGCCGTGCACCGCGTTCATCAGGTCGAAGTTCAGGAACTCCTCGCCGCTCAGCCGGGACGGCTTCCGCGAGCCGTGCACCGGCAGCACGATGGCCGCCACGTTGAGCCCGAGCGCGTCGTGGAGGTGGCCGGCTCGGAAGCCGAACAGGTCCATGAAGACCGAGCCGGTGCCGAAGCCGTGCACGCACAGGATCCAGGGCCGGGGCCGGTCGGTGTGGCGGAGGGTCCAGGCCGACGCCGTGCGGTTGGCCTCGAAGCCGAGCCAGCGGTCCCGGCCGGGCATGCCCACCGGTGGCTCGTACCCGCTGGGCCACCACAGGCGCTCATAGGCCCGACCCAGCGCCCACCCCTGGCTGACGGCGGGCCGTTCCAGCGGTGGCGGTGCCACGTGGTAGCTGACGGGGTCGTCCGACCAGCCCCGTTCCGCCATCAGGTCACGGGCCTGGGCCAGCTCCGCCCCCACCCGTTGGTAGTCGGAACGGCCGGGGAAGCGGTTGGGGCCGACGGCCATGGCCATGATCGACTCGTCCATGGCCACGTGACCGATCATGGCGGCGGTCATCCGGGCCCGGGGCACGCCGGGAAGGGTGTCCTCGGCCCGGTGGCGGACGTTGTCGGTGACCCAACGGGCCGTGCGGGGCAGCGCGGTCGTCACCCGTGCGAACGGCTGCCGGGCCAGGTGCTTCTCCACGCTCCGCCAACCCGCCCCGCAGCGGTCCAGCGCGCCGAGCGGGTGCCACCAGGGCTCGGAGGACCCCGTGGCCTCGTCGTTCCCGGCCGGTCCGGTCGTCGGGGAGGTGTCCGGATCTGCGGGATGGGACTGGACGGTGTTCATGCCGGTACCTCGGTGCTCGCGGTCGGGTCGGCAGGCGTGGGGCCGCCGGTCGTGGGGTCGGGCGTCGTCGTGCGGTCGGTCCCGGGGCTCATCCGGTGACCGTCCCCTGCTGGTGGGCGAGCGCGGTGTCGACCGCCCAGCGGTGGTCGGGCTTGCCGGCCGCCGTGCGCCGGATCTGGTCCACCACCACCAGGCCCCGGGGCAGCTTGTAGCCGGCGAGGCGGTCCCGGCAGTGGTGGCGGAGCTCGTCCAGATCCGGCACGTCGGCCGCCGTCCCGGACGGGGACACCACGGCCACGATCCGTTCCCCCCACCGTTCGTCCGGTACCCCGACCACCACCGCGTCGGCCACGCCGGGGTGGGAGGTGCACGCGACCTCGACCTCGTCCGGGTAGACCTTCTCGCCCCCGGTGTTGATGCAGGACGAGCCCCGACCCAGCAGTTCCACGGTGCCGTCCGCGTCCACGGTGGCCAGGTCCCCGGGCAGCACCCACCGTTCGCCGTCGACGGCCACGATGGTGGCGGCGGTCTTGGCCGGGTCGTTCAGGTAGCCGAGGGGGACGTGACCGCTCCGGGCCAGGAGCCCCACCTGCCCGCTCCCGGGCGCGACCGGCCGGTGGTCCGATTCGGCCAGGACCGCGGTGTGGGGCCCGACGGTGAAGCGGGCGTGCCCCGCGGTGCCCGACGCCGCCGTCCCCGTGCCCGACGAGGACGAGCCGAGCGTGCCGGTCTCGGACGAGCCGAACGCGTCGACGACGATCACGTGGGGTGCGAGCGCGGTCAGGCGTTGCACCAGGTGCGGCGACAGCCGGGCACCGCCTGACCCCACCGCGATCAGGGGGCTGAGGTCGTAGCGGCCGGGGTCCACCTCCAGGGCGGCCACCAGCGGCTGGACCATGGCGTCGCCCACCACCACCAGGGTGGTCACCCGTTCGCGCCCGATCAGGTCCAGCACCTCCGGGGGGTCGAACCGCCCGAAGGGTGTGAGCACCACCCGGCCCCCGGAGAAGAGCTGGTGCAGTGCCAGCCACTGGGCCGAGGCGTGCATGAGCGGGGGCGTTGGGAGCGACACGGTGGGCACGTCCAGGACGCGCCCGGCCAGGTCCGCGGGGTCATCGATCCAGTCGCCGAACTGGAACGGGTCCCCGCCGCCCAGGGCGGCGAAGAAGATGTCCTCGTGGCGCCACAGCACGCCCTTGGGGGCGCCGGTGGTGCCGCCGGTGTAGACGACGTAGTGGTCGTCGCCGGACCGCGCCCCACCCCCGGCCAGCGGCACGGCCTCCTCGACGGCGGTGTCGTAGTCGCACTGGCCCCCGGGCAGGCCCAGGTCGGGCGTCATCGCCACCGCTCCCTCCGCCGCTCCCACCGTCACCGTCGGGTCGGTGGTCGTCCACCACGACCGCGTGCCGGACGCCGGCTCCGGCAGCCACCTCGGCCGCCCTGGCCGCGAAGCCGCGGTGCACCACCAGGGTGTGGAGCCCGGCGTCGCGGTAGAGGTGGTCGAGCTCGCCGGCGACGTAGCGGTGGTTGATGTTCACCGGCACCGCCCGCAGCTTGAACGCGGCCAGCATCGTCTCCAGGTAGGCAGGATCGTTCTCCATCTGGAGGCCGACCCTGGCCCCGGCGGTCACGCCATGTTCCTGCAGGTGGCCGGCCAGGCGGTCGGCGCGGTGGTCCAACCCGGCATAGGTGACCCGTTCGTCGCCCATCACCACCGCCACGCGGTCCGGGACCCGGTCCGCCACGGACTCGAACAGGTCGGCCAGGTTGAACGACGCGGCCCGTCGGGGACCGCTGGCCACATGGGCCGGGGGTGGAGGATCTGACGTCACCGTCAGGAGCGTAGATCGTTGCGTGGGGTATGGTCGGGTGGTCGGTGGTCAGGGGTGCCGGCACCGGGCCGGGGGTGGCCCACAGGGGGGATCCGCCATGGAACGTCTGAGTGGCCTCGACGCCAACTTCCTCTACAACGAGACGGCCTCCGAGCCCATGCACACCCTGAAGGTGGCGGTGCTGGAGCCGCCGCCGGGGGGCACCCCGCCGCTGGACCTGCTGCGGGAGCGGGTGGGCCGCAGGATGGCGGCGTGGCCGGCCTTCGGCCGCCGGATCGTGCGGGTGCCACTGGACCTGCACCATCCGCTGTGGGTGGACGCCGGCCCGCTGGACCTGGACTACCACGTGCGCAGTGCCAGGATCCCCGCGCCCGGCACCGGGCAGGAGATGGACCGGCTGGTCGCCCGCCTGGCCGAGCAGCCACTGGAGCGGGACCGGCCGCTGTGGCAGGCCTGGCTCCTGGAGGGCCGGGCCGACGGACGGGTGGCGGTGCTGGTCAAGGTTCACCACGCCGTGGCCGACGGCGTCGCCGCCACCGCCCTGTTGGCCTCCATCATGAGCACCTCGCCCGAGGTGTCCGACCTCGGCCCGCCGGCGCCGCCGCGGGCCGAGGCGGTGCCGGGGCGGTCGCAGTTGGTCCTGGTCGCGCTCCGTGAGTCCCTTGCCGACCTGCGGCGGCTGCCGGCGGTGATCCGCGACACACGGGCCCGGATGGCCCGGCGCCGGGTGGCGGCCGCGGGGCAGCGGGCCGCGGATGGCGTGGCCCCGCCCCGGCCGGTCCTGGACACCCCGGTGACCTCGCTCAACCGGGCCATCACCGGCCGGCGGGCGGTGGCCACCACGTCGCTGCCGCTGGCCCCCATGCTGGAGGCGAAGCGGGCCGCGGGGGTGACCCTCAACGACGTGTTGCTCACCGTGGTCGGTGGTGCGGTGATGGACGTCCTGGCCCGCCGTGGCGAGCACCCGGACCGTCCGCTGTCGGCGGGCGTGCCGGTGAGCTCGGACCCGCCGCCACTGCCGGGCCGGCCGCCCCGGGTGTCGGGCAACAAGGTGTCCAACCTGTTCGTGTCGCTCTGCACCGACGAGCCCGACCCGGTGCGCCGACTCGGTGCCGTCCACCGTTCCACCACGTCGGCCAAGGAGCTCCACGCCGCCCTGGGCGGTGACCTCATGGAGACCTGGCTGGCCTACACGCCGCCCCGTCCGTACTCGTGGCTCATGCGGATGTACTCCGGGCTCTCCGTGGCCGACCTGCACCGGGCGCCGTTCAACCTGGTGGTCTCCAACGTCCCCGGGCCCCGGGCGCCGCTGTACGTCGAGGGCGCACGGCTGGTCGAGTTCTTCTCCGCCGGCCCCGTCCTGGAGGGCATCGGGGTCAACATCACGGCGTGGAGCTACCTGGACCACCTGGACGTGATGGTGACGTCGTGCGCCCGCGCCCTTCCCCGCCCGGCCGAACTGACCGCCGGACTGCACCAGCAGCTGGACGCGCTCACCGCCGCGCTGGGGACGACCCCTGCCGGGACGACCGCGGGGAGCGGGGACGGGTCCGCGCCATGAGGCACAGCGGCCCGCGCTCCGTAGCCTGAACGGGACCACGTCCCCGTCCGGCATCGGAGCGTCAGGATGAACCACACCACCCACCGCCTGCGGTCGGCCGCCCGCCCGCGATCGGTCGTCGCCCTGTTCGTGGTCCCCCTGGCCCTGGCGGCCGCCGGCTGCGGAGGTGACGACGGCGACGCCCGCTTCGAGTCCGCGGCCCGCAAGGCGCAGACATCCACCACCCAGACCACGTCGGACGGTGCCGGGAGCCCCACCTCGGTGCGGGCCACCGGGGAGCCGTCGGCGACCTCCACCACGCCGGCCGCAACGCCGGCCACCCCGGCCGAGTCGCTCCTCGCGGCCGTGGACGCCTACGAGCAGGCCCTGGGTGGCGGGCCGGTGCAGGCGCTGCAGCTGACGACGCACTTCCCGGTGGACGACACGGCCTACGCGTCCCTGCAGTCCCAGGACCCGGCCGCGCCCGCCAACGTGGACGAGCGGGCCTGGCGCAACGGCAAGGTGGGCGAACCGAACCCCGTCAAGCTCAGCGGCGACGGGACCCTGGAGGAGAACCTGTTCCCACTGGAGTCCGTCAACTGGGCCGCGGTGGCGGCCGCCCTGGACGGGGCTCCCGCGCTGGTGGAGCAGCAACTGGGCGCCACCATCGAGAACGGTGACGGGGTGACCCACATCATCGCCGAGAAGGACCTGCCCTTCTCCGCCAACACCGTGGTGCGCGTCTACGTCGACGGCGGCGACCGGACCACCGGTGGCTACGTCCAGTACCTGGCCGACGGCACGCTGGACAAGGTCCAGGCCTGAGCCGCCGGCGCGGGCCCGCGACAGGTGGCAGGCCCGGGCCGGCCCCTGGGTGCGTGGTCAGTCCCGCAGTCCCGGGTGGCGGCTGGCCAGCAGCGGGACCAGCAGCCGCTTGGGGGCCAGGTGGGCGACCGTGGCCGCCACCTGGTTGGCGGTGCCGGGGATGGCGACGGTGCGACCCGACGCCAGGGCGTCGACCCCGGTGCGGGCGACCGCCTCCGCCGACTCCCACATGAACGCCGGCAACGCCTGTTCCGCATCCTCGTGGCTGAACCCGGCCGCCTCGCCGAACCCGGTGTCCACCGGTCCCGGGCACAACACGGCCGCGCCCACGCCGGTGCCCCGGAGCTCACCGGCCAGCGCCCGGGTGTAGGACAGCACGAACGCCTTGGACGCGCCGTACCCGGCCTGGCCCGGCAGGGGCTGGAACGCCGCGGTGGAGGCCACGTTGAGCACGCCGCCCCGCCGCCGCCGCACCATCTCGGGCAGGAAGCGGCTGCAGAGGTCGGCGACCGCCACGACGTCGACCTCGATCATGCGCAACTCGGACTCCGGGTCACTGCGGTGCACGGGACCCAGGGTGGACAGACCGGCGTTGTTGACCAGGATGTCCACGTCCAGGCCCAGGTCGCGGGCCCGGGCCGGCAGCGCGGCCCGGGCGTCCGGGTCGGCCAGGTCCGCGGCCAGCACCTCGGCCCGCACGCCGGTGCCGGAGAGCTCCTGGGCCAGGTCGGCCAGCTTGTCGGCCCGGCGGGCCACCAGCGTGACGCCGTGGCCCCGCCGGGCGAGCTCGCGGGCGATCTCCAGGCCGATGCCGGAGGAGGCCCCGGTGACGAGTGCGGTGCGGTCCGGTGCGGGAGGGGGCAGGCTCATGGCCCGCACGCTACGTCGCCGCCGGGCCGAGGTCCCAGGGCCTGTCGGAGGACGGGTGCCGTCCGGCCTGCGCTGCACTCCGACGGTCGCTCGTCGGACCCGTCGGCGCCCTCCATGGGGTCATGGTTCCGGCTGCGGGCCGACGCCGACCTGTCCGGCCTCGGGCCCCAGGCCCTGGTGGTGGCCCGGGCCATGCAGACCTACGGCGCGGTCGTGGCCGACACCGGGCCGGGCGGGACCCTCAGGCCGGGCGGGACAGCTTGGCCGCGGCCTTGCCCGCGGCCAGCAGCACCGGGTCCCAGACGGGGGAGAACGGCGGCGCGTAGGACAGGTCCATGCCGCCGACGTCCTCCACGGTCATCTCGTTCCACAATGCGGTGGCCAGGACGTCGATGCGCTTGGCCGCACCGGGACCCCCCACGATCTGCGCCCCCAGCAACCGTCCGGTGGCCCGCTCGGCCACGATGCTGAGGTGCATGGGCGTCCCGCCGGGGTAGTAGTGGGGAAGGCTCGGGGACTCGGTCGTGACCTCCGCCGCATCCATGCCGAGGGCCTGCGCCTCGGCCAGCGTCAGGCCGGTGCGGCCGACCTCGGTGGTCTGGAACTTCGTGACCGCGGTGCCGAGCACACCGCCGAACGCGGCGTCCCCTCCGGTCAGGTTGATGCCGGCCACCCGGCCCTGCTTGTTGGCGTGGGTGCCCAACGCGTACACGCCCGGTCGGCCGCTGACGCGATGGACGGACTCGACGCAGTCACCGGCGGCCCAGACGCCGGGCACCGGTGTGCGCTGGTGGTCGTCGACGACGATGCCGCCCCGGTCGCCCACGGGGATGCCGGCGGCGACGGCCAGGGCGGACGACGGGCGGATCCCCATGCCCAGGACCACGACGTCCGCAGGCAGCGACCCACCGGCGGTCTCCACCGCGGTGACGCGGCCCCCGTCGGTGGCGAAGCCGGTGACGGCGGTGTCCAGGTGCAGGTCCACGCCGGCGTCCCGCAGCGCGGCGTCCACCAGCTGGGCCATGGGCCGGTCCAGGGTCGCGGCCATGCTCTGGCCCAGCAGTTCCACCACCGCGACCCGTAGCCCGCGGGCGAGCAGCGCCTCCGCCACCTCGATGCCGATGTAGCCCGCGCCCACCACCACGGCTCGGCGGGCCCCGGCCCCGATGAGCTCGTCCAGCGCCAACGCGTCGTCGATGGTGCGGAGCTCCAGCACGCCCCCGGCGTCGATGCCGGGCAGCGGGGGCCGGAGCCCCGTCGCCCCCGTGGCGATCAGCAGGTCGTCGTAGGGCTGGTCGAACTCGCGGTCCCCGTCCAGGTCCCGCACGGTCACCCGTCGCCCGTCGGTGTCGATGGCCGTGACCTCATGGCGGATGCGGGCGTCGATGCCCCGTTCCCGGAACTCGGCCGGGGTGCGTGCCACCAGGTGGTCAGGCGAGGTCACGGTGCCCTCGACCAGGTAGGGCAACCCGCACGCCGCGTAGGAGGTGCGCGTGCCGCGTTCGAGGACCACGATCTCCAGGTCGTCCCGGCCCGCACCACGCCGGGCCTGTGACGCCGCCGTCATCCCTGCCGCGTCACCGCCGATCACCACCAGTCGCCGCATCGATCTCCTCGGGTCGTTCCAGCCCCAAGGGTAGTTGCGCGCGTCATGAACGTCAGGCGGTCAGGCCCCTCGACCGGCAGGCGGCGTCGACGAAGGCCCAGACCTTGTCCGACCAGAGGTAGCCCACGTGGTTGCCCGGGAACCAGC
Source organism: uncultured Actinomycetota bacterium (assembly GCA_963773765.1). Taxonomy (GTDB): domain Bacteria; phylum Actinomycetota; class Acidimicrobiia; order Acidimicrobiales; family Microtrichaceae; genus CAVZCC01. The sequence goes on along the minus strand of CAVZCC010000008.1, from coordinate 163,401 downwards.
ACGTCTCCGGCTCCTCCCAGTGGGTCCAGAGGCGGTGCGCCTGCTCCGGCGGAGCCAGCCGGTCACCGATGCCGGCGAACACCGCCCGTGCGTCGTGGGGCACCGCGACGTCCATGGCCAACGGCGACACCACCCGGTGGACGTCCTGGGCGGTGCCGTCCAGGACCCGGTGTTCGATGGCACGCACGTTGACGTGGCGGGGCGAATGGTGGCGGAACAGGTCGATGAAGTCGGACACCGGGATGCCGGCCAGGGCCAGGTCGAGCTCCGACTCGAACGCGCCGACCAGCGCGGTGACGTAGCCGCCCAGGGACACGCCGAACAGGCCCACCGCCGTGGCGTCCTGGGTCCGGACCCACTGCAGCAGGCGGCGGACGTCCCAGATGGACTGGCTCAGGCCGTGCACGGCGTTGAGCATGTCGAAGCCCAGGAACTGTTCGCCGCTCATGCGGGACGGCTTCCGCGAGCCGTGCGCCGGCAGCACGATCGCGGCCACGTTCAGGCCCAGCTCGTCGTGCAGGTGCCCGGCCCGGAAGCTGATCAGGTCCATGAACACCGACCCGGTCCCGAACCCGTGCACGCAGACCACCCAGGGCCGTGGGCGGTCGGTGTGGCGCAACAGCCACGCCGAGGCGGTGCGATTGGACCCGAAGGCGTTCCAGCGCTCCGCGCCGGGCATGTCGGGTGGCGGCTCGTACCCACTGGGCCACCACAGCCGCTCGTAGGCCCGGCCCAGGGCCCAGCCGGTGCTCATCGCCGGATGGGTCAGAGGTGGCGGCGTGTGGTGGTAGGAGGCCGGGTCGTCGAGCCAGCCCCGGTCGGCCATCAGGGTGCGGGCCCGGGCGGTCTCCTCGCCGACGCGTTCGTAGTCGGCGCGACCCGGGAAGCGGTTGGGGCCGACGGCCATGGCCATGATCGACTCGTCCATGGCCACGTGGCCGATCATGGAGGCCGTCATGCGGGCCCGGGGCAGGCCCGGGAGCTGGACGTCGGCCCGTTGGCGGACGTTGTCGGTGACCCAGCGCGCGGTGCGGGGACCGGCAATGCCCAGGCGGGCCAGCGGCGACCGCGCCAACTGCCGCTCCACCTGCCGCCACGCCTGTCCGACCGTCATGGGGCCTTCTTCGGCTTCTTGGGCTTCTTCCCGGTGGCCGCGCTGTCGTCGGTCGCCTTGGTGCCGGCTGCCGACTTCCCGTTCCGCTTCGGCCGCCCGCCGGACCGGAGGTCCACCGTCGCGCCGTCGGCCGCCCGGGCTCCGTGCTCCTGGGCGGTGCGTTCCCGGGCCCGCTCACCCAGCACGTCGACCGCGTCCACCATCGCGGCCAGCAGGTCGTCGAGGTCGGGGACCAGGTCCGGACAGGAGATGAGCCCGATGTCCATCACGTCGGTCGTGCTGAGCACGGTGACGTTCAGCGCGGTGCCCTCCATGAGCGGACCGAAGGGGTACAGCCCCACCAGCCGGGCACCGGCCAGGTACAGCGGCACCGGCGATCCGGGCACGTTCGACACGATCAGGTTGTGCACCGGGGGCAGCCGGTCCGCCAGCCGGGCCCGGGACCACCAGTCCGCGCCCAGGTGGAACAGGGGCGGCGGGATGAGGTCGACCACGTCCCCGATGAGCCCGGGGGCCAACGCGTCCTGCACGGCCTTGGCGCCGTCCGCCCCCCGGTGGACCTCCATGAGCTGTGCCACCGGGTCGGGCTCCTGCACGGGCAGGTGGACGAACATGTTGGAGACCTGGTTGGTGGAGGTCCCCGCCCCGGCCGCCTGGTGGACCGACACCGGGACCGAGCACGTCAGTGGTCGGTCCGTCAGTGCGTCGTGGTGGGCGAGGTAGGTGCGCAGTCCCATGGTGACCGCGGCCAGGACCACGTCGTTGACGGTGACGCCGAACGCCCGCTTGATGGCCTTGACCTCGGGGAGCGACACCGTGCCCATGGCCACCGAGCGCCGCACGCTCAGCGTCGAGTTGAACGGGGTGCGGGGGGCGTCCAGCGGCCCGGCCGCCTGTTCACCCCCGCCCAGCCGCGACGCCAGCGTGGTCCGGGCCGCCCCCGCCACGGACAGACCGGTGCGGGCGGCCGCCCGCAGCGGCCGGAGCGGGTTGGACAACCGGTTGAGCGTGGCGTCCCACGCCGCTTCCAGCGCGCTCGGCACCGGTTCGGCCCGGGGCCGCTCGTCGTGGCCGGCGGGCACCGGACGGGTGTCGGGTGAGGTGTCCAGGAGGTTGGCCATGATGCCCACCCCGGTGATGCCGTCCACCAGCGTGTGGTGGATCTTCGTCACCAGGGCGGCCCGGTCGTCCGCCAGTCCGTCCACGTACACCATGTCCCACAGGGGCTTGGCCCGGTCCAGTTGTTGGGAGCAGAACGCGCCCACGAACGCGGCCAGTTCCTGCCTGCCGCCCGGTGCGGGCAGCACGTGGTGGTGGAGGTGGTCGTCCAGCGCGAAGTCCGGGTCCTCGATCCAGACGGGGTGGTCGATGCCGAACGGGACCTCGATGAGCCGGTGGCGGAACGACGGGAGCAGGTGGAGCCGTTCGGCCACGTGCCGTCGCAGGCGGCGGAAGTCCAGTCCGTCGGGGGCGGTGGAGGGGTCCAGCAGCACCACGCCCACCACGTGCAGGTGCACGGTCTGGGTCTCCAGGTACAGGAACCAGCTGTCCGCGGGGTCCAGTCGCTCCATGCGGATCCTTCCTCGTCGGCCCGATGTCCGGGCCGGACACGCCCCCGTCGCCGTGACCGGCGACCCCGACGCCGATGGTACGCGCGCCGGTCGGGTCGGTGCTTGCGGAAGCACGGTTCCCGGTCGGGCCCGGATCCGACCCGCCGTCGCCCCCGCCCCGGCGCTGCGTCCCGGGCGGCGGCGCGGGTTAGCGTCGGTCGGCCCATGACCGACCCCCGACCCCGAGATCCCGCCCGCGGTCCCGACCCGGGGACGGCTCCTGCCGTGACGGTGGTGGCCGTCGACCCCGTCGCCCCCGACCCGGCCGTGGCCGTGCGCGCCGGCCGGGTGCTGAGGGCGGGCGGGTTGGTGGCGCTGCCCACCGAGACCGTGTACGGGTTGGCGGCCGCGGTGTCCGACGGGGAGGCGCTGGCCCGGGTCTTCGCCGTGAAGGGCCGGCCCGCCACGGACCCGTTGATCGTGCACGTCACCGACGTGGACCAGGCCCGTTCGGTCGTGGGCGACCTGCCGGACCGGGCCCGCGCGCTGGCCCGCCACTTCTGGCCCGGTCCGCTCACCCTGGTGCTGCCGCGGACCGCGGCGGTCCCGGACGTCGTCACCGCCGGGGGGCCGACGGTCGCGGTCAGGGTGCCGGCGCACCCGGTGGCCCTGGCCGTGATCGCCGAAGCCGGTGGACCGGTGGCCGCGCCCTCCGCCAACCGGTTCGGCCGCATCAGCCCCACCACCGCCGCCCACGTGCTGGCCGAGCTGGCGGACCGGTTGGATCCGTCGCGCGATCTCGTCCTGGACGCCGGTCCTGCCCTCCTGGGCGTGGAGTCCACCGTGGTGGACCTCGCCGGTGCACGGCCCCGCCTCCTGCGACCCGGCGGCGTGGCACTGGAGGACCTGGAGGCGGTGCTCGGCCCGGTGGACCACACCGAGCGGGAGGTGCGGCCCGAGGCCGACGCGGCATCCGCTCCCGGCCGGTTCCTGCGCCACTACGCCCCGACCACCCCGCTGGTGCTGGCCGAGGCCGAACGTGCCACGGTGGATCGGTTGGTGGCGGAGCTGTCCGATCGCGGCCTCCGGGCCCGGACCGTCGACCTGCCCGCGGACGCGGACCGGGCCGCCCCGGTGCTCTACGCGACGCTGCGGGAGGCCGACACCGAGGGCCGTGACCTGTTGGTGGTGACCCCACTGCCCCCCGGCGGCCTGGGCCGGGCGGTGAACGACCGGCTGTTCCGAGCCGCCCACGGCCGGATCGTGACCGACGCGTCGGCGGCCACCGTGGACCGGCTGGTGGCTCTGGCGCGATCATGAAGCGGAGACCGGCGATGGGGCGAGACGTGACAGGACGGGAGAGGACGCACCGACCACGGCGCCTGCACGGCCCCGTCGCGTCCGCCGTCCTGGGCCTCCTCCTGGCCGCCGGCCTGACGATGACGGCGTGCTCCGGGGGCACCACGGCGGAGATCTCGGCCTCCCCCGAATGGGCGGTGGTGGCCGAGGAGTCGCCCGGTGCGGGGTCCGCGGCCGCTGACGGCCCGCAGTTGGTGCCGGAGATCACGCTGCCCGACGGCGGCGTGCCCACCGTGCCGCAGCCGACCGTGCCACCGGCCGCGCCGCCGCCCACGGTGGCCGCCGCCACCACCGTGGCCACGCCGGCCGGAACGACGCCGCCCGTGCTGGCCGCACCCGGGGCCACCACCGACGTCCCGCCCGTGTCGGTCGAGGTGCCGGACCCGGTTCCCGGAGGGGCCCGTGCCCTGGAGCGCCTCGACAGCGACCGTCAACGCCAGGTGGCTGCCCAGGCGCTGGGCCGGATCCGCTTCGACTGGCGCCGAACCCTGCCGGGCTGGCAGGTCAGGTTCCTGCCCGGCCGGTCGGGCTACCGGGGCTCGACCTTCCCCGACAGCAAGGTCATCGAGATCTACGTCCGTGACGGCGACCGCCCCGAGGGCCTGTCCCACGTGGTCGCCCACGAGATGGGCCACGCGGTGGACGTCTCACGCCTGGGCCCGGTCCAACGGGAGGCCTGGAAGGCGGCCCGGGGCATCCCGGCCGACGTGCCGTGGTTCCCGGGCGAGAGCGGCGCCACGGACTACGCCACCGGTGCGGGTGACTTCGCGGAGAGCTTCGCCCGTTGGCAGAGCGGCGTGGACTGGTACTCCCAACTGGGCCCGCCGCCGAACCCGGTGCAGACGGGCCTGCTGGCGGCGCTGTCGGGCCTGGCCTGAGCCGGCCACGGTGAGGGCTGGTGCAAGGGGGTCGGTACACTGGTGCGCTGCCGCCGAGGAGCGGGATCGTGGGCAGATGGGGCCATCCATGACAGGGGACCGGTGACCGAGCAGAGCACCCGAGCCGAGACCAGCGCGCAGGGCCCGCGGCCGTCGCTGCTCGTGGGCGTGGTCAAGGCCTGCCGGCCCAAGCAGTGGGCCAAGAACGTCCTGGTGTTCGTGGCCCCGGCCGCGGCCGGCGTGCTGAACGAGCCGTACTACCTGAAGCTCGCCCTGGTCGGCTTCGTCGCGTTCTGCGCCGTCTCGTCGGCCACCTACCTGCTCAACGACATCCTGGACGTGGAGTCGGACCGCCGGCACCCGACCAAGCGCAACCGGCCGATCGCGGCCGGTGTGGTGCCGGTGCCGCTGGCCGTCGGGATGGCCGCGGTCCTCTTCGTCGGTGGCGTGGCACTGGCCTGGTGGGACAACGCGACGCTGGCCGGCATCGTGGCCGGCTACGCCGTCCTGACCACCACCTACTCGCTCTTCCTCAAGCGGGTCGCGGTGATCGACCTGGTGATCCTCTCCGCCGGGTTCATCCTGCGCCTGCTGGGCGGTGCGTATGCCACGGGGGTGGAGGTCTCGGAGTGGTTCCTCCTCGTGTCGCTCTTCGGCTCGCTGTTCATCGCCTCGGCCAAGCGGTTCGCGGAGAAGAAGGAGCTGGGCGACGAGGCCGCCGCGCTGCGGCCCACCCTGGGTGAGTACAGCGTGGAGTACCTCGGGCTGGTGCGGGCGGCGGCCGCGGCCGCGGTCATGATGAGCTACTGCCAGTGGGCCGTGGAGAGCGGCAAGCTGGAGAAGTACGCCACCCCGTGGGTGCAGCTGTCCATCATCCCGTTCGTCATCGCCATCCTCCGGTACGCACTGCTGGTGGACCAGGGCAAGGGCTCCGCACCGGAGGAGGTCCTGGCCGAGGACCGCCAGATGCAGATCATGGGCCTGTTCCTGGTGGGGTTCCTGTTCCTGGCCATCTACCTGTGAGCGACGAGGCCTCCCGATGAGCACCGCACCCGTCACCTCCGATCCGCTCCGATCCGTCCGGGCCGCCGAGCGAGTCCCGCCTGCTCTGGGGCTGGGGCCGGACCGCGCCCAGTGCCGCCCGTGTGGTCCTGCCCCGCACGGACGACGACGTGGTGTCCACGGTGCTCGGCTCCGACGACCGGGGCGTGGTGGCCCGGGGCCTGGGCCGCGGCTACGGCGACTGCGCCCAGAACGCCGGTGGCTCGGTGCTGTCGGGCCCCAGCCGTTCCGGACTGCTGGACGTGGACCTGGCCACCGGTGTCGTGCGGGCCCTCGCCGGCACCAGCCTGGACGACCTCATGCGCTGGTTGGTGCCCCTCGGCCTGTTCGTGCCGGTGACCCCCGGCACCCGCCAGGTGACCGTCGGCGGTGCCATCGCCGCGGACATCCACGGCAAGAACCACCACGTGAAGGGCTCGTGGTGCAACCACCTGGAGAGCATCCGCATGGTGGACGGCCGGGGGGAGGTCCGGGAGGTCGGGCCGGACACGGACCCGGAGCTGTACTGGGCGACCGCGGGTGGGATGGGCCTGACCGGCGTGGTCCTGGACGCCACCATCCGGATGACCCCGGTCGGCTCCAGCCTCATCAGCGTGGACACCGACCGGGCGTCGGACCTGGACGACGTGATGGCGATGATGGTGGAGGGTGACGATCGCTACGACTACTCGGTGGCGTGGATCGACCTCCTGTCCCGTGGCAGGCACATGGGTCGGTCGGTGCTGGAGCGGGGACGGTTCGCCACCCGGGAGGAGGCGCTGGCGGCCGGAGCGCAGGACCCGTACCGCTACGCCACCCACCAGCTCCCGTCACCGCCGGACGTGGTGCCGTCGGGCCTGCTGAACCGACTCAGCATCAAGGTGTTCAACGAGCTCTGGTACCGCAAGGCGCCCGTGCGCAAGCGCGGTGAGCTGCGGGGCATCGAGGCCTTCTTCCATCCGCTGGACATGGTCTCGGACTGGAACCGCATGTACGGCCACCGGGGGTTCCTCCAGTGGCAGTTCGCGGTGCCGGACTCCGGTTCGGACGTGGTCCGCACCGCGGTGGAACGACTGAGCTCGGCAGGGGTGTCGTCGTTCCTGGCCGTGCTGAAGCGCTTCGGGCCCGGCAACCCCGGCCCGCTGTCGTTCCCCATCGCGGGCTGGACCCTTGCCCTGGACATCCCGGTGCTGGCCGGCCTGGACCGGCTGCTGGACGAACTGGACGAGGTGGTGGTTGAGGCGGGCGGGCGCATCTACCTGGCCAAGGACAGCCGCGTCCGGCCGGAGTTGCTGCCGGACATGTACCCGCGGCTGGCCGAGTGGCGCGAGGCGCGGGACAAGGCCGACCCCGAGGGCCGCTTCCACAGCGACCTCGGCCGCCGCCTCGGCCTGGCCTGACCACCGGGACCGGCGCGGTGCCATCTGCGGGGTTCAGGTTCGCGGACCGGGACGACGTCCCCGCCGTCGTGCAGCTGGTGGAGGCCGCCTACCGAGGCGAGCGCAGCCGCCAGGGGTGGTGCTCCGAGGCCGACCTGCTGGAGGGCCAGCGGGTCGACGCCGACATGGTGTCCGCCGCCCTCGACACGCCCGGCGTCCGCATCCTGGTGCTGGCCGACGGCGGCTCGTCCGCGGCCTGCTGCGAGCTGCGACGCCCCGACGGTCCGGGCCCCGCGACGCTCGGGATGTTCGCGGTCGACCCCGGGCGCCAGGACCGGGGCCTGGGGCGCCGGGTGCTGGCCGAGGCCGAGCGGGTCGTCGGTGACGACTGGGGTGTCGACCGGCTGCAGCTCACCGTCATCGACCTCCGGTCGGAGCTCATCGACTGGTACGGGCGCAGGGGCTACCGCCGGACGGGGGAGCACCAGCCGTTCCCGTACGGCGACGAGCGGTTCGGGGTCCCGTTGCGCGACGACCTGCGCTTCGTTGTGCTGGAGAAGCGGCTCGGCCCGTCCGGTCAGCCCCCCACGTCAGCGGCGTAGGTGTCCAGGGCGGTCTGGAACTTGCCGTTGGCCGTGTCGATGGCCGTCTTGGGATCGGCTCCGGAGAGGATGACCTCGTCCAGTGCGGTCCGGACCGAGGCCCGGAACTCCTTGTAGGGGCCGATCACGGGGCCTGGGAAGTCCGGGCTGAGGTTGGCCAGGCCCTGGTAGGCGGTGTCCAGCCACTCACCCTTGGTGGTGGTGGTGAACTCCGTCTGCAGGGTCGGGTCCTCCGCTGCGGACTTGAGCACCGGCAGGTACGACGCCTTCAGGGTCCACTCCACCTGGTTCGGGGTCTCCAGGAAGAACTTCAGGAACGACCACGACCCGGCCAGGGCGGCGTCGTCGCCCTGCTTGACCAGGTACCAGCCGGAGCCGCCGATCTGGCCCTGGCCGGCCTCCTTGAGCCCGGGCACCAGGCCGACGCCGATGTCCAGGCCGGTGGAGACCTGGCCCACCCCGTCGATGTCCTCGGGCTTGACGGAGCCCTCCAGGAGCGCGTTCACGGTGGTGATGGCGGTGGAGGTCTGGATGAGCATGGCCGAGGTCTTGTTGTTGATGGCCAGGTACTCGTCGATGCCGGACGAGGAGCTGGGGATGCCCTTGAGCAGGCCGTCGTCCACCATGCCCTTGAGCCACTCGAACAGCTCCGTGGTGGTGGGCTGGGCCAACTCGGACTTGGTGGCCAGGCCGTCCCGGCCGTTGTTCTCGTTGACCACCGGCTTGTCCACCCCCGTGAGCCAGTGCTCGATGTACCAGGAGTCGATCTTCATCACCAGCGGGGCGTCCACGCCCGGGACGTTGGCGGCCTTGATCTTCTCCGCCGTGGTCCGGACCTCGTCCAGCGTCTCCGGGTACTTGGAGGTGTCCACCCCCGCCGCGGTGAGGATCGCGTTGTTGGCGTAGAGGATGGGGGTGGAGACGCTGAACGCGGCGGGCCACAGGGTGCCGTCCACGGTGTAGGCCGCGGTCACGGCGGGCAGGACGTCGTCGTAGGTGGCCTTGGCGTCCGGATCGGCGGCCACGCAGGCGGCGGCGGGCACCACGCCACCGGAGTCGATCATGAACTGCGTGGTGGTGTCCTCGGTCAGGATCACGTCGGGCAGGGTGGTGGGGTCACCCAGGGCGTCCTCGTACTTCTTGAGGAGCTCCTCGTAGGTGCCCTGGGCCTCCACCGAGACCTTGACCTTGGTCTGGCCGGCGTTGAACTTGGCGGCCAGCTCCTCCAGGGTGGTCTTGGTCAGCCCGGCATACGCGTGCCAGACCGTGACCTCCACCGGCGCGGTGGCCGACTCCAGCGCGTCGAGGGGGCACTCCTTGGCGTCCGCCGCAGCGGTGCCGTCCGAACCGCCGCCACCGTCGCTGCTTTCGCCGCTGCCGCCGTCGCCGCCACAGGCCGCGGCCACCAGGGCCATGGCCAGCAGGAGCGCCATCAGGAGGGATCGGGCGGGGCCACGCCGCCGGCGGACGGACCGGGCGGAGGCTGGGGGAGAGGTCGCCATCTGGGTTGCTCCTTGTGCTGTCTGTGCGAGTGGTGGGAACTGGGGACGGATGGGCATGGGCCGGTGTCAGCCCTTGACCGCGCCGGCGGTGAGGCCGCGGATCATCTGGCGCTGGAAGAAGATGAGCAGCAACAGCAGCGGGAGCGCCGCCAGCACCGCAGCGGCGAAGCCGATGTTGAGCCGGTCGACCCGGTCCGAGCCGATGGTGCGCAGGGCGATCTGGACCGTCTGCCAGGCGCTGCGGTCGGTGGCGAAGCGGGGCCACACGTACTGGTTCCACGCCCCCAGGAAGGAGATGACCACGAAGCTGCCGATGATCGGCTTGGTCATGGGCATGGCCACCCGGAACAGGAACCGCAGGTGGCCGTATCCGTCCAGGGTGGCGGCGTCGCGGAGGTCCTTGGGCACCCCCAGGAAGCCCTGGCGGATGAGGAAGATGCCGAACGCGGTGGCCAGGAAGGGGAAGGTCAGGCCCTGCACCGAGTTGAGCAGCCGGAGGGTCCGGATGGTCTCGACGTTGGCGATCAGCGTGACCTCGATGGGGAGCAGGAGCGTGCCGATGACGATCACGAACATCAGCTTCTTGAGCGGGAAGTCCAGGAACGCGAAGGCGTAGGCAGCCAGGACCGAGGTGAGCAGCTGGACCACCACGATGATGAGGGTGACCACGAGGGACAGGCCCATGGCCCGGCCCAGGTTCGCCTCGGTGAAGGCGCGGGTCCACACGTCCCACTCCGTCCCGACCGGGTAGGGGGGCTGGCCCGCCGCCACCCATTGCAGCGGGTTGGACAGGGCCCGGACCAGGAGCATGTACACCGGGAACAGCACCAGCAGGGAGAGTGCGGTCAGCAGCACGTACCAGCCGATGGCGCCAGCGGACCAGCGCCGGCCCCCGGACGGCGGCCCCGGTTCGGGCGCGTCCACCGACGGTGGCGGAGCGTCGGCCGGGCTGACCAGGTCCGGCGTCTCAGTCGCCATAGTGCACCCGCCGGGACAGCAGCGTGTACTGCACCGCAGCCACCACGCCGGTCAGCACGAACAGCCCGATGGACATGGCCGCCCGGACGTCCAGGCTCCTGATGCCCTTGGGGTCCGCGATCTTGTAGAGCAGCGTCTCGGTGGAGCCGGCCGGGCCGCCGCCGGTGAGGATCTCGATCTGGGCGTAGGCCTGCAGTGCGTGGACCACCAGCACCACGGCCAGGAACAGCAGGGCGGGGGAGATGAGCGGCACGGTGATGCGGAAGAACCGGCGCACCGGCGCCGAAGCCGTCCAGCATGGCGGCCTCGTTGAGCTCGTCCGGGACGGCCTGCAGGGCGGCCAGCACCACGATGAACGTGAGCCCCAGGTTCTGCCAGACGGAGCTCAGGGAGACGGCGAACATGGCCGAGCCGGGCTGGTTGAGGCTGAGCCACGACACGTTCTTGAAGTAGCCGACCTCCGGGTTGACCAGGGTGAAGAACACCACCGACGCCGACCGCCACCGAGGAGGCCACGGTGGAGGAGAACACGGTCTGGAAGACCTTGATGCCCTTGAGCCGGCGGTGGGCCGCCACGGCCAGGAGCACGCCCAGCACCAGGCCGAGGGGCACCGTGTAGAGCATGAAGGTGCCGGAGTGGAGCACTCCTTGCCGGAAGTCCTCGCTGCCCAGGGTGTCCCAGAGCTGCTGGAAGCCGACGTAGCCGGACGGGCGGTTGCGGAACCGGGACTGGCGGTGGGTGGCGTACCAGAACAGCCGGTACAGCGGGTAGTAGGCGAAGATGGTGAAGATGGCCAGGGCGGGCAGGAGGAACAGGTAGGCCAGCACCGTGTCCTTGGTCCGCTGGCCCGCCGTGCGCATCTTGGAGCCCCGGGGCGCGACGATCGGCGCCAGCTGCTCGCTGTCCACCTCGGCGATCGGCAGGTCGGTCAATTCAGGCGCTCCGTGCTGACCGGGTCGAACAGGTGCAGGTGCTGGGCGTCCGCCACCAGCGAGATCTTGTCACCCACCGACACCGGGGCGGCGTCGTTGGTCTGGCGGACCACCATGAGGGAGTCGCCCACCTTGCACAGCAGGTGCCGCTCGTGGCCCAGCAGCTCCACGTTCTCCACCTGGCCCCGCAGTGCGGTGGCCAGGCCCTCCTCGCCCACGTCCATGTGCTCGGGGCGAACGCCCACCACCACGGCGGCTCCGTCGGCGGCCTGGCCGCGGTCGCCCACCGCCACGGTGCCGGCATCGGTGGCCACGAACGCGCCGCTGCCGTTGGAGTTGAGGGTGCCGGCGACGGTGTTCATGGGTGGGCTGCCGATGAAGCCGGCCACGAACAGGTTGGCGGGCCGCTCGTACACGGCCTGGGGTGCGCCGACCTGCTGCAGCTTGCCGTCGGTGATGATGGCGATGCGGTCGGCCATGGTCATGGCCTCCACCTGGTCGTGGGTGACGTAGACGAAGGTGGTGCCCAGGCGCCGGTGCAGCTCCACGAGCTCCAGGCGGGTCTGCGTGCGCAGCTTGGCGTCCAGGTTGGACAGGGGCTCGTCCATCAGGAAGACCTCGGGCCGGCGCACGATGGCCCGGGCCAGCGCCACCCGCTGGCGCTGGCCGCCGGACAGCTCGCCCGGCTTGCGGTCCATGTACTCGGTCAGGCCGAGGGTGGCGGCCGCCTCGTTGACCCGCCGCTTGCGTTCGGCGGTCTCCACCTTGGCGCCCTTGTTGGCCACCAGCGGCGACTCGATGTTCTTCTCCACCGTCATGTGGGGGTAGAGCGCGTAGGACTGGAACACCATGGCGATGTCCCGGTCACGCGGGGGGATGTGGTTGACCACGCGGTCCCCGATGGTCAGCAGGCCCTCGCTGATCTCCTCCAGGCCGGCGATCATGCGCAGGGCGGTTGACTTGCCGCACCCGGACGGCCCGAGCAGCACCATGAACTCGCCGTCCTCGATCTCCAGCGACAGGCGGTCCACCGCGGTCACGTCGCCGAACCGCTTGCTGACCTCGTCGAACGTGACTCCGCTCATGCACTCCCCGGTTCCTCCCGCCCGCGGCGGGTGCTCCCACGTCCGGGCGGAGACTAGGCCGCGGCTCGCCGCGGCGGGAGCGTCACCGGTCCCGGATTCACTTGCTGCTCATGCAAGCTTCGCACGCCGCTCACCTGTGGCGACACATCCATGGCCCCGCGGTCACGTTCCGCCGACCTCCACGGTGAGCCCCAGGTGCCGAGCCACCGCCGCCACACCGGCTGCGACCTCAGAGGCGCCCTGTGCCACCAGCACCTCCAGTGCGTCCTCCAGGGGAGGGAAGGATTCCACGAGCCAGCGGGCGAAGAGGGTGCTGTCCATCCACGCCGCCTCCTCCGGGGCCAGTTCGGGGATGTGCAACCGGCCGATGGCGGTGGCCTGGCGGAGCCCGTCCCAGCTGGCCGTCCGCACCACGTCCGTGGCGGACCGGGCCAGGGTCTCCACCGAGGGCGGGACCGGGCCGCAGGCCGGCGGGTCCGGGTAGGCGTCCACCGCGGCGGCCCAGGTCAGCTGCCGGCCGTCCAGGGCCGGGGGGAGGAGCTGGTGGAGCCAGAGCCCCATGTAGAGCGCGGCCAGCGGGGGAGGCTCGCCCGGAGCCGGCAGTCCCAGGAGCCGGTGCAGCGCGTCCACGACGACACCGCCCGCGGGTGTGGGCAGCTCCCGCGGCGCACCGCCCTGTTCCCGGAGGCGCGATCGGACCGTGCCGGTGCAGGTGACGATGATGTCCACCAGAGCGTCGGTGTCCTCGTGCTGGACCGGGAACGACGCCCCCACCAGGAGGGATCCGGCCGGCGCCGTCAGGCCGAACAGACCGGCTCCGCCGCAGCGGGGGTCCGCCGGGATGGGCCGTACGGCCAGGTCGTCGGCATCCCTGCCGCCCGAGAGGACCACCACGAGCAGGTACGGGTCGAGGTTGTCCAGCAGACCCATGACCGCGTCTGCCGCCGCGTCCAGCTCCGCCGCCGGTCGGGGCCCGGGCCGGAACCGGGGCGGTGGTGGAGGCGGACCCGACCGATGATTGCGGGCGGCGTGCGCTGGTTCGGGGTGGGCAGGCATGCGGGTCCTCCGGGCGGCGACGCCGCCGTGGGGCCGCCCGGACGGTTCCGGCCGGCATGTGGGACCCAGGGGGAGGGTCCGACCCGTGTGCTGCTCAGTCTGCAGTGACGGTACGACAGCGGGGTTCCACCACGGCCGGGGACCCCTCCCCGGCCGGCGGCGGCCCCGCCGGGTCCGCGAACCGGGCCGCGGCCGGCAGGCGACGGAGGACCAGCTGACGGGCCAGGTGGGCGTCACTGGCGACGTAGGCCCGGAGCTCCTCCCGCCCGAGTTGGTGGATCCGGCCGCGGTCCACCTCCACCGGATGCAGGCCCACCAGGCGCGCCAGGGGCTTGAGACCGCAGGACAGGCCCAGGGTGCGGCCCACGTCCGCCCGGTAGAGGCGGTAGCCGTCCAGGTGGCGGTGGCCGAACCAGGTGGCCCGGTAGCGTTCCCGGTGGCCGGGCAGGGACGAGTCCCGGCCCCCCAGCGCCGGGTCCGCCCACAGTCGCAGCGACAGCGGCACCCCGGCCAGACGGGACCGGTCGGCCAGGAAGGGGAGGTCGAACCCCGCGCCGTTCCAGGTGACGAGCAGGCCCGGCGGCAACCGGGACAGGAGCCGGTCGACCGCGGCCAGGAGCTCCGGTTCCGGGCCGAGGACCACGTGCTGGTGCTCCGCGGAGACCACGGCCACCGCGACCACGGGGGAGACCGCCGGGTCCAGCCCGTCGACCGAGGTGTCCGTCTCGATGTCCAGGCCGTACACGGGGAGGTCGGCAGCCGTGTCCACGTCAGGATCGTAGGCAGGCCCCCTGACACCGTCCGGTACCGTCCTGGCGTGACCATGACCCGGTCCGCGTCCCCGACCGAGCCCGACTGCGTGTTCTGCGCCATCGTGGCCGGCGACGCGCCCGCCCACCTGGTGTGGCGGGACCATGCCGTGGTGGCGTTCCTGGACCGGACGCCGCTGTTCGCCGGCCACACGCTGGTGGTGCCGGTGGGCCACCACGTCACGCTGGGGGACCTGCCCGTGGACCAGGTCGGCCACTACTTCGAGCGGGTCCAGTTCCTGTCCCGGGTCGTCCAGCAGGGGACGGACGCGGCGGGGAGCTTCGTGGCGATGAACAACGTGGTGTCGCAGTCGGTGCCCCACCTCCACACCCACGTGGTGCCCCGCAACCGCAAGGACGGCCTCAAGGGGTTCTTCTGGCCCCGCAGCCGGTACCGGTCCGACGACGAGGCCGCTGAGGTGGCCGACCGGCTCCGGGCGACCGCCGATGCGCTCGGCCCCGCCGAGGGCTGACCCCCCACACGCTTTGTGCTGCGAGCCGCGACCTCTAGGTCGCGGCTCGCAGCACAAAGCGGCCACCGGGTGGGTCGGCGGATGCCGTTGCCTCAGCCCCTGATCTGCATGGGCCGGCCGCGGTCGTCCCGGTCGGTGCCGCCCGTGACGACCGCTGGGACCGCGCCGGTGGCCCACTGCGCGGCGCGGACCGCCAGCACGAGCGCGTCCAGCACGTCGTCGCCCCCCGCTCCCCGGGGCGCGGCGGCCGGGCGGGTCCAGTGGTCCTCCACGAACGGCCGCAGCACACGGAGCCGCTCCCGGCGACCGGCGATGGTCTTCTTGGGATGCCGCATCGGTGCCCCGGCCAGGACGGCGAAGGCCAACTCGGGGTGGGACTCCAGGACCGTCCGGCACCGGGAGGTGGTGAGGAGGGCGTCCAGCTCGGCGATGCGGGGCACCAGGTTCCAGGACTGCCGGGACAGCCCGGACCCGATCGCGGCCCGTGACCGTACGAGGGCGTCGAGGTAGTCCGTGGCGTCGAGCACGACGCGGGCGGGGGTCGGGAACACCGACGAGCGGCGGGGACCGAGCAGCCGGCGGGCCTCCGCGTCGCACGGCCGTGGACCTGCTGCGGGCAGGCCGATCGGCATGTCCACTGCCACCCACCACAGCTCGGCCCGGTCCACCCGCTCCATCACCGCGTCCAGCGTGGGGTGCACCTCCACCGAGCGGACCTCCGGCGGACCGGTGCCGGCCACGGCCCGGGCCACGGCCACCACCCAGCCGGCCCGGCACCCGTCCACCCCCGCCACCGCCGGTCCGCCGCTCCCCGGTCCGCCGCTCTCCGGTCCGTCCACCCCGCCTGGTCCACCCACGGCACCGAGCGTAGGGACGGGGGCCATGGAACCGCCGCCGCCCCGGGCACCGGTACGATCGACGGCACCGTGGCCCGACACCTCATCACCAGCGCCCTGCCGTACATCAACGGCGTGAAGCACCTCGGCAACCTCGTGGGGTCCATGCTCCCGGCGGACGTGTACGCCCGCTACCTGCGCGCCGCCGGCCACGACGTGCTGGCCATCTGTGCCACCGACGAGCACGGCACGCCGGCCGAGCTGGCGGCGCTGGAGGTGGGCCAGGACGTGGCCGACTACTGCGCCGAGCAGCACGAGATCCAGAAGGACCTGGGGGAGCGCTTCGGCCTGTCCTGGGACTGGTTCGGCCGCACGTCGCGCCCGCAGAACCGGCACCTCACCGACCACCTGGCCCGCCGGCTGCGGGACGAGGGCTACACCGAGATCCGCACCACGGCCCAGGTGTACTCGGTGGCGGACGGACGGTTCCTGCCGGACCGCTACGTCATCGGCACCTGTCCCAACTGCGGCTATGAGCGGGCCCGGGGCGACCAGTGCGAGAACTGCGGCAAGCAGCTGGACCCGACCGAGCTCATCGAGCCCCGCAGCGCCGTGTCCGGCTCCACGGACCTGGAGGTCCGCGACAGCGCCCACGTGTTCCTGCTCCAGTCCAGGCTGGCCGACCGCATCCGGGCCTGGGTGGACACCAAGGACGACTGGGCCCAGCTGACCAGCTCCATCGCCTACAAGTGGCTGGACGAGGGCCTGGGGGACCGGGGCATCACCCGCGACCTGGCCTGGGGGTTCCCGGTGGATCCGGACGACTTCCCGGAGGCGGCGGGCAAGGTCTGGTACGTGTGGTTCGACGCCCCGATCGGCTACCTGGGCGCCACCCGCGAGTGGGCCGACGAGCGGTTCACCCCGGAGGAGGCCCCGGCGCAGTTCGACCGGTGGTGGCGCACCGACCGCGGCGCGGCCGACGTGACCTACACCCAGTTCATGGGCAAGGACAACGTCCCGTTCCACACCCTCAGCTTCCCGGCCACCCTCCTGGGGTCCGGCGAGCCGTGGAAGCTGGTCGACCGGCTCAAGTCGTTCAACTGGCTCACCTACTACGGCGGCAAGTTCTCCACCTCGGAACACCGCGGCGTGTTCATGTCCGACGCGCTGGAGCTGCTCCCGGCGGACTACTGGCGCTGGTACCTCATGGCCAACGCCCCGGAGTCCGACGACGCCAGCTTCACCTGGGACCTGTTCGGCGACGCCGTCAACAAGGACCTCGTCGGGACCTTCGGCAACTTCGTGAACCGGACCGTGACCCAGGTGGTGCGCCACTTCGGTGAGGTGGTCCCCACCGGGGGCGAACCCGGCGCGGAGGAGGCCGAACTGGCGGCGCGGGTCGACGAGCGGTTGGCCGAGTACCTGGGCCACCTGGACGCGCTGGAGTTCCGCAAGGCCGCGGGGCGCTCCGGGCCCTGTGGGCGGAGGGCAACGTCTACCTGGAGGCCCGGGAGCCGTGGAAGACGGTCAAGACCGACCCGGAGCGCACCGCGTGCACGTTGCGGACCGCCCTGGCCGATCGCCCTGGTCCACGCCGTGGCCTCCACCCCGTTCGTGCCCGCGGCGGCGCACACGTTGCGCCTGGCCTTCCCGGACGCGCTGGACGTCCCGCTGTGCCTGGACACGGGGCTCCGGGAGGCTGCCGCGGCGGTGGTCCGCCCCGGTGACACGCTGGTGCCGACCGGCCTGCTGTTCCGCAAGCTGGCACCGGAGGAACTCGAGGAATGGTCAGCACGGTTCGGTGGGACACCGGCCGACGATCCGCATGGGGCAGCGTCGTGAGCATCGGTCAACGGGTGGGCTCGTTCTTCAAGCGGCTGGGCACCAAGGGCGGCAAGCTCCTGCTGCTCATCGCGCTGCTGGCCGCCAGCGGCGTCGCCATCGGCCTGGCCGCGTCGTACCCCCTGCAGTTCGTGAAGTTCGAGGAGTCCAGCGCCGTCCGCGTGGACCAGACCCGCCTGGCCGGGACCGTCGACCCCGCGCAGGCACTGGTTGCGCCCGGCGACCTCCCGCCGGGGTGGGCCGCGGGTGACCCGGCGCTCGGGGCGTTCGGCGTGCTGGGCACGGAGTTCTGCGGCGACGTGGTGAAGGTGCCCACGCCCCTGTCGGACACGGAGGCCGCGGTGTACACCAACACCACCAACGACTCCACGGTCATCTCCCAGGCGGTCCGGGTGGACCGCTGGCAGTCGGCCCGGGAGTACGTCGGCGAGGTCGAGCAGGCGCTGGGCCAGTGCGAGGAGTTCTTCCGGCTCGCTCCCGGCGCCCGCATCAAGGTCACCATCAAGGAGGCCTCGGGCACGCCGCCGATCACCGACTACGTGTCGGCCGCCTTCGTGGCCGAGGACGGCCAGTCGGTGCAGGAGTGGTCGATCATGGCGGTCGGCGACGTGGTCATCGCCATCCAGCACATCGGGTCCACCCGCCCGCCGGCCACCTTCCTCAACGACGTGGAGAAGAAGGTCCTGGCCCGCATCGACCCCACCGACTTCGCCGCCGGCGGCGTCGCCCCGGAGTCCACCGTCCCGGATGACTCGACCGTCACCACCGCCCTGGACAGCGGGTCGGCCGACGAGACCCAGGACGGTGCGGAGACCCCGGACGCCACCGAGGCACCCGACACCGCCCCGCCCACCACGGCCCGCAAGTGAGCGCCACCGACCCCTTCGACGCCCTGCGGGACGACCTGGCCGACCAGGTCGCAGCGCTGGCCGCGGTGGTGGACCCCCTGGCGTCCCAGGACCTGCTGACGCCCACGCCGGCCGAGGGATGGGACATCGCCGACCAGTTGGGTCACCTGGCCGCGTTCGACGAGCACGGCACCACGGCCATGGTCGATCCCGACCGCTTCCGGGCCGACCTGGCGCACGCGCTGGACACCGGCACCGATCCGGTGGCGGCCGCCACGGCGCGGGGCCGGGACCTGGGGCCCGGCGGGTGCCGGGACTGGTGGCACACCGCGTCGGCCACGTTGGGCCGGGCCGCGGCAGGCCTGGAGCCCAGGCAGCGCCTGCCGTGGTACGGCCCGGACATGGGCGCCATGTCGTTCCTGACGGCCCGGCTCATGGAGACCTGGGCCCACGGCCAGGACGTCCGCGACGCCCTGGGCCTCGAACCGGAGGCGTCACGCCGGTTGCGCCACGTGGCCGACATCGGCGTGCGGGCCCGGCCGTTCAGCTACGCCATCCGGGCCATGGAGGTGCCGTCCGCCCCGATCCGGGTGGCGCTGGTCGCGCCCGACGGCCAGGAGTGGGCCTGGGGCGACGAAGCGGCCGCCGACGTGGTCAGCGGCCCGGCCATCGACTTCTGCCTCCTGGTGACCCAACGCCGCCACCGTGACGACCTGTCGCTGGTGGTCTCCGGCCCGGCGGCGGAGGAGTGGCTGGGCATCGCCCAGGCGTTCGCCGGCGGGCCGACCGACGGCCGTCCGCCGCTGGCCCGCTGACCCGCCCGCTCAAGTCGCCGGCCCGTCCGGTCGACGTGGTTGGGGCCGGAGCATCCCGCTCCCACCACGTGGCCCTGTGGGAGCGTGCACCATGCGCATCAGGATCACCATCGGCGTCGTGACGGTCCTGCTGGTCGGGGTCCTCGGCGCCTGCGGCGATGACGAATCCACCGACGGGACCGTCCAGGCGGATCGCAGCACGACGACCGAGGACGCCGGGTCGACCACCACGACCGGGGCCGACGACGACGCGACGACCACGACCTCCGGTTCATCAGCGCCGTCGGAGGCGTTCTGCGACGACCTGCTGGCCTTCCTGAACATGCAGAGTGACGGCGTGTTCAGCGAGGAACAGGCCACCGCGGCGCAACAGCTGGCCGACACCGCCCCGGCGGAGGTGCAGCCCCAGTTGGTGATCATCCGTGAAGGCATCGTCGGCGTGGTCGAGTTGGACCCCCCTGAGGACCAGGACGCCTTCGTGGCGTTGGCCCAGGACCAGCAGTACCTGGGGGCGATCCAGGAGGTGTACCGGTGGGGCCCGGCCAACTGCGCGACCGGGTGACGCTCCCGGCAGGCGTCTGCGGGTGCTGACGGACACCCGAGGTCGGTCAGTACCCGCAGAACCGACTCCGCGGCGTCGCCTCAGAGCTGGTCGACCATGAGGTGGTAGGCCTCGGCCAGCGGCACCCCGGCCCACCGGCCCGCCTGTTCCAGGCGTCCGCGCTGGCGGATCCGGAACTGCTCCAGCGGGTCGCCCTCGGCCCCCTTGTAGAAGTGCGTCGTCTCCATCTGGCTCGCGTGGGCCTCCGAGCGCGGCCAGCTTGGCGGCCAGGTCCGCCTCCGACACGGTCTCGGCGTGGTCGGCCTCGTCCGGCTCGAACAGCAGCAGCGCCTCGGGGCGGTGGGGCGTGACGCCGTCGACCAGCTGCTCCGGGTGGAAGAACGGGTCCCGGGCCGCCACGATGCCCTCCACGCACAGTCGGCCGGCGGCGTGGTGGTCCGGGTGGAGCCGGTACCGCTTCCACGGGTCGTGGCCCAGGACCACGTCGGGGCGGAGGCGACGGATGACGGCGCACACCTGGGCCCGTCGCGACCGGTTGGCCTCCAGCTCCCCGTCGACGCCGTCGAGGAACACCACGCCGGTGCCACCCAGCACGGTGGCGGCCCGTCGCTGTTCGTCCTTGCGCTGGCGGACCAGTTCGGACTGGTCGACGGTGCGGTCCCAGGTGCCCTTGGACCCGTCGGTCAGCACCAGGTGGTGGACCACGCGCCGGCCCGGGCCCACTTGGCCAGGGTGGCGCCGCACTGGAACTCGGCATCGTCGGGGTGGGCCACGATCACCAGCGCGCTGGCCGGGACCTCCAGGTCCACCGACGCGGGCGGTCGGTCCAACGCGGTCATGGTGCTCCCTCCGCCGGCAGCATCCCCAGGTGCGCCGGCACCTCCAGGTCGCTCGGGGTCGTCGACGTCCCAGCCCAGCTGCTCGGACGTCACCACCCGGGCCCGGCGGCCGATCCGTTCGGTCTCGGCCAGGTGCCGGCCGAAGGACCCCGCCCCGTAGGCGAACACGAACCCGGCGTCGGTGGGGACCGACAGCACGTTGGTGCCGTCACGGCGCCGGTCGGGGACCAGCACCACCTCGTCCGGTTCCGCCACGGCCAACTCGGCCAGGCCGGTCGCGAACGGGAGGTCGGCGTGGGCCACCACCACCCGGGCCACGCCGGCGTCGCGGACCCGGTCCACGGCGCCGGCCACGGCCCCGTTGAGGCCGGTGCCCGGGGTCCACACCACCGCCGCCCCCTGCTCCCGGGCCCAGGCGGCCACGTCCTCGTCGTCGCACACCACCGTGACCGGCAAGCGGCGCCGCGGCCCGCAGCACCCGGGCCGCCATGGCCCGGGCCAGGGCGGCGCGCCCGGCCGGGTCCAGCACGCCCGACAGCCGCACCTTGGCCAGGTCGGAACGCCTTGACCGGGACCACCACCGACGGCTCCCGGCGCGGTCGGTGGGGAAGCCCGGAGTGACCATGCGGTTGCAGCGTAGGGTGTCCGCCATGCGCATCCGAGTCGCTGTCATCGGCGGCGGGTCGTGGGGGACCACCGTCGCCCACCTCGCGGCCGACCACGTCCCCACCGTGCTGTGGGCCAGGCGGCCGGAGCTGGCCGACGAGATCAACCTGCACCACCGCAACGAGCGCTACCTCCCCGGCTACCAGCTCCACCCGGACCTGCGGGCCACGGCGGACCTGGCCGAGGCCGTGCGGCCAGGCCGACGTGCTGGTCATGGGCGTGCCCGTCGCAGGGGTTCCGATCCGCGCTGGAGGAGTGCGCCGAGCACGTCCGGGCCTGGGTGCCGGTCATGTCGCTGACCAAGGGCCTGGAGCAGGGCACCCGGTTGCGCATGACGCAGATCATCAACGAGGTGCTGCCCGGCCACCCCGCCGCGGTGCTGACCGGACCCAACCTGGCCAAGGAGATCCTGGCCGGCGACGCCGCCGCAGTCGGTGATCGCCACGCCCGACCCGGTGGTGGCCACAGCAGCTGCAGCGGATCTTCCACCAGAAGCTGTTCCGGGTGTACATCAACCCCGACGTCGTCGGGCTGCGAGGTGGCCGGCGCGCTCAAGAACGTCATCGCCATCGCCGCCGGCATGGCCGACGGCCTGGGCACGGGCGACAACACCAAGGCCGCGGTCATCACCCGCGGCCTGGCGGAGCTGTCCCGGCTGGGCGAGGCCATGGGCGGCCAGTTCGCCACGTTCTCCGGCCTGGCCGGCATGGGCGACCTGATGGCCACCTGCATGTCCAGCCAGAGCCGCAACCGGTTCGTCGGCGAGCAGCTGGGCCGGGGTCGCACCATCGACGAGATCATCGACGAGATGAACATGGTGGCCGAGGGCGTCAAGACCTCCCGGGTGGTCATGGAGCTGGCGGACGAGTTCGGGGTGGAGATGCCCATCGGGTCGGAGGTGTTCGCCGTCTGTCACGACGGAGCCACGGCCGAGGACGCCTACCGGGGCCTGATCCGCCGTCAGGTGGGTGGTGTGGAGCACCACACGCTGGCCTACTGAGAGCCGCCGTCTGGGGCGGCCCGCGGGTGCCGCCCTAGCCTTGCGCTGATGACTGCCCCCGACGTCCTGGCCGACCCACTCCCGACCGCGGCGGTGGCCCGGCGCCCGGCTGCACGGCCGCACGGAGCCCGAGCGCTCCTGGACCCCGGTGGGCACGGTGGACGCCGGCGTCCTGGCCACCGTCGACGGGTCCGGCATGGTGCAGATGGCGGGCCGGACGTGGTCACTCGACTGGTGGATCGGCGCCGAGGACCGCTGGCACCACCCGTCCCGGGAGGTCTCGGTGCGCCAGCGGGCCGTGGATGCCTCACCGGTGCTGGAGA
This sequence comes from uncultured Actinomycetota bacterium, assembly GCA_963773765.1. Lineage (GTDB taxonomy): Bacteria > Actinomycetota > Acidimicrobiia > Acidimicrobiales > Microtrichaceae > CAVZCC01. The sequence goes on along the minus strand of CAVZCC010000008.1, from coordinate 140,911 downwards.
CGGCGGTCCACGTCCCCGGCGGTGACGTGGTGCACCGGGTGTACGGCGTGCAGGCCTCCGCCGGCGGCTGGCGGGGCCCGGCGGTGGTGGTGGAGGTCGAGAACCTGACCGCGGTGCCGGTGGCACTGGCGCTGGTGGTCCGCCCCGTGGTGCTCGACGGACCGGGACGGGTCGGCCGGGTCGCATCCGACGGCCCGGCCGTGACCGTGGACGGCCGCCCCGGCCTCCTGCTGGCCCGGGACCCGGCCCGCTACTGCGTCGGTCGGTCGGGCGCGGTGGCCGGACGGCTGGCGGCGGGCGAGGACCAGATCGACATGGACACGGTGGACGATCCTGCCGGGGACCTGGAGGTCGCCTTCGTGGTGCCCCTGGCCCACACCGCGGTCGCCCGCGTCCTGCTGCCCGTGCCCGGTGACCGTGACGGCGACGTGCCCGCCGCGCCGTGGGACGCTCCCGGGGCGGGGGCCGTGGCCTCGGGGTGGTCGGTCCACGGCGGCGACCTGGTGCGGGTGTCCGTCCCCGAGCCGGGGTGGGACGAGGCCATGGCCTGGGCCGGCCGCATGCTCCTCCTGGCCGGGCCGGACGAGGTGGGGGCCTGCCTGGACCGCTCACGTGCGGTCCCGGCCGGGCCGCCGGCGTCGGTCCGCGCCGCCGAGGTGGCCGAGGCGTTGGCCCGGGTGGGTGGGATCGACGGGCTGGACGCGATCTCCGGCGCCCTGGCCGCGGCCCAGCGGCTGGGCGGTGAGGTCCGCCTCGGCGACCGGTCCGACGGCACGGTCGCGCTGGTGCACGCCATCGCGCCGGTCCTGGCCGGGCCGTTCGGGGCCACCCGGGTGGAGGAGCTGGTGGCACCGGCCGCGGTGGCCATCCGCCGCCTGCGCAAGGGCCGGGGCACCGACCACGGTCTGGCCGCCTCCGCGGTCCGCGGCCTGCGGACGCTGGCGCCGGTGCTGGTGGCGGTCGGCCAGCCCGAGGTGGCCGAGGATGCGCTGGCCGCGGCGTCGGCGCTGGGGGGATCCGCCGAGCCCCGCTCCGCGGTCACCGCACCCGTCGGCGGCGCCGGCGGCGTCGTGTCCACCCTGGACCGGGCCCGCGGCCGTGCGCGACCAGCTGGCCGGTCACGCCGGCTCGGCGGAACTGGTTGCGCTGTGGGACCGCCACGGCACGGCCGGTCGACCGGATGCCACCCAGGACCTGGGCGACGACGTGGGGTCGGTGCCATCAGGCGGACTGGGGTGGGACACGGCGGAGCTGGCGGCACGCCTCAACGCCATGGTCGACCTGCTGGTCCGGGACGGCACCCGGGGCCCGCAGGTCCTGGCCGCGTGGCCGGAGCAGTGGACGGGGGCGCCGGTGGAGGCGCACCACCTGGCCACCCCGTGGGGGTCGGTGTCGTTCGCCCTCCGCTGGCACGGGGGCCGTCCCGCCCTGCTGTGGGAGGTGGAGCCGCCGCCGGGCCTGGCCGCGGATGCCGCCGTCCCGGTGCTGACGGCACCGGGGTTGGACCCGGGCTGGGAGGGGGTCGGCTGGACCGGTGAGGCATTGCTGGCCGGGACCGTCGACGCGGCGGAGGGTGACGCCGGAGCGGCGGGTGACGACGGCCCGGCCGATCAGGCCGATCCTGCCGATGGTGCTGGCAACCCGGCGTTCGGGGAAGGAGACTCGTTCACATGAGTCGGAGCAGGTCCCCACGGTGAGCCGGCATCGCGTCCCGGGAGCATCCGTCGCGGCCGCGCTGCTGCTGGTCGCCGCGGTGACCCTCACGGCGTGCACGCCGGCGCAGTTCCAACAGTGGTGGACGGGGCGGGGCAACGCTCCGCTGGCCGAGCCGGAGCTGTCCCGGGCCGCCGAGGGTGCCACACGGTTCTGGGAGGAGGTCGCCCGCCGCAACCGCTTCGGGTACGAGGTGAGCGCCATCGACGCGGCGCTGGCGGCCCGGATGACGCCCACCTCCTGGCGCCCGGGGTGCCCGGTGCCGTTGTCGTCGTTGCGCTACGTGCGGGTCACCTACATGGGCTTCGACGGTGCGGAGCGGACCGGTGAGCTGGTCGTCAACGTGTCCGCGGTCCTGGCGGTGATCGCGTCGTTCCGCACGTTGTGGAACGACCGGTTCCCGATCGAGCGGATGCAGCTGGTCGACGACTTCGGCGGCAGCGACGACGCGTCCATGGCCGCCAACAACACCTCCGCGTTCAACTGCCGTGAGGCGTTCGGCAACCCGGGTTCGTGGTCGGAGCACGCGTACGGCCGGGCCATCGACATCAACCCGGTGCAGAACCCCTACGTGGGAGGTGGCATCGTCACCCCTGCGGCCGGAGGCGCCTACCTGAACCGCGGCGACGTGCGCCCCGGCATGCTCGTGGCCGGGTCGGTGGCGGTGCAGGCGTTCACGGCGGTGGGCTGGGGTTGGGGTGGCACCTGGTCCTCGGTCAAGGACTACCAGCACGTCTCCGCCTCCGGGCGGTAGGGGTCCAGCCTCCGGGCGGTAGGGGTCCAGCCTCCGGGCGGTGGGGGTCCAGCGCCTAGGTTCCGGGCATGCCCGGCCCCGCTGATGTCGTCGACCGTCTGCGCGCCGCCGGAGTGGGTCGGGGTGACCCGGTGGCGTTGGTGGTGCCGGACGGGTCCGACGACCCGGGTCGGTCCGCCGGCCTGGCAGTCGGTCCGGGGCCCGACGAGTGTCTGGCCATCTCCGGACCGGAGGTTGTCGACACCGTGGACGCGGTGGAGCGGGACCTGGGACCCCGGTGGGGGTTGTGGTCGTCGACCACGGCCCGGACCCTGGCCACCGCCGGCGTTCGGCTGGGCCGGAGCTGGGATGTCGCCGCGGTGCACCGGCTGCTGCGGGGCGGGTGGCGCAGCGAGCCGGCCCGTGTCTGGGCGGTCCTGCACGGGCTGTCGGTGGAGGGGATCCCCACCACCGGTCCGGCCGACCTGTTCGGCCAGGTCGACGACGACGTCGATCCCGCCAGCCCCGTGGGCCCCGACGGCCACCTCAAGGCGGGCTGGGTGGACGGCGGGTGGGCCGACACGCCCGACCGTGCCGCGGCCTGGGCGGGCGTGCTGGCCCAGGTCGTCGACCTCCAACGGACTGCCGTCGATGACGTGGCCGTCCACGACGACCGCCCGATGGCGCCGGGTACCGCCCGGGCCGAGTCGACCGCCGAGCTGCTGTGCGCGGAGCTGGCCGTGGACGGCCTCCCGGTCGACCGGGACGTGGCCGACGCGCTGCTCGTCGCCGCCATCGGACCCCGGCCCCGCTCCGACGCCGAGGCCGCCGCCCTCCGGGCGGAGCGGGACGCACGAGGTCCTGCGACCTCGTGCCCCAGCACGTCCGGTTCGACCTGCGCAGCCCCACCCAGGTGCGCTCCATGCTGCGGATGGTGGGGGTCGAGGTGCCCGACACCCGGGCCTGGCGCCTGGAGCAGGCTGCGCGACGCCCATCCGCTCGTCGACGCGCTCCTGGTGTGGCGCAAGGCGGAGCGCATCCAGACCACGTTCGGCTACGGGTGGCTCGACGAGCACCTCGGTGCCGACGGTCGGTTGCGGGGCGAGTGGTCGGCCTCGGACGGCGCGGCGGGCCGCATGACGGCGTCGGCCGGGCTGCACAACATGCCGGCCGACCTGCGTCCCATGGTGGTGGCCGAACCCGGCCACGTCTTCGTGCGGGCCGACCTGGGCCAGATCGAGCCCCGGGTCCTGGCCGTGGTGTCGGGCGACGCGGCGCTGGCCCGGGCCAGCGCGGCGGACGACCTGTACGCGCCGGTGGCGGCCGAGCTGGGCGTGGACCGGGCGACGGCCAAGGTGGCGGTGCTGGGCGCCATGTACGGCCAGACCACCGGGCACGGCGCCCAGGCACTGCGGGGCCTGCAGCGCTCCTACCCGGTGGCCATGGCCTACCTGGACGCGGCCGACCGGGCAGCCCAGGTGGGCACCGACCTGCGCACCTACGGCGGGCGGCTGGTGCGCATGGGTGGCCCGGACGCCGGGGGTGTGGATGGTGCCGCCGACGCCGCCGCGGACGGTGCGGCCCGCTCCCGGGCCGCGGCCCGGGCCGCTACGGGCGCAACGCCATGGTGCAGGGCGCGGCCGCCGAGCTGTTCAAGGTGTGGGCGGTGACGGTGCGGGCCCGGGGCCGCGACCTGGGCGCGTCGGTCGTGCTGTGCCTGCACGACGAGCTGCTGGTGCACGTCCCGGCCGGCCACGGTGCCGAGGCCGCGGCCATGGTCGACGAGGCGCTGCAGGAGGCCGCGCGCGGTGGGCGCCCGACCGGTCGGTGCGCTTCGTGGCCGACATCGAGCGTGATCGACCGCTGGTCCGACGCCAAGGACTGAGTACGGGGAGCGGACCCGGCGGTGCCGACAACCGGCACTCGTCGCCGTCACCCCCTTCGTTCTCGGGCTGAAATGGTCGACCGGAGCGGTCACAGCAGCCCGAATTCGGACAGGTTCAAGCTCGCGGGGGTGCCGCGGTGCCCGCGTCCCGTGGGTCAGGCCGGGGTGACCCTGACCGGCAGCGACTCGAGGCCCCGCAGGGTGAAGCTGGGCCGGTAGCGGGGGGCGTCGCCGTCCAGGGCATCGGCGTCCAGCTCGATGCGGGTGAACCGGTCGAGCAGTGAGCCGAACGCGATCTCGCCCTCGGCCCGGGCCAGGTGGGCCCCCAGGCAGTGGTGCGCGCCCCATCCGAAGCTCAGTGGCGGTGGCACGTCGGCGCCGGCGAACCGCCCGACGTCGAAGCGTCGCGGCGTCGGGGTACACGGCGTCGTCGTGGTTGCCCGAGCCCTGCAGGACGATGAAGGACGACCCCCGGGCCGAAGGTGCGGCCGAACAGCTCGACCTCCTCCAGCACGACACGGTTGTTGAGCTGCACCGGCGAGTCGGCCCGCAGGATCTCCCACATCGCCGACGGCAGGAGCGAGCGGTCGGCGCGCAGGCGGTCCCATCTGGTCCTGGTTGCGCAGCAACAGCCGACAGGCCGTTGCCGATCAGGTTGGACGTGGTCTCGAACCCGGCGGCGTAGAGCAGCAGCGTGTTGGCGATCAGCTCGTCGGACGAGAGGCGGTCGCCGGCCTCCTCCACCTCGATCAGCGCGCTGAGCAGGCGGTCGTCGGGGCGGGACCGCTTCTCCTCGATCAGGTCGGTGAAGTACTCGAACAGCTCCCGACGGCCGTCCTGCGGCCCGGGCCAGGGTCTCGTCGTCGGCGGCGGGGTCGATGAACGCGGTGATGGCGTGGACCATGGGTCGGATGTGCTCGTTGCCCTCACTGGGCACGCCGAGCAGCTCGCTGATCACCGCGACCGGGAACGGGATGGCCAGCTCCGCCATCACGTCGCCGCCGCCCTCGGCGGCGAACCGGTCCAGCACCGGGGCCAGCAACGCCTCGATCTCCGGCCGCAGCTCCTCGACCCGCTTGGGGGTGAAGGCCCGGCTGACCAGGCCGCGGATGCGGGTGTGGTCCGGCGGGTTGAGGAACAACATGGTGACCTCGTTCTCACCCGTGCGCCGGTCCCGGGCCCCCAGCCCGGCGGGCAGCTCCATGTCCGGTTCGGGCCGGCCCAGCTTGGGGTGGCGGAGCACGTCGATGCAGTCCTGGTAGCCGGCCAGGCCCAGCGCCCCGAAGGCGGTCTCCCAGCGACCACCGCCGGCCCGCAGCCGGGCGTAGGCGCTGTAGGGGTCCTGGCGTCCCTCGTCGGTGAGGATGGTGGAGGCCAGGAGGCCGTCGGCCTCGGCGGGGGTGAGCGGTGCCGTGTCGGTGGACATCGGCCCAGTCTCCCAGAGCGGCCCCGCCCGTCGGTCCCGTGCCCGGCTTTTCCGTCTACTTGTATTGAACCTGTATGTACCATGGGGGCATGGACACCGGCCCACTCGCTCCCGTCACACTGCACCCGGTCGGCGTGATCCGGGGCGGCCGGTCCCGGCCCGACGACGACGGCTGGGACGCGGAGACCTGCACCATCGAGCTCGACCCGTCACGGTTCGGTCCCGACTCCCTGGCCGGCCTGGACGGCTTCTCCCACGTGGAGGTCGTCTACCGGTTCCACCTGGTGGGGGAGTCCGACGTGGTGCCGGGCGCCCGCCGGCCCCGGGGCCGGCCGGACTGGCCCGAGGTCGGGATCTTCGCCCAGCGGGGCCGCGTCCGGCCCAACCGGCTGGGGGTCACCGTGTGCCGATTGCTGGCCGTGGACGGTCAGGGCGTCCGGGTCCGGGGCCTGGATGCAATCGACGGCACGCCGGTGCTGGACCTCAAGCCCTACCTGGTGGGGTTCGGCCCGCGGGGCGAGGTGGTCGAGCCCTCCTGGGCCACCGAGATCATGGCCGACTACTGGTAGCGCCCGCCCCGATCGCCGGGTGACCGTGCCGGTCAGTCGTCGAGGCGGACCGTGATGATCTGGTGGGGGTCGAGCTCCAGCGACCCGTCGAACGGGCCGACCTCGGTGCCCCGCAGGTCCACCACGTGGCCCCGCCGGTCGGCGAGGCCGAACGCGGCGACCGTGCCACGGGTGTTGTGGGCCCGCACCACCAGGCGGCCCTCGTCGTCCCGCAGCACCGCGTCCACCTCCACCGCACCATCACCGGTGCCGGTGACCTGCAGCAGCGAGCCCTGGTCGCCCAGGTCCCCGCCGCCTGCGGCCACCACCACGGCCAGCGGGTTCCACACCTGGTCGGCCAGCACGTGGGGGTCCAACGCTCCCGGCGTGGCATCGGCCTGGACGGCGTACCGCAGCGCCAACGGCTTGAGGGTCTGGGCTCCCTCGAGCCGGTCGAAGGGGCCGGCCGGCAGCGGGCGTGACGGCATCGGCCCCCGCGACAGCCAGCCGGTGGAGCGCACCAGGGTCAGGGCCAGGGCCCCGGCGGTGGTGCCGGTGGGGGGCCGTTCGCCCGGCCCGACCTCCCGGTCGAGGTCGACCAACTCGTACTCGCACAGGCCCTCGTGGGTGACGGTCAATCCGCCGGCCCGCACGAAGCGACGGGACGGGAAGGTCGGCACGCCCCACTCGTTGGGGCCGCCCTCGGCCCACAGGGGCCGGCTGACCGTGGCGTAGGCGTCCTCCGCCTCGCTGAGCTCGGCCCGCTCCGGGAGCGGCAGGTGGACCCGGAGCCGGTGGTCCCGGGCCCGCTGGTCCCACGCGGTGGTGACCCGCACGAACGGCTCGTCGGCCCGGACCTCCAGCGTGGTGGTGACCAGCTGGAACACCTGGCCCACCCGCCGGTAGCGCTCGCCTCCGGCCCAGTCGGTGGTCATGTCCTCCCGACCCTCGATCTCGCACCGCTCCGGCAGCACGTACATCGACTCGACCACGATGGTGCCCCGCACGGGGCCGGTCTCGGTCCGTCGAACCAGGACGGTGAGGGGGGTGTCGACCACGACGTCGTCCTCGGGTGGGCACCAGTTGTAGGTGTCACCGGCATCGCCGTCGTCCACCAGGCGGCCGTAGCCGGGCACCCCGTTGAGGGAGAACGTCCCGTCGGCGGGGTCCACCTCCACCGTCACCAACCCGTTGGTGACGCCGTTGCCGACCCGCGGGCCGGACCGGGTGGCGGGGGTCCACCGGCGCCCAGCGTGACCAGCCGAACGGGGGGACGGGGCCGGCCAGTGCCAGCACCCTCCGGAACGGGTCGGACCGGTGCAGCACCATCCGCACCATCAGGTCGGGCTCGGCCGCGCAGCGCCGGCCGACCACGGCGAGCGCCTCCCCGGTGGACAGCGCCCCCTCGGCCCGCTCCGACAGGAGGTGGGCGACCAGGACACCGTCGTCGTCCTCCAGCCGCACCGCGGCCGTCCCGGGGTGTTCGCCCATCAGCGTGGTCACGAGCACGAGCGGGGCGTCGGCCGCGGGGACGGTGCCGAGCTCCTCCACGGCCGGGGCCCGCTGCAGGACCTGGAACCGGGCGTCGTCGTCGGGCTCGCCCGGGTACGGGCCGGGCACGTCGAGCTCCACCATGTCGGTCCGGGGCCGCGCCGTGGGGTTGACCGCCACGGCTCCCGCCGTCCCCATGCGGGACCCGGCCGCCTCCACGGCCCGCACCGCGATGCCCTCCGCGGTGCGGGTGGCCTCGGCGTAGCGGTGGAGCACCGCGTCCACCACCTCGTCGTGGCTGCAGGCGCAGATGGAGTCGTGCGCCGCGTTGCGGATCACGTCCAACCACGCGTCGGCCAGCAGCGGCTGCCACCGCTCGGGGTGGTGCAGCCACAGCGCGGCCAGGGGCTCGGCGGTGCGTTCCAGCAGCCGTTCCGCCCGGGCCGCGGCCTGCTTGACGTCCACCCGGTTGGAGGTGACCCCCATGAGCAGGTTGGACCGGAACCCGGACCGCAGCTCACCCCGGTGCACGGTGAGGCCGTCGGTCGTCGCGCCCGACAGGTACTCCTGGAGCGATCCGATGTGCAGGTGGTAGCCCTCGCCCCGGGCGGCGTCGACGGCGTTGAGCTCCTGGATGACGCGGGTCAGGTGCGGGGGTGGGACCTCGTGGTCCATGCCGGCCATGAGCAGGATCGGGTCCCCGACCAGCTCGCCCTGCAGGGCCACGAACAGGTCGACCTTGCTCCGGGCACCGTCGGGTGACGCGGGCAGCTCGGAGCCGTTTCCGTAGCCGGCGGGGAGGTACTCGGCCCGCACCCGCGAGCCGTCGGGCGCCTCCCACCAGAACGCGGGTCCGTGGATCGTGGAGGGCACGCCCCGCCACACCACGGCGTCGTCCAGGCCGAAGAGCCGCAGCAGCTGCGGCATCTGGGCGATGTGGCCGAACATGTCCGGCAGGTACCCCACCTGCATCGCCCCGCCGAAGTCACGGGCCCGGGCCATGCCGAGCTGCAGGTTGCGCACGTGGGTCTCGCCCGACACCAGGAACTCGTCCGGCAGCACGTACCACGGCCCCATGGAGAGCCGGCCGTCGGTGGCCAGGGTCCGGATGCGCCCGGCCTCGTCGGGACGCATCTCCAGGTAGTCGTCGACCACCGCCATCTGCCCGTCCAGCTGGAAGTGGGTGAAGGCGACGTCCTGCTCCATGCGGGGCAGCAGCTCGTCCAGCAGGTCCACCAGCCGGAGGCGGAACGTGGGGAACGGCGAGTACCACTCGCGGTCCCAGTGGGTGTGGGGGACGACGTGGACCTCGCGAACCGTGGCGTCGGACATGCGCGGATGGTATCCGGGGGCGCGACACTGTCCGGGTGTCCGACCGGGTGGTGCAGATCACGTTCACGATCGACAGCGAGGCGGAGGCGGCCCGGGTGGTGCGCCTCCTGCTGGAGGAGCGGCTGGTGGCCTGCGGCCAGGTGGACGGACCGGTCACGTCCGTGTACCGCTGGAAAGGTGCGGTGCAGACCGCGTTGGAGTGGCGGGTGGTGCTGAAGACGGCGGGGGAGCGGTCGGCCGCAGTGGTGGCCCGGGTCCACCGCGAGCACGCCTACGAGGTGCCGGAGATCCTGGTCACCCCGGTGACGGGCGGTGATCCGGACTACCTGGCCTGGGTGGTGGAGGAGTCGTCCCCCGCGCAGTGACCGGTGCGGCCGGGCTCAGCGCAGGACGATCTGGCGGATCTCGTCGCGGGGGAACCAGGCCGGCAGCACCGAGCCGTCCGACAGGCGGCGGACCTGGTAGGCGTCCGTGCTGGACGCGGCGACGGCGAACCCCTTGGCCCAGCGCCGGTCGAACCGGCTGCGGACCTCCACCGTGGTGCCCACGGGCAGCGACGTGGGAAGTGCGGCGGGTCCGGCGGAGGCGGTCCCGGGCGTCGGGATGTCCTGGTCGTTCGTGTTCACCGTCATCGTTCCATCCCCTCAAGCGGTGTCGTGTGTCCGAACGGGTCCTGGCTGAACTCCTGGTCGCCCTGTGCGGATCGGACCCCTGCGGGCCCGCCCTGTGTGCACTCTCCCATTGTTCGGCGATGAGGCCCGTTCAACTCAAGGACCGATCTGGCATTCCGTTCAGCATTCACGTGTCGTTGACACGGAGGAAACGTCGGCGCCGATCGTCCATCCCTTGAGCGGCACCGGGCTACCGTTCCGACATGCCGCCCCGGCGCCACGGACCGACCCTGACCCAGGAGAAGGCCGCCTGGGCCGACGGCCACCGCGTGGTGGTGGGACTGGACGAGGTGGGGCGGGGGGCATGGGCCGGCCCGCTCACCATCGGGGCCGCGGTGCTGCCCCGTGACCGGCGGGTCAACGGCGTCCGGGACTCCAAGCAGCTGACCGAGGCCCGCCGGGAGGAGCTGTTCGACCGCATCCGGAGCTGGTGCGTCGCCTCGTCGGTGGGCCACGCCACCCACGAGGAGTGCGACCGGCTGGGCATGTCCGACGCCCAGCGGCTGGCCGCCCGCCGCGCCCTGGACGGCCTGGGGCTGGAGCCGGACCTGGTCCTGATCGACGGCACGTGGGACTTCGTGGGCGGGGGCCGGACCCGCACCATCGTCCGGGGTGACGCCAGCTGCCTGTCCATCGCGTCGGCGTCCATCCTGGCCAAGGTCACCCGGGACCGGATCATGCGGGCGCAGGCGGACTCGTTCCCCGGGTTCGACTTCGACCGGAACAAGGGGTACCCCTGCCCACGCCACAAGCTGGCGCTCAAGGGCTACGGCCCCACGTCGATCCACCGGCGTACGTGGGCGTTCATGGACGGCACGCCGTGGCCGGGGCTGCGCCTGCCGGGCCACGGCGAGCAGGCCGCCCTGTTCTGAGCCCGGTGGGCGGGCCGGTGTGAACGGGGGGTCACCGGTCCGTGAACTTCCGCTCACATCTGCAAACAGGTGCTTGCTCCAGTACGCAGCCCGGTATCATGGGTGCAGAGGTGATCCCCGATGAGTGACAACCCCACCCGGGGCGTGCGCTTCGGCAACCCACGGTCGTACCGCCCCGAGCCAGACGGCACCGGCATGGAGCCGCCCGTCCCGGAATGGGTCGAGGTCACCCAGGCGCTGGAGCGCTGGTTCGCCTTCATCGACATCACCGGGTTCACCAACTACACCGAGGACCACGGCGCCAAGGCCGCCCTGGAGGTCCTGGCCCGGTTCCGCTCCGCGGTCCGCCAGGTCACCGCTCGCCGGGGTGTGCGGGTGCTCAAGTGGCTGGGCGACGGCGTGATGCTGGTGGGCGTGGACCCCGGTCCGCTGGTGGCCGCGGCCTGCGAGATCACCACCCGGTTCGACCAGGACCCCTTCGACGTCCACGCCGGCATCGCCGGCGGTCCGGTGCTGCTGTTCGAGGGTGACGACTACGTGGGGCCGTCGGCCAACCACGCCGCCCGCCTCTGCGACGCGGCGGGGGCGGGAGAGGTCCTGGCCCTCGACGTGGCCGGGCACCTGCCCGACTGGGTCGAGATCACCGGCCACGTGGTGGTGCGGGCGGAGGGCATCGGCGACCTCCGCCCCGTGTCCCGGCTGGAGGTGCGTCCCGCCGCCCGAGCCGGGCACCGACCCCAGGACCGCGGCGTGGCCTGAGGCCCGGAGGGCTCAGGCGTCGCGCTGGGTGCCCACCTTGAGGTCCTTGAACGCCGTGGTGGAGTCGATGCCCGGGTCCTTGGGGAGCCCCAGCACGCGCTCGGCGATGATGTTCTTCATGATCTCGTCGGTGCCGCCGGCCACCCGCATGCCGGGCACGCCGAGCAGCATCTTGGACCAGGCGTAGGTGCCCCACTCGCCCGTGTCGGCGGTGATGCGCGGGCCCAGCACCCGGGCCACCCACTCGGTGTAGGCCTTCAGGTTGTTGGTCAGCGCGAGCTTGGCTGTGGACAGCTCCGGGCCGGGCAGGCCCCCGGCCTTGATCTTGTCCAGGGCCCGCTGGTTGTTCCACTTGGCCACGTTGAACGTGGTGTAGAGGCGGGCGGCCTCGTCGCGGATGACGGGGTCCTGGTCCAGGCCGAACGCCTCCAGCATGGCGTGGATGCGTCGCGGGGTGAACATGCCGGTGCCGCCGCCCCCGCCGGCGCCGATGGAGGCCCGCTCGTTCATCAGGGTGGTCAGGGCCACGGTCCAGCCCTGGTTCACGTCGCCGAGCCGGTGGGTGTCGGGGACCCGGACCTCCTCGAAGAACACCTCGTTGAAGTTGGCTCCACCGGTCATCTGGCGCAGCGGACGGATGTCCACGCCCGGGGCCCGCATGTCCACCACGAAGCCGGTCAGGCCCTTGTGCTTGGGCAGCTCCGGGTCGGTGCGGCAGATGATCTCGCCGATGTCGGACAGGTGCGCACTGGAGGTCCACACCTTCTGGCCGGTGAGGATCCACTCGTCGCCGTCACGCACGGCCTTGGTCTGCATGGATGCCAGGTCCGAGCCGGAGCCCGGCTCGGAGAACAACTGGCAGGCCACCCGGTCACCCCGGTACAGGTCCCGCAGGTAGAGGTCCTGCACCTCCGGGATGGCGTGGGCCAGGATCGTGGGGGCCACCATGCCGAGTGAGATGGTGAAGATGCCCATGCCGGGCGTGACGTACTCGTTCTCCACCGAGGCGTAGGCCCGTTCGTAGGCGCCGGACAGTTCCCGGCCGCCGAACTTCTCCGGGCCGGTGATCCAGCCGAAGCCGTGGTCGAAGCGCTTGCGCCGCCACTCCTTGGCCTCCTCGGCCTCCCGGGCCTCGGCGTCACGGTCCTTCTCGTCGAACACCGCGACCTCGTCGGAGCCCTGGCCCCACACGAACTCGCGCGCCGGCGGCCGGCGCTCGGCGTTGGCGTCCAGGAAGGACCGTGCCTCCGCGGTGAAGTCCTCGATGGTGATCTCGGCCATGTCTGCCCCCTGCGCGGACGGAGTCGACCACGTCTCCGGGTCGATCTCTTGACTGGGCGGTCAAGTTAGTCCGTCCGTCCCCTCCATGACACCACGGGTGGCCGCAGCGGTCGACGGGGGTGGCTGGGAGCAGGACGGGCGTGCCACCTACCGTGGGGTCCGTGACCACCCACCCCACCGCCCCGGTTCCCAGTACGTCGTCCGCCACAGGACCAGCGGCGACCTCGCCGCCGGCCCGGGCCACCGTGGTGTGGGTGGCGGTGTTCCTGGCCTGGACCGGCTTCGTGTGGGTGGGTCGCATCCGCAACGCCCTGGGCGATGCCGCACTGGACGACGGTGGGCGGACCGGGCCGCTCCTCCTGGCCCTGTCCTTCGTGGTGCCGGCCGTGGTGGTCGCCGTCCTGTTGGTGCTGGCCGTCCGCTCCGGGGGCGCTCCCGCGGCGGTCGCCAGGCTGCGCGTCGGCGTGGTGGCCCTGGCCGTGTGGACCACCGGCGTGTGGATCGTGCGGGCCGGTGACATCGTGCTGGGAGGCGACCACGAGGTCGGCTTCGTGGTCGTCCACGTGGTGCTGGCCGTGGTGTCCATCGCCCTGGCAACGCTGGCGGCCCGGTCGGTCCGCCACCCGGCCGCCCGCTGACGGATCCGTCGGGAATCCGGCACGAACGGAAAAGTCAGCGAATCGTGACGCGCCCTCCCCGGATGAGGCATGATGCGATCCGTGGCTTCGGCCATGGCTGCGTCGTCCTCCCATCCACCCTTCCTCTCCCATGGGCGACGTGGACCGAGGGTCGTCCTCCACCGGCAGTGATGGGGTTCGGTGATGGGACGACCCTCTACCTGGCTCCTTCGGCCGGGTGGAACCAACGGGAGAGGACACCGCGGGCGGGTGGCGGGTGGAGCGGGTCAGGCGGCACGTGAGCGGTTGCCGGTGCCGGCATCGCCGGCCAGGCGGGCCTGCCACCACGCGATCGTGGCTGCGGCGCCGCGTGCCACCGGCGTGGCCCGGTCACCGAACGTGGACGTGAACGCCGTCGAGTCCATGACGAACGGCCGGTCCCACTGGTAGCGGGTCTCCCGCAGCTCCTTGAGGAACGGGACGAACACACCGCCCGCCTGCACCACGGGCCAGGGCAGGGCCGACACCCCCACCGGGTCAACACCGGCGGCGTCGCACAGCAGGGCCACCATCTCCTTCACCGACCGGGCCTCCGCGGTGGGGACGTGCCAGGCCCGGCCCCAGGCCCGTTCGTCGGTGCCCAGGCGGACCAGGGCGGCGCCGACGTCGGGGATGTAGCTCCAGCTGTGGGGCTGGCTCGGGTCGCCGATGACCTGCACCTTCCTGCCCCGCAGCAGGCGGGGGACGGCCCGCTCACCCAGGTAGCCGCCGTCGGTCACTCCCGGCCCGTAGAAGTCCGACGCCCGTGCCTCCGTGACCCGCACCCGGCCGGCCTCGTGGCGGGCCAGCGCGTCGGCCCACATCCGGGCCCGGACCCGTCCCTTGGTGCCGGTGGCGGCGAGGGGGAGGTCCTCGGTCAGGGGCCCGTCCACCGGGCCGTAGCCGTAGAGGTTGCTCATGGTGACCAGCACGGCGTCGTTGCGCTCCGCCGCGTCCAGCAGGGCGTCGGCCATGGGGGGCCAGTCGGTGGCCCATCGGTGGTACGCGGGGTTGAGGCAGTTGTAGATGGCATCCGCGCCGCGGGACGCGTCGGCCACGGCTGCGGCGTCGGCCACGTCGACCGCCACATGCTCCACCTCGGTGCCGGCACCGGCCGGTGCGCCCGAGCGGCTGAGGATCCGGACCCGGTGTCCCAGGGCCAGCAGGCCGTCGGCGGTGGCCGAGCCGACGGGGCCCTTGCCGGCGATCACGTGCAGTTGGTTCTCCATGGTGGTGCCTCCAGTTGGCTGAGCAGGGTTGTGCGAGCAGGACGGTGTGAGCAGTGCTCTCGTACAGGTGCAGTGTCCTCCTTGTCATGGAGAAAAGCAAGAGCAATGCTCACAAACACGTGCAGTGATCTTCGTCATGTGTCAGGATGGACCCCATGGCTGCAGGCCGAACCACCCCGGAATCACCCGTCCCCGCACCGACATCCGTACCCACCGCCGCCCCGGCGGCAGCGCCCCGGACCGCCCGGGCCCGCGCCCGGGCCGAACTGACCGGGGAGATCAAGGCGACGGCGCGGCGCCACCTGGCGGAGGGGGGCGCGGCGGCGCTGTCGCTGCGGGCGGTGGCCCGGGACCTGGGCATGGCCTCGTCCGCGGTCTACCGGTACTTCGCCAGTCGGGACGAGCTGCTGACGGCGCTGATCATCGATGCCTACGACGCCGTCGGTGAGGCCGCGGAGCGGGCCGACCGGCAGTCCCTCGGAGCCGGGTCCGGCCCGGGGCGCCGCTGGCTGGACGTGTGCCGGGCCGTCCGGCGCTGGGCGCTGGCCAATCCCCAGGAGTTCGCGCTGGTGTACGGCTCGCCGGTGGTCGGCTA
This sequence comes from uncultured Actinomycetota bacterium, assembly GCA_963773765.1. Taxonomy (GTDB): domain Bacteria; phylum Actinomycetota; class Acidimicrobiia; order Acidimicrobiales; family Microtrichaceae; genus CAVZCC01. Next base: position 125,720 of record CAVZCC010000008.1, on the reverse strand, counting down.
CGCGGCGCCGACCGCCACCGTCGAGCCGGCCACCCGCATCGCCCGGGTCCTGGCCTCGGTGTGCGGGGACGCCGAGCGGACGGGCGTGGTCAGCCCGTCGCCCCATCCACTGCCCGGTCCCCGGGTCCTGGAGGAGGACGTCGTGGCCCTGGCCGGCGGCGTGCCCGCCGCCCCGTTCCAGGACTTCGTGGAACGGTCGCTGGTCATGTGGATCGCCCTCATCGGTGCGATCAGCTTCGAGCTGTTCGGCCACCTCCACAACGTGGTCACCGACCACGCGGTGTTCTTCGACCGGGCCATGGCGGTGGCGGCCGAGGGCGCAGGCATCACGGTGCCGCTGGACTGACGGGGAACCCGACCGGCGCCGTCCCGGGAGCGGGGCTGCGGACCGACGGCGCAGCTACCGTCCGGAGGTGGATCTGGTCGGTCGTGTCGTCATCGTCACCGGCGGGGCCGCCGGGTTGGGCGCCGCCTACGGCCGGCACCTGGCGTCGCTGGGGGCCGAGGTGGTGCTCGTCGACGTCGACGCCGGCGTGGTCGGCGTCGCGGCGTCGGTCGGGGCATCGGCCGTGGTGGGCGACGTCACCGAGTCAGGCGTGGCGGAACGAACCGTCGCGTCGGCCCTGGACACCCACGGGCGGCTGGACGGACTGGTGTGCAACGCAGGACGGGGAGCCGCCGCCGGACCCGTCCACCGCTACGACGACGAGGTGTTCGACCGGGTGGTGCGCAGCCACCTCCACCACACCGCGTCGTGGTGCCGGGCGGCGTGGCCGCACCTGCGGGCCGCCGGTGACGGAGCCATCGTGACGACCTCGTCGGCCACCGCCATGGGGCTGGCCGGCACCTCCGACTACGCCGCGGCCAAGGGGGCGATCTGGTCCCTCACCCGTTCGATGGCGCTCGACGGCCGCCGTCACGGCATCCGGGCCAACGCCGTCATGCCCATGGCCTACACGCCGATGGCCGCGACCTACCCCGACCCCGCGGTGCGGGCCTGGATGGAGCAGGCCTTCGACCCGGCCGAGGTCGCCCCGGTCGTGTCGTGGCTCCTGCACCCTGCCTGTCCGACGACCGGGGAGTGCTTCTCGGTCGGAGCCGGGCGTGTCGGCCGTGTGGTGATGGGGGTCGCCCCCGGGCTGGAGAGCACGGTGCCGCTCACGTTCGACGCCGTCGTCGACGGATGGGACCGGGCGACCTCCCTGGACGGCATGGTGGTGGCCGAGAGCTCGGCGACGGACTCCATGCTCATGCGGCGGGCCATGGGCACGCTCGAACCGGACGACCCGGTCTGACCGGTCCGACCGGTCCGACTCGCAGTTTCTGCGTCACCTTTCGGGCCGCCGGCCCGATCGCTGCCGCATGTTCGGGGCGGGGGAGCTGTGGTGGGGCCGTGGGAACGGCGGGGCTGCGTCAGCCCTGGGTGTTGACCATGGCGGTCGCCGACATCTCGAAGTAGTCGCGCATGCGCTCGCCGACGGCGGCGCGGAGCTCGTCGTCGAGCGGCGCCTCCGGCAGCGTGGCGTCCAGCGCCAGGAGCATGGCGTCCAACCAGTGGTCGCGCTCGGTGGCGCCGATGACGAACGGCGCGTGGCGCATCCGCAGCCGGGGGTGGCCCCGCTGGTCCGAGTAGGTGGTGGGCCCTCCCCAGTACTGGCCCAGGAACAGGGCCAGGCGCTCGCGGGCCGGGCCCAGGTCGACCTGGTCGGGGTACAGCCGCAACAGGACCTCGTCGGTGGCGACCCGGTCGTAGAAGTGGCCCACCAGGCGGTCGAAGAACGGCTGGCCGCCCACGGCGGAGAAGATGGTCACCTGGTAGGCGTCGTCCTCGCCGTGTTGTTCCGGGTTGCGCCGGGGTGGCCCCGGCACGGGCTGGGGTCCGGGTCCGCTGCTGTCGCTCTGCACCCGGCCATGGTGGTCCCGGGCCGCGGTGGGCGCCAGCCACGGCCCGGGCCCCGTCGGGTGCACCGTCGGGAAGTGGGGCCGGCCGGGTCGCCGCGGCTACGATCGGCGCCGCTATGGGTCAGCCCGTCACCGTCCTCGAGAAGCCGTCCAGCCGTCCCGGCGTGATCCGCTACGAGATCAACCGGACCCTGACCGGCATGGGCCATGAGCGGTACCGCCAGGACCGCCCGGTGGAGGGCGACCGCCCGCCGGACGTGCTGGCCCGCCGCCTGTTCGAACACGGTGGCATCGAGCTCATCCACATCAACTCGAACGTCATCACCGTCGAGCTGGCCCGGGGCGGCGACGCCGACGGCATCGCCGGGATCATCGAGGATCTGTACACGTACTACCGGCCCGGCGTGGAGGTCCCCGACCCCGCGTCCTTCGGGTCACCCGCCGCCGACTCCTGAGCGACGCGGCCCCGGGTCCGCGGGAAGCGGAGGCGCATGGTGCCGACGCCCCGGTTCGCCCACGCGTGGTACGGGACCGTCGTGACACCGGGGACCGGTTCGGTCGACGGTGCGTCGGGTGTGGCCGGTCGGTGCAGGCCGCCGGCATCCGGCCCGGGCACGCGGGCGAACGCCCGCTCCGGGGGCAGGGTCGGGTCGACGACCAGGTCGCGCAGGTCCACGCCGGGCGCGTCGTGACCCTCGACGCAGTGCACCACCGGTCCCCGGCGGAGGAACACCGTGCCGGTGGCGCCCTCCACCCGCCGGTCGGTCTCCCACCACTCGTCGGCCACCACCAGCGTCGCCGTGTCCCCGTCGGCGACGACCCGGTGGCCGTCGCCCCCGGCCCAGCCCGGGATGCGGAGCCGGACGTCGCGTCCCGCCGGGGCCCGGTGGACCCGGACGGTCACGTCGCCGTCGTCGGGGTACCGGCCCGCCACCTGCACGTCCCAGCCCCCGCCGGTGATCCGGGCCGCCACCGGGAGGTGGACGCGGAGGTCCCCGGACGGGTCGAGGTCGGCCACGTGGTGGTCCACCGTGGCGAACATGCGGGCCAGGTTGGGGGGGCAGCACGCCACGTCGAACCAGCGGTGCCGCCGGGACGGGAACCAGCCCAGCAGGTTGTTCTGGTGGTACTCGAAGGGTGACACCCACGGGTTGGTCTCAGCGCTGACCTCGGCCACGGCGTGGGGCTGGGAGTAGAACCACGACTCGCCGTCGGCGCCCACCCCGCAGGGCACGGCGTTGTAGAGCAGCACCTCGACCTGGTCCAGCGCCCGTGGGTCCGAGGTCAGGTCCCACACCTGCCGGCAGAACCGTGTGGCGGCCACCGCGGCGCAGCTCTCGGTGTACGACATGGCGTCGGGCATCTCGTACGGCTTGCCGACGGACTCGTCCAGCCACCGACCCCCCACACCGCCGGTGGGGTAGGAGCGCTCGTTCACCAGGGTGTCGAAGAGGCGTTCGGCGGCGCTGCACCACGGGTCCTCGCCCGTGGCCCGGGCGACGGCGGCGATCCCGGTGGCCAGGTACAGGGCCTTGACCGCGTGGCCGGCCAGGTCGACGGTGTCGACCGACCCGCCGCTGGCGGCCAGCTGCTGCTCCAGCACCCAGCGGGCCTGGGCCAGGTACCGCTCCTCGCCGGTCCGTTCCGCCAGCGCGGCCAGGGCGAGCTCGGCCTCGGGGTGGCCGTCGGTGCGCCCGTCGGTGCCGGGCCCGAACGTTGCACCGAGGTGGTCGGCCCAGCAGCGGGCCATGTCCAACAGGACCGACTCGCCGGTCACCGTGTGGTGGGCCAGGGCGGCCTCCACGAAGTGGCCGGCGCAGTACCACTCGTGGCTGGTGCCCAGGTCCCGGTAGCGGGGCTGGGAGCCGGGCCCGGTGTCGAAGAAGGTGTGGAGGTAGCCGTCGGGGCGCTGCCCGAGGCGGACCACCTCGATCACGGGGTCGAGCAGGTCCTGGCGCCCGGCCCAGGCCGCCGCCTCCATCCACTTGTAGAGGTCCGAGTCGGAGAACCACAGGCCCCGGCGCTCGACCTGCGCTGCATCCGGCCCCAGCCGGCGGAAGGCGTCGACCGCTCCCGCCTCCTCCAGCCGGTCCAGCAGCACGGGGAGGGTGTGGTCCCGGAGCTGGTCACGACGGGGCCTCCAGAACCCGTCCTCCAGCTCCACGGTCAGCGACGAAGCGGTTCCCCCGGCCATGGGCTCAGCGTGTCACACGGGCGGGGGGAGCGAACCACTTGCCACCATCGAACAGGTGTTCGATACTGGCCGCCATGACGGGGGACGGGGTCGCGAGCGTGGAGGTGGGTGCCACCGGGGACGACCGCGCCACCCGCCTGGCTCCCCTGAGGGACCTGGTGGAACAGATCCGCCCCGTCACGCTGGCCCATGAGCGGGCGCTGCCCGTGGTGCCGGCGGTGGAACAGCTCCTGCCGGCCCGGGGGCTGCAGCGGGGCTCCACCGTGTCGGTCGCCGGTGGGTCCGGCACCACCGCCCTGGCCTTCGCCGTGCTGGCCGGCCCCACCCGGGCCGGTTCCTGGGCGGCCTGCGTGGGGCTGCCGGAACTGGGCTGGGCCGCGGCGGCCCAGCTCGGGGTGGACCTGGAACGGGTGGTGGTCGTCCGTCCCCCGGCCGCGGCATGGGCCACCGTCGTGGCCGCGCTGGTGGACGCGTTCGACGTGGTCGTGTGCGGCCCGGAGCACGCACCCACCGCGGCGGAGGTACGTCGGCTGTCGGCCCGGGCCCGGGAGCGGGGCGCGGTGCTGATGGCCGTCGGTGGCGCGGTGGCGGCGGGTCTGGGCCGGTCCGGCTCCGGCCGGGCCCGCCGGGCCTGGGTCGGCTCCGACGTCCGCCTGGCGGTGGGCGCGGCGCAGTGGTCGGGACCGGGGGAGGGATGGGGCCACCTCCGGTCCCGGCGGGTCAGCGTCACGGTGCAGGGCCGGGGTGGCATGGCCAGGCCGCGCCGGTCGGACCTGTGGCTCCCCGGCCCGGACGGGACCGTGTCGGTGGTGGCGGGGGCATCCAGTGGCGATGTCGCGCCCGGTGATGTCGCGCCCGGTGATGTGGTGTCGGGCGATGTCGCGCCGGGCGGGGCGGCCGTGGTGCCGCTGCGGCGCCGGGCCGGATGAGCTGTCGGGCGGTGTGAGCGGTGGAGCCGGTCCGCACCCTGGCCCTGTGGTGCGACGAGTGGCCGGCGGTCGCCACCGGCCGTCCACCGCACGTCCCGGTGGCGGTCCTGCACGCCAACCGGGTGGTCTCGGTCAGCCCCGCGGCCCGGGACCAGGGGGTGGTGCCGGGGCTGCGGCGGCGGGAGGCGCAGGCCCGGTGTCCCTCGGTGGAGGTCCACGAACGGGACGAGGGCCGGGACGCCCGCGCCTTCGAGCCGGTGCTGGCCGTGCTGGAGGACCTGGCTCCCCGGCTGGAGGTCACCGCCCCCGGTCGATGCGCGGTGCCCACCCGGGGCCCGTCGCGCTACCACGGCGGTGACCGGGCGCTGGCCGCGCTGGTGCTGGATCGGGTCCGGGGGGCCGTGGCCGCCATGGCGGACGGCGCTGCGGCCTGCGTGATCGGTGTGGGCATCGCCGACGGCCCCCGGGCCGCGGGGCTGGTGGCCCAGGAGGCGGTGCGTCGCGGTGGCGGCCCGCCGTTGGTGGTGGCCGGGGGGGCGACGGCGTCGTTCCTGGCCCCCCTGCCCGTGGCCCGGCTGGCCGACGCGGGGCTGGTGGGTGCCGGCAGGACCGCGGGGTCCGACGACCTGGTCGACGTGCTGCGCCGGTTGGGGCTGCGCACCCTGGGACGGTTCGCGGCGCTGCCGGCACCGGACGTCCTGGCCCGGTTCGGTGCGGTCGGCCTGGATGCCCACCGGTTGGTGTCCGGCCAGGAGGAGCGCCCCCCGGAGGTGACCGAACCGCCACCGGACCTGCGGGTCTCGGCTGCGATCGACCCGCCGGCGGACCGGGTGGACCGTGCCGCGTTCACGGCCAAGGCCCTGGCGGACACCCTGCACGACGAGCTGTCCTCCCGCGGCCTGGCCTGCACCCGGGTGCTGGTGGTGGCCGAGACGGAGGTGGGGGACCGCATCGAGCGCCTGTGGCGCCACGAGGGAGCGTTGTCCGCCGCTGCCATCGGCCAGCGCGTCCGCTGGCAGCTGGAGGGATGGCTGGGCACCGGCCGCACCGCGGCCCGCTGCGAGGGTGGGGTCAGCCGCATCGAGCTGGTGCCGGACGAGGTGGTGGCCGACGACGGCCGCCAGCTCGGGTTCTGGGGCGGGTCCACCGAAGCGGGGGAGCGGGCCCTGCGGGCCCTGGCCCGGGTCCAGGCCCTGGTGGGGGCGGACGCGGTGCTGGTGCCGGAGTGGCAGGGCGGCCGCTCACCGGCGGAGCAGTACCGGTTGGTCCCGCTGGACACGGTGGACACTGCGGCCCGGGCCGCGCCGGGTCCGGAGCCGTGGCCGGGGGCGCTGCCCGCCCCTGCCCCGGCGGTGGTGTGGCCCCGCCCGTTGCCGGCGGACCTGGTGGACGAGTCGGGCCGGCGCATCGGGGTGGGGGGCCGGGGGCTCATCTCGGGGGTGCCGGCGCGGTGCTCCGTCGACGGCGGGCCGTGGTGCGAGCTGCGGGCCTGGGCCGGGCCGTGGTGCGTGGAGGAACGGTGGTGGGACCCGATCGGCCACCGTCGCCGGGCCCGGCTCCAGGTGGTGCTGGCGTCCGGGGATGCCCCGTCGCACCCCAGCGCCGGTGCGGCGCACCTGCTCACCCTGGAGGCGGGGTCCTGGTGGCTGGAGGCCACCTATGACTGAACGGCTCGTCGGGTCCCCGTTCGGTCCGGGGGAACGGACCAGGAGCGTTGGGTTCAGGCGCACCCGCCGGTACCAGGATCCGTTCCGGAGCGCCCAGCGGTCGCCGGCGAGCGGATGAAGGAAGATGCCCTACTTCGTGCCGGCGATGCAGCGGGCCAGGCCGGGAACCCTGACTTCTCCCTCGTCCCAGGGCTGGAACGACCCGGTGCCGGTGTTCCACCACGTCTGCTGGCAGACGTCGTCGTACTTGATGCAGAGGAGGTTCGAGTTGATCGCCAGGCACACGACCCGGCGGGCACGCGTCGCTCGACGTCTGCTCGAACGTGGCTCCGACCCTGGACGCTCGGGACGATGACCATGTCCGCGACCGGTCCAGGCGTCGTCGGTGATGCACCGCCTTCACGTACGCGGGGTTCGCCGGCCGCCGTGGAGTCGACCACGACGCGGATGCGGCTCGCTGGCGCCCAGACCGGTGGCGATCGATGCGGCGGACAGCGAGTCACCGCTGACAGGCAGCGGCTGGCCGACGGACACCGGGCCGCCGCAGGCCGCCGATTGGCACCGCCACCGTGGCCACCAGGGCACCCCGAAGCGCACGACCGTGATCGGATCATGGCGTCCTCCCGCAAGTCCGCGGGCTCCGCAAGCACCCTCGCGCCCGTCTCGTGGTCCGGTCGCCACCGCATCCCGGCGCCGGGGTGGCCGGGGCCCCGGGGCCACGTTGGTGGAGGGACACGACCTCTGGGAGGTCGGATTCCTACAAGTTCGGCAGACAAGGGGAGGCCGACGGGGACCGCGACGACGAGGTGGTTCTCAGAATCCGCCGGGATGACCGCCCCGGCCCGGCCCGAACCTGAGAAACTGGCTGGCATGCACCGCATCCCCAGCACCCGTCCCGCCGGAGCCGACGCATGAACGCCGACGACGGGGACACCCCCACCGAACACCAGGGCACGGTCCTCATCATCGAGGACGAGGTGGCCCTGGCCGACGGCGTGGCCCGAGGCCTGAAGGCCGAGGGGTTCGAGGTCGAGCTGGCCCACGACGGCATCACCGGACTGGAGCGGGCCCGCGACGAGGGCATCGACGTCATCGTGTTGGACATCATGCTGCCCGGCATGAACGGCTACCGCGTGTGCCGGGCGCTGCGGGAAGAAGGCGTGGGCACGCCCATCCTCATGCTCACCGCCAAGCAGGGCGAGTACGACGAGGCCGAGGCGCTGGACACCGGCGCCGACGACTTCCTGTCCAAGCCGTTCTCCTACGTCGTGCTGGTGGCCCGCATCAAGGCGCTGCTGCGTCGTTCCGCCGACGGCCGGGCCCAGCCCATGGTCATCGGCGACCTGTCGCTGGACCCGCTGGCCCGCACCTGCCGGCGGGGCGACACCGAGATCGCCCTCACCACCCGCGAGTACGAACTCCTGGAAGCACTCATGCGCAAGCCGGGCCAGGTGGTGGCCAAGCAGGACCTGCTGGAGCGGGTGTGGGGCGAGGACTTCGAGGGTGACCCCAACGTCGTCGAGGTCTACGTCGGCTACCTGCGGCGCAAGATCGACCGCCCGTTCGACCGCAACGACATCGAGACCGTGCGCGGCGTCGGCTACCGCATCGCCAGCGGAGCCGATGGCTGACACCCCGGCCGGGGTGACGGCGGGCAACGGGGCGGAGGCCAACCACGAGCGCGCCCGCATGCGCACCCGCGCCGCCAGTTCGGTCCGCTTCCGGCTCACCGCCGCGGTGATGCTGGTGGTCGGCCTGTCGCTCCTGGGCGGCGGCACGCTGCTGGTCAAGTGGGTGGAGGCCACCCTCACCAACGACCTGCGCACCCGCAACGAGCGCATCCTGGTGTCCATGGCGGACTCCCTCAACCAGGGTCAGGTGCCGGCAGAGCTGTTCTCCACCCCGTCGGAGCTGCAGAGCCAGATCGACAGCGGCATGTCCGACTCCTTCCTGGGCCGGGCCCGGGACCTGGAGGAGGTCATCTCCACCACGTACTTCTACCTGGACGGCCAGGCCTTCTCGCAGCTGAAGGTGCGGGGCGTGGACGCCGAGGGCCGCCTGGTCCTGTTCGGCCGGGACGGCCCGGCGCTGCCCGACGCCACCGCGGCCATCGAGGTCACCCGCAACGTGCCCACCCGATGGGGTGACATGACCATCCACGCCGTGTCGCCGCTGGCGGAGATCGAGCGCTCCGTCGGCGCCCTGCGCGCCGCGCTGTGGATCGGCCTGCCGCTCCTGGTGCTGGCCGCCGGCGCCATGACGTGGTTCATCACCGGCCAGACCCTGGCCCCGGTGGCGGCCATGACCCGGCGGGTGCGGGAGCTGAGCTCCACCAACCTGGACGCCCGTGTGCCCGTGCCGCCCACCGACGACGAGATCGCGCTCCTGGCCCGCACCATGAACGACATGTTGGACCGCCTGGAGAAGGCATCGGTCAAGCAGCGCCAGTTCGTCTCCGACGCCAGCCACGAGTTGCGTTCGCCCGTCGCCTCCATCCGCACCCAGCTGGAGACGGCGCTGCGCTACCCCGACGACGTCGACTGGCCGTCGGTGGCCCGGGTGGTGCTGGCCGAGGACGACCGGCTGGACCACCTGGTGGGGAACCTGCTGGCCATGGCCCGCCTGGAGGAGGGCCGGTTCGGTCCCCGCAGCGAGGTGGACCTGGACGACCTGGTGATGGGCCAGGCCCCGCGGATGACCGGGGTGGACCTGGACCTGTCGGGCGTGTCGGCCGGCCGGGTGTTCGCCAACCGGGACGAGCTCACCAGCGTGGTGCGCAACCTGTTGGACAACGCGGCCCGCCACGCGTCGTCCCGGGTGGCGGTCACGGTGCAGGAGGCCGGCCCGTGGGTGGTGCTCACGGTGTCCGACGACGGCGCCGGCATCCCGGCGGACCAGCGGGACCAGGTCTTCGAGCGCTTCGCCCGCCTGCAGGAGGGACGGGCCCGTGACGAGGGCGGCACCGGCCTGGGCCTGGCGTTGACCAAGCGGATCGTGGTGCACCACGGCGGCCGCATCCAGGTGGAGGACGGCGACCTGGGCGGGGCCCGGTTCGTGGTGTCGCTGCCGTCGGCCGGGTGGACCGGTCCGACACAGGCGGCGGCGGACGATCCCGCCGCCGTGCCCGTCAGCTGAACGAGTCCAGCAGCACCCGGCCGACCGGCTGGTGCTCCCGCAGGAACGTCTCGAACGTGGGCCGGGGCAGCGGCGGGGCGAACAGGAACCCCTGCACCAGGTCGCACCCGGCCTGGGCCAGGAACGCACGCTGCACCTCGGTCTCCACGCCTTCGGCCACGGCCACGATGCCCAGGTTGTGGGCCAGCGTCAGGATGGCCCGCGTGATGGTGCCGGGGCGGTCCTCACGGAGCCCGGACACGAACCGACGGTCGATCTTGAGGGTGTGGAACGGCAACGAGTGCAGGTACGACAGCGACGAGTAGCCGGTGCCGAAGTCGTCGAGGGAGATGAGGAAGCCCATGTCGTCCAGCTCCTCCAGCCGGGCGGCGGCGGCCCGCAGGTCCTGCACGAGCAGGCTCTCGGTGATCTCCAGCTCGAGCTGCGAGGGTGACACCCCGGCCGAGGCCAGCGTGGCCGACAGCCGCTCGATGAAGTCGCGCTCGCTCGAACTCGGTGGGGGAGATGTTCACCGCGATGCGGGCCTGGGGCGGCATGAGGTCGTCCCGGGTCCACTCCGCGATGTCTGACGCAACGGTGGACAGCACCAGGTCGCTGATGGCCCCGATGGCGCCGGTGGCCTCTGCCGTGGGGATGAACACCGACGGCGGGATCGGGCCCTGTTCCGGGTGGTGCCAGCGGACCAGCGCCTCCGCGGCGGCCACGGCACCGGTGCGCAGGTCCAGGATGGGCTGGTAGTGGACCTCGAGCGTCCGCTGCGCCGCGGCCCGCCGGAGGTCGCGGTCGAGGGCCAGGCCGGTGCGGGTGTTCTCGTCCAGGGTCGACTCGTAGAAGCGGAGCCGGCTGCGTCCGTCCAGCCGCCCCGCGGCCAGCGCGCGGTCCGCCGCGGCCATGAGCTCCACCGCGGTCTGGGCGTCGCCGGGGGAGCGGGCCACGCCGACCGACGCGGTCAGCCGGATCTCCAGGCCGTCCACCAGGAAGGGACGCTGCAGGCGGCGCTGGATCTCCTCGGCCAGTCGCCGCAGCTGGGCGTCGAAGGCCAGGCTGGCGCCGTCGCCGGCCAGCACCACCAGGAACTCGTCCACCCCCACCCGGCCGATCTCCAGGCCGCGGTCACCCAGGTCCCGGAGGCGGTCGGCCGCCTGCACCAGCACGTTGTCCCCCACGCCGGGGCCGAACGTGTCGTTCACGGTGCGGAAGTTGTCCAGGTCCAGGTGCAGCAGGCCCACGCGTGAGATCGGACCGGGGCCGGGCAGGCGGACGGCGGACTCCAGGAACTCGTTGATGCGCAGGCGGGACCACAGGCCGGTGAGCGGGTCGGTGGTCATGAGGCGGCGCACGGCGGCCTCGTTGCGCTTGGTCTCGGTCATGTCGCACAGGACGATCACCGCGCCGTCGGGTCCGCCGGAGCCGTCCTGCAGCGGCTGGGCGTTCACCCGGAACCAGGACCGGTCGCCCCGGGCCCGCTCCACGGAGTGCACCCCGCCCCGGATGGCGATGCCGGACCGCAACGTGCGCACCGCGACGGTTGCCTCGGCCGGGATCACCACGCCGAACTCGTCGGTCGTGGTCCACGGCGGGTCGAACACGCTGCGGTCGACCAGCCGCTCGGCCGGCTGGCCCACCAGGGCGCAGAAGGTGTCGTTGACCGACTCGATGCGGCCGCTCCGGTCCACCACCGCCACGCCCTCCTCCAGGGCCTCGATGGTGGCGTGCAGCAACGCCCGCTGGCTGCGCAGGCCGTGCTCCATGGTGACCCGGTCCGTGACGTCCCGGCTGACCACCAGGACCACGTCGTGGTGGATGGAGCGATGGCGCTGCAGGGTGAGCTCCATGGCCACCGCGGCGCCGTCCACGTGCAGCAGCCGGACCGGCACCCGGTGGCGTCGGCCGGCGCTGGTGTGGTCCATGAGCAGGCGCCAGCCCTCTGCCGGCAGCGGGGGGTCCAGGAGGTCCCGGAAGCAGTTCCCGACGAGCGACCCGACGGCGTGGCCCACCCGTCCTGCCGCCACCGGGTTCACGTCGATGATGGTGGCGTCCTGGGGGTCCAGGACCCACACGCCGTCCTCGAGGTGGTCGAGCAGGGCGGCGGCCAGATCGTTGGTCGAGCCGAGCACGGCTGGGCGGTCTCCTGGGTGGTCCGCGGCCCGGGCGGATCCGGGCCGTTCAGGCCATTCACCCTACGGCCGCCCTGCTCGCGCCCGGTGGACCCACCCGGCCGCACCACAGGCCTTTCGCGCTGCGAGCCGCGACCCAGAGGTCGCGGCTCGCAGCGCGAAGCGGGCGGCTCAGATGCGGCCGGCGGCGCGGGCCGCGTCCTCGGCCGCGTCGAGCTGGCGCTCCACGATGGCCAGGCCGGCGTCCCAGAAGCCCGGGTCCTCCAGGTCGCAGTCGACGATGCGCCCCAGCTCGGCCGGCTCCAGCGACCCACCGGCGCTCAGCAGCTCCAGGTAGGCGGGCACGAACCCCTCACCCTGCTCCTGGTACCGGGCGTACACCGACAGTGCCAGCAGCTGGCCGTAGGCGTAGGCGTACACGTAGCCGGGCGTGCCGATGAAGTGCGGGATGTAGCTCCACCAGGTCCGGTAGCCCTCGGTGATCTCCACCGTGTCGCCCAGCATCGCCTCCTGCGAGCCGGCCCACAGCGTCGCCGAACCGCTCCACGGACAGCTCGCCCTCCTCGCGGCGGGCGGTGTGCACCGAGTCCTCGAAGCGGTTCATCGCCACCTGGCGGAACACCGTGGCGATGGAGTCCTCCAGCGTGGAGGCCAGGAGGGCGAAGCGGGCGTCGGGGTCGTCCAGCTGGCCGAGCAGCGCGTTGTTGGTCACCGTCTCGCCGAACACCGACGCCGTCTCGGCCAGGGTCAGCGGCGTGGTCTGGTGGAAGATGCCCTGGTCGCGGGCCAGGTAGGCGTGCAGGCCGTGGCCCAGCTCGTGGGCCAGCGTGAGCACGTCCCGGTTGCGGCTGGTCCAGTTGAGCAGCAGGTACGGGTGGTGCGAGGGGACGGTGTAGGCGCAGAACGCACCGGGCCGCTTGCCGGGACGGATCGGCGCGTCGATCCAGCCCTCGTCGAAGAACCGCCGGGCGACGTCGGCGAGGTCGGGCGAGAAGCTGGCGTACGCGTCCAGCACCAGGTCCTTGGCCTCGGCCCAGCCGATGGTGGACTCGTCCTCGGCCACCGACGCCATCCGGTCGTAGTCGGCCAGGCGGTCCAGTCCCAGGACCCTGGCCTTGAGCGCGTACCACCGGCGGGGGATCTCGTAGCGGGACACCACGGCGTCGATCAGGGCCTGGACGGAGTCGTCGGAGGCCTCGTTGGACAGGTTCCGGGCCGAGATCCAACTGGGGTAGTGGCGCAGCCGGTCGTCGGTGGACTTGTCCAGCAGCAGCGTGTTGAACACGAAGCCCCGGGTGCGCAGCCCCGGCTCCAGGCCGGCGGTGACCGCAGCGGCCGCGGCCCGGCGCACCTCGCGGTCGGGGTGCTGCAGCAGCGACAGTCCCTGCTCCAGACCGACGGTCTCCACCGTCCCCGGTTCCGGGCTCCCCTCCCGCTCCCGGCCGCTGAGGCCCGGGGGCAGGTCCACGGTGATGGCGGAGGTCAGCTCGTCGAACAGGCGGACCCACGCGCCCGCGCCGCTGACGGACTTCTCGGTCAGCAGCCGTTCCTCCGGCTCGGTGAGCAGGTGGTCGCGGTAGCGGCGGATGGAGCGGAGGTGGTGGGCGCAGAAGTCCAGCTGCGGATCGGCCAGCAGCGCGTCGGCGTGCTCCTGGGGCAACGCGGCCCATTCCAGCTCGAAGAACACCAGCTGGGTGGCCACCGCGGTGGAGCGCTCCTGGACCCGCATCATCAGCGCGCCCCGCTCCGGGTCCTGGGTGTTCTCCGAGAAGCGCAGCATGGCGTAGTAGCCCGCTCGGCCCTGTGTCTCCTCCAGCTCCGCGGCCCGGTGCATGGCCTCGGCCAGGGCGGACGCGCCCAGTTCCGCCACGGTGCCGCGGAGGTTGGCCAGCTCCGCGCCCAACTCGTCGGCCCGGTCCAGGAGGGTGTCCACGTCGGCGTCGGCCAGGAGCGTGTCCAGGTCCCAGGCCACGTCCGCGGCGCTGAGGTCGGCCTGGTCGGGGGTGGGTGCGGGGTTCGTCGATGCGGGAGTGCTCACGGCGGTCAGGCTATTGGGCGGGACCGGGATCCGCGGACCGGGTGTCACGGCCCGCAACTACCGTCCCGGGTCATGACGGACGGTTCGGAGGGCTCCTGGCTGGCCGGGACCCCGCAGGTGGAGCGGATGGACCTGGGCCGCGGTGCCTGGGTGGACGTGGTCCGGGGACTGGTGCCGGACGCGCAGCGCGTCCACGACGACGTGGCCGACGCCGTGGCCTGGCAGCAGGGGCGGGTGTTCCGGTACGAGAAGTGGGTCGACGAGCCCCGCCTGGGCGGCTTCCAGCGGGGCGGGGACCGTCACCCTGCGCTGGTGCAGGTGGAGGAGTGGCTCAGCCGTCGCTACCGCATCCGCTTCGAGGGCTACGCCCTGGCCCGGTACCGTCACGCCGCGGACAGCCAGGCGTTCCACCGCGACCGGGAGCTGCGCTGGCTGGAGGAGACCCTCATCGGGGTCCTGTCCCTCGGCGCCACCCGGCCGTGGCTCCTGAAGCCCATCGGCTCCGGCCGCCACGACGTCCCCGGTGACCGGGAGGGTGACGGTGCCGACGTCCTGGACCTGCGCCCGGCCGGCGGCGACCTGTTGGTCATGGGTGGCCGGTGCCAGGCCACGTGGCTGCACGCCGTGCCCAAGGTCCACGGCGGCGCCGCGGTCGGTGACCGCATCTCGGTGCAGTGGCGCTGGACCTCCAGGCGGGGCCGGCCCGACACCAACCCCGGCTACCGCGCCCCACGCCACTACTCGCGCTGAGCGCCGGTCGGCCGTTCGTTCTCGGGCTCCCGGAGCCGCCGCGAGCGGCTCGACCAGCCCGAGAACAAGCGGCTCAGCCCGGTGTGGGCTCGCTCGACTCCTCCCAGTTCTCCAGATCCCAGTCGATCCGCCAGTTCGGGTGGGCGTCGTCCGGCGGCACCATGGCGAACTGGTACTGGCCGTCGCGGGTCCCGGTCCCGGTCCTGCACGTGGTGCGGACGTTCACCGTCTCCACGCCGCGGACCTCCATCGGCTCTCCGGTCCAGTCCACGGAGGCCCCCTTGCACCCTTCCCAGTCGGCCAGTGCGGACTCGACGCCGCCCGCTCGCCCGCGGAAGCGCTCCGTGGTCACCTCGGTCATGGCGCCCATCGCCCACTCCGGCGAGCGGCGCTTCTTGAGCGCTTCCTCGATCGCCCCGAAGTAGTAGTCGACGGCCGCGCGAGCCGTACCCGTCGTCCCCGGCCAGCAAGGGCCAGCACCGGACCGGACCGATCCCGTCCTTGTCCGGGAACACGATGAAGTCCGTGAAGTAGCTGGACAGGTCCTGGGCGTTCGGCGGAAGCGTCCCGCCGAGGACGCGCAGGTCCCGACGAAGGGTGCAGACCCGCTCGAGCTGCGGCGGGGGAACCGGGTCGTCGATCGCCGCCAGCTCGGCGGAGGTGAGCGTCGGCATGAGCATAGCCGGGGATCACCGTCGCCCGTGAGGCCGCTCCCGTCGCAGAAGTCCCAGCCGGCCTCGGCGGGTGCCGCCTGCGGGACGATCCACGGGTCCGGCTCGACGGGATACGACTCCACCTGGACCCAGTGGGCGTTGGGATCGGTGGGACAGGCCGCGAACGCCGTCGTTCCCGCGACCACTGCCGTGGTGGTGGTGGCGATGGTTGTGGTGGTCGTGGCTGCAGTCGAGTCGTCCCGCTCGAAGAGATCCTTGACGGTGTAGCCAGTCAGACTGGCGATCGCCACGAACCCCGCAACGACGCCTCCGATGACGACGTCGAGTCGTCGGTGGCGTTGTTGGCCGTTCTGCGTGGCGGCGGTCTCGCCCCCTGGTTGTCTGTCCGCGCCGTTCATGGCTCGACCTCCCCCTCCTGAAAGCGTCGTGGCAACCACGGTTGCACGACGAGGTGCCGATGCGGTGGATCTCGGCCACGAACCAGTTGTCGGTCGTCCGACTCCGCGGAGTCGGCCACTGCTCCGACGTGGAGTGTCGAACACATGTTCGATACCCTCCGGACGTGGGCTTCAACAACCCGGACGTCCCGTGGTCCGAGATCGAACGCCGCCTGTCGGACCGCCCGGTGGGGCCGCGGCCCCCACCCCGGAGGGCCACCCCGACGACTCCGCGGAGTCATCCGCGCCACCGGGAGGGACACCGGCCCGTCAGGGCTCGGCGGAGGAGTGGTGGGCCCGGGACCCGCTGGCCCGACGCCATCGTGAGCCCGCACATCCGGGCGATGGTGGCGACAGCCCGGCCTGGTCACACCACCGGGAGGCCTACCAGCCACCCCCGGACCTGACCCGCTCGGTCGGCTCCCAGCCCTACGCAGAACTGCACTGCCACTCGGCCTTCTCGTTCCTGGACGGCGCCTCGCAGCCCGAGGCCCTGGCCGAGGAGGCCGCCCGGCTGGGGCTCGAGGCCCTGGCCGTCACCGACCACCACGGCTTCTACGGCGTGGTCCGCTTCGCCCAGGCCGCCCGCACCCTGGGTCTGCCCACCGTGTTCGGGGCCGAGCTGACCCTCAACGCTCCCGAACCGCGGCCCGGCCCGGCGGACCCGGCCGGGCACCACCTGTTGGTCCTGGCCCGTGACCCCACCGGGTACGCCCGCCTGGCCGCGCTGTTGTCCGAGGCGCAGATGGCGGGGGAGAAGGGTCGACCCCGGCTGTCGTTCGCGGACGTGGCCGAGGCCGCCTCGGGTCGGGCCCGCGGGCACTGGGCGGTCCTCACCGGGTGTCGCAAGGGCACGGTGCCGGCGGCCCTGGTCGAGCACGGTCCGGCCGCGGCGGAGCGGGAGCTGCGCAGCCTGGTGGCCGCCTTCGGGGCCGAGCACACCTTCGTCGAGCTGTGGGACCACGGCGACCCGCTGGACTCGGCCCGCAACGACGCGCTGGCGGAGCTGGCCGTCCGGGCCGGCATCCGGCCCCTGGCCACCAACAACGTCCACTACGCCACGCCGGCGGACCGGGCGCTGGCCACGGCGCTGGCCGCGGTGCGGGCCCGCCGCAGCCTGGACGAGCTCGACGGCTGGCTGCCCGGCGGGGGGCTGGCCCACCTGCGCTCGGGGGCCGAGCAGGCCCGCCGCTTCGCCCGCTACCCCGGCGTCATCGACACCGCGGCGGCGCTGGGCCGGGAGTGCGCCTTCGACCTGCGACTGGTCGCCCCCAACCTGCCGCCCTACCCGTGCCCGCCGGACCCCGACTCGCCGACCGGCGCGCCCATGACCGAGGCCCGCTTCCTGCGCCACCTGGCCGAGCAGGGCGCCACCCACCGCTACGGGCCCCGCCACGCCGAGCGGGTCCCGGGGGCGTGGGCCCAGATCGACCGCGAGCTCGACCTGATCGAGTCGATGGACTTCCCGGGCTACTTCCTCATCGTGTGGGACATCGTCGAGTTCTGCCGCCGGTCCGACATCCTCTGCCAGGGGCGGGGCTCGGCGGCCAACTCGGCGGTCTGCTACTCGATCGGGATCACCAAGGCCGACGCCGTGCGCCTGGGGCTGCTGTTCGAGCGGTTCCTGTCGCCCGAGCGCGACGGTCCGCCCGACATCGACCTGGACATCGAGTCGGACCGCCGGGAGGAGGTCATCCAGTACGTGTACGGCCGCTACGGACGATCGCACGCGGCGCAGGTGGCCAACGTCATCACCTACCGGGCCCGCTCCGCCGTGCGGGACGCGGCCAAGGCGCTCGGGTTCGCGCCGGGCCAGCAGGACGCCTGGTCCAAGGAGATCGACCGCTGGGGCGGCGTGCCCGGTGCCGGTGACGGGGCCGCCCGCGACGTGACCGCGCCCGACACCGTGCTGGCCCTGGCCGGGCAGTTCGCCGACCTGCCCCGGCACCTGGGCATCCACTCGGGGGGCATGGTCATCTGCGACCGGCCCGTGGTGGAGGTGTGCCCCACGGAGTGGGCCCGCATGGAGAACCGCTCGGTGCTGCAGTGGGACAAGGACGACTGCGCCGCGGCGGGCCTGGTGAAGTTCGACCTGCTGGGCCTGGGGATGCTGTCGGCCATCCACTACGCCCTGGACCTGGTGCGGGACCACCACGGCGTCGAGGTGGACCTGGCCGACCTGCCCCAGGAGGACGCCGTCTACGACATGCTGTGCCGGGCCGACTCGGTGGGTGTGTTCCAGGTGGAGTCCCGGGCCCAGATGGCCACGCTGCCCCGGCTGCGGCCGCGCTGCTTCTACGACCTGGTGGTGGAGGTCGCCCTCATCCGGCCCGGGCCCATCCAGGGCGGGTCCGTGCACCCGTACATCCGCCGCCGCAAGGGCGAGGAGCCGGTCACGTACCTGCACCCGCTGCTCGAGTCGTCGCTGGCCAAGACCCTGGGCGTCCCGCTGTTCCAGGAGCAGCTCATGCAGATGGCCATCGACGTGGCCGGATTCACCCCGGCCGAGGCGGACCAGTTGCGCCAGGCCATGGCGTCCAAGCGGTCGGTGCGGCGCATGGCGGAGCTGCGGGAGCGCTTCGACGCCGGCCTGGCCGCCAACGGGATCACCGGTGACGTGGCCGTGGCCATCTGGGAGAAGCTGGCCGCCTTCGCCAACTACGGGTTCCCGGAGTCGCACTCGGTCAGCTTCGCCTACCTGGTGTACGCGTCGTCGTGGCTCAAGTTCCACCACCCGGCCGCCTTCTGTGCCGCGCTGCTCAACGCCCAGCCCATGGGCTTCTACTCGCCGCAGTCCCTGACCCAGGACGCCCGTCGCCACGGCGTGGAGGTCCTCACCCCGGACCTGAACGCCTCGGCCGGCACCGCCACCCTGGAGCGACCCCCCACCTCTCGCACACCAGGTGGGGGAAGCGGGGGAGCCGGGGAGGGGAGCGGGGGAGCGGAGCGCGATGACGCGGACCCGGCCACCTGGGGGTGGGGTGGCCCGGCGGTGCGCCTGGGCATCGGCTCGGTCCGGGGCATCGGCGCGGACCTGGCGGCGGAGATCGCGGCCGGCCGGCCCTACACCGACGTGGCCGACCTGGCCCGCCGCCAGCGCCTCAACCGGGCCCAGCTGGAGGCCCTGGCCACCGTGGGGGCCCTCGGGTGCTTCACCGACACCGACGGCGACCCGTTGGACCGGCGCCGGGCGTTGTGGACCGCGGGTGCGGCGGCGGAGATCCGTCCCGATCGCCTCCCGGGCATGGTGGTCGGCCTGGAGGCCCCCCGGCTGCCGGGGATGGACGAGTGGGAGGAGTCCGTCGCGGACCTGTGGGCCACCGGCGTGTCCCCGGACGGCCATCCCACCCGGTTCCTGCGGGAGGAGCTGGACGGCCTGGGGGTGCGCACCGCGGTGGAACTGGTCGGCCTGACCGACGGTGACACGGTCCGGGTGGCCGGCGTGGTCACCCACCGCCAGCGGCCGGCCACGGCGTCCGGGGTGACCTTCCTCAACCTGGAGGACGAGACCGGCCTGGTGAACGTGGTCTGCTCGGTGGGGTGCTGGGCCCGCTACCGCACGGTGGTGCGCTCGGCCCCGGCCCTGCTCGTCCGGGGGAAGTTGGAGCGGACGGTGGACGGTGTGGTCAACGTGGTGGCGCACAGGATCGACCACCTGCCGGTGGCGGCGTCGGTGCCGTCCCGTGACTTCCGGTGAGCCGGCCGGGAACCTCGCGCCGCAGCGCCACATCGGCCGGGCCCACCGCTACCGTGAATCCGGACGCCGTCGCGCACGGGGCGCCGACGGACGCAAGGAGACCCCCATGCCGATCCACGGAACGCTCTTCCAGGAGTTCGCCGAAACCACGGGCCAGGACCCGTTCACGCTCCAGAACAAGAAGATGTTGAAGATCCAGATGCAGTACGGGCCGGTCAACACCAAGCTCGGCTCCATGGTCGCCTACCAGGGCGACGTCCGGTTCACCAACACCGGCTCCGGTGGCCTGAACAAGATGATGAAGTCCAAGCTCACCGGCGAGGGCGTCAACATGATGCAGTGCGAGGGGACCGGCGAGCTGTTCGTGGCCGACATGGCCTCGGAGATCCAGCTCTTCTACATCGAGAACGACATGGTCTCGGTCAACGGCAACAACGTCCTGGCGTTCTCGCAGTCCATCGAGTGGGACATCCACCGCGTCAACGCGGGCCGGGCCTCCATGATGGCGGGTGGCATGTACAACGTGAGCCTCCGCGGCACCGGGTACGTCGCCGTCACCACCAAGGGTGACCCGGTCTGCCTGGACGTGGCCGGGGCGCCCACGTTCGCCGATGCGGATGCGGTGGTCCTGTGGACCTCCGGGGTGTCCATGGACGTCAGGGTGGACACCGGTGGGCTCAAGTCCCTGATGAGGGGCGGCAGTGGGGAGCTCATCCAGATGGCGTTCGGCGGGCAGGGCTACGTGATGGTCCAGCCGTCCGAGAGCGTGATCCAGGGCGGCGCCCAGGCCACGCAGTCCAGTGGTGGCGGCGGCATGCTCGGGGGCCTGCTGGGTCAGTGATCCCGCTGCCCCGGACCGCGTCCCGGGGCCGGCCACCCGTCACACGACCTTGAGTGGAGGGGTCCCCGTGCCGATGGGTGGGGAGATGATCCGCCACCGCGCCCGGCGCAGCGTCGAAAATAGGTACCTGCCGCGTCAACGGGGCGACCGCCCCGTTCGTTGGTACAGGCATGGGTCCACTTCCATGATCGACACCTCCCGTCGCTGGCGGGCGGCCACCAGCGTGGTCGTCGCCGGGCTGATCCTGTCCGGAGCGGGCTTCGCCGCGCCTCTGGCCGGGGCCGATCCCACGGGCGGCCAGGCCCGCGCCGGCGGGTCCTCCACGTCGACCACCGCCAAGCCCACCTCCACCAAGACGACCGCCAAGCCGACCACGTCCGGAACCGGGTCGAAGGACGCGGCCGGCACCACCTCGACGGCCCCCACCACGGTGCCGGGCCAGCGCGAGGCCGTCTCCCGCCAGATCGACGTCGTGCGGGCATCGCGGGACGAGGTCCGTTCCGAGGTGGCGGCGATCGACAGTCGCATGAAGGACCAGTACGCCCGCCTGGTCTTCAGCCGTGCCGCGGCCGAACAGGCCATGCAGAAGGCCGCCGGTGCCCGCGACCGGGCCGCGGACGCCAAGGCCAGGGCGGCGGTGGCGACCGAACAGGTGCGTGACTACGCGGTGGAGGCCTTCATCCACCCACCTGCCCAGGACGAGCTCGCGGTGCTGTCCATCTCCCGCATGGACGATGCCGCCTTCGTGTCCGACGTGCTCCACATCGTCGCCGAGGAGCGGCGTGAGGTCGTCGACGTGATGGTGGCCGCGGAGCAGCGGGCGACCCAGGAACAGACCGAGGCGCAACAGGTGGCCGCCGAGGCCAGGAGCGTGGCCGACCAGGCCCAGGGGCAACTCGACGCGCTGGAGGCGGTGCGGGCCGACCAGGCCCAGCTGGCCTCCGGCCTGGACGACCGGCTCGACGCCGCGCTGGCCGAGTCCGCGTCGCTGAAGGCCATCGACGCCAAGGCGGCCAAGGCCCTGGCTGAGGAGGAGCTCGCCCTCCGGGCCAGCACCTCGACGACCGCTCCCGCCGCTGGTCCCGCCCGGGTGGCAGCGGCCCAGGCCGTTCCGGCCCCCACCACCTCGGCGCCGAAGGGCGGCGGAAAGCCCGCTCCGGCACCGACGCCGACCACGCAGCCCCGACCTGTGACCCCGGTGACCAGCCCACCGGCCCCCACCGGGCCGCCCCCGCCGCCCCCGACCGGCATCGTGACCCAGGCCGACGTCGTCCGGGTCGGCGGGATCTGGGTGAACAAGAGCATCGCCGGCCAGGTCCAGTCGCTGTTGAACGCGGCCACCGCCGCCGGGTTCAGCCTGGGCGGTGGTGGGTTCCGGGACCCGGCCGAGCAGATCAAGCTGCGCCAGGCCCACTGCGGGTCCACCACCTACGCCGTGTACCAGATGCCGGCGTCGCAGTGCAGCCCACCGACGGCCCGCCCCGGCACGTCCATGCACGAGCGTGGGCTGGCCATCGACTTCATGTCGTCGGGCCGGTTGATCAGCTCCCGCTCCGACCCGGCCTTCGTGTGGCTGTCCGCCAACGCGGCCCGGTTCGGGTTCTTCAACCTGCCGTCCGAGCCCTGGCACTGGTCGGTCAACGGCAACTGACCTGCTGCCGCCGCAGGAGCACCGAGCCCTGGCACTGGTCGGTCAACGGCAACTGACCTGCTGCCGCCAGCGGCCGAGCACCCGGGCCAGGAGGAACACGAGCAGGAACGGCACGGCCCACAGCAGGCTGAGCAGTCCGAACATGACCCAGGCCGCCACTGGCCGCGTGACCCCGTCCCGCTCGCAACCGGCGGCAGGGTCCACGCCCTTCCTGTTCACCGAGTACGAGACCTCGAACCCGGTGTGCAGCTCCCCGCCGGGGCACACGAACGGCGCGGCCGGGGTCTGGACGGCCTCCCATTCGAGGCCGGATCCGATCCCGACCACGGTCATGCCGAGGACGAGGGACGCCAGGACCATCCACGGGAGCCTGAAGCGGGAGCAGGCGTCGGACCACGACGTCAGCACGACGGCCGACCGTTCCGGTGGTTCCGGCGTGGCGGCCTCGATGGTGGTCGCCTTGGCCCGGGCGAACTCGTCGTCGCTGAGCGCGCCCCTGTCGTGCAGCTCGCTCAGGTGGGCGAGTTGTTGGTCGACGGAGAGCGCCATGCCGCTGTTCTTCGGCACCGGGGTGGCGCCACAGGAGAACAACGCCGTGGCCGGGCGGACCCGGGGCGACGGTCAGCTCACTGGCGGAGGCGGGCCAGGAGCCGCAGCATCTCGAGGTACAGCCAGACCAGCGTGACCAGGAGCCCGAAGCCTGCGTACCAGTCCATGTAGCGGGGCAGGCCCATCTGGGAGCCCTTCTCGATGAAGTCGAAGTCCAGGATCAGGTTGAGGGAGGCCACGATGACCACCACCACGCTGATGCCGATGCCGAGCGGTGACCCGCTGGTCCAGAAGCCGTCGGCGGCGCCGAACAGGTTCAGGATGAACACGCCGAGGTACATGAACATGATGCCGAAGGTGGCGCCGATCACGCCCTTCACGAACTTGGGTGTGGCCCGCAGGATGCGCAGGCCGTAGAGCACCAGCATCACCAGGAACACGCCCAGGGTCGCCAGGACCGCCTGGGCCACGATGCCCTGGTAGAGCGCCCCGAAGTAGGCGGAGATGGCGCCCAGCACGTAGCCCTCGCACACGGCGTACCCGAGGCTGGTGAACGGGGACAGCTTGGGCTTGAACGACGTCAGGATGGCCAGGCCGAGCGCGGCGAACAGGCTGATGAACAACAGGACGGGGCTGGTGAACGTGGCGTTGAACACGTCCTGTCCGTTGGCGTCGACGACGCCGGTGGGGATGACGTCGACCGACTGCCAGCCGAAGAACGCAGCGGCCAGGAGGAACGCGAACATCACCAGCGTGGCAGACGCCACCCCGCCCATGGTCATGACCTTGCCGTCGGTGACGACGGGCCCGGACGGGACCCGGGCCTGCTGGCCGGCCTGGAACGCGCCGGCGGCGCCCGCCGCGGTGGTGGAGGCGGCACCCTGGGCCGAGGCCCACTCGTCGGCCGGGGACGGCCCGTCGGCCACGGCGACGCCGCCGCTGCCTGCCTCCTGGAACGCCTTGTCGGTCAGGATCGGATTGCGGGACATCGGTACCTCTTCTGATCGGTCGGCCCTGCGCCGCGCAGGATACCTGTCGCCCCTGTGCCGTCGTCGTCACCGGCGGCCCGGGCCAGCGGGCATGATGCGCCCGGGAACGAACGACCAGGGGGACAGATGAGCTTCGAGGTGCCCGAACACGTCCGGCCGGTCCGCGATGCCGTGGAGGCGTTCATGCGGGAGCGGGTCGAGCCGGCCGAGCCGGTGCTGCACGCCGGCGGCGACGGGGCGGTGGACCTCATCCGCCGGTTGCAGGCCGAGGCCAAGGCGGAGGGACTGTGGGCGCTGGGCCACCCCCGGGAGCTGGGCGGCGGTGGACTGCCGTTCATGGACTACGTGTACGTCAACGAGGTCCAGGGTCGCAGCGAGTTCGGCCAGATCGCGCTCGGCACCTACACGCTGCAGGACTCGATCATGTTGAACCGCTACGCGTCGGAGGAGTGGCGGGAGCGGTACCTCCACCGCCTGGTCCAGGCCGAGGTGTCGCCCAGCTTCGCCATGACCGAACCGGAGGTGGCGTCGTCGGACCCGACCCAGCTCCGCACCCGGGCCGTGCTGGACGGCGACGAGTGGGTGATCACGGGCCACAAGTGGTTCACCACCGGGGCGGACCGCGCCGCGTACACCACCGTCATGTGCCGCACGGAGGACGACGACGTGTCGCCGTACCTGGCGTACTCGATGATCATCGTCCCCACGGACACGCCCGGGTACACGATCGTGCGGGAGACGCCGGTGCTGGGCATCCGGGGCGGGCACATGGAGGTCGTCTACGACGAGGTCCGGGTCCCGGCCGCCAACCTGCTGGGGCCCCGTGGCCACGGGTTCGTGATCGCCCAGGAGCGGCTGGGGCCGGGACGGATCTTCCACTGCATGCGCTGGCTGGGGCAGGCCACCCGCGCCTTCGAGCTCCTCTGCGACCGGCTCAACTCACGGGTGGCGTTCGGCGAGCCGCTGGCGGCCAAGCAACTCATGCAGGCCCACGTGTTCGAGTCCTACGCGGAGATCCAGTCCTGCCGGCTCCTCACCCTCCACGCCGCGCACGCCATCGACCGGGGGGAGCAGGCCCGGGTGGAGATCGGCGCCATCAAGGTGGTGGGGGCCCGCATGCTGCACAACGTGATCGACCGGGCCATCCAGGCCTACGGCGCGGCCGGTCTGACCGACGACACGCCGCTCAGCTTCATGTACCGGGCCGCCCGGTTCGGCCGCATCTACGACGGGCCGGACGAGGTGCACATCCACACCGTGGCCCGCCGGATCCTCAAGCAGTTCCGCGACGGCGCGGGCTGGGACTTCGCCCGGTGAGCGCGGCGGGCACCCCGGATCCACCCTTCCTGGCCCACACCGCGGTGCAGGCCGTGGGCGGGGGCGGCTACGCCGCGGACATCGACCGGTCGTGGTGGATCATCGCCGGTCCCAACGGCGGCTACGTCGCCGCCATCGTGCTCCGGGCGGTGGTGGCCGAGGTCGCGGACCCGGCCCGCCGGCCCCGGTCGGCCACGTTCCACTTCCTGCGGCCCCCGGCCGAGGGCCCGGTGGAGGTGCAGGTCACCGTGGAGCGGTCGGGCCGGAGCGTGTCCTACGTGGCGGCCCGGATGACCCAGGACGGCCGCACCCTGGTCACGGCGCTGGTGGCCCTGGGGGTGGACCGCGACGCTCCGGCGGAGTTCGACGACGACAGCGGGCTGCCCGTCGCCGCCGACGGCTCGGCGCTGCCCGGCCCGATGGATGTGGCGGCGGGTGACGTGGACCCGGAGCGGGACGTCCCGATGCGCTCGCACTACGACATGCGGTGGGTGCTGGGTGACCTCCCGTTCCGGCCCGGACCCGGCGCCCGGGCCCACGTGGGTGGTTGGATCCGGCTGGTGGGCGACGTGGCGGTCGACGAGGTCGTGCTCACGGCCATGTCCGATGCCTGGCTCCCGCCCATCTTCAGCCGCCTGGCCCTGCCGCTGGCCGTGCCCACCGTGGACCTGACCGTGCACTTCCGTGGCCTGCCCGCGGAGGACTCGGGCTGGTGCTTCGTGGAGTTCGCCAGCCCGGTGTCCCGCGACGGCTACCTGGTGGAGCACGGCGTGCTGCGGGACCGGACCGGACGGCTGCTGGCGGAGTCCCGCCAACTGGCCGTCGTGACCTGAACGAGGGACCGTCACCTGATCGGACCGTCGGCCGCCCGCGTCCGGCCTATCCTTGGCCGGACCACCTTATGGATGAGCGACCACGGAGTCTGCGGGCCATGCTCGCCGAGGCGAAGGACACCTCGGAGATCATGGTCGACCTGGCCTATGCGGCCGTGTACTTCAACGATCCGGGCATGGCGACCGAGCTGGGCGAGCTCGAGGAGCGCATGAACGACCTGTCCCAGGAGATGCGGGCGGTGTGCATCCTGGCGGTGCGCCGTCCCGCCGAGGCCGAGGGCATGGCATCGGTCCTGCAGGTCATCTCCGCCATCGAGGGCATCGCCAACGCCGCGGTGGACATCACCCGCATCGTCACCCACCGCCTGGGCATCCCCAACGAGCTCATCGCCGACCTCTCCAATGCGGAGGAGGTCTCGCACCGGGTGTGGATCCGCGAGGGTTCCCACATGGCGCACCGTCCGCTCAAGGACCTGGAGATCCCGGTCCAGTGCGGCATGCGCGTGGTGGCCATCCGCCGGGGCCGCTCGTGGATGATCGAGGAGATCGACGGCGACCTGGTGCTGGTGCCGGGCGACGTGTTGTTCCTCCGGGGCTCACCCTCGGGGATCATCCGCCTGCACGAGCTGGCCGCAGCACCCACCTGGGAACCGCCCCGGGCCGCCGCGCCCGACGCCCTCACCGACCTGGACCGGGCCGTGGACGTGCTGGTGGAGATGAAGGACGTGTCCGAGGCGGCCGTGGGCCTGGCCTACTCGGCCCTGGCGCTGCGCGATGCGGGCCTGGCCGCAGAGGTGAACCACCTGGCCGAGCGGCTGGACGAGATGAAGGACCACCTCCAGCTGTGGGTGCTGCGGGCGGCCAAGCACGACGTGGACCCGTCGCCGTTGCGGGGCCTGCTGCAGCTGGCCTCCGCCGCGGAGGAGCTGGGTGACCAGGCCAACCAGATGGTGTGGCTCATCACCGACGACTACGAGTTCCATCCCATCGTGAAGCTGGCACTGGGCGAGGCCGACGTGGTGGCCACCCGGGTGCCGGTGGCGCAGGGCTCGGTGGCCGCGGGCAAGGCGCTGGCCGAACTGCAGCTGGACATCGAGCCCGGCTTCTGGGTCCTGGCCATCCGCCGTGACAACCGGTACCTCTACCGCCCCCGTGGCTACGTGGTGCTGGAGGTCGGCGACGACCTGATCGCCACCGGTCCCCACGAGGGCAGGGCCCGCCTGGCCGGCCTGTGCGGCTGGTCGGTGGTGGAGGACGAGGACGACCCCACGTCCGAGATCCGCCTGGAGCCGCTCCGGGTCCGGGCCCCGTCCGGCCGACCCTGACGGGGGACCGGCCCGATCAGGCACGCCAGCGCCAGGACCGCCCCGACCGCCCCGGAGACGAGCAGGGGCAGCCGCCCGTCGTCACCCCAGGCCAGTCCCGCCCACAGGCCGGCGGCCAGCGCGCCGAGGCCGGTGGTCAGCTGGTAGGCACCCATGGCGGAGCCCGACCGCCCCGTCGGTGCGTGGTCCGCGACCCAGGCCTTGCCCACGCCGTCGGTCAGCCCGGTGTACAGGCCGTAGGCCGGCAGCAGGACCCAGACCCATCCGGCGGTCCGGGCCAGGCCCAGGCCGACGTACGCCACCGCGAACACCACCAGGCCGGTGCCGAACACCAGCCGGCGGGGCACCCGGTCCGAGAGCGCCCCGGCCGGGTAGGCCGAGGCCGCGTAGACGACGTTGTAGAGGACGTAGACCAGGAAGGTGGCGGGGATGCCGAAGCCCAGGTCCCGGGCCCGCAGCAGCAGGAGGGCATCGGTGAAGTTCACCAGGGCGAACAGGCCGAGGAACGTGATGAGCCGCCAGTAGCGCGGCCCCAGGTCCCGCCAGGCGAGGTGTCCGGCCGGTGGCGCGGTGGCCGGTCGCGGCACGGGCCGCTCCCGCACCAGGAGGACGAGCCCCACGCTGATGGCGGCCGGGATGACGGCCAGGACGAACAACAGCCGCAACCGGCCGTCCAGGGCGCGGTAGGCGGCCAGCCCCAGGAGCGGCCCGACCACCGCTCCGGCGGTGTCCGCGGCGCGGTGCATCCCGAAGCTCCGCCCCCGCGCCCGCGGGTGGGTCTCGTCGGTGATGAGGGCGTCACGGGGAGCCGTGCGCACCCCCTTGCCGAACCGGTCCAGGAACCGGGCGGCCAACACCATGGGCCAGCCGGCGGCCAGCGCGATCAGGGGCTTGGCCACGGTGGACAACGAGTAGCCGAACACGATGAAGGGCCGGCGCCGGCGGGTGTCGGCCATGCGACCGGACACCCCCTTGGTCACCGCGGCGGTCGCCTCCGCCACCCCCTCGACCAGGCCGACCACGGCGGCCGGTGCGCCGATCACGGTGGTGATGAAGATGGGCAGGATCGGGTAGAGCATCTCCGAGGCCGTGTCCTGGAAGAACGACACCCAGGACAGGACCTTGACGTCGCGGGGGACGGTCGACGGGTCCAGCGGCGGCTGCGTGGCACCGTCGCCGCTGCCGCCGGCCGTCCTGGGGTCCACGGGGCCAACGTAGCGGTCCGCGCCGCGCCGCCCGGGGTGCGCGTGCCCGGGGGCAGGGGAGCACGGGGTGCTGGGGAACACGGGGTGCCGCGCCGGTAGCGTGGTCGCCGTGAGTGACCCCCTCCGACTGCTGACCGTGCACGCCCACCCCGACGACGAGTCGTCCAAGGGGGCTCCCACCGTGGCCAAGTACCGGGCCGAGGGCATCCCGTCCACGTTGGTGTGCTGCACCGGGGGCGAGGCCGGCGAGGTGCTGAACCCCGCCATGGACCGGCCCGAGGTGCACGCCGACCTGGCCCGCGTGCGCCGGGACGAGCTCCAGGCCGCGGTCGAGGTGATCGGCTACGACCGCCTGGACTACCTCGGCTACCACGACTCGGGGATGCCCGACTCGGAGGTCAACGCCCGCGAGGACAACTTCTGGAACGCCCCCCTGGACGAGGCCGTCGGCCGGCTGGTGGCCATCATCCGGCGCGACCGCCCGCAGGTGGTGGTCACCTACGGCGACGACCAGCGCAACTACGCCCACCCGGACCACCTCAAGGTGCACGACATCACGGTCCCGGCCTTCGAACGGGCCGGCGACCCGGACTGGTACCCCGAGGCGGGGGAGCCGTGGCAGCCGCTCAAGCTCTATTACACGGTGTGGTCCCGGCGGCGGATGCTCGCCCTGCACGAGAAGTTCCTGGAACTGGGCATCGAGTCACCGTTCGACGAGGAGTGGATGGCCCGCATCAACGACTTCCACCAGGACGACCGCATCACCACCCAGGTGGACATCGCGGACTTCTACGAGGTGCGGGAGAAGGCGCTCCTGGCCCACGCCACCCAGGTGGACCCGGCCTCTCCGTTCTGGTTCGGCCTGCCCACCGACGTGACCCGGGACCTGCACCCGTGGGACGACTACATCCTGGCCCGTTCGCTGGTGGACTCCGAGATCCCGGAGACCGACCTGTTCGCCGGGGTCCCGGGGCGGGCGTGACCGGCCCGGTGCGGCGGTAGCGTGCGGGCCGTGAGCACGCTGGTCGAACGCCTGGGGTACGACCCGGACGCCCGCTTGATGATCATCAACGCGGACGACCTGGGCATGTGCCACTCCGCCAACGAGGGTGTCTACGACGCACTGCGGCTGGGCCTGGCCACCTCGGCGTCGCTGATGGTGCCCTGCCCGTGGGCCCGGGAGGCGGCGGCGCGGTACCGGGGTGAGGACGTCGGGGTGCACCTGACCCTCACTGCGGAGTGGGAGCTGTACCGGTGGGGCCCGATCACGCAGTCGCCGTCACTGCTCGGCGGCGACGGCGGGTTCCCCCGCACCATCGAGGACGCGTGGGACCACGCCGACCTGGACGAGGTCCGACGCGAGCTCCGGGCCCAGGTGGAGCGGGCCATCCTGTGGGGCTTCGACGTGACGCACCTGGACTCGCACATGGGCACGTTGCAGCTCAGGCCGGAGTTCTTCGACGTGTACCTGGACCTGGCGGTGGAGTTCTCGCTCCCGTTGCGCCTGTCGGGGCGCTCCACCCAGGAGCTGGTCGGGTTCCCGTTCCGGGACCTGGCCGACGAGGAGGGCATCGTGGCCCCGGACCACCTGATCGTGTACTCGGGGGTCGGCGCCCGCCGCCCGTTCGAGAAGACGCTGCAGGACCTCCACCCCGGGGTGACGGAGATCTACGTCCACCCCTCCACGGACCACACCGAGCTCCGGTCCCTCGCTCCCGACTGGGCCAACCGGGTGGACGACCACCACCTGCTGACCCGGGACTCGGAGCTCCGGGCCATGGTGGAGCGCTCCGGCGTGACGCTCATCGGCTGGCGCGAGTTGCGGGACCTGCAGCGGACGGGCTGACCGGCAGACCTGCCCCGTCCGGAACCCTGGTCAGTCGTCGAAGGGGTTGTTCTCCCGGCACGCCGACCACAGCCCGGTGCCCTCCGAGCGCGCCGTGGACGCGGCGGCCCGGAACTCCTCTGCGTGGGCCACGTTGGGAGGGAAGGTGTACTGGTTGGCGTAGCCGTCCTCCACCATGGCCAGGTTGATGAACCGGCGGTCCTCCGCCCGGTACACGTAGGCCAGCAGGCGGCCGTACCGGTCCCGCTCCTCGGTGTCCAGCACCAGCAGCACGGGCGTGCCCTCGGGCAGGAGCTCCTTGGCGTGGGCGGAGGCCTCCTTGCCGAAGCACTCCACCGGCGAGTCGGGCTTGACGCTCTCCGGGGTGTCGATGCCGATGAGGCGGACGCGTTCCTCCGTGCCGCGGACGTCGGCCACGATGGTGTCCCCGTCCACCACGCGGACCACCGTGGCATTGGGGTCCGCCGGGCCGTCCGCCTTGGACGCCTCGCCGCAGGCGACCAGCAGCGCACCCGACGCGCCGAGGAGGGCGAGCGACGCGGCCAGCCGGACCCGGTTCCGCGGGCGGCGGCGATCGCCGTTGGACACCGCCCCGACCCCGGTCACCGTCAGATGCGCTCGATGATGGTGCCGGTGCCCAGGCCGCCGCCGCAGCACATGGACACCAGGGCGGTCTGCTGGTCGGTGCGCTCCAGCTCGTACAGGGCCTTGGTCAGCAGGAACGCCCCGGTGGCCCCCAGCGGGTGGCCGAGGGCGATGGCGCCGCCGTTGGGGTTGGTCCGCTCCAGGTCGGCGCCGACCTCCCTGGCCCAGGCCAGCACGACCGAGGCGAACGCCTCGTTGACCTCGAAGAGGTCGATGTCGCCGATGGACATGCCGGTGCGCTCGAGCAGCCGCTTGGTGGCGTCCATGGGGCCGGTGAGCATGAGGACCGGGTCCACGCCGACCAGGCAGGTGTCCACGATGCGGGCCCGGGGCGTGAGCCCGAGCGCCGCGGCCTTGTCCGCGGTCATGAGCAGCACGGCCGCGGCACCGTCGGAGATCTGCGACGAGGACCCCGCGGTGTGCACGCCGTCCGGTCGGCCCACCGGCTTGAGGGTGGCGAGCTTCTCCAGCGTGGTGTCCCGCAGGCCTTCGTCGCGCTCCACGGTGTGCTCGGTGCCGGTGGGCTGGCCGTCCTCTCCGACGTCCGGAGCCGTGACGGGCACGACCTGGCCCGCGAAGCGGTCCTCCGCCCACGCCCGTGCGGCCCGCTGCTGGCTGGCCAGGCCGAACTCGTCGCAGTCCTGCCGGGACACGCCCCACTGCTCGGCGATGCGCTCGGCGCCCTCGAACTGGGAGGTGAACTCGTAGCGGCCGAAGTAGGTGCGGGGGATGGGCACGCCCGAGGCCGAGCTTCTTGGACGAGTTGGACCCGATGGGGATGCGGCTCATCGACTCCATGCCGCAGGCGACGGCGACGTCCACCACGCCGGACCCGACCAGGGCCGTGGCCAGGTTGGTGGCCTGCTGGGACGAGCCGCACTGGGTGTCCACCGTGGTGGCGGCCGTCTGCTGCGGGAGGCCGGCGCTGAGCCATGCGGTGCGGGCGATGTTGAAGGACTGCTCGCCCACCTGGCTCACGCAGCCACCGACGACCTGGTCCACCTGGGACGGGTCGACCCCGGACCGGGTGACCAGCTCGGCCAGCACGTTGGACAGCAGCCTCGGCGGGGTGCAGCGTGGACAGGCCGCCGTTGCGGCGGCCGATGGGGGTGCGCAGGGCATCGACGATCACGACATCAGACATGGCGGCATCCTAGGAGGAGGCGGTCGGCCGGCTCACCGCCGGGGTGGTGGGCCACGGCCCGGGCTCAGGCGGCCCGGCGCGTGACCGGGCGGTGGGATGGCGGGCGACGTCGGCCTGGCGGGCCAGCTGCTGGTCCCGGAGGGTGCTGCGCTGCTCGTCCCGCTCGTGGACCCGGCGGGTGGCCTCCGCCAGGGCGGCCCGGGCGGCGGCCACGCCCTGGCGGCCGGTCTCGATGGTGCGGCGGTCCAGCCAGCCGGGATGCCCGGCGCTGCGCCGGCGGGCCGGCGGGCGTGCGGGCGCCGGAGCCGCCGATGGTGCGGGCAGGTGCGGGACGGGCGCCGTCCTGGTCCGCCCCCGGGGCGGGATCCGGGACGGAGATGAGGGCCAGCTGCTTGGTCATGGTCCCAGTATGGGGACGGGGTGTGACAGTGGGTCCACGGGGACCGCTCCCCGCTGAGCATCCTGCCCGCAACGCCTGAGCGGGACCTTCCCGGAGGGCCGGGGGATCCACCACCCGGTGGCGTCAGTGGTGGAAGTTCCCGGCCTCCTCCTGGGTCATCTGCACCGAGACCGGGTGCTTGTTCAGGAAGTCGATGGCATCGGTCATGTCCTGGACCAGGACGTCGATCTCGTCCTTGCTGATCTCGATGCGGATCAGGGCCCGCTGCACGATCTGGTCCGACAGCTCCCCGGTCAGCGGGTAGGCCGGCACCTGCCAGCCCCGGGACCGGAGCTTGTCCGCCAGCTCGAACAGGGTCCAGGACACGTCGGCGTCGTCGGCCAGCTTCCAGGTGACCGCAGGGATGCCCGTGGCCGGGTCGCCGTCGTAGATGAGCTCGAGCGGTCCGAGGCGCGGGATCT
Source organism: uncultured Actinomycetota bacterium (assembly GCA_963773765.1). Lineage (GTDB taxonomy): Bacteria > Actinomycetota > Acidimicrobiia > Acidimicrobiales > Microtrichaceae > CAVZCC01. The sequence continues at coordinate 92,974 of CAVZCC010000008.1, read as the reverse complement.
GCTCGGCCAGGTGCTGGGCCGTGCGGTACGAGCTGCCGTGCGCCGCGGCGTAGCCGTCCCGGCCCAGGCGGAGGAACCCGAAGTACTGGGTGATGATCTGGCCGGCCGGGCGTGAGAAGTTGATCTGGAACGTCGGCATGTCGCCGCCCAGGTAGGTGACGTGGAACACGAGCTCGTCGGGGAGCTCCGCGGCGTCACGGAAGAGCACCCAGCCCACTCCCAGCGGGGCCAGGCCGAACTTGTGGCCCGACGCGCTGATCGACTTCACGCGGGGGAGCGCGGAAGTCCCAGACCAGGTCGGGGGCGCAGAACGGAGCGATGAACCCGCCGCTGGCCCCGTCGACGTGGATGTCGACGTCGAGGCCGGTGCGCTCCTGCAGGTCGTCGAGGGCAGCGGCGATCCCGGCGACGTCCTCGTAGATGCCGGTGTAGGTCACGCCGAGGGTGGGGACCACGCCGATCGTGTTCTCGTCCACCTGCGGCCAGCATCGTCTCGGGGTCCATGCCGTACCGGCCGGGTGCCATGCCGATCTCACGGATCTCGATGTCCCAGTAGCGGGCGAACTTGTGCCAGCACCACCTGCACCGGGCCGCACACCAGGTTGGGGCGCGTCGGTGGGCTTGCCCTCGGCCCGCCGCTTGGTCCGCCACCGCCGGTGCATGGCCATGCCGGCGAGCATGCAGGCCTCCGACGAGCCGATGGCCGAGGTGCCCACCGCGTCGTGCGGTCGTCCGGCGCGTTCCAGAGGTCGGCCAGCATGTGGACGCACCGGCTCTCGATCTCCGCCGCCTGCGGGTACTCGTCCTTGTCGATCAGGTTCTTGTTGATCGACAGGTCCATGAGCCGGAGCACCTCGTCGGTCTCCCAGGTCTGGCAGAAGGTGGCCAGGTTCTGGTGGGCGTTGCCGTCCAGCGCCAGCTCCTCGGAGACCAGCTCGAACACCATCCTCCGGTCGCTCGCCGTGGAGGGGAACTGGTACTTGTGGATCTCGCCCGAGAGGCGGCTGATGGTGGAGGTCAGGTCGTCGACGTCGGATCGCTTGTGCAGGGGCATGGCTACAGCATGCCCTGACCCGGGGCCGGATGGGACCACCCAGCATGGGGCGATCGCCGAGCGGCGTCAGACCGGGGGCGCCGGGGGCCACCAGGGGCCAGGGCCGCTCCGCCTCCCAGATGAGTCCCAGGTCGAGCAGCCAGGCGTCCCGGTGGTGGAGGGCCGCCACCTGCATGCCCACCGGCAGCCCGTCGACCAGGCCGATCGGCAGCGACAACGACGGGTTGCCGACGATGTTGTACGGGATGGTGAGGGCGCCGTTGTTCTCCGGGCCGCACCCGTTCGTCGCCGACCCGGGTGTTGAGCGAGACCTCGGCCGGGAAGGCGACGTCGGGGTTGGTGGCGCAGATGATCGAGGTCGACCTGGTCGAAGGCCGCGGCCATCGTCTCGTTGGCCCTGGTCCGGGCCTGCTCGCCCTTGGCGTTGGTGGACAGGTTGACCATCTGCTCGGCCATCTCCAGGCCGAAGGCGATCTCCGGGGTGAGCTCGTCGCGTGCAGTCGGGCCAGCGGTCGCCCAGCTCGGCCAGCAGGCCGGACAGGTTGCCGATGGCCCACTCGTAGCCGAGGCCGGGGAAGCGGACGTCGAGGTCGACGACCTGCAGGCCGGCGGCCCGGGCCAGTTCCGCTCCGGCCTCGCGGACCCGGTCGGCCACCTCGGGGTGGACGACGGCGCACGCCCAGGTCGGGGACGATCGCCACCTGTCTGGCCCCGCAGGTCGTCCCGGTACGAGCCGAGGTCGGCCTCCCAGCGCGTCGACCTTGGGCAGCGAGTACGGGTCCCGGGAGTCGTAGCCGGCCGCCACGTCGTAGAAGCGGGCGATGTCGCGGATCGAGCGGGCCATGACACCCGAGCACCACGGTCATGGGGTGGATCCACGGTCTTGCGGGCCGCGGGGGATGCGCCCGGCGGTGCCCTTCATGCCGGGCAGGCCGTTGAAGCCGGCGGGGATGCGGATCGACCCGCCGCCGTCGCCGCCGTCGGCGATGGTGCACAGCCCGCCGGCCACCGCGGCGGACGACTGCCGCCGGACGAGCCGCCGGCCGTGCGGCCGTGTTGCCACGGGTTGTGGGTGACGCCGTTCAGCTTGGTGACGCTCACGTTGAGCCCGCCGAACTCCGACGCCGTGGTCAGGCCGAACGGGACGACGCCGCCGTCGCGCTCGGCCCGGACCAGCTTGGTGTCGGTGTGGGTCGGCGACCCGGTCCCGGAACACGAGCGCAGGCCTCGGTGGTGGGCCAACCGCGCGTAGTTGGACGAGCTCCTTGATGCCGAAGGGCACGCCGCCGAACGGCTGGGTCACGTCGGCGGCGGCGGCCTTGGCCAGCGCGCGGCTCGGGGTCGACGAAGGAGAAGGCGTTGAGCGTCGCTGGCGTCGACGGCGGCCAGGGTCGCCTCCAGCTCCTCGGCCGGGCGAGCGCTCCCCGGCCCGGAAGGCCTCCACGAGCGAGCATGCGTCGCCCTGCCACGGTGCATCGGTCATGTGGTGCCCCACGGCCCTGTGGTCGCCGCCGGCGTGCGCAGGATAGGGGAGCGGACGGCCGCCGGTAGCCTGCCGGCGATGGACGCCGCCGAGTTCCTGGGCCTGCAGCCCACCCACAACCCGACCCGCTGGTTCCTGCCGGTGACCGACGGGCATCATCGACCGGCGGCCAGTTCCTGTTCGGCGGGTGCGGGCTGGGCGCGGCGGTGTCGGCCATGGAGTCGGTCTGCGAGCGGCCGGTGGTGTGGGCCACGGCGCAGTACCTGTCGCTTCGCCACGCTGGGCGAGATCATGGACCTGGACGTCACCGTCGCCGTGTCGGGCCGCAACACCTCCCAGGCCCGGGCCGTCGGCCACGTGGGCGACCGGGAGATCCTCACCGTGAACGCCGCGCTCGGGATCCCGCGACCTGGAGGTCGGCGGGCCAGTGGGAGGTCATGCCGCGAGGTGCCCGCCCCGGAGGACTGCCCGACCCGGGCGCCGCGGTTCGGCCAGGAGCGGTCGATCATGACCCGCCTCGACGTGCGCATCGCCATCGGCTCGGGATGGGACGGGCCTGGACGGCAATCCGGTGCCCGACGGCCGCTCCGCGCTGTGGGTCCGGGTGCCCGACGTGCGAGATGTCGGCCGCGGCGCTGGCCATCCTGGGCGACTACGTGCCGTTCGGGATCTCGCCAGAGCCTGGGCGGCTGGTACCCGTCGAACAGCCTCGACAACACCCTGCGGGTGGTGCGCCTGCAGGCCGAGCGACTGGGTGCTGTTCGACATCCGGGTGGACGGCCTGCACAACGGGTTCGGCCACGGCTCGGTGCTACCTGTGGAGCCAGGACGGCACGCTGCTGGGCACCGCGAGCCAGTCGGCCCTGGTGGCGCCAACCGACCGACATGGACCGGCGCAGCGCGTCGGCCCGATCAGCCCGTGGCGGACGGTTGCCTAGGCTCCCGCTCCATGGCCGAACCAGTCGCTGCGCCCACCGGACCCCGATACGGGATGACCATCCCGTTCGACGGGGTCCCGCTGCACGAGCAGCGCGACTGGATCGTCGAGCTGGAGGACCTCGGCTACACCGACGTGTGGTCGGCCGAGGCGATGGGGGCCGACGGCTTCACCCCGCTGGCCCTGGCGTCGGTCTGGGCGCCGTCGCTGCGCCTCGGCACCGCCATCGTGCCCGCCTTCACCCGCGGCCCGGCCTGCCTGGCCCAGAGCGTCGCCACGCTGGCCGACGCGGCACCCGGCCGGTTCGCCTTCGGCATCGGCACCTCCTCCAACGTGATCGTGGAGGGCTGGAACGGCATCCCGTTCGACCGAGCCGTACCAGCAGGTCCGGGACATGGTGCGGTTCCTGCGGGCGTCCATGGCGGGGGAGAAGATGACCGGCACCTACGGCCGGTCCACCGTCCGGAGCTTCCGGCTGGGGATCCGTCCCGAGGTCCAGCCCCCCATCCTGATCGCCGCCCTGCGCCAGGGCATGCTGCGCCTGGCCGGCCGCGAGGGCGACGGCGCCATCATCAACTGGTTGTCGGCCGACGACGTCCGGACCGTGGCCCCCATCGTGCAGGAGGCGGGTGCCGGCACGCCCAAGGAGATGGTGGCCCGCCTGTTCGTGGCCCCGACCACCGACCGGGACACCGTGGTGGGCATGGGCCGCTTCGCCATCGCCGCCTACCTGACCGTTCCCGTCTACGCCGCCTTCCACGAGTGGATGGGCCGGGGCGAGCAGCTGGCCGACATGTGGCGCCTGTGGAAGGACGGGGACCGGAAGGCCGCCCTGGAGGCCATCCCGGAGTCGCTGGTGGACGAGCTCATCATCTCCGGCACCCCGGACGAGTGCCGCGAGCACATCGGCCGCTATGTGGAGAACGGCGTGACCACGCCGGCGCTGGCCCTGCTGCCCTTCGGCTACGACCTCCGCCAGGCCATCCGGGACCTCGCCCCCCGCTGACTCCCGGGCCCCGGGCGCCGGCGGAGCGCCCTGGTGGAGTGGAGTGGTGGCGTGGAGTGGGGGAGACGGTGCCGGTGCCATCCCTCCAGGCGGCACAGGCACCATCCCCCGTCCGGGCGGTCGCCCCATCCGGTGAGGTCAGTGTGGGCGGGCGGACACGGACGGTCCTCCGTAATGCCTACGCAATCCCGTCCCGGAGCCGACCGGCCACCAGGTCCCGGACCCGACGCTTCTCCACCTTGCCGGAGGCGTTCACCGGCAGCTCGTCCACCGGGACCACCAGTCGGGGCCGCTTGAACCCGGCCAGGCGGCCCTCGGTCCAGTCGATCAGGTCCCTGCCGTCGGCGACCGCGCCCTCCCGCCACACCACCACGGCGCACACCCGCTCACCCCAGCGCTCGTCGGGGACGCCGACCGCGGCGACGGCCGCCACCGCAGGATGCTCGGACACCACGTCCTCCACCTCCCGGGAGGACACGTTCTCGCCCCCGGTGATGATCAGGTCCTTCTTGCGGTCGACGATGGACAGGTAGCCCTGCTCGTCGATCCGCCCCACGTCGCCGGTGCGGAACCATCCACCGACCCGCGACGCCGCGGTGGCGCTCAGGATCGTCCCAGTACCCGGCGCAGACCTGGTCGCCCCGGACCAGGATCTCGCCGGGGTCCCCGGGAGCCACCTCGGCGCCGTCGTCGTCGACCAGCCGCAGCTCCACCAAGGGGGCGGGACGTCCCGCCGCGGCCAGCAACCCGGGCTCTCCGGCGGCGGCCCGGCGGTGCTCGTCCGGTCCCAGGAACACGGCATTGCCCGACAGCTCGGTCATGCCGTACCCCTGGGCCAGTCCCACCCGGGGCAGCTCGACCAGGGTCCGGCGCAGCAGGTCGAGCGGCATGGCCGCCGCGCCGTAGCCGATCTGGCGCAACGACGACAGGTCGTGAGCGGCTCGGTCCGGGTGGTCGAGCAGCATCGACACCATGGTCGGGTGCCAACGACACCGACGTCACCCGCTCGGACTCGATCGCGGTCATCACCTGGACCGGGTCGAAGCGGGGGAGCAGCACCACGGGCCGCCGGCGGAGGTGGTGGTGCACCACGTTGTACGCGGCCACGTGGAACAGGGGGAACGGGAACAGGTACACGTCGTCGGGGGCGACGGGCCGGGCCATGGTGGTGTTCAGCACCGCGGCCTCGAGCGACCGGTGGGTGAGCATGGCGCCCTTCGGCCGCCCCGTCGTTCCGGACGTGTGGATGAGCCAGGCCGTGTCCCGCTCGTCGGCGGCGTGGGCCTCCACCACGTCCGCCTCCAGCAGCTCGGTCACGGGGCGGGTCCCGGGGGGGACGTCCACCTCCCGGTCCGGGTCGAGCGTCCACCACTGCGCCACCCCCGCCAACCCGGAGGCCAGCGGCGCCAGCCGCTCCAGCTGGTCGGCGGTGCCGATGACGGCGGAGGCCCCACAGGCCTGGAGCATGTCCGCCTGCTCCTGCGGGGTGTGGCGGGTGTTGCCCATGGCCAGGACGGCTCCGGCCCTGGGCAGCGCGTAGAGCGCGGCCACGTACTCGGGCCGGTTGTCGGCCAGCACCGCCACGCGGTCGCCGGGCCGGACCGATGCGGCCAGGCCGGATCCCAACCTGGCCACCAGGTCGGCGAGCCCGGAGAAGGTCCAGCGCCGGTCCCCGAACACGAGCGCGGTCGTGTCGGGCTCGGCCGCCGCGGCGAACTCGACGATCTGGTGGAGCAGCACGGCGACGAGGCTAGGTCGCGGCCGGTGCGTGGGTCGCCGGCCGCCCCGGGGCCGGCCTGTCGATCGGTGGCGGCCTGTCAGTCGGTGGCGGGCAGCCAGTTGCCGTGGAACCCGAACGGCACCCGCCGTGGGAGCTCCACCCGGGCAACCGGGTCAGCGGCCACGTCGTGGGCGTCCAGGACCACGAACTCGGTGGTCCCCTCCGCCAGGTCGGTCACGAAGTTGACGATCCACCCGTCGTTCTCCGCCGTGCCGTCGGGGTCGGCCGCGAACACGGGCTCGCCGCAGACGTGGTCCGGTCCGTAGACGTGCGTGGCGGTGGTGCCGGCCTCCAGGTCGAACTGGGTCACGCCGTCGAACCGCACACCCTCGGCCTGGTCCCAGCTGCCGGTGTGGGCGTGGGTGCCGTACCGGTTGGGCAGCCCGTTGTAGGCGTCGTTGATGCGGGGGAAGTCGCCGGGGCGGTCGTCCAGCTGGTCGGTCGACCACGGTCCCGTTGGCCGGGTCGATCTCCCACCGCCACAGGAAGGGCCGGACGTGGGCGTCCGGCAGGGGCTCGTCGCCGAAGGCCGTGGGCATTGCCGTGGCACGGCACCCGTCGACCACGATGCGGCCGGTCGCCGCGTCCTCGTGGGCGTTCAGGAAGTGGAACACGTAGAACGGGTCGACGTCGATCCACTCGGTGTCGGAGCCCTCGCCGTCACGGGGCATCACACCGATGCGGGCGCCCAGCTCGGGTTCCCAGCGGATGGCGGTCCCGCCGGTCAGCATGCGCCTCGCCGTCGAACACGGCGGGGAGGTCGAACGAGACGACGTGCGACGGCGGTGGTCACGAAGTCGTGCATCATCACCGACCGCCCGATCGGCACCTCGGTGGAGCGGACCAGCGCGCCGGAGGCGTCGGCGACGTGGTAGCGGAGGTAGGGCGGGAACGGGCGAGTAGCCGAAGAACAGCATCTCGCCGGTGGCCGGGTCCCACTTGGGGTGCGCCGTCATGGCCCCGTCCAGCGCGCCGCCGAAGTCGTACTCGCCGACGGTCTCCAGCTCGGCGGTGACCTCGGTGGGGTGCGCGCCCTCCATGAGGGCCAGGTGGCGCCCGGCGTGGCGGACGATGTTGGTGTTGGCGGTGTTCTTGTACAGCCCGCCGGCCTCCATGGCCTCCTGGGGCGGCATGGTGAACTCGGACAGGCCGCCGTACACGGCGTGGCCGACGGAGCGCTCGTGCCACAGGCCCCGGGAGGCGATCCAGCGGTTGCGGTAGCGAGGCGCCGCCCTCGCCGTCCAGGTACAGGCCATGCAGCATGCCGTCGCCGTCGAACACGTGGTAGCGGCCGGGCGGCGGGTAGAACGCGTTGGGCCCGTTGCGCAGGTAGGCGCCCCGGAGCCCGGCCGGGAGCTCACCCCGGACGACGAGGTCGACGTCGTGTCGCTCGTCGCGCACCGGCTCGTACTGCCCGGTCAGGAACGGGTCGTCGACACCGGCGAACGCCGCGGTCGCCTGGTCGTCGGGTCGGACGGTGGTCATGTGCGTTCCCCCTGGAGATCGGCCCGTGGAGGGGCCGGACCGGCACAGTGTAGGTCGATCCGATGAACGGTGTTCATGCCGGGGGAGTCACGTCCCGGTCAGGTGACCGCAGCGCGGACCACCTCGGCGGCCGCGGCCACCGCGGCCGGGTCGCCCCCGTCCGCGGGCAGGTTCACGATGATGCCGTCCAGCCCGGTGGCCGCTGCACTCCGGAGCTGGGACACCACGCCGTCGGCGTCGCCGACCATGATCCGGGCCGTCAGCATCGGTCGTACCGCCGGGTCGTCGAGCATGGCCACGTCCATGCCGCGGGACGCCACCATCGCCCGCAGCCGCTCCTCGGCCTCCGCCTCGGTGTCACCCAGGACGACCGTGCACAGCCAGGAGATGTTGAGCTCGTCGCGGCTGCGGCCGGCGTCGGCCAGGGAGGACCCGATGACGTCGATCTTGCGGGCCAGCTCGTCCGAGCCGGCGGACAGGTTGATGGCATCGGCGTACCGGGCGCCGAGCGGCAGGGTCTTCTTCTCGCCGGACCCGCCGACCATGATGGGCGGGCCGCCGTCGCGCAGCGGCAGCGGCGAGTTGATGGCGTCCACCACGCGGTAGTGGGTGCCCTCGATGGTCGGGCGCTCGCCCCGGAACATGGCCCGGAGGATGACGAGGGCCTCCTCCAGCATCTGGAACCGGACCTTCAGGGGCGGGAAGTCGCACACCCAGGCCGACGTGCTCCTCCTCGAACCACGCCGCGCCGATCCCGCAGATGGCCCGGCCACCGGAGATGACGTCGAGCGTGGTGACGATCTTGGCCAGCACGGCCGGGTTCCGGTAGGTCACCCCGGTCACGAGCGTGCCCAGGTTGGCGGTGGTGGTCCGGGCGCCGAGCGCGCCGAGGGTGGTGTAGCCCTCCAGCATCTCCAGCTCCGTCGGGCCCAGCATCGGCAGCTGCCAGAAGTGGTCCATCACCCAGACGGAGTCGAAGCCGGACCCCTCGGCGGTGACGGCCTGGTCCACCACCCGGCCGAAGAGGCCCGTCCGGTGCGACGTCGGGGTAGGTGAACAGGGGGATCTGGTAGCCGGCCTTGATGAGGTCACGCATGGGGGAACTCCGTCTGTCGGGGGGGGGGACACGGGACTGTCGGTGTGGGATGGGTCGCGTCGGGTTGGTTCGGGGGCCGGCTACTCGTCGATGCCGACCGGGGCGCCGTCGACGATCTGGTCGAGGTACTCCGACAGGCCGTAGCCGACCGTGGCGGTCGGGTCCGATCCCGAGCGCGGCGTCCAGCGTCCACCCGGTCATGCCCTCCGAGATGCGGGTGACGCGCCCGTCGCGGCGGTTGCGCAGCGGGATCAGGTTCAGGACCTCGCCGGTGAGCTCCGGGTGACGACTCCGTCACCGTCGAGGTCCTCGTCGTCCCGGGCCGTGGTGAACGTGGCCCGGATGCGTGCGGTGGTAGGCGTCCTCGCCCTCCCAGCTCGGTGGAGAGCTGGACGTCGCGGACCAGGTGGAGGCCGGACCCGTCCCACACGAAGCCGCCCCGGGTGCCGGGGCCGTCCTGGCGGGCGATCCGGCTGAGCATCATGCCCGATGCCGTCGCCGAAGTTCACCGTGAGCCAGCGGTAGTACCACGGGGCCTGCCAGGAGCGCGGCCCCCACGAGTGGTCGCGCAGGCCGAACCCGTCCACGGTCCACGTGTCCTCGCCCACGGTGATGGTGCCGGTGGCGCGCACCAGCTGCTCGTAGTGGCCCTTGGCGAACTCCTCGCCCGGGCGCTCGTGTGACTCCTCGGGCTCGCCCCCGAACGGCGTCGACACCCCGGCGTAGGTGAGGTCGCACCGTCGGCGGTGTCGTACGGGTTGTCGGTGAAGGCCTGGCGGGGATCGGCCATGTCCAGCGGCTGGTCCAGCAGCACGACCTTGCCCGAGTACGACACCTGGAGCTGCTCGAACGGCTCGACCACGTCGAAGCGCGCCCCGCCGGCGTCGAACGCGCTCGTTGTGGGTGATCTCGGGCCGCTTGAACATGAACGCCGACCCGGCCGTCGGGCAGGTAGAGGCACACCGTCATCTCGGCGTGGCCCTCGTTGGGGCGGTTGCCGAACCGGACGAACCCGCCGAGCTCGGCGGCCGGGTCGTAGACGTTGAAGTACATGCTCTCGTTGAAGGTCGGCTCCGGCCCCGGGTGCATGTACTCGTCGGACGGCTCCAGCCGGACCTTCATGTGCGTTCCCCCTGGTCCGCGTCGGAGGTGCCGCCGCCGGACGTCGGCATGCTAGGTCCGGGGCCGGTCCTGCGGGGCCGCGGCATCGGTCCGGTCCGCCAGGTCCGCCGCGGTGCGGAAGTGCGCGGCCAGGTCGGCCACATCGGTGTGGGCGTTGAGGCCGCTCGGGTTGGGCATGAGGTAGACGGGGCACCCGCCGACCGTCCGGTCCTGCATGCCGGCGACGGCCCGGCGGTCCCCGGTCGCCGCCCGCCAGCCGGTCAGGCCGACGACGCAGACGGCGCCGGGCCGCAGCCAGCGCGCACAGTGCGTCCAGGCGCAGGAGGCCGTCCCGGTACTCCGCCGGGTCCAGTTCGTCGGCCCGCGCCGTGGCCCGCTTGACCAGGTCGGTCATCCCGATGCGGTGGTGGACCAGCAGGTGCCGGGGATCGCGGTCCACGGTCGCCAGTCCGGAGGCCAGCAGGGCAGGCCACGCCCGGTTGCCGGGGCGGGCGAAGCCGACACCGGCGTCGGCCGCGTACACCGACGGGTTGAGTCCGACCAGCAGCAGGCGCATGCCCGGCGCCACCGTGTCGGCCAGGGTCCGCTCCCGACGCACGGTCACGGCCAGGAACGGGACCCCCGGGAGCTCGTGGCGGTCCCAGGACGCCACGCCGAACCCGGCTCCGGCCAGCACGTGGGCGAGCAGGCCGTCGGGCCAGGAGGAGAACGCCCGGCCCGGGAACGGGTCGTCGTCGACGGTCCGGTGGTCGTCGTCGCCGCCGAACAGGCCCAGGAACGCGGGTGCACCCACGCGCATGGCTCGGTGCAGGTCCCACAGGGCCAGCGGCACGGCGCGGCGGTCGAGGTGGACGTAGCTCTTGTTGGCCCACACCGCGCCCAGCCGGTGGCGGCCGAACGGCAGGGCCCGGAGGTCCGCCCGGACCCGGAGCGCCCGCGGGGCGTGGTCGGCGACCAGGCCCAGCATGGCGGCCGAGCCGTCCACCGCGATCGTCCCCGGTGGGAGCTCGGGGAGGTGCCAGCCCGGGCCGCACCCCAGGTCCACCACCGGGGCGTCGGCGGGGTCGAGCCTGGCGGTGAAGGCGCGGGCGTCGTCCAGTCGGGGGGGCCGGCGGTCCTGCCAGGCCCGGGCGTCGCGGTCGTAGGCCTGGAGGGTCACCCGATGGGGGTCGGCCCCGGCCTGGCCCGGCCCGGCGTCAGCCGCCACCGGTGAGGCGGGCCTGGAGCCTGCGCATGGACCGCAGCCACCGTTGGCGGTCGCCTGCCCGGGCCCGTTCGTAGTCGGCGACCTCGGGATGGGGGAGGATCAGGAAGTCCTCGGCCCGGATCCCGTCGACCACCACGTCGGCCACCTCCTCGGGCTCCAGCACCCGCTGGGCCTTCACCACCTCCGTGGCCAGGGCGCCGTCGGCGGGGCTGCCGGCGCCACCGAACAACAGCGGGGTGCGCACGCCCTGGGGGCAGAGGCAGGACACCGTCACGCCCCGGTCCCCGTAGGTGATGGACAGCCACTCGGCCAGGCCCACCGCGGCGTGCTTGGTGGCGGTGTAGGGGGCATCGCCCAGGTTGGTCAGCAGCCCGGCCGCCGATGCGGTGGTCACCAGGTAGCCGCTGCCGCGTTCCAGCCAGGCCGGCAGCAGGGCCCGGGCGGCGTAGACGTGGGCCATCACGTTGACCTGCCAGATCTGGGCCCACTGCGCGTCGGTGGCCTCGACGCCGGCCCCGGTGCCGATCCCGGCGTTGGCACAGAACAGGTCGATGACGCCGTGCTCCATCTCGACCGCGGCGACCAGGGCACCCACCTGGGCCTCGTCGGCGACGTCGACGGCCCGGGCCACCACGGTGCCGGCGCCGCCGATGGCCCGCACCTCAGCGGCGACGCGCTCGGCCGCGTCACCGTCCAGGTCGGCGACGACCACCACCCGGGGCGACCCGGCCGCGAACCGCCGGCACAGGGCTGCGCCGATCCCGCTGCCCCCGCCGGTGACCACCACGACCGCATCACGGAGCTCCATGGCGATCGACCTTAGAGGGGCGGACCTGAGCGGGGCGGACCTGAGCGGGACGGGCCCCGGTCGCGCGGCCCCACGGTGGGGGGTGAGCGGGTCAGGCGCCGGCGCAGGCCTCGATCGTCGCCTCGATGGTGCCGACGCGGTCCTCGCTCCAGGGCAGCGGCATGATCACGGGGACCTCCACCCCGGCCTCCCGGTACGAGCGCACCGCTGCGGCCACGTGGGCGGCGTCCCCGCAGATGTCGATGGCGTCGACCATCCGGTCCGACATGGCCGCGACGCTGGCATCGCGGTCGCCCGCCTCGCGGGCCGACCGCAGCGCAGCGACCTCCTCACCGAACCCGGCCCGTTCGAAGGCCCGGGCGTAGGCGTCCACCACCGCGTAGGAGAACAGGTCCTTCCGGCCCGACGGCCGGGCCCGGTCGGGGTCGCACACCCCGACGTGCACGTAGGCGTAGACGGTGCACGAACCGCCCGGGCGTCCCGCCGCGTCCTCGCCGGCGCGGACCTGCTCCACGCACCACGGCACCGCAGAGGCGGGCAGGTAGTTGAGCAGCACGCCGTCGGCGCGTTCACCGGCCAGGCGCAGCATCCGCTCGTTGAGCGCGCCCAGGACGAGCCGGGGCCGGCGTTCACCCAGCCGGACGCCCAGTCGGAACTTGGAGCACCGGTAGAAGTCGCCGTCGAAGCTGACGGCGTCGCCGGCCAGGCACGCCGCGGTGAGGTCCAGGAACTCGCGGGTCTGGGCCACCGGCCGGTCGCCGTAGGTTGCGCCGTGCCACCGGCCGACGACGACCGGCGAGGAGATGCCGACGCCCAACAGGACGTCCTGTTCGGGGGCGAGCGCCTGGAGGGTGGCAGCGCCCATGGCGGCGAGCATCGGAGTGCGGAGCTGCAGGGCGAGCACCCCGGTGCCCAGGTCCAGGCCCGGCACCGCCGTGGCGACCGCGCCCAGGGAGGCGAAGGCCTCGGGGCCCACCGTCTCCGCGGTCCAGAACGAACCGAAGCCCGCGGCCCGGGCGGACCGGGCCATGTCCAGCCCCACCTCCAGGCCCAGGGCCTGGAAGCTGGCGAAGGTGAGCCCGATCGGCCGGTCCGTGCTGTCCATGGCCGGCAACGCTACCCGCCGGGTAGATCTGCCCGGCCCGGCCCGCGACCCCTTCCCGGTCGGGTGTCACACCACCCCCGGCTCTGTGAAGACTGCGTGAACGGGGCCGAATCGACGTGGCTGTGTCACCGGGGGGAGGTACGCTGTGCCCCGTCGTCCGGTCCCGTTCCACGGGAACCCCCGGTGCGGCCGAGCGTAGGAGGCACGATGACCGAGGTTCGTGATCCGCAGACCGACGAGTCGATCCGTGAGGCCATGCAGCTGATCGACCGTGGCCTGGGTGACATCTCGGAACGGCAGCTCGTGTCCACCTCCGAGGTGGCCGACCTGCTGCTGGACGTGCGCTCGCTGCTGGCCAAGCTGGACGCAGAGGTCCACATCAACTGACCTTCCCTCCAGGGGATCCGTCAGGACCCCGGCAGCGGAGCGCTCAGGCCGGCTGGTGATCGTCCGTGGTTCGGGGCTGTGTGATGCCGCCGGCGCGGAGCAGGTCACGGTAGGAACGATCCAGGTCGTCCAGGAGCAGCTGCGGGTCGTGCACCGCGGCCGGGTCCACCACCAGCCCCAGGAACAGCCACCCCCGGTAGGACATGGTGGTCAAGTTGAACGCCGTGCCCGCCAGCGGCCCGATCGGGTAGTTGGCCTCCATGAACGCCCCGGCGATGAACAGGTCGAAGGGCGCGGCCTTCACGTTGGAGCACACGAAGTCCACCGACCCGGCCATGCGTTGGCCCGTCCGCACCAGCGCCGCCGTGGGCAGCAGGTTGATGGCCGACGCCGCGCTCTCCATGGAGCCCAGCGCCCGTTCGTCCTTCACCGCGGTGAGCGAGTCGTGCACCGAGGCGAACCGCTCGGCGGGCGACATGTCCGCGGTGGCGACCAGTGCCTGGCTGGGGGCGAAGGCGTTCCCACCGGCCCGCCGGTCGTGGCGGGTGCTCACCGGCATGGACACCCGCAACTCGTCCACCGGCAGGCCGGCACGGCGGTGGTACACCGATGCCGCCGACGCCGCCCCGGCCACGAACAGGTCGTTCACGCTCCCGTCGAGCGCGTGGGCGGCGCTGCGCACGTCCTCCAGGGCCAACCGGGTGGTGCCGAACCAGCGTTCCAGGGATCGCTCGGTCCACAGCGGTGAGCGCCGGCCGTCCACGGTGAGCTGGCGCACCGCCGAGCGGGCCATGTCCACCAGGTCCGCTCCCGTGCCCGGGAGCCGGTCGGGGTGCAGCGCCAGGGTGCCCACCGATCCGGCCGTCCGGGCCACCTGGGTGCCGCGTTGGCGGGCCATGTGGCCGAGGGCACCAGCGGTCCGGGACAGCCATCCGGCCGGCGCGTCACAGCCTGGTCGCTCACCGGGAGTCCCGTCGTCGGTCGTGTCGTCGTCCGGGTCCGTCGGAGGGTGCACCGGCGGGTCCAGCGGGGGCGTGCGTTCGAAGTCCAGGAACTGGACCGAGATGCGGATGCCGCCCTCGCCGTCGGTGATGGTGTGGTGCAGGCGCTGCAGCATGGCGGCCCGGCCGCCCTCCAGGCCCTCGATCACCACGAACTCCCACAGTGGGCGCTCGCGGTCGAACGGCTGGCGGCTGAGCGTGGCGACCACGTCGTACAGGTCACGCTCGGTGGCGACGCCACCCAGGTCCACCCACCGCAGGTGGTGGTCCAGGTCGAAGTCCGGGTCCTCCCGCCACTCCGGGGGAGCGAGGCGCGCCGGGGCCGGGACGACCCGCTGGCGGAGCCGCGGTACCGCCACGGTGGCAGCGGCCATGCGGCGCCGGAACCGGTCCCGGTCGGGGGGCCGGTCGAACAGCGTGACGTTGGCGAAGGCGGACGAGAGCTGCGGGTCACGCTCGAGCTCCCACATGACGGCCTCGAAATCGCTCATGCGCGACGTGTTGTGGACGTCACTGCCGGCCATGCCTGCGAGGGTACAGGGGTGTGCCCCTCCAGGCGCTGTGGATCAGTCGGCCGGCGGGGGCCAGAGCGCGCCGGCGGCGACCGCCAGTCCCGCCCCCAGCACGGCGCCGCCCACCACGTCGGTGGCGTGGTGGGCCCCCACGTGCACCCTGCTCCAGGCGACCACGGCGGCCAGCGTGGCCCAGGCCGGGCCGTGGCCGAGGTCCCGGGACAGCAGGACGGTGGCGCACGCGCCGGCCGACGCGTGCCCGCTGGGAAAGCTGGAGGTCAGCGGCGAGCGCAGGTCGTGGGGGTGGTCGTCCACCACGGCCGGGCGCTCCCGGCGGAACACGGACTTGACCGGACCGTTCACGAGCGCCTGTTCCAGGGCCAGGATGGCACTGCGTCGCAGTGCCCGGCGGCGGCGCTGCGGACCGCCCACCACGGCGTCGACCAGGTTGATGCCGTGCCACAGCATGCTGTGGTTGGCGGCCTGCGAGGCCGCGTAGAGCACCCGGTCCAGTGCGGGGTGGCCCCGGAGCGAGTCGGCCGCAACCTCCGTGGCGCGGTCCAGGCCGGCCAGGGCCGGACGGTCGAAGCCGTTCGGTGCAGGCACCGGGCCGGCCCCGGGCACACGCTGGTCCGCCACGGGCCGGTCAGGCTCCCGGGGCCAGGTCCAGCGCCCGCTGCGGGCCGGGGCGGACCGTGAGGGAGGCCGCGTCGGCCGGGTTGCCACCGAACGCGGGGCAGAAGGCCTGGAAGCTGCACCAGTTGCACAGGGCGGAGGTCTTGGGGCGGAAGTCCTCCTGGGCACAGGCCCGTTCCACCGCCGTCCAGATGGCACCGACCTTCTTCTCCACCCCGCGGGTGGACTGGGCCGTGGGCACGGTGGTGATGACCTGTGGCTCGTTGCCCAGGTAGACCAGCTGCACCTTGGCCGGCCGCTTGCCCAGGACCTTCTCGCACAGGAGGGCGTAGAAGTGAACGCCCCCCAACCGCGACTGCTCCTGGGCCACCGAGGGCGCCCGGCCGGTCTTGTAGTCGGTGACGACGAACTCTCCGTCCTGGTCCAGCTCCAGCCGGTCGATGATGCCGCGGACGGTCAGCGAGCCGAGCTCCGCGGTGAGCATGAGCTCCAACCCGATGGGATGGATGGTGCGGGGGTCCTCCAGGGTGAAGTAGCGCTCCACCATGCGGGCCGACTCCGCCCCGAAGTCCGCCTCCTGGTCCGCAGTGAGCTCCAGGCCGCGGTAGTCCTCCTGGTCCGCCATGTGGGCCAGCGCCCGGACCAGGCAGTCCTGGGCCAGCGCGGGTGTGCGCTCCTGGGGTGGTGCCAGGAACAGGAGTTCCAGCGCCTTGTGCACCGTGGTGCCCCGGGTGGCGGGCAGGGACGGCGCCTCCGGGAGCTTGTCGATGGCGGAGAAGCGGAAGGCGAGCGCGCAGTCCTTGAAGGTGGAGACCTTGGACGGTGACAACGAGGTGGGCAACGGAAGTGCCATGGGGCGATGCTACGCAGCCGGTGTGACAGTGGACCGGATGGAGCCCGCCATGGGGGCCAGGGCCTCCAGGGGTCCGAAGTGGCCCAACTCGGGGTGCTCCTCCAGGTGGCCCCGGGGCAGCCGGCCGGCGATCCCGGCCGCGAGGGCCGCCGGGCCCGGATCCGGCCGTCCCCGCACCACCGTGACGGGGCACCCCACCCCACCGAGCCGTTCCCACAGGCCGGACAGCGGAGCCATGCGGAACGTCTCGGCCTCCACCTCCGGGCGGCAGCGCAGGGTGACCGAGCCGTCCGCGGCCTGGGCGAAGCCGTACCGCACGTAGGCGTGCAGGCAGGCCGGATCCAGCTCGTCCAGGGGCCGCTTGCGGCTGAAGTTCTCCACCGCGGCGGCGGCCGAGTCGAACGTGGCCCGTCGCCGCAGCGCCGAACCCACCAGCGGGTTGTCCCCGTCCGCCGGGAACTCCGCAGGAAAGACGATCGGCTCGAACAGCCACAGCGCCCGGAACGTGCCGGGCCGGGCCAGCTCCGCCAGCAGCAGGGCCGCACCCCCCATGGAGTGGCCCACGCCGGCGGGGTGCTCCAGGCCGAGTGCGTCGACCGCGGCCAGGACGTCGTCGCCGGTGCCGGCCCAGTCCATGCCCCCGGCCGGGACCGAGGACCGGCCGTGGCCCCGCACGTCCACCGCGGCCAGGTGGTACCCGTCCAGATGGGCCGCCAGTGGTGCCCAGGTCCCGGCGCAGAACCCGGTGGCGTGGACCATCAGGAGGTCGGGTCCGTCACCACCGAGGTCGTACACGGCCAGGTCGACCCCGCCGGATGAGGTCGCCCGGATCGGCGCGTCGAAGGGATCGGTGGGGAAGGGGTCGCCCATGGACCCAGCTTGGCATCGCCGGTCCCGGTCGATCACATGCCGGGCGGCGGCCTGCCCGGGCGGGGGCCTGCTCAGCCGGGGAAGCCGACGCGGTGGAACTCGATGGTCTGCACCACGCCGGGCAGGTGGTGGCGCAGCAACTGCAGGCCGGCGTCATCGAGGACGCGGGCACCGCCGGTCAGCACCGCCTCCAGCTGGTCGATCTCGATCACGGTGCAGGACAGGTCCGAACGCTCCTCGTCGGCCACCACCACGGCGTCCACGAACGGGATCCACGGCACCACGTCGGCCAGGCTGGTCCGCAGCCGGTGGGCGGCCGACGCGGTCCGTTGGGCGCACACCGCGGGGTCGCCCTCGCAGCGGCCGACCAGGAACAGCCCGGTGGGGCCGACCACGGCCCAGTGGTCGTGCATCCTCCGGACGAGGTAGTCGTCGGGCAGGGTCATCACCTGGACGCGGACGTCCGGTGTGCTCGGGCGCGGTTTGAACACGTTGGTGGTATCGGCAGGTCGGGCCGCATCGTTGAGCCTTCTCCGGATCGCGCGGGAGTTCACCCCGTGTTCATGTACCGTCCATCCCATGTCCGGGGGACCAGATCACGAGGCCACAGTGTCCACGACGGGGGACACCGGGGGTGTCACGCGCCGCACGGTGCTCAAGTGGTCGGGCACGGCCGGCGTGCTGGCCGTGGCCGCGCTCGTCACCGATGCGTGTGCGGCGCCGATCCTCCCGCCCGGGACGGACCCGAGTGGCCTGGTCCTGCTCCCCGGGTTCACCAGCCGGGTGATCGCCCGGGCCAACGAGACGATCCCCGGCACCTCGCTGGGGTACCGGATCTTCCCCGACGGGGCGTCGACCTTCGCCGACCCGGTGGTGGCCGGGGGGTGGTACCTCACGGTCAACCACGAGGTCGGCAACGACGGCGGCGTGACCAGCATCCGCTTCGCCCCGGACGGCACCGTGGTCTCGGCGGCCTCCATCTGCTCCGGGACCTCACAGAACTGCGCCGGCGGCGCCACGCCGTGGGGCACGTGGCTCACGTGCGAGGAGTACGAGACCGGGCGGGTGTGGGAGTGCCACCCGGACGGCTCCGCTCCGGCCCAGGTGCGTCACGGCCTGGGGGCGTTCGCCCACGAGGCTGCCGCGGTGGCGTCCGACGGCAGGGTGTACCTCACCGAGGACCGTCCCGACGGGGGCTTCTACCGGTTCACGCCCGCCACGCCGGGCGACCTGTCCGCCGGACTCCTGGAGGTGGCCACCGGATCGGTCCCGGGCCCGGTGGGCTGGGTTCCCGTGCCGGACCCCTCGGCGTCCTTCACGCTGTGCCGCTACCAGGTGCCCACCATGACCCGGTTCAACGGCGGCGAGGGCATCGACACGCTGGGTGACGACGTGTGGTTCACCACCAAGGGCGACGTCCGGGTCTGGCACTACGCCCTGGGCTCGGGGCAGGTGTCGCTGCGCTACCAGGGCGGCTCGGGCACCCTGGACGCCGTGGACAACCTCTGGCTCGACGACGCCTCCGGCAACCTGTTCGTGGCCGAGGACGGCGGCAACATGGAACTGGTCATGCTGCGGCCGGACAACAGCACCGTGGCGGTGGTGCGCATCCCGGGCCAGGACGGCAGCGAGGTCACCGGTCCCTGCTTCAGTCCCGACGGCCAGCGCCTGTACTTCAGCTCCCAGCGCGGTCCGGTCGGGGTCTTGAACGCTCCGCTCGGCATCACCTACGAGGTGACCGGCCCGTTCGACGCACTGCTGGGCCGGCCCTGACGGCACCCGCTCACCGGTCGGAGGCGTGGCGTTCCCGGCCGATCCGCACGGCGCCCAGGATGGCGCGGATGCCCAGCCCGATCACGATCAGGTCCACCACCATCTGGGCCGTGACCGTGGACCGGGTCAGGGGCGCGGTGGCGGCGATGTCGCCGAAGCCGGTGGTCGTGAACACGGTGACGGTGAAGTAGAGCGAGTCCAGGCGGTCCAGGGCCTCGTTGAAGTTGCCCGTGTCGGACCGGGACATGAGGTAGTACGCGGCGGCGAACAGCACCAGCAGCAGCGGCACGGAGACGGCCAACGCCTCGATGCCCCGGATGGCGGGGGTGGACGACCTGGTGATGGACCGGACCTGGTGGGCGATCAGTGCGCACAGCAGCCCCAGGGCGACCACCAGCAGGATGAACGGGTTGACGTCGGACAGCCGATCGAGCGGCAGCACGAAGTACAGGCCCACGACCACCGTGCAGGACACCAGTGCCCGCGCCAGGCCCCACAGCGCCACGGAACGCCCCGGCAGGTGGGCCAGGGCGTCCGCCGCAAGGGAGTCGTCACCCGGCAGGCTCACGCGGTCACCCCCGTGTCCAGCCGGTGGTACTCGGCTAGGAGCTCCTTCTCCCGTGTCCCACCCGGGAACATGACGTACACGAGCACCGCACCCAGGACGACGGCCACCATGCCGGCGACGTAGGCCCAGTCCTGGCCCTGGATGAACGACGCCTTGGCCGCAGCGGTGATCTGCTCGGCGTACTGCGGGTACTGCTGGGCCACGTTCTCGGCGCTCGAGAAGGACTTCTGGAGCTGTGCCTCCACCCCGGAGGTGACCTGGTCCTGGGTGGCGGCGGGGGCCGAGGAGATGGCGGAGCCGACCGCGGCGGCGTACCCGGCGGTCAGCAGCGCCCCCAGGATGGACTGCATGACGGCGCCCCCCAGGTCCCGCTGCAGGTCCGCGGTGCCCGACGCCATGCCGGCCCTGTCCACGGGGACCGAGCCGGTGAGGCTGTGCGACGCGGGCGTGCCGGCGAAGCCGACACCGATGCCCATGAACGCGTAGCCGAGTCCGACCTGCCAGTAGGGGCTGGTCCCGTCCCACAGGAGGAGCATGGTGAGGAACCCGAGCAGGCAGAAGGCGTAGCCGGTGAGGAGGGTGAACCTGGCACCCCTGGCCTCCACGAGCCGGGCGGAGCGGGGGGCCACGACGACCATGCACACCGCGGCGGGCAGGATGGCCGCCCCTGCGGCCAGGGTGTCGTAGCCGAGGACGTTCTGCAGGTACTGCTGGCCCACGAACATGGCGCCCATCAGGGACCCGAACACGATGATGCCGGCCACCGCCGCCACCCAGAAGATCCGCCGACCGGCCACGTCCAGGTCGTACAGCGGGTTCGCGGCCCGGCGCTGGCGGAGGACGAAGGCCACTCCCGCGGCCAGCGCGATCGCGGCCAGGCCCAGGGCCAGGGTCCCGCCGTCCGGCACGGCGGCGAAGTTGATGGCCAGCACGACGCCCGCCACCATCAGGATGGACAGGATGCCACCCAGGTTGTCCACGGGGTCGGTGGCCTCGTTGACGTGGGCGGGCACGAACAGCACCGCGCACACCAGGGCGACGGCGGCCAGGGGCAGGGTCACCAGGAACACCGAGCCCCAGTAGAAGTGCTGCAGCAGGAACCCGGCGACCAGCGGCCCGAGCGAGCTGATGGCGCCCCCCAGCGCGGACCACAGGGCGATGGCCCGGGTCCGTCCCGGGCCCGACCACAGGGCCGTGATGAGCGCCAGCGTGGTGGGATAGGCCATGCCGGCCGAGATGCCCCCCAGCAGGCGGGCCAGGAACAGGATCGTGTCGGTGGGGGCGAGCGCGGCCAGGATGCAGGCGGGGACCGAGAGGCTGACACCCAGGATCAACATGAGCTTGCGCCCGTAGCGGTCACCGAGGGCACCCAGGTAGAGCACGGAGGCGGCCAGGCCGAGCGAGTAGCCGACCGCGACCAGGTCCAGCGATGTCTGGGACGAGTCGAAGGCCCGGCCGATGTCCGGCAGCGCCACGTTCGCCACCGCCAGGTTCAGGTTGGCCACCGCGGCCACCAGGATGAGCGCCAGCAGCACCAGCGAGGATCGCTCCGGCGCCGTGGACGGCTCGGTCGGGGTCGCCCCGGGCGTGCTCACGGTGCCGGAGCGGCCTTGGCGTCGATGACATCGGCCACCGACGGGTAGAACGCGTCGGCGCCCAGCTCCTCGGTGAGGCCGTAGCGGTCCAGTTCGGACTTCACCGGGTCCGACACGTCGGCCAGCACCAGTCGAACCTTCCGGTCCCCGAGGTTGGCCCGCAACTCCTCCAGGGTCTTCCAGCCCGTGTAGTCGACGTCGTCGATGCTGCCGGCGTCGATGCACAGCCACTCGACGCCGGGGCGGGACGCCAGGGCCAGGGCCTCGGTGGTGAACCCGTTGGCGTTGGCGTAGAAGAGGTCGGCGCCGAAGCGGAACACGACCAGTCCGGGGGCGGCGGACCCGTCGCAGTCGACGGGGCGGGAGTGGAGGTGGCCGGTCGGGCCGGGGACGAGCACCGACGTGTTGGGGTGGTAGCCCCGTCGGACGTAGTCGAGCACCGACAGCACGATGGCCAGCAGCACGCCCTGCTCCACGCCGATCGTGACCACCACGAGGGCGGTCAGTGCCGCGATCAGGAACTCGTCCTTGCGCACCCGCCAGATCCCGCGCATGCCCGCCACATCAACGAGCTCCACGCCGATGAGGAACACCACGGCCGCCAGCACCGCGTTGGGCATGTACTCGAGCGGCCCGGTCAGGAACAGGAGCACCAGCAGGACCACCACCGCGGTGGTCAGCTGCGAGACCTGGCTCCGGCCGCCGGCGCCGTCCACCATCTGGGTCTTGGTCGGGCTGCCGTTGACGACGAACGTGCCCGACAGGCCCGCGGCCAGGTTGGACGCCCCCAGGCCCACCAGGTCCACGTTCTCGGAGAACGGTTCCTGGTAGCGGGCCGCGTAGGCGCGGGAGGTGGCGGCGCTCTGGGCCAGGATCACCAGGAAGATGGCACCGACGGTCCCGGAGAGCTTGGCCAGGTCCGACCAGCTGGCGTCCGGGCGGCCGAAGGCGGGCAGGCCGCCCGGGACGGTCCCCAGCGTGGACACCCCGTCGGCCGCCAGGTCCCAGTTCCAGCTGATGACGATGGCGCCGATCACCGCGATCAGGGCGCCGGGGATCCGCTTGTCGATCTTCCTGGCCCCGAGGATCACCACCAGCACTCCGACGGAGACCGCCAGGGTGGCACCGTTGGTCTGGCCGATGTTCTGGAGGGTGCCCCAGAACTTGGACAGCGTCCGGCCGGTGCCGCTGGGGACGCCGAGCATCCCCCCGACCTGGCCCATCGCGACCTGGATGCCCACGCCGGTGAGGAAGCCGATCAGCACGCTGCGGGACAGGAAGTCGGCCAGGAACCCGAGCCGGATCAGGCGGGCCAGGATCAACACCACGCCGGTCGCCAGCGCCACCAGGGACCCGAGCGCCACGTACTGCGGTGAGCCGGTGGCGGCCAGGCCGGCCAGCCCTGCGGCCAGGATGGCGGCGGTGGCCGAGTCGGCGCCGACCACCAGGTGCCGGGACGATCCCAGCAGTGCGAACACGGCGATGGGGATGAGGATCGTGTAGAGGCCCGTCACCACCGGCATCCCGGCGATCTTGGCGTAGCCCATCACCTCCGGGATCCCCAGCGCGGCCAGCGTCACGCCGGCCACCACGTCGGTGGGCAGCCGACTTCGGTCCAGCGGGAGGATGCCCTCCAGGACCGGGAGGGAGCGACGGCCCGTCGTGCCGTCGGCGGTCGGGTCGGGGTCGGTGTGAGCCACGGGGCGCCTCGGAGATCGCGTTCGGGACGACGCCACCCTAGGGGTCGGGAGCGGGCAGGAAGTGGTTCCCTCCGGCCGCCCGTGGGTGACGTCCGGGGTGCGGAGGATCCCGAGGGTGGTCGCCGGAATCGCGTAGTCACTACGCGGTTCGGGCGGCCCCGCATCGTGGACACTGGCCTCACGACGATCGAGGAGGCAGTGGTGCGAACGATCCACCGGGGAGGATGGGCGACGCTGGCCGTCGTGATGGTCCTGGCGGTTGCGGCGTGCGGGGGCGGGGATGCGGACACGGCCGCGAAGGCGTCCGACACCAGGGCCACGACCGGCTCCACCACCACGAGCACGGAGCCGGCCGTGTCTGGAGCGTCGGAGCAGGGATCGGGCGCGGCCGATGCCCGGACGCTGGACGCCACCATCTGGATGCCCAACGGGCTGCAGGTCACCGTCTCCGAGGTGGCCTACGACCCGGCCGCCGCCACCCTGACCGTGACGGCGACCTGGCAGAACAACAGCCGGGTCGACGAGAACGCCCAGACGGCCGACCTGGGGGTGATCGTCGGCGACGACGAGCTGCCAGGCCTCCGGCCGTCCAAGACCTACCCACCGGGCGGCATCGCCGTCAACGACCCGTACGACATCACGGACCTCCCCGACGACTTCACCCTGGACGACGCCACGCTGTACTTCGGCTCGGCCGACCAGAAGCGCTCCACCATCGACCTGCAGGAGGGCGGCGACGTCACCACCGCCGCTCCCCGGGACGTCCCGGTCACCGGCATGCTGGGCACCGGCTACGGCGGCACCGTCAGCATCTCCAAGGGCCAGGTCCTGCCCTACGCGTGCAGTGACACGTCGGACGGCGAGCACCTGCAGTTCGTCCCGGCCAGGAACGACGAGCTGAGCATCCTGCTGACCGGCGAGTTCCGCAGCGCCGAGTCACCACGCGGTGGCTACACGTACACGAGCTCGGCCGGCGGGTACACCCAGCTGCTGCTGCCCGACGGGACCATCCTGGCCTTCACGTCCACCATCACCAACGTGTTCGACGCCAACCAGGTGATCCGCGACGGTCCGATCTGCTTCTCCGGCGTGCTCGAGCCCGGCACCGGCTCCTACCAGCTGCAGATGAACAACGGCGCCGACCCCACCGGCACGCTCACCTTCGAGGTGCCGGCCGGCTGACCGTCCCGCGGGGGATCGGGTCGGGGCCCTCAGCTGAACGCAGCGATGCCGGTGATGGCCTGGCCGAGGATCAGCGTGTGGATCTCGTTCGTGCCCTCGTAGGTGAAGACGGACTCCAGGTTGTTCATGTGGCGGATCACCGGGTACTCGGTGGTGATGCCGTTGGCACCCAGCACCGAGCGGGCCTCCCGGGCCACCTCGAGCGCCATGCGGACGTTGTCCATCTTGGCGAAGCTGACCTGCGGCGTGGCGAGGGTGCCGGCGTCCTTCATGCGCCCCAGGTGCAGCGCCACCAGGGTGCCCCGCTGGACCTTGACCATCATCTCCACCAACTTGCGTTGGGTGAGCTGGAACGCGGCGATGGGCCGGTCGAACTGCCGGCGCTCCAGCGAGTAGGCCAACGCCGCCTCGTAGCAGGCGCGGGCCGCCCCGACGGCGCCGAACGAGATGCCGAACCGGGCCTCGTTCAGGCAGGACAGCGGTCCGCGCATGCCCACCACCCCCGGGAGCACCGCGTCGGCGGGGAGCCGCACCTCGTCCAGCACCAGTTCGGAGGTGACCGAGGCCCGCAGGCTGACCTTGCGGTGGATCAGCGGGGCGGAGAAGCCCGGTGTGTCCGTGGGGACGACGAATCCCCGCACCGCGCCCCGGTCCGGTCCGTCGGGGTCGGTCCGGGCCCACACGACGGCCACGTCGGCCACCGATCCGTTGGTGATCCACATCTTGGCGCCGTTGAGGACCCAGTCCCCGGAGGCGTCCCGGCGGGCGGTGGTCCGCATGGATGACGGGTCCGAGCCGGAGTCCGGCTCGGTCAGGCCGAAGCAGCCGATGAGCTCCCCCGCGGCCATGCCCGGGAGCCAGGCCTGCTTCTGCTCCTCCGAGCCGAAGGCGTGGATCGGGAACATGGCGAGGGACCCCTGCACGGACACGAAGCTGCGGGCCCCCGAGTCGCCGGCCTCCAGTTCCAGGCAGGCCAGGCCGTAGGCGGTGGCGGAGGTGCCGGCGCAGCCGTAGCCGTCCAGGTGCATGCCCAGCAGCCCCAGCGCCCCGAACTCCTTGGCCATCTCCTTGGGGAAGATCCCCTGGTCGAACCAGTCGCCCACCTCGGGCAGGATGCGGTCACCCACGAACTGCCGCACGGTGTCGCGGAGCATGCGCTCCTCGTCGGACAGGAGGGCGTCGGTGCCGAGCACGTCGTGGGGGTCCACGGACTGGGGGAGCGGTGCGTGGGTCATGGCCAGAAGGGTACGACCACGGCCCGTCCCGGTGACATCCGGCCACCGATCCGCGGGAGCACCCTCAGGGGTTCGGTGGGCCCGTGGGCCTGGGCTCCTTGGGCAGGCCCAGGACCCGCTCGCCGATGATGTTGCGCTGGATCTCCGAGGTGCCCCCCGCGATCCGCATCCCGGGGGCCGACGTCAGGACCTGGGTCACGTCGCCGTCCAGCATGCCGTCCGGCCCCGCCAGGCCGGACCGCAACAGCGCCAGGTCGAACATCAGCTCGGTCGTCCCCAGCTTGGCCACGGACCCCAGCACGGTGGCCACCGGGCCCTGGCGCCGGCCCATGGCCCACAGCGAGGTGCCCCGGATCCACAGGTCGGACAGCGCCTGGCGGCTCGGGCCGTCCAGGTCGCCCCCCAGCGCCAGCATCGAGTCCAACCGTCGCTTGAGCGAGACGCCGGAGGCGCCGATGTAGCCCCGTTCGTTGGTCAGGGCGGACATGCCCACCATCCACCCCGCGTGCTCCGGGCCCAGGAGGTTGGCCGCAGGGACCCGGACATCGGTCAGGAAGACCTCGTCGAACTCGGCCTCGCCGTTCATCTGGCGCAGGGGCCGGAGCTCCACCCCGGGCGAGGACATGTCCAGGAGCAGGAACGAGATGCCCTGGTGCGCCGCGGCGTCGGGGTCGGTGCGGGCCATGAGGATGCCCCAGTCCGCCACCCGCCCGTTGGAGCACCACACCTTCTGGCCGTTGACCACGTAGTCGTCGCCGTCGCGCTCGGCCCGGGTGGACAGGCCGGCCAGGTCCGACCCGGCGTCCGGTTCGCTGAACAGCTGGCACCAGATGCGCTCGCCGGTGATGATCGGGCGCAGGTGCTCCGCCTGTTGCTCCGCTGTGCCGAACCCCAACAGGGCCGAGCCCGTGAGCACGCATCCCACCATGTTCAGGAACGGCGGCACCTGGGCCAGGGCACACTCGGTGATCCATGCCCCGTTGTGCTCCGGCGTGAGGCCCTGGCCTCCGTGCGCCGTGGGCCAGTGGATGCCGGCGAACCCGGCCCCGAACAGGGCTGCCTGCCACCGTCGTCCCTCCGGTGCCAGGTCCGGAGGCAGGATCGCCCCGTAGTCCCGCGGGGCGTCGGCCCGGTTGCGGGCCAACCAGTCCGCCGCCGCGGCACGGAACTCCTCCACCGACGGGCCCCCGGCCCCCGGCTCCGTCGTGCCCGTCCCCTCGTCCATCCGACCCCCCGGTCCGTGTCGTCGGGCGACTTTGCCCGGTTGTCCCGACCTCGCGCCACCCCGTACCCTCTGGACCCATGGCGACAAGGGGGGCGGCGTCGTCGGCCTACGTGTCAGAAGCGCCGCGATTGGGATTCGTCGGTGGTTTCGACGGGGTACGGGGCA
Organism: uncultured Actinomycetota bacterium; assembly: GCA_963773765.1. GTDB lineage: Bacteria > Actinomycetota > Acidimicrobiia > Acidimicrobiales > Microtrichaceae > CAVZCC01. Next base: position 66,189 of record CAVZCC010000008.1, on the reverse strand, counting down.
TCGGAATCCTGATGGTCCTGTTCAACCACGCCTACTCGGACCTGTCGCCCAGCTTCGCCGGCATCATCGACGTCTTCTTCGTCATGAGCGCGTTCCTGATCGTGACCCTGCTGATGCAGGAACACCGCGACCAGGACACCATCAACATGCGCAAGTTCTACGCCCGCCGGGCGGTGCGACTGCTCCCGTCGGCCTACCTGTGCATCCTGGCCTGGGTGGTGGTGTGCCTGCTGTTCGACCGCGAGCGCCTGGCGGTGCTGTGGCAGGAGGCCGTGGCGGCCATCACCTACGTGTACGAGTTCGTGTTCCCGGTCGGCCTGGGCTCGGTGGACCCGTCCATGGTCGGCAAGACCTCGATCGACCAGTTCTGGTCCCTGGCGGTGGAGGAGCAGTTCTACCTGGTCATCGCCGTCACGGTCCTGGTGTGCATCCGCAGGAGGTGGATGACCCAGTTGGCCGTGGTGCTGGCGGTGGTCGCGGCCTGGATCGGCTACCAGCGCTGGGCCGGGCACGCCGGTCCGGTGCCGATCCCGGACAACCCGGACTCGCCGTCCCTCCAGCGGGGGCTCAGCCTGTTCTGGCTGTCCCGGCCCGACTCGCTCATGTGGGGCGTGGGCCTGGCCGTGCTCAACTCCAGGCTGCCGGACCCGCTGCCGGAACGGTGGCGCCGGTGGTTGCCCCGGGTGGGGCTCGTGGGCCTGGTGGTTGCGTCCGTCAGCATGCTGGTGGCCTCCGGGTTCCTCAAGTCCACCGCGGACAAGCTGGGCGTGCCCTACCCGTTCGTCCCGATGGCCCCGCTCACCGCGGTGCAGGGCGAGGACCGCATCTACTGGATCAACTTCGGCCACACCGTCACGGCGCTGGCGTTCGCCCCCGCCATGCTGGCCATGGCCCGCATCAAGGACTGGGCCCCCAACCGGGCCCTGTCCTGGAAGCCGCTCCGGTTCCTGGGGCGGATGTCCTACACGGTGTACGTGTGGCACACGTTCTTCTACTTCATCATCCTGGACCTGCTGGGCGGCAACGAGGTCCTGGGCGAGAAGACGCGGGTGCCGATCCTCGCCGCGGTCACCGTGGTGGCGTGCCTGCCCATCTTCTACGGCGTGGAGCGCCGGATGCTGCGGGTGAAGCTCCGGTTCTCCTCGGAGAAGGAGGTCCTGGACCTGAACACCGGGAAGATGGTGAGCGTGGAGGAGGCCCGGGCCGCGGCCGGTGGCCGGCCCAAGGAGGGCGACGGGTCATGACCACCACGGCCCCCCGTCCCGGCTACGTGAGCCAGGCCCCCAAGCTGGGCCTGATCGGCGGCTTCGACGGCATCCGCGGCATCGGGGTGGCCATGGTGCTGGTGGGCCACGCGTTGTTCCAGTGGGTGGAGTCCTGGGTGACGATCGTGGACTCGTTCTTCGTGCTGAGCGGGTTCCTGATCACGACCCTGCTGCTGCAGGAGCACCGGTCCACCGGCAACATCAACCTGCGCAAGTTCTACGCCCGGCGGGCCGTCCGCCTGCTGCCGTCGGTGTGGGTGTTCTGTGCCGTGTGGATCGTCATCGGGATCATCGGCACCGTGTTCGGGATCGAGGGCATCTCGCTCAAGGGGATCCTGGAGGACGCCGGCGCCGCCGTCACGTACATGTACCACCTGTTCTTCCCCAACGGGCTCTACATGATCGAGCCCGCCACCCAGGAGAACCGCTACATGTGGCACCTCTGGACCCTGTCGGTGGAGGAGTGGTTCTACTTCTTCATCGCCGGCACGGTCCTGTTGTGCGTGCGCAGGAACTGGGTCCGGACCCTGGGTGGGGTCATGGGCGCCGGGTTCGTGGCCATCGGCGTGGCCCGCTGGTTCGCCTACACCGGGTTCTGGCAGGACGACACCGACATGGTCGCCGGGCGTGCGACTGGCCCTCCTGCAGCGGCCCGACGCGCTCGATGCTGGGGGTGACGCTGGCCTGCTTCAACTCGTACCTGACCGCGGAGCGGGCCGAGCGGCTCCGGCGGCCGCTCATCGTCGCGGGCTCGGCCGGCATCGTGCTGTGGCTCGCTGATGCTCAACCTGTCGAGCGGGATCATCGAGAAGCTGGGTGGGCCGTTCTTCCCCTACCTGCCGGACGGCCCGTCGGAGTTCAGCCGCCCCCAGATGCTGGACACCATGTACTGGTTCCGGTTCGGACACACGTTGGGCGCCATGGGCTTCGCCGTCATCGTGTTGTGCCTGGCCCGCTACTCCGACTGGTGGCTCAACCGGTTCTGGTCGTGGGGCCCGTTCCAGTGGATGGGCCGCCTCTCCTACACCCTCTACATCTGGCACGCCCTTCCCTACATCCTGATCATCGCCGCCACCGGCGGGGAGAACGCGTCGATCGGGGTGCAGCTGATCCGCACGCCGGTGCTGATCGCTGCCGCCTTCGCGGTGTCGATGCCGGTGTACTACCTGATCGAGATGCGGGTCCTTCGCATGAAGCTGCGGTTCTCCTCGGAGAAGGAGGCCCTCGACCTCCGCACCGGCAAGATGGTCCAGGTCCACGACGGAAAGGTCGTCGAGGACACGGTGATCGAGGACCCGGTCGTCGAGGACAGCGTGGTCGAGGACAGGGTCATCGAGGACACGGCGGTGGCGGGCGGCGGCGCCGCGATCGACCACGGCACGGCCGGAGGCACCGCGGCGGACCGGGACGGCGACGGCACCGCGCCATGACCGACGGCCCGCGGGTCCCACCCCTGCCGGAGGAGGCGTGGGACGACGACACCCGGGCCCTGATCGACGCCGTCGGCGCCCTGAACATCTTCACGACCATGGCCAACCATCCGAAGCTGCTCAAGCGGTGGATGGTGTTCGGCGGTCACGTCCTGGCCAAGAGCTCCCTGCCCTCCCGTGAGCGTGAGCTGGCCATCCTCCGGGTGGGTTGGCGGTGTGGCGCCGAGTACGAGTTCGGCCAGCACACGCTGATCGGCCGGCGGGAGGGGCTCACCGACGACGAGATCCGCCGCCTGGCCCGGCCCGGCACCGAAGGGTGGGACGCGCCCGACGCCGCCGTGGTCGCGGCGGCGGACCAATTGGTGGACGACCACCGGATCGGTGACGACACCTGGGCCGAGCTCGGCACCCGGTGGTCCACCCAGCAGCTGATGGACCTGGTGTTCACCGTGGGCCAGTACGTGATGACGTGCATGGCGCTGCGGACCTTCGGCGTGGAGCGCGACGCCGGGGTGCCGGGCTTCCCGACATGACCGGACGGGGACCGGGCCGGTTCCGGGACCGGGTGGCGGTGGTGGTGGGGGCGGGCCAGACCCCGGGAGACACCATCGGCAACGGCCGGGCCACCGCCCTGCAACTGGCAGCGGAGGGAGCGGAGGTGGTGGCGGTGGACCGGCACCTCGACTCGGCCCTGGAGACCTGTGACCTGGTGGAGGCGGCCGGGGGCCGGGCGTGGGCGTTGCGGGCCGACATCACCGACGAGTCGGACTGCCGCGCCATCGCTGCCGCCTCGCTGGACCGCCACGGGCGCATCGACGTGTTGGTCAACAACGTCGGGATCGGCACCGGGGACTCCAGCGCCACCCGGCTGGAGGCCGAGGACTGGGACCTGATCCACGACGTCAACCTCAAGGGCCCGTGGATGACCTGCAAGCACGTGCTGCCCGTCATGAAGGCCCAGGGCTCGGGGTCGATCGTGAACGTCTCGTCGGTGGCGTCGGTCTGCTCGGTGCCGCTGGTGGCCTACAAGACGTCCAAGGCGGCGCTCAACGCCCTGACCCACCAGCTGGCCATGTCGGGGGCACGCCACGGGATCCGGGTGAACGCCGTCCTGCCCGGGCTCATGGACACGCCGATGGCGATCGAGGGGATCGCCGGTGCGTACGGGGTGGACCGTGACGAGCTCCGCCGCCAGCGCGACGCCCTGGTGCCCGCTGCGGCGGCGGATGGGCACGGCCTGGGACGTGGCCCGGGCCGTGGCCTTCCTGGCCTCCGACGACGCAGGGTTCATCACGGCCGTGCTGCTGCCGGTGGACGGCGGCCAGCACGGCCGGGTCGGCTGACCCGGACGCGGCCCGCCGAGCTGCTTTGTGCTGCGAGCCGCGACCTCGAGGTCGCGGCTCGCAGCACAAAGCCGGGAGCTGGGCTCAGCTGAGGGTCTCGAGCAGCTTCTTCAGCTCGCCCGACGGGTCCTCCGGCACGATGTAGCCGGTCTCGTCGCGGATCTGGTCGAAGTGGTCCCGCACGTCCTCGGCCGAGTGGCCTTCCTGGTACCAGCCGGGGGTGAGGCCGATGAAGTACCGGGCCACCACGCCGCCGGCGACGGAGTAGACCTCGCCGTTGACCGGGCAGTCCTCGTGGGCCAGGTAGACCACCGTGGGGGTCACCTCCGACGGCTCGAGCTTGTCGCCGAGCGGGCCGAGCAGGTCCTCGGTCATGCGGGTCTTGGCCACCGGGGCGATGGCGTTGACCCTGATGCCCTTGCGGATGCCCTCGTTGGCCAGCACCCGGGTGAAGCCGACCAGGCCCAGCTTGGCCGCGCCGTAGTTGGCCTGGCCGAAGTTGCCGAGCAGTCCCGAGTTGGAGCTGGTGTTGACGACGCGGCCGTAGCCCTTCTCCCGCATGATGCAGCCAGGCGGGCTGGGTCACGTAGAAGGCGCCGAGCAGGTGCACCGCGATCACGGGCTCGAGCAGCTCGGGGGTCATGTTGTGGAACGTCTTGTCCCGCAGGATGCCGGCGTTGTTGATGACGATGTCGACCGTGCCGAACGCCTCGACCGCGGCGTCCACGATGGCCTTGCCGCCCTCGGGGGTGGCCACGGAGTCGTGGTTGGCCACGGCCTCGCCGCCGGCGGCGGTGATCTCGTCCACCACCAGCTGGGCCGCGGAGGCGTTGTCGCCCTCGCCGCTCACGGAGCCACCCAGGTCGTTCACGACGATCCGGGCACCGCGGCGGGCCAGCTCCAGGGCGTGCGACTTGCCGAGACCGCCACCGGCGCCGGTGATGATCGCGACCTTGCCGTCGAAGGTCAGGTCAGACATGTGGATTCCCCTCGTGCTGATGGACGGCTCACCCCGCCTGGGCGGGGGAGCGGGCGGCGCTCAAGTTACCGACGGGTCACCGCCGGCACGAATCGGACCCCGACCGCCGCCGGACCCGTCAGGAACCCAGCGTGTCCAGCGCGAACTGCTTCATGCGCTTGTAGTCGACCTTGCCGTTGGGGGCCCGGCCGATGGTGTCGATCTCCAGCACGCCGCTTGGGGGCCTTGTAGTGGGCGAGGTGGCCCTTGACGTGGGCGATGAGCTCGCCGCCGTCGAGCGACGTCCCGGCTGCCGGCTCGACCACGGCGGTGATGGCCTCGCCGAACTTGTCGTCGGGGACGCCGACCACCACGGCGTCGCGCACCGTGTCGTGGGTCTTGAGCACCTCCTCGACCTCCTCGGGGAAGACCTTCTCGCCGCCGGTGTTGATGCACACCGAGCCGCGGCCGAGCAGCGTGATGGATGCCGTCGGCCTCGACCGTGGCGTAGTCGCCGGGCATCGAGTAGCGCACGCCGTCGAAGGTGATGAAGGTGGCGGCCGACTTCTCCGGGTCCTTGTAGTACCCGATCGGGGTGCGGCCGGGGACGGCCACCCGGCCGTCTCGCCCGAGCCCGGCTCCACCGCGCGGCCGTCGTCGGTGATGACCGTGGCGCTCGCGCCCGAGGGCGAAGTTGGCCGTGCTTCTCGGCCGCGCCGCCGGCGGAGACCGACTGGCCCATGCCGATGGCCTCCGAGGACGAGAACGCGTCGACCAGCATCATGCTGGGGTTGTGCGCCGAGCAGGCCCTGCTTGGACGGCTCGGACCACATGACGCCCGACGAGGTGATGAGCAGCAGGCTGGACAGGTCCCACGTGCCCGGGCCGGGCGTCGAGCGCGGCCAGCATGGGCTTGGCGAAGGCGTCGCCCACGATCGTGAGCGCACCGCACCCCCTCCCGCTCGATGGTGTCGAGCAGCTCGGTCCAGTCGAGGTGGCGGTCCACCAGGGTGACCACCGAGCCGGCCTGGGTCAGGTAGATGTTGGCCGTGAACCAGCCGGTGCCGTGCATGAGCGGGCAGGCCGGCAGCCCCGGGACGCCCGGGCGCTCCATGGGCCCGACCACGGCCTCCACGCCGCCGACCTTCGCCGGGTCCTCGGCCAGCAGTGGGTTGCCGGTGGCGCACGTGGCGGCGATCAGGTCGTCCTGGCGCCACATCACGCCCTTGGGCATGCCGGTGGTGCCGCCGGTGTAGATCATGAGGATGTCGTCGCCGGCGCGGCCCCAGGGGGCGATGACCCGCTCGGTGGTCGTGGCCGCGGCCTCCTCGTAGTCCTCGGCCCAGTCCGGGCCGGGGCCCGGAGCCGTCGTCGACCCACAGCCAGTGCCGGACGCCGGGGAGGCGGTCCCGCAGGCGCTCGATGCGGTCGGTGAAGGTGCCGTGGAAGACCACGGCGACGGCGTCGGCGTTGTCCCACAGGTAGACGAGCTCGTCGTCGACGTAGCGGTAGTTGGTGTTCACCGGGACCAGGCCGGCCTTGAAGGCGGCGAAGATCGACTCCAGGTACTCCGGGCAGTTGTAGAGGTACTGCGCCACCTTGTCCTGGTGCTGTGCGCCGGCGTCCGAGCAGGTGGCGGGCGATGCCGTCGGCCCGGGTGTCGAACTCGCGCCAGGAGGTCCGCCGGTCGCCCTGGATCTGGGCGGGCGCATCGGGGAACTTGTCCGCGATCGCCTCCCACAGTTCCGCGAAGTTCCAACCTGCCATCTGGTCCCCCTGTGCTCAAGTCCGCAGCAGTGCTAGGCCTGCCTGGCGACATGCCGTTCCGCGGGGGCGGTACGGTCCCCGGCGATGGACTTCGAACTGCCTCCGGACGACGATCCCCGACGGCTCGCCGTGCGGTCATGGCTGGCCGAGCACCCCCGCCCGTCGGGACGGGAGCTGGCCGAGGCCGGCTACGTGGCGCCGCACTGGCCCGCGCCGTGGGGCCTCGACGCCGACCCCATCCACCAGCTGATCATCGACGACGAGCTGCGGCGGGCCGGGGTGTCCCGGCCGTCCAACCCGATCGGCATCGGCTGGGCCGGTCCCACCATCCTGGCCGCCGGCACCGAGGAGCAGAAGGAACGCTACCTGTTCGCGCTGCTGTCGGGCGAGGACATCTGGTGCCAGCTGTTCAGCGAGCCGGGCGCGGGCTCGGACCTGGCCAACCTGGGGACCCGGGCCGTCCGCGACGGCGACGAGTGGGTCGTCAACGGCCAGAAGATCTGGACGTCGCTGGCCCACCACGCCCGCTACGGCATCCTCATCGCCCGCACCGACCCCGACGTGGCCAAGCACCAGGGCATCTCCTACTTCATCTGCGCCATGGACACGCCCGGGCATCGAGATCCGCCCGATCGTCGAGATGACCGGCGGGCACACGTTCAACGAGGTGTTCCTCACCGACGTGCGCATCCCGCACGACCAGATGGTGGGCGAGTGCCAACGACGGATGGCGCCTGGCCAAGGTCACCCTGGCCAACGAGCGGGTGTCGCTGTCCTCGGGCGGGGCGCTCTGGGGCATGGGCCCGACCGCCGAGGACCTCCTCGACGTGGTGCGCGCCGCGGGCGGCACCGACGACGCCCTGCTGCGGCAGACGGCTCGCCGACCTCCACATCGAGTCCGAGATCCTGCGCCTGATCCGCCTCCGCACGGTGACCGCGGCGATCAAGGGCCGCGAGCCCGGGCCCGGAGGCGTCCATCCGCAAGATCCTGGCCGACGAGCACGGCCAGCGGATCATGGGGCTGGCCAAGGACCTGGCGGGCCCCGGGGCGATGCTCACCGACGTGGGACCGCTGGGCACCGACGCCTCGTGGTGGCACCACGGGTTCCTGTTCGCCCCCGCACTCACGGTCGGGCGGCGGCACCGGCGACGTGCAGCGCAACATCATCGCCGAGCGGGTGCTCGGCCTGCCCCACGACCTCGACGTGGAGGAGGGGCGGACCTGGGCCGAGGGCCGCCGGGCGGTCGCGGGGTGAGCGGGGCGCGGCCGGGCCCCGCCGGGTGCTGGTCACCGGCGGCGCCGGGCTGGTGGCCGGCCGCCTGGTCCCCGCCGCTCCGGCGTCGGTCGAGGTCGTCGTGACCCAGCACCGGGCCCCGGTCGCCGCTGCGGTCCGGTCCCGCGCCGCGGTCCACCGGATCGACCTGCGGGACCCCGCCGCGGTGCTGGACCTGGTCGGCGCCGTCGGGCCGGACCTGGTGGTCCACACCGCCTACTCCCAGTCCGAGCGGGCCGGCACCGTCGACACCGCCGCTGCGGTCGCCGCCGCCTGCGCCGCCCACGGGGTGGCCGTGGTCCACCTGTCGAGCGACGTCGTGTTCGCGGGTGACCGACCTCCCTACGCCGAGGCGGCCCGGCGCGACCCGATCAGCGACTACGGGCGGTGGAAGGTGGCGGCAGAGGACCTGGTGCTGGACGCGGTGCCCGACGCGTGCACCACCCGGACCTCGCTGGTGGTCCGCCTGGAGCCACCGGACCCCGGCAGCGCCGGACTGGTGGAGGCGCTCGACGAGGGGCGCGAGGTGCACCTGTTCCGGGACGAGTACCGCCAGCCCATCCTGGCCGAGGACCTGGCGGCGGAGCTGTGGGCGCTGGCGGTCCTGGACCGGTCCGAGCGGTCCGGCGTGTGGCACCTGCCCGGCGCCGAGCGACTGGTCGCGCTGGGAGGTGGGCCGCCGCGTGGCCCGGTTCCTGGGCCGGGACCCGGACCGGATCCATCCCGCCTCCCAGGCCGACCACCCCTCTCCGCGGCCCGCGGACCTGACCATGGTGGGGGAGCGCCGCCGGGCCCTCGGGCACCCTCCCCGGTCGCTTCCCGGAGATGCGGGAAGCGCCGTGGACGCCGAGTACGGTGTCGCCGATGGCCAAGAAGCGCAAGGGTGACGAGCTGCGCCGCCACGAGCAGGTGGTGGCGGCGGCGGACATGCCGGGGGTGCCGGCGGGGACCAGGGGGAAGGTGACCCTGGTGAACGGGTTCGCCTGGATCCGCTACCGGGTGTACTTCGAGAACGGAGCGGACATCGGCTCGCTGGACCGTGCGCAGCTGGTGCCCGAGGACGAGTGGGAGGGCGTGGCATGAAGCTGAGCATGCAGGTCGGGTACGCGGGCGGCTTCGCCGAGTCGGTGGCCCAGGTCCAGGCGCTGGAGAAGGCCGGCATGGACATCGTCTACGTGGCCGAGGCCTACGGCTACGACGGCGTGAGCCTGATGGGCTACCTGGCGGCGGTGACCGAGACGGTGCAGATCGCGTCGGGCATCCTGCCGATCTACACCCGGACCCCCACGCTGCTGGCCATGACCGCGGCGGGCGTGGACGAGCTCTCCGGCGGTCGATGCATCCTGGGCCTGGGAGCCTCCGGGCCCCAGGTGATCGAGGGCTTCCACGGCGTGCCCTACGACGCCCCCATCCAACGGACCCGGGAGATCATCGACATCTGCCGCACGGTGTGGAAGCGGGAGGAGCCGCTCGTCCACGACGGCAAGAAGTACCAGCTGCCCCTGCCTGCGGACCAGCGGCACCGGCCTGGGCAAGCCGCTCAAGATCATCACGCATCCGCCCCGGCCCGACATCCCGATCCACGTGGCGTCGCTCGGCCCCAAGAACGTGACCATGACCGCCGAGCTGGCCAACGGCTGGCTGCCCATCCTGTTCCACCCCGAGCGGGCCCGGCGACGTGTGGGGCGAGGACGTGGACGCGGGCCTGGCCCGACGTTCGCCGGACCTGGGTCCCCTCGACGTCGTCGCCGGTGGCCTGCTGGCCATCGGAGCGGAGGACCAGGTGGCGGGCATCCGGGACTTCTCCCGGGCCATGGTGGCCCTCTACGTGGGCGGCATGGGTGCCCGGGAGCGGAACTTCTACAACCAGCTGTTCCAGCGCTACGGCTACGAGGCCGAGGCCAAGGAGATCCAGGACCTCTACCTGGACGGGAACAAGCGGGAGGCCGCCGCGGCCGTGCCGGCATCGTTCCTGGAGGAGACGTCGCTGTGCGGCGACGAGGGCTACGTGCGGGACCGCATCGCCCAGTACAAGGCCGCCGGGGTCACCGTGCTCAACGTCACGCCGATCGCCCCGGACCTGGAGTCCCAGCAACGCCTGGTGGAGACGGTCAAGTCCCTGATGGACTGACCCGCCGCCGGTCCCGTGCAGGATCGGGCCCGGCCACGCCGCTTCCCGGTGCCGCACCCCGGGGGCGGCACCGACCGTTGTGACGGTCAGGGGAGGGTGGTGGTCGTGGTGGGCGCTTCCGTGGTCGTGGTGGGAGCGACCGTGGTGGTGGGCGCCACCGTGGTGGGCACACCGCCGCCGTTGATCAGTGGCTCGATGATGGGCATGACCAGCGAGTCGGTGCAGGTGACGGAGTTGGAGTAGCTCCAGCTCACCATGCCGACCGAGGAACCGAAGAACACGCCGCCGTACTCGGCGGTGGCGTCACCGGTCTGGCCGAACTCGATGGGCGTGCCCTGGGCGACGCCGAGGGTGAGCATCTCCTCGTCCACCGGGTTGTCCGGGTCCGGGTTGTACACCTTGAGCAGGCCGACGTGGATGGGCACCACGAACGGGGTGACGGTGGCGTGGCGCACGGTCATGCCGTCGGTGGCGTCGCCGCCGTCCAGGTAGAGCTCGGCGCCCAGGCCGTTGGGGTTGTTGCAGAAGGCGAACGTGCCGGTGACCTGGCGGTCCACGGCGAGGGCCTGCATGGAGGACAGGTCCTTGATGCCGGCCATGGAGAAGTTGGTGGGGGGCGCCGGAGGCGGGTCCACCTGGGCGGAGGACGGGACGGCCCACACCGCGACGACCGCAGCGGCCGCGCCGGCCGCAGCCAGCGCCCGGCGTGCGCGTCTCCGGGTCGTTCGACTCATCCCGGTACCCTCCATGGTCCTGCCCCCAGTCGGTGGACGGCGCTCCAGCCACGACGTCCGCTTCACAGCCTGCTCAGGGTAGCACCCGACCCCTCCCGGGCAAGCGTCGGAACCCTTGCGTTCACTGGCCTGTGGTGGCCTGGCGACGCTCCGTGGCGGCCGTGGCGGCCGTGGCGGCCGTGGGGTCGGTCGGGGCGGCGGGCCTGATCGGCCGTGGCGGCGGCCCGGCGCCGGATGTGGCCCGGGACCACCGGCAGGAGCATGCCGAAGGGGGCGCCGTTGAACCGGTGGTGGAGCCAGTGGGCGTCGGCCAGGCGGTCGAGCACGGCCACCCGGGGGAACCGCACCCCCAGCCGCCCATGGATGTAGCCCTCGTGCAGCACGGCGTAGGAGGCGCCGTACGCCGTCACGCCGGCGGCCACGGGGACCAGCCAGCTCCAGCCGTCCACCTGGGTGCCGGCGAGGAACCCCGTGAACGCGAGCGCGGCGAACACCAGCGGGAACCGGTCGTTGGCCTCCAGGTGGCGCCGGCCGGGAACCTGGTGGTGGCTCCGGTGCCAGGCCCAGCCGAAGCCGTGCATGGCCACACGGTGCTCCACCGAGGCCACCACCTCCATGGCCAGGAAGGCGCCCACGAACAACAGGACGGTCCATCCCGTCACCGTGGTCGACTCCCGTGCGACGTGGGCATGTGGGGTATCGGTGGCATGGTCCCATTCTGACGCGTCCGGCCCCGGTCGAACGGGCAGGCCGGTCGACCGGGCAGGCCGGCCGCGGAGCGCGCCGCCGGAGCTCAGCGCAGCGCCTCCACCCGGTCCAGCACGGCCTCCGCCTCGGCCACCATGGAGCGGACCAGGTCCCCGGCCGGCACCAGCGACCGGATGGCCCCGATGGCCTGGCCGGCCGGCATGAACTCCAGTTCCGGGTCCACGCCAGGGGTGAGGTCGTCGCCGCCCAGGTGGTTGGCGCCGTCGTTCATCGACTTGATCACCTGGCCCGGGAACGGTTCCGGCTTGGCGCCACCGGACTCGAAGGCCTCGGCGTAGGACGTTCGCATGACCCGGCACGTCTTGCCGGTGTAGGCCCGGGTGACCATGGTGCCGTCCTCGGCCGAGGCCAGGATCCGGTCCTTGTAGCCCAGCACGGCCCGGGCCTCCGGCGTGGCGATGAAGCGGGTGCCCACCCAGACGCCGTCCGCCCCCAGGCTGAGCGCGGCCGCCAGGCCACGGCCGTCGAAGATCCCGCCCGCCGCCACCACCGGCACCTGGTCGCCGACCGCGTCCACCACCTGGGGCACCAGGGCCATGGTGGCGATCTGTCCGGTGTGTCCGCCGGCCTCGGTGCCCTGGGCCACCACGATGTCGCAGCCCGCCTCCACCGCGGTGACGGCGTGGTGGACCTTGCCACACATGTTCACCACGATCACGTTCTGCTCGTGGCACTGCTCGATGACCTCCCGGGGCACGCCGAGGCCTGCCACGAACACGGTGCCACCCCCGTCGATGATGGCCTGGACCTTCGCCGACATGTCCTGGGGGGCGGCGGTCAGCAGGTCCACGCCGAAGGGCCGCCCGGTGGCCGCGGCGACCGCCGCGATCTCCTCCACCATCTGCTCGTCGCCCATGGTCGACGCCCCCAGGCAACCCAGGCCTCCGGCCTCGGAGACGGCGGCGGCCAGTGCGCTGTAGGAGACACCGCCCATGCCGGCGAGCATGACGGGGTGTTCGATGCCGAGGATCTCGGTGAGTCGGGTGTGCATGGCTGTGATGGTAGGACCATGCGGGGGTGGGGGCCGCTCCCGGCGTGGGCATCCTGTCCACCGCCCCGACCGGTCCCGCCGGCCACGGGTGTGCCCGTCAGGACCGGTAGGCCCCGGGACCGCTCAGCACGCCCCGGTGCCACCGGCCCGGGGTGACGGCCACGGCCCGGGGATAGTCCTCGAACAGCCAGCGGGCGAAGTTCCGCCGGGTCCACGGGGTGGCGCCCGCCACCCGCACCGCGGCCCGGGCCCCCTTGCGGTGCTGCAGGGCCCGCACCAGGAGGGCGGACATGCGGTGGTCCGCCACCAGGTCGTGGTGCAGGGTGTCGCGGTACCGGGACGCGGCGTCCTCCAACGCCCCGCGGTCGCGGACGGCCTCCGCGGCGCGGATGCCGGTGAGCAGGGCCTGGCCGATGCCCTCGCCGGTCATCACGTCGCACGCGGCCACGGCGTCGCCCACGAACAGTGTGCGGTCCGTGGTGGGCTGCAGCCCGCCGACGCGGGCCGGGATCGGCCACGCCCGGTGGGGCCCGTCCGGAGTGACGTCCGGGCCCAGGAGGTCCCGGATCCGGGGCCGGGCCAGCAGGTCGGGCCACAGGGGCTTCATGTCCGGGACGGCGACCTTGCCGCCGCGCTGGACGCCGAAGCCGATGTTGGCCCGGCCGTCGGGCAGGGGGAAGGACCAGAAGTAGCCGGGCAGGATGTCCGGCTCGAAGAAGATGTAGAGGTTGCGGGACGCGTCGGGGCCGACGCCGGAGACGTACTGGCGGAAGGCGTGCCAGTCGCCCAGGTAGCCCGCCTCCGCCACCCCGAGGAACTTGCGCATGGGGGACCACATGCCGTCCGCGGCGATGGCCCAGCGGGCCCGCACGGTGGAGCCGTCGGCCACGGAGACGGTGACGCCGTCGCGGTCCTCGGCGGCCGCGGTGACCGCGGCGCCCTCCCGGACCAGGGCACCCTCCTTGCGGGCCAGGTCCACCAGGGCCGCGTCCAGGTCCGCCCGGGTGGCCACTGCCGCGAACCGGCCCGGACCGCGGGGGAGGGGGAAGTGCCTGACCACCCCGCTGGGCGACGACACGTAGCAGTCGCCGACGTCCTGCCAGGAGGCCACCGCGGCGGGGTCCAGGCCCAGGCCGTCCAGCAGCCGGAGGGCCCCGGTGGTCAGGCCGTCGCCGCAGATCTTGTCCCGTGGGAACTCCGCCTTGTCCAGCAGGACCACGTCCAGCCCGGCCCGGGCCAGCGTGGTGGCCGCCGCGGCGCCGGCCGGGCCCGCGCCCACCACCACCACGTCGGTGTGCTCGCTGGAGGGCTCGTCCACGGCGGTCAGGCTACGGGTCGCCGGAGGCGTCGGCCCACTCACACCCGCAGCCGGGGCCGCTGTGCGACCGGTATCCGCACGAGGACGAGGGTCGTGGCCTTCTGTACGGCGCCGCGGGGTCTCACGGAGCAGTTCCGGCTCAGTACGGTGGGCGATCCCGCACCGAGTGGGGCGGTCGCCGGGGTCTCAGCCGTCGACGGCGAAGACCGTCCATGTACCGGGGACTCCCTTGAGCTGGTGGTCTCCCAGCATCTCGAACTCGATCCCGGACCCCATCACCAGCGGTGGCACGGCGCCGGACACGAGGACCTCGCCTGGCCCGGCGAGGGCGGAGACGCGGGCCCCGATGTGGACCGCCATGCCGGCGACGTCGTCGCCGCGGAGTTCGATCTCACCGGTGTGCAGTCCGGCACGCACCTCGACGCCCAGGGGGCGGAGGCCGTCGCGGATCGCGCAGGCACACCGGATCGCTCGCCCGGGACCGTCGAACGTGGCGAGGAACCCGTCACCCGTGGTGTGGACCTCGTGCCCGCCGAAGCGTTCCAGCTGACGTCGCACGGCTACGTCGTGGGAATCGAGGAGTTCACGCCACTTCTGGTCGCCCAGCTCGCTGGCGCGCTCGGTCGAGCCGACGATGTCGGTGAACATGACCGTGGCCAACACACGATCGCCCTGCGGTTTCGCGGGTGACCCCGTCGCCATCTCCTCGACGGCGTCGAGCACCGTCCCTGCGTCCCCGATGGCCCAGAAGTGGTCGACGCCGTCGAGCTCGATGAATCGCGCTCCCGGGATATGATCCGCCACGTAGCGCCCCATGGAGATCGGCACGAGCGGATCCTCGGTCCGGTGAAGGACCACCGTCGGAACCCTGATCGTCGGCAGCAGCTCCCGCACATCGGTCTCCATCGCCATCCGGAGGAAGCGCTTGCCGGCGGCAGGACTGGCCGACCTGCGCTGGTAGCTCCCGAACCAGGACAAGAAACGGTCATCGTCAGCCATGCTCGGAGCGGTTGGAGCGACCCGTCCGCTTCCCCACATGCGACCTGCCGTCTCGACCATCAGGTCCACGGTCTCGGCCGAGTACCCGATCGTGTAGTCCGGCGCCTCGATCACACGTGCGGACGGCGCATACAGGCACAGGCCGTGCACCCGCTCCGGGTGGGTTGCCGCGAAGAGCAGCGCAACAGCGGCACCGTCGGCACCGGTGAACACGGTCGGCTGTCTGAACCCGACGGCATCCAGCACGGCTTCCAGCTCGTCGACACGGTCCTCCAACGTGAGGGACATGCCGGGCGGGAGCGATTCGGACATGCCGCCGCCCCGCTTGTCGTAACTGACGAGCCGCCCGAACGACGACAGCCGCTGGACCGTGGGTCCTACATATGGATCGTCCACATCAAGTTCGACACTGCTCATCCACGGCGGGATGAACACCACCTCGGTCGGTCCCGCGCCCATGACCCGATACGCGATGTCCGTGCCGTCCCGAGTGGTCGCATATCTGGTTTCAGGGAGCTCGGACATCTCGGTCCAGTCTGCCCCGACTCGATCAAGCGGTGGTCGTTGGCTGCCGGGTCGGGGGGTGGCGGTGCTAGCCGTCGGCCCACTCACACCCGCAACCCGGCCCGGGCGGTCAGGCCAGGTCCAGGACCTCGTCGTAGCCGCTGCGGATGCACTCGATGTAGGTGTCGATGTCCGACACCGCGGCCGGGTCGACGTTGATGCCGATGTTCAGGTCGTTCTGGTAGCTCAGCAGCGTCACGTTGCTGGCCGCTCCGGCCAGTGGGCCGAACGGCACCAGCGACTGGACCGGCACCCCGAGCAGGTACACCGGCACCGGCGCGCCGGGCACGTTGGAGGCCTGGAAGTCCAGGCCCTTCATCATGGTGCCGAAGATCTGGGTCACCACCGAGGTGGGCAGCCGGTTGAGGATGTTGGACAGCGGCTCCACCAGCTGGTTGGCCGGCTCGTCCCGGGCGGCCACCATCCTGGAGCGGATGTCGCGCATCATCTCCAACGGGTCGTCGGAGGTGAGGGGGATCTCGAAGCGGGCCGGCACGAAGGCGTTGCCCGCCGTCTCGGGTCCCGCCCCCGTGCGCACGTTGATGGGCATGCCCATGCGCAGCGCTCCGACCTCCACGCCCTGGGTCTCGTGGTAGCGGCGCAGGCCCAGGGCGAGGCCGGTCACGAAGGTGTCGTTCAGGGTGCCGCCGATCCGCTTGCCGGCCTTCTTGGCCAGGTCCAGCGGCAGTGTGAGCACGTCCAGGTGGTTGGACAGCGACCGGCCCGACATGATGGGAGAGAGCGGCTGGCTGACCGGGCGCATGATGCGGGCCACCGACGCGACGAGCTCGGAGGTGGACGTGTAGGCGCCGGGCGGGTCCGCCAGCAGCCCGGTCACGTTGGTGGCCCCGCTGGCGGCGAACCGCTTGGCGATGCCGAGCTGGCGCCGGGCCTGGTGCTGGAAGGCGTCGGTGAAGCGCTCCACCTGGTTCATCACGTGCACCGGGGGCTCGTCGGGCATGGGCCGGGGTGCGGCGCCCGGCTCCAGGTCGAACAGCTCCAGCATGAGCCGGACGCCTCCCACACCGTCGGTGATGGCGTGGTGGATCTTCATGACCAGCGCGCTGCGGCCGCCGTCGAGGCCGTCCACCAGGGTGCACTCCCACAGCGGCCGGGCCCGGTCGAAGCCCTGCATGGCGATGGGCTGGGCCATCTGCAGCAGGTCGCGCATGGTGCCGTCGCCCGGCACCCGGGCGAATCGGAGGTGGTAGCCGAGGTCGAAGTTGGGGTCGACCTCCCACCGCGGCGGTGCCAGTGACAGCGGGTTGGACCGCACCCGCTGGCGCAGCCGGGGCACCACCCGACTGACCCGGTCGAAGGTGCGCCACAGGTCCTCACGTCCCACCGCGCCCTCCAGGACCACCACGGTGGTGATGGTGGAGCGCAGCATGGGGTCCTTCTCGATGGCCCACATGAGGGCGTCGGCATCGCTCATGCGGTGCTCGAAGCGCACCTCCTCCGGAGCGTCGTCCGCCCCCGGCGTTGGTTCCCCCTCGGTGGCGTCCGTCATGGCGACAGGATAGGCGGTCCGCCCGTGCCCCGGTCCGGCAGACCGTCGGGGTCGGTGCCGGTCAGGTCCGCTCCTGGTCCCACGGGCTCAGGCGCTCAGCACTTGTAGCTGGCGCTGAACTTGTCCTTCTCGACGCGGCCGTCCACGAAGGTCCGGGTCCGTTCGGTGGTGACCTTGCCGCACCCGCTGGACTGGCTCTGGGCGGTCTGGGCACCCACGGCGTACGGGGTGGACCACAGCTGCACCGTCACCGACGAGGCGGTGTAGGTGGGCCAGATGACCACGCCGTACGGCGTGTTGTTGCGGACCTTCAGGTCCACCGACGGGTACGCCACCGTGGCCTCTCGGGCGTAGGGATAGCGGCTGAAGTACTCCGAGTGCGCCTTGTAGGCGGGGATGTCCAGGCCGCCGAAGAAGGCGGCGTTGAACAGCGTCGTGGCGTACTGGCTCACGCCGCCGCCGATGTCCTGGACGTGCTCGCCGTTCTCGATGGCGGGGGCCAGGACGTAGCCGTCCTCCGCCGTGCGCCGTCCGACGAAGCCGTTGACCGAGAACGTGTCGCCCGGGGCGATGAGCACGCCCCGTGTCTCGTCGGAGATCCGGTGGATGTTGGTGACCCGGGGCTGGCCCGCCGGGTGCTTGGTGGTGAACTCGCCGACCACCTGGGTGACGCCCAGGGTGTTGGCCCAGGCCACGCCTTCGGCCGCGGTGACGGTCCGGGTGGGCAGCGCCACCTCGGTCTGGCCTGCCAGCAGCGCGGCCACGATCTTGTCCGGGGCGTCCGGCCCGCAGCAGACCTGAGCGTCCTGCCCGGCCACGGGAACCGGGACGCCACCCTGGATGTCGAAGCGGACGTTGGTCGGGTTGCCGCTCCCGGCCGGTGCGTTCCGGGCCAGCAGCTCCGCGACCGCCTCGGGCTTCATGGTGAGGCGGGCGGTGGGCGCCTCCGGGGCGCCGTCGACGGCCACCGCGAAGGCGGGGCGGAAGTCCTTGCCCTCCACCTCGATGGTCTGGTCGCCGGCGGTCATCTTGATCTTGCCGGAGGTGACCTGGTTGGCCTGGTCCACGAGCGCCTGCACCGATGCGTCGGTGAGCCTGGGCTCGGTGACGGCGCGCTCGACCTGGATGGTGATGGGCTCGCCCACCTTGCCCAGCGTGGTGGGCAGCGCCTTGACCACCTCGTTGGTGGTCAGCTCCATGCCGTTGGTGCCGGGTACCAGCTTCACGCCCGATTCGTCGGCGGTCAGAGTGGGCTCGACCGGGGCGGTGCGCCGGTCGCCCTCGAGCCGGGCCAGCTCCGCCGTGAGCACGCCGGCATCCACGTCCAGGTGGGCCGGCGCCGGGCGGGGGTCCATGAAGGAGCTGAACCACCGGACGGGACGCGTGGGCAACGGGTCGTCCCGTCCGACGTCCCAGACCTGGTCCACCGTGCGCTCCTCGTCCACCGACAACCCGAGGGCCCCGGCGGTGGTGTCCAGCGTCAGGTCCCCGGCCTCGATCCGCACCGGGGTGTCGGGCAGCTCCGCACCGGCCCGTTCCACCTGCTTGGTCAGCGCCACGCGGCTCATCCCGCCGACGGGCTCGCCCGCCAGCTCCACGTTGCGCACCACGTCATCCCGGTGCATCCAGGTGTCCACGCCCCAGGCCGCGGCGAGCAGGGCGATGACCACGAGGGGCGCGGCGACGACGCCGAGGACGGCCTTCTTGGCTCCGGACACGGGAACTAGGGTCGCGCACCGCCGGGCCCGGGGCGCGGCACCCGGCGTGAACGGTCTCAGGTTGGGCGCCCCGTCGATTGGACACCGCCCGGCCTGGCGCCGGGCCCGACAGGGGGAACACGGCACGATGGGCATCTGCGAGGGTCGGATCTGTGTGGTCACGGGGGCCGGGCGGGGCATCGGACGGGAGTACGCCCTGCTGCTGGCCCGGGAGGGGGCCCGGGTGGTGGTCAACGACCTGGGGGGCGACATGGACGGTGCCGGCACCCCCACCACCGGTCCTGCGCTGGAGGTGGTGGAGGAGATCCGGGCCATGGGCGGCGAGGCGGTGGCGAACGGCGACGACGTGTCGTCCTTCGACGGTGCAGCCCGCATGGTCCGCACCGCGGTGGAGTCCTTCGGCGACCTGCACGTGCTGGTCAACAACGCCGGCATCCTCCGGGACCGGATGCTCGTGAACATGACCGAACAGGAGTGGGACTCGGTCATCGGGGTGCACCTGAAGGGCACGTTCGCCCCCTCGCACCACGCCGCCAACCACTGGCGGGAGCGGGCCAAGGCCGCCGACGCCGGCGAGGCCGACCGCCCGGTGGCCCGCATCATCAACACCACCTCGGTGTCGGGGATCTACGGCAACCCGGGCCAGACCAACTACGGCGCGGCCAAGGCCGGCATCGCCTCGTTCTCCTTCATCGCCTCGTTGGAGCTGGCCCGCTACGGCGTCACGGTCAACGCGGTGGCGCCCGCGGCACTGACCCGGATGACCGAGAACCTGGGCATGGGCCAGGCCTCGGATGAGGCCAAGGAGGCCATGAGCCCCCGCTGGATCGCCCCGATCGTGGTGTGGCTGGCGTCGGAGGAGTCCTCCCACGTCACCGGCCGGGTGTTCGAGGCCTC
Organism: uncultured Actinomycetota bacterium; assembly: GCA_963773765.1. Classification (GTDB taxonomy): domain Bacteria; phylum Actinomycetota; class Acidimicrobiia; order Acidimicrobiales; family Microtrichaceae; genus CAVZCC01. Next base: position 46,522 of record CAVZCC010000008.1, on the reverse strand, counting down.
GGGACGCGTGCTGGGCGTGGCGGAGGGCTGGCACCGGGGCCCGACGGTGGAGCCGGTGGAGGATCCGGCCGCCGTGGGGCCGCTGGTCGAGGACCTGCTGGCCCGGGCCCGGCCGCCGGCGGACATGAACGGTGCCGACCGCGCCGTCTGAGCGCCGCCCGAGGACGGGCCACGCGGACGTCGGTTCCGTGCGGCCGGGGCCCGCCTCCTAGGATCGCGGCCGCCCCTCGCCCGGTCGTCACCGGGACGAACGCCAAGGAGACTGGCCATGCCGATCAACCCCGATGCCGTCGGAACCACGGGCGATCCCGCCGAGACCTCGTGGTCGTCCAAGGACGGGCTGCTCTACGCCGTGGGCGTCGGGGCCGGCCAGGACCCGCTGGACCGGGCCGACCTCCCCTTCGTGTCGGAGAACTCCGTCGACGTCACCCAGCGGATCCTGCCGACCATGGTGGTGACGCTGCCGAACATCGGCGGGGCGTTCGCCTCCATCGGCTCGTTCAACCCGGCGATGCTGGTGCACGGCGAGGAGCGGATCGTGCTGCACGGCGAGGTCCCCGTGGCCGGCACGGTGTCCACCGTGGCCGAGATCACCGCCATCTGGGACAAGGGCAAGGGGGCGGTGGTGGAGGTCACCAGCCGCTCCACGCTGGTGGACACCGGTGAGCCGCTGTTCGACGTGGTCATGTCGGCCTTCATCCGGGGCGAGGGTGGCTGGGGTGGCGAGCGGGGCCCGTCCGGCCCGCAGAACGTGCCGCCGGAACGGGAGCCCGACCACCGGGTGGAGCTCACCACGCGACCCGGAGCAGGCCTTGGTCTACCGGCTGTCCGGTGACCGCAACCCACTGCACTCGGACCCGTCGTTCGCGGCCATGGCCGGCTTCGACCGTCCGATCCTGCACGGCCTCTGCACCTACGGCTTCACGGGACGGGCGTTGTTGCGGGAGCTGTGCGACTCGGACCCGGCCCGGTTCCGGTCCATGGCCGGGCGGTTCTCCTCCCCGGTCATGCCGGGGGAGGCACTGACCGTGGAGATCTGGCGCACCGGGGACGGCGAGGCGGTCTACCGCACCTCGGCCTCCGGCGACCGCGTGGTCCTGGACGCCGGGCTCGTCACCTTCGACGCCTGACGGTCATGCCCGCCTACCTGCCCTTCGACGGGCGGGACTTCCGGTTGCGGATGGGGCTGCGGCCCCTGGCGGCCGGCACGTGGCTGGAGGCGGACGGCCACCGGGAGGGCGACCTGGCGCTGAAGGCGGAGCTCCTGGCCCAGCACCATGACCAGGTGGTGGCACTGGCGCCGGATCCCGACGGAACGGCCCGGACCGCGTGTGAGGAGTTGCTGGGCGCGGTCGGGGTGGAGCTCGGGGCCGCGCCGGTGACCGGGGACGTCGTGCACCCGGTGGAGCAGGCCGGGCAGCTGACCCAGGAGGACTGGTGCGTGCACCTGCCCGACGCCGACGGGCGGTGGCGCCTGGTGGCGGCGTGCGTGTGCTTCCCCACCCGGTGGGTGCTGGGGGACAAGATCGGCCGGACGGTGCGGGAGATCCATGCCCCGGTCGCCCTCTACGACGAGCAGCTGGCCGATCCGGTCGACGCCTTCTTCGACCGGCTGCGCCCGGGCCCGGAACACGGCGTGTGGCGCCTGAACTGGAACCTCACCGATGACCCCACCCTGTTCCAGCCCGTGGCCCACAGCCGGAGGGAGCGGCGGGCGGACATCACCGCCGACGACGTGGGTGGCGCCGTGTGGCTGCGGGTGGAGCGCCAGACCCTGGTGAAGTTGGCGGCGTCCCGGGCGGTGGTGTTCGGCATCCGGGTCCACCAGCACCCGCTGGGCGCGCTGTCCGGGGACCGGGAGGCGTTGGAGCGGCTGGCCCGCTCGCTGCGGGCGATGCCGCAGCCGACCTGGGAGTACAAGGGACTGGGCGCCTTCGGCGAGGCCGTCCTGGCCTGGATCGACACCCACGCCCACGAATAGGGGTCCTCGCGGCCCTCCGGGGTCCGCCAGCACCCGCGAACGTCCGCGTGGGGAAATCGGGCCGAGTGCCGACACCGGGAGGGTGCAGGTCGCTACCGTGGTCAGAGCGCACCGGTTGGCTGGCTGGTGACGCGGGGGACCGCCACGGGCGATGCGTCGGGAACGGCGTGGCAACGACCGAAAGGGCTCTCCTCATGCGCACCCGCCCATCCACCCAACCCGGCTACGTGCCGCCCATCTCGTTCGCCGAGGTCTGTGCCACCAGCCGGATCGCGTCGCCGGCCAGCGAGGACGTCGACGCCGAGTTCGGCCCGATCGGATCCATCGAGGTCGACGGCCCGGCGCCGACCGATCCGCTCGAGGCGTTCTGCGACGCCTGGGGCGCCGCCGGCATCAGCCCGGCCGTCCAGCCCTTCCCCTCCCGCTGAGGCGGAGCACCGGTCACCCCGGCCTCAGAACAGCGTGAGGTCGGCCTCGCGTGAGCCGCGCAGCGTCTCGTAGTCGACCTCGACCCAGTCGATGCCCCTGGACTCGGCCAGCACCTTGGCCTGGGGCTTGACCACCTGGGCCACGAACACACCACGCACGCCCCGCAGCGAGGGGTCACGGTCCATGCGCTCCAGGTAGCGGACCAGTTGCTCCACGCCGTCGATCTCACCCCGCCGCTTCACCTCCACCGCCACCGCGGCACCGCTGGCGTCCCGGCACAGCAGGTCGACCGGGCCGATGTCGGTGGGGAACTCCCGACGGACCAGCGTGAGTCCGTCGGCGATCACGGTGGGGTCCGCGGCGAGGAGCTCCTGCAGGTGGGCCTCCACACCGTCCTTCTGCAGGCCCGGGTCCACGCCCAACTCGTGGGCGGAGTCCGACACCACCTCGGCCAGGTGGATCGTCAGCCGTTCTCCCTTGGGGTTGGTGACCGTCCAGTGGTCCTCGTGCTCCACCACGTGGTTGGGGGCGTTCATCCAGTTGAGGGGCTTGTACGCGCCGCCATCGGCGTGGATGGCCACGCACCCGTCGGCCTTCACCATGATCAGCCGGAGGGCTTCGGGGAGGTGCGCCGTGAGCCGGCCCTCGTAGTCGACGGAGCAGCGGGCGATGACCAGACGCACGGGTGGACCCTACCGGGTCGGTGGGTGTGCCTCAGTCGGCGGTGGGCTGGGTCGGCCAGGCCCGGGATCCGCAGCGACAGGTCGTTGCACTCGGCGCAGACGTCGTCGGGGATCACGCCGACCCTCATCAGCACGGCGAAGGCCTTGCAGCCGAGGCAGAACCCGAACGCCGCCTCCAGGAACGCCGCGCCGGCCAGCATGGCGACGACCCCGCGGGCCACGCCGACCGATCCACCCAACCACAGGGCGGACCCTGTGATGGAGAAGGCCACGCCGATGGCCTGGGCGAAGCGCTTGGGCGGGCCGGGAACGAGCTTCTCGTACTGCGGGAGCCGGGGAGCGGCCACCCGTGTGGCGAACAGGCCGAGCGGACTGATCCGGGGGCCGGCCAGCACCCGGGCCACGAAGCCGTAGGTGAGGGGGACCAGGACCCAGCCCCACCCGAGCACGGCGACCAGGAGGGCCATGGCGACGACACCGCTGGCGACCGTCCGTGCGGCGACGTCGTTGACCGGGTTGGGGAACGAGAAGAACCCGGTCCGTCCGGTGGTGGGGGTGGCGGTCGCGGTCACCGGGCCAGCGTAGGGCCGAATACCTGACCAAACAAGTCATCTATTGGGGTCGATCGGTTCCCGGGCGCGGTCCGGCACGCTCAGTCCGAAGCGGCGGCACAGCGCCCGGAGGTCGGCCCGGTCGTCCGAGTCCAGGACGTACCCGTCGTGGGAGTCCACCTGCCAGCGGGCGGTCGGGCACCGGACGGGTCGGCCGGCGATGGTGCCGCGGGCCGTGAGGTCCTCCGCCGGCCAGCCCAGTCGCTGGTCACCGGGCGGCCCGTACCAGCCGTTCCCGGCGCCGTCCATCGTCAGCACGTGGACGTCCAACGCCCGACCCCGCCGGTCGGTCATCACGAAGTTCCAGGCCCGGTCGTCCGGCGCCGGTGTGTGCTCGAACCCGTGCGCGGCCAACGCCCGGTGCAGCGCCGGCAGGTCGGTGGCGGGAACGTCGATGTCCAGGTCGGCGTGGGAGCGGGTCTGCTCACCCAGCAGGGCGTCGACCCCCCAGCCCCCGTCCACCCACACGGTGACCCCGGCCGACTCCAGCAGTCCGATGATCTCCACCGCGTCGGCGGCGGACAGGGTCGGCTCGGCCACGGGCCCATGGTGGCCGGTCGAGGCGCTCCCCGTCGTCCGGTTTCAGCTGCGGGCGTTCTTGAGCTGCTTGGTGATGCGGGCCCGGTTGCCGGCGTCGAGGGTGACCTTGCGCAGGCGCACGGCCCCCGGGGTGACCTCCACGCACTCGTCCTCGGCCAGGAACTCCAGCGCCTGCTCCAGCGACAGGCGACGGGGTGGGGTCATGCGTTCGGTGTTGTCCGACGACGACGTCCGCATGTTGGTCAGCTTCTTCTCCCGGCAGATGTTGACGTCCATGTCCTCGCTGCGGGAGTTCTCCCCGACGATCATGCCCTCGTAGACCTCGTCGCCGGGACCGACGAACAACGAACACCGCTCCTGGACGGCCACCACGGCATAGCCGGTGACCGGACCGGAGCGGTCCGCCACCACCGAGCCGCGCTCGCGGGCGCGGATCTCGCCGAACCACGGGGCCCAGCCGTCGAAGATCTGGTGCAGCATGCCTGTGCCACGGGTCTCGGTCAGGAACTCGGTGCGGAAGCCGAGCAGGCCCCGGGCCGGCACCCGCTGCTCCATGCGCACCCAGCCGGTGCCATGGTTCACGATGTCGGTCATCTGGCCCTTGCGGGCGGCCAGCAGCTGGGTGACGGCGCCCAGGTACTCCTCGGGCACGTCGATGCTCACGGACTCCACCGGCTCGTGCAGGGTGCCGTCGATCTCCCGGGTGACCACCTGGGGCTTGCCCACGGTCAGCTCGAAGCCCTCACGTCGCATGGTCTCCACCAGCACGGCCAGCTGGAGCTCGCCCCGGGCGTGGACCTCCCAGGTGTCGGGGCGGTCGGTGGGGAACACCCGGAGGCTGACGTTGCCGACCAGCTCTGCGTCGAGCCGGCTCTTGATCTGGCGGGCGGTGACCTTGTCGCCGTCCTTGCCGTTGAGCGGTGCGGTGTTGACGCCGACGGTCATGGCCAGGCTGGGCTCGTCCACGGAGATGACGGGCATGGGCCGCGGGTCCTCGGGGTCGGCCAGCGTCTCGCCGATGGTCACGTCCTCCAGGCCGGCCACGGCGATGATCTCGCCCGGACCGGCGGTGTCGGCCTCGATGCGCTCATGGGTCTCGGTCACGTAGAGCACGGCCACCTTGGCCCGCTCGACCGATCCGTCGGCCCGGCACCAGGCCACCTGCTGGCCCTTGCGGATGGTGCCGTTCATGATCCGGCACATGGCCAGGCGCCCCACGAACTGGCTGGCGTCCAGGTTGGTGACCCAGGCCTGCAGCGGGGCCTCGGGGTCGTGCGTGGGCGCCGGGAGCCGGTCCACCAGCAGTTCGAACAGCGGGGTGAGGTCCTCGGCCAGGTCGTCGGTGGTCTCCGGCTTGGTCATGCCGGCCCGTCCGGCCCGGGCGTTGAGGTAGATGACCGGGAAGTCGATCTGGTGCATCTCGGCGTCCAGGTCCAGGAACAGCTCCTCGACCTCGTGCACGACCTCGTCGATGCGGGCGTCGGGGCGGTCGATCTTGTTGACGGCCAGGATGACCGGCAGGTCCAGCGCCAGCGCCTTGCGCAGCACGAACCGCGGTCTGGGGCAGCGGGCCCTCGGAGGCGTCCACCAGCAGGACCACGCCGTCGACCATGGTCAGCGCCCGTTCCACCTCGCCGCCGAAGTCGGCGTGGCCCGGGGTGTCGACGATGTTGATCTTGACCTCGTCGCGACCCTCGCCGGTCCAGCGCACCGCGGTGTTCTTGGCCAGGATCGTGATGCCCTTCTCCCGCTCCAGGTCCATGGAGTCCATGACCCGGTCCACCTCGACGGCGCCCTCCCGGAAGGCCCCGGACTGGCGCAGCATGGCGTCCACCAGCGTGGTCTTGCCGTGGTCGACGTGGGCGATGATGGCCACGTTGCGGAGGTCGTTGACGGGGACGCGCGCGGACGTCTCGGTGGGCATGGGGGCAGCAGTCATCGCTCGATCCACTTACTCGGGGGGAACCACCAGTGTGGCCGATGGCCGGCCCGGAGCGGGAACCGGGCGGTGTGACTCCCGGCGGGGCTGGCCGAACGCTCAGGAGGCGGGTGCCCGCCCGGGGTGCTCAGCGGCGGTGTTCCAGCCGGCGCCGGATGGTGTCGCGGCGCTTCTGCAGCTCCCGGTAGGTGACCGTGTCCACCGAGTCGTCGACGATGCCGAAGCTGGCCTTGATGGCCGCCTCGTCCACCGCGAACCCCTCCGCGGAGACGCCCAGCTCGGAGGCGAACTGCTCGCCGTGGGTCATGGCCAGGTGGGTGGACAGCGAGGCGACCTCGCCCAACAGGTCCAGGTCCGGGGCCAGCATGGCGATGGCGCCGTCCAGGAACACCAGGTTCTTGACGTAGAGCATGAGGATCTTGGGCAGTCGTGCCCCCATGCCCATGAGCGCCTTGATGATCCGCTGGATCTCGCCCAGCAGCTCCTCCTGGTCCATGGTCGTGGGGTCCACGGGAGCCCGGTCCAGGCCCAGCTCCCGCACGACCTCGTCGATGTCGGTGTCCGCGGGCAGCGCGCCCAGGTCCCGGAACGCCTCGATCTGGCCCGGGATGTTGCCCATGGCGCCGAACAGCATCAGGCGCAGGAAGGCGCTGCGCTGCAGCGGGGTCATCCGGGCGGTGATGCCGAAGTCCATCAGGGCGATGCGTGAGTCCTCGGTGACGAACAGGTTCCCGGCGTGCAGGTCGCCGTGGAAGATCCCGTGCACGATGCAACCCTCGGTGAACCCCTTCATGCCGATGCGGATCACCTCGTGGGTGTCCACCCCTGCGTGCTTCATGGACTCCAGGTCCTCGAACGCGAACCCGTAGAGGCGCTCCATGACCAGGACGCGCCGGGTCACCAGTTCCGGGTGGGGACGGGCGATGACGAAGCCACGCTGGCCCAGCAGGGCGAAGACGTGGGCCACGTCCAGCATGTTCTCCGCCTCCAGGCGGAAGTCCAGCTCCTCGGTGATCGTCTCGGCGAACAGCTCCACCAGGGCGGGCGGGTTGGCCAGCGCCGCGATCGGGATGCGTCCCACCAGGAACGGCGCCAGCCAGCTCATGACCTTCAGGTCCGACTGGACCTGCTGGCGGATGGTCGGCCGCTGGACCTTGATCACCACGTCCTCGCCGGTGACGAGCCGGGCCACGTGGACCTGGGCGATGGACGCCGCAGCCAGCGGGGCCTCCTCGACGTGGGAGAACACCTCCGCCAGCGGGCGGCCGAGGTCCTCCTCGATGACGCGGCGCACCACGTCGAAGGACTCGGCCCGGACCTGGTCCCGGCACAGCCGGAACTCGCTGACCAGCTCCGGAGGGAAGAGGCCCTCGCCGCTGGAGATGATCTGGCCCAGCTTGATGTAGGTGGGGCCCAGGTGCTCGGCGGCGATCCGGAGGCGCCGTGACAACCCCGCCCGGGACTCGCTGCCGCCCTTCCGGCGATCGGTCAGGGCCCAGCCGCCCAGTGCGGTGCCGAGCCGGGCCGACACGACGGCCAGCCGTCCGGGTGGGGGCAGGCGGCGGCGGCCGGTCAGCGCGGGCACCTGGCGACGCGTGGTGGCCCGTAGCACGGGCAGCCCCCGGGCCCAGGACAGGCGGTCCGGATCCACGACCCAGGGGCCGTGGTCGGTGAACGTGTAGCGCACTGTGTCCGGAGAAGCCGTGTCCGGAGCTGCTGTGTCCGGGGATGCTGTGCCCGGTGGGACTGTGTCCGGCGCGGCCGTGTCCGGTGTCGTCGCCGGGGTGTCTCCCATGTCCTCAGTCAACCCCGCCCGGCCCGTCATCGTCCGGGCGCGCCGCGCCTGCCATGGCCGCAGCGGCGTGTTCGGGCCGGCACACCAGCAGGTCGGGCAGGTACGGGTCGGGCCGGTTGTAGCGCAGCGGGGACCCGTCGAGCCGGGAGCAGTGCAGCCCGGCAGCCAGTGCCACCGCCACCGGTGCGGCCGAGTCCCACTCGTACTGGCCCCCGGAGTGGGGGTAGATGTCCGCCTCGCCCCGGAGGATGGCCATGGTCTTGGCTCCGGCGGAGCCCATCTCCACCAGTTCGGCGCCCAGCGCGTCCGAGATGGCCAGGGCCTCGGCCGGGGGGCGGGTGCGGCTGACGATCACCCGCAGGCGCTCGGGTGCCGGGGGGACCGCCGGCGGGGAGGCCGTGGACAGGACCAGGCCCAGGGCGGGGAGGGCCACCGCTCCGGCGGTGGGGACCCCGTCCTCCACCAGCGCCACGTGGACCGCCCAGTCCTCCCGCCCCTCGCCGTACTCCCTGGTCCCGTCGAGCGGGTCGATGATCCACACCCGCGGCGCGGCCAGCCGGGCGGTGTCCATCCGCTCGTCCTCCTTGGCCTCTTCGCTGAGCACGGCGTCCTCCGGGCGCTCGGCGGTGAGCCGGGCCATCAGGAAGTCGTGGGAGCGGAGGTCACCCTCCGCCTTGATCTCCGTGGGCTCCAGGCCGTCAGCGACGAGCGCCGTGCGCAGGTCCACCAGGAGGTGGCCGGCGGCGGCTGCCAGGTCGGCGGCGAGGTCATGGTCGTCGGGGTTGGCCACGACGGCACCCTAATCCGCATCGGACCGGGTGCCGATTCTCGACTGGATCGGTCAGCTTTCGGGTCTGTACCCTCACCGGTTCGGGTCATGGGCACGGACCTGTCCGCTATCGGCAGGTCCGCCGATAGCGTGGCCGGATGGCGCGGAGAGGAACTGCACACCCATGAACTACGAGCTCTCGAACATCCAGGTGCTCGAATCGGAGTCGATCCACATCATCCGTGAGGTGGCGGCCGAGTTCGAGCGACCGGTGCTGCTCTTCAGCGGCGGCAAGGACTCCATCGTCATGCTCCGGCTGGCGGAGAAGGCGTTCTGGCCCGCCCGCGTCCCGTTCCCGGTCATGCACATCGACACCGGGCACAACTTCGACGAGGTCTACGAGTACCGGGACCGTCGGGTGGCGGAACTGGGCGTGAAGCTGGTGGTGGCCTCGGTCCAGGAGTCGATCGACTCCGGACGGGCGGTGGAGCAGACCGGCCCCCGCGCCAGCCGCAACCAGCTCCAGACCGTGACGCTGCTCGACGCGTTGGAGGAGCACGGCTTCGACGCCGCCTTCGGTGGCGCACGCCGGGACGAGGAGCGGGCCCGGGCCAAGGAGCGGGTGTACTCCTTCCGCGACGAGTTCGGCCAGTGGGACCCCAAGAACCAGCGACCGGAGCTCTGGGACCTGTACAACGGCCGCCACCACCGGGGAGAGCACATCCGGATCTTCCCGCTCAGCAACTGGACCGAACTGGACATCTGGCAGTACATCGAGAACGAGCGCATCGAGGTGCCGTCGATCTACTTCGCCCACGAGCGCGAGGTGTTCCAGCGTGACGGCATGTGGCTGGCCGTCACCCCGTTCGTCACCGTGATGGAGGGCGAGGTCCCCGAGAAGCGGACCGTCCGGTTCCGCACCGTGGGCGACGCGTCCTGCACCGGAGCGGTGGAGTCCGACGCGGCCGACGTGGCCGCGGTGATCGAGGAGGTCGCCGCCACCCGGGTCACCGAGCGTGGTGCCACCCGGGCCGACGACCGTGCCACCGAGGCCGCGATGGAAGACCGCAAGCGCGAGGGATACTTCTGATGGAACTGCTCCGATTCGCAACCGCCGGTTCCGTCGACGACGGCAAGTCCACCCTGATCGGCCGGCTCCTCTACGACGCCAAGTCGATCTTCGAGGACCAGATGGAGGCCGTGAGCGACGCCAGCGAGCGCATGGGCCTGGACGTGCCCAACCTGGCGCTGCTGACCGACGGCCTGCGGGCCGAGCGGGAGCAGGGCATCACCATCGACGTGGCCTACCGCTACTTCGCCACGCCCAAGCGCAAGTTCATCATCGCCGACACGCCGGGCCACATCCAGTACACCCGGAACATGGTGACCGGCGCCTCCACCGCGGACCTGGCCATCGTGCTGATCGACGCCCGCAAGGGTGTGCTCGAGCAGTCCCGACGCCATGCCTTCATCGCCTCCCTGCTGCGCATCCCGCACCTGGTGCTGGCCGTCAACAAGATGGACCTCGTGGACTACAGCGAGGAGCGCTTCAACGAGATCGTGGAGGAGTTCCGGGCCTTCGCCATGAAGCTCGACGTCCCCGACCTGACCTTCATCCCGATCTCGGCCCTCCACGGCGACAACGTCGTGACACGGTCCGACAAGATGGAGTGGTACGAGGGGTCCGTCCCTGCTGCACCACCTGGAGACGGTGCACATCGCGTCCGACCGCAACCTGATCGACGCCCGGTTCCCCGTGCAGTACGTCCTGCGCCCGCAGAGCGACGAGTTCCACGACTACCGGGGCTACGCCGGCCGGGTCGCCGGTGGCGTGTTCAAGCCGGGCGACGAGGTCGTCGTCCTGCCCTCGGGCTTCTCGTCCCGCATCGCCCGCATCGACATCGTTCGACGGCCCGCTCGACGAGGCGTTCGCCCCCATGTCGGTCACCGTCCTCCTGGAGGACGACATCGACATCTCCCGGGGCGACATGATCTGCCGCAAGCACAACCAGCCCACCACCGGCCAGGACCTGGAGGCCATGGTGTGCTGGATGACGGAGGCCTCCACGCTGGCCCCGCGCCAGAAGCTGGCGATCAAGCACACCACCCGGACGGCGCGGGCCATGGTCAAGGACCTGCAGTACCGGTTGGACATCAACACCCTGCACCGTGACGAGGACGCCGCAGTCCCTGGCCCTCAACGAGATCGGCCGGGTGTCCATGCGGGTCACCCAACCGCTGTTCTTCGACGAGTACCGCCGCAACCGGGAGACCGGCGCGTTCATCCTGATCGACGAGTCCACCAACTCCACCGTGGGCGCCGGGATGATCCTGGGCGCGAGCTGACCATGGCCGGGGGTGCTCCGGAGGACAGCCGCAACATCGTCTGGCACCACGGAGGCGTCGAGCCGGCCGAGCGGGCTGCCATCACCGGTGGGCCGGGGGCGGTGGTGTGGTTGACCGGGCTGTCGGGCTCCGGCAAGTCCACGGTGGCGGTCGAACTGGAGCGACTGCTGGTCGGTGCCGGCCGGGCCGCGTACCTGCTGGACGGCGACAACGTCCGCCACGGGCTCAACGCCGACCTGGGGTTCTCCGAGGCCGACCGCAACGAGAACATCCGACGGGTCGGTGAGGTGGCGGCGCTCTTCGCCGATGCCGGTGTGGTGGCCGTGGTCCCGCTGATCTCTCCCTACCGGGCTGCCCGGGCCGCGGTCCGTTCCCGGGTGGAGGCGGCCGGACCGGCCTTCGTGGAGGTGTTCGTGGCCACCCCGTTGGAGGTGTGCGAACAGCGGGACCCCAAGGGGCTCTACGCCAAGGCCCGCGCCGGTGAGATCACCGGGATGACCGGGATCGACGACCCGTACGAGGAGCCGACGGACCCGGACGTGGTGCTGCGACCCGAGGACGGCGATGCCCGTGCCCAGGCCGGCATCGTGCTGGACCTGCTGCAGACCCTGCCCCTGCCCGGTTGACCCGGCGCCGGGGCCCCGGACCGGGTGTTCCCTCCGGTCCGGTCCGTTCCGGCGCCCGTCAGGCCGTCTTCGCCTCGGCCCGGGCGGCGCGGGCCTTCACCACCGGCGTGGTGTCCACCTCGCCGTGGGGCTCGCCGGCCTGCTCGTAGCAGTCGGCGTGGAAGTGCTCCACCCGGTCCCAGGTACCACCCACGTAGACGTTGCAGATGACCTGGCGGTTCCGGACCTTGGCCTGGAACTTCACGCGCTCGCCGCAGAGGGCGCACTCCACGGTGCTGCCGGGTTCCACGTCACGCAGCACGGCGCGGCTGGTGCGCTGGTCCGCACCGCCCGACTTGCCTCGCGCGGTCCCCTTGGTCCTGGTGCCGGTGCTCGTCGCCATTCACTGTGTATCGGGTGATGCGGCGGGGCCCCTGAGCAAAGCGCCGCGGATGGGTCGAACGGACCAGACGCGGTCCGGGCATGGGCCGAACGGACTATGCGTCCCGTGCCGGCGTGGTGCGCCCGGGATCCGGTTCGGCGCGGGCCGATCGTCCGAGCACGACGGCGTCGCGGACCAGGTCCCGGACCGTGGCCTCCTCGGCCCCGGCGGCCACCAGGGCCTGGATGCGGGACTCCATCTCCTCGGCCCGGACCTCGTCGAAGTGGACCGTCTCCGCGGTCGAGCTGACCGAGGTGACCAGGATCAGGCACACGGCGGCGACCGCGGTGATCAGGCCGAAGGTGATGGCGGTCCCGTTGTTGTCCGCGATGGAGCCGACGATCATGCCCGCGATCCCACCCACGAAGACCACCAGGACCAGCCGTCGGACGATGCGGGGTTGCACGGGTGCGGCTCCTACCGGGTGAGGGGCTTGTACTTGATGCGGTGGGGCTGCGCCGCGTCGGCGCCCAGGGTCTCCTTGCGGAACGCCTCGTACTCGCTGAAGTTGCCCTCGAACCAGCGCACCTGGGAGTCGCCCTCGAAGGCCAGGATGTGGGTGGCGATGCGGTCGAGGAACCATCGGTCGTGCGAGATCACCACGGCACAGCCCGGGAACGAGTCCAGCGCGTCCTCCAGCGCCCGCAGCGTGTCCACGTCCAGGTCGTTGGTGGGCTCGTCCAAGCAGCAGCACGTTGCCGCCCCGGCGCAGGAGCTTGGCCAGGTGGACCCGGTTGCGCTCACCGCCGGAGAGGTCCCCGACCTTCTTCTGCTGGTCGGAGCCCTTGAAGTTGAAGCTGGCGCAGTAGGCGCGCCCGTTGACCTCCCGGTTGCCGACGATCAGCACGTCCTGGCCGTCGGTGATCTCCTCGTAGACGGTCCGGCTGCCGTCCAGGGAGTCCCGCGACTGGTCCACGTGCGCCATGTCCACCGTGGAGCCGATCCGGAGCGCTCCGTCGTCGGGCGTGTCGTCGGGGGTGCTGTTGCCCTCCGCCGCGGCCACGACCATGCGGAACAACGTGGTCTTGCCGGCGCCGTTGGGGCCGATGACGCCGACGATGCCGGCGCGGGGCAGCGAGAACGTCAGGTCCTCGATCAGCAACCGGTCGCCGAAGCCCTTGCGCAGGTGGTCGGCCTCGATGACCTGGTCGCCCAGCCGAGGCCCGGGCGGGATGCTGATCTCCAGCCTGGAGCCGGCGTCCTTGGCCGACTCCGCCTCCTTCTGGAGCTCCTCGTAGGCCGCCAGCCGGGCCTTGGACTTGGCCTGGCGGGCCTTGGGGGCCATGCGCACCCATTCCAGCTCGCGCTCCAACGTGCGTCGTCGGGCCTCGTTCTGCTTCTCCTGCAGTCCCAGGCGTTCCTGCTTCTGGTCCAGCCAGCCGGAGTAGTTGCCCTCGAACGGCATGCCCTTGCCGTGGTCCAGCTCCAGGATCCACTGGGCCACGTTGTCCAGGAAGTAGCGGTCGTGGGTGATCGCCACGACGGTGCCGGCGTAGTCCTGCAGGAAGCGCTCCAGCCACGCCACCGACTCGGCATCGAGGTGGTTGGTGGGCTCGTCCAGCAGCAGGAGGTCCGGCTTGGACAGCAGCAGGCGGCACAGGGCGACCCGGCGGCGCTCACCACCGGACAGCGTGGTGACGTCGGCCTCGCCCGGGGGGAGCCGCAGGGCGTCCATGGCGATCTCGATGGTCCGCTGGAGCTCCCACGCCCCCGCGGCCTCGATCCGGGCCTCCAGCTCCGCCTGCTGTACGCCGAGCTTCTCGTAGTCGGCCTCCGGGTCGCTCCACTTGGCCATCAACTCGTCGTAGCTGGTGAGCAGGCCCGCAACGGCGGCCACACCGTCCATGACGTTGCCCATCACGTCCTTGCCGTCGTCCAGCTGGGGCTCCTGCTCGAGCAGGCCCACCGTGAAGCCCTGGGTCAGCGCGGCGTCACCGGTGAAGTCGTCATCGACCCCGGCCATGATCCGCAGCAGCGAGGACTTGCCCGAGCCGTTGGGACCGATCACGCCGATCTTGGCGCCGGGGTAGAACGCGAGCGTGATGTCCTTCAGCACCTCCCGGTCGGGTGGGACGTACTTGGACACGCGACGCATGGTGAAGATGAACTGGGCACCCATGGTCGGCGATCGTACCGGCCGGCCCGCGTGTGTCCCGACCGCCGGGGAGGCCGCTGGTGCCACCCCGGACGCGACACACGGCCCGGGTGGTCCCGGGCCGTGTGTCCTGACCTGTCAACTGCAGGGGCTCAACGCCGCTTGGCGGGTGCCTTGCGTGCGGGGGCCTTGCGTGCAGGTGCCTTGCGGGCGGGGGCCTTGCGGGCCGCCGTCTTGCGGGCAGGGGCCTTGCGTGCCGGTGCCTTCTTCTTGGCAGGCGCCTTGCGTGCCGGTGCCTTCTTCTTGGCAGGCGCCTTGCGTGCCGGTGCCTTCTTCTTGGCAGGCGCCTTGCGTGCCGGTGCCTTCTTCTTGGCAGGGGCCTTCTTCTTGGCCGGTGCCTTCTTGGCCGGAGCGCGCTTCGCCGGTGCCTTCTTCTTGGCCGGCGCCTTGCGTGCGGGCGCCTTCTTCTTCGCAGGTGCCTTCTTCTTGGCGGGTGCCTTCTTCTTCACTGCCACTGCTGCCTCCTCGGCGGGCTCCTTCAAGAGGATGGGTTGGTTGGTGTCCACGTCCGGGCCAGCGGCCGCGCCGGAGCGAGACCGTGAGGACCGGGGGGTGGACGTACCGGTTCCGACGACGTCGGATCCGGCGAGTGCAAGGTCGATGCCCCGACGTGGGGTGTCGAATCCCTGCACGATGAAGGGGCGAACCTCTCCCATCGACAGCACCTCTCGGGCACTGCGGGGAGCGGGGTCACCCATGGACTTGAGCGGGACGTAGCACCGGGCGCCCTCGGCCTCGACGTAGGCGCCGTGGGACGAGAACTCCACCACGGTGGCGTCGACGACGGCCCCGGGCTGGTGGGCTGTCACGAACTTGAGGAAGGCGGGCGGCGTGTTGATGGGGTCGCCCGACGAGCTGCGCCGCCGGCCGCCACCGTCGGAGGAGCGGGGGGTGGTGGCGGGGGCCTTCTTGCGGCCCGGCTGCTTGCGTGCACCGGAGGCCGCGGCAGCGGGCTCCTTGCGGTCGGCCTCCTTGCGGGCCGGCTGCTTGCGCGCCGCGGTCTTGCGGGCGGGCTGCTTGCGGGCGGGTTGCCTGCTCGCCGGCTCCGATGCATCGCCCTTGTTGCGGGCATCGCGGAAGGAGCGACGGCTGACCGGGCCCTTGACCGGGACCCGGGGGACGAAGACCCATCCGACGCCGGGTACGGGCTTGCCTCCCCAGAGCCGGTCCTCCTCGAAGAGCCAGCCGTAGGTCGCGTGGAACTCCTGGAAGGAGTCGTTGGACAGGACGGTGGCCCCGGTGCGGTTGGCGATCTGCAGCACGAACGCGTCACCGCGCCCGACGGCTCCGGCGGGAGGCGTGAGCACCTCACCGGCCAGGACGGCCTCTTCGAACTCGGCGCGCTCCGAGTCATCGATGCGGTTGGGGAAGGTCGCGTCGACCACGACCACGACGTTGTCGAAGTGGTGGTCGCGGGTGAACTCGATGACGGCATCGTTCAGTTGCGCGAGCGAAGGCGCGGTGCGTCCTTCGGTAGCGATGTTGGAGCCGTCCACGACGAGGTGTTCGTTGGCCATCTCGATGTCTTAGTGAAGCAGCAAAAGGATGCAAAGCGGCGGAATTCGTCGCGCGCGTTTTCTGCGGCACCGCGCGCGGTGCGAAGTCCCGACGCGCGCGATGACGACGCGGAGGGCGCGCGGGTGGCGCGGTCATGTCGCGCGTGACGCCGCGATCGAGCCGTCCGTCACACGCTGGTCGTGTCGCGTCGCGGCGACGTGTCGCGGCGTCGCGTCGCGGGTGCGGCGGTGCACTGCCGTCGTGCGGCACCGGCGCGCCCCTCTACGCTGCGCCACGTGATCCGTGCGGTGCTGTTCGACTTCGGCGGTGTGATCCTGTCCAGCCCCTTCGACGCGTTCGCGGCCTACGAACGGAGGGCCGGACTGCCGGTCGACTTCATCCGCGGCGTGAACGCGACGGACCCGGACACCAACGCCTGGGCCCGCCTGGAGCGCAACGAGGTGACGTTGGACCAGTTCGTCGCCGCCTTCGAGGCCGAGGCGCTGGCCCAGGGCCACCGCGTGGACGGACACCAGGTGATCGCCTGCCTGCGGGGAGAGCTCCGTCCCCGCATGGTGGCGGCGCTCGCGACGTGTCGGGAGCACCTGGCCACGGCGCTGCTGACCAACAACTTCGTGACCGGAACGCCGGACTGGTCCAGTGGTGGGAGCTTCCACGAGCTGCTGCAGCTGTTCGACGTGGTGGTGGAGTCGTCCCGGGTCGGGTACCGGAAGCCGGAGCGGCGCTTCTACGAGATCGCCCTGGAGGAACTCGAGATCCTGCCCGAGGAGGCCGTGTTCCTGGACGACCTGGGGGTCAACCTGAAGCCGGCCCGGGAGATGGGCATGACCACCATCAAGGTGGTGGACCCCGACCGGGCGCTGGACGAGCTGGGCCAGGTCCTGGGCCTCACGCTCTGACCACGATCACGGCCGGCCGCGTGGCGGCACCGTGGGACCTCAGGAGGCCAGCGTGGCGGTGCCGAAGGGCACCGAGAACCGCTCGCACCAGATCACGACGTTGTCGAGCTCGACGAGGTCCACGCCATCGGGCAGCTCGTAGGACTGCGTGCCGATGTTGCCCTTGAGCCGGCCGAGCTGGAGACCGCCCTCGACGGAGCCCGACGACTCGGGCGAGAGGTACAGCCGGAGGTCCGGGCCGTTGCCCGACCGGAGGTCGGGCAGGACGAGCACACGGCCCTCCGTGCCCTCGACCACCGCGGCAGTCCCGCGTACGTCGTGGCCGGCCTGGCTGATGAAGTCCCCTCGTGAGAGCAGGAACGGCGCCGCCGTGGTCGGTGGTGCGGCCTGGTCGGTCGTGCCCCCGGGACCCGTCGACGGGGCCTCGGTGACACCCGCTCCGATGGCGGCCGCCACCTCGGCGTCGAGTTCCTCGTCGACACGGTGGTCGGTGACCAGCTTGTCCGGACGGAAGACGGCGAACGCGACGATGGCCAGGACGACGACGCCCCCGACCAGCAGGGACCAGCGACGTGTGTTCATGCCGACCATGATCCAGCCCGGGCCGGCCGGGCGGGACGCGGGATGGCTCACGGATCGCGAAACTCCGGCCATCGCCGGGCGTCAGGCAGCTCGATCGTCAGTGGAAGTCGCCGTGCTGCTTCTCGCCCAGCGGCACGAACGCGGCCGACAGGAGCATGTCCTGTTCCTGGGCGTGGATGGCGTGGCTCCCCGTGGCCGGGCTGCCCTCGTCGGCGCGGCTGACCCGGCGGATCTCGAACCGGTCGCCGTGGGCCTCGTAGAGGCGGCCCTTGATCTGGTTCCACGCCCCCATGTTCTCCGGCTCCTCCTGCAGCCACACGATCTCGCTGCAGTTGGGGAACCGGCTCAGCTCCTTGGCCACCGCCTCGAACGGCCAGGGGTAGAGCTGCTCCACCCGGGCGACCGCGGTGGAGGTGCCGAGCTCGTCGCGTCGGGTCAGGGCCTCCACGCCCACCTTGCCGCTGGCCAGGACCAGACGGGTGACGGCGGACGCGTCCAGGTCGGTGGACGGATCGCCCAGGAGCTCCTCGAAGGTGCCATGGGTGAGGGCATCCACCGGGGAGCGCCACCGCTTGTCGCGCAGTCCCGACTTGGGCGTGGCCACCACGAGCGGCTTGCGCACGGCGCGGCGCACCTGACGGCGGAGCAGGTGGAAGTACTGCGCCGCGGTGGTGGGCTGGCACACCTGGATGTTGTCCTCCGCGCAGAGCGTGAGGAAGCGCTCCAGGCGGGCCGAGGAGTGCTCCGGACCCTGGCCCTCGTAGCCGTGGGGCAACAACATGATCAGGCCCGAGTTCTGCTTCCACTTGTCCTCGCCGGCCACGATGAACTGGTCCACCACGATCTGGGCCCCGTTGGCGAAGTCGCCGAACTGCGCCTCCCACATGACCAGGGTGTCCGGGCTCACCACCGAGTAGCCGTACTCGAAGCCGAGCGCGGCGTACTCCGACAGGAGCGAGTCGTAGATCCACAACATGGTGGACGGGGGCGACGCCAGGGTGGACAGCGGCACGAACTCCGAGCCGGAGTGGTAGTCGAACAGGGTGGAGTGCCGTTGGGAGAAGGTGCCGCGCCGGGAGTCCTGGCCGGCCAGGCGCACCGAGGTGCCCTCGGCCAGCAGCGAGCCGAACGCCAGTCCCTCGGCCAGGGACCAGTCCACCTCGCCGGAGCGGAACATGGAGTCCCGGGCCTCGAACTGCTTGGCCAGCTTGGGGTGCACGGTGAACCCCTCCGGCACGGCGGACAGCGCGCCGTAGACCAGGTCGAGCTCGGGGCGGTCCACACCGGTGGGGACGTGGGGCAGCACCCCGATGTTGGGCGGGTGGGGCGCGGCGAGGAAGTCCTCCTCCGGCGCGGCCTGGCGCGTGGCGTCGAGCGCCTGCTGCATGCGGGCGTGGAAGTCGGCCAGCGCGGACTCGGCGTCCTCCAGGGTCAGGTCACCGCGCCGGACGAGCGTCTCCACGTAGCGCTTGCGCACGCTGCGGAGCTCCTCGATCCGGCGGTACATGAGCGGCAGCGTGTAGCTGGGGTCGTCGCCCTCGTTGTGACCGTGGCGCCGGTAGCAGACCATGTCGATCACGACGTCCTTGTGGAAGCGCTGCCGGTAGGCGAAGGCCAGCCGGGCCACCCGCACGCACGCCTCCGGGTCGTCGCCGTTGACGTGGAAGATGGGTGCCTGCACCGCCTTGGCGATGTCGGTGGAGTACTCCGACGAACGGGCGGACTCCGGCGGGGTGGTGAACCCCAACTGGTTGTTGACGACCACGTGGATGGTGCCCCCCACCCGGTAGCCCTTGATGAGCGACAGGTTGAGGGTCTCGGCCACCACGCCCTGCCCGGCGAAGGCGGCATCGCCGTGCATCAGCAGGCTCAGCACCGGGAAGCGACGGGACCGGTCGTGGGGGATCTGGTCCATGCGGGCCCGGCACATGCCCTCCACCACGGGGTTGACCGCCTCCAGGTGGCTCGGGTTGGCGGCCAGGTCGACGGGGATCTCGTTCCCGGCCCGGCTGACGAACGTGCCCGACTGGCCCAGGTGGTACTTCACGTCGCCCGAGCCCTGGATGGAGTCCGGGTCCACGTAGCCCTCGAACTCGCGGAAGAGCTGGTCGTAGGACTTGCCCACCACGTTGGCCAGGACGTTCAGCCGGCCACGGTGGGGCATGCCCATCACGGTGGAGTCCATGCCGGTGTCGGCCGCCTCCTCCAGGATGGCGTCCAGGATGGGGATGAGGGACTCGGCGCCCTCCAGTCCGAAGCGCTTCTGGCCCAGGTACTTGGTGGCCAGGAACTTCTCCAGCGCCTCGGCCGCGTTGAGCTTGGCCAGGATGTGGCGCTGGTCCTCCACGTCGAGCTTGGACGAGGCGCCCTCCACCGCCTCCTGGATCCAGCGCTTCTCCTCCGGCTCCTGGATGTGCATGTACTCGATGCCGATGGTCCGGCAGTAGGCGTCCCGCAGCACGTGGAGGATGTCACCCAGCTGCTGGCGGGCCACGCCGCCGACCATGGCGTAGATGCCGACCTCCCCGCCGGTGAGGAACTCGCGGTCCAGGTCCCAGATGGTGAGGCCGTACGTGGCCGGGTCCAGCTCCGCGTGCATCTCCGGCGGCTTGGCCGCCAGGGGGTCCAGGTCGGCGATGAGGTGGCCCCGCACCCGGTACATGTTGATGAGCGTGGAGACCTGCATCTGCTTGGCCACGTGGGACGTGTCGTGCTCGTCGCCGGTCACGTCACGGCGCCAGCGCACCGCCTCGTAGGGAACGCCGATGGAGCGGAAGACGTCCTCGTAGAACTCGTTCTCGCCCAACAGCAGCGCGTGGACCTGCTTGAGCAGCATGCCTGACTCTGCGCCCTGGATGATCCGGTGGTCGTAGGTGGACGAGATGGTGATGACCTTGGAGATGCCCAGGTCGGCGATGGTGTGGGGGTCGGCCCCGGCGAAGGCCGTCGGGTAGTCGAGCGTCCCCACGCCGATGATGGCGCCCTGGCCCGGCATGAGGCGGGGCACGGACCGCTCCGTGCCGATCGTGCCGGGGTTGGTCAGGGTGACCGTGGCCCCCTGGAAGTCGTCCACGGTGAGCTTGTTGGTCTTGGCCTTTCGGATCAACTCGTCGTACACGGCGGTGAACTCGGCGAAGTCCATGGTGTCGGCCCGCTTGATGACGGGGACCACCAGGGTGCGCGAGCCGTCCTTCTTCTGCATGTCCACGGCCAGGCCCAGGCCCACGTGGTCGTTGCGGACCAGGCGCGGTTCGCCGTCCGGTCCCTCCACGAAGGTGTTGTTCATGACCGGGACGTGGTCGGCGATGGCCCGGACCAGGGCGAAGCCGATGATGTGGGTGAAGCTGACCTTGCCGCCCCGGGTGCGGCCCAGGTAGCCGTTGATCACCTTGCGGTTGATCTCCAGCAGCTTGGCCGGGACCTCACGGAACGACGTGGCGGTGGGGACCGCAAGGCTGGCCTCCATGTTGGCGACGATGCGGGCACCCACGCCGCGGATCGGGTCACCGTCGGGCGCGGTGGGCCCGGCCGGTGCCGGTGCCGGTGCCGGCACCGCGGGCGGGGCGAAGGTGGGGGACTGGGCGGCCGGCGCCGGCGGGGGAGCGGGGGGCGCCACCGGGGCGGCCGCGCCGGGACGGCCCGGTGGGCGGTAGTCGGCGAAGAACTCCTGCCAGGTGGGGCTGACCGAGGACGGGTCGGCCCGGTACTGGTCGTAGATCTCCTCGACGAGCCAGGCGTTGGGACCCAGGGGTTCGGATGGCCCGACGTCAGGGGTGCCGTCCGGGGGGTGTTGGTCGCTCACGGGTCGATCCTACCGGCGCCGGTTGGCTCCTCCGGAGCCGCCCGGGGTGCCGGGGCGGACGGAGTCGGTTCCGGCTCGCGTAGATTCCTGCGGGTGCTGATCGCCACGTGGAACGTGAACTCCCTGAAGGCCCGCATGCCCAGGGTGGAGGAGTGGTTGGAGCAGGTCGGCCCCGACGTCCTGTGCCTGCAGGAGACCAAGATGTCCGACGCCCAGTTCCCGGGCATGGATTTCCAGCGTCTGGGCTACGACTCGGTCCACCACGGCCAGGGCCAGTGGAACGGTGTGGCCATCCTGTCCCGGGTGGGCATCGACGACGTGGTCGCCGGCTTCGACGACGGCCGGGAGCCGGACCCCGACGCCCGGATCGTGTGGGCCACCTGCGGTGGTGTGCGGGTGGTGTCGGTCTACGTGCCCAACGGACGGGAGGTCGGGGCGGACCACTACCGCTACAAGCTCGACTGGCTGGGGCGATTGCGGGCCCACCTGGACGCCCACCATTCCCCGGACGAGCTGCTCGTCATCCTGGGCGACTGGAACATCGCCCCCACCGACGCCGACGTGTGGAGCGCGGCCGCGTTCGAGGGGTCCACGCACGTCACGCCGGAGGAGCGGGACGCGTTGGCCCACGTGCGGGACTGGGGCCTGGTCGACACGCTGCGGGACCGCTTCCCCGAGGACGGGATCTACTCGTACTGGGACTACCGCAACGGTGACTTCCACAAGAAGCGCGGCATGCGCATCGACTACCTGTTGTCGTCCACCGCGCTGGCGGAGCTGGACCGGGCCGACCTGATCGACCGGAACGCCCGCAAGGGGACCAAGCCGTCGGACCACGCGCCGGTGCTGGGGCTGTTCGATGTCGCCGCGGATGCCGCCGGGGCCGGGGGCGGTGCGTGATGGCGGGCCAGGAGGGGCAGCGGGAGCCGGGGACCATCGAGAACGAGTCGGGGGTCAGTCCCCGCATCGAGGGACTGCGGGCGCTGGAGTTGACGCCGCGGCGGCTGGAGGTGCGGCGGTTGGCCGCGGCCATGCGCGACGTGATCGAGCACCTGGTGTCCACCACGGCCTCCACCGCGGAGCTGGCCGCGGCGGCCGACGACCTGGAGGCGCTGGCCGGCACCCTGGCGGCCCTGCCCCGGGGCCAGACCTACGAGGGCTTCGCCGAGGCGGCCAACGCCGGGCAGGTGCTCTCCGACCACGCCCTGTCGGCGCAGGCCCTCGCTGCCGCGGGCGCCACGGCGAGCACCGCCGGGCGCCCACCCCAGGGCGACGACGACCCGGAGCGGTACGCGTTCTTCGACCACAGCCCCTTCATCGGCCTGGCCAACCCGCTGTCGCCGCCGATGTCGCTCGACTACACGGCGGACCGGGTGGCGGGCCGCGTCACCTTCGGCTCGGCCTACGAGGGCCCGCCCGGGTGCGTCCACGGCGGATACGTTGCCGCGGCGTTCGACGAGCTCCTGGGGGCGACGCAGTCGTTGTCGGGGACCCAGGGCATGACCGCCCACCTGGAGGTGGACTACCGCCGCCCCACGCCGCTCAACACTCCGCTGGAGCTGGAGGGGTGGCTGGACCGGCGGGAGGGCCGCAAGATCTGGGCCCGGGCCACGCTGAGCGCGGACGGTGAGCTGCGGGCCGAGGCGGAGGCCTTGTTCATCGCCTTCGACCCGGAGAAGTTCAGGGCCCTGCTGGCGGCCAGGAACCTGGGGGCCGGGTCCGCCGACTGATTCCGGTGGCCGTCCGCGGACGGGTCTGCGTCGGCCGGCGGTCGGTGGTGGGTCGGCGGCGGTCAGCCGCCGGCGGCCTCGGCCACGATCCTGAGCAGGTCGTCGCCGAAGCGCTGTGCCTTGACCGGGCCGATGCCCGGGACGTCCAGCAGCTGGGCCCTGCTGGCCGGCCGGCGCTCGGCCACGGCGGCCAGGGTGGCGTCGTTGAAGATGACGAAGGCGGGGACGTCCGCTGCGGTGGCCTGTTCCTTGCGCCAGCGACGCAGCGCCTCGAACAGCTCCCGGTCGGGCCCGTCGGCCGGGGCGGAGCGTGACCCCAGCGCGGCTCGAGCCGCGTGGGCCCGTCGGGCGCCCTCCTTGCGGTCCACCTGGCTGGGGGCCACCCCGACGGTCGTCTCGATGGCGGCCAGCCACGGCGACGGCGAGCGGTTCATGGAGCGCGACCCGAAGGCGCGCTTGCGGGCCCAGGTGCAGTGCAGTTCGTCCCGGGCCCGGGTGAGGGCCACGTAGAGCAGGCGGCGTTCCTCGTCCAGGTCGTCCTCCGTCTCGGCGTGGTGGATGGGCACGTAGCCCTCCTCCAGGCCGGCGACGTGCACCACGGACCACTCCAGGCCCTTGGCGGCGTGGAAGGTGACGATCTCCACGGTGTTGCCGCCGGCGCGGTCCTCGTTGCGCAGGGTGGAGTTGAGCCAACCCAGGAAGGCGAGGACGCCGGCACCGGGATCCAGCGCCAGGTACTCCCGACCCAGGCGGACCAGTTCGGCCAGGTTGGCCAGTCGTTCGTCGGTGAGGCGGGGGCCGCGGTCGTCCGGGTCCAGGACCGTGTCCTGGGGTGCGGGCCCGGAGCCTGCCGCGGGCCCGGCTGGGTCCGACGGTCCGACGTTGCCGGTGGCCGCGTCGGTGAGGTCCACGGTCTGGGGCTGCTGGGCCATGACCTCCGTCTCCAGGTCGGTCAGGGCGACCTCCAGTGAGACGGAGTTGCGGATGGTGGTGAGCGCGTCGCGGATCTCCGGCTGTTCCAGGAGGTTGGCCGCACCGCGGACCCGGTGGGGGACCGACGCCGCCGTGAACGCCTCGGCCATGAGGGCGGCCTGCGCGTTGGTGCGCACCAGCACGGCCTGGGCCGACCACGGCACCCCGGGACGGTGGGAGTCCCGGGCGGCACGGGCCACGGCCCGGGCCTCCGCGGTCTCGTCCGCCAGCGCCCGCACGGTGGGCACGGCCCCGGCGGGCCGGTGGGGCCGGAGCCGGATGGGCACGTTGGTGCCGGCCAGGAGGACGCCGTTGGCCACGGCCAGCACCTGGGGGGTGGAGCGGTAGTTGTCCTCCAGGACCACCGTCTCCCCGCCCGGGAAGAAGTGGTCGAAGTCCGTGAGGTAGCGGGCGTCCGCGCCGTTCCAGGCGTAGATGGCCTGGTTGGGGTCCCCCACGATGCAGACGTCCGAGTCCGGGCCCAGCCAGGCCGACAGCAGCTCGAACTGGAGGGGGTTGACGTCCTGGAACTCGTCCACGAACAGGTGGCGGAACCTCCACCGACGGGCCGCGGCGTACACCGGGTCCGCGGCCAGGTCCCGCGCCGCCAGGCGGAGGAGGTCGTCGAAGTCCACCAGCCGGCGGCGCCGCTTCTGCTCGATGAACCGCTCGTACACCGTGGCCACGGTGCCCAGGGAGACCGGGGGCCGTCGCCGGGCCCGGGTGGCGGCCTGCTCGTACTGCTCCGGGGTGATGCGGCGGGCCGACGCCCACTCGATCTCCGCCACCACGTCCAGCGGGGTGGTGCGGTCCGTGCGGCCGGGGATGAGGCGGGCCACGAAGCCGACCTTGCGTTCCAGCAGCTCCGGCGGGCGCACTCCCCGCTCCTCCCAGCGCTGGCGCAGTTGGGCGTACGCGATGGCGTGGAAGGTGCCGGCGTGGACGCCGTCCCGCAGGCCGAGGCGGCCGAGGCGGTCCCGGAGCTCTCCGGCCGCCTTGCGGGTGAAGGTGACCGCCAGCACCCGTTGCGGGTCCAGCGTGCCCAGTTCCGCCCGGTGCGCGATGCGGTGGGTGAGCACCCGGGTCTTGCCCGAGCCGGCACCGGCCAGGATGCGCAGCGGGGAGGCGGGGGAGGTCACGGCCTGGCGCTGGTGGTCGTTCAGGCCCCGCAGGAGCAGGTCCGCGGCGTCCTGCTGGTCCTGGTCCGGCAGGGCCACGGCGTTGCCGGCGGCGTCCGTTGCCGGACCGCGGCCGTCCCGGGCGTCCTGGGCGTCCCGGGCGGCTGCTGAGCGGTCCACGCCGGCGACCGTACCAGCGGCCCCGGACAGCCACGGGGGGAGCGGTGCCCTACCGTGGCCCGATGGTGGAGGTGGACGAGGACCGCTTCGTGGAACTGGTGGCGGACGCGCTGGACGGGATGCCCGAGGGGCTCCTGAGGCTGGTGGACAACGTGGCCGTGCTGGTCGCCGACGAGCACCCCACCGAGGACCTGCTCGGCCTGTACTCCGGCCTGCCCCTGACCGAGCGGGACGACTACGGCTACCTGGACGTGCCCGACACCGTCACCATCTACCGCCTGGCCATCTGCGACATGTGCGCGGACCACGACGAGGTGGTGGAGCAGGTGCGCATCACGGTGGTCCACGAGATCGCCCACCACTTCGGCCTGGACGACGACGCGCTCACCGACCTGGGCTGGGGCTGAGGTCGTTCGCGGGCTGGTCGAGCCGGTCCGAGCGGCCCCCGGCGCCCGGGTTGGGGCAGGGGAGGTGGAGGTCGCGACCGCCGCGTGGCGTCAGTCCCGGGGGGACCCGGCCTCCCGGTCGTTCCCGCGCTCCCGGCGGGAGTAGGTGGCAGGTGGCTCGCCGAACGTCCTGGACATGTCCGCGGTGAGATGGGCCTGGTCGGCGTAGCCGAACTGCGCTGCCACCTCCGCCCACGACGGGACCGGGCGGCGGGCCGCCTCGCCGGCACCCTGCACCCGGTAGCGGTCGAGCACGGCCTTCGGTCCGACCCCGACGTGTTCCTGGAACAGGCGCTGGAGCGTGCGGGAGGAGACGCAGGCCCGTTCGGCCAGGTCCGCGGCCCGGGTCAGCGGGGGAGCAGCCCCGACCGCGGCGTCGACCAGGTCGGAGATGTCCTCGCCCGGCGTGCGGGCGTCGGGTGCCAGCCCGTCCAGGAAGTCCTCGATGAGGCCGATGCGCCGTTCGTCGGAGGGTGCCTCCAGCACTGCCGCGGTGAGCGCGTGCACGGCGGGGCCGAACACCTCCGCGGCGGGCACCCGACGGTCGACCAGCGCCGCCATGGGCCGGTCCGTGAACGGTCGGAACCCGCCCACCCGGAACATGACGCCCAGTGCCCACCCCGTCCCCTCCAGCCGCCGGTCGTCGTTGTGGCGCTGGACCCCGCTCACGACGGCGGATCCGTCGGCCTGGAACACGAAGTTGACCACCGGGAAGGTGACGATGACCTGGGTGAACGGCTGCGCCAGGTCCCATGCCGTGCGCCAGAACCGGTCGACGAACCGGTCGAGGGGAGGGTCGGGGTCCCACCGCTCGAGGCTGAAGTGCTCCCGGGCCACCGAGGGGCGGACGATCCCTCGCGTGTCGTGCTCCACCCGTCGAGCCATGCGGCAACCCTACGGGCCGGCCCGGAGTGGCGGGTTTCTCAAAGACCCGGTTGCCGTTGTTCCGTACGTTGGCGGCATGGACGAACGCGTCAGCACCCTCGCCGCCATGCTCGACCTGACCCCGGCCCTGATGGCCAAGGTCACTCCCGAACAGCACCCGTGGCCGACGCCCTGCGGCGAGTTCACGGTGGAGGACCTGTTGGAGCACATGGCGCTGTGGGTGCAGGTGTTCGACGCCGCGGTCAACGGGACGGTGCCGGGGTTCGACCCCTCCGACCACCGCGTCGGTGACCGGTGGGCCGAGACCTTCGAGCGCTCGGCCCGCTCGATCGTCGACGGGCTGGAGCAGCGGGGCCACGAGCGTCCGATGACCATGACGAGCGACCCGATCCCCGGCGAGTTCGTCCTCAACATGATGCTCATGGAGTACATCGGGCATGGATGGGACCTCGCCCGGGCCATCGGGGTCGACGTCCCCTACGACGACCACCAGGCCGAGGTGGCGCTCGTCGCGGCCCGGGCCATCATCGAACCGCAGTACCGGGGAACCGGCATGTTCGACGCCGAGGTCGACCCCGGTCCCGACGCCGGGCCCATCGACCGGTTCGTGGCGTTCCTCGGACGTGACCCCCGCTGGGTCCCGCCACCGACCTCCCACTGAACGGGGCGGGGCCGGGGATACGCTGCACCGGTGCCCTACGACAGAGCGAACCTGCACAGGAGCGAGGAGATCGTCCTCGACACCCACCCCCACTGGATCATGCTGGTCAAGTCGGTCCTGGCGCTGGCCGTGTCCACCGCCATCGGCATCTTCCTGCTCACCCGGAGTTGGGACAACGTCTTCGCCACCGCCCTCAAGTGGGCCGCCATGCTGCTCATCCTGGGCACCCTGGCGTGGACCATCCACAAGTTCATCAAGTGGTACTCGACCAACTTCGTGCTCACCACCGACCGCTGCATCTACCGATCGGGGATCCTGTCCAAGCGGGGCATCGAGATCCCCCTCGATCGCATCAACACGGTGTTCTTCCACCAGCGCCTCTTCGAGCGCCTGGTCAAGGCCGGCGACCTGACCATCGAGTCCGCCGGCGAGTTGGGCATGCAGCGCTTCGAGGACGTCCGGGACCCCGTCGCGGTGCAGAACATCCTGTACCAGGCCATGGAGGACAACGAGAACCGGAAGTTCGACCGGGTCCGTGCCCCGCGGCGCCGACCCACGCCGTTGCGCCCCTGTCGGTGGCCGACGAGATCGCCAAGCTGGCGGCCCTCCGTGACCAGGGCCACCTGACCCCGGCCGAGTTCGAGTCCCAGAAGGCGGTGCTGCTGGGGCAGCCGGCGCCGGGGCCCGCCGCCGTGCCACCGGTCCAGCCACCCCCCGCCCCGCCCGCGCCGCCCGGGTCCGTCTAGGCGGAACGGGGCGGACGGGCCGGTCCTCAGGACGGGTCGGCCTCCAGGCGGGCTCCGGCCGCGGCCTGCACCGCCCACCCGTCGAGGTGCACGCCGGGTCGCGCCAGCGCGACCACGCACCCACCGAAGCCTGCGCCGGTCAGCCGGGCGCCGTACACGCCGTCGGTGCCGACCAGGCGGTCGACCAGGTCGTCCAGGACGGGGGTGGACACACCGAAGTCGTCCCGCAGCGACGCGTGGCTCTGCACCATGATCCGTCCGGCGCCGGCCAGGTCGCCGGAGACGAAGGCGGCGGCGAAGGACCGCACCCGGTCGCACTCGGAACGCACGTGGCGGGCCCGGGCCCGCAGCAGCGGGTCCTGCAGCGAGTCGATCCGGCCGGGTTCGGCAGTGGGGAGCGGGCCGACCAGGGCCGCTGCGGCCTCGCACTGCGACCGGCGTTCGGCGTAGGCGGAGCCGGCCAGCTCCCGTTGCTGGCCGGAGTCGACCACCCACACGCAGGCCGTGTCCGGGACCGGGACCGGCGTGATGTCCATCGTGGCGCAGTCGATGAGCAGGGCGTGGCCCTCCACCCCGGCCGCCGAGCACAGCTGGTCCATGATCCCGCACGGCACGCCGGTGGCGGCCACCTCTGCCCTCTGGCACGCCTGGGCGATCTCGAGCGGCGTGCCGGTGGCGCCGAGGGCCAGGGCCACCGCCACCTCCAGCGCCGCGCTGGAGCTCAGCCCGCCACCGACGGGGACGGTGGAGTCGACCGTGCCGCGGAACCCGTGGGCGCTGCCCAGCTCAGCGGCGACGCCGGCGACGTAGCGCCCCCACGGCGGCTGCACGACCGACGGGTCGGTGACGGGGAGGTCCAGCCGGAGGGGCAGGTCGGACTGCGCCGAGACCAGGTCGATCGTGTTGCCACCGCGCACCCCGCTCACCGTGGTGGCCAGGTCCACGGCCATGGGCAGCACCAGGCCGCCCATGTAGTCGGTGTGGTCACCGATCAGGTTGACCCGTCCCGGGGCGACCGCGGTGACGACCTCCGTGCCGGGGTCGCTCATGCCCCGTCCTGGGCCCGCAGGTCCGCCGCGGCCTGCGTGGGCTCCACCGGGTTGAAGAACATGCCGCCGCCCAGCTCTGCCGCGGCGACGAAGCGTTGCACGCCCGGCGCCCGGTACAGCGGGGTCACGTGGAGGTGCAGGCGGGCGCCGGGCCAGTCGCCACCGTCGGTCGGGCGTTGGTGGATCCACAACATGTAGGGCATGGGGGCGTCGAAGAGCTGGTCCAGCCGCGCCAGTCCGTCCACCAGCGCCGAGGCCAGACCGTCCCGGTCACAGGACGGGTCCACCAGGTCGGGCACCGGGGACCGGGGGGCGATGCGCAGCTCGTAGGGCCAGGACGCCGCCTCCGGCACCCAGACCCGCCAGTCGCCGTGCTCGCACACCACCAGTTCGTCGTCCGGCGCCGCGGGGTCGAGCACGCCGTCCAGCAACTCCCGCAGCGGCTCCGGCGGTACCTCCGGGTAGGCGTAGATCTGGCCGTGGGGGTGGGGGATAGTCGCCCCGACCTCCGGGCCACGGTTCTCGAACACCAGCACGTAGTCGACGTCGTCGCGGGAGCCCAGCGCAGCGGTGCGCTCGGCCCACAGGTCCACCACCTTGCGGGCACCGGTGCGGCCGAGCGTCCAGAACTCGGCGTCGTGGTCCGGGGTGTACAGGACCATCTCGCACCGCCCGTCGGGCATGGCCGGCCACCGGTTCGGGAACCAGCGCACGTCGTAGGGCTCGGGGGCCTCCAGTCCGCCGGGGCAGAAGGGGCAGCCGGCGGCGGGCAGGTTCGGTCGGCCCTGGCGGGAGCCCACGATGACGGTGGGCCTGCGGGTCAACGGGTCCAGCCGCAGGCCGGGCAGCACGGGATGGGGATCCGCCATCAGGCGTCGACCCGTCCGATGGCGCCGGCCAGGTACTCCAGCGCCTCCACCTCGAACGGGGCCCGCAGGGCCACGTTGATCTGGTCCGCCCCGGCGTCGGTGTAGCGGCCGATGGCGTCGACCATCTCCTGGGTGGACCCCACCAGCACCCCGGGCCGCACGAAGTCCGCGATGGACCCGAACTGGCGGTGCAGCGACTCCTCGGTGGGGGCGCACCCCACGTTGACCGAGCAGCGGATGTCCGCCGGGTCCCGTCCCACCGTCGCGCAGTGGGCGTGCAGCACCTCGCGCTTGTGGGCGAAGTCCTCCGGCGAGATGAACGGGACGTTCCAGCCGTCGGCCAGCTCCGCCACGATCCGCAGCGTCCGTTGCTCGCCACCGCCGCCGACCCAGATCGGCAGCTCGGGCTGCAGCGGTCGCGGGTCCAGCACCGCGCCGTCCAGGGTGAAGTGCTGGCCCCGGAAGGTGAAGGCCGGCTCGCGCAGCAGGCCGCGGATGCACCGCAGGTACTCCTCCATGATGTCCAGGCGCACGCCGGCGGCAGGGAACGGGATCCCGTGGGCGCGGTACTCGTCGCCGAGCCATCCGGCACCGACGCCCACGTCGCACCGGCCGCCGGAGAGGTGGTCGATGGCCGACACCGCGTTGGCCAGCACGGCGGGGTGGCGGTAGCCGGCGCAGTACACGAGTGACCCGCACCGGACCCGGGAGGTGGTCATGGCCAGCGCCGTGTGGGCCACCACGGCCTCCACGCAGTTCGTGGAGGTGCCGTCGGCCGCATAGAAGTGGTCCCAGATGGAGATCCAGTCGAAGGGCAGGTCCTCGATGCGCCGCCACAGGGCCTGCAACTCCTCCACGGTGGTGTTGGCCGGTCCGGTGTGGACCCCGAAGGTCGGTGCCACGTGCGCTCCCTGCTGGTCCTGGTGTTCCGGAACCACCGTAGCGGCGCGCCGGCGGCCGGCCCGGGGGTGGAGCGCGCCGGCGGGCGGCTCGGGGGTGGAGCGCGCCGGCGGGCGGCCCGGGGGTGGAGCGCGCCGGCGGGCCGCCCGGGGGTGCGGCTCGGTACGCTCGGCCGACATGACGATCCGAGTGGGGTTCCTGGGGGCCGGGCTGATCGCGGCGTACCACACCATCCAGCTCAACCTCGCCGACGAGCCCAACACCATCGTGGCGGTCCACGACCCGGACACGGACCGGGCCACGGCGCTGGCCCGCGGCCAGGGCGCGGTGGTGGCCGGCTCCCCGCAGGAGGTGGTGGACGCGTCCGACGCCGTCTTCGTCTGCACCTGGACCTCGGAGCACCTGCCGGCCGTGGAGCTGGTGGCGGGTGCCGGCCTGCCGCTGTTCTGCGAGAAGCCGTTGTCGGTCGACCTGGCCGGCGCCCGCCGCCTGGTGGAGGTGGTGCGGGCGGCCGGGGTCGTGGACATGGTCGGCCTGGTGTTGCGGTCCACCCCGCCCCTCCTGGCGCTCCGGGAGATGGTCCAGGACCCCACGTCCGGGCGCGTCATGAACGTGGTGTTCCGGGACGACCAGTACCTCCCGACCCAGGGCATGTACGCCTCCACCTGGCGGGGAGACGCCACGTTGGCCGGCTCCGGCGCGTTGCTGGAGCACTCCATCCACGACCTGGACATCCTGGAGTGGCTCCTGGGCCCCATCGACACCGTGGCGGCCCAGCAGGCCCACTTCCACGGCCTGGAGGGGATCGAGGACTCCGTCGGGGCACTGGTGCGGTTCACCAGCGGCGCCACTGGCACGTTGTCCTCCGTCTGGCACGACGTGCTGTCCCGGCCCAGCCAGCGCAGGATCGAGGTGTTCTGCGAGCGTGCCACCGTGACGATGGAGGGCGATGTCACGGGGCCCGTGCGACGCCAGACCAGCGACGACGAGGTCGTGGTGGAGGGCGACGGGATCACCACATGGCTGCAGGGCCGGGGCATCAGCACCGAGAGTGCGGAGCAGACGTTCCTGCGGGCCGTGCGGACCGGGCTGGACGGTGGGACGCCACCACGGGTTCGTCCGGACGTGACCGACGCGCTGCGGGCCCACGTCCTGGCCGACGCCGTGTACCGCTCCGCCCGTGGGGACGGTGGCGCCGTGGCCGTGCCCGCGGTGTCGTCCGGGCCGGCGTCGCCGGCGGGGGAGTGACGGTGCGCCTCGGGGTGGCCCGGGCGCTGGTGGACGGCGTGGTGGTCGTCGGCGACGTGGAGGTGGACCCCGGCGACGGGACGGTCGTCGAGGTGGGGCTGCCGGCGGGGCCGTCGGGCGGTGCCGGCACCGCGGTGGCCGGATTCGTGGACCTGCAGGTCAACGGATTCGGCGGGGTGGAGTTCCGCCGGGCCGACCCGGAGGGGTATGCGGTGGCCGCCGCTTCCCTGGCCGCCCACGGGGCGGTGGCGGTCCAGCCCACGTTCTTCTCCTGCCCGCTGGAGGACTACGTCGGTGCGTTGGGCGTGTTGGCCCGGGTGCGGGCCGACCCGCCGACCGGGTGCCGGTTCCTGGGTGCGCACCTGGAGGGGCCCTACCTGTCGCCGGTGTGGGCCGGCGCCCACCTGACGGGCTACTTCCGTGCGCCGGACCCCGTCGAGGTGCGCCACCTGCTGTCGGCCGGGCCCGTGCGGTGCATGACGGTGGCTCCGGAACTCGTCGGCGGGATGGACCTGGTGGCCCAGCTGGCGGCCGCTGGCGTGCTGGTGAGCGTGGGCCACACCGACGCCGACGCAGCGCAGGTCGCCGCCGCGGTGGGCGCGGGGCGCGCCACCTGACCCACTGCTGGAACGCCCACCGGCGCTTCGCCCCCCGGGACCCGGGACCGGCCGGCGTGGCGCTGGCGGACCTCCGGGTGACCGTGGGCCTCATCCCGGACCTGGTCCACGTCTCGGCCGAGGTCGTGCGGCTGACCCTCGCCGCCGCGGCCGGCCGCGTCGCCGCCACCACGGATGCCATCCCGCCCGCCGGCACCGGCCTGGACCGTTGGGAGGAGCACGGGCGCCCGGTGGTCGTCCGGGACGGCGCGGCCCGCCTGGCGGACGGGACGCTGGCCGGCAGCGTGGCCACACCGGACGCCGTGCTGCGGAACCTGGTGGGCCTGGGGGCCACGCTCGACGCGGCCGTCGACGCCTGCGGTGGGGCCCAGCGGCGCCTGCTCGGCCTGGCCCCGGCCCGGGTCCGGCCCGGGGACCCGGCCGACGTGGTGGTCCTCGACGACGACCTCCGGCCCCTCCGGACCGTGGTGGCGGGCCGGGAGGTGTGGGCCGCCTCCGCCGCTTGACCGTCCGGTCAAGGACAGGAACACTTCCGGCCATGCCGACCACGAGCGCCAACGGGATCGAGCTCTACTTCGACACCTTCGGCAAGGAGTCCGACCCGACGCTGCTGATGGTCGCGGGCCTGGGGGCCCAGTGCGTCGGCCACGACGACGACCTGTGCGAGCAGGTCGCCGGCCTGGGTGTGCGGGTGGTCCGCTACGACAACCGCGACGTCGGGTTGTCCACGCACTTCCACGACGTGGAGGTGGACCCGGTGGCGGCGGTGGTGGCATCCATGTCCGGCGAGCCGGTCGAGGCCCCGTACACGCTGTCCGACATGGCGGCCGACGGCGTGGCCCTGCTGGACGCGCTCGGCGTGGGAGCGGCGCACGTGGTCGGGACCTCGCTGGGCGGCATGATCGTGCAGACCATGGCCATCGAGCACCCGGACCGTGTCCTGTCGCTGACGTCCATCTACTCCTCCACCGGGGAACGGGACGTCGGCCAGCCCGATCCGGAGGTGATGGCGGCGTACTTCGCCACGATGGGCCCTGCGGAGGACCGCGCCACCCGTGTGGCCCAGGCCGTGGAACGGGCCCGGCTCATCGGCACCCGCTCGGTGTGGGACCAGGCCCGGGCACAGGCCCGCAACGAGATGCTGATCGACCGGAGCTACGACCCGGCGGGGTCGGCCCGCCAGATGGTGGCCGGCCTGGCGTCGGGTTCCCGGGCCGAGCTGCTGCCGTCGGTGGTGGTCCCCACCGTCGTGCTGCACGGTGACCAGGACCCGCTCATCCACGTCAGTGGCGGCCGCCGGACGGCCGAGCTGGTGCCGGGAGCGGACCTGCGGGTCCTGGAGGGGATGGGCCACGACCTCCCGCCGCAGTACTGGGACCGCGTGGTCGACGGCATCGGCGCCGCGGTCGACGCCGCCATCACCGCCTGACGCCGTCCGACGGGCCCGCGGGGCCGGACAACGACCGACACCACTCGAGACAGGGGAGACACATGGGGCCACTGGCCGGTTTGAAGATCATCGAGGTTGCGGGCATCGGGCCCGGGCCCTATGCGGCCATGATGCTGTCGGACATGGGGGCGGACGTGATCCGGGTGGACCGGGCCGCCAACGCCGCGGGTGGTGACCCGGACGTGCCGCCGTCGGACATCCTCAACCGGGGCCGGCGCTCGGTGGCCCTGGACCTGAAGTCGCCCGAGGGGGTGGCCCTGCTGCTGGACCTGGTGGCGGAGGCCGACGCCCTGATCGAGGGGTTCCGGCCCGGCGTGGCCGAACGGTTGGGCTTCGGCCCCGAGGTGTGTGCGGCCCGCAACCCCCGGTTGGTGTACGGCCGGATGACGGGCTGGGGCCAGGACGGCCCCTATGCCCACACCGCGGGCCACGACATCAACTACATCGCACTCGGCGGCGTGCTGGCCCACCTGGGCCGGCAGGGCGAGAAGCCCACGCCCCCCATCAACCTGGTGGGCGACTTCGGCGGCGGCGGCATGCTGATGGCCTTCGGCGTGGTGTGCGGGATGCTGGAGGCGGCCCGGTCCGGCACCGGCCAGGTGGTCGACGCGGCCATGGTGGACGGCGCGGCGTCGCTCATGAGCATGATCTGGGCCTTCAGCGCCATGGGGATCTGGAGCGAGGAGAAGGGCACCAACATCCTGGACACCGGTGCCCACTTCTACGACACCTACGAGACCGCCGACGGCAAGTACGTCTCCATCGGCTCCATCGAGCCGCAGTTCTATGCCGAGCTGCTCGAGCACACCGGCCTGGAGGACACCTACACGTCCGCCGGCGAGTCGTTGCCCTGGCAGCAGGACCACGCCAGGTGGGGTGAGATGAAGGAGCGGCTGGCGGCCATCTTCCTGACCAGGACCCGCGACGAGTGGTGTGAGGTCATGGAGGGGACCGACGTCTGCTTCGCCCCGGTGCTGACCATGAGCGAGGCCCGCACCCACCCGCACAACGTCGCCCGCGGCACGTTCGTGGAGGTGGCGGGCATTCCCCAGCCCGGGCCTGCGCCGCGGTTCAGCCGCACCGAGGCCACCATCCAGCGTCCGCCCGCCCATGCCGGCCAGCACACCGACGAGGTGCTGGGGGAGTGGTTGGGCGCCGATGCCGGTCGCCTGGCCGGCCTGCGCGACGCCGGCGCCATCGCCTGAGGATCCGGTCGTCACCCCGGCGCAGCGGCCTCCAGCCCGTCGAGGATCAGGCCGAGCCCGAACTCGAACTCGTCGCCGAAGGCGTAGCCGGGCCGCAGGACGTGCTCGGCCGCGAGCTCGGTCAGGTGGGGGTACTCGTCGTTCGACGCGTCGGCCAGGATCGAGGTGACCACCTCCTCCACGTCATCGGTCGCGTCGAAGGGGAGGTTCACCTCCTGCAGCACGAACCCGTAGACGTAGCTGTCCAGCAGGGCGAACGCATGCGCCGCCATCGGCACGGTGAACCCGGCGTGCCGGCAGCATGCGATCACACGGTCGTGGTGGCGCAACGTCGCGGGCCCGGGGGAGGTCCGCGACTCCATGAGGCCGATCGCCCACGGGTGCCGGATGAGGGCGGCACGCATCGACGTCGCCCGCCGGTGCATCGCCGTCCGCCACGGCTCGTCCTCCGGCGGCAGGTCGATCTCGGCGAACACCAGGTCGACCATGCCGTCGAGGATGTCGTCCTTGTTGGCCACGTGGTGGTAGAGCGACATGGCCTCCACCCCCAGGGCCTGGGCCAGCCGGCGCATGGTGAGCGAGTCGATGCCCCCGGCATCGGCCAGGTGGACCGCCGTGGCGAGGGCACGGGGACGGGTGAGGGGTTCCCGGGCAGGGCGGGCCTGCTTCCGTGGGGCCTGCTCCGGCCTGTCCGTCGTCCGCTTCGCCATGCCTTGACGACCTTACAACGTATGTCTAGGGTGACGGAACTCCTTACACCGTAAGGATGCGTTGTCGAACAGGTCGCCCGGACGGGCGGCGAGCGGAGGAACCGTCGTGGCACCACCAACCGCACCCATCCCGGCCCGGACGACCGGGCCCAGCTCCGGGCCGCCGGCCCGGATGCGGGCCATCGTCCAGCGCCGGTACGGCTCGGCCGACGTGCTGGAACCGGGGGAGGTCGCCCGCCCCACCATCGGTGCGGGCGAGGTGCTGGTCCAGGTCCGAGCCGCCGGCCTGGACCGGGGGACCTGGCACCTGATGGAGGGCCTGCCCTACGCGGCCCGGCTCGTCGTCGGCCTGCGGGCACCCCGGAACCCCGTTCCCGGCCTGGACCTGGCGGGGGTCGTCGTCGAGGTGGGTGCTGGTGTCTCCCGGTTCCGGCCCGGCGACGAGGTCTTCGGCATCGGCAAGGGGTCCTTCGCCGAGTACGCCGCGGCGCGGGAGGACAAGCTGGCGACCAAGCCCCGTGCGCTCTCCTTCGCCCAGGCCGCCGCCATGGGCGTGTCGGGCCTCACCGCGCTGCAGGGACTGTGCGACGTCGGAGGCCTGGAGGCCGGCCAACGCGTCCTGGTCATCGGCGCGTCGGGCGGTGTGGGCACGTTCGCGGTGCAGATCGCCAAGGCGTTCGGGGCCGAGGTCACCGGGGTCTGCAGCACCGCCAAGGTCGACCTGGTTCGTTCCCTCGGCGCCGACCACGTCCTCGACTACACCCGTGACGAGGTGGGCGCCGACGGCCGGGAGTACGACCTGATCCTGGACATGGCCGGCAACGCGCCGCTGTCGCGGCTCCGGCGGGCACTGGCTCCGCGGGGGACCCTGGTCATCGGCGGTGGCGAGGGAGGGGGCCGGCTGGTCGGCGGACTGGACCGCCAGTTCCGGGCGCTGCTCCTGACGCCGTTCGTCCGGCAGCGGCTGAGGATGCTCGTGGCCAAGGAGCACCACGCCGGGCTGGACCGCCTGGCCGCGCTGGTCGACGACGGACGGCTCGTCCCCGTGGTCGATCGGGCCTACCCGCTCCGCGACGCGCCCGAGGCCATGCGGCAGCTGGAGGAGGGCCGGGTCCGGGGGAAGGTCGTCCTCACCGTCTGAGCGATGGGGACAGGACGTCGGCCGCGGCCCGCCGGGCCGGCGCGGAGGCGAGGTGCAGCACCGCCGGGAGGCCCTGCGCGAACCCGCGCTCGTGCAGGGCCATGCGCCCCAGTTGTTCGACGGTGTCGGCGGCCCACAGGGTGGCGATGTCGGACAGCTCACCCGGCGCCAGCGCGACCAGGCCGCCGGAGTGGCGGTCCACGGCGGTGCGGGCCGCAGCGTCGATGGTGTCCCGCCGGATGGTGCACCACAGCCAGGCCAGGCGTTCGGCCCGGGCCCCGATGACGAGGCGCACCTCGGACCGGGACACGGGCGCGGCGGTGGGGAAGAACTCGGTGCCGTAGACGGAGTGGAAGAGCCCGGCATCGCACAGGTCCGGGGAGCTTCCCCACCCGGCGAGGAGCCGGCGGGTCCCGACCAGGTGGGACAGGAACGGCACGTGGGAGTCGTGGGTGAGCTCCCCGAACCCCAGGCCCCGGAGCAGCTCCAGGCGTGCCCCTGCGACGGGCGGAAGGTCGTCGTTCCCCGGCATGGCCGTCGATGCTAGGTGGCGGACCGTGGCCTCGCCCCGGGCCACGGCGGCCCGACCCCGGTACCATGCCGGTCGCGGTCGCAGGCGAGCGTCCGCTGCGATCGGGGGCGATCATGCGGGACACCGACGTCGGTGCGCGACGGTGACAGCGGGGACTCGGTCCTGGTGTCCTCCTCCACGGCCGGGACCTGGCACCCGGTCCTGGAGGTGGACGACGGAACCTCCGAACCGACTCCCGCGTCGAGTGGGTTCACCGTGACGGATGGCCCGGCGGAGGACTTCACGATCACCCTCGACCTCGCCCCGACGATGCAGCCGGAGTACCGGGCCGCGGTCCGAACGTCGGCCGGGCTGCGGGTGGACGGCGGGGCGGACCCCGGTGACCGGCTGCACACCGAGCCGGTGGTGCCGTACCCCGCCGGCCGGCTCCCGGACGCCCGAGTGACCGGGCGGCGGGTGCGCTGATGTCGATCGTCGTCACCGAGCTGCCGGAGGTCGGGATCACCGTCCTGTCCCGCTGGATCTTCAACTGCTACGTGGTGCACGACGGCGGTGACGGCCGTCCGTTGGTGGTCGACCCGGGCCTTCCGTCCACCGCCGCCGCGGCCCGCTCGCTCCTGCGGTCACGCCGCGTGGCCGGGGTGCCGGTGGTGGCCGCCACCCACGGTCATGCCGACCACGTCGGTGGGATCCCCACCCTGCGGCGCCACGATGCGGAGGTGGCGCTGCCGATCAGGATCCGCAGCTACCTGGAAGGGGAGCGACCGCGGAGCCCCGGTCCCCGGGCGGTGGCCCGCATCGCGCCCGTCCTGGGGGAGCAACCCCGCTCGCTCCGGTCCGTGCTGGAGGTGGCACGGTGTTCCCGGCACATCGGCTACGACTCCCGCGGGGCGCGGTTCCCCGACCGGCCCGAGCACTGGCTGGCCGACGGTGACCCGGTCCCGGGAGCGCCGGACTGGGAGGTGATCCAGACCCCGGGCCACACCGACGACTCCACGTCGCTGTGGAACCCCCGGTCCGCGGTGCTGCTGTCCGGCGATGCCGTCATCGCGGTGGGGGGACGGGCCTGGTTCACGCCCGAGCTGGTGGACGAGGTCGCCGCGGCGGCCACCGAGCAGCGGCTCCGGCCCCTCCCGGCGACCTACCTGCTCCCCGGTCACGGGCGCCCCGTCGTGGGTGCCCGCGTCATGGAGCACGCCCTCGGCCCGGCACAGCGCCCACGCCGCCTCCGCTGAGGCCGGGTGCCACCGCGGCGGCGCGGGCCGACCAGTGGGGCGTCAGGGGCCCGGACAGCCCGCCCGACCGATGGCCCGGTCGATGTCCTCGATGGCGGCCTCGCCGCGCTCGTCGGCCTCGGCGTCGTCGCCGCGGTTCGCCGCGGCCAGTGCCGTCGCCCACTCGCGGCGGACGTCGGTGAGGTCCTCCGTGATGCGGTCGCCCCAGTCCTGGTCGTCGGCCTGCGTGTCGACCTGGGCCTGGAACTCGGTGAGCTGTTCGATCAGGGCCTGGTCGGGCACGGGCGATGCCGCCGCGGCCACCCGGTAGGCCCGGAGGCGCTCGACGATCCCGGCGCACAGCTCGGCCTCGCCGTTGCCCTGCACGGGCTCCACCGGCACCACGGTCCCCGGATCACCGGGGGTCGCTCCTGCGGCGGTCGGGCCGTCCGTGGTGGTGGCGCTGGGGCGATCGGGTCCGACGGTGCTGGTCGTGGCCGTGGTCGCGACGACCCCACCGTCGTCGGGGTCGTCCCTGGTGGAGAGCAGCACCACCGCGGCCACGGCGACGGCCAGTGCCGCAGCCACGGCTGCGATCCACCTCCGCCGCCGGTTGGCGGGGCGCCCGGTCGCGGTCGTCGGCCGCCTCGGGCCCGGTCAACTCAGACCGCGGGACCGATGACGATCGACCACGTCACCGCCCGGGCGGTCGACGAGTCGGCCGCGGCGGTGAGGCCGCCGGCGGTCCCGGCGGCGAGGGAACCGGTGTCGGCCAGGGCGGCGGTGATGCGGCCGGAGCCGGTGCCGGCGCTGAGGTTCCGCAGCACGGTGGCGGCGGGAAGTGACCAGGTCGTGGTGGCGCTGGACTTGTCCGCCCAGTAGGAGACGAGCGCGCTGTTGGCGGAGGCCACGGGCACGGTCGGCGTGGTGTGGGTCGTGCGGTTGACCGTGTCGAAGGAGATGGCGTGGGCGGTGATGCCGCTGGCGCCCGAGTAGGCCGCGACCTGCAGCGCCGTCTTGGACGCGACCGAGTTGGCCATGGTGGCGGTGGTGCCGGCGTCGGTCGCCGTGGCGGTCCGGGTCCACAGGAAGGACTGCGTGTCGGTGAGGGTGTTGGACCCGGAGTTGACCAGCGTCCAGCCGGCGGGGCCGGTGACCGTCGTGGTCAGGTTGTTGACCGTCGCGATGAGGACCATCACGTCACCGGCCTGGACCGTGGCCGGGATGGGCACCCCGGCGGTGGTGCTGTTGACGTTGGCGCCCGCGGCGGCCCGGAACGTCACGTTGGTGGGCGCCAGCGGCGAGACGGTCACGTCACGGGTGGTGGCGTTGGTGGCACCGAGGTTGTCGGTCACGGTCAGGGTCACGGGATAGGTGCCGGCCGCGGCGTAGGTGCGGGCCGCGGTTGCACCTGTGCCGGTGGTTCCGTTGCCGAAGGTCCAGGCGTAGGACGTGATGGAGCCGTCCGGGTCGGTCGAACCGGAGGCGTCGAAGGTGCACGCCAGGCCGGTGCAGGTCGAGGTGAAGCTGGCCGTGGGCAGGGAGTTGGGGGCGGCGGTCGTGGGTGCGATCACGATCGACCAGACGATGCCCCGCCGGTTGGCGGAATCGGCGACACCGGTGAGGCCGCCTGCCGTTCCCACGCCCACCGGCCCGCTGTCGGCGACGGCCGCGGTGATGTGGCCGTTGCCGGACCCGATGCTCTGGTCCCGCAAGGTGACCTGGGCCGGGACATCCCAGCCGACGTTGTCGTTGGACTTGTCGGCCCAGTAGGACAGGAGGGTGCTGCCCGGTGCGTTCACGGCCACGACCGGCGTGGTGCGGTCGGTCCGGGACACGGTGTCGAAGGCGAGCTGGTTGGCCGAGACCGATCCGCCGCCCTGGTAGGCGACCAGCTGCAGCGCCGTCTTGGCCTGGGCGGAGGTGGCGACCTGGACCGCGGTCCCGGCGTCGGACACGGTGGCGACCTTGGTCCACGCCGTGCTCTGGGCCGTGGCGGTGGCGTCGGCCCCGGTGCGGAGCAGGGTCCAACCGGCGGGGCCGGTCGTGGCGGCGGTGTTGGTGGCGGAACTGGCGATCAGGACCATCACGTCCCCGGCCCGCACCGCGGCCGGGACGGTGACCGCGGCCGTGGCGGCGTTCACGTTGGTCGACGCCGCGGCCCGGAAGGTGACGGTCGGGGTGGCGTTGGGATCGACCACGGCGATGCCGGTCGTCTTGGTGTTGGTGGCGCCCGAGTTGTCCGTCACCGTGAGCGAGACGGTGTAGGGGCCTGCGGCGGCGTAGGTGTGGCTGGAGGTGGGCCCGGTGGCGGTGGAGCCGTCGCCGAAGGTCCAGTCGTAGGAGGCCACGGTCCCGTCGGCGTCGGACGAGCCGGCGCCGTCGAACGAGCAGCCGAGCCCGGTGCAGGTGCTGGTGAAGCTGGCCACCGGCGGCACGTTGGGCACGACCACGTCGATCACGGAACTGGTGGTGGAGGAGCCGCCCCGGTTGTCGGTCACGGTCAGTGACACCGTGTAGGAGCCGCTGGCGGCGTACACGTGGCTGGCGGTCGACCCGGTGCCGGGGCTGGTGCCGTCACCGAAGTCCCAGGCGTGGCTGGTGATGGTGCCGTCGGGGTCCACGCTGGCGGAGCCGTCGAGCAGGCAGAGCCCGTCGGTGCAGGAGGAGGTGAACGACGCGGTCGGGGGCGTGTTGGGGGTGACGTAGCCGGCCTGGGCGAAGACGAACGAGTCGTGTGCCCGCCAGTCCTGGCCGTCGACGGCCGGGCCGCTGACGGTCACCGTGGCGCCGCTGGGCAGTCCCGTGCCGGAGTCCCAGTCCCGCCGGACGAGGTTGCCGGAGGTGCCCGACGTGTAGAGCTTGCCGTCCACCATGAACATGCCCTGGACCGTGCTCCAGTCGATGCCGCCGGCAGAGGCGGCACTGGAGATGCGCTGGCCGCCCACGATCCGGCTCTCGGGCGAGAAGCTGCGGTAGTGGAGCGCGGTGGACCCGGTCTTGGTGAAGTAGATGCGGCCCCGGGCCCGGTCGTAGAACATGCCGGTGATGGTCCGCAGGTCCTCGCTGGAGAAGCGGTTGAGCGACGAGGAGTTGCCCTCGATCAGGGCCAGCGGGATGGTGGTCTGCGGCCCGAAGGTGGTGCCGTCGTAGTCCTGGACCTTGAACGTGCCGTCGGCCCAGCCGGTGTAGAGCTTGCCGTCGATCATGAAGGCGCCGCGGACGTCACGCCAGGTCGAGGTGCCGTCCGCCGTCGTCGTCGTGCCGGTGACCGCGGTTCCCGTGAAGGTCCGGGTCATGGTCCGGTCCAGGGTCGAACCGGCGCCTCCCTGCATCAGGCCGAGGGACACGACCTGGGCCGGCAGGGCACCGGTGAACTCCGGGGGCATCGTGGTGCGAGGCGTCGAGCGGCATGAACGCCATGCGGCCGCGGTACTGGTCGTCGGCGATGCGCTCGGTGTCGCTGCCGATCCAGAGGCCGCTGTCGGTGGCCATGAGGCCGTAGACCGCGACGCCCCGTTCCCGTCCCGGGTTCCACGACAGCGTGGCCCCGCTGCGGGGGTCGAGGGCGACCAGCCCTTCCCTGGAGACGGCCCCGGCGCCGACGTCGGTCGCGCGGCATAGGGGTTGTTCATCCAGCGCTGGTGGCCGCCGACGTACACCGCCGTGTCGGTCGCCGCCACCGCGGTCAGGGTGTCGCCGCCGGCGTAGTTCACCCAGGTGGGCAGCAGGGACGAGCCGGTGGCTCCGGTCTCCCACCGTGCCGCGGCGTCGCACAGGAAGGTGGTGTTGTAGGCGCCCGTGGTCACCACCACGAAGTAGGAGCCGTCGGGGGAGAAGTCGACGTCGCGCATGTAGGTGGCGAACGAGCCCGAACAGCCGTCGCCGTACTGGTTGGTCGACCAGTCGACCACCGAGACCGGGGACGTGGTCAGGTCGAGCATGGCGATCTGGTAGCGGCCCAGACCGTTCACCTTGGTGAAGTTGCCGACGACGATCATGCGGGTGCCGTCGGGGGTGATGTCCGCCGTGCCGATCGTCAGGAAGCTGTTCCGCGCGGGGCTCGGTGAAGTCGGCCCGCACGTCCGGGTCCAGCGCGCCGGTGACCGGGTTGACCGCGGCCAACAGGGTGCGGGGCTGCGCGCGCCGACGTGGTGAACCGGCCCGTGAGGTAGAGCTTGTTGTTGCGGAGGCGGATGTCGTTGATCGGCCGTTGAAGGCCGGCGGCGCGAACTGGGTGACGCGCTGGCCGGTCGCCAG
The DNA here is from genome assembly GCA_963773765.1 of uncultured Actinomycetota bacterium. Taxonomy (GTDB): domain Bacteria; phylum Actinomycetota; class Acidimicrobiia; order Acidimicrobiales; family Microtrichaceae; genus CAVZCC01. Next base: position 3,493 of record CAVZCC010000008.1, on the reverse strand, counting down.
GTTGACCTTGGCCAGGTTGCGGACGGTCTGGCCGTTCAGGGTGTTGAAGCCGCCGGCGATCCACACCGTCTGGCCGTCGCCGGTGGGGAGCACGGAGGTGACCTCGCCGTTGACCATCGGGGGCGAACGACGGCGTTGATCGTGCCGGTGCCCTTCTGGAACGAGAACAGGTACGGCTGCGGCTGATGGGCGTCGGGTCGTTGGCGGCACTGATCTGGGAGAAGTTGCCGCCCACCACCATGGTGTCGCCGACCTCGGCGAAGGACGAGACGTAGCCGTCGAGCACGTTGGGGGTCCAGCTGGACGGGCTGGTGGCGGTCACCAGTTGCCCGTTGTGGGAACCGGACTGGACCGCGCCGGCCGGCTGGGCCGCGACGACGGCACCGATGGCGAGCAGGGTGGCCACGAGCGCGGCGACGACACGCAACCGACGGTCGGCGTGAGGGGCGTCCGGCCGGACGCGAGCACCTCGTGAATTCATCGTGTTCCTACTTCCGCCCGGGAGAACCCGGAGTCAGATCCCAGCTGCCTGGGCCCCGGAGGCGACGGACCGCCCACTGTCTTCCAGTGCCCAGGTGCCGCTCGCGCAGCACCTGTCGATCATGCACCGAGGGCGGTGGCCGGACAACCGGCAGTTCTGCCCACGGGCGCGGTCCGCGAGGACCACCCCACACTCCGCGCGATCCCGAGCGGTTCGACCTTTGTGGATGCTCAGGAAGCGAACGTCCGCACCGCCGCCATGGCCCCCGTCACCACCTCGGCGTCGCTGCGGGCCTCCCACCGCCGGGCCGCTGACCCGGCGGTGAAGGCCATGAGCGCGGGGTGCCCGGCGGCGCGGTCCAGGTTGAGCCACTCGGGGAACGCCCCCCGGTCCGGTCCCCGCCACTGGAGGAGCCAGGCGTCGTCCCAGAATGCCCGGTCGAAGCCCAGGACCACCTTGTCCAGCACCCCGGTGCCGAGCCGGGCCAGCGCCCCGGCCCAGGGTTCCGGCAGGGCAGGGTCCAGGGCCGGTGTGCCGGCCCGCAGCACCGCGATGGGCACGGTGAGCACCACGGCATCGGCGTCGATCGTGGCGCCTGCCGTCGCCACGGAGGCGCCGTCGTCGGACCACCGCACCGAGTCCACGGGTGACGCCACCCGCACGTCCAACCCGTCGGCCAGCGGGGCCAGGACCCGGTCGTAGCCGCCGGTGACCACCAGGTCACCGCCGCCGAACGGTCGGCCCTCGTCCCACCACCACCCGGACAGCTCGGAGGTGTCGGCCGCGAACTCGCCCTCCACCTCCGTCACCAGGGTGCGGTCCACGGCCTCCCGCTGCTCGTCCGACAGGCCCCGGTCGTCCATGGCGGCGTCGACCAGTGTGGCCAGTGCCACATCGCCATCGCGTTCCTCGCCTCCGGCGACGGCGGCCTCCAGCACCCGGGCGGTCAGCGCCTCGGCATCGGTCACGTCGACCGCGTCGCCGCCGGCGTCGAAGGACACCGCGTCGTCGTACGCCATGGTCACGGTGGGCACGCCGGCGTCCCGGGCCAGGTCGGCCAGGGGGTTGCCATCGACGCCGTGGATCCAGGATGCGCCCAGCTCCACGGGGTAGCCGAGTGAGCGATCGGTCCAGACCCGGCCCCCGGTCCGGTCACGGGCCTCCAGGACGGTGACGGCGTGGGTGGTCCTCAGGTCCGCAGCCGCGGCCAGGCCGGCAGCCCCGGCTCCGACGACCACGACCCGGCCACCGACGGGGACCGCGGCCCGGACCTGGTCCGCCGCCCGCCTCCCCGACAGGAGCGCGCCGTGCACGGTGGACGGGTGGTCGACCGATGTGGCCTCTCCCGCCAGCACCAGCCGGCCCACCGGCCGGGCCAGGGTGCGGCGATCCCCGGGTGTGGCGCCGACGGCCAGGTGGGAGTAGCTGCCGAGCGACCATGGATCCGCCGCCCACCTGGTGATCAGCGCGGCGGTCGGTTCCGGCACCGGAGGGATGCCGCCTGCTGCGTCGGCGGGGACGCGGGTCCCCTGCGGATCGCCACGTCCGCCCGTTCCGTCACGGTCCGAGGTGCACGACGCACCCAGCACGGGGGCGGCGAGCGAGGCCAGGAGCAACTGCCGTCGGGTGGGGCCGGGCACGCGCCCAAGGTATCGACCGGGTACCGCTACCGTGGCCGGCGTGTCCACCCTCGTGTGCTTCCACGCCCACCCCGACGACGAATGCATCGGCACCGCCGGCATCCTGGCCCAGGCCAGGGCCGACGGTCACCGGACCGTCCTGGTGGTGGCCACCAGGGGCGAGCGGGGTGAGATCGTGCCCGGCGTGCTGGCCGAGGGCGAGGCCCTGTGGGAGCGCCGCATCGCCGAGACCTTCGAGTCGGCCCGGCTCCTCGGCATCGACCGGGTCGAGTTCCTGGGCTACGTGGACTCGGGGATGGTGGACGACCCGGCCAACGACGCGCCCTACTCGTTCTGGACCGCGGACGTGGATCAGGCCGCCCACCGGCTGGCCGCCATCCTGTCCGAGGAGTCCGCCGACGTCCTGACCGTGTACGACGACTACGGCATCTACGGCCACCCGGACCACCTGCAGGTGCACCGCGTCGGCATCCGGGCCGCGGAGCTGGCCAGGGTCGGCACCGTGCTGCAGGGCACCATGAACCGCGACCACATCCAGCGGGCGGTGGCGGAGATGGCGGCCGCGGCCGCGGAGCGGGCCATCGCCAACCAGGAGGCCACCGACACCATGCCGGAGGCCCCCGATGACCCGGACTTCGGCAAGCCCGAGGCGGAGATCACCCACGCCGTCGACGTGGGCGCCCACGTCGAGCTCAAGCGGCGCGCCATGCAGGCCCACGCCAGCCAGATCGCCGAGGACTCGTGGTTCCTGCAGATGGAGCCCGACGCGTTCCGGTCCGCCTTCGGCGTCGAGTGGTTCATCGAATGGGGACGGCCGCGCCAGGCCGACGAGCCGTTCCGGACCGGCATCTGGCCCGCCCCCGCGTGAACCCGTCGTCGGGCCCGGGGGTGGAGCTGGCCCGGGTGGAGCTCACCGGCGCCGCCGTGCGCGTGCAGCCGTTGCCCGCGGCGCCCCCCGGGGTGCTGGGTGTCGACGTGTCCTCCCGCGTGGTGGACGGCGAGCCCTGGACGGTGGTCCAGGTCCTGGTCGACGACGACCATCCCGGACTCGCCCCCGCGCTGGTGGACGGCCCGATGGTGGCGGAACTGGGGTCGGCCGATGGGAGCGTGTCCGCCCGCGAGCCGTTCGACCACGACGCCTTCCGGCGCCGCCTGCAGGCCGAACGCGACGCGGGGGAGTCGACCGCCCGGGGGGTGCTCGTCCTCAACGGCGGCGAGCCCCTGCCGCGGTGGGTGCGGCTGGCCTTCCTGCCGGTGCCGATCGAGGCCACGGGCGGTGCGGTCCTGGTCGTGCGGAGCACCACGGTTGCCGACCTCGTCGCCGGGGTGGAGGAGGCGTTCGCCCTCGGTGGGGTCACCGACGTCGAGCGCC
>CAVZCC010000007.1:0-4403 GCA_963773765.1 uncultured Actinomycetota bacterium | reverse complement strand
TAGCAGCCGCCGTGCCCCAACGGTGCCCCTTACGCAACGAAGGGCCTACGATCGGTTCGTGGGATCCGATCGTGTCGTCGCGATATTCGAGATCCATTCCATCCGCCGCGTCGACCCCGACGGCCACCCGACGAGCCGCTGCCGGACTGGGCCGACCGGGCCGCCATCGTCGAGCTCTCCCGGGCGATGGCCCTCGCCCGCGCTTCGACGCCCGGGCGGTCGCCCTGCAGCGCAGCGGCCAGCTCGGCACGTTCGCGTCGTCGCTCGGCCAGGAGGCCGTGGCCGTCGGCGTGGCCGCAGCCATGGCGGAGGCCGACGTGCTGGTGCCGTCGTTCCGGGAACAGGGCGCGCAGCTGTGGCGAGGCGTCACCATGGTGGAGCTGTTCCTGTACTGGGGTGGCGACGAGCGGGGCAGCGACTTCGCCGGACCCCGTGAGGACTTCCCCATCTCGGTCCCGGTCGGTTCCCAGGCGTCGCACGCGGCAGGGGTGGCGATGGCCTTCCAGCTCCGTCGTGAGCCCCGTGTCGCCGTGTGCGTCCTGGGCGACGGGGCGACCTCCAAGGGCGACGTCGCCGAGGCGCTCAACCTGGCCGGCGTCCGTGGGTTGCCGGTCGTGTTCGTCGTCAACAACAACCAGTGGGCCATCTCGGTGCCCCGGTCGGCCGCAGACCGCGGCCGTGACGTTGGCCCAGAAGGCCATTGCGGCTGGCATCGACGGCGAGCAGGTCGACGGCAACGACGTCGTGGCCGTGCGGGACCGTGTCGGCACCGCGGTGGAGCGGGCCCGGGAAGGAGGCGGCGCCACGCTCGTCGAGGCCGTCACCTACCGTCTCGCCGACCACACCACCGCCGATGACGCCGGCCGCTACCGCGACGAGGCCGAGGTGAGCGCCCACTGGGAGCACGAGCCCCTGTCCCCGTCCGGGTGCTCATGGTGGAACGGGGCTGGTGGGACACCCACGACGAGGAGCACCTGCTGGCCGAGTGCCGCGACCGTGTCGAGGCCGCGGTGCGGGAGTATCTGGCCATCGCCCCCATGCCGGCCACGGCGATGTTCGACCACCTGTACGCCACCCTGCCCCGGTCCCTTGAGCCCCAGCGCGACCAGGTGGCACGTCGCCTCCCCCGACCCCACGGCGGCAGCCGACGACGATGGTTGAGCTCACCCTGGTGGAGGCGGTGCGGGCGGCGCTGGCCAGGGCGATGGCCGACGACGACACCGTCGTGGTCCTGGGCGAGGACGTGGGCGCGGACGGTGGGGTGTTCCGGGCCACCGACGGCCTGCTCGACCGCTTCGGTCCCGAACGCGTGCTGGACATGCCCCTGTCCGAGTCGCTGTTCTGCGGACTCGCCGTCGGCCTGGCCGCCCAGGGGCTCCGTCCCGTGGTCGAGTTCCAGTTCCTGGGCTTCATGTACCCCGGGCTGGACCAGTTGGTGAACCACGCCAGCCGGCTGCGCAACCGGACCCGGGGCCGGCTGACCTGCCCGATGGTGGTCCGCAGCGTGTGGGGCGGCGGCATCGGCGCCCCCGAGCACCACTCCGAGGCCACCGAGGCGCTCGTCGCCCACATCCCCGGCCTGCGCGTCGTCATGCCGTCGTCGCCGGCCCGGGCCTACGGCCTCCTGCTCGCGGCCATCGCCGATCCTGACCCGGTCGTTTTCCTGGAGCCGGCCCGCCGCTACCGCTCCGAGCGCGAGGAGGTTCTCGACGACGGCGCCCCGCTCCCGCTCGACACCTGTCAGGTGCTCCGGCCCGGCGACGACCTCACGATTGTCTCCTGGGGTGCCACCGTTGGCGAGGCGTTGGAGGCGGCCGACGTGCTGGAGGCCGACGACGGTGTCCGGGCCGAGGTCATCGACCTGTGCACGGTCCGTCCCATCGACACCGACACCGTTCTGTCCTCGGTGGCGAGCACCGGCCGCTGCGTCATCGTGCACGAGGCCCCCCGTACCGGTGGGATCGGCGCCGAGGTCGCCGCCGTGCTCGCCGACGAGGGGCTGACCAGCCTCCTGGCCCCCGTCACCCGGGTGACCGGCTACGACACCGTCATCCCGTTGGCCCGCCTGGAGTCGGCCTACCTGCCCGACGTCGAGCGGATCGTGGGCGCGGCCCGCCGCACGCTGGAGTTCTCGTGACCGACTTCGCCCTGCCGGACCTGGGAGAGGGACTGGTCGAGGCCGAGATCGTCGAATGGCACGTGGGGGCCGGCGACCACGTGGTCGCCGGCCAACCGCTGGCGTCGGTGGAGACCGACAAGTCCGTGGTGGAGGTGCCCTCGCCCGCGCCGGCACGATCTCCGCCGTGCACGGCGAGCCCGGTGACATCGTCGCGGTCGGCACGCCGCTGGTGACCTTCGACGATGGTGGAGGATCCGACGCCGGCTCCGTGGTCGGACGCGTCCCGGAGGCCCCGTCCGCCGGCCGGGCCAGCCCCGCGGTACGGACCCTGGCCCGCCGTCTGGGCGTCGACCTCGGCGCGCTGGCCGGCTCCGGCCCCGACGGGGTCGTCACCAGCGCGGACGTGCAGGCCGCGGCGGGCGGAGGCGGCGCCCGCATCGAGCCGCTCCGCGGCGTTCGCCGGGCGATGGCAGCGAACATGGCCCGGGCTCACCGGGAGGTGGTGCCGGCGACCGTCACCGACCTGGCCGACGTGGGCGGGTGGGCGACGCCGGAGTCCGACGTGACGGTCCGGCTCCTGAGGGCCATCGGCGTGGCCGCGACGACGGAGCCGGCGCTCACTGCCGCGTTCCTGGGCCCCGAGCAGGGCCTGCGGATGCAGGACCGGGTGGACGTCGGTGTGGCGGTCGAGACCGACGCCGGCCTCTTCGTGCCGGTGTTCCGCGACGTCATGCGACGCGACGACGCCGCCCTCCGCGCCGGGCTGGATCGGCTCCGCGCCGACGTGGCCGCCCGGGCCGTCCCGCCCGAGGAACTCACCGGCGCCACCATCACCCTGTCCAACTTCGGCATGCACGGGGGCCTGTACGCAGGACTGGTCGTGGTCCCGCCGCAGGTGGCCATCGTCGGCGCCGGCCGGCTCCACGACGCCGTGGTCGCCCGGTCCGGCACGCCGGTGGTGCGGGCCTCGCTGCCACTCTCGCTCAGCTTCGACCACCGCGTCGTCACCGGCATCGAGGCCACCCGCTTCCTGGCTGCGCTGGTCGCCGACCTCCGGTCGTCGACCTGATGCACCGACCGGCATGACGACACCCACCCCAAGGAGCTGCCACGTGGACGACCCGTTCCAGTTCGCCGACGACCTCGGCCCGGCCAAGGTGGTCCACGTGACCGAACGCAGCACCGGGTTGCGGGCCGTGGTCGTCATCGACAACGTGGCGGCGGGGCCGGCCATCGGCGGCACCCGGATGGCCCCCGACGTCACCATGGCGGAGTGCTTCGGCCTGGCCCGGGCGATGACGTTCAAGAACGCGGCGGCCGGGCTGGCCCACGGTGGGGCCAAGAGCGTGATCCGGGCCGACCCCGGCATGGACCCCATCGACAAGGAACGCCTGGTGCGGGCGTTCGCGGGAGCCATCGAGGACCTCACCGAGTACATCCCCGGCCCGGACATGGGCACCGACGAACTGGCCATGGGTTGGGTCCACGACGAGATCGGCCGGGCCGTGGGCCTCCCCGCCGAGCTCGGCGGCATCCCCCTGGACGACCTGGGCGCCACCGGGTTCGGCCTCGCGGTGGCGGTGGAGGTGGCAGCGCCACCGCGCCGGGGTCGACCTGGCAGGAGCCCGGGTGGCGGTCCAGGGCTTCGGGGCGGTCGGGCGCCACACCGCCCGCTACCTGGCCGAACGCGGGTGCCTACTGGTAGCGGCCTCCGACAGCAGCGGTGCCGTGGTCGACGACGCAGGGCTGGACATCGACGCCCTGGTGGAGGCCAAGCGGTCCGGCGGCGGCCTGGCCCGCCTGGACGGCGTCAAGCACCTGGACCGCGACGACCTCATCGGGGTCGAGTGCGACATCTGGGTGCCGGCCGCCCGGCCCGACGCCGTCAGGGCCGACAACGTCGACCGGCTCACGGCCCGGATCGTCGCCCAGGGCGCCAACATCGGCGTCACCCGCGAGGCCGAGGAGCGCCTGCACGCCCGGGGCGTGGTGTCCCTGCCCGACTTCATCGTCAACGCCGGTGGCGTCATCTGCGCCGCGGTCGAGTACGGCGGCGGCACGCGAGCCCAGGCCTTCGCCGCCATCGAGGACCGCATCCGCGCCAACCTGGCCGAAGTGCTGGACCGGGCCGCGGCGTCGGGCGGACCGGCAGTGGACGTGGCGCACGCACTGGCCGAGTCCCGCGTCCGGCACGCCATGGCCACCCACCGCTGGACCTGATCGTGCCCCGGACGCACGCCCGGTCGGTGGCGCGTCGCTAGGGTCGCCGGGGTGGAGCCCGGAC
>CAVZCC010000006.1:0-735782 GCA_963773765.1 uncultured Actinomycetota bacterium | reverse complement strand
CCGGGTTGGGTTGGGCGGGCGGAAGGGCGGTCTCGCCTTCGATGTCGAGGCGGGGCAGGATCCGGTCGAGCCAGCCGGGTATCCACCAGTTGCGGGCACCGAGCAGGGTCATGGTGGCGGGTACCACCGATCATGCGGACAATGGTCGCGTTGACGCGACCGCGACCGCGAGCCCGATGCCGAACATCTTGATCTCGGGGGATTCACCGAGAAACAACGAGGCGAAGACGCTGATCATGATCGACGCGGCCGCAGTGATGACCCCGGCGGAGACCACGATGCCGTGCACGATGCTGCCGGTCGAGTCGCCAGAGGCGAGCCAGTCCTCCCGGACACGGGACAGGATGAACACCTCGTAGTCCATGGAAAGCCCGAAGAGGATGGCGAACATCATCATCGGCAGGAACGAGACGACAGGGACGGTCTCTTCGAGGCCGACGAGGCTGAGGCCCCATCCCCACTGGAACACCGCGACAGAAAACTTACCGGTTGCGGCCGCGGCGATGCCCAACAGGTTCACGAGCGCCGCTTTGAGCGCGACGAGTGGCGAGCGGAAGACCGCGGTGAGCAGCACGAAGGAGAGCAGCACGACCGCGGCGATGAACACGATCAGCCGCTCGGCAAGCCGCTGGAGATGTCGATGAACGCAGCGGTGGTTCCGGTGACCTCGACGACGGCGCAGTTGCCGTCCTCGAGGGCGGGGATCGTATTGGTTCGAAGGTGGTCGACGAGTTCCTCGGTGGCAGCGCTTTGGGGGCTGGAGTCGGGGATGGCCTGTATGACGGCCGTGTCGCCGGCTGGGTTGAGTTGCGCGGGGACGACCAACTGCACGCCGGGAGTGTCGGCCACCGCGGTGGTGATGGCGGCGAGGGCCGCGGTGGGTTCGGTGGCGGTGTCGAGGTCGACAGCGAGCAGGAGCGGGCCGTTGAATCCGTCTCCGAACCCGGCCGCGAGCAGGTCGTAGGCCTGGCGTTCGGTCGTATCGGCTGGTCAGGTTGCCGGCGTCGAAGGGCCAGCCGAGCTGGAGGCCGAACACTGGTATGGCGAGCACGGCGAGCACGGCGACGCCGGCGGCGAGGAACGGCCAGGGCCGGCGGGTGACGAGGCGGGCCCAGCGGGCCAACACGGCGCGGGACGCCTGGTGGTCGGTCTCGAAGCGCAGCTGCACGCCGGGGACCCGCAGGCGGTCGATCCTTTCGCCGAACAGGCCGAGCAATGCCGGCAGCAGGGTGACCACGACGAGCACCGCCACCACGACAGCCAGCGACCGCGTGTCCGGAGAGCAGCGACACCAGGGGTATGCCGACGAGCGCCAGACCCAAGATCACGATCAGCACGGTCAACCCGGCGAAGATGACCGCCTGGCCCGAGGTGGCCATGGCCCGGGCGACAGCCTCGTCGACGGCCATCCCCTCGGCGAGGTGCTGGCGGTGACGGGTCACGATGAACAGCACGTAGTCGATGCCGACTGCGATGCCGATCGTCGGTGCAGGAACCAGCAGGCGACGGAGGTCACTTCGGTGAACCCGCCCAGGAGTCGGATGAGCAGGAACCAATGCAGACCGACCAAGGAGGTGAGCATCGGCAACGCCATCACGACGACCGGCCCGAACCTGGATCGCGAGGACCACGATGGCGACGCTCCAACCGATCAGCTCCGAGGTCCGGGTCTCTTCGGGTCCGAGGCGTTCCACCACAGGGCCGCCATTTGCACCGACGTCGAGTCCTGCGGCACCAGCAGGAGCATCGGTCGAGGTGAGCGCCGCGACCTGCGGTGCCGACCTCGCGCGCCGTCGTGGTGTCGGCGATCTCGGCGAAGGCGATGCGCTCGTCATCCGATACCAGGAACGCCGCCGCGGGCCCGAACGGGTCGATGACCTGGGTGACATGGGGAAGGACCGTTGTCTGGTCGAGAGTTCCTTCAATCCCCAGACCGAAACGCCGGTAGGTAGCCTCCCTCATCGGTGGCGAACACCACCCCGGGCTCGGCCGCCGGCGGCTTCGGGAAAGCGTTCCTCGAGCAGGTCGATCGCTCGCTGGGATTCAGTGCGGGATATTCGATCTCTGGCTGGACGCTTCACCCACCGCGCAGCAGCCCCGGCGGTCATCAGGGCGGCGACCACCCGCAGCACGATCACCGGCCAGATGGTGCGGGCGCGGCCGCCAAGGCGGTCGAGGCAGGGGGTCACGGTCGCTCCAAGAACGCCAGCGGTCCGACACGCCAGCACGTCCGGCACGAGACTAGACATCGTCTAGACGCTCGCGTCTATAACCGTGGCAGGAGGTGTGGTCTCCGTGCGTGAGCCGCTCGTCCCACTCGTCGTACGCCTACCCAGGTCGACCTTGGCGTTCGAGTTGCCCACGCCGTTCCCGGTGGGACCGGTGAACTGCTATGTGCTGTTGGAGGAACCGGTGACGGTCATCGATCCGGGGATGCTCTTCGGCGACACCATCGCCACGGTGGGCGCTGAGCTGGCAGCGGTGGCTCGGCGTCGGCGACGTCGACGCCGTGGTGGTCACCCACGCACACCCTTGACCACTACGGCACCGCCGGATGGCTAGCTGAGAAGGCCGATGCACCGATCTACGCCGGCCGAGCCAGCTCCCCAAATTGCTCGAGACCCACGACCGTCCAGCTGCTCTACGAGCTGATCCGCTCCTTCGGGATCCCCGGAGATGCTGAGCGTGTTTCCCGGTGTTCTCCGGGGCGGTCAGAGGGTGGCTGCAGATCGACCAGTCCCGGGTGGTGCCCGTCGATGATGGCGACATCCTGTGGCTCGGCGGCCGGCAGCTCGAGGCGATGGTGACGCCGGGCCACGCCGCTGGTCACCTGTCGTTGTGGGAGCCGACCTCGTCCACGGTCTGTCGGGCGACCGCCTTGCCCTCGATCACCCCAGATCCGCTCGTGGAACTCGATCACGAAAGTGATCTGCTACGCCGGCGGAGCCTCGTTGAATATCTCGAGTCGCTGGCCCGATTCGAGGCGCTCGACCCCGACGTCGTCCTACCGGGCCACGGGCCCACGTTCACTTCGGTCGCTCAACTGGTGGCCGCGACCCACCGCCACCACCTGAGCCGAGCCGACGAGATCCTGGCCCACATCGCGCGCTTGGGAGAACCGACCGCCTACGAGCTGTCCAGGGTGGTGTTCCCCCGGATCGAAGGCTTCGAGATCCTGCTGTCGATCTCGGAGATCCTGGGTCACGTCGACCTGTTGGTCGACCAAGGGCGACGTCGTGATCGATCTCGGCGCCCCCGACCCGTTACCTGGCGACCTGATCCACGCGATTGGAAGGAACCACATCGCTGAGACCGACACGGCGGACCCGGCGGTGAACCCTGACGGGCTGGTGATGGAGACGTTGTTGACGCCCGAGGGGCGGGCCGACCCCTACCCGAGGTACCGCCAGCTCCGCGACGTGGCTCCAGTGCACCGCAGCGATCTGGGCGCGGTGTGGTTCCTGACCCGGAATCGGCGGACTGCAACGCGGTACTGCGAGCCCGCGCCTGGGCAAGGGCGACCTCGACGACGATCATCAGGGCGCTGTTCAACCCGGGGTTGCCGCCCCGCCCAGCAGACGGTCATGGGCGACTCGATCTTCGTCGACCCGCCGGACCACACCCGCCTCCGGGGCCTGGTGCCGCACGGGTCGGCGCAGACGCATGCAGAACCTCGAAGCCCACGTGGGCCATATGGCCGACGTGATCGTCGATCGAATGGCCGTCGAGGGCGATGTCGATGTCATGGAGAAGCGTTGGCGTTCCGGCTCCCGGTGCAGGTCATCGGTGAGCTGGTGGGGTGCCGCCGTCGGACCGTGACCAGTTCCGCACCTTGGTGCCGGCCAGCCACCAGGCTGCACTCGAGCCCGGCGTCACCGCCGAGCAGATCGACGAAGCCGAGCACGCCATGGCGATCATGGACGACTTTCTTCCGTTCGCTGATCAAGCGCCGACGAGCCAGCCTCGAACACGACCTCGTCTACCACGTTGATCGCCGCCCACGACGGCGAGGATCGTCTGAGCGAGGACGAGATGGTGGCCACGCTGATCCTGTTGTTCGCAGCAGGCTTCGAGACCACCGCCAATCTGATCGGCAACGGGCTGCTGTGCCTGCTCCGCAACCCGTACCAGTTCGCCCGCTTGCGGGCCGAGAACCCGACCTCGTCGGGTCCGCCGTCGAGGAGATGCTGCGCTTCAAAACCCCGGTGCAGGTCGATGCCCGCACCACGTTCGAACCTATCGAGATCGACGGTCACCGCGTCGGCGCCGGCGAGACGGTGGTCACGTTCCTCGGGCAGCAGATACGCAACCAGCAGAGTCCGATGACGATCCCGAACGCTTCGACGTGACCCGCCAACCCGAACCACCCGCTGAGCTTCGCCGCCGGCATCCACTACTGCCTGGGCGCCAACGCGCTCGCCTCGAGGGACGAATCGTGTTCGAGCGGCTCGTTCGCCGGACCGCGGACATCGAGTCGCTCGACGACGCCCCCGACTGGCGGGGCACCCTGATCCTGCGAGGCGTGAACCACCTCCACGTCCGAATCACTCCGTCGACCAGCAGCGCCATGAGAGAGGTCTCCGACAGCATCGCCGAAGCGCTCCCGAGGCCGCCGCCGTGTTCGCGGCGCGGGGCCTCGACAGGGACCCGCATGGAAGACATCGTCGAGGCAACCGGGGTGCCTCGACCAACCCTCTACTACCACTTCTCGTCCCCAAAGAGGAGATCCTCGCCTGGCTGCTCCAACGCCTGTTGCGTGACCTGTCCATCGAAATCGGAGGAATCGTCGACCGGGACGAGCCCGGCCGCCACGACCGGCTCCGCCACGTCATCGCCGCCTACCTGCAGCTGTTCGCCGATCACACCCAACTCTGCACCGTGCTGCTCACCGAACTGGGCGCATCACCCGCATCCCCCACCTCGCCGACGCGATCTGGGCGGCGTTCCACGAGCCGCTGGGCAAGGTCCTCACGCGGCGAACGCGACGGGTCCATGCGAGCCAGCGGCCACGAGATGACCGCGTCGGCGATCTTCGGGGCGGTGACGATGGTCGGCCTCCACCACGTCGTCGTCGGTCAACCCGTCGACCCCCCCGTCCTGGCTACCCAACTCGACGACCTTGATCCTGCGCCAGGTCTTCGCGCGACACCCAAGGAAGAAGAACGATGACAACTGCCCGGCTGCACTACTCGCCGCGACGAGATCCTCACTGATCCGGACTATGCGACCCGGATCGAACGAAACGGCGTGCTCCTCCATGGCGGCTACGCCGCCGACGGCACCTACCTGCCGCCCCGATCGGTGCACCGCATTCCCGCGATCGCCGCCTGGGCTGGCCAGCTCGAAGCCGGTGGCCATCCCAGCCGGGTCATCGAACCCGAGGCCGTGGGCCGGGCGTTCGTGCCCAACACCGAACAGGCCAAGATGCTGCTCCGCAACGGCGCTGCGGGTGCCATGACCCGGATCCTGACGCTCGTCGGCGTCGTCGAGGGGTTCGGCAACGACGGGATCAAGCTCATTCCTCCGATGGACCTCCAGAGCTTCATCGTCGAACCGATCGACGGCACCTGCCTCGGGCACCTCTTCGCCGGGCTTCTCGAGGCCCACGGAAACGACGAGGCGGGCCGCGGTGACGAAGCCGGGCACGACCAGATGTGGTTCGCGGTGCGCGACGCCGCCCTGTCGGACCCGCCGATCAGCATGGACATGTTCGAGAACCTGCCCATCGCACCGCCACCCGGCTACGAAGGTCCCGCCAAACCATCTCCTGAGGCCATCACGGTGGGCGGCATGCTCGAGGGGCTGCGCGACGACGTCGCCCCCGAGCTCCAGCTCCTGGTGCGGGCGATGGTCCAGATCCTCGTCATCGAGCTGCTCGCCTACCACACGTTCGCGTGGGCATCCGACGTGCTCGGGGACCCGACCTGCAGCGCGGACGCCGAGTTCGCCCGGGCCACGATCGACCACATCCGCACCGACGAAGACATCCACGTCGCCTACCTCCAGTGCGGACTCGCGGAACTCGCCACCATGACCGTGCGCACCACCAACGGCGGCACCGTGGCCGGCGCCGACCTCGTGGTCGCCGCCTGTCGAGCCGCGCTCGACAACCAAACCGGCGCCCGCTTCGACCGGATCCTCGACTTTCGCCTCGCCCAGGTCCGTGCCGAGCTCGCCGCCCACCCCGACAGCGAACACCTCACCGCGGACTTCGACGCCCTCGCCACCGAATCCGCCGCAGCGCAGGCATGAAGATCACCGTCGACACCGACCGCTGCCAGGGGCACAACCGCTGCCACACGCTCGCCCCCGATCTGTTCGACATCGACGACCTCGGATACGCCACTGCCAGCGCCGCCGGCGACCTCAGCCCCGGCGACGAACCCACGCGCATCTCGCCGCCGCGGCGAACTGCCCCGAACACGCCATCCGACTCGACGACTGAACCCGGAGCCACCATGAACCGACCCCCAGTGACCGATTGGGCAACCGACTTCGATCACCTCGACTCCGAGTTCGTCAAGGACCCCCACACCATCTACAGCCGACTACGCGACGAATGCCCCGTAGCGCACACCGACCGGTACCACGGCGTGTGGATCCCCACTCGCTACGAGGACCTCGCCGCCATCGCCCACGACCACCAGCGGTTCTCGTCCCGCACGATCCTGGTCACCGACCGGGCCGAATCTCCCACCGACCTCGGGTTCCACGCACCGCCCATCACCGAGGACCCCCCGTACCACACCGACATCCGCCGGCTCCTGCTGCCGGTGTTCTCCCCCGCTGTCGTGGCCGCCTATGAGCCCATCACCGAGACGATGGCCAACGATCTCATCGACGGGTTCATCGAACGCGGGGAATGCGACGCCGCTGCGGACTACGCCCAGCACGTCCCCATCAAGGTCATCACCCGAATGCTCGGGATCCCCGACAGCGACCACGCCCGGTTCCGGGACTGGATCCACCGTCTCATCGAAGAGAGCCCGCTCGCTGAGGAGACCACCTTCGACGCCATCTTCGAGATCGGCGGGTACCTCGCCGGCCACGTCGAAGATCACCGCGCAACCCCGCGACGACATCATCACCCACCTCCTCGACGCCCGCATGCCTGACGGCCGCGCCCTCGAAGACCCCGAGATCCTCGGCGTGTGCATCCTCCTGCTCCTCGCCGGCATCGACACCACCTGGTCCGCGATCGGGGCATCGCTCCTCCACCTCGCCACCCACCCCGACGACCGACGCCGCCTCATCGAAGAGCCCGACCTCATCCACTCCGCCACCGAGGAGTTCCTGCGGGTGTTCGCACCCGTCACCATGGCACGCGAGGTCATCGAGGACACCGTCATCGGCGGCTGCCCCATGCACACGGGCGACCGGGTCCTGCTCCCCTTCCCATCCGGAAACCGCGACCCCGCCGTCTTCGACGAACCCGACAGCGTGATCCTCGACCGCGAAATCAACCGACACTTCGCGTTCGGAGTCGGGATCCACCGCTGCCTGGGCTCCAACCTCGCCCGCATGGAACTGCGAGTGACCATCCAAACCTGGCTGCGCCGCATCCCAGACTTCACGCTCACCGACCCCGACGCCGTCACCTGGTCCGCTGGCCAAGTGCGCGGTCCCCGCACCCTTCCCTCTCGGTTCCCTCCCGCATAGGACACGCCGTGAAGCTCGACATCATGACCGGCGGTCTCCCACTCCACGTCGTCCAACAACTCGCCCGCCACGCCGCCGACAGCGGCCACAGCGGCCTCGTGATCACCGAAGCCGGCCGCACCGCCTACCTATCCTGCGCGGCTGCCGCGCTCGCCGCCGACATCGACATCCTCACCGGCATCGCGGTCGCGTTCCCACGCAGCCCCATGGTCACTGCTCAAACTGCGTGGGAGCTCGCCGATGCCACTGGCGGCCGGTTCCGCCTCGGGCTGGGAACCCAGGTCCGAGCCCACATCGAACGCCGCTACAGCACATCCTTCGACCCTCCCGGACCACGCCTGCGCGACTACGTCCTCGCCGTACGGTCCTGCTTCGAAGCCTTCCGCAGCGGCGGCGCCCCCGACCACCACGGCGCCTACTACGACATCTCCCTCCTGCCCGCCATGTGGTCACCCGGCCCCATCGACGCGCCAGACCCACCCATCGACATCGCCGCGGTCAACCCGTGGATGCTGCGCCTCGCTGGCGAGCAAGCCGACGGTGTCCACATCCACCCCCTCAACACCCGCACTTACCTCGCCGACACCGTCGCACCACAACTCGCCGAAGGTGCCCGACGAGCGGGACGGCGCCTCGACGACTTCGAGATCATCGTCCCCGCGTTCCTCGTCGTCGGCGACACCGACACCGACCGGGCCCGATGGCGCGAGCTCGCCCGCATGCAAGTCGCCTTCTACGGATCCACACCCAACTACGCGTTCATCTTCGAACAACTCGACCATCCCGGCACCACCGTTGCCCTGCGCGAACGCCAGAAGGCCGGCGACATCGCCGGCATGGCAACCATCATCACCGACGACATCCTCCGCCACTTCACCATCGAAGGCACCTGGGACACCATCGCCGACGGCATCGCCGACCGCTACGCCGGCCTCGCGACCCGAGTCGTCAACTATTTCGGCGCCATCGCCTGGACCGAGGACCCCCAAAGCCTCGCCCGCTGGAAGCCCATCGCCACCGCCATCGCCGATGCCCCCTAGTCACCTTCCCTGAGGAAGGTATCCGGCGGAACTACGCGAACGGCGACTACCCACTGGCGGGCGGTCGGTGGCTAGGAACGAGAAACCCGCGGAAGTCGCCTGCCGGCCGTTCGTACGCTGAGCGACATGGCGACGGTCCTTCTCGACACGCAGGTTTGGAACTACCTGGTTGAACCGGGCTCGAGCCCGGCGGCTGGTGTGCGTACGGAACAACTCGTCGCCGCCGCACGCCGCCACGAGGTCGTCGGCACCTTCGACGTGCTGCAGGAACTCATGGGTGCCGGACAACACAACGCCACGAAGTACAAGCGGATGGTAACGATGTTCTTCGACCTCGTCGGGCACCGGCTGCTCCTGCCGCTCGATCAACGCCACATTCGCGAGGCGCTCACTGGCGGCCTCCTCCCTGCGGGCAACCGGTTTGCCAACCGTCAACTTCGCCGCGACGCCGAATCGAATGCGATGAAGCGCCGGACCGTGCTCGAGATCGCGAACGACGTCCACACCGAGGGGGTCGACTTCAAGGAACAGGAGGAGGTCGTACGGGCAGAGCTGAAGCGTGAACTCGAAGCGGCCGGTGAGAGCACGAAGCCACAGCGCCTTCGCGACTGGTACATGGCGTTCGATATCGACGACTGGGTCAGGGCAGTTGCCGAGGCGGGGAACACCCGTGGGCACTACGCGATCGAGGTAGGTGAAGACTGCGGTCCGACGCGATTTCCCTCGTCGTGGATGTTCACTGCCTGTCGCCTCGCTCGCATTCCAGCCACGCTCGGCGAAGGGCGCAAGATCCAGCGGTCAGACCTTGCGGACGCGCATCACGTTGCTAGTGGACCGTACGTGGATCTCTTCGTGACGAACGATCGGGAGCTTCAACGGACGATCCAGTTGATGAGTTGCCGCTCTCTACCCTTCCGGTGCGTCGACCTCACCGAGTTCGTCGCCCTATGAGCCCGGGAACGTGATCGTGGGGCGATAGGTCCCTGCGTCGAACTCGTAGATCGTCGTATCGGGCATCACGTTCCATTGGTGCCCAAGCATCAAGGCAATGCCGGCCGGGCACAGCATGAACAAGTGGATGAGCCGCGCATTCGTGGACGCCGCCTCTTTCCTGATGACGTCCCGAGCTGCCCGTGTCCAGCCCATCGCCCATGCGTCCGACGGCACAGAGTCGCGAGCGGGTTTGCCCTCTGGACCGATCACGAGCAGCCGACCGACCGGCAGCGAATTCGCCCGGATGCATCGCTCGACATCCTCGGTTGGGTCTCCCGTGAGTCCTACCGCGAACGCGAGATCACCGCCGGCGTTGATGTCGATGCTCGCCAGCGTCCGAGGTGTCACATCCTCTGGTTGCGCGTCCGTCCGCCACTCGGCACCGACCTGGTCCAAGGACACGACCCACTTTTTCACTTCAGGAAGTGCTCGCCCGGCGGCGAACCACATCGGGTGGCGCAGCGAGCCGGCGACGTGGACGTTTCTGACCCGGTATGACGCCAAGGTTCTCGCCGCGGCGTTGAACGAGGGCAGGATCACGGTGGCCCACAGCGCTTCGTCCTTGAGGAGCTTCCTGCTGAATGGGTCTTCGCCGTCGTAGAGATCGACGAAGTCGAGAGTCACGTTGGGGGTGGTAGGCGTCGGGTCTGTGTCGATTCCGTGGACTGCCAGAAGGAGGGTGCCGGTGAGAGCCAGCAGGTTGTTCGCTGCTGCCTCGGCCCGGACGTCGTTCGCCGAACGAGGCCCGGCTCCGTCAGTGACCCATCGCCGAGCCATGCTGATACCGATGGTCACGGCGTCGTCGTCGGCTCGGAGTCCCGCAAGTTCCATCAGCGGTTTCGCTTGTCGACGCCAGTCAATCTCGGAGCCGGTCTGCTTCCAGGCGATGGCATCGAGGAACTCGGCGAGTTCGTGGGTGGTGATCCGGAGATGTTCTGCCCAGCTGTCCCGTTCTTTGCCGACAGCGGACCTTGCTCCGGCCGCCAGCATCTGGGCCGTATCGATATGGTCGGACTTCTGGTCGAGGAGCTTTCCGAGCAGCGGGTTCTCATGGTCGAACCCGCGGTTGGTCCAGAACTCGAGCAGGAAGGGCTGCTCGGCAGCGGCAAGCGTGACGTAGGTGTCGTGGAAGTGTTGGAGGGGGCTGCGCCCCTTGGTGGTGGCTGCGGTCACGAGCCATTCGTTGTCGACAACAACGTTGCCGTAGTTGGAGCTCTTGGCCTGGATGCACGTGTTGGCCCCCTCTCGTCGGCGGACAAGGACGTCATCGAAGGATCCGCCGGCGGGGTCCTCGATCGTCACAGTCTCGATGTCGGGGTCGCGCAGCATCTCGCACGCCCAGAACCAGCCGATGGCGTGTTGGTAGTCGTCTCCGCGAATGGCCGCAGCACGTGGGGTGAGCGTCACAGCGAGCCCTCCTTGACTGGCGGTACCTCGGACGACGCTCCGAGCACTGGCACCGCTTCAATCCGCCGCTGCTGAGGGTCTGCGGTTTCGTCTGCCTCGTGCTCCCTGCCGTCATCGATCGAGGGAAGGTCTCCGGTCGCGCAGATCGTCGCGACCCGCAAGCCAACGTCGGTCGCAACGTACGCCCCAAGCCCGTCCGCGATCGGTTCGTTCGGAAATACCAGAACGAGAACCGGCTCCTGGCGGTCGCTGCTGGCAGCGACCGACAACATGGTCGCGGTGTCGAGCGAACTCGGCGGAGCACCGGACGGGTGGCTGTGCCACTCGCCGAGGTAGCCAAGACGAGGATCTCGTCTCTGGGCTTCCTTGACGACAGCAGGCGTCGCACCTTCAGGCACGCAGTAGTGGCTGTCGGTCGCGTCTGGATCGCAGACCTCCAGCGCCTTCACGACGACGGCGCGGCCATCGATGCCGCAGCCAAGTAGCACGCCGCCGGTCTCGTTTGGCATGGCCTGGGAGGCCGCGGAGCGCAGCTCTGTCTGAGCGGACTCCGTGATGTCGACTGTGTACGGAAGGTTCGTGCGTCGGAGGCGTCCCAGTTGGTTGAAGGGTGGGTCGCCTTGCCTGAGGACTTCAATGATCTCGTCCGGTTGTTCGTGGCGGCCTGAGAGGTGATCGACAATGACTTCGACCGCGAGGACCGCCGCATGAGCGACTGAGGAGGGCGGGGCGTTGTGGACTTGGGCGAGACATCCGGTTTCAGTCCCGACGTACTCGGCTTCCTCATCGAGCGGAGGTATAGCCGGGTAGGGGTCGAGATGCGGACGCTGCAGGACTGGCGTGTCCGTCGGCAGGGCCTGCCGTCGCACTCGGGCGACAGCCCCTCCGCGGAAGAGCGCGGCGGACACGAAGGGGCGGCCGACATCTGCGGCCACGCGGGCCATTAGTTCGGCGAGTCCGGCGTGGCCCGTCGCATCGACTGTGAGGTCAGCTGATTCGAGAACTTCTCGAATGCCGCCGATCGTCCACACGATGCCCGAGTCGTGGTCGTCGGGGACGTCGATCTGGACCCATGGGTAGAGCTGGAGGGTGTCGCGGAGGACCGTCGTCTTCGGTGTGTTGGCGGGTGTACCCGGAGGGGCGGCGTGGCGGACGAGATTCACTGGCCAGAGCGCGTCGAAGTCGACAAGTCGGAGGTGGCCGATTCCGGCTCTCACGAGTTGGTCACAGATATGCGAGCCGATCGCACCGACACCGACGACGGCGACGCGCTTGCTCTGCAGCGTGGTCGCATCGGCCCCTGCTCGAAGCAGGAGTGCCTCGCGGCCCTTTGGCCGAAGCATCACGAGGGCGTGGATCCGTGTGGATTCCGGTGCTCCGTTCGGCTTGTGGGTTAGCAGCATCGTGGCGACGAGACCGGCGCTGTTGGGCCATACGATGCCGAACATCACGGTCGTTCGATCGCGAAGGTCTTTGCCAAGCCGATCGCGCTGCTTGTCGGTGAGAAAGGACCTGAGCTCGTCGAGCGTTCTGGGAGGGTGCGTGACCGAGGTGCGGTAGAACCAGCGCCCTCTTACGGTGCGAGGGTCGGTAACGGAAGGGGGCAACCGTGTCCGCGAATCAAACGTGCCGGGATCGAGTTCGAGAACACCTCCGCTGGGTCGGCCGTCGGCCGAGAGCGCCTCTGCGAAGTGAAACTCGCCATGTTGTCCATCCGAGCGGTCGTTGCCAATCAGTTGCTCGAGGTCGACAAGCGCGAAACAGCGCCCGGCGTTCGTGGATTCCTGCCAGTAGAGCTCAGGATTGCGAGCATTCTCAACGCCGACGAAACCGTCCTTTGCGTCTTCGACCCACTCGTCGATTCGCTCGTAGAGCCCCGTTTTGGTCGCCCACCGTTGGCTGTTGTCCTCGGCCTGCCAGATGCAGAGGCGCTCGTGGTCGGCGTGCCAGTCCGCAATGCCAGGCACGTTGAGGAGAGGCGGGAGGTACGGCCATGACGGCCGGATGACGATCGTCATCTCGCCAGCTGTTGTGTGGCCGCCATCCAGGAGCGACTCTGGGGTCGGGCCTCGCCATGATCGGTCGTCTGTGCGCGTGAAACCGTCAGCCTCGAGGTCGGCGATGAACGATCGAAGGCGATCAGGTTCCGGGGATTCGTCGAAGGGCGGATCAGCGATCACCGAAGGACTTCTCCGCGGTGCCGCCAACGGCGAGGTTGGCGGCCGCTGCTCCCATTGCCGCGCCGGTCCCTCGACACCCTGTGGGGAGCGGAAACACCGATGGATGCTGCTGGTTCTCGCCGAACACCTTCCGCCATTCGATGGCGGCCTGGCACCGGTCGTCCGTGTTGACGGCGCGCCGTGCGTATGCCGCCAGATCTGCGAATAGCGACGCTGCTCGGGATAGGTCGCTGGCGGGTGGTACCGGCATGTACGGCTGGTCGAGTACGGGATCGCACACCGGTCGTGTAGCGGTTGACGGGAGCCGCTGCGCGATGTACTCCAGCGCCGAGGTGGTGATGTCCGCCCACGAGGAGCCGGAGATCGCTCCGCCCTGGAAGCCCTCGTGGAGGATGAACTCGTAGAAGAGGGCGCTTGGCTTGGTATCCGGTAGATGGTGACACTTGATCTGTTTCATGACCTTGACGACTCGGACGAACGCGCCGGAGCCGCCGACAAGCGGATCGCGATTGCGTTGTTGAGTCAGCTCAGTCAGAGCGACCGGGTTCGTTAGACGCCATGCACCAGTTCGGTAGCGGTCGCCTGTCTCGAGGTGACGTCCGATCTCCGGGATCCCGTAGTGGCCTCCCCAACCGACCGCTGGGACAACGTCCACCGAAAACTCGAACGCGAGGCGCTCAAGGTTGTCGATGACGCTCTCGACTCGTCGCGAGGCCCAGCCGTACTCTTGCGCCGCCGTTCGAACGGACCGAGCTGCCGGAGTCTTCTCAGGGCTGAACGCCACCTTGAATGATCGAGGCTGGGACGTCAGACGACCATCAGCCTCGAAGGTGACCAGGGATCGGCCGAACATGGCGTAGGCATCATCCGCAGAGATCGAGTCGGTGGTCTCGAGCGAGAGCCGACCGAAGACGTCCACGTCTTTCCCCGGCCAGATCGAGACACGCCTGGCGTAGCTGCCGATCAGGATGTCTGAGAGGCCATGCAGGCGAAGCTCGGAACTGTCGCGAAGCACGGTGCGCACCTCGACGTGTGCCGCAATGGCGATGATCGCACGGTCGCCAAGCGCGATATGGCGGTGCGCCTTCTTGTGCTCTTCGTTCAACGGGTACTTCGCCATGACGCCTTCCCTGAACCAATCGGGCGGTCGCGGCATCCGGCGCGATCGTGACCTTGAACGAAGACTCTCCGGCGATCGCCGACGCGCCCGAACCCCTGAGGGCCGCTCCTTTGCCACCATACGCAGGGGGTGTGACAGGAACGCTGCGGCCCGAACCTGCAGCTGCACCCGCAGCGCAACGACTAGTAGTCGTCGACGGGCAAAGGACGTTGCCGCGTCACGGCAACACCTTCGTCCGTGAGCGCCCACGTCCCCGAGCCATCGCGAGCTGCGAGGCCTCGGGAACGCAGAATGTCGGTGGCCTTCCGAATGTTGCCGGCCGAATCCGGCATCACCTCGCCCAGCTCTGCCGTCGTGCGCGGTGCCCCACCGAGCCAGCCAATCGAGCGCGCGTGCCGCAACGGGGGGTAGGGCGTTCGGATCGTGTTCGGGGACCGGGACGTTGGGGGGGCGGGTGTAGGACGCCGCGAAGCGCTCGAAGTCGGCCACGCGGACACGCCAGTAGGGGCCGCGGCGTTCGCCGGACAACCTTCCGTCGAGGATCATCGTGTTGACCGCGGTGCGGTGCACACCCAAGCGCCGGGCCGCCTCTGGCAGCCCAATCCACTCGTGGCGGTCGTCGAGCGGCTCCGCGAATGACACGGCTGTAGTTTGTTACCACCAGGCGCGCACGTGGTGGATCCCTGTCCAGCACGTGCGCACCCGACGCATCAAGCATGACCACGGCGGGTGCCGCTCAGTGCTTCTTGTCCAGCGGGGGATTCGGGTCGTGGCCGGGTGCCACCGTGTCGGAGTCCCGAATCTGGCCGTTCGGCCGATGCAACACGACCTCTCCGCCCCCAGCGTTGCCGACGATCTCTTTCGCTCGGCGCTCGGCGTCGGCCTGGGTGTCGTGATGCGAGCTGGCCTTCTTGCCGCCAGGCGCCTTGACGTCCCAACCGCCATCCGGGTTGGGCACAACGTGTCGATTCTCTGCCATGACGAGGTTCCTCCTCGGGTTGGACCGGAGGACCTGCTTGACCTAGAACGAGGGTTTCCAAGGCTGGTTCGGTGGTCTACGACCTCCGGGCTGGTTGGACGGGGGGCCGAAAGGCCCCCCGTCGTATGTGCGAACCGTTGTATCCCACCAGGCGCGCGCCTCGTGGGATGGTCCTTGACCTGCGCAAACACACCACGAACGACGGGCCTACCCCTGCTGTCGGGATCGGTATCGCGCTCGGGGGACCGGTGCTAGCGCCGTCGAGGTCTACCTACTTCCGGAGGAGACCCCGGACAGCTCAGCGCTGCGAGGGCGGAGCGACTGCCATCCAGCAGACAAGTCGAATCTCATCCCGTCCGACCGGCGGGAGCGGTTCGGGCGGCTCAGGAAGTGGCAGGCCTTCCACCTTCACGTACTCGGCTAGGAGCGCGACCCGCGGCTTGCGCGGGCTCGCCGCTTCGCACGATGTCCCGGATGGCGTTGACGATCCGTCGATCCCATCGGGCGTTCAAACGGCGCAGCAGGTCGCTCTGCGCGGAGATGCCCAAGCCGCCCCCGCTCGTAACGACCAGCTCGGCGGCCTCGCGGAGGGCGAGCGGAATCTCCGGTTGGAGATTCGCAATATCGGTGAGCGTGGTCCACGACGCGTAGATGTGATCCTGTGCCAGTCTCCAAGCGTCAAACACGCCAACGGTCGAGCCTTCAGGAAGGTCCTGATCGCACTCGAGGCCCCCAGGGTCGGCGGCGACGAGCGACGAGAGCGTGTCGTCGATGATCACAGCCTTGCCGTCGGGTGTCTCCGCCGGACGCCATTGCTCGTCGGCGGCGACGTAGCGGAACCAGGG
This sequence comes from uncultured Actinomycetota bacterium, assembly GCA_963773765.1. Lineage (GTDB taxonomy): Bacteria > Actinomycetota > Acidimicrobiia > Acidimicrobiales > Microtrichaceae > CAVZCC01. The sequence continues at coordinate 719,559 of CAVZCC010000006.1, read as the reverse complement.
CTTCGGGTGATTAGCAATCCGAGCACAGAACACCCAGCCGGGTGATCGCACCCGACTGGACACGAATCCCGAACCGGAGCCGTACGCGAGCGCCATCACATCACGGCGAAGCGCATCGTCGGCAAGCGCTCGCTCCAGTCGACGCCGATACTCCTCACCGGACAGCGCTGCTGAGCCTCCTCGAGTGTCGAGCAACGCGGGATCCTCCGCATACAGACCCTGGATCTGTTCCTGCTGCGTGGCAAGGTCGGCCAGCGCAACCTGGACGCTCGGGTCCGCGATCTGACCTGGTAGGACCTCCCCCACCCCGATGGCAGCATTCGCGTAGGCGAGCTTCCGCTGAAGGGTCTCTTCCAGGTGCAGCAGGCGATCAAGGTTCGCCGCGGGGAAGAAGCACCCGAACCGAACGAACTTGTGATGGGCACCGATCCGGTCGATGCGCCCATGACGCTGCACCATCTTCTGAGGGTTCCACGGCATGTCGTAGTTGACTATGTGCCCGGCCTGCTGCAAGTTCACGCCCTCAGCGAGGACATCCGTCGTGAACAACAAGTCGTAGCGGTCCTCGTCGAGTGGAACACCGTCCTCATCGAGTCGGCCGGCGGTGAAAGGCGCGAACCGTGCAAGCGTGTGTGCGCGACTCTCCTGGTCGATGCCGACCTTCGAACCGAAGATCGCCTTGGGGATGCGACCCTGATAGCTGGAGAGCGCTGAGCCACTTGGCGCAGAGTCAACGGCGGCGACCACGCGATCGCGCAGGTCGCGAATGGTGTCGGTGTACGTCGAGAACACGATCACCTTCCTGCGATCTCCCTCGCTCACGCCGTCACGCGACGGTCGCGAGGCGGCCACAGCTGTCTCCTCGATTAGCGCGAGCATCTCGGCTGCTTTCGGATCAGCCGATTCGGCTGCGACTACAGCGAGCCCCCGAAGGCGCTCGAGCAGCGTGAGATCGAGCTCCACCTGCGCTTGCAGTTCCCCCACGTCGTAGCCGGCAGCGTCGTCCAGGCCGGAGATCGTGTCGGTGTCGATGCCGTCGAGGAACTCCTCGATGTCGTCGTCAGTGGCGACGAACTCCTCGAGGGCTTCGCCCGTGAGCACCACGCCCCCGTCCAGACCGGCAAGGAATGTCTCATGCGAGCGGACGAGCCGGCCCAGTGTGTTGGCGAGGGCGTGGTTCGACGACTCAAGTCGCTTCAGTAGGGCGGAGCGCAGGAGCCCAGAGTTGGTGATCTGGCGGTTCTCTGCGTCGTCGTCGAGCCGGTAGAGGCTGGTCGTGTAGCGGGCCATGGAAAGTCGTTCGGGGTCCCGCGTGTCGCCCGCCAGGCGCCGGGCGAGAGGGCCGACGTCGGGGACTTCAAGTGCGTAGATGACCGCATCGAGCAGGGCTTGGCCTTCTGGGCTCAGCTCGTAGTCGGCGCGGTACACCGTTGGAGTCGGGAACTCGATCTCCACCGGCTGACCGTTGGGTCCGATCAGGTGCTCGCCCCGGTAGTTGTCCTTGATGAACTTGCGTGTGCGTCGAACAGCCACCTGGTCCATCAGGTCGAACAGGTGCTCCGGCGAGATCGACTCGGGGTCGAGAGCGAGGGCCCTCTTGATGTACGCGGCGATCGAAGGGATCCCGAGCGCAGCGAACTGTGCGTCGTTCTTCACGAAGTACGACACCAACGACTGCAAGTCGAGGAGGCTGTTGTTCACCGGGGTGGCGGTGAGCAGGACAACCTTCTTGCGGTACTCGCCACCGAGCAGCTCCTCAACAGCCCGGGCACGTTGGGTGGTGGTGTTGCGAAGGTTGTGGGCTTCATCGATCACGACCAGCGCGTACTGGTCGAGGTTCTGGACCTCCTGCTTGGTGCCGAGGCGGAGGTCGTCGTAGGTAGCGACATGAACCCGGTTGGTGAACAGACCGAATCGCCGGAGAAAGGGAATCCACGTCGAGTCCTTCAGCGCCGCAGGGACGACGACCAGAACTTGTTGGCGGTCCCGCACCGAGGCCTGGTGGATGATCTCGCCGGCGACGAAGGTCTTGCCGAGGCCGACCTCGTCACACACGAGTACGCCGCCCAGCTCGTCCAGAATCCGAAGAGACCGAGCAACGCCATCGCGCTGGAACCCAGTGAGGTTCAGTCCGAGGTGCATGCCATAGTCGTCCTCGTCATCGAGGCCGTACAGCTCGTAGAGCATTCGCAGAAAGACGGTCCATGGCGGATGGGGCATCCACCGCGCCTCGTAGATCGCAGCGAGATCAAACGGATCGGCGAGATCCCAGAGCTCATCGAACCAATCGATCACCAACTGTGTGTACTGGCCTGCCGGGTACCCGAGGTTGAGTTCCCGGTTGCGCGTCAGGCCAGCGAACGTGAGGTTGGATGATCCGGCGAGAACGCCTGGAAGCATCGGGTGCACTGCGATGAAGGCCTTACCGTGCAAGAACTCGCTCGTGAGTCGGCGCACCTCCACCGTCGGTGCCTCACCATCGGTCGTGCGACGTAGCCACTCCACCAGGCGTCGCGCAGACCGGTCTTCCTCAAGGGTGAACCCGGTGAGGTCTCGCTCATCGACCAGTCCCTCTACGTGCTCGTCGAACGGTGACGGTCGGGGAGTTCTCCGTACAGGCGGGGTCTCGGGTTCAGCGCCGAGCAACAACCGAACGCGTGGCGCCTGCTCGACCTCATCAGCGATGAGGGCGAACCCAGCTGGGTTCAGATAGGCCGTGGCCAGCGCCAGCTCAGGCGGTTCGGCGAGCTGCTGCCGCAGACCGGAGAGTAGGCGGTTCACCTCGTCAGCCACCGTCTCGCCCAAAGCGGGTCGGTTCGTAGCGAACACCGGGGGGAACTGGGAACGAGGATCCATCAGGCGTCGCCGATCCGATCGAAGTACGAGAGCACCAGCTCCAGGCGCGGCTGGTAGTCCCAACCGCGATGGAATGTCTCGAATATGTGGCTCAGGTCCTCGCTATCGAGACCGTAGAGGTGAGCGACCAGCGCGTCGATCTCAGCGAGTAGCTCTGCAGTTTCCTCATCGGCGACAGATCCGACCTCAACTCCAATCGCACTCGCCCAGTCGGCGTAACGCTCGTCGATCGCCGCTAGCCGCCCCGCGATCGCGATGACTCGCTCCCGGCGCGGTTCACCACGTTCCGGCCGAGGCACGGGAAATGCGTTCAGGAGCTGGTACGAGACATGATTTTCGACAACCCGCCTGGCGTACCAGTCGAGCGGGATCGAACAAAGCACGCCGAGGAGAAAGGCCTCGTCTCCTTCGTCGCCTAGGGGCCAGAGGATGTACGGATCGAGGTGAGTCAGGTATCTCTCGCCCGGAACCAGAGCTGCGATGACCGTCCGCGTGTCGGTCGCTCGGCTGATGTCTCTGAAGGTGATCCGAGGCCGAAGGCATGGAAGGGTCGAGGCATCCTGTGCCCAGGCCGCCGAGAACTCTGCGAACGCGGACCGTGCGGTCCGCTGTTGTCGAAGGCGCTTCGCTTGAAGGGCCGCCGAAACCACCTCGGGATCACCCCGGCCGAGGTACGTGCCGGTGTCTGGGTTCCAGAGTTCGAAAGACTCGCCCTTGTACACCGGCCACGAGCCCGCCGCCGTCTCAGGCAGAAGAAGGTCCCGGTCGTCCGTTGCGTGGAGCTCTCGAACTGGTCGTGCCCGCCAGTTCCCCGCGACATCGAGGCGAGGCTGCTTCCTGAGCTTGAGGAAGGTCGCAGCAGATCGCTCCGTCGGAAGGAGCGGGAACGCCGCTCCATTGGTCCACGTGATGAAGTCTTCGACCAGGAACTCCACCGGAGGCCCCGCCATGCCTTCGTCAAACTCGGCTCGCGTCGAGAAAGGCCCGTGCATCGAGATTGAGCGGCCAGCCTCGCTCGTGCGTCGCATCGACACGAAACCGATCGAGTACTGAGCGTGAACTGAGCCAAAGACCCAGCGACCGCTGTTTACGACCAGCGTGACATCAGAGAAGGTGCCTTCGGACAGCACCGCCTCTCTCCAGGGAGCGCTTCCTGTCCCTGCCAGCGCCTGACGCGGGAGCACCACCCCCACGTCTCCCCCATCTCGCACCAGGTGCCAAAAGCGCCAGGCGAAGGCTTTGTAGAGGTCGGGATCTCCCGAGCTGATTCCTGGAAACGGGCCTTTGAACAAGACCTGCTTGAGATGGAGCGCCGCTGCGATCTCGTCTTCGAGCTCTCTCGCGAGATCCGGGCGCGCTGAGCGCGAGGCGCTCTGTCTCCTCACGCCTCCGCGACGCCGGCATGGCTCTAAGGCCGGGAAACCGCAGCGCCCAGAAGTTGTGCTCTTCGACCTTCACCTTTTCCCAGGGAGGGTTTCCGAGCAGCACATCGAATCCGGGCCGTTCTCGGAGAAACACCTCCGGGAACAGGTACGGGAAATGCGCGGGGTTGAGCTTTCGGATGACCGATTGGGCGCCGGCGGCACCAGCGAGAGCTGCGATCTTGTCGGGTTCAGTCGCCCCAGCGACCGCATCGTCACCGATCCGAATCAGGACCGCAGCATCGAAGAGAAGCCTCGCCGTCTCCGCCTCGGAACGGGCTCGAAGCGCCGCCCGAGCGGCCGCCTCGGCCTCAGGCCGTGTGGCCTCTGCCGCAGCCGCGACGTCGGCAAGCACCTCTCGCGCGCTGTCCAAGGCCTCCTCGATCGGCCTGTCGAACATCGTCAGCTGATTGCCCTTACGGCCCGGCACGAGGGCATCAAGCGCTTCCTCGACGGAGCCGATGCCAGTCAGGCTGTTGGCACAGACCAGGTTGTGGTCGAGGCTCGACATTGGGAGCCCTCGCACGAACGTGTGGATCCAGATCGAGACGCGGTGAGAGCTCGACCGCGACAGGGTTGACATCGAGCCCATAAATGCACCGTCGCGGCAATCTGGCGACGGAGAAGGGAAGACGGCTCGGGATCAGGGGCATCTGGTCCCGAGGCTTCGCGAGCAGCCCTCTCGAGGTGCCGCAGCTCCTGGGAAACACCGGGAATGTCGTGCTCAGCGAGGAATGCCGCGAGCTTCGCTTCGATGTGGTCGATGGCCGCCGTGAGGAAGTGCGCTGAGCCCATCGCCAGGTCAGCGACCCGGAAGTCGAAGAAGTCGCGCGCTGCACCAGCGGTGTCGCCCCTCCGGAGGAGCTCGCCGATCCGGGCGAGGTGAGCATCGAGTGCAGGGTCGAGCGCGCGTTCGAGGAGGTGTTCCACCACGAACGTCGGCGTGAAGTAGCTCCCGGTGCCCTTGCGCTGCCCACTGGTGTTGTGGAAGTACACCGATCCGGCGGGAGCCTCGATGACATCGCCCTCGCCTGCCGGAAGCCAGGTGTCGTCCTTGCCGAGGGTCAGGTCCACATCCGCCAGGGCCAGATTGGATTCGAGAAGCCCCTCGTAGATGGTGCCGAACTCCCGGATGCTGAGCGATCGGAAGTCGATGGGTCCGGTGGTGCCGTCGTCAGCGGTATCGATCAACAGGGCACGAAGCGCCGGACCCAGGATGTCGTTGGTGACGGTAATCTGCGCGAGGAGAGCGCCCTCAGGGTGGAGTTCCGGATCGGTGGAGAACAGCCCGCCGTTGTACGGCGGCACCGACCACGCCGAGTCGCCCTTGTCGATCACCTTCCACACCTGCGCCAGGTCGTCCCAGAGCGCGGTGGACTCTGTGTCGAATGGCTGGTCGGGGTTCTCAGTGAGGTCCTTCGCGACCGTGTTCAAGGCATTGCGGTCATAGCGGGGGTTCTCGCCGTACGGCAGCAGCTTGCGGTCTTCTGCGTACGCCTGGAACAACAGCCGGAAGAACGTGCGAAGGGTCAGCTGGTAGGCGAGGTCGAGACCTGCCCTATCGAGTGGGTGACCCAGCGCGGGGAGTTGCCCGGCGATGGCAAGCGAGAGACTCGGGACGACCTCGTCATAGACCTTCGTACGCAACCGCTGGCTGAGCCCCACCGCGTATTGGGCGCTCGATCCAAGAAGCTCCGCTGCGCTGCCGCCTTCGTCGAGCGCAGTGCCCGAAAACACGAGGGGGAGGAAGCCCGCCGTCTCGTCAGTGAGCAGTGCAAGGTCGAGTTCGAAGTACGTCTCGGCTTGTCCCTTACGCCCAACGCCCACGTTCGGCTTGGCGGGATACAGCCGGAGCTGGGATCCGCGCTCCACGATCAGCCACGGGACTTCCTGGCGCACCGCGACTGACAGGCCGTAGGCGATCGGCGATACGGCAAAGCGAGCCGACTCGGCGTCGAAGGCCTCGGTCTCCTCGAGCAGCACCGCGACTGCACGGGGTTGCGGATGGGTAGTCGCAAGGACCAGGGCGTGACCACCGGACCGCTGCGTAGAAAACCCGAGCGCCTTGATCAGAGCCTCCCGGCGTAGAGCAAGGAGGCCCTTCGCTGTCTCAGTAGCGTCGGCCCAATCCGAGCGCCGACGGGCGCCACTTCGGAGCTCATGCGTGGCAAAGAGTCCAACGTTCGCAACTCCCGGCATCGCAGTGCCATCTAGCGCTTCATAGAGGGCGGACAATCGCTGGCGAGCCAAAAGACCCGATGGTTGATCGAGCGAAGCCTGGAGCAGTCGGCTGGCCTGATCGCCAGGGAGTGGGCCGACTACGGGCGCCTGCGAATTCGGCCCGAAGGCCCAAACCTGGTCGCCGCTCTCTGCTACCACTACGACAGGGCAGAGCCGGCGTCCGAGGCGAGCCCCGTGGAGAGAGGCCATCGCCTCTCGAGTCGGTGAGCCCGTTCCCGACCACGCCGCGACGGCGACCTCCAGGCCCATTCCCGCGATGTCGGGGCCGATGGTGACCGTGCGCGGCTCCAGACCAGCGGGACAGCGCGCGGGCCGAACCCAGTCGATCGTCTGCTTGCCCTGAACCCGGAACTCCACTCGCGAATCTCCCCCGCTTTCCCTCGATGTGGCCGACCTCCACCGCATCAGCGAGCGGGCCCGCTTGATCGTACGTGGTCGGTGTGACCAAGGCCGGGCCTCCCGGCTTGGATCATCGTCGATGAGTAGGTCGCTGACGATCGATCAGCAGGTGACGCACTCCGGCGGGGCGGATTCGGTCGGACACGCCCGAGAGATCCAGCTGCTGGCCCGGCGTAGTTGGTCAGCCGACCAGTCGGTCGGTGCCAACGAGGGCCTTGGAGGTCAGATGTCGAACACCAGCGCAACCAGGAGCGTGACCGGGGCAGCCGAGGACCCGTGGGGTCAGTACCGATCGACCGTGACGGACTGTGTCGCCAACTGCGCCGACTACCTCGGGCGGTTGGAACGGTCCCTCGGGGGTGAGGCGGCGCCCGATCGTGCCTACTTCGCTGCCCGCGCGGTGAGCCTGTTCGAGGCGGCGCGCGACCTCGTGCGATTGGTGGAGGAGGTCGAGGGGTGGCTGATCCTCTGCGGCGAGACGATCAGCCACGACGACCCCGATGGGGCGTTCGAGGCTGTCTGCGAGCTTCCGCTCAATCACTACGGCGCCCACGACGACCAGCCACTCCCGTCGCTCGCCGTCCAGGTCCGGGACAGCGCCCGGGAGTTGATGGACCGCGCCGGTGACACGGCCTCGTGGGTCAACGCGCTCGGGCTCATCTCCGACAAGCGCCGAGCCTTCGAGATCGAGAAGGAGTTCGACCCCGAGTGCCACGAGATCTACTTCGACCTCCAGCAGACGGCCGGCTTCTTGATCTCCGACGCGAAGGAGGTCTCCGATCTCATCGACAAGCTGATCTACGAGGTGTCGGACGAGGAGTGGGACGAGCTCAACTACTACGAGGACGATGACGAGGTCGAGGATGGCGATCTCGACGGTGAGGCCTCCGGCCCGCAGCCTCCGACGCCGGCCGTGCCCAGGCCCCGGCGGGCGCGAGGGCTCGACCTGTAGCGGCGCTACCCCCGGCCGTCGCGCAGGTCGATCACGCCGACGAGGTTGTCGTGGGCGTGCCGGGCGGCCGGGGGAAGCCGGTCGCGTACGCGGTCGCTAACCGCGGGGACCGCGACGTACACGGCGAGGTGGTTGTCGTCGACCCATCGGGCGACTCGCTGGTGGACGAGGCGGTCGAGTGCCTTGCGGAGGCTCGAACGGTGACCGAGCGGGTCCTCGCTGCTCGACCGCAGGCCAAGCTCGAGCGCGAGCGCGATCGGGCAGATGGCGATCGGGCCGGGATGGAGGGTGAGCATCCGGCCGAAGTAGCGGGCGAGGAGCACGGCGGTGGGGCCGAGCGAGTGGGCGTAGACCAGCTCGACGTACGGGTGCGTCAGCTCGAACGACGGCTGCGCCACCGGTGGGAGCGCAGTGAGCCGGAGCGCGTGGCCCCCATGGAGCGGCGCGAGGGCGGCCGGTGCTGCAGCGGAAGAGGGGTTGGGGTCCATAGGTCGGAGCCCGCCGAAGTCCGTGCCGAGGCCCGAACCGTTGGTGATATCTGTACCTCACGCGGGCATGGTCATGCACTGACGTTCAGAGAGAAAGGCCGCTGGCCGGTCCGATGTCACATCGCTCGAGCGAATCCAGGCGTTGACGTGTCAGGTCGACGTCAGCAGCGAGCTGGCTCGTTGCACTCGGCGATGCCCCGAGGGTCGTAGTGGCAGGGTCGGGCGACGGCGCCGGTTCGGCCGAGGCGGCGAGCGTCTCGTCGATCTCCTTCTGCCGCCGCCGAAGCGCTCCGAGTTCGTCGGTGTGCTCCCAGGGTTGGCCGATCCGTGCCTCCGCTCGCGCTGCCTCGGTCGCGGCTGTCTGTCCTTCAGCTCGCGTCGAGGCGAGAGTCTCCGGAAGTCGTTGCAGTTGACGTTCGAGCCGGGAGACGATCATGGCCGGGTCGGCGGTCTGCCAGTCGTGGCGGTTGTAGGTCAACTCGATGTGAGCGTCGGGGATGACGAGACGGACCTCGTCCTCGATCACGGTGATGGTCTGGCTGGCAACGGTGAGTCCGCCCAGCGTTGCGGTGGGGACGAGCGGTGACGTCGTCTCAGGTGGGGTCGCTTCGAGCCGCCCAGCAAGCAGCGTCTTGAGATCGGCGCCGGCCTCCATGCGTTTGGTGTGATGCCGCCCGTCGACGGTCATCGCGAAGCGGTCGCCGTGGGTGTCCACCACCCGTTCGAGCACGGCCTCCAGTTGGTCGGCCCGTTGGGAGCATCGGTTCGCCCGCTGGGTGGCGGTCTCGAAGGTTCGGCGGAGTCGGTGCTGGTCGTCGTGGTGCGCGCGTTCGAGGCGGCTGAGCCGGGCGACGTCGGCATCGACACCGGCCTTCTCGAGCACGAGCGGGTCGCCGGTGGCAAGCGCCTTCACTTCAGCGAACGAGAGGGCCTGGTCGCCGATGTCGTCGACGTCGCGGTCGGGCAGGTCGCCACGGGTCACCTGGGAGATGAAGGCGGCCTTCCGTTCGAGCGTCTGCCACATGTAGGTGTCGAAGCTGCCTTCGGTGACGTACCGGAACACCTGCACCTCCGGGTTCTGGTTGCCCTGGCGGAGGATGCGACCGTCCCGCTGTTCGATGTCGGCCGGCCGCCACGGCGCATCGAGGTGGTGCATGGCGACCGCACGCGCCTGCACGTTTGTGCCGACACCCATCGTCTCGGTCGATCCGACGAGCACCGCAACCGAGCCATCTCGGCACGCGGCGAAGAGCTTCGCCTTCGCGACATCGGTGCTGGCGCTCTGCATGTAGCGGATCGCCTCGGTGGGCACTCCCCTCTCGACCAGCAGCGACCGCATCTCGTCATAGGCGTTCCACCCGGCACCCGCCGGGGTGGACACGTCGCAGAACACGAGCTGGAGCGCACCCGACCTGTTGGCGGGTTGGCCGTGCTCGTCGAGGTACGCGTGATCTCGCGTGCCGTGGTGGATCGCCGCTATGTGTTCGGCGGCGACAGTCAGCTTCCCCGCTGCTGGATCATCGGTGCCCGCGTCGACGAGTCGAAGGTCGAGGGCGGCGCGCCGGCCGTCGCCGGTGACCTTGAGCATGTTGTCTTCGGACGGGTCGACCGCACGGTTGCGGATCCGTTCGGCACGTGCGGCGAGGTCGGCGACGTAGTCGACCAGCTCGTCGCTCGGTTCGACGACGACGGTTTCGGGCTTGTCACCGACCAGGGTGGGGGTCGGCAGTCCGAGGTCTTCGGTCGTCCGGACGTCGGCGACCTGCCGGTAGAGGGTGAGCAGCTCGGGGACGTTCTGGAATCGGGCGAAGCGGGTCTGCATCCGGTATGAGCTGCCGTCGGGTGCGAGCTCGAGGGCGGTGTGGGTGCGCCCGAACGTGGCCGCCCACGAGTCGAAGGCGCGTAGCTCGACGTCGGCGAGCAGGTCCGGGTGGAGGTAGGACTGCATGACCCACAGCTCGGCCATCGAGTTCGCCACCGGAGTCGCCGTGGCAAAGGTGACGACACGAGGCCCGTGCGTGCGACGTAGCGCCCACAACTTGGCGTCGAGGTCCTGCGCCCGTTGCGACCCGGTCCCGGCCACGCCGTCGATCGATGAATCGACTCGCCGGTTCTTGTAGGCGTGGGCCTCGTCGACGAACAGGTAGTCCACGCCTGTCTCCTCGAACCGCACGCCGTCGTCCTTGGTGTGCTCGGCGAGGAGTCGCTTGTAGGTCTCCTCCATCTGGGCGATGCGGCGCTCGAGCCGCTTGACCGACAGGCCCTTGCCGTCCTTCGAGGCGCCGAGCGCTCGGCGTGCGGTTTCGATCTCTTCGCCGAGGTAGCCACGCATGAGGTCCCGACCGAGCGGGAGCCGAGCGAACCCTGACTGGGTGAACACGATGCCGTCCCAGTCACCCGTGGCAGCGCGGGCGACGAACTCCTTGCGTCGGTCCTTCGAGAGCCGCTCGCGATCGGCGACGAGGATGCGAGCCGTCGGGTACAGCTGGAGCCACTCGCGCGAGAACTGCTCGAGCATGTGGTTCGGGACCACGACCGCCGGCTTGGCCACCGACCCGAGCCGGCGTAGTTCCATCGCCGCGATCACCATGGTGGCGGTCTTGCCGGCGCCGACCGCGTGGGCGAGCAGCGAGCGTCCGTCGGTCAGGATCCGGGCGACCGCGTCGCGCTGGTGCGGCCGCGGGACGAACGATCCCGCCAGGCCCGGGAGCGTGAGGTGGGAGCCGTCGTGGGTCGGCAGGACGGTGGAGGAGAACAGTTCGTTGTAGCGGTCGGCGAGCCGGGCTGAGCGTTCGGGTTCCTCCCACACCCAGGCGGAGAACCGGTTGGCGAGGGTCTCCTGCTTGTCGCGGGCGGCAAGGGTCTCGGCGTCGTTGCGGACGCGCCGCCCGTCCTCGGTGGCGTCGGTGACCGTATGCAGCCGCTGGTTGAGCGATGCGTCGAGAAGCGTGATCCCGTCGGCGCGGGCCGTTCCCCACTCCGACGACAGGGCAACGCTTCGTCGACTGCCGTCTCGCAGCCGCGCCGACCACTGGCCGATCTCGGCCAACCGTTCGACGTCGACGGTGGCGCCGAGCACCTCAGTGCAGAACCGCTCGATGTCCGCGGCCGGGATCCAAGGCGCCCCGAGGCGTGCCGTGATCTCCGTGGGTTCGAGCTGGCGAGGCAGGACCCGTTCCAGAGCAGCACGGTTCACGGTCAGCTCGGGTCGTTCGTGGATCACCGCGTGGCAGGCGTCGAGCTTCTGGCGGATGTTGCCGGAGAGGTACTGCGAGGCCGGGACGAGCGAGCCGTCGGTCGGGTCTTCGAAGACGAGGTCACCCAGCTCGGCTCGCGCCCTTTCAGGGTCGGTGCCGAGCAGTTCGGCGACCCGCTCGATGGCGACCGCCCCGGACTCGTCGAGGCAGACGGCCACGGCTTCGTCGGCGGTGTCGACACCGTGGCGTTCGGTCGGTGGGTCGATCACCCGGTCGGTGAAGATCGCCGCCGGACGTGCCTGCTGTGATTCGTCGTCGAAGACCTCGAGCGCAGCGACGAGCGGCCAGTCGGGGTCGTCCCGGAACCCGCCCATGCGGGGTCGGACCCGGCGCATGATCTCGGCGCCCGTCGCCGGGTCGGTGCGCCCGGTGCGGGCCTGGCTCGATCGGTTGATCGGTCCGTAGAGCCTCACGTAGGCGTCGTAGCGATCGGTGAGCGTCGATTGCGCAGTGCGCAGGTCGGCGTCGTCGCCGCCGTTGACCTGGATGGCCAGTACGGAGCGGGCGGCGTCGCGGAGTCCGACGAGGCGCCGCAGCTCGGCCTTGTCCTTGCCGACCCGCGGCTCGTACGTCGCGACCTCGTCGTTGGCGAGCTGGCCGATCTGACCGTTCGCGCTGGTGACGAAGCTGCCCTCTTGGGCGTACGTGATCTCGAACGACGTTGACGGCGCAGTCGGTCGAGGCGCTGGTCGGTCGGGGTGGGGTTGCACGGCGAACCCGGCGTCCCGCTCGAGTGCGTCGGAGACGATGGCGGCCAGGCCCGCTGGCGAGTTGCTCGTCGAGCGGACCCGTTGCTTCGACGGTGAGCTCGTGTTCTCGGTACATGCCCCGAGCGGCCGTGAGCCGGCCGAGGATGTGGTCGGGGTGCTCGATGAAGTACTCGTTGACGTCGAGTGGTTCGGCCGGGGAATCCTCCGGCAAGTCGAGGTCCGCCGGCAGAGCCCTCGCCCAGGAGGGACCGGCGGGTTCAGCGCCGGGGAGTCGGCGCCGCAACACCAGGAGGTCGACGACGACGTCGGTGCCCGACGATGCCGAGAACGCCCGCTCCGGAAGGCGAAGTGCGCCGACGAGATCTCCGACGGCCGCCATCTCTCGCCGAGCCGATGGGTTGCGGGCGTCGAGCGTGTAGCGGGAGGTGAGCGCGACGACGAGGCCACCGGGGCGAACGAGATGGAGGCTCTTGATGAGGAAGTAGTTGTGGAGGGCGTGGCGGCCGCGGTTGTGGCGCGGGTCGTGCGGGGTGACCTTGGCGAAGGGCACGTTGCCGATGACGAGGTCGAACGACCCGTCGTCGGCACGGAGGTCCTCGAAGCCTTCGGCGTGGATGGTCGCTCGAGCGCCGTAGAGGTGTCGGGCGATCTGGGCGGTGGTCGGGTCCAGCTCGACGCCGACCAGATCGGCACGGTTGGGAGCGAAGCCGATGAAGTTGCCCGACCCGCACCCTGGTTCGAGGACCCGACCGTTGCCGTCGAAGCCGAGTTGCTCGACGGCCGTCCACATCGCGGTGACGACCGGGGCCGAGGTGTAGTGCGCGTTCAGCGTGGTGCGCCGAGCCTGGGCCCAAGCCTCGTCGCTGCCGAGGAGAGCGCGGAGCTCGGCTCGGGCGTCGGCGTGACGATCGTCGTTGTCGTCGAAGACCTGGGGCACCGCACCCCACCCAGCCCATCGAGCGAGCGTCTCCTGTTCGACGGGGGTCGCCCACCGGTGCTCGGCTCCGCAGGTGGCGAGGACGCGGCAGGGCCGACAGGTTGGCCTCGAGCTTGGACCGTTGTCCCGGAGGGGCGAGGTCGGACTGGCTTGCGGGTCGAAACGCTGGAGGGCGCTCCGTCGGCGACCCGTTGTCTACGAGGTGTGGATGGTCTCGTTGATCAGGGCCAGGTCCCGGAAGTAGCCGGTCATGATCGGGTCGGCCTCGTCCTGATCGGTCGTCTCCGGCTGCAACAGGTGATGGTCGGCCAGGACCAGCTCCTCGGCTGCGGCCAAGGCCTGGTAGCTGCGGAGTCGGTAGGCCTCGGCCGCCTCGTTCGGGCGGGGTGGGCCGAGGATCTCGTCGCGCTGGCTCGTCACCGTCGCTTGGATCTCCTCGCCGATCTCGGTGAAGAACCGTGTCGGATCGTCGATCATCGAGTGCTCGAGCGGACGGTGACGGCGGTGCTGTTCGAGGGCGATCTGCGCGTAGCGGTTCATCGCTGGGCGCCTCCTGTGCCGGTGTGAGCCCGGCTTCGTCAGTAGGGAGCGCTTGGTCGAACAGCGAGAGCTGTTCAGAGGCAGTCGCTCGGCGAGCGCTCCGATCGCTGGCCACCACGCTACCGCCGCGTCGGAGGACGACGGCGGCACCGCGGGCGCCAGTCCGGCCGGGTGACCTTCGGGTTCACAGCGACGGCCCACCGATGTCGGCGCTCTGCTCACGTCCGAGCTGGTGCTGCACGCGATCCATCGCCGCCGTGACGACCTCGACGCGGTCGCGGACCCACATCTCGTTGGTGCCGTCGATCGACACCCGCCGGTAGCCGACGCCCTCGAATCCCTTGCGCACCTCGTCGCCGGTGTCGCCCCGAACGAACGCGACGTCGTGGCGCCGAGGGTCGTAGACGACGTCGACTTCCTTGCCCGCCCACTGGCCCGCGGGTTCGGATACCCACCCGACCGGGGCGAGCTTGCCTCGATCGGTGGCCCGGAGGAACGGCTTCACGATGGCGTCCGATGCCTTGCCGCTTACGCGGCGCTCCAGCGCATCCAGCCGAGCACGGCGTACGGAAGCACGAAGAGGGTCAGCCCGGCGAGGTAGAGGGCCAGCATCTGCAAGCGATGGGGTGACATCAGGTGACTCCTTGGTCGGTGGTCGTTCACTCGGATGACTCCTTGACGGGCTGGCGGGCGCGTGCCGCGAGTTCCCGGTCTCGGTAGAACGGGCGGGTGCGGACGTGGGCCGGCGGGAGAGTGCCGTGCAACAGGAGGGCGTCGCCCGGGCGCATCTGGCGAAGCGCATGCGCGGGAGCGAGTGCCATCCGGGTGGTCGACAGCTGCGTTGAGCCGGCTCCGAGGCGCTCGACCCCTGAGCGAGAGCTCGTCTCGACCTCGGCATCACCGAGCACCTCGCTGACGTAGCGGATCGACGCCGGGTCCGACAGCCCGGCGTAGAACACCTTCGTGAGGTGGTTGGTGAGGATCGTGTCGGCCTGTCGCTCGGTAGGCGGCCTCGATCTGGGCGAGCGACTGCCAGATCGTGACGAGCAGGACCCCGATTCCGGCGAGGGTGGAGGCGTACTCGGGCAGGGCCCGAAGCGGAGTGTTGCCGGCCTCGTCGATCACGATCAGCAGCGGCGGATCGAGGGGCTTCCCGGTCTGTGCGACCTGGCGGTACGCCTGGGCGATCAGATCATTCAGCAGCCCACCGAACGCCGGAGCCAACCGCTTCTGGTCCTCGATCGGAGCGCAGAGATAGAGGGTGTTCGGGCCACCCAGGAGCCAGTTGAGCTTGACGCTTTCACCCCTGGAGGAGGCTGCGACACCCGGGTCGGCCCATGGCCACACAACGGTCTGCGCGGTGGCATAGACCGAGGAGCGGGTGCGGTCGTCCATCTCCCAGATAGCGACGAGCGCACGAGCCACATCGTTGGCACCCGCTACGACCACTGGGTCAGGTCCCGACCGAGGTGGTCCAGCGCTACTCGAACCTCACCTGGCCCGAGCTCGCTGGGTCGGTCCTGGACAAGCACCCACTCGCAGACCGCACCCATGTCCCGGTTGACGTGGTGGGCGACGAACATGAGCCCGGTGAGAAGGATCTCCGCTTGGGCCAGCCAGAAGTCCAAGCCCGCCCTCGACACCGCCACGGGGCGCTGCGTCGCAGAGCGCCCTCGCTGCACGCTGTGCGCCGAGCACCGTCCCCGCCTGGTCGAGCGGCGACCAACCGGCGGTGACCACGCCGGTGGACGCCGTTGGGTCGTAGACGTGGACGTCACCGAGCTGAGAGCGCCAGCCATGCGTCGACTCCGAGCAGGTCAGCCTTCACCGAGGACAGCACCGCCGGCCCGTCCCACTCGAGAATGCCGCTCACCACTGCGGTGGTCTTGCCCGACCGGGACGGACCGACGAGAGCCAAGCGCACCTCGATCGCCGCGACGGGCACCCCGGCGCTCATCCGGGTGCGGTGTGGCCTCGGTGGCGACGAGCCGCCGACCGAAGCGAGCCACGATGAACCGGCCCGGTTGCGGCGACCTCGGACCAACAGCGGAGCGAGGTCCCGGGCCCGGGCGAACGACGGCCGGGCGTCAACTCCGAGCGGTCGCCGCTTCGAGGTTCCGACCTTCGCCCGACCGAGGAGCTTGAAAAGACCGACCAGAACGCCACCGAGCAGAGCGGCAGCAATCGCCGTACACGCCCAATAGGCAGCGGGTCCGGGTAGCAGCTCGGAGTACGGGGCCGGCCACGCAGCCGCCGGGTCCGTCAGGTGAGCAGGCAGTCCCCCGATGGCCGAGCCGGCGACCGAGGCCGGCACAGCAGGGCGGTTGCCGGTAACCAGCAGCGCGAGGGAAGCCCCGCCCCACACAACGCCAAGCACGCTCGCCGCCGCTCCCCCGACGACGAACACCAACATCTCGAAGCCACTGAGGCCGTCACGCTCCACGACCAACTACGCCGCGGAGCGCCAGGAATATCGCGCTTCAACGCTGCCGGATTGGACCAATCGTCGAAACGACCTGACCAAAAGGTCAGGGAACCCGGAGGGCCCCGTGCAAGAACGTCCAGCTCGGAATGAAAGGTCGCGACCGCGAGGAGCACCGTCGGGTGTTCTCAAGTACCGACGGATCCCAGCGATGTCCAGATCACGCTGCCCCGTCCATGCGAAGGCCGGCTTGGTACTCGGCTCACGGAGCCGAGTATTGAGTTCGATCGACCGCTCGCTTCGACTGATGCGCGATCGCGTGCGTGCGATTCGTGTCAGATCGGCCACCTGCCACTTCGCTGCTGAGTCTCCTACGGGCCCTCGTTCTGTAGGTGGCCGCCAGCTGCGTGTCAGCCACCGTTCGCATCTTCGTCCGGGTTTGAAACACGACATTGTTCCCGTTGGGATCGACCAGACGCCTTACCGCATCCAGGTCAAGGTGGGTTCTTGTGACGAGAGTCGCGGAGATTTCCGTCGGTAGCAGTCGGAGCTTCGTCGTCGCGTGATCCTGCAACTGTTGGTCCAAGGTGGCCACGAAGACGGTCGAGTCCCGATTGATCGATGCGATCCACCAATCCGAGAGGAAAGACTCCCAGGTAACGGCGAGCTGGAGAAGGCGTCTGTGGCCGCCTTCCGCTTGATGGCGACCGGTTGTCCGTTGGCCGCAAGGGCCCCATCGATTGCCTGCCAATTGACCAAGGAGGCCCGATCTGACCGCGGAAGTCGTCCACGACCGAGTTCGGATCCATCTTCCGCACGAGACGACAGTACGAGCGGCAGGTGTCCTCGTACGCGTTCCTGTCACACCCCCTGGGTATGGTCGACACGTGGACACCTGGTCCGAGCACGGGAGCAGAGCAGACCGACTGGCCGAGCAGCTGGCGGCTGCCATCGCCTGCGGCGAACCGCTGCCGGTCCTGGCCAGTCCGATCCTCCTCGATCCCGGCGAGGTGCTCCACGCCCAGGTCGAAGCCAGCGGCTGGCGCTTCCACGCCGTCGACGTGGTCGTCGAACAGCGACGACTCCTCGCGATGGGTGGGCTGCTCACGTTCGGGATCGCTGCAGCGGCGAACTCGATCGGGAACAGGCGGGCGCGGGCGGATGCCGAGCGACTCGCAGCGCCGCAGTGGCGGCCGCTCGGGTCGATGCCGCTGCTCGCCACCAACCAGCGATTGCTCGTCTTCCACGAGGGCGCAGTGGGCCTCGGTCTGGTACTCGGCGATCCGTCAGATCGTCCCGAGCGCTCGACGACTGCCGGCTCGAGCTGATCTTCGAGGACGATCCGCCGTACCTGCTGGCCGGCGAGTGGGTGCCCTACCTCACGGTCATCATCACCGCCGTACTTGCCGACGCACTACGGAGTCGACGCGGTGGCCTCGATTCTCCAGACCGCCTGAGCCCTATCGGTCCGACCGCTCATCCGAGGCCACGACCGAGGCCGACGCCGACCTGACCGACCGAGGCGTTCACGCGGAGTCCGAGTTCCTTCGGCCAGTCCGACGAATGCACGAGCGCATCGTTCAGATCGCCGGGAGGGAGCACGAGGTTCACCGGGTGTCGCTGCTGCGCGTCGAGCAGGGCAGTGAGCCGCTGCGCCGCCGCTCGTCCGGCGTCGTCTTGGTCGAACGCGATCACGAGGGGTTCGGGAAGTCGGGACAGCTCATGGGCGATGGCCTGGTCGGGATACGCGGCGCTCAGGACAGCCGCTGCGCGCGGTAGCCGGCTGCGGCAGCGGAGAGGCGTCGATCGTGCCCTCGGTGACGATCACCTCCCGGTGCCGTTGCACCGCTGGCCGGAAGAAGGCGAGTCGAGGGTTCGGCGCGAGATCACCGGTCGGGTTCAGGTAGCGCGGGCCGTCGGGTCGCGGGTGAGGAACCCGGACCTGCGCGTAGACCGCGTGTCCGTCCGTCATCACGGGTAGCACCGCCCCCGAACAGCGTCGGCATGCCGTCGGGCCGGGCTTGTCGCCGGGGACCGAGGTCGGCGCCGATCTTGTTGGCCACGAGCACCTCGATCGGGCAGTCCTCGCTCGTCGGTCAGCCACTGCTCGCACCCGTTGGCCCTCGGCAGTGAGGAGTACGTCCGCGCACTCGTCGACGTAGCGGTCCATTCCCTTCGGGTCCCGGCAGCCCACCGGACGGGCCGGCAGCGGCGGAGCGGTCGGAAGGCCGCTGTGCGGTGTCCACGATGGCGACTGGGGCCGATGCCCGACTCGTCGCGCGAGTACGTCGAGGCGCTTCGCGAAGGTCAGTCTTGACAGCACGCCATGACGAGGTCGATGGCGGTGCCGCCCGAGCCGCAGCCGTGGCAGCGCCAGCGCTGTTCACCGCGATGGCTCGTGAACACGGAGACTGGCGGAGTCCGGCCGGTCTGGGCGTGCTGCGGGTTCGGACACGGCCACGCCGGCGTGCGCGCCGCGCCGCGGCGGTCGCCGAGGAGCTCGTCGGCGAGCGCCGGCGAGGTCGACGGCGGCGATGATGGCGTCTCGGTCGTACATGGCTCACGCCGCCTCGGACTCGCTGCCAAGGTCTGCGCCGTCCACGACCTCGGTCGTGGTTCGCGTTCATGCGAGCGTCCGTGTCGCAGATGCCTGCTCGCTCGGTCCGATGAGGTGGTGGACCACGGCGGTCCGTCCGCCGACCTTCCAGAGCGCTCGTCCACGAGCGAGCTGGCCGACGATGCGAGCTCTCGGGTTCGGTGAGTCCGAAGTGTGCGGCCGTGGCGTCGAGCTGGTCGGGCGCCTGGCGCAGGATGATCTTGGTTGCCGAGTCGGCGAGGAGCCCGGCCGCGATCTTGGCGGTGCTGGACCCGTCGTCGGCCTGGGCGACGAGGTCCGAGGCCCGATGGGTGATGCACAGGTTGGCGGTGCCGTAGGTGCGGCCGAGCTTGAAGCACGTCTGCAGGTAGCCGGCGGTGTGGCGGTTGCCGAGCAGCGCCCAGGCCTCGTCGAGCACCTGCACCCGCTGCGGGCCCGGGCAGGCCATGAGCTGTTGCAGCCACCCGGCGGCGGCCACCATCACGAGCGGCAGAGCTTCGGAGTCGAGCGGGACGGCGGACAGGTCGAGCACGAGGCCGGGTCCGTCCCAGCGCAAGCGGCACGGTGCTCGGACCGTCGAACATGCCTCGCAGCGATCGGGAGAGGAGCTTGTCGAGCGCGTACGCGACCGGCGTGACATCGGCGCTGACATCGGCGGCGGAGCGACGCAGTCGTGCGGCCATCTCGTCGGTTGGCTCGGCGACGAGTCGGGCGACGTCGACCAGCGTGGGTTCGTCGAGTGGCGAGCGGGTGAGGTGTTCGATCGCCGCGAAGATCACGGCGTCCTCGAGTTGGCTGAGCGGCCGTTCGAGGACGGTGGCGACGAGCGCGGCGCACATCTCGGCACGACGCAGCACCTGCTTGTCCTCGGGTTCGTGGGCCGCGGCCGGGTCCCGGCGCGAGCGGGTTGATCCGCGTCGTGCCGCCAGGGCTGAGCCGCACGGTGGTGAGGCCGAGATGCTCGGCGAGCGGTGCGTACTCGCCCTTCGGGTCGGCGATCGCGATCCACCGGCCGTTGGGGCCGTGGCCGTACACCGCGGCCTGGCGCCAGAGCAGGCACTTCACGAGGGCGGACTTGCCGTTGCCCGGTTCGCCGAGGACCCAGCCGTTGGGGTTGGTCACGAGGCCGTTGGCGTAGGCGGCGAACGGGTCCCAGCAGAACTCGGCGCCGCCGGCGAGGAGGTCGAGGCCGACGTAGGTGCCCTCGTGGCCGAACGACGCCTGCACGGAGAACGGGTAGACGCTCGACACGTGGGCGGTCGTCCCACGGTGGAACGGCAGACGCAGCGACGGTCTCATGACGCCAGCAAGGTCTGGGGTGCGAGACCGAGCGGGAGCGCAGCGGCCCAGCGCGACGTCTTGGCGAGCATCGAGGAGCCGCAGGTCCATACCCGTCTCACGGGCGAGCTGCTCGATGATCTCTCCGTGCTCTTCGAGCTCGTCGAGGTCACGAGCGGACACGGTGACGAGCCCGGCGTAGGCCATCTCGGGATAGCCGGCAACCAGCTCCTCCTCCCGATCGAGGAGCGCCTGCGTTGCTCGTCGGTGACGGGCGTCGACGCGCCGGCCCTTCTCCTCCTTGGTCGAGGCGTCGGACTCGAGCTTCACGAGATCGCGCTCGATCCGGCGCCGGCTCTGGTGGGTCGAGACCGGGACGAGGACGACGGTCATCGTCCGAGTGATCGTGCCGCCCGCCAAGAACGGCTCCATCCACGACGGTGGCTGGGCGAGGCGGGGCCAGGTGCCGATCCACCAGGTGCGGTGGAACGGCGCCGTCGGTTCGGAGGTGTCGCCAG
The DNA here is from genome assembly GCA_963773765.1 of uncultured Actinomycetota bacterium. GTDB lineage: Bacteria > Actinomycetota > Acidimicrobiia > Acidimicrobiales > Microtrichaceae > CAVZCC01. The sequence goes on along the minus strand of CAVZCC010000006.1, from coordinate 698,944 downwards.
TCGGCGTGGACCGTGAGCGGCCCGGCGGTGCTCGCCTGGACGAGCGAGAGGCGTTCGACGAGTCGACCCCGACGACTCGGTGCTGGTGGCGGCGACGGGGTCGATGCGATGGCGCAGCGCGCGTTGGATCCCACGGGCGTCGAGCGGATCGGCGCTGGCCAGTCCGGCCGTCCGCAGTCCTCGGAGCAGCGCTTCGGTCGACGAGACGAGGGCTCGGCTCAGGTGGTCGTCCGCGGTGCCGGACCCGGCCCGGTGGCGACCGAGGCGGTCCCGGGCGACGGTGATCGTGACGAGCACGTCGTGGGAGACGGCGCGTGGCCGTAGCGACCTCGAGCAGCTCGCGGTACGACTCCGATGCCGCAGCGTTCTCCTCGCCTCGTGGTCCGCTGATCGATCCACGCGAGGTGTTGGTGCATGCCCGAGGGTCGAGCGAGGTCGGACCACGCGAGGTGAGTGACGACACCGCGCTCGACGGCGAACTGGCCGAGCACGTCGCCCCACCCGGCGAGTAGCCGCTCCTGCTCCGCACGTGGCTCGACGACGAACTGCGGGCCGGACACCGGGACGACCGCGGTGAGGGTGTGGCGTTGCCGATCACGAACCGCTCCCAGGTGGTGACCGGCTCGCCAGTCGACGTCGACGATGTCGATGCCCTCCAGACACGGGGGCATCGGCGCCGGTGTCTCCTCGGTCGCCCACAGCGGGTAGCGGTGCGTCCCAACGGCGACCTCGTCGCACACCCGCCCACGCCCAGCCCACGGCGAGCGGGATCCACTCCCACACGGGATGACCACCAGCCCGAGCGAAGCTGGCGATCGCCGCCACGACGATGGGAGCAGCGGACACCGGAACGGCGACGCCTGCGGTGATGGCGAGCACCGCCAAGGTGATGCCGCCGCCGATCAGCAGGCACTGGACGATGCCGAGCCCCAGGAAGACGCCCGAGGTATCGAGCGGCTCGAGGCTGTAGGTGCGTTCGGTTCGCTCACTGGCCACCGGGAGCTCCTGTGCCTCGACCTGGGTGCTTGGGCGCCGGACGCAGCCTTCGGCGCGAGAGGTGCTGGAGGATCCCGACGAACCGCCGGCTCCGGATCTCGGTCGTGCTGCAGGAACGGGTCGATCGCCTGGTGACGGACCCCGCTGCCGCTTCGGCGGTGGCCGTCGCAGCACTCGCTCCGGTTGTGGCTGCGCCCTTCACAGCTTTGGCCGCACCGATGCCGACTGCGGCGACGGCCGCCGCCGGGCCAGCTGCTGCCGCGCCGGCACCAGCCCCCGCACCAGCGCCGCCCGCTCCTCCGGCAGCGCCCGCTCCCCCTGCGCCCCCGCCACGCGGCTCCGAGCGCGCCTGGGCCGCGCCCTGCGGCCGCCCCGCCTGCGCTCGACCCGGATGCGGCACGGCCAGACGCCAGCTGGCTGATGCGACGGCCGCTCACCATCTGCGCGGTGTTCGCCATCATCATCCCTTGTTGGCCGGCTCGCACCGGGCCGCCCTTCACCCCTTGGGCGACGACCGCCCCTTCCGTGAGCGGCAGCAGTCGGGCGATGAGCATCGGCGAGAAGGCGGCGACACCGAACGCGGCCGCTGCCGTGAGGAGGATCCCGACTGCTTGGGTCACCGAGCCGCCGGGGTCCTCGGCGTACACCTCAGGGGTCGGCAGCGACGTGACCTCGCCGCCGGATCCAGCGCCGACCGCAGCGGCGGCGGCGACCGCGAGCGCAACGGCGATGACGAGCTTGGACAGGATCAGCGCGCAGAGCAGCTCGAGGAGCTTGCGGGCCGCGCCCTTCGTTGCCGGCCACAGCCGGGTGGCGAACACGAGCGGGGCGAGCGCCACGACGATGTAGATGAGGGCTTCGCGGACGACGAGCTCGGCGACCAGGATCACGCCGGCGAGGACGGTGACGAGGCCGAGGAGGAAGACGACGAACGCCGTCGCCTGACCACCGCTGAGGACGGTCAGCGAGGTGACGACGGTCGTGAAGTCCGAGATGTCCTGTTCGAACGATCCCATCACGTGAGCGGAGAGGACGTCGGTGAGCTGGATGAGGGCCTGGGTGACGGTGACCAGGCCGACCATGCCGAGCACCGACACGGGGAGGTCGACGACCATGCGGCGCAACATCCCGCCGACGTCGCCGGAGAGGGTGCCCTGCACGATCCCGGCGAACACGAACAGCAGGAGGAGCGCCGCTCCGATGCTCAGCGTTGTGGCGTACGGACCGTTGCCGCGTGATGAACCAGTCGGCCTGGACGTTCGGGTCGGTTGCGTCGATGAAGAAGCTGAAGACCCCGCCAACGACCCACACCACGGCGTCGATGACCCAGGCGACGAGCCCGCCGATGATCATCTCGAATCCGGCGGTCGCGGCGCCGCCGACGAAGCCGCCGACCTTGTCGATGACCCAGTCGATGGGGTTCGGGAAGCTCGCGAGGACAGGCGAGAAGCTGCTCATGACGACCGGCTCCCCGTCCATGCGGGTGAACCCGGCGAGCGCGTCGTCGAACGGCGCTGCGTCCCACGGTTGGTCGTTCGGTCCGCTCATCGGCGTCGGCCCGGGCGTGTCCCGAACCGCGTCGACTCGCCAGTCGCCGTCGACCCACGCGAGGTCGATCGTCACGGTGATCCACTCGCTCTGTGGCGCGGCCACGTCTTCGGCCGAGAGCACCGTCACCGTCCACACGGCGATCCGTGCCTCGTCCTCGACTGAAGGACTCGACGTGCCATGCCATCGGTCGAACCAGCCACCACACCCGCCCGGGCGAGGCCCCGAGCCGCTCGCGAGCGACGCCGACCTCGGCGACCACCTCGTCGGCAAGTCGAGGCGCAGCGACGGGTGTCGCGATCTCCGCAACCGCTGCGGTGATCTCGTCGTCGGTGAAGTAGAGCCAGCGCTGCGGCGCGGTGGCGTAGGCGATCGACGCGGCGACGGCGCCCTGCTCGTCCGTGCGAACCCAACGGGCACGCCGGACACCTCGGCCGTCGGGCCCGCGGAGCCGGTGGCACGGCCGGGCGCGGCGATCCCAGCGGTCTCCGGCGACGTCGGCTGGCTGACCGGGTCGGTCCGGCCGATCGCCGTGAGGAGTGCGCCGGCCAAGAGCGTCGCGACGACGATCCCGGCAACGACGAGCTGCCTGTGTCGGGTACTCCGTTCGGCGCTCATCACGCCGCCGCCTCGAAGAGCATGTTGACGGCGGCCGGGGCAACGCCGGCGAGGATTGCGCCGACGACACCGCCCAGAGCGAGCGCCTTCCCCCGTCCGGCCCCGCTGTAGCTTCCGCCCTCGCGGGAGAGGCCGTACATGGCGGCGCCGGCGAGGATCGCGGCGAGGCTCCCCCACAGGGCGAGCATCTGGCCCCAGTTCAGGAGCTGCTGGATCAGATCGGCGCCGGGCATCCCGTCGGCACTGGGACTGACCGTGACTTGGGCGATGAGACCGACAGGGTGCGGCATCGGGCGACCTCCTTGAAGGCGTGGAGTGGCTGACAACCGACTACGCCCGTGAGCCGCCTCGATCTCTCACGACTCCGCGAGAAATCCATCGCCCGATGGCTTTCGTAGCCATGAAGGCCAAGATGACCGTCCTCGGCGGCAGCCTGTTCACCGGAGTGCTGCTGATGGCTCTGCTCCCCGTGCTGCTCCTGGCGAGCGGCCCGGTACAGGGGCTGTGCGGACCGAACGTCGATGCGTCGCTGGCGGCGATCCAGGCAACGATCCGCCACCTCGAGTCGGGCGACGACTACACCGCCCGCGCCCCGGGATCGAGCGCGTCGGGTGCGTACCAGTTCCTCGACAGCTCCTGGGGTGGCTACGGCGGGTACGCCCGGGCCTACCTCGCTCCGCCCGACGTTCAAGACGCCAAGGCCGCCGAGAACATCACGGCGATCCTGGCCGCCAACAACAACGACCCCGCCGCGGTTCCGGTCGCCTGGTACATCGGCCATGTCCCAGCCGCCGGCTCACCCGAGTGGGACGTCGTCCCGTCACCCGGTGCCGGCAACCGCCTCACACCCCGCGAGTACCAGCAGAAGTGGATGGAGGTGTACCGGACGAAGGTCGAGGATCCCGAGGCGGCGTCAACCGAGACGACGACGTCGGCAGGTGATGAATCGACGAGCTCCCACGACGGCGCCGCTCGGCCCGTGCAGCGGAGGCCCGTTGGCCACGAGCGGCGAGTACACGCTGCCGCTCGAGCGACGCTGGTACGACGAACATCCCGAGTGGTTCACCAAGCCCCACCACGACTACCCCGCCGCCGACATCCCCGTCCCCACCGGCACGCCGATCTACTCGGTGACGAGCGGGGCCGTCGTGTCGATCACGACGGGCGGCAAGTGCGGCGTCGGTGTGGTGGTCAACGGCGACGACGGGGCGCAGTACACGTACTGCCACGGACTCGGTGGCAGCCACGCCGTGGCGACCGGCGATGCCGTCGCCACCGGCCAGTTGCTTATGTCGAGCGCCAGCACCGGCAACTCCACCGGACCCCACCTGCACTTCGGCATCCGCATCGACGGGCAGGACCGCTGCCCGCAAGACCTCTTCGTCTCGATCGTCGAGGACCAGCCGCTCGATCCACATGGCCTGCCGAGCTCGGGGTGTTCGTTCTGACAGCGGCAGAGTCGAGCCCGGGGCAAGAAGGTCTGTTCGCTGGACCTATCAGGGCGCGGGCGAAGACTGGCCCACAGCGAATCGAGACGCAGAGCTAACGTCGCTACTCCGCCCCGTCAAACCCCGGGGCTGGTCCTCACGGGAAGTCGCGGCGTGCACATTGAGAGCCTGACGTTGACCAACTTCCGATGTTTCGGACCGGTCCCTGTTCGAATCGAGTTGGATGCCGGGCTAACGGCCTTGATCGGCGCGAACGGTTCGGGAAAGACGGCGGCCCTTGAGGGACTGCTCCGGATGTTCGGCATCTCACAGGAACAGCGTCAAGTCCGTGCGGAGGACTTCCACGTACCGGTGGCTGAGCAGGAGGAGCCCGACACTCGGGAGCTTTCGATCGAAGCGGTGATCACGTTCCCGGAGTTGGACGACGAGGACGATGATGCCGCCGCGGTACCGGAGTTCTTTCGGCAGATGGCCGCCGATGACAACGGCATGCTGAAATGCCGTTTCCGAATCGAAGCATCGTGGGTCGCGGATGGTTCGGTGGATGGCGCCGTCACAGAATCTCGGCGGGTCATCGAGACGTTCGACGACGAGTACACCGATGAGCAGTGGAAGCCGTTGCGCCCCGCTGACCGGGCACGTGTCCAGATGATCTACGTGCCGGCGTCGCGCGATGGGGCACGCCACGTCACCGCGTTCCTCAAGGGCCGCTTGTGGCGGGCGGCGATCTGGTCGCAAGCGCTTCAGGACAAGATCGGCGCCGCAGCGGTGGACCTGACCAACGACTTCCGCGCCGAACCGGTCGTCGCGTCGGTGGAATGTGCTCTCACGGACCGCTGGCAGGAACTGCACCAAGCTGACACGGATGCCAACCCGAGCTTCCGTCCAGTCGATCGTGACTTCTCACAGTTCGTGGGCAAGGCCGACCTGCTGTTCGAACCTACGGCGACCGGGCATGACCGACGAGCAGACCAGCTCAGCGACGGTCAACGCTCGTTGCTGCACATCGCCCTCACTGCGGCGACGCTCGATGTTGAAGCCGGGATCGCCGACGGGACCATGGATGACAAGTTCAACGTCGAGAAGGCGCGACCGCCGACTCTGACCATCCTTGCCGTGGAAGAGCCAGAGAACAGCCTCTCTCCGTTCTTCCTTTCGCGCATCATCCTTCAGATGCTCGACGTCGCCGACGGCGGGCGTGCTCAAGGTCTGATATCCAGCCACTCGGCGAGTGTGCTCGGGCGGGTCGATCCCGAGACGGTCCGGCACTTCCGCTTGGAGGATTCAACGCTGACTCCGCGGGTCAAACGCATCACGTTGCCCGGCGACGCGGACGCCGACGCGACGTATGTGCGAGAAGCGGTGCGGGCGTACCCCGAGTTGTACTTCGCCCGGTTCGTGGTCCTCGGCGAGGGCAGCTCCGAAGAGGTTGCGCTGCCGATCCTCGCCAAGGCTCGTGGCGTGCTCATCGACCGCTCGTTCGTGGCAGTTGTTCCGCTCGGCGGCAGGCATGTCAACCACTTCTGGCGGCTACTCGCCGATCTGGACATCCCTCACGCCACGCTGCTGGACCTCGACCGCGGTCGGAACGGCGGCGGCGAGGGTCGCCTCAAGACGGCGTGCGAGCAACTGCTCGCCATCGGAGTCAACCCGTTCGACGGAGTCGACGACTTCGAAAGCGTTGACGACATCGCAGACTTTGGTGATGACGAATTCGCCCTGTGGACCGAGGCGATGCAGACCCACGACGTGTACTTCTGCTCACCGCTGGACCTAGACATGACCCTTCTGTCCGCGTTCTTCGACGACTACAAAGTCCTTGATTCCAACCAGACCGGACCGGAGAACAGCGACGCCAGGACGGCGGTGCTCGGTGCCGCCGGACATCCCGAGGTCTACGACGAAGAATGGGACGAGACACTGCGGTGGTACCGCTACCTGTTCCTCGGACGCTCCAAACCCAGCACCCACCTCCGGGTCCTGACCGGCATCGAAGCCGATCGGCTCAAGATGGACACACCCGAGCCGCTTGACGCGCTCATCAACCGCATCGCAGAGGCGATCACCTAGATGCCAAGGACAGCGCCCGACGAGTGGCTGCCGGTCGGCATCGACGACTTGGAGCCGGTGGCGTGGGACGCCCTCCGCCACGACGCAAGCGCCTGCGTCGTGGCTGGTCCCGGCGCGGGCAAGACGGAGTTCCTCGCCCAACGAGCGTGCTACCTGCTGGAAACTGGCATTTGCCCGCCGCCGAAGGAGATCCTCGCGATCTCGTTCAAGCGGGACGCGGCCGTGAACCTGGCGAGACGGGTGAAGATCCGTGCCGGCGAGGACTCCGCCCGTTTCGTGTCGATGACGTTCGACGCTTTCACCAAGAGCATCGTTGATCGATTCCGAGCATCGTTGCCCGAGTACTGGAACATGCGGGGCACCTATGAGATCGCGTTCCCGACCCGCGACGAGATCGCGTACTTCCTAGACACGCTGGCCAGCAGCAGCGCAGAGTGGGGCGCCGAGGTTCGGGGCATCCCCCGCGACCGCTTTCTGTCCACCGTACTTGGCAACATCGCGCTGCCCATCGAGCCACGGGTCCCAACATCCGCCGAAGAGTTCGCCGCGTTCCGTTGGTGGCAGGAGGCGTACGTAGAGCGCGATGTGCAGCACGTCGACTTCGTCATGCTGAACCGCCTCGCCGAGCTGGTGATCCGCGCCAACCCGCACATCCAACGTGCCCTCCGCTTGACATACCCGTTCGTGTTCATTGACGAGTTCCAGGACACGACGTTCGCGCAGTACACGTTCCTCGAAGCCGTGTTCGGTGATGGTCGAACCATCGTGACGGCGGTGGGCGACAGCAAGCAACGCATCATGGGTTGGGCTGGCGCGCTGGATGACGCGTTCGCCGAGTTCCGCTCCGACTTCGATGCGGAGCCGTTCGAACTTGAATGGAACTTCCGATCATCAGATGAACTGATCGCCGTGCAACACGTCTTCGCCATGGCCCTGGATTCGAGCAGCAAGCGCGCCGTTTCTCAAACCCCGTCAACGATCGACGATGACCCGGCAGCGATCTGGCGCTTCAGTTCCGTGGACCACGAGGCGCGTCAGATCGCCGACTGGGTAGCCGCCGACCGCGACGCCTCCCGGTCGACTTCCGTCGGACTACGCGATCGTCGTCCGGCAGAAGGCAGCGGACTTCGAAGCGCTGTTCACGCAGGAACTCGCTCGCGTTGGCCTGCGAATCCGGAACGACGACTCAAAGGTCGGTTCCGTCACACTGCAAGACCTCCTGGTCGACGAACTGTCGGCGCTGCTCGTCGGGATCGTCAGGCTTGCCGCATCCAAGGGCGGCAACGCTGCCACATGGACGCACGTGTCAGATGCGATCGCGACGCTGAGCGGCGCGGATGTGGGGGACGGTAGCGACGAGCGTGCCGCGTCCGAAAAGCTGTCAGCGCAGATCAAGCATCTTCGCGGATGGATGCAACAGGTCCCGCCAACCCCGAAGCGATCGATGACCTCGTCGCGAGCCTCCTCGAGGTCGTGGATGCCGACTCGGTAGCCCGGTGCTTCCCTTCCCACCGGGCGCCCGGCGAAACCGCAAGGATGATCGAAGCGTTCATGATTCGGATGGCGCAGGTCAGCGCCGACGCAGTCACGTGGACGGAGGCGTGCGACGAGTTCGAAGGACTCAACGCTGTACCCCTGCAGACCGTCCACAAGAGCAAGGGACTTGAGTACCACACCGTGTTCTTCGTCGGCATCGACGACAAGCAGTGGTGGTCCCACAAACGTGAACCCGAGGCGTCCACATCGACGTTCTTCGTCGGGCTTTCCAGGGCAGCGCAGCGGACGATCTTCACGTACTGCTCCGCACGCGCCGCCGCCGCGACATCGCCGACCTCTATCAGCTGCTCGCCAACGCCGGGGTGCCCGAGCACGAATTCTGATCAATGCGGAAACGACTCTGACGTCAACAACACCGGCGGAGTTCGGTCGAGGGTTCACCCGACATAGGGGTCACCCGTCACCCGTACTGCTCGCAATCTGGCGCGAGCCGCCCAGCGTCAGCCGGCCCTCGCTCCGAGCAGCCGTTCGCACAGCTCGGTCGTCGACTCCTCGGCGTCGTCGAGGTCCAATGTCTCCAGTGCACCGAGGTGCTCCTGGTAGACGCGCTGGACCGCGAGCCGGTCACCGTTGGCAGCGTGCGCTCGCATCAGCGTCTCGGTGAGCGCCGTGTGGGTGGGAATGATGCTGAGCGCGTGGAGCGCCACCTCGACCGCTTCCTCGGTGCGGCCAAGGTCGAGCAGGAGGTCGGCGCACTTCTGCGCGACGGCCGCGACCTTCAGCTCCCAGATGCTCACCCAGTTCTCCAAGTCCACCCACGAGAACGACGATCGGTCGCTGTTGCGGTAGTTGAACAGCTTCCCAGTGACGAGCTCCATCGCCGAGAGGAGCGTGTCCGCCGCTTCGGTCGGCGGCTGATCGGCTGCTCGTCGGATGCGCCGATCGAAGAGCTCGAGATCCGTCATGAGTCCGGGCCCAGCCTGGTAGCGACCGTCCGCCGCCGCCGGGAGGTGTCGGCGACCGAGGAGGGCGCGGCATTCCGAGATCGTGTTGGCCAGCCGCTTGCGTCGCGAAGTGCCGGTAGCCGAGGCCCACACAGCTTCCTCGAGCCGGTCGGCGGTCACGGTGCCGTGAAGGGCGATGTAGGCGACGACTGCGGTCTGCTTTGGGGCCATTGGATCGCCGCCTTCGACACGGATCTCACCAAGCGCCCGGACGAGCACGTCGAAGTCCGGCTCCTCCAGTCGCGTCGAGATCAGGACCCGCACGCGTTGGGCTCCACGACGACAGGCGGAGCGAGTAGCGACAGCTGCCCCTCGGCGGGAACACCAGGGTCATCGACGGGAGCGCCCGGGTCGTCGGCGCTCTCCACGAGATCGATGATGGCGTCGAGAGCCTCGGCCTCGAGGGGGTGCGGGATGCAGACCAGCCCCAGGTCCGGGAGGGTGAGCGAGTCGGGAGTGCACTCGATGACGGTGGCGCTGTGCATCTCGCCGAGGGCGACCACCACCAGCGTCGCCGGGCGGAGCGCGAGCACGAGGTCGAGAAGGTCGGCCGGCGGTGGCTCGTTGGCGATCACTGCGACCGGTGCCAGAGCGTCGTGATAGGGCTCAGCGCCGCGGGCGAGGAACGAGTTGGGCCACTCCTTGTCGACGAGAACCTGATGGGACTGCTCGGCCCACGCGGCGAGGTCGTCGCGGACGTCATCCCACGAGTCGGCGAGGGTGACGTGGTCGAGAGCCTTGGCATCGGGAGGTGCGAGGTCGCCGACGACCAGGACCTCGAGGGTGTCCGCAAGCGGCGTGAATGCCAACTCGGTCAGGATCGATCGGGCGACCGCTCGGGCCGTGACCATGTCGCCGGTCAACGAGACCACGCCGTCGGCCTCGAGGTCCAGGTAGATCTGTCCCCCGTCATCGGGCTCGCCGATCGTCACGAGCAGCGGCGCTGCGCAGATCGTTTCGGCGTCCTCGCCTCCGATCGTCGGGGCGCGCCTTGTCCAGACAGCTCCCTCGGCCTCGGCTCGCCAGCCCTCGGGAGCGTCGTCGCTGGGGGCATTCAGGAACACATCGAGGTGTTCGGGGCCGTGCTGGACGATGCGGGGACGGGCCTCGCATCCCGTCGTGGCTAGGGCCTGGGCGAGTTCACCCAGGCACCGCCGAAGGTCATCGACGGCGACATCATCCGCGTTGGCAAGTAGCTCTCGATGAACGGCAAGTGCATCGCCTTCGGATGGTCCAGGACGTGAAAGGGGCGAGCGATGACCGGCCTGGCGCCGCCGGCGCCGCACCGCGCGGGTGGCACCGACGGCCAGTGCTGCGCTGGCAAGACCCGCAGCCGCGATCGCAGGCACGGGCACGCTCTCGCTGTCCGAGGCTGCGGAGCTGGCTGGTGTCGATGCGTCGGGCACCGTTGGCGCCGCAGGTGCCTCTGCCACTGGTTCCGCCGGGAGTGTCGTGGGCGCTGGCGACGGAGCGGGCACCGGCTGTTCGGCGGGTGGCTCGGGCGGCGGCTCCGGCATTGCCTCGACGACGGCGGGCGGCGCTGTCGGTCCACCCGCGGGGACGCCAGGAACGGGCGGCACGCAAAGCTCTTGGCCGGGGACGATCAGGTTTGGGTTGCCCGGTTGAACGAGCCGGTCCTCGTTCGCCTCGACCATGTCCTGCCAATACGGGGCCGTCTCGGCGTCCGTGGGCAGATGCCCGGTGGCTTCCTCGAGTTGCTCCTCGGCCAGCTCCCAGAAGTTGTCCCCCGGCTCGACGGTCAGCTCAGCGGCGACCGGAGTGGAATCGACCGTCTCGACCTGGGTCGTCGAGGGCGGCGCGGCACCGCCAGGGAGTTCGAGCACCCAGCCGGGATGCACGAGATCGCTGCCGGCCATGACGACATCGCCGGTGTTCATCGTGCGGCCGACGTTCAGGTCGCGGATCTCGCGCCACCGGTAGCCGTCTCCCAGAGTGCGTTCGGCGATCGCCCAGTAGCTGTCGTGGCGTTCGGCCGTCACCGTGGCCGGTGGGTCTGCAACCCGAGGGGGTGCGACAGGGCCAGCATCGGGAGCCGTTGTTGCTACCCACGATGGTGGTGGCACGGCAACGGGCGCCGCGGGCGCGGCGAAGGCGACAACAGGCACTGGAGGAGCGGCGGCCGCCATGGCCGTAGCTGGTGAGAAGGTCGCCGTCATCATGGCGATGCTGGCGACGAGGCGACCGGCGGTGGCTTGGAATCCGGGAAGGACCGGCAGCTGGATGGATGGGCGTCCCCGCAGGACGGCCACGACCTCGATTGCGATCGACGCGGCGATCTGGGCCCACGCCAGCCACCCGAGGAGGGCGAGCGCCTTCACGATGATGTCGTCGTTCACTCCGGAGCGGATGGCTTGCTCGAGGGAAGCGAGGTCTGGGATCTCGGTGGGCAGCGGCCAGCCGACGAGCGCGGCGAGAGCGAGTGGTGGCCCGATCAGCAGGAGGCCGAGGAGCACGAGCGATGCGAGGCCACGTGCGATCGAAGCGGTGCGCTGTCGGGTCATGGGGTTGCCTCGTCGAGTGCAGTGGCCGTCTCGACGGCCACGACGGTGCGGTCGGGTAGCGGGAGGATGTGCATCGGTTGGACGATCGTCACGGTCACGGTCACGTTGGCGCCGTCCACGGCGACGGTTCCGGTGCTGCCGGCTTCAGCGAGGTAGGCGAGGGCGCTTGCCTCCGCACGCGCCGGATCGAGGGCCGTCTCTCCGGTGGAGCGCAGCGAAGTGAGATCGACCTCCTGCGCGCCGGCTCGAGCAGCCTTGGCGGCGTCGCTCCGAGCTTGAGCGGTGGCGGAGATGACCTGGCCGCCGTCGTAGACCATCCCGGCGACCATCACGAGCGCGACGGCGGTGACCGCGACGAAGGCGGTCATGCTGCCCCGGTCGTCCGTGGCTCGGCGAGTCACGTTCCGTCCCCGCGGTGTCGATCGATGACTTCGACGGCTCGTCGCCGAGAAGGTGCGGGTACCGGGGACGCCGAGCAGGGTGACGTCGGCCATCGAGCTGGTGCACGCAACGGTGACGGTGACGGTCCCGCCGGGTTGGAAGTTGTCGGTGTCGACGTCGACGGTCAGCGTGCTGCATTGGACGCCTGCGGCGGAGAGGTTGGCCTCGGCGATGGCTTCGGCGTCGGTGCCGGCGTCGGATGGGTGCTGGCGAAGCGATGCAGCGCGAGCCGCTTCGGACGTGGCCCGGTCGGACGTTGGCGTCGGCTTCGGACACACGGCCTGCGAAGACGACGAGCAGGAGCAAGAACACGAAGGCGGGGGCGACGACGGCAACCTCGACGGCGACGGAGCCGCGGTCATCGTGGATGTCGATTCGTCGGCGGGCGCGTGTCATCGTTCGGGCTCCGGGATGAAGCGCTCGACCGGGCCCTGGCTGCGAGCCGTGACGGACCACTCGAAGCCGGGCACGAGCTGGGGAGCTCGACCGCCGACTTCGGCGGTGACGACCGTCGGAGTGCGATCGACGGTGACGGTGATGTCGGTGAGGTTGCCGGATTGGTCGAGGAACCCGTGCGCAGCGGCCTCGCCGTCGCGGTTGCCGTTCCTCCGGGCAGCTGGGCGACGTCGACGGCTTCGGCAGCGGCGGCGTTGGCGACCTGCTTGGCGTGCCACCACAGCCCGTACTGGACGATGAGCATGAGCCAGAGGAGGACGGCCGGGAAGAGGATGGCCACCTGGGAGGTGGTCATCCCGCTATCGCCACGGAGGCGCCGGGCGTCGACCGCTTGGGTCACGGCGCGGGCGTGGCCGGGGTGGGGATGTTTCGGCGTTGTTCTTCGCCGCGGCGTAGATGATGCCCAGCACGACGATGGCGGCGCCGACGAGCAGGAAGGTGATGACCGCGACTTCGGTCGTGGTCATCCCGCTGTCGCCGCGAGCCGTCGTTCCCGATCGGGCGGGACGTAGTCGAACCGGGCGCAGAGGTAGTCGAAGTACAGGGTCAGGTCGGGCATGGGGTGCTCCTTCGGGGGTGGCGGCTCGGTTCAGGGTTGGGGACCGGTGACGGAGGTGATCTGGGAGACGGCGGGGTAGGCGATGAAGAGGAGGAAGCCGAACAGGAGCACGGCGACCGGGATGGTCATGCGTTCGGTGGCCGCTTCCGCCGCTGCTTCGGTCTCGGCGACCTGGTGACCTCGGAAGGTGTCGGCCTTGGCGGCGAGCGATGCTCGGATGCGTGCCCCGTGGGATCCGGCGAGTGAGACGTTGGCGGCGAGCTCGGCCAGTTCGTTGATGCCGAGGTCGTCGGCCAGCACGGCGAAGGTGTCCCACGGCGACTGACCGGTGAGGCGGGCGCGGCGCAGAGCGCCGCGGATGGTCTGGTAGCCCCATCCGTCGCCGGCGTCGGCCGCGGCGTACAGCGCGGTTTCGATGCCGGCACCTCCGGCGAGGAGCACGTTGACCAGGTCGAGGTAGGACGACAGCGCGTGGCGGAACGCTCGGCGGCGCTTCTCGGCCTCGTCGCGCAGCAGGAAGTCCGGCATGAGGAAGCCGAGCGGCCGCGGTGCCGAGGGAGAGAACGGCGACGAGCACCGAGCGGGCGGGCCGATTCCCATGGTCGTGAGGGCGAGGGCGGCGAGGTTCGGGACGAGGAGCCCGGCGACGCCGCCGAGGAGCTTGTCGAGCGCATGTCGTTCGGTGGTTCGGTCGACGAGCTCGAGGTCCTGTCGGTTCGCGCCGAGGTTGAGCCCTGCGGCCTCGAGGGTTCGTCGGGCGACACGCCGAGGTGATCGGACGGCGCCTCGCTTGGCCTGATGGGTTCGGTGACTGCTCGGCCGGGCCGGGCGAGCCCGGCGAGGACGCGAGTCGATCGGAACCGGGCGTGGTGTCAGCGCCCGAATGCACAGCAGGACGCCGACACCGACGCCGGCGCCGAGGATGACCATGACGAGGGTCGTCATCGGCTCACCGCCCGGCGCGACGGCGCGGGCGGTGAACCGCTCGGGCAGGTCGATGGAGGCCATGCGGGTGAGGAGCCAGCCGCCGAGGGCGAAGACGCCACCGATGACGGCGAGCATGAGCTGGCCGCCGGGGCTGTCGTAGACGGTCGAGGTAGTCGCCGTTGGCGACGGCCAGGAAGACGACGGCCGCGATGACGACGCCGACGATCACCTTCGTGGCGGTGCGCACTCTGGTGCGGCCGACCTCGACTCGGATGCGCATGCGGGCTTCGCCGCGGGTGGCCTCGGCCAGACGGGACAGCAGGCTCGAGAGGTCGCTCGCTTCCATGCGGGCGGCGATGACGAGCGCAGCGACGACGAGATCACCGGATGGGTGGTGGAGGTCGTCGCCGAAGGCGATGAGGGCGTCGGGCAGCCGCTGGTGGTCGAGGCGGTGGACCATCGCTCCGCACCTCTGGTGCGATGGCGGGCGGCGCCACCGGCGCGGTGGCGACGATGGCTTCCTCCAGTCCGGATGCGGCGACGATCGAGTCGCGGATCATCTCGGTCCACGACGCGATGGCTTCGGTGCGGTCGATCGCGGCTTCGCGGGTCGGCCTTGCCGCCGAGGATCCCCGGCAGGACCCACGCGGCAGCGCCGGCGAGTACGGCTCCGACGATCCAGCCGGTGGCCGCCAGCACGAACAGTCCAGCGCCGATCACGGCGGCGAACCGAGCGAGCGCTCGACCCGAGCGTGCGACCGCAGCGTCGAGGTCGACGGGTCGAGAACAGCTGACGACCGGTGAGGCCGGCGACCATGATGAGCACGCCCGACGGCCGCGCCGGCCGCCAGTGCGGCGAGGACCAAGACGCGTCATCGCCACCACCCCTCAGCGGCGGCGTGGTCACGGGGTCGGAAGCCGTGGGCTTCGAGGGACTCGGCCAGTTCGGTCGTCGGTGGAGCAGCCGGAACACCTGCTCCCCGTGGTCCGGGTCGCCACAGCTCGTTGGACACGACCTGGCCGGCCTTCGAGCGTGCCGGTGATCTCACGGATGCTGGTCACGGCACGTTCTCCGTCGACCCAGCCGAGGTGGACACGAGGTCGACGGCGTTGGCCACGAGCAGGTTCGTGACGTCGGGGGCGAGCCGTTCGGCGGTCATGGCGGCGTACATCGCCAGGCGGGAGAACACCCCCTTCGACGAGTCGGCGTGGATCGAGCACATCGAGCCGTCGTTGCCCTGGCTCATCGCCAGGAGCATCGGGCAGCACCTCGGCGCCGCGGACCTCACCGACGATCACCCGCTGGGGGTCCATCCGCAGCGCGGAGCGGACGAGGTCTGCGAGCGATGAACGCGCCCACGCCCTCGGTGTTGGCGTCGCGGGCCTCGAGCGTCTCGTGGTCGGGGTGGAGGTCGTCGAAGCGCTCGACGCCGATCTCCAGCGAGTCCTCGATCGTGATGAGCCGCTCGTCGGCGGGGATCTCGTTGATGAGACACCGCAGAGTCGTGGTCTTCCCGGTCCCGGTGCCGCCGGCCACGATCAGGTTCGCTCGGGCGCGCACCGCGGCGGAGAGGAACCCGGCCAGCAGCTCGTCGCACACCCCGCGCGTCCACGAGCTGGGCCAGCCGGCTGATGTCGAAGTCGTGGCGGCGAACGGTCACGGTCGGTCGACCGGACACCGCCATGAGGGCGTGGAGCCGGTCGCCGTTGGGGAGCTGCAGGTTGAGCTCGGGATGGGCGTTGTCCCAACGCCGTTCGCTGCGGCCGAGTCGCCGAGCGGCGGTGGCGATGAGCTCGATGAGGTCGTCGTCGGAGTCGGCGACGGCTGGGCCTTGGACCTTGCTGCCGTCGCGGAGGTTGAGCCAGACCCGTTCGCATCCCGAGATGTGGATGTCGCGGATGGACGGATCGTCGAGAAGCGGCTGGAGTCGGGCGAGATCCGTGGAGACGATCGAGGACTGCCACGGTGATGGCATCTTCGGCGGCGTCGTCGAGCGGGGCCCGACCCTCGGCGAACGCGGTCGCTCGCCATTCGGCGCAGCTCGTCGGCAAGCGAGCTTGCGGGCGAGTGCACGCTCATCGTCGAGCGGGAGCCGACCACGACCAGCTGTCTCGTGGTCGGTGTGGGCGTCGGTGAGCGCGTCGCCAACGGTGCGATGAAGTCGGGCGACGAGGGCGTCATCCGGTTCGCTGCCGCCCGGTTCGTTGCATCGTGGCGGTCATCGGGCCGCCCCGATCGGCTCGTCGTAGGTGCCGATCGCCGAGTGAATCGTCGTGGCCACTCCGGTCGCCGCCCGGAACAGGCGAGATCTCGCCAGGGTCAGCCCTGTCCCTCCGCCAGAAAGCGCATCTGCGGCACGGGGGTCGTGCGGGAGAACGCCGAGCACATCGACGCCCAACGGGCCGGCGACATCGACGGGCCGGTACGAGCCCTCACCAACGAGAACCACCCCAACCTGAAGACGTTGCGCCTGGCCGCGAAGCATCGGGAGTCGGTGCGACAGCGTCACGAGGTGCTCGGCCACCGGGCGAACGAGGAGCACCAGGAGCGCGGCACGGTCGAGCAGAGGTACTTCGTCATCGAGTCGCCCAAGGTCGGCGACGACCGTCGCGTCACTCGACGCCAGGGTCTGCCCGAGCGAGGAGCCCGCCCTGCGCCACAGCGAGCGTGCGTTGGCCGGCGAGTCCGGACCAACGAGCACCGGGACACCGCCGGCGTCCTGTGCATGCTCACGCCACCCGTCCGGCTCGAGGGTTCCAGATGCGGCGAGCGTCGTGAGGCCCGGTTCGCGGCCGAGGTCGTAGCGAACGGCCATCACGCTGCCTGCGAGATCCGCCTCGACCAAGACGGCCGGGTCGGGCAACGCGCCAGCGATCAACGTCGCTGTGGTGGTGACCCCCGGGGCACCTCGAACGGATCCGAAGGCGACGATCTTCATGGCGTTGCCACCAACACGAGCCGCAGTCCACCGGCTCCGGCTGTCGCGGCGACGACTTCCGCGTCTCCCTCCGATGTGAGGATCGAGACGAGCTTGCGATCGCTCGAGAGGTCCTCGACCGCGAACACGGTCGCACCTCGGGCGATCACCTGGGTGTCCGGCGCGTCGTCGGTCTCGGGTGCGGCCTCGCCCGACCGGACGACGTTGACACGATCGCCCGGTGCGAGCCCGAGCGCCGGGTACTGGCCTGGATCGAGAGCGAGGCCGACGACACCATCGCCCACGTTGAGCGCGGCTGCGTCGGCGACGACCGAGCGTGTGAGCAACGTGCCCGCTGCGAGGTCGACGAGTGCAACGCGGCCCACCACTGCGTCCGACTCGCCCGACGACATCCGGGCGAGGGGGTCGTCACTCGCGACGTAGACGACTCGGAGATCGGCGGCCTCGATCACCTCGCCGCGTTCGATCGGCGAAGCAACGGCCAGCGCTGGAACCTTGCTGCTCGCGTTGAGGTGCCAGAGCACGGCGCCGAGAGCGAACATCACCGTGACGAGCAGCCCGACGGCGAGCTCGGGCAGACGCACTCGCCGCCTCGGCGGAGCGACTGCCGGCGTGTGCACCGTGCCGGCGCCGTTCGAGCTGGGCGAACCCGGTCGGCGATCGCGTGAATCAGTCCGAGTAGTCGTGGCCACGCTGCCTCCTCAGCCGCCGGTTCCGATGGCCTGGATCTCGCCGACCTCGACCGCCTGGCTGGCCGTTCGGCTGATGGGTTCGAGCGTGCCGCCGGACCCGATGTTCGAGGTCCAGGACACCTCGAGCGTCACCGTGGTCGAGAGAGCGAACGTGCCCTCGGGCTGACCAGCGGACGAGGTGGTGAAGGTGTGCGAGCAGTCGGTGGCATCCTCCGGGAGGCCCGCCCGCCACGGCACACCGGGACCGCTGCACGTGACCGATCCACCGTCGCCGAAGGTCCACGACGCGGCGACCGGTTGCGCCGAGACCGTCGCGGTGACCCGCCCGGCGGACGCCGTCGCTGAGTAGCCGTGCCACCAGCCGCCGTCGACCCACAGCCACGTCGGGACTCGGACATAGAGGCGGTTGCCGGCCTCGGGGCTCGTGCGGATCACCGGACCGGAGATGCCGATCGACGCACGTGCCTGGAGGGCCAGAGCCTCGACGTCGACGACGCCGCCCTCGGGGATGAGGAACCGTCCGTCGACCTGGACCGCTCCGACGCCGGGGCAGACCTTCTGGAGCCAGCGGCCGGTCTCGGAGTACTGGATCGTCCCGTCCGTGTCGTAGACGTGCGAGGCGAAGTCGTCGGCGATGACGACTTGCCAGACGCATGGGTCCCCGGTGCCGGTGGATCCGTCGTCCCCGGTTTCGCCGTCGTCGCTGTCGCCGACCTCGACGGTGGGGTTGTCGTCCTGGTCGATGTAGGCGTCGTCCTCGGGTGGGCGACCTTCGGCTGTGGCCGGCGTCGCGGCCAGGAACAGTGCGAGACCGACGAGCGGTGCGATCAAGAAGTAGCGAGTGCGCATCCGGCCACCCCCTCCCATCGTTGGATGAGCGTTGCGGCGGAGACCCGCCATTGACCGTCGACTCGGAGCAGGTCGGCCTGCACGCTGTGCGTGGCGACCGTGTCGTTGAGCACTCGACCGGTCGCCGACTCGATCACCTGTCCGTCATCGACGAAGCACTCCTGGACGACCGCCGAGTCGCCGTCGACGGAAACGACGGTCACCCGCCGGAAGTTCACCGGGTCGGGCGACGGTTGCAGCGCTCGCCCAGCGTCGAGGTTCTCCTGCGTCTCGGCGATCACCGCCTCGAGCTGGCGCCCAGTCGCGTAGCGAGCGAGCGCAGGATCCTGGGGGTTCGGGATGCCGGAGTTCGCAGCGAAGCGAGCATCCCAGTAGGCGACGTAGGCGTCGATGATCTCCTGGTGCGCCGGGTCTGCGGCTGGGTCCGTCGTCGGCACCGAGGTTGACGAGTCGGTGCTCGTCGTGGGCGAGGTCGTCGCCCCCGAGCTCGAGGTGCCTCGCACCGACGTTGTCGAGCGCTCCGTTGTCGTGGTGCCACCGATGGTCTCGTCGTCGCTTCCGCACGACGACCCCAGGCAGAGGACGAGGGCGGCGGCAATCGCGGCGGCGACCAGTGGGGATCTGGCACGCGGTGTGGGTTGTGGCAGTCCGGTCCAAGACACGGGCGGCCTCCTCGGGAGAGAAGATCCGTGCCCCACGACGGCCGAACACCCAGCAATGAGCCTCGTGATCGCAGCGGCGGTAGAGGGAAACCGCGGTGCGTTCAGTCGTGATGGGTGGTCCGCCTCGTAACGGTCAGGCGGGCAAGACCGGAGCCACGACCATGCGGTGCTCGAGGGAAAGGCTAGACAGCTACCAACGACCAAGTCCACTGGTTGTGCTGGAACAACGATTGCGCTCATCGCGGTCAGCCGGCGAGCGGGAGGGAACGAAGGCGGCGTTCCGCTCGCCACCGGCGCTGACAGAGCACGTGCGTCTCCACGCGCTGATCGGCGGCGACCTCGGCCAGCCGTTCACCGATGAGTCGAGTCCGCATGATCGTCGAGAGCACGGCGGGGGTCATGAGACCGTCGCGCTGCGCGGCCGCGATCTCCTCGATCAGGAGCAGTCCGAGGACCTGCTCCTCCGGGGAGTTGGCCGGGTCGTCGAGCGGCTCGTCCACCGATGACAGCGGGGTCGTCTCGTCACCATGCCGGACCTTCAGGTATCGCTTGCGGACGTCGAGCACGACGTTGGCGGCGACGGAGCCGTTGCGGGTGGTCGGGTAGGTGCGGATGCGCTCCCAGGCGAGGGCGACGATCTCGTCCTGAGCGTCGTAGTCACCTTGGCCGACGGTGCCGACGAGGCTGACGAGGCCGGGCAGCAGCATCTGGAACAGCGTGCGGGCCGCGATCTCATCGGTGGGCGACCGCCTCGCGAGGATCAGGAGAACGTCGTAGGCGATCTCCTCGTACCGGCAGGCGACGACGTCGTTCAGGTCGTGCAGGCCGACGAGCACGTCGTGATCGTTCGTCCAGCGGATCAGAGCTCGCCGGCCTTCGGGCGATGTGGCCAGCTCCTTCCATTCGGCGTCGAGTACTTGCAGGATTCGTTCCATCGGGGACCTCCTCGTGTCGTGTGGACACTCCGAGGTTCCGCGCGGCCATTCCCGGTGGAGTTCCCGTTTGGGTTCCCGGTTTCGAGAAATCGGAAGAATTCCTGTCCCGGTCGGCTCCATTCGTCCCGGTCGAGTTCCCGGTCACGTCCCGGTTGGCGTTCTCGTGGGATCCACCGCGGTGATCTGGGCCGCTCCGAGGCGTAGTCCGGTATGGAGACCAACCTCGAGCTACACGCTCGCCCTCATCCCGATGCCCAAGTCCGTCGCCTCGGTTTCGACCTGGCCCACCCGTACGTCGAGCAGTGCTGGGGAGCCGTCGTCGGGCCCAGCTCGGTCGCGATCCTCCGCCGGATGCCCGTGCTGTGGACCCAACAGGAGCCGGCCGTTGCTGCCGGCCGATGCTCTGGCCCAGACGCTTGGCCTCGGGCCAGGCACCGGCCAACACGGACGGTTCAACCGAGCGCTCGACCGCCTGGCCCAGTTCCGCCTCGCCGAGTGGATCGAGCCGGGCAGATCGATCGCCGTCTACACCGAGGTGGCGCCGCTGCGCGATCACCGCCTCGGGCGACTTCCGGAGTGGACCCGGGAGGCGCACGAGCGGCTGCTCGATGCCCACCTCGACCGGATCGCCGCCGTCAAGGACTACAGCGCCCAGGTCGCCGAGGTCACCGCGCGGCTCGACCGCTTCGAGCGACCCACGGCACCAGGCCCTCCCCCCGAGCAAGGCCCTCGGACGATGACCCCCCGCACCCCCGGGACCCGTCCCGGAAGCGTCCCGGTCCCAGCCCGATCGCGCCGCATTGAAGGCCAGATCCGGCGCGCACACATTTGCAGGTTCCCCTCCGGGAAACCTGCGAGCCCGTCCCGGTCGGGCCGGCTGTGAAGTTCACGATCACCCCGCTCGGCGGTGGCAGCCGCGACATCGCCAAGGTCGTCGATGCCATCGTCCGGTATCTCCAGCCACTCCCCAAGGAGCAACCGACACCGAGTCCCGGTGGCCCCGAGGGACCGTCCCGGTACTACGCCGACAGCGGGGAGGAGCCAGGGCGCTGGCTCGGCGAGGCGGCCCGAGCCACCGGCCTGGCTGGGCAGGTCGAACGGTCCGACTTCGCTCGAGTGCTGGCCGGGAGGGACCCGCGCACGGGTGAACGGCTCATCACCGCCCAGGGATCCGCCGGGACGGCGACCAAAGCTGGGAGCCGGGAACCACACGGCGACCGGGACGGAGGGCGAACTGCTCTACGGGGAAGCCGACGCCGCCGCCGTGCTCGGCGTCACCAAGGCGGAGGTGTCCCGGATGCTCGATGTCGGGACCGGGATGGCCCTGTCCCGGCTCGGTCCCGTTCCCGCTGGAGTTCCCGGTTCAGTTCCCGGTTCGGTTCCCGGTGGCGTCCCGGTCCAGCCAGAGGGCTCGTTTCTCGTCCCGGTCGTGGACCGGGACGGAACCCGGTGGGTCGCCGAAGCAGAGCTGTCCCGATGCGTCGACGCCAGGGAGACCGGGACGAGCCCGGAGGCGCTCTCGGCCACCGGGACACCCGATGACCAGTTCCCGATCGGCGAGGCCGCCCGTCTGGCCGGCGTCACCGCAGCGGTACATGCGCAAGATCGCCAAGCACCACGAAGACCACCGGGACGACATCGAGGAGACCCTCGCTGCCGGGCGGCGCCCGCGCCGCGCGTACCTCGTCGCTCACCGTGGCACCCAGCAACCAGTGGATCGTCACCCGTCGGGAGCTCGTCGCGTTCCTGGAGCGCCGCCACCCACCGTCGGTCAGGGTCGCGTTCGACCTCACCCTCACCACCGAGAAGTCCCTCGGCGTCCTCGCCCTCGTCGGCACGCCCGAGACATCGGCCGCCGTGCTCGGCGCGATCCAGAGCGGCAACGACTGGGCCATGCGCTGGCTCGAACAACATGCCGCCATCGGCGCGGGTCACCGGCAAGCCCGTTCCCGCCGCCGGCTGGATGGTGGCGACCTTCCGGCACCTCACCTCCCGGGCGCTCGATCCGTTCCCCCACCACCACAACGTCGTCGCCAACACCGTCACCCTCGAGGACGGGTCGCCGCCGGGCGCTCGACTCCCGGGGCCTCTACCGCCACACCCACGCCGCCTCCGCCCTGGCCACTGCCGAGATGCGCCACCAACTCTCGTCCCGCCTCGGAGTTCGATGGCGACCCGGCCGCAAGGGCGGATGGGAGATCGACGGCATCGACGACGCGGTGCTCGCCGAGTTCTCCAAGCGCCGCACCGAGATCGACGACGCCCTCCGTGAGCTGGAGGAAGCCATCGGGCGCGGCGCCCACCCCGGCGAGATCGAACACATCGTGCTGCGGACCCGCCCCGCCAAGCAGCACACCCCCGTCGCCGAGCTGGTCGACGACTGGCGGCGACGCGCCGAATCACACGGCTTCGATGCTGCGGCGATCTCGGCCTGTCACGGCCACGACGTACCCATCCATGAACCCGACGCCGAGGACCTGTTCGCCTCACTCGCCGGGCCCGACGGGATCTGCCACGGCGGATCGGTGTTCAGCCGAGCCGAAGCCCTCGTCGCACTCGCCAACCACCCCGTCCGGCGACGAAGCCGCACCCCAGCCGCTGCTCTGCGGCGCCGCTCGCCTCGAGGAGCTCACCGACGAGTTCCTGGCATCACGCCACGTGCTCCACCTCGGAGGCGACGACGTCGAGATGTTCACCACGGTCGAGATGCTCGGCGTGCAGGACCGGATCATGGCCCGCGTCGCCAAGGGCCTCCACCAAGGGGCGAGCCTCGTCTCCCCGAGCTGCACTTTCCGCCGCGTTCGAGACGCACTCGCACCTCTCCGAGGAACAGCGCGCACTGGTCTCGTCGTGGTGCACGAGCGGGCACCGATTCCAAGCGGCCATCGGACGGGCCGGCGCCGGCAAGACCACCAGCGTCGCCGCCGCCGCTCAGGCGTGGCAGGCGGTCGGCTACCGAGTGGTCGGCACGGCCGTCAAGGGCGAGGCCGCTCGCACACTCGCGGCGGCCACCGGGATCGAGTGCGAAACGGTCGCCTGGTACCTCGTCCACGACGACCCCCACGCCAACCCCCTCGACTCCCGGACGGTGCTCGTGGTCGACGAGGCCTCGACGCTGTCGGACCGCGACCTCGACCAGCTCATGCGGATGGCCGCTTCCGCAGGGGCGACGTTGCGGCTCATCGGCGACCCGGCCCAGCACGGAGCGATCGCTGCGGGCGGCATGTTCCGAGTGCTCTGCGAGCGTCACGAGCGCGACACCCCCGAACTGGTCACCACCCATCGGGTCCGTGACCCCAACGACCGGGCGGCCGCCGAAGCCCTGCGCGACGGCCGGATCGACGACGCCCTCGATCACCTCCAGCGGGCCGGGCACCTCCACGTCGTCGACGACGACCTCGCCATGTACCGGCACGTCCTCGCCCGCTGGTGGGACGCCCACCACGAAGGCCACGACCACCCGATGGTCGACCGGCGCAACACCACCCGCCGCCAGCTGAACCGCCTCGCCCACCAGCTCCGTCAGATCCACGGCGAGATCGGCACCGACGAGATCATCGCCAGCGACGACCGCCACTTCTCCGTCGGCGACCGTGTCACCGCTCGAGCCCCGAACCGTGACCTCCACCCCGAGGGTGACCGTCGCGCCTACGTCCGCAACGGGGCGCTCGGCACCGTGACCGCCATCCACCACGGCGACAAGAAGGACGACGACAGGATCACCGTCGACTTCGACGGCATCGGCACCATCGACCTGCCCCGCAGCTTCTTCGACCACCACCGCAACCGCGGCGGCCGCAGCGAGGTCGGCATCGACCACGCCTACGCCCTCACCAGCTACGCCGTCCAGGGCTCGACGCAGCGACGTGTCGACCAGCCGCGTCGATGCCACCGCCACCCGCGCCGAGACCTACGTCGACATCACCCGCGGCCGCCTCGCCAACCACCTCTACCTCACCGCCGCCGTCGACCCCCTCGACGGCGAGGCCCTCCCGAAGGTCCCACCCGCCCCCGCCGACGAAGCCGTCGCCGAGCGCCTCCAGCGGTCCACCGGCGAGCTGACCGCCTGGGAGATCGCGTACGGCCAACCGGACGCAAGGACACCCGACCGCGGCCTCAGCTTGTGAGCCGACGCGAGAAACAGCGCCGGCTCGGGCGTAGTCAAGCAAACGCTCGACGACGCAAGGAGCCACTGTGCAAACCACCGACGCAAGCGAATCCGAGGTGCTCACCGTCGAAGAGGCGGCCACCATCCTCCGCATCAGCCGCAACGCGGCCTACGCGCTCACCCGAGAGTGGCGGGCCACCGGTGGCCGCTCTGGCCTTCCGTGCATCGCGCTCGGTCGCTCCCTTCGAGTGCCCCGATCCGCACTGCTCCAACTTCTTCACGAGTCGACGAACACGAGCCGCGGCTCCACCGACCGCGACGTCGCCTGAGGAGGCCGTGATGCACCCCGAAGCACCACTGATCGATCGGCGCCCGGTCCGCACGATCCGGCTCGTCTCCGATGTTCCCGACTTCGCTTCGCTCTACTCCGACTCGGAACTGACCCCTCGGTCGGCCGCCAAGGTCTGGTTCATCGCCGAACTCATCTACGACGACTTCCACCAGGGATTCGGCGAGGAGATCCTCAGCACGCTCCCGCCTCTCGCTCGGCGTCACGCCGACGAGCGGTTCGAGTCGGCCTTCGCCTCGCGCTTCGCCATCGTCGCGAAGCGCGTCGCGGAGGGACTCCCGTGGCTCGAGTCGATCGCGACCTGCACAGCCGACGAGATGGTCGTCCACGTCATCCTCTCCATGCTCGACGACATCGACGAACTGGTGGACCCGGACTGGATCGAACGGATCCCTGCCCACGAAGACGACGATCAGGTCGACTGGCTCGAGGATCTCCTCCTCCAAGACACCGACGTGCTCATGCTCTACAACCCGGCCCTCGATGGCATCGAGGACCCCGACTCGCCGGTCAACCAACAGCTGGGAATCGCCAACCTCCATCCCAACGACTGGTTCAAGCCCTTCGCCAACAGCGAGTGAGGGAGGTGCTGCCGTGACCAAGTGCGAGTACCTCACCGCCCGCTGCCCCTACGGATGCGAGGTCTGGCTCCACCCGAAGGCGGTCGTCCCCCACGCCGGCCGATGCCGTGGCATTCCGTGGACCGAGAGCCGGCGCCCGGTGACCGAAGTCCTCCTCGCGAACGAGGACGCCGACGACGCCCGGACGCTCCTCCCGTCTTCGGTCCTGGCCAAGCCGGAAATCAGCGGCGACCGACTGCTCAACCCAAGGCCCGGAATGCGCCTCCACGACAGCGCGGTCCAGGGCATCGTCGTCCGATCCCCGCTCGACGGGGTCACGGGCCGACGGTGGTGGACGGTTGCCCGAGCGGCGATCGCTGACGGACGCAGCATCGAGCCCGCGTTCTGCACCGACGGCTTCGCCGCCTTGGAACGCTTGCTCGAGCTCGAAGACCACTTCGTTCGATGCGACGTGTGCGGCGACGACATGACCGCTCGGGGTCTGCGAGGGCATCAGCGATCCAACTCCGTGTGCCGCTTCCTCTCCGACGTCGCCGAGGTCCGCACCCTCTGGGAGCTCGGCTACCGCGACCCCTTCAGCCTCCGCGACGAAGGCGTACCGATCACCTGGACCGAGCTGAGCAGCCGCGCCCACTGGCGCAACCGGACCCACATCATCCGCTTCCGCCTCTGGACCGCCGTCCTCTACCGACGGCCGAAGTAGTGCTAGGTCAGAACGCTCTCACCCTGTAACTACACCCGTGATAGTTGTCACATTCTGCCTCGGTGCCGCATCTACCGTCCGGTCCCGCGTCGAGCTCACGCATCGGCGCCGTGTGTCCTGATCGCATCTGCCGTGTTCAGCGCCACGAGCTCCACTCGGGTCGCGATGTGAACGAGCAGTACGGCGGCGGCATGGAGGGATCGGTGCAGGCCGAGCAACTCATGCACCCGTCGAGCCAGCACGTGAGGTCAATCCAGTTCGGCAAGAAGCTGACGCATCGACCCACCGTGGATCACGTAGCGACCGGTCGCCTTTGCGGCGAGCTCGAGCGACTGGACGTGGGTGAGATCCCACAGTCGGCGTCAGGCAGGAACGAGGCTTCCTTCGAGGCCTGCCTTCTCCCCAGCGACTGACTCGACCGCGTCGATTGACAGGACGGTCTCGACGACAACGATCGCCGACTGACTGCCGCTCGCTTGTGAAGGGCTGATGGGGAGACGCCGTACGGCACCGAGAGAGGCGATCGTGATGCCCAATCTGCTGTCTTCATGGAGGCGTGGTGTCCGGCTTGCGCAATGCCCGCATGATTGAGGGCCGATGCTCGCTCTCGGGTGAGGATGGAGGCCCAGTCAGCTGCGTCGTCGAAGCGTTCAAGTCGCGAGAGCCGCTGCGCACCGTCCGTCCCGATCAGCGCCCGGCCATCCGGAAGCTCTCATCCCTTCGTGCCGTGCTCGGACGCCAGTCGATGACGTCGGCGAACTGCGAGAGCGTGCGTCCTATACGGCGAGGGTCGATTCGGCATGAGCTGCTCACCGGTGCGCGGTCAGCTGAGCCCCATGGTCGACGGCGGCCACTGCTGCCCTTCATGCGACGGGATTGAGCGGCGTTCTTCGTAGGGCGCGTCTTGATCTCGACGATCTCCTTGTGACCGCCGGGGTAGAAGTCCGTAGGTCTGTCAATTCGCAGACACGAAGTGAGATCGTGAAGGAGAGAGCTATCGATCGTGCTGATGCCACCTGGAATTGACGGCGTCCAGTTCGGCCTGGAGCCCAGTCTTCCCAGCCATCGGGCCAGGCGGTGCATTCTGCGACACCGCGGTGAATGTAGCGGCGACTCGAATCCAGAAACGCGCCAAGCGAGAGCGTCGCCCACAGACCGGAGTTGGCGGGCCGTCCGCTCGAAGACGAGATCTTCGATCTGCCACGTCTCACGGGCCGCAGGGTCGCGCCCCGCATCTGGCGTAGGCGCCCCGTCTGCAGGTGGCAGCCCCCGCCTTGTCCTCTTCAAGTTCTGGCTCACACGAGCTCGCGCTCCGTCGCACGCGAATCACATGATTGAAGAGTTCAATCTGAACGTCGAAGTAATCAGCAGGCTCCACGCAGAGGCGAAGGTGGGCAAGCAAGGACTCAACCGTCTCTGCCGACCAAGCCTGCGTCGGGTGCGCCATGACTGCCAGAAGTTGGTGTGGTTCAAGGGACGCGAGCTTCGGCGGCACACACTGAGCGTAGGTGTCACCCGATCCGAGACGGCTGCCTTGCGCTGCGGCTCACAGATCGGCGACCCAGGTGCTCCAGGCGATGGTCGTTTGCGGCGATGGCGCGGGAGCTTCGCTCACCTCGCCGGACATGATCCGATCGATCGCCGCCCTCGTGCTGGCGCCGAGCTCGTCCGGATCGAGGGCGCTGGTAGGCGTCGTCCGACCACACGGCCAGCACGTCGTCGATCACGTGAGTGTTCGAGCGGAAGCCTCGATCGCGGAGTGCCTTCCGGATCGCTCGGCGGGTGGCCTCGAGGTGCTCGCCGGGCACGCCGGTCACGTAGGTCGAGCTTCGCTCGACGACCGCGTTCGGCGACCACCTCGGCCAGCAACGACACGCCGACTGGCGCGGTCGACTTCGGGAGCCAGCTGTCGACGACCCGGAGGCACGCTCGACAGGTCGGCGCGTAGGCAGCGTCTTGCCACAGAAGCGTGGGGTCGTCGGCACCCGGCGCCTCGTTGAACCACTCGCGACCGCACAGCGTCGTCTGTTCCCAGAGGGTCGGCTTCGTCATCGTCGCCGGGGATTCCGTCGACCTGGATCGCCGTGTCGCCGTCGGCGAACTCCAACGCCAGGTGGATCTCGGTACCTCCGCCGACCTCGACGAGCAGGAGCTCGCGACCGGCCACGGTGATCGTGTTGAGCGGCCGGTCGGCGCTGGGAGACTCCTGCTCGTCCATGAGGTCCATCGTCGCAGCGATCGTCAGTCGCCGCTCACGCCACCGCGCTTGCGCTCGGCGGCCTGGCGGAGCACCTCGGCGAACAGCTCGGCGGCCTCGGCCTGCATGCCGGGAAGCACGTGCTGGTACACACTCATCGTGAAGGCCGGGCTCGCATGGCCGAGCCGTTCGCTGACGACCTTCACCGGGACTCCGTTCATCAGCAGGATCGTCGCGTGCGTGTGGCGCAGGTCGTGCAGCGTGATCTCCGGGACGTCGAGCTTGGCCACGACACGATCGAAAATCTGACTGAACAGATCGGGGTGCAGCCAGCTCCCGTCGGGCCGGGTGAAGACCAGATCGGTCTTGGCCGGCGCCTTGCCTCCCCGCTCCTCGATGCGCAGCGAGCGCCACGACTCGAGCACGGCGATGGCGTCCTCCTCGATGTCGACGGTCCGCCGGCCGGTTCCCGTCTTCACGTCCGAGATGTGCACTTCGTACGCGACCGAGACGAGCGCCTGCCGAACAGAGACCCGACCTGCCTCGAGGTCGACGTCACCCCAGCGCAGCCCGAGGATCTCGCCGCGCCGCATGCCGGTGTGAGCCGACAGGTGGAACGCGGGGAGGAACCGCTGGCTGTCCATCGCGTCGAGGAACACGCACAGCTGATCGGCGTCCCACGCCTTGATGTCCTCGCGTCGCTGAGCGCTGAGCTTCGGCGGATCGGCGAGGTTGGCGACGTTGCGCACAACGAGGCCCTTGCGCTGCGCGTCCGACAGTGCCTTGTTCATCATCACGTGGATGTTGCGCACCGTCTTCGGCGCCAGGCCCTTGTTGTCCGATCCCTTCCCGCGTCGACCCTTCGCCAGCAGATCGGCGTAGAACAGGTCGAGGTCACCCGGGGACAGCTTGGCGAGCTGGCGTTGACCGAGAGCGGGCAGCACGTGCAGGTCGATGTTGCGGCGGTACGCGTCGAACGTGCTCCGCCGTAGCCGCGACTCCTGTACCGGGAGCCAACGCTCGGTCAGGTACTGCCCGAGGGTCCCCTTGGGGAGCGCGAGCGGTTCTCCCTCGTGCTTCTTGCGGATGAGGTCAGCGAGCACGCGCTCGGCGTCGGCCTTGCGCGTACCGGCGGAGATCCAGCGGCGCTTCGGCTTGCCCGCGTCGTCAGTGCCTTCGTAGACGACCGCGTACCAGCGGTTGCCCTTCTTCGTGACGGTTCCGTGCATGACGGATTCCCTTCTCTCGAGGTTGGAGGAAGGGACGCCCTGCAGCAGACACGGCCTGAACCCGAGGCATCCGATGGGCATCTGGCGCTGCACCGCTCAGGGTACGCGCCATCCGCTCGAAGGTCGACCCTTGTGCCGAGGACCGGCGGGGTCGACGACCTCCAACGTTCAGCCTCGACGACGGTCACCACGTGCCGTCCGGTACCCGCCCGTGCCACCGACTACCAGCCCGTCACTCTGAAAAGTGTAGAAAAAGTGTAGAAGTTCGGGCATTCTGGGCAGCAGAAAGGCCCTCCCCGATGCCTCGGAAAGGGCCTCTGAGCTGCACTTATAGATGGTGGCGGGGGCAGGATTTGAACCTGCGACCTTCGGGTTATGAGCCCGACGAGCTACCAGACTGCTCCACCCCGCGGCGTGACCGCCAACCTAGCGGGCCGGAGGCCCTCCGGACAACCCGCCCTCAGCGCCGCACCGGCACCGAGTGCTCCCAGTCGGCCAGCAGCGCCCGCAGTGCGACCAGCAGCAACAGCGGTTGGTCCAGCATCAGGTGGTGGCCGGCCTCGGGAATCTCCACCACCGGCGCCACCCGGCCCAGGGCGTCGTACATGATGCGGCCGATCTCGGGCGTGACCAGCCCGAACTCGGCCCGGAGCAGCGCCACCCGGCACTGGATCCGGGGCAGCTGCTCCGCCGCGGCGGACCGGCTGATGGCCCGGAACAGGAGCGGGTCGAACTTCCACGCCCACCCCTCGTCGGTGTGGCGCAGGGAGTGGCGGGCCACGTGGTCCAGGATGTGCGGGTCGTAGTGGTCCTGGCGGGGCACGGTGCGGAACCGGGCCACCGCGCTGTCCAGGTCCGGATAGGTGCGGGGCTTGCCGAAGGCCTGGCCGATGCGGGCCGCCTCCACCTCCGCGTCCTCCTCCACCATGGGGCTGTCCAGCACGATCAGCCCGGCCACGTCCTCACCACCGCGCACGGCAGTGGCCGCGGCCACGAACCCGCCCATGGAGTGCCCCACCACCACCGGGGGCCCGGCCATGCCCACGCGCGCCGCGGCGGCCAGCACCTCCTCGGTCCACAGCCCGACCTGGTACTCGGGTCGTCGACCGCTGTCGCCGTGGCCGGACAGGTCCAGCGCCACCACCCGGTAGTCGCCGATCAGCGGCGCGATGGGGCTCCACCAGTGGGCGTGCGCCGCGCCGCCGTGGACCAGCACCAGGCCCGGGCGGCCCTCCTGGCCCCACACCAGCAGGTTGATGTCGCAGCCCGCCACGGTGACCGAGTCCCGCACGGGCTCCTCGGCCAGCGAGCGGGCCAGCCACGCCGGCCGGTCGGAAGGTCCTGGTTCCACCCCGCAAACCGTAACGGGACCACGGGGCACCACCTGACGGGCCCCGCCATGGGCCAAGCTGCTCCCATGGCCACCGCCGACCCGACCATGCAGGCCACCCCGTGAGCCCCCGCACCGGGTTCGTCCTGGCCGGTGGCGGGTTCAAGGGCGCCTTCGAGCTGGGCGCGCTGGACCACCTGGTCAACACCCTGGGCATCCTGCCCGACGTCATCACCTCGGCCTCGGCCGGCTCGATCCTGGGCATGGTCATCTCCCAGGCCCGCACCCCGGACGAATACGCCACCCGCCTGGCCGAGGCCCGCAACGACCTGCTGTCCATGACCCGCACCGACCTGGTCTTCGGGGACCAGCCCTGGCTGGCCGAGCTGGACGACACCGATGCGGCCGACGCCATCCGCACGCTGATCACCGAGCGCACCACACCGGAGCTCCCCGGGGGCAACCCGGACCCCGAGACCAGGGCGCAGCCCGAGCCCACCGGCCACCGCTGGGACCGGGTCCGTGACCGGTGGGAGGAACTGGCCGCGGTGGCCCGCCAGCTCCCCGCGGCCAGGCAGGCCACCAAGGCCCACCACGACGCCGCCCACGACCACCATGGACGGGCCGTGCTCAACCTGGACCCGTTCGAGCACGCCATCCGCACCGGCACCACGGAGGGCATCACCCAGGTGCACCCCGAACTGGTGGCCCGCCCCGGCCTGGACCTCCGCATGGCCGTCACCGCGGTCCGGGCCCGGGAGACGCACTACGTGTGCCAGGACGGTGCCCTGGTCGGACCCGACGCCCACACCCTCATCCCCGACGCGACCGACTTCGACCTCATCGACGGTGCCATCGCCTCGTCGAGCGTCCCCGGGGTGTTCCCGCCCCGGAAGCTGGGCCCGGACACCTACGTGGACGGCGGGTGCCTCCAGAACATCCCGCTGCGGGCCGCGGTCGACCTGGGCGCCGAACGCATCTTCACCGTCATCGCGGTGCCGGTGACCGAACCCGACCGCAAGGTGGGCCTGTGGGCCGCGGAGGAACTGGGCTTCCTCTCCACCCAGGTGGAGAACCTGGCCACCCCGCTCCCCGCCGGAACCACCAACACCGTCATCGAGCCGACGCTGGAGGTGGTCGGGGTCCTTCGAGGTCCACCGGGGGCTCATGCTGATCGACATCGACTACGGCCGGATGCGGGCCGAGGAGGCCATGGCCGACCTGGACGACGGCGCCGAGCGCATCGCCACCGCCGCCAGCGACACCATCACCCTGGAGCGGGACCGGGCCTGGCACCTGGAACAGACCTGCATCGACGAGGGTGGCGTCACCGCGGCCCGACTGGAGGCGCTGCGGGAGCTCAAGCACTCGGTCCGCAGCGCGGTCCGGGCCCGCACCGCCATCGGCTTCCCCGCCCCACCGGGGGCCGAGCGATGGTGGCAGGGCTACGAGCTGCACAACGCCCCGATGCCGGAAGGCGCACCCGACACGTTCGACTGAGCCGCCCCCTCGGGCGGAGGGACCGCCGGTCGGGCAGGCGCCGCCGATACCGTGACAGTCCATGGCCGACCGCCCGCTCGTCCTCATCCTCGGCGCCGGGTTCGGGGGCATCGGCGCCGCCCGCAAGCTCCAGAAGGCACCGGTGGACGTGGTGCTGGTGGACCGCCACGACTACCACACGTTCCAGCCGCTGCTCTACCAGGTGGCCACCGACGTGCTGGACCCGGAGACCGTCGGCCACCCCATCCGCGAGTTCGTGGACAAGCAGCACAACCTGTCCTTCACCCAGGCCTCCGTGACCGGCATCGACCTGGACACCCGGACCGTGCACTTCTCCGACTGGGACCCCCAGCAGTACGACTTCCTGATCGTGGGCCTGGGGGCGCGGGTCAACTTCTTCGGCACCGCCGGCGCGGACGCGCACGCCTTCCCGCTGTACACCCTCAACGACGCGGTGCGCCTCAAGCAGCACCTGCTGCGCACGCTGGAGGACGCCGACCGCCGCCGCGCCGACCTGGCCCCCGGCGCCCTCGACGTGGTGATCGTGGGTGGGGGCCCGACCGGCGTGGAGACCGCCGGCGCCCTGGGCGAGCTGTACTTCAACCTGTTGGTCAGCGACTACCCCGACCTCCCGGTCGGGGACGCGACCATCACGTTGGTGGAGCACGGTGACCGCCTGCTGTCCATGTTCGACGAGGGCATGAGCGCCTACACCAAGGACGCCCTGGAGGAACGCGGCGTCACCGTCCGCCTGGGTGAGTCGGTGGCGGAGATCGCGGCGGACCACGTGACCCTCGCCTCCGGCGAGACGCTCCCGGCCACCACCACCGTGTGGGGCGCCGGCCTGCAGACCAGCCCCCTGGCCGGCGCCCTGTCCGAGCACCTCCAACACGGCCGGGTCCCGGTCGACCCGATGCTCAACCTGGAGGCCCACCCCGAGGTGTTCGTGGTCGGTGACCTGGCCTGGATCACCGACGCCACGTCGGGCGAGGTCCTCCCCCAACTGGGCTCGGTGGCGCTGCAGGCCGGCGAGCACGCGGGACGGACCATCGACCGGATCACCAGGAAGCACAAGGAGCCCGAGCCGTTCCACTACGTGGACAAGGGCACCATGGCCACCATCGGACGCCGCGCCGCCGTGGCCGTGGTGCCGCCCGACATCCACCTGACCGGCAAGCCCGCCTTCGTCATGTGGGGAGCGGTCCACCTGGCCCTGCTCAGCGGCGGCGACTCCCGCACCGCGGCCCTCACCAACTGGTTCTGGGCCTTCCTGACCCACGATCGCCCCGCCCGGGTGATCATCGACCCCAGCGAGGAAGACTGATGGCCGGCAGGATCGAGGACTACGCCATCATCGGCGACACCAACACCGTCGCACTGGTGGACCGCAGCGGCTCCATCGACTGGTGGTGCGCCCCCCGCATCGACTCCGGGGCCTGCTTCGCGGCCCTGCTGGGTGACGCCGAGAACGGGCACTGGAGCATCGCCCCCCACGGGCCCATCACCAAGGTCACCCGGCGCTACGAGCCGGAGACCCTGGTGCTGGAGACCGTGTTCCACACCCCCGACGGGTCCGTGGCCGTGATCGACTTCATGCCGCCCCGCAACCCGGACCCGACCATCCACCGGATCATCGAGGGCCGCAGCGGCAACGTGACGATGGACATGGAGCTGGTCGTCCGCTTCGACTACGGCTCCATCACCCCGTGGGTACGGGCCACCGGCGACGGCCTGGTGATGGTCGCCGGCAGCGACGGGCTCCGGCTCCACAGCCCCGTCCGCCTGGAGGGCCTGGACCACACCACGGTGGCCACCTTCGAGGTGAGCGAGACCAACCGGCTGTCCTTCTCGCTCACGTGGTTCCCGGCCGACATGCACGCCCCCCTGCCCCTGGACAGCCTGGCCGCGGTGCACCGCACCCGGCGCTGGTGGCGGGAGTGGGTGGGCCGCTGCACCTACGACGGCGACTGGAAGGACGAGGTGGTCCGCTCCCTCATCACCCTCAAGGCGCTGACCTACGGCCCCAGCGGGGCGGTGTGCGCCGCGGCCACCACGTCGCTGCCCGAGGAGATCGGCGGTGAGCGCAACTGGGACTACCGCTACTCCTGGCTCCGGGACGCCACCCTGACCCTGCAGGTGCTCCTGATCTCCGGCTACGTGGAGGAGGCCACCGACTGGGCCCAGTGGCTGCGCCGCGCCGTGGCCGGCAGCCCCGGTGAGTTCCAGATCATGTACGGCGTCGGTGGCGAACGGCGCCTCACCGAGCTGGAGCTGGACTGGCTCCCGGGCTACGAGGGCTCCACGCCGGTGCGCATCGGCAACGAGGCCTCCACCCAGTTCCAGCTGGACGTGTTCGGCGAGGTCATGGACGCCGCCCTCACCGGCGCCAGCGCCCGCCTGCCGGGCCAGGTGGGCTACGGCGGCGAGGTCATCCTGGCCCTCATGGAGCACCTGGAGCAGGTCTGGAACGACCCCGACGACGGCATCTGGGAGGTGCGCGGGCCCCGACGGCACTTCACCCAGTCCAAGGTCATGGCGTGGGTCGCGTTCGACCGCGCCATCCGCCTGGCCCAGGCCGCGGGGGACGCCGGCACCGACGCGGAGGTGGCCACGCGCCAGGACCTGATCGCCCGGTGGTCCGCCCTCCGCGACCAGGTCCACGCCCAGGTCTGCGACCAGGGCTGGAACGCGGACCTCAACACCTTCACGCAGTACTACGGGTCCACCAACCTGGACGCCAGCCTCCTGATGCTGGCGCCCGTCGGGTTCCTGCCCCCGGACGACCCCCGCATCGTCGGCACGGTGGAGGCCATCCAGCGGGACCTGGTCACCGACGGCTTCGTGCGCCGCTACCAGACCGACGGCGAGAACGTCGACGGCCTGTCCGGCGACGAGGGCACCTTCCTGATGACGACGTTCTGGCTGGCGGACAACCTGGCCCTGATGGGCCGCCACGACGAGGCCCTGGAGCTGTTCGACCGCCTGCGGGGCCTGCGCAACGACGTCGGGCTGCTGTCCGAGGAGTACGACCCGACGGCGCAGCGCATGCTGGGCAACTTCCCCCAGGCGTTCTCCCACGTGGGGCTCATCAACACCGCGGCCAACCTGTCCATGGCCGAGCGGGCACCGGGCGTCATGCGCAGTGCCCGCCCCGCCCAGCCCACGCCCCCCGGACCGTCCGACCAGGCAGCGTCCGGCTAGGGAGCGTCCAGCTGACCGAGCGAGGGCACGTCACCGGTGCCGAACCGCAGCTCGGTGACGTTCTCGTACCGCTGGCCGGGGACCAACAGGGTGGAGCCCAGCTCCGGGCGGTTGGGGGTGTCCGGGTAGGCCTGCGTCTCCAGCGACACCGACCCGTGGGCCCGGAACGGGTCGCCCAGTCCGTTCCCGGTGTACAGCTGCACACCCACCTGGTCGGTGCGCACCGACATCCACCGACCCGACGCCGGGGCGTCCAGCACCGCGGCGGCCCGGACCGTCCCTGCCGGGCCGCGGACCTCGAAGCACTGGTCGAAGCCGGGCCCCACCGCGCTCGATGGCCGGACCGAGCTGCGTCCGGGCCCGCAGGTCGAACGGGGTGCCGTCCACCGGCTCCAGACCGCCCGAGGGGATTCCCGCGCCGTCCACCGGCAGCACGCGGTCCGCGGCCAGCACCAGGTGGTGGTCGGCCACCGTGGGGGCGCCGTCCAGGTTCCAGTAGCCGTGGTTGGTCATGTTCACCACGGTCGGGGCATCGGTGGTGGCGCCGTAGGTGATGCGCAGCACCTCGCCGTCCAGCTCGAAGCAGGCCGTGGCGGTGGCCGTGCCCGGGAACCCCTCGTCACCGTCAGGGCTGACCAGGCGGAACAGCGCGGTGCCACCGTGGTCGGACCCGTCGGCATCCAGCAGGTCCCAGACCTGGCGGTCCCAGCCCCACGGCCCGCCGTGCAGCGTGTTGGGTCCGTTGTTGGCCACCAGGTGCACCTCACCGCCCTCCAGCGGGAACCGGGCCCCGGCGATGCGGTTGGCGAAGCGGCCGATGGAGCTCCCCAGATGGGGGTTGCGGCCCGGATCCGCGTACGCGGCCAGGTCCGCCAGGGTCAGGTGCACCGGGCCGGGGCGCCCGTCGCGGTCCGGCGTGTCGACGGAGTGGATGGCCGCTCCCAGCGTGAGCAGCCGCACGGTCACCGAGTCGCTCGCGATCTCCACCAGTTCCACGTCGGAGGCGGGCCGCCCGGGCGTGGCGACGGTGGTCCCGTAGGGGCGCACGGTCAGCATCGCCGTCCTCAGAGCCCGGGGCTGGACTGGATCAGCCCACCGTCAGCCATGACCGTGGTCGCCGTCAGGTAGGACGAGCCCGGTCCGGCCAGGAACGCCACCACGTCGGCGATCTCGGACGGTTCGGCCATGCGACCGAGCGGGATGGCCGCATCCAGCACCGCCATCTTGGCCGGGTCGTCCATGGTGGACCGGTTGATGGGTGTGGCCACCGCCCCCGGGCCCACGCCCACCACGTTGATGCCGTGGGGGGCCAGTTCCACCCCGGCGGTGCGGGTCAGCATGCGCATGCCGCCCTTGGACAGGCAGTACGCCGTGTTGCCCGGCATGGGCCAGTCCTCGTGCACCGAGGTGATGTTGATGATCCGGCCCCCGCCGCCCTGGGCGATCATCTGCCTGGCGGCGAGCTGGGTGGCGAAGAACGCTGACTTCAGGTTGATGTCCATGACCCGTTCGTACTGCTCCACCGTGGTGTCCAGCACGGAGGTCCGGGTCTCCATGCCCGCGTTGTTCACCCACACGTCCAGCCGTCCGAACCGCTCCACCGCAGCGTCGACGAGGAGGCGCAGGTCCGGCACCTTGGACACGTCGGCGTCCACCCCGACGGCCCGGTCGCCCAGGGCGTGGACCTGGCGCTCGACCTCCTCGGTGGCCTCCGGGTGCGAGATGTAGTCGATGACGATGTTGGCCCCGTCGCGGGCCAGGGCCAGCACGATGGCCTTGCCGATGCCGCTGTTGCCACCGGTGACGACGGCGACCCTGCCCGCCAGCGGGCGGGCCCGGTCCGCGGGCGCGGCCTCGGGGGACGAGGGGGGTGTCATGGTCCGCTCCTGGGGTCGGGGACGTGCCCTGCACGCTACCGACCGGGGGCCCGGGTCCGTCGTTGCGGTCCGCACCACCCGGGCCGGCACCCCGTAGCGTGAGGGCCAGCGGACGAGCCGGGAGGCCACCGATGAGCACCGAACTGCTGCACCGGATCCAGTTCGGCCTGACGATCAGCTTCCACTTCATCTTCCCGCCCATGTCGCTGGGGCTCGGGCTGATCCTGATCATCTTCGGCGTGAAGTCGGTTCGCACCAACGATCCCAAGTGGCGTCAGCTGTCCATGTTCTGGACCAAGATCTACGGGCTGATCTTCGCCATGGGCATCGCCACCGGCATCGTCCAGGAGTTCCAGTTCGGCACCAACTGGTCCGAGTACTCCCGGTTCGTGGGCAACATCTTCGGGAGCCTGCTGGCCGCGGAGGGCATCTTCGCCTTCATGCTGGAGGGCGGGTTCCTGGGCCTGATGCTGTTCGGCGGCACCCGGCTGGGCAACAAGATGTGGCTCTTCGCCACCACCATGGTCGTGGTCGGGGCCACGTTCAGCGCCACCTGGATCGTCATGGCCAACTCCTGGATGCAGACGCCGGCCGGGTACAAGGTGGAGGACGTCGGCCAGGGCGACCAGGCGTTCATGACCAGCTTCCGGGAGGTCGTGTTCACACCCTCGTTCGGCCCCCGCATCATCCACACCATCGCGGCGTCGTGGATCGTGGGGGCCTCGCTGGTCATGAGCGTCGGCGCCTACTACCTGCTGCGCCGGCGCCACGTGGACCTGGCCAGGACCATGATCCGGGTCGCCCTGCCCATCTTCACCGTGCTGGCCGTGCTCCAGGTGTTCGTCTTCGGCGCCACCCAGGCCACCGAGGTGGCCAACCGCCAGCCGGAGAAGCTGGGCGCCATGGAGGGGCTGTACCAGACCCGGGACTGCGCTCCCATGTTCCTGCTGGGCTGGTCCGACCAGGAGACCCGGACCACCTCCGGCATCTCCGTGCCGTGCCTGCTGAGCATCCTGGTGGCCCAGGACCCGAAGGCGGAGGTCACCGGCCTGGAGGCGTTCCCGGAGGACGACTGGGCCAACGTCAACCTGGTGTTCCAGGTGTACCACCTGATGATCAACCTGGGGATGCTGTTCATCGCCATCGGCGGCCTGGCCTGCATCCTGTGGATCTGGAAGCGCAGGCTGTGGGACCAACGCTGGATGCTGTGGATCCTGGTGTGGTCCATCGTGCTCACCCAGCTGGCCACCCTGTCCGGCTGGTGGACCGCCGAGTTCGGCCGCCAGCCCTGGATCGTGTGGCAGCTCCTGCGCACCGACGGCGCGCAGTCCCCCAACGTGTCCACCGCCCAGGTGGCGTTCTCGCTCGGCATGTTCGTGGTCCTCTACGTCGTGGTGCTGGTGGTGTTCCTCAGCCTCCTGAACCGCAAGATCAAGGAGGGGCCACCGCCGCCCCAGGAGGACGACCACACCGGGTCCCTCCCCGACTCCTTCGGCGAGATCTTCCGCCGCCGGTCCCGCGTCTCGGCCGGGGGTGACTGACATGTGGCTCAACACCACCTGGTTCGTCCTCTACGTGGTCATCATCGGGGGCTACGTCATCCTGGACGGCTTCGACCTGGGCGTCGGGATGCTGTCGCCGTTCATGGCCACGCGACGACACCGAGAAGCGCATCCTGTTGAACTCGATCGGGCCGGTGTGGGACGGCAACGAGGTGTGGCTGGTGCTGGGCGGGGGCGCGCTGTTCGCCGCCTTCCCGCTCGTCTACGCGTCGCTGTTCTCGGGGTTCTACCTGGCCATGATGCTGGTGCTCCTGGTGCTCATCCTCCGCACCATCGCCATCGAGTTCCGCTCCAAGCGGGAGAGCCCGCGGTGGCGGGCCATGTGGGACTGGTTCTTCTTCGGCTCCTCGCTGGGCATCACGGTCCTGCTCGGGGTCGCGCTGGGCAACGTCATCCGGGGCGTGGCGCTGGACCGGTCCGGCAACATGGACATCAGCCTCGATCGACCTGCTCAACCCGTACTCGCTGGCCGTCGGCGTCACCGCCGTGGTCATGCTCAGCCTCCACGGGGGCATCTTCCTGACCCAGAAGGTGGAGGGCGACCTCCTGGCCCGGGTCACCGCACTCGTGCCCAGGCTGATGGCGGTGTTCTTCGTGCTCATGACCGGCCTGATCGCCTGGACCCTGCTGCTGGACCAGGAGATCGCCGACAACTACCGGGACCGCCTGTGGATCGGGGTCTTCCCGCTGCTCGCCCTGGCCGCGGCCCTGGCCGCGTGGCGCTTCATCCGACAGCAGCACTACCTGAGCGCCTTCGTGTCCTCCGCCACCATGATCGCCCTCCTGCTGGGCACGGTGGCCGCCGGCCTGTACCCCGTGATGCTGCCGTCGTCGATCGACCCCGCCTACGACCTGACGGTGACCAACGCGGCGTCGGCCGAGGAGACGCTGATGGTGATGTTCGTCATCGCCATCATCGGCATGCCGTTCGTCCTGCTCTACACCGCCGGCGTCTACTACTTCTTCCGGGGCAAGGTCCGCCTGGACGACGAGTCCTACTGAGCCGGCGTGGTCCCGACCGCGGCCCGGGTTACGGTCAGGTCCGATGTGGCCGCGCCGACTCCTCGCCGCCGATCCGACGGCCCGGCGGTGGGTGGTCACCTCGGTGGCGTGCGGTGCTGCGGCCGCCGTGGCCCTGGTGGCGTGGACGCTCCTGCTGGCCCGGGTCATCGACCTGGTCTTCGTCCGCGGCCGCTCGCTGGGCGACGTCACACCGGAACTGGCCGCCATGGTCGTGCTCCTCGCGGCCCGGGCCGGCTGCATCTGGATGGCGGAGGTGGCGGGCCAGCGGGCCAGCGGGCACCTCCGGGCCACCGTCCGCGCCACCCTGGCCCAGCACCTGGTCGCGGTGGGACCGGCCGGCCTGGACCAGGAGCGCGTGGGCGAGGTCGCCGCCACCGTCGGCACCGGGGTGGACTCGCT
Organism: uncultured Actinomycetota bacterium; assembly: GCA_963773765.1. Classification (GTDB taxonomy): domain Bacteria; phylum Actinomycetota; class Acidimicrobiia; order Acidimicrobiales; family Microtrichaceae; genus CAVZCC01. The sequence continues at coordinate 658,722 of CAVZCC010000006.1, read as the reverse complement.
CGACGCCTACCTCACCGCCTTCCTGCCCGCCGCCGCGCTGGCGGTGGTCGTGCCGGCGCTCGTGTTCGTCACCATCGGCGTGCTGGACCCGTGGAGCACCCTCATCCTGGTGTTCACCGGACCGATGCTGGTCCTGCTGCTCGCCGTCATCGGTGGCCGCACCCGGGCCCTCACCCAGCGCCGGTTCCAGGAGCTGGGCTGGCTCAGCTCCTTCTCCCTGGACATGATCCGGGGGCTGGCCACCCTCAAGGCGTTCCGGCGGGCGGCGGACGGGGCCGACACGATCGGCGAGGTCAGCCGCCGCTACGGCGACTCCACCATGGACGTGCTGCGCACGGCGTTCCAGACGTCCCTGGTCATGGAGTGGGCCGCCACCGCGGCCACGGCCCTGGTGGCGGTCCAGGTGAGCTTCCGCCTGGTCAGCGACCGCCTGTCGTTCGGGACCGCCCTGGCCGTGCTGGTGCTCACCCCGGAGTTCTTCGCCCCGCTGCGGCGGCTGGCGCTCGAGTACCACGCCGGCCAGGCGGGGCGGGCCGCGGTGGACCGCATCGAGGAGATCCGGGCGCTCCCGGTGCTCGCGGCGACCTCGTCGGCGGGACGGGCCGGGACGCGGTCCGGGGTGCCCGCCCGCCACCGGCGGCGCGATCGAGTGCCGCGACGTCTGCTTCACCTACCCGGGATCGGACCGGCCCGCCCTGGCGGGGATCGACCTGCGGGTGGAGGCCGGCGAGACGGTGGCGTTGGTCGGGCCCAGCGGCGCGGGCAAGACCACCGTGGCCCACCTGGTGATGCGGTTCATGGACCCCACCGGGGGCTCCATCACGCGTGGACGGCGTCCCGCTCCGTGACATCGACCCGGCCGGGTGGCGGCGCACACGTGGCGTGGGTCCCGCAGCACCCGGCGGTGTTCGCCGGGCACGGTGGCCGACAACATCCGCCTGGCCCGACCCGACGCCTCCACGGACCAGGTGCGTGCCGCCGCCCGCGCCGCCGCGGCAGACGAGTTCATCGACACGTTGCCGGACGGGTTCGACACGCAGCTCGGTGAACACGGGCTCCGCCTCAGCGGCGGCCAGCGCCAACGCCTGGCCATCGCCCGCGCCGCCCTGCGCGACGCCCCGTTCGTGGTGCTCGACGAGTTCACCGCGCACCTGGACGACCGGACCGAGGCGCAGGTCCTGGAGGCGGTCGGCGCGCTGCTGCGGGGACGCACCGCCCTGGTCATCGCCCACCGCGGCGCCACCATCGCCGCCGCCGACCGTGTGGTCACGCTGGACCGCGGAGCCGGGGCCGGGCCGCCAGGCCGGGGGTGCGCCATGACCTCGGCCACCGGTTCGTTGGGACGGGTGGTGCGGGCCGTGGGCGGCTACCGGTGGTGGATCCTGGCCGCGGCGCTGTTGAGCTTCGTGACGCTGGGCTCCGGCATCGGCCTCATCGCCCTGTCGGCCTACCTGATCTCCCGCTCGGCCCTGGTGGACACCACCACCACGCTGGCCCTGACCATCGTGGGGGTCCGCTTCTTCGCCGTCACCCGGGCCGTGGCCCGCTACGCCGAGCGCTACGTGGGCCACCTGGGCACCTTCCGCATCCTCACCCGCATCCGGGTGTGGCTGTTCCGCGGCCTGGAGCCGGTGGCCCCGGCCGGACTGATGGACCGGCGCGGCGGCGACGTGCTCAGCGGCATCGTCGACGACGTCGACACCATGCAGGACCTCTACCTCCGGGTCGTTGGTCCCACCCCTTGCCGCGGCGCTGGCCGTGGCACTGGCGCTGTGCGGTCCTGGGCTCCTTCAGCCCCCTGCTCGGCGGTCACCCTGGTCGGCTTCCTGGTGCTGTGCGGGGTGGTCCTGCCGCTCGTCACCCGCCACATCGGCCGGGCCCCGGCCGGTGACCTGGTGCGCTCCCAGGCGGAGGTCGGCGCCACCACGGTGGAGGGCCTCACGGGCCTGGCCGACCTGGTGGCGGCCGGACGACAGGACCTGTTGGTGGGACGCCTCGACCCAGCTGACGGCGGACCAGCAGGCCCACCGCCGACGGTTGGCCGGCGCCCGGGGCATCGCCGCGGCCATGACCGCGCTCCTGGTCGGGCTGGCCGCCGTGGCCGTCCTGGCCATCGCCATCCCCCTCGTCACCGGCGGGTCCCTGGACGGCGTGTACCTGGCCGTCATGCCGCTGGTCGCGATCGCCACGTTCGAGGCGGTCGGACCCCTGACCGCCGCCTTCGAGCACCTGGACCGGAGCCGGGCCGCGGCGGAGCGACTGACCGGACTGGTGGACCTGCCGCCGGCGGTGACCGACCCCGTGGCCCCGACCCCGCTCGTGGTCCCGGACGGGGGCCTGGGGCTGGACGTCACGCCACCTCACCTTCCGGTACGGGGCCGAGCAGGAGCCGGTGCTCCGCGACGTGACCTTCCGGCGTGCCGGCCGGGGCCTGGGTCGCGGTGGAGGGACCGAGCGGCGCCGGGAAGTCGACGCTGGTCGGCCTCCTGCTCCGGTTCTGGGACTACCACGAGGGGTCGGTCCGGCTGGGGGACGTGGAACTGCGGGACCTGGTCGCGGACGACGCCCGTCGGGCCGTGGCCGTGGTGGCCCAGCGGGACCACCTGTTCGACACCACGGTGCGGGACAACCTCGCCCTGGGCGACGAGCACGCCGACGACGACCGGCTGTGGGCCGCGTGCGACGCGGCGGACATCGGCGACGCCCTCCGGGCCCTTCCCGCCGGCCTGGCCGAACGCGTCGGCGAGGACGGCAACCGGCTGAGCGGCGGTGAACGCCAGCGGTTGATGATCGCCCGGGCGCTCCTGGCCGACGCACCGATCCTGGTGCTCGACGAGGCGACCGCCCACCTGGACGCCGCCACCCAGCGCCGGGTGCTGGCGGGGGTCCGGCGGTGGCGGGCGGGACGGACCACCATCGTGATCTCCCACGACGCCGCCTCCCTGGACGGGGTGGACCTGGTGCTCCGGGCCGACGACGGCACCATCGCTCCCGCCCGCGACTAGGGGTCCTCGCGGCCCTCCGAGGGCCGCTGGCACCCGCGAACGCCGGACGGACGGGGCGGGCCGGCTGACAGCCACCCCCCGGCGTGCGAAACTGACACGCATGTCAGGTACGAGCGAGCTGCCGAAGATCATCAGCGTCGACGACCACGTGGTGGAGCCGCCCCACGTGTGGCAGACCTGGCTGCCCGAGAAGTTCCGGGAGCAGGGCCCGCGGGTGGAACGTGGCACGCTGGGGCGACTTCCGCCACATGCCCGGCGCCCGGTACGACAACACCCAGGATCCCGACGGGCAGGCCGGGCGACTACTGGGTGTACGAGGACGAGGTCATCTACGTCCACAAGCAGCTTCGTGGCCATCCCGCTGGACGCCACCCCCGGCGGCGACGTGTCGGCCGTTCGACCGCACCAAGATGGTCATGACCGCCGTGACCTACGACGAGATGCGGCCCGGCTGCTACGACCGCGACGCCCGGATGGCGGACTTCGAGCTCAACTGGGTCGACGGGTCGCTCCCGTTCCCCACCTTCCCCCGCTTCTGCGGCCAGACCTTCCTCGAGGCCACGGACAAGGAGCTCGGGCCTGGCCTGCGTCCAGGCCTACAACGACTGGATGGTCGAGGAGTGGTGCGGGCCGTCCGGGGGCATGAACATCCCGCTGTGCATCATGCCCGCTGTGGGACGCCGGCACTGGCCGCGGCGGAGATCCGGCGCAACGCGGCCCGGGGCGTGCGCGCCTTCTGCTTCTCGGAGATCCCGCCCCGGCTCGGCCTGCCCAGCATCCACAGCGGCGACTGGGACCCGGTGTTCTCCGTCTGCAACGACACCGGCGTCACCCTGTGCATGCACATCGGGTCGTCCTCCACCATGCCGGCGGCGTCGCCGGACGCGCCCGGAGGGCGTGGGCGGCACCCTGGCGTTCAACAACGCCATGGCGTCGCATGGCCGACTGGCTCTACAGCGGCAAGCTGGTGCAGTTCCCGGACCTGAAGCTGGCCTACTCCGAGGGCCAGATCGGCTGGATCCCCTACGCGCTCGAGCGGGCCGACACCGTCTGGGAGCAGCACGACAGCTGGATGAACAACAAGGACCGCATCCCCGAGCCGCCCAGCACCTACTACTACGGCCGCATCTTCGGCTGCTTCACCGCCGACCGCCACGGGATGGCCTCGCTGGACGAGGTCGGCGTGGACAACATCTGCTTCGAGACCGACTACCCCCACACCGACACCACCTGGCCCCACTCCAGGGAGTACGTGGAGAAGATGCTGGCCGGCTTCGACGACGAGGTCGCCTACAAGGTGCTCCGCGGCAACGCCATCCGGATGCTGGAGCTCGACCGCACCTGAACCCCGGGCCGGTGCGGCCCGGGGTCCGGGTGCGGGTTCGAGGTGTGCGTTACGGAGCCGTCGTCGTGGTGGTGGTGGCCGGCGCCGCCGTCGTGGTCGTGGCGGGCGCAGCCGTGGTGGGTGCCGCGGTGGTGGGCGCCGCCGTCGTGGTGGAGGTCGAGTTGGCCTCCTCCGCGGCCAGCAGCGCCTGCAGGCCGGCCTTGCGGGCGGCGTAGGCCCGCAGGGTGGCTGCGTCCATCACCCCGGTCTGGGGCACGTCGAGCGCAGCCTGGAGCTCCTTGACCGCCGCGGTCAGCTGCGCCGACGGCTCACCGTTGATGGGCCCGGTGTAGAGCCCGAGTCCGGCCAGCAGCCCCTGGAGCGCAGCGGTGTTCACGGCGGCCTGGGCGCCGAGGCGCTCGTTGATGGCCTGCTGGGTGGCCGGGTCGGGCAGGCCCGTGACGGGCAGGCTCGCCTGCTTCTGGAACTCCTCCACCGCCGCGGTGGTGGACGGTCCGTAGATGCCGTCGATGTTCCCGGTGTAGACGCCCAGCGCCTTCAGGTCGGTCTGCAGGCTGGCCACGAAGGTCCGGACCTGTTCGACCGCTCCCTTGTCCTCGATGCAGCCCGCCTCGGTGAGCAGGATCGACCACGACACCTCGAGGGCGTAGGCGGCCGAGGTGAACTCGGTCTCGGCCTGGGCCACCGGCGTGGAGGCGGTGATGCCGGACACCGCGGTGTCGAAGGCGGTCTCGGCGTCGGTGACCTGCTGGATCAGCTCGTCGGCGGTCGCCTCCGGCAACAGGGTGGAGGTGGTCGCCGTGGGGTCCTCGGTCTCGGCGTCGGCCTGCTGGGCGTCCACCGCGGCCACGGCGGCCTGGAGGTCGGCCGCATCCTGCTGCACGGTGTCGCGCTGGTCGAACAACTTGGCGACCCCGTCCTGGACGTCGCCCACCGTCAGCGTGGGCTGCTCGCCGGACCACAACCCGGTGAAGCCGTTGAGGGTCTCGACGTAGGTGTTGGCCGACCCACAGAACGCCTCCACCGCCGCGGCCACATCGGGCTCGGTCGTGGTGGTGGCCTTCTCCTTGGCCGTGGTCGTGGTGGTGTCCTTGGTGTCGCTCGAACACCCGGTGAGGATGATCGTTGCCGCGATGACAGGAACGAGGATGCGCTGCATGGTCACTCCGTTGAGACGATGAAGCCTCACGCTATTGACCCCGGGGCGAAAACCCACCCGACGGGGATGACCGTCCCCTCCGGAACGGGACAGCGCCTCCTACCGGGTACCGCGCCCGTCGGCCCCGTCCATCAGCTCCGCCAGCAGGGGCATCCGCCGCAGCGGCGGCGGCGCGCCCACCTGGCCCGCCGCCCGCCACAGCAGCTTCGAGCTGGTCGACAGCACCACCCAGGCCGCCCGCCCGAACAACACGGCCAACGGCAGCTCCACCAACACCGCGGCCAGGAGGGCCGGCACCCGTTCCGAGGAACCCGCCGACAGGGTCACGTCGAACCATGCGTCGCAGGTGAGCAGCACGGAGGAGCAGACCAACCCCACGACCACCGGTTGCCGGCGCCGCCAGGCCAGGAACGCGGTGGTGGACAGCACCACGATGAGCAGGATGTCGAACCCGACCCAGGCGCCGCGCCAGTGCTCGGCGACCGCCACCCGCGGGAGGGACAGGGCCAACCAGATCGTCCACGGGACCAGGACCAGCGGTCCGACCGTGAGCACGACACGGACGACCGCACGCAGCCGGAGCTGGCGCGGGGTCCACGGCGGACGGCCCGCGTGGTCCTGCAGGAGCATCCGGAGCAGGTCGGCCTGCTCCTCCGCCGACAGCCCCTGGACCTGGTCACGCGTGATCATCGACCCTCCCGGCCCTGGCGCGGCGCGTCGGCGGCGCCGTGTGCAGCACCGCCGACGCTATCGGGGGGAGGTCGGTTGGTCTCCCACCGGCCCGGGTCGGGCCGGGACGGAGGACCGGGCTCAGGCCGACGGCGTGGGTGGGGACGGGTCCTCCACGGTCGTGGCCGCCTGCTCCACCGTGGGTGCGTCCGCCTGGGGCGCGACGTACTCCGGAGCGGGTGGGGGGCCCGCCGGCGCCGGCGAACCGTCCAGCAGCGTGCGGCGCTGGACGTAGTCCTCGGCGTCGATCTCACCTCGGGCGAACCGTTCGTCCAGGACGGCCCGGGCGGTTCCGGCCGCGGCCGCACCGGCCGGGACGGCACCGCCGAACCCGCCACGGGACCGGACCAGTTCGAAGATGCCGTAGGCCACCAGGCCGACGATCACCAGCGGGACCAGGATCCCGACGAGGAGGAACCCACCGCCGCGTCCCATCGAGTCAGCTACCAGGAGTGCAGTCATCACAGGTCCTCTCAGGCCCCACCGGGGGCGGTCGTGTCGGGGGTGGTGGTGGACGTCGTGGCGTCCGGGTCGCCGGTGCCGGGCCGACCGTCCTGGTCGCCCTGCCCGTTCCGCTGGCCTCGCTCGCCGGGGAATCCGGGGCCGTTCCGGCCCATCGGCCCGTCCTGGCCCATCGGCCCGTCCTGGCCCATCGGGCCGTTCTGACCCATCGGCCCGTTCTGACCCATCGGGCCGCTCTGGCCCATCGGCCCGGGGTGGCGGTCGCCACGACCGGGGAACTGGTCCTCGTTCCGGTCGCCGTGCCGCCCGTCGTCGCGGTCACCCCGGAGGGCCACCGCGACCGCCGCGTCGGCCACCAGGAGGACGCCCGCCACCACGAAGGCGATCACGGCGCGACGGGTCGCTGCTCGCTTCTTGTCGTTGTCCATGCATCCGACGGTACGGTCCGATGGTTAGACCCGGGTGAGAGCCTGAGCACGCCCTCCGCCCGCGTCCCCGAGTGCCCGCCCCCTCGTCCTCCTGAGCGTCCGGAGGGTTGAACGCTCCAGGGTCCCAGGAGAACGAGCGGGGCTGGGGACGCCGCTCCGTCAGGACGTCGGAGCAGCAGCCTTCTTGGCCGGAGCCTTCTTCTTGGCCGGAGCCTTCTTCTTGGCCGGAGCCTTCTTCTTGGCCGGAGCCTTCTTCTTGGCCGGAGCCTTCTTCTTGGCCGGAGCCTTCTTCTTGGCCGGAGCCTTCTTCTTGGCCGGGGCCTTCTTCTTGGCGGCACCCGTGGCCTTCTTCACCGGCGCCGACGCGGCGGAGACCAGGCTGGACACCTGGCCCTCCAGGCGCTTGCGCTGGTCCTCGGCCTGCTTGCCCACGCGGTCCACCTCATCGGTGAACCACGAGACGAGGTCCTCCACGAGCTGCTCGAGGCTCTCCCAGGAGTCCGCCACCAACTCCTCGATGGTGCGTGCACCTGAACGGGCCTCCCGGGCCAGTCGCTCGAGCTCCGACGAGGCTCGCTCGACGAACGGGGGTCGATCCTGGTTGGTCATGTTGTCCTCCTCTGCGGACACGTCACGAGTCGTGTGTGTCCACCCCCACTTCTACCCCCTCCGGGGACCCAGCGCATCCGTTCGATCACCCTGGGCGCGCCAACGGCGGGTCGGAGCCCGGGTGACGCCCCGTCGTCGGTGGAACGATGCAAGGATCTGCCTCCGTGAACCTGGTGATCCTCGACGACCATGAGATCTTCAGCGCCAGCCTGACCCGCCTCCTTGCCGATGATCCCGGGATCTCGGTGACCGCGACGGTGACCACCGTGCAGGCGCTGGCACCCGCGCTGGGTGATCCCCGACCGGACGTGGTGATGGTCGACTGGCAGCTGCCGGACGGCACCGGAGCGGACGCCATCCGGGTCATCCGGCGGGTCAGTCCCCAGTCCAAGGTCATCGTCCTCACCGGCAACGGCGACGACGCGACGCTCCAGCAGGCGGTGGCGGCAGGGTGCGACGGGTTCGTGACCAAGGACCGGCCGCCCGCCGACCTGGTGCGGGCCATCCACGCCGCCGACCGCGGCGAGGTGGCGTTCGATCCCGTGGCGCTGGGCCGGGTGTTGGACGGCATGGCCGTGGGTCGCTCCCGGGAGGACGTGTCGGAACGGGAGCTGGAGGTGATCGAACTGCTGGCGCAGGGCGCGTCCAACAAGCAGATCGCCGAGCAGCTCTTCCTGAGCCCGAACACGGTCCGGAACCACATCCACCGCATCTCCAAGAAGTTCGGGGTCACCTCCCGGTTGGAGATCGTGATGGAGGCCGCCCGCAGCGGGCTGATCAAGCTCCCCGGCTGACGGGAGGGCTCAGCCCACCCGGGTCAGCAACCCGGCCAACGTGGACACCAGCTGCTCGACCTCCAGCGGCTTGGGCAGCAGGGGCACGTCCTCCGGGAGTCCGTCCACCAGGTCGGCGCCGTACCCGGTGACGAGCACCACGGGGAGGCCGGGGCGCCCGGTGCGGAGCTGGTGCACCAACGCCGGGCCCGTGATGCCCGGCATGGACACGTCGGAGAGGACCGCGTCCACCTCGAGGCCGCCCTCCAACCGACCCAGTGCATCCTGGCCCGACGACGCCGTCGCCACCTCGAACCCACGGGCCGAGAGCAGACGGGACATGGACCTGAGCGCGTCGGCCTCGTCGTCCACCACCAGGACACGCCCCACGGCTCCGTGCTCGGACGGGTCCGCCGTGTCCTCCGGGGCCATCCCGTCCGGCGCATCGACCGCAGGGAGCACGATCGACACGGTCGTCCCCTCCATCGGGCTGCTGTCGATCCGGACGTCGCCCCCCGCCTCCTCGGCCACACCGTGCACCACGGCCAGTCCCAGGCCGGTGCCGCGACCGGGCTCCTTGGTGGTGAAGAACGGCTCGAAGGCCCGCTCCTGCACCTCGGCCGGCATGCCGGGTCCACGGTCCGACACCGAGATCCACACCGACCGGTGCACCGGCACCACGCTGACGGTGATCTCCGAGCCGACCGGGGCGGCGTCCTGGGCGTTGAGCACCAGGTTGATGACGGCCTGCTCGAACTGCCCGCGGTCCACCGCGGCCCAGCACGGCTCGTCGGGGACCTGGATCCGCAACCGGTGCTGGGTCCCCAACGTCCTGCTCAGCATGGCGCCGACCCCCGAGGTGATCGCGCCCAGGTCCCGGGACCGGACGGACCCGCCGTCCCGGCGACCGAACATGAGCAGCCGCTTGGTCAGTTGTGTGCCCCGGCGGACGACCTGTTCGATCTGCTCCACGTCCTGGGCGGTGGACTCCTCGCCCGTGGACCGGGCGATGGCGGCCGAGTAGTTGGCGATCACCCCGAGCAGGTTGTTCATGTCGTGGGCCACCCCACCGGCCAGCCGTCCGAGCGCCTCCAGTCGGGCCGCCCGGGCCATCTTGCGGTCCAGGTCCGCCTGCTGCTCCACCGCCCGGCGCCGCCGCACCTCCAGGTCGTAGTCCTGGCGGGCCCGCTCACCGGCCCGGACGTCGGTCACGTCGCGGACCAGGACCACCACCTCGTCGGCGTCCACGGCCGACGTGCGGACCTCGTAGGTCCGCGGCTCACCGACCAGGTCCGCGTCCCAGGAGAACGAGGACACCTCCCCGGTCGCGAGGGTGTGCTCGATCGCCTCCTGGCCCGGCCCCACGACGTCCGCCGGCAGGACATCGCGCAGGTTGAGCCCGAGCAGCATCTCGGGGGTGAACTCCGGGTTGTAGTGACGGCCGGCGACGAGGCCCAGGTAGGTCATGTCGGCGGAGACGCGGAACACCAGGTCCGGCAGCGCATCGAAGACGGCCCGCTGGCGGGCCTCGCTCTCCGCCAGGCGCTGCTGCGCCCGTCGGTGCTCCGTCACGTCGGTCACCAGCGCGATGGAGCCGAGGAAGGAACCGTCCGGACCCTGGATCGGGGTGGTGGCCATCCTGGTCCAGACATCCCGACCACTGCGGTGGCGGAGACGGAGCGCGTGCTCCTCCGCCACACCCCGACGCCCGCGGGCCATCAGCTCCTCGGCCGGCACCTGTTCGTCCTCGCCCACGAAGTCCCGCAGCGGGCGCCCCACCATCTCCGCCACCGAGTAACCCAGCATCGCGGCCATCCGATGGGTCACGAAGGTGGTCAGGTTCCCCAGGTCGACGCACCAGACCCCCTCCAGGGCCAGTTCCGCGATCTGGCGGTAGCGGTCCTCCCGCGCCGCGATCTCCTGTTCCACCTCGTCCGCGCCGGACCGGTCCCGCAGCGTGAGCACCAGTCCACCGACCGAGGGGTCCTCCACCCTGTTGCGGGCCACGACCTCCATGGTCCGCCAGCTGCCCGAGGCGTCCGCCACCCTCGCGGTGGTGTGCTCCAGCCGGCGGCCCGGTTCCACCAGGGCATGGCCCAGGCCCTCCAGCGCCAGGAGGCGGTCGTCCGGATGGACCAGGTCGAAGCAGCTCCTCCCGAGCAGAGCCCCGGGCTCGTACCCGAGGACCGGCTGCACGGACGGTCCGACCTCCAGGACGCGACCATCCGCGTCGATCAGGACCACCACGTCCAGCGATGCCTCCAGCGTCCGCCAGAGCCGTTCCGTCCCACCACCGTTCCCAGCCACGATCCCATCATCGGCGGCGACAGGAGCATTTCCATGACGCTTGCGGAGCAAAGTACGCCGGCGAGTCGGTGAGTTCCCGTCACCACGGCAGGAGGCCCGGTGTGACGAACCCAGCCGTTCGTCCCACCGGACCTCCTGTTCCCCGTGGTGCCCCATGTGTTGCCGGCGGAGCAACGATGCTCCGACCGGTTGATGGGTTCCCCCGCCGGGTCCCCGCCCGACCAGGTTCCGCCATGCACATCCCATAACGGTCGGACCGGGGCGTCGTTGAGTGGATTGGTTGGGATGTACCAATGGCAAGGGAGCTTCGTACCAAGCCACACGGGCACCGCACGCGACCCGCGTGCGCCACCGCCGATCCGGTCCACGACGCCGCCGGATTCGTTAGCTTGATCCCGCAACGGTGCACCGTGACCCGGAGGGACCGACCCATGACCGAGTACCCGATGCTGGCCCGCCTCTACTCCGCCGGGTCCCTCACCCCCACCGCCGACGGCGTGCGCTTCGAGGTCAAGAACCGCCTGTTCGACGCGACCCTCCTGGGCATCGGGCGCCTGACGGTGGACGGCGTCGACGTGCCGCTGGACGCCGTGACCCTCCTCCTCGACGACGGCACCTCGGTGGCCGCGGCCGACGTGGACGCCCTGGCGTTCCCCATGGGGGCGCGCATGTCGGTGACCATCCGTGACCGCAGGCTCGCCGGCGGACCACATGAGCTGTCGGTCGCCGTCCGGGCCGACCCCTTCGGTGACCTGGCCTTCCACGTCACGGACCACCTGGCCGAGCCCATGGACCGGGGCGTGACCATTCCCCGCCTCGCCGACGACTGGAGCCAGGAGGCCGTCGACGCCCGGCGGGAGTTCGTGGTGGAGGCCACCGGCTACCGACCCACCCACCTGTTCGACACCACCGTGACCGCGGAGCAGACCCACGGCAACATCGAGCACTTCATCGGCGCGGCCCAGGTCCCGGTCGGCCTGGCCGGGCCGCTGCGCATCAACGGCGAGCACGCCCGACGGCGACTTCCTGGTCCCGATGGCCACCACCGAGGGGACCCTGGTGGCGTCCTACAACCGGGGCATGAAGGCCCTCACCCTGGCCGGTGGCGTCACCACCACCGTGCTGGAGGACCACATGCAGCGGGCCCCGGTGTTCGCCTTCGACTCGGCCCGCGAGGCACGGGACTTCGCCGCCTACGTGCGGGAGCACCTGGCGGACCTCCGGGCCGCGGCCGCCGCGACCACCCGCCACGGCGAGCTGGTCCGCATCGAGTGCTACCTGGCGTCCCACCTTGCGTTCCTGCGCTTCGACTTCCGCACCGGGGACGCGGCCGGCCAGAACATGGTGGGCAAGGCCACGTTCGCCGCCTGCTCCTGGCTCCTGGAACGCACGCCAGGCGTCCGCCGCTTCTTCCTGGAGGGCAACCTGGCCACCGACAAGAAGGCCTCCCACATCAACCTGCTGCACACCCGGGGCAAGCGGGTCGTGGCCGAGGCGGTGCTCCCCCGGGCCGTCCTGTCCCAGGTGCTGCGGGTGGGCCCCGACTCCCTCCTGGCCCACAACGCCGTGGCCACGATCGGGTCGTTCCTGGCCGGCGTCAACAACAACGGCCTGCACGCCGCCAACGGCATCACCGCACTGTTCATCGCCTGCGGCCAGGACGTGGCCAACGTCGCGGAGGGCTCCGCCGGCATCATCCACGCCGAGCCGACCGACGACGGCGACCTGTACCTGTCCATCACCCTCCCCGCCCTCATCGTCGCCACCCACGGGGGTGGCACCGGACTGCCCACCCAGCGCGACTGCCTCGAGCTGCTGGGCTGCACCGGTGACGGCACCGCCCTCAAGCTGGCCGAGATCGTGGCCGCCACCGTGCTGGCCGGCGAGCTGTCACTGGCGTCCGCCATCTCGTCACTCGACTGGGTGTCCAGCCACGAGCAGTACGGCCGGAACCGTTGAGGGCACCCGGCGCTACCATCCGCCCAGCGGTCCCGGGGGACGGCGTGAGGGGGCAGGACATGAGCAGGCAGCGACCGGGCAGTCACCGACCGGGCAGTCAGCGTGTCGGCCGACGGCGGTTCGGCCGGTGGGCGGTGGGCCTGCCGCTCGTGGTCACGGTGCTGCTGGCGGGGGCGTGCGCGGCGCCGCCCACCCTCACCCCGCAGCAACAGGTGGACCAGATCGTGCAGTTCGTCGAGACCGCCCGTGGCCACGAGTTCGTCACCACGCCGACGGTGCAGTTCCTCTCCGACGCCGCCTTCCGGGCCGACGTGCTGGCCGGCCTGGACGCGGCCGAGGCCGACGTGGACGCGGATGACGTGGCGTTCACCGCGGCGGGGTGGATCCGGCCCGACCAGGACCTGTTCCAGCTCTACCGGATCGCGTTCGGCGGCGGCGTGGTCGGCTTCTACGACCCGGCCACCAAGGTGCTCAAGGTGCGGGGCACCGACCTGACCCCGTACCGCCGGGAGGTCATCGCGCACGAGCTCACCCACGCGCTGGACGACCAGGTCCACGGACTCGACGACCTCACCGGCGTGGGACTGGTCGACGAGCAGTACCTGGCCGCACTGGTGGCCATCGAGGGGTCCGCGGTCAAGGTGCAGCAGCGCTACATCGACTCCATGTCGGACCTCGAGCGGTTCCAGGACCTGGCCGAGCAGCTCGAGCTGGGCTCCGACCCGGCGCTCCTGGAGGTGCCGATCGCCCTGCTGACCCTCACCAGCGCCCCGTACGTCCGCGGCGCGACCTTCCAGGAGGACCTCATCGGGCGGTTGGGCAACCCCGCCGGCCCCGACCTCTCCCTCACCCGCTACCCGGCCTCCACCGAGCAGGCGTTCAGCACCGATGCCTACCTGGCCGACGAGCCGACCCAGGCCGTGGCCGTGCCCCCGGCCGACGGCCCGGCGGTCCGCTCCGGTGCGTGGGGCCAGTTCCTGCTCACCCTCCTGCTGCGGGAGGGCCTCGCCCTGGACACCGTCGACGCCGCCACCCAGGGATGGGCCGGCGACGCCTACGTGACGTGGACCGCAGGGTCACAGAGCTGCCTGCGCCTGGACACCCGCATGGACGACGCAGGCCCGGGCCGACGCCCTGGAGGCCGCCCTGGTGGGCTGGTCCGGACGCCACGACGGCGCCACCGTGACCGACCTGGGCGGCAGCACGGTGCGGCTCACCGCCTGTTCCGGCTGAGCGACCGTCCGGTCAGCGAGTAACCTGCTGGTCCCCAGCGAAGGAGATCAATTTTCCCATGTTGCTCGCAGACATCAACCTCGGAGAGGTCCTCTGGACCACTCTCGTCATCTTCTTCATGATCATGTACTTCATGATCCTGTTCAGCATCCTGACGGACCTGTTCCGGGACCACGACCTGAGCGGTTGGGCCAAGGCGGCGTGGGTGATCTTCCTGCTCGTCTTCACCTTCCTCGCCGCGCTCATCTACCTGATCGTGCGTGGTGGCGGCATGGCCAAGCGCAGCCTGGAGCACCAGAAGGCGGCCCAGGCCCAGTTCAACGACTACGTGCAGTCGGTGGCCACCCAGGGCTCTGCCACGGAGCAGATCGCCCAGGCCAAGGCGCTGCTCGACGCCGGCACGATCGACCAGGCCGAGTTCGACGCCCTCAAGGCCAAGGCGCTCGCCTGATCCGGTGTCCCGGCCTGCGGTCGGGACACGCAGAACGACGACGGGGGCGGCCGCGGCCGCCCCCGTTGCGCGTCCCGGGCCCACGGGTGGGGCCCGCTCAGGTCAGAGCGTGATGCGCACCGACGGTGACCACGGGCCCCACAGGCCGTTGGCCTGGGCCCGGATGGACACGTCGTACTGCGAGCCCAGGCACAGTCCGACCGCCTGCACCCGTCCCGAGCCGACCTGGCCGTTGATGACCGCGCTGTGGTCGGTCACGCAGCCGCCGAGGAAGAACCCGTCCAGGGAGATCTCGTAGGCGGTGGCGCCGGCGAGCTGGTTCCAGGTGAAGTCGCCGTAGGTGTCACAGCACCCGGACCCGGCCTTGGCCAACCCCGTCGGCGCGGACGTCGGCCCGCCTGCGGCGGTGATGACCGTGGTCGACGACGACGAGGCTCCCCGGTTGTCCGTCACGGTCAGCCGCACGGTGTACGAGCCGGCGCCGAAGGTGTGCGAGGCCACCGCACCGGTCCCCGTGGTGAAGTCACCGAAGTCCCACACGTAGGAGACGATCGAGCCGTCCGGATCGGACGAGGCGCCGGCGTTGAACGACACGGTGTGTGGCGACGGTCCGGAGTTGCCCGAGGTGGTGAAGATCGCCAGCGGCGCCTGGTTGGCCGGAGCCGGCGTGGTGCAGGCCGCTGCGCCCAGCAGCACCAGGCCGACCAGCGCCGCCCCCGCCCTGCGCACGACCGACCGCGTGCTGTTCGTGGTTCCCATGTGATCGCCCCCTCCGTCCGGAGCCACCGGACATCCGCGCGCCGTCCGGCCGCGCCCGCCCAAGGTACCTGAAGCTGGTTCAGGCATTCCGCCGGAACGCGGTGGGGCGGTCCGTTCGGTACGGTCGCCGACCATGACGGACCAGTCGCCCGGCCCGCAGCCCGGGCCCGCCACCACCGCAGGCGAACTCGCCGCCCGCCAGCGGTCCTTCGTGGTGGACACGGTGGAGGACCTGGTGGCGGGCCACGTCCCGGGTGGCGCCTTCCCGGCACCTTCGGGGGCCACCTGGTGGAGCCGGACGTGGCACGCAGACCTGGTCTTCACCCTGGGCCACCTGCACGACGCCGGCATCCGCACCGTGGCCGGCACCCCGGTGCCGGACGCGATCGCCACGGTGCTGCGCCGCATCGACGGCGCCGCCACCCACACCTTCTTCTCGTACCGGGTGGCCGAGACGCTGCTGCGCTGGGGCCCGTTCGACGGCAACCCGCTGTTGGAGGCGATGACCGGTGACGAGCGCCGCAACGTGGCCGTGGCCTGCGACTCGTCGGACTGGCTGTCGCTGCTCGACGAGTCGATCCTCCCCCGCAACTACGCCGGCGTGCTGGCCCGCTGCGAGCTGGCCCGGTTCCGGCTCGGGCTGCTGGACGACGACGCCGTGGTGCGATCGCCTCGTCGAACGGGTCCGGGACGTCCTGTCGGCCAACCCGCTGCACACCCTGGACGACTCCAACCACGGGGTGGGCCGCTACGACATCTACTCCGCCGACGTCTGGCTGTTCACCGAGCCGCTGGCCGACCGCCTGGGCGACGCTGTGGTCCGGGGGCGTCGACGATGCGCTGGGCCTGGTCGCAGGCCGTCATGTCCGACGACGGCACCGCGGTGGCCTGGGGCCGCTCCACCGGGTCCCTGGGGCTCGCCCTGACCGTGGAGCTGTCGGCGCTCGGCCGTGGCCACGGGACGCGGGGACGGGGCCGGGGCCTGGCTCACCCGCGGCGCCCGGGCCACCGCCGCGCTGGCCGACTGGTTCCGACGACGGGGTGGTCACCGCCCACCGGTACCGCGTCGCCCTACGCCTACCGCGGCCCGTTCCGGCGCCTCCAGCTCACCCTGGACCTGCTGGGCAAGGTGGCGTGGGCCGCAACCGCACTGTCCGAGGTGGACCCGGCCCTGATGGGTGCACCCGTCGGGACGGCGTTCGCGGACCGGGACCAGTTGGTCCGGCTCGATCCCGACACCGCGGCATCGGTGTGGACCCACCGTCGCCACGGCCGGGGCCTGGTGGTCCCGTTCGTCGGCGCCACCCGCAGCGACTACCTCGCCGCGCCCCGCTCACCCGGATGCTTCGAGGTGCCGGTCGACGCCGACCTGCCGTGCTGGGTCCCCCTGGTGATCAGCCGGGGCCAGCGGGCCACGGCGTCGGGCGTGCCGGAGTCGGTGGAGCACGCACCGGACGCGGTGACGGCCCGGTGGGGCGAGCTGCAGGTCGGCGCGGAACTGGAGCCGGGACCGGACACCCGCACCGTGCCGGGGTCGGCCCGCGTCGCCTACTCGGTGGCGGGCCGCACCATCCGGGCCCGGTGGGACCTGGACCTGGAGCACCGCCCCGACGCCGCGACCTTCCTGGTGCCGGAGCGGGCGGACCGGCCGTTGGCGGTGCGGGCCACGGCCCGGGCCGCCACGGAGGTGCACACCGACCGGGTCGCCGGTGGCCGGCATCGCCGAGTGGCGCAGCTTCTGGTCGGAGTTCGACGTCGTGCACCAGGTCGACGTGGAGCCGACCGCGCACATGGCGCTCGACCTGGAGGTCACACCGCTGCTCCGGGTGGCCTCCACCGCCTTCGGGCACCACTACGACCGCAGCCTCTACGGCCCCATGGCCGGGCTGGTGTGGGAGCGGCCGTCCCCGTGGGGACCGCTGGGCGACCCCGCGGTGGACCCCGCCACGGTGGACCTGTTCCACCTGCACTGGCCGGAGTGGGTCGCGTTCGACGACCTGGTCACCCACCAGGGCATCGTGTCGGACCTGCAGGCCCGGGGCGTCCCGGTGGTGTGGACCGCGCACAACCTGACGCCGCACGAGAAGCGTCCCGACGTCTACGACGGGATCTACGCCCTCTGGGCCGCCGCGGCCACCGCCGTCATCCACCACTCCCACACCGGCGCCGAGCGGTTCCGGCAGCGCTACGAGACCGGCCCCGCGACCCGGCACGTGGTGATCCCCCACGGCCACTTCGCTGCACTGTGGGCCGATGCCCTGCCGGAGGACCGGGCGTCGGCGGAGTCCGCGCTGGGGCTGGCGCCGTGCCGGCTCCGCATCGGCATCGTCGGTGCGCCCCGCCAGGAGAAGCTGGTGTCGGAGTTCCTGCGCGGCGTGGCCGCCAGCACCCGTGACGACGTCCAGGTGGTGTGCTGGTCCCTCACCCCGGACGACGAGATTCCCGACGACCCCCGCGTGGTGATCGCCGAGCGGTACCAGATGGCCGACACAGCGCGGTACGCCACCCGGCTGGCCGCCTGCGACGTGTTGGCCATGCCGTTCCACCCCGACGGCGAGATGCTGGCGACGGGCACGGTGTTCGACGCCCTGGGCCTGGCCCTGCCCGTGCTGCGGTCGGACTGGTCCTTCCTGACCGAGGTGCTGGGCGACGCCGGCATCCCGGTCGGCCACACCGCCGCGTCGGTCGCCGCGGCGCTCGACGCGCTGGACGACGACACGCTGGCCCGGGCCCGGGCCGCGGCGGCCGTCCGCCGGGACGCACTGGCCTGGGACCTGATCGCGGCCCGCACCTACACCCTGTTCGACGACATCGTCACCACGGGCGGACGGAGCCGACGCCAGCCGCGGTGAGGCAGCGGCGCAGGGTGGCGACCTCCGTCGCCAGGTTCAGCGGATCGTCGCCGGGGACGAACTCGACCAGCGCACTGCGCGGCACCCCCGCCCGCTCCGCCCGCTCCCCCGCCCCGGCCGCAGCCCGCAGGCGCCGGGCCCAGCGGGCCTCCGAGCGCTCCAGCTGGTGCCGGGACAGGTCCGCATCCCAGTCGTAGACGTGGACGTGGGCCAGGTCCGGGGCCAGCGCGCCGATGTCGGCGTCCTCCCCTGCCGGGGTGCGTGGTGCCCAGTACGGCGGCTGCCACGCCGCGAACAACACAGGCGAGCCGACGTCGTCCAGCAACCTCCGGGCCGACACCGCATCGGCGGTGAGCGTGCCGGCGTGGAACTCCAGCGTCAGGGTGAGGCCCCGGTCGAGCGCCGCGGCGGCCGCGGTCGACGCGGCACGGGTGACCACGGTCCGTTCCTGATCGGTCGCCGACGGCTCCACCCCGAATGCACACCACACCCGCACCCCTGGTGCCCCCAGGGCCTGGGCCGTGTCCAGCACGACGGGCAGATCGGCATCCACGTGCTGGTCCAGGAACAGGTACGACCCGTAGGACACGACCTCCAGGCCGGCGTCCGCGCTGAGGGCGGCGGCTCGGTCGGCGGCGGCCAGGTCACCGTGGGGGACGTGGACGTCGCCGCCCCACTCCAGGGCCTGCACCCCGGCGCCGGCCGCGCACGCCACCACCTCGCCGGGGGACAGGGCCCGGAACGACACCGTGCACAGCCCGGCCCGGAACCCGTTCACGCGGCATGGCCCCTCATGCGATGCGGTCCAGGTCGGCCCGCACCACCGGGAAGCGGGGCGCGTCACCCCGGGCGAAGCGCTCCACCTCCTCGACCGCCAGCTCCCCCAGGCGCACCATCTCGTTGCCCATGGCGCCGGCCACGTGCGGGGTGAGGACCACGTTGGGCAGCGCCCGCAGTGGCGAGTCGGCCGGCAGTGGCTCCGGCTCGGTCACGTCGAGCACCGCGGAGAGCCGGCCGGAGGACAGTTCGGCCAGGAGGGCGTCGGGGTCCACCAGGGCGCCACGGGCGGTGTTCACCAGCGTCACCCCGTCGGCCAGCGCTGCCAGCTGGGCCGGCCCGATCATGCCCTTGGTCGACTCGATGTCCGGCGCGTGCAGGCTCAGCAGGTCGCACCACGCACACAGCTCGTCGAGCTCCATCTTGGCCACGCCCAGCTCCGCCGCCTCCTCCGCCGGGAGGAACGGATCGGCCACCGCCACCTCCAGGTCGAAGGGCCGGAGCAGGTCGATGACCAGGCGCCCGACGTGCGACGCGCCGACCAGGCCGACCCGCTTGCCCACGTTGCCGATGCGCCCGGCGTCCAGCGGGACCACGGCGTCCGGGTCGCGCTCGCGGGCTGCGAACGCGAACACGCCCTTGTTGGCCAGCAGGATGGCGGCCAGGGTGTACTCGGCCACCGGCACGGCATTGCCGGCGGCGGCCGAGGTGACCACGACCCCCCGGTCCCACACCGCGTCGGTCACCTGCCACTTGACGGTCCCGGCCGCGTAGGCGAACAGCCGGAGCGACGGGGCCAGCGCCATCACCTCCGGTGTGAGCGTCGGGCACCCCCAGTGCCCCACCAGGACCTGCGCCCGGGCCAGCAGGTCCCGGGCCCGGTCACCGGTCAGGTCCGCGAGCGGCTCCGGTTCCAGCAGGTCCCCCACCGCAGCGAGCCGGGCCAGCTGGTCCGGCGTGAAGGCGTAGTCCCGTAGGCCGTCCATCATGGACAGCACGATGGTGGGCCGGTCCGACGAGCTGGCGGTGTTCACAGGCCACATCCTGCCCGACCCCGCCCGCCTTGACGCCGGATCGCCGGGCGTTGGAGCCTGCTGCGGTGCGGTGGACCCCCTTCCCCCGCCGCGTCGTCCGCCCCCGACCGGGCCGGACCGCGGCCGCCGGCGTGCTCCTGGCCGCGCTCGTGGTTCCCGGCCTGCTGCTGGGCGGGTGCAGCTGGGGCGATGACGAGGCGACGCCCACCCCCACCACGCTGCGGCCCCCGGACGAGTTGGACATCGCCTACGGACCGGTGGCCGGCTGCGGCGATGTCGACGCCGACTGCGGGGGCTCCCAACAGCTGGACATCTACCGGTCCCCCCGGCCCGGGCCCAACCCGGTCATGGTGTGGCTGCACGGCGGCGGCGGTGTGGCCGGGGACAAGGCCCAGGAGGTCCCCGAGGACCTGGAGGCGTTCCTGGACGACGGCTGGGACATCGTGTCGGCCAACTACCGCCTGGCCACCACGGACGGTGCCAACCGGTTCCCGACGGGCCTGCTCGACGCCAAGCGGGCGGTGCGTTGGGTCAAGGCCAACGCCGCGAGCCAGGACTGGGACCCGGCCCGGGTGGCAGCGGCGGGCCACTCCATGGGCGCCAACCTGGTGCAGCTGCTGGCCACCACCGCCGGCGACCCGGAACTGGAACCGACCGGTCTGCCGGCCGACCTGGCGGCCCAGGACTCCTCCATCACCCGGGGCGTGGCTCTGGCACCGGTGAGCGACCTGGCCACCTTCAACCAGGCAGGGTGGATGGGCATGAGCGTGGACCAGTACCTGGGCTGCAGCGTGACGTGCCCGGAGCTGATGGCCCAGGCATCGGTGCCGCCCCACGTGACGCCCGCGGCGGCACCGCTCGTGGCCGTGCACGGCGCACTGGACCCGTGGGCCGCCCCGGCCCAGGGCGAGGCGGTGCAGGCCGCGTACGAGCAGGCCGGCATCGGGGACCGCTTCCTGCTCCTCGTCATCTCCGACGGACCCGAGAACGCCCAGGGCCACACCCCCGACCTGGACCGGACCATCGACGAGGTCCGGGACTTCCTGGCCCGGGGGTAGGTTGCGGTCCGCACACCCGAGGACCCGCGACCCGCGGTGACGGGCATCGACCAGGGGGAACAGAACGTGACGTACCGCGTCATCCAGTGGAGCACCGGCAACGTCGGCCACCACGCCGTCCGGCTGATCGCCGAGCACCCCGACCTGGAGCTGGTCGGGCCTGTGGGTCCACAGCGAGGACAAGGTCGGCCGGGACGCCGGCGAACTGGTGGGCATCGAGCCGCTGGGCGTGGCCGCCACCAACGACGTCGACGCCGCTGCTGGCGCTCGACGCCGACTGCGTCTGCTACACCGCGACCGCGGACCTGCGCCCCACCGAGGCGATCGACGACATGGCCCGCATCCTGGCCTCCGGCGCGAACGTGGTGTCCTCATCGGTGGTGCCGCTGCTCTTCCCCGACCACGTCGATCCGCAGATGCGGGCCCCGCTCGAGGACGCCTGCACCACCGGCGGCACCTCGATGTTCACCTCCGGCATCGACCCCGGCTTCGCCAACGACCTGCTGCCGCTGGTGCTGACCGGCACCTGCGAGTACGTCGACACGGTCCGGGTGATGGAGATCGTCAACTACAACACCTACGCCCAGCCCGAGGTGCTGTTCGGCACGATGGGCTTCGGCCAGGCGCTGGACGCCACGCCGCTGCTGCTGGTGCCGGGCGTGCTCAGCTTCGCCTGGGGCGGCGTGGTCACGGGCCATCGCCGCCGGCCTGGGCGTCGAGATCGACCGAGATGCGTCGAGGTCCACGAGCGGCTGCCCGCGCCCGGAGCGACATCGACCTGGGCTTCGGTGTGGTGGAGGCGGGCACGACCGCCGCGCTGCGCTTCGAGCTGCAGGGCGTCGTCGACGGCGAGGCCCGCGTCGTGCTGGAGCACGTCACCCGCCTGGACGACGACGCTGGCCCCCGACTGGCCGCAGCCCGCCGGGCACTCGGGCTACCGGGTGATCGTGACCGGCAACCCGAACTACACGCTCGACCTGCAGATGATGGGCGACGACGGCGACCACAACACCGCCGGCCTGGTCGGCACCGCCGGCCGCATCGTCAACGCCATCCCCGCCGTGTGCGCGGCCCGGCCCGGGCTGCTGTCGGTGCTGGACCTCCCGCTCATCGGCGGCACGGGCACGATGCGCTGACGCCGCCACCGTGACCGGGCACCAGTACGCACACGGTCAGGGGGTGACGATCGGGAAGAACAGCTCGAAGGTGTCGAGCAGGTCCGAGAACTCGCCCAGCGCCTCGACCCGACCCTCCAGTCCACGTCGTCCCGGCCCACCCAGCACGTCGAGCCGGCCGGCGGCCACCGCCTCCACCAGGGCGGCCTTGGTCAGGCGGACGGTCACGTCGGGCGACGGGTGGGGCCGGCCCCGGGTGTGGTGCAGCGCACCGTGGCGCACGCCGACCGACACGGCCTCCGGTGAGCCGGCCGGTCCCCCGTCGGTCACCTCCAGGGTGAACGCCAGGGACACGCCGGCGGCCCGGGGGCCGTTGAGTCGCACGCCCAGGAACTGCAGCAGCATCTCCACCGTCATGGCCGAGATGACGTCGTGCTGGGCGGTGCTCGGCACCTCGATGGGCGGCGGGCCGTGGCGCAGCTCCTGGGCGCCGGTCAGGTAGAAGGACCGCCACGGACCGGACTCGGCCTGGTAGCCGAGCTGCTCCAGGGCGTCGGCCTGGCCAGGGCGCGGGCGGCCATGTTCCCGGGGTCGGCGAACACCACGTGGTTCACGCACCTGGGCCACCCAGCGGTACTCGCCCGCCGGTCGAAGGACTCCCGGGCCTTGGCCAGCACCGCGTCGGCGCCGCCCATGAACTCCACGTAGCGGACGCCGGCCTCGACCGGCGGCAGCGGGTGCAGGTTGGCCGGGTTGCCGTCGAACCAGCCCAGGTACTTCTGGTACACCGCCTTCACGTTGTGGCTGAGCGTGCCGTAGTAGCCGCGGTTGAAGAACTCGTCGCCCAGCGCTCGGCCGGCAGCTCCAGCTCCTCGGCGATCTCGAGCGTGGTGTGGCCCGTGGTTGGCCAGGCGCATGGTCTGGTCGTGCAGGTAGCGGTAGAGGTCGCGCTGCTTCTCCAGGTGGTCGCGCAGGGCGTCGGCGCCCCACCGGGGCCAGTGGTGGCTGGCGAAGGACACGTCGGCCCGCTCGGCGTAGAGCTCGATGGACTCGTCGATGTACATCGCCCAGGCCAGCGCGTCGCGGATCTGGGCGCCGCGGGGCGTGTACACGTTGTGGAACGTGGCGGTGCAGTTCTCGGCCATGCACAGCGCCCGGTGGTCCGGGAAGTAGGAAGTTCATCTCGGCCGGCGCCTCGGTGCCCGGGGGTGATCTGGAACTCGATCCGCACGCCGTCGACCACCAGCTCCGTGCCGGTGGCGCCGACCACCTCCGTGGGGGCGATCAGGCCGAAGGTGCCCAGCGGGGTGGTCTGGCCCAGCCCGCTGCCCACGAGCCCCTGCGGCCCCTTGGGCAGGAGGGCGCCGTACATGTAGGTCGCCCGCCGGGTCATGACGTTGCCGGCGATCACGTTCTCGGAGATGGCCGCCTCCAGGAACCCCGCCGGGGCGATGATGCGCACCGTGCCGGCCCGCACGTCGGCCTCGCTCCACGATGCCCCGCACGCCGGCGAAGTGGTCGACGTGGCTGTGGGTGTAGATCACCGCCACCACGGGCCGCTCACCCAGGTGCTCGGTCGACCAGGTCCAGGGCGGCCCGGGCCGTCTCCGCGCTGGTCAGCGGGTCGATCACGATCCAGCCGGTGTCCCCGGCCACGAACGTGACGTTGGACAGGTCGAAGCCGCGGACCTGCTAGATGCCGTCGCACCACCTCGAACAGGCCCTCGACGGCGCACAGCTGGGACTGCCGCCACAGGCTGGGGTTCACGGTGGGTGGTGCCTCGGCCATCCAGGAAGGCCCACGCGTCCAGGTCCCACACCACGCCCGCCCCGCCCGGACCGGGGATCTGCCGCACCGAGCCGGTGGCGACCCGTCCCCGCTCGGCCAGGCCGCGGTCGGTCGGGTCGTCCAGCGGCAACGACGCCGCCACGGCGGCATTGGCCGCGCCGGTGGCATCGGTGGCGTCCTTGGGGAACAGCTCCGGATCGGTCATGGGACTCCTTGTTCGTGGTTCCTGCTGTTGGTCGCTGGTGCCGGCGGTGCTCACACGCCCGCACCGCCCCGGCCGGCGCCGGAGGCGAACCGGGCCGCGCCCTCCAGGGTCTCGCCGGACCGCAGGGGCGCCATGCCGTGACGCACCTCCGCGGCCAGGGCACCGGCCTCGGACAGGCCCCACTGCTCCAGCGCGGAGGCCCGGTCGGAGCGCAGGCAGATCCTGCGGGAAGGCGGCCAGCTGGTGGGCCAGGGCCACGGCGTCGTCCAGTGCCCCACCCGGCTCGCTCAGGCGGTTGGCCAGCCCCATGGACCGTGCCTCCTCACCTGAGACACCCCGTCCGGTGAGGATCAGGTCCATGGCGTGGCTGTGGCCGATCGAGGCGGGGCAGGCGGACCGTGCCGCCGTCCACCAGCGGCACCCCCCACCGCCGGCAGTACACCCCGAAGGTGGCGTCAGCGGCCGCGACGCGCAGGTCGCACCACAGCGCCAGCTCCAGGCCGCCGGCCACCGCGTACCCCTCCACCGCGGCGATGACGGGCTTGGACAGGACCAGCCGGGTGGGGCCCATGGGCCCGTCGACCGCCATGTCCTCCGACACCACGTTGCCGCGGCCGTCCGCGATGCCACCCAGGTCCGCGCCGGAGCAGAACGTGCCTCCGGCACCCGTCAGGACCGCGACCGACAGCGCGTCGTCGGCGTCGAAGGCCCGGAACGCCCCGGCCAGGGCCTCCGCGGTCGGGCGGTCCACCGCGTTGCGGACCGCGGGCCGGTCGATGGTGACCACCAGCACCGGGCCGTCGGACTCCGTCCTCACGTCGGGACCGGTCACGTGCCCTCCTCCACCCGTCGGGCGTCCTCCACCAGGTTGATCTCGTAGATCACCTCGTCCAGCAGGTCGCCGGCCTCGATGCCGGCGTAGCGCTGCGGCCGGTCCGGGCCGACGCAGGACGCCACGGGCGACAGGATCGTCCACGGCGTCGGGTGGCAGAACTGCACCACGGAGTAGCGCTCCTCGGACTGGTCCGGCTCCGCCACCACCCGGTGCACCCCCACCGGGATGACCCCGTTGGTCAGGCGCTCCAGCATGATGCCGGTGTTGATGATGACGTGGCCCGCCGGCGGCACGGCGTCCACCCAGGCACCGTCACCATCGACCGACCCGTCGGCGCCGTCGGTCCCGCCCACCAGCACCTGCAGGCCCCGGGCCGTCGCCCGGGGCAGTGCGGTGGTGAGGTTGATGTCGCCGTGCGCCCCGGCCCACACGTGGGGTCCGGCCCCACCCTCGGGCGCCTGGCCCATGGGCGGGTAGCGGATGGCCCGGGTGAGCGTCGTCCCGTCCCGCAGCATCGGCGTCGAAGAAGCGACTCGTGGACGCCCAGGCCGACGGCGATGATCGCGCAGGAACCGGCGCTGCAGCTCCGCCACCCGGTCGTGGAACTCGACCAGCACGGCGGTGATCCCCGGGCACGGCGGCCTCGGGCAGGACCTGGTCCATGTAGCGGTGCGGGTACCGGCGGCGGAGGGGATGCCCGGCGGGAAGGTCCCGGCCCCAGTTGAGCATCTCCTTCCAGTCCGGCGCGTCCGAGGTGGCGGCGGTCTCCACCAGCAGGCCGGTGTAGCCGGTCTGGCCGTGCGAGCCCGGGGCCACGTAGCGCCGCCTTGTCCTCCTGCGGGAGGGAGAAGAACCGGGCCAGCATCCCGTAGGCGGTGTCGAGCAGGTCCTCGGACAGGTCGTGGCTGGTGAACACGAAGCCGGTGGTGAGGCTGCGCATGACGCCGTCCACCACCGCCCGGCGGGACGCCGCGTCACCGTGCTCGAAGGCGAGCAGGTCGACGTCCAGGATCTCGTCGTCCATGCCCCGAACCTAGTGGCGGTGGAAACGCCGGGGAGCCTCGTTACCGTGGGCAGGGTGACGACCGACGCGGGTATCCATCGACCGACCGTTCCCGTCTCCATGCCCCACTGCCCCATCTGTGGCGTGGAGCTGCAGCTGGGCAGTTCGGGCACCCTGGACCACTGGTCCTGTCCGGCCGGCCACGGCCTGGCCATGACCCTGTCCGAGTCCTACGAGCGGTTGCAGGAGGACGAGATCGCCCAGATGTGGCAGAAGGCGCGGGCCGCGGGGCCGGGGCCGCTGCCCAGCCCCTTCACCGGTGTGGCCATGGCCCGCGTGGAGATCGAGGCCGACGCCGACGAGGTCCCCGAGGGCGAGCCCGGTGACGGCCCCGGCACCGGCACCGTCGTGGTCGACGTGGACGTGGAGAACGAGTTCATCTGGTTCGACGCCGGCGAGCTGGACGAGCTGCCCGTGGACCTGCCCGACGCGCCGCCGACACCCGAGCAGCTCGCAGCCGAGGCGGAGATCACCGCCCGGTTCGGCGCCGGGATCGAGGCCGCGGCCGACGAGCGGGAGGGCAGGGAGCTGTCCGAGCGGCTGTACCGCCGGGTGGCCAACCACCCCGGCGCGCTGCAGGCCCTGGACTCGGTCGGCCGCGCCGTCACCGCCTACTGAGCGGGCCCCGGGCCCGCCGCCGGACCCGCCTCAGCGCGGGTAGTGCGCCATCCGGCGGAACAGCGTCAGCACGTCGGTGGGCGCCGCGGTGGGGTCCAGGTGGCGGTAGACCGTGTCCACGTTGATGGCGATGCGCTCCCGCTCGCCCCACACCGCGTAGCCGCCCAGGTCGATGTCGACCGCAGCCTCCTCGGCCGGCATCCCGGCCCGGAAGCGGGCGGTGGCCTCCTCCTCCACGAACCGGAGGTAGTCCCGGACCTCCACCAGCTCGGTCATGGTGCACACCGGGCCGTGGCCGGGCACCACGGTGGCCGGGGACCAGGATCCGATCAGGTCGATGGCGTCGCACCAGTTCGACAGCGGCCCGGCCCACGCCAGCGGCGTGCCCCCGACGAAGGCCAGGTCACCGACGAACACGGTGGCCGCGCCCGGCACGTGGACGATCACGTCACCGGCGGTGTGGGCCGGGCCCGCCTCCACCAGCTCCACCGCCGTGCCTGCGACCTCCAGGGCCAGTGTCCCGGTGAACGTGCGGCTCGGCGGGACCACGTCGATGCCGGTGAACCGGAACGGCCCGAACGCGTCGGCCACGTAGGCGTTGAGGGCGTCGTCGCCCAGGTCGGCCTCCACCATCGCGGCCAGCAGGGACGGGGGCACCTCGTCCATCTCTGCCGCGGTGGCGGCCGAGGCCACGACCTCCGCCCCGGCCACCAGCTGGTTGCCGTAGCAGTGGTCTCCGTTGGCGTGGGTGTTCACCAGGGTGGAGATGGGCCTGCCCGCCGTGACGGGTTCCATGGCACCGAGCATCGCCGCGGTCAGGTCCAGGTCGAACAGCGTGTCCACCAGCAGCGAGGCGCCGTCACCGCAGACGAGGCCGGCGTTGGACCACCCCCACGAGCCGTCGGGTTGCAGGTAGGCGAACAGGCCGTCGCCCAGCTCGTGCAGCCCGGTGGTGTAGCCCACCGTCACCCCGGCACGTCACCGGCGTCGGGCCAGACCGACACGGCATGGAGGATGGCGCGCAGGTGGCCGTCCGGGCCGTCCTCGTCCTCCGCGTCGTAGAGCGAGAAGGCGAACGGCTCCACGGTGCTCCCCCGCGACCCGTCGGCCCGGTAGGGACCGGCCGCCCCCACCATCCAGCCCCGGGCACAGGACCAGTGCGGGGCGCGGACACGGAACCGGAACAGGTGGGCGTCACCCACCCACGGCGAACCGGGCTCCAGGCCCCGCAGCGGCGGGGAGTCGGCCCCGGCGTCGATGGGCAGCGCCCCGATCCACTCGATCTCGTCGGGCCGGGAGCCGAGCTCCGTCTCGCACACGAGCCACCGCACCAGGTCGGCCTCGGCCCGCTGCGGCCCGCGTCCGAACGGTGCCGGCACCAGGTCGGCCCGACCCACGTCGTCCAGCCCGTCCAGGAGCAACGCCCGGGCCTCGGGGTCCCGACACACCAGCTCCAGGCGCTCGGGCGCGACCGGTCGGCCGTGGTCCACCAGCGCCACCGCGGCCCCCGCCGCCACGCGGGGGTCGACCGCGGACAGGACCCGGTACAGCAGCCGGTCGCTCTGGTCCCCCGCCATGGCATGCAGCAGCCGGACCAGGGCACCGATGCGGTGCCGGTCGGCCCGGGTGGGATCAGTGCGCTCCCCCGGCACCAGCACCACCCGGTCGCAGGTGTCCACCAGCTCCAGCACCAGTGGTGCCACGGTGGCCACCACGTCGGCCGCCACCTCCGGGGCCAACCGGTCCGTGCCGGCCAGGCGGCAGAGCAGGTCACAGGCGTGCCAGGCCCACCCCCGCCGGGAGGCCACCCGGGCCAGGGCGGGCGCCAGCTCCACCGCCTCGGGCAGGTCCAGCAGCGGGTCCAGCAGCGCCGTGGTGGGCAGGGGGAGGAGGTCGACGGGGCCGTCGGTCCCGATGAGGAACGCCACCGCCCGCAGACCGTCCTGGTCCCGGCGCAGTGCCAACAGGTGCAGCAGCGACCTCCGGACCCGGTCCCCGGCGATGAGGTAGGCGCCCTCGATCTCGCCGATTGGCACCAGCTGCGGGTCGGCCCAGAGGAGCCGGACCAGGCGGTCGGCGGGATCGGTCCGGTCCGTGCTCAGCCAGGGGTAGGCCGCGGTGGCGGCCCGCAGGACCGCAGAGGCGGTGGGAGCGTCCAGGCGGGCGCCACGCCAGTCCTCCAGGGTCTCGACCGCCAGCCGTCGGGCCGAGGGGTCCGCCCGGCGCAACAGGGTCCGCAGCGCGGCCACGTCGTCCACGCCGACGTCCACCGGTTGCTCGCCCTTGCCCCGACCCGACACGACCCACAGGGTGGCCGATCCGGACCGGTCCGGCAATCCCGACGGCTGGGTGATCATCCCCGGGGCCGCGGCCGGTGCGATCCGGGCCGGTCGTACGCTGGGGTGATGTTCGGACGCACCCCCCGCATGATCGAGGCCGACGAGGCCCTCCCCGGCCGCTCGGTGGCCATGCCGGTGGCGGAGGCACACCACGTCACCGGCCGCCCCCTCACGCCGCCCTGGCCGGACGGCGCCCAGGTCGCCGTGTTCGGGATGGGCTGCTTCTGGGGGGCGGAGCGCATGTTCTGGCAGACCCCCGGAGTCATCACGACCACGGTCGGCTACGCCGGCGGGTTCACGCCCAACCCCACCTACCGCGAGGTGTGCTCCGGACGCACGGGCCACGCCGAGGTGGTCCTGGTGGTGTTCGACCCGGACCAGGTGAGCTACGACACCCTGCTCCGGGTGTTCTGGGAGGGCCACGACCCCACCCAGGGCATGCGCCAGGGCAACGACGTGGGCACCCAGTACCGCTCGGCGGTCCACGCCTCCGACCCGGCCCAGCTGGCCGCGGCCCTGGCCAGCCGTGATGCCTACCAGCAGCAGCTGGACGCCGCCGGCCACGGCACCATCACCACCGAGATCGTCCCGGCGCCGGAGTTCTTCTACGCCGAGGACGACCACCAGCAGTACCTGTCCAAGAACCCGGGCGGCTACTGCGGCCTGGGTGGGACCGGCGTCAGCTGCCCGGTCGGCCTGTCCACCTGACCCCCGCGGCGCCGGCGGCCCGATCGCCCATGACCGCACCGCGCGCTGACCGTGCGTCTCGCACGGCCCGGCCTCCGGATGTCTGAGAACGAGAGGACAGTGCCGCCCGTACACTGCGGCCCATGTCCGAGGGCGCAGCACGACGCGGTCGACTGCCCCGGCGCCACGTCCCGAACTCGGTCCAGGCCCGGTCCACCGTGCGCGGCGTCATCCTCCTGCAGGTCCTGGCCAACGGCCTGGGCGTGGCCGTGGTGGTGCTGTACTTCCAGTTCCTGTTCCCGCCCGCGGCCGAGGCCGACCTGGAGGCGGCCAGCCTGAACGTCACCGTGTTCGGGATCTACCTGGCCGCCAGCGTGGTGCTGCTGCTCCCCCTGAACGCGCTGCTCCTGCGCCGGGCGGTGGCCTGGGTCCGCGTGGGCAACCCACCGACCGAGCGCCAGCGCCGGTTCCTGTTCAGCCTGCCCGGTTTCGAGACCCTCACCGCACTGGTGTCCTGGCTGGGCGCCGCCCTCCTGTTCGGGATCATCAACGAGGACGTGCAACGGATCTCGGTGGGCATCGCGCTGGCCGGCGTGGTCACCTGCACCCTGCTGTACCTGCTGCTGGAGGGCCACTTCCGCCCGCTGTACGCCCTGGCCCTGGCCGACGCCGACCTGCCGGCGGACCGCCGTGACGTGCTGCCCCGGCTCATGCTGGCCTGGCTGATGGGCAGCGCCGTGCCACTGATCGCGCTCGGGCTGAGCCCGCTGATCAGCCCCGAGCCGCTGGACGGTGCGCGGCTGGCCTGGCTGGCCCTGGTGGGTGCGCTGGCCGGTGGCGTGGTCATGAGCATCGCGGCCATCTCGGTGTCCCGGCCCCTGAACCGGGTCCGGGACGCACTGCGCCGGATCGAACAGGGTGAGACCGACGTGCACGTCCCGGTCGACGACCTGGGCGAACTGGGCCGCCTGGCCGAGGGCGTGAACGACCTGGTGGCGGGGATCAAGGAGCGGGAGGAGCTCCGGGACCTGTTCGGCCGGCAGGTCGGGCCCGGGATGGCAGAACTGGCCCTGTCCGGCGAGGAGCCGACCACCACCGGCGACCGCCGGGAGGTCACCGTCCTGTTCGTGGACCTGCGGGGCTACACGCGCTTCGCCGAGCGCCACCGACCGGAGGAGGTGGTGGCGATGCTCAACCAGTTCTTCCGGGTGGTGGTGGCGGTGGTGAACCGTGAGGGTGGCTGGGTCAACAAGTTCGAGGGTGACGCCGCGCTGTGCCTGTTCGGTGCCCCGCAGGACCAGACCGACCATGCCGAGCGGGCCCTGCGGGCCGCGGAGGCGATGCCGCTGGAGCTGGAGCGGTCCGGCGGGCTGCTGCAGGCCGGGATCGGTGTGGCCACGGGCGACGTCCTGGCCGGGTTCGTGGGCACGCCGGAGCGCTTCGAGTACACCGTGATCGGCGACGTGGTGAACCTGGCCTCCCGGCTGTGCGACCACGCCAAGAGCGAACGGGCCGGCGCCCTGGCCACCGCCGCCACCGTGGTGGAGGCGGGGTTCCCGGAGGGGTGGCACCAGGCCGGCCGGCTGGCCATCCGGGGCCGACGGGAGAAGGCCGAGGTCTATGCCCCCGTCCCGCCGTCGTCCCGGCGGGCCCGGTGGGTGGGCACGCCGTGGTCCACCAGGGCGCCCAGGAGCGCGCCGTAGGCGTGCACCCCCAGGTGCCGGCGCCACAGGTCCAGCAGGGCCCCGGTGAACACCGGGCCGTGGGCCGGTCCGGGTGGCCGGGCGCCGGACGCCCGCCCGCACACCGCCACGTGGGCCAGCTCGTGGACCACCGTGACCCCGTTCCACGATCCGTCGCGGATCCAGATGACGGCGTCCCACCCGCCCGGCGCCACGTGGGCGGCGGAGAACGTGCTGGTGCGCGACCGACGCAGCACGTCCACCTCCACCGGGGCCAGCGGGAAGCGCTGTTCCCACCACGGGTCCTCCATGGCGGACAGCACGAAGGCCTGCACCTCCGCGAAGCGCCGGAAGGCACGGCCACCGTCCGGGAGGGCGGCGTGCTCCGCGGCGTACAGCGCGTCCCGGTGGGGGTCCGCAGGGTCCGGTGGGGGCGGGGCGGCCGGGCTCACGAACGGCGTGGTCCCCGACCCAGGGACCGCCTGCCCCCGACCGAGTCCCGCGTCAGGGCGGCGTCCCGGCCCGCGGCCTGGCCGGCCCGGTGGCCGGCGGCGGAGGAGCCCCGCGACGCCCACGACGACCGGACGTGGGGGAACCGCCTGCGGAACTCGTCACGGACCTCCTCCGAACGCTCCGCCAGCACGAGGGCGACCGAGGTGGGCTCCGGACCGTCCTGCGCATCGGGGCCGACGGGTCCCCGCCGGGATGCGGCCGCGTCCTCCGACCGGGCCGCGTCCGCCCGGTCCTCCTGCAGCCGTGACTCGACCTCGTCCGCGAACCCCATGATGAAGCTGCGACGCCACCCCGCCGATCCCGACGCGGTGAGTCCGGAGGGACACTCGGCCAGCATGGCGGAGGTGAGCTGCACCAACAGGCTGGTGACCAGGGTCTCCACCCAACGCAGGTCCGACGGGAAGCCCACGACGGACACCACCTCGCCGCCGCTCCCCGGCCCGCCCAGCAGGCGGACGGCCTGGCACCCGTGGGCCCGGGCCACGGCATGGACCAGCACGGCCTTCTGGGCCAGGTAGGGGGCGTGCACCACCAGGCGGAGCTCGGCCGGCTGCTGGCGGCCGGCGCGGTCCTGATGTGACCACAGGACCGCCTCGTCGATGGCGTAGCGGGCGATCAGCTCCGAGGCCTTGGCGAAGAACGCCTCCGCCTCCTCCGGGAACTCGGTGGCCTCCGCCTTGGCCAGGAGGCCCCGCACCACGGCCAGGCGCTTGTCGTCCCCGCCGTCGCGCAGGTCGATCCCCGGTGTGTCCCCGTTCGCCATGGGGGCATGTTCCCACGGCGCCCCGACGGCCGGGAACGGGGACCGCTCCCCGCCCCCACCCCGTCCCGTCAGTGGGCCAGCAGGTCCCGCATGTGGCGGCGCACCTTGGGCCGGTCGAAGGTGGTCCAGGCCTCCCGGCAATGGGCGTGGGCCACCTCCGCGTCCCGGTGCATGGCGTCGGCCACCACGCCGGCGGCCAGCGCCGCCCGTCCGCCCCGGCCCGCTCCGACCTCTTCCACCAACGCGGCCTGCACGTGGTGGTCCTGGAGGCGTCCGAGGGTGTCCTGCAGGTCCGACAGCTGGTGCTGGACCGTGGCGAAGGCCGACTTCTCGTACATGGGGGCGAACCCGTTGACCAGGTAGCGGAACCGCTTCAGGGCCTTGCGCAGCTCGTGCCACTCGGCCCGGTCGTCGGTGGCCATCGCGGTCTTGCCCCGCCGCCGCATGCGCTTGTAGGCCTTCAGGATCAGCTCGTCCGCCACGTCCCCGGCGGCACGGCCCGCGTCCGGGCCCGGTTCCCCGCCACCGACCCGGTACACGGTGGCCATGGCCTGCCACCGGCGCAGCAGCACCGGGTACCGCTCGCCGTCCAGTGCGGCCACGAGCGCCCCGAAGCACTCCTGGCGCTCCCCGACGAGCGCCTCATGGAGGGGCTCGACGCCGTCGGACAGCTCCGGGCTGATGCGGGCCGCGTGCCCGGGCAGGTCCACCAGCAGCACGTCCAGGTCACGCACGGGCGATGTCACCCCGGCCATCCAGGTGGCCAGCGCCCTCAGCAGGCTCAGTTCCTCTGCCGGGAAGACCTTGCGGCCTGCGGCCAGCAACGAACGGGACCGGCGGAGCGCGACCCGGTAGTCGTGCAGTTCCTCCACGTCGGTGTCCTCGCGGACACCACCCTCATGGCTGCGGAACCGGACCAGGTAGCCCTCCAGCACCAGCGGCAGGACCCGTCCCGCCGGCTGGAGGCGGTCGTCGGGCCCGAGCACCCAGGGTTCGGACGTGGCACCACCCGTGGCACCGTCGTCGATCCTGGCCTCCTTCGCCGCACCCATGGCCCCAGTCTCGCAGCACCCGCGCCCATTCCGGCGCGGGTGCCGCAGGTTCTGTGCCGGGCGCCCCGGCGTGGCCCCCGCCGGGCTCAGGCCGCGGCCGCGGCCTCCGCCTCGTCATCGCCGAACGACGTGGACTGCTGCTTGGAGAAGATGACCGCACCGATCACCACGACCAGCGAGACACCGGCGATGACGAAGCGGGCACCGTTGTCCTCCATGGTGATGATGGCGGGCAGGATCAGCAGCGACACCAGGTTCATCACCTTGATCAGGGGGTTGATGGCCGGGCCCGCCGTGTCCTTGAACGGGTCACCGACGGTGTCACCGATGACCACCGCCTTGTGCACCTCGGAGCCCTTGCCGCCGAGGTTGCCCTCCTCGATGTACTTCTTGCCGTTGTCCCAGGCGCCACCGGCGTTGGACAGGAAGTTGGCCATGAGGGCGCCGACCACGATGGTGGCCGCCAGGTAGCCGCCCAGGGCGAACTTGCCCAGGCCGAACCCGACGACGACCGGCATGAGCACGGCCAGCAGCGCCGGGGTGGTCAGCTCCCGCAGGGCGGCGCTGGTGCAGATGTCGATCACCGGGCCGTAGTCGGGCTTCTCGGTGTAGTCCATGATCCCGGGCTTCTCCCGGAACTGCCGGCGCACCTCCTGCACCACGGTGCCGGCGGTGCGCCCGACGGCCAGGATGGCGAGGGAGGAGAAGAGGAACACGACGGTCCCGCCGATGAGCGCACCGGCGAAGGTCTTGGGATCGGCGATGTTGATGGAGACCAGGTTGAAGGCCTCCTCCACGTTCAGCTGTCGGAGGGCCTCGCCGGCCGCGGTCTCCGCGGTGGAGGCGATGGTCTCCCGGAACGAGGCGAACAACGCCACCGCCGCGATCACGGCGGAGCCGATGGCGAAGCCCTTGGTGACGGCCTTGGTGGTGTTGCCCACCGTGTCCAGGCCGTCCAGGATGCGCTCGGTGTCCCCGCTCAGCTCGTCGGACATCTCGGCGATGCCCTGGGCGTTGTCGGCGATGGGGCCGAAGGTGTCCTCGGCCACCACGATGCCGGTGGTGGACAGCATGCCGATGCCGGTCAGGGCGACCATGTAGAAGGCGAACAGCGTGCTGCCGCCACCCAGGCCCAGGCCCACCATGATGGCCACGGCGATGGCCACGACCGCCCACACCGCGGACTCCAGGCCGGACGAGATGCCCGACAGGACCACCGTGGCGGGGCCGGTGCGGCCCGACTCGGCGATGTCACGGACCGGCTTGAACTGGCTGGAGGTGAAGTACTGGGTGATGCGGCTGGCGGCCTGGCCCAGCACCACACCGGTGACGATGGCGGCGAACATGCGCAGGCCGACGTTGGAGACCTCCGAGCCGGCCGGGTCGCCCACGTAGACGAAGGCGACGACCGCGGCACCGATGAGCGAGATGATCGAGGCGACGTTCAGGCCCCGGTTGATGGGCTTGAGGGCGTCGGTCTCACCGGCCCGGGCCTTGACCAGGAAGATGGCCAGCATGGAGGCCAGGAGGCCGATGCCCATCA
The DNA here is from genome assembly GCA_963773765.1 of uncultured Actinomycetota bacterium. Classification (GTDB taxonomy): domain Bacteria; phylum Actinomycetota; class Acidimicrobiia; order Acidimicrobiales; family Microtrichaceae; genus CAVZCC01. The sequence continues at coordinate 623,578 of CAVZCC010000006.1, read as the reverse complement.
TGGCGAGCGGGAAGATCAGGCCCTTGGCCGCGTTCTCGCCCCCGATGCCGATGGCCCGGAAGGCGGTGACGCCCAGGATGATGTTGGCCACCAGGACCACGCCGAAGGACTCGAACAGGTCCGACGCCATGCCGGCGCAGTCACCCACGTTGTCACCCACGTTGTCCGCGATGGTGGCCGGGTTCCGGGCGTCGTCCTCGGGGATGCCGGCCTCGACCTTGCCCACCAGGTCCGCGCCCACGTCGGCGGCCTTGGTGAAGATGCCACCGCCGACCCGCAGGAACAGCGCCAGCAGCGAACCACCGAAGCCGAAGCCGACCAGGATGGACGACGCGGTGTTCTGGAAGATCATCACGATGGCCGTCGCCCCCAGCAGGCCCAGCCCCGCCGTGAACAGGCCGATCGTCCCACCGGCCCGGAACGCCACCTGGAGGGCGGCGTCCATGCTGCCGGTCTTGGCCGCCGCCGCGGTGCGGACGTTGGCCCGGGTGGCCAGCCACATCCCGACGAAGCCGATGAAGCCGCTGAACAGCGCGCCGGCGAGGAAGGCCAGCGTCCGGAACAGGCCGGACTGGACCCGGTCCAGGCCGACGTCCGGGCTGCCCGGGCTCAACACCTCCGTGGAGGTGGCGAACACCACGACCGCCAGTGGGATCACGATGAGGAGGATGGTGCGGAACTGGCGCTTGATGTACGCCATCGCACCTTCCTGCACGGCGCTGGCGATCTCACCCATCTTCTCCGTGCCGGCGTCCTGGGCCAGCACGCCGCGCATCATCACCCAGCCCACCAGGAGGGCCAGCACCGCGACCGCGGCGGCGAAGATCAACCAGAACCATTCCTGTCCACCGAGGGTGAAGATCTGGTAGCCGCCTTCAGCGGCGAAAATCTGCGACATGTGGTTCCTCTGGGATGAAGGCGCGCTCGGCGCGACGGCGTGGGGCGCGACAGATGCGCCCGCCGGGATGTTTCGCCGCAGTTCAGTGGAAGCGCGGTTCCGGCGTCAAACAGAGCGACGGCCGGCCCGGAGCGGCCGCACCGGTGGGCTCAGGAACCGGCGGATGAGCTCTCGCGCCGCGAGCGCATGATCTCGATGGCGATCGGGATGACCGAGAGCGCCACCACGCAGAGGATGGCGATCTCCAGGTTGTCCTTGATGAAGCCCACGTTGCCCAGGAAGTACCCGAGCGACGTGATGCCCACCGCCCACAGGAACCCGCCCAGGACGTTGTACCGGACGAAGGTGCTGTAGTGCATGCGGCCGACCCCGGCCACGATGGGGCAGAAGGTGCGCACGATGGGCACGAAGCGGGCCAGCACGATGGCCTTGGGCCCGTAGCGGTCGAAGAAGCCCTGGGCCTTCTCCACGTTCTCGTGCTTGAACAGCCGGGAGTCCGGGCGCTTGAAGATGGACGGTCCGGCCTTCACGCCGAACACGTAGCCCACCTGGTCACCGGCCACGGCGGCGATGAACACGCCGATGAGCACGATCCAGATGTTGAAGCTGACGTCCACGTCCTTGCCCAGCGTGCCCGCCGCGGCCATCCCGGCGATGAACAACAGCGAGTCGCCCGGGAGGAAGAAGCCGATGAGCAGGCCCGACTCGGCGAAGATGATCGCGAACAGCAGGAGGTACCCGCCCTTCTCGATCAGGCTGGTCGGATCCAGGGCGCCGCCGACGGCGAGCAGGGTGGAGAGCACGAGGCGCAGGGTACAGGGGCCGCAGCAGTCGGATCAGATCCGGTCCGCAGGGTCCCGTCAGGTCCGGCCCACGGGGGCGATGGTGGTCGTGGTGGCGGCCTCGTCTCCCGACGCGGTGGGCACCTCCGTGGTGGGCGCCGTCGTGGGGGCGACCGCCGCGATGGAGGCGTTGGCCTGCTGCACCAGCTGCCGGGCCTCGGCCACGGCGGCCTGGTACCCGCCCAGGTCCCCGGCCCGGAGCTTCTCGTCGGCCTCGGTGAACTTGGCGTCGGCCGCGGCCAGCAGTTCGGTCGGACTCCTCCCGTCCGGGCCCACCGGCAGGGTGGTGGTGGTCGTGGGCGCGTCGGACGTCCCGTCGCTGTTGACCGGGGGCTGTCCGGTGGCGCCCTCCTGGTTGCCGTCCAGGAGGTCGGCCAGGGCCTGGTCCACGCTGTCGCCGAAGCCCACCGAGTCACCCGAGGTCACGGCCACCTTCTTGAGCGTGTAGCGCCCGGAGCTCTCCTCCTTGGCGTACACGGGGCGCAGGTACAACAAGGAGTCCTGGAAGGGCAGGATGAGCAGGTTGCCGAACTGCACCCGGGATCCGGACCGGCCCACCAGTGACTGGTAGGAGGACAGGGGCGCGTAGGTGACCATCTTCTGGTTGGCCCGCAGCGGGCCGTCCACCTTGGTGTTCTGCTCCACCTTGCCGTCCGCGTTCTTGGTCACCATGACGACCTGGGACAGCTTCCCGTAGGACCCGGGGTCGTTGCGGGCCACCATCAGGGCGGTCAGGTTGCGGGCGCTGTCGTCGTTGGAGGCGAGGACGAAGGGCCGGGTCAGCACGAACTCCGGTTCCGCCCCCGGCTCCAGCTGCATCAGCTGGTAGTAGGGCTCGATGCGGTCCAGTTGGGCCGTGGGTGCGGCGTCACCCCCCAGTTCCTCCGCCGCGGCCGCGGCGTTGGACGCCACCGACGAGGTGTTGGGCGGCTGCTGGGCCACGGACCACCGGTCGCTGTTGTTGAAGAAGGAGGACGGGTCCGACTGGTGGTAGCGGCCCCACACCTCGGTCTGGGTCTTGAACAGCAGCTCCGGGTAGCGGAAGTGGCGGCTCAGCGACTCGGGGATGTCCGAGGTGAACAGGTCCGGGAAGGCCTTGGCGTAGGCCCGGATGATGGGGTCCTTCTCGCCGTAGAGCGTGTCCACCAGGTACAGCGTGATGGTGCCGTCATAGGCGTCGACCGTGGCCTTGACGCTGTTGCGCAGGTAGTTGAAGGAGCCGCTCTGGCCCCGGGCCACCGCGGCCGCGTCCAGTTCCTCCGCATAGGGGTAGTTCGACGACGACGTGTAGCCGTCGATCACGTACTTGATCCGGCCGTCCACCAGCACGGGGTACGGGTCCTCGTCCAGCACCAGGAACGGGGCCACGGTCTGGACCCGCTCCTTGACGTCGCGGATGTAGATGACCTTGGAGTCGTCGGTCAGGTTGCCGGAGATCAGCGGCTCGATCTCCCCGAAGCGGAGCGCGAAGGCGGCCTTGCGGGGGAAGGAGCCGAGCCCGACGCCCGAGGAGCCCTCGTACTGCGTGGTGACCTGGTCCGTGCTCAGCTCGGTCTGGTCGGTCCCCACGATGGAGTACCCGGACATGCCCTCACCGTGGTAGATCTCCGGCCGCTCCAGCGGCGGCAGGCCCGTGTACTCCGCCGGGATGCCCGACACCACGAAGTCCGGCTCCCCCCGGGTGTTGGTCTTGTTCGCCGGCGCCACCGCGGCCGCGTAGCCGTGGGTGAAGACCAGGTGCAGCTTCTCCCAGGTGGGGTTGGAGATGCCGGACTCGTTGAGCTCCCGGGAGCTGATGATGACCGGCTCCCGCGTGGTGGTCTCCGCCCCCTCGGCGCCGGACTCGATCAGGTACCGGTCCACGTCGACGTCCCGGAACGTGTAGTACTCCCGGCCGAACTCCAGGTCCTGGATGGTGGGACGCATCACGGTGGGGTCCAGCAGGCGGGCGTTGTCCAGGTTGGCCCGCTGGGCGTCGACCTTCTCCTGGGTGAGCTGCTTCTGGTAGTCGAAGTCGGTCTGCACCACGTCGCCCAGGCCCAGGGCGTCGCGGGTGGCGGTGATGTTGCGCTCGATGAACGGCTTCTCCTTGGCCAGCTCGGCCGGGCCCACCTGGAACCGCTGCACGAACGCCGGGTACGCGCCGCCGACCACGAGGGCGACCAGGGCCCACAGGGCGACCACGATGACCGGCAGGACCCAGCCCTTGCGCCAGATGTTGACCAGCAGCAGCACGGCGACGAACAACGAGATGAGGATCAGGAGCTGGATGGCCGGGAGCCGGGCGTTCACGTCGGTGTAGCCGGCGCCGTCGAAGGCGCGGCCGGAGGAGAACGTGAGCTCGTAGCGCTGCAGCCAGTAGTCGGCGGCCTTGACCAGGGCGGCCAGCGCCAGCAGCACCGACAGGTGGGCCTTGGCGTTGGGCGTGACCCGCTCCCCCATGGGCTGCAGGCGGATGGCGCCGTTGAGGTAGTGCACGACGGCCACCACGACCGCGGTGACGAGCAGGAACCCGAAGACCCAGTCCACGACCTGGGACAGGAACGGCAGCTTGAAGATGAAGAAGCCGATGTCGGTGCCGAACTGCGGGTCCTTCTGGCCGAAGGACCCGCCGAAGCGGAACAGGAGCCACTGCCGCCACTGCCCCGAGGCACTGATGCCCGGGATGATGGCGATCATGAGGGCGAGGCCCAGCTCCATCAGGCGTTGGCGACCGGCCACGAGCTCCCGGTAGCGGATGAGGATCTCGTCCTCCGGTCCACTGAGCGGACGGAACTTGGGCGCCAGCCGGTCGGCGACGACCAGGTTGATCCACAGCAGGAGGAAGAAGCCCAGCGTGGCCGCCACCCCCAGGGTGACCTTGGCCGACAGCAGCTTGCGCCACACGGATCCCAGCTCGACCGAGTCGAACCAGAGGAAGTCGGTCCAGAAGGTGGCGATGGCCCGCAGGGACAGGGCCAGGAGGACGATCAGGACGATGACGACGCCGACGATGATCCGTCCGCGGTTGGGCCGGGGGGTCTTGTCCCGGCGCCGCTCTTTACGCGGCCGCCGGGGCATGTCGCTTGGATACCGCACAGCGGGCGAGGTTACCGAGGGCCCGGCACCAGGATGCATCGGCATCCTGAGTGCGCCGGGGGGAACGCGTCGCCGGTCGGGAACGCGTCGCCGCAGGGCACCGGCCCCGCCAGGGAGTTGTCCTCCGCGTCCGAGCAGGGCAGGCCGCCGTTGTCCGGGACCCAGCACCACGGGGTCCCCGCACCGGCGGCGTCCCGCAGGCCCTGGGCGAAGCCGGCGGTGGCCAGGTCACCGGCCTGCTCCCCCACCGAGTGCGAACGCCACTCCCGGTAGGCGGCCCGGATGTGGTCACCGATCTCGGCCGGCTCGAGGCCCTCGGCATCCGCGTCGTCCAGCACCTTCTGGACATGGGCCCGGCGGATCTCCAGCAGCTCGGTCACACGGCCCACCAGCGGCACCCGCAGGGCGTCCGGGTCGCTCAGCCGGCCGGACCCCGGATCGCCCGACTGCTCACCCCAGAAGGTGAGCCCGGCCTCAGCCGCCACACGGAAGTCCGACCCCAGGGCGTCGGCGAACCGCTCCACGTCCTCGTCGCCGCCGAGGAGCGCGGTGATCTCCGGCCGACCCCGCTTGATCCGCCGCAGTCGGTCCAGCACCTCGTTCTGCTCGTCGGACACCAGCCGCTTGAGGGTCCGGGCCAGGGACTTCTCCGCCGGTGCCAGCAGGTCGTCGCGGCGGTCGAGGACGCCGACCTCCTCCTCCGGTACCACGCCCTCCGGTACCAGGCCCTCCGGTACCACCTCCTCCGCGACGGGGTCGGGCGCGACGGCATCCTCCGGGGCGGGCTGGTCCAGCGGACCCGCCGCCACCGGTGCGTTCTCCGAGGGGGCGGCCTGGGGTACCGACACCGCGACGGCGGAACCCTCGGCCCGCACCGTGACGGCACCGCCGTCGGGGCCGCCGACCTCGGTCAGGTCGATCGACCCCTCGGCCACGACCACCTCCGACCCCTCACCGACGTCCGCGTCGCCGGCCTCGTCGTCCCCGGACCGTTCCGCCCTGATGCGCTCGAACAGGTCGTGCACGGTCGCACCGGGACTGCGCTCGCCACCGTCGCCCTCCCGGTCCTCCCCGTCCGGGCCGTCGGCATCGCCGCCCCCGTCGCCGGGCCGGTCGTCGGGCCCGTCATCGGTGGCAACGTCGCCATCGCCGATGGTGGTGACCGGCGCGTCGCCGTGTCCCGACCCGACGGCTCCACCGGCCGTGTCCGCCCGGGGCGCCATCGCGGGGAAGCCCCCGGCACCCAGGCCGGTCTCGAACTCGGCCACCACGGAGTCGATGTCGTCGTCCACGGCCGCCGCGGCCGCATCAGCGGAACGGCGGGCGTCGTCGTCGGAGTCACCCAGGCCCTCCACGGCCTCGGCCACCACCACACCCGCCGCCTGCAGTGCCTCCACGATGCGGTCGCGACCCGCCCGTGCCGCCTCGATCTGGCGTCGTGCGGTCCGGCGGCGCTCGGCCAGGTCGCGCAGCATGCGCTCGCGCAACCGGCGGGCCTCCGCCACCATCTCCCGGCCCTCGGACCGGGCCCGGTCGATCTCCTCCATGGCGGCGTCGCGCGCCTCCTCCCGGATGCGTTCCCCCTCCGCCCGAGCCGTGGTCAGCTCCACGTCCGCTGCCTCACGGATGCCTGCGGCCACGGCCTCTGCCTCCGCCGTGCGCTCCTCCAGCACCGACCCCGCCCGCTCCAGCATCTCGTCGTGCGAGGCCTGCGCGTCGTCCCGCAGGCGGGTGGACTCGGCCCTCGCCTCCTCCCGGACCCGCTCGGCCTCCGCCGTGGCGTCGTCACGCAGCACCGCGGCGGTGGACTCGGCCTCCGCCAGCAGCCGGGTCGACTCCGCCAACGCGTCGTCCCGGACGCGGGTGGCCTCGGCATCGGCGTCCGACCGGAGCCGCGAGGCCTCGTCCCGCAGTGCGGTGGCCTCGGTCGTCAACGCCGCCGCCGCCGCCGCGGCGGACTCCTCCGACTCGCGCACCAACCGTGCCGACTGCTCCTCCGCCTTCGCCCTGATCTCCGCTGCCGCCTCCCGGGCCGCGGCGACGATCCGGGCCGTCTCCTCACCCAGGACGGTGGTGATGCGCTGCTCGTCCAGCTCCTCGGATGCGCTCAGGCGCTGCTCCAGCTCCGACAGGCGCTCGGTGAGCCGGTCATCCCGCTCCTGCCAGGCCCGGAGGGCGTCGGCGGTGCGGCCCAGGGCGCTGCGCACCTCCGCAGGCTCGAACCCCTTGCGCACCCGGCTGAAGTTGGTCCCGGCCAGGGCCGCCGGATCGAGCTCGGGCGGATCGGGAATCGGATCGGTCATGGCCCGATGCTACGGGTGGCAACCATGCCGATGGCGGAATGCCGCACCGGTGGCCCGCACCGGTCCGGCCGCCGTTCACGCCGCGGGCTGCAGACCGCCCGGAACGAGGACCTCGACGGCCTCCTGGAGCGTGGCGACGGGGCGGAGCTCCACCTCATCACCGGCGATGCGGCGCATCTCCCGCTGCTCGTCCTCCGGTGTGTCGGCCGGGTAGAGGAACAGCTTCACGCCGGCCCGCTTCACCGCGGCCACCTTCTGGGTGATGCCCCCGATGGTCCCGATGGATCCGTCGGCCAGGATCTCGCCGGTGACCGCGACCTCCCGGCCGTCGGTGATGGATCCGGGGGTGAGCCGGTCGATCACGGCCAGCGCCCATGCCATGCCGGCCGACGGGCCCGTCACCTCGCCGGAGTCGATGTCCACCGTGACCGGTGAGTCCAGCGACGGCTGGTCGGGGTCGACGCTCACGCCCAGGATGGCCCGGGCCGGTTCGTCCTTGGCCGCGGCGAGCGTGACCGGGCCCTCGACGGTCTCGGTGGTCGCCGCCGCGGAGCTGCCGTCGCCGGGCGTCGTGGTCCGTCGGGCCGTGACCGTGACGACGTCGCCGGGCACCTTGCCGGTGAGGGCAGGGCTGATGTCTGCCGGGAGGGCCACCGGCATGCCGTTCACCGAGGTGATCACGTCGCCGGGCTCGAGGAGCTCGTCGGCGGAGGTGCCACTGCCCAACTCCAGGATCCGGGCCCCCTTGCCGGTGAACTCGGCCGGGTAGCCCAGGTAGTTCAGCGCGACCTTGGTGGCGATGAGCTTGGACAGGTCCATCCGCTGCTGGTTGGCCTTCTTCGACGCGTCGCGTCCCTCCGGCCCGTAGACCTCCTCCTCGCTCTTGACGTCGATGGCGTCGTCGACGGCGCCGCGCAGCAGGGTGGCCAGGGTGGCGCGGTCGACGTACACGGTGGTGAAGAGGATGTTGCCCTCGTCCTCGTAGGCCTTGGCCCCGTCCACCTCGATGCGGGCCTCCGCCGGCCGCACCGACCCGGGCTGGAGCAGGTAGTAGGGCGTGGGGATGAACAGCGCCCCGACCAGGCCGGTCAGCACCACGGCGGCAACCGCACCGCCGACCCACCAGCGCCTGCGGTGCCGCCGGGCGACGTCGGGTGCCCCGGACGGGTCCGGGGCGTCCGGGGCCGCAGGATCCTGGTCGGTCGGAGTGGCGTCGGGTGTCGGTACGCTGGGCAAGGTCATGTCCGCATTGCTCGTCGGAGTGCTCGTGGTGATGGTGTCGTCGCTGGGTTTCGGCGCGGCGATGTTCGGACGTCGGCCGATTCCCCAGCCTGCCATGCAGTACGCAGGGTCACACCCCGGTGCTGTGATGGCACCCAGTTCCACCGGTGGCGGCCGGGGCGCCGCGGCGGGCGACGGCGCGATGGCAGAGGAACGGGTCGCCGCCATGCAGGTGACCATCCCGGCCCTGGTGCGCGTGCGGTCGGGCGCGCTGCTGGCCATCGGCGTGATCAGCATCGCCGCCCTGATGGGCGTGGTGCTCAGCGTCGTGGTCGTCGGGCTCGTCATGCTCATCAGCTGACGGGCCGCCGCCCCCCTGCGCCTCCCTGTTCGCCCACGGCCCGGACGCGCACGACGTCCGGGCCGTGGCCCGGACGTCGTGGGTCGATCTGGTGGCGGAGGAGCGGCTCAGCGGCCGAACAACCCCCGACGCGGAGCCGGCTCGCCGGACGGCTGGTCCGCCGGCGGCGCCGGGGTGGGCGCGGCCCCGGGCTGTGACGCCTCCGGTGCGGCCTCGGGCGCGCTGGGCGCCGGGGGCGAGAACGTACCGAACGTGGTCGGCTCGCCCGCGGCCGGGGCGGACGCCGGCGCGGGTGCCGGCTTGGGCTGCTCGGGGGCGGGGGCCGGGGCGGACGGAGCTGCGGCGGGCTGCGGGGACGGGCCGGGCGAGCCCGCACCCGGGTTGAGCGCCTGCAGTTGCACCTTGAAGTAGGGCTTGAGATCGAACTTGATCTCCTCCAGGGCGAACATGCGGGCGTTCTCGATGCCCTGTTCGTTCCGGAGCGTCTCCACGAACGCCACGGCCTCGCCCACCGACTCGAACTGGTTGTACCCGGGATTGCCGTCGGGGGTCTGGAAGATCACCATGTGAGACACGAACGTCCTCCTGCTCTGCGCGTCCGGGCCAGTGTAGGTGGCCCGGGGACCTTTCCCGCCCCGTTCCCCCAAGCCGGCCCCCAGGAGGACCGAACACACCGTGACGGACCACGATCCCGCACCCCCAGGACCGCCCACCGGGGCGGCCGCGACGCGCCGGGCCGCCATGGTGGTGGCCGGCCATGCCGGCGACGTGCCCACGGCCCGGACCGGCCTGGTGGACCCCGATCCGGCGGTGCGGGCCGCGGCCGTGGGCGCCCTGGCCCGCCTGGGGGCGCTGACCGGGGAGGTCGTGCGGGACGCCCTGCACGACCCGTCGGCCGTGGTCCGTCGCCGCGCCGCGCTGGCCGCCGGCGCCGCGCCGGACCTGGAGGTGGACGCGGCGCTCACGGCCCTGCTGGATGATCCCGACCCGGTCGTGGTGGAGGTCGCGGCCTTCGCCTGTGGCGAGCGCGAGCGGGTGCCCGCGGCCACCGTCGGCCGACTGGTGGAGCTGGCCACCGGGCACGACGACGCGCTGTGCCGCGAGGCCGCCGTGGCCGCCCTGGGAGCCATCGGTGACCCCTCCGGCCTCCCGGCGGTGCTGGCCGGTTGCCGGGACCGGGCCACGGTCCGACGCCGGGCCGTCCTGGCCCTGGCCGCGTTCGACGGCCCGGCGGTGAGCGCGGAGCTGGAACGGCTCTGCGCCGACCGTGACCTGCAGGTCCGCCAGGCCGCGGAGGAGCTCCGGGCCATCGAGGTGGGCGAGGACCGCTGAGGACCGGGGCGCGGGGCCGGTCAGCCCCGGCGCCACCGGGGCGGACGCTTCTGGACGAACGACGCCATGCCCTCCCGGGCGTCGTCCAGCTGGCTGGCCCGGGCCATGACCTCCACCGCGAACCGGTAGGCCTCGTCCAGCGGGAGGTCGAGCTGGTGGTGCAGCGCCGCCTTGCCCACCGCCCGTGACGCGGCCGAGCCCCGGGTGGCCCGGGCCAGCAGGTCGGCCACGGCGGCATCGAGCTCCGCGTCCGGCACGCAGCGGTTCACCAGTCCCCACGATGCGGCCGTCTCGGCGTCGATCGGGTCGCCGCAGAGGGCCATCTCGAAGGCCATCTTGCGGGGCACGTTCCGGCCCACCGCCACCATCGGCGTGGTGCAGAACCACCCGCCCCTGCCTCCCGGGACCGCGAACCGGGCCGACGCCGCGGCCACGGCCAGGTCGCAGGTGGCGACCAGCTGGCAGCCGGCAGCCGTCGCCAGTCCGTGGACCCGGGCCAGGACCACCTGGGGAGCGGACCGGATGGCCGCCATCACCTCGGTGCACGTGTCCAGCAACAGGCGGATGGCCGGCTCGTCCTGCCCGGACATCTCGGCCAGGTCATGGCCGGCGCTGAACACCGGGCCGGCTCCGGCCAGCACGATGCCGGTCGCATCGGAGGTGGCGAGGGCGCCGAAGGCATCCCGCAGCTCCTGCAGGTGGAGCAGGCCGAGCGCGTTGCGGCGGTCGGGGAGGTTCATGGTCACGGTGGCCACGGGGCCGGACCGCTCCACGGTGATGCACTGGAGGTCCACGGGTGGAGTCTCGCGCCGGGACGCGGGACGGCCGGCCCGGAGGCCGGCCGTCCCCTGCTCGCAGGCTGCTGTCCGGAGCGGTCTCCGGTGTCAGTTCCCGGCGTAGCTGTTGGACTTGCCCTCGTTGTTCTTGACCGGGGTCAGCTCGGTCCAGCCCTCTCCCGAGCGCTGGGCGATGCGGAAGCCCTCGATGGCCCACGGGTCATCGGCGCCGTCGGTGTTGACCGTGACCTCGTCACGGAGCCAGGCCGAAGTTGGCGTCCTCGAGCGCGAACAGCGTGTTCATCACCGCGGCGCGGTCGACCGTCGGGCGTCTCCTCCAGGGCCTTGGCGAACAGGGCCGCGAACCCCCAGCCGGGAGCGGCGATGCCACCCTGATCTGGTCCGGCGTCAGGCCGCCGACCACGCCCTGCTCGGCGAACTCCACGACCTTGGGGTTGGCTGGCTCGGCCGGGTCGGCCGGGTCCAGCGTGGGCTGGGCGACGATCACGCCCTGGTCCTTGCCGCCGGCCAGCGACAGGGCCGTCTTGCGAGGCGCAGGTGACGGACACGAAGGTCTCCGGCGTCCAGGTGTCCGGCATGAACGACAGCGTCCGCGGGCACGGGGTGCCGCCGATGCCGACCACGAACACGTCGGCGCCGGACTGCGACAGCTTGGTCACGGCCGCCTCCGTGGTGCCGCCGGCCAGCGGGTTGAAGCTCTCCTCCGCCACGAGGGTCATGTCGGTGCCCTCGATGGCCTTCGTGATGGCGGCCTGGTAGGCCTTGCCGAAGTCGTCGTCCTGGTAGAGCAGCGCGATCTTGGCGTCGGGCTTGGTCTCCTTCAGGTACTCGACCCAGGCGTTGGCCTCGGTCGCGTAGGACGGCAGCGCCGAGATGTACCAGGGGTACTCGTTGGCCTTGCCCCACTCCGGTCGAGCCGGTGGCCAGGCTGATGTTCGGCACGCACTTCTCGTTCAGGTAGTCACGGATGGACTTGTTGTTCTCCGTGCCGATCATCGCCGACGAGGGCGAAGACCTGTCCTGTTCCACCAGCTTCTTGGCCAGCGGCGGGGTCTTGGCCGGGTCGTACTCGTCGTTCTCCTTGACCAGCTCGATCTTGTAGGTCTTGCCGTCCCCGGCCGTGATCCCGCCGGCCTGCGTTGGCGGCCTTGAAGTAGGCCTCCATGCCCGTGGTGACCTGGTCGTAGATCGAGTACGGACCGGACTCGGGGCCGGATGGTGCCCGACCTTGATGGTGTCGCCGGAGACGCCCATCGGTCCCCTCGTACTCGGTGCAGTCGTCGGCCGGGTCGATGAACGCGGTCTCGCCGGCCTCGGTCGTCTCCGAGCCGGACCCGCCGTCGCCCGAGTCGTCCGAGCTCGAGTCGTCGCGGCCGCCGCACGCGGCCGCGGTGAGGGTCAGGGCCAGCACGAGCGCCGCCCATCGCTTCCATGGGGTTCGGTTCATGGCTCCTCCTGGGTGCAGTCGGTCCTTGCGGAGCCGACGATCTGGGTCCGACCGTAGGTCGGACGGTGTCATGGGTCACGTCGGCACGGCTCCCGAGGGTCCCGCGCCGTCACGTCCTGGTCAGGTCAGCGCCGTGCCGGCGGTCCCGTCGGGTGTCTCCGGCGCGGGGGTCGGGCTGGCGCGGCGGGCCGCCGCACGGCCCCGGACCGTCCGGTAGATGCCGACCACGCCACCGGGCGCGATGAGCATCAGGACGATCAGCAGGACGCCGAGGATGACCGGGGTGGCCGGCTTGATCCGCTCCGGCAGCTCGCGGGACGAGGAAGTCGGTGAACACACCGAAGAAGACCGCGCCGATGGCCGGGCCGACGATGCTCGCCGCACCGCCGACCACGACCGCGACCAGGAAGTAGATCGACACGACGATCGTGAACGAGCTCGGGCTAGACCTGCGCCTGGTTCGAGGGCGAACACCGACCCACCGATCCCGGCCAGGGCGGCGCTGACGCCGAAGGTGAGGATCTTGACCGTGCGAGGTGGGCACACCGGACACCTCGGCCGCCGTCTCGTTGTCGCGCACCGCCACCAGGGAGCGACCCACGCGGCTGCGGACCAGGTTCCGGGACAGGACGAAGCAGACGATGGTGATGGCCAGGAAGATGAAGTACTTCCACTGGTCGCTGCGGCCAGGCCCTCGACGGGCGACTCGAACCGGATGGGCCGGTCGCGGATCTGGCCCCGGTACAGCTGCGGCGTGGTGATGGTCAGCCCGCCGCTGCCGCCGGTGAGGTCGCGGAACTGCTCGACCATCAGCGGGAACAGCGTGGCCACGGCCAGGGTGACCAGGGCCAGGTAGAGGCCCTTGATGCGCAGCGCCGGCAGGCCGATCACCACCCCGACGACGAAGCAGACCACGACGGCGGCGACCGGCCATGGCGGCCGGGAAGGGCCAGCCGCCGTCGGTGATGAGGATGGCCGGTGGTGTAGGCACCCACGCCGTACAGGGCGCCGTGGCCGACGGAGATCTGGCCGTTGTACCCGGTGAGCAGGTTGAGCCCGCAGGCGGCGATGGCGATGGCCATCCAGACTGCAGAACTGCTCCACCCGGAACGACGGGAACTGGAACGGCAGGATCGCACAGCACCACGACAGGCACGCACCGCGTACCCGACGGCGCAACTGGCGCGGCACGGGAACGCGGCGACCGTCGCCCGGAGCCCGCTCATACCCGGTTCACCTGCTTGCGGCCGAACAGGCCCTCCGGCCGGAACAACAGCACGGCCAGGATCAGGATGAACGCCGGGGCCAGCGTCATCTTCTCGAACCAGTCGCACGTACTGGGGCAGGACCGAGGACAGGATCCCGACGATGAACCCGCCGACCACGGCCCCGACCAGGATGTCGAACCCGCCCAGCGTGATGGCGGCGAACCCGAAGATGAGCGTGAGCTGCATGAGGTTGGACCCGAGCCCCAGGCCGGGGGCGGTGAACACCCCGGCGACGGTGCCCACGGCCGAGGCCAGGCCCCAGCCCAGCATCAGCACGGCGGGGCACGGGCACGCCGACCAGCGACGCGGACTCGGAGTTGGAGGCCACCGCCCGCATGGCCAGGCCCAGCTGCGTGCGCTGGAACAGCAGGTAGAACAGGATGACCAGCACCCCGAGCACGATGACCGCGCCGATCTTCTGCCAGGCGATGGCCACCCCGCCGATCTCCACCTGGGTGCCGCCGAACAGCGGGGGCAGCTCCCGGTCGAGGGTGCCCCAGATCAGCTGGGCCGCCCCGTTGACGCCCAGGAACAGGCCGATGGTGACGATGACCACGGCCAAGCGGCTTCTCGTGCGGGTCACCGATCGGTCCGATCACCACCCGCTGCAGCAGCGCGCCGATCAGGAACCCCCCGACCATGCCGCCCAGCACCGCCAGCCACAGGGGCACGCCGGCGTTCCAGATGGTCCACACGATGAAGGTGGAGAACATGGCCAGCTCGCCGTGGGCGAAGTTCAACAGCCCCGTGGACCGGTAGATCACCACCAGCCCGAGGCCCAGCATGGCGTACACCGCGCCGTCGCCGATGCCCACCACCAGCACCTGCAGGAAGTCCCTCATGGGGTCACCTCGCTCACAGCCCGAGGTACGCCTTCTGGATGGCCTCGTCGCCGTGGAGCGCCGCGGCGTCCCCGGACATGACGATGGCGCCGGCCTCCAGCACGTAGGCCCGGGCCGCGAAGTCCAGCGCCAGGTTGGCGTTCTGCTCCACCAGCAGGACCGCGGTGCCGGTGTCCGCGGTGACGTTGCGGAGGCGGTCGAACACCTCGCCGGTCACCAGCGGGGCCAGCCCGAGCGACGGCTCGTCCAGGAGGAGCAGCTTGGGGTTGGACATGAAGCGCCCGGGCGATGGCCAGCATCTGCTGCTCGCCGCCGGACATGGACCCCGCCATCTGGGACCGGCGCTCCCCCAGCCGGGGGAACACGGTGAACCAGCGGTCGAGGTCGGAGGCGATCTCCTTCTCGGGCCGGGAGTAGCCGCCGACGCGCAGGTTCTCCTCCACCGTCAGGTCGGTGATGGTCCCCCGGCCCTGCGGCACGTGGGCCATGCCGGCCCGCAGCAGCTGGTCCGGTCGGCGCCCGAGGGCACTCGCGCCGTCGAAGGTCACCGAGCCCTGGGCCGGGATCATGCCGCTGAGATGGCCCGCAGCGTGGTGGTCTTGCCTGCACCGTTCGCGCCCAGCACCACGACCAGCTCGCCCGCGTCCACCTCCAGGTCGACGCCGAACAGGACCTCGACGATGCCGTAGCCGGCCCGCAGGCCCTGCACCTCCAGCAGGCTCATCCCGCCGCCCCCAGGTAGGCGGAGATGACCGCGGGGTCGTCACGGATGACCGCCGGGGTGCCCTCGGCGATCTTGCGGCCCAGGTCCATGACCACGACCTTGTCCGACACGGCCATGACCATGGACATGTGGTGCTCCACCAACAGGACCGTCAGGGCGAACTCCTCGCGGATCTGTCGGATCACCTCGCCGAGCTCGTCCACCTCGCCGTGGGTCAGGCCGCTGGCGGGCTCGTCCAGCATCAGCAGCTTGGGCTCACCGGCCAGGGCGCGGGCGAACTCGATGCGCTTGAGCGTGCCGTAGGGCAGCCCGGCGCAGGGGTGCGCGGCCAGGTGGCCCAGGTTGAGGCGCTCCAGGATCTCCTGGGCCCGCGACCGGTTCTGGCGCTCCTCGGACGGGATGGGCGGGAGGCGCAGGGTGCGAGGCCCAGAACCCCCCGCGGCTGCGGGCGTGGCCGCCGACCATCACGTTCTCCAGCACCGACAGGCCGGGCACGAGCGCCAGGTTCTGGAAGGTCCGCCCGACCCCGAGGTCCGCGATGCGGTGGGCCGGGAGCGCCAGCAGGTCGGTGCCCTCGAAGCGGACCCGGCCCGAGCTGGGCTGGTAGATGCGCGACACGACGTTGAACAGGGTGGTCTTGCCCGCACCGTTGGGGCCGATCAGGGCACAGATCTGGCCGGCGCCGATGGCGAAGGAGAGCCCGTCCAGCGCGATCACGCCACCGAAGCGGACGCCGATGTCCTCCACCTCGAGCAACGACGACACGGACCCGAACCCCCTCGTCGTCCGCGACCCACCCTGGACGCGTCGACCGACCCTAGTTCGGCGGCATGGCCCGGGGACGGAGGCAGCGGCGTCCGACGCGGTCCGGGCCGACCGCCCTCAGCGCCGGGCGCCCATGAACATGTCGCGCAGTTCCTCGTACGACTCGATGACGCGCCCCGCGCCCAGGACCACCGACTCGAGCGGCTGGCGCACCAGCTGCACCGGCACCTCGGACTCCTTGGACAGGCGCAGGTCCAGCCCCTTGAGCAGGGACCCGCCGCCCACCAGGTGGATGCCCTGCTCGATCAGGTCCTGGGCCAGTTCCGGCGGCGCCTCCGCCACGCACGACAGGACCGAGTCGACCATGGTGTTGACCGGCTCGGCGATGGCGCTGCGCACCTCCGCCGCGGACAGGATCACCGTCTTCGGCAGCCCGGACATCAGCTCCCGGCCCCGCACCTCGGCCCGCACCTCGTCCGGCGTCGGGTGGGCGGAACCGATCAGGATCTTGATCTCCTCCGCGGTCTGCTCGCCGATGGCGATCCCGTACTCGCGGCGGATGTAGGTGATGATCGCGGCGTCGATGTCGAAGGACCCGACCCGCACCGCCTGGAGGGCGACGATGCCCCCGAGGGAGATCAGCGCGGTCTCCGAGGTGCCGCCACCGATGTCCACCACCATGTTGGCCATGGGTTCGTTGATGGGGAGGCCGGCCCCGATGGCGGCGGCCATGGGCTGCTCGATGAGTTGCGCCTCCACCGCCCCCGCCTTGCGGGCGGCCTCGGTCACGGCCCGCTTCTCCACCGCCGTGATGGCCGACGGCACGCAGATGACCACGCGGGGCCGGTTGAACCGGTTCACACCCACCCGCTTGAGCAGCAGGCGGATCATCTCCTGGGTCACCTCGAAGTCGGTGATGGCTCCCTGGCGGAGCGGCCGCACCGCCACGATGTAGCTGGGCGTGCGGCCGATCATCTTCCAGGCCTCGCGCCCCATGGCCAGGACCTCGTTGGTCCGGCTGTTGAGCGCGATCACCGACGGCTCGTTCAGCACGATGCCCTCGCCGCGCGCGTAGACCAGCGTGTTCGCCGTCCCCAGGTCGATGGCCAGGTCGCGTGCCAACTCAGGCCCCCCGGTTCCGGCGGCGCACCGTGCCGCGGTCGGACGGGCCGGCGGGGTCGTCGTCGGGGGCGAGGGCCCGCATCTTGTGGTGGAACTCGTCGATGGTGGAGGTGGGCGAGGACGACGAGCGGGTCCGGAGCCACAGCACCAGGACCCCGGCCGCGCTGAGCACCACGGCGATGAGCAGGTAGATGAGGTTGCTCATGGGGCGACGGCACCCCCGACGGGCCCCGCCCCGTGGGCCGGGACGGCGGCGGGGTCCACCAGGTGCTGGGCCTCCAGGCCCCACCCCTCGCCGCCTGACCACCGCTCGCGCTTCCAGATGGGCACCGAGGCCTTGACGGCGTCGATGCCGAAGCGGGCCGCCTCGAAGGCCTCGGGACGGTGCGGCGACGACGCCACCACCAGCACCGCCTCCTCACCGATGGGGACCTCCCCCACGCGGTGCAGGAGCACCACCCGTCCCACGTCGGGCCAGCGATGGCGGACCTCACCGGCCACGGCCGCCAGGCGCGGGCCGACCTGGGCCTCGTAGGCCTCGTAGCTCAACAGGCTCACCGCGTCCCGCCCCGGGGCATGGTCCCGCGCCGTTCCGGCGAACAGCACGACGGCCCCACAGTGCGGCCGGCCGGCCCAGCGGTAGGCCTGGACCGCCGGGAGCGGACCGTGGCACAGACCCAGCCAGTCATCGCCGTCATCAGGGGGGAGCGCGGCGGTCGGCACCGCCTCATCGTAGGGAAGATCGCCGCGGTGCCCCAGCGCGCCGAGGACGGCACCGGTCTGCCGCGGCCGCTGGAGGTCGGTGCGTCGGTATCTTCAGGGTCCATGCAGGACCGGGCCGATGACGGCCACGACGACGACCCGGCGCCAGTTCCCGGTCCCGACCCCGCCCGGACGTGGGTCCACCCGAGCGAGGTGGGCCTGGGCCGGCGGGACCGCACCGACCGCCGGCGCGGGGCGGTGCTGGCCGGTGGGCTGGTGGTCGGCGGGGTCGGCCTGCTGGTGGCCGGGGTGCTGATGGGGCTGGGCTGGGAGAGCGCCGAGCCCCGGCAGGAGGCCACCGCCGTGGCGTCGATGACACCGTCGATCGCCTCGCTCACCATCGAGGCGACCGACGGGAGGCGCACCGCGGCGACCGGCGTGGTGCTCGACGGGGACGGCCACGTGGCGGTCCGGGCCTCCGCGCTGCCGGCCGGGTCCACGGTCTGGGCGGCGTGCGGCGGTCGGGCGCCGGAACGGGTCACCGTGCACGCGGTGGATGAGCCCTCCGACGTGGCCGTGCTGAGCCTGCCCACCCCCTCCGGCCGGGCGGTGGCCACCGGTGACGACCCGCGCCTGGGCCAGGACGTCGTCGTGGTCCAGGCCGCGGCCGGTGAGGAGATGCCGTCGTGGTGGACCAGCACGGTCACCGATGCCGGCGTCGACATGCCCCGGGCGAACGGGTCCGTCGGCCTGGACCTCTTCCGCATGGCCGCCCCCACGTCCAACGCCGCGGACGGGGCCGTGTTCGACCGCCGGGGACGCTTCCTCGGCCTGGTGCTGGAGGCATCCGACGGCAGCCAGAACGCGCTGCCCGGCCACGAGGTGGTGGATGTCGCCCGTGACCTGGTGGACGACCGGCGCGTGGACCGGTCGTGGCTGGGGATCGAGACCAAGGACCTGTCCCGTGACCTCGGCACCATGCTGGGCGTCACCGGCGGCGCGACCGTCGTGTCCGTCGACCCGGGCGGCCCGGCCGACATGGCCGGACTGCGGGTGGGCGACGTCGTGGTGGCGGTGGGCGACACCCAGGTCAACCGGATGGTGGACGTGGCCGCCGCGCTCCGGCGCCTGCGCCCGGGTTCCGCCACGCAGGCGACCGTCCTCCGCGACGGCGTCCGCCAGGTGCTGCCGGTCACCACCGCGGCCCGGCCCGTCGCAGCCGCGGTGTCCGCCCTCGCGCCGGGCTGACTCTCTCTCTCTCCCCCCCCCCCGGCCCCGGCGGTGCACGTGCTCACCGCTCCCGGAGCACCCGCCGGACCACGGCCCACGCCGCGACCCCGACCGCGACCACACCGAGCGCACCGCCACCCAGCGAGACCGCCTGGCGCTGGTCGGCGGTGAGCGACGACCACCATCCGGCCCGGTGCCCCATGACGAAGCTCTCCTCGTTGGTGTGGACGGGCTCCCATCCCGCGGCCCGCAACCGCTCGTTGGAGACCACCCAGGACCAGCGCGTGTAGGGGAACACGTCCGGTGGCGTGGAGGCCGCCCCCACCGACCACCGGGTGCGTGACAGCCACCTCGACACGATGGGGTCCAACCGCGGCGGCCGCCCGGCCCCCACCAGTTCCAGTTGGTCGCGCTCGGACAACCACCCGTCCGGCGCCACGTTGAACACGCCGTCGAGCCCCGAACGCCGTGCGAACTCGATGGCACGGGCCAGGTCCTCCACGTGCAGGAACTGCCCCAGCCGTTCGGTGCCCTGGTGTCGGACCGAGCGGGCGTGCCACGCCGAACGCTCCAGCCAGTCGCGCTCCTCCGTCCCGGCGGTGCACACCGAGGGCCGCAGGACGGCGACCCGCACCCCGGGCCGGCGCCGTCGGAGGTCCTCCGCCGCCCGCTCCAGTTCGGCCCGGGCCAGCGCGAACCGACATCCCCGGTTGGGACGGACCTCGGCGTCCTCCGTGAGCGGGACCGGGTTGTCCGGCCGGGCGCCGTAGACCATGGCCGTGGACAGGACCACCACCTGGGTGGCGGTGGTGCGCTCCAGGAGCCTCACCGCCGCGTCCAGCCCGACGCCGCCCACCGTGGACCCGTCCACCTCCGGGCCCGGCCCGGGGGCGAGCACCACCAGGTGGTCCCCGTCGACGTGACCCAGGCGGGTCGGTGCGTGCACCACCGCGACGCCATCCTCGGCCCGGGCCAGCGCGGCGACCCGGCGGCCCAGCACCGTGGTGGGCCCGTCGACGGCCACGGTGGTCACGGCACCGACCCGCGCTGATCGACCATGACCGGCGACCCTACCGTCGCGGACGCCGGACCGACCCCCGCACCGGCGCGACCCTCACCCTCAACCCGCGCTTGACCCCCGCGAATCCCACCAAGCGTGGCGCGGTCCACACCTGTCGCGCGACCGTTACGGATGCGTGCTGATATTCCCTACGTAACCGGGTGTTTGCCCTCTTGACGCCCCGCTCCCGGCACGTACAGTCGCCCTACGTCACTTCCGTCCCTCGGGAGTTCGAGCAGGGGAAACCGGCAATGTTGCGCAAGTACTTTTGGTCATCCGTCGTTCTGTCCGTCCTGGCATCCATGGCAGTCCTGCTGCCCGTGGTGGCCGAGGAGGCCGGCGCGGCCCAGCCCGTGCCGGGCCACACCTGCCTGGTGCCGGCCACGCCGCGCACCGAACATGCCCCGGATCACCACCGGTGAGATCTTCGACCTCGAGTACATCGGCAACCGCGTGTTCATCGCCGGCGGCTTCACCTCGATCCAGAACAACGCGCCCGGCAACACCACCACCTACAACCAGCGCCTACCTGGCGTCGTACAACATCGACACCGGGCCTGGTCGACACCACCTTCCGGCCCACGTTCGGCGGCGGCAGCGTCACCGAGATCGAGGCCTCGCCCGACGGCACCAAGCTCTTCGTCGGTCGGCCGCTTCAACACCGTGAACGGCGTGACCAAGCGCAAGGTCGCCGTCGCTCAACCCGACCACCGGCGCCACGGTCACCGGCTTCACCGCGAACGCCAACGGCCGCGGCCACCTCGATCGAGGCGACCAACACCACCGTCTACATCGGCGGCCAGTTCACCACGATCAACAACGTCGCCCGCGTCGGTCTCGCCGCCGTGAGCGCCACCACCGGCGCGCGTCGACACCGGCTTCGTCAACAACCTCTCCGGCGGCATCGGCGTCAACGGCGCTGCTCACCGTGCAGGCGCTGGTGCTGACCCCCGACGACAGCAAGCTGCTGGTCGTGCACACCGGCCGCCAGATCGCCGGCCAGGACCGCTACGGCGTCGGCCTCATCAACACCGCAGACCAAGCAGCTGCTCCCGTGGCGCACCCGCCTGTGGGACGACAACCTGCAGTTCGTCGGCGGCATCCAGCGCATCTACGCCGGCGCCATCTCCCCCAACGGCCAGTACTTCGTCGTGAGCAGCGGCTCCGGCGGCGACCGCCCGCCGATCAACGACACCGCCGATGGCCTTCCCGATCGACGGCGGCGACAACGTGCAGCCGCTGTGGATCTCGCGCCTGTTCGACAGCGTCTACTCGGTCGCCATCAGCGAGCAGCGCCGTCTACCTCGGCGGCCACTTCAACTACAAGGAGTCCCCCACGGCCAAGCGACCCGTGGCCGGGCCTGGACAACGTGGGCTACGGCCACGGGCCAGGGCCTGGCCGGCTACGGCCTCGGCGACGACATCGTCACGCCGCGACCACATCGGCGCCATCGACCCCGCCACCGGCAAGGCCCTGGAGTGGAACCCCGGCTCGAACTCCTTCGAGGGCAACAAGGCCATGCTGGTCACCCCGCGCGGGCGTCGTCACCGGCGGTGACGCCACGACCCAGGGCGGCGTCAACGTCGGTCGCGTCGCCTTCTACGACTTCAACAGCGTGCCCGCGCCCGGCGCCAACGAGACCACCATCACCAACCCGATCGAGGGCCGCGTCGAGGAGGCCGGCGAGCGAGTTCGTCATCGACGGCACCGCGACCGCCACCAGCGGGGTGCGCCGGGTGCAGGTCGAGATCATCAACCGCGACAACAACCGGTACCTGCAGGACGACCTGACCACCTGGGGCGCGGCCAACACCATCAACGCGACCCTGGCCATCGCCCGACGCCACCTCGACCGCCTGGTCGCTGCCGCTGACGCTCACCGGCAACCGGCGAGCTGCAGGTGCAGGCCAAGACCTTCGCCGTCAACGGCACGCAGCGACGCCACCAAGGCGATCAAGAAGTTCGAGACCTTCGGCCTGGCCGACCAGACGCCCGACGCACCGGCATCAGCCGGCCCGGCGGGCAGCGTCATCCCGACCACCACCTTCATCGTCACCGGCACGGCCAGCGACGACTTCGGCGTCAACTCGATCACCTACACCTTCCGTGACGCCCAGAACCGCTACCTGCAGGACGACGGCACGACCGACGCCGACCTACAACACCTTCCGCGGCACGCCCGACGTGATCGGCGCCACGAGCGCCACCTGGTCGCTACGAGGTGACCGTCCCCTACGAGGGCGAGTGGACGATGCAGGCCATCGCGGTCGACACCGCGGGCCAGTCCGACCTGCGCAGCGCGGACCGCGACCTGGATCGTCAGCGCCACGGCCATCGCCCCGACGGTCGCCGTCACCAGCCCGGCGGTGGTGAACCCGCCGACGGCGACGCGCGCCGCTCGACGATGGCCCCGGGTAGCCCGCTCACCTTCTCGGGCTCGGCCACCGACGACGAGGGCCTCGACAACGTCGAGATCTCGCTGCGCAACACCACCACCCGGGAGAACCTCGCCTCCGACGGCACCTGGGGCGCGGACGTCGATCGCCGGCTGGTACCGGATCTCGCCGGCGAACCTCACCGGCGTCCAGCTACAACTGGTCCTACACCACGCCGTTCAACCTGACGCCCGGGCACCTACTCGTTCTCGGTGCGGGCCACCGACGACCTGGACCTGACGACGTCGACCACCAACCAGGGCCGGCTGACCATCAACGTCCAGGTCCCCGGTGACGCGCTTCCCGAACGGGCTGCTCAACGTGACCGGCACCCAGACCGGCCTGCAGGTCCTGCACCTGGACCTGGCCGGCACGGCCACCGACGACCTCGGGGTCGCCGGCGGTCAAGGTGACCGTCCGGGAGCGCGACAGCGACCGCTACGTCCAGGCCGAACGGCACGATGGCGGCGGCCTTCTCGCTGCTCGACGCCACCCTGGCGAGCCCGGGGGCGACCAGCACCGACCTGGACCCTGCCGGTCGACCTGCCGACCCAGGGTGACTACGACGTGGTCGCCTACGCCTTCGACACCGCCGGCCAGCAGGACCCGTCCACCACCGGCGCCACCGCCCGCTACCAGGTGTACCCGGGTGACCTGCCGCCGACGGTGACGGAGGACCTGCTCGCGCCCGACCGAGGGCACGGCCTTCACCGAGTCCCGCATCTTCGTCAGCGGCCGGCTCGAGGACGACCAGTCAGCATCGCCCAGCGCCCAGGTGGCCATCGTGCAACAGCCTCGGGCCAGTACATGAGCTCGACGCGGCACGTTCACCAGCACCACCGCGAGCTGGCGGACGGCGTTCCTGAACAGCCCCGGCTCGCCCGGGTCGAACTTCTCCTACACCACGCCGGTCATCCCGGCGGGCGCCTACACGGTGCTGGTGCGGGGCGTCGACCAGCACGGCCTCGTCACCGCTCGTGCCCAGCGTGCGCCACGTGACGGTGTCGGCCCCGGCCACCAACCTGCCGCCGGTGGCCGCCTTCACCTACACCTGCGCCGACAACGTGTGCACCTTCGACGGCCGCGACCTCGACCGACGAGAACGCACCGACGCTGACCTACTCGTGGAACTTCGGCAACGGGCACGGGCTCCGGCCCGGTGCCCGATCCGGACCTACACGGCGGCGAACACCTACACGGTGACGCTGACGGCCAAGGACGAGTACGGCCTCACGGCGACGGCCACCGGCACGGTCACCATCGCCGAGCCGCCGGCCAACGTGCGCCCCGGTCCCGGTGATCAACCCGCCGTCGTGCACGCTGCTGGTGTGCAACATCTCCGGCGTCGGCTCGCTCGACCCGAACCTCGGCGACACCATCACCTACCTGTGGAACTTCGGTGACGGCACGCCGACGGCCACCACGTCGGCCATGGCCCACACCTTCCCGGCGGCGGGCACCTACACGGTGACCCTCACCACCACGGACGGGTGGGGCAAGGCGGCCACCATCACACGGGCCATCACCGTCAGCGCCGTCTGAGGCAGCACCACCCTCAGGCAGCACGGTCTGAGACAGCACAGCTGGGGCGGGGCCGTCCGGGCCCCGGGGAGCCGCGAAGCTCCCCGGGGCCCGGACCCCTACCATGCAGGCCGTGAGCACCTCGGGTCCGTTCGGGCCGAACGACGGCGATGACGACACCCCCCAGAATCCGTTCGCGGACATGGGGTTCTTCCTCCAGGACCTGTCCCGGATGCTCTCCGGCGGGTCCGGTGGCAGCTGGGACGCCGCGGCGCAGCTGGCCGGCTCCATCGCATCGCAGGGACGGCCGGAGTCCAACGTGGACCCCATGGACCGCCTCGCGGTGGAGCAACTGGCCCGGGTGGCCGAACTGCAGGTCCAGGAGGTCACCGGACGGGCCCTGGACTCCGTCCGCCTGGAGCCCCTGAACCGCACCCAGTGGGCCCGGCGGTTCCTGGACGACGAACGCCCGTTGCTGGAGCGCCTCTCCGGCAGCCTGGGCAAGGCCCTGCAGGCCCAGCTCGGCGAGCTGGAGAAGGAGCTGGACGAGGGCGAGGGCATGGAGGGCTCCATCCCCGGGATGCCCGGCATGGCGGGGATGCCGCCGGAGGCACTGATCCGCCAGGTCATGGGGATGATGGGTCCCATGTTGCTGGGCATGATGGCCGGGAGCACCGCAGGACACCTGGCGGCACGGGCCCTGGGCCACTACGAGCTCCCGCTGCCCCGTCCCGCCGGCGAGCCGCTCACCATGGTGCTGGCCAACGTCGACGAGTTCGCGGACGAGTGGAGCCTGCCCCATGACGCCATCCGGCTGTGGGTCTGCCTGTCGGACGTCGCACACCACCAGGTCCTGAACATCCCCCACGTCCGGGCCCGCCTCGACGAGCTCCTCTCGGAGTACGCGTCCAGCTTCAGCGACGACGTGGGCGACATGGAGCGGCGGATGCAGGAACTGGGCGTCCCGGACCTGTTGGGCTCGGGCGAGCCGGACATGGCCGCCCTGCAGCGGCTCGCCGGGGATCCGGACATCCTCCTGGGAGCCATGCAGTCGGAGCGCCAGCGCCAGCTCATGCCCCTCCTGGAGGCGCTGGTGGCCACCATCGAGGGCTACGTGGACCACGTGCTGGACACCATCGGCGGGCGGCTCCTGCCCGAGTACCAGCGGGTCACCGAGGCCCTGCGGCGACGGCGGGTGGACTTCGGCCCCGAGAGCCGGTTCGTCGAGCGGTTGTTCGGGCTGGAGCTGTCCCAGGCCACCTTCGACCGCGGCGCCGCCTTCGTGTCCGGCCTGGTGGACCGGGCCGGCACCGAGGTGCTGGACCAGCTGTGGTCCGACACCGAGCACCTGCCCACGCCGGCCGAGTTGGACGCCCCCGGGCTCTGGCTGGCCCGCGTCGGCATCGAGACGGACCAGCTGGGCGAGCTGCCGGAGCTGGACGAGCCGTTCGAGATCCCGGACTTCCTGGACCTGGGCGACGACGATGGTGGCGACGCCGGCGGCACGGGTCCCGCGTCCTGAACGATCCGGCCTGGTGGGTGTGACGGCTCAGGCGCCGGAGACGGACACGTCGTCGATGACGAGCGAGCACGCGCCGTCCCCGCCGGGAAGCCACTCGAAGTCGCCCCCCACCTCCCGGATGTCCAGCAGCAGCCGCTGCAACGTGGATGCCATCGTCATCTCACGCACCGGTGCGGCCAGCTCACCGCCACGGATCAGCAGGCCGTCGGCCCCCACGGAGAAGTCGCCCGACACGGGGTTCACGCCGGAGTGCAGGCCGGCGAAGGACGTGACGTAGAGGCCGTCGCCGATCGATGCCGCCAGCTCGTCGAAGGACCGGGCACCCGGCTCCATGACCAGGAGCTGGGCCCCCACCCCCGGCAGCGACCGGGTGCCCCGGACGGCGGAGCCCGTGGAGGCCGTGCCGCTGCGCCGGCCGGTGTAGGAGTTCTGGAGGAACCCGTGCAGGACCCCGGCCCGGACCAACTGGTTGGGTCGGCAGGCCAGACCCTCGCCGTCGAACTCCTCCGCGCCGAGCGACTCGGAGCGGGTGGGGTCGTCGACCAGGGTGAGCAGGGGCGACGCCACCTGCTCCCCCACCCGGTCCGCGAACGGGGACCGGCCCTTGAGCACGGCCTCGCCCGACAGCATGCCGGACACCACCGACAGCAGCGTGGCCGCCAGCCGCGGCTCCAGCAGGATCGTCATCCGCGCCGACGGCGGCTTGGTGGCCCCCAGCAGCCGGGTGGCCCGCATCACGGCCTCGTCCGCCACCCGCTGCAGGTCCAGCCCGGCGGGATCCCGGCCGGCGTCGTAGGCCCACCCGATCTGGGTCTCGTCCCCGTCCCGGGCCAGGGGCTGGGTGGACAACGTGCAGGAGGCGCCCCGGTGCACCGCCTCGATCCCGGCGGTGGAGACGATGGCGCTCTCCCCCCACCCGTCACCGAAGGCGGTGGTGCGCGCCGCGGTCACCCGGGGGTCCTGGCCCAGCACCCGGCGCTCCAGGTCCAGGGCGAGGGCGACCTTGGCCTCCGGGGCGAAGTCGACCACCGCGTCGGACCAGGCATCCTGCGGCACCGGCGCGACCCCGTCGGGCACGGCCAGGCCGTTGCACTCGTCCGGTTCGCCGAAGGAGCAGTTGTCCCGGGCCTCGGCCAGCGTCTCGGCCAGGACGTCGACCTCCAGCGAGCCGCAGTGGGCGAACCCCTGCCGCCCGTCCCGGATCACCCGGACCCCGGCGCCGGAGGTACCGGCCGAGGTGAGGGACTCCACCTCGCCCGCCGTAGACCTTGACGGTGGTCGACGTGGCGCGCCCGACCACCACCTCCACCTCCTCGCCGGCGTGCGCGCCGGCCAGCACGCCGCGGGCCAGGTCCAGCAGGTCGCTCACGGCGTGAGTGCTCCGTTCGGGTCGTGGTGGTCGGTCGGCCATGGTGGTCAGGTCCCGGACATGGTCACGTCCGCGACGGCGAGCGTGACCCCGGTCGACTCCCAGGGGAAGTAGGTGAGGTCGTCGCCGACGGCCACCACGTCCGCCAGCATGCGCTGCAGCGTGGAGCCGATCGTGACCTCCCGGATCGGCTCCGCCACCTCGCCGCCGCGGATGCGCAGCCCCTCGATGCCCACCGAGAGGTCACCCGACACGGGGTTCACCCCGGAGTGCAGGCCGGACACCTCCCGGACCAGCAGGCCGTCGCCGACCTGGGCCATGACCTGGGCCGGGGACAGCGCGCCCGGGACCAGCTTGACCACGCGGGGCCCGACCCCGGGCACGGACCGGTGGCTGCCCCGCTGGGCCGACCCGGTGGAGGCCCCACCCGATGCCCGGCCGGTGTACGCGTTCTGGAGGTAGCCCTGCAGCACCCCACGGTCCAGCAGCGGGACCCGGCGACAGGCCAGGCCCTCTCCGTCGACATCGGCCGCGGTGGGGGCCAGCGGGTCACAGGGGTCGTCGGAGAGGGTGACCGACGGCGCCGCGACCGACTCGCCGAGCCGCCCCCCGAACGCGGACCGGCCCCGCAGGACGGCCTCGCCGGACAGCAGTTCGGCCACCAGCCCCAGGAACTGCGAGGTGACGTAGGGGTCGAACACCACGGTCAGGCGCTCGCTGGCCGCCTTGGCCGCCCCCAGCATGGACAGGCAGCGCTGCGCGGCGTCGGCGGCGGCCGCGCCCGGGTCCAGGTCCTCGGCGGTCCGCCCGACCGAGAAGCCGAACCCGGTGGTCGTCTCCCGGTCGTCGCCCGCCAGGGCCCAGCTGCCCAGGAACGCCGAGGTCTCGGCCCCTGCGGCGCGCACCCCCACGGTGGACACGATGGCGCTGGCCCCCACCGAGTCTGCGTAGTCGGCGGACTCCAGTCCGACCATCCGCGGGTCCGCGGCCAGCACCGTCCGCTCCAGCTCGATGGCCAGGCGGATCTTCTCCTCGGTGGGCACGGCCAGGAGGCGCTCGTCGAACAGCGGCAGCTCCGTCACCGCGACGCCGTCCGGTCGGGCCAGGCCGGCGTGCGGGTCCGGCGTCCCGAACGCGGCGTTGTCCCGGGCCTCGGCCACGCACTCACCCAGCGCGTCGTCGTCCAGCACACCCACCCAGGCCAGCCCCTGGCGGCCGTCGCGGATGATGCGCACGCCCACGCCGGCGTCCTCCGCGGAGACGAAGTGCTCCACCTCACCGCCGTAGGCCCGCACCTCCGTGTCCCGGCTCCAGGTGACGACCGCCTCCATCTCCTCGCCCGGACCGGCCCGCTCGAGCACCCGGTCGGCCACCACCAACAGCTCCTCGGGGGTCATGGCGTGGGGCCTGTCCGCCGGTTCCGGCCCGTGGGGGAGGTCACGTCAGCGGCCGTCCCGCTTGGCCTGCCGGCGCTTGCCCTCGGCCCGGGTGGACGCGGTGGCCTTCTTGGCGACGGGCGAGCGGAGGCTGTCGTCCCCGCCCCGCTTGACGGCGCGGCTCCGCGACCCGCCCCCGGACGGCGCGGCGGGCGTGGCCGGCGCCGCGGACCCGGCCCGCTCCCCGCGGGCGGCGGCCAGGCGCTCGGCCCGGATCTCCGCCGCACTGGCCTTGGCCACCGCGGCCAGACGGCGGCTCACCGCGGCCAGGGCGTCCTCGAACACCTCCGCCTTGACCCGGGTGCGGGCGTTGGCGGCGCTGGCACGACCACGGGAGGCCTCGGCCGCCACCTGCTTGCCGGCCCGGCGGCGGTAGAGCTTGGAGTACTTGGTCCGGGCCCGCCGGACCCGGGTGTGGAGGTCCAGCAGTTCGTCCTCGTCCAGTTCGGCCAGCCGCCCGGGCTCGGTCTCACGGATGAGTTCCTGCTCGGCCTCGTTCAGCATGGCCAACAGCTTCTGGTTCATGGCGCTCCCTCGGCGATCGTGGCGTCGGTCGGTCGGTCGGTGACGGGTGCACGGTACGCGACCCGGATCGGGCCCACGGGCCGCGCGGCTCAGTCCGGTCCCACGGGGCGGGACGCGAACAGGTTCAGGCCCAGCATCTCGGACAGGTACTTGGTGACGTGCTGGCCCCGCACGCTGTTGCCCGCCTCGTCCAGCGGCGGGGAGTACGTGCCCAGTCCGCCCTTGCCGGGGGCGATGGCGACGATCCCGCCGCTCACGCCGCTCTTGCCCGGCAGGCCGATCTCGTAGAGCCAGTCGCCGGACCGCTCGTAGAGCCCCGCGGTGGCCAGCACGGCCAGGACCCGCTTGCAGTGATGGGCGTCGATGACCCGCTCGCGTGTCACCGGGTTCACTCCGCCGTCGGCCAACGTGGCCCCCATCACCGCCAGGTCCACGCGCGCTGACCCGAAGGGAGCACTGGCGGGTGTAGACGTCGGTGATCTCCTCCGGGTCGAAGTACAGGCGCTCGTAGCTGTCCAGCAGGTGGGCGATGCCCTGGTTGCGGAGGTTGGTGGCGGCCTCCGACTCGTAGACCTCGGTGTCCACCTCCAGGCGGCGCCCGGCGAACCGTGACAGTCCGTCCTGGATGGCTGCCCACTTCTGGCCGGCGGTGGCGCCGGGGACCAGGCTGGTGGTGGCGATGGCACCGGCGTTGACCATCGGGTTCATCGTGCGGTCGTCGCTCAGTTCGATGGCCATGACCGAGTTGAACGGCATCCCGGTGCTGTTGACGCCGAGGCGGAGCCGGGCCGCGTCGTGGCCGATGGCCTGGCACACCAGGGCGAACACGAACGGCTTGGACACGCTCTGGATGGAGAACTCGGCGTCCGCGTCGCCCACGGCGTGGATCCCGCCGCCGATGCCCACGATGCAGGCGCCGAACAGGTCCGGTGACGCGTCGGCCAGGGCCGGGATGTAGTCGGCGACGTCGCCCTCGTCGTCGTCCCGGTACCGGTCGTAGGCGTCCTGGAGGAGCACCTGGACGTCGGCCCCTCCCGGCAGCGTGCCGGTGGACACCCGGTCCGGGAGGTCCGCCTCGTCGAACGGCAGCGGGTGGTGCATGGCCCCGCTCCGGGGCGGTGCTGGGGGGCGGTCGGATCTCCCGGTCGACATCTGTCGAACCTACCGGGCGATCCCCCCGGCCCCATGACGGCACGTTGCGCCGCCCGGCGGTCAGGACGCCGCCATGACCCCGGAGGAGGCCGGCGACGAGGTCGATGCCGACCAGGCGGGCTCGGGGCGCACGGCCAGCACCAGCCCACCCACCACGGTGGCCAGGAGCGCTCCGGAGGCGCCGAAGTTGGCGTGCTGGCGGTCGGCGTCGACGATCACCATGGCGGTGACCCACCAGCCCAGCGCCCACAGCGCCGTCGTGGCCAGGGCCCAGACGGTGCGCCGCACCGGAGCAGCCCGCAGGACCAGGGCCTGGGCCACACCCACGGCGATGCCGGTGACCGCACCCATGACCACCAGCGACGGGGTGTCGGTGGCGAAGTCGACCGCGGTGGCTCCGACGGCGAGGCCGGCGGACATCCCGACGGCGGTGGCGCCGACCCAGGCCGCCCGGTTGGCCAGCGGGGAACGGAGAGCGAGCGCCTGCACGCCGCCCAGGACCGCACCGGCGGCCAGTCCTCCGATCACGGCGGAGCGGGTGTCGTCGATGTTGCCGGCCACGGCACGGGCGGCCAGGCCGGCCAGTGGGAAGCCGATGAAGGTGGCGGCCCACCGCCCCCAGATCCTCGGTTCGAACGTTCGTGCAGCCATGGTCCGGCCTCTCTGCTCAGTGACCCACACTCGATGTGTACGTCGTACACATACCATGATGTGTACCATGTACACATGTCAAGGGGACTCCGACGTGCGTGACGAACGTCGCAGGCTGACCCGGGACGACGTCCTGGCCGAGGCCATCGACCTGATCGACCAACAGGGACTGGACGCGCTGACCATGCGCAACCTGGCGGACCGGCTCGGCGTGGTGCCGATGGCGCTCTACCGCCACGTGAGCAACAAGGACGACCTGATGGAGGGCGTGCTGGACCGGGCCGTGGCGGGGGTCGACCTCCCGGACCCGGGGCTGGGCTGGCGCGACGGCCTGGCCGCGCTGGCGGACTCCATCCGGACCACGATGCTGCGCCACCCCGCGATCGCGGCCAGGGTCATCGACCGTCCGTCGCTCGGCCCCGCGTCGCTGGTGGTGGGCGAGTTCGGCCTGGGCGTCATGCGTGAGGCCGGCTTCTCGGACCAGGACGCGACCCGCGGGCTCAACCTGGTGCTCGTCTACACGCTCGGATTCGTCGCACTGGAGGTCCCCCGCCTGCCCGGCACGGCCGGAGCCGAGGCCCTGGACCAGGCCGACGTCGACCGGGCCTACGACGCGCTGCCGTCCGATCGGTACCCCCACACCGCAGCGGTCCGGCCCCGGGCCCACGACATCGTGAGCGAGGACCAGTTCCGCTTCGGCCTGGACAGCATCCTGGACGGCATCGCGGCCCGCCCCCACCGGGGCCGATGACCCGCCGGACGGCCGGCCCTCAGGCCGCGGTGCCGCCGATGGTCAGGCCGTGCGCCCGGAGGGTCGGGACCCCGTCGCCCACCGGCACGCCCTGGCCGTCCTTGCCGCAGGTGCCGGGGGCGCCCATGGCGAAGTCGTTGCCCACCGCATCGATGTTGGACAGCACCGCGGGTCCGTTGCCGATGAGGTTGCCCTCCCGGAGCGGCTCGGTGATCCGGCCGTCCTCGATCAGGTAGGCCTCGGTCATGCCGAACACGAAGTCCCCGGTGGCGGTGTTGACCTGCCCACCGCCCAGGTGGGCGATGTACACCCCCGACGGGGTGTCGGCCACGATGTCCTCCGGGGAGGACCCGCCGTCCAGCAGGTAGGTGTTGGTCATCCGGACCATCGGCAGGTGCTGGTAGCTCTGGCGCCGGCCGTTGCCGGACGACAGGCGGCCCTCCTTGCGTGCCCGCAGGCCGTCCCACATGTAGTCCACCAGGATGCCGTCCTGGATCAGCACGTTGCGCTGGGCCGGACGACCCTCGTCGTCGACGGCGAAGCAGCCCCACTCGCCACCCATCGTGCCGTCATCCACCAGCGTGACCAACGGCGAGGCGACCTGTTCGCCCACCCGGCCGGCGAACACCGACGCCCCCTTGGCCACCAGGTCGGCCTCCAGGCCGTGGCCGCAGGCCTCGTGGAACATGACGCCGCCACCGCCGGGGCCGATGACGACGGTCATCTCACCGGAGGGGGCCGGGCGGGCGGCCAGCTTGGTCAGGGCCCGCTCCGCGGCGCGCCGGGCCAGGTCGCCGACGTCGTGGCGGTCGAACAGCTCGAAGCCGACGGTGTGGCCGACGGACTCACGCCCGGTCTGCATGCCGGTGTCGCCCGAGGCCACGCACGACACCGAGAACAGCGTCTTGACCTGGTCGTCGGAGGCCAGCACGCCGTCGGAGTTGGCCACCACGAACCGACGCCGTGAATCGGCGTACCGGGCCGACACCTGGGTGATGGCCCCGCCGGAGGCACGGGCCGCCTCGTCCGCGTCCAACAGGAGCTCCACCTTGCGGGCCTTGGCCACGTCGCCGGGGAGGATGGACACGACGTTGGGGCGGGGCGCATCGACCCGGTCCAGGTCCACCACGCGGGTACCGGACCCCGAACCCCGGGAGGCGGCCGCCGCGGCCTCGGCGGCGGCGATGAGGCCGGCCTCGGACAGGTCGGAGGTGTGGGCGAACCCGGTGGACTCCCCCACCACCACCCGTACGCCGGCGCCCCGGTCACGGCCGGAGGTCAGCTCCTCCACCCGCCCGTCGTCCAGCAGCGCCGATGACGAGCGCCGGTCCTCGGCGAAGACCTCGGCGAAGTCCGCGCCACGGGACATGCCCGCGCCCAGGACCCGTTGGATGGTTTCCTCATCGAGCACTGCAGGCTCCTCGCGTGTGGGTTGCGGCCGGCCATCCCTGCCGGGCCGGGACCGGGACCGCTGCTGCGCACCGGACCCCAACTGTGTCGGTCGACAGCGGAGTGCTTACTGTATCGACCGTGTCCGTACGCACCGGCCTGTCCGCAGTCGTCGATATGACCGTCTCCGACGAGGACACGGCCATCGCGCTGCGATCCGGCGAGGTCCCCGTGCTGGCGACCCCCCGCATTCTGGCCCTGGTCGAGGAGGCATCGGTACGCGCCCTGGAGGGGCACCTGGACACCGGGTGCTCCACGGTCGGCATGCGGGTCCAGCTGGAGCACATCTCCCCCACCCCCATCGGGGGCGTGGTCCGGGCCGAGGCCCAGCTGGAGAAGGTGGAGGGCCGGCGCCTGGTGTTCCACGTGTCGGCCCGGGACGAACGGGGCCTGGTGGCCGCGGGCAAGGTGACCCGGGTGGTGGTCGACGTCCACCGCTTCATGGAGAAGACCCGCTGAGCGACCGTCGCAGGGCGCCGCGGCGCCGTTCACGTTGACATCGGTCACACCGGGGGCCTAGGAAGTCAGGGCGATCCCGTCGGAGTCCGGCGGGGAGAATGGGGGAAATCAGATGTCCAAGCGCATGCGCATGCTCATGGTCGGTGTCCTGGCAGTGATGCCACTGGCCGCCGGTGCCTGCCAGATCCCGCTCGGGGGAGGCTGCACGCTGTTGGTGGCCGAGCCGGGCGCCAACGTCGGCGTCGTCTGCAACTGAGCAGGCCCCGCCCACGGGCGGACACACGAGCCGTTCCGGGCACGTCCCTGCACCTCGGTGCCGGGACGTGCCCGGTCCGCGTTCAGGCCAGGTTGGAGCTGCGGGGATAGGCGTCCGCGGGGTCGGTCAGGATGTTCACCAGGTAGGGCACGCCGCTGTCGAAGGCCCGGCGCAGCGCGGGGCCGATGTCCTCGGGCCGCTCCACCACCTCGCCCGCTCCTCCCAGCGCCGTCACCACGGCGTCGTACCGGCATCCCGGCTGCAGGTCGGCGGCCACGTCGTAGCCGTACAGCATCTGCATGGGGTGCTTCTCCAGGCCCCAGATGCCGTTGTTGCCCATGACCATCACGACCGGCAGGCCGTGGCGGACCAGTGAGTCCACGTCCATGAGCGAGAACCCCGACGCACCGTCGCCCAGCAGCACCACCACCTGGCGGTCGGGATGTGCCACCCGGGCCGCCATGGCATAGCCCATCCCGGTCCCGAGGCAGCCGAACGGGCCCGGGTCGAGCCAGCACCCGGACCGATGGCTGTCCAGGTACTTGCCGGCGTAGGACACGAAGTCGCCCCCGTCGCACACGACGACCGCATCGCGGTCGA
The DNA here is from genome assembly GCA_963773765.1 of uncultured Actinomycetota bacterium. Lineage (GTDB taxonomy): Bacteria > Actinomycetota > Acidimicrobiia > Acidimicrobiales > Microtrichaceae > CAVZCC01. The sequence goes on along the minus strand of CAVZCC010000006.1, from coordinate 589,459 downwards.
GCACACGACGGAGCTCGCCGTAGATCCGGGTGGGCAGGATCGGCACGCCGTCGGCCTCCAGCACCTCCACGTCCGCGGCCCGGGCCGCGTCCTCCGCGGCCCGCAGCTCCGCGATCCACCCGCCGTGGTCCTCCCGGTCCCCGGTGTGCTCGGCGATGCCGGCCAGGACCCTGGCCAGGTCGCCGGCCACCGTGAGCTCGACGTGCTCGTGGGGGGCGCGGGCGCCCAGGCTGTCCACCATGTGGATCACCGCGGCGTCGCCGAACCGGCCGAAGCCCACCCGGAAGTCCAACGGCGTGCCGATGACCGCCACCACGTCCGCGTCGCGCAGCCGTGACCGCACCCGGGAGAAGGACAGGTCGTGGTCCGCCGGGAGCATGCCCCGGCCCAGGCCGTTGGCGAAGGTGGGCAGGCCCAGGGCCTCCACGCAGGCCCGCAACTCCTCCTCGGCACCGGCCCAGTAGACGTCCGAGCCGACCAGGACGGCCGGACGGCGGGCCGTGGCCAGCAGGTGCGCGGCCCGGCGGACCTCGTGGTCGTCGGGCTCCTCGGACCGGGGCTCGACCTGCTCGGGCACCTCGTCGGTGGCCTGGGCGAACACGACGTCGAGCGGCAGGTCGAGGAACACCGGCCCCCGGTGGGGGCGCCGGGCCACCACCACGGCCTCGGCCACGTCCCGGGCCAGTCGGTCCGGGTCCTTCAGCGTCTCCGCGAACTTGGTCACGGGGGTCATCACCGGGACGTGGTCGAACTCCTGCAGCGCCCCCCGGCCCCAGCCCTCCTCCGCGGCACGGCCGCCCAGCACCACCAGCGGCGACCCGTTGAAGTGGGCGGTGGTGACGGCGCTGACGGCGTTGGTGACACCGGGACCGGCCGTGAGCGCTGCCACCCCGGGGCGGCGGGTCAGCTTGGCCAGGCCCTCGGCCGCGAACGTGGCGGTCTGCTCGTGCCGGACGTCGTAGATGGGCCAGCCCCGCTTCACGCAGGCGTCGTAGAGGGGAAAGATGTGGGCACCGGACAGCGTGAACAGCTCACGGACCCCGGACGGCTCCAGGCCGGCCAGCACCAGCTCACCTCCGTGGCCGGAGACGGTACCGGGGACGTGCCCGTCCCCGGGGCCCGCGGCGTTCACCCCGCCACCGGCTGGCTGGAGGCCAGGAACGACGACACCGCGTCGTACCAGGCCGTCGGGTTCTCCAACTGGGGGCTGTGCCCCGCGTCGGGCACCACCACCAACCGGGCACCGGCGATGGCGTCGGCCAGCGCCTCCGACGCAGCAAGGAACGACGTGTCCTGGTCCCCGACGATCACCAGGGTCGGCACCGCCAGGCCCCGCAGCGCGTCCAGCCGGTCCTCCACCGACATGAGCTGGGTCACCACCGAGGCCCACATGGCCGGTGAGCAGGACAGGAACTTCGACGTCTCCCATGCCTCCAGGGTCGGGTCCTCCTCGAGCATCCGCCGGTGGGCCGCGCTGTCCAGGGCGGGCTCACCCATCTGCTGCACGGCGAGCACCGCCTCCAGGCCCTCGGCCCGGCACAGGTCCACGCCCAGTTGCATGATCTCCTGGTCCATCCCCTCCACCTGTCCCGGCCCGGTGTCCATCAGCACCAGTCGGGACACCAGCTCCGGGCGGCGCAGCGCGAGCACCTGGACCACCATCCCGCCCATCGAGTGGCCCAGGACGTCGGCCTGCTCCCACCCCAGCGCGGGGACCAGGCCCTCCACGTCGTCGACGAACCGCTCCAGGAGGTAGTCCGCCTCATCGGGCAGCTGGGTGCTGGAACCGTGGCCGCGGAGGTCCGGCGCGACCACCCAGTACCCCTCAGCGGCCAGCGGGTCCACGACGTCGCGGAAGTCCTCCTTGGCGCCGGTGAAGCCGTGGACCAGGAGCAGTGGGCGCCCCCCGGTGCCGGCCTCCAGCACCACGAGGTCGACCGGACCCACCGCGATGGTTCGTTCCTCGGCCATGTGTGACTCCCCTCCACGACGGACCGGACCGTCCCGACCGGTCGGGTGGACCGGAGATGGCCGAATGTAGCGCCGGTAGGGTGGTCCCGGACCATGACCGACCACGGGCATCCGCCCTCACCCCCGGGCCCGCAGGGCGCCGTCGACCCCGAACGGGCCGAGGCGCTGGCCGAGATCGGCGAGGAGACCCTCCCCCACGCCCTGCCCCGCAACGACTGGCGGCGCACCCTGGTCCGGGTCGCGTTCAGCCTGGGCTTCCTGGCCCTGCTGATCTGGCGGCTGCCCGACGTCTCCCTCGGCGACCTGTTCCCCACCCCCACCCCGGCCACCTTCGCCTGGATCGCCGCCGCGGTGGCCGTGCACCTGGTGGCCTACGTGCTCCAGACCGTGCGCTGGGCCCAGGTGTCGGACACCCTGGGCATCCACCTGCGCTTCCGTCGCCTCTTCTCGCACCTGCTGGCCGGCGAGTTCGTCTCCAACGCGCTGCCCACCTCCTTCGGCGGCGACGTCCTGCGTGTGGTGCGCCAGGGCCGCGATGCCGGCGACTACGCCGACGCGTTCGCCTCCACCAGCCTGGAGCGGCTGACCGGGTGGCTGGTGCTGCCCATGCTGTCGTTCATCGCGTTCGCGGCCCAGCCGTCCTTCCTGGACCTGGGCGCGGCGTCCACCGTCGCCGTCGTCATCAACCTGGTCACCGTCGTCGCGCTGCTGGTCATCCTCTGGGTGGCGGGCCACGAGCGGGGCGCCGGACGCCTGGTGGGCCGTGAGGGCTGGCGCCGCTACCTGGGAGCCGTGCACCTGGGCATCGTCGCGTTCCGTCACCGGCCGGGCCGGATCCTGGGCGTCCTGCTGGCCGGCATCGGCTTCCAGTTCCTGCAGTGCGTCTCGGTGTACTTCGCGGCCCGGGCGCTGGAACTGCCCCAGGTCACGCTGCTGGCGGCGATGGCCTTCTTCCCTCCCACCGCGGTGGCCCAGAACCTGCCGATCGCGCTGGGTGGCCTGGGCGTGCGGGAGGCCATGTTCGTGCTGTTCTTCGGGGCGCTGGGGGTGCCGGACGCCCGGGCCATCGGCCTGGGCCTGCTGGTGTACCTGGTGTTCGTGGCCGCCAGCCTGGCCGGGGCACCCAGCTTCGCCCTGGGCGGGCGCGGCGAACCCGGCTCCGGGTGACGTGGGCCCGGGCCCGGTCCGGGGCCACACTGGGGGTCCGCCACGAGCCCGTGGACCCCGGATCCGACCGAACTGCTGCCACCCGGAGACCTGACGCTGGACCTGCACGGCGGTAGCGTGGACGGACCGGAGGAGGACCTGACACCGATGCTCCTGGAGACAATCGAGAGCCCGGCGGACCTGGACCGGCTGGACGAGGCACAACTGGCGCTGTTGGCGTCGGAGATCCGCGAGTTCATCGTGGACACCGTCAACACCCAGGGCAGCGGCCACCTCGGGTCCAACCTCGGGGCGGTCGAGATCACCCTCGCCATCCACCGGGTCTTCCGGTCCCCCCATGACATCGTCCTGTGGGACACCGGCCACCAGGCCTACGTCCACAAGCTGCTGACCGGCCGACGGGACGACTTCGCCACGCTCCGCCAGGAGGGTGGCCTGTCCGGCTACCCGTGCCGGGCCGAGTCCGACCACGACTGGATCGAGAACAGCCACGCCTCCACCGTGGTCTCCTACGCCCACGGGCTGGCCACGGCCATGCACCTCCGGGGCGAGGACGACCGCAACGTGGTCGCCGTCCTGGGCGACGGCGCCCTCACCGGCGGCATGGCCTACGAGGGGCTCAACAACCTGGGCCACACCGGCCGCAAGGCCATCATCATCCTGAACGACAACGGCCGCTCCTACGCCCCCACCGCGTCCCGGTTGGGCGAGAGCCTGTCCCGGTTCCGTGCCTCCTCCACCTACCTGCGCAACCGGGCCCGGATGGAGAAGCTGATCCAGGACGTGCCCCTGGTGGGTGGCTACCTGGAGCGCGGCGTGGACGGCGCCAAGGCCGCCATCCGGGAGATGTTCGAGCCGCCGGTGTTCTTCGAGCAGCTCGGCGTGCACTACCTGGGCCCCTACGACGGCCACGACACCATCGCGGTGGAGCAGGCGCTGCGGGCGGCGAAGGACCTGGACGAGCCCGTGGTGGTCCACGTGCTCACCCAGAAGGGCCGCGGCTACGGACCGGCCGAGGCCGACGAGATCAAGCACATGCACGACGTGGGCGGCGTGAAGGAGGGCTCCTACACGGCTGCCTTCTCCGCCGCGATCGTGGCCGAGGGCGAGGCCCGACCGGAGCTGGTCACCATCACCGCGGCCATGCCCGACTCCACCGGCCTGCTGCCCTTCGGCGAGCGCTTCCCGGACCGCATGTTCGACGTGGGCATCGCCGAGCAGCACGCCGTCACCTCCGCCGCCGGCATGGCCATGGGGGGCCTGCGGCCGGTGATCGCGGTCTACTCCACGTTCCTGACCCGGGCCATCGACCAGGTCAACCTGGACGTCGGGCTGCACGCCCAGCCGGTGGTGTTCGTCCTGGACCGGGCCGGGATCACCGGCGACGACGGGCCCTCCCACCACGGCGTGCTGGACATGGTGCTCCTGTCCAAGGTGCCGGACATGACCTTGTTCGCCCCCTCCAACGAGGCGGAGGTGGCCCGGATGCTGCACGACGCGCTGGAGCTCTGCACCGATGGGCCGGCCGCCATCCGCTTCCCCAAGACCATGCCGCCCCCGACCGACGACCCGGAGATCGGCACGCTGACGGGGTCCGGCCTGTCCGCCCGCAAGGTCCGGGAGGGCCGCGAGATCTGCCTGATCGGGGTGGGCAAGATGCTCACCGCGGCGTGCCGGGCCGCCGACCGCCTGGCCGCAGAGGGCCACCAGGCCACGGTGTGGGACCCGCGGGTGGTCAAGCCCCTGGACCCGGAGATGCTGGCCGACGCCGCCGGCCACCAGTTGGTCATCACCATCGAGGACGGCCTGCGTGACGGTGGCATCGGGTCCGCCGTGGCGGACGCGCTGTCCAAGTTGGCGCCGGTCAACGGGCCCCAGGTGCGGGTGCTGGGCGTCCCGTCGGTGTACCTGTCCCAGGGCAAGCCCGACGCCATCCTGGCCAAGCTGGGCCTGGACGCCGACGGCATCGCGGACGAGGCCATGGCCTGGGTCCGCTCCTCCGCCGACCAGCCCAGCTGACCGTCCCGGCCGAGGGCCACGCGGGTCAGTAGAAGGGGTTCTCGCCCGCCGAGTGGTCGGTGGCGTCGATGACCTCGGCCACCTCGGGGATGGCCTCCTTGATGGAGCGCTGGATGCCCTCTCGCAGCGTGGCGGCACTGGCCGCGCAGCCCTGGCAGCCGCCACCCATGGTCACGTAGACGTTGTTGTCGTCGTCGATGCCGACGAGCGTGGCGAACCCGCCGTGGGAGTCCAGGGCCGGGTTCACCGACTGCTCCAGGAGCTGGGTCACCTTGTCAGCGATGTCACCGGTGAGGTCCAGCTCGATCCCGGCCAGCGGGTCCGGCCGGTTGGGGTTGCGGATGACCAGGCCCCCCTGCCCGGCGTTGCGGGGCAGGTCCAGCTCCGCGCCGCGGAGGCGCTCGACGGAGGCGGCGGGGATGAGCAGCTCCAGGTCGCCCACCTGGTAGCGGTGGTCGTCCGCCGCCGCGGCCGACAGCTCCTCGAAGGAGAGGTCGTAGGTGTACTCCACGCCCTTGGCGCCGGTGATCTCCACCCGCAGCGCCAGGCCCTCGGGCCCGTCCTCCTGGGACCGGATCCCCAGCACCGTCTCCAGGGCCTGGTCGGTCACGGTCATCACGACCCCGTCCGGCGCGGGTGCGGGGCTGTCGGTGGGGTCGGTGTCCAGGCTCACGGGGTCACTCCAGGCAGGGGTTTTCCAACATGGTAATAGGAGAAATCGAACGGTTGCCGATCGGGTGGCATCCGCCACATCCGACGGCATACTGGCCCCATGGGTACGTTCTCTCGTTCTGTGGGGCTGGTGAAGGCGTCCTGGGGGGTCCTTCGCCAGGACAAGGAGCTGATGCTCCTGCCCGCCATCTCGTCCATCACCTCGGCGCTGTGCGTCGCACCCTTCTTCGGTGCCGCCTTCCTGCTGTCCGACCCCCAGGTGACCACCACCGCCACGGCCACCAGCGCATCGGCCAACGCCGACGGCTTCACCATGAGCCCCGTGGGCTACGTGTTCCTGTTCGTCGCCTACCTGCTGGGCGCCTACGTCACGATCTTCTTCCAGACCGCGTTGGTGCTGGCCGCCAACGACCGCCTGACCGGCGGCTCGCCGACCCTGGGCTCCGCGCTGTCCGGGGCGTGGTCCAACGCCGGGCGCATCCTGCCCTGGGCCATCGTGTCCGCCACCGTGTCGGTGGTCCTGCAGGCCGTGCAGCAGCGGGCCGGGTTCGTCGGCCGTCTGGTGATCGGCCTGGTCGGCCTGGCCTGGACGCTGGTGACCCTGCTCGTCCTGCCCATCCTGGTCATCGAGCAGGTGGGCCTGAAGGAGGCCTTCACCCGCTCGGCCACCGCGTTCAAGCGCACGTGGGGCGAGAACGTGGTCGGCAACGGCGGCATCGGCCTGGTGGTGATGCTGATCATGCTGGCCGGCCTGGTGGTCACCTCGCCGGTCCTGATCCTGGGCATCAGCGCCTCCAACGTCCCGGTCATCGTGGTCGGCGTCGCCCTCATGGTGATGGTCGTGATCCTGGTCTCCGTGTTCGGCGCCGCCATGAACGGGGTGTTCCGCACCGCGCTGTACCGCTACGCCGTGCTGGGCGAGGAGCCCCCCGGGTTCACCCACGACCAGATCGCCGGAGCCTTCAGGCCCAAGAAGGGCCACCTGGGCGCCAGCAGCGCACCGGCCTGACGGACCGGCACATGGCTCAGGCCCCGCCGTCGACGTTGACCTTCTGGCCCGTCACGTAGCCCGCGGCGTCCGACACCAGGAACCGCACCACCCCCGCCACGTCCTCGGGCGTGCAGACCCGGCCCAGCGGCATCGTGGCATCGATGGCCCGGAGGTCCTCCACGCCGGCCACCGCCCGCATGAGGCGCTGGCCCATGTCGGTGTCCACCAGGCCGGGGGCCACCACGTTGACGCGGATGCCGTGGCGGACCTCCTCCTTGGCCAGCGTGAAGGCCAGGGCCTCCATCGCGGCCTTGCCCATGTTGTAGGGCGCGCCTCCCGCGGCGAGGTGCTGGGTGGCCACCGAGGAGATGAACACGATGTCGCCCCGGGGCTGCTCGCGCATGGACGGGAGCACCGCTGCGCACACCCGGTGCGGGCCGAGTGCGTGCACCCGCACCACCCGCTCCAGTTCCTCCGGGTCGGTCCGCAGGACGCTCCGGCCCCGGCTGGCGATGCCGGCGTTGTTGACCAGGAGGTCCACGTGGCCGAACCGGTCGACCACCGCCGCGACCATCGCGTCGCACGCCCGGTCGTCGCCGACCGCAGCGGCGAAGGCCTCCGCGTCGCCGCCGGCGGAGCGGATCTCCTCCACCACCGCTGCGGCGGCGTCGGCATCGGCGCGGTAGTTGACGGCGACCGCCGCCCCGTCGGCGGCCAGCCCCAGGGAGATGGCCCGCCCCACACCCCGCCCGCCGCCGGTCACCAACGCCACCCGTCCCTGCAGTCCAGCCATCGGTCCCCCCTGATCGTGCCGGGGCGTTTCTACACCGCGCCACTCACACCTGCAGGCCCCGCTCCTCCGCGGTCCACCCGGGGAACCACCGCGCGCACTCACACCTGCAGGCCCCGCTCCTCCGCGGACGCCGCCAGCTCGAGCCAGTGCTCCTCGGCCGCGGCCAGCTCGCGCCCGACCCGGGCCAACTGGTCACCGAGGTCGCGGAGGCGCTCGTGGTCGCCCGACGCACCGGCCGACGTGACGGCCTCCTCCAGCTCGGCGTGACGGGCCTGGAGGTCGGCCACGGCCCGCTCCGCGGCCCGCAGCTGGTGGCGCAGGGTGGACGGGCTCGGCCCGTCGGCGTTGCCGCGCCGGGCCCGGGGCGGGTCGGCCGCCGGCGGAGGCCGGGGCCTGCGGGAGCGCCCGCGCCCACCGCCGCGGTGCGGCGGCGGCTCCGCACCGCCCGTCGCTCGTCCTCGTAGGCGGCGTACCCGCCGGGACGTCGGCCGATGCTCCCGGTCCCGTCGAGCACGATGACGTCGGCAACGGTGCGCTCCAGGAAGGCCCGGTCGTGGCTCACCACCACCAGGGCTCCGGGCCAGTCCTCCAGGAAGTCCTCCAACTGGCGCAGGGTGTCCAGGTCCAGGTCGTTGGTCGGCTCGTCCAGGAACAGCACGTTGGGCCGCTCGGCCAGGACCAGCAGGAGCTGGAGCCGACGGCGCTCGCCGCCCGACAGCAGGCCGATGGGCGCCCACTGGGCGTCGCCGTCGAACCAGAAGGCCTCCATGAGCGCGGCGTCGCGCCAGTCGGCCTCCCGGTGCCCGCCGACCACGGCGTCCCGCACCCGCTGGTCCGGGTCCAGGTCACGACCCCGCTGGTCGTAGTAGCCGACGCGGGCCGTGCTGCCGACCTCCACCGACCCCGCCGACGGGCGGATGCGGCCGGCCATGATGTCCAACAGCGTGGACTTGCCCGTGCCGTTCGGGCCCACGATCCCCAACCGCTCACGCGGGTCGAGCAGGAGTTCGAGGCCCTCGAACAGGGGGGCGCCGCCGCCGAAGTGGTGGCCCACGCCGTGCAGCTCCACCACCCGGTCCCCCAACCGGGGGGTACCGGCGTGCAGGGGCAGGTCACCGGCGCGGGCGGCGGCCTGGGCCCGCCCCTCCACGATGGCGGTGGCGGACTCGATGCGGGCCTTGGGCTTGGAGGTGCGGGCCGGGGCCCCCCGCCGCAACCAGGCCAGCTCGGTGCGGGCCAGGTTCCGGCGCCGGTCCTCGGCCTTGGCGGCCTGTTCCTCCCGGACGGCCCGGCCCTCCAGGTAGGCGTCGTACCCGCCCTCGTGCACGTAGCCGGCACCCCGGTCGAGCTCCAGCACCCGGTTGGTGATCCGGTCCAGGAAGTGCCGGTCGTGGGTGACCAGGACCAGGCCGCCCCGGTACTCCACCAGGCGGTCCTCCAGCCAGGCGATGGCGTCGATGTCCAGGTGGTTGGTGGGCTCGTCCAGGATCAGCAGGTCCGACGGGGTGACCAGCGCCCGGGCCAGCGCCACCCGCTTGGCCTGGCCACCGGACAGCTGGTCCACCGGCGCATCGAGCAGCTCGCCCAGGCCGAGCCGGTCGGCCACCGCCTCCGCCTCCCATGACGCCGACGCCCCGCCGGCCAGGAGTGCGTCCCGCGCCGATGGTCCGACCAGCGACGGGTCCTGGTCCAGCACGGCGATGCGGACGTCACGCCCCCGGCGGACCTGGCCCGACTCGGGCTCGACGGTGCCGGCCATGATCCCGAGCAGGGTCGACTTGCCGCAGCCGTTCAGCCCCACGACGCCCCAGCGGTCACCCGTCGGAGATGGTCAGCGAGACGTCGGCGAAGAGCGGCCGGCCGGGGCGGCTGGCGGACACCGCCTGGACGTCGAGCAGGATCACCGGGCCACGGTAGGCGGGGACCCCGGTCGCCACCGAGTCAGCACTCTGTGGTGCAGAAGCGGTGCGTTCGCACCCGTGTTGCACAACAGAGCGGATGTACCGGCCCGTTTTCACCGCGCCGCCCGTCTCAGGGTGGCGTGAGTCCCATCGCGGCCAGGCGGTTGCGCAGCCATCGCCTGGAGCAGGGCCTGGGCCGGTGGCTCGATGAACGACACGTGGGCCAGGAACGACATGGCCTCCCACGAGCTGTTGGTGTTGAACACCTGCGCAACGCCGCGACCGTCGGCCGGGATGGTGTCGGTCCCGGTCCGTCGGACCGCGTCGGGGAGCGGGGTGAGCTCCGGGCCGACGAGCGGGAGGTCGGCCAGGACCGCCATGCGGGCCGAGGTGGCGTTGGGCACGATCCCGTCGCCCACCCCGTACTGCAGGAACAGGGGCGGCCCGTCGCCCCGGAGGCGGTCGATGACGTTCACGTTGTCGGAGCGGTCCAGGAGCATGGTGGCCGCACCCTGGAGGGCCGCTGCGTCCCCGGCGGAGGCGCCGTCCGGGACCACCGGGGCGAACACCGGCCACAGCAACGAGTGGAAGATGATGTCGGCGATGCCGGAGCCCGCCACCTGGAGGAAGGCACCGTCCAGTTCCGGGGCCAGGGCCACCGACGCCCCGCCGAGCACGCCGCCCATGGAGGTCCCCTCGTACAGCAGGCGCGAGGGATCGAGGTCCGCCACGCCATCGCCGTGGGTGCCGTCCGGCCGCCACGGTCCCGCGTCCAGGCCGCCCAGGTGGTGCTGCACCGCCTCCAGCAGGGAGACGACGTCCACGATGCCCTGCACCGGCATGGAGGCGAGCCGGCCGAACGACCCCGGCGAGGCCAGGTCCAACAGGTAGCCGCCCTCGTCGGACTGGCGGTCCCCGTGGTTGGGCACGTCGATGCCGATGGTGGCCAGGCCCAGGGCGGCGTTGGTGGACGCCACGGCCAGCATCGTCTCCTTGGCCACGGTCAACCCGTGGCCGTACACCACCACGGGAGCGCCGTCCGGGCCGGCGGGGCGCTCGGGCAGCACCAGGAGGAACCGCTCCCAGGTCGCCGTGGGGGGGCGGTCGTCCCGGGCCACCCCGTCGGCATCACGGAAGTCCGACAGCCGGACCTCACCCTGGACGACGGCGGACGCCCCGGGGAAGAACAGCGGGGCCAGGACGCTGACGTCGCGCACCGGGTGGTCCTGGGCCCGGGCCGCGGCGGCCATCCGGTCCAGCGGAGCGCTGGCGTTGTGCCGGCTGCGGACGGTGAAGCGCGTGGCCGACACCACGTCCCCCCACCGATCGCCTTCGATGCGGGCCAGGTCGGCGCGTACCGAGTCCAGGTAGCCCTCCGGGTCCAGCACCCCGGGGGCCCGGACCAGCGAGCCGAACAGGGCCTGGAGCCGCGTCGTGACGCGGGCCACGTAGGTGTGCCCGTACTCCCAGCGCACCTGGGGCCAGGCCGCCACGATGGTGCCGGGCGCTCCCTGGCGGATGGCGTCCAGGGTGACCTCGGCCCGGACCGGCACGCGCTGGCCGGTGGCGGTGTCGAAGACCCGCACCACCTCACCGCCGTCGGCCGGCAGTGTCGCGGGATCGACGGCCCGGTCCAGCTCGAACATGACCGGGCTGACCGCGGAGAACCCGTCCGCCCCGTCGAAGGCATCCTGGACCCCGGCACCGGGCCCCAGCGCCTGGTGCACGGCGGGGGGCAGCACACCGTCGGGCACGACGACACGACGGCCGGTGGCGGTGGACCGGTCCAGCTCGGTGAACTCGTCCGAGGGGTACGGCAGGGCACAGGACCGCATGGATGCCTGCGTGCACGGGGCCCGGAGCGAGGAGCCCCCTCCTGCACCACGCTCCGGCAGCGGCCGGGGCACGAAGGCACAGGCCGACACGGAGACCACCATGGCCACGACCACAGCCGCGATCGTCCCCCGCCCAGCCGTCCTGCCCATGGTTCCCTCCCCGTTGCCCACCGTCGGGCGACACCGACCCCCGTCAGGTCACACGGGGACGAGCGTAGGCAGCAGACGCCGGGCCCGTCGACACCCCTCGTCCCGGTGAGGCGGGAGCGAGGAGGATCAACCGCCGGAGGGTGGCGGGGGCGGCGCGACGGCGCCGGGGGGCGGCGGAGGTGGCGGCGGCGCGGCCGGCCCGGGAGCGGGAGCAGGCGGAACCGGCGCGGCCACGCCACCGGGTGGCGGCGGCGGTGCCACCGCTCCGGGAGGCGGGGGCGCCGGGGTCCCACCGGGAGGGGGAGGCGGCGCACCCGCAGCGGCACCCGGGGGCGGTGGGGGACCACCCGCGGCCCCGGGCGGCGGGGGCGCGGCGGACGAGAGCGCGAAGTTGAGGGTGGTCTGTCCCTCCAGCTCCTGCAGTGCGGACATGCACCGCTGCTGCTCCTGGGCGGCATCGGCCGGGGCACGGCCCGTGGCCTCCAGGTAGGCCAGCACGCCCAGGTCCCGGTAGTACGGCTCGGCCTGCTTGGCCGAGGCACCACCGCTGAACGACGAGTCCACATTGGACAGTGCCGAGTCCGCCTTGGCCATGGCCTGCTCGGCCGCCGCCTTCGCCTTGTCCAGGAACCCCATGGTTGACCTCCGGTCGACGGACGGAACGGGTGATGCCACCCGCCGTGATCCTACCGACCCCCCGCCGAACCGGTCGCGGCACCGGACGGCGCATCGTCGCCCCCCGACGCAGCGTCCGAACCGTCGGCCTCCAGCGCCGGCTTCCTGGTCACGTTCCACCACTCCTGCCAGGTGCGCTCCAGCTCGGGGCCGAACCATTCGTCCGTGAGCTGCTGGAACTCCGGGCCGTAGAAGTGGGCGCCGTCGGCCCGCAGCGACCGGTCCTCGGACCGGTCGCCCAGCCAGCCGGCGAAGTCGATGAGACGGACGGTGTCGGGGCGTGCCGCGGCCACCTCGGCCAGGATCTGGTTGAACCGGGCCATCCGGGCCGGGTCGGTCTGGCGGGACACGGCGTCGGGGCGGCCGTCGTCGGCCCAACTGCCGTAGGGGGGCCACGTCACGAGCGCGACCATCGCCCCCTGGGAGGCGAGCACGTCCACCGCGGTGAGGAACTCGGACCGGATGAGGTCGTCCACCGCAGGGTCGCCGATCGCGGTCCACTCCGAGGAGCCGGGCAGCTGGGCGTCGGCGATCTCCCACACCGCCGAGTCCAGCAGCGCCACGTCGGGCTTGCCGTCCAGCACGGTCAGGGCCCAGCGCTCCGGCCAGTTCACGCAGTCCGGGTCGGGCTTGACCACGACGTCGGAGCGGATCGCCCCGAACCGGGTCACCCCACAGCCGAGCTTGGTCGACCCCTTCACCACGCCCAGCCGGCCGGTGTCGATGCTCCACTGACCGAGCCCCATCCCCACGCCCAGCGCGGTCGAGTCCCCGAACACCGCCACGCCGGGCACCGGTGCCGTGGCCTCCTTGGCGGGTGCCGTCGTGGTGGACCTGGAGCCCTGCTGGTCCAGGAACTCCTGGTAGGTGGCCAGGTCCTGGTCGAAGTCAGCGGTCTGCTGGCTCTCGTCCACCGGGAGCGGGATGAACGCGGTGGCCGCCACGAGCGCCATGGCCAGCGCCGCGACCGGCACCGCCCGCCCCGGCGCCGGCCAGCGACCGGAACGGACCGGACGCTCCAGGAGCCGGTAGGAGGCAATGGCCACCACCAGCGTGGCGGCGACCGCGGATCGCGGTGCTGAGGTTGCGGCCGAGGTCCGGCCAGGTCTGGCGGACGGTCAGGAAGATCGGCCAGTGGGCCAGGTAGATCCCGTAGGACCGCTCCCCCAGCCACCGGGCGACCCCGACCGACAGGCCGGCCCGCATCGGCCCGGACGGCAACGCAGCGGCGGTGATGACCAGGCAGGACAGCGCCGCGTAGAGCGTGAAGCCGCCCCGGTAGAGCCAGGGGGTCGACTGGTCCAGGCCCCACCACCAGTAGGCCTGCACCGCCAGCGCCGCCACCCCGGCCACGATCGCGGCGGTCCGCCACCAGTAGCGCATGGCCAGGCGGCGGCGCAGCGGCTCGGAGGACAGCGCGACGGCGAGCAACGCGCCGAGCAGGAGCTCCGAGGCCCGGGTGTCGGTGCCGAAGTACACCCGGTCGTCGGACATGTCGAAGACGAACGGCTCCAGGAACGACGCCAGCGCCAGGGCAGCCAGGCCCGCGGCCAGGACGCCCCGGCGCCCACGGCTGAGCCGCCACAGGCCCACCAACAGGATGGGGAACAGCAGGTAGAACTGCTCCTCGATGGCCAGGCTCCAGAAGTGCAGCAACGGCGACGGGGATGCGAACAACTGGGCGTAGCTGGACCCGGTGAAGATGAAGTGCCAGTTGGCCACCTCGAACACGGAGCTGAGGACGTCACCCTGCATGGTCGCCCGCTGGTCGGCGGTGGCGACCAGGGGGCCGAACACCAGCGCCACCAGGGCGATGGTGGCCAACGATGCCGGCAGGAGCCGGCGGAACCGCCGTGACCAGAACGTGCGCAGCGCCACCGTGTCGGTCCGCCGCGACTCGTTGAGCAGCAACGACGTGATGAGGAACCCGGAGAGGGTGAAGAAGGTGGACACCCCCAGGTAGCCACCCACCATGTGCTCGTAGCCGGCGTGGAAGGCCACCACGGCCACCACGGCGAGCCCACGCAGGCCGTCCAGGCCCGGCAGGCGGGACAGCCGCGTCCCGTTCCGACCGTTGAGGTCCACGAAGTCTCTGGTTGCGGAATCGACGGTCAGCATGGTTCGTGGGGCATGGTCCGGGGGGATGGTCCGGGGAGCACGGGGCCGGGGCGCGACGGCCGTCACCAGCCGGACACCGCAGGCCGATCAGTCTCCCACAGCCACCGGGGTCGATCGCAGTCACCGCACCGCACCGGCGACGCTGCGCGCCGGCCACGCCGCTAGCGTGCGCCGCCATGAGCGACAACTCTCCCGTGAGCACCCGCATGGACGGTTCGGTGGCCGTGATCACCATGGACGACGGCAAGGCCAACGCCTTGGGATTCGACCTGCTGGACCAGGTCGGAGCAGCCCTGGACCAGGCCGAGCAGGACGCGGCAGCGGTCGTCCTGGCCGGCCGGCCGGGCAAGTTCTCCGCCGGCTTCGACCTCTCGGTCATGACGGGCGGCCCCGAGGGGGCCCGGGACCTGCTGGGGCGGGGGGCGGAACTGGGCCTGCGCCTCTACGAGTTCCCCCAACCCGTCGTCCTGGCCGTGACCGGTCACGCCCTCGCCATGGGCGGCATCCTCCTGTGCTGCGCCGATGTCCGCATCGGAGCCGAGGGCCCGTTCAAGCTGGGCCTGAACGAGGTGGCGATCGGCATGCCGGTCCCGGCGTTCGCAGTGGAGCTGTGCCGGGACCGCCTGTCCAAGCGGGCGTTCACCCGGGCGATCCAACTGGCCCACGTCCACGACCCGACCGAGGCCGCGGAGGCCGGGTTCCTGGACGAGGTCGTCGCGCCCGACCAGGTCGTCGACCGAGCCGTGGCGGTGGCCACGGACCTGGCCGGTCGCCTGCACCGGGGCCCGTTCCGGGCCACCCGGCGCACCATCCGGGCCGCCCTGGCCGCCCGGTTGGCGGAGGACCTGGCCACGGACCTGGCCGCCTTCGACGTCAGCAGCTGAGCCCTGACGCGCCGGAGGGGCGGCCCGCGGGCCGCCCCTCCGGGGTCACGTCGTCGGGGTGGTGCTCAGTAGTCGAAGTCGTCCCGGGGCTTGGCCTGGCAGGGCTCGTCCCGGCACACGTTGTTGATCGTGCCGGACGGCTGGAAGAACGCCTTCTTCTGCTCGATCACCTGCGGCTGGCGGCGGACGGCTTCGTGCGGGTCCTGGCAGGCCACGTCGGTCTCCGCCGCGGCACCGGCGCACACCGTCTCGTACTCCACGCTCATGGTGGGCGTGATGTTGCCGGCCGGCGGCGACAGCGTGCCGGCGTACCAGTAGAACGAGCGCGGACCCCGTGAGCGGGAACTTGCGGATGGGGTCCAGGTTGTAGAAGTAGTCGGCCTGCGACGGGGAGCCGATCAGCGGCGCGACGTCCTTGGGGAGCTCGGGCTGGTAGATCGGCAGCTTGAGGGTCCGGGCGATGTTGTCCGCCGTGATGGTGGCCACCTGGTGGTCCCCGAAGGCGACGGTCAGGAGCACCTCCTTGGGCGGGGTCCGGTCGTAGGTGCGGTCGGTGAGGTGCTGCACGTAGCCGCTGGTCTCGCCCCGGTCCCACAGCATCTGGATGATCCCGAACAGGATCTGCTGCTCCAGGGGGTCGGGGTAGGCCGCCCGCATGACCGCGAAGTACTGGTCGAAGTCCACGCTGCGGTTGAGCAGGGTGGAGTAGTTCATGCCACCGACCCCGAGCACGGCCTTGGTCCAGTCCTGGGCCACGGCCGTGATGGCGCCGCCCATGATGGCGCCCTGGCTGTTGCCGTCGTAGTAGGCCTGGTCGGTGTTGAGCAGGTTGGCCCCGCCCGTGGTCTGGAACTCCGGCGTGGAGCCCAGGCCGTTCTCCTGGAGCATCAGCCGACCGAGGTACAGGGTGTTGAGCATGCCCTGCTGGAGGCGGTCCGGGATGGACGGGAACTTGCTGAGGTCGGCCAGCACCTCCACCGCGTTGGCGATGTCGTCCTCGGCCAGACCGACCAGGTCGGTCGCGCAGTAGACCGAGTTGTTGGCCGCAGCGGTGTGCTGGACCTGGCTGCTGGCGGCCTCGTCGGCGGAACCGAGCAGGCCGTGGCCGTAGACCACGGGGACGGCCTCGCCGTTGGCGACGGCGGACTCGGGGATGCTGCAGGTGAACCTGGCGTTGGTCGTGCCCACGGCGAGCGGGTCACCGTTGAGCGGGCTGTAGACCATGCGGGCGCCGGGGCGCCCTGCGTCGTTGAGGTAGAGCGGCACCTGCATGACGCCCCGCACCACCTTGGCGATGCCGGGCTGGAGGTCCGCCGTGCTGGTCTCCCGGATCGAGAAGGTCGGTGACTGGCCGGCCAGGCGACCGAATGCGTCGTCGCGCATGGAGAGCAGGCGGTCCGACAGGGACTCGGTCGACGCGACGGTGAAGTACCACGAGAGGTAGAGGCCCTGGCGGGCGACGCCGGCCTTGGCCATCTCCGCGAACACGATGTTGAAGTCGCGCTGGCGCTCGGTGACCCGGGGGTCCGTGGTGCTGTTGTTGTCCCGGATGGCCTGGAAGGTGATGGGGGCCGGGAGCGGGGCGCCGTTGGTGCCGATCATGCGGCGCAGGCCCACGGCGAACCGGTGGGTCTCGATCAGCGATGCGGCCGGCCGCAGGATCAGGGCCTGGTTGTCGGGATCCGTGGCCCGCGAGTCCATCTCCGCCCAGTGCGGCACGAGCTGGCCCGTGTCCAGGTCCACGATCACCGTGGCGGACTCCTCGGTCACGGAGAAGCCGATGTCGCCCTCGGGCGGCAGGGCCGTGCGCTCCGGGTCCAGGCCCGGGACGAACACCAGGATGGGGGTGCTGGGGCTCCAGCCGTCGTTCCGGTTCCACTCGCTGGGATCCAGCGTGGACGCCTCCCACGTTGGCCAGCTGGCCGGTGGGGAGGTTGACGCGGCGCTCGGTCCCGGTGGCGACGTCCCTGACGGTGTGCGCGTCGCTCGGGAAGGGCAGCAGGCAGTTCTTGGTGCTGAGGATCTCGCAGCCGGCCGGGATCTGGGCCAGCTCGGCGTCCAGGCGGGCCTGGCGCTCCGGGGTCAGGGGCTCCGGGGTGGGCGCATCGGCGGAGATCTCGGCCGCGGCGTTCTCCGCCGCGGGTGGGTTGCCCTTGGACAGGTCACCGCTCACCGCCGGTTTTGGCGGCTCCGGCTTGGCACAGGCGACCGCCGCCAGGGCGACGGTGCACAGGACGGCGAAAAGGCGGAGTCGGGCGGTCACGGCGTTCCTCTGTCTCGGCCACTCATACCGCTGGCGACCCTAGCCGTGGGGGAAGTCGGCCGGGAAAACCGTCGCCCAAGGAAGTTGGACGCCGGCCGGGAGAGCCCGGCGCCGGCGGGCATCAGCGGGCGCAGTTCGGCCAGGCCCGCGGCCCCTGCTTGCGCAGCAGCATGAGGGCCCGCATGTCCTGTTCCGCCGGCGACGCAGCGGCCGGATCACCGCTGCCACCCATCCCCTGCCAGGTCTGGACGCTGAACTGGTAGGCGCCCCGGTAGCGGCCGGTGGAGCTGACGATGGAGTAGTTCCCCCGGGACTCGCACTGACGGATGCGGGCCAGCATGGCCAGTTCCGCCGGCGTGGCGTCGCCGGTGCCGGCCGTGCTGGACACGACGGGGGCCTGGGGGCGGGCCAGTGCGGCGGCACTGGGCGCCCGGGTTGCGGCCGCCTTCGGGGCGGGAGCGGCCTGTGCCGCCCGGGCCCTGGCGACCTGCTGTTCCCTGGCCCGCTGCTCGGCCTGGGCGCTGGCCCGTTCCTGGGCCCGGACCACGGCGCCGAAGGCCTCTGCCAGCGTCGCCTCCGCGTCGCTCTCCCGGGCCGAGGTCTGGACCACGTCGCTGAAGGCCTCGGACTCGGCGGTGGCCACCCGGTCCAGTTCCACCGCGGCGGCGATGCGGTCGGGGTCGTTGGCCCGGCGCAACGCGTCGAACCGGTCGGCCGCATCGGACGCGGACCCGGCCTGCCCGGACAGCAGCCCCGTGCGCCAGGACAGCGCCGCGGCCTGGTCGGGGCGGAGCGAGGCCTGCATCATCTCGGTCTGGCCACCGTCGATGTAGGCGGCCACGGCGTACTCCCGGACCTGGCGACGGGCCTCTGCGATCTCGGTGGTCAGGGCGGCGTCGGACTCGCCGAGCCGGCCGAGCTCCCGCTCCAGCTGGGCCTTGCGGTCCTGCAGGCCGGCGAGCCGTGACTCGGCGGCCACCCGCTCCCGGCGGGCCGCGTCCAACTCCGTGCGGGCTGCGGCCACGGCGTCGGAACCGGCGTCCTGCGCGCCGGAGGGCACCGTGCCCACGCCCAGGGCCACGGCGCCCGCGACCACCAGTGCGGAGGCCCCGCCGCGCCAGGCGACGGAGGCGGGAGGGGCCGGAGGGCGGCTGGTCGGGATGGTGTGCGGGAGGGTGCATGGGTTCGTGTCGGTCGAATGACATCGCTGTGACGACCGGGGCGCAGTCTGTCATCGGATCGTCATGGCGAAAAGCGGACCCCCGTCACATCGGCCGGAATGCCCGGAACCTGAGGCCCCGGGCCGGGTCCGCATGCGATGCTCGGGCGATGGACACCACCGACACCGGGCCCGCTGCGCCCGTCGACGCCACGCAGGCGGCGCTGTTCGCCCTGCAGGTCTGGACCTACCGCCAGGGGGAGCTCGTCTCCACCATGATCCACCTGGGGGACCGCCTGGGCCTGTACCGGGTGCTCGCGGACGGCGGGACCGTCGACGCGCCGGAACTGGCACGACGCACGGGGCTGCACGTCCGGTGGCTGCGCGAGTGGCTCCGGGGCCAGGCCGCGGCAGAGCTGTTGGACTCGCCCGACGGCGAGCACTTCACGATGACCCCGGTGCAGCGGGCCGTCCTGGCCGATGAGGACGGCTCGCTGTTCTTCTCCGCCGGGGCGTTCGGCGGGCCGCTCCCGGCCGACGTGGTCGACGGCCTGGCGGATGCGTTCCGGACGGGGACCGGGCTCCCCTACGACGCCCTGGGCCCGTCCGGCGCCCACACCGTGGACCGGATGCTCGCCCCCTGGGCCCGGCTCATGCTGGTCCCCGTGGTGCTGCCGACCCTGGACGGGGTGGTCGAGCGGCTGGAGGAGGGCATCACCGTGGTGGACATCGGGTGCGGCGCGGGGCTGGTGCTGCAGCTCCTGGCCGAGGAGTTCCCGGCCAGCCGGTTCCACGGCTTCGACCCGTCGGCCCACGCGCTCGGGGCCGCGACGGCCCGCATGGCCGCGGCGGGTCTGGACAACGTGACCCTGCACCACGCCGGCGGGGAGGACCTCGACCCGGGCCTGGGACCGGACCTGGTGCTCACGTTCGACTGCCTCCACGACATGCCGCACCCGGACCGGACCATCGCCGCCATCGGGTCCGCCCTCACCCCCGGTGGCACCTGGCTGGTCAAGGAGATCCGGACGTCGGGCGACTTCGCCACCGACCGACGCAACCCCCTCCTGGCCATGATGTACGCCACGTCGGTGACCACGTGCCTGTCCTCGGCCTGCTCGGAACCCGACGGCATGGCGCTCGGCACGCTGGGCCTCCCGGAGTCCCTGCTGCGCGAGATGGCCGGGCGGGAGGGATTCAGCTCAGTGGTCGCCCACGACGTCGGTGACCCAGCCAACGTGTACTACGAGGTCCGCCGCTGAGGCGGGTGGGGTCAACCGCGCCGGCGGCGACGGAGGACCAGCAGGGCGATCAACGTGGCCGCAGCGGTGGCCAGCATCACGAACATGACCGCCCGGTTGGCGGTGTTCTCCTCCGGGGCGGGCGCCACCGGCACGTCCGAGCCCTGCGTCGGGGTGGGCGCGGGCGACGATGCCGGCGACGAAGCGGGCTCCGGGCCGGCCACGACGGGTTCTGGTTCCGGAACCACGACGGGATCGGGCGACACGACCGGCTCCGGCTCCGGCTCCGGAGCCGGTGACGGTGCTGGTGGCGGACCGGTGGCAGGCGTCGCGACCGGCTCGGGGGCGGACGGCGCGGAGGCGGGCTCGGCATCGATGAGGGCCTCGACCGGGGCTGGGGCGTCCGCGTCCACGACCGGTCGGGGCCGCTTGGGGTCGTAGCCGGCCATCAGGCCTCCCACCGGGCGGTCGTCACGGCCGACGCGGCGACGGCCGCCAGCCCGGACCGGGGATCGGCCCCGATCGCCCCGGGCCCCGTGGGACCCGGATCCAGCGGCGTGGCCCCGGCCGAACCGGGGGTGGCGCGGTCCGACCCGTTGGCCACGGGCGGGTCCGCCGGCTGCAGCGCGACCGGGTCGGGGTCCAGCGCACGGGACAGGGCGTCGAACTCCGCCGCCGCCTCCGGGGCGCCGTCGCGGGTGAGGGCGTGCACGGGCACCGACTGTGCCGCGGCCTCGGCCACCGCGGCCCTCAGGCGGACCGCCGGCTCCAGCACGAGCGACGGATGGGTCTCACGCAGCTGCTCGGACCAGTAGGCGGCGTCGCGGGTTCGGGCCAGGCGGTTGACCACGATGCCCGCCACCCCGGGCCGGTCCGAGCGCCGTTCGGCGATGCGGCGGACGTTGCGCAGGATCTGCTCCACCCCGTCGGAGCTCCACGCGGCGGGCTCGGCGACGATGAGCACCCGGTCGGCGGCGAACAGTGCGTTGACCGTGAGCAGGCTGAGCGACGGGGGGCAGTCGATGAGCACGTCGTCGTAGGTCCCGGCCAGGCCCTCCATGGCCACGGCCAGGCGGTCCTGGGCGCCGATCACGTCCGTGGCCATCTGGTGCTCACGCTGGGCCAGCGCCGGAGAGCTGGGGACGACGTCGGGAACGAGGCCGGTCGGTGAGGGCTCCCAACCCGAGGGGACCACGGCGGCGGCCAGGGACCCGGGCACCTCCCGATCCAGGACGGCGTCCACCGTGAGGGGGGCGTTCCACACCCCCAGGCCGGTGGTCGCATTGGCCTGTGGGTCCAGGTCGACCACCAGGACCCGGCGGCCCCGGGCGGCGGCCGCAGAGGCGAGACCCAGGGCAACGGTGGTCTTTCCCACCCCGCCCTTCTGATTGACCACGGCGGTGACGCTCATGGCACAACGCTAGTCCCCGGGCACCGTCGCCCGATGCGACCCGCCCCGGGGAACGCCCTGCCGGTCAGGCCGGGCCCTCCGCCGGCTCGCCGTCGTGTGCGCCCAGCGCGGACAGCAGGTCGCCCAACAGGGTCTCCAGCTCCACCGGGGCGAGCTGCTGCAACCCGGCGGCGCGGACCGCGGTGGCGCCCAGCAGGAACACCAGCAGCAGGAACGACACCGCGGTGTGGTCGGACTCCAGGTGGCTGCCGGGGAGGGCGGGCGCGGCGCTCAGCCGGTCCTCGAACTGCTGGACCAGGCGCCGCAGCGCACCGCCGATCCGGTCCTGGGCCTCCGGTTCACGGGGACAGATGGCCAGGCCGTCCAGCAGCAACTGGTCCGTCGGGGAGAACTCGAGCGACACGAACTGGGTCAGGGCGCCGGCGGCCTCCGCCACCATGGGGGTGCCGACGCCACCGATGCCGTCCGACAGCGCAGCCAGCAACCGGTCGCTCTCCACCGCGATGGCCTCGGCCAGCAGGGCGGAACGGCTGTCGAAGTAGCCGTACAGCGCGCCGGAGGTGAACCCGGCGCGGCGGGCGATGTCCACCACGCGGGTCCCGCTGTAGCCCTTCTCCCGGAACACCTCCGCCGCGGCGCGGACCAGGCGGGCCCGGGTGTCGGACTCCGGATCCTGGGGGTCGACGGCCGGCCCGTCACGGAGCGCGGCGTCTGCGGTCAGGTCGATGGCCGGCTCGGGGCCCACGCCCCCGGCCAGGCCGGTCGGATCGTCCATGGTGAAACCCTTCCCTCTTCGGCCCACCGTGCGTCGTCACGTGCAGCTGCTCTCCCAGGCCCCTGCACGCGGAACTGACGGGTGCGTCAGTTCGAGCCGTGCGTCACGTTACCCCCGGGGCCGCCGTCCGGGAGGTTGCGGTACAGGTCCGGCTCCAGGTAGATGACCTTCACCATCGGGACCGCGGCCCGCACCCGGGCCTCGACCCGGTCGACGGCCTCGGCGAGTCCTGCGACGTCCAGGCCGGGCTCGAACTCGACCTTGGCCGCCAGCAGGATCTCCTCCGGGCCGACGTGCTGGGTCCGGGAGTGGATCAGGCGGACCACCCCGGGGGTGGAGGCCACCGCGGCATCGATGGCGGCGCGGTCCGCGGGCAGGGCCGACTCCCCGATCAGGAGGCTCTTCATCTCCACGCACAGGAAGATGGCGATGACCCCCAGCAGCAGGCCGATGATGATCGAGCCGATGCCGTCGTAGACCGAGTTGCCCGTGACCAGGTTGGCGGTGACGGCGGAGAGGGCGACGACCAGGCCGATCATGGCCCCGGTGTCCTCCAGCAGGACCACCGGGAACTCCGGCACCTTGGAGGTGCGCAGGAAACGCCACCAGGAGGCGTCGCCCTTGAGCGGCCGGGACTCGTGCACCGCGGTGCGCAGGGAGAAGCCCTCCAGCACGATCGCCACGCCCAGGATCCCGATGGCCACGGCCGGGCTCTCCAGCTCCTCGGGGTGCTGGATCTTGTGGATGCCCTCGTAGATGGCGAACAGCGCACCGAGGGCGAACAGGACGACGGCGACCACGAAGGACCAGAAGTACCGCTCGCGGCCGTACCCGAAGGGGTGCTCCTCGTCGGCGGCCCGCTCCGACCGGCGTCCGCCGAGGAGCAGCAGGCCCTGGTTGCCGGTGTCGGCCATGGAGTGGATGGCCTCCGAGAGCATCGACGACGCGCCGGTGATGAGGAAGCCGATGAACTTGGCGATGGCGATCCCCAGGTTGGCCAGGAACGCCGCGATGATCGCCTTCTTGCCTCCGCTGGCCGACATGTCGCTCCCCTGGTCCCGGAACCGCGGATCCTACCGGCGGGTGCCGGGCCGGCCGTTCCCCTCCGGCGGGCGGGCAGGGGCCCTCAGCCCTCGGCGCCCAGGACCGCACGCACGGCCCGGTGCAGCCGCGTGCGCTCCCGCGGCCG
Source organism: uncultured Actinomycetota bacterium (assembly GCA_963773765.1). Lineage (GTDB taxonomy): Bacteria > Actinomycetota > Acidimicrobiia > Acidimicrobiales > Microtrichaceae > CAVZCC01. The sequence goes on along the minus strand of CAVZCC010000006.1, from coordinate 566,245 downwards.
GAGGGGTTGCTCCAGGGAGCGACGGGCAGCCTCTGCCACCATGGCCGTGACCAGGGAGGTGGTGAACGCCGACTCCGCCGGCCGACGCGTCACCTCCACCACCACCCGCCCCAGCAGCTCGTACAGGCGACGGTGGCCGTCGTCGATCTGCCGGCGGGCCGACGGGGACAGTGCCTCGGCCTCCTGCATGAGCTGTGCGCCCACGGCATGGGCCGGGTCGGCCACGTAGTCCAGCTGCAGGTCGACCCACTCCTCGATGCGCTCGAGGGGCGGACGGTCGGCGTCCAGCACCGCCACGGACCGGGCGGCCAGCGGGCCGGTCTCGCGGGCGAACCAGCGGAGCAGGATGTGCTCCTTGTCCGGGAAGTAGCGGTAGAGCGAGTTGCGGGCCAGCCCCACCGAGTCGGCGATGTCACCCAGCGTCGTGGCGCCGTAGCCCTGGCGCACGAACAGGAGCGCGGCCGCGTCCAGGATGGCCGCCTCCTGGGCCCGGACGTGCTCCTCGATGTTGGCACCGGTGATCCTGGGCAACGCAGGTCCTCTCTCACACAGGGGCGGGCGTACCCAGTCTGCCGTCGACCAGTTCCAGCACGCGGTCGGCGTGCTGGAGACCCTCGGCGTCATGGGTGACCATCAACGTCGCTGTCCCGTGACGGCGCGTCTCGGTCGCCAACAGCTCCACGATCTCCGCCGACCGGGCCCGGTCCAGGCTGGCGGTGGGCTCGTCGGCCAGCAGCAGCGCCGGCTTGCCCATCAGCGCCCGGGCGATGGCCACCCGCTGGCGCTCACCACCGGACAGCTGCTCGGGCCGGTGCCCCACCCGGTCGCCCAGTCCCAGCTCACCGAGCAGGCCGCGGGCGCGGTCGGTGCCGGAGGACGGCCGGTGTCCCCGGAGGTCCTCCACGAGCAGGAGCTGGTCCAGCGCGGTCAGCGACGGGAAGAGGCCGCCGGACTGGAAGATGAACCCCAGGTGCTCCCGCCGGACCCGGGACAGCTCCCGGGGCCCCATGGACTCCACCTCGATGCCGTCCAGCAGGACGCGTGCCCCGGGTGGGTCCGAGCAGCGCACCGGCCACGGCCAGGAGCGAGGACTTGCCGGAGCCGGACGGACCGATGAGCGCCACCATCTCCCCGGGGGAGACCGTCAGGTCGATGCCGGCCAGGGCATGCACGGTCTGGTCCCCGTCGGCATAGTCGACGTCGACGGAGCGCAGCTCCAGGGCGTGGGCCGCCCCGTGCCGGCCGGAGGGTGTGCCTGCGGGTGTGGTGCTGGTCATCGTTGCGCTCCCAGTGCGATCAAGGGGTCGACGGAGGTGATGCGGCGGACGGCGGCCAGGGAACCAAGCACGCCGGCGACCACCAGGGCGATGCCGGCGATGAGGACGGGACCGGGCTCCATGCTGAACGGGGCCTTGGCCGGCATGAGGAGCCCGAGGCCCAGGCCCAGGACGGTGCCGATGGCCGTGGACAGCACGAGCACCACCAGCATCTGGCCCAGGGCGTCCCGGAGGACGTAGCCGTTGTTGGCCCCCATGGCCTTGAGCAGGCCGATCTGGCCCCGCCGCTGCACCGTCCACACGGTGAAGAAGGCGGCGACCACCAGGGCGGAGATCACCAGCAGGAAGCCGCGTATGAGCATCATCGTGGACATCTCGGCCACGTAGCCCGGTGACCCGTTGAACGACTCCTGCTTGGTGACCACCTCCACCGCGGGGACGGCCCGCTCCACGGACGCGGCGTCGGCGCCGTCGGCCAGGCGGAGCGCCACCGAGGACACCAGGCCGGTGCCGTCCGCGGTGCGGGCCCCGGCCGTGACGTCCTGCCACGCGGGCAGGGAGGCGAAGGCGACCGGGACGTGGCCGTAGGTGCCGCCCTCGGTGACGCCGACCACCTGCAGCTTGCGCTCGTCCAGGCCCAGGGTGAGGGTGTCGCCCACGGCGACCCCGTCGTCGGCCAGCTGGCGTGAGATCACCACGCCGTCCTCGCCGTCCTGTCTGCAGCGCGTCTCCTGAGGTGACCTCCGGGGCCAGGAACCCTCCGGCATCCACGCCGAACAGCGCCACGTCCACCACGTCGTCAGCCGCGCCGGGAGCACCACCGTCGGCCGCGGTGTGGCGGGCGTTGAACAGCGAGACACCCAGCGGGGTGGCGGTGGCACCGGACACCCGGGACAGGTCCTCGACCGTGGACGGTTCGAGGTAGCTGCGGGAGAAGGTGGACTCCGCCCCGGGCTGGAAGGCGAGGTCCGTGAAGTCGAGCGACTCCAACCCGGAGGTGCCGGCGGCCACCAGGCCGGAGGCCAGGCCGGCCAGCAGCACACCGAGCATGGCGATCAGGGCCACCACGGTCCCCATCAGCAGGAACCGGCCCTTCGCTGCGACCAGGTCGCGGCGGGCGAGAAACATGGGAGGAACTCCTCGTTGTCGACGTTGTGTCGACAACACCGTACAACGTTGTCGACGTCGTGTCGACATGATGGCGACGTCATGTCGATAACCCGTGGTCGGCCGGGACCGGCCGCGGGGTGGGGTCCCGCCGGCTGCGGCACACTCGGGGCGTGCCCGAACTGCCCGAGGTGGAGACGATCCGACGCCAGCTCGCGCCGGCGTTGCGGGGTCGCCTGGTCGTCGATGCATGGGCCTTCCCGTCGGCCAAGTTCGACGAGGCCCCGCTGGCGGTCGGGGGCAGGTTCGGCGAGCTGGGCCGGCGGGGCAAGTACCTGCTGGCCCCGCTGGAGCGCGACGACGGTGGCGGCCCGCGACGAACTGGTGGTGCACCTGGGCATGACGGGCCGTCTGGCGGTCGGAGCCGGCGAGCCGCTGGCGGGGGCCGACGAACCCCACCTGCGCGCCGCATGGCGTCTGGACGACGGACGGCGCCTGTCCTTCACCGACGTCCGTCGCTTCGGCCGGGTCGCGGTGGTCCCGGCCGGTGACCACCACCGCCTGCCCACACTCGCCGCGCTGGGTCCCGAGCCGTTCGGTGACGGGTTCACCCCCGAAGCACTCCGGCAGGAGGTCAACGCCCACGACCGGTTCGTCAAGACCCAGCTCCTGTCCCAGCGCCCGGTGGCCGGCGTCGGCAACATCTACGCGGACGAGGCGCTCTGGCGGGCCGGCGTGCACCCCCGTTCCCGCCGGCTGACCAGGAAGGAGGCCGTCGCGCTGCGCGACGCCATCCGGGACGCCCTGGCCGAGGGGATCGCCCACGGTGGCACGACGCTGCGCGACTACCGCGACGCACTCGGTGGTTCCGGCAGCCACCAGCACGCCCTCGACTGTTACGGAAGGGCCGGCGAACCATGCTCCCGCTGCGCCACCGAGCTGCGACGCACCGTGGTGGACGCCCGGTCCACCACCTTCTGCCCGTCGTGCCAGAAGCGCTGACCCGCCTGCCACGACTGGGATCGCGCACGGCTGAGAGGATGTGACGGGTGGAGCCCGGGACCGCTTGCGATCGTGACGGGTGAGTGTGTTAGGTTGCAGTCTCGTTACGAAACGTCGGTTGACCGAGATCGATCACAACGACCGCAAGGACGACGTGAAACCCACTCCGCGCAACTACCTCCGCAGTCCGGCCCGCCGGGTCCGCGCCCTCGTGGGCGCCATCGGCCGCCGCTGCCATCCTCGTCGGACTGCCCGCCGCCGCCTCGGGTGACAACCCCGGCGGCAACGGTGACAGCCTCCAGGAACTGCAGCGCAAGCGTGACCAGGTCCGCTCCGAGAAGGCGGCCCAGGCCTCCAAGGTCAACGCCCTCCAGGCCACCGATGCGGAGGTCACCTCCGCCCTGAGCGCACTCAACGCCAACGTGAGTGCCCAGCAGGACAGGGTGGAGGAAGCCGAGCGTGCCGTCACCCAGGCCGAGAACGACCGGTCCGCGGCCGAGGCCGCCCAGGCCCAGGCCCAGGCCGAGCTGGACCAGATCAAGGTGCAGCTGCGGGAGTCCGCGGTGGAGGCCTACGTCTCCCTCGGCAGCTCCGAGCCCATGTCCAGCGTGGGCGTGGACGACGTGAACGACGCCGTCAACAAGCGCACCCTCCTGTCGGTCAAGGCCAACGAGAAGATCGACCTGGTCGAGCGGTTCCGCTCCACCCAGGAGGACCTGGCCATCCAGCGTGCCGCCGCGGCCGATGCCGAGCAGCGCGCCACCCAGAACAAGGCCGTCGTGCAGGACCGGCTGGGCGAGCTCAACGCCGCCTACGAGAAGCAGCAGGCGTTCGCAGCCCAGGTCGACCAGCGGCTGGAGGCCTCCCTCGCGGAGGCGGACTCGCTCGCCGCCATCGACACCCAGCTGTCCGGCACCATCGCGGCCAAGCAGGCCGAGATCGCCAAGGCCATCGCAGCGCAGCGCGCCGCGGACGAGGCCCGCGCCGCACAGCGCGCCGCCCAGAACCGCGCCGCACTCACCCCCCGTTCCTCCGGTGGCGGATCGGCGGGCTCGGGCGGTGGCGGCGGCGGTGACATCCCGCCGCCGGTCATCACCGGCAGCGGAGAGATCGTGACCGTCGGCGGCATCCGGGTGCACCAGTCCATCGCCGGCAACCTGCAGGCGCTGCTGTCGGCCGCCTCTGCGGCAGGCATCAACTTCGGCGGCGGTGGCTACCGGGACCCGGCCGGCCAGATCGCCGTGCGGCGCAACAACTGCGGTTCCAGCAACTACGCCATCTACCAGGCGCCGGCATCGTCGTGCTCGCCGCCGACGGCCCGGCCCGGCCAGTCCATGCACGAACGGGGCCTGGCCATCGACTTCACCCAGGGTGGCTCCACGCTGACCCGTGGCAGCTCCGGCTTCGCCTGGCTGAGGGCCAACGCCGGCAGCTACGGCTTCCGCAACCTGCCGTCAGAGCCCTGGCACTGGTCCACCAACGGCCAGTGACACAGCCCCCCACCGTTCCGCCCCCCACCGTTCTGTGATGCAGGACGCGACCCAGAGGTCGCGGTTGGCAGCACAGAACGTGGGAGCAGCGCAGGATGTGGGAGCAGCGGGCCGTCCTCAGCGGGTGGCCGGGCGACCGGGCTGTGGGTCGTCGTCGCTGAACATGCGGGCCGCCAAGGTCTCATCGGCGTAGACGACCTGGTCACCGCCCAGTTCCTTGGCCCGGAGCAGCCCGGCATCGGCCACGCGGAGGATGGCGTCACCACTGCGGCCGACCGCCGAGTGCGTGATGCCGAACGAGCAGGTGAACTCCGGCAGCCGGCTGACGGCGAGCGTGTTGGCCAACCCGTCCCGGATCCGCTCGATGGCCTCGATGGACGTGGTCACACTCATGTTCGGGTAGACGAGCACGAACTCCTCGCCACCGAGCCGGGCGATCACATCGTTGCCGCGCACCTTGTCCCTGAGCACCTGGGCGAAGAGCTGGAGGGCCCGGTCGCCGACCTCGTGGCCGTAGCTGTCGTTGAGGTTCTTGAACTTGTCCAGGTCCGCCAGCACCAGGACGAAGGGCGTGGACCGCTCGATGAGGGTGGCGATCTGGGACTCGAGCAACCGGCGGTTGGGCAGGCCGGTCAGCTTGTCGGTGGCCGCTTCGTGCCGGGAGCTCTCGAGCGCCCGCAGCGCCCCGAGGCGGTTGCCCAGCTGCGTCGACAGGGTGGCCAGCTGGCTGACCACCCGGTCGTCGGGCGGATGGCGGTCGGCGGACACGGTGTGCAGCACGCCGACCGGGCGTCCCGCCACGCTCAGGGGCACGCAGGCCGCTGAGCAGGGGCCGGTCGGGCGGTTGCGCAGCTTGGGACAGGCGTTGATCGACTCGGAGCTGTCGAACACGACGACCTGGGCCCGGCGGATGGCGACGCACCCGCCCGTCTCGTCCACCGGGCATCCCGGCCGGGGGGCGTTGGGGTTGGCCGCCACGGCGGTGAGCTCGGTGGACCCGTGGGGGGCCAGGAGCAGCTCCACGGAACGCTCACCGTCGATGAGGGCGAGCGCCTGGCGGGCCACCTCGTGCGCCTCGGACTCGTCGTCGACCAGGTCGAGCGCCTCGAAGATCATGCGGCTCTGCGCCCCCCACTCGGCCTGCAGCCGGAGGCGACGGACGTGCTGGTGCAGGGACTCCGCGGCGGCGTCGACGTCCTCGCCCAGCGCCGCCACGTCGGTGCTGCCGGCCACACCGGAGCGGGCATCGAGGTCGCCGCCGGCCAACTGCGCCGCCATGGCCCGCACCCGGTCGACGGGCTCGTCCAGGTCCCGGCGCAGCCGCCGGTGCAACCCGAACAGCACGGCGCCGGACAGCAGGACGGCCGGGACCAGGACCAGGGCCGCGGCCCAACGCAGGCCTCGGGCGGCATCGGCTCGGTCCTGGGCCGCTCGACCGAGGTCGCGGACGAGTGCGGTCCACTCCGTCACGACGTTCTCGTGGCGGCGTTCGAGGGCGTCCAGGCCGCCGACCACGGCGTCGGGATCCGCCTCGGCCCGGTCGAGCGCGGCGGACACCTGCTCGGTGTAGGCCGCCCGGGCCCGTTCCGCGGCGGCCACCCGGCGGTCCAGATCCACACCGGACGGGAGCTCAGGGGCGGTGGCGGCGCGGAGTTCCCCCAGACGGGTGCGGACCTCTCCCATGGACGGCCCCGAGCCGGCACCGTCGGACTGGGCCGCCGCGGCCAGACCCAGGACCCCGGCGTGGACACCGTCGGCAGCGCGAAGGGTTCCGGACGCCTCGGCGGCGGCGGCCGACAGGTCCTCGCCCGACCCGGTCCGGGCGTTGGCCGCGAACCCCAGGGCCACGGAGGCGATCGACCCGGCCAGCAGCGCCAGCACGGCGGCGGCGGCGGTGACGAGGATCCCCCTGGACAGGCGGGTCCGGGTCCGGACCGGGTCGGTCACCCAGTGGCCGGCGACGGGCACACCACCCGGGGCGGACCGGCTGGACGCACCGGGCTCGGGCAGGGCCGCGTCCACGACGTGGGCGGGCGCCGCCGTGCTGGACGGCGGGCCGGCGGGCGGCATGGGAGCGGGCCGGCCGTCCGCCGCGGGGCCGCCCGGCGGCCGGAGGTCGATCATGGAGTCGGCCGGGTCACCGCCGGGCATGGGCACGAACTCGACCGCGGGCGCAGGGGCGGCGGTCCGCCCGCCGCCGTCCATCGGTTCACGACGCCCGCGACGGCCGTCAGTGTCCACGCCCTACCTGTCTCCCCAGCATGTGCGGCAAGGGTACCAACCAGCCTCCCGGGCGCCCGATTGGGGCAGCGGGCCCGATTGGGGGAGCGGGTCAGCGGCCGGGGATGCGGGGCAGCACCAGGCGGGCGAACCGCTCGCACTCGGCCCGGTGCGGGTAGCCCGACAGGATGAAGGAGTCGATGCCGACGTCCCGGTAGGCCTGCAGCGTGGCCAGCACCTGGTCCGGGTCGCCCACGATGGCGGCACCGGCGCCGCTGCGGGCCCGTCCGATGCCGGTCCACAGGTGGTCCTCCACGAACCCGTCGTCGTCGGCTCCGTCCCGTAGCTCGGCCTGCCGGGCCATGCCGGCCGACGTGGTGTCGAGCGACCGGGCCCGGATCCGCGCTCCCTCGTCCGGGTCCAGCCGGGAGATCAGGTCGGCGGCAGCGGCGCGGGCCTGGGACTCGGTGTCGCGGACGATGACGTGGCACCGGAACCCGAACCGGAGCTCACGGCCCCGCGATGCCGCACGTGCCGACAGGTCCTGCACCACCGCGGCGGCACCGGCGACGGTGTCGGGCCACATCAGGTAGACGTCGGCCGCGGCGGCGGCCACCTCACGGGCGTCGTCGGACAGGCCGCCGAAGTAGAAGGGCGGGCAGGTACGGCCACGGGTGATCCGGGGGGCGTCCAGCTCCAGGTCGTAGAACTCGCCGTGGTGCTCGACCGGGCGACCCTCCAGCAGCGTGCGGAGGACCGCCATGACCTCGAGCGTGCGGGCGTAGCGCGGACCGCCTGGCATCGGAGCGCCGGGCAGGTCCGACGAGATGATGTTGATGCTCAGTCGCGGTGCGCCGTCGGGGCCGTTGCCGAGCATGTGGTCCAGGGTGGCGAGCTGTCGGGCCAGCTGTGGTGGCCACACCTCGCCACAGCGGATGGCGACCAGCAGCCGGATGCGCTCCACCCGGACCGCCATGGCGGCGGCGAACGCGACCGCGTCGATGCCGAGCTCGTAGCCGGAGGGCAGCAGCACGTTGTCGAAGCCGCAGCGCTCCGCCGCGGCGACGATCTCCCCACAGTGCTCCAGGCTGGAGGCCAACGCGGGGTCCGGGACCCCGAGGAACTCGTAGTCGTCGTCGCACAGCGCGGAGAACCAGGCCACCTCCGGCCCGGCCCGCCGTCCACCCGTGGCGGCGCTGCTCACGGGAGGCGCTCACCGCGACCGGCGACCAGGACCTCGTACCAGTCGGTCCGGTCCAGCTGGACCGTCGTGGCACCGGCCGCCTCACGGATGCGGTCGACGCGCTGGGTGCCGATGATCGGGACCACGCCGGCGGGGTGGCGCAGGAGCCAGGCCAGCACCACGGCGGCACGGGTCACCCCCTCCCGTTCCGCCAGGCGTGACACGACCACGTCCACGTCCTGCGTGCGCGGGTCGTCCTCCGCGGTGGCGGGCCGGCCCAGGCGACCCCCGCCCAGTGGCGACCAGGCCAGCGGCGTGATGGAGTCGCGCATCGACAGGTCCAGGGTGCCGTCCACCAGCGGGTCCAGGTGCAGCGGGCTGAACTGCGGTTGGGTGGTGGCGAGCGGGACCGACAGGTGGGCCTGCAGCGCCTCGGTGTGGGCCACGGTGAAGTTCGAGACGCCGACGGCCCGGGTGAGCCCCCGCTCGACCAGCGACTGCAGGGTCGCGGCCAGCGCCGCCGGGTGGGTGAGGACGTCCGGGCGGTGGACCTGGTAGAGGTCGACGTGATCCACGCCCAGCCGCCGCAGCGAGGCCTCGCACGCCGCGGTCAGGTACTCGTGGGACTGGTCGTACGGCACCGGCGGACGGATGCCGCCCTTGGTCGCCAGCACCATCCGCTCCCGCAGGTGCGGTGCCCGGGCCAGCACCTCACCGAGCAGCGCCTCGGCGTCGCCGAAGCCGTCGGGCAAGGACCGGTCGGTGCCGTTGGACCCGAAGCCGTAGATGTCCGCGGTGTCGACCAGGGTCATGCCGGCGTCCAAGGCGGCCTCGACCTTCTCCTGCGCCTCGCCGGGTGCCGTGCCGCTGAACCTCCAGCATCCGTAGGCCAGGGGCCCGACCACCAGGTCGGTCCGCCCCAGCGTCCGCGGCCCGGCGCCCCGCTGCTCCGGTCCGGCCGGCGGTCGGTTCTGGTCCATCACGGCGGGAAGCTAGCCCAGGCGCCGAGCCCCGACCGGATGACTGATCCTGATGGCTGATTCTCGACGCTGCGTGGGGGGCCGAACGCGCACCGCAGGAAGGCCGTGGGGAATTGTTCCCGTGGGCACCGTCCTGCTTGCGGGCGACCGGACGGGGGGCGTATTCACACAGGGCCGAACTGTGTCATTCGTCTCGTCCTGGGGAGCGGGCGGAGGCCGCGGGCGGCGGGGGTCCCGTCCGCAACGAGCGGGCACCGGGTCGAAGGGAATGACATGACCAAGCGTCTTCTGGCCATCGGCGTCGCCATGGTGATGGTGATGGGGCTGATCGAGTTGGCCACGCCCGGCGACACCAGCGCGGTCCCGGTGAGCAAGAGCCTGACCGGGACGTGCACCGGCGCCGACGCGGCCACCAACGCGCTGCTGGGCGCCCTGGGCGGGACCAACCTGGCGGTGGACTTCACCATCAACGCCGACGTGCCCAAGACGCTGGACCCGGGCCAGTCGGGCGTGCCGATCTCGTTCACGTGGAGCGTGTCGCTGGGCAGCGACCTGATCAACAAGGCCGTGGGCGCCGGACTGACCCAGCTCACCATCCGCAACGCCGTGTTCGACACCGTCGTGGCCGGGCCCACGTCCACCACCCAGGTGCTGGGCCGACCCGCCGACCAGAGCATCACGCTGGCGGCCAACATGCCGTCGTCGATCCCCCAGGGGCCCTTCACCGGGACCCTCAACGACGTGGGCCAGAGCGGCGTCATCACCTACAAGACCGGGACGATCGGGTTCACGATCACCGCCCAGCTCGGTGGCGAGCGGAACCTGAACATCACCTGCTCCGCGCCGGGGCTCATCGCGTCCAGCCCGATCAAGGTCCCGGGCTCACCGGACATCACCCAGCCGATCGAATACGGCGCCAACGCCGGCCAGGTCTTCGCAGTGAACGTCATCGGCGAGTACGTCACCCGGGGCAAGACCGACATCGTGCCCTCCTCGCTGCGGGTGGTCGACGGTCCGGGTGTCATCGAGAACGGAAACCTGGTGGTGACCGCCGGCGGTGCGCCCAGCTCCAACTCCGTCACCTTCGAGGTGTGCGGCCTGCCGGTGAAGGTGGCCGACGCCGTGCCCGGCACGAACGAGGTCCAGCACCTGTCGCTGGACAAGGGCACGGACCTGCTCAAGAAGTCGATCGGCTTCACGCTGAAGCTGGGCGGCCAGGAGACGGCACCGATCTGGACCGCCACGCCGAACCTGCTGGGCAGGGGCATCTTCGGCAACGGTCCGCTGGCGTTCGGCATGCCCACGACCAAGGTCGCCAACTGGGCCGAACAGGCCGGCAACTACGCGCTGTGGACCGACCCCGCGCTGCCGCCCGCCGCCACCCTGCAGGCCGCGCTCGAGGCCCTGCCCACCGTGGGTGCGGGCAACGTCGCCGTCACGCAGACCGCACCCGGCGAGTACGACCTCGCCTTCCAGGGTGCGCTGGCCGGCAAGGACGTCGCGTCCCTCTCCGTCGGCGACTTCTACTCCAACCTCCCGCTGGAGACGCTCGACTCCATCATCGCCGCGGCCAGCTCGCTGTCCTCCGGTTCCTCGGGGCCGACCACGACCACCACGATTCCCGCCGGGCTGTCCGCCAACGACTACATCGTCCAGCTGATCCTGCAGGGCCGGACCGACGAGGCCGGTCGGGTCCTCAGCGGCCAGCTCCTGGGCGGCATCGACGTGACGGCCACGATCGCCGGCCTCACCGCGGCCTTCCCGAAGAAGCCCAACCCGACGACGCCGACCGCCGGTGTCGATCCCGTGGCGGAGCAGTTCCAGGACCTGTGCAGCCAGGGCTCGCTCACCGCGACGGTGGCGGCGCCCCCGGCCCCGCCCGCCGCCGTGCTGCCGGCGTTCGCCTTCCCCGCGGCACCCGCGGCCAAGGCCCCTGCCGCCACATCGAGCTGCTCGTCCAAGGTCGTCAAGGTCCGGGTCCGCATCAAGGGCACCAAGAAGTACCGCACCGTGAGCAAGCGGGTCCGCGTCTGCCCCAGGCCCAAGGCGTCCGCCTGCACCACCAAGACCAAGCGGGTCAAGGTCCGCATCAAGGGCACCAACAGGTACCGCACGGTGTCCAAGAAGGTCCGGGTGTGCTCATCAGCCAAGGCGACGAGCAAGAAGACCTCGTCCAAGAAGAGCTCGTCGAAGAAGTCGACCAGCCGCCGCACCAGCACGCGGCGGCGCTGAGGTCTGGTTCGTCGGGGGGCGAACCACCGGGTGGGGGCGGCCTTCGGGCCGCCTCCGCCCGTTCCACTAGGCGCGGAAAAGAGAAACAGCCTACGATCCCGTCGGCTGGGTAGGGGATGACCGTGGAGGGCACGATGGTTGGCAAGTTGCTTCGGGGGCGTGTGAGTCGGGCGATGGTCGTGGCCGCGCTGGTGGGTGCGCTGTTCGCCGTGTCATCGGGGACCCCCACGAGCGCCGCGGTCAGCAAGACCGTGGTCGGCACGTGCACCGGTGCCGACGCCGCGTCGACGGCCCTGATCGGGGCGCTCGGCGGCAGCAGCCTGCAGGTGCCGTTCACCATCACCTCGGACGTCCCCGCCACCCTGGAGCCGGAGCAGTCGGGCTCCCCGATCGGCTTCACGTGGACCGTGGCGCTGGACCAGGGCCTGATCGACAAGGCGGTCGGGCTGGGCCTCTCCACCCTCACGGTCAAGAACGCCAAGCTCAACGTCAAGGTGTCCGGGCCCACCTCCACCACCGGCGTGGAGAGCTCCCCCATCCCGGACATCGCCCTGTCCCTCGCCGCCGGCCAGCCCGCCAGCCTGACCCAGGGTCCCTTCACCAGCACCCTCAAGGACGTCGGCAAGGGCGGCATCATCAAGTACTCCGCCGGTGACATCTCGCTCACCATCGTCGCCGCCCTCGCCGGCACCGTGAACAACGTGAACGTGACGTGCTCCGCCCCGGGCACGGTGGCCACCACGTCCATCAAGATCCCCGGCTCGCCCGACGTGGTGCAGCCCATCGAGCTCGCCGGCCAGCCCAACGTGCCGACCAACGTGGACGTCCTCGGCAAGTACGTCACCGACGGCACCGACGAGAAGGGCGTCAAGCGTCCGGTCAAGCCGGAGACGCTGAAGGTCCTGGAGGGCCCGGGCACCATCGTGAACGGCCAGGTCCAGGTCGCCGCTGCTGCTGCCGGGACCACCAGCTCGGTCACGTTCGAGGTCTGCTCCGGCACCCTGCCGGGGGTGAACGAGGTGCAACGCCTGGCCATCGACCCCAGTCCGGACGCCCTCAAGAAGGGCATCGCCTTCACGCTGGGCTTCAAGGAGACCACGAGCAACCCGATCACCCTGCTGGGCATCCCGTTCGTGTTCACCACGCCGGCGCCGGACCAGTGGATCTACGAGGCCAACAACTACATCTTCACCGTGCACGAGGTGCCGAGTCCGGAGAAGATCGACGCCGCCCTGGAGGCCATGCCCGCGATCGGCGTGGGCGGGGTCAGCGTGAAGGGCGTGGCGGGCAAGCCCGGCCAGTACGACATCGAGTTCACCGGCGTCAACGGCGAGAAGGACGTCCCGGCCCTGAGCGCCCCGTCGTACTACTCGGTGTTCCCCCAGGAGATCCTGGCCCAGATCGTGGCCCTGGCCGGCCAGCTGAGCGCACCTCCCGCCGGCCCGACCACCACCACGACCCTGCCCCCCGGCGTCAACAACAACCGGGAGTACTTCGACTACCTGGTCAACCAGGGACGTCTGGCGCTGGAGGCGTTCAACTTCGACCTCGCCGGCCAGAAGCTGGCCGAGGCCTTCGCCCTGATCCCCAAGATCATCCTGGAGGGCCTCGACGTGCAGGCCCTGATCGGCCAGATCACGGCGCTGTTCACCACGAAGCCTGCACTGGAGACCACCGTGGCCGGCGAGGAGCCGATCGGGATCTGCTCCCAGGGTGTGATCGACGTGACGGTGGCCGGCGTGGCCGGGACGAACACGTCGTCCAACGTCGCCGGGACCAGCGCCACCAAGTCCGGCGCCGGCCTGGCCTTCACCGGCTGAGCCAGACCCGCTGACCGAGTCCGGAAGGGGGCGGGGCCGGACGGCCCCGCCCCCTTCCGCGCCCCACCCCGGCCAGGGCGGACCCCGAGTGTCACACCCCCTGGCCAGGATGGGGACATGACCAGCACCACGGTTCCCGCCCCCGCCCTCCGGGCCCACCAGGCCCCCGTGCCGGCCCACCAGCGCGCCCACCGGGCCCGGGTGGTCCGCTGGTCCCTGGCCAACGGCAAGGCCATCCACCGGGACGCCCTGGCCGCCCTGGTGGGTGCCCGGGCCCACTCGCTCGCCGTTCCCGGCGCATCCCTTCCCGGGTCCACCCCGGAGGACCCCTCGGTGTGGACCGCAACCGACGTCGGTGCCCTGCTGTGGGTCGGTGCGGCGGACTGGTGCGCCGCCACCGGGACCAGCCTGCCGGAGGCGGACCGGGTTGCCGCCACGCTGCAGACCTACCTGCGCTACCTGTCGGCCCACCGGCTGCTGGCCCCGGGCTCGGACCCGGTCGCCGCGTTGCGGCGGGCGGTCACGGAGTACGGCGGCACACCGGGCCGGTCGTCACGGCACCCGTCCATGCGGCGGCGTGAGCCGGCCCCGGTGCTCCCCCTGGCCTGAGCGGCCGGCCCCGGCCATCACGAACGGTCAGGACCGCCAACTTGTAGGACTGCGACCGGCGTGCGGTCGCACAGCGACAAGTTCGCACCATCCGCGAAGGGCTCTCAGTCCTGCAGGTCGAAGAACCGCAGCAGTTCATCCAGGCCGTCCACGGGCCGAGTGGGCCAGGTGTGGCCGTTGCCGGGGTAGGTGATCAGTTCCACCCGCTTGCCGGAGTCACAGCCGGCCCACACCTCCCGGGTCACCGGACCGTCCTCCTCGGTCACCCGTGGTGCCGGGTCACATCCGTCCGCCCTGGCCCATGCCGCGACCGAGTCGGGAACGGGCGGGAAGTCGGCCGAGGACAGGATCTGGCTCAGGGTGACCTTGCCGTCGTAGGGCACCACCGGGTCGGGGTCGCCGTGCATGTGCAGCAGGGACACCGGCTGGGCGGGGGTGCACCCGCCCAGGTTGGTGCCGGCCATCGGCGCCACCGCCGCGAACAGCTCGGGGCGGGCGCACGCCATGGCGTAGGTCATGATCCCGCCGTTGGAGAAGCCGGTCAGGTAGAGACGGGCCGGGTCCACCTCCGGGCGGGCCGTGAGCTGCGTCGTCACCTGGTCCAGGAACCCGACGTCGTCCACGCCGGCGAGGGAGGCGGGCGGACAGCACGGCCCCGCGTTCCAGGAGTTGAGCACCCCCTGGGGGAACACGGCGATGAACCGGTCCCGCTCCACGGCCCGGGCCCACTCGGCCTCGACGGAGATGGCGTAGCGGTCGAAGCCCAGACCGTGCAGCACCATCACCACCGGCAGCCGCTGCCCCGCCTCCACGTCCTTGGGCGACATCACCAGGTACTGGCGCTGGATGATGCCCTGTTGGACCGTCCCGTCCTCCAGCTTCACGTTGGTGGGACGGCCGGGAACCGTGGTCGTGGTGGACGTCGCCGTGGTCGGCCGTCCGGGCGTGGTGGTCGGGGACGCCGCGTCATCGGACCGCTGGAACACCAGGAGCGCGGCCAGGACGACCCACCACGGCCACCAGGGCCACGATCGCCGCCACCAGGATCGACACCGTTCGGTTCGGTCGGCCGGACACCGGTCCTCCTGGGCCGTCGGACGGTCCGCCGCACCCGGACCGAGTGTACGGGTGGGCCTGCCGGTCCCCGACCCCGCCCCGCCCGTTTCTGACGGGTCGTCAGTTCGCGTTACGTTGCTGCCCATGAGCGAGCGGCTGCCCATGAGCGAGGGTCCGGCATGACCGACACCACCTCCGTGGACGAGGCAGCGTTCCGGGCCGAGGTCCGGGACTGGATGAACGACCACCTCCGGGGCGAGTTCGCCCACCTGCGGTTCCGGGGTGGTCCCGGCGACGAGCACGCGTTCGTCGCCGAGCGCATGGCGTGGGAGCGCGAGCTGGCCACCGGCGGGTGGACGTGCGTGGGATGGCCGGTCGAGCACGGCGGGCGCGGGCTCCCGCTGGATCTGGAGGTCGCCTTCCACGAGGAGTACGCCCGGGCGGGCGGACCGGGCGCGCTCGGGTCTCATCGGCGAGGGCCTGCTGGGACCGACCTTGATCCACTTCGCCTCACCGGAGATCCAACGGCGGTTCCTGCCCGGCATCGTGGACGGCACCGAGTTCTGGTGCCAGGGCTACTCCGAGCCCAACGCCGGTTCCGACCTGGCCAACGTGTCCACCAAGGCCCGCCTCGAGGGCGACGAGTGGGTCATCGACGGCCAGAAGGTGTGGACGTCGCTGGCCCAGTGGTCCGGGCTGGTGCTTCGTGGTGGCCCGCACCGAGGAGGGCTCGGCCCGCCACCACGGCCTGTCCTACCTGTTGGTCCCCATGGACCAGCCCGGCATCGAGATCCGACCCATCCGCCAGATCACCGGCACCGCGGAGTTCAACGAGGTCTTCTTCGACGGTGCCCGCACCTCCGCCGACCTGGTGGTGGGCGCACCGGGCGACGGCTGGAAGGTCGCCATGGGCACGCTGGCGTTCGAACGGGGCGTGCTCACGCTGGGCCAGCAGATGGCGTTCGAGCGCGAGCTCACCCACATCACCGACACGGCGCGGGAACGGGGGCTGACCTCTGACCCGGTGGTCCGCCAGCGACTGGCCGCGCTGTGGAGCCGGCTGCGGATCATGCGCTGGAACGCGCTGCGGGCCCTGCGGGTGGACGAGCACGTCGCCCTGCCCCGGGAGGCCATGATCAACAAGCTGTACTGGGCGGGCCTGCACCGGGACATGGGCGAGATGGCCATGGACGTCGCCGGCGCCGATGCCCTGCTCACCCGGTACTCCGCCGCGGACGAGGGCGATGCCGGCGACGACGAGATGTCGGGCCTGCACAAGCTGTTCTTCTTCAGCCGGGCCGACACGATCTACGGCGGTTCGGACGAGATCCAGCGCAACGTGATCGGCGAGCGGGCCCTCGGCCTGCCGCCGCGAGCCACGATGACGCACACCACCCGCCCCACCGGAGGACCAGCGATGACCGCAGCCGACGTGCCCACCGAGCCCCCCGGCCGCGGACTGCTGGACGGCAGGCGCGTGGTCATCACCGCCGCCGCCGGCACCGGCATCGGCGGTGCCCTGGCCCGACGCTGCCTCCTGGAGGGGGCACGGGTGGTCGTCTCCGACGCCCACGAACGACGCATCGGCGAGACGGCCGACGCGCTGGCCGAGGAGTTCGGCACCCGGCCCCCGGCGGTGGTGTGCAACGTGACCGACGAGACCGACGTCCGCGCCCTGGTGGCCGCGGCACAGGCGGAGCTCGGCGGCATCGACGTGTGGATGAACAACGCCGGCCTGGGCGGCAACGGCCTGGTCACCGAGTTGAGCGACGAGGAGTGGGACCGGGTCATCGACGTGACGCTGACCGGCACCTTCCGCTGCCTCCGGGCCGTGCTGCCGGTCATGTACGCCCAGGGCCACGGCGCCGTGGTCAACAACGCCTCCGTGCTCGGGTGGCGGGCCCAGGAGAAGCAGTCCCACTACGCCGCGGCCAAGGCCGGCGTGATGGCGCTCACCCGCTCCGCGGCGATGGAGGCGGCGGAGCACGGCGTCCGCATCAACGCGGTGTCGCCCAGCCTGGCCATGCACGCCAACCTGGCCAAGGTCACGCCCCCCGGGTTGCTGGAGGAGCTGACCTCACGGGAGGCCTTCGGCCGGGCCGCCGAACCCTGGGAGATCGCGAACGTGATGGTGTTCCTGGCCAGCGACCTGTCCAGCTACATGACCGGCGAGGTCCTCGCCGTGTCCAGCCAGCATCCCTGACCCTGTGAACCGGAGACCGTCATGACCACCACCGTGGACAGCCCCGCCGCCCTGCTGGACCTGGTCGGAACCGACCTCGGCACCACGGACTGGGTGGAGGTGACCCAGGACCGCATCGGCCTCTTCGCGGATGCCACCGGGCGATCATCAGTGGATCCATGTGGACGTGGAACGGGCCACCGCCGAGTCCCCCTTCGGGGGTCCGATCGCCCACGGCTACCTGACGCTGTCCATGGTCAACCTGTTCCTGCCCGAGCTGCTCCGGGTCGACGGCGCCTCGATGGGCGTCAACGTGGGACTCGAGAAGGTGCGGTTCCCGTCGCCGGTGCCGGCCGGGGCCCGGGTCCGCGCCCGGGGTGGGATCGTGGCCGCGTCCGAGGAGAAGGGCGGGGTCCAGGTCGTGGTGCGCGTCACGGTCGAGGCCGAGGACGCCGACGGCGGCGTGAGCGGCAAGCCCGCCTGCGTGGCCGACACGGTGAGCCGCTTCTTCCCCTGACCGACGAGTACCGTTCGGCCCGTCCCAACGGGAGGGTCGATGCTCCGTCGCACACAGGTCCTGCTGGTCGTCGCCGCGTCTGTCGGTCGTGACGGCAGCGGTGGTCGGTGCCGCCCCACCGGTCGGCGCCGCCACCGCCGAGCCGCCCACCATCGCCCTGGCCACCGACGGCCAGGTCACCGACACCGCCGGGGTGCTGGGTGACCGCACGGCGGATGTGGAGGCGGCCCTCGACCGGTTGCGCACCGAGGAGGGGGTCCAGCTGTTCGTCGTGTTCGTGGAGTCCTTCGACGGCACCCCGTCCCAGGACTGGGCCGACCAGGTGGCCCGCTCCAACGGGCTCGGCCTGAACGACGCCCTGCTGGCGGTGGCCGTCGGCGACCGCCAGTACGCCTGGTCGGTGGACGAGGGGTTCCCCCTGACCGACGCCCAGCTGGAGGCGGTCGCGGGCGGTCGCATCGAGACCCAGCTCCAGGACGGCGACTGGGGAGGGGCCGCCATCGCCGCCGCCGACGGCTACCGGGAGGAGCTGGCCGGCACGGGCACCGCCACCGGCGGAGGGGACGAGGCGGGGACCGACGCCGGCGGACGCTCCGGGCTCCTCATCGCACTGGTGGTCGCAGCCCTGCTGGGTGGAGCGGCGCTGGTCTGGTTCCTGGGCCGTCGGCGGCGGGCTCCCGCCGGGACGGGCGCCGCCGCGGACCCGTTGGACGTGATGCCCATCGAGGAGCTCACCACCCGGGCCAGTGCGCAGCTGGTGGAGCTGGACGACGCCCTGAAGAGCAGCGCCTTCGACCTGGACGTTGCCACCCGTGAGTTCGGTGAGGCCGCCACCGCCCCGTTCCGTGATGCCCTGGCCGCGGCGTCGGGCCAGGTCGCGGCGGGCTGGGGCGTGTTGCAGCAGCTCAACGACGGCACCGAGCGCGACGAACCGGCCCGGCGCGCGTTGCTCAAGGAGATCATCGGGCGCTGCACCAGCGCCGACACCACGTTGGACGGCCAGACGGAGCGCTTCGAACAGCTCCGGGACCGCGCCGGGCGCGCCCCGGAACTGCTCGCCGCGCTGCGCGTGGAGGCCGAGCGGGTCTCGGCCCGCCTCCCCGACGGGGACCGCACCTGGGCGGCGCTCCGGGCGACCTATCCCGAAGCGGCGCTGGCCACCGTGGCCACCAACCTGGACCAGGCCCGGGAGCGCCTGGGCTTCGCGGCGCGGACGGTGGCCTCGGGCGAGGCCGCGGTGGCGGCCGGTGACCGGAACCAGGCAGCCCTCGCCTCCAGCGCGGCGGAGGAGGCGGTGGCATCGGCCGACCTGTTGCTCGACGGCCTGACCCGGGCCGATCGGGACCTGGCCGAGGCGTCGACCGGACTGGATGGAGCGCTGGCGGAGGTCCGCACGGACCTGGCCGAGGCCGACGCGTTGGCGACCGGCGATCCCGGGGCCGACACCCTGCGCGGGCCGGCCGCTGCGGCCCGCCAGGCCGCCGACCAGGTGGAGGCCGCCCGACGGGCCGGACCCGTCGACCCGATCGCCCTGATGCAGCAACTCTCTGGTGCCGGCGCCGCCCTGGACGAGGCGCTGTCCGGGTTCCGGGAGCGGCGGGCCCGGGCCGAGCGCGCCGCGGCGTTGCTGACCCAGGCCCTGGGTGCGGCCCGGTCACGGGTCACCGCGGTGCAGGACTTCGTCACCACCAGGCGGGGGGCGGTGGGACCGGAGGCCCGGACGGCGCTGGCCGAGGCCACCCGGCTCCTGGACGAGGCCACGGCGCTGGCGGACACCGATCCCGAACAGGCGCTGCGACTGGCCCAGCAGGCCCAGTCCGCCGCCGACGACGCGGCCCGGGCGGCCGAGCACGACGTGGACGACTACGGACAGAGCCCGTGGGGCGGCCGGGGTGGCGGCGGCAACCTGGGCGGCATCGTGCTGGGCGGGATCCTGCTGGACACCGTGCTGCGGGGTCCCCGCGGTGGCGGGTACGGGGGTGGCGGGTTCGGTGGCGGTGGCGGGTTCGGCGGCGGTGGCGGCCTCAGCCCCGGGTCCTTCGGCGGGTCGGGCGGCCGACGGGGCGGCGGCGGTCGCTTCTGAACGGCACCGGCCGGCGGCCGGTCAGCCCCCGGCGCAGAAGTCGGCGGCGGTGTCCAACACCGACTGCACGCTGGAGCCCGTCACCCGCCAGGCGCCGTCCACCCTCCGGGCCCCGCCGGCGAAGGTGATCGTGTCCGCCGCAGCCAGTCCGCTCCCGGCGAACCGGAAGGTGACCACGGCGCTGTCATCGCCGGTGAACCGGATGTCGGTGAGCACCACGGCGGCACCGGCGCACGGGCCGGCGCCCAGGGCCTGGAGCCGGGGGCCGAGGTCGGCCGGTTCCAGGACGAGCGCCGACCAGAGCTCCGGCGGGGTGCCCGGTGAGAACACCGCGGTGTACGCATCGCTGATCTGGCGTCGGGCGGCCTCGGCGTCGGGTGGGGGAAGGTCCATCGGGGGCGCCGGGGTGGCCGGGGTGGCAAGGGGTGTCGGAGGCTGCGCGCTCACCTGGAGGTCCTGGACCTGCCGCTCGAGGTCGCCCACCTGGCTGCGGAGTGATGCCATCTGCACCAGCAGCACGACCAGTCCGACCACGGCGAGGACGACCAGCCAGGTCGGCACCCGGCTGCCGCCCCCCGGCGGGTCCGTCGGCAGCTGGAGCGGCGGTCCGGCCGGCGGCGGCATGTGGGGGGTGGGCCCGGTCTCCTCGGTGGTGAACATCGGCGCTCCTGATGGTGGGACGGTCGGCGGGACCGGCGGGGTCACGCGGGCGGGCAGAAGGGCAGGGCCAGGTCGACGAACGACGAGAGGTGGGCGCTGGTCACCCGCCAGACGCCGTCCGGTCCCTGCAACGTGTAGATGAGTTGGGTCATGTTCCGGGCGACCTCCGGGATCCCCGGTCCCTCCACGGTGAACAACACCTGGGCCCAGGTGGGGGCCACGTAGAAGGTCCGGACCACCACGGGCCGGGACCCGACCCCGCACGTGGAGCCCAGCAGGGCCTCCACCCTGGGTCGGAACGTGGCCAGGTCCACCCCGTCGGTGACCGAGGCGGCGACCCGCTGTTCCCAGGTGGACGCCGGGGCCAGGGCCGTCCGCACGGCATCGGCCACGCCCAGGTCGGCCACGGCCCGGTCGACGGGAGGGGCCTCGACCGGGGCATCGGTCGACAGGCCGACCTGGGCCCCGTCCACCGACGCGACGGGTGCGGGAGGGGCAGCCCCGCCGTCCACCGTGGCGGTCCCGGCCGCGCCCGGCGCCGTCGGGGCAGGCACGGTCGCCACCGGCACCGTCGTCGCCGGCACGGTCGTCACCGGCACGGTCGTGTCCGGTGCCGTGGTCACGGGTGGCCGTCGGGGGGTGGACCGGATGCCGGGCCGCTCGTCCGAGGCGAGCGCCGCCACGCCCCGGGAGCCGCCGTCGCCAGCGCCGGACCGCCACAGCCCTGCGGCCACCAGGCAGACCACGCCCACCCCGGCGACAGCTGCGAGCGCGGCCCGCCGTCCCGGCCGCCGCGCGCGTCCCGGCCGGGACCCACCACCGCCGTCCCCACCCCGGTCGTGTCGACTCCGGTCCCGGCGTCGGCTGCTTCGTGCACGTCGGACCCTCCCCCGTCGTCCCGCTCACCCTAGGTCCGGGCCCTGACCGGGAACACGGGATTGGTCCCCCGTTGTTACCCATGGGTAACCTCATCCGACTTCGTGACCGATGCGCCCGCTCGGGGCCGCACCAGAGGGGAACACACCATGACCGAGGCAGTGATCGTCGCCACCGCCCGTACGCCCATCGGCCGCATGGCCAAGGGCTCGCTCAAGGACCTGCGTCCCGACGACCTGTCGGCCCACATCATCGGGGCCGTGCTGGACAAGGTCCCGGCGCTGGACCGCACCGAGATCGAGGACGTCCTGTGGGGCTGCGGCCAGCCCGGCGGCGAGTCCGGCCACAACATCGGCCGCGTGTCCGCGGTCCTGGCCGGCCTGGACGACGTGCCCGGCGTGACGGTCAACCGCTACTGCTCCTCCTCGCTCATGACCATCCGCATGGCCGCCCACGCCATCAAGTCCGGCGACGGCGACGTGTTCCTGGCCGGCGGCGTCGAGACGGCCAGCCGCTTCCCGTTCGGCATGGCCGACGGCCCCAAGAACCCGGTGTTCGACGAGGCCGGGCCCGCAGCGCCCAGCGGGCCGAGGGCGGCGCCCCCACCTGGGAGCCCCAGCCGCGGCCTGCCCGACGTGTACCTGGCCATGGGCCAGACCGCCGAGAACGTCGCCCAGTTCGAGAACGTCAGCCGGGCCGACCAGGACGAGTTCGCGGTGCGCAGCCAGAACCTGGCCGAGGAGAGCCTCAACAACGGCTACTGGGAGGCGGAGATCACCCCGGTGACCACCCCCGACGGCGTCGTGGCCAAGGACGACGGCATCCGGCCCGGCACCACGCTGGAGAAGATCAGCAGCCTCAACCCGGTGTTCCGCCCCGACGGCACCGTGACCGCCGGCAACGCCTGCCCGCTCAACGACGGCGCCGCCGCCGTGGTGGTCATGAGCGACACCAAGGCCAAGGCCCTGGGCCTCACGCCGCTGGCCCGGATCATCTCGTCGGCCGCCACCGGCCTGAACCCCGAGATCATGGGCATGGGCCCGGTCGAGGCCGTCGCGCAAGGCCCTGGGCCGGGCCGGCATGTCGATCGACGACATCGACCTGTTCGAGATCAACGAGGCGTTCGCGGCGCAGGTCCTGCCCTCGGCCCGCCACCTCGGCATCCCGATGGAGAAGCTGAACACCCGTGGCGGCTCCATCGCCCTGGGCCACCCGTTCGGCATGACCGGCGCCCGCATCATGACCACCCTGATCCACAACCTGCAGGAGTCCGACGCCACCTTCGGCGTGGAGACCATGTGCGTCGGTGGCGGCCAGGGCATGGCCATGGTGGTCGAGCGCCTGAGCTGACCCCGGGGTCGGGATCAGGGGACCAGGCCGAGGGACTCCGACAGCGCCGCGGCCTCGTCCAGCCAGCCCAGCAGGCCGTCGAAGACCACGGCCCGGCGCCGGAAGACCTCTGCCAGCGGATAGCCGTCCTGGCCGCCGTACCCGGTCGGCCCGGCATGGTCGGCCCGCCACACCATCAGGCCCGGCAACCACACGTACTTGACCGCGGACGCGCACATGGCGAGCCGGGCCACGTCGGCGTCGTGGGGCCAGCCCGCGGCGTCCAGGCCATCGGCGTAGGCGCCCCACACCGTGCGGTCGAGCCGGTGGAACTCCTCGGGCTCCAGGAAGTGGTCGAACAGCGTGTCCGGGACCCAGTTGCCGGGATCCTCCCCCACCGCGCCGTCGCCCGCGAAGGACCAGTCGATGAGCACGTCCGAGCCGCTGGGCGCTCCGGTGGCGTCGGCCCCGCCGGGGTCGGGGGCGGCGATGGCGTTGTTGGGCCAGCAGTCGAGGTGGCACAGGGTGCGGGGCAACGCCTCCAGCAGCGCCAGCCAGCGGTCGGCGTCGTCGTAGAGCTCGGCGAAGCGGGCCCGCAGACGGTGGCGCTCGTCGCCGTAGCCCTCCACCACCACCGGGTGCTCCCACGCCGCGGCGTCGTGGAGGATGGCCGGCCCCGGCGGGCGACTGAGGGCGTAGGACCGCAGCCAGCCCCGGCTGAGCCACTCGTGGCGCGGGACCGCCCCCGGACGGCCCCAGCGGCCCTGGGCCGCGCCGAGGCGCCGGGCGAACCGCTCGTGGTCCCCCAGGTCGGCCCACGGCAGGCCACCGGCCACGGGCACGTCCTCCAGCCACAGCTCCACCGCGCCGTCGTCACGGACCACACGGTCCAGCAGGTCCGGGGCCGCGGATGCCGTCGGGTGCGAAGGCGCCGGTCAGCCCCGACGCGTAGGCACGGTCCTCACGGTTCCAGAGGTTCCAGTGCGACGGGTCCGAACTGGTCACCCAGTGGTCCACCACCACATCGCCGTCGGGCCGCAGCACCTTGACCACGGCGGTGCCGGACCCGAACGGCCGCCGCTCCACCACCTCGGTCACGGGGTTGGCCCGGTTGAACACCAGGGGGTCACCGCCCGCGGGGGAGCTCACCGGAGCAGGAGCGCGCCGGGATCGCCCGCCACCACCTCGCCCACCACCGCGGCGGGGTGGCCGTCGGCCCGGAGCGACGCCACGGCGTCGACCGCCGCGGTGGGATCGCAGGCGAACAACAGCCCGCCGGAGGTCTGGGCATCGGCCATGAGCGCCCGGGTGGCCTCGTCGTACGGCCCGGGGTCCAGGTGGGGACGCACCCAGTCCAGGTTGCGCTGCGTCCCCCCCGGGACGAACCCGGCGCCCACCAGGTCCGCCACCCCCGCCAGCACCGGCACCGCACCCACGTCGATGACGGAGGCCACGCCGCTGGCCGCTCCCATCTTGTGCAGGTGCCCCAGGAGCCCGAACCCGGTCACGTCGGTGGCGCCGCCGGAGCGGGCGGCGGCCGCGGCCGCGGCGGCGTCGGCGTTGAGGGTGCACATGGAGTCGACCGCGGCCCGGTAGCTGGCGTGCAGGGGGCCGCCGGGGTCGGCCGATCCGTCCTCGCCGCGCTTGAGGGCCGTGGCCACCACACCGGTGCCGATCGCCTTGGTCAGCACCAGGTGCTGGCCGGCCCGGGCGCCGGCGTTGGTCATGAGCCGGTCGGGATCGACCTCGCCGACGACCGCCTGGCCGTACTGCGGTTCGGGCGAGTCGATGGTGTGGCCGCCGGCCACGATCCACCCGCCCTCCGCCGCGGCGTCCAGGCCCCCGGCCAGGACCTCGGCCAGCAGGTCCAGCGGCAGCGCGGAGGGCCAGCCCACCAGGTTGAGGGCGAAGAGCGGCCGCCCGCCCATGGCATAGACGTCGGACGCGGCGTTGGTGGCGGCGATGCGTCCCCAGGTCCGGGCGTCGTCGACGATGGGCATGAAGAAGTCGCACGTCGCGACGAGGGCGGTGCCGTCGGGCCGGCGCCAGACCAGGGCGTCGTCGCCGGTCTCGGTGCCGACCAGCAGGTCCGGGTGCCGGGGCAGGGAGAGGTGGCCCAGCACCTCGGCCAGGGCACCGGGGCCCAGCTTGCAGGCGCAGCCGGCACCGTGGCTGAACGCGGTCATCCGGACGGGGGCAGGTGTGGTGGCGCTCACCCCGGGCACGCTACGTCGTGCCACCGACCACCGGCATCCGGGCCGGGCTCAGGTGGTGCCGTACACCGGGGTCGGGGCCTCGGCCTCCCGCAGCAGGTCCGCCACCACGGCGCCGACCTCGGTCGGGTCCCAGCGGGCGCCCTTGTCGAAGCGGGGCCCGTGTCGCCATCCCTCGGCCACGCCGATGATGCCGCCCTCCACCTCGAACACCCGTCCCGTCACGTCGGCCGAGCCGTCCGATCCCAGCCACACGACCAGCGGCGCCACGTTGGCGGGATCCATGGCGTCGAAGGCGCCCTCCTCCACGTCGGCCATCATGTCGGCGAAGGCGGCCTCGGTCATGCGGGTCCGTGCCGCCGGTGCGATGGCGTTGGACGTCGCACCGATGCGCCCCAGCTCTGCGGCCTGCACCAGGGTGAGGCTGGCGATGGCGCCCTTGGCCGCGGAGTACGCGGCCTGCGCCACCGAGCCCATGAGGCCCGCTCCTGAGGAGGTGTTGACGATGCGGCCCGCCACCGGCGAGCCCTCCTTGGACCGGGCCCGCCAGTAGGACGCGGCGTGGCGGGCGGGAGCGGCGTGGCCCAGGACGTGCACCCGCATGACCGCCTCCCACTCCGACTGCTCGGAGTTCACGAACATGCGGTCCCGCAGGATGCCGGCGTTGTTCACCAGCGTGTCCACGGTGCCGAAGGTGTCGATGGCCAGCTGCACCATCTCCCCCGCCGCGTCCCAGTCGGCCACGTCGTGGGCGGAGGCGACGGCCTGCCCGCCCAGGGCGGCGATCTCGTCCACCACCTGCTGGGCCGGGGTGTCGGACGGATCGCTGCCGTCCTGGGCCACGCCCAGGTCGTTGACCACCACCCTGGCGCCCTGCCGGGCGAACTCCAGCGCATGCTCCCGGCCGAGTCCCCGGCCGGCCCCGGTCACGATTGCCACACGTCCATCACAGATGCCCATGTGCAGAATCTGACACCCCGTCACATCCAGCACAAACCCGGTACAGTCCCGCCGCATGGCAGCGGACCAGGCGACACCGGGCGCGGCGGTGCGGTCGACCGACCGGCCCATGCGGTTCGGCATCACCATGTTCTCCACCGACGTGTCCATGGGCGTCGACGGACCTGGCCGTGGCCGCGGAGGAGCGGGGGTTCGACTCGTTCTGGATCCCCGAGCACACCCACATCCCGACCAGCCGCCGCACCCCACCACCCACCGGGGACCCGGAGCTGGCCGAGGAGTACAAGCGGTCCGTCGACCCGCTGGTGGCGCTGGCCGCCGCCGCGGCGCTGACCTCCACGCTGCGGCTGGGGACGGGAGTCCTGCTCCCGGCGCAACGGGACCCGATCGTCACGGCCAAGGCCGTGGCCACCCTGGCGAACCTGTCCGGCGGGCGGTTCGAGCTGGGCGTCGGCTTCGGCTGGAACGAGGACGAGATGGAGGACCACGGCGTCGCCTACCGCACCCGACGGGCCGTGGCCCGGGAGCACGTCCTGGCCATGCAGGCCCTGTGGCGCGACGAGGAGGCCTCGTTCCGGGGCGAGTACGTGGACATCCCGCCGTCGTGGTCCTGGCCCAAGCCCGAGCGGCCCGTCCCGGTGCTGATCGGGGGCGGGGCCGGGCCCAAGATGTTCGCCCACCTGGCCGAGTACGCCGACGGCTGGATCCCCATCGGCGGCGCCGGCCTGACCGAGGCCATCCCCCGCTACAAGGAGGCGGTGGCCGCCGCCGGCCGTGATCCGGAGTCCATGCAGATCGTGCCGTTCGGGTCGCTGCCCACCCCGGCCAAGCTGGAGCACTTCGCCGCCATCGGGGTGACCGAGTGCGTCTTCCGCATCCCGTCCGCGCCTGCGGACGAGGTCCTGCCGGTGCTGGACGAGCAGGCCGCCATCATGGCCGGGCTCCGGCGGATGACCGCCCGGCGGGAACGCCCGACCCACACACCAGGGGGACACCGATGAGCTACGACGAAGCCGAACTGGCGGACTTCTACGCCCGCCACCGTGCCCGGCACGAGGCCGGTGACTGGACCGGCCTGGGGGACCTGTTCACCGAGGACGCCAGCTACCTGGACTCG
Organism: uncultured Actinomycetota bacterium; assembly: GCA_963773765.1. Lineage (GTDB taxonomy): Bacteria > Actinomycetota > Acidimicrobiia > Acidimicrobiales > Microtrichaceae > CAVZCC01. The sequence goes on along the minus strand of CAVZCC010000006.1, from coordinate 539,332 downwards.
GTCTACGGATGGTCCCACGGACTTCCCGCCATCCGGGCCTTCCTGGAGGAGTCCATGCGCGGCCTGGACGACTGGTCCTTCCCGATCAGCGCCGTCGCCTACGACACCGAGCACGGGGTGATCATGACCCACTGGGTCAACCGACTGCCCGGCACCAGACCCGACGGGAGCTTCTACGAGGTGCCGGGTGCCTCGGTGCTGACCTACGCCGGCGGCGGCCGCATCAGCCGCCAGATGGACCTGTTCGACACGGCGTGGATGAAGCGCGAGATCAAGGAATGGATCGCCGACCACGACGGCGCCCTGCCCTACCCTGCCCCCGGAGGGTGACCCAGCAGGACCACGAACCGGGAGACCGCCATGATGCCCGACCACGCCAGGCCGCAGGGCAACGGACAGGGGACGTCGGACGGCTTCCGGCCCAGCGGACGACAGATCGGCGGGGGCATCATCGCCGTCCTGCTGGTGATCTTCATCGCCTCCAACACCGACGACGCCACCATCAACTTCATCTTCACCAAGGTGACGCTGTCGCTGTGGCTGGTCCTGGCCGGAACCGCGTTCCTGGGTGTGCTGGTCGGCATCGGCATCGGCACCCGGCGCACCAAGCGCAAGTACCTGGCGGCCTGAGCGCCGCCGTCAGGCCGACGGCGGCAACCAGTGACCGGCGTTGACCGGCAGGGCGGTACCGGTGACGCACTTGGCCAGCGGTGAGGCGAAGAACACCACCGCGCCGGCGATCTCCGAGGAGTGGGGCAGGTACCCCAGGCACGTCTCCCCGGCCCGCTCCGCGTACACGTCCTCCCAGGTGACGCCCTCGCCCCGTTCCTGGGCCTGCCACTCGAAGTAGATCTTGACGCTGTCGCCCCAGATGTACCCGGGGTGCACCGAGTTGACCCTGATGCCGTAGCCCCCCAGCTCCCGGGCCAGGGTCTTGGTCACCGCCCCCAGCGCGGCCTTGGACCCCGCGTAGGAGCCGGCCCCGGCCTCGATGTGGTGCACGGACATGGTGTTGACCATCACGATGCGGGCGTCGCCGCCGGCCTCGGCCGCCGCCTTGAGCTGCGGGAGCACCGCCTGGGTGAACTGCAGGGTCCCGAAGTAGTTGACGTTCATCGGGCGGTGCCACTTCTCCAGGTCAGCGTCCTCGAAGGACTCGTGGCGGCCACCGTGGAACGCCGAGTTGACCAGGATGTCCAGCCGGCCGCCGAGTGCGGCGCGGACCTCCTCGGCCATGCGGGCGCACTCGGCGGCATCGGCGATGTTGCCGTAGACGGCCACGGCGCGCCGCCCCAGCGCCTCGACCTCCTCGGCCACACCGGGCAGGACCTTGTCGGAGCGGGCCACCAGGACCACATCGGCACCCTCCCGGGCCAGGCCCAGGGAGATGTCCCGGCCCATGCCGGGCCCGATCCCGGTCACCACTGCGGTCTTGCCCTCGAGCATCATCGTCTGGTCCCCCTGGTCGCTGTCGGTCGTCGTGACGGTCACGAACGCCGGGTCTGGTTCCACGGCACGTCCCGGTCCACCGACGGTTCCCGGGGCAGGCCGAGGGCCTGCTCACCGAGGTTGTTGCGGTGCACCTCCTCGGTGCCGCCACCGATGCGGGAGGCGAACTGGTTCATGCACTGGTACTGCCAGAAGCCGTCGCCCTCCGCCTCGTGCATGAGCATCCCCTCGGGCCCCTCCAGGTCCAGCGCCAGTTCGACGCGGTGCTTGAAGGCACGGGTGAAGAAGTTCTTGAGCAGCGAGCCGTGCAGGGCCAACTCGTAGCGCCCCGACATGACCGCGGTCTGGGTGCGCCAGCCCATCCACCTGAGGATGTGCTCGTCCGAGAACACACGTGCCAGGCCCTGTCGCACGACCGGGTCGTCGGTGCGGCCGCAGCGCCGTGCCGTGGAGAGCACCGCGGTGAACGTGGTGGCCTGGCCCGCCCCGGAGATCATGGAGCTCTCGCTGCGCAGCGTGGTGCGCGTGACCTTCCAGCCGTTGCCCACCTCGCCCACCACGTTGGAGGCCGGGATGCGGACGTCGGACAGGAACACCTCGTTGAAGTGGGCCACGCCCTGTGCCTGGACCAGCGGACGGATCTCGATCCCGGGCGAGCGCATGTCCACGACGAAGAAGGTCAGCCCGTCGTGCTTGGGCACGTCCGGGTCCGTGCGGGCCACCAGGATGCCGAAGTCGGCGTACTGGGCGTTGGAGGTCCACACCTTCTGCCCGTTGACCACCCACTCGTCGGTCCCGCCCGGGCCCGTGCCCGGCTCCAGCACGGCCCGGGTGGCCAGCGCCGACAGGTCCGACCCGGCGCCGGGCTCGGAGAACAGCTGGCACCACCACTCCTCACCGGACAGCAGCTTGGCCAGGTACCGGTCCTGCTGCTCGGCCGTGCCGTGCTGCATGAGCGTGGGACCGACCAGGGCCTGGGCCGCGGTGATGAACCCGGAGGTGGCGTCGTACCGGGCCAGTTCCTGGTTGAACACCATCTGGTGCGCCGGCGTGCCGCCCCGGCCGCCGAACCGGACGGGCCAGGTCAGGCCGGCCCAGCCGTGCTCGGCCACCGTGCGCTGCCACTCCATGCACCGACGGCGGTAGTCGGCAGCGACGTCCTCGTCGGTGGCAGCGCCGTTGCGGGACCAGTCCCGATCGTCGCCCCGCCGCAACTCGGCATGGTCGTCGAGGAAGGCCCGCACCTCGGTCCGGAAGTCCGCGAGCTCTGGGCTGTCCTCGAAATCCACCGCGGGATCGTAGGCCGAAGAAGTGGAACGCGTTCCAGTCCGGTGGAACCGGCTCAGCCGGCGGCGGGGTCCAGGATCTCCGCCAGGCGGAGCTCCAGCAGGCCGACGCGGTCCTCGAACTCGTCCCTGGCGTCGATGGCCAGGCCCAGGTCGTTGAACAGGAACCGGGCCACCCAGCGCCGCAGCACCACGATGCACCCCGGCCGCCCACCGGAGCGCAGCCCCAGGGCCTGGGCCAACAGGGACGCACGGTCCTCCGGGCCGGTACCGGAGTGGGCAGCGCCGACCAGCAGGGCATCCGCAGCGCTGACCCACATGTGGCCCAGGGCCGCCGGCACCACGTCGAAGGACGGGGCGTCGGTGGTGAGGACCACGAACTCGCCGGTGGCCACCGCCGAGGCCCGGTCCAGCAACTCGGCCCTGGAGGCGTCGCCCCGGTGGACCGGCTCCCAGGCCCACGCCAGGTGCTCCAGGTGCCGGGCGACCTCGCTGCCACCCTTGTCGGCCGCGGGGGCATCACCGTCGGAAGCATCACCGTCGGGGGCGTCCCCATCGGTCACGACCACGAAGTCCACCCGGAACTGCGGCGGCGCCCACCCGGTCACCGTGCGCACCAGCCCCAGTCCGGCTTCGTCGGTGGAGGGGACGACCACGGTGAGGCTCGTCAGCATCCCCCGGCGGTTGCGGGTCAGCTCGGTGGCCGCGGGGCCGTCCTCGGGCCGCACGACCACATGGGCGGACGACGGATCCTCGACGGGTAGATCGGTGTTCGGCACGTGCGGCCCCAGCTGCTCACGGGTGTGTCCTCCTCTATCGGCCGGACCGCCGCGGCGCTGAACGATTCGCTGACCGGCGCCGCCCCCCTCGAGGGATCGCCGGGAACCGCCGGTACCGTCGAACCATGAGTTCCGTCCGCGTGATCCTGGTGATCGGCACGCGCCCAGAAGCCATCAAGATGGTGCCGCTGATCATGGCCCTGCGGGACCATCCCGCCCTGGAGCCGGTGGTCGTGTCCACCGGACAGCACCGGGACATGGTGGACCCCATCCTGGCCATGGCCGGCCTCACGGCCGACGTGGACCTCGGCGTCGGCCGTCCCGGCATGACCCTGAACGACCTGGTGCCCACCGTGATCGAGGGCTTCGACCGCTTCTGTCGTGAACGGTTCGGTGACCCCACCACGGAGGTGGCCGATCCCGGGCGCGTGCTCGAGGACGGCTACCCGGGCGCGGTCCTGGTCCACGGCGACACCAGTTCCGCGATGGCCTCCGCCCTGGCCGCGTTCCAGCTGCGCCTGCCGGTGGTGCACGTGGAGGCGGGACTGCGCACCTACTCCACCCTGACGCCCTACCCGGAGGAGCTGAACCGTCAGCTGATCTCCCGCATCGCCTGCTGGCACCTGGCCCCGACGCCGCTCAACGGCGAGCACCTGGTGCGCGAAGGCGTCCCCTACGACCGCGTGTTCGTCTGCGGCAACACCGGCATCGACGCCATGGAATGGGCCGCCGGGCTCCGGGCCCCGTTCCAGGATCCGGCCGTGGCGGCGTTCGTCGAGCGCGACCACCGGCTCATGGTGGTCACCGCCCACCGCCGGGAGCACTGGGACGGGGGCATCGAACGGATCGCCACCGGGGTGGCGGAGCTGGCCCGGCGCCGGCCCGATGTGGGCATGGTCGTGCCGATGCACCCCAACCCGCTGGTCCGCCAGGCCATCGCCCCCCGCCTGTCGGACCTGGACAACGTGCTGCTCACCGAGCCCATGCCGTACGTGGAGTTCGCCCACCTCCTGGCCCGGGCCGAGCTCGCCGTCACCGACTCCGGCGGCATCCAGGAGGAGGCCCCCGTGGTGGGCACACCGGTCATGGTCGCCCGCGACACGACCGAGCGGACCGAGGGCGTGGAGGCCGGGACGCTGCAGCTGGTCGGCACCGACCCGGAGAGGATCGTCCACTGGGGGGAGTTGCTGCTGGACGACACGCCCCAGCGTCGCCGCATGCTGGCGGCCAAGAACCCCTACGGCGACGGGCGGTCGGCGCCCCGCATCGCCGAGGCGCTGCAGTACCTGGTGGATCCCACGTCCGCGCTCCCGCCTCGCTACGGGCCCGGCTTCGACCGCCTCTCGGTGATCCGCGCCGCCGGCTACCGCGACACCCTGCAGGAGTCGGCCGCGACGTTCGCGGAGCGGGGCGAGGTGCCTGACCGGACCGAGGACAACGGCCACTGGGTGGGCCGGTGATGCCCTTCGCCGGCCTCCCGGCACCGGCCCAGGTCGTGCTGAGCGTCGCCCTGGTGGTCATCATCGGCACCAACGTGTGGACCATCACCCTGTTCGTCCGGTCCCGAACGGCCCTGCGCAACCTCCCGGACCCGTTCGAGCGGTCGCCGGAGGACATCCTGTGGGTGACGGTCGTTCCCGCCCTGAACGAAGAGGTGACGATCGTCGACAGCGTCGAGCGGCTGCTCGCGCTGGACGCACCCAACCGCGTGGTCCTCGTGGTCGACGACGGCTCCGACGACCGCACGCCCGAGCTGCTGGCGGACCTCCGTGGGCGCCTCCCGGCGGGGGCGGTGTCGGTCCTGCGGCGCGACCTTCCCGACGCCCGGCGGGGAAAGGCCGCCGCACTCAACGCGGCCTGGCGCCACCTGCACGACGAGGTGCTCCGCACCGGTCCCCACGCCGGCTGGGACCCGGCACGCGTGGTGGTCGCGGTCGTGGACGCCGACGGCCGCCTCGATCCCGACGCACCGCGGTTCGTGGCTGCGCACCTGGAGGACCCCCGGGTCGGTGGCGTCCAGCTGCTGGTCCGCATCTACAACCGGGACGGTGCGCTGACCTGGTGCCAGGACGTGGAGTTCGGCATCTACGGCGAGCTCTACCAGTTGGGCCGCTCCCGCTGGGGCACCGCCGGCATGGGCGGCAACGGCCAGTTCAACCGGTTGGCCGCACTGGACGCCGTGGTCGACGAGCCGTCCGGCGGCCCGTGGCGGGACCGCCTGACGGAGGACCAGGACGTGGGGCTCCGCCTGATCGAGTCCGGCTGGCTGGGCCGTCAGGAGGTGCGGGTCACCGTCGACCAGCAGGGGCTGCCCGGCATCCGGCGCCTCTACCGCCAGCGGGCGCGATGGTCCCAGGGGAACCTCCAGGCCATGCGCCACCTCCGGGCCGTGGGCCGGGCCCCGGTGAGTTGGGGCGCCCGCCTGGACCTGGTGGCCTACCTGCTCAACCCGGTGTGGCAGGCCGTGGTCGGTCTCGCCCTGGTGACCGGGTTCCTGCTGTGGGCCATCGACGACGTCCCGTTCTGGACCAGCGCCATGCCGTTCTGGGCCCTGGTCCTGACCTATGCCCTGGGCTTCACCGGCGCGGTGCTCGGCACCGTGGCCCGATCGGCCCGACGGACGCCCTTCGCCTGGCTGTGGGGGCTGGTGATCGCCCAGCCCTATGCCCTCTACACCTGGCTGCTCTTCCCGGTCCTGGTGCGGGCCGCCACCCGGGTGCTGCTGCACCGGGGTGGATGGGCCAAGACCGACCGCGAGCCACTGGCTCCGGTCGGGACCGACTCGCCGGAGGCATCGGTAGCGTGAGGCCCATGCGCACGTCCGCCCGAACGGCCGTCCTCCCTGTCGTGGCCCTCGCCGCCCTCGCCGTCGGTTCGGCCGGCTGCAGCTCCGACGACGACTCCTCGCCCGCCACGACCTCCAAGGACCGCAGCTCCACCACCACCGAGCCCGCTGCATCCGCCTCCACCTCGTCCGCGACCGGGGACCTGTCGGCAGGCTGCACCACGCTGCAGGAGGTCGGCGCACTCCAGGAGGAGCTCAACGCGTCCGTCTCCGACACCACCGACTGGTCCGTCGTGCAACAGACCATGGAGGCCACCCGCCCCCGCATCACCGACATCTACGACCGTGCCGCCGCCGAACTGCCCGACCTGGCCACCCAGATCACCACCGTGCGGGACCTCACCGTGGAGGCCATCGACGTGATGGTCGCCGCCCCGACCTCGGCCGAGGGACGGACCCAGGTGCAGGCCCTGCCGGGCGTCGCCGACGCCCAGGCCGCCACCATGGAGATCGACGCCTACACCACCCAGACCTGCGGCTTCGGCTTCGCCGACACCTGACCCGCAGCCACACAGCCCGGCTCCGCCGGGACGGCGAACGCTCAGCCCAGACGCTCGATGATGGTCACGTTCGCAGCCACACAGCCCGGCTCCGCCGGGACGGCGAACGCTCAGCCCAGACGCTCGATGATCGTCACGTTCGCCTGGCCCCCGCCCTCGCACATGGTCTGCAGGCCGTAGCGGCCACCGGTGCGCTCCAGCTCGTTGAGCATGGTCGTCATCAACCGAACGCCCGTCGCGCCGAGCGGGTGGCCCAGGGCGATGGCGCCGCCGTTCACGTTGACCTTGGACAGGTCGGCGTCGAGCTCCTTCGCCCAGGCCAGCACCACGGAGGCGAAGGCCTCGTTGATCTCCACCAGGTCGATCTGGTCCAGGGTCATGCCCGCCTTCTCCAGCGCCCGCCGGGTGGCGGGGATGGGGGCGCTGAGCATGTAGACGGGATCGTCGGCCAGGACCGACAGGTGGTGGATGCGGGCCCGCGGGGTGAGCCCGTGGTCGGCCACGGCCTGCTCGGACGCAACCAGCATGGCGGCCGAGGCGTCCGAGATCTGCGACGCCACCGCGGCGGTGATGCGGCCGCCCTCGCGCAGGGTCTTGAGCGAGGCGATCTTCTCCGGGTTCGGCTCGCGGGGGCCTTCGTCGAAGGTGAGGCCGTTCAGCTCCACGATCTCGTTGTCGAACCGGCCCTCCTCGCGGGCGGTGATGGCCCGGCGGTGGGACTCCATGGCGAACTCCTCCATGTCCTCCCGGGAGACCCCCCACTTCTCGGCGATCATGTCCGCCCCGCGGAACTGGCTGATCTCCTGGTCGCCGTAGCGCTCGGTCCACCCGGTGGAACCGGAGAACGGATCCAGGTCGCCGAACTGCTCGGCCACCAACATGGCCGAGCTGATCGGGATGCGGGACATGTTCTGCACGCCACAGGCCACGACCAGGTCCTGGGTGCCGGACATGACGCCCTGCGCCGCGAAGTGCACCGCCTGCTGGGACGACCCGCACTGGCGGTCGATCGTGGTGCCCGGCACGTGCTCGGGCAGGCCGGCGGCCAGCCACGCGGTGCGGGCGATGTCACCGGCCTGGGAGCCGATGGTGTCCAGGCAGCCCATCACGACGTCGTCCACCGCGCCGGGGTCGATGCCGGTCCGGCCCACCAGCGCCTTGAGCGTGTGGGCCCCCAGGTCCGCCGGGTGCACGGTGGACAGGGTGCCACCCCGCTTGCCGACGGGCGTGCGGACGGTGTCGATGATGTAGGCCTCGGCCATGGGGGACCTCCGGGGTCGCGTCCCGGAAAAGGTAGGCCGCGGACCGACCGTCGACCCCATCGGGAGCGGCCGGCGGCCGCTTTGGGCCAGACTGCCCCCATGACGTCCTGGCGCGCCGAGGAGTTCGACCTCCTCTCCCCGTCCGTGCAGGCCCGCTGGGCCAACTTCTGCACCGAACGGGAGGTGAGGTGGTTCCCCAACGTGCTGGGGATCCAGGTCGAGGAGCTCCGACGGGACTACGCCCGGCTCTCCATGCCGTGGCGCCCCGACCTCAACCAGCCCCAGGGGCTGATGCACGGCGGCGCCATCGCCACGCTGATCGACACCTCCGTCGTGCCCGCCATCGGCACGGCCTACCCGGACAACCGGCCCTTCTCCACCATCGAGATGGCCGTGCGGTACCTCCAGCCGGTCCGTCAGGAGGACCTGGTGGCGGAGGGCTGGGTCACGCGCCGGGGCAAGCGGGTGGTGTTCTGCGAGGTCGAGGTCCGCACCGCTTCAGCGGTGAAGGTGGCGGCCGGCAACCTGATCTACATCGTCGGCTCGCCCCCGACCGACCCTCGGGGCGACGCCACCGCCTGACCGACATGGTGAACTCCAGGTGTCGTTCCGGTTGCCTGCAGGTGCCGGGGCTGGGATCATCTCCCCCGGCGACGACGAGGGGGCGACATGGGTCGAGGCGCGAAGCTCGGTGTGGTGTTGGCGGTGTGCGCGGTGCTCCTGGGGGCCTGTTCCACCGCCCCCGGCGGTGGACCCGGGCCGGTGGAACCGGCCGTCCCGTCCGGTGACGACACGATCGGCCTGAACCAGCTGCAGTACCTGGGGTCGCACAACTCCTACAAGCAGGCCCCCACCCTGGGACTCCTGGCCGCCCTCGGCCTGGGTGCCGCCCTCGCACCGGCGCTGGCCGGCAGCGGCCTGGACCCGGCCCAGCTCAACTACGGCCACCGGCCGCTGACCCAGCAACTGCAGTCCGGCATCCGCACCTTCGAGCTGGACATCTTCGCCGACCCCACCGGCAACCGGTTCGGCGCCCCGCTGGCCGCCCAACTCCTGGGCCAGGCCTACCCGCCCGGGGTGGACCAGCCCGGCATGAAGGTCCTGCACATCCAGGAGATCGACTACCTGTCCACCTGTCCCACCCTGGTGGGCTGCCTGGGCGAGCTCAAGGCATGGTCCGACGCCCACCCCGGCCACCTGCCCATCATCATCAACCTGGAGCTGAAGCAGGATCCGCTGCCGGCACCGTTCGACGTGACCCCCATCCAGGCCTTCGACGCCACCCAGCTGGACGCGGTGGACGCGGAGATCACCTCCGTGGTCGGCGACCGGCTCATCACCCCGGACGAGGTGCGGGGGTCCGCCCCCGACCTGGCCACCGCGGTCACCACCACCGGCTGGCCCTCCGTCGCGGACAGCCGCGGCAGGTTCCTGTTCTTCATCGACAATGCCGGCACGGTCCGTACCGACTACCTGGCCGGCCACCCGTCGCTGGCCGGCCGGGCCATGTTCACCAGCTCCGGGTTCGGTGAGCCCGACGCCGCCGTGCTCAAGGTGAACGCACCGGGCGACGGCTCGGCGATCGCTGCGCTCGTGCAGCAGGGGTTCCTGGTCCGCACCCGGGCCGACGCCGACGTGGTCAGCCCCGGCGCCGACCGCGACGCCGCGCTGGCCTCCGGCGGCCAGGTGGTGCACTCGGACTTCCCCAACGGGGAGCCGCAGTTCGGCACGGGCTACACGGTCGCCTTCCCCACCCGGGTCCAGGCCCGGTGCAACCCGGTGAACACCACCCCGGCCACCTGCACGGCCGCGGCGGCGGTGGAACCCGCTCCCTGAACCGGCTTGAGGGGATCTTGAGCCGCGGTTGAGTGACCCCGGACGGCCCGGGGCCACCATCGGTGCATGCTCCGGACCTCATCCCGCCCCCCGACATCGACCGCCGACCGGATGTCGCTGACCTCCCGGCGGGGCGGCCACGCCGTCCTGCTGGTCGCGGCCACCGCCCGTCGGACGCTGGACGAGACCGCCGCGGGCCGCACCGGAAGTCACGTGTCGATCGCCGAGGTGTGGGACGCCGTCATCGACACCCCGGACAAGCTGCCGGCATCGACCCGCCCGGCCGTACGCGCCGCGCTGCGCAAGTACGACCGGGCGATCGTGACCGCGCTGTTCGAACACCCGGGGGGCACCCCGAGCCAGATCGCCAACTGGGTCCTGGCCCCGTGAGGGACCCGGCGCGGGACCGTCAGGCGGGCCTGGTGGCGGCGGAGTCGCAGCTCTCGGCCAGGTGACACCAGCTGCACCACCGGCCCGGCACCTCCGGGGCCAGGTCGGGGGCCGCGGCATGGGCGACGAGCTCCACCACGCGGTCCACCGCCCGCTCCAGCACCCCCGGTGAGATGGTGACGGCCCGGGTGTCCCCGGACGCGGCGGAGCCGATGCGCACCCGTTCCGGGACCACCCGCGGGCCCAGGCCGGCCACCAGCGCGGCGTACCCGGCGGCCAGGCGGTCACGGTCCGCGCCGGGGAGCCCTCCGGACAGGACCAGCAACGTGGTGGGTCGGCTGCGCGTGCCGGAGAAGGCGTCCCACGAACCCCGCAGCCGCACGGCGCGGCCGGCCACGTCCACCGTCTCGTTCTGGCGGACCCACTGCAGGCCGGTGCGGCCGTCCACCGCCCCCAGCGCACCGACGGCCCAGGTGGACGCAGCGGCGGACACCGTCGCCCGCCCGGCACGGTCCAGCTCCTCGAACCAGGACCGCAGCCCGGACGGCCAGTCCTCGGTGTCCGACAGCACCTGGGCGACGACGGCGGGCAGGTCCGTCCCCGGCTGCCACCGCCGGAGGGCCATGCGGCCCAGGCGACGGGCCGCGTTGGCCGCCGACTCCGCGTAGTCGTCCTGCGGCGGGTGGGCCCAGCGGGCCGGGCACTCGTTCCCCAGGTCGTAGGCGGACACCACCACCCGCCGTGCATCCTTGGGCGCACCGGGCTCCCGGCGCAGGGCGTCACCCAGCGCCGCGTCCAGGCCGTCGATCAGGCGCCGCTCGGCGTCCTCCAGCCAGGACCGCCGCTCGGCCGACGGGTCCGAGGGGGGTCCGCCGTCATGCGGCGTCCCGGGAGCGGGCCCGGCCGCGGGTTCAGTCGACATCGGTGCCCTCCGGGTCCCACTCCGCGTCCAGCTCCGCCAGCGGGTCCGACGGTGCCACCGCGCTGGGGCACACGTCCGCCACCGGGCACCACGCGCACCACGGACCGGACGACTCCACCGGTGGACGGCCGGCCTGCAGCTCGGCCCAGATCCCGATGGCGTCCCCCAGGCGCCGGGCCGCTGACCACAGCACGTCGGGCGTGACGGGCTGGTGGGCCAGCGGCCCTCCGGGGTACCACCGGGCCACCAGCTCCGGGGCGTCCCCGTCCCGCAGGGCCACCAACAGGGCGTACAACGTCACCTCGGCCAGGTGGTCCAGTCGCGGGGCGCCGGACTTGACCTCCACCACCACGCCGGGCCGGTCCGTGAGCGGCCCTCCCAGCTCCACGTCCACCCGACCCGATGTGACGACGTGGCCACCGGCCAGGTGGACGGCGGCCGACGTCTGGGTGCGGGGCCACCACGACGGGTCGAGGCCGGTCCAGGCCCGGGCCGCGGTGGCCAGCGGCGCCAGCGCGGCCGCGGCGTCCGGCCACGCGATGACGTCGTCCCGGGTGGCGAACTCGGCCTGGGCGTCCAGCATGGAGAGCAGGTCCTCCAACGGGTCCGCCACCGGGCCGGCGACGAGCTCGTGGAGCACGTAGCGGTCCAGGGCCATCCCGCGGAGCGCGGCGGGGGCCATGGAGGCGTCGAACGGCTGGGCGTGACGGGCCACGGCATGGCGCTCGCACGCCAGCAGCGCCGCGACCCTGCCCTTGGGCACCCGCAACGGGAGGAGGTCCCGGGCGTCATGGCCGTCCACCAGGGCCACGGCCCGCGCCGCCGCACCCTCCAGGTGGCCCCGCAGGTCCGCCAGGTCCTGGCCGGACACCGGGCGCGGACCGTGGGAGAGGAGGTCCTCCAACTGGTCCGTCACCCTGGGTGCGTCGGTGCCCATGACCGCCACCATGCCAGACGGCGGTGACACCGACGCCCGCCCGCACCGGGACTGACACCCGGCGACCCCGTCCCCTACGTTCTGGGCCGTGAGCGACGAGATCCTTCCCTTCCGCATCGACACCCCCGAGGACCAGCTCGAGGACCTCCGCAACCGGCTGCGCCACACCCGCTGGCCGGAGGCGGAGACGGTGGCCGGCACCGACGAGCCGTGGAAGCAGGGCATGCCCCTGCACGTCAGCCCAGGAGCTGGCCCGGCACTGGGCCGAGTCCTACGACTGGCGCGCGACCGAGGCGCGCGCTCAACGACTACCCCCAGTTCCGCACGGTCATCGACGGCCTGGGCATCCACTTCCTGCACGTCCGGTCCCCCGAGCCCGGACGCCCTGCCGCTGGTCATCACGCACGGCTGGCCCGGGTCGGTGGTGGAGTTCCTGAAGGTGATCGGCCCGCTCACCGACCCCGAGGCCCACGGCGGTGACGCCGCCGACGCCTTCCACGTCGTCTGCCCGTCGCTGCCCGGCTACGGCTGGAGCGACAAGCCCGACCGCACCGGCTGGGGCATCCCCCGCATCGCCGCGGCCTGGGACCAGCTCATGCTGCGCCTGGGCTACGAGCGCTTCGGGGCCCAGGGCGGCGACTGGGGCTCCATGGTCACCGCGGCACTGGGCATGAACCACCCCACCCACCTGGCCGGCATCCACCTGAACATGCCGATCGTGATCCCCGACCCGGTGGACGACCTGACCGAGGCGGAGGTGTCCGCACTGGCAGGGTTCGACCACTACCAGACCTGGGACAACGGCTACTCCACCCAGCAGTCCACCCGGCCCCAGACGCTGGGCTACGGCTTGGCCGACTCACCCGTCGGACAGATGGCCTGGATCGTGGAGAAGTTCTGGGCCTGGACCGACTGCGACGGGGACCCGTTCAACGCGCTGCACCCACGACGAGCTGCTGGACAACGTGATGGTGTACTGGCTGACCAACTCGGCGGCGTCGTCGGCCCGCCTGTACTGGGAGTCGTTCAAGGACATCGACCTGCGGGAGATCGCCGTGCCGGTCGGCTGTTCGATCTTCCCCCACGAGATCTTCCGCACCTCGCGCCGGTGGGCGGAGAAGCGCTTCACCGACCTGCGCCACTTCAACGAGCTGGATCGGGGCGGACACTTCGCCGCGTTCGAGCAGCCCGAGTTGTTCGTGGGCGAGGTCCGGGACGCGTTCCGCACGATGCGCTGACGTGGACCCCCGGTGAACCTGGACCCCCGGTGAACACTGGCTGACCGGGAGTGAACCAGCTTCAGGAAGTTGGTGACTCAGAGCCGGTGCTGGTGTACGGTGACCCGAGTCACCCGTAGGCGCGGGTGCAGCGATCCAGCTCCCCGTTGCGATGCGGGGACCAAAGGGCACCAGCCCTGGAGGGGGTACACACATGATGAGGACTCGATCTGCGCGGATGGCGCTCGTCGGGGTGATCGCAGCGCTGGGGCTCACGGCCGCAGCGTGTGCGGCCCCTGCTCCCGGTGCCCCGCCGCCGCCGGTCAACTGGTCCGTTCAAGGGCACCGGCGTCACGGTGAACAACGTCCAGGACGAGGTGTGCGTCCTCTTCTGCGTCAACACCGAGGACGAGGCCTACCTCATCCAGGTCGCCTTCCGGGTCAAGATCGGCCAGCCCGGCTCGGCCCAGGCCTGGGTCACCACCGGCAGCACCGTCAACAACCTGGGTGCCGGGCGACTCGGCCGTCCTGTCCGGCGGCCAGCAGGCCAAGGTCGACTTCACCGGCGTGCAGCCCCTGGACGTGCTGGACGCCCTCAACTCCAACAACAAGATGGACGTCGTCGGCACCTACACCTGGGCCGCCGAGGAGGACACCATCAACTCCCTGACCGGTGGCGCCCAGGCCGTGGCCGACATCTTCGTGACGGCGCTGAACAGCACCCTGGCGGCGAACGTGCTGCCCAACGGTGACACCAACGCCCTGCTGGGGCTCGTCTTCGACGCCCTGTTCGACAACATCGGCACGCCGTTCAACCTCATCCTGTCCAACATCCCCTGCCTCGGGCTGTGCGACGACGTGCTGGGCGGTGCGGTGTACGTGGGCACTCGGCGCCACCGGCACCCTGGCCTCGCTGATCGACGCCGCCGCGGCGTCGTTCACCATCCCGCCCATCGCCATCCCGGTGGTGGACATCCCGCCGGACATCCAGGGTGGCGGCATCTACACCATGGGCGGCACCAAGAACTTCTCCCAGACGTTCTCCGGTGCCGACGGCGTGCACACCTACAGCTTCCAGTCCGGTCCGGCCTGATCGGCCGAACCGAACGCAGTTCCTGACCGGGGACGGTCCGGGCGCCTCGTGCGCCGGGACCGTCCCCGGTCCGCGTTCCGGCGCATCGGCCGGCGTCCCCCCGCTACGGTGACGGACGTCACCCGTCGGCCGGCCGTCGGCGGGTGGTGGGTGCGAACCCGCCGGCTTCGGTGGGGGGCGACTGGGGCCCCGGCCCCGGAGGGGGAAACGATCATGAGGACGACTCGGTCCACGCGTCTCGCGCTGGTCGGTCTGGTGGCTGCGTTCGCGATGCTGGGAGCGGCGTGCGCCGCTCCGGCACCGGGGGTGCCACCCACGCCGGTGAACTGGTCCTTCAAGGGGACCAACGTCAGGGTGGACAACAGCCAGGACGAGGTCTGCGTCCTGATCTGCGTCAATCGCAACGACGAGCCCTACCTGCTGCAGATCGCGTGGCGGGCCAGGATCGGCGCCCCCGGATCCGCCCAGGCGTGGGTGGTGGGCAACCGCAGCAACGCCTACAACGACCTCGGCGCGGGCGAGTCCCACGCGCTGGTGGGCAACGAACAGGCCGCGGTGTCGTTCACCAGCATCACGCCGCTCGACGTGCTCGACGCACTCAACTCCAACAACCAGATGGAGATCTTCGGCACCTACACGTGGGCCATGGAGCAGGACGAGGTGGGCATCCAGGCCGCGGCCAACAGCGTGGCCGCGCTGTTCCAGGACGCGCTGAACGCCACCGTGGCCAACGCCACCCTGCCCAACGGCGACACCGACGCCCTGGTCGACCTGGTCCTGGACCTGCTGTTCGCCAACCTGGGCGGCGCCATCACCATCCTGTTGTCCAACATCCCGCTGCTGGGGCTGGGCGACGACCTGCTCGGCGGCGCCTTCTACGTGGGCATCGGGGCCACCGGCACCCTGGCCTCCCTGATCGACGCCGCACTGGCCGGCGTGTCCATCCCGGCGTTGCCGCTGCTGGGCGACAACCTCATCCCGCCCAAGATCGTGGGGGGTGGGCTCTACACCCTGGGCGGGGCCAGGAACTTCTCCCAGGCCTTCAACGGAGCGGGCGGCCAGCACACGTACAACTTCGCGGCCGGTCCGGGCTGACCGGGACGGGACCCCTTCGGTGGATGGTCGGGGCGGGTACCGCGGCGCTCAGGCGCCGCGGTACTCGCATCCCGACGTGCAGGTCTCACGCACGACCACCCGGCTGAGGCCGGGCAGGTCCACCACCAACCGGTCCCACACCCAGCGGGCCAGCACCTCGCTGGTGGGGTTCTCCAGGCCGGGCACCTCGTTGAGGTAGCGGTGGTCCAGTTGGTCGTGCACCGGCGACCAGGCAGCAGACAGGTCCGCGAAGTCCATGACCCAGCCGGACCGCCCACCGACCGGACCGGTCACGTACACCCCGACCAGGAACGAGTGGCCGTGCAGGCGCCGGCACTTGTGTCCCTCCGGCACGTTGGGCAGCAGGTGCGCCGCCTCGAGGCGGAACTCCTTGAAGATCTCGGTGGTCGGCCCGTCCGGACCCGGGTGCTCGCTCATGGGATGCCCAGATACTTGTGGGTCTGGACGCTGAGCCGCCACTGCGGATGCGCCAGGCAGTACTCGACGGCGGCCGCGGCGTTGGCCCCGGTGACCGCCGGGTCCGGCGACTCCATGGGCTGCAGGAACCACCGGTCGAACGAGAGGTGCTCGTACCGGGACGGTTCGGCCCCCGCCTGTGGGAACACCAGCTTGAGCTCGTCACCGGCCGTCACGACCAGGTCGGCGCCGGCCTTGGGACTGACGCACACCCAGTCGATCCCGTCGGGTACGGCGAGGGTCCCGTTGGTCTCGACCGCCACCTCGATGCCGCGGCGGTGCAGCGCCTCGACGAGCGCGCCGTCGAGCTGCAGGAGGGGTTCGCCGCCCGTGCACACGACGTAGGGCCGTCCCCCCTCCCCCATGGCCCCGTGCCACGTCCGGGCCACGGCGTCAGCCAGGTCGGCGGCACCGGCGAAGGCACCCCCGCCGGGTCCGTCGGTGCCGACGAAGTCGGTGTCACAGAAGCGGCAGACGGCGGTGGCCCGGTGCTCCTCCCGGCCCGACCAGAGGTTGCAGCCGGTGAATCGGCAGAACACGGCGGCCCGACCGGCCTGCGCCCCCTCACCCTGCAGGGTGGGGAAGACCTCCTTGACCCGGTAGCCCACGACCCGCCCCTTCTCGTCAGTCCTGGTAGCGGGTGGGGTCGTCGACGCCGGCATCGAGGAACCCGCGGGCCCGCAGCAGGCACGAGTCGCAGTGCCCGCAGGCCGCGCCGTCGGGGCTGGGGTCGTAGCAGCTGATGGTCAGTGCGTAGTCGACGCCCAGCCGGGTGCCCAGCTGCACGATCTGCGCCTTGGTCAGGTCGATCAGCGGGGTGTGGACCGTCAGCCTGCGGCCGTCCTGTGCCCCGGCCCGGGTGGCGAGGTTGGCCATGTGCTCGTAGGCGGCGATGTACTCGGGCCGGCAGTCCGGGTACCCGGAGTAGTCCAGCGCGTTGACCCCGATGAAGATGTCATCGGCACCCAGCACCTCGGCCCAGGCCAGGGCGTAGGACAGGAACACGGTGTTGCGGGCCGGGACGTAGGTCACGGGCACCCCGCCGCCGGCCAGGTCCGCCTCCAGGTCCTCCACCCGGTCGTGCTTGGGCACGTCGATGTCCGCGGTGAGCGCGGAGCCGCCGAAGCGCCGGAGGTCGATGTCCATGACCACGTGCGGGACGTCGCCGTGGTCCTGACCGACCCTTCCAGCGGCCCCGGCCTGGGCCGCGACCACGCGACGGGCCGCCTCCAGCTCCACCTCGTGGCGCTGGCCGTAGCGGAAGCTCAGCGCGTGGCAGTCGAAGCCCTCGGCCCGGGCCACGGCGAGCACGGTCGCCGAGTCCAACCCACCGGACAGCAGGACCACGGCGGGCCGGGACGTCCCGGGCGCCGGCGGCGTCGAGGTCACGTCAGGGGACACCCCACGACCCTATGCCAGCGTCGGCCTGCACCGAATTGCGCCGGGCCACCGGCCACCTCAGCCCCGGGCCTCAGCGCTGGGCGGTCCGGTCCGCCACGCCGGCACGGCGCTGGATGGCGGCGGAGAGCGACGGCGCGACCGTGGAGAACGCGGCGCCGAGGCGCAGCTCGATGGGCGACACGTAGACCTCCGCCGGGTTCGACTCGATGGCCTTGACCACGCCGTCGGCCACGTCCTGGGGGGACTTGGTCCGCACCCCCGGCGGCAGGTCCATCCCGTTCTCCGCGAACATCCCTGCGTCGCGGATGAACCCGGGAGCCACCAGCGTGACGCCCACCCCGGACCCGTCCAGGTCCTGGCGGAACGACAGGGCGAACCCCCGCAGCCCGAACTTGGTGGCGTTGTACATCCGGGTGTTCGGCGTGGCGGCCAGGCCGGACAGGGAGCCCACCAGCACCACCTGGCCCGGGGTCCGCTCCTCCAGCTTGTGCTGGGCGAAGGCGACCGCCATCTGGATGGGGGCCCGGAGGTTGACGTCGATGACGGCGTCGATGCCGTCGGCGGTCACCTCGTCCAGCGGTCCGTCACCACCGATCCCTGCGTTGAGGACCACGACATCCACCCCGTAGGACAGGTCGATCAGGTGGTCCACGTCGCCGCGTCGGCCCAGGTCGGCCACCACCACCTCGGCCCCCGTCTCGGCGGCCAGGTCGTCCAGCAGGTCCTTGCGGCGGGCGGTGATCACCAGGTCGGCCCCCCGGCGGGCCAGCTCCCGGGCGGTGGCGATGCCGAGCCCGCCACTGGCGCCGGTGAGGAGGATGCGTCGTCCACGGATGTCCATGCCCCGGACCGTACGCGCTGCCGCCGGCGCCCGCCCGTCGCCGGGGCGCCGTGCACGGGCCCGGCGAAGCTACCGTTGCAGGATGAACGACAGCAGCACCGAACGGGACCTGGCGATCAAGCGGCTGCACCAGAAGCAGGGCTTCCGGTCCATGCTGATGGCCTACGTCGTGGTCAACGCCTTCCTCTGGATCCTCTGGGCCGTCACCGACTCGGACAAGTCAGGGATCCCCTGGCCGCTGTGGGTCACGCTCGGTTGGGGCGTCGGCGTGGTCCTCACGGCCTGGTCCGTCTACGGCCAGAAGCCGATCACCGAGGACCAGGTCCAGCGTGAGATGGAACGCACCGCGGCGCCATCGACACCGACCAGGACCAGGAGTAGGAGGAGCGGTCGGGCCGTCGGGGTCAGCCGGCGCCGATGGCCGTGAGCACGTCCAGCCGCGCCGCGCGACGGGCCGGCAGGATCCCGGCCAGCACCCCGGCCAGCGCCGCCACCACCACGATGACGCCCAGGGTGACCCACGGGACCCGGATGACGGTCACGACCGACTCGGGCAGGGCCAGGGACACCCCCAGCCCCAACACGAGACCCACCAGCACCCCCAGCAGCGCGCCGAACAGCGCCACGATGGTGGACTCGACCCGGACCATCCGCTTGACCTGCTTGCGGTGCATCCCCACGGCGCGGAGCAGGCCGATCTCCCGTGTTCGCTCGATCACCGACAGGGCCAGGGTGTTGGAGATGCCCATCAATGCGATGAACAGCGCCAGGGCCAGCAGCCCGTTGACCGACACCAGGATCTGGTTGAGCTGGTCGCGCTGGGACTGCTCGAACTCGCTGCGGTCCTTCAGGTCCAACCCGGGGAACGGCTCGAGCACCCGCTCGATCTCGGAGCGGACCGCAGCGCGGTCGGCGCCGGTCGCGGCCTTGGCGAACACGAACATGTCCAGCGTGTTGGCCGGGTAGGCCTCCTCGAACGTGGCCAGGTCGATCAGGAAGTTCCCGGCGTAGGCGGCGTCGCCGTAGATGGCGGCCACCTCGAGGTCCCGGGGGCCGCCGCTGGCGAACTCCACCTGCACCGTGTCGCCCACCTGGAGGGAGCGGTCCGTCGCCTCGTCCTCGAACAGGGCGATCCTGCCCGGCCCGAGGTCGTCGAGCGATCCCTCCAGCAGGTCCACGTCCACCACCCGGGCCGCCGGGACGGGGTCCACGGCGGAGACCTGCGCCGCCTCGCCCTCGAAAAGGAACTGGTCGAAGCGCACCCCGGTGACGGCGGGCAGGTCCTCCAGGGTGGCCATCGACGCTGCGACGGTGGGGCTGAACCCGGTGAAGGTCGGGCTCGACACCACGAAGTCCGCCCGCACCGACCCCTCCACCGATGCCGCGAAGGAGTCCTTGATCGATGTGCCGGCCACGAACACCGTGGTGACGAGGGCGAGGCCGATCATGAGGGCGGAGGCGGCCCGGGCCGTGCGCTGGGGGGTGCGCACGGCGTTGGCCCGGGCCAGTCGTCCGGAGATGGACAGCGCCGCGAAGGGGCGGCCGAGGACCGAGGACACCGGCACCGCCAGCAGCGGGCTGAGCGAGGCGGTCCCCACGAACACCAGCACCGCGCCCACCGCCAGGGTCCCGAAGACCGGGACGGCGCCCTCGAACACGAACAGGGCCAGCACCACGGCGACGATCCCGACGCCCAGGAGCACGCCGCCGGTGACCCATCGACGGCGGCCGCCCGACTCGTCCACCGCCGGGCCGTCCCGCAGGGCCGCGACCGGTGGCACCGCGGCGGCCCGCCGGGCCGGCAACCAGGCCGACAGCAGCGTCACCGGGATCCCGACCACCAGCGCCGCGATCACCGTCCGGGCCGTCAGCTGCAGCGTCTCCTCCGGCAGGGTGAACCCGCCGGCGGCCAGCAGCGCCTGCAGCGCGACGGCGATCAGCAGCCCGAACCCGATCCCGACCACCGACGCCACCGCCCCGATGAGCCCCGCCTCCAGCACCACCGAGCCGACGATCTGGCGCCGGCTGGCGCCCACCGCCCGCAACAGGGCGAGCTCCCGCGTGCGCTGGCCCAGGAGGATGGCGAACGTGTTGTTGATGAAGAACGCGGAGACCAGGAGCGCGACCCCCGCGAAGCCGAGCAGCACGTTCTGGAACACCGACAGGAACCCCTCCACGCTCTGGGCCCCCTCGGCGTTCACCTCCTCGATGGTCACCGCCTCCACACCGTCGGGCAGGACCCGCTGCACCCGATCGGTCAGGTCCTCGCCCGACACACCGTCGGCGGCCACGACGTCGATCCCGTCGTACTGGCCCGGCGCCCCGAACGCCTCCTGGGCCGACGCCAGGTCGAAGCCGGTCAGGCGGGCACCGAGGAGGCTGTTGGTCTCGCCGAAGGTGAACACCCCGACGATCTCCACCTCCCGGGAGCCGCCGAGCAGCAGGACGGTGGTGCGGTCACCCACCCGGAAGCCGTAGTCCTGGGCGGTGTCGCGGTCGATCACCACCTCATCGGGCCCCTCCGGCGGCCGGCCGTCGTCCATGGTGGCCGGCACCGCCTCCTCCACGTCTCCCCAGCTGACGCCCAGCAACGGGGCACCGTTGGTGGTGACGGCCTCTCCCTGCAGGTCGAGCAGCTGGGCGTAGCCGCTCACGGAGCCCTGGGCGGCCTCCACCCCGTCGACGTCCAGCACGGTGGCCAGCACCGTGTCCGGGATCCGTCCCCGGCTGGCCGGCCCGCCCTGTGCGCCGGCCTCCAGGTTGGACCGGGCCCGCACCGACACGTCGACGCCGGCGCTGATGTCGGTGAACAGCCCGCCGACCGCGGTGCGCACGGTGTCGGTCACCACGAACGCGCCCACCACGAACCCGACGCCCAGCACGACGGCGAAGGTCGTGAGCGCGAAGCGCGCCGGGTGCTGGCGGATCGCCCGAAGGCTGAGTCGCAACATGGACCCCATCCCTCCGGGAGCGGACGGGGGCGCCCCTCCCTGCCGTTGAGTCTGCACCGGTACCGGGGTGGTGCGCCATGTCGTTCGGCCCGGACCGGGGACCGCTCCCCGTGGCGCACGGGATGGCCACCCGCGACGATCGGGGTCGGCTTCCCCTCCACATGGTCCGCTCCGGCGGGCCCGCCCCCAGGAGGCCCCGCCATGGTCCACCCGACACCCCCCATGGACCTGGTCAGCGTCCACATCGCCATCGGCTCCGAGGAGATCGCCGGTGAGAACGTCTGGGCCCGACCCCTGGGCAGCAACCTGTTCCAGGTGGCCAACGTGCCCTTCTTCGCCCGGGACGTCGGCATCCACGACGTCGTCATGGCCCTGGAGATGGACCACCGCCTGGAGGTGGTGGACGTGGTGGAGCGCCGCACCGTGGCCTCGTTCAGCTACGAGCTCCGGCCCGGCGTGGACGAGCCGGTCTTCTTCGCCGAGGTCAAGGGCACCGGTGCCCTCACCGAGCGCCTGGCCCGTGGCGTGTTCGCCACAGGCCTGCTGCACCAGGAGGGCGCGGACACCTTCGAGGAGCTGGTCCGGCCCCACTGCCGCTGGTTCGAGCGATTCGACGCCACCGGCGAACTGGTCCGGGAGTACGGCGACCTGGCCGCCTGAACAGGGCCGGCGGGCACCCGGGCGGGCCGGCCGGAGATGCCCCCGCCTCCCATCCCGGCTACCTTGCGGTCACAATCGCTGGCCCCGGAGGCCGCCGTGCAGCACGCCGAGACCGCCAAGGGAACCCCACCCCCCGGCAGGGAACCCAACCTGGCCGACTACGACGACGCGTGCGCGCGGTTCTCCTGGGACGCGGCGGCACAGGAACTGGACGGCCTCCCCGGGGGAGGGCTCAACATCGCCCACGAGGCGGTCCTCCGCCATGCCGCCGGACCGCTCGCGGACAAGGTCGCCCTGCGGTTCCTGCGCAAGGACCACACCGTGCAGGACACCACCTACGCCGCTCTGGCCGACGCCGCAGGCCGGTTCGCCGCCGTGCTGGGCGACCTGGGCCTGGAGCGGGGCGACCGGGTGTTCTGCCTCCTCGGGCGCCGCCCCGAGCTGTACGTGGCCGCGATCGGCAGCCTCATGTACGGAGCGGTGTTCTGTCCGCTCTTCTCCGCCTTCGGCCCGGAGCCGATCCGCCAGCGGCTCAGCCGTGGCAACGGCCGCGTGCTGGTCACCACCGCTGCCCTCCACCGGAAGCGGGTGGCCGCCGGGCGCGACCAACTGCCCGAACTGGACCACGTGCTCCTGGTCGACGGCGCCGAAGTGGACGGGGAGGGCGTGCACGACCTCGCCGGGTTGCTGCGGTCCGCACGGCCGCTCCCCGCCGCGGCGCCGACCGGCCCCGAGGACCCTGCGCTGCTGCACTTCACCTCCGGTTCCACCGGCACCCCCAAGGGGGCGCTGCACGTGCACCGGGCCGTGGTCGCCCACCACGCCACCGCCGCCTTCGCGCTGGACCTGCACCAGGACGACGTGTTCTGGTGCACCGCGGACCCGGGATGGGTCACCGGGACGTCCTACGGGATCGTCGCCCCGCTCACCCATGGCGTCACCACGATCGTGGACGAGGCCGAGTTCGACGCCGACCGTTGGTACGCCACCCTCGCCGAACAGCACGTCAACGTCTGGTACACCGCTCCCACCGCGGTCCGCATGCTCATGCGCGCCGGCGCCGAGCTCCCCCGGAACCATGACCTGTCCTCACTCCGGTTCGTCGCGTCGGTGGGCGAACCCCTCCACCCCGACGCCGTGGCCTGGGGCCGCGACGTCCTGGGCCACGCCATCCACGACAACTGGTGGCAGACCGAGACCGGCGGGATCATGATCGCCAACTTCGCCGCCACCGACATCCGGCCCGGCTCGATGGGCCGTCCCCTTCCCGGCATCGAGGCCACCCTCGTGGCCGTCGATGACCAGAACGAGCCGGTGCGACGGGCGGACGGGACCATCGAGCTGGTCACCGGCCCGGACCAGGAGGGCATGCTCGCGCTGCGGGCCGGCTGGCCGTCCATGTTCCGGGGCTACCTCCACGAGGAGGAACGGTACGAGCGGTGCTTCGCCGACGGCTGGTACCTCTCCGGCGACCTGGCCACCCGGGACGGCGACGGGTGGTACTGGTTCGTGGGCCGCTCCGACGACGTCATCAAGACCGCCGGCCACCTCATCGGCCCGTTCGAGGTGGAGCGCGTCCTGACCCAGCACCCCGCCGTGGTGGACGCCGGGGTCATCGGCGTGCCGGACGAGGTCGCCGGCAACGTGGTGAAGGCCTTCGTGTCCCTCGCGGCCGGGGTGGAGTGGAGCGACGACCTCCGCCTGGAGCTGATCGGCTTCGCCCGGACCAGGCTGGGCGCCGCGGTCGCCCCGCGCGACATCGCCGTGGACCAGCACCTCCCCCGCACCCGCAGCGGCAAGATCATGCGCCGCCTGCTGCGGGCCCGGGAACTGGGCCTGCCGGAGGGCGACCTGTCCACCCTGGAGCCCGAGCCCGGCGCCCCGACCCCGGAGGACCCCTGATGGACGACGGAACCGACCAGCCCGGTGCCGGCGGTGCGGCCCCGGGTCCCGCCACGGCCCAGGACCTGGACGCCCTGGGTGCGGACCGGGCCCGGTGGCTGCTGCACCAGATGATCCGGGTCCGGCGCTTCGAGGAACGCTGTGTGGAGCTGTACTCGGCGGCAGCCATCCGCGGCTTCCTGCACCTCTACATCGGCGAGGAGGCGGTGGCCACCGGCGTCATCGCCAACCTGGAGCCCCGCGATGCCGTCGTGGCCACCTACCGGGAGCACGGCCATGCCCTGGTGCGGGGCCTGTCCATGCGTGCGGTCATGGCGGAGATGTTCGGCCGGGCGGAGGGGTGCAGCCGGGGCCGGGGCGGCTCCATGCACCTGTTCGACGCCGCCACCCGCTTCTACGGCGGCAACGCGATCGTGGGCGGCGGGCTGCCGGTGGCGGTGGGCCTGGCCCTGGCCGACCAGCTGTCGGGCCGGGACGTGGTGACGGCCTGCTTCTTCGGCGAGGGGGCGGTCGCCGAGGGTGAGTTCCACGAGTCGCTCAACCTGGCCGCGTTGTGGGGCCTCCCGGTGCTGTTCTGCTGTGAGAACAACCACTACGCGATGGGCACGGCACTGGAGCGCTCGGAGTCGGACGTCGACCTGGCCGTCAAGGCCGCCTCCTACGACGTGGCGGCCTGGACGGTGGACGGCATGGACGTGGCTGCGGTGGACCGGGCTGCCCGACGCGCCGTCACCAGCGTGCGTGCCGGTGGCGGCCCGGTGTTCCTGGAGCTCAGCACCTACCGGTTCCGGGCCCACTCGATGTACGACCCCGAGCGGTACCGGGACTCCGCCGAGGTGGACCGCTGGAGGCTGCGGGACCCCATCCCCGCGTTCAGCTCCCGGCTGGTGGCCGCCGGCGTGGTCGACGACGCGCTCCTGGAGGACCTGGAGCGGAGCGTGGCCGCCGAGATCGACGACGCCGTTGCGTTCGCGGAGGCCGGGACCATGGAGCCGGTCGAGGACCTGACCCGTTGGGTGTACTCCGACGACTCGACCATCACCACGGGCGGCACACGATGAGCGCCCCGACCGGGTCCACCGCCACGGGTTCCGGGACGGCGGCGCCGGGGGCGACCGTCCGCCTCACCTACCGGGAGGCCCTGCGGGAGGGGTTGCGCAACGTGCTCACCGCCGACGCCCGGGTGTTCCTCATGGGCGAGGACATCGGCGCCTACGGGGGGTGCTTCGCCGTCACGCTCGGGTTGCTCGAGGAGTTCGGCCCCGACCGGGTCCGGGACACACCCCTGTCCGAGTCGGCCTTCGTGGGGGCCGGGATCGGCGCCGCGCTGGGGGGCATGCGGCCGGTGGTGGAGATCATGACGGTCAACTTCAGCCTGCTGGCGCTGGACCAGATCATGAACAACGCCGCCACCATCCAGCACATGTCCGGCGGCCAGTTCCAGGTCCCGCTGGTGATCCGCACCACCACGGGCGCCGGTCGGCAGCTGGCCGCGCAGCACAGCCACAGCCTGGAGGCCTGGTTCGCCCACATCCCCGGGCTGCGCATCGTGGCGCCCGCCACGGTGGAGGACGCCCGGGCCATGCTGCCCGCGGCGGTGGCGGACCCGGACCCGGTGATCATCTTCGAGCACGGCGGCCTGTTCACCATGGAGGCCGATGTCGCTGCCGTGGCCGAACCGGTGGACCTGGACCACGCCGCGGTCCGACGCGCCGGGGACCACGTCACGGTCGTCACCCACGGTGCATCCCTGTACCGGTGCCTGACCGCGGCGGACCAACTGGCCGGGGAGGGGATCTCGGCGGAGGTCCTCGACCTCCGCACCCTGCGGCCGCTCGACGACGCCACCATCCTGGCCTCCGTGGCCCGGACCGGCCGGGTGGTCATCGTGGAGGAGGGCTGGCGCTCGGGTGGGATCGGCGCGGAGATCGCGGCCCGGCTGGCCGAGGTCGCCTTCTGGGACCTGGACGCTCCGGTCGAGCGTGTGGCCACGGCCGAGGTACCGATCCCGTACGCGAAGCACCTGGAGGACGCGGCCCTGCCCGGCGTGACCGACGTGGTGGACGCGGTCCGCAGGACGCTGGCCTGATGGGAGAGTTCCGGATGCCCTCGCTGGGCGCGGACATGGACCAGGGCACCTTGGTGGAATGGCGCGTGGCGGTGGGGGACCACGTGGAGCGGGGCGACATCGTGGCCTCGGTGGACACCGACAAGGCCGTCATCGACGTGGAGGTGTTCGAGTCCGGGGTGGTGCAGGAGCTCCTGGTCGAGCCCGGCACCACCGTGCCGGTGGGCACCCCCCTGGCCCGCCTCGGGGCGGGCGGCCCGGAACCGGGGGCGGCCCGCCCGCACCCCCCGGCAGCCGCGCCGGTGCCCCGGACGGCGCCGGCCCCGGCACCCGCCCCCCGACCAGCATCCGCGCCCGCCGCACCCGTTCCCTCGCCGATCCCACCCGTGCCTGCCGCGCCGGGCCGACCGGTGGCACCACCCGCCGCGGCGGCCCCGACGGGACCTGCTGCCCCCACCGGTGGCCCCGGACGACACCACGCATCGGTGGTGCTGTCACCCGTGCTCCGCCACCTCGCCGAGCAGCTGGGCGTGGACATCGACGCAGTGGTCGGGACCGGCCCCGGTGGACGCATCACCCGGGCCGACGTCCACGCCGCGGCAACGGCCCCGGCGACCGGGGCACCCCCGGCCCCACCGCCTGCGCCAGTGGGCCCCGACGCCCCGGCGCCGCCGGCGGCGGCCCTGGCCGCGACCGGCCGGGTGTCGCCCCGGGCCCGCCGGGCGGCGCAGCGGTCCGGCGTCGACCTCGCCTCGGTGGTGGGCTCCGGGACCGGTGGCGCGGTGCACGAACGGGATGTCCTGGCCGCCGCCGGTGCCACCGTCGTCCCGCCGACCCCGGGCGACCGACGGAGCTCGTCGCGACGCGCCGCGGCCCGGTCCATGGAGCGGTCCAACCGGGAGATCCCCCACTTCCACCTGGCCACCACGGTGGACCTGGAACCGACCCTGCACTGGATGGAGGCACGCAACGCCGGGCTCGCACCGGAGGACCGCCTCATCCCCGCCGTGCTGTTGCTGCGGGCCGCGGCCCTGGCCGCCCGGGCCGTCCCCGACCTCAACGGATGGTGGCGGGACGACGCGCTGGTCCCGGCGGCGCGGGTGGACCTGGGGGTCGCGGTGGCGCTGCGGGGCGGTGGGCTGGTCACGCCCACGCTGCAGCAGGCCGACGAGGTCCCCGTCGCCGAGCTCATGGACGGCCTGCGGGGCATCGTCGAGCGGGCCCGCCGCGGCGCGTTGCGCAGCTCCGACCTGGCCGAGTCGTCGATCACCGTCACCAACCTGGGCGACCGCGGCGCCGACGTCGTGCACGGCGTGATCCACCCACCGCAGGTGGCGCTCGTGGGCTACGGCCGGATCGTGACCCGACCGTGGGTGGTGGAGGGACAGGTGGTCCCCCGGCGGGTGGTGACCGCCACCCTGGCGGCGGACCACCGGGCCTGCGACGGGCACCTGGGCAGCCGGTTCCTGTCCCGCATCGACCAGCTCCTCCGGTCTCCGGACCGGCTCGACGAACCCCAGTGACGGAGGCCCGAATGCCCGAGCAACCAGCGGACCGCGACCAGGCCCGTCAGGAGGTCGCGGACGCCCTCCGGCGCATCGCTCCCGAGGCCGACCTGTCCGCCGTCCCCGACGACGTGGACCTGGCCGAGGAGCTCGACCTGGACTCCATGGACCTGCAGGAGCTGCGGGCGGCCCTGCACGAGCGCACCGGGGTGGACCTCGGAGGGGTCGCGGCCGAGCAGCTGGCCACCCTGGGCGGACTGATCACCGCCCTCGTTTCGTCCGGAAGCTGATCGACCGGCCCCCACGGTCCCGGTGTCCGGACCGGTAGCCCCGGCTCGGGGTGGGCCCGGCGCCGGGCACGGAGTCCTCCGGGGGCGGGGCGAGGTGATGGTGGCCAGGTGCGTGGGCCTCGTCCGGTCCGCCGCCGCCGAGGTCCACCACGGGTTCGGCCGACTGCTGCGGCGGCAGGACCGTCGCTTCGATGCCCTCCATCGCCGACTTCAGGCGACGCTCCCGCCGCCCCCTGAGCAGGGCGAGGATCCCGACCGCTCCAGCTGCGGTCGCCGCGGTCGCAGCGGTCGCCTTCTGCCTGGTCCGTCCACGTCGACTCATGGTGCCTCCCGGGATCGTCCCCAGTGCTGAGGCTACGGACCAGTCGTTGCGTTCACAAGTCCTTGACGGCCCGCTCAGGCGGCAGAGGTGTCGAGCGGGTGCTTGATGCCGAACTCGCGGAACAGCGGGATCTGGTCCGGTGAGGCGCCGTCCGGCATGCCGACGGTGAAGCTGGTCAGGTCCGACGGGTCGTACCAGGCGGGCCAGACGTCACCGACGCGGGGCATCGCGGTCTGGTTGATCATCGTCTTCTGCTGGGCCTGGAACGGCGGGGAGCCGTCCAGCGGCTCCATCTGGAACTGCACGATGCACTGCAGGTTGATGTGGTTCACGATCACACCGGTGGGGTCCACGCGCAGGATCATGGCCCGGGCCTTGCTGCCGGTGGACATGAGCTCCTGGGCCCTGGCCCGGTTGCCCTTGGTGTTGCCGAACAGTGCACCGCGGACGAACACGATGATCGCGACCGGCAGCACGACGCTGATCAGGATGATGACGACGACGTAGCTCGTGAGCATCCTCCCAGTGTGCCGAGCGCAGATCCGAAACCGGCTCCGTAACCGGTACGCATTGACCCGCGACCGTTGCGTGGTGAGCCCAGCCGCCGGGGTCGGGCTCGGCAAACCGGTCGGCCGGCGCCGACCGCGGCTCGGATCCGGTCCGCCCCGGTGCCGCCCACGACCCGCTCTCCCCCGAGGTGGGACCGGGTGCCCGGGGCGGGCATGATGGAGCCAGAGACACGCGACCCGGGAGGACCGACATGGCCGACGAGCCGAAGTTCCAGGAGACCAAGGACGACGAGCCCAACATCCGGCCGGCGCACCTGGGCAAGCCGGAGTCACTCAAGGACGTGGCCAAGGACGTGCTGGGCGGCATCGTGGAGTGGGGCGAGGGCAAGCCGCCCAAGGGAGCGGAGGACACCGGCCACGTGGAGGGCGCTGAGTCCGCTCCCTGACCTGGCTGCCGCCCCCAGCGGGGCATGCATGGAACACCCCGGCCAGCCCCCGGGCGGGTCCACCATTCCGTTCTCCGGGCGACGCCCCCTCCCGTGACACCTGTGGATCCACCCGGGCCGGATCAAGGAATCGGCGCCCCGGTCGTGTGTCGGGGCCGCCACGGGGTACGGTGGATGAGCGGGAACGGCCACGAGGGTCGCCCGATCAAGCGAATTGAGTGAATGTGACTACTGGAACCGTGAAGTTCTTCAATGCAGAGAAGGGCTTCGGCTTCATCTCTCGTGATGGCGCCGACGACGTCTTCGTCCACTTCTCCAACATCGTTGGAGATGGCTACAAGTCCCTCGACGAGGGTCAGAAGGTCGAGTTCGACGTGGCTCCCGGCCGCAAGGGCGAAGAGGCCCAGAACGTCCGCGTCATCTGATCAGGACTCCTGAGCAGGGGCCGCCGATCCTCCGGGATCGGCGGTTCTTGTCGTTTTCGGCGGCCATCGGCGGCCATCGGCGATGCGGTTGGCCCACCCGGCTGACCGCCCGCACCGGTCCGTGACGTCGTCGGGCCGGGACCCCAGGTCCCGGCCCGACGGGTGCTGCTGCGTTCCCCAGTCCCCGCAGGTCAGCCCTTGTTGCCACCCGTGCCCTTGCCCTGGGCCGGGTGGCCACCGGCGGCCGGCGCGGCCGGGCCGGCGTTCTTCCCGGCGGAGGCTCCGTGGCCCCCACCCTGGCCAGCCCGGGCGGCCGGCTCGGTCGAGGGGCCGGTCGCCCCGTCGTCGTCGCTGTCGATGTCGTCGGTGTCGTCCGGGTCGTCCGCCGCGTCATCGTCGTCGGCCCCGTCGCGGTGGCCACGCTGCAGTTCCTTGTCGGCCAGCACCGCCGCGCACCAGCCCGCGATGTCGCCACCGGCTGCCTCGTTGAGTCGGGCCCAGGCCTGGGAGTTGCCGGGCTGGCCGGCGCGGCCGGAGAACGCCCGGCACAGACCGAAGGCGGCCGGTCCCGACGGGTCGGGACCGGGCCGCCTCCGCCTCGTCCACCACCGTGGTGGTCGTCTCCACCGCCAGGGTGGTCGGTGCTGCGCCGGCGTCGGTCCCGTCGGTGACGGTGCTGGACGTCGTGGAGCCGTCGGCGGCCATCGGCACCGGTGCCACCACCGTGGTGGTGCCGTCCGCAGTGGCGGTCGTGGTGTCCGGCGTGCCCTGGCCGGTCACGCCCAGCGCCGTGGCCCCGGCTGCACCACCCACCAGCAGCACACCTGCCACCACCGCGGCCACCGTGAAGGTCCCCCGTCGCGTGTTCGTGATCATCCCCGGCTCCTGCCCGTCCCGGGACGGAGAACTCCGCCCGTGCACGCCCTATCGGACACCGATCATGGCGAAGTTGAGGGGCACATTCCATGTAACGCGCGGGGCCCCTCGTGCCACCCCCGGCGGATCGCACCCGGGGCGGGAATCAACACCCGGTCGTTCGCCCCCGACGGCACCGGTGCGGAGGTCGCGTTCCGTTCACTGTCACAGTCCACCGCCAAGATGCGTTCACAGGTCCGCGAGCGGGTCGTGGTGGACAAGGAGGACTTCTTCCGGGGGGAGAAGGACGCCGAGGTCGACCGCACCACCCGCTGGGTCTGACTGGTCCCACCAGGCAGGCCACACCAGCGGACCCACATGGGCGCCATTCCCCAAGTGGCGCAGCCGGGCCCGACGGCCGCCCCATCCCGTCGGGCCCGGCACCCACGCGTCCGCGTCGCCACCCCGCAGCCATTCCGCCCGCCTGAGCCTCCGCTCGGCGCGCGTCCTAACGTCGGTGCCACCAGCGCAGAACCGCGGGGAGGACTTCCACATGACCAGCACCGATGCCCGGTCCACCGTCAACAGCCAGGGCGGCCCGACCGCCGGCGGGGCCACGCCGGCCATCCCCCCGGCACTGCCGGCCGGCCTGACCGAGATGCTCAAGCGGCGGCTGACCGGCCTGGTCAGCTCCTCCGGTGAGGCCCACCGGGTCACCACCCACACCCCGTTCGGGGGCGCGGCGATCGTGGACCTGCCCCAGTGCACCCCGGCCGACGTGGACGCCGCCGCGGCACGGGCCCGCGCCGCCCAGCGGGAGTGGGCCACCGTCCCGGTCCGTGAGCGGGCCGCGGTGTTCCTGCGCCTCCACGACCTGGTGCTGGACGCCCGCGACGAGCTCATGGACCTGATCCAGGTGGAGAACGGCAAGGCCCGCAGGGACGCGTTCCTCGAGGTGGGCGACATCGCCAACACCTGCCGCTACTACGCCCGCATCGCCGCGCGGGCGCTGGCCCCGCACCGCCGCACCGGCCTGATCCCCGGGCTCACCTCGGTGCAGGAGCTGCGCCACCCCAAGGGGATCGTGACGGTGATCTCACCCTGGAACTACCCGCTGAGCCTGGCAGCGGGCGACACCATCCCCGCCCTGCTGGCCGGCAACGCCGTGCTGCAGAAGGCCGACAACCAGACCGCGCTCACCGCCCTGTACGCGCTCGACCTGGCGCGCCGGGCCGGCGTGCCCGAGGACCTGTGGCAGATCGTGCTGGGCCGGGGCAGCACGATCGGCGACGTCGCTGCTCGACGCGGCCGACTACGTGATGTTCACCGGCTCCACCGAGTCGGGTCGCGCGCATCGCCCGGGAGGCCGGCGAGCGCCTGGTGGACTGCTCCTGGAGCTGGGCGGCAAGAACGCCATGGTGGTGCTCGACGACGCCGACCTGGACCGCGCGGTCGAGGGTGCGGTGCGCGCCTGCTTCTCCTCCAGCGGCCAGCTCTGCATCTCCGATCGAGCGGATGTACGTCGCGGATGCCGTGTACGACCGCTTCGTGCGCGACGTTCGTCGACGGCGGTGGAGGCGATGCAGCATCGGACCGGCGCATACGACTTCGGCTCCAGATGGGCTCGCTCACCTCGACCGAGCAGCTCGAGGTGATCACCGCCACGTCGACGACGCCGTGTCGCCAAGGGGCCACCGTGCTGGCCGGCGGCTCGGCCCGCCCCGACCTGGGTCCGTTCTTCTTCGAGCCCACCGTGCTCACCGACGTCACGCCGAGAGCATGACGCTGTTCGCCGAGGAGACCTTCGGGCCGGTGGTGTCGATCTACCGGGTCGGCTCCGACGACGAGGCCGTCGAGCGGGCCAACGACGACCCGCTACGGGCTCAACGCCAGCGTGTGGAGCCGGTTCGGCCCGACGGGGCCGGGACGTGGCGGCCCGCCTGCGGTGCCGGCACCGTCAACGTCAACGAGGCGTACGCCGCGGCGTGGGGCAGCATCGACGCCCCCATGGGCGGCATGGGCGACTCCGGCATGGGTCGACGCCACGGCGTCGCACGGCCTGCCTCAAGTACACCGAGTCCCAGACCATCGCCCGCCAGCGCCTGTTCAACCTGGCCCCGCCCTCGCAGCAGCTGGGCGACGACGGGTTCGCCGCGGTGATGACCGCGGCGCTACGACTGATGAAGAAGGTCGGCTGGCGCTGATCGGTGGGTAGAGTCATCCGTGAGGTGAACGCCGGTTGACCAGACGGTGGCGTTCCGGGAGCGCGGACATGGACACGCCACATCAGAAGGACCCCGCCGGACAGGACCCGGGCCGGACAGGCACCCGCCGGACATGACACGGGTCGCGGCCACGCGGTGGAGGACGCCGGGGGCGCCCGCCGGGACCGGCCGCTGATCGACGTCAGCCCTGCCCTGGGCGAGGCCGGCCACGAGACGGAGCTGCTGGGCTACGAGGGGATCGCGGACACCGCCCCCGTCCTGCGCGACGCCGGCGCGGCGGAGGACCCCCGTGACGTGGAGGAGCAGATCCTGGACTCCATGGCCACCCGCGGGGTGGGTGGGGTCACCTGACGCCCGTCGTCAGGTGACCAGCGGGTCTGCCCGTCAGCTGACCCGGCGGGCAGCGTGGGTGAAGTCCAGCTGCAGGCGGGCGCCGCCCTCGCTGATGTCGAAGCCCTGGCCCAGGTGGCACTGCTCCGCCCACGGGCTGGAGTGGCGGGGGTGGTCGCGCAGCGGGGTCTCCACACCGTCCACGAAGAACGGGGTGCGGATCCCCAGGCGCAGCTCGCCCTCGGTCGGTGACTCGTAGCGGACCGCCACGTCGCCGGGGGCCCGGGTCACCTCCACCACCGCCGCGGTGCAGGCGCTCACGAACGAGGCGAAGCTGCCGTGGTCGGCGGCCCGGCCCACCTCCACGATCCACACGTTGTCCGCACCGCCGGGGGCCAGCAGGTCGAACGGCAGGGTGTGCCCGCCGGTGGCCTCCGTGGCCGTGTCGTAGGTGCGCCACTGCGTGGGACGCTCCGAGAACAACCCGACGTAGCCATCGCCGCTGCGGCCGAACACCCACCCGTCACCCTCCACCACCTCGTCGAAGCGGTCCTGGGGGAAGAAGGCGTGGGTGAAGGGCTGGTAGGAGAAGATCGGGCCCAGCAGCGGGTCCGTGGGCGAGGCGTAGGCCGGCTGGTAGATGTGGATGGCGGCGGTGTGTCGCTGCGCGCTGCGGGGCATGGACGCGGTGCCGGTCCAGTAGCCCTTGTCGGAGCTCCAGTCCAGGGTCTTGGGAACGTCCTTGGTCGGGTGCGTCGTGAACACCACGGCCTCGGGGCCGAGCGTGGCCTGCCAGGCGTGCACCTGCTCCATGGCGTCGCCGACCCGGTGGTCCACCACGCAGGACAACATGGCGTCGGGGCTGCGCCAGGTGTAGGTGTGGGCCTCGCCCAGCACCCCGGCTGCAGCGAAGGGGGCCAGCTCCCGGATGATCACCTGGAGCAGGCCGGGGTTGAGGTCGGTGAACTGCCTGACGGCGCTGAAGCTCTGGAACAGCTCGGTGTCGAACAGGTTCCAGCGGTTGGCCGCGTCCAGCGTGACCGGCAGCAGCTGCCAGGCGGTGAGCGCCCCTTGGGACCACCAGAACGGCAGGTTGGCCGGGTCGTCGTAGTCGTAGCCGTAGGCGCCCTGCGGATCGAGCGTGAGGGACTCGTGGGGGTCCAGGGGCACGCCGTGGCGCTCGCGGACCGTGACCACCTCGTGGCTGCGGGCCACCCGACGGATGACCTCGGGCAGGCGGTAGCGGCTGGAGGCGGAGAAGAACGTGGGCCCGATGTCGGCGGTGCTCTGGTACGGCCGGTCGGTGGTGTCGAAGAGCAGCTTGGCCGTGCCGAAGCTGGACTCGCTCAGGCCGTTGGTCTTGCCCGCCTTGTAGCCGCGGCCGTGGGTCACGCCGTAGACGCCCTCGAAGGTGTGGCTCGCCACGTCGAACATGGCAACGTCCAGCGCGGCGGCGGCCAGGCTGACCAGCTCGGTGTCGTCCGCGAACTCCACCAGGGTCAGCAGCGGCGCGTAGTCGTACTTCATGTAGACGTTGGAGTGCCACTCGCTGTAGCCGAAGCGGGTGCGTTCACCGATCCAGTCCACGATGCGCTGGCGGGTGCGGGCCGCGTGCTGGGCGCCGGTCAGGCCGGTGAAGTGGAACACCCGGTCCGGCAGGGCCAGCCCGCCCAGGTACTCGTCGACGGCGAAGATGATCCGGTGGTTCTCGCTCCAGAACCACTTGTTGTCCAGCTGCCCGGCAGGGAGCGGGTCGTCGTAGCGGTAGCGGGCGCCGGCGATGGCGTCCTCCACCGCGGCGATGGTGGCGGCGGGCAGCACCCCGTGGCCGAGGCGCAGCACCCACTGCAGGTTCATGAGGTCGAAGTCGCTGGTGTCCTCGAACGGGTCCAGGCCGGCCAGGGCCGGGCCGACGAGGGACGGGTCCCACACGAAGCCGGGATCACGGCCGGCCCGGGTCAGGTGGGCGATGACGTTGGCCGTGTTGGTGGGCTCCAGGCCCTGGGTGGCCAGCGTGAGGTACTCGTCGACCCTGCCCTGGAACAGGGCCTCGTCGATGAGGCCGGCCGTGCCCGGCAGCGGCAGCGGCGTGGGCCCGCCGATGCTGGGGGCCGAGCAGGCCGGCGTGGGGCCGGGCCCACCGGTGGCCGGGGCCGCACACCCCGCGGCGCCCGCCGCGGCGGCAGCCGCGGCCGCACTCATCAGGAACTGACGTCGGGTCGCCCTCATGTGTCCCCCCGGACCGGTCGATCGCCTGCGGTCGGCCCGCCTGCAGTGTGGCGCACCCCCGGTGGTGGAACAACACCTCCCGACCACCACCCGACCACCACCCGACTCTGTGCTGCGAGCCGCGACCCAGAGGTCGCGCCTCGCAGCACGAAATGGGTCGGGTCAGGTGACACGAGTAGCGTTGCGACAGCAATGGCTGTGATCGAGGTGGCCGGCCTGGGCCGGCGGTACGAACTGGGGCCGACCACCGTCACCGCGCTGGCCGACGTGGACCTGACCGTCGAGGCCGGCGAGTTCGTGGTGGTGCTGGGCCCGTCGGGCAGCGGCAAGACCACCCTCCTGAACCTCCTGGGAGCGCTGGACGTGCCCACCGACGGGACCCTGAGCATCGCCGGGACGTCCCTGCAGGGCGCCACGCGGGCCGAGCTGACCCGGTTCCGGCGCCGGACCGTCAGCTTCGTGTTCCAGACCTTCAACCTGTTCCCGGCACTGACGGCCCGGGAGAACGTGCAGTTCGCCATCGACGTCACCGAGGACGACGGGACCGACCGTCCCGGGGCGGACGAGGTGCTGGAGCGGGTCGGTCTGGGCGACCGCACCGGCCACTTCCCCCACCAGCTCTCCGGCGGCGAACAGCAGCGGGTGGCCATCGCCCGGGCCCTGGCCACCGGCAACCCGGTGCTGCTGGCCGACGAGCCGACGGGCGAGCTGGACTTCCGCACCGGCGTGCAGATCCTGGAGCTGCTCCGGGACCAGGCCCGCAGCGGCGTGACGGTGCTGGTCGTGACCCACAACCGGGAGATCGCCAAGGTGGCGGACCGGGTCATCGAGCTGTCCTCCGGGCGGGTCGTGGGCGACGCCGCACCGGCGGGCGGCCCCACCCCCGTGTCCGACCTGCGCTGGTGAGCGTGCGACGTCGTGTCTCGTTCCTCCGGTGGTCCTGGCGCGACCTCCGGGCCCGCTGGCCGCAGGTCGTGGCCATCGCCCTCATCATCGGTGTGGGCTCCGGGGTGTACTCGGGCCTGTCGTCGGCCACGCCATGGCGCCAGGCGACCTACGACGCCAGCTACGCCCAACTGGGCATGTACGACCTGCGCGTCGCGTTCGACGACGACGTCTACGTGGACCAGGCCCGGCTCCAGGAGGTGGTGGACGGTGTGGGCGCCGGCACCGCGCCCGACGGCGGCGACGGCTCGATCGCGGCGTCACGACCGCGGCTGCGGGTGCCGACCCAGGTGGACGCCTCCACCGACGACACCACCGTGCTGGTCCCGGGCGAGCTGGTCAGCGTCGGGGTGGACGCCGGGTCCGGCGCCGGCCTGAACGGCCTGGACGTGCAGACCGGTCGGGCGTTGCGGGCGGAGGACGCCGCGGCCGGCGCCACCACGGTGGCCATCGACGAGCACTTCGCCGACGAGTACGGGCTGCGGGTGCCCCGGGAGGTGACCCTGGGCGGCGGCGAACGGGTCCGGGTGGTGGCCCGGGTCCTGTCACCGGAGTACTTCATGATCATGGGCCGCGACGGCGGCCTGCTGGCCCAGGCCAACCACGCCGTGGTGTTCGCCCCCCTCCCCACGGTGCAGCGCCTGTCCGGCCGTGAGGGTCAGGTCAACGACATGTTGGTGGACCTGGCGCCGGGCGCGGACTCCGACAGGGTGGCGGCGGCGCTGGAGGAGGCCGTCGGTGCCGCGTTCCCCCAGTCGCCGTTCACGGTGATGGAGCCGACCGACGACCCGGTCCGCACCCTGATGTACGACGACATCGGTGGGGACCAACGGTTCTTCAGCATCTTCGCCGTGATGGTGCTGTTCGGCGCGGCGTTCGCCGCGTTCAACCTGGTGGGCCGGATCCTGACCGCGCAGCGCCGCGAGTTCGGCATCGGCATGGCCATGGGGGTGCCGACCAGCAGGATGGCGGTGCGGCCCGTGCTGTTCGGGGCCCAGGTGGCGCTGGGCGGCGCGGTGGCCGGCGTGGCCCTGGGCCTCATCCTCCAGCACGTCCTGGGCTCACTGTGGCAGAGCCTCATGCCCATGCCGGTCTGGATCACCGACTTCCAGCCCGCGGTGTTCCTGCGGGGAGCGGCGCTGGGGTTCGTCATCCCGCTCCTGGCCTGCATCCTGCCGTTGCGCCAGACGCTGCGCATGGCCCCGGTGGACGCCATCCGCACCACCCACCGCACCCCGGGCGGCGGCCTGTCGCGGTGGCTGGTGCACCTGCCCGGCTCCACCATCACCCAGATGCCGTTCCGCAACGTGCTGCGGGCGCCGCGCCGGACCGGTCTGACGGCACTGGGGATCGCGGCGGCCATCGCGGTGCTGGTGGGGGTGATGGGCCTGATCGACTCGTTCATGGCCACCATCGACCGGGGCGAGGCGGACATCCTGGGGGCCAGCCCCGACCGGGTCAGCATCGACCTGGACTTCTTCTACCCGGCCGACGGGCCGGTGGTGGCCGGCGCCACCGACCAGGCCCTGGTCACGGACGCGGAGACCGGACTGCGGCTGCCGGGGCAGCTCGGCACCGGCGACGACGCCTTCGACGTGCTCATCCAGACCACCGACTTCTCCTCGGACCTGTGGCGGCCCGATGTGCTGTCGGGTGACCTGGGCGAGGACCGCCCGGGTGTGGTGATCTCGGACAAGGCCGCCCGGGACCTGGGAGTGGGCGTGGGCGACCAGGTGTCGCTGCGCCACCCGGTGCGGGAGGGCCTGGGCTACCGGTTCGAGCGCACGGAACTGCCCGTGCTGGCCGTGCACGCCAACCCGTACCGGTTCCTCGTCTACCTGGATGACGGCCAGGCCGGGCTGTTCGGGCTGGACGGGATCACCAACGCGGTTCGGGCCGCTCCGGTCGGCTCGGTGGAAGAGGTGCAGCGGGCGATGTTCACCAAGGACGGCGTGGCATCGGTGCAGCCGGTGTCCAAGTTCGCGGCGTCCATCCGGGACCGGCTGGAGGAGACGATCGGCCTGTTCGACGTGGTGCAGGTGATGGTGCTGCTGCTGACCGTGCTCATCGCGTTCAACTCCACGTCCATCAACGTGGATGAACGGGCCCGCGAGCACGCCACCATGTTCGCCTTCGGGCTGCCGGTCAGCCGGGTGGTCTGGACCTCGGTGGTGGAGGCCGCCCTCACCGGGCTGCTCGGCACCGTGATGGGCCTGGCGGTGGGGCGGCTGCTGATCGGGTGGATGGTCGCGGTGCTCATCCCCAGCACGTTCCCCGACCTGGGCGTGTCCGCGTCGATCGCACCGTCAACGGTGGTGGCGGCGCTGGTGGTGGGCATCGGGGCGGTGGCCGTCGCACCGCTGCTGACGGTCCGCAAGCTCCGCCACATGGACCTGCCGTCCACCCTCCGCGTGGTCGAGTGATGTGCCACCATCGTGGCTCGGGCACGCCGACGCAGCAGAGGAGACCCCCCGGATGAGCGACAGCGAGGACTTCGAGATCGTCGAGGTGGAGACCGAGGGTGTGGACGAGGACGGCAACCTGGTCATCGACGACCTGGTGGCGCTCGTCGACGAGGACGGCAACGTCCTGGCCACCGACGAGACCATCGGCATCGAGACCCCCGAGGGCGACATGGTGATCGCCGAGACGGTGTCGGTGGCGGGTGAGGACGGCGAGCTCGAGGTGGTCGAGGAGGACGTCACGATCATCGACGTCGAGGACGCCGAGTAGGCACGGTCTTCCCTCAGCGGGCCGGAAGGAGGCCGGGCAGGTCGGCCAACGAGCCCAGCACGAGGTCCGGGCGCTGGGCCGCCGCCTCCAGGGCGCCGGACCGGAACTTGCCCGTGCGGACCAGCACGCCGGTCATGCCCACGGCCTGGGCGGCGAGCACGTCACTGTTCAGGTCGTCGCCCACCATCACCACCCGGTCCGGGGTGCAGGCCAGCGAACGCGCACCGGCCAGGAACAGCGCGGGCGCAGGCTTGCCCACCACGGTGGCGGCGACACCGGCGGCGGCCTCGAGCAGGAGCGTGTAGGCCCCGCCGTCCACGCACGCGCCCTCGGCGGTGTTCCAGACCATGGAGCCGTGCATGGCCACCAGTGCCGCTCCACCCTGCAGCGCCCGCAGGGCCGCGTTGACGGCGTCCCAACCGAACGAGGGACCACCGGAGCCCACCACCACCACGTCGGCGATCGCGGCACCGGGGTGGTCTGGCCCGATGGCGTCGATCCCGGCCAGGTCGTCACCCGATCCGTCGTTGAGGACCAGGCACCGGGCGTCGGCATGGTCGCGGCGGAGCAGGTCGGCGGTCGCCACCCCCGCCGTGATCAGCTCCCCGTCACCCACCTCGACCCCGGCGGCACGAAGCAGGTCGGCGATCTCGGCCGCAGGGCGCGAGGTGGTGTTGGTGACGAACCGGACCGGGTACCCGGCGCGGCGCACGGCGTCCACCGCGGCGGGGGCGCCGTCGATCGGGCGCCACGACGTGACGATGACGCCGTCGATGTCCAACAGCACGCCGTCGACGTCGAGCGGGGCGGCAGCCTCCAGGGTGGCGTCGCGGGGATCGACGCCACCCATGTCAGTCCAGCGCCTCGGTGCCGGTGCGGAGCTCGTCGGCCACGTCCTGGCCCAGCTCCTGGGCCACGGCCTCCTCCACCTCGTCCGGGGTGGCGACGGCCTCGGGACCCCGCACGTACGCGGTGTGCACCGCGTCCAGGAACCGGGCCGCGGATTCCACCACGGCGTTGGCCCGGATGGATGCGAACGTCTCGAAGGCGTGCTGGGCGCCGGCCAGCTCCAGGTAGTACACGGGCTCGGGCGACACGGCCCGCAGGCGGGCCACGAAGTCCCGGGCATCCTCCACCGGGGCGAGCACGTCCTTGTCACCGTGGATGATGAAGAACGGTGGCGCGGTGTCGTTGACCTGGTCCAACGGCGACGCCGCGGCATAGGCCTCGGGCGCCTCGTCCAGGTCGGCCTTCATCACCACCGGGGCCAGGAACTGCGGCACCGTCTCGGCGGGCCAGACCCCGTTGCGGTTGGTGAAGTCGTACACGCCGTAGAACGGCACCGCGGCCTGCACCGAGGTGTCGGCCGACTCGAAGCCGGGCTGGTAGCGCTCCTGGTTGCCGGTGAGCGCGGTCAGCGCGGTGAGGTGGCCACCGGCGGAGCCACCGGTGACGGCCACGAAGTCCGGGTCCACGCCGTAGTCGTCCGCGTGCTCACGGATCCAGGCGATGGCCCGCTTCACGTCCACGAGGTGGTCGGGGAAGGTGGCCGTCGGGCTGAGCCGGTAGTCCACGTTGAAGCAGACCCAGCCCTGGGAGGCCATCTCCTTCATGAGCAGCTGGCCCTGGCGGTCCTTGAACCCGATGACCCAGCCCCCGCCGTGCACCTGCACCAGGGCGGGGCGCCTCACGCCGGGTTCCGGGGCGGTGGCCGGGGCATGGACGTCCAGCCGCAGCGCCCTGCCGCCGGCCCGGGCGAAGGTGATGTGACGCTCGACCCTGACCGGCAGGGGGGTGCGGACCGGCTCGTCGTGGTGCAGCTCGCGCAGCGCCTCACGGATCTCGTGGCGGGCGGCGAAGCTCTGCCGGACGGCCAGCGCCAGACCGGCCCAGGAGGCCAGGGTGAGGGCCAGGCCGACCTTTCCGGGCGTGGTGCGCAGGGCGCCCTTGCGGGCGAACAGGGCGGTGGCCACCACCTGCCAGGCCAGGTGGAACGGGGCCAGCTCGATCGTGATCCAGGAGGCGAAGAAGCTCCACCCGAACAGGAGCCGGTTGTTGCGGGCCGGCCGGTACGCGTTGAGCGTGTAGGCGGCACCGTTGATGGAGACGACGAGGTAAGCCCAGCCGCTGGCGTCAG
The DNA here is from genome assembly GCA_963773765.1 of uncultured Actinomycetota bacterium. Lineage (GTDB taxonomy): Bacteria > Actinomycetota > Acidimicrobiia > Acidimicrobiales > Microtrichaceae > CAVZCC01. The sequence goes on along the minus strand of CAVZCC010000006.1, from coordinate 498,470 downwards.
GTCCCATCCCGCCAGTCTCCCCCACCACCCTTCTGTGCTGCGAGCCGCGACCTATGGGTCGCGGCTCGCAGCACAGAATCAGCCGGGGGGCGTGGGGCCTACGCTGGGGCGATGAGTGGGCACGCAACCATCGAGGTGTTCGCCGACATCGGGTGCCCCTTCACCCACGTCGGCCTGCGCCGGTTCGTGGACCGGCGCACCGAGCTGGGTCGGCACGACGTGATGCTGTGGGTCCGGGCCTGGCCGTTGGAGATCGTGAACGGCAGGCCGCTCGACCCCCACTTCATCGCGGAGGAGGTCGACGACATCCGCACCCAGGTCGCACCCGACCTCTTCGGCGGGTTCCGCGAGGACACCTTCCCCGCCACGTCGCTTCCCGCCCTGGCACTGGCCGCTGCCGCCCATGAGGTCGGCCCGGCCACCGGCGAGCGGGTGAGCCTGGCGCTGCGGGACCTGCTGTTCGAGCACGGCGTGGACGTGGGCGACGAGGACGTGCTGCGCGGCGTCGCGGCCGAGCACGGGGTGGAGTGGGCGGCCGTGGACCCCCAACGGGTGGTGGACGACCACGCCGAGGGCGTCCGCCGTCAGGTGGTCGGCTCGCCCCACTTCTTCACGTCCGCCGGCGGCTTCTTCTGCCCCGCCCTGCAGGTCAGCCGCGACGAGGCGGGCCTGCTCCAGGTGGTCCCGGACGCCGAGGCCTTCGAGCGGTTCCTGGCCAGCTGCTTCGCCTGATCCGGTCGGCCCTACTGCTGGGTCATGAGGCGGGTCATCTCCGCCGCGGGATGCTGGGTCAGCTCGCCGGAGAGGTCCACGACCAACTGCTCGATGGTGCCCGTGAACGTGAACGGGGCCTCGTAGGCCGACGGGTCCACGGTGTCGAACGCGGCGTAGCCGCAGCTGATGCCGGCGGTGGAGAACAGGTTGGGCACGGTCCAGGGCAGCTCGCCCATGCCGACGACCTGGTCACCGTGGAACAACCGGACCTCCGCCGGGCTGCCGTGACCCCTGGAGAAGTCGGGCCCGCCGGTGGGGAGGAACTCCATGCGCAGCGTCGACTCCCCGGCCGGGACCGGCACGGACGAGGTGACGGTGAACCGGTCCATCCCCAGGTAGTTGTGCACGTAGTGCAGGTGGCCGTCGGCCAGGTACAGCGAGTAGCCGCCGTGGCGGTTGCCGTGGGTGACGAGGACGCCCTCGGCCCCGCCGTCGGGGACGACCACCCGGGCGGTGACGGCGTGGGCCCGGTTGTAGACCCGGGGAGCACCGGTGAACGGCAGCGGGGCGCCCCCCGCGAACAGCTCGACCACCTTCTGGTTGCCGCCCACGGAGGGCCGGCGGGCCAGGAGCCGGGTCAGGTCGCCGGTGGCGATGGGGAGCACGCCGTAGCGCTCGGCCTCGGCCCACCACAGCGCCTTCATCTCGGCCAGCTTCGCGGGCTGCGCGGCGGCGAGGTCGTGGCACTCCGACGGATCGGAGGTGAGGTCGTACAGCTCCCAGTCCTCGGCCTCCAGTCGGTCCAGGATGTCCTCGGTCAGGAGCGTGCCGAACGGGTGGCCGCGCTCCGCGCCCTCGGCCAGGCTCGGTCCCGGGTAGGGGCAGACCGCCTTCCAGCCCTCGTGGTAGATCGAGCGGTGGCCGAACATCTCGAAGTACTGGGTGGTGTGGGCGTCGGGGGCGTCGGGGTCGGTGAAGGTGGGGGCCAGGCTGGTGCCGTGCAGCTCCGACTGGGCCACGCCCCTGATGTGTGTGGGGGCCGGGATCCCGATGACGTCCAGCAGGGTCGGGACCAGGTCGATGGCGTGGGCGTACTGGTGGCGGACCTCACCCCGGGCGGGAATGCCGGCGGGCCAGGACACGATGCAGGGGTCGGTGATGCCGCCCCGGTAGGTCTCACGCTTCCAGCGCCGGAAGGGCGTGTCGCCGGCCCACGTCCAGCCCCACGAGTAGTGGTTGAACGTGTCCTCGCTCCCCCACTGGTCGATGACGGCCAGGTTGTCCTCCAGCGTCTCGGGGGCGAGGTTGAAGAACATGCCCTCGTTGCGGGTGCCGTGCTCGCCGCCCTCGGCGCTGGCGCCGTTGTCCGACACCGCGACCACCAGGGTGTTCTCGAGCTCGCCGATCCGCTCGATGAAGTCCAGCACCCTGCCGATGTGGTGGTCGGTCTGGGTCAGGAAGCCGGCATAGACCTCCATCTGTCGGGTGTACATGCGCTTGGCGTCGTCGGACAGCTCGTCCCACGGCTCCACGTCCGGGTCGCGGAGCGACAGCTCGGCGCCGGGCGCGAGCAGGCCCAACGCCCGCTGGCGATCGAACACGATGCGGCGGTACTCGTCCCAGCCCATGTCGAACGCCCCGTGGTACCGCTCGACCCACTCCGGCTCCACCTGGTGGGGAGCGTGGCCGGCACCGGTGGCGTACCAGAGGAAGAACGGCTTGTCCGGGGCCGAGGTGTGGGCGTCGCCGATGTAGGCGATGGCGTGGTCGGCGATGTCGGCGTTGAGGTGGTAGCCCTCGGCCGGGGTGGAGGGCTGGCGTACGGAGTGGTTGTCGTGGACCAGGTCGGGATGGAACTGGTCGGTGTCACCGCCCATGAAGCCGTAGAAGCGCTCGAAGCCCCGCCCCAGGGGCCAGCGGTTGAACGGCCCGGCCGGGGTCGTCTCCTGGCTGGGGGTCAGGTGCCACTTGCCCACGGCGAAGGTGTTGTAGCCCTGCTCCACCAGGGTCTCGGAGACGAAGCCGTGCTCGAAGCCCATGACGCCGTCGAGGGACGGGATAGCCGAGGGACAGCTCGGTGATGGCGGCCAGCCCCAGGGCGTGGTGGTTGCGTCCGGTGAGCAGGCAGCCCCGGGTGGGTGAGCACAGGGCGGTGGTCTGGAAGTTGGCGTATCGGAGCCCGTTGTCCGCCAGGCGGTCCAGGTTGGGGGTCTCGCACAGGCCGCCGAAGGCCGACAGCTGGCCGTAGCCGACGTCGTCCAGGACGATGACCACCACGTTGGGCGCCCCGGCCGGCGGCTCGGGCCGGGACGGCCAGGCCGGGGTGGAGGTCTCCAGCGTGCGGCCGATCGTGCCGGGGAACGGCTGGTCGGGTGCGTACCGGATGAACTGCTCGGCCATGGTGGGGCTCCCTGTGGTGGTCCGCTCCTGGGCGAGCGGCGCGCCCACCGTAGGCCGCGGCGCGGGGCAGGCACGGCCGGTGCGAGCGGACCGAGTCGTCCGGGTCGCGGCAGTGACCCGCCGTCGGCTTCCGCCGAATCGGGGCCTCGAGCGCACGCACCCAGATTCGACGCAACGCGACAGGAAGCTTCGGCCCGGGCCGACCCACCGGGATCCGTTCAGCCGTCCCGGAGGGATGCGACCAGTGGGGCGAGGGCGTCGATCCCGTGCTCGGTGAGAGCCGCCTCCTGTTCCCGGTCCAGCACTGCGGTTGCACATGTACCGGACCAGCCGGACCGCAGCACCTCGAGCGCCAGGGTGCCGTCGTCGGCCCGCCACACGGTCCAGTCCCACGGCGAACCGGCCACGATCCACCATCGCCGGGGATCGTCGAGGCCCTCGGGACGGGTCAGTTCCGGGTCGGTGTCCGCCATGACACGGCACAGGGCTGCGGTGTCGGCGTCGGCCCAACCCAGCCCTGCCCCGGCCGCTCCGACCGCGTCGACGGCGTGGGCGGGCCACGGCCGAAGGGCCCCGCCCACCGCGATGCGGTGCCAGTGGGTGGGCAGGGCCACCAGGACAGCGACGTCGGCAGTGGTGAGTCGGTCGACCGCGTCGCGGACGACGGTGTCCGCGGTGCGGGCCACCACCGCGACGTCGGGGTCGGCCAGCAGCTCCAGGAAGCTGCTCCGGTCCGACTGGTCGGTCATGTCGGTCCGCCCCCCTCAGAGGTAGCCGCCGGAGAGGCCCTCGTCGGGCTCCGGGGCACGGACACCGTGGAAGGTCCGCCCACCGAACTGCTCCTGGAGCTCCTCGTCCAGCTCGTCGCCGACCTGTCCGACGGTGCCGACCGCGTGCAACAGGTGGGAGGAGACGAACGGGTGGCACGGGACGTCGATGGACATCACCACCGAGCGTCCGTCCCAGAAGAACTTGCCGAACAGGTAGCGCTGGTTGAGTTCGTTGACGGCCTCCGACAACGCCGCGGACAGCGACAGGTCGGTGATCAGGATGGCGAACACGCGCACCACCGGGGCCTCCTCGGAGGACCGCACGAAGACCTGGGTGGATCCGAACCGGATCGGGATGTCACCGTCGGCGTCGTACAGGACCTCGTTGCCCGTCAGCACGGGCAGGATGGCCTGCTCCACCAGCGCTCGGATCTCCTCCGGGGTCTCCGGCACCGGGAGCAGGTGTTCGGCCTCGATGGTCACGACGTTGGACGGCAGGTGCTGGTGCCCGACACGGAGCGCCGGGAGCTCGAACTCGGTACCGTCCTGGTCGAACGCCAGGTAGGAGAGGGCGGCCGGGTCGGTCGCCCCGTACACCTCCCGGAGCGTGATCACGGCGGTGGCGGCCACCTCTTCCGGGCGGACGGGGTCGTGGTGGTCGTGGAAGTAGTTGGGCGATCCGGTGGGATCCTCATCCTCCTCACCCGGCAGGTGGGTCGGCGGCTGCCACCCGAGGCCGACCAGTCGGACCTGGGCCTCCGGCGACAGGCGTTCCTCACCGGCCAGGAACGAGTTGGACACGGCCTCGGCCCGGAGACCCCCCTCGACGACCACGAACTGCACGTAGTAGCTGGACCCGGGTGGGCCTGGGACGTCCTCCACGCCGGTCCCCCGGACGGACAACACCAGGCACTGATCCGCCGACAGCGTGGGGAGCGCGCCGGCCAGGGCAGCCTGGAACTCGTCCCAGGTGGGTCCTACGACCTCGGCCTTGGTCAGCGGGTGCGGCGACTCACCGGAACGGATGAAGGCGGCCAGCACCACGCTTCGCAACGTCTTCTGGTTGCGACACGAATGCAGGTAGGCCGCATCCGTGGCGGCGTCGCCGACGGGGATCGTCGTGTCCCCCAGCCCGGCGGCCCGCAGGTCCTTCACCACGTCGGAGCGGGCCGCGTCGTCCCCGGCCAGCCAGAGGTCGCGGAGCACCTCCCAGCAGTCGGCCACGAACCGCTGCTGGGGGCGGGCCCCGAAGCGGTGGCGGAGCTCACGGGCCGTCGCGGCCGGATCCGTCCCGCCGGGGCACAGCGCATCCCGCACCGCAGCGTCGATGTTGTCCCAGCTGAATCGGTATCGAGGCATCCGGCTCCCCCCGCCAGGGCTGGACCCTAGCCAGTCCGCAGCCCGGGGCCGGACGTGGCTGACCGTCGCCGCACGTCGGCTCGCACCGGATCGGAACCGCAGGGGCAGTAGGTTCGCACCGAGGATTCGGTGGAAGGCGACGGATGGCAACAGGCTCCAGGGGCAATCGGTCCAGTGCCATGGCTTCGGCCACCCGGGCCGCGGTCGAGATGCTGAAGGACCCGATGGTCCGGGAGGAGCTCCTGGCCACCGGCGCCCAGATCGCGGACCAGCTCCGGGCCTGGAACCGCGACCGCCGGGCTGCCGCGGCCACCGGCCAGGCCGGGGGCGGCGGTTCGGTGCCGGCCAGGACGGGCGGTCCGTCGCTGCCGACCATGCCCGCGTTCGGCCAGGAGAAGCTGGAACGCCGGGTCGACAAGCTGTCGGAGACCGTCGTGCTCCTGCGGCAGGCCACCGGTGACGACATCACCGGCCCTCTGGACGGCGTGGACAACGCCATCGACCGCATCCGGCTGGCACTCGCCGTGTCGGCCAACCTGCCGCTGGTGAAGCGCAAGAAGTCCCAGCGGGAGATCGGCGACGCCCTCGGCCAGCTGGAGGACGCGGTGATGAACGCGGCGATGGGCCGCCCCTGAGCGTGGAACCGTCAGCCCTCGCCGGCGACGACGGTCGGGACAGCGGACACGGGACGGCCACGTTCGACCGCAGGGACACCCGACCAGTCGGTCGGGTCCCGGGGGCCGGCCGCAACCCTCACCTCCACCGGCAGGCCGGTCAGGTGCGACATGCCCGAGGCCGGGTCGACGTGGTCGGGCCCGCTGGCGGCCAGCAGGTTCACGTTGACCCCGCTGGTCCGGGACGCGACCGAGAGTCCGGTGGCGTGCTGGTGACCCCAGCCGTGGGGCAGCGCGACGGTGCCCGGCATGAGGTCGTCGAGCAGCTTGACCGGCAGGCGAACGGTGGCCACGTCGGTCGACACGTCGGCCAGCGTCGCCGTCGGCCAGGCCGAGCCGCTCGGCATCGGCGGGATGCACGTACAGGTGGTTGGTGTCGCCGCCGTCGCCCTTGACCATGCTCGAGTGGTTGTGGGTCCACGAGTTGTGGGTCTTGGTGTGGCGCTTGGTGATGAGCTAGGATCCGGTCGCGCGTCGGCCTGTGCCCGGGCGAAGTCCTCCTCGAGGCGTCCGGCCCGGTCGACCAGTCGCTGGGGGGCGAGGTGCACCTTGCCGTCCTCGGTGACCACCCGGTGGCCGAGGAAGGTGCCGGCCTCGTGGTCGGTGCCGCGCAGGCCGTGCGGGTGCCGCCAGGAGCTTGGTGAAGCCCGGTTGGCGGGTGAGGCGCAGCAGCAGGTCGAGCAGTCGCCTCCGGCCGGCACGGCCGGTTCCGCGCCTGGCCGGGTCCGGCGCAGCCTCCGGGTGTGGCGTCGGGTGGCGGCCTCCAGGATCCGCTGGGCCGGCCGGGAACCGAACAGCCCGACGCCGCACGCCTTGGCCAGGCCCAGGTAGATGGTGGCCTCGTCGCGCTGCTCACCGTCGGGCTCGACCACGGCGCGGTGGCCTGCAGGTACGGGCGGGACTGGAGGCCGAGCATGAGGGGGAAGATGAACGGCAGGTCGGCCCGCTGGAGCGGGTCGGTGGCGGGCAGGGTGTAGTGGGCGAGGGAGCCGGTCTCGTTGCGGTAGATGTCGACCGTGACCAGCAGCTCGAGGTGCCGGAACGCCTCGCGGAGCCGACCGGCGTCGGCCATGGTGATGAGCGGGTTGCCGCCGGTCACGAACAGCGCCTGCACCTGTCGGGCGTCCGGGGGTGAGGATCTCGTCGGCCAGCACGCCGCCCGGGTAGGCGTCGTTCACCTTCCGGATCCCGCCGATCCGCGAGCGGTCGTCGGTCATGAGCGTGCCGTGCGCACGCCGAAGCGGGCGAAGTCCATGACGCCCTCGCCGACCAGCGTCCCGCCCCGGCGATCGAGGTTGCCCGAGACCGCGTTGATGACCTCCTGGAGCCAGAAGGCGAGCACGCCGTTGGTGCCCATGTTGACGCCGGTGGAGCTGTAGAGCGCGGCGCCGTCCGCCGCTGCGTAGGCGGCCACGAGTTCCCGCAGACGTGCGGCCGGGATCCGCGGTGACCTCGGCGGCGCGCTCGGGCGTCCAGGGCGCGACCAGGTCCTCGACCTCGGTCGAAGCCGGTGGTGTGCGGCGTCCACCAGCACGCGGTCGACGCCCCGGTGGCGAGCAGCTCGTGCAGGAACGCCAGGTAGAAGAAGACGTCGGTGTCGGGCCGGATGAACACGTGGTCGGTGGCGGCCCGGGCCGTCTCGGTGCGGCGGGGGTCGACCACGACGACCCGGCCGCCCCGCGCCGCGATCTCCCGGAGCCGCTTGGTGGGGTCGGCCACCTGCAGGAAGCTCCACTTGGACACCACCGGGTTCGCCCCCACGATGACCAGGCACTCGGTGCGGTCCACGTCCGGGAACGGCTGGGTGAACGGGAAGCCGTAGATCTCACGGGCCGCGGCGAACTTGTTGGCGCAGTCCTGGGTGGCCGAGGCGTACATGGACGTGGACCCGAGGCCGTCCATGAACCCCTGGGCGAACACGGGGTGCAGCACGCTGAAGCCGGCCGCGGTGCCCACGTACATGGCCACGGAGTCGGGGCCGTGGTCGGCCACCATGCCGTCTGACGGTGGCGCCGATGTCGCCCTGGGCCCGGCCCCAGGTGACCCGCTCCCAGCGGTCGCCCGACGCGGCGCTCGGGAGTAGCGGAGGCGGTCGGGCGAGGCGTAGAACTGGTGCTGCTTGATGCCCTTGATGCAGGCGAACCCCCCGGTGGCCACGTGGTCGTCGTCGGGGCGGATGCGGGTGACGGCACCGTCGTCGACGGTCACCTCCAGCCCGCACAGCGACTCGCAGATCCGGCAGAAGGTGTGGTGCGTCTCGGTCATGGTTCGGGTTCCCGGCCTCGGTGTGGAGGGATGTGGGGGATGCGGGTGGCTGCGCTCGCCCGTATGGCTCGCCCTGGGTGCTGGTCATGAGTGCAGGCTGTCCGCAGCAACGGTAGAACATGTTCCAGTGAGGACCGCCGGACGCGCCGCATCGTTCGCCATCGTGGCCGGGGTGTACCTGGTGGCCCTGGCCGTCGCCGTGGGGGTCGGTGCCGCGGTGGGGACCGGGTCGCCTCTGCTGACGGTGCTGGCGGCGGACGTGGCGGCCACGATCGTGGTGTTCATCGCCAGCCGGGCCACGGACAACACCTCCATGTACGACGCCTACTGGAGCGTGGTGCCGCCGGTGGTCGTGCTGTTCTTCGTCCAGGTGGCAGAACCGGGGGTCCCGGTGCTCCGCCAGGTCCTGGTGGTGGCGCTGGTGTGGGCCTGGGCGGTGCGCCTGACCGCGAACTGGGCCCGGGGCTGGCCCGGGATCGGCCACGAGGACTGGCGGTACGGGCTGGCCCGGGACAACGGCAGGTCGTACTGGCTCCAGTCGTTCTTCGGCTTCCACCTCTTCCCCACCCTCCAGGTGTACCTGGGGTGCCTCCCGCTCTACGCCGCGGTCTCGGTGGGCACGATCGGGATCGGGGTCTTCGACGTGGTCGCCACCGTCGTCACCGGCGGGGCGATCGTGCTGGAGACGGTGGCCGACGAGCAGCTGCGGGCCTTCAACCGCACCAAGTCCCCCGGCGACATCTGCACGGTCGGGCTGTGGGCGTGGTGCCGGCACCCCAACTACCTGGGTGAGCTGTCGTTCTGGTGGGGGCTGTGGCTGTTCGGCCTGGCCGCCGACCCCGCGTGGTGGTGGACGGTGGTGGGACCGCTGGCCATGACGGCGATGTTCGCCTTCGCCAGCATCCCCATGATCGACACCCGCAGCGCCGAGCGGCGCCCGGGCTACGCCGACCACATGGCCCGGGTCCCGGCCCTCCTCCCCCGCAGGCCACGACCGCTGGACGCGTCGGAGATCTTCCGGCCCTGACGCTCAGCCGCCGCTCCCCCGACGGCCACCCCCGAAGGGCAGGCGGTCCAGGGCGAGGGCGGTGGAGACCCGGGTGGTGATCGGGTGCGGCAGCTCCTCGACCAGCTCGTCCAGGTTGGACTGCATGCGACCGAGCACCTCCTCGTAGCAGTGCCGCACCACGTCGGGGTCATCGGCTGCCTCCGGGCCCAGGTGGCTCCAGTCGATGGGCTCACACACCCGCGACGTGACCTTGGCCGGCATGGGCCACGTCGGCAGCTGCACCGGGGCGATCCCCCACGGCGGCCCGAGGACGATGGGCATGACGTTGATCCGCAGGCGGTCGAATCCGAGGTGGCGGGCCAGGGCCTCGCCCCGGGTGAGCACGAAGATCACGTCGTGGCTGCCGTGGGCCACCAGCGGCACGACCGGCACCCCGTGGCGCAGGGCCAGCTTCACGAACCCGGTGCGGCCGTGCAGGTCGACACGGTGGCGTTCGGTCCACGGGCGGTAGTCGTCCTCGTCGCCACCGGGGTACACGATGATCGGATGGCCGGCATCCAGCAACGCCCCACCGTTGCGTTGGCTGGCGGGAACCACCCCCATCCGGCCCAGGATGCCCGCCACGCCCGGGAGGGAGAACGTGAAGTCGAACCCCAGGGAGTAGATGGGCGCCTCGGTGCCGCGCTCGTGGTTCCAGGTGCGCAGGAAGGACCAGAAGTCCGGCATGTAGACCCCGCCCGAGTGGTTGCCGACCACCATGAACGGGCCGTCGTCCGGGAGCCGGTCGAAGCCCTCGACGACCGGGTCGAAGTAGGCCAGCAGGCGGTCCAGCACCGGCAGGACGCCCGCCCACAGCCGCGGGTCCCGCGCCGCCAGGCTCGTCGCCCGGTCGACGGATGCTGGCTCTGCGGCGTCGGTGCCCATGGCGGGCCACTCCTTCCGTTCCGTCCGTGCCCCGCGATCATTGCAGGTCGAAGGACGTGCCGGTCGGCCGGACGTCGCCGCGTGCGGTGGCAGGCTGCGGGACATGGACGACGTGACGTTCCCCGGCTGTGACACCCCGACCGCTCCGTTGGGGGTGGGCACCTGGGCGTGGGGGGACCGGAGCACCTGGGGCATGGGCGGCTACGACACCGCGCTGACCCAGGACACGATCCGGGAGGCGTGGCAGACCTCGCTCGATGCCGGCGTGACCTGCTTCGACACCGCCGAGGTGTACGGCAACGGCGAGAGCGAGCGCATCATCGGCGGCCTGCTGGCCCAGGACCCCGGCCGGCGCGACTCCCTGGTGCTGGCCACCAAGTTCATGCCGTCGCCGTGGAAGCTGAACGTCCGCTCCGCGCTGCGGGCCGCGCTGGAGGGGTCGATCGAGCGGCTGGGCGTGGAGCACGTCGACCTCTACCAGATCCACGGACCGATCAGCCTGCGCTCGGCCGACGCCCTGGCCGAGGCCCTGGCCGAGGTGGTGCAGGCCGGCCTGACCCGCGCCGTGGGGGTGTCGAACTACTCGATCAAGGAGACGACGGCCATCCACGCCCGGCTGGCCGAGCGCGGCGTGGCGCTGGGATCGAACCAGATCGAGTTCTCGCTGCTGCGCCGCCGGCCCGAGACCAGTGGCCTGCTGGCCCGGTGCCGGGACCTCGGTGTGGTCCCCATCGCCTACTCCCCCATCGGCCAGGGCCGCCTGACCGGCAAGTACTCCGCGGCCAACCCGCCGCCGGGCCGGCGCAACTTCTCCGCCCACCCCATGGAGCAGGTGGACCGGGTGGTGGCCGAGCTGCGCCGCATCGGCGAGGCCCACGACGGCCGTACCCCGAGCCAGGTGGCGCTGCGCTGGATCATCGACAAGGGAGCGGTCCCCATCCCCGGGGCCAAGAACGCCCAGCAGGCCGCCGACAACGCGGGGGCGCTGGGCTGGAGCCTGGCCCCGGACGAGCTCGCCGCGCTGGACCGGGTGGCGTTGGACGGCCAGCGCACCATCACCCAGCGCATCTGGCAGCACGGCTGAGCCGGCCGACCGGGACTCAGTCCGGGTCCGGCGCGGTCAGGTCCGGTTCGCCGCACAGCGGCCGGATGGCGGTCCGGGCGCCCTCGCTCAGGCGCAGCGCCCCGGTCCACCCCGGCTCGTCGGTGGTGACGGGCGGCGCGATGGTGACCGTGACCGTGCCCGGACGGACCCGGTTCGTGCCGGGCCGCATCATCGCTCGGGTGCCACGGACGCCGACGGGCACGACCGGGCAGCCGGCGGTGCCAGCCACGACGAACGCGCCCAGGTGGAACGCCCGGAGGCCCGGTACGGGCGAGAGGCGCCCTTCCGGGAAGAGCACCAGACGGTCGCCGCAGCGGGCCCGTCCGACCAGGCGCCTGGTGTCCACCGCGGCCTGCTCACGGTCGGTCCGGACCACGAAGTCGGTGCCGAGACGCTGGAGGAACAGCCGTACGGCCCGGTGCCGTGAGAACTCGGAGGCCGCGACGAACCCCAGCTCACCCGGGAGTGCGACGGCCACCATCAGCGCGTCCAGCCAGCTGGCGTGGTTGGCCACGATCACGACCGGGCCGCCGTGGGGCAGGTGGTCCAGGCCGATGACCTCGACCCGGGTCCGGGTGGCTCCCACCAGTGCCCTGCCCGCGGCCCGCATGACCGCCCACCGCCACGACCGCCGCGGGAGCAGCACGACGGCCAGCCACACCCAGGGGGCGAGCAGCACCAGGAGCAGCCGGACGAACAGTCCGAAGGCGGCCCCCGTCGCGGCACGCCGGGCCCGGCGCAGCCTCGGGGTCGCGGTGGTGGCCGCGAAACGGGCGACCTGCCACCACGGAGGGCGGTCCGGCCTGGCCGTCCCCTTCTCGTACAGGTCCCGGCTGGCAGCACGGCGGATCTTGCCGCTCGAGGTCTTCAGCACGCTGCCGGGCCGGGCCAGCACGACCTCGTCGGGCGGCGTGCCCATCAGGTCGACGGCCACCTCGGTGACGGCGTGGCGAAGCGCCTCCCGTGCCCCTGCGTCGGCTTCCCTGGTCTCGGCCTCCACCACCAGTCGCTCCGTGCCGGTCACGTGATCCGGCACACCGAACACGGCGACGCGACCACGGCGGATGCCGGGGATCTCACCCACTGCCAGCTCCAGCTCCTCGGGATGGAGGTTGCGCCCGCCCCGGATGATCAGGTCCTTGACCCGACCCGTGACGTACAGGTCGCCGTCGGCGACATATCCGAGGTCACCGGTGTCGAGCCAGTCGCCGTCGAAGAGCCGGGCCGTGGCGTCGGGGTTGCGGAAGTAGCCGCTGGTCGCCGACGGGCCGCGGAACTCGATGCGGCCCTCCTGACGGGCGCCGACCTCGGTCCCGACGGCGTCGACCAGCCGGATCTGGTGCCCGGGTATGGGCGAGCCGCACGCCGCCACCCGCAGGGCGTCGGTGTGGTCGCGGTCCACGGACACGGCACGGCCGTCCCGGACGAACCGGTCGCGGTCGATGGAATCGATCCGCCATCCCCGGCCCGGCGGCGGGAAGGTGAGGCCGACGGAGTTCTCGGCCAGTCCGTACACCGGCGCCAGGGCGTCGGGGCGGAGGCCGAACCGTGCGAAGCGCTCGTTGAACCGCTCCAGAGTCTCGGGGCTGACCGGCTCCGCCCCGTTGAACGCGAACCGCAGCGAGCTGAGGTCCACCCCGGCGATCTCCTCGTCGGCGACCTTGGCCAGGCAGAGCTCGTAGCCGAAGTTGGGCGCGGCCGACAGGGTGCCGCCGGCGTCGTGGATGGCCCACAGCCAACGGGCGGGCCGGGCCAGGAACGACAGCGGTGACATCACCACGAGCGGGCACCCCAGGGTGAGGCTGCCCAGCCACGCGCCGATCAGGCCCATGTCGTGGTAGAGGGGCAGCCAGCTGACGAAGACGTCGGACGCATCGACCCGGACCGCCTCGCCCATGGCCCGGATGTTGGCCAGCAGGTTGGCGTGGGTCAGCGTCACGCCCTTGGGATCACCCGTGCTGCCGGAGGTGTACTGCAGGAGCGCCAGGTCGTGGGCGGCCACCCGGGGACGGGGGTCCTGGCCCTCTGGCGCAGGCAGCTCCGCGGCGGTGAGCACGTGGCGCAGGCTCATCACCTTGGCCCGCAGCAGGCGCCCGACCGTCACCGCCTCCGGCACGGTCACCAGGGCGGCGACCTGCGCGTTGTCCAGGATGCGGGTGTGGCGCCGGAGGTGGTCCTCCAGCTGGGAGGGCCTGGCGGGTGGGTAGATCGGGACCGGGACCGCCCCGGCCAGCAGCACCCCGAAGAAGGTGACGAAGTAGTCGATCGACGTCGGGAGCATGAGTGCGACGGTCTCACCCGGCTCGATCCCGTGCCGGACGGCGAGGCCCCGACCGACCGCTGCCGCGGCGTCAAGCAGCTCCCGATAGGTGAGGGTGCGCTCCCCGCCGTCGTCGAGCAGCCGCAGGTGGACCCGATCCGGCTGGGCGGCCGCATGGGCGTCCAGCACCTCGAGGAGGGTCCGCGCCGTGACGGCGGTGGGGACCGGGACGGTCGGCCCTGCGGGGCTCAGGTGGGTGGGACGCCGACCGGTCGGGGCCCGCCGCAGGGCCGGGCCGGCAGCGGCCACCACCCGGACCAGGTCCCGCGGGGTGTCCACGTCGGCCAGGGCGCTGTCGGGCAGCGCCACGCCCAGCTCCTCCTCCAGACGGGTCAGCACCTCGACCACCGTCAGGCTGTCGAGTCCCAGGTCCCGGTCCAGGCGGCTGTCGAGGGTGACCGACGGGGCGGGCATCCCGGACGCCACCTCGTCCATGACCACCCGGATGGCCTGGAGCACGGTGTCGACCGTCGTGTCACCCATGGAGACCTGCCTCCCTTGCACCTGCAATCTTCCCACAGGTCGGGGGGTGGTGCCCCGGGACGGTCGCGGTTCAGGCCTCGGGGGCGACGTTGGCGAACGCGTCCACCCGGTCCTGTTCGGACCGGCCCGCCTCGGCCCGGCGCGAACCCTTGACCACGTAGTCCCGGGCGAACTCGGCCCGGACCTCGCCCAGGTCGTCGACCAGCCACACCGGGGCCATGCGCGCCGGGACGGTGACCACGCCGGGGTCGTCGTAGGTGCCCAGGACCTTGTCCCACACCGGTGAGGTCACCCCGAAGTTCCGCATGGGTGCGCCGAAGTGGTGGTGCATGTGGCTGCGGCGGGCCCACCGGCCGTACCGGGTGGCGGGGGGATGGGTGTGGGTCCGCCGGTGCGCCACCTCGTAGGCGAAGTAGGTGGTGATCATCCCGGCGGTGAACGCCGTGGCCCATCGCCGGCCCGCCACCAGCGTGGCCAGCGGGAAGGCGACCGCGGTGGTGCCCGCGGCCGACGCGACCTTCTTGGACGCGGGCGAGAAGTAGGTGACGTCGGCGTGGTGCTTGAGGTGCTCCACGGACGCCAGCCCCCTGCCCCGCATCTCGTGCATGGCGAAGCGGTGCAGGCCGTACTCCGCCGCGGTCCACGACGCGGCCCCGGCCAGGGCGGCGGTCACGGGGGAACGAGCGATGTTCATGGCGCAAGCTTCGCAGACAACCCGGGCCCCGTGCCGCTGCGGCCGTACCATGCGCGGATGGCGGCACCGACGTTCCCCACCCGATTCGACAGCACCCTGGACCTGGCCCGCCTGCCGTGGTTCCGGGTGGAGGGCGGCAACCGGCTGGTGGTGGCCCCCGACATGGCCCCCGAGGTGGGCCCCGTCATCGACATGCACACCCACCTGGCCATGGGGTTCTTCCGCCGGCTGCGCATCGACCTGCACGCCGAGACGCCCACGGTCGCCCACTACCTGCCCGTCACGCTGCCGGTGGACCTGGACCGGTACTCCAACGAGAACCTGGACGCGTCGGCCATGTTCGCCATGAAGGCCGACGTGTCGGTGCTGGGCCTCACCGGCCAGGGCATGCGCACCACCCACACCGCCCCCAACCTGGTGCGGGAGATGGGCGCCCTCGGGATCGGCTCGTCGGTCGTGCTGCCGTTCGACCTGCCGGTCGGGGCCCGCAACTCCGAGATGCTGCTGGAGGTGGCGGCGCGCTACCCGGAGCTCCTGCCGTTCGGGTCGGTGCACCCGTGGGACCGCGACGTCGACGACCGCCTGGGCCGCCAGCGGGCCGCGGGCGCACACGGCATCAAGCTGCACCCCAACGGCCAGTTCATCGCCCCCGACGCGCCCAGGACCGTGCACCTGTGCGGTCGGTGCGGGGCCCACGGGCTGCCGGTGCTGTTCCACTGCGGCCCGGTGGGCATCGAGCCCAGGGCGGCACGCGAGCGCAGCCAGGTGGCCCGCTACGAGCGCACGATCGCGGAGAACCCCGGCACCACGTTCGTGCTGGGCCACTCCGGGGCCCTGCAGTACGAGCAGGCCGTCCGGTTCGCGGACCGGTACCCCAACACGTTCTTCGAGCTGTCCTGCCTGGGCCTGTCCGCCCTGCGCCACGTGCTGGACGTGGTGCCGGCCGACCGGGTGCTGTACGGCACGGACTGGCCCTTCTACCACCAGGCCCTCACGCTGGCCCGGGTGCTGATCGCCACCGAGGACGACCGGGCCCTGCGCCGGGCCGTCCTGCACGACAACGCGGCCCGACTGCTGGACCTGCAGCCGGCGCCGGCGGGGGCGACGCCCACACCCGTGCCGGCGACCGCACCGCCGGCGTGAGCGCGGTGAGCGGTGAACCGACGCCCCCGACCGACGGCACGACCGGTGGCCGGCGGTGGTGGATCGGCGGTGTCATCGTGCTGGTGGTCCTGGCCGTCGCAGCCGGGGTGTGGTGGTTCTTGGTCCGGGACGCCGGTGACGGTCCGCCGTCCAGCACGACCACGACCACCACGGCGCCGCCGGCGCCCACGGCCTTCGCCCCCCTCACCGGCCTGCCGGTGGAGCAGGTGGACCTGCGTCCCACGCTGGGGGTCAAGATCGACATGGCCCCGGAGGTGACCCGCTTCGCCGGCCTGGAGCGGGCCGACATGGTCTACGAGCTGCTGGTCGAGGGCGGCGTCACCCGGGGCATGGCCCTGTTCCAGTCGCAGGACGCCGGGTCGGTGGGGCCGGTGCGGTCGCTGCGCACGTCGGACTTCGACCTGGCCGCCAACCTGAACGACCCGATCGTGGCCTTCTCCGGTGCCGACGAACTGACGCTGCGGGCGTCCCGGTCGGCACCGCTGGTGCCGTACACGCCGGACTCCCCGGGGGCCAAGGAGGTGTTCCGCCGCGACCGGTCGCTGCGGGCGCCGCACAACCTGTTCCTGTCCACCGAGGGCGTCCGGGACAACGTCGAGGGCGCCGGCGACGTGGTCGCGCCGTTCGCCATGGCCGGGCCGACCGACCCGGCGCCGGCGGGCATCCCGGTGCCGGGGGTGCAGATCCGGTTCAGCACCTCCACCACCGCCGCGTTCACCTGGGACGCGGAGCGGGAGGAGTGGCTGCGCTTTGTGCGGGGCAGGCCGCACGAGGACACCGACGAGGCGCAGCTGGGGACCGCCAACGTGCTGGTGCTGTTCATGGACTACGGCCACCCGCCGTGGGACCGGAACTCGCCGGAGCTGGAGTCGGTCGGCCGGGGCACCGGGCAGCTGCTGTCCGGGGGTTCCCTGACCCCGGTGACCTGGTCCCGGCCCACGCCCACCGCGCCCTTCGCCCTGGCCGGCATGGACGGCGCCCAGGTGCGGCTCCCTGCGGGCCGGACGTGGGTGGCGTTCCCTCCGCCCGGGTCCGCCTCCACCATGGCCGACCGCGAGGTGGACGCCCTGGCCGACCGGTAGCCGGGCTCAGGCCACGGACGCGTCGGGCGGCCGGGCATCCGACGGCGGCACCGGTGTGCCCGCCCGCCCCTTCGGCCGCAGCAGCCACCACGAGACCACGGTGATCACGGCGAGGGTGCCCGCGGTGACGGCCATGGTCCGGGCGAAGCGCTCCGCGGTGGCGGCCTCCGTCGCGGCCATCAGCGGGCCGGACAGGTCCCGGTCCAGGGCTGCGGCCGCGATGTCGAACGCGTCCTGGGGCGGCACGGTGGTGGTCACCGCGGCCACGCCCGGCACGCCGTCGGCGCTGGGCACGGTGGCGGTGACGGCGAGGAAGGTGGCGGTGCCCACCGCCAGCGCCATGGCGGAGCCGAGGAACCGGGACAGGCTGATCCAGCCGGCCGCCTCGTTCATCCGGCCTGCCGGCAGGTGCAGCACGGCCACACTGGTCAGCGACGCGTTGGCGATGCCGGCGCCGATCCCGCTCAGCGCCAGCGGGATGACCAGGTCGGCGTTGGTCGTGGCCGATGACGTCCGCGACAGCATCCAGAACCCGGCGACCATCAGGAGGAGCCCGACCACCACCGGGACCTGCGGCCCGATCCGGTGCCCCAGCCAGTGGGCCAGGACGGCACACAGGGCCATGGATGCCACGAAGGGCACCAGGGCCGCGATCACCGACACCGCGCCGTGGTCCAGGGTGGCGGCGGACTGGGCGAACAGGTTGAAGAAGTACAGCAGGCTCAGCATGCCGAGCGAGGCGCCGACCGTCGCCACGTTGGCTCCGAGGACGGTCCGGTCCCTCAGGATGAACGGGTGGACCAGCGGGTGCTCGGTCCGGCGCTCGTGCCACACCAACGCGGCGCCGGACAGCAGGGCCACGCCGAGGGTGACCATCGACCGGGCCGATGCAGGGGTCCACGTCGCCACCCGCTCGGACAGCAGGACCACGGACGCCACCAGCACCGCCACCAGGGCGGCCCCGGCGAAGTCGCGGGTGGGAGCGTGCGTGCCCCGTCCCGGCTGGTTGCGCAGCGGCAGCGCCACCACGGCGGCCACGGCCACCAGGACGGCGTCGAGGGCGAACACCCAGCGCCACGAGAACCAGTCGGTCAGCACGCCGCCCAGCAGCGGGCCGACCGCGAACGACGACGCGTAGACCAGGCCCCGCCACCGGAACCCGGACCCCTCGGTGCCCCTGGGGGAGAACTGGGCGATGAGCTCGATGCTGGACGGGAGGATGAGCGCGGCGCCGACGCCCTGGCCCACGCGGGCCACCACCAGCACGGCGAACCCCTGGGACACCACGCCGATGACGGACCCGACGGCGAACGCGCCCAGGCCGACAGCGAAGGTGCGCACCCGGCCCACGACATCGCCCAGGCGGCCGCCGACCAGCACCAGCGCGGCCGCCGTGACCAGGTAGGCGTTGACCACCCACCCCAGCTGCGCGGTGGTGAGTGACAGCTCCTGGGCCATGCCCCGGGTGCCGACGGTGATGGCGGTGGTGGTGAAGCCGACCGCCCCGACGGCGACGGCGACGGCGATGACGGCGCGACGCCTGCTGGCCAGCGCGAGACCGGGGTCGTGGCACGAACCCGGTGGGTGGCCGTGGAGTGCCGTCAGCTCGCAGGATCGGTGCAACGAACCAGACCGCCTGCGGCATCTCCTGAAACGCCTGGTTGCGGACCCCCAGAGCGATCGTCTTGAGCCCGACGAGTCGGCGCAGTACTGCGTGCCCGCTGCGCCGTCGCACGTTGTCATCGTCCACGTGCCCGGCCCTCCGGAGTCGATCGCGAACAACTGGGTGACGACGTCCTCCGTGGCGTAGACGGCTGCCCCCTCGGCGTCACCGCGCTCCCATGCATCGACCAGGGCGCGAGGTAGGCCTGGTTGTCGGCCGGAAGGCTCGGCCCGTCGGGTCGCGCGACGCGGTCGTGGTCGACGCGTGGTCGTGGTGGTCGGACCCGCCGCGTCCGACCCGGACCCGCACGCGGCCGCGGCGAGGGCCGGGATCGCGACCAACCCGGACATGAGCAGGATCCGGACGAGGGCCGGTGGGGCGGTCGGCACGGCGCCAACGCGACTCGGACAGGGGCATGTCCAGCACGCGTTCGGGACCGAAGCGGTCGAGCAGGCCGTCGGTGGCCCGGAACACCCCACCGTCCGCGCCCACGTCCTCGCCCAGGACCACGACGGTGTCGTCGTCGGCCATCGCCCTGGCCAGCGCCGCCCGCACCGCCTCCACCAGGGTGAGCTCAACCATCGTCGTCGGCTGCCGCCGTGGGGTCGGGGGGGAGGCGGCGTCGCCACCTGGTCGCGCTGGGCCTCAAGGGACCGGGGCAGGGTGGCGTACAGGTGGTCGAACATCGCCGTGGCCGGCATGGGGGCGATGGCCAGATACTCCCGCACCGCGGCCTCGACACGGTCGCGGCACTCGGCCAGTCAGGTGCTCCTCGTCGTGGGTGTCCCACCAGCCCCGTTCCACCATGAGCACCCGGACGTGGGACAGGGGCTCGTGCTCCCAGTGGGCGCTCACCTCGGCCGCGTCGCGGTAGCGGCCGGCGTCATCGGCGGTGGTGTGGTCGGCCAGACGGTAGGTGACGGCCTCGACGAGCGTGGCGCCGCCTCCTTCCCGGGCCCGCTCCACCGCCGTGGCGACGCGGTCCCGCACGGCCACGACGTCGTTGCCGTCGACCTGCTCGCCGTCGATGCCAGCCGCAATGGCCTTCTGGGCCAACGTCACCGCCGCGGTCTGGGCCGACCGGGGCACCGAGATGGCCCACTGGTTGTTGTTGACGACGAACACGACCGGCAACCCGCGGATGCCGGCCAGGTTGAGCGCCTCGGCGACGTCGCCCTTGGAGGTCGCCCCGTCGCCCAGGACGCACACGGCGACACGGGGCTCACGACGGAGCTGGAAGGCCATCGCCACCCCTGCCGCGTGCGACGCCTGGGAACCCACCGGGACCGAGATGGGGAAGTCCTCACGGGGTCCGGCGAAGTCGCTGCCCCGCTCGTCGCCACCCCAGTACAGGAACAGCTCCACCATGGTGACGCCTCGCCACAGCTGCGCGCCCTGCTCCCGGAACGACGGCACCAGCACGTCGGCCTCCGCCATGGCTGCGGCCACGCCGACGGCCACGGCCTCCTGGCCCAGCGACGACGCGAACGTGCCCAGCTGGCCGCTGCGCTGCAGGGCGACCGCCCGGGCGTCGAAGGCCCGGGTGAGTGCCATGGCCCGGTACAGCCCGGTGATGGCGGCCCGGT
The DNA here is from genome assembly GCA_963773765.1 of uncultured Actinomycetota bacterium. Taxonomy (GTDB): domain Bacteria; phylum Actinomycetota; class Acidimicrobiia; order Acidimicrobiales; family Microtrichaceae; genus CAVZCC01. The sequence goes on along the minus strand of CAVZCC010000006.1, from coordinate 478,258 downwards.
CGGCCCAGGCCGGCAGGGGGCCGTCGGGTCGGCCGTCAGGGGCGACGAGGCGGGTGGAATGGACCTCGAACACCGCCACGACCCGATCCGATCCCACGAACCGATCGTAGGCCCTTCGTTGTGAGGGGCACCGTTGGGGCACGGCGGCTGCTAGACCGCTCGGGATGAAGGCGTCAGGGCTCGAACGATGGCTCCCTGGCGTGGTCGTGGCCCGGCGGTACCAACGGGCCTGGCTGCGGACGGACCTGGTGGCCGGCGTGGTGCTCACGGCACTGCTCATCCCGGCCGGCATGGGCTACGCGGAGGCGGCGGGACTGCCACCGGAGACCGGCCTGTACGCCACGATCGTGCCGCTGCTGGCCTACGCGCTGGTCGGCCCGTCGCGGATCCTGGTGCTGGGGCCCGACTCGTCGCTCGCGCCCATCATCGCCGCCTCCGTCCTGCCACTGGCCGCCGGTGACCCGCAGCGGGCCGTGGCCCTGGCCGGGCTGCTGGCCCTCCTGATGGGTGCCGCCCTGGTGCTGGGCGGGCTCCTGCACCTGGGGTTCGTGACCGACCTGCTGTCCAAGCCCATCCGGGTCGGCTACCTCAACGGCATCGCGCTGGTGGTGTTCGTGGGCCAGATCCCGAAGCTGCTCGGCTTCTCCATCGACGGCGACTCCCTGGTCCAGGACGTCCGCCTGACCGTGCAGGGCATCCTGGACGGTGAGGTCGACCGCACCGCCCTGGTGATCGGCCTGGCCAGCCTGGTGGTCATCATCGTCCCCCGCGCCCTGCACAGCCGGGTGCCCGGGGTGCTCATCGCCGTCATCGGGGCCATGGTCGTGGTGGCGGCGTTCGGGCTGGAGTCCGACCTGCCGGTGGTGGGGGCGTTGCCCCAGGGGCTCCCGGCGCCGGCGCTGTCCGGCCTGGAGTGGGGCGACGTGGGCTCGCTGCTGCTGCCCGCGCTCGGCATCGCCCTCATCGCCTTCGCCGACACCGGCGTCCTGTCACGGACGTTCGCGGCCCGTCAGGGTGAGAACGTCGACGGCAGCCAGGAGATGGGGGCGGTCGGCGTGGCCAACCTGGCCGGGGGCCTGCTGGGCGGGTTCCCGGTGTCGGCCAGTTCGTCACGGACGCCGGTGGCGGAGCAGGCCGGGGCCAGGAGCCAGCTGGTGGGCGTGGTCGGCGCCCTGCTGATCGTCGCGTTCATCCTGCTGGCGCCGGGGGTGACCCAGTACCTGCCGTCGTCGACGCTGGCCGCAGTGGTGATCGTGGCGGCGTCGTCGCTGCTGGACCTGGCCGCGGTGCGGCGGCTGCTGCGGATGGACCGGGTGGAGGGGCTGCTCTCGCTCGCCGCCTTCCTGGGCGTGGCCTTCGTCGGGGTGCTGCAGGGGATCGTCATCGCCATCGGGCTGTCGCTCATCGCCTTCGTCAACCACGCGTGGCGGCCCTACCGGACCGAGCTGGTCCGGGTGCAGGGGCTGCGGGGCTACCACGACGTGACCCGACACCCCGAGGGGGACCGCATCCCCGGCATCGTGATCGTGCGCTTCGACGCCCCGCTGTTCTTCGCCAACGGCGGCATGTTCGACGACTACGTCCGCCACACCGTCCGGGAGGCCGGGCCCGGCGTCCGCACCGTGATCCTGGCCGCGGAGCCGATCACCGACGTGGACACCACCGCGGTGGACGAGCTGATCGAGCTGGACGACTACCTGTCCGGAAAGGGGATCCAGCTGCTGATCGCGGAGATGAAGGGGCCGGTCAAGGACCAGCTGCGCCGCTACGGGCTGGACGAGCGGTTCGACGAGGGCCACTTCTACCCGACGGTGGGCGCGGCAGTGGACGAGCTCACCCACACCGTCCGCTACGACTTCGGTCCCGACGGCGAGGGCTCCGAGGAGGGCGGCACCGAGGAGGACGGGACCGCGGTCACCCCACCGGGCTGAGGCCGAACGCCACCCTGCCGGTGAACGCCTCCTGCCGGGCGGCCGGGAGCGGGTGGTACAGCGCTCCGTGGACGTCGCGGTAGAGGCGCTCCAGGCCGGTGGACCGCGAGTAGCCGGCGCCCCCCACGGTCTCCATGGCCAGGCGGACCGTGGCGATGGCCGCGTCGGCCACCACCGTCTTGCGGCTCAGCACGGCGGACGCCAGCTCGTCGGTGTTGGGGAACCGCAGGTCGTCGGCCAGCGCCACCATGGCGGCCAGGCCGTCCTGGGCGGTGTGGAGCTGGTTGAGCATCCGGCCGACCATCGGGGCGCCGGCGGCGTCACCCCGGGCGCCCGCCAGGGTGGTGGCCCGGTCGGCCGCGGCCTCGGCGATGCCGACGTAGACGGCCATGATCAGCGGCATGGCGGCGCCGGCGATGATGTTCCACACCGGGTGCCAGACCCCGGCCGGGCGGGTGAGCGCGACCGCGGCGTCGGGGACGAAGACGTCGTCCAGCACCACGGTGTGGGACCCGGTGCCCCGCATGCCCATCGTGTCCCACGTCTCGTCGATGCTCACGCCGTCCGCTCCGAACGGCACCGCGAAGTGGATGACCTGCGGGCCGTCGGGGCCGCCGTCCCAGCGGGCGCTGGAGACCAGCACGTCACCGGCGGGGGCCCCACTGGAGGGGCTCTTGCGGGCGGTGACCCGGAAGCCGCCGTCCACCGCCGTGGCGGTGCCGTTGGAGTCCAGCCAGTCGGACGCGCCGGTGGACACCAGGATGATCCGCTCGTCGGCCACCCGGGGCAGCACCGGGGCGGGCAGGTCGTGCTTGTGGCGCCACACCTGGGCCGCCACCAGGTGGCTGTGCATGGACAGGGTCAGGGCCGTGGCCGGGCATCCGTGGGCCAGGGTGCTCAGCGCGGCGCAGGTCTGGGCGTGGGTGGCGCCGCCACCCCCCAGGTCCGCGGGCACCAGCATGGAGACCAGGCCGGCGTCGCGGGCCAGGGCCATCCCCTCCGAGACGAAGGAGCCGGTGCGGTCGTGGTCGGCCGCGTCGGTCGCCACCTCTGCGGCGAGGTCCTCCGCGAGGCCCGCCCAGGTGGTCCCGGGTTCGGTCCCGCTGCGCTGCATGGTTGCTGTGGTCATGTCGTCACCTCCAGGGTGGCTGTCTGGTCGTGCTGTCCGGTCGTGCTGTCTGGTCGTGCTGTCTGGTCGTGCTGTCTGCTCGGCGGTGCGGCGGTCCCGGTCACCCGGCCATGCGGGCCGCCATGTGGTCCATGACGGCGCCGTGGGCCACCTGCGGGCTGAAGAGGACCACCTCGGCGTCGTCGGTGACCCGGACGCTGTGGCCGGGGGGCCAGTAGAAGAGGTCGTCGCCGGCGCAGGTCTCCTGGGTGCCGTCGGTGTAGGTGACCACCACCTGTCCGGAGACCAGGTAGCCCCAGTGGGGCGCGTCGCAGGCGTCGTCGTGGAGGCCCACCAGGAGCGGGGCGATGTCGGCGCCGGCGGCCAACGAGAAGTACTCCGCTCCCAGGGTGGCCCCCTCGGCGAGGTCGCCGAAGCCGGTGGCCTGTCGGGCCACCGCGCCCGGGGCATCGATCCTGGTGGGGATGTCGGTCTTGGTGATGCGCATGGGTTCCTCCTCCGTGGGGCGGCCGGTTCGGCGGGCCCGTGGTCTCTGGTTCCACTGAACGACATCGGGACGGTCGGGCCTAGTTCCATTCGTGAACCGGCGCGAGGATGGACCGATGGCATCCTCGTACGGTCAGTACTGCCCGATCTCCCGCTCCGCCGACGTGCTGGGGGACCGGTGGACGATCCTGATCGTCCGGGACCTGATGACCGGGACGACCAGGTTCAACGAGCTGATCCGGGGCAACCCTGGGCTGTCCCGGGCGCTCCTGACCCGGCGCCTCCGCCAGCTGCAGCTCTCCGGCATCATCGAGCAGGCCGACGACGGGACCTACCGGCTGACCGAGATGGGCCGGGACCTGGAGCCGCTGGTGTTCGGCCTGGCCCAATGGGGGGCGCGCTGGACCTTCGGCGAGCCGGTGGAGGAGGAGCTGGACCCGGACCTGCTCCTGTGGTGGCTGCACCGCCGGATGGACACGACCCGGATCCCCGGTGAGCGCTTCACCGTGTTCGTGCGGTTCACCGACCACCCCAAGCGGTACTGGATCGTGGTGGAGGACGACGCGTCGTTGTGCCTGGCCGACCCCGGCTTCGACGTGGACGTGACGATCCAGAGCGACCGGACCGCGCTCTACCGGACCTACCTGGGCCACCTGTCCCTGGCCCAGGCCCAGAAGTCCGGCGCGGTCGAGGTCAACGGCAACCGGGACGCCGTGCGGGTGTTCCTGGACTCGTTCCGCCAGTCACCGGTGAGCGAGATCGTGGCGGGGGCGGCGGGCTGAGCGCCGTTCCGGACGCCCGGCGCCACGAGCCGACGGCAACGACGTCGAGGCACGGCACGGCCACCGTCGGCACGTCCGGCTGGCAGTACGACGACTGGCGGGGGGTGGTGTACCCGGCCGGGCTTCCCAGGCGCCGCTGGTTCGAGCACTACACGTCGCTGTTCACCACCGTGGAGCTGGACTCCACCTTCTACCGGCTGCCCTCTCCGGAGACCGTCCGGCGGTGGCGCGACGCCGCCCCGCCGGGGTTCACCTACGCCGTCAAGGTCGGCGCGTTCGGCACCCACCGCCGCAAGCTCCGCGAGCCGGACACCTGGCTCCCCAACCACCTGGACCGCGTGCGGGTCCTGGAAGGGCACCTGGGGCCCAACCTGGTGCAGCTCCCACCCAACTGGCACCGCGACACCGCCCGCCTGGACGAGTTCCTGGACGCCTGCCCAGCGGACATCCGGTGGGCGGTGGAGCTCCGGGACCGCACGTGGATCCACGACGACGTGCTCGCCACCCTCCGCAGCCATGGCGCAGCGCTGTGCCTGCACGACCTGCTCCCCGACCAGCCGTGGGAACGGACCTCGGGCTTCACCTACGTCCGGTTCCACGGCCCGCACGCCACCACCGTCCCCTACGCCGGTCGCTACACCGGCCGACGGCTGTGGCGGGTCGCCGGTCGCCTCCGCCAGTGGATGGAGGAGGGCACCGACGTGTTCGCCTACTTCAACAACGACATCGACGGCCATGCCGTGACCGACGCCCGGTGGATGGCCGACCGTCTTGCCGGCCGGCCTGCTTGCACCGCCCGCACCTGAGTCCGGGGCCACGACCGGGGACAGGACCCGACCGGGAGGGCCGTGAGCCACACCGAACGACCATCTGATCGTTCCTTCTGCAAGAATGTAGGGACGCAGCGGGAGGTCCCATGCACCAGACGTCGGCGTTCACCCACGACGGACACGAGCTCGCCTACGACACCTACGGCTCGGGCGACCGGCTCGTCGTCTACATGCACGGCCTGCTGCTGGACGCGGACCTCAACCGGGGCATCGCCGAGGCCCTGGCCGAGCGGGGCCACCGGGTGGTGCTCCTGGACCTGCTGGGCCACGGGCGCAGCGACCGCCCCGACCACGCGTCGGAGTACCGCATCGACACCTACGCTGACCAGGTCTTCGGCCTGCTCGACCACCTGGGCGTGGAGGACGCCGTGCTCGGCGGGCTCTCGCTCGGTGCCAACGTCAGCCTGTTCGCCGCGGCCCGTCGCCCGGAGCGGGTCCGGGGCCTGGTCCTGGAGATGCCGGTGCTGGAGTGGGCCGTGCCCACCGCCGCGCTGCTCTTCGTGCCGCTCCTGCTGGCCGCCCACTACGGCCGTCGGGTGATGCGCGTCACCTCCGGCCTGGTCCGGCGCCTGCCCCGAACCCCCTACGGCCCGCTCAACAGCGCGCTGCAGGCCGCGGCGCTCCCGCCCGAGGTCATGTCGGCCATCCTCCACGGCGTCCTCGTCGGCCCCGTGGCCCCCACGCTGGACGAACGGGCCGCGATCACCGCCCCCACGCTGGTCCTGGCCCACCGCTTCGACCTCATCCACCCCTTCGACGACGCCGCCAACCTCATCGACCAGCTCCCCGACGGCCGCCTGGTCCGGGCCCACTCCCCGCTGGAGCTGCGCCTGCAGCCCGACCGGCTCACCGAGGAGATCGGCACCTTCCTGGAGGAGGTGTGGGCCGCCCCCGCTCCCACCGGGCCCACGAACCGGGCCAAGCCGGCCGGCCGGGCCGCCAGCGGCGGACGACCCCCCGCCTGAGCCGTGCCCGCCGAGCCGGTCAGCCCGGAGGACGCCACCCTCCTGTGCGCCACCGACCCGTCCGCTCCCCTGCAGATCGGCGCGGTCTGCTTCTTCCGGGCCGGGCCCCTCCGCGGCCCCGACGGCCGGATCCGAATCGATGACCTCCGCGCCCACGTGGAGGGCCGCCTGCACCTGGCCCCCCGGTTCCGCCAGCGCATCGTCGCCGTGCCGTTCGACGCGGCACGGCCCATGTGGATCGACGACGACCGCTTCGACATCACCCACCACGTCCACCTCGCCGAACTGGCCGCAGGCGGGGACGCCGCGCTGCGCGCCTTCGTGGCGGACCTGCTCGGCCGGGGCCTGGACCCCGACCGGCCCCTGTGGGACATCTGGGTGGTCGACGGCATCGACGGCGACGACGAACGCGTCGCCGTGGTGCTGCGGGTGCACCACGCCATGGTGGACGGCATCACGCTCCTGAACGCCGCGTTCCTCCTGCTCGACCCCGAGCCCGACCCCACCCCCGACGACCCGGCCCCACCGTGGTCGCCCGAGCCCGCCCCCGCCCCGCTCCAGCTGCTCATCGACGGGCTACGGGCCCGGCGACGCCACCAGGTGGACATCGCGGCGGAGGCGCTCCGCACGGCGCTGGACCCCCGCCGGCTGCTCGGGGTGGCCCGCTCTGCGCTCGACTCCATCACCTCACCGCCGACCACCGCCCCCGCGCTGGCGCTCAACGGTCGCGTCGGACGCCGCCGGGACATGGTGTGGACGTCGCTCCCGCTGGCCGGGCTGTTGGCCGTCAGGCGGGCGCAGGGCACCACGCTCAACGACGTGGTGCTGGCCGTCACCGCGGATGCCATCCGCCGCCACCTCGGCGCCGCCGCCGCCCTGGACCTGAAGCACACCCCGCCCCGGGTGCTGGTCCCCGTCGGTGACGTGGCCGGCGCCGCGACCGGTGACGGCAACGCCTTCTCGTTCATGGTGGCCGACCTGCCGGTGGGCCGGGAGGCACCGGCGGACCGCCTGGCCCGGGTGCACGACGACATGGGCCGCCACAAGGCGTCGGCCCAGTCGGCCACGGCACTGTCGCTGTTCTCGGTGGTGGACGTGGTGCCGCTCCCGCTGCTCCGGCGCCTGGCCCCCCGGGTCCTGGCCCGCCAGCCGTTCGTGAACCTGGCCGTCACCAACATCCCCGGCTCACGGGATCCGATGTACCTGCTCGGTGCCCGCATGGAGTCGCTGTACCCGATCGTGACCGGCGTCGGGAACATCGCGCTGATCGTGGGGGTGCTGTCCTACCGCTCCCACCTGGGCGTGGGCATCACGGTGGACCCGGACGTGATCGACGACGTGGACGGGCTGCTGGACCACGTCCGCGACGCGGCCGACGACCTGGTGCGGACCGTCACCTCGGGTTCCTGACCCGATCGGCCCGATCGGCCCGACCAGTCCGGTCGGGTCGGTCATCGGCCGGACCGGGGCGTCTGCGGCCCAGGCGGGGGCCGACCACCAACGTCCCGACCAACAGGGCGACCGCCACCACGCCGGCCACGGCCCAACCGGTGGAGCTCCGCACCAGGGTCGCGGGCCTGCCCACCAGCGGCACCGAGGCCGCCACCCGCCCCACCGATGAGACCGCCGGCACGGTCCACACCTCGTTGGAGTCGTTGGCGTCACCCCGGGTGGTCACCACGACGCGATCGCCCTCCTCGCGTACGGACACCACCCGGTGGGTGAGGCCGTCCTCCGCCTCCGGGGCGTCGAACCGGGTGGATACCTCCCCGGGGCGCAGCTGCGCCGCCCGCACCGTCTCCACCAGCACCACGTCACCCACCGTGTACGTCGGCATCATTGACCCGCTGCGGATCACGAGCGGCCGGAACCCGACCAGCACCAGCGTGAGCGCAGCCACCACCACCACCGAGATCAGCACCACGGCCGCCATCACCAACCGGTCCAGCCAGGTGCCGGCCCGGGACCGGGCCGAGCCCGACCGCTCCGCCACCACCGGGTGGTCCAGCGGTCGGTGGGCCCCGGCGGCCCGCACCAGCTCGGCGGCCCACGGGCCCCGGTCCGGAGCGACGGTGCGGATCTCCACGCCCAGCAGCTCGAGATGGGGGCGCCGGCGCCGTGAGGCCACGGTGCCACCAACCTCCAGGAGCGTGCCGTCGCCCAACGTGAGCTCCAGGTGCACCTCGTCACCACGGGCCAGTCCGGTCGGTGGACCTTCGAAGGCCAGGCCACCGGGTGAGGCGTCCACCACCGCACCCGTCACCGACCCTGGCCCGGCCGAGGTCGGGGACGGGGTCACGGAGGCGGGCAGGTCGACCCGGACCCGGAACCCGGTGCGGTCCCACGTCCGTTCCACGAGGGACCGGACCGTGAAGACCCACAACAACACCAGCATCGCCACACTGGCCACGGCCGCCACCCGGGAGCTGCCCCGGCCCGGCTGGGCCGACAGCAACCCGTTGGCCGCCACCACGGTGGCCACCAGCGCCACCCACACCAGGGGCCGGGTCGGCACGGGCCAGCGGGAACGTCGGACCCGGCCGGTCAACGCCGCACCGGTGGCGGCCAAGGATCCGGGCGCGGCATACAGCGCAGCCAGCACGTCGGCCACCGGGCCGGGCCGCACCCCGACCGACCATCGCAGCGCCAACCAACGCAGCACCAGCACCACGCCCAGCATCGTGCCGTAGCGGATCGGGGCGACCTCCACCGGGAATCCGTCGCCGACGAGCACCAGCGCGGCCAGCCACCACACGAGCGACCAGCCCGAGAGGGCCCGCACCAGGAGGGCGGCCGCACCCGACCGGGCCCGGACCGGTGTGCCGCGGCGCCACACGGCGTCGGAGAGGTCCGCGGCCGCAGCCCGCTGGCGGGCCGAGGTGTCCGGCCAGTACCCGGCGGCGGCCACCGGCAGGGCCCGCAGCGTCAGGGCATCGTCCACGTGGTCTCCCCGGTGACCGTCCCGGGCCCGGTCCCGCAGCCACGCCCCCAACGGGTGATCCGTCCGGAACGGCCGTTCCGCCAGCAGTGCGGTGCGCACCAGGGTGGCGTCGTTCTCCCACAACCACAGGCCTGCGTCGCCCAGCCGGCGGCGCAGGCGGCCGTCGACCAGATCGCGGCGGTCCGGCCCGAAGTGGTCCCGGTTGAGCGGCTCGGAGCATCCGGTCACCCAGTCCGCTCCCCCGGACAGCCGGGCGGCGGCGGCACGGCACGCATCGGCGCAGGGCAGGGCGCGGGCCGAGGACACCAGCACGGCGTCGGTGTCGACGGCGCGGACCGCGACGGCCAGTCCGTCCCCACCGTCGTCGTGGACCACCGTCACGTCCGGCGGCAGGCCGTCGGGGGCGTCCGGACCCGACACGACCAGCACGACCGGACCCGCGCCCGCTGCCACCGCCAACGCCGTGCGAGCGATCTCGTCCGGCACATCTCCCAGGCGCATCAGCGTGGTGAACCCGCCGGCGCGCGCCCCGGTCCCACCGTCGTCGACGGCGGGGGCATCGGTCTCGGTCTCGGTCCTCGGAGCCCACGTGTGGCTCCGGCCGGCCAGCAGGTCGGCGACCGTGCCGCCCGCACCCCACGCCACCGCGAGGGCGATGACCAACGCAGCCGGAAGCCGGCCGGGCACGGCCGTGGCCACCGTCAGGACGACCAGCCCAGCGGTCAGGAGCGCGGCGGCCCCCTGGACCCAGCGGGCCGACGGGCGGGCCGGCAGGCGGCCCGGCGACGCTGCCGGGCCGCCGGCGCTCAGGCCGCCGCCCGACGGTTGCGCTGCCACGAGACGCCGGCCAGCGTTGCGCCGACCAGCAGCAGCACGATGCCGATGACCACCAACGGTGTGGAGCTGCCGCCGGTGAAGGCCAGGACGCCCTGGGCCCGGTTGGCCTGCACATCATCGGGTGTGACCTCGGTGCGGACGACGACCTCGCCCTGGACCTCACCGCTCTGCACCGTCGACTCCGTCGTGGAGCCCGCCTCCGACGTTGTCGGGCCCTCGGTGGTGGTGGGAACCTCCGACGTGGTGGGGCCCTCGGTGGTGGTGGGCTTCTCGGTCGTCGTCGGTGCCACGGTCGTGGTCGTCGTGGTGGTGGTCGTCGTCGTGGGTGGCGGCGGGCACGGCTTGGTGTTGGCCGCCTTGGTCGCCAGGTTGGTCCACGTTCCGCCGATCAGGGCCTGCAGGATGGTCGTGTCCGCGCCCGACGTGGCCGGGGTGGTGATCTTCTCGCCCTCTTCCTGGGCCTCCACCCCATAGGAGCCCGGCTCCCGCTCGCCGAGGTCGACCACCGTGATCGTCCCGTAGACCTGCAGGCGGAACCTGCCCCGCTCGACGACCGTGACCCGCCAGAAGTTCTCGTCGTCGGACTCGCAGAGCGACGTCAGGTTGCCGGCCGGCCGGGGCGGGGTGGTCGTCGACGTGGTCGTGGTGGTGTGTCGTCGTGGTCGTGTCGTGTCGTGGTCGACGTGGATGTCGTGGTGGTCGTGGACGCGGTGGTCGTGGTGGTCGGTGGCGTCTTCGGCCCGCAGAACTGGATGTTCGAGATGTCCGGGATGTTCCCGGAGCCGACGGGCGGCAGGTCCGCGTTGGTGAACGTGCCCGTGTTCTGGGCCGGTTCATAGGCGGTGTTCTTGGACCCGGGACCACCCTTCACGATCACCACCGAGACCGGCGTGGTGGAGGACCAGGAGCCGCCGGTGGCGGTGCCGTTGGTGATGGTCACCACGCCCTGGTTGCCCGACGGCTTCTCGAAGACGTACGAGCCTCCCTGGAAGTTGAACTTGGACACCAGCACGGTGCCGGCAGGGCACGACGGCTGCGGCGACGAGGTGGTCGTGGCCAGCATGCCCACCGCCAGGAGCAGCGCCCCCACGATCATGGCGGCCAGCCCGGCCCGCAGCGTCGTCACCACCGGGCGGTGCTCGGCGGCGCCTCCGGGGGCCACCTCGGTGTCCGCCCCGTCCGGCGTCACGGTGCTGTCGGCGCCGCTCTGGGGGTCGGGGGTCTCGGGGGTGGCCATGGGGTCCGTCCTGTGGTGGGCGAGCCGTTCTCGGCTGGCTCGATGGGACACCCATCGGCCGCACCACCTTCAGGTTGAGGACCGGAGCCCGTTGCGGGACGCGCGGCCGGCGCCGGCTGGCCTGCCACCGGCTCGGCCGACCGACGCCGGCGGGTTCCCCGGCGGCACAACTGGGGGTCAGGTGATGCGCTGCACCAGGGACGACCGACCCGATCCCGGGATGAACAGGCCGGTGGATCCCCCCATGTGGGACACGTAGTCGGCGTCGTCGCGCAGCGCCCCCCGCATGGTGTCGAGCGACTCGGCGTCGTCGAACCCGGTCAGCCAGCCGACGCCGCCGAACGGGCCGTAGGCGTCGCCCACGAACATGCAGGCCCGGCCCGACACCCGGTGCACCAGGTCCGCCATCTCCATGCCCCAGGCAACGGTGTCGGCCATGCGGTCGGCGTTGCACGTGGCCAGCACCGACGACGTGTACGCGGACGGCCCGGTCACCTCGCCGGCGACGTGCAGCACCTCACGGAACATGTCCTCGGGCGGGCCCAGGAAGAGCTCGGCCGCCTTGGAGGTCTGGTCCAGGTAGGAGTCGTCACCGTTGAGGGTGGCGTTGGCCGCCAGCATGGCGGCGTGGGACTCCACCAGGCAGCTCCAGGCCAGGGTGCCGGGCGGGCGCCCGAACACGAAGCTGTGGGCGGACACCTCCAGGTCGCTGTGGTGGTTGACGTAGTCGGTGATCTCCCCGGCGAAGCCGATGGCGTCGCGGATGCGGGCGCCGGCCATGGTGTTGATGCGGGTGAACAAGTACATGGGACGGCCCCCCTGGGCGGATCGGCGACGTGCGACGTCCACTGTGCGCCCACGCGGGCCGGCCCGCATCAGCCACCGATGGCGTACCGGCCGGCCGGCTCCGGCCGGGACGCTCAGGCCGGGTGGTCGGCCAGCCAGGCGTCGCCCGCTGCGAACTCCGCGTCCAGCGTGGTGCGGACCTCGTTCTTGCCGGCCCAGTCCGCGATCTTGCCGCCCACCAGCGGGACCTTCACGTTCATGGTGATGGTGACGGTGCTGTCGGCCCGTTCACCGGCCGGGACCAGGGTCATCTTCCCCGACAGCTCCACCGGCGAGCCGGCCACGTCCACCTTGAACGCACCGTCCCAACGGCCGTCGCCGACCGCCGTCCACGTGTCGGTCTGCACCATGGTGTTGGTGGGCTTCAACACCTTCTTGGCGAACCCGGGCAGGTCCACGTCCACCACCCGGGACGTCTTCACCGTGAGCGAGTCGTCGGTTCGCTCGCACTGCATGACCTGGATGTCGCGGTGGCCCATGGACTCGTAGCGCGCCGTGACCGCCTCCGGGTCGGCGAACATGTCGAGCACGGCGTCGACCGTGGCGTCGTAGGTGTGGGTGTCGGTCAGGTCCATGGCTCCCCCTCGAGGTCCGGGCCCCGAAGGTCCGGGGAGCCAGCATCTCACGCCCGTCGCCCACGAGCGCTGCTCCCCTACCCTCTGTGCGTGCCTCGCCTCCGGGTCCTGTCCATCTCGATCGCCGTCGCCCTGTCCGCCGCGCTGGTCCCGGCCTGCGGCGGGTCCGGCTCCGACGACGCGTCGTCGGACAGCCCCACCACCGCGCCGGCAGAGTCCACCACGACCGCGCCCGAGCTGGGCACCGGCGACGGCACCTTCACCATGACCACCGAGACGTTCACCGACCCGTCCCGGCCCACCGGCACCACCCCCGGCCGCACCATCCCCACCGACGTCTACGTCCCCGGCGGCGACGGACCCTTCCCGCTCATCGTCCACAACCACGGGTTGGACGGCTCGTCGGCCAAGTTCTCCCAGCTGCTGGGCGACTGGGCCACCGCCGGCTACATCGTGGTCGCCCCCAACTTCCCACTCACCAACGACGACACGCCGGAGGAGATCCGCAGCATCGGCGACTTCGTGAACCAGCCCGGGGACGTCAGCTTCGTGCTGGACCAGGTGCTGGCCCGGGCCGACGGCGACGGTCCGCTGGCCGGCAAGGTCGCCACCGACCACATGGGGGTCTCCGGCCTGTCGCTGGGCGGCGGCAGCACCTACCCGCTGGTCTTCCACCCCTGCTGTCGTGACGAGCGGTTCCGGTCCGCCATCCTCATGTCGGCCATGGAGTTGCCGTTCACCCCCGGCGAGTACGACTGGACCCGCCCGTTCCCGGTGATGGTCTTCTCCGGCACCGCGGACCTGGCCGTGAACTACGCCCAGCAGCAGGCGATCGTGGCCAAGCTGCCCGGGCCCACGTGGGCCGTGACCCTGGAGGGCGGCCTGCACGCCCAGCCGTTCGAGAACCCGCCGTCCCCGCACGACGAGGTGGTCACGACCACCTCCACCGACTTCTGGGCCGCCACGCTCCGCGACGACGCCGAGGCGGAGGCCCGGTTGCAGGCCGACGCCACCGTCCCTGGCGTGTCCTCGATCGTCATCACCCCCTGAGACCACGGACCGGGCCGATGAAGTTCCTCTCCATCGTCGAGCAGTCGGGCCGGACCGCCACCGGCATCCCGGTGCCGGAGGAGGTGATCGGGTCCGTCGGGGCCGGCAGGAAGCGGTTCCCGGTGGAGGTCACCATCGGCGGCCACACCTACCGCAGCACCGTCGGGCCCTACGCAGGCAGGTACATGCTGCCGCTGAGCGCCGAGCACCGGGGCAAGGCCGGCGTGGCCGCGGGTGACGAGGTGGAGGTGGACCTGGTGGCCGACACCGCCCCTCGTGAGGTGGTCGTTCCCGCCGACCTGGCCGCCGCGCTCGGGAGAGCCGGAGCCTCGGCGGCCCGCACCACCTTCGAAGGCCTCTCCTACAGCCACCAGAACGCGTACGTGACCTGGATCGAGGAGGCCAAGAAGGCCGAGACCCGTGAACGGCGCATCGCCAAGGCGGTCGAGATGCTCACCGAGGGCCGGACGCGCTGAGACGAACCCCGTCCCGGGCGACGGGTCCCGTCCCGGGCGAGGAGCGCCGGATCGTGGCACCCGGTCGAGGCCGATTCGGTGCAAGCCGACGGAATCGGTCAGTTGAGCCGGTCGGCGCAGCGGACCGCCGCGGCACCCAGCTCCGCGATGCGGAAGTCCCCGATGGGCGTGCCGGTCCCCCGGTTGCAGACGTAGGCCACGGCCAGGTCCCGGGCCGGGTCGGCCCAGCCTCCTGACCCGCCGAAGCCGAAGTGGCCGAACCCGGTGCCGACCGTGCCCCGGGAGGTGAACACCCGGTGGTAGCCGAGGCGCCAGTCCATGGGCAGCACCAGCACCAGGTCGGGCCCGTGGCTGTGCACCGTGGCCGCGGCGGCGACCGTCTCCGGCGACAGGATCCGCACGCCGTCGACCTCCCCGCCGCCGGCCAGCATGGCGTACATCCGCGCCAGCGACCGGGCGGTGAAGAAGCCGTTGGCCGCAGGCACCTCGGCGTCCATGACCGCCTCGCCCGCCAGCACGTCCTCCACCCCGCGGGGTGCCAGGGCGTTGGCCAACCGACGGGTGTTGACCGGGATCGGCATGGCGGACACCACCTTGCCCATCTGGCGGCCGATCTCCTTCTCGACCCGGCGCACCGGCTTCCAGCGGGGCCGGGGGATCATCATCGGCGCCAGCGGGGCGACCCTGCCCCGCTCCGAGGGCGGCAACCCGATCGTGAGCCCGTCCAGGCCCAGCGGCCCGGCCAGCTCCACCTTCACGAACTCGCCCACCGACCGGCCGGACACCCGGCGGATGACCTCCCCCACCAGCCACCCGTAGGTCAGGGCGTGGTAGCCGTGCCTGGTCCCCGGCGTGTAGGCGGGCCGGGCCTCGGCCAGGGCCTGGGTCATGTGGTCCCAGTCGAGCATCCGGTCCGCCGCGTCCACCAGGCTCCGGATGCGGTGCAGTCCGGCCGAGTGCGTGAGCACGTGCTGGACCGTCACCCCCTCCTTGCCGTTCTGGGCGAACTCGGGCCAGTAGGTGGCGACGGGCTCGTCGTAGGCGACCAACCCACGGTCGGCCAGGATGTGCAGCGCGGTGGAGGCCACCCCCTTGGTGGTGGAGAAGCACATGGCGACCGTGTCGCGCTCCCAGGGCGCCGGGCCGTCGGGTGCGTCCAGGTCACGGGTCCCGCCCCACAGGTCGGCCACGACCTGACCCTGGTGGTACACGGTCACGGCCGCGCCACCGTTGGTGCGCCGGAGTTGACGTCCGAACACCGCCGCCACGTCGGCGAAGTCGTCCCTCGCGTCGCCCTTCATGTGTGCCCAGTCATTGTGCCCACAACCTACTCCCCGGCCGCGGACCGTCCAGCGATCAGTCGGGAACGAGCACGGCGGCCCCGTCCGGTCCCGGCTCCCGGGCCGAGCGGGCCTCGGGCACCAGCAGCACCGCAGCGACGAGGAAGCACACCGCCCCCACGAACGTCCCCCCGTTGTCCCAGCGGAAGTTCTTGACGTCGCCGGTCTGTGGGTCCACGTACGCCCCGATGGCGGACACCCCGAACGCGATGGACCCCAACAGGTTGAGCACCACGATCCACCACGACACCTCCCGCACGCCGGAGCCGGCCCGCAGAGTGGCACACCTCCGCCCAGGCCAGGTAGCTGGCCACCAGGAAGCAGATCGAGCCGACCATGTCCGGCCGCCACACCAGGCGCCGCTCCTGTGGGACCGACCAGTTGTCGTTGAGCGCGAGCAGGGTCATCACGTTGAAGTAGAAGGTGCCGACCAGCTGCACGACCGCCGACCACCAGTCCACCGTGCGGGGCCGCCACGACGCCGGCCGGAACCGACGGGGCCGGGCGGGGCCGACCTTGATGTGGTCCGGGCTGCTCGAGACCTCGGCGAAGCACAGGTACGACGCGGAGGTGAAGAAGATGGAACCGATGAAGAACGTCAGCCCGTCGACCCTGGCGGACACGTTGTCCAGGTACCAGGGAAGTGACCCCAGGGCGAAGCAGGTCGACCCGATGGCGAACAACGACGCGATCCACCACGTGCGACGCGGCACCGGCGGGCGCACCGTGGCCCCACCGGGCGACAGCACCCGCAGTCCGAGCCCCTTGCGGGACCGGCGCGACGTCCACTGCACCTCCACACCGTCGGGGCGTCGGAACTCGGCCCGGGTCACGAACGGTCCCGGGCCGCCCGTGCCCAGGAGCTCCCACCCTTCCGGAGTGGGCGGCAGGCCCCGTTCGCCGGCTGTCGTCGCGCTCACGGGCGGAGAGTCTCGCGCCGTCGCTCAGGCGTCGCGCACCCGGAGCAGGCCACTCATCGTCCCCATGTACCCGGACCCGTCGGGCCCGATGGAGATCACACCCCAGTTGTTGTTCCACTGGGGGCCGATGCCGGCCAGCACCCGGTACACCGTGGCGCCGGTCCGCCAGTCGATGGCGGTCCAGTACCAGATGTCCCGGCCGAAGGCGTCGGGCTCCTTGGCGTATCCGTAGAGCAGGCCGGCGCCGCGGGACAGCTTCATCGCGGAGGACGGCACCCGCTCCGCGCTCGCCCACTGCACCTCGCACGTCCCGGCGGCACGGTCGATCCCGACGCCGGCCACCCCGCCGGGCACGCTCATCCCGGGCGGAAGCGTGAACAGGTGCTCGTAGCCCCAGGTGTTCTGGACCGCCACGTCCACGCCGTCGGTGACCAGGCTGTTCTCCACCGCGCTGGCCCCGGCCCCGAACACCGGGACGGTGCACATGGTGCGGGGCCGATCGGGCTCGTCGTCCCGGCGCATCACCACCACGTCGACCGGATCGGCCCCGTCGGTGATGGCCAGCAGGTCGTCGCCGACGAGCGTTGGCGTCGTCCCCGACCCGAGGGCCAGCTGACCGGGCCGGGGGCCACCGGAGTGGTCGTAGTCCTCCCGCCACCGCACCCCGGGGGCGCCGGACGGGTCGGCGGCCAGGGCGTACACGGCGTGGTCCGACACCACGTACACGGCCCGGTCGTCCACCGCCATGGAGTTCTCGATCTCCTCACCGGCGAGCGTGAGGGTCCGGACCTCGCCGGTGGCCGGGTCCACCGTGCCGACCACCCCACGACGGGACACGAACCAGTACCGGCCCGACCAGTCGGGCATGACGGCGGTGACCACGTCGCAGGCACCGACGGGGTCCAGGTTGGTGGGGAAGGCGAAGCAGTCCCGCTCGACGAGGTGACCGGCCAGCGGGTACCGGGCGACGTCCACCAGGGCCCACCCAGCGGCACGGGGCTCCAGCGCGATCACCCGCAGGACCTGCTCCGCGTCCACCAGCACGGCCCGACCCAGGTGGTCCAGGACGAAGTAGGCGCCGCCGGAGGTGTCGGAGAAGATCACCGACGGGTCCCCGGCCAGGATCGCCTGCAGGGTGGACGGCCGCTGCGGGAGGGCCAGTGAGGCCAACGGCGCCATGGTCACCGGGTCGACGACCACGAGGGTGAACCCCTGGACCGACCCGCACACGGTGAACAGCCGGCCGGCGGTGTCGAAGGCCTGCGCCGCGCACAGGCCGCCGTAGTCGAAGCTGTCCACCACGGTGGCGTTGCCGAGCGGGCCGACCGGGGTGTGGGCATCGGTGTTGGCCGCGTCACCGTGCATGCCGTTGGACACGGTGTCGGCCAGGAAGGGATGGACCGGCGGGGCCGAGCCCACGGGCCGGGCCACGGCGGCGGACCCCTGGAACGGCGGCGGGGGTGCGGGGGGTGCGGCGCAGGCGGCCGCCACCAGGACGACCACTGCGACCAGTGCACGGCGACCGGCGGTGCGTGTCTCCATCCGGACCAACCTCCTCGGTCCTTGCACACGCAAGTCTACTGGTCAGCCGACCGTCGCTCCCCGGTCCCCCACCAGTGCCGGCACCACGAACCGCGACACCAGCTCCCGTTCCTCCGCCGCGTCACGCCCCGGCAGCGCCAGGAGCGACACGATGACCCGCACGATCCAGCGCGCCTCGGCCGGGCGCCCGTCCTCCTGGCCGAGCAGGCCGGCGGCCATGGCGCCGACCACCTCCGACGACGCGGCGAGCCGGTTGGCCACGCCCAGGTCCGACGGGGTGAACCAGGCCGCCAGCGTGGGGGTGCGCCGCACGTGGTCGACCGACCCGAGGATGGCCGAGGTGTAGCGCTCGGCCGGGTCCGCGATGGCGGCCACCGACGCCCCCACGGCGCGGGCCACCCGCACCGCCTCCCGGTTCACGTAGGCCAACCGGAGCGCGTCCCGGTTCTCGAAGTAGCGGTACACGGTGGCCCGGGAGCACCCCGCGGCCCGGGCGATGTCGGCCATGCCCGTGGCGGCGATGCCCCGGGAGACGAACTCGTCACCGGCCGCGTCCAGGATGCGGTCGACCGCGAGGTCGGCCTGCTCGTCCCGCAGCCAGCCGCTCACGCCCCGCTCCCGGCAGCGTCCCCGGCCCCGAACCCGGATGCACCGAACGGGAGCGATGCGTGGCGTCGCACGTAGTTGCCCGACGCGTACGTCCCGGCCTCGGCGTCGACCTCGAAGTCGGGGTACCGGCCCAGCAGCTCCTCCAGCACCACGCGTCCCTGCAGCCGGGCCGCGGCCGCCCCCAGGCAGTGGTGCGCGCCGTAGCCGAAGGTCATCATGCGGTCGATGCGTCGGGTCACGTCGCACTCCTCCGCCGTGGGCCCGTACTGGCGGGGGTCCCGGTTGGCCGAGGCGTACAGCAGCAGCGTCTTGCGCCCGGCCGGGATGGTGCGGCCGTGCAGGGCGACGTCCCGGGTGGTGGTGCGGGCCAGGCCCTGCACGGGCGAGGCCAGTCGCAGGAACTCCTCGACCGCACCGGGGATGAGCGCAGGGTCGTCGGCCAGCATCCGGCGCTGGTCGGGGTGCCGGGTCAGCTGCTCCGCCGCGGCGCCCAGCAGGCCGGTGGTGGTGTCGTTGCCGCCCGCCACCATGGTGAACGCGAACCCCAGGACCTGCACCAGGGGCACGTCGTGGTCGTCCACGGTGGCGTGCACCAGCGCCGAGACCATGTCGTCGGCCGGCTCGGCCCGACGCCGTTCGATCAGCGCCGCGAAGTACTCGAGCAGCTCGCCCAGACGCTCCGCGGCCAGGAACGGGTCACCCTCGGCGTTGGCCGCCACGATGGCGTCGGTCCACACGTCGAAGCGGGGCCGGTCCTCCGGGGGAACGCCCAGGTAGTGGGCCACCACCATGGACGGCAGCGGCTTGAACAGCTCGGCCACGACGTCCGGGCCGGCACCGTCGGCTCCCAGAGCACCACCGAGCCGGTCGAGGCGCTCCACCACGAACCGCCGCACCTCCGGCTCGATGTCGGCCACCCTCCGGGGTGTGAACCCCCGGGCCACCAGGCGTCGGAACGCGGTGTGCTCGGGCGGGTCCATCATCACGATCGGCGCGGCCTCGTCCAGGCCGATCTTGCCCCGCTCGCCGTAGGTGGTGGTGAGCCCCTCGGCGGAGGAGAACGTGGCCGTGTCCCGGGCCGCGTGCCAGACGTCGTCGAAGCGGGACAGGACCCAGTAGTCGCCGTCCTCCACGTGGTGGACCGGGTCGTGGTCCCGCAGCGAGGCGTACATGGGGAACGGGTCCCGCCACGTCTCCCCGCTGCGGGGCAGGAACACCGCCGGTCCGGACCCGGCATCGTGCTTAGACATCATGATCTGAGTGTCTCATACTCAGGACACTTCTGTCCTGTCTGTACCGCCTGCCCGTGACCAGGCTGGAGGTCCCGTCAGCGCTACCGTCGCCCCATGACGGTCACCGCCACGTTCTGTCGGATCTGTGAGGCGGGCTGCGGCCTCTCGGTCACCACCGAGGGCAACCAGGTCGTCCGCATCGACCCCGACAAGGACCACGTCTCGTCCCAGGGGTTCGCGTGCGTCAAGGGCATCCGATTCGGTGAGATCCACCACTCCCCCGACCGCCTGGACCATCCCATGAAACGGGTCGGGGACGCGTGGACCGAGATCACCTGGGAGCAGGCCTTCACCGAGATCGCGGCCAAGGTCAACGACATCCGGTCCCGCCGGGGCAACAACGCCGTCGCCGGCTACCTGGGCAACCCAGCCGCCTTCGGGGCCCTGCATCCCATGGCGTTCCACGCCTTTCTCCTGGGCCTGGGGACGACCAACGCCTTCTCGTCGGCCTCCCAGGACCTCACGAACAAGTACCTGGTGGCCCAGCGCATGTACGGCGTGCCGCTGCTGCAGCCCATCCCGGACATCGACCGGTCCGACATGGTGATCCTGCTGGGCACCAACCCGTCGATCAGCCAGATGAGCGTGGTGCAGGCACCCAAGGCCACCCAACGGCTCAAGTCGGTGGTGGAGCGCGGCGGCCGCGTGGTCCACGTCAACCCCCGCCGCACCGAGACGGCCCGCGCCGTCGGCGAGCAGGTGTTCATCCGCCCGGGAACCGACGTGTTCCTCCTGGCCGCGTTCCTCCACGAGCTGCTGGCCACCGGTCCGGTGGACCGGCAGCTGGTGGCCGACCACACCGAGGGCTTCGGCGCGCTGGCCGGCGTGGTGGCGGCCTGGACCCCGGAGCGCACCGCTCCGGTGACCGGTGTGGAACCCCAGGTGCTGCGGGACCTGGTGGCCGCCTACGGCGAGGCCGACGCCGCCGCGCTGTACGCCTCCACCGGGGTCAACATGGGCCCGAACGGCACCTTGGCCTACTGGCTGCTCAACGTCATCAACGCCGTGTCCGGCAACCTGGATCGCCCCGGCGGTGCCGTGGTCCGCACCCCCAGACTCGACTTCCCGAAGATGATGAGGCAGTCGAGGCTGGGCATGCACTCGGGGCGGTCCCGCATCGGCGGGTTCGAGATGATCCTGGACACCTACCCCACCAGCATCCTCCCCGACGAGATCCTCACCCCCGGCGACGGCCAGGTCCGGGCCCTGTTCGTGAGCGCCGGCAACCCCGCCCTCTCCGCCCCCAACGGGCCCCGCATGGAGGCGGCGCTCGAGGACCTGGAACTCCTGGTGTGCGTGGACATGTTCCGCAACGAGACCGGCAACCACGCCCACTACCTGCTCCCGGCCCAGTCCTTCCTGGAACGTCCCGACATCCCCTACGTCCACGCCTTCGCCGGCCTGCAACTGGACCCGTGGATGCAGTACACGCCCGCGGTGGTGCCGCCCGCGGCGGAGCGCAAGGAGGAGTCGTGGATCTACCGGGGACTGGCCGCGGCGTGCGGCGTGCCCCTGCTGGGCAGCAGGGCACTGGGCGCGCCGTTCTCCGTGGCCAACGCGGTGACCCGGCTCCCGGTGGTGGGTGACCGGCTGGAACTGACCGACGACCACCTGCTCAAGGTCATCCTGGCCGCGGCCCGACTGTCACCGTCCAAGGTGGTGGCCGCACCCCACGGCGTGGCGACCGGGGACGGCCCACCCGGGCACGAGTTCCTGGGCAAGCGGGTCATGACCGACAACGGCAAGGTGCAGCTCGCCCCCTTGGACTTCGTGGCCCAGGCCCGCTCGCTCGAGGCCGACTTCGCCATCGAGGTCGACCAGCGGGACCAGCTGCGGCTCATCACCAAGCGGGAACGCCACAGCCACAACTCCTGGACCCACAACGCGGAGGCGTTCGTGGGTGGCGACCGCGGCACCAACCGGGTCTACGTGCACCCCAAGGATGCGGCAGACGCCGGGGTGACCGACGGGGACCTGGCCGTGATCACGTCCGCCACCGGCCGCATCGCACTGCCCGTGGTGCTCGACGACGACCTGATGCCGGGCGTGGTTGCCGTGCCCCACGGCTGGGGCCACGCGAGGGCCGACGGCCTGGCCGTGGCGCAGGCCACCGGCGGGGAGAACGCCAACGTGTTGTCCCCCGACGGCCCCGACGCCTGTGAGCCGCTGTCCGGCATGGCCCGCCTCACCGCCATCCCGGTGGAGCTGTCGCCGGCCTGACCGACCCGACTCCCGTTCCACCCCGGTTCTGGTGGGACTCGGGGCGACGATGCACGGTCACCGAGACGCACGGTCGACGATCAGCGCCGTCACGGCCCGGCGGGGCAGCTTGCCCAGGTCATTGACCGGCAGCTCGTCCACCACCGCCAGCACCTCGGGCAGCTTGAACGGAGCCAGCGTGGCCCGGCAGTGGGCCCGGAGGTCCGCCAGCGTGGGGGCGGCCGCGCCGGCGGCGACCACGACGGCGGCGCCGACCCGCTCACCCATCTCCGCATCCGGGATGCCGGCCACCGCCACCTCGGCCACGGCCCGGTGCGTGCGGAGCGCGCCCGCCACCTCGACGGGCGAGAACTTCTCGCCGCCCCGGTTGATCGTCTCGGACAGGCGGCCCACCGGGTACAGGTAGCCGTCCCGGTCCTGGCGGGCCAGGTCGCCGGTGGCGAACCACCCGTCGGACTGCTCGGCCGACGTGACCGTCTGTGCGGTGCGGACCTGCAGTTCTCCGACCTCGTCCGGTGCCACCCCGTCCCCGCTCACCGGGTCCACCACCCGGACCTCCACCCCCGGCAGGGGTCGGCCCACGGAGCCGATGCGGCGGGGATCGTGGTGGTCGGCCGGTGCCAGCGTGGCGTAGGCCCCCAACGTCTCGGTCTGGCCGAACACGTTGGCGAAGCCCACGTCCGGGAACCGCTCCATGGCCCGGCGCACCAGGTCCACCGGTGCCGCGGCCGCGCCGTAGCCGATGGTCCGCAGCGACGACACGTCGGTGGACGCCAGGTCCGGGTGGTCCAGGACGCGGGCGAGCATGGCCGGCACCAGGAACGCGGACGCCACCCGGTGCTCCTGCACCAACGCGAGCCAGCGCCCTGCGTCGAAGCGGGGCATGACCACCGTGGTGTCGCCGCCGTACAGGTTGAGCAGGAGGCCCAGCATCCCCCCGATGTGGAACGACGGCACGCACATGAGCGACACCCCCGGGGCCCGGGCGCGGTCGAACGGGGTCCGGTAGGCGCCCATGCGGGCCATCAGGGCGTCGTTGGTGACGGGCACCGCCTTGGGCAGCCCCGTGGTGCCGCTGGTGAACAGCACCAACACGTCGCGGTCGCCGGCCAGGGCCGGGACGGGGACCGTTCCGCCGGCCGGGTCCCCGCCACCGCAAGGGTCCCCCAGCACCCGGCCGGCCGGGCCGAGGGCAGCGGTCACCGCCGCTGCGGCGTCACTGCCCCCCACCGCCACCGGCCCGCACCCCGCGACGCGGACCAGTTGGGCCAACTCGCTCCCGGTGAGCAGCGGGTTCACCTGCGCCGTCGCCGCACCGAGCATCGAGGCGGCCACCGTGACGGCGGTCCCCCGCGCCCCACTCCGGTCGGCCAGCGTGACGACGTCACCGCCACCGACCCCCGCTCCGGCCAGGGTGGCGGCCCACGACCGGGCCAACCCGTCCAGTGCGCCGTAGCTGTGGACGGTGCCGTCGTCCATCACCAGCGCCGGCCGGTCCGGGTCGTCGCGGGCCGGGGCGCCGAGCAGTCCGGACAGGTCGGCCATGGCCCGCGAACGTAACGCCTGGCACCGCGGCCGCGACGCCCCGAACGAGCACCCCGTTGCTCCCCACCACAAGTAGCGTGCCGGTTGCCGACAGGTGAACAGCAGGTGACGAACAAGGACAGCGCGATCGGGGGGCCGACGGCGGATGACTGACCGGAACGGGTGGATCCGGTGACGGAGCGCCCATGGAACTGATCGTGGCCGTGCTCCTCGCGTTCGGGTTCTCGCTCACCAACGGGTTCCACGACGCCGCCAACGCCATCGCGGCCCTGGTGGCCACACGGGCCGCCACCCCGCTGGCCGCGATCGTCATGGCCAGCGTGTTCAACATCCTCGGACCGCTCCTGCTGGGCGCGGCGGTGGCGGAGACCGTGGGTGGGATCGTGCAGCTCTCCTCCACCGAGGCGGTCGAGGTCATCGGTGCCGCGCTCACCGCGGCCGTGGCGTGGAACGTGTTCACCTGGCGCATGGGGCTGCCGTCCAGCTCCAGCCACGCCCTCATCGGCGGACTGGTCGGCGCCGCCCTGGTGGCCGGCGGCACCGACGCCGTCAACTGGGGCGGCTTCGACGGCCTGAAACCCACCGGGGTCATCGGGGTGCTGGTGGTCATGGCCGTCTCCCCCGTGGTGGGCGTCGCGGCCGGGGCGGCCGGGGAGCTGGCGGGCAGACGGGCCCTGCGGCGGGCGACCCAGGCCGTGAACGGTCCCATCAAGGGCGGCCTGTGGGTCACCTCCGCCTCGCTGGCCTTCAGCCACGGCGCCAACGACGCGGCCAAGACCGTGGGCGTGGTCGCCGCGCTGCTGGTGGCCGACGACCGGATCAGCACCCTGTCGGACGCCCCGCTGTGGGTCCGGCTCGGGAGCGCGCTGGCGCTCACCGTGGGGACCGCCATGGGCGGCTGGACCATCGTGCGCACCATCGGCCGCCGCATCTACCGCCTGCGTCCGCTCGACGGACTGGTGGTCTCCGGCGGCTCGGCCGGGGTGATCTTCGGTGCGTCCCTGCTGGGTGCGCCGGTCAGCACCACCCAGGTGGTGGCATCGTCGGTGGTGGGCACCGGCATCGGCCGGCACCGGATGAAGAAGATCCGCTGGGGCGTGGTGTCCGAGATCGGCCTGGCCTGGGTCACCACCCTGCCGGTGGCCGCGGCGCTGGCCGCGCTGTTGTACCCGGTGTGGAGGTGGTTGGGCTCATGACGAAGACCGGCCACGGAACCAGGACCGACACGGAGGGAGTGCCGGACATGAGGAGTTGGCCATGAGGAAGCGCGCCAGGCGATGGTTCCTGCCGGAGACGCCACCGGTGCTGGAGATGCTGCACCAGCAGTTCGACGCCACCCAGGTGGGCGTGGAGGCACTGGCCCGGTGGGCGACGGAGGGCGGGCCCGCCGACGAGGCACAGCAGGTGCGCGACGCCGAGCACGTGGCCGACGATCGCAAGCGCGAGCTGCGGGTGGCGCTGCGGGAGTCGTTCAGCACGCCACTGGACCGGGAGGACCTGTACCTGATCTCGGAACGGCTGGACAACGTCATGAACGGAGCCAAGGACGTGGTGCGGGAGAGCGAGATCATGGACATCCCTCCCGACGACCTGGCCGCCAACATGGCCCGGCTCCTGGCCCAGGGTGTGGGGCACCTGGACCTGGCGGTGGAGCTGCTGCTGTCGGACGGAACCGGCGCCACGGTGGAGGCCGACGCGGCCACCAAGTGCCAGCGCCGCCTGGAGCGCGTGTACCGCCAGGCCATGTCCGACCTGCTGGCCGAGGAGGACCTGCGCATCGTGACGGGGCGGCGGGAGCTCTACCGCCGCTTCATCCGGGTCGGTGACAACCTGGCCGCCGTGGCCGAACGCGTCTGGTACGCGGTGGTGAAGGAGTCCTGACCGACCCGGTCGGCTCAGGCGGTGGCGCTGACCACGTGGGCGGCCGAGGCCATGCGCAGGTGACCGTCGACCATCCGTTCGGCCAGGGCCTCGCCGACCGCGGCGCGGATCCGGCCCCGGACCGCGGGGTCGTCGACACCCTCGAGGGCCTCACGCACGGCGCCGACCTGGCAGGCGGCCTCCACCACCGTGGGCAGCTCGTCCCTGCTCACCACCACCTCGCCGACGTGGGGGACCACCTCCACGTCGCCGAACCCGGCGGCGGTGAGCAGCGCCGCGGTGGCCTGGGGATCGGCCAGCGAGAAGGGGCCGGGTCGGCCCGGCTCCGGCAGCGTCGGCACGTCGCCGGTCACGCCGATGGCGGCGGCGCCGGGCACGAACATCCACTCGTTGAGCAGGAGGTCCTGCCAGCACGCGAAGGCCAGGCGGCCACCGTCGCGCAGGGACCGGTGCAGGTTGGCGAACGCGGCCGGCGGGTCGGCGAAGAACATCACGCCGAACTGCGAGAACACCGCGTCGAAGCCCGCCGCTCCCAGGTCGTCGGACTGGGCGTCACCCACGGCGAAGCGGACGTTGTCGATCCCCTCCCGCCCCGACCGGTCCCGGGCGACCTCCAGCATGGACGGTGCGATGTCCAGGCCGAGGACGCTCCCACCCGGCGCCACCCGTCGGGCCAGCTCCACCGTGGTCGGCCCGGTGCCGCAGCCGACGTCCAGCACCGCCTGACCGGGGGCCGGGTCCAGCCGGTCGATGGCCAGCAGGCCGAACGGCCCTCCGACCCGGGCGGTGTAGTGCTCTGCCGCGATCCAGGCGGCGCTGCGGTGCTCCCAGTACCGGGCCTGGTCGTCGTTGGCGCCTGACGTGTCGCTCATGGGGTCGACGCTAGGCCCCGAGCGCCCCGCAGTGCCGCGCCGGCTCAGGCCGCGGCGCGGGTCCGGCGCAGGAGCGGGTCCGCCAGGCCCAGCAGCCGGTCGGCGCTGCGCATGGTGAACCCTCCGACCCCCGGGGTGGAGGAGTCCACCAGGTTGCCCATGACCTGCAGCGTGACGTTGGCGATGCCCTGGGTGCCGACCGCGAACCGCAGTCCGGTGCGGAGGATGAACGGGTGGCCGATCAGGAAGCTGAACCGGCGGCCGGTGCGGAGGAAGGCGTCGAAGCGGGCACCGATCTCCCGGTCGTAGGCGAACGGGGCGGTCAGCGGGTCGGCCAGGAACAGGTCGGCCGCCAACATGCCGGACTCCAGGCCGTAGTCGATGCCCTCGCCGTTCATCGGGTTGACCAGGCCCGCGGCGTCGCCGATCGCGACCCAGCCGGGCCCGTGGCGCTTCACGGTGCTCATGGGCAGCCGCCACGCCCGGGGCCGTTCCAGGTCCGGCCCGAGCTGCCAGTCCTCCTGCACCAGGGCCCGGTAGCTGTCCTGCAGGGTGGTCAGGTTCAGCTTCTTGAACCCCTTCATGGTGGACAGTGCGCCGACGCCGATGTTGACCGTGCCGTCACCGGCCGGGAACATCCAGCCGTAGCCGGGGACCGGGGTGCCCTGCTCGTCCCGCAGGGTCAGGCACGCCTCCAGGTAGCGCTCGGCATGGCGGGGGGTCTCCGCGTAGGTGCGGATGGCCAACCCGAACGGCTCGGCCGGGTCACGCTCGGCGCCCAGCATCCGGGCCACGGCGCCGGGGGCGCCGGCGGCGACCACGACCATGTCCGCGGCCCAGGTGCCGCCGTTGGCGGACACGCCGGTGACCCGGCCCCGGTCGTCGATCACGGGGAGGGCGTCGTGCTCCCACAGGATCTCGGCCCCCGCCTTCTCCGCCAGCTCCATGAGCCGGGCGTCCAGCCGGCGGCGGGGCCACACCGCGCCGTGGGCCGGGAACGGTGCGATGCCGGGCCAGTCGAGCTGGCGGACGGTGCGGTTGGCGATCATGCGCAGCCCGTCGATCCGGTGGGCGTCGTCCAGTGCCACGCCCAGCTCGTCCAGGGCCTTCACCGCCCTGGGGGTCAGGCCGTCGCCACAGACCTTGTCCCGGCCCGGGAGGCCCTTCTCGAACACCGTGACCCGGGCCCCGCCCTCCGCGGCGCGGATGGCCGCGGCCGCGCCGGCCGGGCCGCCGCCGATCACCAGGAGGTCACGTCGCTGCACGGGTCCCACCCTGCCAGTCTGCGGCGCGCGGCGGCCATCCCGGTAGCTGCCCCACCGCACGGGCCTGCTCCGTCCCGCGTTCCCGGCCCGTCGTCCTAGAGCCAGTCCTTGCGCTTGAAGATCACGAACAGCGTCCCGGACAGGCCCACGATCAGCCCGACGGACCACATGACCCCGGAGTGGCGGGCGAAACCGGGATAGGGCACGTTCATGCCGTAGAAGCCGGTGATCAGCGTGGGCACCGCGATGATGGCGGCCCAGCTGGTCACCTTCTTCATCACCAGGTTCTGGCGGTAGTCCCGCAGGCTCAGGTTGGTCTCGACGATCGTGCTGACCAGGTCCCGCAGGGCGTCGGTGGACTCGCTCACCCGCAGCACGTGGTCGTACACGTCCTGGAAGTACGGGTACATGGCCTCCGACACCGCGGAGTGGTCCCGGCGCATCAGGCCGCTGATGGCCTCCCGCAACGGCACGGCCAACCGGTGGAACCGCACCAGCGCCTGGCGCATGCGGAACCAGTGCTGCTGCTGGACGGGGTCGAGGGGATGCTCGTTGAAGATCCCCTCGCTGACCTCGTCGTAGTACTCGTCGAACTGCTCGATGGCGTCGAAGTACCCGTCCACCACCACGTCCAGCATCCCGTACAGCAGGAAGCTCACGCCGTGCACGGCCAGGTCCGGCGAACGGTCCCAGCGCTCCAGCACCGGCTCCAGCGGGAAGCCGTTCTCCTTGCGCACGGTGATGAACCACCGGGAGCCGATGAAGGCGTCGATCTCCGACTCCCGGAGCTCCTGGCCCTCCTGGTCCACCGTCACCGCGTGGCAGGAGAAGAACAGGTGGGTGGTGTACCGGTCGACCTTGGGGCGCTGGTGGTCCCCCAGGGCGTCCTCCACCGCCAGCTCGTGCAGGCCCAGCTCGTCGGCCAGCTCGTGGAGCTCCACCACCGACGGCCCGCACAGGTCCACCCAGATGACGGTGTCCGGATCGGCCAGGAGGTCCGACACCTGGGACACCGGGAAGCCCTCCGCCGCCAGCGCGCCGTCCTTGTAGGCGCGGGTGTGCGGGCGGTCGATCACGGGTGAAGCCTACCGATGGCCCCGGCGGATCAGTCCCGGCCCCCGGACGGTCACTCCCGGCCCCCGGACGCGGGCCGGGCGTGGTTGGATCAGGGCCATGCAGCATCGATACCTCGGCAACAGCGGCCTCAAGGTCAGCTCCATCAGCTACGGCAACTGGGTCACCCACGGCAACCAGATCGACGACGACGCCGCCGTGGCCTGCGTCCACGCCGCCCTGGACCTGGGCATCACCACGTTCGACACCGCGGACGTCTACGCCGAGACCCGGGCCGAGGAGGTGCTCGGCCGGGCACTGGACGGCGTCCGCCGCGAGTCGGTGGAGCTGGCCACCAAGGTGTACTGGCCCACCGGTGCCGGCCCCAACGACCGGGGCCTGTCCCGCAAGCACATCCTGGAGAGCTGCAACGCGTCCCTGGCCCGCCTCCGCACCGACCACATCGACCTGTACCAGGCCCACCGCTACGACACCGAGACCCCGCTGGAGGAGACCATGGTCGCCTTCGCCGACCTGGTCCGGGCCGGCAAGGTCAACTACATCGGCGCCTCGGAGTGGACCGCGGACCAGCTCCGGGCCGGCAAGGCGTTGGCCGAGGAGCTGCGCGTCCCGTTCGTGTCCAACCAGCCCCAGTACTCGATGCTGTGGCGCGTCATCGAGGGCGAGGTCGTGCCCGCGTCGCGGGACCTGGGCATCAGCCAGATCGTGTGGTCACCGTTGCTGCAGGGCGTGTTGACCGGCAAGTACCGGCCCGGCGCCCCGGCCCCCGCGGGCTCCCGGGCCGACGGAGACGACGACGCCGCCGCCATGATGAGCCTCTTCATGGGCGACGACCTGCTCACCGCCGTGCAGCAGCTCCGCCCCCTGGCCGACGAGGCCGGCTGCACCATGGCCCAGTTCGCGCTGGCCTGGGTGCTGCGCAACGACAACGTGGCCAGCTGCATCGTGGGGGCCACCCGGCCCGAGCAGCTGGAGGACAACGTGGTGGCCGCGGACCTGACCCTGGACGACGCGCTGGTGGCGCGGGCCGAGGAGATCCTCGCGCCCCACGTGCTGTCCGATCCCGCGCTGACCGAGCAGTTCGCCCCGTCCGAACGTCCCTGACCGGCCCACCGGCCGCCCCGCTCAGCGCACCTCGAGCAGGTAGTCGGCCGAGGTGGTGGTGGCGGTGAGGATGCGGCCGCCCGGCACCGGGGCCAGCTCGACCGACGTGAGGCCGTCGGTGACGGCCGGGACCGAAGCGGCGGAACCGTCGACGTCGGCCAGCCACACCACCAGCTCCGCGCCCGGCGCCGCGCCCGCGCCCCGGACCACCAACGCCCCGGTGTCGATGTCGCTGCGCAGCTCGGCGATGCGCCCGGCGCGGCCCGGGGGAAGGACCGTCCCAGGATGGCCAGGAACTCCGGGGTGGGCCCGGCGTCGGTGTCGCCGGGGCAGGTCCGGGTGATCAGGTGGACCTGGTCCTCGGTCGCGGTGGCGCCCGGCGCGCCGACCGAGTGGGGGTCGCCGCAGGTCTGGCGCCACTGCCACCACGCACCACCCAGGGCCCGGGCGTCCTCCGCCGCGGCGTAGCGCCGGGCCACCTCCAGGGTGGACGGGTCCGTGTTCCACCAGCCGTACTCCCCGATCCACAGCGCGGCGGGCGACCCCGGTGGGCCCAACGCGTCCGCCCCGGCCTGGTCCACCTCGAAGGTCTGCTCCACGGTCAGCACCTTCGGCCCGATCGACTCGGCGTAGTTGTGGGGGGCGAACACCAGGTCCGGGTCCGCCACCACCGCAGGGTCCAACCGGCTGCCGGGCAGCGGGAAGGACACGACCGGCTCCACGAACACCGGGATCGGGTCGGTGCCCGCCGACCGCTCGGCGGCGCGGATGGCGGCGATGGCGTCGGCGACGAACCGGTTGTACCCGGCCAGCGCCTGGTCGGCCGGGGCCACCGGGTTGGGCTCGTTCAGCAGCTCGAAGCCGGCCACCCCCGCCGTTCCCGCGAACTCCTCCGCCACCGCGCCCCACACCGCCACCAGGCGGTCGCGGATGCCGTCGGTGTTCGCGTAGAAGTTCCCGAACGCGGCCTGCACCGCCGGCGCCGACTCCCGTCCCCCGGTGCGGCAGGTGCTCGCGCCGTCGGTCAGGGTCGCCCACCCCGGCGCGCCGTCCCAGCCGATGGCGGCCTGGGTCCCCTCCGGGCACGTCGTGCCGTCCGGGGTGGCGACCTCCTTGCCCCATGCGTCCTGGTGCATGTCCAGCACCACGTACAGGCCCCGGGCGTTGGCCGCCTCGACCGCACCACGCACCCGCTGGAGGTAGTCGTCGTCGATCGTCCCCCGCTCCGGTTCCAGCCGCGACCACGACAGGATCAGCCGCACCACCGACAAGCCGTGGGCGGCCATGGCGTCCCAGTCGGCGTCGGTCACCGGTGCGGTCGGTGCCACCTCCGGGTCGGCCCGGAAGTAGTCGCCCAGCGCGTTGACGTTGGCGCCCCGCAGCAGGACGGACCGGCCCCGGTCGTCCACGATCCGGCCCCCCTCCACCGACAACGGGCGCAGCTCCACCACATCGGCCACGGCGGGGCCACCCGCGGTCGTGGCGGGCCTCCCACCGTCACCCGTGGACGGCGTGGCGGTGTCGCCCGCGGAGCAGCCGGCCAGGACGACCACCGCCACCATCACGACGGCGACCATCCCGGCGGGACGGCGGGCAGGGCGGCGGGCGGGACGGATGGCAGGGCGGCGGGCAGGACGACAGGAGCGCCGGGACGGGGACCGCGCGTTCATCCCGTCACGACCCGGTACAGCCAGACGGGCGCCGGCACGCCCCGCAGCTGGGTCGGTCCGATGGCGTCGAGGTCGGAGCCGGGGCAGGCCCGCGCCACGTCCTCGGACACCAGCAGCTCGCCCGGACCGGCCAGCGCCGCGATGCGGGCGGCCAGGTTGACGGTGCTGCCGACCAGGTCGTCGCCCCGCTCCACCACGGTGCCCAGGTGCAGGCCCATGCGGACCCGGAGCGGGAAGTCGCCGGCCTCGTGCGCCCGGTCGAGGACGCCCAGCAGGTCCGCCGCCACCCCCAGGCCGGCTGTGGCGGTCCCGAACCACACCAGCAGCCCGTCCCCGAGCTCCTTGACCACGCGGGCATCGCCATGGCCTCCGAGCACCGGGTCGACCAGCTCGGACTGCCGGTCCAGCGCGTCCGCCGCGGCGTGGTCGCCGCTGACCTCGGTGAACTCGGTGAACCCCACCAGGTCGGTGAACAGGACCGCGCCCTGGGTCAGGGTCCGGCCCGAGCCCTCCGACATGGTCCGCTCAGCGCTCACGGACGTCGACCCGCCCGCCCCCGGAGCGGGCCACGACCTGGTGGGTGGACAGCGTCCCGGTGGGGACGACCACCGTGACGCGGCCGTTCACCGTCTCGGCCGACACGTCCTGGGCAACGGCGAGGCGGACCTCGATCCGCCCGCTGACGCAGTGGGCCCGGACCGGGCCGACGGCCTCGCCGATGTCGATCCGCCCGCTGACCGTGGTCACCTCGGCCGCGCCCGACTCCTCGATCGACACCCGCCCGGACCCGGTCCCGACCCGGCACTCGCCGCCCACCCGGCCGATCCGGACCCGGCCCCCCTCGGTCCGCACGTCGAGCGACTCCGCCCGGTCCACCTCCACGCCCCCCGACGTGGTCACCACCGCCACCCGACCCGCCCGGCCGGTGACCTCGACCCGACCGGTGACGGAGCCCAGCAGCAACTCGGTGCCCCTGGGGACCCTGACCACCACCCGCCGGTCCCCGCCGTCCACGGTGAGCCGGTCGCCGTCGCGCACCACGGCGGTCGCGCCCTCGACCAGCACGTCGGGGCGGTCCTGGGCCTGCACCCGGATGCGGCCGCCGGAGGTGGACACACGTACGGAGGTGACCCCCGCCGTCCCCTCGTCGTCCTGGGTCGCGCCCCTGCCCACGTCATGACCGTAGGACCCCGGGCCCGCCCGGCGCCCGTGGTGTGCCCGACGTCCCTCCCGGCGACAGGCCCGAACGGGTCGGGGCGACCCCGCCCGCCGGCGGTCGGTAGGGTCCCGACGATGGGTGTGTACGAGCAACGGGTCCTGCCCCACCTGGTGGACAAGGCCTGCGGGGGCGCGGACATGGAACGGTGGCGGAGCCGGGCCACCCGGGGACTGTCGGGCGTGGTGGTGGAGATCGGCTTCGGGTCCGGCCACAACGTGGCGGTGTACCCGCCGGAGGTCACCCGGGTCTACGCGGTGGAGCCGTCCGAGACGGCCCGGCGCCTGTCCGACCCCCGCATCCGGGCCGGCACGGTGACCGTGGAGCACGTCGGGCTGGACGGGCAGTCGCTCCCGCTGGGTGATGCCAGTTGTGACGCGGCCCTGTCCACCTTCACGCTCTGCACCATCCCCGACGCCTCCCGGGCCCTGGCCGAGCTGCGACGGGTGCTCCGGCCGGGCGGCGTCCTGCACTTCCTGGAGCACGGCAGCTCGCCCGACCCGTCGGTGGCCACCTGGCAACGCCGGTTCGAGCCGCTGCAGCGCCGCGTGGCAGGCGGGTGCCACCTGACCCGCGACGCCGTCGCCCTGGTCACCGACGCCGGCTTCGAGGTGGTGGAGGTGGACAGCCGCTACGCCCGGGGCCCCCGGCCCTGGTCGTGGTTCACCGTGGGCCGCGCCGTCAGCCCGCCGGACACCCAGCTTCGAGACACCCAGGTTCGAGACACCCGGCCTCCGGACCCCCGGCCCGGGGAAGCACCGGAGGAGGACTGACCATGCAGGTCGCACTGACCGTCCGCGACCACCTGGAGCGCGCCGCGCTCGGTCTACGGCGACCGGGTCGGCATCATCGACGAGCCGGACCAGCCCGCACCGCCGCTCACCGACGCGGACGGTCCCGCCGGTGTGCCCGGCACCCTGACCTACCGCTCGGTCCTCGACCGGTCCCGGGCCCTGGCCGCGGGGCTGGAGGCGCTCGGGGTGGAACAGGGTGGACGGGTGGCGGTGGTGTCGCAGAACGCGGCCCGCCTGCTGACCGTGCTCTACGGCGCACCGGCGTGGGGCCGCATCGCGGTGCCGGTCAACTTCCGCCTCCAGGCCGAGGAGGTGCAGTACATCGTGGAGCACTCCGGCGCCGAGGTCCTGCTGGTGGACCCGGAGCTGGACCAGGCCCTGGCCGGGGTCACCGCGCCGCAGCGCTACGTGATCGGGGCCGAGACCGACGAGCTGCTGTACCGGTTCGACGACGACCCCACGCCGTGGGAGCCCGACGAGGGCGCGACCGCCACCATCAACTACACCAGCGGCACCACGGCCCGCCCCAAGGGCGTGGAGATGACGCACCGCAACCTGTGGGTGAACGCCGCCACCTTCGGCTGGCAGGCCGGGGTGAGCGACCGCGACGTCTACCTGCACACGCTGCCGATGTTCCACTGCAACGGGTGGGGCATGCCCTACACCGTCGCCGGCATGGGCGTGCCCCAGGTGGTGCTCCGCAAGGTGGACGGGACCGAGATCCTGCGCCGGGTCCGGGACCACGGCGTGACCTTCATGTGCGGCGCGCCCGCGGTGGTGGCCATGATCCTGGAGGCGGCGGAGACCTGGGACGGTCCGGTCCCGGGACGGGACCGGGTCCGGATCATCGTGGCCGGCGCACCACCACCCACCCGGACCATCGAACGGGTCGAGACCGAGCTGGGCTGGGAGTTCATCCAGATCTACGGCCTGACCGAGACGGCGCCGCTGCTGACCATGAACCGCTCCCGGTCCGAGTGGGACGACCTGTCGCCCGCGGAGCGGGCCCGCAAGCTGGTCCGCGCCGGTGCCCCCGCGCTCGGCA
This sequence comes from uncultured Actinomycetota bacterium, assembly GCA_963773765.1. Classification (GTDB taxonomy): domain Bacteria; phylum Actinomycetota; class Acidimicrobiia; order Acidimicrobiales; family Microtrichaceae; genus CAVZCC01. The sequence goes on along the minus strand of CAVZCC010000006.1, from coordinate 443,784 downwards.
TCCGTCTCCGCACCGACGACGAGGGCGAGCTCCTGGCCCGGGGCAACGTGGTGCTCAAGAGCTACTGGGACCAACCGGCGGAGACCGACGCCGCGCTGGAGGGCGGATGGTTCCACACCGGCGACGGCGGGATCATCGACGAGGAGGGCTACGTCTCCATCCTGGACCGCAAGAAGGACGTCATCATCTCCGGCGGGGAGAACGTGTCGTCCATCGAGGTGGAGGACGCCCTCTTCTCCCATCCCGCCGTGGCCGAGGTCGCCGTGATCGGCGTGCCGGACGACCGCTGGGGTGAGACGGTCAAGGCACTGGTGGTGCTGGCCCCCGGCGCGACGGCCACCGAGGCCGAGCTCATCGACCACTGCCGTGACCACCTGGCCCACTACAAGTGCCCCACCTCGGTGGAGCTGCGCGACGCACTGGACCGCACCGCCACCGGCAAGCTGCAGAAGTACAAGCTCCGCGCCCCCTACTGGGAGGGCCGGGACCGCCTGGTCAACTGAGCCGTCCGCCGACGGGCTCCACCCTCCGGCCTCATCCATCCACCGTCCGCCGTCCGCCGTGTCCGGCAGGGGCGGCGCCGGACACGGCGGACGAGCCGGCGCGCCGCCGCCAGGGGGGCGATGGCACGTCACGACCGGTAGGGGGTCGCGATCTCCGGGGTGCAGTGCCGAGCGGACCGTCCCTTCCCGGTCGATCCGCTCGGCGTCCGCAGTCCTCCTATCCACCCGTCGCTCCGTGCGGGACGCTCCTCTCCGAGCGCCGGACCCGTCACGACGGTCTCCCACGCACCACCCTGAACGAACGCCCGGGTCGGTTCCGTGCGCGCACGCACACAACGCGGGAATTCCTGAACTTCCGTCAGTCCGGGCCCGGGCTCAGCGCTGGGCCCGGCGCCGCAGGCCGTCGGCATCCAGCACCTGGACCCGGCCTCGCCCCGTGGCGATGAGCCCCTCGGACCGCAGCCGGCCCAGGGCGCGGGTGACCGTCTCACGGTTCACCCCCACCCGGGCGGCCAGGTCCTCGTGTCCGACGCGCAGGTCGTCCCCGTCCTGGCGGTCGAGCAGCTCGCAGAGGTGGCCGGCCAGGCGGACCACCACGTCCGGCTCCCGCCAGGAGATCTTGGACTCGTCGGCCAGGCGGAGCCGCCGGTTCACCATGCGCAACAGGTGCAGGGTGAGGGCAGGGCGCTCCTCCAGCAGTCCGATGAACGCCGGTCCCGGCACCTCCACCAGGTCGGTGGCCTCCATGGTCACCGCCGTCATCGACCGCGGCTCGCCGTCCAGCACGGCCATCTCACCGATCAGCGTGCCGGCGCCCCGGGTGCCGAAGGCCACCTCCCGGCCGTCGGCGGTGGTGCGCACCAGCTTCACCCGACCCCCGACGATGACCAGCACCGGCCCGGCCGGGTCGCCCTCCCGGAACAGGACCAGCTCGGCCGACACCGACCGCGGCGTACCGAGCCGGCACACGTCGGCGAAGAACTCGGCCGGGAGACCACCGTCCTCGGATCCACCGTTCGCCACCGGGTGCACGGACCGGACTCTACGGCCCGCCGCGGACCCGGGTGACCTGCGGCACTTGACAGAGTGACAACTTCTGTTAGTTTGTCACTCCATGAGCGAGCCGAGCGGTCACCTCCCCGAGCCCACCGTCCGGGAACGACTCCTGGACGCGGCCCTGGAGACCGCCACCACCAACGGCCTGGCCAAGCTCTCCGTGGGTGACGTCGCCCGTCGGGCGGACCTCTCCCGCCAGACCCTGTACCGCTACTTCCCGTCCCGGGACGCGCTGGTGTCCGAGCTCGTCATCAGCGAGACGGCCAAGCTGATCGAGCAGGTCCTGGGCGCGGCGCTCCCCCACCAGGACCCCCGGGACGCACTCGAGGCCGGACTCCTGGCCGCCCTGCGGGCCACCCGGGACCACCCGCTCCTGGACCGCCTCCTGCGCACCGAGCCGGAGGCGCTGCTCCCGCTGCTCACCACCGAGGGCAGCCCCGTCATGGTGCAGGTCCGGGCCATCGTCGAGATGATCCTCATCGAGCGCACCCCGGACCTGGCGGCGGACCCGGTCGAGGTCCGCCGCTTCGCCGACGTCGTCGCCCGCCTGCTCATCTCCTACGCCATCAGCGCCCCGGACGACCCACCCGAGGTCGTCGCCGCGTTCGTGTCCGGCTTCCTGATCAACGGCGCCCTTCCCCCGGAAGCGGCCGCCACGTCCACCACCGCACCGGAGGTCACCCCGTGAGCATCACCGCCACCGTCAACGGCGAACAGGTCCGCTGGAAGGACGCCAAGCGCTACCTCTGGCTGCTCGGCCTGGTCGTGCCACTCCTGCCCTTCGGCGCGGCCCGGTGGGTGGAGCAGAGCGGGCTGTCGGTCTTCTGGTGGTCCGGACCGGTCTGGGTCCTGGTCATGATCCCGCTGCTCGACTGGGTCTTCGGCACCGACCGCTCCAACCCCCCGGACTGGGCGGTGGAGCCGCTGTCCCGGGACCGCTACTACCGGTGGTGCACCTTCCTGTACCTCCCCCTGCAGTACGCCGGGCTGGTGTTCGCGTGCTGGATCGTCACCACCCGTGACCTGAGCCTGCTCAGCCAGCTGGGCTACGCCCTGACCGTGGGCACCGTGGCCGGCGTGGGGATCAACACCGCCCACGAGCTGGGCCACAAGAAGGAGCGCTCCGAGCGCGTCCTGGCCAAGGTCGCCCTGGCCCAGTCCGGGTACGGGCACTTCTACGTGGAGCACAACCGGGGCCACCACAACCGGGTGGCCACCCCGGAGGACCCGGCCAGCTCCCGGCTGGGCGAGTCGTTCTGGGCCTTCCTGCCCCGCACCGTGATCGGCAGCGCCCGGTCCGCCTGGGCCCTGGAGGCCAGGCGGCTCACCGCCCAGGGCAAGCGGGTGTGGAGCAAGGACAACGACGTGCTCACCGCCTGGGCCATGACCGTGGTGCTCTTCGCCGTGCTGGCCGTCACCTTCGGGCCCGTCGTCCTCCCCTTCCTGGTGGTGCAGGCCGTGTTCGGGTTCTCGCTCCTGGAGGTCGTCAACTACCTGGAGCACTACGGGCTCCTGCGCCAGCAGGACGCCAACGGCCGCTACGAGCGCTGCAACCCGCAGCACTCGTGGAACTCCAACCACATCGCGTCCAACGTGCTGCTCTACCAACTGGAGCGGCACTCCGACCACCACGCCCACCCCACCCGCCGCTACCAGACCCTGCGCCACTTCGACGAGTCGCCGCAGCTCCCGTCGGGCTACGGCCTGATGCTGGGCCTGGCCTACCTGCCCCCCGTGTGGCGCCGGGTCATGGACCACCGGGTGCTGGCCATGTACGACGGCGACGTCACCCTGGCCAACATCCACCCGCCCAAGCGGGCCAAGGTCCTGGCCCGCTACGGCACCACCGACACCGACGCCCGTCCCGCACCGGGCATCGAGGCGGCCTGAGCGCGTGACGGCCCTCGGCGTCGGGCCGCGGCGCGGGCAGACGGGTCAGCCGTGCTCGTCGTCCCAGCGGTCCTCGAGCGCCTCGAGGCGGGCCATGTACTCGTCGTCGGAGAACGTGCCCCCCGGGTAGGCGGCCTCCTGGCGGGCCAGCTCGGACTCGATCCAGGCCTGGCGGGACCGGTCGCCGCGCGGTGAGCGGTTGCGCATGAGGACGGCCACGACGCCGACCACCACCACCACGCCCAGCGCGATGTAGGTCAGGTCGACGAGGACGTTGGCGTAGATGGTGGACACGTCGGGCACGGCGCACAGTCTCGCCCAGCCCGGGCTCCTCGTCGGGGAGCGACCGGGTCGGTTGCGGAAGTCGACGCCGCGATCGTCGTCCCCGCTCCCATCAGCACCCAGAACAGCCACGACCCCGTGACCTCGGCGGTCATGAACGACCCCGTGACCACGTGGCCGACGAGGACGGCGAGAAGGGCCAGGAACACCGGCCGGAGCGGGGACCGACGTCCGCGCCGGACCCCCCTCAGGAACTGCCCGGCAAGGACGACCAGGAGTGCTGCCCACACGATCAGCGCCGGCAGTCCTGCACCCGCTGCGACACTGAGGAGTTCGTTGTGCGGGCTCTCGACCCTGAACTGGTCGAAGTACCCGACCCGGTCAGCCGGTAGGACGGTGCGGCTGTAGGCGGGGAACTGATCGGGATACGTCTCAGGGCCCGTGCCCGTCATCGGGTGGTCGGCAACGATGCGCGTCCCGACCCGCCACTGGTCGACGTGGTTGCGGATCGACTCGTCGCTGCCGCCAGCCGTGACCGAGCGGGCGCGCTCCACGAGTCCGCCACCGCGGTACGGACCGCCGGGACCAGGACGCAGAAGAGGACCACCATCGCCGCGACCGTGAGCGTCCCGGAGACCCGTCCCCACTGCCTCCGTCGGTCGCGATGCACCCATGCCAGGGCCGCCAGCGGGGCGGTCACGGCCAGGCCCAGGTAGCCGCCACGACTGGAGGTCAGCGCGACGGCGACCACCATGAGTCCGGCACCGGACAACGCGAGGATGCGGACCGGGCCTCCGCGCCGGGCGGCCAGGGCGAGCGCCCCGGGGATGCCGACCACCAGGTAGGCGGCCAGGGCGTTCGGTTGGCCGATGGTCGAGAACACCCGGCCGCCGGGCACGTCGCCGTCCCAGACCGGATCCAGCCCCAGTTCCTGCACGACGGCGTACGCCGCGACCACGACCGCCCCGACGGTGACGGCGCCGAACAGGGCGTCGATCCGCCCTGCGGTCGTGACCAGGACCCGGGCCGCGTAGAACCATGCGATGCACAGCAGGAGGGTCAGGAGTCCCTGGTGCTGCAGCGGTTCCCCGATGAGACTCTGCGACGGGTCGGTCGAGAACGCGGTCGCGACCACGTTCAGGACCAGGAAGGCGAGTACCAGGCCGTCGACGGCGGCGACAGGGCGGAACGGCAGCATCCGGGTACCGTCCCGCCAGAGTTCGCCGATCATGACCAGCCAGGTGACCGCTGCGAGCACGACCCACAGGCTGACCAGCTTCGGCAGGGTGAAGACGTCTTCGTTCCGGGTCGTGAACGCCCACGGAACCACGGCGGTGGCTGCGACGAGGACAGAGACGGCGATGCGATGCACTGTCGCGGCCCAGCGGGGGTGACGCCGGACCGCGAGGGGAACATGTCCGCCGCCGGGAACGTACCGGTCGACGACCCGATGGCGGTCACGACCCGTGCCTTCGCTCCGGTGTCAACACCACTCGTGGCCCGGAGGACCTACCGCTTGGGCGGCATGGTCGGCTTGGGCGGCATGGTCGGCTTGGGCGGCATGGTCGGCTTGCGGCATGGTCGGCTTGGGCGGCATGGTCGGCTTGGGCGGCGAGACCGGCTTGCTCAACGGCGGCGGGCACGGAGGGCCCTTGGGTGGAGACACCGGCCTGCTCACGGGTCGGCTCACCGGGTCACTCAGGCCCCGGCACGGCGGCGGCACGCACGGCGGTCCGACCGGTCGGCTCACTGACGAGCTCACCGGTCGGCTGATGGCGCCGCTCACCCCTTCGCACGCCGGCGGCACCGACGGCGACGCGCTCGAGGGTGCCGGCGATGGCGACCCCAGCTCCGACCGTGACGACGACCCCGACCAGCACCACTGACATCAGACGGACAGACACCTTGCGCATTCCCGCTCCTCTCGTTCCCAGAGGGAGTGGCTATCCGTGATCTCCTTGCGCTGTCAACTTCTTGCTCACTCCCGCAGCGAGGCCCGGAGGTCCACCTTGCGGACCTTGCCGGTGGCGGTGCGGGGCAGGTCCACCACCACCCGCACCTCCTCCGGCCACTTCTGGCGGGCCAGGCCCGCTGCGGCCAGGTGGGCCCGGACGCCGTCCAGCGTCGGGCCCTCCGCCCCCGGCAGCATCCGCAGGAACGCCACCGCGTGCTCACCCAACCGGTCGTCGGGCGCGGCCACCACCGCCACCTCGGCCACCCCGTCGAGCGGCAGCAGCAGGCTCTCCACCTCCGCGGCCGAGATGTTCTCCCCGCCCCGGATGATCACGTCCTTGAGCCGGTCGGTGATGCTCAGCCACCCGTCCCGGTCCAGGACCCCGATGTCGCCCGTGTGGTACCAACCGTCGACGTCCACCGCGGCCGCGGTCAGGGCCGCGTCGGTGTACCCCGCGAACAGGTCCGGACCCCGCGACCAGATCTCCCCTGCCACCCCCGGGGCCACCTCGGCGCCGGCGGGGTCCACGATGCGCAGCTCCACCCCGGGAAGCGCCCGGCCGTCGGTGGCGGCCCGGCGTTCCTGGGGGAGGTCGTACGGCGCACCGGTGGTGGAGGGGTGCTCGGTCGACCCGTAGGACCGGGTGACCGACAGGCCCAGGCCGACCACGCGCTCGGTGAAGGACCGTGGCACCGACGACCCGCCCAGGCCCACGTGGGCCATGCGCGCCAGGTGCTCCGGCCCGCACCCGGGTGCGTCCAGGAGGGACTGCAGGAAGAAGGTGGCCCCGCTGCCCGCGTTGACGTCGGCCTCCACCATGGCGGCCAGCACCTCGGACGGGTCCCACACGTCGATCAGGTGCACGGGCTGGCCCCGCTCCGCCGGCAGCAGCAGGCCCGACAGCATGCCGATGGCGTGGCCGACCGGGGCGCCGGTGAGGAGGGGCAGGCCGCCCGGGGGCTGGATGGCCCCCAGCTGGCGGACCTCCGCCCCCAGCGACCGGTGGGTGTGGATGACCCCCTTGGGCTCGGCGGTGGTGCCGGAGGTGTAGGCGATGAGCGCGGGCCCGGCCGGGTCGACCGCCACGGGCCGGTCGACCGGTTCGTCGGCCAGCAGGTCGCCCAGTCCGGCGACCGGCCCACCCGGTGCCGGCCCACCCGGTGCCGGCCCACCGAGCGCCACGACGGCCAGCACCCGGCGCCCGCCGTCCGGGGCCCACACGTCCGAGCACGACGCCACCACGTCGGCCAGGGCCAGTGCGCCGAACCGGTCCCCCACCACCACCAGCCGGGGATCCACCTGGTCCAGGATGAACCCGACCTCCCGGGGCCCGTAGAAGTGCACGACCGGCACGATCACCGCGCCGGCCAGCGCGGTGCCCCAGAACACCACCGCCGCCTCCATGCAGTTGGGCAGCTGCATGGCCACCGCATCGCCGGGACCGATGCCCCGGGCCACCAGGCCGGCGGCGAACCGTCGGGCCTGGTGGTGGACCTGGCCCATGGTGCCGTGCCAGGGCCGGGTGGCCGACCACACCCGGAAGTCCAGGCCCGCGACGGCCTCCAGCCGGTCCGACAGGAGCTGGCCCACGCTGCGGTCGTCCCACCAGCCCGCGGCGCGGTAGGCGGCCTCCAGGTCCGGGGGCACCGTCCGCAACGGCCAGCGGCCCGGCCCCGTCACGGTCGGCCCCTGCGGCCACGGTGCTGTGCCCCACATCCGAACCGCTCCACGCGTCCCCCCGGACCGCGCCGACACCCGGCCGGCGGCAACCGCGCGAGCTTAGATTGGCCCTCTCGGCCCCCGACGTCCGTCGGCGCGCCGGGCGCGCACCGTCGTGCCGAGCAGACCCCGGGGGGACCGACCATGGACGACGACCAGCAGCGGGACGGACCGGTGGCCGTGGTGGTGGGGGGCGGCTCCGGCATCGGCGCCGCGGTGGCGGCGCGGCAACGGGACGGGGGCCACACGGTGGTGGTGTGGGACGTTGCCGGCCCGCGCGACGTGGACTGCGACATCACCGATGCCGACGGGGTGGACACGGCCCTCGCCGCCACCGAGGACCGTCACGGAGTGCCGGCGCTGCTGACCGTGTCGGCCGGCATCGGCCACGCCGGGCTGCTCACCGACGTGGACCCGGCCGAATGGGACCGGGTCATGGGCGTGAACGCCAAGGGGGTGTGGTTGGTCATGCGGGCCGTGGCCCGACGGTGGCGGGCCGTGGGGACGGCGGGGTCGGTGGTGGTGACCTCCAGCATCAGCTCCCGTGTGGCGGACCGGAACATGGGCCTGTACTGCGCGTCCAAGGCCGCCCTCGACATGGTGGTCCGGGTGGCGGCGGCCGAGTGGGGCCCGGACGGGATCCGGGTCAACGCGGTGGCCCCGGGGGTGACCCGGACCCCCATGCTGGGCCCCGCCCCGACCGACTCCGGTTGGCTGGCCGGTGTCCGGGACCGCACGCCCTTGGACCGCCTGGGACGGGCCGAGGACGTCGCGGAGGCCGCCGTGGCGCTGCACGGACTGGCATGGGTGACCGGCCAGGTCCTGGACTGCGACGGGGGCCTGGGGCTGGCGAGCCCCATCGACTCCTACGGCGCGATGCTCGCGGCGCGGGCCGCCCGCGGGACCTCCTCCGGAGGAGGATCGGGCCGCGTGCAGCACAATGGAGGGACGTGACCACCATCAACTTCCCCGACGACGACCGTCCCACCCCGGTCGAACCGCCCCCGTACGTCCCGCCGGCCGCGCCCGAGGGGCCCACCCACGCCGGCATCGCCGTCCCTGCCGCCGACGCCCCGGTGGTCAGCGTGGTGGCCGTGGACCCGCCCCCGGCCGGCACCGCGGCGGGGGACCAGCCCTCCCCGGCACCCGACGGTCCCGTCGAGTTCGGTGACCCGCCCGCTCCCGGGTTCAAGGACCTCGGGCTGCGACCCGAACTGCTGGAGGCGCTGTCCGGCCTGGGCTACGAGGAGCCGACCCCGATCCAGCGCGAGGCCATCCCGCCCCTGCTGGCCGGCCGGGACCTGCTGGGCCAGGCCGCCACCGGCACCGGCAAGACCGCGGCGTTCGCGCTGCCCATCCTGCAGCGCCTGGCCGCCGACGGCCGCCGCCACGACCCGGTCGCGCTCGTGCTGGTGCCCACCCGGGAGCTGGCCATGCAGGTCTCCGAGGCCGTGCACCGCTACGGGCGGGCCCTCGGGGTGCAGGTGCTGCCCATCTACGGCGGCCAGCCCATCGGGCGCCAGCTCCAGGCCCTCAAGCGCGGGGTGGACGTGGTCGTCGCCACCCCGGGCCGGGCCCTCGACCACCTGAGCCGCCGCACGCTGCCGCTGGCGGGCATCCAGCTGGTGGTGCTGGACGAGGCGGACGAGATGCTGGACATGGGCTTCGCCGAGGACATCGAGTCGATCCTGGAGGCCACTCCGGCGGGACGGCAGACCGTGCTGTTCTCCGCCACGATGCCGGGTCGCATCGGCGCCATCGCCAAGCGCCACCTGGCCGACCCGGTGCGCATCGAGGTCAGCCGGGAGAAGGGCAAGGCCGGCAGCTCACCGCTGGTCCGCCAGACCGCGTACGTGGTGCGCCGATCCGACAAGCCCGCGGCCCTGGGACGGATCCTGGACGTGGAGGCACCGACCGCGGCCATCGTGTTCTGCCGCACCCGCCACGAGGTGGACCAACTGGCCGAGACGCTCAACGGCCGGGGCTACCGGGCCGAGGGCCTGCACGGCGGCATGAGCCAGGAACAGCGGGACCGGGTCATGGGCCGGCTCCGGGCCGGCACCGCGGACCTGCTCGTCGCCACCGACGTGGCCGCCCGCGGCCTGGACGTGGAACAGCTCAGCCACGTCGTCAACTACGACGTCCCCTCCGCGCCGGAGGCCTACGTGCACCGGATCGGCCGGGTGGGCCGGGCCGGACGGGAGGGCGTGGCCATCACGCTGGCCGAGCCCCGCGAGCACCGCCTGCTCAAGAACATCGAACGCCTGACCGGCCAGCAGATCGCGGTGGAGAAGGTGCCCACCATCGCCGACCTGCGCAACCGGCGCATGGAGCTCACGCTGGGCACGTTGCGGGAGTCCATCACCGAGGGCGGGCTGGACCAGTTCCGGGTGGTGGTGGAGACCCTGGCCGACGAGTTCGACGTGATGGACGTGGCCCTCGCCGCGGTGAAGTTGGCCCACCAGGCCGACGGCGCCCCGGACGACGAGGAGGAGATCCCCGATGCCGCGCCGCCCTCGTCCAAGGGCAAGCACACCAAGGGCGACAAGTCCAAGCACGCCAAGCACGCCGACAAGGGCGGCGGCAAGGGCGATCGCGACGGCAAGGGCCGCAAGGGTGGCCGCTCCGGGCCCTCCGGCGAGGGCATGACCCGCCTGTGGGTGGCGGCGGGCCGGGAGGCGGGCATCCGGCCCCAGGACCTGGTCGGGGCCATCGCGGGCGAGACCAAGCTGAAGGGCAAGGACATCGGTGCCATCGAGATCGCCGACCGGTTCTCGCTGGTGGAGGTGCCCGAGGCCGCGGTGGACGAGGTGCTGTGGGCCATGCGCCGCACCACCCTGAAGGGCCGCAAGACCAAGGTCCGCCGGGAGCGCGACCCCCGGGCCTGAGCCGACCGCCGGCCCGGCGATCTTGCCAACGGCCCGGCCCGGCGGTCAGGGTTGGACCCCTTCCCGAGCGCTCGGAGGCGCCGTCGATGTCACACCTGTGGGGTCATTTCAGCCAACTGGCCGACGACAACGCGGACCTGCCCGTCATGGTGCGCGGCGAGGGCTGCTACGTCTACGACCGCGCCGGGAAGCGCTACCTGGACGGACTGGCCGGGCTGTTCACGGTCCAGGTGGGCCACGGCCGGGAGGAGCTGGCGCTGGCCGCGGCCGAACAGGCCCGCACGCTCGCCTACTTCCCCATCTGGTCCTACGGCACCGAGCCGTCCCTGGCCCTGGCCGAACGGCTGGCATCGCTCGCCCCCGGCGACCTGAACCGCGTGTTCTTCACCTCCGGTGGCAGCGAGGCGGTGGAGGCGGCGTGGAAGCTGGCCCGCCAGTACTTCCACACCGTCGGCCAACCGGCCCGGACCAAGATCATCTCCCGCTTCCTCGGCTACCACGGCACGACCATGGGGGCGCTCAGCATCACCGGCGTGCCCGGCATCAAGACCCCGTTCGAGCCCTTGGTGCCGGGGGCGGTCAAGGTGCAGAACACCAACCGGTACCGCTGCGCCGACTGCGCCCACCTGGACGGCTGCACGCTGCGGTGCGCGGACGACATCGCCCGCCGCATCGAGATGGAGGGCGCGGACACCGTGGCCGCGGTGATCCTGGAGCCGGTGCAGAACACCGGCGGCACGCTGGTGCCACCACCCGGGTACTTCGAGCGGGTGCGCGAGATCTGCGACCACTACGGCGTGCTGCTGATCTCCGACGAGGTCATCTGCGCCTTCGGCCGCCTGGGGCACTGGTTCGGCTCGGAGCGCTTCGGGTACCAGCCCGACATCATCACCTTCGCCAAGGGCGTCACGTCCGGGTACGCCCCCATGGGCGGGATGATGGTGAGCGACCGGCTGGCCGAGCCGTTCCTGGAGCAGGACGCCATGTTCCTGCACGGCATCACGTTCGGCGGCCACCCGGTGAGCTCCGCGGTGGCGATGGCCAACATCGACCTGATCGAGCGGGAGGACCTGCTGGGCCACGTGCTCGCCACCGAGGACCTGTTCGCCGCGCACCTGGACCGCCTGGCCGACCTGCCCATCGTCGGCGACATCCGCGGCGTGGGCTTCTTCCGGTCCATCGAGCTGGTGCGGGACCAGGCCACGCGGGAGACGTTCACCCCCGAGGAGTGCGCCTGGCTGCTCAAGGGCCAGCTGTCCCGGGACCTGTTCGACGCCGGCCTCATGTGCCGCACCGACGACCGGGCCGAGCCCCTCATCGTGCTGTCCCCGCCGCTCATCGCCGGCGAGGAGGAGTTCGCCTTCATCGAGGCCACCCTGCGCCGGGTGCTGACCGACGGCTGGGAGGCCCTGCAGCGGTCCCGCTGAGCACCATGGGGCGTCCGGCCGTCAGAGCCGGGACGCCACGCCCTGGGCCAGCGCGGTGAGCGCAGCCACGTCGACGTCGGCACCGGTGCGCGACACCGCCACGGTCCGGTTGCCGTCGGCGGTGAAGGCGATCGTCCGGCCCACCCCACCGCCGCCCGCGATCAGGGCGAACTCGTAGAGCTTGCCGTCGACCCCGACGTCCACCGGGGTGGCGTCCTGGCCGCCCGCGGTGCTCAGCAGGATGTCGAGCGGGTTCACCACCGCGTCGGCGCCCTCGGTGAGGACCTGCACGTACACCACGCCGGTCTCGTCGGTCAGGTTGCCCCACCGGCAGGTGACCCAGGTGATCCCCTCGCCACCGGGCCGGTCCTCCACCGCGCCCTCGGCGGTCACGCCCAGGGCCTGGACCTGGGCCGGGTCGGCCAGCGCGCAGGCGTCCAGGGCCGGCGCGTCCTCGCCCTGGTCGGCGGCGTCGGAGCTGTCGGGGCCGTCGGACCGGCTGGACCCGTCCGGACTGCCGGCGTCACCGGCGGGGGCGGTCGTGGTGGCGTCCGCCGCGGTGCCCGACGACCCGTCGTCGGTCGCGTCGTCGCTGCCGCCGCACGCCGCCACCACCAGCGACAGGGCGAGGACGACGGGGAGGAGGAGCCTGGGGCGCATGGTCACTCGTTTCGGGTGGGATGGTCACTCGGGAAGCCCGTGCCGGAGCCGCACCGGTCGGCGGCGTCCGGTCCCTCGAGGCTACCGAGCAGGTCACGCGATGCCGACGGTGCGTGGGTAGGGTCGTCCTGCCGGCCGCACCCCGGGAGGAACCGTGGACGACACAGGACCGAGCCCCGAGACCGCACCCTTCGGACGGACCGGGCACCGGAGCAGCCGGGTCATCTTCGGCGCCGCCGCCCTGGGGGCCATGCGACAGGACCGCGCCGACCGGGTGCTGGAGACGCTGCTCGAGTTCGGCGTCAACCACATCGACACCGCGGCGTCCTACGGCGACTCCGAGCTCCGGGTCGCGCCATGGCTGGCCTCCCACCGCGACCGCTTCTTCCTGGCCACCAAGACCGGTGAGCGCACCGGGTCCGGGGCCCGCGCCGAGCTGGAGCGGTCGCTCGGCCGACTCGGCGTGGACCAGGTGGACCTGATCCAGCTCCACAACCTGGTGGAGGAGGACGAGTGGGAGGTCGCCCACGGCCCGGGCGGGGCGGTGCAGGCCCTGGTCCAGGCCCGGGAGGAGGGCCTGGTCCGCTTCATCGGCGTCACCGGCCACGGCCTGCGCATCGCCGGCATGCACCGGCGCAGCCTGGAGCGGTTCCCGTTCGACTCCGTCCTGTTCCCCTACAACTTCACGTTGGTGCAGGATCCGGCCTACCGCCAGGACGTGGAGGGGTTGCTGGAGGTCTGCGGCGAACGGGAGGTGGCGGTGCAGACCATCAAGTCGCTGGCCCGGGGCCGGTGGCCGGACGGTCCGGTGGGCCACTTCAGCTGGTACGAGCCCATCAGCGGGCCCGACGCCATCGGCCGTGCCGTGCGCTTCGTCCTGGCCCGACCGCAGCTGTTCCTCAACACCTCGAGCGACGCCCGGCTGCTGCGGGCCACCCTGGAGGCGGCCACCGCGGGCGGGAACGCCCCGACCGACGCGGAGATGCGGGCCGACGCGGAGGCCGAGGGGATCACGCCGCTGTTCGACGGCGGCGCACGGGAGCGGATCTGAGGGACCGGATCCGAGCCGCCCCGGCCGTCAGCACCCGGCCCAGAAGCCGGCCAGGATCTCCGCCACCTCGGCCGGCGACTCCAGCATCCAGAAGTGGCCGGCGTCGGGCAACGTGGCCACCGACGCCCCGGTCCGGTCGGCCAGGCGCCTGACCCGCTCCGGTGAGCGGAACGGGTCCTGCACCGACTCGACGAGCAGGCCCGGGCCGCGGATCGAGTCGATGCCCGGCCCCCACTCGTCGCCGATGTCGATCGCCGAGCGGTACAGGGTGAGGATGGCGGCGCCCATGGTGGCGTCGAAGCCCTCCGCCATGGTGGTGGCGCCGTCCTCCGGCACGCCGACCGCCATGAGCAGCGCGGCCCGGTCCGCCACCGACGCCCCGACCATCCCGTCGATGAACGCCTCGCCCTCCACCGGCGTCTGCCACGTCCTGGCCGTGTCGTGCCACTCGAAGTCCGGGCCGAGGTCGCCCATGTCGGACACCCAGGTGCGGACGTTCGCGGGCTGGTCGGCCAACACCCGCAGCGCCAGGATCGCCCCCCAGTCGTGGGTGACCAGGTCCACCTGGTCGAACCGGGTGAGCTCGTGGGCCAACCATCCCGCGTAGCCCTCCTTGGTGGGCACGAAGCCGTCCGGCAGCGCCGAGCCGAAGCCGGGCAGGCCCAGGAGCACGACGTCGCTCCGGTCGAGGTGGTCGACCAGCGGCTGCCACACCGCGGTCGTCTCCGGCACACCGTGGACCAGGATCGCAGTCATGGGCCGGACCGTACCGGTCGACGGTGGCCGGTGCGACGACGGCCCGGTGCGACGGTCCGGCCGGTGGACGGTCCGGCCGGGGAGGATTTGCCGGGGCCGTCGATACCGTGAGCGGATGTTGATCGACGGCCCGGCCGCCCCTCGGCGGTCCACGGCCGCCGCACTGATCCTCACCGTCGTCCTGTCCGGGGTGCTCCAGGCCTGCGGCGGCGGGGACGCCGGGGCGACCTCATTCCGGCGCGAGCCCGCCTCGACGGCCGGCGCCAACCCGTTCATGGCCGGCATCGACTCCTCGCCGACCGGCCAGGTGTCCGTCCCGCCCATCGGCGACCCGGTGGCGAGCCCCACCGCGGCACCGGTGACCGTCGCCGCGGGCGAGTCCCGTTCCTTCCCGGGAGACACCCCGGGGCTGTACGGCGGCACCCGCAACGTGGCCTCCTGTGACGCCGCCAGGATGGCCGCCTTCCTGGATGACAACCCCGACAAGGCCCGGGCCTGGGCCGGGGCGTTGGGCATCACCACCTCGGCGATCGCCGACCTCGTCGCGCTGCTCACACCCACCGTGCTACGGGCCGACACCGCCGTGACCAACCACGGGTTCGCGGACGGACGGGCCACCGCGGTTCCCGCCGTCCTGCAGGCCGGCACCGCGGTGCTGGTGGACGACCGCGGCGTGCCGGTGGTCAAGTGCAACTGCGGCAACCCGCTGACGCCGCCCTCCCCCACGGCCCGGGCCACCTACACCGGTGCGACCTGGACCGGGTTCTCCCCCACCTCCATCACCTCGGTGCGCCGGAGCCCGGAGCCGCTGGACGACCTGGTCATGGTGGACCCCGGCACCGCCACGGCGTTCACGCGGCCGGTCGGCACCGACGGCGACGCCGACGTGCCCTTCGCGGGCGAGATCCCCACGCCCCCGCCCGGCGACGGCAGCCCGGCCACCACCACGACCACCACGGCCCCGGGCGGGCCCGGGGCGCCCGATCCGACGACGACCACCACCACTGCCGCAGCGCCCGCGCCCGGTGGCGCGGAGTACACCGCGCTGGTCAAGGTGGTGGGAGGGGACTGCCCGACCGTCGACCCCTACCCGGTGCGGGCCGTCGTGGCCGGTGGGACCATCACGTTCCCGGACATCCCCGGTGCCTCCGGACCGATCGACGCCGACGGCCGGTACGACTTCACCTTCAGCACCACACCGCCCGGGTTGCCCGGCGGGACCGCGACCTACCGCCTCAGCGGCCGGGTCGTCCCCCCGGCCCTGAGCGTCGCCATCACCGCCACGGTCGACTCCCCCACCGGTCGCATCTCGACCTGCGAGACCCGCAGTCCCGAGATCGCCGCACCGGCCGAGCCGACGAGCACGACCAGCACCACCACGGCCACCACCACCACGAGCACCACACCCGCTCCGGCCCCGACCGAGCAGACGTGGTACTTCGACGGCCGGATCGACGAGGTCGGCACGGGCTGCGACGAGATCGGCGTCGTGGTGCAGACGGGCGACGACCAGCGGATCCGGGTCCGCGACGGCGGTCCCGACGGCCACACGGTCACCTTCCTCGGCCGGCCGTCGCGGACGCTCCCGGTGAACGGCGACCACATGTTCGAGGGGCAGCTCTTCGCAGCCGGCGAGGGCGACCCCGACCAGATGGCGGTGACCGCCAACGGCGGTCCGGTGCCCTACCTGGGCGTCAGCACTCCCAGGGCCTTCCGCTACGGCAAGGGTCTGGGGGGCGCCACCCGCGTCCCGGGCACCTTCCGGTGGGTCGGCTGCGGGTTCTCCGCCACCGCCACCCCCCGCTGAGGCGCTGCGCCGGGCCCGGAACCAACCGGATCCGGGCCATCCGGACCAGTTTGGTTCAGGTCCGGGCCGATTCGGCCGACACACAGGCCAGCACCAGTGCGTCGGCGGGCCAGCGGGTCCGTCCGGCGCGACACCGTTTCGGGGAGAATCCATGCACGACCACACGGCCGCCGAGCCGCCTGACCTGCGCACGCCTTCCAGCCCGGAGACGCTGGGCCTGAGCCGGGCCCTGGCCGAGGACATCCTGCTGCGGCGGGCCGTCATCGAGGGACGCACCCCGATGACCACCCTGGCCGAGAAGCTCCACATCTCCATCAACATCGTGGACACGCTGCTCACCGGCATGCGGGACCGGAAGCTCATCGAGTACGACGGGATGGAGGGCCGGGCCTACCTGGTCAACTGCACCGAGGCCGGCCAGGCCTTCGCCCACCAGCGCTCCCGGGAGAGCCGCTACGCCGGCCCGATGCCGGTCCCGCTCGGGCTGTACACCGAGGTGGTGCGCCACCAGCGCCCGTCGCTGGAGCTCAACCACGACCGCCTGGCCCGTTCGTTCTCCGACCTGGTGATCTCCGACGGGCTGTTCGACCAACTCGGCCCCGCCATCCACGGCGACGGCGCCATGTTCCTGTACGGGCCGCCCGGCACCGGCAAGTCGAGCGTGGCCGAGCGCATCGTGCGGGCCTACGAGGACGTCGTCCTGATCCCCTACTGCGTGGAGGTGGACGGCCAGATCGTGTCCGTGTTCGACCCGACGCTGCACGACGTGGTCGACGAGCAGCCCCCGGGCCTGGACCGCCGGTGGGTGGCCTGCCACCGCCCCGCGGTCGTCACCGGTGGCGAACTGCACGCCGCCATGCTCGACCTGCAGCTGGACCGGGACACCGGCGTCTACCTGGCCCCGCTGCAGATGAAGGCCAACAACGGGATCCTGGTCATCGACGACTTCGGCCGTCAGGCCATGAGCCCCGACGCCCTGCTCAACCGCTGGATCGTGCCCCTGGACCGCAGCGTGGACTACCTCACGCTGCAGGGCCGCAAGTTCGAGGTGCCGTTCGAGTTGAAGGTGGTGCTGTCCACCAACCTGGACCCGGCCAAGCTGGGCGACGAGGCGTTCTTCCGCCGGATCCACAACAAGATCTTCATCGGCGCCTGCACCGACGAGCAGTTCGACTGGATCCTCAGCCGGGTGGCCAACCAGATGGGCCTGGACCTGGAGGCTGCCGCCGCGGTGCGGCTGCGCCAGGCGGCCCGCTCCCAGGGAGACGGTGAGCTGCGGGCCTACCTGCCCGGCGTGGTCTGCAAGCTGGCCACCGCCATCGCCCGCTACGAGAACGCGGCCCGCGTGCTGACCCCGACCCTGGTGGACCGGGTCCTGGCGCTGTACTTCACCGACGACTTCGAGTTCGACCGGTCGGGCACGCCCCGTCAGTTCGACGTGGAGGTCCCGGAGTTCTCCCCCGAACAGGGTGGACCCGGCGACCTGAACGGGGGGTCCTCCGTGCTGCCCCCGCCCTACGAGGGACCGTTCGTGGCCCCGGCAGCCGATCCCGACGCCGCGATCATCGCGTCGGGACTGCTGGCCAGCCGCTGAGCGACCCGGTCCGCCCGGCGCGGGCCGACGCGATCAGCCGGCCTTGGTCAGGGCGACCTGGGTGGCGCCGTCGGCGTCGAGCAGGTCCAGGGTGGTGCCCGACAGCCGCACCGTGGTGGCCGCCTGGAGCGCGGTCTGGTACTGCTGCTCCAGGGTGGCGACGGCCTCCTCGCAGGCCATCATCGTGGAGCCGACGTCGGTGATGGCGATCTCCTCGCCGTCCTGGGTGTAGGTGCCCGTGAACGTGTTGCAGCCGCTGTTGCCGGACACCGTGTCGTCCGTGCCGAACTCCAGCGTGAGCGCCTCCGTCAGGGAGGTGCCCTGCACCGCGTCGCGGCCGTTGTTCACGCCGGTGACCGTCCAGGAGGTGCCGGCCAGCTCCTTGGACACCGGTGAGTACACCAGCAGCGTGGTGCCCCCGCCGTCCCGGAGCGTGAGGCCGTCGGCGGCCCGGTCCGCGATGGCCACCTTGGGGAAGGCGGCCACGATCAGCTCCTCCTGGGTGGCCGCGGTGGGGTCGACGCAGGCTCGCTTGGTCATGGGGCCGGACGTCATCGTCAGCTTCTCGCCGGACTGCTCGTAGGTGCCGTTGAGGACGTTGCAGCCCGTGGTGGACGAGAACTGCCCGCCGGCCAGGAAGTCGAGCGACGGTGCCGTCCCCGCCGCGACGGGCACCTCACCGCCGGAGGAGCCCACGGCGGCGATGAGGACCCACGACGTGCCCTCCAACGCCCCGTCTGCGGACGTGTCGGAGGCTGCCGTGGTGGTGGTGCTGTCGTCCGAGCCGCTGCCGTTCGAGTCCACCTCATCGTCCCCGCACGCCGTCAGGGCCAGCGCGCCCAGGGACAGGGCGGCCACCACCGCCGGGACGAGGAGCGGGATGCCGGCCAGTCGCTTGAACATGGCGAGATGATGGCAGACCCGACGGCCTGCGCGGGGACAGGCCTGCCCCGATCAGGACCGGGCCGCCGGGTCCTGGCGGTAGAAGTCGGCCAGGACCCCGTAGAGGTCGTCGTGCTCACGCCGCAGCTCGGCCGGCGCGTCGAAGAACGCCTCGGTGGCCACCGCGAAGAACTCCGCAGGGTTGACCCCGGCGTACGAGCTGAGCAGCGACCCGCCCCGGCCCTCCACCACCTGGTCGTAGACCCGGGTGCACACCTCCACCCAGCGGTCGAACTGCTCCTGGGTGGCCAGCGGCGGGGTGCCGTCCGTGGTGCCGTCGAGCATGTCCAGCTTGTGGGCGAACTCGTGGAACACCACGTTGTGGCCGTTGCCGGGGTGTCGGGCCTCGTCCAGTGCCTCGTCCCAGGCGATGAGCACCGGCCCGTTGTAGGAGGCCTGGCCCAGGATGGGCATGGGCCCGTCGGACACCAGGCCCGACACCTGGGAGTGCTCGCCGGACAGGACCAGCGTGGTGGGGTGCACGATGATGGCCTGCACACCCCGGAAGGAGTCGTCGGGCAGCTCCAGGATGAGCAGGGCCGCCTGCGCCGCGATCGTCACCATGATCTCGTCCGTGAGCGTGAACTCGTTGGCGGCCTCCCAGGACTTCTCCGCGACCAGGACCAGGGCGAGGGCTTCCAGCCGTTCCCGCTCGTCGGCGGAGAGCGAGGGCCACCACCGGAACCGTTCCCGGCACAGGTCCCGCCACTCCGGACGGAAGCCGGCCTCCAGCCGTTCCCGGCGCACGCGGTGCTTCCTGGTCTCGAACAGCATCCTCCCAGCATGCCGGGCCGGGCCGGCTCCTCAGTCGCGCCCGAGGAAGATGAAGCTGCCGCCCCAGCTGCCGTAGTCCGAGGACGTGACGCCGTTGGCCTCGGTGCCGGTGTAGGCGGGCTCGCCGGGGCGCACCTCCACCACGACCCTGCCGCCGTCGGCCGGGGTGATGAGCCCGGCGTGCACCGCCGCGGTGCAGATGGACGAGTCGTCGGTGTAGGGGTCCGAGCCCCACACCGACCCGAACGTGCCACCGGGGGCACAGGAGACCGCGATCCGCCGGCCGTCCTGGCCCCGGAACTCCGCCGCGGTCAGCGACCACGACGGGTCGGTGCGCTCCTCGTCGGCGGGCAGGGCTCCGGGCACGGTGGTGTCGGTGCCCGCGCTCGAGGTGGTCGTGGAGGGCTCCTCGGACCCGGTCGTGGTCGTCTCTCGTTCGGTGGTGGTGGCCCGCTGCTTGGAGGTGGCCGACACGGTGGTGGACGGGGAGGACCCGTCGTCGCCACAGGCGGCGCCGAGCGCGGCCAGGCAGATGACGACGGCGGCGGCGAGCACCGGTCCGGGACGGGGACGACGGGTCGTCCGGCGCGACGTGGTGGCCATGGGCACTCCTCGGTCCTGGTGCCGTTCACGCTACAACGATCGGGGCGGCGGGCCGCCAGGAACGGACCCGGGCCCTAGGGCGTCGTTGCGGCGCGGTCGGGTCCGAGCTCCTCCAGCGCCACCCGGTGCCGACCCCCGGCCTTGGCCGCATACACGGCACGGTCGGCAAGACGGATCAGCTCGTCGGCCGACGAGCCGGACGCCCCGGCCAGGCCGATGCCCACACTGACCCCGATGGAGAGCTCCAGTCCGTCCACCAGGAACGGACGGTCGAACGCGGCCACGATGCGCTCGCCGGCGGCGCGGGCCACGTCCGGTCCCGGGATGGCGGCCAGCAGGACCGTGAACTCGTCACCGCCGAAGCGTCCGACCATGTCGCCCTCCCGGACGGCGCCGTGCAGGCGGGCGGCCACCTCGACCAGGACCTGGTCGCCGGCGACGTGGCCATGGGCGTCGTTGACCGACTTGAAGTGGTCCAGGTCCAGGAACGCGATGCACACCCTGCGGCCGTCGGTCCGGCGGGCCAGCGCTCGCTCGACCAGGTCCAGGAAGGCGGCCCGGTTGAGCAGGCCGGTGAGGTGGTCGTGGCTCGCCTCGTGCTCCAGCCGCGCCTGCTCGGTGCCCAGCTCCCCCAGCAGCTCCTCGTTCTCGAGCGCCAGTCGGATGCTGCGCACCGTCGCGGTGCGCATGAAGAGCTGCATCTGCAGGAGGATCACCAGGTAGACGGGCACCATCAGGGCCAACTGGCGGTTGACGCCGATGCCCCAGACCAGCAGGCCCAGGGTGACCGACACCCCGAACACCGTCAGCGCGAGCTGGAACGTCCGGGGCAGGAACGCCCCGAGCAGCACCAGCGACGTGCCGACCGCGACCAGGACGAGCAGCTGGGCCGTCTGCACCTCCAGCTCCGCCACCGGCGGCCGCAGGATCGGCAGCACGGCGGCCCAGGTCACGAGGTTGGCCAGGAGGTACCAGCGGTACCAGCCCTGCCACCGCTCCAACGCCGCGGTGCCGGGGCGGCCCGTCGGGGTCAGCAGGCCGGCCACCATCGACGGGGCGACGACCAGCGCGGCCCACAGGGCTCCGCGGAGACTCCCCGCCCGGCTCAGGATCAGCATCAGCACGACCGACACGGGCGTCATCAGGGTGAGGCCCCGGGCCAGGGGCGCGACCTGTCGGAGGCACTCCAGGCGAACGCGGTCGCCGTGGTCGAGGGCCTCCCGGCCCGCCCCGTCCATCCCCGTACCTGTCGGCAGGTCCGGGCGGCGGGGTGAACACAACGGGGCCCGGTGCCCACCCGGTGGTACGTCCGTACCAACCCGGGCTCCGCCCCGCTGACACCGGCGGCCCGGTCCCACTGTCACACCCCTGCGCCACCATCACGGGATGGACACCACCTGGTTCCCCCTGCTCCTCGCCACCCTCGTCGGCGCCGCCGCGGGCGCCGTGGTGACCCACCTGGTGTGGGCCGGACGTGCCGCCGGGGCCCGGGCCACTTCCCGCACCGACGAGCAGCTGCTGGAGGCGTACCGCTCCATCTCCAGCGTCACCCTGCAGGAGCAGTCCGAGCAGCTCCTGCGCCTGGCCGCCACCCGCTACCAGACGCTGGAGACCACGGCGCTGTCGCACTGGCAGGCCCAGGGAGACACGGTGGTGCAGCGCCTGGAGCAGTACGCGGCGCGGCTGCAGGAGCTGGAATCACAGCGCCGCAGCGAGTCAGCCGTCCTCGCGGCAGCGGTGGACGGCCTGCGCCGATCCAACGAGGACATCCGGGCCGAGACCCGCACCCTGTCCTCCGCCCTCCGCAACAACAAGGTGCGGGGCTCCTGGGGGGAGATGCAGCTGCGCCGGGTCCTGGAACAGGCCGGCATGATGCCGCACGTCGACTTCGTGGAGCAGGCCCACGTGAGCGACGCCGACGGCTCGGGCCGGCCGGACGTGATCGTGCGCCTGCCCAACGGGCGCTGCGTGGTGATCGACGCCAAGGCCCCGCTGGACCGCTACCTGCAGGCCGGCGAGTGCGAGGACGACGCGGCGCGCGCCGCGCTGCTGGCGGAGCACGGCAAGGCGGTGGCGGGCCACGTGGGTGCCCTGGCCAAGCGCCGCTACGACGACCTGGTCGGCGGGGCGGTCGACTTCGTGGTCATGTTCGTCCCGGGCGACGCCTTCCTGTCCGCTGCGTTCGAGGCCCGTCCGGACCTGCTGGAGCACTCGTTCGACCAACGGGTCATCCTGGCGTCGCCGTCCACCCTGCTCGCCTTCCTCCGCGGCGTGGCCGTCGGCTGGCGGGAGCGTCGGGTGGCGGACCAGGCCGACGCCATCGCCGCCCTGGGCCGGGAGCTGCACGAGCGGGTGGGCGTGTTCAGCGAGCACATGGACAAGGTCGGCACGTCGCTGGGCCGGGCCGTCGGCTCCTACAACGAGGCCGTCGGTTCGTTGGAGCGTCGTGTGCTGGTGAGCACCCGCAAGTTCGAGTCGCTCGGGGCCGGGTCCAAGCGCGAGGTCCCGGCGGTGGACCCGGTGGAGGACATCCCGCGGGTCATCTCCATCCAGGAGCTCTCGGCCTGAACGACGGGGCTGGTCCGTTTCGGATCGCCCCGCCCCGGACAGCAACCCCCCCCCGCCCGCCCGAACCTGTCGAGGTCCCCCTCCCCGAACTTGTAGGTCTCGAGCGTGCCAGCGGTCGCACAGCTACAAGTTCCGTGGGGGCAGGGAGGTCGGTCGGGACAGCAGGCGGCCGGTCAGGACAGGCGGTCGGCCAGTCCGGAGGCCCTGGCCACGGGTCGGGCCACGGCGGCCCGGACCGCGTCCTCGGTCGCCACCAACGTCACGCGGTGGCGGGCCCGGGTCACCGCGGTGTACAGCAGCTCCCGGGTCAGGATCGGGGACGGCGGGGGCGGCAGGGTGACCACCACGTGGTCGAACTCCGAGCCCTGGCTCTTGTGGATGGTCATGGCCCATTGCGTCTCCACCCGGTCCAGCCGGCTGGTGTCCAACCGCCGGGGCTCGCCGCCCGCCTCGAAGGCCACCTGCACCCGCCGGGCCCGTGCGCCGGCGCCGGTGGCCGCGGCACGGACCGGGTCGGCCCGCACCACCACGCCCACGTCGCCGTTGAACACACCATTGAGGTAGTCGTTGGCGGTGACCATGACCGGCCGGCCCGCTGACCAACGGGAGCGCATCCGCCCGGTGGCCCGCAGCCGTCGTTCCACCGTGCGGTTCCAGTCCTCCACACCCAGCGGGCCACGCCGGGTCGCGCACAACACCTTGAGCCGGCCCACCAGGCCCAGGGCGGTGGCCGCATCCCCGGCCCGCGCCACGTCGACCAGGTCCGCGGCGTGGGCCACCACCTGGTCCGTGACCCCGGCCACCGTGGCGTCGTCCTCGGGCCGGATCCACTGCACCGCGGCCCCGGTGCCGGCCGGGCCGTGACGGAGCAGGTCGATGACCGCGTCGGCATCACCCTGGTTGATGGCCCGGGCCAGGATGCCGATGGCCGATCCCTCGTCGAAGCGGTACACCCGGTCCAGGGTGACGACGTTGGCGGCCAGCGCGGCCGGAGCCGCGCCCTCACGCGTGCCCACGACGTCTCCCAGCACCGCCCCGGCCTCCACGCTGGCCAGCTGGTACGGATCCCCCACCAGCACCACTCTGGCCTCCGGTCGGACCGCATCCAGCAGCCGGGCCATGAGGGGCAGCGACACCATCGACACCTCGTCCACCACCACCACGTCCGCGGTCAGTGGGTTGGAGGCGTCGTGACGGAACGACGCCCCGCCCGAGCGGAACCCCAGCAACCGATGGACCGTCCGGGCCTCCAGCGCGGACAGCCGTCCGGCGACCTCCGGCTCCAGGTCGGTCTCCGCCACCTCGCGCCGGACGGCCTCGGACACCCGGGCCGCGGCCTTGCCGGTGGGAGCGGCGAGCACGATCTCCAGCGGCCTCCCCGCGCCGTCGGCCGGCTCCCCTGCCTCCCGCTCCTGCAGCCCTCCCCGCCCCTGCAGAACGGCCAGCAGGCGGGCGACGGTGCGCGTCTTGCCGGTGCCGGGCCCGCCGGCGATGACGACGAGCTGGTGGCGCAGCGCCGCCTCGGCGGCGCTGCGCTGGGCGTCGGGGCCCTGGTCGTCCAGGGGGAACAGAGCCTCCAGGGCAGCATCGGCCCCGGGGTCGGCCGCCAGGTCCACCGCGGCCCGGGCCCGCAGGTCCACCGCCACCAGGCACTCGTCCTGCCAGTACCGGTCCAGGTACACCGAGTCGCCGCGCACCACGACCGGCTGACGCCGGGACCCCGGAGGGTCCTCCTCGCGCCGGGCCAGACCGGATGCCAGCACCCTGCCGGCCCAGCCGGCGGGATCCGGCCACCGCAGCGGGGGCGCGGGCGGCGCGGCGCCGGTGCCGTGGTCGGTGCCCCCTGGACCCGTCCCGTCGTCGAGGACCGCGAAGGCCGACCACTCGTCGGAGGGGTCGTCGGGGTCCTCATCGGCCCCGGCGGCCCGGTCCGGTCCGGCCCCGTCGGACGGGCCCGGGTCGTCGTGGGGGACGACCGACGAGGCCACCGTCGACAGGTCCACGCAGACGTGGCCGTGTTGCGGGCCCCGCACCGCGAGCGCGATGGCCAGGAGGACGTCGGGGTGGAGCACCTCCGGGGCGGCGGCACGGGCCAGCGTCGCGGTGACCTGGACCTCGGTCGTGCCGAGGACCCCGGCCTCCACGAAGGGGGTGAGGACGTGGACGACGTCCGGGACGTGGCGGGCGGTCACGCCGCCTCCGGCCCGACGCCGCGGTGCAGCAGGTCGCTCAGCGCCACCACGAGCCCCGGAGGCGGCGACCAGGCGAACACGCCGTGGCGGCGACCGTCCACGACGGGGGTCCGCTCCCCGACCATGCCCCGCAGGAACAGGTAGCCGACCGGCCCCAGGTGGCGGTCCGGGCGGTAGCCGTCCAGTCGCCAACGCAGGTACCGGTGCAGCGCCACCGAGTACAGCAGCGCCTGCAGCGGATAGTGGTGCTCGGCCATGGCGGCGGGCAGGAGGTCCGGGTGGTAGTTGGCCACCACGTCGGGCACCCCCCACCGCCCCAACCGGTTGGTCTTGTAGTCGACGACGCAGAAGCGGTCCCCGGGGAGCCGCAGCACGGCATCGATGGAACCGGTGAGGAAGCCGCCGAGGTCCACCTCGATCAACCCGTCGGCCAGGTCCGCGGCCCAGGCCCGGAGCGGGTCCTGGTCCGTCAACGCGTCGTGGACCAGGCGGCCGACCGCGGCGAGCGGGACCACCGCGCCCACGCCGAGGGGCATCTCGAACTCCAGCTCGTCGAGCCGGTCCGTCCCGCCGATGTCGGCCAGGCGCAGGTTCCCGAACGCCTCACCGAGGGGGGTCTGCACCGAGGCCGTGAGGGCAGCGACCAGGCCGGGCAGGGTGTCCGGCCCGGAGGTGGACCAGACCCGCGCCCCGAGGTAGTCCGTGAGCAGGTCCGGTACGTCCGCCGTGAAGTCCACGTGCTCCAGGGCGTCGTGGACCATGGTGCCGAAGGCCGCTCCGGCGCCCAGCCCGTCGAACAGGACCGGGGGCGGAGGGATCTGCTCGTCGCCGTCTCCCCCGTCGCCCAGCGACGCGTCGTCGGGGTCCACCCCGGCCGGCACCCCGCTCAGCGGCGGCGGACCGGCAGCATCGACGTCGTGCCCGGTGGCACGCCGCGCCATGGCGGTGAAGGACCAACGGCCGGCGCTGCGGTCCGGTGGACGGTCCAGGAGCGCGACGCGCAGCGCCTCCACGGCCGCGTCCGCGCCGCCGGTGTCCGGCACCGGCGGCGGCGCCGGCGGGGCCGCGGTCCGCGTGGACGCGGGATCGTCCTCCGGCGGCACCTGACCCACCTGCACCCACTCCGTGGCGCCGAGGTCCGCCACCCGTCGGCGGATCACCGCCACCGTGTCCTCCGGGGGAGGCAACTGCCGCTTGCCCTCGGCGGTGCCGAACAGCACGTCGGCCAGCGTGGTGGTGGCTGCGGCACCGGCCGGCGACCACCACACGATGGTCTGGTGACGGGCCCGGGTCAGGCCCACGTAGGCGAGGCGGGCGTTCTGGCCCCGGATCTCGTCCCCTGCTGCTGCGTGGGCGGGCTTCACGTCCTTGAGGCCGGACGACGCGCTCACGTCCAGCAGTCGCTCGCCCGTCTCCTCGTCGTGGAAGAGGCGATCGCTGACCGCCACCCGCAGGTTCCAGAGCGACGGGACGCACACCACGGGGAACTCCAGGCCCTTGGAGGAGTGCAGGGTCATGATCTTGACCGCGGCGTCGTCGGTGTCGATGCGACGCTTGATGGCCTCGGGGTCCTCGTCGTCCTCGCCCGCCTCCAGTCCGTCCAGCAGGGCGCGCAGTGCCTCCGGCCCGATGGGCCGACCCCCGCTGGCAGCATGGAGGAGCTCCCCGAGGTGGTCCAGGTCGGTGAGGTTCCGCTCGCCACCGGGGGCGGCCAGCACCCGGGCGGCCACCCCGCTCTCCCGCCACACGTCGGCCACGAGCGCGGCCACGCCCCGGCTGCGGAGCACCGCTGTCCAGGCTTCCAGCGAGGCCTGCAGACTGGCCAGGTCGTCCTCCTCCTGGCCACCCGCCGGCCCGCAGGTGGCGGCCACCCGCTCGGCCGGCCAGCCGAAGAACCACGACACGGCGACGGCCCGGGCCCGGGTGGGGTCGGCGGGTCGGACGAGGGCGTCGATGAGGATGCGCCACTGCTCCGCGGCGGGGGCGTCGACCACGCTGCTGCCGCCGGTGATCACCGCGGGGATCCCGCGCCGGGCCAACGCACGCTGGACGGGGATGCCCCACCGGTTGGCGTGCACCAGCACGGCGATGTCGCCCGGGGTGACCTCCCGGCCCTCCACCAGCGCGCCGCCGCCCAGGAGACCCTGGATCCGCTCGACCAGGTCGGTCACCGACGCCCGCAGGGCAGCCTGCGGCTCGATGCCCCTCGAGGTCCGGTTCAGCGCCGGGTCCACCACGCAGCGCACGTCGACCGCCGGCAGGGGGGTTCCGTCGCGCCCCGTCAACCGGCGCTCCTGGTGGTCCGGCGTGGCGGTGACGGGGAGGTACCTGATCCGGTCGTCGCCCAGGGCGAGGTCCGCGCACAGCGCGTTCATGGCGTCGACGAGCGCCCCGTCGGACCGCCAGTTGGTGGGCAGGGTCAACCTGGACGCGCCCTCTGCCGCCTCCAGGTAGGTGTGGATGTCCCCGCCACGGAAGCCGTAGATGGCCTGTTTGGGATCCCCGACCAGGATCAGGCGGGTGCCGGGGCCGTCGCCCCCGCCCGGGAGCGCGGAGATGGTCCGGAAGATGTCCCACTGGACCGGGTCGGTGTCCTGGAACTCGTCGACCAACGCCACCGGGAACTGCGCGGCCAGCCGGGCCGCCAGCTGGGGCCTGGCCCGGAGGGCGGACTGGACGGTGGTGAGGAGCCCGTCGTAGGAGACGCTGCCGGTGTCCACCAGCCGCCGACGGACCTGCTCGGCGGCGGCCACCACGAGGCGGGCGACCTCCTCGTCGGACTCCTTGGCCGACCGCGCCACCACCTCCACCCCCGGGTTGTTGAGCAGGCAGGTCACCCAACCGGCGAGCTTGCCGACCTTGCACGGCGCCCGGTCCGCCAACGCTTCGGCGGCCAGCAGGTCGGTGCAGACGGCGGTGACGACGTCCCGCGTGTCCTGGACCAGCACGGCCTCCGGGTTGTGGTGACCGGTCACGCCCAGGGTGAGCAGGACCTGGTTGCAGAAGCCGTGGATGGTGGTGATGGTCGCCGTGTCGAACGCTGCGACCGCAGCCTCCAGCCGGCCCAGGCGGGCGCGCACCACCTCCTCCGGAGCGTCGAGGAGGACGCGGTGCACCTGGTCGCCGGCGGACGTCACCGACACGGCCGGGTCGGCCAGGCATCGTGCTGCCTCCACCAGGCGGCGCCGGACGCGGTCCCGCAGCTCCGCCGCCGCTGCCCTGGTGAAGGTGACCACCAACAGCTGGTCGACGGCGACCACGCCGTCCGCCACCAGGCGCGTGGCCAGGGCGGCGAGGGCGAAGGTCTTGCCGGTGCCGGCCGAGGCCTCGATGACCATGCGGCCCTCTCCCGGGAGGGGCCCGTCCACCAGGAACGGTCGGGGCGTCATGTGGCGACATCCTCCCGGCCGGCACCAGCGTGGTCGCCGGCGTCCACCACCGCGCCGTCCACCGTGCCCCACAGACGGCGGGCCATCGGAACGGCGCCGTGGTCCCCGAGCGGGAGCCGGAGCAGCTCGGCGAAGGTGAGGGCGCCGAAGGCCAGCCGGTGGTACGGATCGGCGCCCTCACCCGAGGCATCGTCCCCCCACGCCCTGGTCGCCTGGCCCCACTCCCCGAGGGCGATGTGGCGCGATGTGGCATCGAACAGCGGCAGGGGGAGGTCCATGCCCTCGTCCCGGATGGCGACCAACTCCGCCAGCGCGGCCAGGGCCAGCGCCCGGCGGTCCTCCGGGGTGCCGGCTGCGACACCGAGCTCCGTCACCGTGACCTGGGCCTTGGCCCCGCTCAGGCTGCGGTGGATGGACACGGCACGGCGGTCGACCTCTGGGTCCTGGGCGGTGAGGGCCAGCAGGTCCAGCGCCAGCAGCAGACGGTGGTGGTCCTTGGGCCGGGTGAAACGAACCGTGAGGGGCCCGGGCGCCGCCGGGTTGCAGCACCGCACCGAACCACGGATCCGGCGTCCGTCGGGCAGGGCCAGGTCCACCTCCTGCCGGTGGTCGGGCTCCAGCGGGACGCCGAGGCGACCGGCCTCCTCCACGTAGAGCTCGACCTCTCCGGACAGCCTGGAGACCAGGTCCTGGCCGATGACCCCCGGCGGGAGCGCACCGCTGGCCCGGAGCACCTCGACCACGGGATCCTGCGGCTCACCCCGGATGGCACACCCCAGCAGCTCGTCGCCGACCTTGTAGCTCTCCAGTCCGTCGAGCACCACCGGAAGCTCGTCCGACACGTCGTCGGCCCGGTCCGGCAGCCACAGGCCGAGGCGTTGGGTCAGGAACACCCGGACCGGCCTGGCCAGGAACGAGCGCAGGTCGGCCAGCTCCACCACCGGGCCCGTCGGGGCTGCGGACGGCAACGGCCGGACCAGGAGCGGTGCAGGGACGGACACGGCGGGGCGGCCCACCATGGCACGGGCGCCGGACAGGGCGACGGGACTGAAGCTCCACGGGCCGTCCGGTGCCCCGGCACCGAGACCGCCCGGCCGGAAGTTCGACTCGGCGAAGGCCTGGCGGGGGTGGGTCACCCGGACCTGTGCCGACAGCTCGTCCCGTCCGGAGGCGCACGTGTCCGCCAGGCAGTCCATGAGCTCGTCCAGCACCACGGCGGGGGGCACCGGGGCGTTGGTCCGGACGTCGGCGGCACCGTGGGTGATGACCAGTGTGTCCCCGGCCGCCAGCACGGCCTCCAGGAGCAGCTGACGGGTCTCCGCACGCGGGTCCCGGTCACCCAGGGCGGGGTCACCGGCCAGCAGGTCGTCCCCGGAGGCGACACCGCGGGGCAGCGCGTCCTGGTCCAGCCCGAGGACGCACACGACACGGTGGGGCACGGACCGCAGTGGCGACAGGGAACAGAAGGTGATGGCGCCCGTACCGAACGCGGCGCGGGCCGGGTCCCCCACCAGGAGGTCGGCCAGCAGGCGCCGAAGGTCCGCCAGGGAGAGCAGCACGCCCGACGGGAGCCCGTCCGGACCACGGGAGGCGTCCACCAGTTCCTCCAGCACGCGGTCCAGGCGGCGGCGTTGCCACGCCTCCGAGAAGGGAAGGGAGCACAGGGAGTCCACGGCCGATCCCAGCGCGGTGCACCAGGCCTCGAGCGGCCGGCGCTCGAGCAGGCCCGATCGCACGTGGGCCAGGGTGCGGACGGCCTCCGCCACCCGGGCCGCCACCGCGGTGGCGCCCTCACCGACGGGCAGCGGTGCGACGTCGCCGACCGCCAGGGTGTCCCGGCTGCGGACCGCGGTGCCCATGAGGAGCTGGTCCAGGCCCGCCTCCCAGGTGTTGGCACCGAAGTCGCCCGGCATGTCCCAGGTGGCGCGATGGTCGCCGTCCAGCCCCCAGCGCACGTGGGC
Source organism: uncultured Actinomycetota bacterium (assembly GCA_963773765.1). Taxonomy (GTDB): domain Bacteria; phylum Actinomycetota; class Acidimicrobiia; order Acidimicrobiales; family Microtrichaceae; genus CAVZCC01. Next base: position 413,768 of record CAVZCC010000006.1, on the reverse strand, counting down.
GTCGGCGATCCAGTGGTCCATGAGGCCGAGGTCGTCCACGCCCAGTCGGAATCGGTCACGCACGGGCGGCAGCCCGATGAAGTCGCTGACCGCGGATGCCGAGAACCGGCTGGGGACCAGGTCCAACAGCGCGGACAGTGCGCCGAGCAGGGGGACGTCGGAGCGGGTGGTCCGGTCGGTGATGCGGTACCGGAGGCGGGGCGTGGCGTCGTCCGCGGTCGCGGCCACGTCCTCCGACGGGCCGAAGACCGCCTGGATGATCGGCGAGAACTGCTCGATCCGGGGGCAGAGGACGGCGATGTCACCCTCCGTCAGGGCCCGTTCCCCGTCCCGCTCCGCGCTGGTCCGCAGCAGGTGCAGGAGGGCGTCGCGCAGCACCTCCACCTGGCGGGTGGCACCGGTGCAGGCGTGGACCTGGATGCTCCGGTCCCCTCGCTCCAGCCCGTGGGTGCCGTCCGGTGCGCTGTCCGAACGGATGTCCTGCTGCAACCGGGCCAAGCAGCGACGAGCGGGCGGGGGCCCCGTCGGCCGGCTGGTCGGGCGGCTGGTCGGCGGGCTGGTCGAACAACGACGGCTGGTCCGTCCCGGCCCGCCCGTCCGCCACCGCGCCGGAACCGGGCGGGGTCGGGTCGGTGGGGACGAGGGTGGTGGGAGCGCCGGAGGCCCCGAGCAGGGCCGCTGTCTCCCGGCTGGCCGTTCCCCAGGACCGCAGGAGGGGATGGTGCACCATGGAGGCGAGGTCATGGTCCCGTCGCAGGGTGCTGCGGCCACGCCCGACGTCCCGGTCGGCCCGACCCGCCACCGCACCGGCGAGCGACGCCGACGGCGCGAGCAGCAACACGGTGACGTCCCGATGCCGGCCGAGCGCATCCAACAGCGCGGCCATGTCCGGCGGGAGCGTGCTCAGCCCGAACAGGAACACCCGCTGCGGCAGGACCACCTGCGCCGCTCCCTCGCGGAGTGCGTCCAGCACCGACGGGAGCCGCTCCGGCGGACCGGGGCGACCGACCTTTTCCCGCACGGCACGGAACAGGCGGGGCTGCCAGACCTGCGACGCGTCCAACGGCGACCCCGCACCGTCCACGTCCCGGTGGTCCAGCCAGGCCCGGACCATGTCCGGTCGGTGCACGCCGTACCGGTCCAGCAGGTCGGCGAGCGCCGCGGCCCGACCCGCGAGCGTGCCGCCGACAGGACGCTCGGCCAATGGGGACAGGGCGTCATCGAGCCGGGAGGCATCCGAACCGAGCACGCCCAGGACCGCCCAGGTCAGCCGGTCCACGCGCCACGGGTCAGACCGGTCGCCCTCCTGGTCCGCCCGGTTCGCCGGGTCGGTCTGGTTCCCCAGGTCAGTCTGGAGCACCCGCCAGCGGAGCTCCGCCGGGAAGGGAAGGTCGATGTTGGCGCTGATGCCGTCCGAGCCCAGTGCCGAGCCGCCGAGCCGCTCCGAGAGGCGCTGGGACAGCCACCGCCGCATGCCGATGGAGGGCACGGCCACCCACTCACGGGCCAACGGGTCCGGCCCCGGAACCACGAGCTGGTCGACCAGGAGGTCCAGGAGGGGCTCGATTCGGTCGGCGATCCGGACGTCCAGCACGGTCCCGGCACGCTAGCGACCCTGTGTGACAGCGGGGACGGGCGACAGCCGGGACGGGCCGGTCAGTCCGCCGGGGGGTTCAGGTGCCGGGTCATCCAGTCGGCGCCGAAGCGCACGATCCCACCGGCGTCGATCAGCTCCGCCGCCGCGCCACCGACCGTGCCCCGACGGGCCCGGCCGGTGGCCAGGTACCCGCGGAGGATCACGGCGAAGTAGTCCTCGGTGGGCTGGCGGTCCTCGGCGACGATCCCGTCCTCGTCGTCCAGGCACTCCACCACGACGACCCGCGGTCCGTCCGGGCCGGCGACCCGCCGGTACCGACGCACCCGCCGGGTGTCGGCCACGTCGGCCAGGTACTCGGCGTGGTGCAGCACGGTGACGGTGTCGGGATCGGCTCCGAGGCGCAGCACCTGACCGCCGGCGGACACGAACCGCTCGAGCGGGGACCCCGGGCCGTAGTAGTCGTCCCACGGTGCGGCGTCGAGGAGGTCGTGGGCCAGTGGGCCACGGGCCCCGAACCGACCCTCCGGGTGGTCGTTCACGACGGTGCCCGGCGTGGTTCGGAACACCTCCGCCAGCACACCCACATCGGGCTGGACCGGGGTGGCCAGGTGGTCGAACGGCTCGGCGTCGGCCAGGAGCCCGGGCCGCTCGGCCTCCGGGCGGCCGTTGACCCAGTCGTGGTCGTCCCGGGCGCCCAGGATCATCATCCAGGTGCCGTCGGGGCCGACGGCACGGTCCACCGCGTCCACCACGCCGGACGCACCGCCCCGGACCGGGCCGATCCGCCGGAGGGAGGCGTGGACGAAGAGCAGGTCCCCCGAGGCGATGCCCAGGTCCCGGAGGTCGCCCGCCACGGCCTCCACGGACCGCTCCGTGCCGTCCATCCGCCCAGTGTGCCCCCCGGGACGGGCCTCCGGCACGCGGCAGGCCCCGGCCCGGGGCGGTCCTGCCGGTGTGACACCGGGCGGTGGACCGGGACCATCACCGTCGCTGTCACACCCCGTCGGTACGTTCGACCCATGCGGTTGCTCCACACCTCCGACTGGCACCTCGGGCGCCAGTTCCACGGGGCCTCCCTGCTGGAGGAGCAGGCCCTCATGGTGGACCGCGTGGTGGAGGTCGCCAAGGGCTCCGGGGTGGATGCCGTCATCATCGCGGGAGACCTCTACGACCGCGCCATCCCTCCCGGGCCAGCCGTGGAGCTCCTGGACGACGCCCTCCTGCGCCTCCGGGACACGGGTGCACTGGTGGTCGCCATCAGCGGCAACCACGACTCGTCGGCCCGGGTCGGCTACGGGGAGCGGCTCATGAGCCGGGCCGGCGTGACGGTCCGGTCAGACGTCGGCCGGGCCGCGGAGCCGGTGCTCATCCCCGCCACGGACGGGGCGGACGCCGTGGCGGTGTACCTGGTGCCGTACCTGGACCCGGTCATCACCGACGTCACCCACCAGGCAGACCAGGACCCGGAGGGGGACGGCCGGCACCGGCGCCCCACGCACCAACAGGCCCTGGACCGGGTGCTGCGGCCCGTGCGCCGGGACCGGTCCCGGCGGGGGCTCACCTCCGTGGTCGTCGCCCACGCCTTCGTGGCCAACGCCGCTCCACGCCTGGACGAGGACCCTGTGGAGACCTGCGACAGCGAACGGGAGCTCGCCGCCGGAGGTGCCGGCCGGGTGGACCCGGCGGTGTTCGCCGGGTTCGACCTCGTCGCCCTCGGCCACCTCCACCGCCAGCAGTCCTGGAGTGGCGGACGCATCGCCTACTCGGGCTCGCCGCTGCGGTACTCGTTCTCGGAGGAGCACCACCACAAGTGCGTGCGCGTGGTGGACCTCCAGCCCGGCCGGTCCCCCTCGGTGGACCTGGTGGAGGTCGGTGTCGGCCTTCCGCTGCGCACCATCACCGGTGACCTGGCGGACCTCCTGGTGGACCCCGCGCTGGGCCACGCCGAGGCCGCCCGGGTCCGGGCGGTGCTCACGGACGCGCACCTCCCCCACCAGGCCATGGCCCAACTGCGCGCCCGCTTCCCGCACGCGGCCGAACTGGTCCACCTCCCGCCCGAGCGGGACGGCGGGCCGGCCCCGGTGCGCACCTCGCAGGACGTCCGGCGCCGGCGCCCCCTGGACCTCACCCTGGAGTTCCTCGCCGAGCAGTGGGACGAGGCGCCGGACCGGACCTCCCAGGCCATCCTGCGAGAGGCCGTCACGGCCGTCCTGGGGGAGGCACCGTGAGGCCCCGCCGCCTCCGCCTGGAGGCCATCGGCCCCTACGCCGGACCGGTGGAGGTGGACTTCGACCGGCTCGCCGCGGACGGGTTGTTCCTCATCCACGGCCCCACCGGGGCGGGCAAGACCTTCCTGCTCGACGCCATGTGCTTCGCGCTCTACGGCAGGGTGCCCGGGGTCCGCACCACCGCCACCTTGAGGTCCCACCACGCCGGGCCCGCCACGCACAGCCTGGCCGAGTTCGAGTTCGACGCCCACGGTGACCGGTGGCTGGTCCGCCGCAGTCCGGAGTACGAACGGCCCAAGCTCAAGGGGGACGGCACCACGGCGTCCCTTCCCACGGCCCACCTGTTCAAGCGGGAGGGCGGCGACTGGAAGCCCATGGCGGCCAAGAGCCGGGAGGTGGACCAGCAGGTCCGGGACCTCATCGGACTGGACCACCAGCAGTTCTCCCGGGTCATGCTGCTGCCCCAGGGCCAGTTCGAGCAGGTGCTGCGTGCACGGTCGGGGGAACGGGAGGACCTGCTCACCTCCCTGTTCGACACCGGGCTGTTCGGCGAGGTCGAACGGTGGCTGGAGGACCGGGCCAAGCAGGCCCTCGCCACCTGCCGGCGGGCGGACGACCGACTGGCCGCACTCCGGGCCCAGGCCCAGGACCGCTGGGCCGAGGTCCGGGCACTCACCGACCAGGACGGTGCCGGCGAGGAACCGTCGGACCGGCCACACCCCGTGGAGGGCCAGGACCACCTGGATCAGCTGGCGGAGCTGGCTGCGGCCGCCTCCGGGCAGGCGGACCGGGTGGCCGTCACCGCGTCCGCCGCGCTGGAGACTGCCCGGGCGGCCCACGCCGCGGCCGCCGACGTCGCACGACGATGGGACCGCCGCAGTCGGCTCCGGACCGCCCTGGACGAGCTCACCTCCGGCGCCGCCGCCGTGGCGCGGGCAGAGGTCCGCCTCCGGGACGCCGACCGTGCCGCGCCGGTGGCTCCCAGCCTGGCCGCCCTGGACCAGGCCCGGGACACCGCGGCCCGGGCCGGGTCCACGTCCCGGGACGCAACCGACTCCCTGCTCGCCGCCATGGTCGCCGCCGGGCTCCCCGACGCCGTCCTCCCCGACGTCGCACCCGTCTCCACCGCCTGGCTGGACCGCGCCCGGGCGCACCTGGCGGACCACCGCGGCACGCTGGCCCCACTGGTGCAGGTCGCCCGCCGACGCGACACCCTCCGCACCGAGATCGCGGCCCGGGTCCAGCAGGCCACCGACGCCGAGCGGTCGGCCACCACCGCCGTTGAGCGGTCGGTGCACCTGGAGCAGCAGGCCGCGGCCACCCAGGAGGAGTTGGAGTCCAGCAAGGTCGCGGAGGGCATGCTCGAGTCGCTGCGGGCGACGTTCGACGCGGCGGACCGGCAGCGCCACCGCAGCGGTCCAACTCATCGCCGCTCGCGACGCGCTGACCAGGGACGAGGCACACCACCTCCTGGCCCGCTCCGCCCACCTGGACGCCCGGGAGGCACACCTCCGGGCCCGGGAGGCCTACCTGGAGGGCATCGCCGCCGCCCTGGCGTCCGAGTTGGTCGACGGCGACCCCTGCGCCGTGTGCGGCTCACCCGATCACCCCGCTCCCGCCACGGCCGCGGACGGATCGGTGAGCCGGCCGGAGGTCGAGGCCCTCGCCGCTGCGGAGGAGTCGGCCCGCATCGCAGTGGACGCATCGGCCTCCCGTGCCGACGCGGCCCGCACCCGGGTGGCAGAACTGGTCGGTCGTCTCGGCGGCCCGGATCCCGCCGGTGACCGTGGGCCCGGGGTGGACCCCACCACGGCCCGCCACCAGGCCGACGCCATCGCAGCCGAACTGGACCGTGCCACCGCGGCGGCGGTCCGGGTGCCGGACCTCACCCAACGGCTGGAGGCGCTGCTGGCCCAGGTGGTCGTCCAGCGCACCGCGGCCGAGCACGCGGGCCGGGAGGCAGCGGGGCACCGGAGCGCTGCCGCGGCCGGCTCGGAGGAGCTGGCCGCCTGCACCGCGCAGCTGGTCCAGGCCCTGGGGGACCAGGACGCCGACCCCGCCACATCGATCGCCCTGCTGGACGCGGTGGACCACGCGATGGGCCCGGCCGCGCAGGCCTCTGCGGCCTCGGACCTGGCCGCCCGGTCCGTGGAGGACGCCACGGCCCGGCTCACCCAGGACCTGGAACGCAGCGGGTTCCCGGACATCGCCGCCGTCCGGGCCGCCGTGCTCACCCCGGAGGACCGGGACGGGCTGGAGCGGTCGGTGCGGACCCACCAGCAGGAGATGGCCCGGGTCACCACGCTGCTGCAGGCCGAGGACCTGGCGGACCTGGCCGAGGACCGCCCGGACACGGAGTCCGCCGGTGCCGCACTCGCCACCACCCAACGGCAGCGGGCCGTGGCGGAGGCGGCCGCGGTGTCGTGGCGGGCGGCGTCGGACGCCATCGCCGGCTGGGCCGGCGAGCACCTCGAGGTGGACCGGTCCGCCGCGGCGGACCGGGACCGCGCCGCCGCGTTGGGCCGCCTGTGGGACACCGTCGGCGGGCGCGCCGGCAACCGCGTGTCCCTGCGCCGTTGGGTGCTGGCGGCCTACCTGGAGGACATCTGTGTGCTGGCCAACCAGCGCCTCCGGCTGATGAGCGGCGGCCGGTACACGCTGTTGGTCCACCGCGGCGGCACGGCCCGCAACCGACTGGCCGGCCTGGACCTCCGGGTGCTGGACGCCCACACCGGCGACGAACGAGACGTGTCCACGCTGTCCGGGGGGGAGACCTTCCAGGCCTCCCTGGCCCTGGCCCTGGCCGTGGCGGACGCGGTGCAGCAGCACAGCGGCGGGGTCCGGCTGGATGCCCTCTTCATCGACGAGGGGTTCGGCACCCTGGACCCGGACGCACTGGAACTGGCCATGGACGAGTTGGACGCCCTCCGCGCCGGCGGGCGCATGGTCGGCGTGATCAGCCACGTCGGAGCCATGCGCGAGCGCATCCACCTGGGGGTGGAGGTCACCCCCAGCGAACGCGGGTCCACCGTCCGCGTGGGTCGGATCGCAGGCTGAACCGGCCGGGCCTGGTTGCACCCCGCCGCCATCGGCGGCAGGGACGCAGCCCTGCTCAGACCGGGTTCGGCAGCGGTCCGCCCAGGCGGTCCAGCACGTTACGGATGGACGACTCGTTGACCCGCAGCCCGCGCCGGTAGCGCGGGCTGTCGGTGTCGGCGATCTCCATCCGCAGGTCGCGCAGGGTGGCATCCAACACCACCCGGAGGATCTCGGTTTCGGTGTCGTTCAGTTCAACCGTCATCTCGTTGCGAAGCGTAACAGTGCCGGTCCTGCCCATGACGGGAAACAGGACGGGACGGGACGCGACTGACGGGACCGCACGGCCGGCGCCGGGCGTCGTCCGCTCAGTGGCCGAGCAGCGCGGCCCGGACCCGAGCCCGGTGGAAGTCGGCGTCCCCGTAGCGGGCCGCAAGTGCCCACGCCCGCTTCATGAAGAGGTGCAGGTCGTACTCCACCGTGTAGCCGATGGCTCCATGGCACTGCAGCGACACCGAGGCGGCCTCCCGTGCCGCGGTCGACGCCCGGGCCTTGGCCATGGAGACGTGCATCGGTGCCTCGGGTGACCCATGGGCCATCGAGTTGGCGGCGTGCAGCACCAGGGGGAGGGCGAAGGCCACCCCCGACCCGACGTCGGCCAGCTGGTGCTTCACGGCCTGGAACGTCCCGACCGGGACACCGAACTGCTTGCGCTCCGACACGTAGCCGACGGTGAGCTCCACCATCCGCTCACCCAGCCCCACCAGTTGGGCCGCGGCGCCCAGGCTGGCCCGGTCGAACGCCTGGTTGATGGCGGCGAACCCCTCGGGACCGGACAACAGCACCATGTCCGGCGACGGGTCCCACTCCACCCGGCACAGGGCACGCGCCCCGTCGACGGACTCCACCGGGGTCAGCTGCACGTCCGACGGGCAGCAGCAGGTGGACCCGGTCGCCCTCGCACATCAGGAACGCGTCGGCGGACGCCGCGGCCGGAAGGTACGGCGACCCCTCGAAGCCCACCAGGACGGTGGCCTCCCCGGCTGCGATGCGACCCAGCCACGTCGCCGCCGTCTCGCCGTCCACGTGGTCCCGCAGCAGGCCGGCGGCCACGTAGGCGGTGGACGACACGGGGTCCGGCAGCGCCGCCCGGCCGCACTCCACCAGCAGGGGCACCAGGTCCTCGTCGGTCATGCCCAGGCCACCGTGGGCCTCCGGCACCAGCAGGCCCAGCACGCCCATGGCCCCGAGCGCGTCCCACGCGGCGCGGACCCGCCCGTCGCCACCACCCCCGCCGGTGTGCTCACCGACCCGGCCACCCCACGCGGCGCGCACCGCCTCGGGCGGGCAGGTGTCGGCCAGCAGCGCCCGCACCGCGTCGCGGAAGTCGGTCTGGTCCTCGGTCAGCGCGAACCGCACGGCCGCCTCCTACTTCCTCGGCAGGCCGAGCACGCGCTCGGCCACGATGTTGCGCTGGATCTCGTTGGTCCCGGCGTAGATCGGCCCGGACAGGGCGAACTCGTAGCCCTTCATCCACGGACCGTCGAGCTCGGCGTCGGGCCCCAGCAGGTCCAGTGCGGCCTGGTGCAGCCGGATGTCCAGCTCCGACCAGAAGATCTTGTTGTAGCTGGACCGCGCCCCGGGCGAGCGTCCCTCCACGATCCCGGTGACGTCGCCGAGCGTGTAGAGCGCGTAGGCCTCGGCATCGATCCAGGCGTCCACCACCCGGTCGGCCAACCGGTCCGTCAGCCGCCCCGCCCCCTGCACCTCCCGGGCCAGGTCCAACAGGCGCGCCGCGGTGGCCCGGAACCGCCCCGGGGACCGCAGCGTGAGGCCACGCTCGGAGGTGGTGGTGGCCATGGCCACGCCCCAGCCCTGGTCGACCTCACCCAGGACCCCGCCCCGGTCCATCACCGAGGCGGCATCGGACGCGCCGTCGGCCGGCGGGTCGGGGACGAACACGTCGTCCAGGAACACCTCGGCGAAGCCCTCGTCCCCGTCGAGGCGTCCGAAGCCCCGCACGGTCATGCCGTCGGCGTCGAGCGGCACCAGGAAGTAGGTCAGGCCGCGGTGGCGCTCCGCCTCGGGGTCGGTGCGGAACAGGCCGAACAGGTGGGTGCAGAACGCGCCCCGGGTGGTCCAGGTCTTCTGGCCGGTCAGGCGCCACCCGCCGGCGTGGTCGTCGCGAACGGCGCGGGAGGTGATCCCGGCCAGGTCGGATCCGGCGTTGGGCTCGGACCAGCCCTGGCACCACAGGTCCTGCGCCGCGGACATGCGGGGCAGGTAGTGGTCCTGCTGGGCCTGCGTGCCGAACTCGAAGATGGTCGGGGCCAGCAGGAAGATGCCGTTCTGGGTCACCCGCTGGGGTGCGCCCGCGGCGTAGTACTCGTCCTCGAAGATGAGCCACTCCCACAGGGTGGCGTCCCGGCCGCCGTACGCCCGGGGCCAGGACACCACGGCCCAGCCGGCGTCGTGCAGCTGCCGCTCCCAGCGCAGGTGGGCCTCGAAGCCCACCTCGGTGTCACCCGAGGGCAGGGCCGGCACCGGCACGTTGGCCGTGAGCCACTCCCGGCACTCGGTCCGGAACGCCTCCTCGGACTCGCTCCACGTCAGGTCCATGGCGCCAGTCTGCCCCGCCTCCTGACGACCCGTCAGATCCTTGGTGCCGGCCGCGCGGCCGGGTCGGGGAACCCGTCCCCGACGCGCCGGGCCGGGCTCCGCGGCGCCACGGATCCGGGACATCCCGAACGTGGTTCGGCCTAGGGTCTCGGCCGGAGAAAGGGACAGGCGATGACGGATCCGTTCGAACCGCGGCCGGAGCACCACTTCACCTTCGGGTTGTGGACCGTGGGCAACCAGGGGCGGGATCCGTTCGGCCACGAGACCCGGCCGCCGCTGGACCCGGTCGAGGCCGTCGAGCGCCTGTCCGAGCTGGGGGCCTACGGGGTCAACTTCCACGACGACGACCTGGTCCCTCCCGGTTCCACCGCGGCCGAGCGCGACGCGGTCGTCACGCGGTTCCGCCGGGCACTCGACGCCACCGGGATGACGGTGCCCATGGCGACCACCAACCTCTTCTCCAACCCGGTGTTCAAGGACGGCGCCTTCACCGCGAACGACCCCGCGGTCCGGCGCCACGCCATGCACAAGACGCTGGCCGCCATCGACCTGGGCGTGGAGCTGGGGGCGTCGGTGTACGTCATGTGGGGCGGCCGGGAGGGGGTGGAGTGCGACGCGGCCAAGGACCCCCGGGACGCGCTGGACCGCTACGCCGAGGCCGTCAACGTGTGCTGCGCCTACGTCCGGGACCGCGGCCACCAGCTGCGCTTCGCGCTGGAGCCCAAGCCGAACGAGCCCCGCGGCGACCTGTTCCTGCCCACCGTCGGCCACGCCCTGGCGTTCATCGAGCGGCTGGAGTGGCCGGACATGGTGGGCGTCAACCCGGAGTTCGCCCACGAGACCATGTCCGGGCTGTCGTTCCACCACGCGGTGGCCCAGGCCCTGTGGGCGCAGAAGCTGTTCCACATCGACCTCAACGCCCAGCGCATCGGCAGGTTCGACCAGGACTTCCGGTTCGGGTCGGAGGGCCAGCGCGACGCGTTCTACACGGTGCACCTGCTGGAGTCCTCGGGTTGGGACGGGATGCGCCACTTCGACGCCCACGCCTACCGCACCGAGGACCGCGACGGCGTGTGGGACTTCGCCCGGGGCTGCATGCGCAGCTACCTGATCCTGGCGGACAAGGCCCGACGGTTCGACGCCGACCCGGACATCCAGGAGGCGCTGGGCCGCGCCGGGGCGGCCGACCTGGCACTGGCCCAGGTGGACTGGACCGATCCCGCCGCCGTGGACGCGGTGCGGCACGAGACCGTCGACGTGGACGCGGCGGCGGCACGGGGGTACGGCAACGAACGACTGGACCAGCTGGTCAACGAGCTCCTGCTGGGTGTGCGGTGAGCCGCGCCCTGGTCGCCGGGGTCGACTCGTCCACCCGTTCGACCAAGGTCGAGTTGCGTGACGCCGACTCCGGGGAGCTGGTCGCCCACGGACGGGCCCCGCATCCGTCCACGTCGCCCCCGGTCTCCGAGCAGCACCCGGACGTGTGGTGGCAGGCGTTGGTGGCGGCCATGGGCCAGTGCGGTGACGCCCGGGGCGACGTGACCGCCATCGCGGTGGCCGGCCAGCAGCACGGGCTCGTGTGCCTGGACACCGACGACCGACCCCTCCGGCCCGCGCTCCTCTGGAACGACACCACCTCCGCCCCGGAGGCCACCCGCCTGGTGGCCCGGCTGGGACGGCGGGCCTGGGCCGACGCGTGCGGCAGCGTGCCGGTGGCCGCCTTCACGGTCACCAAGCTGGCCCACCTGGGCGAGACCGAGCCGGAGATCGTCGACCGGATCGCCCACGTGCTGCTGCCCCACGACGACCTCACCCTGCGCCTGTGCGGGCACCACGTCACCGACCGCGGGGATGCGTCCGGCACCGGTTGGTGGTCGCCGGCCACCGGCGCGTACCGCACCGACCTGCTGGAGCTGGCGGTGCCGGAGCTGGCCGACCCGTCGTGGCTGCCCCTGGTGCTGGGCCCGGGGCAGGGCGCCGGCACCCTGCTGCCGTGCGCCGCGGACGACCTGGGCCTGCCCGTCGGCATCCCGGTCGGACCGGGGACCGGCGACAACATGGCCGCGGCGCTGGGGGCGGGGCTGCGGCCCGGCGACGTCGCGCTGTCCCTCGGCACGTCCGGCACCGTCTACGCCACCTCCGACACCCCCACCGCCGACGCGTCCGGCGTGGTGGCCGGGTTCGCCGACGCGACCGGGCGGTACCTGCCCCTGGTGTGCACCCTCAACGCCACCAAGGTCACCGATGCCGTGGCCCGCCTGCTGGGCGTGGGCCTGGACGAGTTCGACGAGCTGGCCCTCTCCGGCACAGCGGGGGCCGACGGCCTCACCCTGCTGCCCTACTTCGACGGCGAACGCACGCCGGACCGGCCCCGTGCCACCGGCGTCCTCACCGGCCTCCGGTCGGGGGTCGAACGCGGCGACCTGGCCCGCGCCGCGGTGGAGGGCGTGCTGTGCGGGCTCCTGGACGGCTACGACGCCCTGGCCGCTGCGCTCGGCACCACGCCGGACGGTGACCACCTGGTGGTGGGGGGCGGGGCCCGGTCCCGGGCCTACCGCCAGGTCCTGGCCGACCTCACCGCACGTCCGTGGCTGGCGGTGCAGGACGACGAGACCGTGGCCCGGGGCGCGGCGGTGCAGGCGGCGGCCGTCGCCACCGGCGCCACGGTGGACCAGGTCGCCTCGGCCTGGGGCCGGCCGGGCTCGGTCTGGGTGGAGCCCGGACCGAGCCCCGGTGACGGCCGGGGGGTCCGGTCGGCCTACGCGCAGGTGCGCGACCGGGCCTGACGGCCCAACACCGCGGATCAGGGCCGGCAAAGCTCACCCGACGGGTGGCGGAGGCCGATGGGGTGGGTGGACACCTGCCGTGGACACCGACCAGATCCAGGACCCTTCGAACCCCCGGATCGACCGCAGCGCCCGGACCACCGGGAGCGGTCCCACGCGGCGCGCCCGCACACCCCGCGACGCCACACCCCGCGACACCGCGCCTCACGACACCGCCCCCCGCGACACGGTGGCCCTGGCCTGGTTCCTGGGGGGCCTGGTCCTCGTCCTCGCCGGCTGGCCGGTCGTGGCCCGGCTCCTCGGGGCCGACCCCGGCCCGGTCGTGCGGACCGCACTGGTGGCGGTGACCGGATCGCTGCTCACGGTCGTGGCGGCGGGAGTGACCCTCCGTGCCGCCGCATCACGCGGTGGGCGGAACCGGCTGGCCTGGGGGTCGATCGGCATCGGGACGTTCCTGCTCGCGGTGGGGACACTGGGCGCGGTCCTGAGCGGGGCAACGCCGCTGGGCGAGGTCGCGGCCACGGGCAACAACGCACTCCAGTCCGCGGGGCTCGTGTGCTGCATCGTCGGCGCCGCCGCGGTCCCCTCGGCCCTGCCCCGCACCGGGGTGTCCCGGATCGACGGCCTCCTGGTCGCCATGGCGGGCCTGTCACTCATGTGGCTGGCCCCCCTGCGGTCGGAACGGGGCACGATCAGCGGGCTGGGCCAGGTCCTGGAGCGGGACCCCTGGGCCGTCCTGGACGTGGTCCTCATCCTGGTCGCCGCCGTGATGCTGGCCCGCTGCGCGCCCGGCCGGCGACCCGAGCTCCGTCTGCTGGTCCCGGCCCTGCTCCTCTACCCGGCCTCGGCCTACACGGCACTGGTGGGAAGCACCGGGTCCCTGGAGGGGCCCTCGGCCCTCACCGCCCAGCTGTGGTGGATCACCGCGCCGGTGCTGTTGTTCGGTGCCGGGCGCCGGGCCTGGACGCGGTGGCAGGAACCGGTGGCGGTCCAGGCGCGGGCGGCACGGGTGCACGCCCACCTCCCCGCGGTCGCCGTCCTGGTCACGCTGGCCGCGGTGGCCCTCCACCAACGGGTGATGACCTCGGTGGACCCGGTCATGATGGGCATCGGGGTGACCGCGGTGCTGCTGGCCGCGGTCCGGGTCAGCCTGCTGCAGGCCGAGCAGGCCGACCTGATGGCCGAGCTGGGCGGTCTGGCGGGCGAGCTGGCCGACCAGGCCCGCACCGACGCGCTGACCGGGCTCGGCAACCGGCTGGCCCTGGAGCGGCGCCTGGCCGACGCACTCGACCGGGCCCCGGCCGACGGGGTGTCGGTGTTCTTCATCGACCTGGACAACTTCAAGAACGTCAACGACGCGCTGGGCCACGACGCCGGCGACCGCCTCCTGGTGGAGCTGGCGCTGCGCCTGACCGACGTCCTGGGCTCCGACGTCTACCGGATCGGCGGGGACGAGTTCATCGCCGTCCGCGAGGACCTGGACCCCGGCCGGGCCGAGGCGGTGGCGTCGGCCCTGGTGGCCGCGCTGTCGCCGCCCGTGCCCATCGACGGACGCCAGGTGGCCGCCGCGGCCAGCATCGGCCTGGCCCGGTCCACCCCCCGCAACGACGAGGGCGGGGACCGGCGCCCCGACGACGGCCCCGCCCTGCTGAGGCGGGCCGACCTGGCCCTCTACCGGGCCAAGGAACTGGGTCGTGGCCGATGGGCCAGCTACGACAGCTGGCTCCAGGAGCGCGCCGACCGCCGGCTCCGGCTGCAGCAGGGACTGCACCACGCGCTGGAGCGGGGCGAGTTCGAGGTCCGCTACCAGCCCATCGTGGAGCTCGCGACGCGTCAGGTGGTGGGGGCCGAGGCCCTGGTCCGCTGGAACTCGCCCGAGTACGGGCTGCTGCTGCCGGAGGAGTTCCTGCCCATCGCGGCGGAGGCCGGGCTGCTGCCCGCCATCGGGCGCTCCGTCCTGGAGCTGACCGTGGGGCACCTGCGCCACGCCCGGCTCCGGTCCGGGGAGCTGCTGTGGGTGGCCGTCAACCTGTCCTCCCAGGAGGTGGCACACCCGGGCCTCGTGGACGACATCAGCCAGGTCCTCGCCCTGCGCGGCGTCGCCCCCCACCGTGTCCGGCTCGAGATCGACGAGGGCGTGGTGATGGACCGGGGCGCGGCCGGGGTCCTGGACCAGCTGGTGGCCCTCGGGGTGGGGCTCACCGTGCAGGACTTCGGGACGGGTCCGTCGTCGCTGCGACTGCTCGGCCGCTACCCGGCCCCCACCATCAAGGTGGACCGCTCCTTCGTGGCCGGCCTGGGCCGGCGCCGCGACGACCGGGTGATCCTGGAGGCCGTGGCCGACCTGGCCGCCGACCTCGGGCTGGTGTTCGTCGCCGAGGGCGTCACCCAGGAGACCCAGGCCGCGGAGCTCTGGCAGCTGGGGGCGGTGCGGGCGCAGGGGTGGTTGTTCGGCCAGGCCGTGCCCTGGGACCGGTTCGCGGAGGCGCACCTGCAGCCGTCGGCCGCTCCGCGGCCCGTGGCCCACGGGTCCGGCCCGGCGGCGACGGGACTGGGCGCGTGATGGCGGAGGACCCCGGGGCCGTGCCCCGCACGTCGCGGCGGGCCGTCGCCGCCGTGGTCACCGCCGCCGTCGCTGCCGGGGTCGTCTACTCCGGCTGGTACCTGGTCCTGGGCCGGTTCACCGCGGTCGACCCGGACACCGTCTCCCTGGTCGCCGTGGTGATGGAGTGGCTGGCCTCGCTGACGGCCGGGGTCGTGCTGCTGGTCGCCGCCGGGCACCGCCACGGCGCGGCGCGACGGTCCTGGCTCGCCTTCGGCGTGGGGGCCTGCCTCTGGTCCATGGGGTCGCTGGTCTGGGTGGTGTCCTTGGCCCACGGCACCGAGCCCCCGTCCCCGGGCCTGGCGGACGCCTTCTACCTGGCCCTGCCGCCGGCCATGGCCGTCGGCGTGCTCACCCACCCCGCGCCCCGCCGGTCCCAGGTCCAGACCCGTGCCGTGATCGACGGGCTCCTGGTGGCGTCGTCGCTCCTGCTCCTGTTGTGGATCGGCCTGCGGGGCATCACCCAGACCACCTCGCCGGCCTCCGCGCTGGTGAACCTGGCCTTCCCCCTGACCGACGTGGCGATCATCACCATGTTGGTGGGCGTGGTCCCCCGCATCCACGGCCGCGACCGCACCCCGATGCTGCTGCTGGCGTGGGGCATGGGCTGCGTCGCGGCATCGGACCTGACGCTGGTGGTGCTCGACGCCTACGGGGCCTACCAGGACGCGCCGCTGGTCACCGACGCGCCCTGGACGATGGGGTTCGTGCTGATGGCCGGCGCAGGGTGGCTGGTCCGGACGACCTCCGCCCCGGCGATGGCCGCGACGGCACCACCCGCGGCCGTGCGGCGGGCCGCGCCGCGGTCCGCTCCGATCGTGCTGGCCGGGGTCGCCCTGGTGGTGGCCCTGGTGGACCTGTCGCTCCGGCGCAACGACCTCCCCTGGACGATCCCCATCGCCGTGGTGGTGGTGGGGCTCCTGCTCACCCGCCAGTCGTGGACCCTGACCGAGAACCGTCGCCTGTCCGACCACCTCTCCCACACCGTCGACCGGCTGGCCCACCAGGCCGGCCACGACCGCCTGACCGGCCTGCCCAACCGGTCGGGCCTGACCGAGCGGCTGGAGACGACGGCCCACGCCGCCGCAACCGCCGGGACCTGGTCCGCGGTGTTGTTCGTGGACATCGACCACCTCAAGTCCGTCAACGACTCGCTGGGCCACGCCCGGGGCGACGCGGTGATCTCCACCATCGCGGGGCGCCTGGCATCGCAGGAGCAGGCCGAGGTCACCCGCTTCGGCGGCGACGAGTTCGTCATGGTGTTCTCCTGTGTCGACGGCGCGCGGACGATGGAGGACGTCGCCCGGGAGGTGGTGGAGCGGGCAGCGGCACCGATCTCCTCCGACGAGCTCACCCTGCAGCCATCGGTGAGCGTCGGCGTGGCCCCGGTCCGGGGCGGCACCTCGCCCGAGGAGCTCCTGCGACGGGCCGACACCGCGCTGTACCGGGCCAAGGCCGCTGGCCGCCAGCGCGCCGTCGTGTACGACCCCGCCATGGACACCGACACGCTGCGGCGGGTGGATCTGGAGCCCGAACTGCGGCGGGCGCTCGACGAGGACGAGTTCGAGGTCCACTACCAGCCGGTGGTCGACCTGTCGTCGGGACGGCTCATCGGCGCCGAGGCACTCCTGCGCTGGCGCCACCCGGTGGAGGGCCTCCTGACCCCGGACCACTTCCTGGACGAGGCGGACGCCATGGGCCTCCTGGGGCCGATCGGCGACCGCACCCTGCTGGAGGCGGCCACCCGGTTCGCCGAGGTCAACGCCCGGCCCGACCAGGAGCCGGTCCGGGTGGCGGTGAACCTGTCGGCCAGCGAGCTGTCGACGGCCGACGCGGTGGACCGCGTGCAGTCGGTGCTCGGGGCCAGCGGCCTGGCCCCGGACCTGATGATCCTGGAGATCCGCGAGGACGTCGTGGTGGACGACTCCACCCGCCGCACCATCGACCGCCTGTGCGAGCTGGGCGTGGGCGTGGCCATCGACGACTTCGGCACCGGCAACTCGTCCCTGCGCCAGCTCGGCAGCTACCCCGCGTCGATCCTGAAGGTGGACCGCACCTTCGTCGACGGCCTGGGCACCGAGGACCAGGACACGTTCATCGTGCGGGCCCTGCTCAACCTGGCCCAGAAGCTGGGGCTGCAGACCGTGGCCGAGGGGGTGGAGACCGCGGAGCAGGTCCGGCTCCTCCAGGCGCTCGGGTGCGACGCGGCCCAGGGCTGGTACTACGACCGCGCCCTCCCGTTCGGGCGGTTCGACCGGTCCCACCTCGGCGGACGGAGCAGCCGCCACCTCCGCTCCGTCACCTGAGCCCACCCGGGCGGGATGGGTCCGGCGATGGCGACCGGTCAGCGGGGCGGGGCGCAGAGGCGGGACAGGACGCCGTCGGCCTCGTCCATGATCGCCTCCAGCAGCTCGGCCACCGACGGCAGGGACTCGATGGCACCCACCACCTGGCCGGTGGGCAGGATCCCCACCTCCGCGTCGCCGTCCACGACCGAGGCCTTGGTCATCATCGGGGCGTTGGCGGCCAACGCCAGTTGCGACCACGACAGCTCCTGGTCCTTGCGCATCTGCAGCCCGGTCCGCAGCAGGTCCGGCAGCGACACCCCGGTCTGCTTGCGGAACCGCAGCGCGTTGCCGGCCGCCCGGGGGAACCGCAGGAGCCCGGGCGACCTCTCGAGGGCGTCGATCATGGCGGTCCGGATGACGCGTTGCGGGGAACCGTCGATGGCGGACGTGACCACCGTGCCGGTCAGGGGCGTCTCCAGGTACAGGGCCTTGATGTGGTCCGGCACCCGGCTCTCGGCGGTGAGCAGGAACCGTGTCCCCATGGCCACGCCGTCGGCGCCGTAGGCCAGGGCCGCGGCCAGGCCGCGTCCGTCCCAGAACCCACCGGCGGCCAGCACCACCACGTCGGTGCCCTCCACCCCGTCCACCACCTGCGGCAGCAGCAGGGACGTGGGCACCGAGCCGGTGTGGCCGCCACCCTCACCGCCCTGGGCGATCACGGCCCGGACCCCCATCTGGGCGACCTTCTGGGCGTGGCGCTTGGCCCCCACGGTCACGATCGTGACGATGCCGGCGTCGTTGAGCCGCTGCACCTGCTCGGGCCGGGGGGCCGCGGCGAAGCTGGCCACCGGCACCGACTCGGAGACCAGCAGGTCGATGCGCTCGGCCGCGTCGGGCTGGTTCGGGAGCAGGTTGACGCCGAACGGGTGGTCGGTCCGCTCCTTGACCTTGGCCACCGCGGCCCGGAGCTCGGGCAGCGTCATGGTGGCGGAGGCCAGGATCCCCAGCCCGCCGGCCGCGGCGGTGGCCGCGGTCAGGTGGGCGCCGGAGACCCAGCCCATGCCGGTCTGCACGACGGGGTACCGAACGCCGAAGAGCGCGGTGGCCCGGGTGGAGAGCGCCGGATGCCGGCCCCCTCCGGCCGCGGCGGGCTCCGGGGAGACGGTCACGGCTCGGGGACCTCGGCGTGGCGCAGCCCGCGGGGGTCCAGTCGCTCCAGTTCGGCGGCCTCGGCCTCGGTGGGGCCCCGGGACTCCGGCACGTCGTCGGGGACGACCAGGTCGAAGCCCGTCGCCTCCACCACGTCGGCCACCGTCACTCCGGGGTGGACCGACCGCAGGCGCATCGTGGGCACGCCGGCACCGTCCACCGCCTCGAAGTCGAACACGGCCAGGTTGGACACGACCCGGCGGATCTCGTGGAACCGGGCCACCACGGGGCCCAGCTCCGCGGCGCGGTCGTAGCCGATGCCGCACACCACGTCCACGGCCGGCACGAACACCTTGGTGGAGTGGTTGGGCACCCAGTAGCTGGTGGTGTGGTTGATGGTGTTGCCCGGCGCACCACGGAACCCCAGCAGCTGGGAGCGGGGCCGGTGCCAGTCCCCGATGGCGGCGATGTTCTGGTTGCCGGCGCGGTCCACCTGCGTGGCGCCCATCATCACGTGGCGCTTGCCCCGCCACAGCAGGCCGAACATCTCCCGGTACGGGTTCCACTGGCCGATCACCCGCTGCGCCACGCGGTCCTCCTCGGCCAGGCCGACGGGCGGCACGTTGTCCAGCAGCGTGTAGAAGCCGTCGGTCAGGGCCAGGTGGGGCTCGAAGGTGGCGGCGGCCAGCCGGCCGCCGATGAGGGGCAGGTTGCCGATCGGGTTGCACAGGCGCTCGCCGTCACCCCGGAAGGCCTCGGCGATGGCGACGGCACACACGTCGGCGCGCGAATGGGGTGCTCATGACGCCAGCTCCTCGGTCTTGGCCTGGTACCCGGCCTCGTCGATGTCCAGGAACTCGGCCCGGAACTCGTCCCACGCCTCGTCGGACTTCGCGGTGGCGGCGTAGCGCTTCTGGAACGCCTCGTCGCGGCCGTAGTCGGGCAGGCACTCGGTGAAGTGCGCCCCGCGGGGCGCCTCCACCACACCGGTCACGTCCAGGCGGGAGATGCGCTGGTGGGTCACGTCCACGCCCTGGGCCAGGTCCTCGGTGGGCACGATGCGCTCACAGCTCACGAAGGCCCGCTCCGCCGCCCGGCACATGAGGTCGTCGAAGAACGGGTCCTCGCCCAGCCACGTGGCGTTGCCGGACACGTCGGCCCGGTGCTGGTGCACCAGCGCCACGTCGAGCGGGAGCGCGGGGGCGGCGACCAGCTCCTCGAACTCACCGCTGTCGGGCTCCGCGTAGGGCGAGGTGACCGTGCGGATCTGTGGCATGAGGCGCAGCACGTCGGAGCCCAGGCCGGCCCGGGTGGGCAGGAAGGGCACCCGCCACGCCGCGGCCTGGATGCCCAGCAGCAACATGCCCTCGTCCAGCTCCACCGGCTCCACCGTTCCCGCCTGGCGGGCGGCCCGATAGTGGGGCTCGAGCGGGATGGAGTCCAGGGACACGAACCCCGACACCACCCTGGAGGCCTGGCCCGTGCGGCACAGCAGGCCCACGTCCGGACCGCCGTAGCTGACGATGGTCAGGTCGGTCAGGTCGGACCGGAGGATGGCCCGGATGATGGACATGGGCTTGCGGCGACTGCCCCAGCCCCCGATCCCGATGGTCATGCCGGAGCGGAGCTCGGCCACCACCTCGTCCTCGGTACAGCGCTTGTCCGGTCCCGGCACCCGGTCCCCCTCGTGCTCGTCCGTCCGGTGCCGCTCGCGGGAGCCTCATCTGACGGGGTGTCAGATCCGGACGCTACCCGGCGGCCGCGGGCATGGTCGAGACGACGCCCCCCTGGCCGGTTCCACCGGTTCCGGGGGCACCACCGATAGCGTCGGACCATGAACCGAATCCGCCGTTCCGCGCTCGTCACCGTCGCCCTGGCCGCCAGCCTCACCCTGCTCGCCACCTCCTGCGGCGACTCCGACGACGACTCCTCCTCCGACAAGACCACCACCACGGAGAAGCAGCAGGACAAGGAGACCACCACCACCGAGGCCGCCGAGGGGGACACCGCGGCGTTCGGCCCGGCGCTGGACCAGGCCGAACAGGGCCTGGAGGACGCCTCCGGCGACGCCTGCGCCCTGGCCGAGTTCCTGTCCTCCCTGGACAACCTGCCCGACCCCGCCGACGCGCAGGAGGTCGAGCGTGCGGTGGACTTCGTGGCCGCCATGCTCAACGCCCTGGCCGACACCGCGCCGGAGGCCAACGCGGCCCAGGCCGACACGCTCCGGCAGGGAGCCACCGACCTGGTGGCCGAGGGCGAGGCCGCCGACTTCAGCGTCGAGTGGTTCAACGGCCAGGACACGCCCAAGACGCTGTCGGACCCGGAGCTCACCGCCGCCCTGGGCGAGTTCCAGACCCAGACCAGCACGCAGTGCGGTTCGGCGCCGTCGACCACCGTCGCCGGCTGACGACCGGGGGCCAGGGGTCCTCTGACGAGCCCCACCTCTGACAGGCCCCACCTCTGCCACACCCCACATCTGTCAGACTCCACCCATGACGCACCGGGCCAGGACCACCGATTCCCGCCTCCGGGCGGGACTGGGCGCCGTCGTGCTCCTGGGCCTGCTCCTGGGTGGCGTCGGGTGCAGCTCGGACGACTCGTCCGACGACGCCGGCTCGAAGCAGCAGGCCACGACCACCGCCTCGACGGAGCCGGCACCGCCGTCCACGGTGTCCGACGCCGACTTCGACAAGGAGGCCGCGACGGCGGAGGCGCTGGTCGCCACCGCCGGCACCGACACGTGTGCCCTGCTGGCGACCTTCTCCCAGGCCTCCAGCCTCCCCGCCCCGGCCAACGCCACCCAGACCCAGCGGGGGGTGGCCGTGGTGGCCAAGCTGTTCGTTGCCGCAGCCGACGCCGCGCCGCCCAACGCCTCCGCCGACGCCGCGGTGCTGCGCCAGGCGGCCCAGGACCTGCAGGACGAGGGCGCAGCCAACAACTGGGACCCGGAGTGGCTCACCGGCCAGCCCGGCCCGGCCGCCATCAGCGATCCCGCGGTGGCCACCGCCTTCCGCAACTACCAGACGGAGGGCGCCGCGCTGTGCGGTGGCGCCCCAGGGTCCGACACCACCACTCCCTGAGAACCCCGACACTCCGGGCCACACCCTGGGCGCCAGCCGGCGCGGCGCGGCTCACTTGGTGTAGCTGGCGTCCCGCTTCTCCACGAAGGCGTCCCGGGCCTCGTCGGAGACCCCGGTCAGGTTCAGCTCGAAGGTGAAGCCCTGCTCGAACCGGTAGCTGCGGTTCACGTCGACCGGGTCGATGCCGTTCAGGCACTCCTTGGCCCGGCGGATGACGGTGCGGCTCTTCTCGCAGATCCGGGCCCCGATCTCCATGGCCGCGTCCCGCAGCTCGTCCCGGGGCACGACCCGGCTCACCGAGCCCCACGCGGCCAGCAACGACGCGTCGACCGGCTCCGCCGTGTACACCATCTCCCGCATGCGGTGCTGGGGCACCAGCCGGGCCAGGTGGGTCGCCGCGCCCAGGGCGCCCTGGTTCACCTCGGGCAGGCCGAACCGCGTGCCCTCCGCCGCGACGATGATGTCCGCGTTGCCCACCAGGCCGATGCCCCCGCCCAGGCAGAAGTCGTGCACGGCGGCGATGACCGGGACCTCGCACTCGTACACGGCCTTGAAGGCGGCGTAGCAGCCACGGTTGGCCCCGATCAGGGCGTCGAACCCCTCGGTGGACTGCATCTCCTTGATGTCCACCCCGGCGTTGAACCCCTTGCCCTCGGACCGGAGCACCACGGCGCCGACCTCCGGGTCCCGGCCGGTGGCGGTGACCACGTCCGCCAGCTCGAACCATCCCGCCACCGTGAGGGCGTTCACCGGTGGATGCTCCATCACCACCTCGGCGATGCCGTCCTGGATGTCCACGCTGAAGCCCACGGTGCTCCCCTTCCGGGGCCTGGCCGGCCCACTGAACCGACGGGTTCGCCCGACCTGACGGGTGCCCCGACCTGACGGTGCGTCAGGTGCCTGACCGTACCGGCTGGTGCCGCCGCAGTGCGACGTGGGCCAACGCCTCCAGCAGCACCGGATCCGCCAGGTACGAGCCGTGGCCGTGGCCGGACGTGGGCAGGCGACCCGCCAGCCCGACCGGGTCCTCGCCGTAGGCCCAGCGGACCGCGGCGTCGGCCCACCGGATGGGGTCGTCGTCCTCGAGCGCCACCAGGTGCTCGGTCCCGCGGCCCCGGATGGCCGCCGCCGCGCCCGGTCGGCCCACCCCCGGCGCGCCCAGCTGCACCAGGGCGTCCGCGGCCATGCCGTCCGCCGCGGCCCGCCCCGCCACCACGGCCCCGTAGCTGTGGCCGACCACGGTGACCCGGCGCGCGCCGCCGTCGCGCAGGTCGTCCACCGCCGCGGCCAGGGCCCGGGCACCGTCGTCGGCGGGGCGGGGGTCCAGGGCCCCCACCACCACGTCGGGCGGGTCGTAGCCGAGCCAGGACACCACGGCCACCCGACCGGGCTGGTCCGACGCGGAGGCCACCGCGCGCCACACCACGGTGGCGTCACGGGCCAGACGGGCCTCGTCGGCCAGGTCCGTGCCCACCCCGGGGACCAGCACCACCACGACGGTGGCATCCGGCGGGCCGATCCGCTGGACCACCCGGCCGTCGCCGTGGCCGTCGCCGGAGCGGCACCGACCGCACCGCCGGGGGCAGCGACGCCTCCCGCTGGCGCCGGGCGGCCCGGCCCAGGTGGCGGGCCTGGTCCTCCAACCGGTCCGCCGCCCGGCCGGCATCCCGCACGGCGCCGCCCACCAGGCCGGCCACCGCGTCCGCGTCCGGGCCGGTCCACCCCGTCCGGCGCAACGCACCGGGCCAGCGGCCGGAGCGGCGCAGCGTTGCCGCGGCGGCCCGGAACGACGCGGCCACACGGTCCAGGTCCGCGGCGTCGGCACCCATCAGCACGACCGGCGACGGTAGGCGGCGCCGGCCCCGTCGTCAGCGGAGACCGCTCCCCGGTAGGGTCGGACGCCGTGCAGACCGCAGCGGAGAACGACGTCCTGGACCACACGGGCCGGGTGGTGGTCATCACCGGCGGGAGCCGGGGCATCGGCCGGGTGCTGGTGGAGCGGTTCCTCGACTGGGGTGCCCACGTGGTCACCTGCGGCCGGACCGAGCCGGACGACCTGCCCCGCTCCGGTGACCGCGCCGCCACCTTCGTCACGGCCGACGTCCGGGACCCCGACCAGGCCGCCGCGGTGGTGGACGCCGCGGTGGACGCCCACGGCCGCCTCGACGCCGTCATCAACAACGCCGGCGGGGCGCCGGCCGCGGACGCGGCCACGGCGTCGCCCCGGTTCAGCGAGTCGATCATCCGGCTCAACCTGCTGGCCCCGCTGCACGTGGCCCAACGGGCCAACCACCACATGCAGGCCGGCGAGCGGCGGTGTGATCGTGAACGTCGCCTCGGTCTCGGGCCGGCGCCCCTCGCCCGGCACCGCGGCGTACGGCGCGGCCAAGGCCGGTCTCCTGTCCCTCACCGAGTCGCTGGCCGTGGAGTGGGCACCCAAGGTCCGGGTGGTCGGCATCGTCGCCGGACTCATCGCCACCGAGCAGGCCGAGCTGCACTACGGCGACGCCGCGGCCCAGGCCCGGGTGGCCGCCACGGTGCCGGCCGGCCGGCTCGGCACCCCCGAGGACCTGGCCCAGGCCTGCCGGTGGCTGACGTCGCCGCTGTCGTCCTACGTGAGCGGGTCCTCCGTCTGGGTCCACGGGGGCGGGGAACGCCCCGCCTTCCTGGACGCGGTCCGGGGCGACTGACCCCCACGACCGGCAGGTCCGCGGCCGCGGGGCCCGGGCCTTCCTACGCTGGTCCGATCAGCACGCCCCGATCGACCCCCGCCGGAACCCCGCGCCCACATCGCCGCGTGGCGCGCCCGGGCCCGGCGCTGGCCGCCGTGGCGCTCCTGGTCCTGCTGGTCCTGACGGGCGGGTGCTCGGACATGCTGGAACGTTCCCAGGCCGATGCGGTGGTCGTGCTGGACGCCCCCGACCGCGCCGCCGTGCTCCGCCTGCGCCAGGAGGTCCTGGCCCAGGCCGGCACGTGGGGCGGCGTCCGCGTCGGCGAGAAGACCGCGGAGCAGGACGGGGACACCGCGCTGACCTTCGCCCTGCCCGGTCCCAACCTGGACATCGCGCTCAGCGGCATCGGTCGGCTGAAGGCGGAGGTCCGGTCCACCTCCATCGACGTGGACCCGGAGCAGGTGGACCGCACCACCCCGGCCACCGGGACCGACGGCAGGGCCGAGGACAACTCGGTGCGGCTGCGGGTGGAGATCGACGAGCAGCGCCCGGCCGGCGCCGGGGCCGACGCTGCGGCTGGTGATGGCGGTGTTCAGCGTGGTGGGCATGGTGGCCACCGGCCTGTGGATCGTGCACTGGTGGCGTCGCCACGGCGAGGAGCCGCCCCCGTCGGACGGACGCCGCCGCCGCATCGTGGACGTCGCGGGGGGACCCGCCCACCGAGGAGACCCCCCAGGTCCCGTGGAGGGATTGGTAGCGGGACCGGTCGCCCCGACCCGATCCTGCGGCACGACCGGTGCCACCGCCCGATCGGCTGACGCCGGATCGGCGGCTGACGGCGGTGGGACCGACCGCCGAGCGGACACCGGACTCAGGCCAGGCCGAGGGCCGCGGACAGGTCCCGCCATTCGGCGACGGGCAGGTGCATCACGTCCTCGTCCAGGACCTGGATGCACACGTGGTCCGCTCCGGCGTCCAGGTGGGCCTGCACCCGGGCCAGGGCGTCGTCCATGGTGCCCCAGGCCACGATGGCGTCCACCAGCCGGTCCGAGCCGCCGTCGGCGAGGTCGTCGTCGGTGAAGCCCAGCCGCTTCAGGTTGTTGGCGTAGTTCGGCGCCCGCACGTACATGGACATGTGCGACCGGGCGATGGTCCGGGCCCGTTCCGGATCCGTCTCGAACAGCACCATCTGCTCCACCGCCAGCAGCGGTTCCGGGCCCATCGTCTCCCGCGCCACCGCGGTGTGCTCCGGCGGCACGAAGTAGGGGTGCGCCCCCGCCGTGCGCTCGGCGGCCAGGCGCAGCATCCTCGGACCCAGCGCGGCCAGCACCATCTGGGCCGGCGGCTCGCCCACGGGCGCGAAGAAGAGGGCCTTGTCCATCTGGTCCAGGTACTCGACCATGCCGGAGTACGGCCGCGAGTAGTCGTGCTTGCGCACCTCGGACACCAGGTGCTCGTGACTCACGCCCAGGCCCAGCAGGAACCGCCCGGGGTACGCCTCGTTCAGCGTCTGCATGGCGGCGTTGCAGGTCACGGCGTCACGGCCGTAGCGGTTCACGATGCCGGTCGCCACCTTCAGCGTGGTGGTCCCCTCCAGCAGCAGCGCGGCGTGCAGGAACGGCTCCCGCAGCACCGTCTCCGGGATCCACACCGCGCCGAAGCCGAGCTCCTCGATCTCCGCCGCGCACTCGCGGGCCGCGGGCACTGGGCTGCATGTCCAGCTGGCGCGGTCCAGATCCCGTAGGTGCCGATGTCGATGTTGGGGTTCTGCATGGGGCGGCAGGCTACGGGCGGGGGCCGTCCGGAGCCGCCGGGCAGCCGGGCCGGAGCAACCGGGCACGGGGCGCCGGTCAGGGGTTCAGGTACAGGAACCCGAACGCCTCGTCCCGGAAGGTGAGCCCGGCGTCGGCCAGCGCGGGGGACCAGTCACCGGCCGACCCCGGGGTCGCTCTCCTCCATGCCGTGGTCCGCGCACAGGAAGAAGGCGCAGCGGTCCCGCACCCCCCGCCGGTCCAGCGCGTCGAGGATCTCGCCGATGCGGCCGTCGGTGTCCCGCACCGACGCCCGGGCGATCTCCGAATGGGGCCCGCCCTCGTGGAACGCGGAGTCGGTGAGGGTGAAGTTGACCCAGAGGAACCCGGGCACGGGGTAGTCGCTGCCCAGGTAGGACCCGGAGATGATGCCGACGGCCTGTTCGGTGCCGTGGTGGTCCACCTGGGTGAACGTGGCGTAGTCCTTGACCGGCCGCACGAACATCTCCGTGGCGTGGGGCAGGCCCTCGGCGGTCCTCGGGAAGCCCATGCGCACGCCCCGGCGCATGAGGTCGAAGGTGGAGTACCCGGCCCCGTGGTCGGCCGGCTCGTTGACCGACGCGGTGAAGGCGTCGGGCCGGGCCCGCCGCAGCGCCAGGTGGATGCTGTCGGTCCCGGGGCTGAGCGCGTCCATGGCCGTGGCCCAGGTGGTCGGCGAGTTGGTGATCACCTGCCGCCCCAGCGACCGGTCCCACCACGCGTTGTGCAGGATGCCGTGGTGTCCCGGATGCCGGCCCGTGATGACCGTGGTGTGGTTGGGCAGCGTCACGGTGGGCAGCGACGACACGATCCCGTTCCGCAGTGCCGTCCCGTCCGCCATCAGCGCCGCGATGTTGGGGGCCTCGCCCGCGCTCGACCATGTCGTACAGGACGTTGGCGTTGCAGCCGTCGAGCAGGAACCCGACCACGTGGTCCGGCCGCTCGGTGGGGTCCAACAGCTCCGCCAGCACGTCGCCGTCCTGGTGGGCGAGGTGGGCGTCCGGGCGGTGGCGGCCGTCCAGGCCGGTTCCGCCGGGGGGATCGAGGCCCAGGAGCGCGAGCACCGTGGGGGCGATGTCCACCAGCTGGGCCGGCACGTCGACCATGCCGTCGCGCCGTGCCCCGACGCCGGAGACGATGAACGGGGCACGGCACTGCACGCTGGCCAGCGAGCCGTGCTCGCCGATGTGGCCGCCCTGTTCCGCCCAGTGGTGCGAGGCGGTGTGGACCACGCACAGGTCGGGAGCGGCCGGGTGGTCGAAGAGCTGCGCCACCTGTTCGTGGGCGAACGGGTAGGCGTTGCGGGTCCGGTCCGGGAACCGGTTGGCCAGTTCGGCGTCCAGGGGGGCGAACCGGTCCAGGGCGGTGTCGGCCAGCGGGTCGCGGCCCCGGACCTCCTCCACCGTGAAGGCCCAGTCGTGGCCCGGCCCGTCGTCCGGGTCCTCCCGCCGGAACCGCACGTGGCCGTCGGGAGCGTGCGCCTCGTAGGAGCCGTGGCGGTGGACCAGCACCATCTCCACGATGGGATCCAGGGATCCGTCCACCAGGACGGCGAGCGCCCGGTCCAGGTCGGTGTCGGGTTGGGCCGTCATGGCCGCAGCGTAGGGGCGGCACCGGCCGTCGGGGAGCGCAGGACGCCGGACAGCAGTCGGGGGCCCATCAGCGAACTGACGGACCCCCGATTGGGTTGGGGTGGCCCTCCCCCGGTCCGAGGACCGGGTCTCCACCCACCCCGCCGTGGCGATGGGGCGACCTCCACGGCTTGCTGTTGGTGATTTCTACAGCATGATCGCGCCCAGCACAACGGATGTCACCAACTTTCCGTCGGTGAATGCGCTTTCACACTGCAATGGTGCGGCGGGATTCCGTCGTCCGACCCGGTACGCGAACCACGTTCGGCGCCAGGTTCCGTAGCAGGCACTACGGCGCTCCATAGTGTCCACTATGCTGACGTGGTGAGCTCCTCGCCCGACCGCACGCCTCCCCTCCCGGACGAACCGGACCGGACACGACCCGCCACGGCTCCCACCGCGACGAAGGACCCCGCCCGGGCCTCCTCCCGGGACCTCCTGGTCCGGGCCGGCCAGCGCCTGCTGGACGACCTCCCCCTGTCCCGGGTGTACGCCGGGCTCACGACCAAGGGCGTGGCGGCGGAGGCGGGCGTCACGACCGGCTCCTTCTTCCACCACTTCCCCACCGCGGCGGACTTCGCCGACGCCATGGCCCTGTCCTACATGGAGGACCACCAGGACCAGACCGAGACGGTGGAGGAGATGCTGGACGCCCTGGAGCACGACGACCTCGTCGCCGTCATGCGGGCCAACCTGACCGACACCTGGCAGGTGATCAGCTCCGACCCCGACCTGACCCGGCTGTTCCGGGGCCAGATGCACCTCTGGGCCCACCACGGCCAGCCCCTGCACGACCCCGCCCCGGACGCCCCCGACGGCGCCGCGATCCTGCGCCGCACCTACCGCATCCGCCAGGACGACGCGGCCAAGGGCTGGGCCCACCTGCTCAACCGCATCGGCCTGACGCCGGTGGAGCCGTTCACGGTGGACCGCATGGCGACCGCCCTCACCGCCCTGCTGCAGGGTCTGCAGCTCCGCCACGCCGTGGACCCCTCCGCGGTGGACGACGAGCTGTTCTCCGACGTGAGCACCCTGTTCGACCGCCGCCGTCCTGCAGCCCGTCGGGTCCCGGCGGCGCCGCGTGGCCGATGTGGCCGCGCCCCTGGCCGACAACGCGGTGCTGTCGCCCCAGGCCCGCTCCGGTGCCCGGCGCCGCCGGGAGACACGACTGCGGATCATCGACGCCGCCGTCGGCATGTTCGCCGGCGGCTGGGACAGCGTGACCGCCAGCGACGTGGCGGAACGGGCCGATGTGTCGCCCCAGACCGTCCTCAACCTGTTCCCGTCCGTCCGGGCGGTGGCGGCCCGCACCTTCGGGCGCCACCTGCCCGGACTGATCACCACGGCGAAGGAGCGGATCGACGACGACCCGCTGGGGTCCGCGCGGGACGTCCTGGAGCGGCTGGCACGGAACGCCGCCGACGACCCGGAGCCGGCACGCGCCCTGCTCACCGAACGGATCGGCGCCGTGCTGCACAACGGTCCGGCCCTCCCCCCGCACGACATCCGCACCGAGGTCCCCCTCCTGTTCGCCCTGCTGCCGGCGCTGGAACGCCTGGACCTGGGCGACGCCGAACCGGTCGACCTGGGCTTCACCATCCTCAACACCGTGCTGGTGCACGCGATCCCCCGGCCCGGCCGGGCGGCGGAGACCGCGGAGCTGGCCCTGCGCCTCCTCCCCGACTCCGCCCGCCATGGGGGACGGCCGGGGACCACCGGCTAACCTGACGACCCGTCAGGTCAGACAGCCGGCAACCGGCAACCCAGCCAGCGGACCGAGCCCAGGCTCGGGGGACGGAGACCCATGGGCGTCACACGCCGACCGGCCATCGAAGGATGGTTCACCCTGCCCCCGGAGGGCACCGACGAGCCCCCGCGCCTGATCGGCACCCGCTGCTCCGGCAGCGGCACGTACTTCTTCCCGCCCGAGCGGGTCATGTCCCGGGCCCCCGGCTTCGCGGATGCCACCCTGGAGGACGTGGAGCTGTCCACCACGGGCCGGCTCTGGTCCTACACCGACGCCAACTACCAGCCGCCCGAGCCCTACGTGCCGGTCACCGACCCCCACGTCCCGTTCTGCATCGCCGCGGTGGAGCTGGAGGCGGAACGCCTGGTGGTCATGGGCCAGGTCACCGCCGGCTTCACGGTGGACGACCTGCAGGTGGGCATGGAGATGGAGCTGGTCGTCGACACCCTCTACCGCGAGACCGAGGGTGACGACACCACGGAGTACCTCATCTGGAAGTGGCGTCCGGTCGGAACCGGCACGCCGCAGGAAGCGAGGCCATGATGGCCGTGGACCAGGTCGCCGTCCTGGGTGTGGGCATGCACCCGTGGGGCAAGTGGGGACGCAACTTCGTGGAGTACGGCGTGGCCGCGGCCCGCGACGCGCTGGCCGACGCCGGCGTGGACTGGCGTGACGTCGGCTTCGTCGCCGGCGCCGACACCATGCGCAACGGCTACCCGGGCTACGTGGCCGGCGCCACCTTCGCCCAGGCCCTGGGCTGGACCGGCATCCCGGTGACCAGCGCCTACGGGGCCTGCGCATCCGGCACCATGGCGCTCGAGGCGGCACGCCAGCGGATCCTGTCGGGCATGTGCGACGTCGCGCTGGTGGTCGGGGCCGACACCACCCCCAAGGGGTTCCTCAAGCCCAACGCCGGGGCCCGGGGCGACGACCCGGACTGGCTGCGGTTCCGGCTGCTCGGCGCCACCAACCCCACGTACTTCGCCCTCTACGCCCGCCGGCGGATCGACCTGTACGGCGCCACGGTGGACGACTTCGCGCAGGTGAAGGTCAAGAACGCCCGCCACGGCCTGGCCAACCCCAACGCCCGCTACCGCAAGGAGGTCACCGCGGCTGACGTGGCCGCCTCCCCCACGGTGGCCAGCCCCCTGCGGCTCCTGGACGTGTGCGCCACCTCCGACGGCGGCGCCGCGGTGATCCTGTCCTCCATGGACTACGCCCGCCGCCACCTGTCGGGCTCGGACCCCGCGGTGCGGGTCGCGGCCATCAGCACGGTGACGCCGACGTTCCCGAACACCATCATCGAGATGCCCAACTTCGCCACCGACTCCGCGGCCGGCCTCCCGGTGCCGGAACACACGTTCAAGCAGGCCATCGGCGCCGCCGCCTACGAGCAGGCCGGCATCGGCCCGGACGACGTGGACGTGGCCGAGGTCTACGACCTGTCCACGGCCCTGGAGCTGGACTGGTACGAGGACCTCGGGTTCTGCGGCCCCGGTGAGGCCGAGAAGCTCCTCCGCGACGGCGTGACCGCGCTCGGGGGCCGTCTCCCGGTCAACCCGTCGGGCGGACTGGCCTGCTTCGGAGAGGCCGTGCCGGCCCAGGCGCTGGCCCAGGTGTGCGAGATCACCTGGCAGCTCCGGGGCCAGGCCGAGGGTCGCCAGGCCGGGACCCCCCGGGTGGGCATCACCGCCAACCAGGGCCTGTTCGGCCACGGCTCCAGCGTCATCCTGACCCGCTGATTCCCCCCATCGCTGCGGGACCGGCGGAGTGCGCCGCCCGCGTCGGCATCGCTCAAGGCGCGGCCCCGCCGCACCGAAGCTCAGAACGGGAACACCACGGGCACACCACACGGGGCCACGCACGCCGGTCAACGGTCGTGCGGGGCCCCGGTGTCGTGTGCCGGCCCGGTCGTGGGGTCCCGGCGGCGGCGGCCCCGCAGCAGCAGCGGGATGCAGAACGCACCGGCGGCCAGGACCGCCAGCCCCGCCCCCAACCCGAAGCGCCCGGCCACCAGGCCGATCAGTCCCGGACCCACCACCGCACCCAGGTAGCCCACGGTGGACACCGCCCCCACCACCATCCCGGGCCGGGCCCGGCCCCGACCGACCTCGGACATGAGCAGCGGCCAGCACACCGAGATGCCACCGGCGGCCAGGACCAGGCCGACCGCGGCCACGACCGGCTGGCCGACCGTGGCCAGCACCACCAGGCCCGCGCCGGCCAGCACGGTGCCCGCGGTGACCACGCGGCGGGCGCCCCGGGCGCTCTGCACGCCGCTCACGCCCAGGCGGGCCACCACCGCGATGAGGTAGCCCAACACGGCACCGCCCGCCCCGACCAGCAGACCGGCGTCCAACTGGCCCCGCAGCTGGAGCACGCCCCAGGTGTTGATGCCGCCCTCCACCGTGGCCCCCAGCGCGAACGCCAGCGCCACCGGCACCAACCCCTCCCGGCGCAGGGTCCGCATCCCGTCCGAGAGCCGCACGTGCTCCCCGGCGTGGCCGGCGGGCAACGCCACTCCCCGGGCCGCCACCACCACGGCCAGGACCGCGACCGCGCACGCGGCCCACGCCCACCGCCAGCCCACCGCGCCACCCAGACCCAACAACACCCCCACCATCACCGCACCGCCCGCTCCCCCGACGTTGAACAGGGCGTGGAAGCGGACCAGGCGCCCGGGACGCGCCGCCAGTGCCGCGGTGGCACCCACGTTGGCCACCACGTCCACCGCGCCGGACGCCGACAGGACGGCCACGATGCCGATCGCCACCCCCCACGGCGCAGGGGCGACGGATCCCACCACCAGCGCGGCACCCCACCACACCAGGGTCAGGCGCAGCGCGGCCGACGTCCCACGCCGTTCGGCCAGCGCCCCGCCCAGGGTGTTCATGGCCGCGGCCACCACCAGCGCCCCGGTCAGCACCAGGCCCAGCCGGCCCGGACCACCGCCCAGGGCGTCCTGGATCTCCGGGGTCGTCACCGTCCACGAACCCAGGAACAGGCCGAGCGTCAGGAAGGTCGCTCCGACCGGCCGGAGTGCCCGACGGGTCCCGGACGAGCCCGCGGCCCCGGTGGTGCCCACCCCGCCAGCCTGCACGCCGGGGCACCGACGGTCCAAGGCTGCGTCGACACCTAGCATCGGCCCCGATGAGCGCTCCCACCGCATCGGCCCCGGCGGCCGGACCCACCGTCGCCGCGCGCGCGGCGCGGATCCCTCCCTTCGAGGTCATGGACCTGGTGCGGGCCGCCCGGGAACGGGAGGCATCGCCCCGAGGGCCCCGCCCGGTGCTCCACCTGGAGGTCGGCCAGCCGTCCACGCCGGCGCCCGCCGCGGTGCTGGAGGCGGCCCGGGCCGCGCTGGACGGTCCGCTCACCTACACCGACAGCCTGGGACTCCCCCAGCTCCGCGAGCGCATCTCCCGTTGGTACCTGGACCGCCACGGCCTGACGGTCGACCCGGGGCGGATCGCGGTGACGAGCGGGGCATCCGCCGGCTGCGTCCTGCTCACCCTGGCCTGCTTCGACCCCGGGGACCGGGTGGCGGTGATGGAGCCGGGGTACCCGTGCTACCGCCACATCCTGGAGGTCCTCGGCGTGGACGCCGTGCCGGTCCCGGTGGACGCGTCCACCCGCTACCAACCGACCCCCGGGGCGCTGGGACGGGCCGGGCCGCTGGACGGCGTGATCCTGGCCAGCCCGTCCAACCCGACCGGCACGGTGCTCACCGACGACGAACTGGCCGCGTTGGCGGACCACTGCGCCGACCGCGGCGTGCGGCTGGTGTCGGACGAGATCTACGCCGGCATCACCTCCGGACGCAGGGCCCCCACCGCGGCGTCCCACCCCGGCACCGTGGTGGTGCAGAGCTTCTCCAAGTACTTCTGCATGACCGGCTGGCGCCTGGGGTGGCTGGTGCTGCCGCCCGACCTGGTCCGGCCGGTCGAGCGCCTGTCGCAGAACCTCTACCTGGCACCGCCCACCATGGCCCAGCACGCCGCGATCGCCGCCCTCGACGACGACCCGGAGCTGGACCGGCACGTGCAGCGCTACGACACCAACCGGCGGGTGCTGGCCGACGGGCTCCGGTCCGCCGGGGTGCACGGCATCGCGCCGGCCGAGGGCGCCTTCTACGTGTGGGCCGACGTGTCCGGGCTCGGCGACAGCCGCGACCTGTGCCGCACCTGGCTCGACGAGCTGGCCGTGGCCGCCACGCCCGGGGTGGACTTCGACCCCGTCCGGGGCGACCGGTTCGTCCGCTTCTCCGTGGCCGGCACCACCGGTGAGGTGGCCGAGGCCACCGAGCGCCTGGTCACCTGGATCCGGGCGCAGGGCCCGGACCGACGGGAGGAGCGGTGAGCGGGCACCGGTCCGTGCGGACCTGGATCCGGACCGCCGACTCGCCCCTGCCCCGGGCGGCCCGGAGCCTGCGGCGCGCCATGGCCCGGGCCGACGCCCGGCGCCGGCACGGCTCGATCGGCGCGGCCATGGACGCCGTGGTCCGCGACGCCACCGCCGGCACGGTGGGCTCGGCCCTGTCACCCGAGCTCCGGACCCGGTCCCGGCTCGCCTCGGCCCGTCGGCGGGACACCCGGTGAGCGGCGTGATCCCACGGGGCCTGCCGTCCACCGTGGCGGTCCTGGCCCCCAGCCCCGTGCCGCTCCGCACCGGCGGGGCCGAGCGCCTCTGGTCGGGACTGGTCGGTGGCCTCCGGGCCGCCGGCGTGGAGGTGGACCTCATCAAGCTGCCGGTGCGCGAGCTCACGCTGCCGGACCTGCTCGACGCCTACGAGCAGTTCGCGCTGCTGGACCTCAGCCACGTCGACGCCGTCGTCACCGGCAAGTACCCGGCGTGGATGGTGGACCACCCCCACCACGTGGTGTGGATGCTGCACCCCCTCCGGGGCCTCTACGACTCGTACCACCCGGAGGTGTTCGAGGGCCGGCGCCTGCCCGAGGACCCCGACCTGGTGGCCGTCGGGCGGATCCTGGCCGACGGGCCCAAGCGGGCCGACCCCTTCGAGGTGCTGGACCGCACCCGGGCCGCGGCGGAGCGGCTGGGTCCGGACGCGGCGTCGCCGGACGGAGCGCTGTCGCTGCCCGGGCCGCTCTCACGCGCCGTGGTGCAGTTCCTCGACCGGTGGGCGCTCGACGGGCGGCGGGTCCGCCACCACGCCGCCATCTCGGCCGCGGTGGCCGGCCGCGCCGACTACTTCCCGCCCGAGGTCGGTGTGGAGGTCATCCACCCGCCGTCGTCGCTCGAGCCGGGCCGGCCCGGGGAGCTCGGCCGGGACCTGCTGGTGGTGTCACGCCTGGAGCCGATCAAGCGGATCGACCTGGCCATCGACGCCTTCCACCGGGCCGATCCCGCGAACGGCACCCTGAGCATCGTGGGGGCCGGACCGGACCGGGACCGGCTGGAGGCCCGGGCCGACGGTGATCCCCGCATCCGGTTCCTGGGCGGCGTGGACGACGACACGCTCCGCTCCCTCTACGGCACCGCCCGTGCCGTCGTGGTCACCCCCGAGCGGGAGGACTTCGGCCTGGTCACGCTGGAGGCCCAGCAGCACGCCCGTCCGGTGCTCACCGTGTCCGATGCCGGCGGCCCGACCGAGCTGGTGCGCGACGACGTCAACGGGGTGGTGACGGCGCCGGACGCGGCCGCGCTGGCCGGGGCCATGACCCGCATTCTGGCCGACGACGACCTGGCCGGCCGGCTCGGCCGCGCCGCGCTGGCCGACGGACGGGCCGGCGACTGGGCCCATGCCGTGGACCGGTTGCTCGGCCACGCCCGGCCCCGTCCCGCACCGCGACGGGGACCGGCCACCCCCACCCGTGATGGCGGGCCCGCGGCCCGTGGACGCATCGTGGCCGTGAGCACCTACCCGGTCGAGGGATGGGCCGGGGGTGGGCCGGAACGGGCGTCGCACCTCCTCGGGGCGCTGGCCCAGGACGGGTGGGACGTGGAACTGGTTGACCTGTCCGTGGAGGGTGGTCCCGAGGGCCGCCGCGAGCTGGCGCCCCATTTCACCGAGACCACCATCCGCTGCTCGTCGCGCCACCACGACGCGGAGGCCCGCCTCCGGCTGCTCACCGGCAACGTGTCCATCACCGACATCGCGGCGTCCCAGCTGTGGCCGGCCACACCCGCGTTCACCCGTGAGCTGTCCGCGGCGCTCGAGGGCGCCGTCGGGGTCGTCCTGGTCCAGCCCTACCTCTACCCGGCCGTCGCGGCGCTGGCGCCCGGCGTCCCCGTCGTCTGCGACGCCCACAACCACGAGGTGGCGCTCAAGGCCGCGATCCTGCCCGACACCGAGGGCGGACGGTGGCTGCTGGACCAGGTCGACCGGACCGAGGGCGAGGCCTGCGGCGCGGCCCGGCTGGTCACGGTCACCACGTCGTCGGACCGTTCCGCCCTCGCCACCGACCACTCCCTGGACCCCGACCGGATCGCCGTGGTCCCCAACGGCGTGGACACCACGGCCGTGCGCTTCACCGATCCCGAGGAGCGGGCCCGCCTCCGGGCCAGGATGCTGGACCGGTTGGGCGGTGCGCCGGCCCGGCAGCTGGCCGTGTTCGTCGGCTCCGGCCACAGCCCCAACATCGAGGCGGGCCGGGCGCTGATGGAGATGGCGCCCCGGGTGCCCGAGGTGCTCTTCCTCCTGGCCGGCCGCCACAGCCGGTTCCTCGACCAACGCCGCGTCCCCGCCAACGTGCGCCTCCTCGGGCCCGTCGGTGACGACCAGCTGGCCGACCTGCTGGCCGCGGCGGACGTCGCCCTCAACCCCATGGGGACCGGGGGCGGGTCCAACCTGAAGCTGCTCGGCTACTTCGCGGCCGGGGTGCCGGTCGTGTCCACCCCGATCGGGGCCCGGGGCCTGGACGAGGCCCAGCGGTACATGGTCCTGGCGGAGCTGGACGACTTCCCCGAGGCCATCCGCACCGCCCTGTCCGCCCCGGAGGACCGGCTGGTCGGCGCGGCGCGGAAGCTCGTGGAGGACCGCTTCGACTGGGGCGTGATCAGCGCCCGGTTCGCGGAGCTGGTGGCCGAGGTGCTGCACCCGGGTCGTCCGGCGGGCACGCCATGACCGGCGCGGGGCCCCGCACGGGGTCCGACGGGGCGACCGGCGGCAGGGACGGCGAGGCGGCGGTGGACGTGGTGGTGGAGGTGACCAACACCCTGTCCCTGCCGTACACGACCGGCTACCAGCGGGTGGTCCGCTCGGTCCTGGCCGGGCTGGACGGACCGGCGGGCCACGGGCTCCGGATCATCCCGGTGGTGCGCCCGGAGGAGCTGGGTGACTACCGCCGCCTGACCGACGACGAGGTCGCCCGCCTCCGCGCCCACCCGCCCGGGGGCCGGGCCCGACGGCGGGCCGACGACTTCGGCCCGCTGTCCCCCGTGGTGCGCGCCGTCGCCGACCTGTCCGTGGCCCGGCGGGCCCGGGGCGCCCTCGGCCGGGGCCGGCGCCGCCGGGCCCTGACCCCGGAGGTCCGCTCCCTGGCCCTGGGCCTGCCCCCCATCGGGTCGGTGTGGCTGGACCTGGAGCCGGGCTGGCACGACCCGGAGCGGCGGGCCGACCTGCTCCCCCGGCTGCGCGCCTCCGGCGTGCACGCCGCGGTGCTCATCGCGGACGTCATGCCCGAGCTGTTCCCGGAGTGGTTCGACCGCAACCAGCGCCGCCTGTTCGGGGACTGGCTGCGGGCCCACCTGGCGTCCACCGAGCTGTTCCTGTGCATCTCGGCCTGCACCGAGGCCGACCTGCAGCAGGTGGCACGACGGGCCGGTGTGGACCGGCCGCTGCGCACCCGTGTGGTGCCCCTGGGTGCGGACCTCCCCGTGGTGGAGCCGGTGCCGGTCGGCCTCCCCCCGGAGGCGGGGCGCTTCGTCCTGGTGGTCGGCACCATCGAGCCCCGCAAGAACCAGCGCCTGGTGCTCGATGCGTTCGACCGGTTGTCCCGGCGCCACGAGGACCTCGCCCTGGTCCTGGTCGGCAAGGAGGGCTGGCTGACCGAGGACCTGGTCGCCGACATCCGGGCCCATCCGGAGTTCGGTCGCCGGTTGCTGTGGCTGGAGGGCATCGACGACGCCGAACTGGCCTGGCTGTACCGCAACGCGTTCCTGGCCGTGACCCCGTCGCGGTACGAGGGCCTCGGGGTGCCCGTCATGGAGGCCCTCCACCACGGCTGCCCCACCATCGCGTCCACCGGCGGGGCCCTGACCGAGGCCGGCGACGGCCGGGTGGAGGAGATCGACCCGGACGACGTGGACGGCCTGACGGTCCTGCTGGAGCGCCACCTGATGGACCCCGTGCACCACCGGGCCGCGGTCGACCGCGCCGTCGGCTACGCGGCACCCACCTGGGACGCCACCGCCGAGGCCGTGGCCGACGCGCTGCGTGAGCTCGGCCGCGAGCCGCCACCGTTGTCACGGCCCTGAGCTGCCACCCGACAGCACCGCCCGCCCAGACCCACCCGACAGCACCGCCCGCACCCAGACCCGCCCGAGCGAGGGAGAGAGAACACACCCCATGGCCGAACCCCCGTCCATCTTCGACCGCGTCTACCTGACCGGCCTGCCCGACGTGACCCGCCTGGTCCTGGTCCGCCACGGCCAGCAGGCCTTCCCCGACCTGCGCTCGTCCACCCCCCGGGACTGGATCGACCCGCCCCTGTCGCCGCTCGGACGCAAGCAGGCCACCGCGGTGGGCCGGCACCTGTCCGGCGACCCGGTCGACGCCGTGTACTGCTCCACGCTGTCACGGGCCCACGACACCGGCGCGGCCATCGCCCGGCACCACGACCTGGAGATGACCGTCGTCCCGGAGCTGCGCGAGATCGAGATCTTCCGTGACATCGGCGAGCGTCGGCCCCAGGAGGTGCTGGGCGACATCATCCTGCGGGGCGCCCAGGAGCGCTTCGCCCGGGACCGGCAGTGGGACGCGTACCCCCTGACCGAGCGCAGCCACGAGTTCAACGACCGGGTCATCGCCGCGGTCGAGGGCATCCTGGCCTGCCACCCCGCCCAGACCGTGGTGGTGGCCTGCCACGGTGGGGTCATCAACGCCTACCTGGCATGGGTCCTGGGCCTGTCCGAGGACATGTTCTTCCGCCCGGCCCACGCCTCGGTCCAGACCGTGCTGGTCAAGGACGCCCGGCGCGTCATCCTCGGCCTCAACGACGTCTCACACCTCACCCGGCGCGACCTCGTCACCTTCTGACG
The DNA here is from genome assembly GCA_963773765.1 of uncultured Actinomycetota bacterium. Taxonomy (GTDB): domain Bacteria; phylum Actinomycetota; class Acidimicrobiia; order Acidimicrobiales; family Microtrichaceae; genus CAVZCC01. The sequence continues at coordinate 375,321 of CAVZCC010000006.1, read as the reverse complement.
GCCGTCGGCCCACCTGGGCCGTTCGGCCCCTTTCCTGCCGCAACGGTGTGATGTGGGCGCGCCCGGCCGACACTCGAGGGAGAGGACGGGACCGGGAGGTACCGACGTGCGCGATCCGACGCAGGGACCCGACGACGGATCCATCCGCGTCCACTGGTCCGGGCGCAACGCGTGGCTCACCGCCGGGACCATCGCGGTGCTCAGCCTGGCGGTCAGCGCCCTGTCGATCGGCCGCGGCTACGGGATCGAGCTCTGGATCCACCTGGTCGCCCTCGTCACGTTCACCGGCCTCGCCCTCCGACGCGGCCTGCGGATGCGCCAGGGCGCATGGCTCTCCATGGCCGCCTTCGGGGCCTGCATCTCCGTCGCCCAGGTCCTGTGGATCCGGGCCGGGGTGATCGGGGGGCCGGCCGACGGCGGCACGGTGGAGGGTGGCATCTACATCGTGGGCGTGGTGTTCGGCGCCCTCGGCATCGGCGTGCTCGTCTACGGCCCCCTCCGGGGCGCGCAACGGTGGCGCAGCATCTCCGACGGCCTGGTGGTGGCGTCCTGCGTGGTGTTCGCGTTGTGGACCTTCGTGTACGAGCCCCAGTTCGCCGGTCTCGGCCCGGCGGCACGGTCCCAGCAGTACGACCGGCTCTCCTACGTGGGCATCGACCTGCTCTTCGGCTGCGTGCTGTTGCTGGCCGCGGTGTACCAACCGGGACGGGCCGTGATCCGCTGGGTGGCGGCCGCGGTGCTCATGGTCGGCCTCGGTGACGGGATCATCGTGTGGCAGACCGGCCGGGGCGAGGCGGGGGCCAACCCGGTGTCCGTCGCCATCTGGACCATCGCCACCTGCTTCCTGGCCGTCGCCGCCGCTGCGCCGGACCTGGTCCCCGGGAACGGCGACCGGGGCGAGCGCGTCACGAATCCCCGGCGCAGGGTGGTCCAGGCCGCGGTGATGCTCGCGGTGCTGACCGTCGGGGGACAGATCGTGCTGCAGGGCAGCATGGACACGCCCACGCTCGTCATCCTCCTCGTGACCGGTGTGGCGGTGGTCACCAACCAGATCTGGGTCAACGAGGAGGTGCTGGCCCTGGCCCGGACCAAGGATGCCGCGCTGGACCAGGTGGCCAGCAGCGAGCGGAGGTTCCGCAGCGTGTTCGAGGAGGCGCCCGTCGGCATGGTCATCGGCCGTCCCGACGGCACGGTGCTCACCGCCAACCCGGCGCTGGGACGGATGCTGGGCGTCCCTCCCGAGAACCTGGCCGGTCGGACGGTACGGGCCTTCATCAGCCCCGATGACCTCGCGGCCCGTGACGCCCAGATCGAGTCGGTCGTGTCCGGCCGGGTGGACGCGGTGCTGCGCCGCATGCGCCTCCCCCGCGCCGACGGGACGCCCCTGTGGGTCGACGTCAGCGTGTCCAGCTACTCGGCCGGCGACGACGAGGACCGCATCATCGGTGTGGTCGAGGACGTCACCGAGCAGGTCGCCTCCCGGTCCCGCCTGGAGTACCTGGCGTCGCACGACACCCTGACGGGGCTCACCAACCGCCACCGGTTCACCGCCCGGCTGACCGACCTGCTGGACGGACACGGCACCCATGCGGACACCCCGGCCGGTGTGCCGGCGGAACTGCCGGCCGAGGCGATGGTGTCGGTGGCCTTCATCGACCTCGACCGCTTCAAGGTGATCAACGACAGCCTGGGCCACGAGATCGGGGACCGCCTCCTGCTGGAGCTGGCCTCGCGGATCGAGTGGACCGTGGGCGACCGGGGCATGGTGGCCCGGTTCGGCGGCGACGAGTTCACGCTCCTGCTCACCCCCGCCGACGGCGACGAACTGCGGCGGACCGTGGACGCCGTCCTGGACGCCGTGGCGGAGCCCGTCGACCTGCCGTCGGGCGAGCGCTTCCACCCCACCGTCAGCATCGGGGTCACCACGGCGCGCCCGGGCAGCACCGCCGACGGACTGATCAGCGAGGCCGACGCCGCCATGTACCGGGCCAAGGAACGGGGCCGCAACCGGTGCGAGTACTTCGCCCCCTCCGGCCGCCACCGGGCCCAGGTGACGCTGCGGCTCATGGACGAGCTGCACCGCGCCGTGGAGCGCGACGAGTTGGTGCTGCACTACCAGCCCATCGTGGACGTGGCCTCCGGGCTGACCTCGGGCTACGAGGCGCTGCTGCGCTGGAACCACCCCGACCGGGGGCTGCTGGCGCCGGCCCACTTCATCGACGTGGCGGAGGAGTCGGGCCTGATCGTGGACATCGGCGACTGGGTGGTGCGCACCGCGTGTGCCCGGGCCGCGGGGTGGCCCGTCCTGTCCGCCGGGTTCGCGCCGTCGGTGTCGGTCAACGTGGCCGCACGCCAGCTGTCCGATGCCGGCCTGACCGAGATCGTGGCCGACGCACTCACGTCCAGCGGCCTCCCGGCGGAACGGCTGTGGCTGGAGATGACCGAGACGGCGGTCATGACCGATCCGCGGGTGGCGGGCCAGTCGCTCCACGACCTGCGGGGCCTGGGCCTGCACCTGGCCCTGGACGACTTCGGCACCGGGTACTCCTCGTTGACGTACCTGAAGCGGTTCCCCTTCGAGACCATCAAGATCGACCGCAGCTTCGTGGACGGACTGGGCGTGGACGCGAACGACACCGCCATCGTGGGCGCCGTGGCCGGCCTGGCCCGCTCGCTCGGCCTGGTCAGCGTGGCCGAGGGCGTGGAGACACCGCTGCAGCTCAAGGCGCTCGGCGACCTCGGGTGTGACTTCGTCCAGGGCTACCTGCTCGGCCGGCCCCAACCGGTGCCGACCGTGGAGGAGGACGGCCGCCCGGACGCGACCGGACCGACCCTGCCGGCCGGCCTGCCCCGGGGCACGGCCGTGCGTCGGTAGGATCGTGGCGGCGCCCCCCGGGCGCCGCCACGCCGATGCAGATCGTCTACCTCTCCAACCGTCCCGCGGTCCTCCGGGAAACCCTGGACCACCTCCGGCACTTCATGCCCTGGGTGGACGACATCGTCGTGCTCGCTCCCGCCGAGACCCTCGAGCGCCTGGACACCGACGTGGCGGTCACCGCGGTGGCCGAGGAGGACCTCCTCTCCGCCGACGAGCGGGCCCGCAGCGCGGCCGCCGACCATGCCTCCCGCAACGTCGGGCTGCGCCTGGCCCTGGCCCGCAGCGGCGCACTGCACGACGTGTTCCTGTCCTCCGACGACGACTACCGGCCGCTCAAGCCGATCGACCCGTCGTTCTTCGTCGACGACGGCCGCTACGTCGGGTACGTGTCGTACGACCTGGCCCTGTGGCGCCGCAACGAGACGGACTTCGACGAGGCCCAGCACGCGTCGTACCAGGCGCTGTCCTACCTGGGCTGCGAGCACCTGTCGTACGCCGCGCACATGCCCATGGTGCTGGACCGCGAGGTCCTGCTGGAGGCCTTCGACGCCGTGGGCCGCCTGACCGACTCGCTGCAGTTCTGCGAGTGGACCCTGACCTACAACTACGGCCGGGCCCACCATCCCGACCGCTTCGCCGAGCCCCGTCCCTTCGTCACCATGTGCTGGCCCCGCTACCCCCACGAGTGGCCGTTCTGGGTCCGCCCCCCCGAGTACGCGTTCGAGAACTTCTACCCCGAGCTCTACCGGCCCGGGCACCTCTTCGACGGCCTCCCCACCGCCCTGGACCCGGCGCTGGCGGAACGCCACGCCTTCGAGAAGATGCTGCGCTGGTACCGGTTCGACCTGGACGCCGGCCGGCTGGACTTCCCCACCGACGTCGCCAACCCCTGGCTGGGCGAGGCCGGCACCGGCGCTGGCCGGGCCCGACGGGCGTTCTTCTCCGCGCTGCGTCCCATGCGGAAGGCCTACGAGTACCTGGCCATGGAGGAACGGACGCAGTTGTCCGAGCTCGCCGGTGCGATCTCCCGGCTGGAGCAGGGGACGCACCCCGGCCCGGTCGCCGCGGTCCCGCCCGTTCCGCCCGCGCCGGACGAGCGGTGACCGGCGACGGTCCACCCACCACGGACGTCGCCGGGGCCGAGCAGGAGTCGGTGGCGGCGCCGCCCGTGGACCGCCTCCTCACGGGGCTGTGCGCCGTGGCCGTGGTGGCCGGAACCGTGGCCCGCTTCTGGCCCCGGTCCGACCTGTGGCTGGACGAGGCACTCAGCGTCAACATCGCCCAGCTCCCCCTGGGCGACATCGGCGAGGCGCTCCGGCGGGACGGCCACCCGCCGCTCTACTACGTGCTGCTGCACGTCTGGACCGCCCTCGGCGGCACCAGCGACTGGTGGGTCCGGGCGCTGTCCGGCCTGATCTCGCTGGCCTGCTACCCGTTGGTCTACCTGGCCGGCACCCGCCTGGCCCGCCGGGCCGGCACCACCGGCCTGGGGGCTCGACGGACGGGGGTGGTCGCCCTGGCCGTCTTCGCGGTGCTGCCCTTCGGGGTCCGGTACGCGGCCGAGACCCGGATGTACTCCCTGCTCATGCTGGGCGTCCTGGCCGGCTACCTCCTGGTGGACGACCTGCTCTCCGGACGGCGCCGGCGGGGTGGGCCGGTGCTGGCCGGCGTGGCCCTGGCCGTCCTCACCGGCGCCCTGCTGTGGACCCACTACTGGGTCATGTGGCTGGCCGCCGCGGTCGGCCTGCTGGCCCTCTGGCGCCTGTGGCGGGACCGCGACCCCGACCGTCGCCGGGGCGCGCTCACCACCGTGGTGGCGCTGGTGGGCGGCGGCCTGCTGTTCCTGCCGTGGGTCCCGTCGCTGCTGTACCAGTCGGAGAACACCGGCACCCCGTGGGGCAAGGTGTTCCGGCCCACCACCATGGTGGTGGTCATGGTCGTGGACTTCGCTGGCGGCAGCTTCTCGGAGTCCCAGCTGGCGTCGTACCTGCTCGTGGTCCTCATCGCCCTGGCCACCTTCGCCGCCGTGCGCACACTGGGCGGGGACCGGTCACCGGTCGTGCTGGTGCGGGGACGGGTGGACGGCCGCATCCGGACCGAGCTGGTGGTCGTGGGCCTGACCCTGGGCATGGCCTGGGCCGTCAGCTACGCCACCTCCAACACGTTCGCCTCCCGCTACACCGCCGTGGTGTTCCCGCTGTTCGTGCTCTGCGTCGCGGCCGGTGTGGCCGTGGCCCGCACGCCCCGGGCCACGGCTGCGCTGCTGGCCGTCGTGGTCGTCGCCGGCATGGTCAGCTCCACCGTGGAGGTGCTGCGGGACCGGACCCAGGCCGGGGTGGCCACCGACGCCGTGGCCGCCGACGTGGCCGGGACCGCCCCGGCCGACGGCGCAACGCCGCCCTCCGTCGTCATCACCTGCCCCGACCAGCTCTCGCCCGCGGTGGAACGGGCCCTGGCCGGCCGCCTGGACGACCCACCCCCCGTCATCCCCTTCCCCACCGGCGGCGACCCGCTGTTCGTGGACTGGGTGGACTACGGCGAGCGCAACCGGGCCGCGGACCCCGACGCGTTCCTGGCCGAGGTGGCGGACCGCATCCCGGCCGATGCCACCGTCTACGTGGTGATCAACACCAGCTACCTGACCTTCGAGGGCCAGTGCGAGGCGCTGCTCGGTGCGCTCGGCGTCGACCGGGACGGCCAGGAGATCACCTCCGGTGACGCCGACAACTTCTACGAGGCCATGGGGCTGTGGGTGTTCCGACCCCGGTCCTGAGACCGGAACGGGACCTGCGCTGGACCGACGGGCTGCGGCCCGCGCTCATCGGCTGGGCCTGGGCCCGGATCTGCATCGGCGCCGGCTTCCTGGTCGCCCACGCGCTGTCGGGGCGGGTCACCCTGCCGGACGGACGGCTCCACCTGGACGAGGGCCTGCTCACCTGGGACGGGGCCTTCTACCGGGCGCTGGCCGCGGGCTGGTACGACGGCGCTCCGGCCGAGTCGGCCCGCTTCTTCCCCGCGTACCCCGCGCTGGGCCGCCTCCTGGCCCCGCTGTTCCTGGGACGCGAGGACCTCGCGCTCCTGGCCGTCACCAACGCGTGCGCGTTGGGGGGTGCGGTGGTCCTGTGGCGCCTGGCCGTGGAGGTCCTCGGCGGGGCCGGCACGATCGCGGACGGTGGCGCCGGTGTGGCGGACCCTGGCGCCGTGGCGGACCGGTCGGCCTGGATGGTGGCGATCATCCCCAGCGCCTTCGTGCTGGCCTTCGCCTACTCCGAGGGGCCCAGCCTCCTCCTGGTGGCCGCCACGTTGCTGGCCCTGCACCGGCGGGCCTTCGCGTGGACCGCGCTCTGGGCCCTCGCCGCCGCTGCCGTGCGCCCTGTCGGCGTGCTCCTGGTGGTGCCGATCGCGGTGGAGGTGGCCCGGACGCTGCTGGAGGGCGGGCCGACGCCACCGGGGCCGACGGCACGGGGCGACGGCCCCGCTCGCCCGGGGGCGGGCACGGTGCTCGGGATGGGAGCGGCCGTGGTGGCGCCGCTGGCCGGGTTGGGCCTGGCCATGGCCTGGCTCGGCTCCCTCACCGGCGACGCCGGGCTCCCGCTGCGCATCCAGCGCCAGCTCCGGGACGGCTTCCGTGACCCCGTCACCCGGCTGGCCCAGGCGGTGTGGGACGTGACCCGGGGTGACTTCCGCGACGTCTACAACCTGGCCTTCGCCCTGGCCTTCATCGCCCTGGCGGTGGTGGCGGTGCGCCGGCGCCAGCCGTTGGCCTGGATCCTCTACTCGGTGGCCACCCTGGTGGTGGCGGGGTCGGCCAACAACATCGACTCGTTCGGGCGCTACGCCCTGCTGGCCCTTCCGCTCGTCATCGCACTGGCCCAGTGGGCCGGGCCGCGTTGGCGCCAGGTCCTGGTGGCGGTGGGCGGCAGCGTCGGCCTGGTGTGGCTGACCGCGGAGGCCCTCCTCGGCCGGGTCGTCCCCTGACCCGTCCCCCGCTCAGAGGCGGCCGGCGGTGGTGGGGGCGTCCAGCGCGGCCCGGAAGAACTCCTCGTCCTCGAACAGGCCGACGTCGGCCAGGAAGATCTTGCCGTAGCGCTCGAAGTACATGAGCTGCTTGGTCAGGAGGAACACGCCCCGGTCGAAGTCGGAGTCGTACACGCCGTGGGCCTCCACCGCGGCCCGGATCCGGCGCTGCTCCTTGAACCGCCGGTAGACCGCGGCCACGGTGAGCCGCTCGGCCTCGAGGCCCTTGGCCTCGGCCACCTTCTTCTGCGGCGCGTTGAGCAGGTCGGCCAGGGACACCTCACCGAAGGGGCGGGTCAGCACCGGCTCCAGCGCCATGCGCATGAACGCCTCCACCTGGGCGTGGTCCATGCCCAGGTTCTCCTCCAGCACCGGTCCGTACATGCGCTGGGCGTGGCGGGCGATGTCCGGCCACGCCTCCTCGTCGCCCAGCGCGGCGGCGATGAGGGTCCGGAAGAACTGGTGCGTCTGCGGGTCGAGCCGGCCGACGATCCCCCAGTCGATGACGCCCACACGGCCGTCGGGCAGGAGCAGCAGGTTGCCGGCATGGACGTCGCCGTGGAACGTGCCCCAGCGGATGGCGGTGAGCAGGAACCCCTTGATGACCTCCTGGACCACCGGGGCGGGGTCGTACCCGTAGCGGGCCACGGTGGTCAGGTCGTCCACCGGCACCCCGTCGAAGAACTCCATGGTCAGCACGCGGGGCCCGGACAGCTCCGGGAACACCTCCGGCACCGTGACCCGGGTCAGGTCCACCTGGTCCAGCAGCCAGCGGTAGTGGGCCATGGCCCGGGCCTCGTTGCGCAGGTCCAGCTCCTCGCCGATCTGCATGCGGAAGCCCTGGAACATGGCCAGCAGCTGGCCCGCGGCGTACTCGCCGGTCTGCTTGGCCACGATCTCCAGCAACGGCTGGAACAGGTCCAGGTCGGTGGCGACCCGCTCCTCGATGCCGGGCCGCAGCACCTTGACCGCCACCCGTCGGCCGTCCCGCGTGGTGGCCTTGTGCACCACGGAGATGGAGGCCCGTCCGATGGGCGTCTCGCTGAAGCTCCAGAAGGCCTCGTCCAGGGGCATGCCCAGGTCGCGCTCCACGGCCCGGCGCACCTCCTCGAACGGCACCGGCGCGCCGGTGTCCAGACAGGACCGGAACTCGTTGGCCACGGCGTCACCGAACACGCCGGGGGCGGAACCGATGAGCTGGCCGAACTTCATGAACGTGGCGCCCAGGTCCTCGAAGGTGCGGCGCAGGGGCCGGGCCCAGGCATCGGGGGCGATGCGTCGGGTCAGGGCGGAGCGCGCCGCCAGCGGCGTGAAGTGCCGGCCGGCGACCGTGGCGATCTGGCGGCCCCGGCGGGCCACGTCGACCCGCGGCGTGGGCGGCATCTCCACCGGGAACACCCGCGGCACCACCTCCAGCTGCCGTGACAGCTGCGCCGCCTGCTCCAGGTCGATGTCGTCCTGCGGGACCGTCCCGTCCTGGAGGACCGTCCCGTCCTGAAAGACCGTCTCGTCCTGGTGAGCGTCCACGTCATCCCCCTGCCTGCGGCGGGTGCGCCGCCCCGACATGGTCGGCCGGGACCACGTCCCGGGGCAAGCAGGGCCCGGCCGGTCCCGGATCCGGGACGGGTCGGGACCGGCCCTATCCTCCGGGGATGGCCCCCGACCGCCTGCCGGTCCAGGCCGCGCTCCCCGACCTGCGAGCAGCGTTGGCCGGCCCCGGCGTGGCCGTGCTCGTCGCTCCGCCCGGCAGCGGCAAGACCACCGGGGTGCCCCCGGCCCTGCTGGACCAGCCATGGGCTGCGGACGGGCGCATCGTCATGACCGAGCCCCGGCGCCTGGCCGTGCGGGCCGCGGCCCGGCGCATGGCCTCGGTGCGGGGCGAGGCCGTGGGGGGCGTGGTCGGCTACGCGGTACGCGGCGACCATCTGCGCAGCGACGCCACCCGCATCGAGGTGGTGACGGAGGGGCTCCTGGTCCGGCGGCTGCAGCAGGACCCGGCCCTCGACGGCGTGGCCGCCGTCGTCCTGGACGAGTTCCACGAGCGTTCCCTGGACCTGGACCTGGCCCTGGCCCTGGTGGCGGACGTGCGGGCCTCGCTGCGGCCCGACCTGCGGGTGGTGGTCATGTCGGCCACCATCGACCCCGGGCCGGTCGCCGACCTGTTGGGACGCGGGGCGGCGGAACCGGCGCCGGTGATCCGGATCGACGTCCCGGTCCATCCGGTGCAGACCCGCTACCGGCCCGGATCGGCGCACGACCGCCTGGAGGACCGGGTGGCCGACGTGGTGGTGGAGGCCACCCGCGCCGAGCCCGGCGACGTGCTGGTGTTCCTGCCCGGCCGGCCGGAGATCCGCCGCACCGTCGCCGCCCTCCGGCGTCGGCCGGTACCGGGGGACGTCACGGTGCTGGAGCTCCACGGCTCCCTGGACCCCGCCGAACAGGACCGGGCCCTGTCGCCCGACCCGACCGGTCGGCGCCGGGTCGTGCTGTCCACCAGCATCGCCGAGACGTCGCTGACGGTGCCCGGAGTGCGGGTGGTGGTGGACGCCGGCCGCCGCCGCACCGGGGGTGTCGATCCGGCGACGGGGCTGCCGGGCCTGGTCACGGGCCCGGTGTCCCGGGCCGGGGCCGACCAGCGCCGGGGCCGGGCCGGTCGGACCGCGCCCGGGGTCTGCTACCGCCTGTGGTCACCGGAGGACGAGCGCCACCGCCCCGCGGCCGACCGGCCCGAGATCGTCGACGGCGACCTGGCCGCGCTGGTGCTGCAGGTGCGGTCCTGGGGTGCTGCGTCGCTCGACGACCTGGCCTGGCTGGAGCCCCCCGGCGCCGCGCCGCGACGCGCCGCGGAGCAGCTGCTGGCCGACCTGGGCGCGGTCGACGGGGACGGCCGGCTGACCGACCGGGGTCGCTCCATGGCCGCGCTCGGCTTCCACCCGAGGCTCGCCGCCGTGGCCGGCGCCGCCGGGGACGGGCCTGCCGACGACGGGGTCGCGGGTGATCGGTCCGCCGGGGTCGGAGCCGGCTCACTGGCGCCGGCGCTGGCCGCGGTGCTGGAGGTGGACCGCCCCGGCGAGGTGGACCTGGTGGAGCGGGTCCGGGACCTGCAGCGGGGCCGGGCCCCGGAGGAGGTGCGCCAGGCCGAGCGCCAGTGGCGCCGCCAGCTGGGCGGGAGGGCGGACCGTGGCGCCCGCTCGCGACGGCGCGGCACCGGGACCGGGTCCGGGTCCGGGGACGACAGGAGCACAGCGAACCCGGGTGACCTGGACCGGCGGGTGGGCCGGGCCGTCCTGGCCGGCTTCCCGGACCGGGTGGCCCGGCGACGGCCCGGGAGGCGCACCGACGACCGCGGCCGACCGCAGGCCGTGTACCTGCTCCGCACCGGGGGCGAGGTGGCGCTGCCGTCGGCGGACCACCCGCTGGCCCGCTCGGAGTGGCTGGTGGTCCCGGGACTGGACCGGGGGGCACCGGGGTCGGTGGGACGGGTGCACCTGGCCGCCGCCATCACCGTGGAGGACGCGCTCGGCGCCGCGGCGGGCGCCGTGGAGGAGGAACGCGAGGTCCGCTGGGACCGCAGGGCGGGCGACGTGGTGGCCGTGGTCCGCCGGCGTCTCGGGGCCATCACCCTGGACGAGGTCCCGTGGGCCGAGCCGGACCCCGGGCAGGTCCGCGGGGCGTTGGCCCAGGGCCTGGCCGCCGAGGGACCGGCGCTGTTCCGGCGCTGGGGCGAGGCCGACGGGCTCCGGAGCAGGGTGGAGCTGCTGCGGCGGTGCGGGGTGCCGTGCCCGGACCCGGCGGGGTGGCCGGACCTGTCGGATCAGCACGTCGGCAGCGCCGACACCTCGTGGGCCCAGCCGTTGCTGGCCGGGGCCCGGCGGCGAGCGGACCTGGCCCGGGTGGACGTGGCGGCGTTGCTGGTCGGCCATCTGTCGTGGGCGGCCCGCCGGGCTCTGGACGACCTGGCCCCGAAGAAGTGGGCCCTGCCCGGTGGCCGGGCGGTGCCGCTGCGCTACGAGCGCACCGACGCCGGGGAGGTGGACGTGGTCATGTCCACCCGACTGCAGGACCTGCTGGGCCTGGACGAGCACCCGACCGTGGCCGGCGGCCGGGTGCCGATCATGGTGGAGCTGTTGTCACCGGCCGGCCGTCCCGTCCAGCGCACGTCGGACCTGCCGGGGTTCTGGCGGGGCAGCTACGCCGCGGTGCGGGCCGACCTGCGGGGCCGTTACCCCAAGCACCGCTGGCCGGAACGACCGTGGGAGTGACCTGCCCGGGGGTCAGCTCTCGACCGGGAGGCCGGCGGCCTGCCAGTCCGTGATCCCGCCCATGTCGTACACGGTGGTGAAGCCGGCCTCCACCATCTTGTCGGCCGCGATGGCGCTGCGGCGGCCGCTCTGGCAGTACACGACGTAGGTCGCGTCCGGGTCCAGCCCCTCCAGCCGGTCGGCGAAGTCGGCGGCCTCCACGTTCACGTTGGTGGCGTCGGGGACGTGCCCCGCGGCGAACTCCTCGGGCGTGCGCACGTCCAGCACCACTTCGTCGGGGGTGGCCTCGATCAGCTCCTGGGCCTCCAGGGGCTCCAGCACCACCACCGCGCCGGCCTCCGTGGTCGGGGTCGAGGACGAGCTGGCCTGGTCGTCGCCGCCGCAGGCGACCACCCCCAGGGCCAGCGCCGGGACGGCGAGGACGGTGAGCAGGGACCGGCGGATGGCGGTGGGGGTCATCCGACGAATTGTACGGACATTTGGGCCGACATTCCAGCCCCCGTTCAGCCGGAGCGCTTGAGCCACTTCCGGCCGTGCTCCAGCCGCCGTTCCAGCTGCTCCAGCGTGGCCTCGGAGGTCTTGCGGATGCCGGCCAGCCGGTTCAGCTCCGCGTTCACGTTGGGATGGCTCCAGCCGGTGGACCGCACCAGTTCCCGGACGATGTCGGCGTTCAGGTCCCGGACCCGCACCTTGCGCTGGCGCAGGGTCAGGCCTGCGGCCGGGTCACCGGTGGCGCTCCCTGCGGCGTCGTCGCCGATGGCCGTGGCCCGGGCCGTCCCGCCCCCCGGCAGGGGCGGCGGCAACAGCACCACCTCCACCCCCTCCGGGTCGTACGAGCGGCCCGGGTCGTCGGGGTCGTCGTCGAACACGCCGGCCGAGGGCCCCGCCGAGGGATGGTCGTGGCCGGTCCCGGCGCCGTCGCCGTCCAGCGCCACGGAGCCGATCACCGAGAACAGGCTCATCTGCTCCTCGTCGCCCAGCGGGATGGCATCGGGCTCGTCGGAGGCGGGTCGGTCCTCGTCGCTCCCCCTGCGCTTGCGCAGGCTGTGGCGCCGCGACTCGGTCAGTTCCGCGGCGTAGCGGCGCAGCCGGGGGTCGTCGGGCAGGAAGAAGAAGGCCTTCTGGCGACCGATCCCGCGCGTCCAGCGCACCACGCGGCCCACCGCCTGGCGGAAGAACAGCTCCGTCGTCGTGGTGGTGGCGAACACCGCGATGCGCAGCCGGGGCAGGTCGACGCCCTCGGACACCATGCGCACCGCCACGATCCACGGCGCGTCGCCACGGCCGAAGGCCGCGATCTTGTCCGAGGCGTCGGGGTCGTCGGACACCGCCACCACGGCCTGCACCCCGTGGCGGCGGGCCAGCAGGTCCGAGATGTCCTGGGCGTGGGCCTGGTCGGTGGCGATGATCAGGCCGCCGGCCTCCGGGTGGGACCGGCGCAGGTCGACCAGCCGTTCGTGGGCCTGGTCGATCACCGTGGGCAACCACTCCCCCTCCAGGCTGAGCGCGGTGCGGAGCCGCTGGTTGGCCCGCTCCTTGGTCAGCTCGTCGTCGAAGGTCGCGGCCACCACCTCACCGTCGGGTGCGACCCACTCCATGAACCCGTTGATGCGGGGGAAGTACACCGGGCGGACCACACCGCCGTCGGCCAGCGCCTCGCCGTAGCCGTACTCGTAGTCGGCCCGGGCCTCGTCCAGGTGGTAGTCGACGAAGGGGATGGCGCTGGTGTCGGACCGGAACGGCGTGCCGGACAACGCCAACCGCCGCCCCGACCCCTCGAAGGCCTCCAGCACCGAGGTGCCCCAGGCCCGGTCGTCGCCGGCATGGTGCAACTCGTCGAAGATCACGAACGCACCGCGGGACAGCCCGGCCAGGGCCCGTGACGACGTCGCCACCTGCTGGTAGGTGGTGACGATGCCGTGCATGTCCTCCGGCAGCACGCCGTCGCGCGCCGACCACTCCGGGTCCAGGTGCAGGCCGAAGCGCAGCGCGGCGTGGGCCCACTGGTGCTTCAGGTGCTGGGTGGGTGCCACCACCACCAGGCGGCGGCCGGGGTGGTCGGCCAGGTCCTGGGTGGCGGCGGTCAGGGCGAAGGTCGTCTTGCCCGCACCGGGCGTGGCCACGGCCAGGAAGTCCGGTCGGGCCGTGTTGGCGAACCGGTCGAGCGCCTCGGACTGCCAGGGACGGAGGCGGATCCGGGTGGGGCGGACGGCGCTGGGGCCGCTCACGCGGGGCCGGCGGCGGGGTTCGGGTGGCTGTGATGGGAACGGTCCGCCATGAGCGGTTTAGTTTAGGGACGCGCCGGGGGAGCGCCGAACAGGGGGGCGTCACCATGACCGACATCGACATGGGCCCGTTCGCGGACCCCGCCTACTGGTCCCACGGCTCGGACACCCGGGCCGACATGTTCCGGCTCCTGCGTGACGAGGCCCCGGTGCTGTTCATGGAGGAGCCCGAGATCGAGGGCTTCCCCAAGGGCCCCGGCTTCTGGTCCGTCACCCGCTACGACGACGTGATGGCGGTGTCACGCCACCCGGAGGTGTTCTGCTCCGGACAGGGCACGAACATCATCGACCTGCCGGTCGAGGTGGCCGAGTTCATGGGCTCCATGATCAACATGGACGCCCCCCGCCACACCCGGCTGCGCATGATCGTCAACCGGTCGTTCACGCCCCGCATGGTGGCCCGCATCGACGACGACGTCCGGGTCAAGGCCCGCAACATCGTGGCCCGGGTGGCCGACCGGGGCGCCTGCGACCTGGTGCCGGAGATCGCAGCGCCGCTGCCGCTGGAGATCATCTGCGAGATGATGGGCATCCCCCCGGAGTCCTGGCCCCGCATCCTGGAGCTCACCAACGTCATCCTGGGCGACCAGGAGACGGTGCCGGACATGGCCACGCTCATGGGTGCGGTGATGGAGATGGCCCAGCTGGCCCGTGAGGTCGGCGAGGACCGCCTGGCCAACCCGCAGGACGACCTGGTGTCGGCCATGATGCACGCCGAGGTGGACGGCGAGCACCTCCAGCCCATGGAGATGGCCAGCTTCTTCATCCTCCTGGCCGCGGCCGGCAACGAGACGACCCGCAACGCCATCAGCCACGGGGTGCGCCTGCTCTCCCTCCACGAGGACCAGCGGGCCGCCTGGCAGGCCGACGTGGACGGCGTGGCCCCCACCGCGGTGGAGGAGATCGTGCGCTGGGCCACTCCCGTCATCCACTTCCGCCGCACCGCGACCGAGGACACCGAGATCGGCGGCCAGGCCATCGCCAAGGGCGACAAGGTCGTGATGTGGTACGAGTCGGCCAACCGGGACGAGCGGGCCTTCGACGACCCGTTCCGCTTCGACGTCACCCGCACCCCGAACGAGCACGTCGGCTTCGGCGCCGGCGGGCCCCACTTCTGCCTGGGTGCCAACCTGGCCCGGCGGGAGATCCGGGTGATGTTCGAGGAGCTGTTCCGCTGGCTGCCCGACATCCGCACCACCGACGAGCCGGACTTCCTGCAGTCGGCGTTCATCCACGGCATCAAGCGCCTGCCCGTCGAGTTCACCCCCACCGCCGTGCCCCGGCTGACCGAGGAGTCCTGACCTGTGCCCACCCTGCCCGACACGTTCGCCGCCCATCCCGCCCGGGACGCCTCGCTGGCCTCCATGCGGGCCGTGGAGGCCGGGGACAAGGCGGCGTGGCTGGCGCTGTTCCACCCCGACGCCGTGGTGGAGGACCCGATCGGGCCCTCGCCGTTCGACCCCGAGGGCGCCGGCCACCGCGGGCTGGACGCCATCGAGGCCTTCTACGACACCGTCATCGGTCCCCACGCCGTGCGGTTCCGCATCGAACAGTCCTGGGCGGGCGGCAACGAGGTCGCCAACGTCGGCACCATCTCCACCACCATGGCCGACGGCATGGTGGTCCACACCGACGGCGTGTTCACCTACCGGGTGGATGACGAGGGCCGTCTGGTGGCCCTCCGGGCATACTGGGAGATGGACCGCCTGCGCTTCGGAGACTGAGTGACCACACCCGTTCGGGCCACCCGCGTCCTGGTGATGCTGCTCGTGCTCGGGCTGCTCGTCGTGGGCTGTTCCGACAGCACCGACCAGGCGCAGGCCCGCAAGGACTCCGGCCCGCGCCCGGCCCCCACCACGGAACCCGCACCCCCCACCACGGTCGCCGGCGCGACGGGGGGCAGCGCCGGCGCGGCCGGTGTGGGCGACCCGTACTTCCCCGACGCCGGCAACGGCGGCTACGACGTCGCCTCCTATGACGTGGTCACCTCGGTGCGCATCGAGGGCGAGGACCAGTTGGACGCCACCACCACCATCCGGGCCACGGCCACCCAGGACCTGACCTCGTTCAACCTGGACCTGCTGGGCTTCGAGGTCGGCACGGTCACCGTGGACGGCGCCGGGGCGACGGCGTCCCGTGACGGCCGCGAGCTGACCGTCACCCCGGCCACACCGCTGCGGTCCGGGGCGGAGTTCACGGTGGTCGTCGCCTACGCCGGGACCCCGGGCCAGCTCCAGGGGCCCGGCAGCTTCCTGGAGGACGGCGGGTGGGTTGAGCTGGGTGACGACTACGCCGCCGTGATCGCCGAGCCCATCGGCGCCGCCACCTGGATCCCGTCCAACGACCACCCGTCGGACAAGGCGACGTTCTCGCTGACCGCGACCGTCCCCGCCCCGCTCGAGGCGGTCTCCAACGGACTGCTGCGGTCACGCCGAGACGACGGGGACACGTCCACCTTCGTGTGGTCCGCCGACGAGCCGATGGCCACCTACCTCATGTCGCTGGTGGTGGGTGACCTGGAGCTGGTGGACGTGCCGGCGGCGGGCGGGGCCACGACGCCGTCCATCCTGAACGCCTACCCGCCACGGGACCGACGGCTCGGTGCCGGTTCCTTCGCGCGCTTCCCGGACATGGTGGCGTACTTCTCCGAGCGGTTCGGGGCGTACCCCTTCACCGCGGCCGGCAACGTGATCGTGCCCGGCCTGCCACCGCTGGCGCTGGAGAACCAGACCCGGTCGGTGTTCGGGGCCTCGGCCCTGTCGGGCGACGAGGACGACGAGGAGATCGTCTCGCACGAGCTGGCCCACCAGTGGTTCGGCGACGCCGTGTCGCCAGCCACGTGGAAGGACATCTGGCTCAACGAGGGCTTCGCCACCTACGGCCAGTGGCTGTGGCTGGAGCATGCCGGTGGCCCGACGGTGGCCATGTCGGCCCGGGCCTCGCACCAGGCCGGGGACCCGTCCCTGGACGTGCCACCCGGCGATCCCGGGGTGGACGAGCTGTTCGGGGCCTCGGTGTACGAGCGGGGCGGCATGTTCCTGGTGGAGCTGCAGCGACGCATGGGGGACGAGCGGTTCTTCACCCTGCTGCGCACCTGGGTGGACACCTACAAGTACGGCACGGCCACCACGGCGCAGTTCCTGGAGATGGCCGCTCAGGTGGCGGGCGCTCCCGTGGAGGACCTGGCCCAGCCCTGGCTCTACGGCACGACCCTGCCCGAGCTCACCGGCTGAACGGGCCGGCCGGGACGATTCCGCGGAGTCGTTCCCGCCGGGTGCCGGTCCGACTCTCCGGCGACTCCGCGGAGTCGTGGGTCGGGTGGTGGGGGTTGGCTGTCATACCCGGTTCCTAGGGTTGTTTCATGTTCTCTCGTGCTGGTGATCCCATCGTTCCTGATGACCTGGATGACGTGTCCACGGAGGTGTTGGCGGAGGAGATCCAGACCCTGGCCGGGCACATCGCGGCGGCCACGTGCGGGTTCCTGGTGATGTTGGGCGAGTTCGACCGCCGGGACGCGTACGAGCGGTGGGAGTGCCTGTCGGCCGCGCACTGGTTGAACTGGCGCTGCGGCATGTCCATGACCGCGGCGCGGGAACAGGTCCGGGTGGCGCGCCGGCTGCGGGAGCTGCCGGTGGTGCTGGCAGCGTTCTCCCGGGGCCAGTTGTCCTACTCCAAGGTGCGGGCCATCGCCCGGGTCGCGAACGACCGCACGGAGGCGGACCTGGTGTCGGTGGCCCAGCACGCCACGGCCCAGCAGGTCGAGGTGGCCTGTCGGGCCATCCGCCGCTGCGAGGACGCCCGGGAGGAGGAACAACGCCTCCGTGACGGGGAGGACGCCGCCGCGGCGCGGGCGATGCTGTGCCTGTCGCGTTCCGACGGGGTCCTGTCGGGCCGGCTCCGCCTCGGTGTCGCCGAGTCCGAGGTCGTCACCCGGGCCCTGGACACCGCCCTCGAAGACCTCACCGACGACGGCCCCGACGGCCCCCCGGAGTCGATCGACGCCCGCCGGGCCCGCGCCCTGGCCGCCATCGCCGCGGCCTACCTCGCCAACCCGAACACCGGCCCCGGTCCCCAACCCGAGCTCATCGTCCACGTCGACGCCGCCGGACTCGCCGCGACCGGCCCGGCCACCGGACCCGCACCCGGACCGACCCACGACTCCGCGGACTCGCACGATGACGACTCCGCGGAGTCGCCCGGGGTCGCTCCTCTGGAACAGCACCGGTGGCCGGTCCGCCTGTCCTCCGGCGCAGCCATCAGCCTGGCGCTCCTGGCCCGCCTGGCCTGCGACGCCGGCATCCGCCACGTCGCCGACCTCCCCGACGGCACCCAACTCAACCTCGGCCGCCACCGCCGGGTCCCGGACCCCCCACTCCGACGCGCCCTGCTGGCCCGCGACGTCCACTGCCGCTTCCCGGGCTGCCACACCCGCCGGAACCTCCACGCCCACCACATCATCTGGTGGATCCTGGGCGGCCGCACGGACACCGAGAACCTCCTCATGCTCTGCCCCAAGCACCACGCCGCCATCCACACCCGCCACTGGACCCTCACCGGCACCGCCACCCACCCCGTGTTCAGCGGACCCGACGGACACACCGTGGACCCCCACGCCCCACCACTGCACGGCACCACCGCGGAGCTCATCGACGCCCACGACCAGCACGGCCTCGACATCGCCGTGGACCACGTCGGCGGCCGCTGGCACGGCGACCACATGGACTGGGACTGCTTCTTCGCCGGCATCACCAGCCTCAACCGACCACCCGGCGTGCCGGAGGTGGCGGCGGGCGACTGGACCTGAGCCCGTTCACCCCGTCACGGGCCGCCCTCAGTCGTCGACCAGGACCCGCCGCACGGACAACGCCATCCGCCGCCGGTCACGGTCGATCTCCATGATCTTGACCATGACCTGCTCGCCCGTGGCCACCAGCTGGTCGGGGCGGAACCCGGGTACGTCGGACAGCTCCGAGATGTGGACCAGTCCCTCGGCGCCGGAACCGTCCAGCTGCATGAAGGCGCCGTACTCCACCACCCGGGTGACGGTGGCGTCCAGGATCTGGCCCACCTCCAGGCCCTGGTACGGGTCCGGGGAGGTGCGGCGCAGGGACAACGAGACGCGGCGCTTGGAACGGTGCACGTCCAGCACCTCCACCTCCACCTCGTCCCCGACGGCGACCACGTCCGCCACCGTCTCGAACCGCTGCCAGGTCAGCTCGGACCGGTGCACCAGGCCGCGCACACCGCCCAGGTCCACCACCGCGCCGTAGTCGGCCACGGACACGACCGTTCCCCGCACCCTGGTCCCGGGCTGCAGCGACGCCAGCAGCTGCTTCTCCTGCTTGCGTCGCTCCCTGCGGATGAGGTCGCGGCGGCTGACCACGATGCGGTCCGCGGCGCGGTCCACCTCCGTGACCAGCACCTCCACCTCCGTCCCCACCAGTGACGCCGGTTCCACGCTGTTGGGGACGTCGCTCAGCAGTGACAGCGGCAGGAAGCCCCGCAGGCCCACGTCCACCACCAGGCCACCCTTGACCACCTTGGTCGCGGTGCCCGTGATCGGCGTGCCCTCCGCCTTGGCCGCCTCGATGCGCTCCCAGGCCAGCTGCTTGGCGGCCCAGGCATGGGACAGCACCACGCGGCCGCGGGGGTCGTCCCTGGCCAGGAGCGCGGCCGGGACCACCTGACCGGCCACCACCGGGGTCTGGAACTCCTTGCGGGGGATGACGCCGGTCCGGCCGTCGGCCAGGCGGGCCTCCACCTCGCGGTCGTCGACGCGGGTGACCTCCACCTCCACGATGCGACCCACGACCACGCCCGTGCCGCGTGCACCGGATGCGCCCGGGGCGCCGGGGGGCGGCACCGGACGGCGATGGCCGGGCGGACCTGAGCCGGGCCGTGGGCGGCCCGGGGGCGGCGGGATCGGCAGGGTGGGCGGGATCGGCGCGGCCGGCGAGATGGGCACGGCGGGCGCCGGAGCCTCCAGCTCCGCAGGTGCAGCCTCGGGAGCAGCAGGCTCAGGGGGACCAGCCTCCGGTGTGGGCTCCGGGGCATCTGCCTCCGGTGACACGGGCTGTGCTGCGGCCGCCTCCGGTGCGGGTTCGGGCTGGGGCTCGGGTTGGAGGGACACGACGGGCGCTCTTCCCTGGTCGGACGGGCTGCCGGTCACCCTACCGCCGCCCCCACGATCCCGACCCCGCGGCCCCGGGACTACGGTGGCCGCCCAGCCGAGACAGGGAGTGTGTGCCATGGAGCCGTTCGGGGGCGACGACGCCGTGCGTGTCGGATCGATGCTGTTCACCCTGGTGGACCCGTCCAAGGGCCACGAGGTCGCCTACAACCGTTGGTACGAACAGGACCACTTCTACGCCGGGTGCCTCATCGGCCCCTGGCTGTTCGCCGGGCGCCGCTGGGTCAGCACCCGGGAGCTGAAGGACCTGCGGTTCCCGGCCGACACCCCGGCCGACGCCGCCGTGGCCGACCCGGTCGACGCCGGGTCGTACCTGGCCACCTACTTCATCCACAAGGGCCACGAGGCCGAGCACTTCGCCTGGGCCAACAAGCAGGTGTTCGAGCTGTACGAGAACGGCCGGGGCTTCGAGGAGCGCCACCACGCCCACACGTCGCTGTACTTCACCACGGGCGACTCGCACCGCGACCCGGAGGGCGTCCCCCCCACATGGCTCTCGACCACCCGTACGCCGGGCTGGTCAGCGTCCACCTGGACCGGGAGGGCGACGTGGACCAGGGCGCGTTCACGGCCTGGTTCGACCAGGTGGCGGCCCCACCCCTGTTCGCCCCCGACGCGGACGGCACGCCGTCACCGGTGGAGCAGGTGGTGCACTGGCGCCCCATCATCCCCAAGGGCGCGGAGGGCAACGCCCCGATGAAGCTGGGCACCGGGCCCGGCACGCGGGCCCGGTCCATGCAGTTGATGTTCCTGCAGGACCACCCGACCGCGGCATGGGACCGCGTCCAGGAGTACGCGGCGCGGGTGGAGGAGTCGGGCCTGGCCACCGTCCGCCTGGCCGCACCGTTCATCCCCACCATCCCCGGCACGGACACCTACACCGACCAGCTCTGGTAGGCCCGGGCCCCCTCAGCGGGGCGGGGCGTGCTCGGCCAGGAAGGCCATGGTCCGCTCCCGGGCCAGTTGCGCCGCGGCGGCGGACACCGCAGCGGCGGCGTCGTCGGTGAAGGCCTCCCGTCCCAGCTCCGCGAACCAGTGGGAGGTCCCCGGGTAGCGGTGGAACTCCACGTGCTTGTCCAGCAGGAGCAGGTGGGCCTGCATCTCCACCAGCTCGTCCTCGCTCACCAGTGGGTCGAACTCGGCGAAGTGGCCCATCACGGGCGCGGTGAGCTCCACGAAGTCGATGTTCTGCGACCCGTAGTAGGCCACCACCGCGTCGACCGAGGCCGGTTGGCGGGTGGCCAGCCACAGCGCCCACGACGCCCCCATGGAGAAGCCGATCACGGCCACCGGCCCGGACCGGTCGGCCGAGTTGGCCCGCAACGCCACCACGCTGGACAGCACCAGCGACGCGGTCTCGTTGGGATCCGTGGCGGCGAGCAGGTCCCGGGCCTCGTCGGCATCGGCGGGCAGGTGGCCGCCCAGCAGGTCCGGGGCCAGGGCGGTGTAGCCGGCATCGGCCAGCTCCTCCACCAGGTCCTTGGTGCGGCGCGTCAGCCCCCACCAGGAGTGCAGCACCAGCACGCCGTGGCCCGGCCCACCGTCGGGGACCACCAGGTAGGCGCTTCCGGCGGGGCCGGCCGGTCCGGCGGGGCTGGGGTCGGTCACCCGGACAGGCTGCCACGCCCGCGGCCCGGTACCCGGGCGCCAAGATCCAGCGCCGTGACCCGGGCGCCATGATCCAGCGCCGTCACCCGGGCGCCATGCCGCGTGGGAGCATGTCCGGCGTGACGACGGTGGCGGTGCTGAACCAGAAGGGGGGCGTGGGCAAGACCACGCTCACGCTCGGGCTGGCCGCGGCCGGCCAACGCCGGGGCGACGCCATGCTGGTCGTGGACCTGGACCCCCAGGGATCGGCCGGATGGGCCATGGGGGTGGAGGCCGACGACGACCACCTGGCGGTGGGCGACGTGCTCCACTCCGGTGACCCCAAGGTGGCCCGGGCCGCCATCGTGACCTCCGGCTGGGGCGAGGGGATCGACGTCCTGCCCGCCAGCCGCAACCTCATCGACCGGGAGGCCGACGGCCGCGACCCCGCCGTGGCCGGGCGCCTGCGTGCCGCGCTGGCCCCGGTGGTGGACGACTACCGCTTCGTCCTGGTGGACTGCGCGCCGTCGCTCGGTCCCACCACGCTGGCGGGACTGACCGCGGCCGACGGTGTCCTCATGGTGGTCGAGCTCTCGGCCCTGTCGGTCCGGGGCGCCGAGGCGGTGGTCGACGCCATCGACCAGGTCGGCCAGGAGCTCAACCCGTCCCTGGACCTCTGCGGCGCCGTGGTCAACCGGGCCCCGGCCACGTCCACCGAGGCGGACCGCCAGGTGGCCGAACTGGAGCACCTGCTGGGAAGGCGGTCGGTGTGGCGGCCCTTCATCCCGCAGCGCACGGTCATCAACGAGGCCGTCGGCCACCGCGCCCCGGTCCAGGACCTGGGCTACCGGGCCCGGGACACCGTCGCCGTGTTCGACACCCTCTACGGCCACCTCATCCGGAGTGTGGCCGCTCGAGCCGGCCACTGAGGGCCACCACCCCCAGGCCCACCACGGCGGAGGACAGGAACAGCACCGCCAGGGTGACGCTGCGGGCCGCGTCCATCCGGTCCCCCACCGCCACCACCACGCCGGCCACGCCGGTGCCGATGGCGACGCCCAGCACGTCGGTCATCTGGAGGGCGGAGGTGGCCGCGCCCTCCCGTCCCGGCTCTGCCTCGGCCAACGTGACGACCGACAGGGGCGAGTACGCCGTGCCGATGCCGAAGCCGGCGACGCACGAGGCCACGAACCAGCACCACAGCGGCACGGCCGGGAGCAGGCAGGCGGCCAGGCCGGCCAGGCCCACCACCAGCGCCGCGCCGCCCAGCCGTTCCAGCGCGGACGCGCCCCAACGACCGATGTAGTGGGCCTGGACCCAGGACCCGACGGTCCAGGTGAGCGATGACGCGGCCAGCACCATCCCCGCGAACAGCGTGGAGGTGCCCTTCACCGACGTGAGGGCCAGGGAGATGAAGGCGTCGGCGGAGAAGAAGGCGAACGTGAGCACCCCCCGGGTCAGCACGGCGGCCGGCAGGCCCCGGGCGGCCCGCAGCGTGCCCGGTGGGGTGAGGGCCCGGAAGGCGGGGACCACCAGGACCGCCCCCAGCGCCACCATCCCGCCCAGGAGCAACGGCGACCCGGCGGTCAGGCCGGCCAGCACCAGGCCCGCACCCACCGCCAGGCGCAGGGCCAGGCCGACCGGTGCCGACCCGTGGTCGTCGGGCTCCGGCGTGCCCACACCCCGCAACGCGCGCACGGCCAGGAGCACCACCGCCCCGGTGATCGGGACCAGGCCCAGGAACACCCACCGCCACCCCACCGTGGTGGCCACCGCTGACGCGGCCAGCGGTGAGATCAGCGACGGCACGATCCACGACGTGGACATGACGGCGAACACCTGGGGTCGCAGCGGCGCCGGGAAGCCGCGCCCGACGCACACGTAGGCCACCGCGGGGACCACGCCGGCGCCGACGCCCTGCAGGCACCGTCCCAGCACCAGCACCGCCATCGACGGGGCCAGGCCGCCCAGGACCAGGCCCGCGGTGAACGTGGCCAGGCCGATCAGCAGCGGCACCACCGGCGCCACCCGGTCCGCCGCCCTGCCCCCCAGCACGATGCCGACCAGGTCCCCCAGGTAGAAGGCGGAGAAGGCCCAGCCGTAGAGCCAGATGTCGCCCAGGTCGTCCTCCACCAGCGGCATGACGGTGGACACGGCCATGGCCTCCGTGGCCACCACGGTGATCAGGCACACGATGCCCACCAGCAGCAGGCGGCGCTCCGGGTCCCACAGCCGGTCCGTCGCGGGCGCCGGGACGCGCCGTCCGGTCGGCTCGGGCGCGGTCATGGTCGGCAACCTACCCGCCGGAATCCCGAGCCGGTCCGGACATTCCGGCGCGACGATGGGTGGGTGACCACCACCGACCGGGGAGCCGGCTCCCACCCGATCACCGCCTGCCCGCTGGACTGCCCGGACACCTGCACCCTCCGGGTGACCGTGGAGGACGGCCGTCTGGTGGGGGTGGACGCCGCTCCCACCGGGACGGGCAACCCCCTGACCGACGGCTGGATCTGCGCCAAGGTGCGCCACCACGCCCGCCGGGTCCACGGCCCCGAGCGGGTGCTGACGCCGCTGCTCCGCACCGGTGCCAAGGGCTCGGGTGAGTTCGCCGAGATCTCCTGGGAGGAGGCGCTGGACCGCACCGCGGCTGCCATCGGGTCCGCCATCCAGCACCACGGCCCGGCCTCGGTGGTGCCGTTCCTCTACAACTCGTCCGCCGGCGCCGCCGCCGACCGCCTGACGGTCAGGCTCTTCCGGGAACTGGGCACCTCGGAGGTGGCCCACACCATCTGCGCCGCCACCGCCGGCATCGCATGGCACCAGACCTTCCCCAACATGCTGTCGGCCGACCCGCTCGACCTGGCCCACAGCGACCTGGTGGTGGTGTGGGGCGCCAACCCGTCCACGTCCAACACCCACCTGACCCCCCTGCTCACCGCGGCCCGGGCGCGGGGGGCGGCGGTCGTGGTCATCGATCCCCGCCGCACCCCCACCGCGGCCCGGGCCGACCTGCACCTGGCCGTGCGGCCCGGTACCGACGCCGTGCTCGGCCTGGCGCTGGCCACCGAACTGGACCGCCTCGGTGCGGTGGACCGCGACTTCTGCCGCGCCCACGCGGACGGGTGGGAGGAGTACCTGGCCGCCGCGGCCGACCGGGACGCGGCCGACGCCGCCGCGGTGTGCGGGGTCGACCCGGCCGACATCACCGCGCTGGCCCGCCTGGTCGCCACCCGGCGCCCGGGGATGCTGCGGGTGGGGTGGGGCCTGGAGCGCAACCGCAACGGCGGGGCCGGCATCCGGGCCGCGCTCGCCCTGTGGGTGCTGGCCGGGCAGTTCGGCCGACCGGGCGCCGGGGTCCTGAGCTCGACGTCGGGCGGGGACCTGGCCGACCCGGACGGCACCGCGGACCAGGACGGCACCGCACCTGCCACCATCCCTCCGGCCCGGATGCTCAACATGAACCGCCTGGGCCGGGACCTGCTGGAGGCCGACCCCCGGGTGGAGGTCCTGTTCGTCCAGGGCGCCAACCCGGCGGTCATGGCCCCGGACCAGCGGCGGGTCCTGGCCGGCCTGGCCCGGGAGGACCTGTTCTGCGTGGTCCACGAGCAGGTCATGACCGACACGGCCCTGCTGGCGGACCTGGTGCTGCCCGCCACCACCCACTTCGAGTCCGCCGGCGTGGCCGACAGCTACGGCAGCTTCACCGTCACCCCCATGCCGGCGGTGATCGACCGGGTCGGCGGCTCCCGCACCAACGACGAGCTGGCCGCCGGGCTGGCCGAACGGCTGGGCCTGGCCGGCTACGACCCGGACGTGGTGGTGGGGCCGGATCGGTTCACCATGACCCGGCCGGCCGGGACGGTGCAGTTCGGCCCGCCCGGCGACCCGGCCTCCACCGGGCCCGACGGCGGCCGGGCCCGGCTGGTGCTGGGGCACGGCTCGGACGCCGTGCCCGTGCACCGGGAGCTGGACTCGCCCTACCCGCTCACGCTGCTCACGCCGGCCACCACCCGGACCATCAACTCGATGTTCGCCGAGTTCGACCCACCCACCGCGGCCGTGTCGGTCCACCCGGACGACGCCACCGCCCGCGGTGTCACGGACGGCACCGTGGTCCGGGTGTTCAACGAGCAGGCCGAGGTCCGGCTCCCGCTCCGCGTCGACGCCTCGGTCCGCCCCGGGGTGGCCGTGATCCCCAAGGGCCTGTGGCGCCGCCACGTGGAGGGCGGCCTCACCGCCAACGCGCTGGTGCCCGACGACGTGGAGCACACGGTCGGCGGGGCATGCTTCAACGACACCCGGGTGGACGTCGGGCCTGTCTGAGCGACGGCCCGGGAAACCGCCCGGGCGCGACGACGCCCCCGCCGTGGGGCGGGGGCGTCGGTCACCGGGTTGGCTCAGCCCATGTTCTGGGCCACGAAGTCCCAGTTCACCAGGCTGTCCAGGAACGTGTTGATGTAGTTGGGCCGGGCGTTGCGGTAGTCGATGTAGTAGGCGTGCTCCCACACGTCGATGGTGAGGAGCGCCTTGGCACCGTGCTTCATGGGCAGGTCCGCGTTGCCGGTCTTCATGATCTCCAGGCCGGAGCCGTTGTCCACCAGCCAGGCCCAGCCGGAGCCGAACTGCGTGGTGGCGGCCTCTGCGAACTTGGCCCGGAACTCGTCGTAGGAGCCGAACGCGGCGTTGATGGCGTCGGCCACCGCGCCGGACGGGGCGCCGCCACCGGAGGGCGTCATGGAGTTCCAGTAGAAGGTGTGGTTCCAGACCTGGGCCGAGTTGTTGAACAGCCCGCCGTCGGACTTGAGGATCACGTCCTCCAGCGAGGCGTTCTCGAACTCGGTGCCCTCCACCAGCTTGTTCAGGTTGGTCACGTAGGTCTGGTGGTGCTTGCCGTAGTGGTACTCCAGCGTCTCGGCGGAGATGTGGGGGGCCAGGGCGTCCTGGGCGTAGGGCAGGGGCGGGAGCTCGAAAGCCATCGTGCGTCCTCTCGGTCGAACCGGATCAGCGGGATTGATGAACACGGAATTGGTGTACGCGGGAATGTACCCCACGGCCATGAGGTCCGAACCCGGCGCCGGCCACCGGCATTCCGCGATCAGGGGGTCCGGGGCCCGGAACCACCCTCCCCGCCGTCGCCGCCGTCGGCCGTGACCGGCACGAACTGGAGCGCGACGGCGGCGGCCAGCACGGCGGGCACGATGGCCAGCCACAACTCCTCGGGCGGGAAGTCGAGGTCGAAGAAGGCCGACAGCCACGGGACGGCCAGCACGATCACGATCCCGGCCGCCATGCATCCGACCAGCACCCACCGCCACGGGGGCAGGGTCCGGGTGAGCCGCAACAGGATGGCCAGGCCCACGCCCAGCAGGGTGATCGTCGCCGCGGACCTGGCCTCGAGCAGGGTCGAGGCGCTGTCGGCCCGGGCGATGAAGTAGACGCCCAGCGTGGCCGCCGCGGCGATGACGCCGGCAGGGATGGCGAAGCGGACGACCCGGCGCACGAACCCGGTCCGGGCCCGCCGCGGGTCGGGGGCCAGGGCCAGCACCAGGCCCGGGATCCCCACCGACAGGGTCCGGACCAGCGTGAGGTGCCGGGGCAGGAACGGGTAGTCGGTGCCCACCACGGCGATCACGATGGCCATGCAGGCCGAGTACACGGTGCCGTAGATGAACAGGTTCGCGGCCCGCTCGACGCTGTTGATGACGCGTCGGCCCTCGGCCAGCACGCCGGGCAGGATGGAGAACCTGTCGTCCAGCAGCACCAGCTGCGCCACCGCCCGGCTGGCCCCGGACCCGGCCCCCATGGCGATGCCCATGTCCGCGTCCTTGAGCGCCAGCACGTCGTTCACGCCGTCACCGGTCATGGCCACCACCCGTCCCCGGGACTGCAGCGCCCCCACCATCTCCCGCTTCTGCTGCGGGGTGACGCGGCCGAACACGGTGTGGCGGTGGATGGCGTCGGCCAGCGCCCCGGGCTCGTCGGGGAGCTCCCGGGCATCGATGGCCTGCTCGGCGTGGGGCACCCCGGCCCGCCGGGCCACGGCGGCCACGGTCGCCGGGTGGTCCCCCGAGATGACCTTCAGCTCCAGGCCCTGCTCGGCGAAGTAGGCCAGCGTCTCCGGCGCGTCGTCGCGGATGTGGTCCTCCAGCAGCACCAGGGCCCGGGGCACCAGCCCGTCGGGCAGCTCGTCGCCAGCCAGGTCGGGGGCGGTGGCCAGGAGCACCACCCGGCGGCCCTCGTCGGCCTGGGCCGCCACCCTGGTGCTGACCTCGTGGTCCCCGGGGGCCAGGAACTCGGGCGCTCCCAGGTACACCGCCCCGTGGCCCTCGAAGGCGGCGGCGGACCACTTCCGGGCCGAGGAGAACGGCACGGTCCCCGTCACCGTCCAGCCCGGGTCATCCGCGTGGGCCAGGCCGATGGCCCGCAGCGTGGCGTTGGGGTCGGGGTCGGACGCCGCCACGGCGGCCAGGAGGGTCCCCGGCGACACGGATCCGTCACCGGGCAGTGGCTCCACCCCTGCCGCCACGATCTCCCCGGTGGTGATGGTGCCGGTCTTGTCCAGGCACAACGTGTCCACCCGGGCCAGCAGCTCGACCGAGGCCAGCTCCCGCAGCAGGGCGTTGCGCCGCGACAGCTTCACCACCCCGGCCATGAACGCGACGCTGGTCAGCAGGACCAGGCCGTCGGGCACCATGGACACCGCGGCCGCGACCGTTCCCGAGAGGGCGTCCTGCCAGTCGTCGCTGGTGTCCAGCAACCGCCACAGCAGCACCAGGGCCAGCGGGGGCAGGGCGATCATCAGGAACCGCAGGATCCGGTTGATCCCCGTCCGCAGCTCGGAGTGCACCAGCGTGAAGCGGCGGGCCTCGCCGGCCAGCGAGGCCGCGTAGGACTCGGCGCCGACCTTGGTGGCCCGGCACGCCCCCGACCCCGCGGCCACGAAGCTGCCGGACATCACCTCGTCACCGGGATGCTTGTGCACCGGGTCCGACTCGCCCGTCAGCAGGGACTCGTTCAGCTCCAGGCCGCCGGCCCGGACCACCTCGCCGTCCACCACCACCTGCGAGCCGGGAGCGAGCACCAGCAGGTCGTCGGCCACGACCCCCTCCAGGTCGACCTCGACCTCGGCGCCGTCGCGCACGACCGTGGCCCGGGGCGTGTTGAGCACGGCCAGGCGGTCCAGTGCGGCCCGGGCCCGGAGCTCCTGCACGGTGCCGATGAGCGAGTTGGCCACGATCACGCCCGCGAACAGCATGTCGGGGCTGATGCCCTCGGCGATGACGATCAGGACGAAGAGCACCCCGATGATGCCGTTGACCGGGGTGAGCAGGTTGGCCCGCAGGATCTGCCCCGTCGTCCTGGTGGGGTCCGAGGGCATGG
Organism: uncultured Actinomycetota bacterium; assembly: GCA_963773765.1. Lineage (GTDB taxonomy): Bacteria > Actinomycetota > Acidimicrobiia > Acidimicrobiales > Microtrichaceae > CAVZCC01. The sequence continues at coordinate 346,722 of CAVZCC010000006.1, read as the reverse complement.
CGTTGACCCGGCCGTCGGCCACCCGCGCCGCCACCTCGGCCGAGGTGAGCCCCCGCACGGACCAGTCTGCGTTCAGGTCCGGGACCGTGGCCGACATGGCCCTCGACGCTACCGCCGGGGTCGGTCCCGCCGACCCCGGTGGCGGCGCGGTGGACCATCGGGCCTATTGACCGGGAAGGACCACCCACTCCCGGGAGCCCCGCTTGAGGCCCCGTTGAGGATCCCGGCGGTGGTGCCTTGAGGTGGGGGGCCTTCCATGGGACCCGTCACCGGCAACGGGGGCGAGGCACAAGCAAGCAGACAGCAACCAGTCCAACCCGACATCCATCTCACGAAAGAGGATCAACCATCATGAAGCGCACCCTCATCGCCGGCATCGCCGGGCTCGCCGTCGCCGGCGGCGTCTTCGCATCCGCTGCCACCCTCGGTGGCGTCGACTCCAGCAACCTGGGCTCCAGCGCCACCGTCGTCGCCTCCTGCGACACCGACGGCGTGAAGCTCGACTACACGACCACCTACGACGCCGCCTCCGGCATCTACCGGGTCAACGCCGTCAACCTGGACGGCATCAACGACACCTGCAAGGGCCAGGACATCGAGGTCTCGCTGAAGACCGCCGACGGCAGGACCGCCACCACGACCGAGCGCACCGCCGTGACCGGCACCTCGCAGACCATCGCCGTGGCCGACTTCCCCGGCGAGTCCGTGGACAGCGCCGCCGTCCTCATCGGCAGCTGAGCCACTGACGACCGACTGATCGGAGCATCGCCATGAAGCGCACCATCATCGCCGCCGTCGCAGGCCTCCTGGTCTTCGGTGGCGTGCTCGCCTCGGCCTCCAGCCTGGGCGGCGTCACCTCCAAGGGGCTCGGCTCGAGCACCAGCGTGGTGGGCTCGTGTGACACCGACGGTGTCACCCTGGGCTACACCACGGCCTTCGAGGCCGCGACCGGGACCTACCGGGTCAGCGCGGTGACGGTGAGCGGCATGGCTGCTCCGTGTGTCGGCCAGAACCTGGCCGTCTCGCTGAAGAACACCGCAGGCACCGTGTCGGTGTCCACGACGCCGACCGCCGTGACCGGCACGTCGCAGACGGTCCCCGTCTCCCCGACGTACGACGCCGCAGCGGTCGACAACGCCACCGTCCTCATCGCCCAGGCCTGACCGGCCGGGGCCTGAGGGAACCACGAGCAGGACGAGCAGGGAGGCCGAGGTGAAGCGCTGGACCGCACCCACCGTCATCATCGCCATCGCGGCGATGGTGGGGGCGAGCCAGTTCGCCTCGGCCTCCCAGCTCGCGCTCACCCCCAGGGCCATCACCCAGTACCAGCTGACGACCCGACCGAGCGTGCCCAACGTGCTGCGGCTCACCGCCACCGAGGACACCTGGAACGACGACCGGGCCACCACCACCACCCACGGCTCCGACCCCCGCCTCGGCATCGCCGACAGCTCGCAGGTGTGCTTCGTCATCGCGGCGGTGTCGTGCACCACCATCCGGAACGCCAGGGCCTACGTGAAGTTCGACCTCTCCGCCATCCCCGCCGGCGCCACGATCACCTCCGCGACCCTGGAGCTGGACGGCGGCCCCACCACCATCGGTGCCGCCCCGGCCACCGCCCGCCGGGTCACCGGCACCTGGAGCGAGTCCACCATGACCTACAACTCCCGCCCGGGCACCTCCGGCACCGGGGCGGTGACCGGCGCCTCCGCCGACACCGCCGGCACGGAGGTCATGACCTTCAACCTGACGAGCCTGGTGCAGAACCGGGCCACCACGTCCATCGCCAACGGGTTCGAGCTCCGGCCCAACGGCACGACGGACAGCTGGTGGTACTCCTCGGAGTGGACCACGGCGGCCCAGCGACCCACGCTCACGGTGGTCTACCAGTGAGGCGGGCGGCCAAGGCCCTGTCGGCGGTCCTGCTCCTGGCGGTCTGCGCCGGCGTGGCCGCGCTGGTGCTCCCCCTGGTGAAGGGCGAGCCGTCCCGGGTCATCATCGTCTCCGGGCACTCGATGGAGCCGACGTTCCACACCGGGGACCTGATCCTCACGTGGCCGTCCGACGACTACCAGCAGGGCCAGGTCGTGCCGTACCGGGTGCCGGAGGGGGACCCCGGCGAGGGCGGGCTGGTCATCCACCGCATCGTCGGCGGCACCGCACGGGACGGGTTCGTGATGCAGGGCGACAACAACCCCACCCCGGACATCTGGACCCCGGAGCCGTCGGACATGATCGGCCGCCAGGTGGTGCTGGTCCCCAAGGTCGGCCTGGTCATGGCCTGGGTCCGTCAGCCCGCCGTGCTGGCGGCGTTGGTCGCCGGGCTGGTGACCTGCTTCGTGCTGCTGGGCGGCACGAAGCACCCCGATGACCAGGACCAGGACCAGGACCAGCAACCGGAACAGGACCGCGACGACCGGGTGATCGACCTGCGGGACCCGTCCCCCGTCCCTGCTCAGTCCGGCGCCGGCACCTGAGCGGGCACCCCACCGGTCGCGACCACGGGCCGGCCGGGCCGCTCCGGGTCGCGGTGCTCCTCGATCCAGGCGTCGAGCAGCACCCACCACTGGAACAGCCAGTGGACCCGTTCCTCGGGGTCGGTCGGCACGTCGGCCCGGTCCACCGCCCAGAACGTCAGCCGCACATCGCGGTCCATGGGCAGGCCCCGCCACAGGTCCCGCACCGACGACAGCTGCTCCAGGCCGGTGTGGGCCACGAACAGGATGTCCGCCTCCGGGGCGGCGTCGATGGCGGCGAAGGTCCCGCCCGGCCGGGGCGGCAGCAGGTGGACCAGGCGGCGGGCGATCTCGGCGTCCTCGTGGTGGCCCTGCCCATCCAGCTTCTCGATGGCCCGCTGGTGTCGGTGCTCGGTGAAGTTGCCCCCCTCCGGGAACAGGATGAGTGCACCGTCGGGCTCCAGGCCCGACGCCAGGTCGGCGATGGAGTCGATCACCCCGGCCCCCGGTGGGGGGTTGGGGCTGATGAACCGGTTGGGCAGCCGGTTCAGCACGATGTCGATGCAGGGGTCGTACTGGAGCAGGTCCTTCAGCACGATGCGGGGCCGGCGTCCGTAGGTGTCCACCAGCAGCTGCACCAGGAGGAACGAGTCCCCGGCCCCGGCGTGGCGGCTGAACACCAGCACCGGACGGGCCCCGTCGCCGGAGCCGGCCCGGAACGGATCTCCGATGGCCAGGTGGGCCGGCACGTCCTGGACCTCCAGGCGCAGGCCCAGCACCCTGCGGGCCGACTTCACCAACCCGCCCAGGTACCAGCCCTCCAGCTTCACGTGGGCCCGGACGATCCGGTCCGAGCGCAGCTTCCAGCCGAACCCGCTCAGCACCCACAGCGTGATCAGGGCGAAGATCCCGACCGACTCCCGAACCAGGTACACCAGCAGGAACCAGTAGAGCCGGAGCAGGCGCCACCGACCCTTGGTGAACCGCACGGCGAAGGCCAGGCCGAGCAGGATCAACGGGGTGCTGGCCAGCAACAGCGCGGTGAGCAGGACCACGGCGGGCACCAGCAGCATCCGGCGGACCGGTCGGGGGGCGAGCGTGCTCACGCCCCGTCCCCCACACCGGCCAGGTAGGCCTCGGTGGCGGCGTCGGCGGCGTCGATGCGGGCGTCGATGTCGGAGAAGTCCCGGTAGCGGAGCTGGCGCAGGTCGTTGAACCGCGGACCGGACCCACCGGTGGGCAGCACGTGGACCCTGACCCCCCGCGGGAGGTCGGCCATGGCGGAGGCGAAGCTGCGGCGGCGGGCGATCTCGAAGGCAACCATCGCCACCTCGTGGGGTCGGCGCGGCGGCTCCAGGGGCTGCTCGATCCGTCCCACCTGCAGGACGTAGACCTCGTCCGCGTCCAGCTCCAGGGCGCGGCGCACCGGGATGGAGTCCACGATCCCGCCGTCCAGGTAGTGCCGCCCGTCGATCCGCACCGCAGGCAGGAGGCCGGGGACGGCACAGGAGGCCAGCACCGCCTCGATCAGGCCGCCGGTGCTGAACCAGTGCTCCGCCGAGGTCTCGATGCAGGCGGCCACGCACTGGAACGGCACGGCCAGCTCCTCGAAGGTGCGCTCCGTCAGGGACCGCTCCAGGAGGCGCCGCAACGGCTCGTTCGAGTGCAGGCTGGTCCGGGTGCGGGCCAGGTGGCGGAGCCGGTCCACCACCGATCCGCCGAAGATGCCGCTGTGGTCCACGTCGGACCACAGCGCCCGCAGGTGCTCCACCCCCTCCTCGGTCGGGTCCGCGGCGATCGCCGCCCCGTTGATGGCCCCGATGGAGGTGCCCAGGACGACGTCGGGCCGGATCCCCCTCCGGCACAGGGCCCGCAGCATGCCCACCTCGGCCGCGCCGAGCTTGCCGCCACCGCCCAGCACGTACGCCACCCCGGAACCCACGACGGGATGGTCCCACACCGCGGGTAGCGTTCGGGCCCATGGCCACCGACCAGCGCCAGAGCCTCCTCCGCCGGCGCCACCAGGCCGAGCTGCACCGCACGTCCCGCACGGGGTGGCTCCGGGCCTCCGTGCTGGGCGCGAACGACGGACTGCTGTCCACCGGCGCCCTGCTCCTGGGCGTCGCCGGCGCCGGGTCCAGCCAGACGCGCGGTGATCACCGCCGGCGTGGCCGCCCTGGTGGCCGGGGCCATGTCCATGGGCATCGGCGAGTACGTCTCGGTGTCCTCGCAGGCCGACGCGGAAGCGGCGGACCGGGCCATGGAGGCCGCCGAGCTGGAGGAGGACCCGGAGGCGGAGACCGCCGAGCTGCGCAACATCTACGAGGCCCGCGGGCTCCCCCGTCCCCTGGCGCAGCAGGTGGCGGACACCCTCATGGCCACCGATGCCCTCGGGGCCCACCTCCGTGACGAGCTGGGCCATTCGGAGGACCTGCTGGCCCGACCGCTGCAGGCAGCGGTGTACTCCTTCGGCAGCTTCGCGGTCGGGGCCGCCATCCCGCTCGTCACCGCCATCGTGGTGCCGGAGGGCGGCAAGGTCGTGGCCATCACCGTGGCCACCATCATCGGCATGGTGGTGCTGGGAGCGGTCGGTGCCGCGCTGGGGGGCGCCAACAAGCTGCGCGGGGCCCTCCGCGTGGGTGTCGGCGGCACCATCGCCCTGGCCGTCACCTACCTCATCGGCAAGCTCTTCGGCACAGCCATCGGCTGAGCCACCGGACCGCACAGCCCGGGACGCGACCCGGGCCACCGACGGTGTCGGCGGCCCGGGAAGGGGAGGTGATGGAGTGCGTCGCCGGTCCCGTTGGGACCGATCGATCAGCAGCCGGTGCCGTTCCAGGCCGACCGGCCGCCGTTCTGGTAGAGCCACAGGGCGACGGAGTCCTGGACGTACCAGGGGGCGTAGCGGGCGCTGCCGTAGCCACCCTGGCCGGCCCGGGCGGACACGGTGCGCCAGGTGCTGTCCAGGAACTGGTAGGCGCCGGAGGCGGAGCTGCCCGGGTTCTTGGCCTGGTAGTTGCCACCGGACTCGTGGTTCCGCACGCAGGTCAGGAAGGGGTGTGCCTGCACGCTGCGGCGGTGGTTCTCCACCGCGGCGAGGAACTTCTGGACCAGGACCTGCTGCTGCTGGGCCACCTCGGCCTCGTCGATGGTGCCGTCACCGTTGAAGTCGGGCACCCACTGGGACAGCGGGATGTTGGCGTTGCAGCCCGAGGCGAAGAGGAGTGCGACCATGGCACCGGCGAACAGACCCAGGCGCCGCCCACGGCGGGAGCGGGTCGCGGCCGGCGCCCCGGGACTGCTCGTGTCCCCGGGCCGGGGAGCGGTGGCGGTTCGGGATCGGTGATCGGCAACGGTGTCGTGATCGGGGGAGGTGCTGGGGTCGTGCTGCATGGAAGTCGCCCTTCGTTCTGATGTCGAAACAGTCGTCCTCATGACGACCAGGCGACATTATTACGAAAGAACGCCATCTCCGTAACATCACGTCACAATCTTGTGACCGAATGCACAAGTTCGATGTACAGCGTTCACCACGGCACATCGCTGCCAGGGCACCGATCCGCAGACCTGACGGAGGCGTCAGCCGAGGGGACGGACGACCCGTGGTGAACCCCCCGAATCCCCGAGGACCTGCTCGAAGCCGGCCGCGAGGCAGGCCAGGAGCTCCTCCGGATCGGGCACGGCACCGGTGTCGGTGTTGACCCCGACGCAGCACGTGTCGTCGTAGGACATGAGGGTCACGTTCACCGCGGCACCGATCGTGGGGCCGAAGGCGTAGTAGCGGTCGACCTTGGCCCCGGCCACGAACATGGGGACGGGAGACCCGGGCACGTTGGAGGCGAGGAAGTCCACGTGCTTCAGCATCCCGCCGATCACCGGCGAGGGCAGCAGGTTGAGCACCCCCGCGATCATCCCCGACAGCGGCACCGCCGGCTCCCGGCGCCACTGCGCCACCCGGTCGTCGACCGCCCGCATCAGCTCGTGGGGATCGAACACGTCGAGCGGGAGCGGGAACCGGACCAGCGTCACCCGGTTCCCCCCGGCCGGGTCGTCCTCGGTCCGCAGGCTCACCGGCATGGTGACCCGCAGCTCCGCCACCGCGGCGCCGTGGTGCTCGTGGTAGTTGCGCAGCCCGATCAGCACGCCGGCCAGGAAGGCGTCGTTCAGCGTGCATCCCCCCGCCCGGCCGGCGTCGTGCAGCGGCTCGAAGGGCACGTCCAGCACGCCGTAGCGCCAGCCCAGGTGCCGTTCGGTCATGACCGGGGACAGGGTCTCGCTGATCGGCCGCACGAACTTCACCGCCGACGTCGCGGTGCGCACCGTCTTCCAGGCCACCCCCAACGGGTCGGTCACGACCCGCCGCAGGGACGGGATGGCGGCGGCCGCGCCCCAGCGGACCACCTCCATGCCCAGGGCCACGTTGTAGGCCAGGGCGTCGCCGACCGGGCCCAGCGGGCCCAGCGAGTCGGGCTCGGGCTCCTCCGGCATGGGGCCACGGTCGACGCCCTCCCGGTCGAAGTCCACGATCTCGGCCGCGATCTGCATCCCGCCGATGCCGTCGGTGAGGGAGTGGTGGATCTTCATGACGAAGGCGGCCCGCCCGTCCTCCAACCCTTCCAGCAGCGTGAACTCCCACAACGGGCGGGCCCGGTCGAACGCCTGCATGCCCGTGGTGCGGGCGAAGTCCAGGACGGACTCCAGGTCGCCGGCCCCGGTCACGTTCATCCGTCGCAGGTGCCAACTCAGGTCGAAGTCGGGGTCCACCACCCACCGGGGCGGCGCCAGGCGCAGCGGCGGGCTCACCACCTTCTGGCGGAAGGACGGCACCATCCGCGAGCCCCGCTCCATCATCTCCACCAGCCGGTCCCAGTCCGGGCTCCGGTCCAGCATGGCCACCGCCACGATGGTCGACCGCAGGAGCGGGTCGTCCTCCATGTTCCAGGCGAACAGGTCCGACTGGGCCATGTGCAGTTCCAGCAGTTCAGCCATGCCACTCCTCGTGCACCCGCGGGTCGGTCCGGTCCGGGCCGGCCCCACCGGACCGATCGTACGCACGGCAAGGGCGGCCGTGCCGACTCGTCGGGACCAGGGGCACCTGGATCAGTCCGAGGTCCGCCGGAGCTGCATCCGGCATCCCGCGCGGTACGGGTCGTTGACGACCATGCCCAGCACGTCGAGGCCGCCGGCCTCCTCCGCCACGCCCTCCGCCATCCCCAGGTGCAGCGAGCAGACGGTTTCGGGATCGTCGGCCGCGACGTCCCGGAACGGGCAGTGGCGGAGGACGACGTCGACCCCGGTGTCGGTGTCCTCCACCGCCGGCCGGAACCCCAGTCGCTCGGCCTCGTCCACCACGATCCGGACCGGATCCTGCTGGTCGGGCTCCTGCGCCTCCAGGGCGGTCTCCCGGGCCACCTCGCGCCCTGCCTCCCGTCCGACCTCGCGGGCCGACCGCCCCGACCGGACCGCAGCGGCGAGCAGTACCGCCAGCCGCTGGTAGGCGCCGGACACCCCCGCTCCGGACGCCTGGCCGAGCCGGATCCGGTACAGCAGGTGGGGCCGCCCCCGCCCGGACGGGGCGGCCCGCTCCTCCGTCACCAGGCCGGCGTCGCGGAGCTTGGCCAGGTGCTGGCGCACGGCGGTGTGGTGCACCCCGACCACGGCGGTGAGGTCGGCGACCGTCATCGGCCCGTCGGCCCGTCGGAGCACGTCGAACAACCGGAACCTGGTGGGATCCGCCAGCGCCTCGGCGTCGGCCTGGCTCATCTGGTCGAACGGCGCAGCCCCGGGGGACCGGCGCGCCGGGCGCCGGGCCCCCGCTCCACCCGACCGTGGGGACATCAGTGGCTGGCCCCGGCAGCCATCTGGGCGTCACCGGCCCGGAACAGGCCGAGGGCGCCCTTGCCGACGTTGGCGAACTTGTGGGTCACCATCGGGTAGTAGCCGACCTCGGCGAAGGTGAACTCCACGAACCCGCCCTGGGCCGGCTGCAGGTCCAGCACCTGGCTGCCGCCCTGTCGGGCGTCGGGCTGCAGGAGGTAGGTGCCCTCCCTCCACACCGTGTCGAACACCGTGCCCACGATGTGGAACGCCGAGTTCTCGCTGGGCCCGTCGTCCACGACCCACACCCGGATCCGCTCCCCCGGCTCCACCTGGACCGGGGCGAACTTGTACTGGTTCCAGTACCCGTTGAACACGACCGCGTCGAAGTCCTCGGCCTGCATCTTGGTGAGGTCCCCGGGCTTGCCCTCGGGGCCCAGGTAGAGCTCCGACTGGACCATCAGGTACTCGTGGGTCACGGGTGCGAGCACGGGCGGGTCGATGATGATCGCGCCGTACATCCCGTTGCCGATGTGGTGCAGGGTGGGCGCCGTGCCGCAGTGGTACATGAATGCCCCTGCGTAGTCGGCGGTGAACTGGTACACCAAGGACTCCCCGGGCTCGATGGTCCGCATCTCGTCGTTCCAGGCCACCTTGGAGGCGTGGAAGTCGATCGAGTGGCCCAGCTTGCCCTTGTTGACCAGGGTCACGGTGAACACGTCACCGATCCTGCCGTGCAGCGTGGGACCGGGCACCTGGTCGTTGAAGGTCCACATCTCCTGGGTCACCCCGGGGGCGACCTCCAGGACCTTCTCCGTGGCGTTCAGCGTGACGGCGTGCTCGGTGCCGCCCGGGACGGGGGCCAGGGTCGGGTCGTAGGGCTTCCAGCCGTCGGGCGGCTCGGACTGGGCATCGATGGTGGCGGAGTCCCCTTCGGCCGCGGCCGCCGTGGCCGTCGCGGCACCGTGGTCAGGTCCTCCGCTGGTGGCGGTGCTGCCGTCGGTCGTGGCGACGATGGTGAGCACCATGCCGGCCTCCTTGTGGCCCGGCACGGTGCACCAGGCCTGGGCGTCGGCATCGATCGGCCCGAGCGCCACCGTCTCGGACTGGTCGGGTCCCAGCATCTTGGTGCCGGTCGTGCCCGCCAGCTTCAGGTCGTGGTCCATCGTGCCGGCGTTGGTGACCTCGAGCGTGAGCTCGGTCCCCGTGGGCACCTCGATGGTGGCGGGCTTCACGTAGAACTCACCCAGCTCCACCTGGACCGTCTTTGCCCCGCCGGCACCGGACGATGCGCCCTCCGACGCCGATCCGCCGGAGGCCGGCAGGAAGAGACCGATGCCGGACAGCAGCACCGCCACGATGCCCGTGGCCATGGCCACCATCCACCAGGCCACCATCCGACCGTCACGCTCACCCGTCGACGTCTGTCGCTGCTGGTCCATGCCCGGACCTCCTCCGCCGCACCGCCGGGACCACGTCGTGCCCGTCGATTTATTCGGCTTGTTGGCCTAATTATTGATCCTTGTGCCGGAAATGACAAGGGGGACTCAGGGCAGCGGCGCGGGAGTTGCCCGCCCGGAGCGCGAAAGGGTTACCGTGGGTCACCCCATCGATCGGGCCCCGGGCCCGACACCACCAAGCGGCGCCACCAATGGGTCGGAGCGCCGAGCACACCCCCCGGAAGGTGCACCATCTCTACCGAACGACTGCCCCACGGGAAGATCAACATGCGCACCTCCGTGCCGTTCTTCCTGGTCCACCTCCTCCCGCTGCTGGCGATCTTCACCGGCGTGACCTGGACCGCCGTCATCCTGTTCATGGCCACCTACTGGGGCCGGATGTTCTTCATCACCGCCGGCTACCACCGCTACTTCGCCCACCGGGCGTTCCGCACGGGCCGGGCCTTCCAGTTCATCCTCGCCTTCGGCGGGTGCATGTCGGCCCAGAAGGGCCCCCTGTGGTGGGCCGGACACCACCGCATCCACCACCGCTACACCGACACGATCGACGACCCCCACACGCCCATGAAGGGCTTCTGGTGGAGTCACGTCGGCTGGATCCTCTCCGACGAGACCTCGACCCGGCCCGAGGGCACGATGAAGGACTTCGAGAAGTTCCCGGAGATCCGATTCATCTCCAAGCAGGACTGGATCGCTCCGTGGACCCTGGGCATCGCGTGCTTCCTGATCGGTGGCTGGTCCGGCCTCGTGATCGGGTTCTTCCTCTCCACGGTGCTGCTGTGGCACTCCACGTTCATGATCAACTCGCTGGCCCACGTCCTGGGCCGGCGCCGGTTCGACACGCTGGACACCAGCCGCAACAACGCCTTCCTGGCCGTGTTGACCATGGGCGAGGGCTGGCACAACAACCACCACCACCACGCCCACCTGGCCCGCCAGGGCCTGCGGTGGTGGGAGATCGACGTGACCTGGTACATCCTCTTCCTGCTGGAGAAGGTCCACGTGATCTGGGGAGTGCGGCGTCCCAAGGTGGAGGACCGCCCCGACCGGCGGGGTTCGGACCACCACGACGACGACCGCGAGACCGCCGCAGCCTGACCCCCCGGGCCTAGCGTCGGCCCATGGAGACGACCCCGGAGCTCGACCGGCTGCGCGCCGCCGCGGTGCCCGACCACGACCGGGTCCTGGCTGCGGTCCGGGCCGGGGACGCCGCCGGCGCCGAGGCCGCACTGGCGAGCCTGGTGGACCGGTTCGCCGGCCTGCAGGACTACTCGGTCAACTGGATCACGTCACTGCTCTCCTTCATCGGCCGCGAACTGGGTGAGGGCGCGGTCGAGGCCGCGCTGCGGGAGTTCGGCGACGGCTACCTGGCCGAGCGCCGGGCCGGGCCCGACGGCTCGCCGCCGTGGCGGGACCTCCCGGCGGAGGCCCGGGCCCGGGCCGTGATCCGGCCCATGGTGGCCAACGGGGCAACGGTCGAGGTGGACGCCGACGAGGACCGCATCGAGCTGTCGTTCCGGTGCGGCACCGGAGGCCGGCTGGTGGACGAGGGCCGCTACGACCCCGTCGGTGCCGGGGCGGGCCGCGGGTACCTCCGGCTGCAGGGCGACGGGCCGGCCACGTTCGGCGAGCCCGGGCTCCCGGTGTACTGCGCCCACTGCTCGATCAACAACGAGGTCCAACCGCTCGAACGCGACGGCGTGCCGACCACGGTCGAGTTCCCCACCCGGCGTCCCGGCGAGCCCTGCGTGCACCACGTGTACCGGGACCTGGACAGGGTGCCGGAGGAGGTCCTGGAGCGACTCAGGCCACCGCCAGGACCAGGCGGCCCGACGGCAGGGACCGCTGCTCGGTGAGCCAGCGCCCGAACGTGGGCGGGGCCATGGAGGACGCGAACAGGAAGCCCTGGGCCACCGGGCACCCCATCACCTGCAGCGAGTCCAGGTGGGCCGCGGTCTCGACCCCCTCGGCCACCACCTCCAGCCCCAGGTCGCGGCCCAGGTCCACCACGGCCCGCAGCACCGTCCCGCTGGCGTCGTCGTGGCTGAGCCGGCGGAGGAACGAACGGTCCAGCTTGAGCTCGTCCACCGGCAGCGCCGTCAGGTAGGCCAGCGAGGAGAAGCCGGTGCCGAAGTCGTCGATGGCCACCCCGACCCCGTTGGCCCGCAGTCGCGCCATCACCTCCACCGCCATCGGCAGGTCGCCCATCACGTTGGTCTCGGTGATCTCCAGGCGGAGGGCGCCGGCCGGCAGGCTCCAGGCGTCCAACAGGGCCAGGACGTCGTCCACCAGGCTCGGCTCGGCCAGGTTGAGGGGTGACAGGTTGACCGACACCCGCAACGCCAGTCCGGACCGGTGCCAGCGGGCGCACTGCTCCACGGCGGTCCTCAGCACGAAGCGCGTCAGCGGCCGGATGAGCCCGGCACCCTCGGCGACGGGGACGATCCGCTCGGGCGACACCGATGGCGCCGTCGGCCGGTGCCACCGCAACAGGGCCTCGGCCCCGAGCACGGTGCCGGTCCGCAGGTCCACCTGGGGCTGGTACTCGACGCTCAGCTCGCTGCGGTCCAGCGCAGCCCGGATCCGGGCGGCCGACTCGGGGTCGTCGCCGCCGGGCGGCCAGAGGTGCGACGGCACCTGTTCACGTGATCGGTCCTTCGACACGGCACCCATGGACTTCCCCTCCCTGGACTGACTTGCTCCCCAGGACATCCTGACCGAGGGTCACCGACCCGTGAATAGGCCGGACAGCCCAATTCCGGGGAATCGGTAACGCGGTCGTGCCGTCGATGAGTTCCGGGAGCCCGCGTCGTCGGACCCTGGTAGGCAGGCGCTGCCCCCCCACGCCCTGCTACCCAGCCACCGGACCGACGAAGCGAGGAACGAACATGCCCCGACGAGACGACGCCCCCCTGGGCGCACCGTGCTGGATCGACCTGATGACCTCGGACCCCGACCGCAGCCGCGCCTTCTACCGCGACCTGTTCGGCTGGACCTCGGAGTCCGCGGGCGAGGAGTACGGGGGCTACGTGAACTTCTCCCTCGGCGACGACCGGATCGCCGGCTGCATGCAGGCCCAGGCGGAGGGCATGCCCGACGTCTGGTCGGTCTACCTGGCCACACAGGACGCCGCCGCCACGGTCCGCGCCGCGGCCGCGCACGGCGGGGCGGTGTACCTGGAGCCCCACGTGGTGGGCCCGCTCGGCACCATGGCCATGGTCGGTGACCCCGGCGGCGCCGCGGTCGGCATCTGGCAGCCGGGCGAGCACCGTGGGTTCCAGGTGCTGATGGACGTGGGCACACCGGCCTGGTTCCAGTGCGTCACGCGGGACTACGACGCCACCGTCGCGTTCTACCGGGACGTCTTCGGATGGACGACCAGCGAGATGCCCGGGGCACCCGAGTTCCGCTACACGACCATGGTCGTCGACGACGAGCCCCTGGCCGGCATCCACGACGTGACCGACTTCCTGCCGCCCGAGGTACCACCCCACTGGGAGGTGTGCTTCCGGGTGCCGGACACCGATGCCGCGCTGGTGCGGGCGGAGCAGCTGGGGGGATCGGTGGCGAGCGGGCCGGACGACTCGCCCTACGGCCGGCTGGCCACCGTGGTCGACCCCACCGGGGCCGCCTTCACCGTGGTGTCCGGGGGCTGACGGCGGCGGCCAGGGGCACCAGCGCCTCGAGCTGGTCCACCAGGTGGTCCCGTGAGCGGTGGCGGACCCGGACGTCCACGATCGTGGCGCCCAGTGCGCCCAACGCGGCCAGGCGATCGGTGGTGCCACCGGGATCGGCCAGCGGGTCCAGGTCCTCCGCCGCCAGCACCAGGTCGAACGGGTCGCTCCGGCGCTCCCACGCACCGGTGTGACGGGCCCGTTCCAGGAGGGCTGCCAGGCCGTCGTCGGCCACCCCGAACGGCACCCAGCCGTCCCCCAGTTCCAGCGCCCGGCGCAGCGACCGTCCCGTCCGCCCGCCCACCCACACCGTCGGTGAGGTGGTGGTGGCGCACGGGTCCACCACCAGGCCACGGAACGAGTGGTGGGGACCGTCGTAGGCCGGCTCGGCCACCCCCCACGACGCCCGCAGCGCCCGCAGGAAGTCGTCGGCCCGCTCGCCCCGGTCCTCGAACGGAGCACCCACCAGGTCGAACTCCTCCCGCAACGACCCCACCCCGACGCCCAGCACCACCCGGCCACCGCTCAGGACGTCGAGCGTGCCGTAGGCCTTGGCCACCTGCAGCGGGTGGTGGTAGCCGGCGACCAGCACGTGGGTGGCCAGCCGGATCCGCTCGGTGGCGGCGGCCAGGAACCCCAACGTGACCGCGGGGTCGTAGTACCGCGTCCCCCGCACGCTGCCGGTGGCCGTCGTCGCCCCGGCCGGCACCGCCACGTGCTCGGAGCAGGTGAGGTGGTGGAACCCGAGCCGGTCCGCGGCCCGGGCCAGCGCCACCAGGTCATCCGGGGTCGCCGCCTCCTCCCAGTCCACCGCCACCCGCGGGTTGAGCGAGACGATCGGGGTGACCAACCCCAGGCGCATCCGGGACTCCTCAGTCCCGGGGCAGGCCGAGCAGCCGCTCGGCGATCACGTTGCGCTGGATCTCCGAGGTGCCCCCGGCGATGGACAGGGCCCGGTTGCCCAGGAACCCCCCGAACCATCGGGCCCCTTCCCCCTCGTCCACGACCGCCCACGGGCCCAACAGGTCCATGCCCGCCTCCTGCACCCGCTGTTCGTGCTCCACCCCCATGAGCTTGCGCACGCTGGCCTCGGGACCGGGCACCGCGGCCCCGCCGGCACCGGCACCGGAGCGGCCGGTCGCGCCGATCGCCCGCAGTGTGGTCCGCAGCCCCATGACCGCGATGGCCTGCGACGTCACCACCAGGGACGCCGACGCGGTCGCGGACCCGGTCGTCGTGCAGGGCCCCGGCCCGGTCGGCCAGTTCCAGGACCGCCTCCACCCCCGGGCCGAACGACGACCCCGAGGCCATGGACACCCGTTCGTTCTCCAACGTGGTGCGGGCGCACCGCCACCCGTCGTCGACGGTGCCCACCACGTAGGCATCGGGGACGACCACCCCGTCCAGGAACACCTCGTTGAAGAGGGCGAAGCCGGTCAGCTCCCGGAGGGGCCGCACGTCGATGCCGGGGGTGGACATGTCCACCAGGAAGCAGGTGATGCCCTCGTGCTTGGGCGCCGCGGGGTTGGTGCGGGCCAGGCAGATGCCCCAGTCCGCCTCCCTGGCCATGGTGGTCCACACCTTCTGGCCGGTCAGCGACCAGCCGCCGTCCACCCGTTCCGCCCGGGTGGCCAGCGATGCCAGGTCCGAGCCCGCGCCGGGCTCGGAGAACAGCTGGCACCACGTGAGCTCGTGGCGCAGCGACGGGGCGATGAACTGCTCCTGCTGGGCCGCGGTGCCATGGGCGATGAGGGTGGGCAGCACCCACCCCGCCACCTGCAGGTGCGGGCGGCGGATGCCGGCGGCCCGGAACTCCTCGTCGATCACCAGCTGCTCCAGCGGACCGGACCCCCGGCCCCACGGCTCGGGCCAGTGGGGACAGATCCAGCCCTGGTCGGCCAGGAGGGTGTTCCAGCGCGACCGGTCCTCCGCCGCGATGGCGGCCACCGCGGCCCGCACCGCGTCCCGGTGGGCCTCGGCCGCTGCCGGCAGGTCGAGCTGCAGCGTCCGCCGGGTGCCCGCCACGGCCGCCTCCAGCACCGCGTCGCGCCACCGGGCGGGGTCGCCGTTGAGGGAGTGACCCGCCGTGGCCCGGCGCAGGTAGAGGTGGGCGTCGTGCTCCCACGTGTAGCCGATACCGCCCAGCACCTGGATGGCGTCCTTGGCGCACTCGAACGCGGCCGGAGGTGCCAGCGATGCCGCGGCCGCGACCGCGGCCGGGAACTGCTCGTCGTCGGGGTCCAGGCCGGCGGCGTCCCACGTGAGCGCCCGGGCCGCCTCCAACCGGCACAGCGCATCGGCACAGCGGTGCTTCACGGCCTGGAACTGGCCGATGGGCCGGCCGAACTGGACGCGTTCCGAGGCGTGGGCGGCCGCGGTGTGCACACACCACGACGCCACCCCGATGCCCTCCGCGGCGCGGACCAACGCGACGGTCTGCTCCACCGCTCCCGGCGGCGCGTCGAAGCGCCGGTCCGTCGGCACCGCGTCGGGGTCCAGCGTCACCCGGGCCGGCCGCCGGGTCGGGTCCGCTCCGGGGAGCGGCTCCACCCGCACCTGGTCCCGCTCCACCAGGACCCACTCCCCCGACGCCGGGGCCGCGGCGAGGGCGGGCACCAGGAACCACTCGGCCAGGCCGCCGCCGTCGACCGGGTCCGACGGGTCCACCATCGCCGCCGCGGGCGCGCCGGCCAGCAACGGCGCCACCAGGTGGGGGGCGAACCGGCCCAGCACCGTGGCCACGACCGCCGTCCCGGGGAACGGGCCGGGGGCCACCGCCCGCCCCCACTCCTCCACCACCGTGCACAGGTCGCCCAGCGTCGCCGCCCTGTCCGCCGGCCGCCTCCGGCACGGCCAGTCCGACCCAACCCATCCCGGTCAGCTCGTCCCAGAACGGGGGCAGCACCTCGGCCGTCGGCCTCCAGCGCGGCCCGCACCACCGCCGACGGCGAACGGGCCTCCAGCCAGCGACGGGCCACGGTGGCCAGTTCGATGCCGTCCGGGTCCAGCGCGGACGGGGCCGTCGGTCCGGTCATGGGCAGCGTCACGGGACGGTCACCTCTCCGTCGCGGGCGTCATGGGCGGGTCTCCGACGGCAGGGGATGGCGGAACAACGCCGCGGCGTTGCCGTGGGTGACCAGGCGTGCCTCCTCCAGCGGGAGCGCGGCCAACCGGCGGGCCAGGAAGTCCTGGGTGTCGGGCCAGGTCGAGTCGGCATGGGGGTAGTCGACCTCGATCATGATGTGGTCCACGCCGATGCGGTCCCGGATGGGCCAGATCGACGGGTCGTCCACCGAGCAGAACCAGAAGTTCCGCAGCAGGACCTCGGTCGGCGACAACCCGTCGGGGTTGTCCGCACCGGCCGGCCACGCCTGCCGGCCGTGACCCGACACCTCGAAGATGTAGTCCAGCCGGTCGGCCAGCATGGGCACCCACCCCAGCCCGCCCTCGCTCATGGCGATGCGGAGGTCCGGGAACCGGAGCGGGTACCCCGACCACAGCCAGTCGGTGCAGGCGTGCAGTGACAACGACGGGAAGAGCGTGGCGGTGAACTCCACCAGCGGACCGTCCAACGGCATGGCGTCGGAGGTGATGCCGGAGGATCCGACGTGCAGGCAGATCACGGTGCCGGTCTCCGCGCACGCCTCCACCACCGGGTCCCACCAGCCGGAGTGCAGCGTCGGGTAGCCCGAGCTTCTGGGGCTGCTCCGGCAGCGACACCGCCGTGAACCCCCGCGCCGCGTTGCGCCGGATCTCCGCCGCGCCGGCGCCCGGATCGGCCAGGTAGGTGATGCCCATGGGGACGAACCGGTCCGGGAACGGTGTCGACCCACTCCTCCAGGTACCAGTCGTTGTAGGCCCGCACGCAGGCCAGGCCCAGCTCCGGATCCGAGCACCCCGAGTACACCGATCCGCAGAACCCGGTGATCTGCGACGGGAAGTTCACCGACGCCCAGATGCCGCCCAGGTCCATGTCCGCCACCCGCGCCGCCGGGTCCCAGCAGCCCCGGGCGCATCTGGTCGAAGCGCACCGCCTCCATGGGGGAGGAGTCCTTGGACCGTCCGGCCACGGCGTTGAGCCCCACCTGGGGGTAGGCCTGCCCGTCGAAGACCCAGATCTCGTGGCCCTTGGACGTGGTGCGCACGTGCGGCGCCCGGTCGGCCAGCGCCGGGGGCATCCGACCCCGGAACAGGTGGGGCGGTTCCACCAGGTGGTCGTCGACGGAGATGAGCGTGAAGTGCACCTCGGCCGGCTCCGGGATCGGGCAGCAGGACGATCCCGCCGGGGTCGCCGGTCGGGTTCATGCGCCGGCACCGGGGTCGAACGGTGGCCCGGTCAGCTCCACGAACGTGCGGTGGCGCTCCGCACACGGGCCCGACCCACCGCGGGTCCGGCTGCACCCGGTGCGAGGTGCGGGCCCAGCGGACGGCGCCCGAGGCATCCGGCTCCAGCCCCGCGGCCACGCGGGCCAGGTAGGCCGAGCCCAGCGCGCCGCCCTCGGGCACGGCCACCACGTCCACCGGCAGCCCGGTCACGTCCGCCACGGCCTGCACCCAGGCGGCGTCGCGCACGCCACCCCCGGTGGCCACGATGCGGCGGGCCACCGGGACCTCGCCCAGCACCCCGGCCAGGTCCAGGTGGTGGCGGACCGAGTGGCCCGAGGCCTCGTGGACGCCGCGCCACATGGCCGCCGGTCCGTGGGCGACGGACAACCCGTGGAACGACCCCCGCCGGTCCCGGTCGTGCAGGGGGGTCCGCTCGCCCCGCACGTAGGGCAGCACCACCGGCACGTCGGTCGGGTCGACCACTCCCCCGCGGTCACTCCCGCCATCGGGTCGCCGGCATCCCCGCCCTCACCGGGCCGTACCAGGACCGTGGCGGCCCAGTCCTTCAGGATGCCCCCGGCGTTGGAGGGTCCACCGACCAGCACCTTGCCCGGCGCGGTGTGGGGCACCGTCCACAGCCCCGGTGCCTCCACCCAGTCCGCCACGCACGCCCACACGATCAGCGTGGCGCCCATGATGAGCAGCACGTCGCCGACCTCGTCGGCGCCGGCCACCAGCTGCTCGCCGAAGGCGTCGATGGTGCCGCCCCCCACCACCGCGCCGGCCAGCGCCGGTCCCAGGTCCGGGCCGATCGTGCCCGCCGGTGCGGCCCCGGAGCGGATGCCGGGGAGCTGGTCGGCCCGCACCCCTGCTCCGGCGCACACCGCCGGGTCCCACCCGGTGAAGTCGAACAACGGCAGCGTGGTCATGGCCGTGACGGAGTCGATCACGCCGGCACCGCACAGCGCGGCGTTGCCCACGGCCTGCGCCGGCCAGTACCCGGCCGCCTCCGGATGGGCCGCCGCCATCCAGGTGAGCATGCGGACCAACTCGCCGTCCTGGGACGGGTCCAGGCCCCGCACGCCGCCCTTGGCCCGCTCGTCGCCGTACAGCAGCCCCGGCCCGATCGGCACCCCGTCGCGATCGACGGGGCACAACGACGGCACCATGGCCGCCACGTTGACCCCGGCCACCGTGTGCCCGGCCGCTACCGCGGCCTCGGCCACCTGACGGGCCGCGGCCCGCACGCCGTCGCGCCAGGCCAGGCCGGGCGTCGTGCTCCAGGACGTTCGGTGCCGGGGTCAGCACCGCATGGCTCGACCCGGGCCGTGGCCAGCACCCGCCCGTCGCCGTCCGCGGCCACGGCCTTGACCGACGTGGTGCCGATGTCCACCCCGATCGTCACCGCTGCGGCCACTCGACGCTCCCCGGCTCTGCCCGACGCCGTGCACCACGGCCCCCACACGCGATCCCTGACACGCGTGTCAGTCGGCAGCGTAACCTCTGCCCGCAGCCCGCCGGGACGACGACGCGGCGGGCACGACCAGAGGGGGAACCATGCCGTCCTACGGACCCGAGGTGCTCGGACCACCGGCACGCCAGGCCGACCAGCAGCACTGGGACCCGGAGATGCAGACCATGGCACCCGAGCGGCGCCGGGAACTGCAGCTCGAACGCCTCCGCACGCTGGTGGACCGCTCGCTCGATGGCCCGGTCGGCCTGTTCGCCCGCAAGCTGGGCGAGGCCGGCATCACCTCGGGCAACGACCTCACGTCGCTGGAGGACGTCAACAGGATCCCCACCACCCTCAAGCAGGACCTGCGGGACTCCGAGGCCGAGTACCCGCCCATGGGCGACTACCGGTTCACGCCGCTGTCGGAGTGCGTCCGGATCGGGCAGTCCACCGGCACCACCGGCACCCCGACCGTGACGGTGCTGACCCGCCACGACCTGTTCATCGAGTACGAGTCCGCGGCCCGCAACTGGTGGCGCAACGGCTGGCGGCCGGGCCAGGTCGTCACCCACTGCCATCCGGCCTACCTCTACGGGGGCGGGCTCATGCTGTCGGGCACGCTGGAGTACTTCGGCTTCCTCAACCTCTGGGTGCCGCCGCCGGAGACCGACGAGCTGGCCGAGCAGGCCATCAAGATCTGGCAGCGCATCCATCCCGACCTGCAGATGGTCACCCTGAGCCAGCACCGGTTCCAGGAGGTGGCGGCCAAGATGGGCGTCGACCTGGTGGAGGACTGCGGCTTCCCCAACTTCTCCATGGGCGGCTTCGGGCGGGGCCTCATGCCGATGATGACCGCGGGCTTCGAGTGCTACGCCTACCTGGGCGGCCCGGACTCGGCGTGCGACGGGGCCCACCTGCACGAGGACTGGGCCATCATCCAGGCCATCGACCCCGAGACCGGCCGGGACGTCCCCGACGGCCAGTGGGGCAACCTGGTGGTCACCACCCTCGACCGCGACAACGGCCTGCTCCGCTACGACCTGGAGGAGGCCGCCATGTTGGAGGACAGCAGCTGCCCGCTGGGCGAGACGTCCCGGATCGGCTTCTGGGGCGGGCGGTTCAAGGACCTGCTGAGCTGCCAGGGCGTGCACTTCCAGGTGTCGGACCTGGAGCAGGCCATCGGCCAGGCCGCCCCGGAGATCCGTGAGCCCACCCTGGAGTTCGTGGTGGTCAACCCGCAGGGCTCCCACGAGCCGCTGTCGGTGCGGGTGGAGGTCGGCGCGGCCGGCGGCGACCACGCGGACGTGGAGGGCCGGGTGCGGGTGGGCATCAAGGAGCGCCTGGGCGTGGAGGCCGCGGTGGAGGTGCTGGACCGGGAGACGCTGCCCCGCTCCGGCTACAAGCTCAAGCGCGTGGTGGACGCCTGAGCGGGCACACTGTGCCCATGGGATCGACCGCTGCTGCGCCCACCGCGATCACGCCGGACGCGGAGGGGTTCCACCGCTTCCACCAAGAGGACCTGCCGGCGCGGATCACGGCCGGGAACGGTGCACTGGCGTGGGTGGACCTGCGCTCCTTGGGCGCCCTGGGCCTGCGCACCCCCGCCGGCGTCTACACCTACGTGCCGGAGCAGGGCAGCGTGACGGTGGAGGCGGGCGAGGAGCGGGCCGACACCGTGATCGACCTGGACCTCGCGTCCTTCGTGGGGCTGGTCTCGGACCTGGACACCGCACCCGGGCTCTTCTACGGCGGCCGCGTCACGGCCTCGGTGGGAAAGCCGCTGCGGTTCGTCCGCTGGGAGCCGGGGCTGCGTGCCCTCTTCCACGGCCGGCCCATCTTCGACCCGGACACCGCGGAGCTGCGCGACGCCGACGGCGCCCCGTTGGACCCCACCCGGACCTTCGCCCTGGCCGACCTGGACGACCGGGCCGACGAGGCCCGCCACTTCCTGGACGAGGCCGGGTACCTGGTGGTCACGGACGTGTTCGACCCCGACGAGATGGAGGTCCTCCTCCACGAGGTGGGTGCGCTGGAGGCGGCGGCCGCTCCCGGTGACGGCCAGTCGTGGTGGGGACGCACCACCGCCGGGACCGAGGTGTTGACCCGGGTCCTGAACGCGGCGGACAGCGACGTGCTCCGCGCCCTGCACACCGACCCCCGCGTGCTGGACGTGGTGGCCGTGGCGCCCGAGCCCCTGCACTCCCGGGAACTGGACGGGCGCGACGCCGTGACCGTGCTGTGGAAGCGGGCCGACGTGGCCGAGGGCCTGGCCGACCTCCCCTGGCACCGGGACTGCGGCATGGGGGGCCACGCCCTCAACTGCCCGACGGCGATCATGACCATCTGCCTGACCGACGGCTCACCCGAGGCCGGCGAACTGCGGGTCCTGCCCGGCTCCCACAAGGGGTCGTTCCCCTTCGTGGACGGCCGGGACGTGCGGGCCCCCGAGGGGGTGCACGTCGCGGTGACCGCCGGTGACGTCTCGCTGCACTACTCCGACGTCATGCACGCGTCGCTGCCGCCCACCACCGCGGACGGACCGGAGCGCATCAGCGTCCTGATGGCCTTCGTCCCACCCCAGGCCGGCCACCACCGGGGCGGCCGCCACTACAACGACGTGCTGCTGGGCGACGAGGCCGGCCAGGTAGAGCACCTGGGCCAGAAGCTGTCCGGCTGACGCGTCCGGCTGGACCGGCTCAGGACGGTGGGAAGTTGCCGAACATGACCGACGCACCGGTGGGGTCCGTCACGCCGGCGAACCTGCCCGGTCCCATCTCCATGGGCGGCAGGAACCCTTCGGCGCCGAGCTCGGTGGCCCGGGCGAACGACGCGTCGCAGTCCTCCACCGCGAAGTACACCGCCCAGTAGCTGGGCACCTCGGCCGGGACCATGTCCGGCATGGTCATGGCGCCGCCGTTGGACTTGTCCTCGCCCTCCTTGGTGTCCAGCATCGCCATGAGGTAGCCGCCGCTGTCCGGGGCCTCCTCCCAGCGCCACCCGAACACCTCGGTGTAGAAGCCGGTGGCCGCGTCCAGGTCCCGGGTCTGCAGCTCGTTCCAGGTGAGCGCGCCCGGCGCGTTGAACAGGTCCGCGCCCTGGTGGTCCCGGGGCTGCCACAGGCCGACCACAGCACCGCTGGGGTCCGCCACCATGGCCATGCGTCCCTCGGTCATCACGTCCATGGCCGGCATGGCCACCGCTCCGCCCGCCGCCGCGACGGCGGTACAGGTGGCGTCGATGTCCTCCACCATGAGGTAGGAGTTCCACATGGAGGGCACGCCCGCCTCCGCCATGCCGGGGGGCTGCGGGCCGATCCCCGCCACCAGCTGACCGCCCAGACGGCACATGGTGTACGCAGGGCCCATGGGGGTGGGGATGTCCTCGGTCTCCCAGCCGAACAGGCCGCTGTAGAACGCCTTGGCGGCCGGCACGTCGGTGCTCACCAGGTCGACCCAGCCGAAGAAGCCGTTGGGGTAGCGCATGGTCCCTCCCGGGGTGTCCGGACGGTTGCCGGACCTCGTCCCGAACGGTACTCCCGGCCCCTGACAGCGGATCGGCCGGAACAGGTTTCGGTCCGGTCCAGTCCGGTCCGGTCCGGCCGGGCGCGCCCGCGTCAGCCTCCCGGGACCTCGATCACCAGCGCTGCACCCATGCCGCCACCGGCACACAGCGAGGCGCAGCCGATGCCGCCCCCCCGGCGCCGCAGCTCGTGCAGCAGCGTGACGATCAGCCGGGCGCCGGACGCCCCCACCGGATGGCCCAGTGCCACGGCGCCGCCGTTCACGTTCACCGCGTCCGGGTCCAGGCCCAGGACCTGGATGCACCCCACCGTCATGGAGGCGAACGCCTCGTTGATCTCGTGCAGGTCCACGTCGGCAGACGTGAGCCCGGCCCGCTCCAACGCGCGTGGGGATGGCCACCGTGGGTGCCAGCCCGGTCCGGGCCGGATCCACACCGGCCGCGGCCCACGACCGCACGTAGGCCAGCGGCTCCAGCCCCTGCGCCGTGGCCACGTCCTCGGCCACGACCACCAGCGCGGCCGCACCGTCGTTGATGGGCGACGAGTTCCCGGCCGTGACCGTCCCGCCCGGCACGCCGGACAGCACCCGCAGCGAGGCCAGCTTCTCCAGGGTGGAGTCCCGGCGGGGGTGCTCGTCCACATCCACCGCCCGGGCCCGTCCGTCCCACCCCGTCACCTCCACCGCCACGATCTCCTCCTTGAACCGCCCGTCGTCGATGGCGGCCACGGCCTTGCGGTGGGAGTGGAACGCCCAGTCGTCGGAACGCTCCCGGGAGATGCCCACCTCCCGCGCCGTGTTCTCCCCCACGGTGACCATCATGTTCATGTTGGGTGCGTCGGCCCGGTCGGGATGCGACGGGGAGATGGTGCGCTCCGGGACCCCGTACGGGTGGGCGGCCCTGGCGTACGAGATGGGCGACTGGGTCATGTTCTCCGCGCCGCCCGCCACCACCACCCGATCCATGCCCGCCGCGATGTTGGCCGAGGCCGTGGCCACCGCGGTCAGCCCGGTGGCGCACTGGCGGTTGAGGGCCAGGCCGGGCGTGTCGGGGGGCAGGCCGGCCGCGATGGCGGCGTAGCGGGCGATGCAACCGCCTCCCTGCAGGACCTCACCCAGCACCACGTCGTCCACCCGGTCGGGCTCCAGGCCGGACCGTTCGATGGCCTCCACCACCACCCTGGCGGCCAGGTCCCGCACGTCCACGGTGGCGAGCGATCCCTTGTGGGCGTCGGTGATGGGCGTACGGCACGCGCTGACGATGACGGGACGGTTGGACATGGCTCACTCCCGGGCTGGGTCGTGCCGATCGTACCTGACACGCATGTCAGGTCCTGGGGCGACCACACTGTGGCCATGGCGACCTCCGACGCGACCACAGCGGACCAGTACCTGGCCGAGCTCCCGGAGGACCGGCGGGAGGCGTTGTCGCAGGTGCGCGACGTCATCCTGGCCAACCTGCCCGACGGGTTCGTGGAGTCCATGTCCTGGGGGATGATCACCTACGAGGTGCCGCTGCGGACCTTCGGTGACACGTACAACGGCAAGCCGCTCATGTACGCGGCGCTGGCCAGCCAGAAGCAGCACATGGCCATCTACCTCACCTCGGTCGACGCGGACCCCGGGGCCCTGGACCGTTTCCGGGAGGAGTACCTGGCCACCGGCAGGAAGCTGGACATGGGCAGGTCCTGCGTCCGGTTCAAGGAGCTGGACCAACTGCCCCTCGACCTCATCGGCCGGGTCATCGGGGCCACCTCGGTGGCGCAGTTCCTGGACACGTACCGCGCCAGCCGGGACCGATAGCCGCCATCGACCCCCGGGCCCGGCCTACTGTGCCCCCATGGGATGTGGCTGCCTGCTCGCACTCGCCTCGGCGATCTCGCCGAGGTTCGGACTGTTCCTCGTCTGGCTCTTCACCGACCGCATCCCGGCCGCGTTCGACGGGAACTGGCTGTTCCCCATCCTCGGCTTCTTCTTCCTGCCCTGGACCACCCTGGCCTGGGCCGTGGCGTGGGCACCGATCGGCGGGATCGAGGGGTTCGGCTGGTTCGTCGTGATCTTCGCCTTCCTGGTCGACCTGGGTTCCTACGCCAGCGCCGACCGGGCCCGCCGCGAGCGGTCCACCAGCTACACCTGAGCCGCCCGGCCACCACCTGACACGCACGTCAGGGATCGTCGCTACGATCGCCCCGTCCGCGGCGCGTGGAGCGCGCGGCAGACAGGACGGGGGACGCATGGGAACGCTCGACGGGAGGTCCGCGCTGGTCACCGGCGCGGGACGCGGCATCGGCCGGGAGGAGGCCCTCCTGCTGGCCGCGGAGGGCGCCCACGTCACCGTCAACGACGTCGACCACGCCGAGGCCCGGGCCGTGGTGGCGGAGATCACCGCGGCAGGAGGCACCGCGCAGGCCAACGCCGACGACGTGTCCACCTGGTCCGGGGCGGAGGCCGCCGTCACGGAGGCCGTCGGTTCCGGCGGCCACCTGGACGTCCTGGTCAACAACGCCGGCATCCTGCGCGACGCCATGAGCTTCTCCATGGACGAGGCCCAGTGGGCCGACGTGGTCCGGGTCCACCTCACCGGCCACGCCGCCTGCGCCCACTTCGCGGGCGCCCACTGGCGGGCCCGGGCCAAGGACGGTGAGGACGTGACCGGCCGCATCATCAACACCGCGTCGGAGTCCGGGCTGTACGGCCTGGTCGGCCAGGTCAACTACGCCGCGGCGAAGGCCGGCATCGCGTCCATGACGATCGTGTTGGCCCGGGAGCTGGCCAAGTACGGGGTGACCGTGAACGCCATCGCCCCCCGGGCCCGCACCCGCATGACCGAGACGGTGCTCGGCGCCCTGCTGCCGGAGGAGGGCGCCTTCGACGAGTGGGACCCGGCCAACGTGGCCCCGGTGGTGGCGTGGCTGGCCTCGGACGCCGCCCAGGGCATCAGCGGCCAGGTGTTCGTGGTCAACGGCGACAAGGTCCACCTCATGTCGGGCTGGCACCGGACCGGGCGGATCGACAACGGCGGCCGGCGGTGGACCGCGACGGACCTGGAGGCCCGCAGCGACGAGCTGTTCGCCGACCAGGACCCGGGCCTGCCCCCCATGGGCTTCGGCGAGTAGCGGGGACCGGCCCAGCCATGGCACTCCAGGTCGACCAGCTCCGGCACATGGCCGACGCCCACCCCGACCGGGTGGCGTACGTCGACCTGTCCACCGGCGAGGAGCTCACGTTCGCGGCGTGGGAGGGCGGCGCCAACCGCCTGGCCCGGGGCCTGGCCGCGGCCGGGGTCCGCCCCGGCGACCGGGTCGCCCTGTTCCTGGAGAGCACCCATCCGCTGCGCTGGATCGTCTCCTACGCCGCCATCCACAAGGCCGGCGCGGTGGCCGTGCCCACCAACACCCGGCTGTCCTCCCGGGAGGTGGCCGCGGTCCTGGGCCACGCCGGACCCGTGGTGGCCATCACGTCCTCCACGCTCCGGCCCACCCTGGACGACGCCCGGGCCGGTGTGCCCTCCCTGGACCGCGTCATCGAGGCGGACACCGACCAGTGGGTGGAGGTCCTGTCCTCGGACGACTCCACCTTCCAGGTCCCGGTGTCCGACGACGACCTGGCCGACATCATGTACACCTCCGGCACCACGGGCCTGCCCAAGGGCATCGCGGTCCGCCACCGCAGCCTGCACATGCTCCCCAACGGCGAGCCCGACTGGACCGACCAGGCCTGGCTGCACGGCTCGCCGCTGTTCACCTTCGCCGGCATCTCGTTCATCTACAACCCCATGAAGATGGGCATGCGGGCCCTGTTCCTGCCCCGCTTCGACGCCGCCACCTGGATGGCGCTGGTCGAGGCCCGGCGACCCAGCATGGCGTTCATCGTGCCGGCCATGGCCCAGCTGCTGGTCACCGACGAGCACTTCGAGGACGCCGACCTGTCCAGCCTGTCCATGCTGTCCATCGGCTCGGCTCCCCTGGCCCCGACGCTGCACCGGCGGCTGGCCGACCGCCTGCCCGACGCCATGGTCACCAACAACTACTCCATGACCGAGGCCGGCACGGCCTTCACCTACCTGCCCAAGGAGGAGCTGGACCGCCGGGCCGGTTCGGTGGGCATCCCCATGGGCACCGAGGTCCGCATCGTGGGGGACGACGAGGCCGTCCTCGGGCCCGGTGAGATCGGCGAGGTGCAGATCAGGGTCGGGGAGAACCGCCGCGAGTACTACCGGGACCCGGAGGCCAGCGCCGCCACCTGGTCCGGCGACTGGCTGCGCTCCGGAGACCTCGGCTACCTCGACGAGGACGGCTACCTCTACATCTCGGGCCGGGCCAAGGACGTCATCATCCGCGGCGGCAACAACATCCACGCCGCCGACGTGGAGGCCGTGCTCTACGAGCACCCCGGGGTGCTGGAGGCCGCCGTGGCCGCGGTGCCCCACCAGGTGCTGGGCGAGGACGTCGGGGCCTGGGTCGTCCCCCGGCCCGGGGTGCAGCTGACGGCCGAGGACGTCCGGTCGTTCTGCCGGGAGCGCCTGGCCGACGACAAGGTCCCCCGCGCCATCACCTTCCTGGACGAGCTCCCCCGCAACCCCACCGGCAAGGTCCTCAAACGGGAGCTTCCCGCACCCGCCCCGGCCAACGGCTAGCCCCGTGCCCGGGCCGCGGTCAGCTCGTCAGGCCGGCCACACCTCGGCCAGGAACGCCTCGATCCGGCCCGTGGTGGAGTGCGGGTTGTCGCCCGCGGCCAGGTGGCCGGCCTGCTCCACCACCTCCAGCCGGGCATCGGGGATCAGCGCCGCCACCTCCTCCGCCCCGGAGGAGGACAGCACGTCGCTCTGGGCCCCCCGCAGGACCAGGACCGGGCAGCGGAGCCGGGATGCGGCCTCGTCCACGCCGGCCAGCACCTCGTCCAGCCGGTCGGCCGGATGGGTGTGGTCCCCGGTCTCCGCCCGGCGTTCCCGCATGCGCCGGCCCACGGCGTGCTTCCACTCCCACCGGCCGTCGGGCCGCTGGCGGAGGTTCCGGGTCAACGACTCGATGCGGGGTGCCCTCCGCTGGGGCAGGTACCCGGCGATGGCATCGGCCGCCTCCTCCAGCGAACCGAAGGAGTCGTGCTCGGTCATGAAGTCCACGATCTTGCGCACCCCTTCCGGCTCCAGCTTGTGGCCGACGTCGATGAGCGAGATGCACGCCACGTCGTCGGGGTGGGTGTCGGCGTAGCTGATCGAGGTCATGCCCCCCAACGACGCACCCACGAACGCGGCCCGCCCGATGCCGAACTCGGCCAGCACGGGTTCCAGGGACCGGGCGAAGGCGGCGTCCGCGGTGATCTCGCCCTCGACCGGGTCGGAGTCGCCGTGGCCCGGCAGGTCGGGAGCCACCACCCAGTACCGGTCACGCAACGCGGCCCCCAGGTTCTCGAACATGTAGGCGGTCTGGCCACCGCCGTGCAGGCAGACCACGGGCGGCGCCGACGGCCGGCCCCAGGTGAGGTAGTGGACCTGGCGCCCGTCCACGAGCGCGAACCCGCTGCGTCCCCCGGTCGGCACGTCGTGTCGGGGCGGCGCCCCTGGCTCGGTCATCCCTCTCCCGCCGTTCGGCTCGCGACGGTCGCCCACGCAGTGCACGTCCCGGCACTTACATGACACGTCCGTCAGGTTTGCGGGCATGATACGGCCGTGACCGACCTGAGCCAGAGCCTCCACCGATTCACGCTCGCCGACACCTTCCGGGAGCACCGCCGCAGCTACCCGGACCGCCTCGCCACCGTCGACGGCACCGGCCCGGGCGCGGTGCGCCTCACGTGGCCGGAACTGGACGACCGGATCAACCGGCTGTGCTCGGCCCTGACCGACGCCGGCGTCGGCCGCGGCGACGTCGTCCTGTGGCTGGGCCAGAACAGCCACCGCATCATCGAGTGCCTCGGGGCGGCGGCCAAGCTCGGCGCCGTGTGCTGCGTGGCCAACTGGCGCCAGTCCGTCGACGAGACTGCGTTCGTCCTGCAGGACGCCGGGCCGTCCGTCGTGGTGTGGCAGGAGTCGGAGGTGGGCGACACCGTGCGGGAGGCCAGGGCTCGGGTGGACGCGGGCGGAGGGGAGGGCGGAGGCGCGGTCCGGTGGCTGCGCCACGACGCCCCCGCGTCGGACCCGGACAGCTACGAGGCCTTCCTCGCCGCCGGGGCACCGGTGGACCCCGAGGACCGTCCCGATCCCGTGCAACCCGGCCTGGCCGACCCCGTGCTCATGCTCTACACCGCGGCGTTCACCGGCACCCCCAACGGCGCGCTGCTGTCGCACCACGCCGTGCTGGTCCAGAGCCTGATGATGGCCAACCTCCAGCGCATCGACGCCGACTACCGCTACCTGAACTCCGGCCCGCTGTTCCACGTGGCGACGTTCATGACCACGCTGGCCACGCTGCTCATGGCCGGCACCAACCTGTTCACCCCCCGGGTGGACGCGGAGGAGGTGTGCCGGCTGGTCCAGGACGAGGGCTGCACCGGTGCCTTCCTGATGGGGCCGACGATCGACCAGATCCTGGAGCTCAACGCCGCCGACGACGCCGGTGCCCACCCCTACGACCTGTCGTCGCTGCGGACGTTCCGGGGCAAGCCGGAGTGGAACGACATGATCACGGTGGACGACTCGCCCTGGGCCACCAAGCCGGCCGGGTTCGGCCAGACCGAGGTCATGGGGATGCTGTCCTACAACGCCGTGGGCGGTGACTGCGTCGGGTCCGCGGGACGGGCGTCGCCGGTGGTCCGGGTCCGGATCGTGGACCCCGACGGCAACGAGGTCCCGACCGGCGAGACGGGCGAGATCGTGGCCGCCGGGCCCCAGGTCATGTCCGGGTACCGCAACCGGCCCGAGGAGACCACCCGCCGCCAGGCCGGCGGGTGGCACCACACCAACGACCTGGGCCGCCGGGAGGCCGACGGATCGCTCAGCTTCGTCGGCCCCAAGGGTCGCCTGATCAAGTCCGCGGCCGAGAACATCTACCCCGCGGAGGTGGAAGGGGCCCTCAACGCCCATGACGCCGTGCGCGAGGCCGCGGTGATCGGGATCCCCGACAGCACGTGGGGGCAGTCGGTGTGCGCGGTGGTGGTGCTGCACGAGGGCAGGGACGCGACCGAGGACGAGCTCATCGCCTCCGTCCGGGACCGCATCGCCTCCTACAAGAAGCCCCGGTCGGTGGTGTTCCGTGCGGAGCCGCTCCCGCGCCTGGGGTGGCCCATCGACTACGACGCCCTGGATGCGGAGTACGGCGGAGGCGGGTACCCCGGTTCGGGCTGAGCGTCCCGGCGCCGGCCGGTCAGGCCGGCGGGGGTTGGGTCAGCTCCGGCGTGGCGCCGGTGAAGACGATCTCCCGCAGGGCGAACCGCCAGGTGCCGTCGTTGCCCAGCAGGAGCTCGTCGTGGTACCGGCCGGTGTTGGAGATGGCCCCCGTCCGGTCGACGAACACGTAGTCGCACCACGACCGAGCGGTGGCGCCGTCGTCCGAGACGACCACCAGGGGATTGACCGCCACGTGCTTGCCGCGGCGTTCCGGGGGTTGGCCGGACTCGATGAAGGCCTGGACGTCGGCCCGACCCGCGTGGGTGGTGCCCATCACGTGGAACCGGGCATCGGCGGTGAACAGCTGGGCCCAGTCGTCGAACCGGCCGTCGTCGCACAACATGCAGTAGCGGGCGAGGGTCCGGCGGATCAGCTCCTCCGGCGTGGTGTCCTGCGGCGCACCCATGGGCCGAACGTACCCGACAACCCTGACGAGGGCGTCAGTTCCGCCGGGGTGGCTCCCGGCGCCACCCATGGTCCTTCGTCCACTGTCACACCCTCTCGGCATGCTGGAGCACATGTCGGTCCAGCCTGCGTCTCCCCACTCCGACCCACCCCGGCTCCGCCCGGCCGGGCCGGAGGTCCTGGAGCAGATCGTCGCCCTGGAGCAGGAACGGGCCCGGCTGGACGCCCGCTCCGCCCGGCTGCTCGCCCGGCTGGACGCGGACCAGCTCTACGAGCTGGACGGCGCGGCCACGGCCAGGTCCTGGCTCAAGGCCCACACCGCCATGTCCTCCGGTTCGGCCGCGGCCCGGTTGAAGCTGGCCCGCCAGCTGCGGGACCTTGACCGCATCTCGGACGCGCTCGGGTCCGGGCACCTCTCCCTGGACCAGGCCCGCATCCTGTTGCGCGGCCTCCGGCCCTCCACCGCGTCCGCCTTCCTTGCGGACCAGGACACGCTGCTGGCCGCCGCGGCGTCGGTCCACATCGACGACCTCCCTCGGGTGGTGCAGGTCTGGCTGGCCCACACGGACCCGGACGGCACCCGTCCGGAGGACGGCAGCCAGGACCAGGAGGTCCACCTCAACCAGGTGCTGGACGGGCCCTTCGCTCTCACCGGCACGTTGGACCCCCTGGGAGGACAGGAGCTCGGCCGTGCCCTGGCACGGGCCATGGCAGACCTGCGCACCAGCCAGGACGCGGACGGCCGGCCCATGACCCCGGCCGAGCGCCGGGCCCACGCGCTGGTGGAACTGGCCCGGCACTACCTGGGCTGCGGCGGTGCGGACGGGCAGGCAGGCCCGGCCGCCGGGTCCCGGCCCCGCGTCACCGTGCTCACCAACCCCACCGACCTCTCGCTCGGACTGGGTGCCCGCTGCAGCGACGGCACCTGGCTCGATGCCGCGGAGGTCCGGCAGTTCCTGTGTGACGCCACCATCCAGGCCGCGTTGACGGATGCCACCGGCAACCTGCTCCGCACCTACGCCTCGGCCCGCTTCCCCACCGCCACGTTGCGCAACTCCGTCATGGCCCGTGACCGCCGCTGCCGGTTCCACGGCTGTGACCGCCCGGCCTCGGCCTGCGATGTGCACCACGTCGTGCACGACTCCCAGGGCGGCCGGACGGAACCCCACAACCTGGTCCTGCTGTGCGGGCGGCACCACGCCCTGCTCCACCGGGGCTGGAGCGCCCGCGTATCGGCGGACGGCGAGCTGGAGATCCGCCGCCCGTGCGGCACGGTGCTCACCCCTGCCTCCCGGTGGGGCCCGGACGACACCGGCTGAGCGGGGGCGACAGACTGCGGCGTGCTCATCGCCCAGATCTCGGACCCCCACGTCATGCTCCCGGACGACGCCATCGCCGGGTTCGTGGACACGCCTGCCCGCCTCCGGGAGGCCGTCGCCGCCGTGGTGGCGCTGCCGGTGCGCCCGGACGTCGTGCTCCTGACCGGCGACCTGGTCAACCGCGGCCGTCCGGAGGAATACGCCCTGCTGCGCCAGGTGCTGGCGCCGATCGATGACCGGTTGCTGGTCATCCCCGGCAACCACGACGACAGCGACGCCCTCCGGGACGCCTTCGCGGATCACGCCTACCTGCCCCGCTCCGGCCACCTGTCCTACGCGGTGGACGACCATCCCGTCCGACTGGTCGGGGTGGACACCACCGTCGCCGGCCGGGACGACGGGGTGCTGGACGACGAGCGGATCCAGTGGCTCGAGTCGGTGCTGGACCAGGGCCCGGCCCGACCCACGATCCTGTTCATGCACCACCCGCCGGCACCCACCGGCATGTGGTGGATGGACTACGGCGGCCTCAAGGGACGGGCCGAGCTCCAGGACCTCCTGGGCCGCCACCCCGAGGTGCTCCGGGTCCTGGCCGGCCACGTGCACCGCACCACGTCCACCACCTGGGGTGCCACGGTGCTCAGCACGGCGCCGTCGCCCTTCTACGCCACCTCCACGCCCGTCGGCGACGTGGTGGTGCCGCGCATCACCGCGGTGCCGGCCGCCATCCCGGTGTTCCGCTGGGACGATGACGGCGATGTCCTGGTGGCCAGCGAGTTGGACCCGCCCGGCGACCATCCCGGCATGGACTTCCCCGACGTGTTCGGCGACCGCTGGCCCGAGTACGCGGCCCGGGCCCGATCCGGCGCGGAGATGCCCAACGCCATGTGAGCAGCGAGCCGCTCGGTCACCTCCGGGGCCTCAGTCGCAGACGGCCTGGTAGCGCCGCCAGATCCCCGAGTCGATCGCCTGCCCGGCCACACCGACGCTGACCCCGAGAACGGGAGCGATGGCCTCGGCCCACACGACCTCACCCTCCGGGGACACCTGATCGGGGTCCTCCCCGGTGGCGGACCTCGGCCAGTCGTTGCACCAGGAGGCACCAAGGGCGACCAGCATCTCCTGGGTCCAGGGACGACCGGTGATGTCCTCCAGTTCCGCGAGATCTGCGGTCACCCCGCCGAGCATCCCGAGGTCCTGGAGGTTGTTGAGGTTCATCTCGTAGCCGTCGAGGAGGGGGCTGGACAGGTCCACACCCGGCGGGGCCGAACTGGTCGTGACCGGAGGCTGTGCCGGTGCCGAGGTCGGACGGCTCTCCGAAGGAGCCACCGTCGGGCTCGCAGGTGGCACCGTCGTCGATTCGATCGGGGCGGAGGCCGTTGGCCGATCGCGCGACCCATCGGATTCCCACAGGACGAAGAGGATGGCGGCCGCCGCG
This sequence comes from uncultured Actinomycetota bacterium, assembly GCA_963773765.1. GTDB lineage: Bacteria > Actinomycetota > Acidimicrobiia > Acidimicrobiales > Microtrichaceae > CAVZCC01. Next base: position 313,532 of record CAVZCC010000006.1, on the reverse strand, counting down.
AGCACGACCGCGGCCAGCACAGCGAACCATCCACGCCGATCCCGTGCTGCCCTGTCACCAGCCGGGCCCGGAGGCCCTTCGTCGGGACCAGTCTGCGCGCTGCGCGATGGCGTGTCGGGCGGATCCAAGTCACTCACGGTCTGGTCTGGTCTCCCGGCCACGAAGCATTCCCTTGCAGTCGCAAGCTATCACCCGGCTCTGAGCCTCGCCCGACGCCATGTGAGCCGGGCGAACCTGACGCCCGTGTCAGCTACGCTCGACCCGTCGTCGGGGACCGGGGGGACCGGATGGAGCGCGAGCACTGGAGATGGCTGGACCTGGGTCGCCAGGGCCCGTACGAGAACGCAGCCACCATGCCCGTGCTGGTGCGCTCGGTGGCCGAGCAGGGCCGGCCGATCGTCCAGACCAGCGTCTGGGGGGACACCCACCTGAACGTCGGCTGGTTCGACGACGTCGACTCCACGCTGGACCTGGCCCGCTGCGAGGAACTGGGCGTGTCGGTGGTGCGGCGCTCCTTCTACGGCGGCGGCACCGCCTACTACCAGGCCGAGTGCTCGATGATGTGGGGCTTCCTGCTCCCCAAGGGCCACACCACGCTCGGCACCAGCACCGACGACCTGGACGCCCTGCTGCGCCGGTTCCAGCTGGTGCTGTCCGACGCGCTCGGAGCGGGTCGGTCTGGGCGAGGTCCACTTCGAGGGCTCGTCGGACCTGCGGTGGAACGGCCGCAAGCTCGGTGCCCTCACCGCCCAGGACATCGTGGCCTGCGTGTCCATCGGCGGGTTCCTCAACCTCGCCCCGCCGGACCTGACCACCTACCTGCAGGTGGTGCGCATCCCGGAGGACAAGTTCAAGGACAAGCTGGTCAAGGACATGACCGAGTACGTCTGCACCGCGGAGCAGGTGGCGGGCCACCCGGTGACCTACGAGGCGCTGCGGGACGCCATCGTGGCCGCCCTGGCCGACGCCGGCATCGACCTGGACCCGAGCGACCTGTCCGCGGGGGAGGCCAAGGGCGTGGCCAAGGCCTCCGGCCGGGTCGGCTCCCCCGACTCCATCCGGCGGGTGTCCTCGGACCGGTTCCGGGCCGAGGCGCCGGCCGGGAGCCGGGTCGGGCTGGGCAACCACAAGGGCCGCAAGCTGTGCCGGGCCGGCGTGGCCCTGGACGGCGACGGCACCGTGGTGGCCGCGCTGATGGCGGGCGACATGCACGCCTCCCCGCCCGACGTGCTGGACCGCATCGCCGACGCGCTGGTCGGCGCGGACAGCGCCGACCAGGACGACCTGCGTTCCCGCATCGACGCGGTGTTCTCCGGTGACGACGTGGCCCAGGCCGACGAGGTCATGGGCGTGACCACCGACGACCTGCTCCGGGCGGTGAACAAGGCGGTCGAGGCCGCCGCCGGGGCCGTGCCGGCCGGCGCAGGCTGATGGCTGCCCTTCCCGGACGGCCGGGCTGATGGCTGCGCGACCCGGACGGCCGGGCTGATGGCTGCACGACCCGGACGGCCGGGCTGATGGCGATCGTCCTGGGCGGCGCGTCGGTCCTGGTCACCGGCGCCAGCTCCGGCATCGGCGCCGCGCTGGCACCCGCCCTCGCGGCCCGGGGGGCGCGGGTCGGCCTGGTGGCCCGGCGGGCCGACCGGCTCGTGGAGGTCGGCGAGGCCTGCGCCCGGGCCGGCTCCCCGCAGGTGGAGTGCTGGCCCTGCGACCTGGGCGACCTGGACGCGCTGGACACCATGGTGCGGGACGCGGAGGAGCGGTTGGGCGGCATCGACGTGCTGGTCAACAACGCCGCCATCCCCAAGCGACGGCCGGTGCAGGACATCACCTACGACGAGGTCGAGGAGACCCTCCGGGTGAACTACCTGTCGCCGGCCCGGCTCACGCTGGCCCTGCTCCCCGGCATGCTCCGGCGGGGCCGGGGCAGCATCGTCAACGTCTCCAGCCTGGGCGGCCGCCTGGGCATCCGGGGCGAGGCCGCCTACTCGGCGTCCAAGTTCGCCCTGTGCGGCTGGTCGGAGTCGCTCATGGCCGACCTGGCCGGCACCGGCGTCGACGTGCGGCTCATCCTGCCCGGTGCGATCGACACCGAGATCTGGGACCAGCCCGGCAACGACCCCGCCTTCTACGACGGCCCGCTGGAGCCGCCGGCCACCGTGGCGGACGCCATCGTGGCCGCCGTCGAGGGCGACGACGTCGAGACGTACGTCCCGGACCTCAAGGCGGTGGTGGAGTACAAGACCACGGACCTCCAGGGGTTCGTCGCCGGCATGGTCGCGAGCGCGGAGGAGACCCCCACATGAAGGACAGCCCCACATGAAGGACAGCCACGCATGAAGGGACTCCAGTTCCTCACCGATCCCGAGCCGTGGCCGGACCCCGTCGGCCCGGACGACCCGATCCTGCTGCAGCACCTGGCCACCACGCCCATGGCCCTGGTGGACCTGCCCGACCCGCCGCTCATCGCGGACGACTGGCTGGTCATCAGGAACCGCATCACGGGAGTGTGCGGGTCCGACTCCAAGCAGGTCCTCATGGACTTCGAGGACGCGGGCGACAACATGATGACCGCGTTCATCTCCTTCCCCCAGGTGCTGGGCCACGAGGTGGTGGGCACCGTCGACCACCTCGGACCGGCCGTGGACGGCCTCGAGGTGGGCCAGCGGGTGCTGCTGTACCCCAACATCGGGTGCAGGGCGCGGGGCATCAGCCCCGTGTGCCCGGCCTGCGAACGTGGTGACTACTCCATCTGCCAGCGCTGGTGGGAGGGCAGCCTGTCCCCCGGCATCCACTCCGGCAACGCGGTGGAGGCCACGGGCGGGTTCGCCGAGTACGTCCCCGCCCACACGTCCATGGCCTTCCCCGTGCCCGATGCCGTGCCGGACGAACTGGCCGTCCTGGCCGACCCGTGGTCGGTCTCGTTCCACGCCATCACCCGCAACCCGCCTCCGCCCGGTTCGCGGGTGCTCGTCTACGGCGCCGGCGCGCTGGGGACCACGGCCACCGCCATCCTGACCCAGCTCTACGACTGTGAGGTCGGGGTGGTGGCTCGCTGGGACGCCCAGCGGGACCTGGCCCGGAGCCGCGGGGCCACGGTGTTCTCCCCCGAGCCCCGGGAGGACCTGGTGGAGGCCGTGGCCGCGTGGTCCGGGGCCGAGCTGCGCCGCCCGTGGGAGGGGTTGCCGGTCTGCTACCCGGGCCGGGTGGACATCGTCTACGACACCGTCGGCTCGCCCCTCACCGTGGAGGCCGGCATGCGGGTGCTGGCCGAGCGGGGCACCCTGGTGCAGCTGGGCGTGGGCTCACCGGCACGCTTCGAGTGGACCCCCTGGTACTTCAAGGAGCTGCGACTCATCGGCTCCAACGCCTTCGGGGTGGAGACGTTCGAGGGGCGCACCGCGCACGCCTACGAGCACTTCTTCGACCTGATCGGCGCGGGCCGCCTGGACCTGTCCGGCATGTTGACCCACACGTTCCGCCTGGACGACTGGCGCCAGGCGTTCACCACCATCATTCGCCAGGGTGAGACCGGAGCGATCAAGATCGCGTTCGACTACCGATGAGCGCACCCCCCGCGGAACAGGAACCCATGGACCCAGCACCGATCGGACGGCAGACCCCCCACGCCGTCCGGCCCGCCCACCGGAGCGACATGGACGTGGTGGAACGCACCTACGGCCGGGCCTTCCACGACGATCCCGTGTGGCGTTGGGTCATCGCGAGCGACGGCAGGTTCGAGGCCCGGGCCGGCAAGGCGCTCGGCAGCATCACCCGTGTCTTCCTGGGCCATGGCAACGTGTGGATGAGCGCGTCGGGCGAGGCGGTGGCGGCCTGGGCCCCTCCCGACCAGCACCGCATCGGTCCCCGTGAGGTCCTGGCCGTGGCGCACCGGTTGCTCCCTGCCCTGGGCCTGACCGGCCTCCGGCGCCTCACGGCGTTGGCCGAGGTGGACACCCACCACCCCCACGAGCCCCACTGGTACCTGGCCGTGCTGGGGACCGATCCCGCGCACCAGGGCCGCGGGTTCGGCTCCGCGGTGATGGAGCCGGTCCTGGCCCGGGCCGACGAGGAGGGTCTGGGCTGCTACCTGGAGTCCTCCAAGGAGTCCAACGTCGCGTTCTACGCCCGCCACGGCTTCCGCGTGACCCAGGAACTGGACCTGGCCAAGGGCGCCGGGCCGAGGCTGTGGCTCATGTGGAGGGACCCGAGGGAGCCCGACGCTCCCCGGTAGTCTCCGCCGATGCCCGACGCCCCGGATGCCCAGGCATGAACCTCCTCTGGAGCGGATTCCTGGTGGCCCTGTCCACCGGCCTGGCGGTCGCGGCGCTGTTGCTCGTGCGTGGTCGGTCGCCCCACGGCGGCCACTTCGGCGACACCTCCCGTGCCGCAGGGGTCTTCAGCATCCTGGCCACCTCGTTCGCGGTGCTGTTCGCCTTCGTCGTCTTCTTCGCCTTCAGCAGCTACGACCGGTCCGGTTCCAGTGCGGAGACCGAGGCGCAGGTCACCGCCCAGCAGTTCGAGACCGCCCAGGTGCTGCCCGCCGACCTCGGACCCGTGCTCGGGGCACAGCTCCGGTGCTACGCCCGCTCGGTCATCCACCAGGAATGGCCCGCCATGCAACGCGGCGAGGAGCTCGGGCTCAACACCTGGGACACCGACCTCTTCGTCACCATCGAGGACGCCGACCCGGTCACCCCCGCGGAGCAGATCGCGCTGGCCAAGTGGTTCGACCAGCGGTCCGAGCGGGAACAGGCCCGCGAGGAACGGGCGCTGGGCGAACAGGGCGTGATCCCCGCTCCGCTGTGGTTCGTGCTGCTGCTCAGCGCCGCCATCGTGTGGGCCTTCGTCTTCCTGTTCGCCGACCGCGGCGAGGGCGCCTTCGTCCAGTCCGTGCTGATCGGGGCGGTGACCGCGTCGCTGGTCTCGGGCCTGCTGCTGGTGGACTTCCTGGACCACCCGTACAGCGCGGGCTCCGGCAGCCTCCAGCCGACGGCCATGGCGGTGACCCTCCGCCAGATCGACGAGCTGGCGGACACCCTGGGAGTCGACCTGCCGGACCTGTGCGACCGGAACGGCACCCCGACCCAGCCGGACTGAGCCGCCGCGGTCACCCTCGAACTCGTGACATCTCCGACGACATGGCGGCTTCAGATGTCACGGGTACGAGCGGAACACCGCTCCCTCCGTGTCGCCTGGCCGGCGAACTCAGATCACGCTGAGCCCGGCGTCCACCCGGGCCCGGAGGAGCGCAGCCAGCCGGTCGCGGTGGAACGCCGCGGTGCCGAAGCTGACCCGGTCCAGCTGCACCCGCTTGAGGTACAGGTGGACGTCGCACTCCCACGTGAAGCCGATGCCGCCGTGGACCTGCAGGGTGGAACCCAGCACCCGGTCCGCCGCGTCCGAGCACCAGGCCTTGGCCACCGACGCCGCCACCCCGGACTCGTCATCGTCGGTGGAGACGCACCACGCCGCCCACCACGCCGCCGACCGCATGCCCTCCACGTCCACCAGCATGTCGGCACACCGGTGCTTGACGGCCTGGAAGCTCCCGATGGGACGGCCGAACTGCACGCGGTCGCGGGCGTAGGCGACCGTGAGGTCCAGGCACCGGGCCGCGGCCCCCAGCAACTCCGCGGAGTAGGCGACCGCCCCGCGGTCCAGGAAGTCGCCGACCGCCTGCGGGCCCCCCAGCCGCACCGCGGCGCGGTCCTGGAGCACCACCCTTCCCAGCTCCCGGGTCTGGTCCATGGCCGGCTCCGCCGCCGGGCGGTCGCTGCCCTGCTCCACCAGGAACAGGCCCTCGGTGCCGTCGTCCTGCCCGCCGTCATCCAGCACCGCCCGGAGCACCACCACGTCGGCCGAGGGCGCGAACGGCACCGGTTCGGTCCGGCCCGTCAGGAGCCACCGGTCGCCGTCGCGCCGGGCCGCCACCGGGGCGAAGGCCACGGCGGCGACGGTGTCACCCGCCACCAGGTCGGGCACCGGCCCCGCGTGCCCGGCCCGGACCAGCGCATCGACCGCCACGAGCTGCCCCAGGATGGGGACGGGTGCGACGTGGGCCCCGACCGCCTCCAGCAGGACCGCGGCCTCCACCAGGCCGAGGCCGACCCCGCCCAACGGTTCCGGCACGGCGATGCCCGGCCACCCCTGGGCGCACAGGTCGGCCCACAGGGCCCGGTCCCAGCCTCCGCCGGCGTCCACCACGGCGCGCACCACCCGGGGCGAGGACCGGTCCGCCAGCAGCTCCGAGGCCGCGTCCCGCAGGGCCTGCTGGTCATCGGACAGCTCGAAGTCCACGGCGGGATGGTAGCGGCTGCACCTGACACGGGCGTCAGTCGCGACGCCGTGGTGGCCTACCATCCACGCGTGGACCTGACCGTCGGCGCCGAGCACCGGGCACTGCGCGACGAGTGCCGCGCCTGGCTTCGGGCCAACCTGCCGTGGGAGTACGGCACGGGCCTCCCGCCCCGGTTCGACGACGCTCGTCCGAGGAGGTCGCCTTCGGCCGGGACTGGCAGGCCCGGCTCGCCGCCGACCGCTGGGTCGGGCTGGCCTGGCCGTCCGCCTACGGCGGCCGCGACGCCGGACCCGATGGCCCACTTCGTGGTGCAGGAGGAGCTGGCCCGGGCCCGCGCCCCGGAGCTGGTCGGGCGCATCGGCGTCAACCTGGTCGGACCCACCCTCCTGGCCCACGGCACGCCGGCCCAGAAGGACCGCTGGCTGCCCCGCATCCTCGACGCCACCGAGCTCTGGTGCCAGCTGTTCAGCGAGCCCGATGCCGGCAGCGACCTGGCGTCGCTGTCCACCCGCGCCGTCCGCGACGACGCCCGCGGCGGCTGGCGGCTGGAGGGCCAGAAGGTGTGGACCAGCTACGCCCAGTTCGCGGACCGCGGGCTGTGCCTGGCCCGGACCGACCCCGACGCGCCGCGCCATCACGGCATCTCGGCCCTGGTCGTGGACCTGGCCACCGACGGGGGTGGAGGTCCGGCCCCTGGTGCAGTCCACCGGACGAGGCCGAGTTCAACGAGGTGTTCTTCGACGGCGCCTTCGTCCCCGACGACCACCTGGTCGGCCCGCTGCACGAGGGGTGGCGGGTCTCCCAGTCCACGCTGGGCCACGAGCGGGGCGTGAACCCCCGCCAGCTGGTCATCCACATCCAGCACCTGGAGGAGCTGCTGCTCCTGGCCCGCGCCGACCGGGGCGTTCGACGAGCACCGGCTGCGCCAGCAGCTGGCCGAGGCGTTCGTGGAGGTCAAGGCTGTTCCAGCTGCACAACTGGCGGTCCCTCACCCGCCTGGAGGCGGGGCGGCCTCCGGGGCCGGAGGGGTCCGCACTCAAGCTGTACTGGTCCGAGATGTCCCAGCGTCTGCACGCCACCGCCATGGACGTCCTGGGCGACGAGGCGCCGCTGTGGCGGGGCGCGGACACCAGGGGCGACGGCGAATGGCAGCGGTCGTGGCTCTACTACCTGTCGTCGTCGATCTTCGCCGGCACCAACGAGATCCAGCGCACCATCATCGGAGAGCGCGTCCTGGGGCTCCCCCGCGAACCGAAGGGAACGGCGTGACCGAAGCCGGCTTCGCCACCATCCACTACGCCGTGTCGGGCCCGGTGGCCACCGTGACCATGGCCCGGCCGGAGGCGGCCAACGCGCTCAACGCGGCCATGATCGACGAGCTGGACGCGGCCCTGATGCTGTCCGAGGCCGACGACGCGGTCCGGGTCGTCGTGCTGGCCGCGGAGGGCAAGCACTTCTCCGCCGGCCACGACCTCAAGGAGCTGATGGCCGGCGAGGAGCGTTGGGCCGCCATGCGGGGAACGGCCGAGGGCAAGTGGCGCCACGAGCAGGTCATGTACTGGGAGCGGTCGCTGCGGTGGCGCAACTGCCGCAAGCCCACCATCGCCGCGGTGCAGGGCACCTGCTCCGCCGCCGGCCTGATGCTGGCCTGCATGTGCGACCTGATCGTGGCCGCCGACGACGCCCGGTTCTCCAACCCGGTGCTGCGCATGAGTGGCGCCGGCGTCGAGCTGCTGGTGGAGCCGTGGGAGCTGGGGGCCCGGCGAGGCCAAGGAGTTCCTGCTGTGCGCCCGGGTCCTGACCGCGGAGGAGGCCGAGCGGGCGGGGATGGTGAACCGGGTCGTGGCCCGGGACGACCTGGCCGCCGCGGCCCGGCACATGGCCGACGAGGTCGCGCTGGTCCCGCCGGTGACGGCCCAGGCCGTCAAGGAGTCGATCAACGCCACCCTGGACCGTCAGGGCCAGCTGGACTCCTGGCGCCACCACTTCATGGTCCACCAGTTCGTGTCCAACACCGACACCGCGCTGGGCATGATGGCCCGACGCACCGCCGGCGGCATGGAGGCGGTCAAGCGGGAGCAGGCGGGCGGGGACGGATGAGCGGCCCGCTGTCCGGCCTGCGGGTGCTGGACCTGGGCACCCGGATCGCGGCGCCGTTCTGCGCCGGGCTCCTGGGCGAGCAGGGCGCGGACGTCATCAAGGTGGAGCAACCGGGCACCGGCGACTTCATGCGGGAGATCGGGCCGTTCCTGGACACCGACGACGGTCCGTACTCGCTGTTCTGGTCCGTCGAGGGCCGGGGCCGGCGGTCGGTCACCATCGACCTGCGGCGGGCGGAGGGCCAGGACCTGTTCCGCCGCCTCGCGGCGCGGTGCGACGTGGTGTGCGAGAACTTCCGGCCCGGCACGCTCGAGCGCTGGCACATCGCACCGGAGGACCTGGACCCCCGCCTGGTGGTCGTGCGCATCTCCGCCTTCGGCCAGGACGGCCCCTACGCCCAACGACCGGGCCTGGACCGGCTGGGCATCGGCTACGGCGGGCTGCTGCACCTGACCGGTGACCCCGACCGGCCGCCGGTCCGCCCCGGCGTGACCACCAGCGACTACCTCACCGGCCTGTTCGCGGCCCAGGCCGCCACCGCGGCGCTGTACCGGCGGGACGCCGGCTCTGCCGATGCCGGCGTCCCGCCGGTGCGGCGCCGGCTGCAGGGCCGGGGGCCGTCATCGACGCCTGCCTGTACGCCTCCGTCCTGCGCATCCTGGAGTGGACGGTGGCCGGCCACGACCGGCTGGGCGTGGTGCGGGAACGGGAGGGCAACCGGCTGGGCACCTCCGCCCCGCTGGACAACTACCCCACCGCGGACGGCAGGTACGTGTGCCTGGTGGCCGGGTCGGACACCAACTACGCCCGCCTGTGCCGGGCCATGGACCGTCCGGACCTGGTGGACGACCCCCGGTTCGCCACCCTGTCGGAGCGGGCCGCCCGCTCGGACGAGATCAACGGGATCGTCGCGGACTGGACCCGCACCCTGCCGGCCGCGGAGGTGGAGCGGCGGGCGATCGAGCACGACGTGCCGGTGGCCACCGCGTACACCGCGGCGGACATCGCCGCGGATCCCCACATGGCGGCCCGGGGGGACCTGGTCACCGTGGCCGACCCGGTGGCCGGGCCGGTGCGGCAACAGGCCGCGGCCACCCGGATGGTCGGCGAGGACCGGACGGTCCCGTCGGGCGCACCGCGCCTGGGTGAGCACACCCACCAGGTGCTGTCGGAGCTGCTGGGCCTGGACGACGGTGAGATCCGCGCCCTGGCCGACGCCGGGGTGGTCTGAGGCGCCGCATCCACCGTGACCGTCCCGGTCCGGGACAAGATCGTGGTGATGCCCCCCAGACACCAGGAGTGGTGGAGCCGGTACCTCCGCCGGCCGTCCGAGCAGAAGAGCATCGCGCCCGTGCTGGGGCTCACGATCCTGGCCATGATCGCCACCCCTGCCCTGTCCCGGTACGGATGGGGGCGCACCGTGGTGGTGGCGCTCGTGGGGGCCAGCGCCACCATGGCCCTGACCCGGACGGGGGCCCACGGTGCGCTGCGCCACGCCGCGGAGGCCATCGTCGTGTTCACCACCGTGGCCGCCGCGATCGTGCCCTCCGTCACCAGCCTGAACGAAGGCCACTGGCTGCAGATCGTCGCGGCCGGGCTCTTCGTGCTGCTGCTCCTGATCACGCCCATCACGGTGCTGCTGCGCATGATGCTGCGGCCCAAGATCACCGTGGACACCCTGGCCGGGGCCCTCACGGCCTACCTGCAGATCGGCATCTTCTTCGGGGCCCTCTACCGCTTCGTCAGCCTGGTGGACAGCCAGCAGTTCTTCGCCCAGGTGGCCAGGCCGGTGGCCAACGAGTTCCAGTACTTCAGCTTCATCACCATGACCACGGTGGGCTACGGCGACCTGACCCCGGCCACGACCACGGGCCAGACGATCGCCATCATGGAGGCGATCATCGGCCAGGTGTTCCTGGTCACGGTGGTGGCGCTCACGGTGTCCAACCTGGGCCGGGACCTTCCCCACCGCGTGGGCCTGGACGTGGACAGCGACGGGACCGTCGACGTGCCGATCGTCGCCGAGCCGGACCCTCAGGCCGAGGACAGGTAGGAGTCGGCCACCCGTTCACGCCAGATGCCGTGGTAGCCGAGCAGCAGGTCGTTGGACTTGGCCCGCCGGTAGGACAGGTGGGCGTCGCACTCCCAGGTGAAGCCCACCCCGCCGTGGATCTGGATGCCCTCGCCGGTGACCTCGTTGCCGGCCCGCCCCGCGAAGGCCTTGACCATGGCCGCGGCCTCGGCCCGCACCGGCTCCTCCGCGTCCGACGCCCACGCCGCGTAGTGCGTCCCCACCCGGGACAGCTCGATGCGCTCCAGCATCTCCGCCGCCTTGTGCTTGGTGGCCTGGAAGGTGGCGATGGGCCGGTCGAACTGGACCCGGGCCTTGGCGTACTCGATGGCCAGGTCGAAGCTGGACTGCATGGCGCCCAGCAGCTCGGCGGCCAGCGCCACCGCGCCGTCGTCGGCCACGCGGCGCCAGATGGCGGTGTGGTCCCCGTCGGGGCCGACCGGGGTGGCGGGGGTCTCGTGCAGCTCCAGCCGGGCGATGCGGCGGGTGACGTCGAGCGTCGGGACCAGCTCCGCGGCCGGCTGCTCGATCACGAACGTGCCGATGCCCTGCTGGGTGCGGGCCACGACCAGGACCCAGTCGGCGGTGTGGCCGTCCAGGACCACCGGCTTGGTGCCGGTCAGCCGCCACGCCCCCGACTTGCGGCTGGCCCGGGTGCGGATGCGGTCGACCACGTCGCCGTGGCCCTCCTCGTCGAGCGCCACCGTGCCCCGGGTGACGCCGGAGGCCAGGGCGGGCAGCCGGTCGTCCAGCCCCAGTCGGACCGCGGCCATGGTGGCCAGGACCGAGGAGGACAGGAAGGGCCCGGGGAGCGGCAGCCGGCCCATCTCCTCCAGCACGACCATCATCTCCAGCAGGCCCATCCCGGCCCCGCCGTGCTCCTCCGGCACCAGCAGGCCGACCCATCCCAGGTCCACCAGCGCCGACCAGAACTCGTCGGTCACGCCGGCGTCGTCCTCGGTCATGGCCCGCACGTAGGCCGACGGCGCCCGGTCGGCCAGGAACTGCCGGGCGGTGGACTGCAGGGCCTGCTGGTCGTCATCCAGGGTGAACTCCATGGGCCGTGAGCGTACCTGACACCGCTGTCAGGTTTCCCCGCCGCGCAGTACGCTGCCGCGCCATGGACTTCGCCTACACCGCCGAGGACGAGGCCTTCCGGGCCGAGCTGGTCGAGTGGCTCGACGACCACCTGCCCAAGTTCCTGGCCGAATGGTCCGAGGACCACGACGGCACGGAGGCCGGCGGCACCGGGATGCTGGGCCAGATGGAGCGGCGCCGGGCCTGGCAGCGGGAGCTGAACCAGGGGCGCTGGGCCGCCATCTCCTGGCCGGCGGCCTGGGGCGGCCGGGACGCCACCGTCACCCAGAACGTCATCTACTCCGAGACCATGGCCCGGTACCGCACGCCCGGCATCTACAACGCCAACGGGTTGTGGCAGATCGGGCCCATGATCATCCGCTGGGGCACCGACGAGCAGAAGGACCGCTGGGTCCCCAACATCCTCAACGCGGACGACCACTGGTGCCAGGGCTTCTCGGAGCCGGAGGCCGGGTCGGACCTGGCCAACCTGCGCACCGTGGCGGTGCAGGACGGCGACGACTACGTCATCAACGGCACCAAGATCTGGACCTCCTCCGCGCACATCGCCCGGTGGGGCCTGTTCCTGGTCCGCACCGACCCGGACGCCATCGCCGAGGGCCGCAAGCACGAGGGCATCACCGCGCTGATCATCGACCTGGAGGCGCCCGGCATCACCATCCGCCCCATCCGGGACATCGCGGGCGAGGAGATGTTCTGCGAGGTGTTCTTCGACGACGCCCGCGTGCCGGTCGACTATCGGCTCGGGGGCGAGGGCGAGGGCTGGCTGGTCGCCATGGGCACGCTGGGCTCGGAGCGGGTCGGCACCGCGGGCCTGGCCGTGGGCATGCGGGCCGACCTGGACTCCATGGTCAACCTGGCCCGGTCGGTCAATCCCGGCGCACTGGACGACCCCGGCATCCGGGAGCGGATCGCGGACGCCCACACCCGCATCGAGTACACCAAGCTCCTCAACTACCGGGCCCTGTCCAAGATCCTGCGCCAGGAGAAGAACTGGCCCGAGGTGCCGCTGGCCAAGCTGCAGTGGAGCTACCTGGCCCAGACGCTGGCGGAGCTGGCCATGGACCTGCTGGGGCCGGCCGCGCTGCCGGCCAAGGGGGCGGCGGACGCGGTGGACGGCGGGGCCTGGAACCGGCTCTACGTGTTCCAGCGCTACACGTCCATCGGGGCCGGCACCACCGAGGTGCAGAAGAACATCATCGCCGACAAGGCGATCAAGATGCCCCGCACCTGACCGGTCCCGGCCGCGCCTGAGCATCCGCTCCGGGGCCGGCACACGTCACGCGTCCGGGCCTTGCGGGGGCGCCGGTGCGGATGCGAACCTGCACCGTCCTCACGTCCGGGCGTGCACCCAGGGGGACGCCTCCCATCCCCCCATTGCTCCCCCCGGAGTCCTGCTTGCCTGCCGCGCCATCGCGGGCCTGGCCGACGCGCGTGTCCCTCGTGCTCGGCGGCACCGCACTGTCCTCCCTCGGCTACCTGCTCACCGTCGCGTCCGCCGCCGGCAACGGGCCGTTGTTCGCGATCCAGGACGGCATGCACCGGCGCCTGGGCATGCCGCTGGGCACCACCGCCATCGTGGTGGGCCTGGCCCTGGTCGTGGTGGCCGCCGCGCTGCGGGCGCCGCTCGGGCCCGGCACCGTCCTGATCCCGGTGGTGACCGGGGCATGGATCTCCGCCATGGAGCCGTACGTGGTGGAGGTCGACGGCACCCTCCTGCGCTGGGCGGCCTTCCTGGGCGGCACGGCGGTGATGATGCTGGGCGCGGCGCTGGCCGTGGCCGCGTCCGTCGGGGTCTCCGCGCTGGACGGTGTGATGTTCTCCCTGGCCCGGGTGAGTGGCCGGGACACGGCCGCCGTGCGCCTGGGCATGGAGGCCACCATGGCCGTGGCCGGGTTCGCCATCGGGGGCCGCATCGGCGCCGGGACCCTGGTCATGGGAGCAACGGTCGGGCACCTGTTCCGGTTCTGGTCCACCCGGCTCCACCGCTGGGGGCTGCGACGCCTCAGTCGACCCGCTCGATGACCGTCGCGTTCGCCATGCCGCCGCCCTCGCACATGGTCTGGAAGCCGAAGCGGCCGCCGGTGGCCTCCAACTGGTTCAACAGCGTGGTCATCAGGCGCACGCCGGACGCGCCCAGGGGGTGGCCCAGGGCGATGGCACCGCCCCGGGGGTTGTAGCGGGACAGGTCACCGTCGGGCAGGAACTCCCGGGCCCACATGAGCGCGACGGCGGCGAAGGCCTCGTTGCACTCGATGGCGTCGAACTGGTCGATGGTCATGCCGGAGCGCTCCAGCAGCTTCCAGGTGACCGGGTTGGGGGCCGACAGCACCAGCACGGCGTCGTCACCCCCGACGGCGAAGTGCCGGAACACCGCCCGCACCGGCAGGCCCAGCGCCTCGGCCACGGACCGTTCCGCGATGAGCATGGCCGCGGCCCCGTCCGACGTCTGCGACGCGTTGCCCGCGGTGATGTCCGGCGCGATCGACGGGTCCCACTTCGCCGCCGATCCCAGGGCGGCCAACGTCTCGACGGTCGTCCCGGGTCGGATGCCCTGGTCCGCCGTCATGACCTCGCCGTTCTCGGTGCCGTCGGGGTCCCGGACGGGGACCGGCACGATCTCGGTGGCGAACGCACCGGACTCGGTCGCGGCCTGGGCCCGCCGGTGTGACTCCGCGGAGAAGGCGTCCATCTCCTCCCGGGTGATCCCCCACTTCTGGGCCAGGATCTGGCTGATCTCGAACTGGGTCATGAGCCTGCCGTCGATGACCTGCAGGTACTGCTGGGTGAACGGTCCCAGCCCGCCGGAGGCGTTGGTCGCCATCGGCACCCGGCTCATGGACTCCACCCCGCAGGCCACGGCCAGGTCGTAGGCGCCGGCCATCACCCCCTGGGCCGCGAAGTGCACCGCCTGCTGGGAGCTGCCGCACTGGCGGTCCACCGTGGTGGCCGACACCGTCTGCGGCAGGCCGGCCCCCACCCAGGCGTTGCGGATGACGTTGGTGGACTGCTCGCCCACCTGGGTCACGCACCCACCCACCACGTCGTCGATCCGCTCCGGGTCCACCCCGGTCCGGTCCACCAGCTCGTTGAGGGCGAACCCCAGCAGGTCGGCGGGGTGCCAGCCGGCCAGCTGGCCGGCCCGCTTGCCGATCGGGGTCCGGAGGGTGTCGACGATCACCGCTTCTCGCATGGCGGCCACGCTAGGGCCGACCTGACGCCCGTGTCAGGTTGTGGCCGGCCCGGCTACAGTCGCCTGCCGTGGCACCCAAGACGGACCTGACCGGTCGACCCGTGGAGCTCCGCGACGTCGACCTCGACACCTTCTTCCACCCCGAACGGGTCGTCGTGATCGGCGCCTCGGACAACCGCCGCCCCAACGACAGCATGTGGCGCAAGATCCGGGCCTGGGGGGAGCGGGCAGGGGCCGAGGTCATTCCCGTGAACCCCAACCGGGACACCGTGGACGGCGTCACCTGCTACCGCTCGGTGCTCGACGTGCCCGGCGAGGTGGACCTGGCCGTCATCCTGGTCGGCGCCGCGGTGGACATGTTCGAGACCGTGCTGGAGAAGAAGCCCCGGTTCGCGGTCATCTTCGCCGCCGGCTTCGCCGAGCTGGGCCCGGAGGGTGAGGCCCTCCAGGAACGCCTGGAGGGCCTGGTGGCATCGGGGTCCACCCACCTGCTCGGGCCCAACACCAACCTCAACGCCTTCGAGACGTTCCGCGACGACCTGCCCGGCAGGCGCATCGCCCTCATCACCCAGTCCGGCCACCAGGGCCGCCCGGTGTTCCAGGCCCAGGACCTGGGCATCGCGTTGTCGCACTGGGCGCCGACCGGCAACGAGGCGGACCTGGAGTTCGCCGACTTCGCCCGCTACTTCGCCGACCTGCCCGACACCGGCGCGGTGGCCGCCTACATCGAGGGCTTCAAGGACGGCCGCACCATGATGCTGGCCGCGGACCACGCGGCGCGGGCCGGGGTGCCCCTGGTGTGCATCAAGGTGGGCCGCACCGAGGAAGGCCGGTCCATGGCCAAGAGCCACACCGGGCACCTCACCGGCTCGGACCGGGTCATCTCCGACGTGTTCCGGCAGTTCGGCGTGATCCGGGTGGACGGCCTGGACGAGCTCACCGAGGTCTCCGCCACGTTCTGCCGGACCCAGGCCCCGCCCAAGGGGCGCGCCTCGGAGCGCCGCGTCTGCATCTACGCCATCTCCGGCGGCACCGGCGCCCACATGGCCGACCTGGTGGCCGCGGCCGGCATGACCCTGCCGGACCTCACGGAGAAGACCCAGAAGGAGCTGCGCAGGCACATCCCCGGCTACCTGCGGGTGTCCAACCCCGTGGACTCCGGTGGTCCGCCCTCCTCGGACGACCGGGGCATCCACGTGCTCCGGGCCATCGCCCGGGACCCCAACGTGGACATGGTCATCGTGCCCATCACCGGGGCCCTGGCCAGCATCTCGGCCCCCCTGGCCCGGGACATCGTGATCATCTCCCAGGAGACGACCAAGCCCATCCTGGTGGTGTGGGGCTCCCCCACCTGGGACGAGGTCTACGAGCAGACGCTCATCCCGTCGACGGTGCCCACCTTCCGCACCTTCCACAACTGCGTCACCGCCGCCCGGTCGTGGTTCGACCACCACGAGTTCCGCGAGCGCTACCAGAGCCCCATCCCGCTGCTGCCGGCCAGGCCGTCGGCCACCGCCCGCAAGGTCGCCCCGCTGCTGGAGGCCGACGACGGCCCCGGCTCGGGCGGCGCGCTCAGCGAGCAGGACGCCAAGGCGGTGCTGGCCGCGTACGGCATCCCCGTCACCAGGGACGTGCTGTGCACCACCCCGGGCGAGGCGACCAGGGCCGTCCGCGAGCAGTTCGACGGCAGGCCGGTGGTCATGAAGATCGCCTCGGCCGACATCCTCCACAAGAGCGACCTGGGACTGGTCGCCGTGGGGGTGGAGGGGCCGGCCGCGGTCCGCCGCACCTTCGAGGAGTTCATGGACACCGCGGCCCACCGGGCCAAGGGCGCCGCCATCGACGGCGTGCTGGTGTGCGAGATGGCCGAGCCCGGCATCGAGTGCGTGGTCGGCGTGTCCCGGGACGAGCTGTTCGGCCCGGTGGTCATGTTCGGCCTGGGCGGCGTGTTCGTGGAGGTGTTCGGCGACGTCGCGTTCCGGGTCCCGCCCTTCGACAAGGCCGAGGCGCTGCGGATGGTGGAGCAGACCGCGGGGTCCAAGCTGTTCGCCGGCGTCCGGGGCCGGAAGAAGGCCAAGGTGTCCGCCGTGGTCGACGTGCTCATGAAGGTCCAGAAGCTGGCCCTGGACCACGCCGACACCATCTCGGAGCTGGACATCAACCCGCTGGTGGTCCGCCCCGACGGCGTGGTCGCCCTGGACGCGCTCATCGTCCGGGGATGAAGGCGCCCAGATGAAGGCCCCACATGAAGGCCGCAGCATGAAGGACCGGGCCGCGGTCGTCGGGATCGGGACCACCGAGTTCGCCAAGCAGCTCGACCGGTCCGAGCGGCACCTGGCCCTGGAGGCCATCGCCGCCGCCCTGGCCGACGCCGGCCTGTCCCCCGGCGACGTCGACGGCATGTCCTGCTACTCCATGGAGTCCACCGAGGAGGTGGACATCGCCCGCAACCTGGGCTTCGGTGACGTGACCTACTTCGGCAAGGTCCCCTACGGCGGCGGCGCCGGGTGCGGCGTGGTGGGCCAGGCCGCCATGGCGGTGGCGACGGGCCAGTGCACCGTCGCGGTGGCGTGGCGGGCCCGGAAGCGGGGGGCGCGGTCCTCCCGGCCCTGGGCCGGGGTGGCCCAGCGGGTGGGTGGCGACCAGCAACGCTGGACCCGGCCGGCCGGGGTGCTGCGACCGGTGGACGAGATCGCGCTGCTGACCCGGCGCTACATGCACGAGTTCGGCGCCACCCGGGACCACCTGGCCAACGTGGCGCTGGCGGCACGCCGCCACGCCAACCACAACCCGGCCGCGGTCATGGCGGACCGCCCGCTGACCCGGGAGGAGTACATGTCGGCCCGGTGGGTGTCGGAGCCGCTGTGCCTGTTCGACAACTGCCTGGAGACCGACGGCGCCTGCGCCGTGGTCATCACGTCCACCGAGCGGGCCCGCGACCTGCCCCGCCCCCCGGCGCTGGTGCACGCCTGGGCCCAGTCGCTGCCCCGCCAGCACCAGACCATGACCAACTACTTCTGCGACGACCCGCTCCGGGGCCCGGCCTGGGCCTGTGCCGAACAGCTGTGGTCCCTGGCCGACGTCGGCCCCGCGGACGTCCAGGTCGCCCAGCTCTACGACGCCTTCAGCCCCCTGGTGCTGCTGTCGCTCGAGGGCTACGGCTTCTGTGAGCGGGGCGGGGCCGGGGACTTCACCGAGGACGGCGGCATCGAGCTGGGCGGCCGCCTGCCGGTCAACACCTCCGGGGGAGGGATGTCGGAGGCCTACCTCCACGGGTTCAACCTGGTCGTCGAGGCCGTCCGCCAGGTCCGGGGCACGTCGACCAACCAGGTCGACGGGGCGGAGTTCTCGCTGGTCACCTCGGGCGAGGGCGTCCCCACCGGCGCTGTCCTGTTCCGGGCGGAGCACATGATCGAGGGCATGCTCCTGCCGGAGCTGGACGAGGAGTCCGGGCCGTTCTTCGCCCACGCCGCGGACGGCGAGCTGCGGGTGCAGCGCTGCACCACCTGTGGCGCCCGGCGCATGCCGCCCCGTCCCATGTGCCCGCACTGCCGGTCGTTCGGGCGCGACTGGGAGCTGCTGTCGGGGCGGGGCCGGATCTGGTCCTACGCCGTGCCCCACCCGCCGCTGCTGCCGGCCTATGCCGAGGTGGCCCCCTACGTCGTGGTGGTGGTGGAGGTCGACGAGGATCCGGCCATCCGCTTCGTCGGCAACCTGGTGGTGACCGCGGACGGCCCCCTGAACGAGGTGGACCCGGCCACCGTCACCATCGGCGAACCGGTGCGGGTGGTGTTCCCGGAGCCCGTCGACGACGGTGCGGGCCCGGTCGTGCTGCCCCGCTGGGTGCGGGCGTCGTGAGCGACCGCCCGCCGCTGCACCCGGGGCAGATCCTGCTCACGGACAAGCTGGTGCTCGTCACCGGCGCGGCCCGGGGGATCGGCGCCGCCTGCGCGGTGGCCATGGCCCGGTTCGGCGCGGACGTCATGATGTGCGACCGGGACGCCGACGGCCTGCACCAGGTGGCGATGCAGGTCTCCGACCTGGGCCGCTCCGCCACCACCGCGGTGCTGGACGTCCGGGACCGGACCGCGGTCGATGCCTGGGTCTCGGGGCTGGTCCAGGACCTCCCGGCCATCGACGTCGTGCTCAACAACGCCGGTGGCGGGTTCCCGGCACCGTTCACCGAGCTGTCGGACCGGGCCCAGGACGCCCTGGTGGCGGAGAACTTCACGTCGGCCACCAACGTGATCCGGGCCGCGGTGCCCCACGTCCCCGACGGCGGCTCGGTCATCACCATCACCTCGGTGGAGGCCCACCGGGCCGCGCCCGGCTTCGCCGTCTACGCCGCCATGAAGGCCGGCCTGGCCAACCTCACGCGGTCGCTGGCCCTGGAGCTGGCCCCCCGGGGGATCCGGGTCAACGCCGTGGCCCCGGACGTCATCCCCACCCCGGGGCTGGACATGCTGGAGGCCGCCAGTGCGGCCAAGGCCGCCCGGGACGAGGCCATGCAGCCCTGGCCGCACCCCGGTCACGCCGACGACGTCGCCGCTGCCGTCATCTGGCTGGCCTCGCCCATGTCCGCCTTCGTCACCGGCACCACCGTGCACGTCGACGGCGGCACGTGGGCCTCCGGGGGCTGGCGCCGGCGGCTGTCCGACGACGGGTACCTGCTGTGAGCGCCGCCCCGGTGCAGGTGGGTCGGGTGGGGGTCGGGCCGTGAGGTTCGGCGTCGCCCTGGCCCGGACCCGGCCCG
Source organism: uncultured Actinomycetota bacterium (assembly GCA_963773765.1). Lineage (GTDB taxonomy): Bacteria > Actinomycetota > Acidimicrobiia > Acidimicrobiales > Microtrichaceae > CAVZCC01. Next base: position 294,016 of record CAVZCC010000006.1, on the reverse strand, counting down.
AGTTGTTCGCGGAGGCCACCGTGGCCGCGGAGGAGCTGGGGTTCGAGTCGGTGTGGCTGTCGGACCACCTGGTGTTCCCGGTGTCCATGGCCGGCTCCCCCCACGACCTGGACGCGGGCGACGACGCCCATCCTCCCGTGCCGCCCACCACGCCGGTGTTCGACGTGGGCGGCATGCTGTGCCACCTGGCCGCGGCCACCTCCACCATCCGTCTGGGCACGTTCGTGTACCTGCTGGGCATCCGGCACCCGTTCGTGGCGGCGCGGACCTTCGCCACCGCGGACGTCCTGTCCGGCGGCCGGGTGGAGGTGGGCGTGGGCGCCGGGTGGCTGCGCAGCGAGTGGGTCGCGGCCGGCCTGGACCCGGCCTCCCGCGGCTCCCGCCTGGACGAGGCCATCGGGGCCTGCCGGCGGCTGTGGACCGAGCCGGAGGTGGGCCACCGGGGACGGCACTGGCAGTGGGACCCCGTCGCCTTCGAGCCGAAGCCACCGCAGCAGCCGCCGCCGGTCCTCATCGGCGGCGAGTCCGACGCCGCCCTGCGCCGTGCCGCCCGGTCGGGCGACGGCTGGATCGGGATGCACCACGATCCCTCCGACGCCGCGTCGTGGGTGGACCGCCTCCGTGACGCGGAGGCCGCGGCCGGGCGGCCGGGCCCGGCCTGCACCGTCACGATCGGCGGGCACCCGGACGACGACGCGGACCTGGCCGCCTACAGCGACGCCGGGGTGGACCGACTGATCGTCTCGCCCTGGGAACGCCCGAGGGACACGCTGGCCGGCCTGGGCCGGTTCGCCCGCAGGTTCATGGGCTGACGGGCCCAGCCAGTGGGGACTCCTCCCCAGTGACACATGTTCACCGGCGTGCGAACATGTCCTTGTTCGGGAGAGGAGCTCGGGAGCAGGCCCTGATGGGGTCCGGTCCCGAGGACCTTGGGAGGAACGACGTCACGGGTCCGGCTCGCGGAAGGGCGGGTCGGACCTGTTTCGCGTCAGCTGGCGGTCCTGCGCGCCAGCTGGCGGTCCTGCGCGGTCAGCTGGCAGTCCTGCGCGTCAGCTCGCCTTCTTGGGCGCGGCCTTGGCGGCCAGGTCGATGATGCGCACCGGTGTGTCGGGCCGCACCGTCACCTTGCCGGAGGACTGCAGCGACACGTCCACGTCCGCGCCCCTGGCCCGCAACGCCCCCACGGTGCAGTCCTCACGGGCGTGCACGGAGAAGGGGTCGTAGTGGAACAGGCGCAGTGCGTTCAGGTGCGTGATGGCGTCCACCTCTGCGTCGGGGATCCCGTCCAGGGAGGCCGCCAGCACCTCCGGCGAGGCGGGCCAGGTGGAGTCCGAGTGGGGGTAGTCGCACTCCCAGGTCATCTGCTCGATGCCCACGTCGTGGCGGTTCTTCAGGCCCGCCGCGTCGTCGATGAAGCAGGTGATGAACCGCTCCCGGAACAGCTCCGACGGCAGCATGGGCAGGTCCTGGCCGGTCCAGGCCCGATGGTGCTTGTAGACGTAGTCGATCCGTTCCAGGAAGTAGGGGATCCAGCCGATGCCGCCCTCGGACAGGGCGAAGCGGACGTCGGGGAACTCCGTCATCACCCGCGACCACACGATGTCCGCCGCGGCCTGGACGATGTTCATGGGCTGCAGCGAGATCATCACGTTGATGGGCGCCTCGACCGAGGTGATGGTGAGCTGCGAGGAGGAGCCGATGTGCAGGCACACCACGGTGCCGGTGTCCGACACCGCCCGCCAGAACGGGTCCCAGTGCTCGTTGTGGAAGCTGGGCCAGCCGAGCTTCTCCGGGTTCTCGGAGAAGGTGACGGCCCGGCACCCCTTGGCCGCCATGCGGTGCACCTCGTCGGCCATGAGCTGGGCGTCCCAGATGGGCGGGAGCGACAGGGGGATGAAGCGACCCGGGTAGGTGCCGCACCACTCGTCGACGTGCCAGTCGTTGTAGGCCTGCAGCATGGCCAGGGCCACGGTCTTGTCCTCGGTCCTGCTGAACAGCTGGCCGCAGAACTGCGGGAAGGACGGGAAGCACATGGACCCGAGCACGCCGTTGGCGTCCATGTCCCGCACCCGCTGGTGGATGTCGTAGCACCCGGGTCGCATCTCGCTGAACGTCGTCGGCTCGATGCCGTACTCCTCCGGCGGCTTGCCGGCCACGGCGTTGAGCCCGATGTTGGGCAGCTCCTGGCCCTCGTAGAACCAGACGTCGTCACCGTCGGCGGTCTGGCGGACGTAGGGCGCCAGGTCCCGGTACCGGGCGGGCAGGTGGTTGTCGAACATGTCGGGCGGCTCGACCACGTGGTCGTCCACCGACACCAGGATCATGTCGTCGATGTTCATGCAGGTCATGCCCCCTGTCGAGCGGCCGGGTCCAGGCCGAAGACCCGGACCGCGTTGCCGGCGATGATCTTGTCCCGTTCGGTGGCCGGGATGCCGGCCGTGGTCTCCGCGATGGTGCGGCGGGAGTACGGCCAGTCGTTGCCGTGGTGCGGGTAGTCGGTGCTCCACATCATGTTGTCCACACCCACCTCGTGCCGGTTGCGCAGGCCGTTGTCGTCCCGGACGAAGGTGGCGGACATGTTGGAGAACCAGTAGCTGGACGGCGGCTGCGGGATGGGCAGGTCCGTCCAGGACCGGTTGCGCCAGTAGCGGTCGTCGGCCTGTTCCAGGTAGTGGGGCAACCAGCCCACGCCCGTCTCCACCATGCACACGTGCAGGTCGGGGAACCGTTCGAAGACGCCGGTGAAGAGCATCTGGCCCAGCCAGCCCGGCACCATGGACAGCACGCTGGACAGGCCCGCCGCGGCCTTGGCCCCGGCGTTGGAGCTCTGCTGGGTGGCGTAGAGCTCCCGGCCGCCCTGCCTGGCCGCGGCGGCCCGGGCCCGCTGGCGGGCCGCACGGGAGATCAGGTTGATGTGGATGCACACCGGGACGCCCTCGTCCGCCGCCGCGGCCCAGAAGGCGTCGTCGGCGTCGGTGATGGACTCGCCCCCGGTGGGCCAGTTGGAGATGACCACGGTGCGGAAGCCCCGGGCCTCGGCCTTGCGCAGGGTCTCCACGCAGTCGTCCACGCCCGTGGACGGCATCTGGGCCGCTCCGATGAGGCGGGTGCGGTCCGGGGCGCAGAACTCCTCGAACAGGAAGTCGTTGTAGGCGTCGATGCCGGCCCGCACGAGGTCGTCGTCGTCCGAGCCCAGGAAGTGGCCGATCGTGCGCTGGGGCGGGAACAGCACCTCGGCGTCCACGCCGTCGGTGGCCATGTCGGCCAACCGGGCCGCGCCGTCGTAGCAGCCGGGCCGGGCCTCGTCGTAGGTGACGCCCTTCCAGCGGAACTGGTCCCAGGGCATGCCCGGGGTGGCGGTCAGCCCGATGGGGTCCGGTTCGGCGGCGCCGGCGAACAGCCAGGCGTCCCCGCCCTCGGAGTCCTTGGCCAGGGTGGGTGCCGCGTCCTGGTACCGCGACGGCAGCCACGTGGTCCAGATGTGGGGCGGCTCCAGGATGTGGGCGTCGGCCGAGACGACCCGGTAGGCGGTGGAGGTCGTCGCGCTTGGGTTCACGATCCGGTTCCCCTTCCCGATCGCCCGGTCCCCACCCGACCTGACGTACGTGTCAGAAAACCCTACCCCCCACACCTGACACGTGCGTCAGGAACGCTCCCTGGCCGGGCACGGCTCCCTAGCCCGGCATCGCCATGCCGCCGTCGACGCACAGCACCTGGCCGGTCACCATGCGGGCGTCGTCGGAGGCGAAGAACACCGCGGCGCCGGTGATGTCCTCGGGCTGCAGCTCCTTCTTCATGGCCGTCATCATGGTGACGAACGGCATGAACTCCTCCGGTACCTGCTTGCGGGTGGCCTCGGTCATGGTCACCCCCGGCGCGATGCAGTTGACGGTGACGCCGTACTCGCCCAGCTGGACGGCCATGAACTTGGTCAGGCCGATGACCCCCCACTTGGTCTGGCTGTAGGAGAAGGCCCCCACCTCACGGAAGTCGCCCATGGGCGGCAGTTGGTAGAGGTACGCGGCCGAGGAGGACTGGTTGATGATGCGCCCCCCGCCGTGCTCGACCATGACGGGGGCACAGGCCCGGGCCATGAGCCAGGCACCGTGCAGGTTCACGTCGAACACCCGCTTGAGGTACCCGGGGTCGTTGTTCTGGTTGTCGATGTCGTGGTAGAGCGCGGCGTTGTTCACCAGCACGTCGATCGTGCCGAACCGCTCCACCGTGGCCTCCGCGCAGGCCTGGGCCGACGCCTCGTCCGCGATGTCGGTGGCCACCGCGACCACCCGGTCCGGGCCGAAGCCCGCATCGGCCAGCGCGGCCAGGCCGGCCCCGGCCCGGTCGGTGTCGATCTCCGCCACCACGACGTTCGCCCCCTCGTCCAGGAACCGCCGGGCGTAGGCCAGGCCGATGCCCTGTCCCGCGCCGGTGATGATGGCGACCCGTCCGTCCAGCCTCCCCGAACCGCTGGGGCCGGTCATGAGCGGTGCAGCAGGTTCATGGTGGACACGACCACCGGCTCCCCCGCGTCGTCGGTGTAGGTGGTCTCGATCACCATGAACGTCATCGTCCGGTCACCCGTCGCCTTCTGGTAGATGTCACGCACCACGCCCCGCTGGCGGAGCTTCTCGCCCACCACGACCGGCCGGTGGTAGGTGAACTCCTGCTCGCCGTGCAGGATCAGCCCGCCGGTGGACATGAGCCCGCCCATGACGTCGGCCATGGGGTTGGACCCCTCGGTGGGGTCCGGTGGTTGCTCCTCCTCCCACTGCCCGTAGTTCTGGGCCGCGGAGAAGAAGTAGGTGGGGGGCGCCGGGATGTCGTCGAACCCGGCGGCGCGCGCCACGTCACGGTTCCGGTACACCGGGTTGTGGTCCAGGACCGAGGCCGCGAAGGACGACACGGTGGCACGTTCCACCGTGACCACCCCCTCGCCCGTGGGCCTGCCGATGTAGCTGTCGAAGTCGATCTCGGCCATGAGGCCAGGCCCTCCCCGGGTCGCGGTTTGCTACGGTGCCCCCCGTACCTGACGCCCGTGTCAGGTACGGCGACATTCAACCACAGACCCGCACGCGGGACCCGGGGGGACAGCAATGGGCATCGTCGAGGGCAGGATCGCGATCGTGACGGGGGCCGGTCGGGGCGTCGGCCGGGGCGAGGCCATGGAGCTGGCCGCGCAGGGCGCCAAGGTGGTGTGCAACGACCTGGGCGGCTCGTCCAAGGGGGAGGGGTCGGACACCGCCCCGGTGGACCAGACGGTCAGGATCATCCAGGAGCGCGGCGGCGAGGCCGTGGCCAACTACGACGACGTGTCCTCGTGGGACGGGTCCGCCGCCATCGTGGCCCAGGCCATCGACACCTACGGCGCCCTGGACGTGGTGGTCAACAACGCCGGCATCCTGCGGGACATGTCGATCGTCAAGATGGGCGAGTCGGACTGGGACCTGGTGCTGGGGGTCCACCTCAAGGGCACGTTCAACATGACCCACCACGCCTGCGTGTACTGGTCCGACGAGTCCAAGGCGGGCCGTGTCCGCAACGCGTCGATCATCAACACGGTCTCGTCCGCGGGCCTGCAGGGCAACCCGGGCCAGGCCAACTACGGGGCGGCCAAGGCCGGCATCGCCGCCCTGACCGTGATCACCGCACTGGAGGGGGCCCGCTACGGCGTCCGGGCCAACGCGGTGGCCCCCGGGGGCGCCACCCGGATCGTGCACGAGACCATGCCGCAGATCCCGCTCCGGGAGGCCGACGAGGTCGCCGACGGCGAGTTCGAACGGCTCAACCCCGGCAACTCCGCCCCCATGGTGGTGTGGTTGGCCTCCGACGAGTCGCTGCTGGTGTCCGGCCAGGTCTTCCGGGCCGTCGGCGCCGACGTGACCCACTACCACGGTTGGTCGTTGGGCGCGACGGCCTCCAACCAGGTCAAGGGGGAGCCCCAGAAGTGGGACCCGGCCCGCCTCGGCAGCGCGCTGGCCAGGGACGTGTTCGGCCTCCGGCCCGGCGGGCTCAACATGCCCGGCAAGGCCTGAGCGGGCCACCGTGTCCGACCCGGCCGACCGCGACTGGCAGACCATCACCTACACCGAGTCCGACGGGGTCGCGGTGGTCACGCTCAACCGGCCCGAGGTGCACAACGCCTTCGACCGGGCCATGCAGCGGGAGCTGCACGCACTGTGGCGGGCGCTGCGACTGCACGATCCCGTCCGGTGCATCGTGCTCACCGGTGCCGGCGAGCGGGCCTTCTGCACCGGCATCGACCGGGCGGAGCAGATGGGCCGCGACCCCGGCGAACCGGCACTCGACGACGACGACCACCGCATCGGGTCCGGCTCCACCCCGTTCCACTTCGACGACCCCGGCGACTGGATCGGGCCCAAGACGTCGGACCTGTGGAAGCCGGTCATCGCCGCGGTCAACGGCATGGCCTGCGGCGGGGCCTTCTACCTGCTGGGCGAGGCGGAGTTCATCATCGCGGCGGACCACGCCACCTTCTTCGACCCCCACGTCACCTACGGCATGTGCGCCACCTTCGAGCCGCTGCACATGATGCAGCGCATGCCGTTCGGCGAGGTCATGCGCATGACCCTCATGGGCAACCACGAGCGCCTGTCCGCCCGCCGGGCCCACGAGATCGGCCTGGTGTCCGAGGTGGTCCCCGGCGCCGGGCTCATGGACGCGGCCCTGCACTGCGCCCGGGCCGTCGCGTCGGCCCCGGCGTTGGCGGTGGAGGGAACGGTCCGGTCCATCTGGGCCGGGCGGGAGCTCACCCGCCAGCAGGCGCTGGGCATGGGCTACGCCTTCATCGGGCTCGGCACGAGCCAGGCGTCCATCGCCGAGGGGCAGGCCGCGTTCGCCTCCGGGCAGCGGATCGAGTGGCGCCTGCGGTGACCGCTCCCCTGCGGTCGGGCTCAGGCCGCGGTGCCGGCGAAGAACCCCTGGTGGATCACGGTCGCCGCCGTGTCCAGCACCACGGCCTCGTCGCCCAGGTCACGGGAGGTGGCCAGGAACGTGAACCGCTCCATCAACGACACCAGTGCCGTCACCCGCAGGGCGGCGTCGTCGGGATGGGACCGCTCCATGCGCCCGGCCAGCTGCTCGGCCACCGACGCGAACGTGTCCAGGCCCAGCTGGGTCAGCTCCTGGTTGTTGACCTGGTTCTCCACCCAGGACCGGATCACCACCCCGTAGGAGCGGTAGATGGCCACGAACTCGCCCAGCCAGTCCCGCACCGCGGCACGGCCCGACGCATCGGCGGGGATGTCCCCCAACCGCCCGACCAGGGCGCCGAGGTCCGTCGCGCACTGCTCGGCCAGCGCCACCACCAGCGCCTCCTTGTTGGGGAAGTACAGGTAGAAGGTCCCGTGGGACACGCCGGCCTGCTTGACCACGTCGTCCACCCGGGCGGCGTGGTAGCCACGCTCGGCCAGCACCGTGGTGCCGGCCTCCATGAGCCGGGCCCGGGTGGCCTCGCCCTGGCGCGGGGCGGGTCCGGAGGTGTTCGTGGTGGACGGCATGGGCGTTGGGCGCTCCGGAGGGTGTGTCGGTGCTGGCCCGCACGGTGACCGAGGCCGCCCGGCGGTTCGGCGATCGTACCGCCCTGGTGGCCCCCACCGGCTGGTCCTGCTCCTACGCGGACCTGGACCGGCTGTCCGACGAGGCCGCCGCCGGCCTGGCCCGGGCCGGCCTGGCCGAAGGTCACGTGCTCGCCCTGGTCCTGCCGTCCTGTCCCGAGCACGTGGTGCTCTACGCCGCGGCGGCCAAGCTCGGCGCGGTCACCGCCGGGGTGAACCACCGGCTGACGCCGCACGAGCGCGACGCCGTGCTGGGGGTGGCGGACGCCGACCTGGTGGTGAGCACCCCGGAGCTGGCCCCCGGCGCCGACGTGGGGGCCCCGGTCCTGACCGTCACCCCAGCAGGCGCGACAGCCGACGCCCTGGCCGGCCTCCGGGTGCCCGGCGGGACGCCACCCCCGCTCCCCGACGACGACGACCGGCCCGTGGCCATCGTGTTCACCTCCGGGACCACCGGCCTGCCCAAGGGGGCCGTGTTCGCGGGCCGGCAGATCCGGTTCATCTGCCAGGTCGACACCGGGGCGGTCTGGTCCGACCCGTCGGTCGCTCCGGCCCACGCCCTGGCCGGCACCTCGCTCACCCACCTGGGGCCCACCACCAAGCTGGCCGGCAACCTGCACCGGGGCGGCACCACCCACCTGGTCGGCCGGTGGCGGGCGGAGGACGCCCTCCGCCTGACCGCGGAGCACCGGATGCCGGTCCTGGCCGGGATCCCGACCCAGCTCGCCCTGATGCTGCGACGGCCGGAGCTGGACACGTTGGACCTGGACTGCGTCCGGGCCATCGTGATCGGCGGCGGCCCCGCCACCCCCGCCCTCGTCCGGGAGGCGCGGGAGCGGCTGGGGGCGGCGCTGGCGGTGCGGTACGCCTGCACGGAGGCCGGGATCGGGGTGGGCACGGCATTCGACGACCCGGTGGAGGACGCCGAGGAGTCGGTGGGCCGGGCCCACGGCGGGGTGGAGCTCACCATCCGCGACGAAGCGGGCGCCGCCGTCCCGTCCGGCGCCATCGGTGAGGTGTGCCTGCGGTCCCCCGCCGTCATGTCCGGCTACCACCGTGACCCCGTGGCGACCGCCGCCGCGTTCTGGGACGACGGCGCGGTGCGCACCGGCGACCTCGGCCACCTGGACGACCGGGGACGGCTCCACCTGGTGGGCCGGTCCAAGGAGATGTTCGTCCGGGGCGGCTACAACGTGTACCCCATGGAGGTGGAGGCGGTGCTGGCCAACCACCCCGCCGTGACCGACGTGGTCCTGGTGCCCCGGCCCGACGACGTGATGGGCGAGGTCGGGGTGGCCGTCGTGGTGCCACGGGACCCAGCCGCCCCGCCCACGCTGGCGTCCCTCCGGTCCTTCGGCGCCGACCGCCTGGCCCGCCACAAGCTGCCCGAGGACCTCCGGGTGGTGGAGGCGTTGCCCCTGACCCCCATGGAGAAGGTCGACCGGGCCGCGCTCCGCCGCTCGGTCGGCCGCTCGGTCGGCAGCAACTGACATCGGCGTCAGGTCGGCCTAGGTTGTCCGCCGTGCCCGACCACCGACCGACCGCACTGGTGACCGCCACCTTCCGGGGGCCCGGACTGGAGCGGCTGCGGGAGGTGGCGGACGTGGTGGAGGACCCGTGGATCGGCCACGTGCCGCTGCGCATCTGGGACGGCGCCAAGCTGGCGGCCCGGGTCAGGGAGGTCGGCGCCACCATCCTGATCGTCGAGTCCGACTTCGTGATGGGCGACGAGATCCTGGACGCCGGGCTGATCGCCATCGGCTCCTGCCGGGGTGACCCCAACAACGTGGACGTGGCCGGCGCCACGGCCCGGGGGATCCCGGTGGTGAACGCCCCGGGCCGCAACGCCGACGGCGTGGCCGAGATCGCCATCGCCCTCACCCTGGCCGCCACCCGGTGGGTGGTCCCGGCCGACCGGGACCTGCGGGCCGGAGCGGTGTTCCGGGACGACACCATCCCCTACCAGCGCTACCGGGCCTGGCAGCTGGCCGGGCGCACGGTGGGCATCGTCGGCCTGGGCGCCGTGGGCCGGGCCGCGGCCTGGCGGTTCGCCGGCCTGGGCATGGACGTCATCTCCTTCGACCCGTTCAACCCGGAGGCCACCCACGACTCGTTGGACGCCATGCTGGGCGAGGCCGACGTGGTGTCCATGCACGCCGCGGTCACGCCGGACACCTTCGGGCTCATGGACGCCGGCCGGTTCGCCTCCATGCGCGACGGCGCGGTGTACGTCAACACGGCCCGGGCCGGCCTGCACGACCTGGACGCGCTGACCGCAGCGCTGCGGTCCGGGAAGCTGTCCGCGGCCGGGCTGGACCACTTCGACGGCGAGCAACTGCCCGACGGCCACCCGCTGGCCGCCATGGACAACGTGGTCCTCACCCCCCACATCGGCGGCGCCACCTACGACACCGAGGTGAACCACTCCGCCATGCTGGCCGAGGACATCGCCCGGATCCTGGCCGGCGAGCGGCCGCTGCACTGTGTGAACCCGGAGGTCCTCCCGTGAGGGAGCGGCCGGCGTGAAGGAGTGGCAGGCGTGAGCGACATCGACCCCGTCCGGCTCGGCCAGGTCCGGGACTCCGTCCTGGCCGCGGCCAAGCGCATGTACGAGCGCGGCCTGGTGGAGGGCACCGCGGGCAACGTGTCCGGCCGTGTCACCCAGGACCGGGTGGTGGTGACGCCGTCCTCCATCGGGTACCAGGCCATGACGCTGGACGACCTGGTCCTGGTGGACCTGGACGGCACGGTCGTGGAGGGCACCAGGTCACCCACATCGGAGAAGGCGCTCCACCTGGAGTGCTACCGCAGCTACCCCGAGGTGCAGGGCGTGGTGCACTGCCACGCCAGGTACGCCTCCATGTACGCGGTGGCACACCGGAACATCCCCGCCGGCATCGACGAGTTCGTGATCTACATCGGTGGCGACGTGCCGTGCGCGGAGTACCGCCAGAGCGGCTCGGACGGCCTGGCCACGGAGGTGGCCTCGCACCTGAAGGACCGGTCGGCCGCGCTCATGGCGAACCACGGCATGGTGTGCGTGGGCAAGTCGGTCGACGACGCCCTGCACTCGGCCCTGGTGGTGGAGCACAACGCCCAGATCATGTGGGGCGCGGAGGCACTGGGCGGCGTGGTGGCCCTGCCGGACAAGGCGGTCACCGACTTCACCAACATCTACGGCTTCGTGCGGGGCGAGATGTGGGGCGCCGGCTGACCCGGAGGCCCGGGCTTGCCCCGACGTACCGGAGCCCCTAACCTACAACCCAATGGTTGTAGATACCCAGGACGCGCAGCGGACCGACCGGCTCTTCCACGCGCTGGCGGACGCCACCCGCCGGGACATCGTCCGACGGTCGATGCACGGTGGCCACTCGGTGTCGGCGCTGGCCCGCAACTACCCCATGAGCGTGACCGCGGTGCAGAAGCACGTCTCGGTGCTGGAACGAGCCGGCCTGGTCACCAAGGAACGGCACGGCCGCGAGCAGCTCGTCCGCACCGACATCCGGGCCCTCCGGACCGCCCAGGAGGTGCTCGACCAGCTCGAGGTCCTGTGGCGTGACCGGATGGAGCGCTTCGGCGACGTCCTCGACGAGGGCACCCCCGACCACACCGGGCAGGGGCCCGGACCAGCACCCCGACCAGGAGGACCGACATGACCGTGACCGAGGTCGTCAAGGACGCCGCCGCCCTGACCATGACCATCACCGCCGAGTTCGACGCTCCGGTCGAACGGGCATGGCAGTTGTGGGCGGACCCACGTCAGCTCGAACGCTGGTGGGGCCCACCGACGTACCCGGCCACCGTGGTGGACCACGACCTCTCCGAGGGCGGGACGGTCACCTACTTCATGACCGGTCCCGAGGGCGACCGGCACCACGGCTGGTGGCGCGTGGTCGCGGTCGAGGCACCGGGTCGGCTCGAGTTCGAGGACGGGTTCGCCGACGACCACGGCCGCCCGAACCCCGACCTGCCGACGACCATGGGAGCGGTCGACCTGGTCGGACGGCCGGGCGGCGGCACCCGCATGACCATCACCACGACCTTCCCGTCCCGCGAAGCCATGGAGCAGATGGCCGCCATGGGCATGGAGGAGGGCATCACGCTGGCGATGGGGCAGATGGACGGGATCCTGGCCTCCTCCGGCGACGGGTGAGACCGGGGACCGGTCCCCGGTCCGGGGCCGGTCCGCTGTCGGAGGGGGTCGATACGATACGAACGTATGTTCGATGCAGTCGGATTGACCGGAAGTGCACAGAAGGCGGCGGGTTGGGACGTGGAGCTCGCGTCCGACGACGAGCTCCTGGACGCGACCAGGGCCCTGGAGCAGGCCCGGCGGGCCCTGGACGCGGCCACGGCCCACGTCGCCGCCGCCCTGGACGGCCGGGGCGTCACGGACGTCCGCTTCGGCCACCGCACCGCCCAGTGGCTGGCGGCGGAGTTCGGACTCCCCCGTTCGGACGCCTCCCGGCGGGTCCGGGTGGGCCGCCGGCTCCGGATCCTGGACCAGGTGGACCAGGCGCTGGCGCACGGTGCCATCTCGTTCGAGCACGCCCGGGTCCTGGCGGACGCCGCCAACCCGAGGATGGCCCACGTCGTGGTCGGGGCCCAGGCCCAGCTCCTGGACCTGGCCGGCGTCCTTCGCTTCGAGCGGTGGGCGGCAGAGGTCCGCGGCCTCCTCGACCTCGCGGACCAGGACGGCGGCCACGACCCCGGCCCGGAGGGCAACCGGCTGCGCTTGTCCCAGGCGTTCGACGGCGTGCTGGAACTGGAGGGAGCCCTCGTCGGCGACCTCGGCGTCACGTTGCGCCACGCGGTGGAGGCAGAGGCCGACCGCCTGTTCCGCCGCTACACGAACGACCAGGAGGTGGCCGGCGAGCAGGTGCCCGGCCGACCCCGGCTGCGGGCAGAGGCACTGGCGGAACTGGTCCGCCGCGGCGTCGCCGCCGGCAGCGGACACACCGGTGCCGCCCCGGCTGCGGACATCACCCTCATCGTTCCCGTGGACCACCCCGCGCTCGGGGGACCGGGCGCACCAACACCCGTCCAGGATCCCGCGGGCAGGCCGGTACCCCAGCAGGCCCAGGACCTCCTCTGTTGCGATCCCGTGTTCCGGGCGTTGGTGGTGGACTCACTCGGGGTTCCCCTGGACCTGGGCACGGCGGTCCGCCTGGGGGACAGGCACCAGCGTCGTGCGGCTGCCGCCCGGGACGGCGGGTGCGTGTTCCCGGGCTGCGACGCCCCCCACTCGTGGACGGACCTCCACCACGTGATCCGGGCCGGGCCCGACGGACCGACCGACCTGTGGAACCTTGCGTCGCTCTGCCGGCGTCACCACGGCGTGGCCCACCGGACCGGATGGAGCATGCGGACCGTGGCCGACCAGTGGTTCGAGTTCGTCACGCCCCGCGGCCAGGTGCTCGGCAGCCAGCGCCACGGGCGCCAGCGGGAGTAGCTAGCGCAGCGCTCCCGGCTCATCGAGCCAGCGGTTCAGGGCGACCGCCCGCGCGTTGCGCAGGGTGAACACGTGGGTGACCGCCTTGCGGACCCGGTGCTGCACCAGGCCGGACGTCACGATCTGGCGGAGCAGGTAGTCCGCGGCGTCACCGTGGTCCACCTCGGCGTAGGCGTGCACCGCGAAGTTGGGCACCTCGATGCCGTAGTGGTCCCGCATGCCCTCGAACATCATCTTGGCGTACCCGGTGGAGGCCGCGAACCGCTCACCGGCCCACCCGAAGGCGGCCAGGCCCTCCTCGTAGCTGCGGCGCATGTAGTACAGCGTGGCCAGCACCGCACCGAGGGTCTCGGCGATCGGCACGTAGCTGGTGAGCTCGTCGTCGGTGATGCCCAGCATGCGGGCCCAGTCCACCTTCATGTCCACGTGGTTGGCGTCACCGGCGTAGCCGGTCTCGTCGGCCAGGTTCTGGATCCAGTGGGCGAAGTGCTCGGACTCGTCCAGCGTCAGGGCGTCCGGGTCCGGCGCGTTGGCCACCAGGGAGCCGAACTCCGTGGTGTAGGTGACGCCGAGGAAGTAGTACTCCTTGCAGAACCGCTTGAGGTACTGCTCGGACAGCGTGCCGTCGGCGACGTGCTGCCACAGCTGGTTGCGGGTGGAGCACACGGTCGCCTGGATCTGCTCCAGCTCCGCCATGAACTCGTCCACCGGCACGACCTCGTGCAGCGTGCCGCGGCGGACGTCCTTGAACTCGCGGTACTGCGGTCATGGCGGCCAGCCTACGACCAACCTGACACGCGTGTCAGGTTCGTGTGCCGGCCCCCGGGGCGAGGGCGTCCCGTCCGGGCCGGCAGGCCGCCTCCAGCGCCTCCCGCTCCCCCGGCGACAGGTCGGGTGCCCGGGCCGGGGGCACGCCGCGGACCAGGGCGGCGGCCCGGTCCGGGAACCCGGGATCCCGCGGCAGGTCGAAGAACCGGGCCAGCTCGGCCAGGAGCCGGGCCGGCTCCGCCACCAGGTCCTCGAAGGCAACGGTCCGGAGCCGGTCCGGGCCGAGCTCCGCCGCCGCGGCGCAGCCCCGCACCACCTGGTCCGACCAGTACCGCCCGTACAGCTCCACCGGGGGCCTGCCCTCCAGCCAGGCCCGGACCAGGCGGTCGGCCCCCTCCGGTGAGTCGTCGGCCGGGTCCACGCCGTCGGGGACCACGCCGTACGTGAGCTGCACCGCCAGGCGGTACAGGGCGTGGTTGCGCATGCTCAGGGCCACCTCCGGGCCGGACCGGTGCAGGTGCACGAACCGGGCGTCGGGGAACAGCCGGGCCAGGTCGGCCAGGTAGTCCACCGAGGACCCCGACCGCTCGATCCAGGCCGGGCGCCCCACCCCGGCCGCCCACCAGTCGAACAGTGCCCGGTACTGGTCCGCGATCGGGGCCGGGCCCCGCTCCCCCAGCCACGCCACGGTGCGGTCGAACAGCGCGTCGGGGTCGTCGGACAGGTACGCGAGCGTGGACACCAGCACCCACGGCACCGGGTCGGCGCGGGTGTACCGGTCGGTGGTCCGGAACGGGTAGGTGATCTCCTCCGCGTCGTAGCCCCGACTGAGCGCGTCCCGGGTGACCTGGTTGGGGGTGGCCAGGATGTCCGCCACCTCGGCGCCGGTGTGGTCGCCGTCGGCGAAGCGTCGTCCCCAGTCGAGGCCGGTGAAGACCTCGTGCAGGCTCACCACCTGCGGGTGCTCGGCCAGCATGCGCGACAGCAGCGTGGACCCGCACCGGCCCGTGCCCACCACGAACCGGGGCGGGGCCCCGTTCACCGGCGCCCCGTCATCGACCCAGCCTCCGCTGCAGGTGGGCCCGGCGCACCCGGAGCGCGGCGTCACGCTCCGCCGGGGTGACCGTGGCGGTCCCGGCCGGCAGCTCGTCCGGCACCGCGGCCCGGGGCACCGTGCGGTACGAGACCTCGGGCAGTCCGTCGGCGTGGAGGTAGCGCACCGCGACGGTCCCCGATCCGTAGCCACCGGCATCCAGCCAGTTGGCCGCGCCGGGGTCGTCCTGGGCGATGACGAACCGGGCGACCCCGTCGGCATCCACCGCGGCCTGGGTGTGGTTGAGCGAGACCTGCCGCGACCCGACCGAGGAGGTCTCCCAGAACCAGGTGGCCAGCTGCACCCCCCAGTAGGCGCACGCCGGCGGCCGCAGCTCCAGGATCACCGCCTCGTCCGGCCCGCACCGGTAGCCGCCCATCCCGTAGGCCTGCCCGGTCAGGCCCGTGGCGGAGTCCGGGGGAAGGAACGGCCGGATCGGCCCCGCGTCGCCCTCGGCCAGGGCCCGGCCCCAGTCCCACCAGCACCGCGCCCCGGCGGAGAGCCACACCCCCAGCAGGTCGAGCTTCCCGGCCACCTCGTCCTCGGTCCGCGACGGTGGCGGCAGCTGCACGTCCAGCCGCTCGATGCACAGGGCCGACGGCCGGGCCGACCAGTCACCGAAGTACTCGCGCAGGAACAGGTAGGTGGCGTCCGGATCGGTCGGGCCGACCACCAGCTCGACGGACCCGTCGGCCGCGGGCCGCAGGTCCGACCGGCTCCACGACTCCACGCACCGCCACTCCGTCGCCCGACCGTCGGCGAAGTGGCCGGTGTTGACCTGCAGCTCCCAGGCCAGCGCCTCACCCGGGTCACCCCAGATCCGGTAGGTGCCGGCCGGGTCGATGCCGCACAGGCGGTAGTTGCAGTCCGGGTTGTCCAGCCCCCACGACGTGCGGGGGTCGATGAAGCGCACGAACTCGGGATCGGTCGGGTCCATGAACTCCACGCAGTTCAGGATCCCCGTGGCCAGGAACCGGAGCAGGTAGCGGGTGCCCTCGGCCCGGTGCAGCGGTGTGTCCGGCACCTCGGGACCGAACACCAGCGGCGCCATCAGGCGGACCCGCTCCGCCAGCGCGTCCCAGTCCCGGGGGACAGCTCACGTCCGCCCATCCCACTCCCGGACATCCCACCCGCGGACATCGTCCTCAGCGGTCCCGGTAGACGGGGTCACGGCGCTCCGCGAACGCCTCGCCACCCTCGACCGTGTCCGCCATGCCCATCAGCTCCACCGACTGCTCCAGGCCTCGGGCCAGCGTGGCGTCGGGTCGGTCCCAGGCCCCACGGAGCACCAGCTCCTTGAAGTGGCGGACCGCCCGGGGCGCCATGGCGGCGAGCCGCCCCGCGAGCACCAGCGCCTCGTCGAGCGAGTCGCCGTCCGGCACCACCCGCGTCAGCCAGCCCATCTCGTACATCCGTGCCGCCGCCAGACGCTCGTCCCCCATCAGTGCCAGCTCCAGCGCGTGGGCCGGCAGCAACTGGCGGGACAGCGCGCCCAACCACTGCGCCGGGAGGTTCCAGCGGGCCTCGGGCAGGCCGAACCGGGCCGACTCCCCCGCCACCCGCAGGTCGCACCCGCAGCACAGCATCATGCCGCCCCCCAGGCACAGACCTTCCACCGCCGCCACCACGGGCTTGGCCGCCAGGTTCTCGGCCAGGTCCGGGTAGGGCGGGTCGGCGAACCCGCCGCCGGCCACGGCACCGATGTCCGCCCCGGCACAGAAGGCCCGGGTGCCGGAGCCGGTGAGCACACCGGCCCGGAGGTCGGGATCGGCGTCCAGTTCCGCCCACGCCGCGGCCAGGCCCTTGAGCGTGGCGCCGTCGTAGGTGTTGAGCCGGTCGGGGTCGTGCAGCACCACCATCAGGACCCGGTCCCGCCGCTCCACGAGCACCTCGGCAGCCATGCCGGTGATCCTGACACACGCGTCAGCCGTCGGGGCGATGACACGCCGGGGAACGCGGGATGAACGCCCCCGCCTCGCACCGACTGTTCACCCACCGTTGTCCTGACGGCCCTCGCCCGTCCGATCGGCCTTGTTACAACTCCCCTGCCTCCGACGCGAGGTGACCCCCCGGGCGGCACCTCGCCGTCCACCAACTGCCCACTGGAGGAACCTCTTCATGCGATCCCGCTTCACCCCGCGCCTCGGCGCGGTGGTCGCCCTGACGCTCGTCACGGTCCTGACCGCCGCTGCCTGCGCCCCCGACGCCCCTGCGCCCACCACGCCCACCAGCTCGACCATTCCGGGCAACCAGCCGCCCGTCGCGGTGGCGGCCAACACGCCCGACCCGCTGGGCTACTTCGGCCTCCCGGTCAGCTTCTCCTCCGCCGGCTCCACC
This sequence comes from uncultured Actinomycetota bacterium, assembly GCA_963773765.1. GTDB lineage: Bacteria > Actinomycetota > Acidimicrobiia > Acidimicrobiales > Microtrichaceae > CAVZCC01. The sequence continues at coordinate 276,792 of CAVZCC010000006.1, read as the reverse complement.
GACGACAGCGGCATCGTGGGCTACTCCTGGGACTTCGGTGACGGCACGGCGCCGTCCACGTCGCCCAACCCGACCCACACCTACACCCAGCCCGGCTCGTACACCGCCACGCTGACCGTGACCGACGGGTCCGCCCTCACCGGGTCCGCCACCACCACGGTGACCCAGGCCACCCCGGCCGCCGAGGTCGAGGTCGTGCCCAACCCGGTGACCATCGTCGGCGCCACCGGCACGGCCAACGTCCGGGTGTGGTGGAAGAACCAGGCCCCCAGCACGCTGATCTTCGTGGACGTGTGCCGCAAGAGCATCGCCGATCCCACCTTCAAGGTGGCCCTCGACTGCTCGCAGCTGACCGGCCTCACCCCCAACGGCACCGCCTCCGGCGCCGGCACCACCAGCCTCGGTGTGTTCCGGGGCCCGGACCCGGCCGAGGAGCCCTGGGGCTGCTTCGCCGCCTCCGACGTGGCGCCCCCCGGTGTCCAGAAGAACACGACCTGCTACGTGCGGGTCACCAACAACGTCGTGTCCAACAAGGACTCCTCCCGCGAGGCTGCCTTCACCATCACCGCCGGCTGACACAGACAGCTGGTCACCCCGGCGCCCGGGCCACACCCCGGGCGCCGGGGCACGACACCACGACGGATCGAGCCCCTCGGACCCCCCGGAGGGGCTCGACCGCGTCCGGGGCCGGTGGATCCGTCCCGGTGTACAGTCCGACTGACACGCACGTCAGGAAACGCCGGACAGGGGGTGGGGACATGGCCACGGGAGCGGATGGCGTCGACCTGGTCCGGCTGGCGGAGCCCCGGGCCCGCACGGTGGAGCACCCCAAGGTGGACGCCGTCACCGCGGAGGTGGTCCGCGGTGGCATGGAGACCGTCTGCTTCGAGATGGCCAACTACGTCAGCCGGACCGCCACCACGCCCATCCTGAACCAGTCCAACGAGCGCAACGCCACCGTGCTGGACGCACGGGGCCGCCTGGCCGCCCTGTCGGTCGGCATCCCGCAGTTCATGCTCACCTCCACCCTGCCGGTGCGCTTCGCGCTGGACTTCCTCGGGGCGGACGAGTTCCGCGAGGGCGACGTGTTCGTGGCCAACGACCCGTACCACGGTGGCGGCCACCTGCCCGACTACAACGTGTTCGCACCGGTGTTCGCCACCGACGAGTCCGGCACGCGGCGCATGGTGCTGATCTGCTCCATCCAGTGCCACCACGGCGACACCGGCGGCGGGGTGCCCGGCGGCTACAACGTCACCGCCACCGACGTGTGGGGCGAGGGCGTGCGCTGGCCGGTGGTCAAGGTGGTGGACCGGGGCGAGGAACGTCGGGACATCCTCTACACGCTGCAGGTCAACAACCGGCTGCCCGGACTTCCTGGGCGACATCCGGGCCCAGATCGGCTCCGCCCAGCTGGGGGCGAGGCGCCTGCAGGAGATCATCGACCGCCACGGCGTGCACACGGTGGAGGAGTCGGTGGACTTCATGATCGACTACGCCGCCCGCCGGTTCCGTGAGGAGGTCACCTCCTGGCCCGACGGCTCGTACCAGGCCGACTGCTGGGTGGACCACGACCCCCGCGGCATCCCGGACGTGCACCTGCACGTGACGGTCACCGTGGACGGCGACTCGCTGCTCATCGACTACACCGGCACCGACACCCGCCAGGAGCTCCAGAGCTGGTCCACGTTCGGCAACACCCGCGGGTACACCGTGGCCCAGATCGCCGCCATGATGGATCCCGAGATCCCCCACAACGAGGGCTTCTTCGAGTCCATCCGGCTGGTCGTCCCCGAGGGGTGCCTGCTCAACCCCCGGCCCGGCCAACCGGTCTCGGCCGGCACCCACCACCCCGGCGCCGAGGTGGCCGAGGTCATCGCCCTCGCCCTGCAGCACGTGCTGGCGGACAAGGCCGTGCCGCAGGTGTACAAGACCGGCATGCCCACCGTGATCGTGGGCACCGACCCCCGCACCGGCCAGACGTTCACCGACCACTCGGCCGAGGTCTACGCCGGGTGGTGCAACGCGGCCAAGGGCATGGACGCCTGGGGGTGCCAGGCCGCCAGCTTCGGCAACCTCTGGAAGGCCACCGCGGAGATCAACGAGAGCCTGTACCCGCACGTGCAGTGGGGCCGCGACTACCGCACCGACTCCGGCGGCCCGGGCCAGTGGCGGGGGCTGTGCGGCAGCCACTACGTCAAGCAGGTCCTGGCCGACGCCAAGGTCTACACGTACGTCGTCGGCATGAAGTACCCCATGCCCGGCATCGCCGGCGGCCGTCCCGGGGCCCCCAACCGCATGGTCATCCGCTGGGGGTCCGACGAGGAGTACGTGGTGGCGCACACCGCGGACTGGGTCCCGATCACCGCGGGCCAGCTCATCAACTACGACTACGGCGGGGGTGGCGGCTGGGGCGACCCGCTGGACCGGGACCCCCAGGCCGTGCTGGACGACGTGCTGGACGAGTACGTCTCGGTGGAGGGCGCGGAGCGGGACTACGGGGTGGTGCTCACCGGGTCGCTCGGTGACCTCACGCTGGCCGTGGACCGGGCCGCCACCGACGCGCTGCGGGCCGGGCGGCGGGCGGCGTGAGCGGGTACCGCGTCGGCATCGACGTCGGCGGCACCTTCACCGACCTGATCTGCATCACGCCCGACGGCGACGTCCTGCTGGACAAGACACCCACCACGCCCGAGGACCAGTCGGTGGGGGTCATGGCCGGCATCGAGCTGCTGGCCGGCCGCACCGGCCACTCGCTGGACGACTTCTGCGCCCGCCTGGACACCGTGGTCCACGGCACCACCACCGCGGACAACACGATGATCGAGATGGACGGCGCGGTGACGGGCCTGCTCGTCACCGAGGGCCACCGGGACGAGATCGAGATGCGGCGCGTCCACAAGGAGCGGATCTGGGACCCCGCCTACCCGGCGCCGGAACCCATCGCCCGACGCCGGGCCCGCATCCCGGTGCCCGAGCGCCTGGACTTCGAGGGCAACGTGCTGATGCCGCTCGACGAGGACGCGGTGCGGGCCGGGGTCAGGCGGCTGCGCCGGCTGGGCGTGGAGTCCGTGGCGGTGATGTTCCTGTTCTCCTACGTGAACCCGGCCCACGAGCGCCGGGCCCGGGAGATCATCCTGGAGGAGTTCCCCGACGTCGCGGCCGTGACGCTCAGCCACGAGGTCATGCCGAGGGGACCGGAGTTCGAGCGGGTCTCCACCACCCTGGTCAACGCCTACGTCGCACCCCGGATCGCCGCCTACGTCGGGCGGCTGGCCCACCAGCTGCAGGCCGCCGGCTACGCCGGTGAGCTGCTGCTGATGCAGTCGACCGGCGGGGTGATGCCCCCCACCTACGTGGCCCAACACGCCGTGACGCTGCTCGGGTCGGGCCCGACCGGTGGGGTGATGGGGGCGGCCCGGGCCGCGACGGAGGCCGGGGCACCGGACTTCGTGGCGGTGGACATGGGCGGCACCAGCTTCGACATCTGCCTGGTCCGCAACGGCGAGCCGGAGGTCAAGGCCGACTGGAACTGGCGGTACCGCTACTACATCGGCCTGCCCATGGTGGACGTGCAGTGCGTGGGTGCGGGCGGTGGCTCCATCGCCCGTGTCCGCCAGGGCAGCCTGCTGGTCGGGCCGGAGTCGGCCGGGGCCCAGCCCGGCCCGGCCTGCTACGGCCGGGGCGGGGACCGGGCCACCGTGACCGACGCTGATGCCGTGCTGGGCTACCTGCCCACCGACGGCTTCGCCGGGGGCCGCATGACCCTGGACCTGGACGCGGCCCGCACCGCCATCGCCCGCGACGTGGCCGACCCGCTCGACCTGGACGTGGTGGACGCGGCGTGGGGGATCGAGCGCATCGTGAACGCCAACATGGCCAACGCCACCCGCCGGGTCCTGGCCGGCTACGGCGCGGACGCCCGGGAGCTGGCCATGATCGCCTACGGCGGCAACGGGGCGGTGCACGCGTGGGCCATCGCGGAGGAGCTCGACGTGTCCCGGGTGATCGTCCCCCGCGCCGCGCCGGTGTTCTCCGCCCTGGGCCTGCTGGTGGCCGACTACCGCGTGGACGTGCAGCGCTCCCACGTGCAGCCGTTGTCCCGGGTGGACCCGGTCCACCTGCAGAAGCTGCTGGACGAGCTGGCGGCGGAGGCCCGGGCCGAACTGGACCCGGCCGGGCTGGCCCCGGACGACGTGTCGGTGCAGGTGTTCGTGCAGATGGCGTACGGCGGGCAGAACTTCGACATGAGCATCCCGCCCCCGGCCCAGCCGCTGGACGACGGATCGCTGCTGGACCTGGCCGGGGCCTTCCACGACACCCACGAGGCCGACCGCGGGTTCGCCTTCCGCAACCAGCAACCGGTGGTGCGCGGGGTGCGGGCGCTGGTGGCGGGCCGGACACCCAAGCCGCCCACCTCCGGGGCCACCGGGACCGGCTCCGTGGACGCGGCCCGACGTGGCACCCGGGAGGCCTACTTCGGCGACGGCTTCGTGGACGCGGACGTGCTGGACGGCGAGGCACTGGCCGCGGGTGCGGTGGTGCCCGGCCCGGCCCTGATCCAGGAACGCTTCACCGTGGTGGTGGTCCCGCCCGGCTGGGCCGCCACGCTGGACGGCCACGCCGCCTACGAGCTGACCCGGAACTGAGCACGCGGTGGGGCGCCGGCTGTCCGACGACCAGCACCGCACGCTCGTGGCCGCCCTGGACACCGTCGTGCCCGGCGACGCCCTGACCCCGGGGGCGGGCGGTGCCGGCGGGGCGGACTACGTGGACGGACTGCTCGGCGCGTTCACCTGGGACCCGCCCCGCATCTGGGCCGGTGGTCCGTTCTCCGGCCGCCACGGGGGCGATGCCGGCTACGACCGGTTCCTGGACCTGGGGCCCTGGGAGGCGCAGGCATGGCGGACCCGGATCGCCGGGTGGCAGGAGGCCTACGCCGCGGGGTTGGACGCACTGGGCGACGGCTTCGCCGACCTGGCCCACGACGACCGGGTGGACCGGCTGGCCGCGGTGACGTCCGAGGCGTTCCGCGACCTCCTGTTCGAGCACGCCTGCGAGTCGCTGTACGGGGACCCGGTCTACGGCGGCAACCGCGACGGCGTGGCGTGGCGGGCCATCGACTTCCGGGGCGACTCACAACCCGCCGGCTACACAGACGCCGAGGTGACCGCGCCGTGAGTGGGACCGCGCCGTGAGTGCGACGGCGGGTCCGGTGGACGGGACCGACTGCGACGTCGTGGTCATCGGCAGCGGGCCCGGCGGTGCCACCGCGGCGCACGTCCTGGCCGAGGCCGGGTGGTCGGTGGTGGTGCTGGAGAAGGGCCGCAACCACCTGTTGGAGCTGGAGCCGCCCTTCGGTCCCCTCGGGCACTTCTCCAACGACGAGCTCAAGTTCACCCGCCGCCACGTGCTGGGGCCCGACCCGCTGCTGGAGCCGCGCACCTTCCGGCGGACCGCGGCCGACGGCGACCGGCTCCTGGTGGGCGAGGTCAACAACCTGCCGTCCACCGTCGGGGGCGGCGGCGTCCACGCCGACGGCAAGCTGCCCCGGTTCCGGGAGGAGGACTTCCACCTCCACAGCGCGCTGGGCCCGGTGGAGGGCGCCGACGTGGTCGACTGGCCGATCGGCTACGACGACCTGGAGCCGTCCTACGCCGAGGCGGAGCGGTTGATCGGGGTGGCGGGCGAGGACACCAACCCGTTCGCGGCGTGGCGGTCCGGTCCGTATCCCATGCCGCCGGGGGCCGACATGTACGGCGCCACCCTCTCGGTGCCCGCGGCCGAGCGCCACGGCCTGCACCCCTACCGGGCGCCGACCGGGGCCAACAGCGTCCCCTACGACGGCCGGCCCGCCTGCAACAACTGCGGGTTCTGCGGGTTCCACGGCTGTCCCATCGAGGCCAAGGGCGACCCGGTGGCGCTGCTGCGCCGCGCGCTCCGAACGGGCCGGTGCCGGATCGTGACCGAGGCGCTGGCCGTGGGCCTGACCGTGGACCGGTCCGGGCGGCGGGCCACCGGGGTGCGGTACCTGGACCTGTCGGTGGGGCCGGAGGCGGGCGACCCGCCCGAACGCCGGGTGCGGGCCGGCCACGTGGTGCTGGCCGGCGGCGCGTTCGAGACCCCGCGGTTCCTGCTGCGCGACGGCATCGGGAACTCGTCGGGCCAGGTGGGCCGCAACCTCATGTTCCACTTCCAGACCCTGGTGGTCGGAGCGTTCCCACAGCGGGTGTGGGGGGCGGGACGGGGCCGGGCCGTGACCCACCTCCACGACGACCACATCGTCGGCGACGACGCCCAACGGGCCGCGGCCCGGGACGCGGGGCTGCCGTGGCTCCGGGGCGGGATCGTGGAGCACGGCGGGGCGGCCGGGCCGGTCCAGGAGGCCCTGATCTACGGGCCGGGCGGCCACCACGCCGCGGCCATGCGGGACTCGTCGCTGCGGGAGCGGCTGTGGGTGTTCACCATGCAGGGCGAGGACCTGGCCCAGCCGTCCAACCGGATCGACCTGGACCCGTCGGTGCGCGACGCCTGGGGCCTGGCCGCGGGGCGGGTCACGTGGTCGCCGCACCGCCACGAACTGGCAGCATCCGCCCACGTCGGGCCCCGGCTGGAGGCCGTGCTGGCCGACGCCGGTGCGGAGTGGACCGTGACCAGCACGTCGCCGCCCGTCGGCGACCACGACGCCGGCTCCCCGCTGGGACCGGCGCCGGCCAGCCGTCACATCATCGGCACCGCGCGCATGGGGACGGACCCGGCCACGTCCGTGGTGGACCCGGGCGGTCGCCTGTGGGACATGGACAACGTGCTCGTCGCGGACAGCTCGGTGTTCCCGACCTCCACCGGCTACGGGCCCACCCTGACGCTGGTGGCGCTGGCCGCCCGGGCGGCGCGGCTGCTGGCCGGGACGGGCCCACCCCCGGGCTGACCGTCACACCCCGGCGCGAGGGTGGGACGGTGACCGAGGGCGCGACCATCCTGCACGCGGACCTGGACTCGTTCTTCGCGTCGGTGGAGCAGCGCGACGACCCGTCGTTGCGCGGTCGCCCGGTGATCGTGGGCGGCGGCGTGGTCCTGGCCGCCAGCTACGAGGCCAAGGCCCACGGCGTCCGTACCGCCATGGGGGGCCGGGCCGCCCGGGCGCTGTGCCCCGGCGCGGTGGTCGTCCCGCCCCGCATGTCGGCCTACACGCAGGCCAGCCGGGACGTGTTCGACGTGTTCCGGGACACCACGCCGCTGGTGGAGCCCATGTCCATCGACGAGGCCTTCCTGGAGGTCGGCGGCCTCCGGCGCATCGCCGGCACGCCGGAGCAGATCGCGGCCCGGCTCCGGCGGGAGGTGGCGGACCGGGTGGGCCTGCCCATCACCGTCGGGGTGGCCCGCACCAAGTACCTGGCCAAGGTGGCCAGCGCCGTGGCCAAGCCCGACGGCCTCCTGGTGGTGCCGCCGGACGGGGAGCGGGAGTTCCTCCACCCACTCCCTGTCCGGCGGCTGTGGGGCGTCGGGCCCGTCACCGCGGACAAGCTCCACGCCCGGGGCATCCTCACCATCGGCGACCTGGCCCGGGTGGAGGAGGCCGCCCTCGCCCCCGTCATCGGCGCGGCCTCCGCCCGCCACGTCCACGCCCTGTCCCGCCTGATGGACCCCCGGCCCGTACGCACCGGCCGGCGCCGGCGGTCCATGGGCGCCCAGCGGGCCCTCGGGCGCTGGACCGGGTCGGCCAAGGACCTGGACGACGTGCTCATCGGGCTGGTGGACCGGGTCACCCAACGCCTCCGCGACGGCGGCCGGGTGGGTGCCACGGTGGTGCTCCGCCTCCGGTTCGCCGACTTCACCCGGGCCACCCGTTCCCACACGCTCCCCCACCCCACCGTGGACACCGCTGCGGTGCTGCACGCACTGCGCCTGCTCCTGGCATCGGCGGCGGACCTGGTGGCGGAGCGGGGCATCACGCTCGTGGGCATCTCGGTGGCGCAGCTGCAGGACGACCACGCGGTCCAGCTGACGCTCCCGTTCGACCGCCGCTCCAGCCACCAGCTGGACACCGCCCTGGACGCCGTCCGGGAGCGGTTCGGCCGGGACGCCATCGGCCGCACCGGGCTGCTCGGCCGCAGCCGGGGCATCGAGATGCCCGTGCTGGACGACGATCCGGGCGGGCCGGGCTAGCTGGAGCGGGGCAGGCCCAGGATCCGGTCGCCGATGATCGTGCGCTGGATCTCCGAGGTGCCACCGGCGATCGACGCCGCCTGCGACCACAGGTACTGGCGCTGCCACGGACCGGCCATCGGGCCGTCCTCGGCCAGGACCTCCAACGCGGTGGCCGACAGGTGCTGGGTCATGTCGGTCCAGGCCAGCTTCACCCAGCTGGACTCCGGGCCGGGCTCCTCGCCCCGGGCCAGCCGGCTGAGCGTGCGCCAGTTGTGCAGCCGCAGCACGCGCAGCTCCACGAACGCCTGCACCAGGCGTCGGCCACCTCGGGGTCGTCCAGCGGTCCCGCCGCTCGTGCGGCCAGCCGGTACAGCTCGTCCAGGAACACCTCGTGCACCACCTGCTCCTTGAACGGGAAGTTGGTGCCGCGCTCGTGGGCCAGCGTGGTGTTGGCCACGGCCCACCCCTGGTGCAGGCCGCCGACCAGGTGGTCCGCCGGCACGAACACGTCGTCCAGGAACACCTCGTTGAACTCGGCCTCGCCGGTCATCTGCACCAACGGCCGGATCTCGATGCCCGGCGCGGTCATGTCGACCACCAGGTACGAGATGCCGCGGTGCTTGGGGGCGTCGGGGTCGGTGCGGGCCAGGCAGATCCCCCACCGGGCGAACGTGGCGTAGCTGGTCCACACCTTCTGGCCGGTCAGCGACCACCCGTCGGTGCCGTCGGGGGCCACCGTCGGCGTGGCCCGGGTGGTGAGCGACGCCAGGTCGCTCCCGGCGTCCGGCTCGCTGAACAGCTGGCACCAGATCTCGGTGGCGTCCAGGATGCTCGGCAGCCACCGGGTCCGCTGCTGCCTCGGTGCCGTGGGCCAGCAACGTGGGGCCGGCCAGGTTGATGCCCACCCGGTTGACGGGCTGGGGCGCCCCGGCCCGGGCGTACTCCATGTTGAAGAGCGCCACCTGCACCGGGGTGGCGCCACGGCCGCCGTACCGGCGGGGCCAGATGATGCCGACCCAGCGGTCCGCGGCCAGGCGGGCCTGCCACTGCCGCCCCCAGGCGACCTCCTCCTCGAGGGAGGCGAAGGTCCGCGGCGGCTCCAGGTTGGCGGCCAGCCAGGCCCGTGCGTCCTGGCCGCGAACGCCAGCTCGTCGGCGGTGAACGACAGGTCCACGTCAGAGGTCCCAGAACCGGCCGCGGCCGGCCGCGTCCAGCTCGCGGTGCAGTCGGTCCTCGTCCTCGGCGGTGAACGGTCGGTAGGTGGCGTCGCCCCGGTCCCGGACCCACAACGTGTCCGCCCCGACCCGGTCCCGCCGCAGCTTCTGGGAGGCCAGGGTCCGCTTCACCACCTTGTTGGTGCCGGTGGTGGGGAGCCGTTCCGCCACCCGGACGTAGCGGGGGCGCCACTTGGGCCCCAGGCCGGACCCGTCGTCGACCCACCGGGCGAACCGCCCGGGGTCGAACGCCGTGCCGTCGCGCATGACCACGGCGGCCATGACCTGGTCCCCGGCGTGCACGTCGGGGACGCCGTAGGCCACCGCCAGCACCACGTCGGGGCTGCGGGACAGGGCCTCGTCGATGGGCCCGGCCGGGAAGTTCTCGCCGTCCACCCGGATCCAGTCCGAGGTGCGACCCGCGAAGAACAGGTCGCGGTCGTCGTCCAGGTAGCCCAGGTCGCCGGACCAGTACCACCCGCCCCGTGTGGCCGCCGCGGTGGCCTCGTCGTTGTTGTAGTAGCCCTCGAACGGTCCCGACCCCGCCGTGTTGACGATCTCGCCCACGCACTCCTCCGCGTTGAGCAGCGAGCCGTCCGGACCGAACCGGGCCGGGGGGCACTCGGTGCCGTCCTCGGCCACGATGCGGATGGCGTCACCGGCCACCCCCATGGCGCCGGGCCGCGGTCGGGGCGTCCCGGTTGACCGCGATCGCGCCCTCGGTCGAGCCGAAGGCGTCGATCACCTCCACCCCGAACCGTGTCCGGAACGCGTCGATCACCTCGGGCGAGCCCTCGTTGCCGAAGGCGATGCGCACGGGGTTGTCGGCGTCGTCGGGCAGTTCGGGGGTGGCGACCAGGTAGGACAGCGGCTTGCCCGTGTAGTTGAAGTACGTGGCGCCGTGGCGACGCACGTCGGGCAGCCAGCCCGAGGCCGAGAAGCGCCGGGCCAGCGCCACCGAGCACCCGGCCACCAGCGACGGCGCCCACCCCACCATGAGTGCGTTGGAGTGGAACAGCGGCATGCAGACGTAGCCGACGTCGTCCGGGCCCAGCCCCAGCATCATGCGCATGCGGTTCCCCGTGACCAGCAGGCGGCGCTGGGTGCACACCACCGCCTTGGGTGCGGAGGAGGTGCCGGAGGTGAAGATCAACGCCCACCGTGCCTCCGGGCCCGGCGAGCAGCCCGGATCCGTGGCCGGCACCGCGGCCAGCGCGGCGTCCAGGTCCTGGGCCCCGGCCGGCGGCTCCGGGTCGCCGTCACGGGGGAAGCGGGACGAGACCAGCACCGGGAGGTCACCCACCAGCGGCAGGACCGGGGCCAGGTCGTCCCAGTGGCCGGGCTCGGTGACCAGCAGGTCGACGTCGGTGTGCGTGACGTCCCGGGCCAGGTGCTCACCCACCCGGGTGTGGTTCAGGCCCACCACGGTGGACCCGGAGAGCGCCGCGCCCCCCAGGGCGAACAGGTAGTCGGGCGTGTTGTCCAACAGGACCCCGACGTGCAGCGGCCGGTCCCCGCCCCGGTGCCGGGACAGGAACAACTGGGCCCAGCGGGCCGACTCGGCCCCGTACTCGCCGTGGGTCCAGGTCCGCCCGCCGAAGCGGACCGCGGGCCGGGCCGCCACCTCCGGGTCCGCGGCGTTGGACCGGAGCAGCGCGGCAGCGTCCGGTGCCGGGAGCGGGGCCTGCCCGGGGGCGGGAGCCGTGCTCACGTGTGGACGGTCCGGGTCACGGCGCAACTGTACCGACCACACCGCGGTGCTGACACGGGCGTCAGGTCGTCGCCCGGGGCCCGACCCCGATCCTCTAGCCTCAGGCCCGCCATGGCTGCCCGCACCCGGACCACCCCCGCCAGGAAGGCGGCCGCCCCCACCACGGCGGCGGCGGCACCGCCCGACCGCCCGCTGCGGGCCCGGGGCCGGGCCACCCAGGCCAAGCTGCTCGATGCCGGGGTGTGGGCCTTCTCCCGCAGGGGGTTCCACGCCACCCGGGTGGACGACATCGTCAGGCGGGCCAAGACCTCCCACGGCACCTTCTACCTGTACTTCCCGTCCAAGGACGCACTGTTCGAGCACCTGGTCACGGACGTGGCCGCCGAGTTCCGTGACCTCACCGACTCGCTGCCGGTCATCGCCGCCACCCCGGACAGCCGCGACGCCCTCCAGGGCTGGCTGGTGCGCTTCATCGAGGTGTACGCCCGCTACGGGCCGCTGATCCGGTCCTGGACCGAGGCCGAACGGTCCGACGCCGCCGACGGCACCAGCGGCGACGACGTGCTGTCCACGGTGGCCACCGCGCTGGCGGCCAAGGTGAAGCTCCGCCGGCGGAAGGACTTCGACCCGGCCGTGGCCTCGCTGGCGCTCGTGGCCATGGTGGAACGGGTGAACTACTTCCTGGCCACGGGCCAGTTGGCCGAGGACCCCGCGGCGTTGGCCGGCACCCTGGCGAACATCATGATGGACGCACTTTTCGGTCCCGGGGCGGCTGACTGACGCTAGTGTCAGGTTCCGGGGGTGTGCCCCGGTCCGGCCGACGGCGGGAGCGGGTCACCCGGACAACCGGGGGGTTGTTGTGCGGAGTCGTTGGACCGTGCTCATGATCGCACTCGTCATGGTCGCCGCCGCGTGCGGCAACTCCGAGTCGAGCGGGGGCTCCACCACCGCGAAGGACACGGGCACCACCGCCGGCTCCGACGGCACCGCCACCGAGAGCACCGAGAAGGTGGCGGTGGACGCCCCCGGCGTGACCGACACCGAGATCACCGTCGGCGGCGTCGCCTCGGTCACCAACCCGCTCGGCGGCAAGTACGACACCGCGTACGACGGCGTGCAGGCGTACTTCGAGATGGTCAACGACCAGGGTGGCGTGCACGGCCGCAAGCTGGTGCTCAACCCGACGCGGGACGACAAGCTCTCCAACAACAGCGCCGAGGTGAAGGGCCTGATCGAACAGGACGACGTGTTCGCCGTCCTGCCCATCGGCATCGCTGCTCTTCACCGGGGCGGACCAACTGGTGGCCGAGGGCATCCCGACCTTCGGCTGGACGGTCAACCCCGAGTGGCAGGGCACCCCGGAGAACCCCAAGGCCAACCTGTTCGGCCAGGGCGGCTCGTACCTGTGCCTGGGCTGCGAGCAGCCCTCCATCCCCTACCTGGCCAAGCAGGCGGACCGGAGCAAGATCGGCCTGCTCGGCTACGCCGTCCCCCAGTCCAGCGAGTGCGTGGAGGGCTGGGACAAGTCCTTCACCAAGTACGGCGACGAGGCCGGCGCGGAGGTGGTGTTCAAGGACGAGTCGCTCAGCTACGGCACCACCGACCTCTCGGTGCAGGTGTCCAAGATGAAGGACGCCGGGGTCGACATGGTGGTGTCCTGCATCGACACCAACGGCGTGGTGACCCTGGCCAAGGAGATCAAGAAGCAGCAGGTCGACGCCATCCAGTACCTGCCCAACGCCTACGACCAGGAACTGCTCGACGAGTACGGCGACCTGTTCGAGGGGTCCTACGTGTACACGTCCTTCGCCCCGCTGGAGACCGACCCCAAGCCCGACGGGCTGAAGGCCTACGAGGAGTGGATGGACACCACCGGCGGCGAGGTCAGCGAGAACAGCCTGGTGGGCTGGCTCAACGCCGACCTCTTCGTCAGCGGCCTGCAGCGACGCCGGGCCGGACTTCAGCCGCCAGAAGGTCATCGACGCCATCAACCAGATGACCGACTACCGGGGTGACGGCCTGCTGTCCGGCGTCGACTGGACCAAGGCCCACACCCAGCGGGACGACGTCAGCTGCTCCGCCACCCTCAAGATCGAGGACAGCGAGTTCGTGCCGCAGACCGGTCCGGACGGCGAGACGTTCGTCTGCTTCGACATCCCGGGCGGAACCCTCGAGCCGAGCTTCCGGTAGGGCCGGCCGTGGCGGACCTGCTCGAGTACGCCATCCGGGGGATCCCGACCGGTTGCGTGTTCGCGCTGCTCGCCGTCGGCCTGGTCCTCACCTACAAGACGTCGGGCGTCTTCAACCTGGCCTTCGCGGCCCAGGCCTACGCCAGCGCCGCGGTGTTCTACGTGCTGCGCAAGGACCACGAGTGGCCGCTGCTCCCGGTCCGCGCTGCTGGCCATCGTCATCGTCGGCCCCGCCATCGGGCTGCTGCTGGAACGGGTGCTGTTCCGGTACCTGCGCAACGCGGGGCAGCTGGCCAAGCTCGTCACGTCGCTGGGCCTGCTGATCGCCATCCCCGAGATCGTCAAGCTGTTCCTCGGGCACCGACGCCAAGAAGAACCCTCCGCCGCTGTGGTACGTGAAGCGCACCGACGAGTGGCTGTGGCCCGAGGGCAGCCGGTTCGTGCTCGACGCGGGCCAGGTGACCACGATCGTGTGCACCATCGCGGTCGTGGTCGGCCTGGTGGTCCTGTTCCGGTTCACCAGCCTGGGCCTGCGCATGCGGGCGGTGGTCGAGAGCCCCCGCATGGCCGAGCTCAACGGCGTGGACTCCAACCGCGTCTCCATGGCGTCCTGGATGCTCTCGAGCATGCTGGCCGGCCTCGCCGGCGTGCTGCTGGCGCCCCTGTTCGCCTCGCTCAACCCCATCGACCTGTTCACCCTGCTGGTCGCCGCCCTGGCCGCCACGGTGTTCGGCGGGCTCACCAGCATCCCCCTCACCTTCGCCGGCGGCATCGCCCTGGGCGTGCTGCAGGCGGTGCTGGCCGGCGTCGCTCCCGACCGACAGCGTGCTGGCCACCGGGCTCCGACCCGCCCTGCCGTTCGTGGTGCTCTTCCTGCTGCTGCTGTTCCGGCCCGGGCTGCGCTCCACCCGGGAGGTCACCGACCCCCTGGCCACCGTGGACCCACCGCCGCCCGCACCCGTCGCCGTGAGCCGGCCGGCCTGGATGACCACCGGGACCCGGGTGTTCGGCGGGGCGGTGATCCTGGTGGCGCTCCTGGTGTGCTGGTTCGTGCTCGACGGCTTCTGGCTGGGCCTGGTCGGCGGCGGCGTGGTGCTGGGCATCATCATGATGTCGCTCACCGTCGTGGTCGGCATCGGCGGCATGCTGTCGCTGTCCCAGGCCGCGCTCGCCGCCATCGGCGCCTTCACCACCGCCCAGCTGGTCTCCAACACCGGCATGTCGGTCCTGGGCGCGGTCCTGATCGGCGCGGTGGTGGCCGCCGCGGTGGGGGCCGTGCTGGCCGTGCCGGTGGTCCGGCTGGACGGCGTCTACCTGGCGCTGGCCACGCTGGCCTTCGCCCTGATGTTCGAGTCGATCCTGGTCCCGCTGGGGTGGGTGAGCGGCGGCTCGGTGCCCCTCAACGTGCCCCGGCCGGTCGTCGGGCCGTTCGACCTGGCCGACGACCGGTACTTCCTGGTCTTCGCCGCCCTGTGCGCCACCGTCATCGGCGTGGCCGTCATCCGCATGCGGCAGGGCACGACCGGCCGGTTCCTCCAGGCCCTGCAGTCGAGCGACGTGGCTGCGGCGTCCATCGGCATCAGCGGCACCCGGTCCCGCATCATCGCCTTCACCGTGGCCGCCGGCATCGCCGGGTTCGGCGGCGGCCTGATGGCCACCTTCGTCGGGCCAGGCCAACTACCAGAGCAGCTTCCCGTACCTCCTGGGCCTGGTGTGGGTGGCGCTGGTGGTCTCGGCCGGGGCCCGCAGCATCCAGGCCGCGGTCATGTCGGGGCTGTTCTTCTTCCTGTTCCCCGCGATCCTCAACAAGCTCTTCACCTTCCCCGGCAACTGGGTGGTGTCCAACCCCGACGCGCCGTGCTGGGTCCAGAACCTGGCCGACGCCATCCAGCCCACCTGGGCCCAGTCCGTGGCGTTCATCCTGTTCGGCATCGGTGCGATCACCTACGCCAAGCACCCGGAGGGCAGCATCGAGGCCCAGACCGCGGCGTCGGTCAACGCCATCCTGCGCCGGGTCGAGCGGCGCACGGCCGCCGGACAGGACCGCACCGGGGACGGCCCGACCACTCCCCCGGCCGGCGGCCAGGGTGCACCGTCCACCAACGGGTCGCACGCCCCGGCCCCGGCCGACAGCGCCCCCGTCGGCGCCCCGCCGACCGCGCCCTCGCCCACCGCGCCCTCGCCCACCTCGACCGGGAGCTCGGCGTGACCGCGGCCATGCCGGAGCGGGCGCTGCTGCAGGCGCGTGGCGTGTCCAAGCGCTTCGAGGGCATCGTCGCGCTGTCCGACGTGTCGCTGTTCGTGGAGGCCGGCGAGTTCATCGCGGTGATCGGCCCCAACGGCGCCGGCAAGAGCACCCTGTTCAACTGCCTGTCCGGCGTCCTGCACCCCGACGGGGGGTCGGTCACCTTCGACGGCCGGCCCCTGGACCGGCTGCGCCCGTCACGGCGGGCCCGCCTGGGCATCGCCCGCACGTTCCAGCGGATCGAGCTGTTCGGCGGCATGACCGTGCGGGACCACCTGCTGGTGGCCGACCGGGCCCGGACCGGGCGGGGCGGCCTGTGGTCGGACCTGTTCCGGGGCAGCGCCCCCACCACCGACGAGCTGGCCCGGTGCGACACGGTCCTGGACCTGGTCGGCCTGCAGGACCTGGCCGACCGGCCGGCCGAGTCGCTCTCCCTGGGCAAGGGCCGCCTGGTGGAGCTGGGTCGTGCCCTCATGTGCGAGCCCAAGCTCCTGTTCCTGGACGAGCCGTCGTCCGGGCTGGACCGGTCCGAGACGGTGGAGATGGGCTCGGCCCTGGAGACGGTGCGCCAGGAGCACGGCACCGCGGTCGTGCTCATCGAGCACGACGTGCCCATGGTCCAGCGGCTGGCGTCGCGCACGTACGTCCTGGACTACGGCCAGCTCATCGCGGAGGGACCCACGGAGACCGTCATGGAGGACCCGCGGGTGCGGGCCGCGTACCTGGGGGTGGAGGCCTGATGGGAGCCATCCTCACCTTCGACCACGTCGACGCGGGCTACGGCCCGTTCCGGGCCCTGTTCGACGTCAGCTTCGAGGTCGCCGCCGGGTCCGCGGTGGCGCTGGTGGGACCCAACGGGTCCGGGAAGTCGACGGTGGCCCGGGTGGCCAGCGGACTGGTGCGGCCCACGGCGGGCCGGGTGCTGGTGGACGGCGAGGACCTGACCGGCCGGCCCGCCCACCGCTTCGCCCGCGCCGGACTGGCCCATGCCCCGGAGGGCCGGGCGGTGTTCGCATCGCTCACGGTGGAGGAGAACCTGGAACTGGCCTTCCGCGAGGCCAGGATCCAGGGCGGGGTCCGGCGGGGCCTGGACGAGGCGTTCGAGCTGTTCCCCAAGTTGGCCGACCGTCGGTCCCAGCAGGCCGGCACGCTGTCGGGCGGCGAGCAACGCATGCTCACCCTGGCCCGGGTGCTGGTGCTGCGGCCCCGCCTGCTCATCGCGGACGAGCTGTCCCTGGGCCTGGCCCCGATCGTCACCACCGACGTCTACCGGGTGCTGGCCAAGGTCCGCGACGCCGGCTGCGCGCTGCTGATCGTGGAGCAGCACCTGGACCACGCCCTGGAGCTGGCGGACCACGTGGTGGTCCTGCAGCAGGGCGAGGTCACCTACGCCGGGACGCCGGCGGGCGTGGGTGACCTCTCCGCCGCCATCCTGCTGCCGGCCGGGGCCCCGGGCCGGGCCGAGGACGCCGACCGACTCCTGGGGGGCCGACCATGACCGACACGACCGACCGGACCGGGGTGCCCGATGTGGTGCCCGCCGCGGTGTACAAGCGGCGGGGCCAGGTGGAGGTGGAGCAACGGGACCTCCCCGCCCCCACCGCGGACCAGGTGGTGGTGGAGGTCGACTACTGCGGCGTGTGCGGCTCGGACCTGCACCTGGTGGACGAGGGCTGGGGCCGACCCGGCGACGTCCTGGGCCACGAGTGGACCGGCGTGGTGGTGGGTGTCGGCGACGGCGTGGACGACCTGGCGGTGGGCGACCGGGTCCTGGGGTCGCCGGGGCCGCGGTGCGGCACCTGCCCGGCCTGCCTGGAGGGCAGGCCGTCGCAGTGCGAGCACCAGGAGAAGATGACCGGCGAGTTCGACGGGGCCTTCGCCACCCACGTGACCCGGGACCGGTCCTCGGTCATGGCCGTGCCCGACGGCATGGACATGCGGACCGCGGCGCTGGCCGAGCCGCTGGCCGTGGCCCTGCACGCCATCAGCCGTTCCGACATCCGGCCCGGCCAGGACGCCATGGTGTTCGGCGCCGGGCCCATCGGCGCCCTGATCGCCGCCACGCTCGTGGTGCGGGGCCACCGGGTGGTGGTGGTCGAACCGGCCCCCGTCCGCCAGGAGCTGGCCCGTCGCCTGGGCGTGGACCAGGTCCGCCACCCGGAGGACCTGCGCACGTTCAACATGGCGGAGGTCGACTCCCTCGCGGACGACCCGTTCCACGTCGTGTTCGACTCGTCGGGCAAGCGGGCCGCCATGGAGGCGGGCTTCCACCAGCTGCGCCGCGGCGGCCGACTGGTCCTGGTGGGCACCGGGATGGAGCCGCCGTCGTTCGACCCCAACCGCACGATCGTCCTGGAGCTGTCGGTGTGCGGCGCGTTCGTCTACGACGAGGACGGCTTCGACCGGGCCCTGGAGCTGCTGGCCTCGGGCGAGCTCCCGGTCGACGCGCTCATCGACGACGTGGAGTACGGCCTGGAGGGCGTGGCCGAGGCCACCGCCCGCCTCGCCCGCGGCGAGCTGGCCGGCAAGGTGATGATCCGGCCCAACGCAGGACGGACCGACCGGTGACCCAGGGAGAGACCGTCATGAAGTCAGAGCTGTTCCCGGCCGGGATCCCCCGGCTCAACCACGTGGCCATGTCGCTGCCGGCCGACGCGCTGGACCCGGCGGGCCGGGAGGAGATCCTGGCGTTCTACGGCGACTGCTTCGGCTGGCAGGAGCTGCCGACCGAGACCGTGGACCGCCAGAAGATGGTCCTGGCGGTGGGCCACTGGGACCAGTTCGTGTTCCTCCACGCCGAGGACGACCCCATGCGCACGCCGCGCCTGGACCACTTCGGCGTGGCCGTCTACTCCCAGGAGGACCTGGAGTCGACGTGGTCGCGGGTGGCCCGGTGGGTGGAGCGGGACGACCGGGTGGATGTGATCGAGCCCAAGATCGACGACTTCGACGTGCTCAAGATCCATGCCTTCTACGTCCGGCACCTGCTGCCGATGATGGTCGAGGTCCAGTACTGGGAGTTCGCGTGACGCATCCGGTCCGGCACGGCGCGTTCGTGCCCCAGGGCTGGAAGCTCGAGTACACCGGCGTGGGCGCCGCAACGGCCTGGGCGGCATCGGTGGCGTGGGCGCAGCGGGCCGAGGCGCTGGGGTACGACCACCTCTGGGTCTACGACCACGTGGAGACGGTGCCCCGCCGGGAGCGCACCCACTGCTTCGAGGCCTTCACCATGCTGGCCGCGCTGTCCCAGCGAACCGACCGGGTGGAGCTGGGCCAACTGGTGACCTGTGTCGGCTACCGCAACGTGGGACTGCTGGCCAAGGAGGCGGCCGGCATCGACGTCATGTCCGACGGCCGGCTGATCCTGGGCCTGGGGGCGGGTTGGTACGAGCGGGAGTACCAGGCCTACGGCTACCACTACCCGTCGGCCAAGCACCGCCTGCAGCTGCTGGACGAGGCGCTGCAGGTCATCCCCCGCCTGTGGTCGGAGGAGACGGTGGACTTCGACGGCCACCACGTCCACCTCGACGGCGCCTTCTGCGAGCCGCAGCCGCTGCGTTCGCCCCGCCCACCGATCCTGGTCGGCGGTGGGGGTGAGCAGGTGACGCTGCGCATCGCGGCCCGCCACGCCGACATGACCAACTGGCAGGTGGGCCTGGAGTCATTCGTGCACAAGTCCCGGCTGCTGGCCCGGTACTGCGAGGAGGTCGACCGGGACCCGGACTCGGTCATCCGCACCCATGGGCCGGACTGCCTCATCGTCGACTCGGAGGCGGAGCTGGCCGCGTGGCTGGACTCACCCGGCGGCGGGCAGCTGTGGGGGCGGACGCCGCACGAGGACTACGTCCGGGACAACCTGGTCGGCACCGTGGACCAGGTGGCGGAGAAGGCCCAGGCCTACCTGGAGGCCGGCTGCTCGGAGTTCATCCTCTGGTTCCGCGACGCGCCGTCTGACCGCTCCCTGACGGCGTGGATGGAGGGCGTGGTCCCCCTGCTCCGCACCTGACCGGGCCCGGTCACGGCGCTACCTGACACGGGCGTCAGGTACAGTGCGGCCATGTCGCGCCGAGTCGCCATCGTGGGTGCCGCCCTGTCCGACACGGGACGGGTGGACGACCTGACCCCGTTCCACCTCCACGCCCAGGCCGTTCGCCGGGCGGTGGAGGACGCCGGGCTGACCAAGGACGACATCGACGGCTTCGCGTCCAACGGCACCGGCACCCTGCCCCCCATCGAGGTGGCCGAGTACCTGGGGCTCAAGCCCACCTGGCTGGACTCCACCGGGGTGGGCGGCGGCACGTGGGAGGTCATGGCGGCCCACGCCGTGGACGCCATCAGCTCCGGCCAGGCCGACGTGGTGGTGCTGTCCTACGGCTCCACCACCCGGGCCGACCTCAAGAAGGGCCGGCGCACGGCCAACCTCAGCTTCGGGGCCCGCGGGCCGGTGCAGTACGAGGTGCCCTACGGCCACACCCTCATCGCCAAGTACGGCATGAGCACCATCCGCCACATGCACGAGTACGGCACCACCATCGAGGACCTGGCCGAGATCGCGGTGTCGTCGCGCTACAACGCCGGGTTCAACCCCGACGCCTACTACCGGGACCCCATCACCGTGGACGACGTGCAGTCCGGGCGCATGATCGCGGACCCGTTCACCAAGCTGCACTGCTGCATCCGCTCCGACGGCGGCTGCGCCATCGTGCTGGCCGCGGAGGACCGGGTGGCGGACACCCGCCGGGCCCCGGTCTGGGTGCTGGGCACGGGCCAGCACGTGAGCCACACCACCATGAGCGAGTGGGACGACTTCACCACCGGGCCGGCGGCCATCTCCGGGCCCCGGGCCTTCGCCCAGGCCGGCGTCACCCCGGACGACATCGACCTGGCCTGCGTCTACGACGCCTTCACGTTCATGCTCATGGTCACCATGGAGGACCTGGGCTTCTGCAAGAAGGGCGAGGGCGGGCCGTTCCTGGCCGGGGGGCGCATGCGCCTGGGCGGCGAACTGCCGGTCAACCCCGACGGGGGCGGGCTGTCGGCCTGTCACCCCGGCATGCGCGGCCTGTTCCTGCTGGTGGAGGCCACCCGCCAGCTCCGGGGGCAGTACGCGGCAGACGGCACGCCGGAACGCCAGGTCACGGACGCGGAGCTGGCCTGCGTGTCCGGCACCGGCGGCTGGTTCTGCTCCAACGGCACCATCATCCTGGGCAAGGGCTGACGCCGGTCAGAACCGGCCGACCGCCTGGATCTGGACGACCTCCGGACCACCCGGTCCGGCAGTGTGACGCGCCGGAGCCGCAACCACGTTCCATGCAGGTACCGGTCCAGGATCTCGGACCGGCGCCGTGCCTGCTCCGGCACTGCAGCCAGAAGCCACTGCGGTCGCAGAAGCGCAGGCCGTGAGACGGATTCGGGTTCCGGAGGCCTCCGCCGCCGCCGAGCGGTCAGCGGCGGCGATACGTCAGCGGCGTCGAGTGGCGCTCACGACGACGTCGTGCAGCTCGACCGTTCCTCCCGACCCGTTGGCGAGGGTGCGGAGGTTCTGCTCCGCGGTGACGACATCCCAGGTCGCATCGTCGAGGAGCGCAGTGATGCTTGACACGGTTGCCGTTGCCTTCTCCGGCGGATGCCTGTCGCCATCGTGGTTGTCGTGGCCACCGTGATGGTGGTCGTGGGCCCCGTGGTCGTGTCCGACGATGAGCAAGGTGCCGCCCGGCGCCACCCACTCGGCGATCCGGTCGTAGAACGCCAGCTGAGGGATGGCCGGGTGGGCGTAGAAGGTGGTCACCAGGTCGGACCGGGCATCCGGCTGCCAGACGCTCAGGTCCGCTTCGACCCACCGGATCCGGTTGGCGTCGAGACCACGAGCAGCTGCACGATCAGCGGCGCGTGTGAGCGCTTCGGTCGAGATGTCCGCCGCAGTGACCTGCCACCCTCGGGCGGCGAGCCACACCGCCTCTGCACCTTCGCCGCATCCTGCCTCCATGGCGGTACCGGGGGCCAGGCCGGCAACCTCCCGGGTCAGGTAGGGATGCTCGGAGACCTCCCGGCCGGTCGACGTCGTCGGCACCTTCTGCCAGTGCGACTCCCAGTACTCCCTGTCGAAGGTGTGCATCTCAGATCTCCCTGCGTACGGCCGCCGAGGAGCGGGGCTGTCGGTCTCATCAACCAGAGTCGACGAGATCAGGCCGATTCGCAACTGATGTTGCCAAACGGCAAACTCATCCGTGTGGATGAGCAGTTCGAGAGAGCACTCGATGCGGTAGGTCCCCGCCTGAAGGACCTGCGTGCCGGGCGCAACATCACCCTGACCGACCTCGCCGAGGAGACCGGTATCTCGACGAGCACGTTGTCGCGACTCGAGGCCGGTCTGCGACGACCGACCCTCGAGCAGTTGCTCCCGCTCGCCCGGGCGTATTCGGTTTCGCTCGATGAGCTCGTCGACGCGCCGGAAACCGGTGATCCTCGCATCAACATGCGACCGATCGAGGGTGGCGATGGGCAGACGGTCATCCCGCTCACTCGACGGACGGGCGGGATCCAGGCGTTCAAGTTCGTGCTCCCTGCAGCCACCGAGGACAGCAAGCCCGTCCTCCGGACTCACGAGGGCTACGACTGGGCGTACGTCCTCGACGGCCAGCTCCGAGTGGTGCTCGGCGACAGCGACCTGACCCTCGAACCCGGCGAGGTGGTCGAGTTCGACACGCGCACCCCCCACTGGTTCGGCGCTACTTCGTCGGGGCCCGTCGAGTTCCTCAGCCTCATCGGCAAACAAGGTCAACGCGCCCACGTCAGAGCACGACCTCGCCCCCGGCGCTCCCGGTAACCGTCCACCCACACAGCCAGTCCCACCCGGGTCGCGGCGTCCGGATCGCCGCCGGCCCACTGGTGGGATCAGGCCGGGCGGAACACCGCCATGCGGAGCTCGTCGTCGAGCGGCTCGAAGGTGACCTCCACCGGCATGTCGATGGTGATGTCGTCCTTGGTGCAGTCCACCAGGCGGGTCATCATGCGGGGCCCCTCCTCCAGCTCCACCACCGCGGCCACGTAGGGCACCTCGGGGCCGAACGGGGGCAGGTCGTTCACGTAGACGGTGGAGTACGAGTACACCCGGGCCCGTCCCGACGCCTGGTGCCACTCCACCTCGTCGCTCCAGCACGACGGGCAGAACGGGCGGGGGTAGTAGTGGTAGGCGTCGCACGCGGTGCAGTGCTTGATGAGGAGCCGGTCCTCCTTGAGCCCGTCCCAGAAGGGTGCGGACTCCTCCTCGATGAGGGGCTGGTCGAATCGTGGCCCCGCTGCGGACCGCCCTGAACCTGACACAGGCGTCAGGTTAGCATCGCCCGGTGGACGCAGCGGCGGTGGCCTACCGGGACGAGTTGCGGGCCTGGCTCGGCGACCACCTGACCGACCGGTACCGGGGCCTGCAGTTCGAGGGCGCGCCGGATGCGGACTGGCTCACCCGGATGCGGGAGTGGAACCACCTGCTGGCCGACGCCGGCTACGCCGCCCCGTCGTGGCCGGTGGAGCGGGGCGGCCGGGCCGCCGGCGTGCTGGAGCAGGCCGAGCACGCCCGGGAGATGGCCCGGTCCCGTGCCCCCGGGCCGATCAACGCCCTGGGGATCCCCAACGTGGCACCGGCCATCATGGCCTTCGGCACGCCCGACCAGCAGGAGCGCTTCCTCCGGCCCCTGCTCCGCGGCGACGAGATCTGGTGCCAGGGCTTCTCCGAGCCCGACGCCGGGTCCGACCTGGCCTCCCTGCAGTGCTCGGCGGTGCGCGACGGCGACGACTACGTGGTGCGGGGCCAGAAGGTGTGGACCACCTTCGGTCCGGTGGCGCACTGGTGCGAGCTGCTGGTGCGCACCGACCCGACCGCGGCCCGGCCGCAGGCCGGGATCACCTGCCTGCTGGTGGACATGCGGCTCCCCGGGATCGAGGTCCGGCCGCTGCGGACCATCACCGGCAGCGTCGAGTTCAGCGAGGTGTTCCTGGACGACGTCCGGGTGCCGGTCGCGTCCCGCCTGGGCGACGAGCACGACGGCTGGAGGGTGGCCATGGCCACCCTGTCCAACGAACGGGGAGGTGTGGCTGCGCTGCACCTGCAGCTCCGGGGCCGCATCGCCGACCTGGTCGACGCGGCCCGGGCCGCCGGCCGGACCGGGGACCCGCTGGTGCGGGACCGGCTGGCCCGGCTCCACTCGGACGGGGAGTGCCTGCGCTACCTCGCCGACCGCGCCCTGGCCCGGGCCGCGGCCGGGCTGCCGCCCGGGCCGGAGTCCAGCGTCATCAAGGTCGCCTGGTCCCAGCTGGGCCAGGAGCTCCCGATGGTCGCGGTGGACGTCCTGGGCCTGGGCGCGCTGGAGGGTGCGTGGGGCCAGAGCCTGCTGCACGCCCGGTCCCTCACCATCGCCGGGGGCACGACCGAGGTGAACCGCAACATCGTGGGCGAGCGCGTGCTCGGCCTGCCCCGGGGACCGCGCTGAGCCGGGCCGGGTCAGGCCGACAGCCGGTTGACCGGGCCGTCGGCGGCGAGCCGCACCGGGCGGCCCACCCACTCCTCGGCCTCCCACGCGGCAAGGAGCCCGGCCTCCTCGGTGCGGGCGTACGCCCGGGTGCCGTCGTCCAGGTCGCACACGCCCAGTCCCCACGCCGGCGTGCCGTCGCGGCCGTGCACCACGGAGTACCCGGCCAGGGTGGCCGGACCGGTGAACGTGTCGGTGATGGCCCGGGCCGGGTTGGCGGCCTCCACACGCGACTGGACCGCGGCCGCCCCGGGGAGCACCACCGGGCCCGGTGCGGTGGAGTAGACGGCGTGGCAGTGCTTGGTCAGGTGCATGCCCACGCCGCTGACCAGGCCGAGCGACCCCGGGTCGGCCCGCAGCGCCTCCACCATGGCCGCCACCGCGTGCGACAGGTAGTTCGACGCCGGGCCGCCGGCATAGGGCAGGCCGCCGGTCACGGTCAGCGGACGGGGGTCGCCGTCGGCCAGGCCCAGCGCGTCGCGGGCGAAGTCGACCGACGACGCGAAGCACGAGTACAGGTCCAGGTGGGCCACGTCGTCGATCCCCACCCCGGCACACCGCAGCGCCTCGGCCGCGGACGCGGCCATGGCCGGCGACCGGCCCAGGTCACCGTGCTCGGCCACGTACACGGGGTCCTCGGCCGAGCACCACCCCCGCAGCACCACCCGGCGGTCCTCGGGCACGCCCAGGCGGTCGGCCGCCGCCCACGACGCCATGACCACCGACGCCGCCATGTCCACGTCCATCACCGCCACCATGAGCTTGGTGTACGGGTAGCCGACCATCCGGTTGTCCGGCGTCGGGGTGACCAGCTCCTCCGCGGTCCGGGACACCGGGAACCAGGCGAAGGGGTTGGCCGCGGCGACGTCGGTCATGGGGGCCAGCAGGTCCCCCAGGCGACGCCGATGGGCCTCGGGTGCCTCGTCATGGGCGGCACGACGGGCCACGTCGCGCACGGCGAAGGTGAGCCAGGCCTGGAACACCTCGTGTGCGACCTCGGCCGGGTGGAACGGGGCCTCGAACGGGAACCCCGGCGGCTCGGGGTGCCGGTGCGACCAGGCCGGCCGTTCACCGGCCCGCTTGAGCCGGCGCTTGGTGTCCAGCGCCTCGGCCCCAACCACCACCTGGACCTCGGCGTCGCCGGCGATGATCCGCGCCGCGGCCGCGCTCAGCAGCTGCTGGGGCACCGTGCCCCCGATGCCCGAGCAGGCCTGGCGGGGCGGGGCGATGCCGAGGGTCGCGGCCAACCGGCCGGCCGGGTCGTCGTAGGGCCAGGACATGCAGTACACGACGTCCAGGCCGTCGACGGCGGCGAGCACGTCACCGCGTCGCACCGGTGTCCGCCGCCGCGGCCCGCACCACCTCGGCCTGCATGGCCAGGGGCTCGGGCGCCAGGTCGTCACCGGTGAGGTGCCAGGTGCGCTGGGCCACCCCGATGATGCACGGCGTGCGGGGGTCCACGGTCACCGGCTCACCGGGCCTGCCAGTTCGGCCCGCGCTTCTCCTTGAAGGCCCTCGGACCTTCCTTGGCGTCCTCGGTGGCGAAGATCTGCTGGGACAGCTCCTGTTCGATCCCGTAGGCGTCGGCCAGGGTGCCGTTGAGGCCGCGGATGACCGACTCCTTGGTGGCCTGCACCGCCAGCGGCGCGTTGGCCAGGATGCGGCGGGCCCACTCCCCCGCCCGGGGCAGCAGGTCCTCCGGCTCCACGATCTCGTTGATGAGCCCCAGCTCCAGGGCCCGGGAGGCCGGGAAGGCCTCTGCGGTGAGCAGGAACTCCATGGCGGCGGGGAAGGCCAGCTGCCGGGGCAACCGGGCCGTGGTCCCGCCCCCGGCGAACAGCCCGCGCTTGGGCTCCATGACCCCGAAGGTGGCGTTCGGGGTGGCGATGCGGATGTCCACGCCCCCCAGCATCTCCATGCCGCCGGCCACGCACGGGCCGTCCACGGCGGCGATGATCGGCTTGTAGATCTTGACGTCACGGAGCACGGCCCGGGTCCCGTCCTCCAGCCGGCAGCCGTCGATCTCGGTGACCTCGCCCCTGCCGATCTCCTTGGCCAGCTCCGTCACCTGGGGGATGTAGGTCTTGAGGTCCGCCCCGGACATGAAGTTGCCGGGCACGCCGGTGACGATGGCCAGCCACAGGTCGTCGTCGAAGCGCAGGTCCCGCCACGCGCCGGCCAGGTCCCGGAAGTGGTACAGGTCCAGGGAGTTGCGGGACCCGGGCCGGTCGATGGTGATGAGCACGGCGTGGTCCAGGGTGTGGCCGTCGATGGTCGGGTTCCGCTCGACGTGGATGGTCATGGTTCGCCGTCCCCCGGTCCCGGCCTGCCGGCCGCCCACACCTGACACACACGTCAGGTTTCGTGGCAGGATCGTAGCGTGAGCTGGTCGCCACCACCGCGGGCCCCGTGGGTCGAGAAGCTCGCGGTGGTGGGCCACTCACTGGGCGACGACGGACGGTCGATCGTGTCGCTCGACCCCGACCAGCTGCTGGCCGCCGCCACGGCCGCCACGGGCCTGGACGACTGGGGCGACGACTGGTTCCTGGGTCCGTATCGCACGCTGCTGGCCTCGCTGGAGGACGAGGCGGCGCTGCACCTGCCGGGCCGCCTGCGGGCCCGCACGGAGCTGGACCGCATCCTGGCCAACCGCCTGCGGCTGGTGGACCTGTGGGACCGCGAGCCCGCGGTGCTGGCCGGCCCGGTGGACGAGCCGGTGTTCGTCACCGGACTGGGCCGCTCCGGCACCACGCTCCTGCACGAGCTGCTGTCGCTGGACCCCGAGGTCCGCTCCCCCCGGTTGTGGGAGCTGATGTACTCCGTCCCGCCGCCCCGGGCCGCCTCCTACGACGCCGACCCCAGGGCGGCGGCCGCGGACGACGAGGTCACGGTGATGGACGAGATGGTCCCCGCCGTCACCGCCATGCACGAGAACCGGGGGTTCCTGCCCACCGAGTGCATCTTCGCCTTCGCCCACCAGTTCTCCACCGACATGTTCACCGGGCTGTACAACGTCCCGTCCTACGTCATGGCACGGGCCGGCTCGGACCACGGCCCGGAGTACGCCTGGCACCGGCGCATGCTCGCCACCCTGCAGTCCGACCACCCGGGGCGGTGGGTGCTCAAGGCACCGTCACACCTGTCCGCCCTGCCGGCGCTGTTCCGGGAGTACCCCGACGCCCACGTGGTCATCACGCACCGGGACCCGCTCCGCGTGATCGGCTCCCTGGCCGACCTCATGGCGACGCTGCACTGGATGCACTCCGACCGGGTCGACCATGCCGGCATCGCGCAGCTCCTGGGGTTCGGGCTGGGGTTCCTCATGGACGAGGTGACCGCGGTGCGCGACGCGGGTGGGTTGCCGGCGGACCGGATCACCGACGTGGTGTACCAGGACCTGGTGGCGGACCCGCTGGCGGTGGTGGCGGGCCTGTACCGGGCCTGGGACCGGGAGCTCACCCCGGCCCACCGCCGACGACTCCAGGACTACCTGGCCGACCGCCACCACGGCCGGCCGGAGGGCCACGACTACCGCTTCGAGGACACCGGCCTGGACCTGGGCGAGCACCGGGAGCGCCTCCTGCCGTACCAGGAGCGGTTCGGCGTCCCGTCCGAGGTTCAGTAGGGTTCCGGCGTGCTGATCCTCGCCCTGCTCGGTTTCGGAATGCTCATCGGATGGCTGGCCCAGCTGGTGCTGGGCATGGGCACCCGCCCCAACGGCCAGTCCCTCGTGGCCGGCCTCGTCGGCAGCTTCGTGGGCGGCCTCATCGCCAGCCTCATCGCCGGGGACGGCCTGTCCATCCGGCCCAGCGGCCTGATCGGCTCCTTCGTGGGGGCCATCATCGTGCTGCTCATCTGGCGGGCCGTGGACAACCGGTCCTGACCGGGGCCGGACGGCCCCTCACTCCGGCGGGCCCTCCACCAACGTGACGGTGGCGGACCGGTCGTCGCCGGATCCGTCGGTCCAGCCCAGCTCGACCTCGTCACCGGGCCTGGCCCCGGACAGCGCCGCGGTCAGGTCCTCGGCCGAGCCGATGCGTTCGCCGTCCAGGGAGGTGATCACCGACCCGGCGGTCACGCCGGCCCCGGCCGCACCCGAGCCCGAGGCCACGCCCGCGACCTCCGCCCCGCCACCGGAACCGTTGCTGCCGGACCTGCTGCTGCCGGCCGGGACGACCTGCACGCCGAGCACGCCCCGGACCCCGATGCGCACGGTGGCGCTGGCCTTGCCCGACTCGATCTGCTCCGCGATGTCGAGGGCGGTGTTGATGGGCACGGCGTAGCCCTCGCCGGTGGCGGAGCCGCGTCGGTCGGTGGAGGCCGCGGTGTTGATGCCGATGACCTCCCCGTCGGCGTTCGCCAGCGGGCCTCCGGAGTCGCCCGACTCGATGGGGGCGTCGACCTGGATGAGGTCCGACAGCTGGTGGGCGTCCGATCCCGAGGGGTCGCTGGCCGTGATGGACCGACCGGTGGCCACCACGTTGCCGGTCACCACGCTGGGCAGGCCGCCGTCGCCGCCCGCGTTGCCGATGGCGACCACGGCGTCGCCGGTGGCGACGTCGTCGGAGTCGCCGGTGGCGACCGTGTCCAGGCCGGACGCGCCCTCCAGCTGGAGGACGGCCACGTCCATGGTGGGGGCCGCGCCGACCACCTCGGCGTCGTAGGACTCACCGGTGTCGGCGTCGACGACCTGGATGCGGGTCGCGCCGGAGATCACGTGGTTGTTGGTCAGCACCGTGCCCGAGGAGGTGAGGACCATGCCGGTGCCGGCGCCCTGGCCCTGCGCCGTCAGGGTGTTGATGTTGACCACGCCGGGGACGACCTTGTCCGCCACCGCGTCGGCATCGGCGTCCGCACCGGCCCGGTCCGAGCTGCCGTCGTCGGAGGGCTGCTCGGCGGGCTGGTCGAAGGGTCCGCCCGGTCGGTTGGAGGGGCCGTCGGGGAAGGGGCTGGACGGCCCGGACGGGACGGTCGTGCTGGGGGTGCCGGGCGTGCGGGTCGCACCCGTGGCCGAGGTCGTGCCCTCGTCCGCGATGCGGCTGTAGAGCACGCCACCGGCCGCGCCCACCAGGGTGGACGCCACCAGCAACAGGACGACCAGCACGTTGCGCGCCGTGGAGCGGCGCGGTGTGCGGGGTCCCCGCACCGGTCCGGGCGCGGCGCCGGCGGGGATCCCGGGTGCTCCGGGCCACGGCGGAGGCGTCGTCGGGTACCCCGGCGCGGTGGTCGGTGGGGTCAGGGGTGGGCCGGCCACCGGAGGGGTGGTCGCCGTCGCGTCATCGCCGAATGCCATGGGAGGCAGTCCACTCCCCGATGGTGAGGATCGGGTAAAGCTTCCCTGTGAGGTGACTGAGGGCCTGTGCCGGACCTCAGTCACCCGCCCTGCGGCGCGGGGCCGCACCGCACCGACCGAGGAGCAACCCGTGGACCACCCACCGGAGCAGACCGACCGCGACCGCATCCTGGCCCGCATCGAGCACGCCCGGGAGGTGGAGGCGTTCCTCCGGCGCCTGGGGTGGGCGGTGGTGGTCCTGGGCGTCCTGGGCGCGGCGTTCACCGCGGTGTTCCTCGCCACCGGTGACATCGACCTGGACCAGGCCCTGGCGTCGTGGGTCACCGTGGCGCTGGGTTCGATCCTGTCCGGGTCCGCGGCCTACGGCACGGGCACCAACATCGGCCTCGGCGCCGACCGCCTGGCCCTGGCCGCCGGCGTCGGCTGACGGTCCACGCTCAGGTGGCCGGGCCCAGGGGGACGAGCCGGGCGGTGGGGTGGGGCGGGTCGTCGGCCAGCACCCAGCGCACCAGCATGTAGCCCTCCCGGCGGCCGCCGGTGTCGATCCAGTTGGGCCGGCCCGGGTCCTCCGGGGCGATCACCAGCGTCCAGGACCCGTCCCCGTCGCGCCGGGCGGTGCGGTCGTTCAGCGAGGTGGTGGCGTACCGGCCGTCGTAGGACTCCATCCAGGGGTTGGTCACCGTCAGGCCCCAGTAGGTGAAGGGCCGGTCCGGCGGGCGGACGGTGACCTCCAGCGCCTCCCCCTCGGCCAGGCGGAACAGCCCGCCGTGGTACGTCATGTCGGCATCGGCGTGCGAGCGCAGCTCGGAGTCCTGGTCCTCCACGTGGGCCCGCCCGCTGGTCCCGCCGAAGTGGTTCAGGTTGGCACCGGCCCCCCGCCAGATCTCCGCGCAGGCGTGGCCGACGAAGGCCAGGAACAGCGACGCGAACTCCAGCTGCGGCACCAGGTCCGCCGCGGTGCATCGGGGCGGGGCCACGTCGCCGACCAGGTCGATGCGCAGCTGCGAGGGCCGCTGGGCCGACTTGTCGTGGAAGGTCTCGCGGATGGCGACCTGGCCGCACCCGGGGTCCAGCGGGATCCAGTTGGCCACGCCGTCGGGCCGCTCCGCCGACAGCCACAGGTCCACCTCCCCGTCGGGGCCCAGTCGGTAGCTGTCCAGGTGGACCTGGCGCAGCGTCCCGGTGCGGCCACCCAGGGGGCCCTTGCCCACCGGCGTGCCGAACGTGAGCCCCACGTAGGGCGCCTCCCCCCGGACCCCGCTCAGGCGGTAGGTCCGGGAGGGGTCGAGCGCGCAGAACCAGTAGGTGACGTCGGGGTTGTCCACCATGAGCTTGCGGAACGGGGTCTGGCTCACGAACAGCTCGGGGTGCAGCGGGTCGTTCTTCTCGATGAACCACTCCTGGGCCAGCGAGGCCAGGCGGGTGACCCAGCGGTAGCCCTCCGCCAGGTCCTGGGGGGTGTGGGGCACCTCGGCGGCCAGCATCCAGTCCAGGGCCGCCCGTTGGGCGTCCAGCCAGCCGTCGAACGCGGCGGCCAGCCGCTCCGCGTCGTCGGCCGCGGCGTCCATGTCAGTAGGGGCTGTCGCCCAGGTTCACCATGATGGTCTTGGTCTCCAGGAAGGCGTCGATGCCCTCGTGGCCGCCCTCCCGGCCCAGGCCCGACTGCTTGTAGCCCCCGAAGGGCACGTTGGGCATGACGGTGTAGCCGTTGACCCCGAAGGTGCCGGCCCGCACCGCCCGGGCCACCCGCAGGGCACGCTTGACGTCCGCGGTGTGCACGGACGCCCCCAGCCCGTAGTCGGTGTCGTTGGCCAGCTCGATGGCGTGGGCCTCGTCCCGGAACGGGATGACGGCCAGCACCGGACCGAACACCTCCTCCCGGGCGATGCGCATGTCGTTGGTGACCCCGGCGAACAGGGTGGGGTTGACGAAGTTGCCCGACGCCAGGTCGCCACCCGGTCGGTCACCGCCCACCACGGCCTCCGCCCCCTCGGCCAGGGCCGACTCGATCAGGCCCTCCACCTTGGCCACCTGGCGGGCGTTGATCAGCGCGGCGGAGGTGGTGCCGGCGTCGAACGGGTCGCCGTAGGTGACCATGGCGGCCATGGCCGCGGCCTTGTCCACCATCTCGTCGTGGATGGTGTCCTGGACCAGCAGCCGGGTGTGGCAGACGCAGCCCTGGCCGGAGAGGCCCATGGACACCATGCCCATGGCCACCATGGCCACGGTGTCCACGTCCACGTCGTCGAAGATGATGTTCGGGCTCTTGCCCCCCAGCTCCAGGCTGGTGCGGCCGATCCGCTCCGCCGACGCGGTGAGCATGCGGGTGCCCACGGCCCGGGACCCGGTGAAGCTGATCTTGTCCACCCGGGGGTCGGTGATGAGCGCCTCGCCGGTGGGGTCCGGCGGGCCGGTCACCAGGTTGACGACGCCGTCGGGGACCCCGGCCTCCACCAGGAGCTCGGTGAGCCGGATGGACGTGAGCGACGCGGCCTCCGAGGGCTTGAGCACCACCGTGCACCCGGCGGCCAGGGCCGGGGCCACCTTCTGCGCGTAGAGCATGAGCGGCGCGTTCCAGGGGATGATGGCGGCCACCACGCCCACCGGCTCGCGCACCGTCATGGGGAACCAGTTGGTCCCGGTGTAGTCGGGCAGGGTCTGGCCCGCGATGCGGTCCACCCATCCCGCGTGGTGGTCGAAGATGTCCACGACCATGTCGACCGACAGCTGGTAGACGCTGCCGAAGCTGAGCGGCAGGCCGTTGTCCAGCGTCTGGAGGTGGGTCAGCTCCTCCGCGTTGGCCTCGATCAGCGCGGCCACGCGCTGGAGCAGGCGCTTGCGGTCACGGGCCACCATGGAGGTCCAGGCCCCGTCGTCGAAGGCCCGGCGGGCCGCGCCCACGGCGTCGGCCACGTCGTCCGCGGTGGCCACGGCGATGGTGGTGAGCTCCTCGTTGGAGGCGGGGTGCACGTGGGCCAGCGACGCACCGTCGCCGCCGTCGCGCCAGGTGCCGTCGATGAGCAGCCGGCCGGGCCGGACGCCGAGGCGTTCGACGTGGGACAGGACCGACGTCGCCACGACCTAGGCCGCCACGGCCACGGCGGTGCCGGCGACCTTGACCTCGCCGTCGCCGTTGGACACCTCGCACTCCAGGTCGACCAGCTTCCGTCCGTCCTCGGTCCGCTTGCCGGTGACGACCACCTTGGTGGTGAGCACCTCGTCGGGCCACGTCTGCTTGGTGAAGCGCACCTTGTAGCTGGCCAGGTTGCCCACCCCGACGTAGTCGGTGATGGCCTTGGCCAGGATGCCGGCGGTGAACATGCCGTGGCCGAACACGCTGGGGAGCCCGGCGGCCTGGGCCGTGACCTCGTCGGTGTGCATCGGGTTGAAGTCGCCCGACGCACCGGCGTACATGACCAGGTCGCTCCGGGTCAGCGTGTGGCTGAACGCCGGTGCCTCGTCACCGTCCTGCACGTCGTCGAACTTGAGCGCCTGCTCGGCCATGTTCCTGTTCCCCCTGGGTCACGACGGATCCCGCGGACTGTACCTGACGCACGTGTCAGGTATCGCCCCGGACCGCCGGGCGCAAGCGTCAGATGTCACACGACACAACCATTGACGATGAGACGATATCGGTCGCAATGTAACCCTCACATACGTCGGCAACGGGGTCGACGGCTCACAGGGGGAGGTCGTGATGACCGAGACCGCCAGCACCGACGCAGTCGCCTACCCGGGGCTGCCCGACGAGTCGCCCATGGGGGCACCGCTCGACTGGGCCTGGCTCCGCGGGGCGCAGAGCGAGTGGGGCGTGCAGCCCAAGCCCAGTCCCCGCGGCCTGACCCTGATGGACATCGCCACCGGCACCTACGCGCGATGTGCCCGAGCACCCCCGGCACCGCTCGATGGCGCCCCGGGGCTGCGACGTGGACACCGACACGCCGGACATGGGCTACATCCTGAACGACAAGACCGACGTCTGGTCCGACAACGTGATCGAGCTGTACGAGGAGGCGGTCGCCCGGCAGTGGTCGGCCACCCGGGACATCCCCTGGGGCGAGCTCCAGGAGCTGCCGTCGGACCTCGAGCACGCCATGTGCCAGCTGTGCACGGTGCTGTGCGAGGTCGAGATGATCGCCGCGGACCTGCCGGCCAAGTGGATGTGGCGGATGAACCACGACTTCATCGAAGCGAAGATGTTCCTCTGCACCCAGATCAACGGACGAGGCCCGCCACGCCGAGGTGTTCCGCAAGCGGGCCCTGGCCAACGGCGGCGGGCTGCTGCTGTCCCGCTCCGGGCCGACCAGCCTGCTGCGCACGATCATCGAGGCCAAGACCTACACCCAGGCCACCGCGCTGATGCACCTCCTGGGCGAGGGCCTGGTGCTGGACATCTTCCGGATGGGCGAGCTCATCGCCCCCACCGACGTGGAGAAGCGGATCTTCCGCATGTGCATGCAGGACGAGGCCCGCCACGTCGCCTACGGCACGATGCACCTGCGCTACGCGGTGGAGCACGACCCGGATGTGGCCGAGGAGATCCACGAGGCGCTCGACCACGGCGAGACCGTGCTCACCGACTTCGCCACCGCACCGGACATCTCCACCGCGCTGGCGGTGCTGCTGGCCGGCGGCACCGACGAGGTGGAGACCAAGGGCTTCCCGCTGGCGCTGGAGCTGAACAAGAAGCAGTTCACGTCGTACCTGGCCCGCTGCGAACGGGCCGGGGTCAGCAGGCTGGAGCGGACCAAGATCCCGCTCGACCTGCTGGGCATCGACCCCGCCACCATCCGCTCCGCCGCGGCCTGAGGGAGGGACGGACCATGAGCGATCCGATCGATTCCGTTGCGTTCTTCGAGGCGCTGGCCACGGAGATGAACGCCAGCCCCGAGCGCTACCGGCTGTACGGCGAGGCCGACATGGACCCGGTGCTGGTCATGCGCCGCCCCGACGGCGACTTCCGGGTCCGGCTCCACTTCGCGGAGCTGGCCTGCGAGGACGTCACCGAGGTGGACGAGGCCGAGGCCCCCCTGTCGGACTTCCGCCTGGAGGGTGACCTGGAGGCCTGGCAGGCCATGTTCGACGACATCACCACCAACGGCTCGGCCACCGGCCTGTGGACCATCAACAGCCTCGCCCTGATGGGCGACAAGGTCGTCGTGGCCGGCAACGACCCGATGGGGACCGACAAGTTCTCCCGCTTCAACCAGACACTGCAGGAATTCCTCGACGGCGCCGCCCGGCTGGACCGGGCTGCGACCGCGAGCTGAGAGGGGACAGCACCATGACCGCACCGGACCGGACAGCCGCACCGACCTGCCCGCACTGCAACCAGCCCATCACCCGGGCCCTCGACGCCCCCTACGGGTTCTGGGAGTGGAACGGGGAGGCCTACGAGCTCCGCACGGCGTCGAAGCGCGTCGACGTGTCGCCCTGGGTCCACTGGGACTGCATGGGAGAGCTGCGGGACTTCCACCCGCAGGACCCCGTCACCGCGCCGGCGGGCTGAGGCCGGCCGCATGAGCCTGAAGGTCCTCTCCGACGTCTGCATCGGGTGCGGGGCGTGTGACTACTCCTGTCCGACGGGCGCCCTGACCAAGACCGACACGTTCCTCGGGCTGTTCGAGATCGACCCGTTCACCTGTGACGACTGCGGCAGGTGCGTGGACAAGTGCCCGGAGACCGCCATCGTGGCCGACGCCACCTGGCCGGTGTGCAGTGGGCGGGGCTGCCCGCTCTCGTCGTCCCGCCTGGCCGACGTGGAGTGCTCGGTGTGGCAGGAGACCTGTCCCGAGTGCGGGACCACCCTGTGGCACCGGGGCCAGGAGGCGTGGGCCTGCCCCCGGTGCTCGTGGGGCATGAAGGTGCACTGCCCCAAGGACAACCACCTCCACGACCAGCCCGTGCCGGTGCAGCTGCGTTGAGCCCGACCGCCGCCCGCCGGGGACGGGCGACGGGCCTGGTGCTCGTCGGGATCCTGGGCGCGGCGGTGGGCCTTGCCGTCGCGCTGCCGTGGGCGGTCGACACCGGCGTCGGCGTGGCCTCGGTCGGCGCCGCGCTCGCCGCCCTCTCCGGTCTGGCGATGCTGGTGGCCGGGGCGGTCGACCTGGTGCGGTCCTTCCGGGGATGGCGCCGGGTCCCGGCGGTGCTGGGGGTCGTCGTCCTCACCCTCGTCGGGCTCTACGTCATCGGCATCCCGGTGGCGGCCACCCACGTCCCCCCGGACCCCGACCAGGGGTGGGCCGCACCGGGCGGCGGGCCGGCCCGTGAGCTGTCGTTCCCCACCCCGGACGGCGTCACGCTGTCCGGCACCTACCTCCCGACGCGGACGGGAGCCGCGGTGGTGGTGGTTCCCGGCGCCGGGTCCACCCGGTCGGCGGCGCGGGACCAGGCGCTGGCCCTGTGGGAGTCCGGCCTGGGCGTGCTGGTGATCGACCCCCGGGGCCACGGCGCCAGCGACGGCCGGGCCATGGACCTGGGGTGGTACGGCGACCTGGACGTCCGGGGCGCGGTGGACGCGCTGGTGGACCAGGAGGGCGTGGACCCCGACCGGATCGGCGCGGTCGGCCTGTCCATGGGCGGCGAGCAGGTCCTGGGCGCGGCACCGGCCGACGAGCGGATCCGGGCCGTCGTGGCCGAAGGGGCCACGGCCCGGGGCGTGGACGACAAGGGCTGGCTGGCCGACGAGTACGGGCTGGCCGGTCGGCTGCAGGTGGCGCTCGACCACGTGATGTACGGCGTCACGGACCTGCTGACCGGCACCGGGCCGCCGACACCGCTGGCCGACGCCGCCCGTGACATGGCCCCCCGGCCCGCGTTGCTGATCGCGGCGGGGACCGTCGAGGACGAGGTCCTGGCCGCGGAGCACATCCGCTCCGCCGCGCCCGGCAACGTCACCGTCTGGGTGGTCGACGGCAGCGGGCACACCGGCGGCTACCGCGCCGACGGTGACGAGTGGACCCGGCGGGTCGGGGGCTTCCTGGAGCAGGCGCTCCGCTGACGCTCGCCCGGCACTCCCGATCCGGGATACACAGGTGGTCGTGATGACGGACCGGTCCACCGATGGCGTCACCCTGTGGTGGGAGCTGGTGGGTGCTGGGCCGTCGGTCGTCCTGATCCCCGGGCGCGGCGACTCCAGCGACCTCTACCCCGTGGTGTTCAGCGACCGACTGGTCGGTGCCGGGTTCAGCGTGCTCCGCTTCGATCCCCGGAACACCGGGCGGTCGGACGACGGCGGCGACACCGACACCCTGTC
Organism: uncultured Actinomycetota bacterium; assembly: GCA_963773765.1. GTDB lineage: Bacteria > Actinomycetota > Acidimicrobiia > Acidimicrobiales > Microtrichaceae > CAVZCC01. The sequence continues at coordinate 240,212 of CAVZCC010000006.1, read as the reverse complement.
CACGATGGCCGACGACGTGGTCGCCGTCCTCGACGCGGCCGGCGTCGGGAACGCCCACGCCATGGGGATCTCCATGGGCGGGATGCTGCTGGTCGACCTGGCGTCCCGGCGGCCGTCGCGGATCCTGTCCCAGGTGTACCTGTCGGCCATGAGCCCGGACCCGGATGCAGGGTTCGGGGACGACTTCTTCGCCGACCCCGTCGTCGACCCGGTCGACGCGACGCTGCGGGCCATGGGCGCTCCCGACGCTGACGACCGGGCCTGGGTGGAGCAGGAGGTGGCGCGGGCGGCCCGACGGGCGCCCGCCCGACGGGCCGCGGTGCAGCGCCACCAGGAGGCGGCCTTCCGTGGGGGATGGCCGGAACCCGGACGCCTCGGGGACATCGGCGGGCCAGCGCTGGTGATCCACGGGACGGCCGACCGTGTCCTGCCCGTGGCCCACGCCGTGTCCCTGCACCACGGGATCGACGGGTCCGACCTGCGGGTGCTCGACGGCATGGGACACCTGCCCACCGCCCGGGAGTGGGACCTGGTCGGCGACCTGGTCGTGGACCACTGCCGCCGGGCGGACTGACCGGCCCCACGGACCCCGGTCCCGGTGTCGCCGGTCAGTCCTGGAACAGCGGCGCCAGGGCGACCATCTCGTCGGTGGCCTGGCCCGGCACGGTGTAGGGGTCGGTGGCACGGATGGCCTCCAGGTTGGCCACCACCTCCTCCGGTGTGGGCGCCACGCCCTTGCCGGCCACCCACCCCGGGCCCAGCCCCACGAACACCCGGGCGATGCGGCCACCGCCCACGCTGAAGACCTCGTGGGTGGGCTCGCAGCCCTCGGAGCACAGGTAGGCCACCAGCCCGCTGACCTGCTCGGGTTGCAGCACGTCGGCCATCGGCCCCATGAGCTCCTCGGTCAGGCGTGTCTTGGCCAGCGGTGCGATCACGTTGGAGCGGATGTTGGCCTTGGCCCCCTCGATGGCGATCACGCTGGACAGGCCGACCAGCCCCATCTTCGCCCCGGCGTAGTTGGCCTGGCCGAAGTTGCCGAACAGCCCCGCGGCCGACGTGGTGTGCACGAACCGGCCGTAGCCCTGCTCCTTCATGTGGGCGAAGGCGGGCCGGCTCACGTAGAACGCGCCCTTGAGGTGCACGTCGATGATGTCGTCGATGTTGTCCGTCGTCATCTTGCCGAAGGACTGGTCCCGCAGGAACCCCGCGTTGTTGACCACCACGTCCACCGTTCCGAAGGCGTCGAGCGCGGTCCGGACGATCGCCTCGCCCCCCTCCGGTGTGCTGACGCTGTCGTGGTTGGCCACGGCCTGGCCACCGGCGGCGGTGATCTCGGCCACCACCTTCTCCGCCGCGGTGGCGTCCGCGCCCTCACCGGCCTTGGTGCCCCCCAGGTCGTTGACCACCACCCGGGCCCCGCGCTCCGCCAGCAGCAGGGCATGGGCCCGGCCCAGCCCGCCTCCGGCACCGGTCACGATGGCCACACGGCCCGCCCCGTCGGCGCCGCCGTCAAAGGTCACGTCGGTCATGGGTCAACTCTCCCTTGTTCTGAACATCAGGTCGGCCAGTCGGTCGTGGTGGTGGTCGGTGTCGCCCAGCAGGTGGTCCGACCCGTAGGCCCGGCGGAGCCGCAGGTGCAGGTCGTGCTCCCACGTGTAGCCGACGCCACCGTGGGCCTGGAGACCGGTCCGGGACCACCCCCGGGCGGCCCGTCCGGCCGCGGCCTTGGCCACGTGCACCGCGGAGGTCCGGTCAGGATCGTCCGCGTCGATGCACATCGCGGCGTAGTACACCGCGGCGGTGGCGCGCTCCTGGACCAGCGCGGCGTCGACCAGCTTCCACTGCAGCCCCTGGAACGAGCCGACGGGCCGGCCGAACTGCACGCGCTCCTTGACGTAGTCGACCGTGGTGTCCTGCAGCCACCGGCCCGCCCCGACCATCTCCGCCGACAACGCCACCGTGGCCCGCTGCACGGCGTCGGCGAGCTGGCCGTCGGTGATGGCGGCGGCGCCGGTCCGGTCGAGGGGGACGGCCAGGTGGAACAGCCCGCGGACACGGTCCATGGCCTCGATCCGGTGGGCCACGACGTGATCCGCCGGGGCCACCAGGACCGACGGGCCCGGGAGCACGAACACGACCCTGTCGACCTCCTCCGCGTGCGGGACGAACCAGCACTCGTCGTGGTCGCCCACCTCCCATTCGCCGTCGGGGCCGGCCATGGCCACCGTCGCGGTGAGCTCACCAGCGGCGACCCGGTCCGCCTCGGGGTGACCGGCGGCGCGGAGCAACGGCAGGGCGAACGACGCGGAGGTCCACAGCGGGCCGGGGGCCACCGCGGCGCCGGACTCCTCCTGGAACAGGCACAGGTCCACCAGGGGGCCGTCACCCAGCGCGGCCCAGTCCCGCAGGTGCGTGTCGTACAGGGCCCGGGCCGCCTGCGGCCCGTCGTCGGTGACGTCGTAGAAGGCGGCCCGCACCAGCGACGACGGGCACTCCTTGGTGAACAGGGCCCGGGCGGTGTCCCGGAGGAGCTCCTGTTCGTCGGAGAGGACGAAGTCAACCACGGGGCAGTCCCAGCACCCGGGTGGCGACCACGTTGCGCTGGATCTCGGACGTGCCGCCGCCGATGGTGGCCGCCAGCGACGTCTGCCAGGACTTCTGCCACCGGGCACCGTCTGCGGCCAGCTCCGGGTCCAGCACGGTGGCGTACGCGCCCTGGAGGTCCATGCCCAACTCGTACAGGCGCTGGCGCAGCTCGGACGTGGCCAGCTTCATGAACGAGTGCTCGGGGGCCGAGGAGCCCTGGGCGAAGGACGCGAAGCCCTTGTAGCCGAGCGCCCGGAGCGACCGGACCTCCTCCTGCAGCGTGCCCAGGGTGCGGCGGACGACCGGGTCACGGTCCAGGCCGCGGTCACGGGCGATGAGGACCAGCCCGTCGAGGGCCCGCTGGGACCCGGCCACACCCTCGACCCAGAGGCCGCCGCGCTCGTGGGCGAGCGAGCCCATGGTGATGCGCCAGCCGTTGTTCAGCTCGCCCACCAGGTTGGCCCGGGGCACGACGACCTCGTGGAGGAACACCTCGGCGAACTCGGCCGCGCCGGAGAGGTGGCGGAGCGGCCGGACCTCGATCCCCGGGGTGTCCATGTCCACGATGAGGACCGAGATGCCCTTGTGCCTGGCCGCGGTCGGGTCGGTGCGGACGTACAGGAAGCAGGACTGGGCCGCCATGGCGTAGCTGGTCCACACCTTCTGGCCGGACACCACGAAGGAGTCGCCGTCGACCTCGGCCCGGGTGGACAGGGCGGCCAGGTCCGAGCCGGCGTCCGGCTCGCTCATGCCGACGCACCACACCGTGTCGCCCCGGATGGCGGCGGGGGCGAGGGCCCGCTGGTCCTCGTTGCCGAACTCCAGCAACGACGGCCCGACGATGGCGTAGCCGCCGAAGTGGACCGACCGGGGCACACCCCGGGACGACAGCTCCTCCTGGTACACCAGCGTCTGCAGCGGGGTGGCGTTCCGGCCGCCCAGCTCCGGCGGGTAGGCCGGGATCATCCAGCCCGAGTCGAACAGCAGGGCCTGCCAGTCCCGGGCCCACTGCGGGATGGTGCCCGTCTCCTCGCCGATCCAGTCCCGGCCCTGAGCGATCTCGGTCGGGACGTTGGCGTCCAGGAACGTCACCAGTTCGGCCCGGAACGCGTCCTCCTCCGGACCCCACTGCAGCTTCACGGCCGCACCACCACGACTCGCACCGCACCCGGACCTGACACGTGCGTCAGGTTAGCCGGGCCCCACGACCCCGCCCGAACCTGCTGGTCACCTCCAGGAGATGGGAGCGGGCGGCGTCGGGGACCACTCGCTCAGTGGCACGGGCGGGGCACCGTCGATGTCGGGAACGATGACGGTCCGACCGACGTTCGCACCGTTGCCGGCGGTCTCGATCTCGAGGAGCGTCAGGTGGCTGCCCGAGGGCGAGAAGGGCGTGCCCCCTCCCAGGGTCACCGTCGACCGGCAGGGGAACCCGAGGGCGCACGTGCTCGACCCCACGACGCGGAGGTCGCCGCCGTCGGCCGCCGAGGCGCTCACCACGTCGGACCCGCAGCCCAGGAGCAGGCGACCGGTGGTCGACCACCCCGTGACCTGGTTGCACGACCGACCGGCGATCGTGAACGAGCGATCCATCTGCGCATCGGTCGCCGAACGGATGCCGATGGTCACCCCGCCCTGCTCGAAGAGGACGCTGCTCGGTGCGAACTCGGTCGAGTCCCCCGACCAGACCACCCCGCCGCCCGAGCCCGGGGCCAGCGGGGCCGTCCGCACGACCGACCAGGTCGTCGTGTCGAAGACCTGGTAGCCAGCCGACGAGGGCACGGCGAGCTTGGTCCCATCAGGAGAGAACCGGGCGAACGCATCGGCGGTGAACGGATCAGCGGTCACGACCGGCACTCCCGTCTCGGCGTCGCGCAGTCCGCCACCGAACGGGTCGACCGCCCACCGTCCGTCGGGGCTGACCAGCGAGATGCCCAACACCGAGAGCGTCGTCATGGAGATCGCCGGCATCGGCGTGTAGGTCCCGTCAGCCTCGAGGAATCCCAGACCGCGACCCCCGCCGAACCCTGCGTTGACCGAGATCCCGGCCGCGAAGATCCGGGTGCCATCGGGCAGCGGGGCACCGGTCGTGGTCACCGGCACCGGGGTGCCGATCGAGACCTGGGGCAACAACTTGGTCGTGGCGGAGGCGCCATCGTCGGCCTGGACCTGGATGAACGGCGACGAGAGGCTGGGCTGCGTGGTCCCCGACAGCAGCCCATCGGAGCTCAACGACAGCCCGTCCCGCAGGGTCCCGCCGACCAGGGACCAGGTCACTGGTCCGGCCGCACCCGCGGCCTCCAGTTGAACGGAGTAGGGCTCGCCATCGCTCACGAGCGGAACCTCGTTGGTGGTGATGGTCAGCGACGTCGCGACGGCAGGAGCGATCGGATCCTCGATCCGCCCATCGGCACTCCCGTCGAGGTCGCCCCGACCGCCGTCCCGAAGCCACAGGCTCACCGTCCGACCGTCCGCTGACAGCGTCGAGCCGGTCAGCCCGTCGAAGCGGAACACGTCCCAGACGCCGTCGATGAGCTTCCTGACCACGTCGACCGGCGACGAGAGCGCCATCGTCACGGGCACGACCGCGCCGGGCTCGACACCTTCGACGACCACGGCGAACGCGCCGGCCGGGAAGGCCAGTCCGTCGGGTGCGCCCGGCGCTCCGGAGACCGGTTCGACATCGACGGTCAGGCCATCCTCCACCGAGACCACCACCGTCTGCCCGGCCACCGTGACCGTATCGGTCGACCCGGTGGGCGGTGGCGGCGGTGGCGGCGGTGGTCCACACGCGGCGACGACGATCGCCATCGCCGTGATGGTTGCAGCGCCGGTCCATGCACGAACACGACGAGGCACCGAAGGCTTCCTCATTGCTCACCCTCCTCATCACAGCCGCCGGTTTCCGGCGGGAGTGCTCCCGGCCGACACTGTAGGCGAGACGGGCCACCGGCGGCCGGGTGGATCAGCCCCTGCGGCGGGCCGCGGCCACGATCACGCGCTGCTGCACGCCCGCGGGCAGCCGGGACAGCAGGTCGAACATCCTGGCGTCGGGACCGACCAGCACCCGCCGCTTGCCCGCGTCGACTGCGGCCAGGATCTGGCGGGCCGCGCCCTCCGGTGTGGTGCGGGCCAGGCGTTCGAACTGCTGGGCCCGCTCCTCGGGCGTGCCGGCCAGTCCCGCCAGGTCCTGGTCGATGCGGGCGTTGCGGGCGATGTTGGTGCGGATCCCTCCGGGGTGCACCGTCGTGGCGGTGACCGGCGACCCGGCCAGCTCCAGCTCCATGCGAAGGGCCTCGGTGAAGCCGCGCACCGCGTACTTGGAGGCGTTGTACGCCGACTGTGTCGGGATGGGCACCAGGCCGAACACGCTCGAGACGTTCACCACGTGGCCACCGCCCGAGGCCTCCAGGTGGGGCAGGAAGGCCTGGGTGCCGTGGACCACGCCCCAGAAGTTGATGTCCATGAGCCAGCGGGCGTCGTCCTCGGACATGGTGGCGACCGGCGCCCCCAACGCCACCCCGGCGTTGTTCACGACCAGGTGGACCGCGCCATGGGCGCCGGCCACGGAGCCGGCCCACGCGAACACGGCAGCGCGGTCGGCCACGTCCACGTGGGCCGAGGTGACCTTGACGCCGCGGCCCTCGCACAGGGCCACGGTCTCCGCCAGGCCCGCGTCGTCCACGTCGCACAGGGCCAGGTGGGTCCCGCGACGGGACAGCTCGACCGCCAGGGCCCGGCCGATCCCCGACCCCGCACCGGTCACCGCCGCGACCCGGCCGCCCTCGTCGGGGGGCGCCGGGTTGGAGAGCTCCAGGTCCTGGTCCCGGACCTGACTGCGCCGCCAGGCCCGGTGGTCGTGCAGGTAGCTCTGGTGCACGATCCACGGGTCCCGGGTCCCCTGGCTGGGAAGGCGGTCGGCGGCACGTTGGATGTAGCCGGCGTTGAGGCCGAGCAGCGGCTCACCGGTGGCGGCGGCGTCCGTGCTGCGGGGGGTCGCCTGGCGGAGCCCCGTGTCGTGGAGGTGGTTGAGCAACCTGGCCACGTAGCGGCAGGTGATCTCCGCCTTCAGCGTCCAGGAGGCGTTGGTGTAGCCGATGGCGAAGGCCATGTTGGGCACACCGTCGAGCATCATCCCCCGGAAGCTCATCCGTTGCGCCGGGTCCATGGGCTCACCGTCGACGGTGACCTCGATCCCGCCCATGAACAGCAGCTCCAGGCCGGTGGCGGTGACCACGATGTCGGCCGGGAGCTCCTGACCGGAGCGCAGGCGGATCCCGTCCGGGGTGAAGGTGTCGATGTGGTCGGTGACGACCGAGATGCGGCCCTCCCGGATGCCCCGGAACAGGTCCCCGTCGGTGACCGCGCACAGCCGCTGGTCCCACGGGTCGTAGCGGGGCGTGAAGTGGGTGTCCACGTCGAAGTCCGCCGGCAGCTCCCGGGAGACCATCTTGAGCAGGACGCGCTTCATCTGCGCCGGTCGGGCCTTGCTGAACCGGTAGGAGGCCTGCGTGGTGAGGGCCTTGTACCAGCGGATGGTGGGGGCCGAGACCCGCTCCGGCAACCGGCTCCGCAGCGCGTCGGCCAGGGGGTCGCGGGCCGGCAGCGACGCCATCCAGGTGGGTGAGCGCTGGAGCATGGTGACGTGGGCGGCATCGGCGGCCATGGCCGGGACCAGCGTGACGGCGGTGGCGCCGCTGCCGATGACCACCACCCGCTTGCCGGCCTGGTCCAGGTCGTCCGGCCAGTGCTGGGGGTGCACGACGGTCCCCCGGAAGTCCTCGATGCCGGCGAAGTCGGGCTCGTGGCCGTGGTCGTAGCGGTAGTAGCCGGTGCAGGAGAAGAGGTACCCGCAGGTCAGCTCCACGGTCTCCCCGGTGGGGACGCCGTCGGCGTCGACACGGTCCGCGGTCACGTGCCAGCGGGCGTGGTCGGTCGACCACGCGGCCCTGGTGATGCGGTGGCCGTAGCGGATGTGGCGGTCGATGCCGTCCTCCGCCGCGGTGTCCTTGATGTACCGCAGGATGGACTCGCCGTCGGAGATGGACTTCTCGCCCCGCCAGGGCCGGAAGGAGTACCCCAGGGTGAACATGTCCGAGTCCGAGCGGATGCCCGGGTAGCGGAACAGGTCCCAGGTGCCGCCCATGTCCTGGCGCGCCTCCAGGACGGCGTAGGTGGCCCAGGGGCACTCGGTGCTCACGTAGTGCGCCGCGCCCACGCCGGACAGCCCGGCGCCGACGATGAGGACGTCCAGGTGTTCCGGGGCTGCACGGTCCGGGGCTGCACGGTCCGGGGCTGCACGGTCGCCAGCGGCGTGCTCGGGGGCGGTGTCCTGGGAGGCTGCGTGCTCGCTCATGGTGCCCTCAGGCTGCACCGCTGGCCAGCAGCGGTGTCAAGGTGCCGTCCTGGCCGAACAGGTGCTCGCGCCAGTGCTCCACCAGCTCGGTGGTGTCCCGGTCGTCGGGGTGGAACCCGACCTGGTTGTACTCGCGGAGGCGGACCCACACGTCGCGTTGGACCAGGGGGAAGGCCCGGAACCGCTTCCAGCTCCGGCGCAGGTTGCCGGGCCGGTAGGTGGCCCGGTCCCGGAGCAGTGACACGGCCAACATGAACCCGATGCCGACGAAGAACCCGATCGTCGTCAGGTTCATCACCACGATGCGCATCCGCTCGGTGCCACCGACGGCGCGGTACACGTCGAAGGCCACGGCCTTGTGCTCGGACTCCTCCAGCGCGTGCCAGAGGAAGAGGTTGCGGACGTCGTCGTCGGCGAAGCTCTCCTGCATGACCTGGTCCTGCAGGAGCACCTCGGCGAAGGTCGCCGTGTAGTGCTCCAGCGCGGCCGTCGCCGCGAGGTTGGACCGGGCCGGCGTGAGCCGCTCCCGCAGCCGCAGGGCCCGCCGGCTGAGGGCCGCGAACTGTCGGGTGGGGTACCCGAGGTCCGCCAGGTGCTCGTTGAGCGCCCGGTGCTCCCGCCCGTGCACCGACTCCTGGCCGATGAACCCGGCGACCTGTCGCTTGAGCTCCGGGTCGGTGATGCGATCGCGGTACTGGCGCACCGAGCGCACGAAGTAGTCCTCCCCGTCCGGGAACACCGAGGACAGGGTGGCGGCCAGGTGGCTCTGGATGAGGTCCCCGTCCCGGGCGAAGTGGCGGGGCACGTCGGCGAGCGTCTCGTCGAAGGACACACGACGGGTCGGGACGGACCGGGCTGGCGTGCTCGTGGGAGCTGTGGTGGCGGCCATGGGGACGAACCTACATGATTTGAGAGATTCACTCAAGTTCTCATTTCATGTACCATGCGTCACATGAGAACGGCGTCCAAGGGTGAGCTGACCCGCCAGGCCGTCCTGGACGCGGCGGTGGAGTGCTTCGGTCGGGACGGGTTCCGGGCCACCTCGGTGGCGCACATCGCCCGCGACGCCGGGGTCGGTGGATCGGTCCCCTACGCCTACTTCGCCTCCAAGGAGGACCTCTTCCTCTCCGCGCTGGACCGCGACGCCAGCGCGGTCATGAGCGAGGGGCTGTCGCTGGTGTTCGACGACCCCCGCGACGGGTGGCGCCAGGACCTGATCGTCACGCTGGTCCGGGCCGTGGAGGCCCATCCCCTGGCCCGACGGGTGCTGGCGGGCCTGGAGCCCGACGTGACCGAGCGCGTGGTGGAGATCCCGGCGCTGGTCGCCCTCCGCCGGGCGGTGGCCGAGCGGTTGGCCGCCGAGCAGCTGACCGGGGCGGTGCGCCCCGACATCGACCCGGAGACCGTGGGCGCCGGGCTGGTGTCGATCATCCTGTCGCTGCTCATGTCCGTGCTCCAGATCGGACCGGAGGTGACGGCATCACACGCCGACGGTGTCATGGCCGTGTTCGAGGCGGCCCTCGACCCGGTCCGGGACTGAGCCCGACCCCGTTCCGGCGTCACCGATCGGTGACCGCCACCGATGAGCGACGCCAGAAGACGGGAGCGACGATCAGCCGTGGTCCGGCCCTGCGCCCTCCACCCGCCGGCGGATGCCCTGCAGCATCTGGCGGGACATCACGAAGTCGCTGGGGACGATGACCAGGTGGTACAGCCCGAGGACCCACGACGGCCCGGTCCGGCCCCGGCAGCGGAACACCAGCCTGGTGCCGGCCTCGCCCAGGTCCGTGAGGCAGAAGGTCCACGTCCAGTCGAGCCAGGCGCCGGCCCGACGCCAGCTCATGGGCAGGTGGGTGGTGGAGTGCAGCACCAGGGCCTCGGCCGGGTCCAGGCGCTCCACCACGAAGCCGCAGTCCGACTCCGGCGGTCCGTCGGGGATGAAGTCACCCACGGCCCGGCCCTGCAGCTCCGGGATGATGCGGGTGGCCGCGGGCCAGTTGACCGGGAACAGCAGTCGGTCCACCCACCGGGCGGTGTACCAACCACCCTGGTGCCACCCCATCTGGACCAGCCACGGCCAGATCTCACCCGGCGCGGCCCGGATGGTGGTGGCGTGGGTGGTCTGGATGTCCGGGTCTGCCACCACCTCGTCGCCGGGCAGTGCACCACGTCGCTCCTCCGGGGTGGCGCCCCACGTCCGCCCGAGGCGGTGCAGCACCAGGAACGCCGACGCCGCCAGGGCCGGAGCCGTGAGGGCTGCCTTCCGGTTCACGACGTCTCCATCGGGTCCGGGGCGTCCATGTGGCGGACCAGGAGGACGAGCGGCACGACGTTGACCGCGGCCAGGACCAGGAACACCGGGACCATCGAGGACGACACCGCCGGCGACGACGGGTCCGCGTTGCTGCCCATCCACTGGTCCATGGCGATGCTGAGGCTCTCGAGCGCCCAGAGCGTCAGGCCGGCACCCACCAGGAGGTGCCCGATGGGCCGTCGCTCCCACAGCCACCACGCGGACACGGCCAGGAGCGGGAGCCACACCGCGAGGTCCTGCACGTAGACCGGGTTGGTGGTCAGGCCGGTGCCGTCCAGGAACTCCGGCGGGCCCTCGTCCAGGATCCCCGGGACGACACCCCGCAGCCAGAGCAGCGCGTTGAGGACGACCACCACCCAGACGTACACGGCGATGCCGTGCACCGGGGCCGTGGCGGAGCTCCGGGCGCCGAAGGCGGCCAGGTCGATCGTGGCGACGATGGCGGTGCCGGTGGCCAGTGCCAGCGACAGCATGCCGATGTACAGCAGGAAGTGCTGGTTGAACGGCGTGGCGAACAACAGCAGCACCGCGTTGTAGATGAGGTACCCGACCGCGCCCAGCCAGAGGACCACCCCCCGGGCGGGAGACGACCGGGACCACCAGAGGCCGGCCAGCATGACGACCACGGCGACGAGCACCACCGCGCCGGTCCCCCGGGCCGAGCCGTTCATGGCCGCGGTGCCGCGGAGGACGTCGGGCAGGGTGAGGGTCAGCGCCCCGGACAGCGTGGCGAACACGGCCAACGCGATGGTGAGGCCGGAGGCGGTGGGGGTGATGGCGAAGGGCGGTCGGCCGGCCGGGCCCCCCTCGGTCGGCGGCCCCGATGTGCCTGCGGTTGTGCCGGACATGGTTCCGACTCCCTTCTGGCCCTCGCTCCCAGTCTCCCGGATCACACTTGCGGGTTCAACGAGGAACCGGCCCACGCGACGACTCCGCGGAGTCGTCCCCACCCGGTTCGGCGTCACGGATCGGGCGGTGCGACCGATGAGTGACGCCAGAACGCGGGAGAGCGTCGGGTGGCGGGTGGCGGGTGCGTGGCTCAGTGGCGGGTGAGGAGCAGGGACGCGGCCAGCGGGCCGCCGCCGGCCGCGGCGATGCCGACCTCCGGCAGCCCGCCCGCGGGCAGGGTGCACTGGCGCTCGCCGGCCTCGCCCCACAGCTGCAGGCAGGCCTCGTGGAGGAACCCGTAGCCGTGCAGCCGGCCGGCCGACAGCTGGCCGCCGTGGGTGTTGAGGGCCACCGATCCCGCCACGCCCGCCGCCTCCCGGGCGATCCGCCCACCGCCGTCGACGTACGGCCCGCCCTCGCCCCGGGCACAGAACCCCAGGGCCTCCAGCCAGGCGAGCGTGATGAAGCTGAACCCGTCGTACAACTCGGCCACGTGCACGTCGTCGGGCCGCAGGTCGGTGCGCTCCCACATCATCGCCGACGCGTCGCGCAGGGCCATGGTGGTCAGGTCGTCGAACTGGTCCCAGCTGGGCCGTCCCCGCAGCGCGGTGCCCACCGCCTCCACCTGGACCGGGGTGCGCCGCAGGTCGGGGGCGGCGTCGGCCCGGGACACGATGATGGCGGTGGAGCCGTCGGCCGGGACGTCGCAGTCGTAGAGGCACAGCGGTTCGGAGATCATCCGGACGTCCAGGTAGTCCTGCAGCGACATGGGGGTCCGGTAGATCGCCCTGGGGTTGATCTCGGCGTTGCGCCGGGCGTTCAACGCGATCCAGGCCAGCTGCTCACGCGTGGTGCCGTAGCGGTGGAAGTGCAGGTTGGCCATCATGCCGATCCAGTTGGCCGCCGACGGCGCCCCGAACGGCAGCGTCCACTGCATGAACGACGTGGCCCGGTAGCTCCCGCCGCCGCCTCCCCCGCCCATGGTCACGCTGGCCCGGTCCGCGTCCCCCTGCGCCGACGCCTCCCACACGGTGCGGAAGCACAGCACGTGGTTGCACAGGCCGGTGGCCACCGCGGCGATGGCGTTGGCCACCGATCCGAGCTGGCCGGGCAGCTCCAGGCCGCCGGAGAACCAGTTGAGCTCCAGGCGCAGCGCGTCGTGCACCTCGGTGATGCCCACGCCGGAGAACCCCGGCGGCGTGGACATGTTGCCGGGGTAGGTGGCCAGGCCGTCGATGTCGGAGCGGTCCAGGCCGGCGTGCTCGATGGCGTCGAGCGCCGCCTCCAGCGTGAGGTCCAGCGCCTCCCGGTAGATGCGTCGGCCCACCTGGGACTGGCCCACGCCGGAGATGACCGCCCCCCGCTCGCCGATGTCGGTCCAGGTGGTCACGCCGGGGCCCCGCCCGTGTCGCCGCCGCCGGGATCGGGCTCGAAGAACGGCAGCCACACGTTGCCGCGGGGATCGGGGTACTCCTCGAACACCACCCGGACCGGCATGTCGAAGGTGACGTCGGCCGGTGCGACGTTGACCAGGTTGGTGGTCAGGCGCAGGTCGTCCTGCTCCGGCAGGGCCACGATCGCCACCACGTAGGGCGGGTCCAGGTTGGGGTACCAGGGCTGGTGGTTGACCGTGTAGGTCAGCACCGTCGCACGTCCGGACACCGCCTCGGGCGCCACCGACCGGGACAGGCAGGCGGGGCAGATCGGCTGCGGCGGGTGGATCCACGTGCCGCAGTCGCCGCAGCGCAGGAACCGGAGCTCGCCCTCGGCCCCACCACGCCAGAAGTGCTCGTTCTCGGGCGTGACCGCGGGGAGGACCCGGAACGGCTGCTCCGTCACGTCGCCACCGCCGCCGCCACGGTTCAGTCCTGGTCCAGGGTGGCCACGCCGGCCTCGTAGCCGGCACGGGCGAAGGGGAGCATCTCCCGGGCGGGGACCAGGCCGAAGCTGGGCTGGGTCAGCACCAGGGTGCCCAGCACCTCGTCCCACGAGGCACCGAACTCGGCAGCCAGCATGGCGTGGCGCTCCACGCCGGGTCCGTGGCGGAGGATGGCGGTGCAGGTGAGGCGGATGAGCTCGTGGATCTTGCGGTCCATCCCGGGCAGGCCGTCCAGGGCGGACAGGTACCCGGACAGGGCATCGGCCACGCGTGGGGAACGCGTCCTGCATGGAGGGGAACTCGTCCCGGAACTCGTCGCTGCTCATGGCGCCCACCCTAGGTGCGGGTGTTGTCCTGGCTCAGCCCCGTGGGCATCACCATGCCGACCTGTTGCAGGTGCTGGCCCAGCATCGAGTCGAACTCGGCCGCGACCCCCTCGACGTCCCAGCCGCCGTCGCGGTGCATCCACGCGACCTGCTTGGGGTGCTGGAAGATCGTGAAGCTGTAGTCCGTGCGGCCGAACACCTGGCCGTTGACGTGGCCGGCCTGCTCGGAGGCCAGGTAGGCGACCAGCGGGGCGTTGAGCGACGGGTCCAGCGTGGCCGGCATCTCCGCCACCGCATCGGGGTCGGACAGGTCCGCGGTCATGCGCGTCACCCCCGCCGGTGCCAGGGCGTTGACCGTGATCCCGGCGCGGGCCAGTTCCAGGGCCCAGACGAAGGTCATCCCCATGATCCCGGCCTTGGCCGCGCCGTAGTTGGTCTGGCCGAAGTTGCCCCGCAGCCCTGCGGAGGACGTGATGTTGATGATGCGTCCGTAGCCCGCCTCCTTCATGAGCGGCGCGGCATGCCGGGTGATGTTGAACGTGCCCTTCAGGTGGGTGGCGATGACGGCGTCGAAGTCCGACTCGTCCATCTTGACCAGCGTCCGGTCCCGCACGATGCCGGCGTTGTTGACCACGATGTCCACCTGCCCGAAGGCGTCCACCGCGGTGCCGACGATCCGGCCCGCGGCGTCGAAGTCGCTCACCGAGTCCCGCGCCGCGACGGCCCGGCCCCCCAGCGCCTGGATCTCGGCCACCACGTCCCCGGCCGGGTCCTCGCCGGTGGAGTCGCCCCGCAACGACACGCCCACGTCGTTGACCACCACCGCCGCGCCCTGCCCCGCCAGGCACAGCGCGAACTCGCGACCCAGCCCACGACCCGACCCGGTGACGACGGCGACCCGTCCCTCGAGGATGCCCATGGCCGGGCAGACTAACCTGACACGGGCGTCAGTCAACCGGCGGCGCGCCGCGGGACGCACCGGCTGCGGCGGGGACGGAACCAGGGGGAGGCGCAGTGGCGCTCACGGAACTCATCGGCCAGGAGCTGGGCAGCCAGACCATCGTGATCGAACAGGGACCGGTCCGGGCCTTCGCCACCGCACTGAAGGACGACCCCGCGCGCTACACGGGGGACGGCGCACCCACCCCGCCCACGTGGCCGTTCGTCATGAGCTACTGGGGCTCCATGGGCCAGGGCGGTGCGGCCGGCCTGCCCATCGACAAGCTCCGCGGGAAGGGCCGCATGATCCTGCACGGCGAGCAGGAGTTCGACTACACGCGGCCACCCCGGGTGGGCGAGACCCTCACCGGCACCGGCCGCATCGCGGACGTGTACGAGCGGGAGACGGGCTCCGCGGTCATGGAGTTCTACGTGCGGGAGATGGACTGGCGCGACGCGGCGGGGGAACCCGTCGTGACCGAGCGGTTCACGCTCATCGTCCGCCGCAAGAAGGACCAGGGCTGAGCCATGGGCCACGCGGCCGGTCGGGACCCGTACGAGGAGACCGAGGACCAGGCCGCCCTCCGCCAGTTGGCCCGCGACGTGGCGGCCCGGGAGGTGGCGCCCCGCGCCGCCAACGGCGACGAGACCGGCGAGCCCCCGCGGGTGGCGGCCAAGGCCATGGCCGGGGCCGACCTGCTGCGGGTGACCGTGTCCGAGGAGTTCGGCGGCCTGGGCTACGGCGACGTGGAGGCCTCCATCGTGCTGGAGGAGATCGCCCGTGCCGACGTCTCCACCGCCATCTGGTGCCAGCTCACCTACAACGGCCCGCCCCGCGGCATCCAGCACCTGGGCCCGCCGGCCATGCAGGAACGCTGGCTGCCGGCGGTGGCCGCGGGCGAGGCGCTCCTCTCCATCGGCATCACCGAGCCCGACGCCGGCTCCGCGGTCCAGGAGATGCGCACCGCGCTCACCGATGACGGCTCCGCCGGGTGGCGCCTGAACGGCTACAAGAACTACTCCACGCTGGGCCATGTGGCGGACGGGATCCTGGTGTGGTGCCGCTGGCCGGGCGGCCAGGGGGCCCGGGGCATCGGCGCGGTGGTGGTCCCCATGGACCGGCCCGGCGTGTCGGTCACGGGGGTGCACCACTCCATGGGCGTGCACGCCGCGACGGAGGCGGAGGTCGCCTTCGACGACGTGGCCGTCGGCCCCGACGACGTGCTCGTCGCCGGCGACCCGGCCGGCACGGGGGCGTTCAAGGTGCTGCTGGCACACCTGAACCACGAGCGGTGCGGCAACGCGTCCATGTGCGTGGGCGCGGCCCAGGGCGCGCTGGAGTACGCCACCCGGTACGTCAACGAACGCGTCATCGGCGGGCGCCCGCTGGCGGACCTGCAGGGGCTGCAGTGGAAGCTGGCCGACATGGCCATCGCCCTGGAGGGGGCGCGGCTGCTGCTCCGCCGGGCCGTGCACCTGGCCGGTCCGGGCGGCACCCCACCGGCGCTGGAGACGGCGATGGCCAAGGCGGCGGCCAACCGGGCCGCCAAGCTCGTCTGCGACGAGGCCATGCAGCTCCTCGGTGGCTACGGCTACAGCCGGGAGTACCCGCTGGAACGGGCCTACCGGGACATCCGGGGCCTGTGCATCGGGGCCGGCACCATCGAGGCCCAGCTCAACTTCGTCGGCTCCAACGTGGCCCGGGGCCGCACCACCAACTCGCCGGGCTGGATCCCCACCCGTCCCGGCTGAGCGGGGCCCCACCATGTCGGACACCACCCTGGACGCGCTGTTCGCGCCGACGGAGCGATCGGGGGAGGGCGGGGCGCGGCTGCTCCTGGTGGACGGCGCGGCCCGGCTGCTGGGCGCCGACCTGGGCAAGCTGGTCGCCACCACGGCGGGCTGGCTGGCCGGACAGGGCGTGGTCCGGGGTGACCCGGTGGCGTTCCAGCTTCCCAACTCGTGGGAGGCGGTCGTGCTCTACCGGGCCTGCTGGCGGCTGGGGGCCGTCGCCGCCCCCCTGCACCACCTGGCCGGCCCGGCCGACGTGGCCGCCATCACCGACCGCCTCCGGCCCCGCGTCACCGTCGGTCCCGACGCCCGGCTCACCGAGCTGGTGGCCGGGGCGGCCCCGGTCACCGAGGACCGGGCCCTCCCCGCCGACGTCGCCGTGGTGCTGCACACCTCGGGCTCGTCGGGGACCCCCAAGGGCGTGCTGCACACCCACCGGGTCCTGGCGTCCAAGGCCCGCACCATGGTCGGCGTGCACCGCCTCGGCGCCGATGACGTGGTGCTCATGCCCGCTCCCCTGGCCCACGTGTCCGGGTTGCTCAACGGCATCCTCGTCCCCGGCGCGGGCCGGTTCCGTTCGGTGCTCATGGCCCGCTGGAACCCGGTGGACGCGCTGCGGACCATCGAGGAGGAGCAGGTGTCGTTCATGGTGGGCCCACCCACCTTCTTCCTGGGCCTGGAGGCGGCCCGGGGGTTCACGCCGGAGAAGGTCCGTTCCCTGCGGCTGGTCTCCGCCGGCGGCGCCGGGGTCACGCCCGCGTTCGTGGAACGGACCGCCCGCCTGTTCGGCGCGGTGGTCAAGCGCAGCTACGGCTCCACCGAGGCCCCCACCGTGACGACCTCGACCACGGACGACGACGGGCACGCCATGGCCACCACCGACGGCCGCCCGGTGGGGGCCATGGAGGTGCGCACCGTGGACCCGGTGACCGGCTCCGTGGTGGACGCCGGCACCCCGGGCGAGATCCAGGTCCGGGGCCCGGAGCTGTTCGCCGGGTACACCGACCCGTTCCGCACCGTCGAGGTGATGGACGGCGACTGGTTCCGCACCGGCGACCTGGGCGTGCTGGACGACCGGGGACGGCTGACGGTGGTCGGCCGCCTGGCCGACGTGATCATCCGCGGCGGGGAGAACATCTCCGCCGCGGAGGTGGAGACCCACCTGGAGGCCCATCCGGCCGTGGCCCACGCCGTGGCGGTGCCCGAACCGGACGACCGGCTGGGCGAGCGGGTGTGCGCGTTCGTCACGCTGGCCCCGGACGCGGCCGGATTCGACCTGGAGGACTGCCGGGCCTGGTTCTCCGAACAGGGCGTGGCCCGGTTCCGGACCCCGGAGCGGGTGGTGGTGCTGGCGGACCTGCCGGTGCTGGCGTCGGGCAAGGCCGACCGTGCCCTGCTGCGGCGACGGGCCGCCGACGCCGGCCCCACCTGAGGCTGCGCACCTGACGCTCAGGCCACGTCGGCCTCCGCCACGGCCGCGGCCACGTCCACGGCCACGGCCCGGGGGTCGTCCGCCAGCACCCGCACCGGCACCTCGGTGCCCGGGACCAGGCACGACACCGCATGGGCGGGAACGGGTGTGGGCACGCGGACCTGGCGGGCCGGCGCCCCCGCCGCGACCACGTTGAGGACCACGGCGTACATGGGCGTGCCGGCGGCGTCGGACAGCCCCGATCGCTCGGCCCGCACGACCACGGCACGGGCCCGGTGGCCGCGGGCCAGGACGTCGTGGTGGTCCGGTCGGCTCCGGGACATCGCGCTCCTCTCCGCCGGAGCGCCCCCGGCGATCCGTCGATCCAGCGTCCCCGTTGCCCCCGGCAGCGGCATCCGTGACCCATACGCAATTCGGCCGCCGTCAGGACCCCCGGGCCGGGAGGTCGGCCATACTTCTGGCCGTGTACGGCGACTGGGGACTGGTGGGACGGGACCCCGAGCTGGAGCGGATCGTGGGCCTGCTCCAACGCGGCGCCACCGGCGTGTTCCTGGTGGGAGCGGCCGGCGTCGGCAAGAGCCGCCTGGCCGCCGAGGTGGAGGTGCGGGTGGCCGGACACGACGTGGTCGTGGTCCACGTCGCCGCCACCCCCGGCGCGTCCATGCTGCCGCTGGGGAGCCTGGCCCCGCTCCTCCCGGCCGACGCCGTGGCCAGCGGGCTGCCCGTGCTCCCCGTGCTGCGCGGCGTGCTGCGGGACCGGGCCGGCGGCCGGCGGATGGTCATCTCGGTCGACGACGCCCACCACCTCGACGACACGTCCGCCGTGCTCATCCACCAGCTCGTCACCAACGGCGACGCCAGCCTGATCGCCACCCAACGCCACGGCTCGATCGCCCCCGAGCCGATGGTCCGGCTGTGGCAGGACGGCGTGATCGAACGGGTGGAGCTGCCACCGCTCGACCGCGGGGCCACCGCCGCCCTGGGGGAGGCCGTGGCCGGCAGCCCCCTGGATGACGCGTCGACGGTGCTGCTGTGGAACATCACCGAGGGCAATCCGCTGTTCATCCGCGAGGTGCTCCTGGCCGCACGGGAGTCGGGCGCCCTGGTGGTGGAGCAGGGCGAGGCCCGGGTCACCGCGGTGCCCACCGACGCACCGCGGCTGGTCGACTTCGTCCGACAGCGGGTCGGCGACCTGGCCGCTGCGGAGGCGGAGGCGCTGCTGATGGTCGCCGTCGGCGAGCCCGTCGGCCCGGGCGAGCTCCCCGGCCGGGTCACCCCCGAGCTGCTGGCGGGCCTGGAGGCGTCGGAGCTGATCTCGACCAGCCTGGACGACAAGCGACTGGTCATCCGGTTGGTCCACCCGCTCTTCGGTGAGGTGCTCCGGAGCGGGGCATCGCCGCTCCAGTTGCGCACGGCCCAGCGCGAGCTCGCCGTGGCGCTCCTGGCCAGCGGCGCCCGGCGCCGCTACGACACCCTGCGGCTGGCCACCTGGTCCCTGGCCGCATCGCTCCCGGTCGAACGGGACACCCTGGTGCGCGCCGCCCGCACCGCCCGGTTCAGCCAGGACTTCGACCTGGCCCGCGACCTGGCCGAGTTGGCCTGGGAGGAGGGCCAGGACTTCGACACCGGCGACCTGATCGCCGACATCCTGTACGAGCTCGGTGATGCCGCCGCCATCGCCGCCCACCGACCGGCGTGGGAGGCGCAGGCCGATGGTGACGACGACCGCATCCGGGTGGAGATGAACGCCGCGATCACCGCGTTCTGGCGGGAGGCCGACGACGACGCGGCCTGGGCCGCCCTCGACCGGGCCGAGGGCTGCGCGCCGTCCGCATGGCGCGACGAGGCCAGCGCGGTGCGGGCCACGTTGCTGGCGGTGGAGGGGCTGCCGGACCGGGCCATCGACGTGGCCTCACCCCTGGTGGACCGGGACCCGGACCGGGTGCTGATCCAGGCCGCGCTGGCCCTGTCCCACGCCTACCGCAGCGCGGGCCGCTCGGTCGACGCGGTGCAGACCTGTGACCGGGCGCTGGCCGCCTACGAGGTGCTCGGCGAGCAGGTCGCCCTCTTCACGGCGCGGGTCATGGGGGCGGGACGCTCCATCGCGCTGGCCGACGCCGGCCGCCTCGACGACGCGGAGGAGGAGGCGGAGGCCACCATCCGGTTGTGCCGGACCGAGGGCGAGGCGGGTGGCATCGGCCTGGCCGCGTTGGTGGAGGGCTGGGTGCTCTACCTCCGGGGCCGGATGTCCTCCGCGGTCCGGGCCTACACGCTGGCCAACTCGTCGTTGGTGTCCACCCGCCACCCCGGCATGCAGCGCTGGGCCCTGGCCGGCATGGCCCTGGCCCAGGCCACCGCGGGCGACGCCGAGGCGGCCCGCGCCGCACTGGCGGCCCACGAGGCACTGGGCGACCATCCGGCCCGGATCTTCGACGGCGCCCTGTGGCGGGCCCGGGCCTGGCTGGCGCTGGCCGACGGCGACCCGGAACGGGCCCGGGACCTGCTGGTCGACGGCGCGGTGGCCCGGGCCGCCCGTGGTGACCGCATGGGCCAGGCCGGGTGCCTCCACGACCTGGCCCGGCTGGGCCGCCCGGACGAGGCCGCGGAGGCCCTGGCCAAGATCGCGGCGGACGGTCAGGGTGACCTGCTGGCCGCCATGTCCGCCCACGCCGCAGCCCTGGTCAGCGGCAGGGCCGAGGACCTGGGCGACGCCGCGGACCGGCTCGGGCGGGTCGGCACGCTCCTGTGGGCCGCCGAGGCGGGGTTCGCGGCGGCGGAGGCCGCCCGCCGGGAGGGCGACCCGCGGGTGGCCGCGGCCTGGTCCCGTCGGGCTGCGGACTGGCGCGACGCCTGCGAGGCCGCCGCCACCCCCGGCCTGGTGGCGGACCTGGCGCCGGTCCCCCTCACCCGTCGGGAGCGGGAGGTGGCCATCCTGGCCGCCCAGGGCCTGGCCGCCCGGGAGATCGGGGAGCGCCTGTTCGTGTCACGGCGCACCGTGGAGTCCCACCTGGCCCGTGTCTACGACAAGCTCGGCATCCGCAGCCGGGCGGAGCTGGCCGTCATCCTGGACGGCGCCTGACCTCGGACCGGCACCGGGGCCGTGACGGCGCCGGTCAGGCCCGGAGGAAGAAGCCCTGCGGGTCCCAGGTCCGCAGGGCGCGGACCTCCTCCGCCGTCGGCGGCGACAGCTCGACGCAGTCGGGGGAGACCGTCAGGTCCCAGGCCACGCGGTCACGGACCACCTCCAGCGCCCCCGGGACCACGGCGGTGAGCACGAACCCGCCGGCGGTCCGTTCCAGCACGCCCAGGTCCGTGGCGATGGTGCTGACCCGGGACCCGGGCGACGTCACGTAGGGCACGTGTTCCACCGTGCGCCGGTCGGTGAGTGTGGTCACCACCACCACCTCGTCCGCGGCGGAGGCGACGTCGTTGCCACCGCCCGATCCGACCAGGAACGTCCGGCCCGGCACCACGGTGGAGTTGATGTTGCCGTCCCGGTCGATCTGGGCCGCGCCCAGGCAGGCCAGGCAGCGGGTGCCGGGGCCGGGGACCAGGCCGCCCAGGACCCAGGAGGCGTCGGCCAGGGTGGTGGCCGACGGGAAGGCCCGGTGGTTGAACACGAACGGATCCGCCGGGGTGGGCTCGTAGCCCAGCAGCCCCAACTCGGCGGTGAGCACGGTGGGAGCACCCCGGACCCGGGCCAGGTCGACCGCCAGCCAGGTGGCCAGGTTGGCCACCCCCGCGCCGGCCAGCACGGCATCCGCCGCAGTGTCCACCAGGCGGTCGGCCAGCACCCGGGCCCCGAAGGTGGCGGCCCGCTCCCAGTCGTTGACGGGGGCGTCCAGGTCCGGTGGGTGCTCCGCGGCGTCGGCCCGCCACGACCCCCGGTCGGCCCGGGCCCGCAGGTCGGCCACCCGGTCCGACCCGAGGCGGGCCAGGTACTCCCGTTGGTCGGACGGCTCCAGCACCCAGTGCCGGATCCACTCGTCGTAGGCGTCGTCGTCGCGACGGCTGGCGGCGCGGGCCTCGGCCCAGAACGCCACGTCCTCGGCATAGGGCTCCGCCGGGGTGAACGTGCCGTACAGCCCGCCGGGGTGCGCGCCCAGGGGGCATTCCGCCACCGCCAGCACGCGGTGGGCCGGGAGCTGCACCAGGTGGGACCACGGCGTGATGTCGTCCACCACGTGCTCCACGGTGACGATGGCCCCCCGGCGGGCGGCCAACGCGCCCCACACACCCTCCAGCAACGGCGGGTGCAGGGCCACGTTGCCGGCGCGGTCCGCCACCGCGCCGTGGACGATCGCCACGTCGGGTGCGTAGGCGGCCAGGAGCCCGACGGGCCCGAACGGCGACGCCACCTCCGCGTAGCCGTCGTTGTCCGCCATCGACGAGCCGGACAGGGAGGTGGTGGTCACCGCAGGGAGGCCGCGTGCCGCCGCCTCCAGCCGTTGGGCGAACGTGAGGAAGGACCAGTGCTCCACCTCCACCTCACCCGACAGGTAGGCGGAGCCGAACCGCGGGTTGGGGGTGAAGTTGGGGAACACGTCGCCCGAGTAGCCGGTGACCACCTTGCGCACCAGGCCACCCCGGAAGAACAGCGCGCCCAGGCTGGACAGCGACAGCATGACCAGCGTCCATCCCGGGTCCTGGCCCCACCACCGACGCACCAGGGCACGGGCCGCGGCGGACCACCGGGTGTGGGAGCAGACCACGTGCACCTCGTCCCCGGCCCGCACGTGGGACACGGCCTCCTCCAGGCTCACGATGCGGGACGGCGGCTCCACGGCGACTGACACTAACGTCAGGTTCCGATGGTGGGACTGTTCGAGGTGGATGACGACGGCGGGCTCACGCTCCGGGGCGGACGGTCCCGCTCCAGCGGGCTGGCCCACTTCCCGCTGTCACCGGTCTGCCCGTACACCGGCGCCGACGACGTGGAGCCGGTCCCGCTCCCGCGCCGCGGCACGCTGTGGGCCTGGACCACCGTGACCACCGCCCCGCCCGGCTACGCCGGCCCGGTGCCCTACGGGCTCGGGGTGGTGGAGCTGGCCTGGGGGGAGCCGGGGGACGCTGCGCCGCTCCGGGTGGTGGGCCGCCTCGCCGTCGCCCACCACGACGACCTGGCGTTCGGCGACGCGATGCAGGTCGTGGCCGAGGAGCTCCCCGGTGCCGACGGCGAGCCCACCACGGTGTGGGCCTTCGCCCCCGCGGAGCCGACCCCATGAGCGGCGGGACCGCCGCCATCGGCCGGGACGGGACCGCCGCCGGCGGCCGGGACGGGACCGCCGCCGGCGGCCGGGACGGGATTGCCGTGGCCGGCGTGGGCATGACCCCGTTCGGCCGCCACGGCCAGGTGACGGCCACCGAACTGGGCGCCCGGGCGCTGCGGGATGCCATGGCCGAGGCCGGCGTGGCCCGGGGCGGGTTCCAGGCCGCGTTCTGCGCCACCGCCTACGGCGGAGTGGCGGCCGGGCACCGGGTGCTGGGCTCCCTGGGGCTGACCGGCGTGCCGATCGTGGACGTGGAGGCCGGGTGCGCGTCGGGCGGCGCCGCCCTGTCCCTGGCCGGGTCGGCCATCGCCGCGGGCCAGTACGACACGGTGCTGGTGGTGGGGATCGAGAAGATGCCCAAGGGGATGATCCGCTCGTCGTTCTTCCCACCGTGGATGGAGGCCGCGGGCCTGGCTGCCACCCCCGCCTACTTCGCCCTGCGGGCCCAGCGGCTCCTGCGGGAACAGGGCCTGACCCGGGACGACCTGGCCGCGGTCGTGGTGAAGAACCGGGCCCATGGTGTGCACAACCCGGACGCCATGTTCCGCACCGCGGTCACGGCGGAGGAGGTGCTCGCCTCCCGGCTGGTGTGCGACCCGTTGCACCTGTGGATGCTGTGCTCCCCCAACGAGGGCGCCGCCGCCGTGGTGCTGCGCCGGGCCGGACTGGTGCCGGCCGACGGCCGGGTCACGTTGGCCGCGGCCGCCCTGCGGAGCCACCTGCCCGGCTCCGTGCTGGACGAGTCGACCCCTCTGGCCGGCATCGACGACACCGACATCACCCCGCCCACCACGCTGGCCGCCCGCGACGCGTACGAGCGGTCCGGCGTCGGGCCCGGGGACGTGGACGTCGTCGAGTGCCAGGACACCGACGCGGCCCGGGAGCTGCTGAGCTGGGCCGAGCTCGGGCTGTGCGGCGCCGGGGGGCAGGCCGCGCTGCTGGCCACGGGTGCCACCCGGTTGGGGGGCCGGCTCCCGGTGAACCCGTCCGGAGGCCTGCTGTCCAAGGGCGAGCCGCTGGGGGCGAGCGCCCTGGGCCAGGTGGTGGAGCTGGCCCGCCAGCTCCGGGGCACCGCCGGGGAGCGTCAGGTCCCCGGCGCCCGCGTGGGCCTGGCCCACACCATCGGCCGGGGGGCGAACGCCTCGGTCACGGTGCTGGTCCGCTGAGCCCACCACCCCTCACCGGGTGACGGCGACCACCTCGGTGTCGTCCAGGACCAGCCAGCCCTCCACCCCGTGGTGCCGGAGCAGGGAGACCCCGTCGGCCGGGCCGGCCACCAGCGCGGCCTTGGCCAGCACCTCGGCCCACCAGGCCTCGCCGGCCACCACCACCGCCGCCACCACGCCCCCGTCGGCCGGACGGCCGGTGGAGGGATCGATCAGGTGGTGGGCCCAACCGCCGTCGTCGGTCTGCCAGCGCCGGTACCTGCTGCTGGAGCAGACGATGGCGCCATGGTCCAGCACGACGTGCATGAGGGTGGACGACTCGTCGAACGGGTCCTCCACCGGGACGCGCCACCCGTCGGCGGGCGGCTCCCCGCCCACACGCACGTCGCCGCCCATGGCCACGCTGACCGAGCGGGCACCGCGCGCCACCAGCTCGGTCGTGAGGAGGTCGGCCGCCAGCCCCTTGCCGATGCCCCCCAGGTCCAGGTGCAGGCCCGGGGGCCGGACCACCGTCGGGCCCTCCGGGTCCACCCGGACGCCGGCCACGCCGGGCACGGCCTGGCCCACGGGCGGTGCCACGGACCGCTCCCCGACCTGCCGGAAGGTGCGGTCGTACCCGGCCGCGACGAGGGCGTCGAGCACCGTGGGGTCGAACCGGCCCCCGGTCAGCTCGCAGCCCAGCACGGCCCGGTGCACGGCCCGGGCCAGGGTCGACGGGACCTCGACCGACCACGCGTCGTGGTCGTTCAGCCGGCACAGGTCGCTGTCCGGGATGAAGCGGCTCCATGACCGTTCCAGCCCCGCGACGAAGCGCTCGGCGACGGGCGCGAGGTCGGGCGGCCCGCCGCGGCCGAGCACGTGGACGTGGCTCCCCATGGCCGGGAAGCGGTGTTCCCACCACGGCTCGTGGCCCTGCGCCACGACCGGTTCCGGCGAACGGGTCAGCACTTGGACGGCGAGCACTCCGGTGCCGGTGGGTCCTCCGGAGGGGGCGGCGGCGGCGCCGCCGTGGTGGGGGGAGCGGTCGGCGGCGGCGTGGCCGCGGTCGGCGGCGGTGACGGTGCCGGCGACGGCGTCGGCGCGGACTGGACGGCCGGACCGGAGGGCGCGGCGCCGGGGGCCGACGCGGTCGGGGCCCCACCTGCCACCGGCGCCGGGGACGTGCCCGGTGCCCCGGCCCGGACGACGGGCGCGGTCGCGGGTGTGCCGGGGACGGTCGTGGTGGCGGCGGCCGGGTCCGTCACCACCGGTGCCGCGGGGTCGACCGGGGCGGCACCGGTGGTGGGGGTGGGTGCTGCGGTCGTGGCCGTGGCGGCCGAGGTACCGGAGGCTCCGGCGACGGTCGCACCGCTGTCGGGATCGGACACCGCAGCGACGGGCTGGCCCACCGGGGACAGGTTGGCCCCGGCTCCCAGCACGGCGACCAGGCCCATGAGGGCGGACCCGCTGACACCGGCGGCCACCACCCGCGATGCAGCGGCAGGGTGGCGGCGACGGCGTCGGGCCGGGACCGGCGGGTGCTTCGGGCCGACCGCGGCGGGGTCGGCGGTGAACTGGGCGGCCAGGTGGGTCGCCGGGGCCGGTGCGGGCCGGGGGGTGGCACCGGGGAACGGCGGCGGGGTGGGTGCCACCGTTCCGGCGGGAAGGGTGGCGGGCGGGGGCAACGGCACGAAGACCACGGGGGCCGGCGGCGGGAGGGTCCCGCGGCCGGCCTCGGTCCAGGACGGGAAGGGCTCGGTCATGGGGTCGGCCCCCCGGCGGGTGCCGTGGACGCCGGGGCGAGCACGAGCGTGGTGGATGTCGATGCCGCAACGGTGCCGGACGGGGCGGACGGGGCCGGATCGCCACCGAACGCGCCCGTGACGGACAGGGCCACCACCGTGGTGGCGGCGAAGAGTGCCGCTGAACCCGTGGCCGCGACCGCGACTCGCTTCTCCATGCTCCCGCCGCTCCTCAACTCACACCTCATCCAGCGGGTCCCGGGTCGGGACCACCCGACCTTCTTCGGCGCGCGGGCGTCCGAAAGTGAAGCGCGATCCCGAGATTCGTCCCCGGTCCCGGCTCCTGGCGGTCCTCAGCACTTGGAGGTGGCGCAGGCCGGGGCCGGCGGGGCCGTGGTGGGAGGCGGCTTGGGGGCGGCCGTGGCCGGCGGCGCGGCCGGGGCCGGCGCCGCGGCCGCCGGTGTGCCCGCCGACGACCCACCGGAGGAGGGTGCCGCGGCCGGACCTGCGCTCCGCGACGGCGCAGCCGCGGCGGAGGACCCGCCCGGGGACGCGGCCCCGCCGACCGGCGCAGGGGACCCGGCGACCGACCCGGCCCGGTGGACCGGCGTCGCACCGGATCCCGACCCGACGGGGACGGCGGCCGCTCCGCCCGCCGTCGCTGCTCCCGTCGGCGCTCCCGGCGGCACGGTCTCGCCGGGGGCCAGTTCGACGGGGACGGCACGGTGGATCTCCTGCACCACGATCGTGGTGACCGGGACGGCCGTGGTGGTCGGGGCGTCGGACTCCCCCGCCACCTGCAGCGATCCGCCCGAGGGCCCGGCCGGGGGGGCCGACGCCGCTGCGCTCATGATGGACACCAGGCCCATGACGGCGGTGCCGCTCACCCCCGCCACCGCCACGCGGCTGGCCGAGGCGGCGTGGCGTCGGCGGCGGCGCTGGGCCGGGGTGCCGGGTTCAGTGGTCACAGTTCCACACTCCGTTGTCCTCGAGCTGCGGCTTGCGGCACCCGGCGGGGATGGGCGGGATCGGCTTGCCCGGCGGCCAGTCGGACGGGATCCGGACCCCGGGCGGCAGGGTCGTGGTCGGCGCCGGCGGCGCCGTGGTCGGGGCCGGGGCGGCCGGCCGACCGGTGGTCGGCGGGGCGGCCGGCGTGCCCGACGAGGGCGGTGCCGCGGCCTGTGGGGCGGCGGCCTGCCCCGGGGACGACGCCGCGGCCGACCCCGCACCGGTGCCGGCCGGGGCCGACGCCATGAGGGCGGCAGGGCCCGCCCCGTCCGGCGCGGGTGCGCCGGCGGCGGACGGGGCCGCGGTGGCGGTCCCCCACGCTCCCGTGGCGGAGGCCGGGGCGGCCCCGGCGGCGGTCCCGCCCGTGCCGGGGTCCTCGGAGGCGATGTAGTACGGATCATCCACGTACCGGGTCTCCAGGACGGTGGTGGGCGGGCCGGCGGCCTCCGATCGGCTGCCGGCAGGGTCGGGGACGACCACCCGGCGACCCGATCCCCCACCGGAGAACACCCCGGCCACGGCCAGGGCCATCACGGTGCTGGCCACGAACAACGTCGCCGCGCCGCTGGCCACGATGGCCGTGCGCTTGTCCGGGGTGCGCCCCTTCCGGGCCGGGGGTGGGCCCTTCCGGGCCGGGGCCGTGGTCCCGCCGTCGGCTGTGGCCGGGGTCGCGGGTCCGCCACCGGCTGCGCCGGCGGCCGCCGCCCTGGCGGCCGCCGCCTTCTCCCGGGCGGTGCCGGGGGTTCGTGTCGGCTCGTTCTCGGTCATCACGCGGTCCACCTTCCACCGGTCCGCCGGTCCCCTGCCGGCCGGAACGATCCCCCTGCTTCGGCAGGGCGGCCGGTGAGGTGAAGGCCCACGGTGGGCAATTGGACGTTTCTTTACCGCCCCGTCCCTCCCGCCCCGTCTCAACCGCCCCGCCTCTACCGCCCCGCCCGGACGGGAGACCTGACGGCCGTGTCAGGTACTGTGGCCGCCGTGACCGAACGACGGGCCCTGACGGGCGCCGTGGCCGGCGTCGGGGTGGCCGCCCCCTCGCTGCGGCTGGCGGCGAAGGACGTGAACGCCGCCTGGGGGCGGGGTGGTGGACGTGGCCAGGTGGGTGTGTGCCGGTCCGATGAGGACCCCCTCACGCTGGCCTGGGCCGCGACCGACCGGGCGCTCACCGCAGCCGGACTCGGCCCCGCGGAGGTGGACGGGCTCTGGTGGGGCTGCACGCGTCCCCCCTTCGCCGAGGGACCGAGCTGGTCCCACCTCGCCGCGACCCTCCGCCTGGGCGACACCACCACCGGGACGGTCCTGGCCGGGTCCACGCACGCCGGCATGGACGCGCTGCTGGCCGCGTCCGACGCGCTGGCCGCGGGCCGGGTCCGCACCGCCGTGGTGGTGGCATCCGACGCGCTCCTTCCCGCCACCGGCTCGGCGCTGGAGACCGCTGCCGGTGCCGGAGCCGTGGCCCTGGTGCTGACCGCCGGCGCCGGGCCGGCCACCCTGGAGGTGGCCACGTCGGCCTGGATGCCGGTGCTGGACCGCTACCGGGGCGACCGGGAGCCGGAGACGAGGGACGCCTACGACGGCCGCCTGTTCCGGGAGGAGGTGTTCCTCCCCCTCCTCGGCCGGGTCGGCGGCGCGCTGGAACCGGACGGCACCGCCCGGTGGTCCCTCCCCGATCCCGACGGTCGGTTGGCCGGCGCCCTGGCCCGACGGCTGGGCGCGACCACCGTGGTGTCCACCGACACCCGGGCCGAGCTCGGTGACACCGGCGCCGCGGACGCCCTCCTGGGAGCTGCGGCCGCCCTGGCGGAGGCCGGGCCGGTGCACCTGGTCGCGTACGGCGGCGGCCGGGCCACCGCCCTGCGGATCCGGGTGGACGACACCGTTCCCGGCGCGGGCCGGGTGGCCGCCGACCTGACCGGGGGCCGGGCCGCCTCCTACGCCGAGGCGCTGCGGGCCCGGCGTGTGCTCACCCCCACCGGGGAGTCGGTGGAGATGGCCGTCCCGCCCGGCAGTGCCATGTTCGTCCGGGGGAACACGGAGGTGCTGGGCCTGCTCGGGGCCCGCTGCGTGGACTGCGGCACCGTCAACACCCCGCCGTCGGTCCACCCGGTGTGCATCACCTGCGCCGGCGACAAGTTCGACATCGTCGCCCTGGCCCGGCGGGGCACGGTGCAGACCTACGTGGTCAACCAGACCATGCCGGCGCCGTTCGAGGCGCCACTCCCCCTGGTGGTCGTGGACCTGGAGGACGGGTCGCGCATCCAGCTGCAGGGGGTCGGCGACGGCACGGACCTGGAGATCGGCGGCCCGGTCACGCTGGTGCTGCGCCGCTACACGGTGGAACGGGGCGTGCCCATCTACGGCTGGAAGGTCGTCGTGGGCGGGGGGAGCGGGACATGAGCGGACCATGGAACAAGGTCGCCGTCGTCGGCGCCGGGCTCATCAGGATGGGCGAGCTGTTCGACCAGTCCTACGAGCAGATGGCCAAGGGAGCGTTCGACGCCGCGGTCGCCAGTGTGGACAAGGGGTTCGACCCCGCCCTGGTGGACGCGGCGTTCGTGGCCACCCAGCGGGGCACGTTGTGGGGCCAGGAGGGCATCGGCGGCAACACGGTGCCCACCGCCATCGGCATCTCGGGCGTGGCCTGCACCCGGATCGAGAACGCCTGTCCCACCGGATCCGACGCCTTCCGGGTCGGGTGCATGGCCGTGGCCTCCGGCGTGCACGACGTGGTGCTGGTCATCGGCGTGGAGAAGATGCGGGACAAGTCCTCCGAGGAGGGGCTGCTGGCCCGCGCCGCCGCCGGCCACCCGGTGTACACCCGGGGCGAGTCCGCACCCGTGCTGTTCGCCCCGTTCGCGACCCGGCACATGCACGAGTTCGGCACCACCCGGGAGATGCTGGCGTCGGTCGCGGTCAAGAACCACCACAACGGTGCGCTGGACCCCTACGCCCACTTCCAGAACGAGGTGAGCATCGCCGACGTGCTGGCCTCGCCCCCGGTGTGCAGCCCCCTGCACCTGCTGGACTGCTGCCCGCAGACCGACGGCGCCGCCGCCATCCTCATCACCGCGGCGGACCGGGCCGGGGACTTCACCGACGCACCCGTCTACGTGGCGGGCTTCGGGGTGGCCACCGACCATCCCTACCTGCACGAGAAGACCACCTTCGTCGGCCTGCCGGCCACGGTGGAGGCGTCGCGCCGGGCCTACGCCATGGCCGGCGTCGGGCCCGCGGACATCGACATGGCGGAGGTGCACGACTGCTTCACCATCACCGAGATCCTGGACATCGAGGACCTGGGGTTCGTGGAGAAGGGCAAGGGCGGGGTGGCCTCGCTGGAGGGCGAGACGGCACTGGACGGCCGCATCCCGGTCAACACCTCCGGCGGGTTGTTGGCCAAGGGCCACCCGATCGGTGCCACCGGTGTGGCGCAGCTCACCGAGTGCTGGTGGCAGCTCCGGGGCGACGCCGGCGACCGCCAGGTCAAGGTCCGCAACGGGTTCGCCCTCCAGCACAACGTGGGTGGCCGGGGCTCCGGCGTGTCCGTGGTGAACATCCTCACCACCAACCGCTGATGCTGCGCTTCGAGGTCGGCGCCGACCACGTGGGGCGGATCACGCTGGACCGCCCCGACGCGGCCAACGCCCTGACGGTGGAGATGCGCGACGCCCTGGTGGACGCGGTGCGGGCGTGCCGGGCCGACGACGGGGTGCGGGCCGTGTTCCTGTCCGCCACCGGCGACTCGTTCTGCTCGGGCATGGACCTGCGCGGATCCACCGTGGCGCAGGCCGGCACCGAGGGGTTCGACCCCCGTTCCACCTCCCAGGCGCTGCACGTCGGGGTGCAGGCATTCATCCGGGAGCTGTGGGAGCTGGACAAGCCGACCGTCGCCGCGGTGCACGGCCCCGCCGTCGGACCCGGTGCCCACCTGGCGCTGGCCTGTGACTTCGTGTGGACGTGTGACACCACCAAGTTCCTGTGGAGCTTCGCCCGCTGGGGGCTGGTGGTGGATGCGGGTGGCGCCTACCTGCTGCCCCGCCTGGTCGGGCTGCCCCGGGCCAAGGCGATGGTGATGCTGGGCGAGGGCGCGGTCGGCACCGAGGCGGTGGACCAGGGACTGGCCTACCGCCACGTCGGCATGGCGGAGGAGATGCGCGCGGAGGCCGAGGCACTGGCCGTGCGGCTGGCCGCCGGACCGACCCGGTCGCTCGGCCTGTCCAAGCAGCTGCTCAACCGCAGCTTCGAGACGGACCTGGCCCACAGCCTGGAGCTGGAGGGCCACTTCCAGGCCCTGACCACTGCGTCGTCGGACCTGGTGGAGGGCATGGCCGCCTTCAAGGAGAAGCGGCCCCCCGACTTCACCGGCCACTGACCGGGCCACCCGACGCACCGGGACCCGCTCTATGCTTGTGCCTGCAAGTACTCAGGAGGAGGCCCATGCAGCCCGACACCAAGGGGTCGCGTCCAGGGATTCGCTCCCAGGTGTTGAGCCGCCCATCTTCCCGATTCGGTTGGGCGGCGGCCGCAGGCTTGGCCGCATCCATCGCACTCCTGTTCCTCTTCACGGCCGTGGCGACACAGGGTCCCGGGGAAGCGCCCGCCTGGGAGGGCATCGCCATGGTGGCGATCCTCCTGGGCCTCCTTGCCTCCTTCGTCGTGGGACTGTTCGCGGTGATCCGGAAGCGCGAGCGGTCCTGGATCGTGCTCCTGCCCATCGCCCTCATGTCCCTGGCCATCGTGAACGAATTACTCCAGGGACTGCTCCAGCTGGTCGGCCTGGGCGAATGAGTCCGCCGCCGGTCCCGGATGGTGAAGGCCTCCTCGTCGGGGACGCTGACGCAGTGGCACCGATCAGGCGCGCTCCAGCACCACCACCGGGATGACCCGGGAGGTCGAGTCCTCATACCCCTGGAACTGCGGGTACGCCGTCTTCTGGCGGGTCCAGAGGTCATCACGCTCGGCGCCCTCGGCCACCCGGGCCCGGACCGCGAACCGCTCGGTGCCGAACTCCACGGTGGCGTCGGGGTTGGCCACCAGGTTGTGGAACCAGTCGGGGTTGTCCGGAGCCCCCGCCTTGGAGGCGAAGATCACCAGGTCGTCGCCGTCCACCAGCGCCATCAGCGGGGTGGTGCGCACCGTGCCGGTGCGGGCGCCGGTGTGGTCGAGCAGCACCATCGGGGCGCCCTCGAACGGCCCACCCACCTTGCCGCCGTTGGCACGGAACTCGGCGATGACCTGCTGGTTCCAGTCGTTCATGTCGTCAGCCACTGGGGGGTCCTTTCATCGGCCGGGCCGGGCCGGTCCCGGTCCCTCACGTCGATGCCAGGGTCCGACGGTAGCGCCACGGGGCCGACCCGGTCGCCCGACCCTCAGCCGGTGAAGGCGAGCGCGGTCGGGGTCCCCGAGGAGGTGGTCGTGGACGAGCCCCCGGGGCTGGTCGTCACGGTCGTGGAGCCAGGCGTGGCGACCGTGGTCGAGGTCGCTGACCCGCCGGTCGTCGTGGTGGTGGCGGGCGGGGCGCAGGCCGAGGCCGTGATGGTGTTGGCGTCGAGCGTGACGGCCCCGTTGCGGGCCAGCAACCGGCCCTGGACCGTCGCGCCGGTGGTGGCCGTGATGGACGTGAGGGCCATGACGGTGCCGACCATGGTCGAGCCGGTCGCGAGCGTGGCCGAGCTCCCGACCTGCCAGAACACGTTGCAGGCCTGTGCGCCGTTGACCAGGCTGACGGTGCTGCCCGACGCCGTGATCAGCGTCGACGCGGCCTGGAAGATGAACACCGCGTTCGGGTCGCCCTGGGCGTTCAGGGTGAGCGTGCCCGTGAGGCCCAGCGCGCCGCCGCTGTAGACGCCGGTCGTCAGGGTGAGGCCGCCCAGGTCGGTGAACCCGGATGCCACCGGGCCGCTGGCGGCAGCCGCGTCGTAGGCGGTGACCAGGTCGGTCTTGGCCTGCTGGGTGACGGCGTCGCCCGCATGGTTGGTCCCGGTCAGGGTGACGGTCCCGAAGCCGGTCTCGCTGGTGGTCGGGAAGGTGCCGACGTCACCCGTGATGGCGGTGGCTCCCGTGTTGGTGATCCCCGCCCCGGCCAGGACCGCGAAGGACTCCGCCGTGCCCAGGCCGACCGTCGTCGGGGCGGCCCCCGCTCCGAGCGTGGGGACGAGCACGACCAGGGCGGCGGCCGCGATCGCGGCGACGACCAGTCGGGGCGGAGGCCGCCTGCGCCGGACGTGGGGTGTGACCGGCCTGGGTGACTGCTGGATCGTCATGACGTTCCTCTTCCGGAGGGAGAGGAACGCGTCGAGTCAGGAGATGGGGCGGGTCGCGGCTTCCCGTGCCGGCAGGCTGGCGTGCCCTCTCGGGGCTTCCGCTTCATCGGCACATCAGGACGCTGACTTGAGGGCAGCAGTCGATGGACGGGACCGGCGGCGACGGCCCGATCAGTCCTCGATGGTGAGGGCGTCCTCCGGGCAGGACGCGACCGCGGTGCGGGCCGACTGCTGGTGCTCGGGTGACGGCTCGGGTTGGACCACCTCGCACCGGCCCAGGTCGTCGGCCGCGAACACGTGGGGGGCCAGGGCGTAGCAGCGGCCGTGGCCGGTGCACGCCTCCGGGTCCAGGATGATCTTCACGCCGACGACTCAGCCCCGCGCAGCCGGGACGGCAGCCCGGAAGGTGAGCGGGAACTCGGCGATCTCCCGGATGGCCGGCGAGTAGACCAGCTCCACCCCGTCCGGAACGGAGTACTCCGGGATCCGGCGGTGCCATTCCTCCAGCGCCACCTTCAGCTCGAAGCGGGCCAGGTGCGAGCCCAGGCAGCGGTGGGGGCCACCGCCGAAGGCCAGGTGGCGGTTCACCTCCCGGTGGAGGTCGAACTCCGACGCCCGGGCACCGAACTCGTCGGGATCCGTGTCCGCCGCGCCCAGCATGAGCATGACGGTGTCGCCGGTGTTCATCTGGATGCCGTGCAGTTCCACCGGCTCCTTGACGGCACGGACGATCTGCATGACGGGGGTGTGGAACCGCAGCAGCTCCTCCACCGCGGCGGGCACCAGGTCCAGGTCCCCGGCGATGGCGTCACGGTGGACCGGGTTGGCGGCCAGGTAGGCCAGGGAGCAGTCGAGCGTGGAGGTGACGGTGTCCAACCCACCCAGGATGAACAGGTAGCAGATGTCCAGCATCTCCTCCTTGGACATGCGACGGCCGTCCACCTCGGAGGTGAAGAACCGGCTGAGCAGGTCGGTGCCCGGCCGGGCCGCCCGCTGGTCCAGGGCGCTCTCGAAGTAGCCGTACATGGCGGCGCCGGTGGCCTTGCGGATCCTGGCGTCCTCCTCCGGGTCCATCGTGCCGGGGCGGATGATCTGGTCCTTCCACACCAGGAACTGCTCCATGTCCTCCAGCGGGAGCCCGCACAGCTGCAGGAACACCGTGCAGGGCAGCGGCACCGTGAACTCGGCGTGGGCGTCCACCGAGCCACGGTCGACGAAGCGGTCGATCAGCTCGTTGACCAACGCCCGGACCTCGTCCTCCAACGGCGCGATCTCGTGCGGGCCCAGGGTGGGGTCGATCACCCGCCGGTACTTGGCGTGCTCGGGCGGGTCGACCTGGAGCGGGATGAGCGGCCGGTCCTGGCCGATGTCCACCGCCACGAAGTCCGAGCTGAAGATCTCGGGGTGCTTGAGCGCCCAGCGCACGTCCTCGTACCGGCTCAGGATCCACACGCCCTTGCCGAACCCCTCGAACTCGGCCACGGGGCACTTGGCCCGGAGCTCGTCGTAGAACGGGATCGGGTCGGCCGCCACCTCGGGCAGGTAGGGGTTGGCCTCGCCCGTTGCCGGGTTCACTGCGTCAGCAGGGTCCATCCATCGCCTCCGGATCGGATCCTGCGAGCTTATGACACGCGTGTCAGGTTTGTCCCCGGAACGCCGCCCGGAGGTTCAGGCCGGGGTGCGCCACCAGACGCCGGTCCAGTCCACGGTGTGGATCGGGGCCCGGATCCCCCGGTCGGCCCGGTAGTCGTCCACCGCGGCACGGCACGGGGGCCAGCCGCCGTAGTCGTCCACGATCACGAACCCGCCCGGGGACACCCGGGGCTCCAGGGCCACCAGGGCGTCCATGGTGGACTCGTACAGGTCACCGTCCAGGCGCAGCACCGCCAGCCGCTCGATGGGGGCGTCCGGCAGGGTGTCGGAGAACCACCCCTCCAGGAACCGCACCCGGTCGTCCAGCAGTCCGTAGCGGGCGAAGTTGGCCCGGACCGCGTCCGCGTCCACCTTGAGCACCCCGACCCCCGACCAGTCCAGGCCCTCATCGGCCGGGTAGCGCTCCGCGTCGGGCACGGGCAGGCCCTCGAACGAGTCGGCCACCCACACCCGGCGCTCCGCGTCACCCAGTGCCTGCAGCACGCCACGCATGAGGATGGTCGACCCGCCCCGCCACACGCCGGTCTCGATGAGGTCGCCGGGGATGCCGTCCTGCACCGCCTGCACGCAGCACCGCACGACGTTGTCCAGCCGGGCGGTGCCGATCATGGTCTCCGCCGTCGGTGGCCAGTCCCGGCCCTCGGCCCGGGCCTCCGGGTCACCCCGGCGCACCACCCGCCAGCCCCGCTCCCGCAGCACCGGGACCACGGCGTCACGACCACCGGGCCAGTCCCGCAGGTCGGCGTCCCACCACTCCTGGTCCAGGAAGGCCTCCCGGGTCAGGCAGCGCTGCAGCAGGTCGAGGTAGGCGCGGGCCGCGGACGGGAGCTGGTCCAGCGCGTCGAGCACATCCGGTTCGGGCATCGGGTGACGGTACCCTCCGGGCGTGGCCGCCCCCGACGAACCGCTCGTGGTGCGCGCCGGCGTGGTGATCCCCGCCGGCGAGCTGGACGAGCGCTTCTCCCCCTCCGGCGGGCCGGGCGGCCAGCACGCCAACCGGTCCCACACCCGGGTGGAGCTGCGCCTGGACCTGACCACCTGCACGGCCTTCAGCGACCACCAGCGGGCCCGGGTGGTGGAACGCCTGGGCGACGAGGTCCGGGTCGTGGTCGACGAGGAGCGGTCCCAGCTGCGCAACCGGGCCATCGCCCGGGACCGGTTGGCCGCCCGGCTGCGCATGGCGCTGACCCCACAGCGGACCCGGACCGCGACCCGGCCCACCAAGGGGTCGCGGCAGCGCCGCCTGGAGGGCAAGCGGCAGCGCTCGCAGGTCAAGCGGGACCGGCGCCGCCCGTCGACCGACGACTGACCGTCCGCCGTTCCCGGGCGCCGCGCCCGCCGTTCCGGGGCGGAGCGCGTTCTCGGGCTGATGGAGCCGCCCCGGGCGGCCGCGATCGCCCGGGTTTGCGGGCGGCAGGGCCGGCCCATCTGCAAAGCTCCCGACGTCGGGACCATCGGTCGACACGTGCGGATGCCGGGAACACGGCAGCCGACGACGCGCCGGCCTTCGCTGATCGGAGTCGCGGTGAACCCCAAGGTGGATGCCTACATCGAGCGCTCCGAGCAATGGCCGGAGGAGATGGCCTGCCTGCGGCCGACCCTCCTCGGTTGTGGGTTGACCGAGGAGATCAAGTGGGGCAAGCCCTGCTACAGCCATGAGGGCAGGAACATCGCCATCATCCAGGAGATGAAGGAGTTCCTCGCACTCATGTTCTTCAAGGGGGCCCTGCTGGACGACCCCGGAGGTGTCCTGGAGGACCAGGGGCCGAACTCGCGATCGGCCCGCCGCATCCGGTTCACCTCGGTCGAGGACGTCGATCGACTGTCGCCCACCGTCACGGCACTCGTCGCGGAGGCCATCGAGGTCGAGGCGGCAGGCCTGGAGGTCGGACCGGCACCCGAGCTCGTCCTGGCGGATGAGCTCCAGGCTCGCCTGGACCGGGACCCGGACCTGCGGGCCGCGTTCCGGGCGCTGACCCCCGGCCGGCAGCGGGAGTACAACCTCCATTTCTCCGATGCCAAGCAGGCCACCACCCGCGAGGCCCGCGTCGAGAAGTACGCCCCGAAGATCCTGGAGGGCAAGGGCCTGCGCGACCGATGACCGTGGCCCGCACGGCGGCCCGCGGGTCCTCCTCCACGTGGAACGGTGGGGAGGACGCCTAGGTGTGATGACCGGGGACGTCGGCGTCGAGCGGCACGACGAGCACCCGGTGGTCGCCCGGTTCGTGCTCGGTGACGTGGCCGGTCCCGACCAGGTCCTCGGCCAGGACGGTGGACCCGGCGGGCAGGACCCGCTCCTCCCCGTCGCCCGCGGTGAGCCGCACCCAGCCGGTCAGGAAGGTCACGAACTGACGTCGCGGGGCCCGGTGCCAGTCCGGGTGCTGGTCCGCGGCGCGCACGGTCAGGAAGTGGACGCGGTCCACCGCCACTCCCTCGGACCACCACAGCTCCGCCACACCGGGCTCGGCCGGGACCACGTCGAACGGGAGGGTCACCTCCGTGAAGTGGCTGGTCCCGTCGTCGTCGGCCCAGATCCGCAGGTAGTCCATCGCGCGCGGTGGGGGGCCGGCTAGGTGAGCTGGATGACGATCTTGCCGGTGTTGGCACCGGTGAACATGGCGTTCAGCGCGTCCACCGAGGACTCCAGCCCCTGGAAGACCTCGGCGTGGTACCGGAGCCTGCCCTGCTGCTCCCACGCCCGCAGCTCCGCGCCGATGTCGTTGAAGCGGGGGACGTCGTCCAGTGACAGGAACCCGGTCATG
Source organism: uncultured Actinomycetota bacterium (assembly GCA_963773765.1). Taxonomy (GTDB): domain Bacteria; phylum Actinomycetota; class Acidimicrobiia; order Acidimicrobiales; family Microtrichaceae; genus CAVZCC01. The sequence continues at coordinate 202,855 of CAVZCC010000006.1, read as the reverse complement.
GACGCCCGCTGCTGGATCAGGTTGAGGTAGTTGGACGGGCCGGGCGCCTTCTCGGTGTCGTTGTAGGTGGCGATGGCGCCGCACAGCACCACCCGGGCGTGCATGGCCAACCGGCTGAGCACCGCGTCCAGGACGGGACCGCCGACGTTGTCGAAGAACACGTCGACCCGGGGGCCCAGCTCCTTGATCCGGGCCGAGACGTCCTCGGTGCGGTAGTTGATGGCGCCGTCCAGGCCCAGCTCGTCCAGCAGCCACCGGCACTTCTCGTCGGATCCGGCGATGCCGATGACCCTGCAGCCCTGCATCTTGGCGATCTGGGCCGCCACCGAGCCGGTGGCCCCTGCCGCCGCGGACACCACCACGGTCTCACCGGCCTGGATCCTGCCCACCTCCAGCATCCCGATGTAGGCGGTGCAGCCGGTGGAGCCGTAGAGCGAGAGGAACGCGGTGGTGTCGTAGGTGGGATCGGGACCGGACAGCCAGGTGGTGAAGAAGTCGTCGCGGATGACCGTGTAGTCCTCCCACGCCCCCAGCGTGGTCACCACGTCGCCCACGGCGTAGGCGTCGCAGCGGGACGCCACCACACGCCCCGCGGTGGAGCAGCGCACGCCCTCGCCCAGCTCGACCGGTGGCAGGTAGCCCTTCGCCGGGCTGAGCCAGGACCGCACCGACGCGTCGATGCCGAGCACCTCGTTGTGCATGAGCGCCTCACCCTCGGCCAGCTCCGGCATGGGCAGGTCCACCAGTTCCACGTCGTCCCGGGCCAGGAGCCCCTCGGGACGCCGGCGGAGGACGATGCGGTGGAGGCGGTCGGGGATCGTTGCGGTGTCGGCCATACAGCCCGGCACCCTAGGACGCGGACCGCTCAGAACGCCTTGACCAACAGGTAGGCGCCGAAGACCACTTCGATGACCACCGCGATCTGGCGCTGGTGGCGGGTGACGAAGCCGTGCAGCGCCGCGAACCACCCGGCGGCCGGTCCGGGCGCCACGACCCGCACCAGCAGCGGCAGCGTGGCGGCCAGGGACGTGATGAGGAACACGATCGCGACCACGACCACCTTGTCCCCCTGGGCGACCCGGGACGCCGAGACCTCCCGCATGGCGGGCAGGTACAGGAGGATGGTGGAGAAGTTCGACATCATCATCGCCATGCCGAGCACGAAGGCGGCCCACAGGCTGGCGTGCTTGTCCGGGTCCGCGGCCGCCTTGGGCCCTGCGGACTCCTTGTCGGTGGTGAGCGCCCGCAGCACCGTGGTGACGGCGAGCAGCAGGAGCACCGCACCGAGCGTCCCGTCGATGGCCCGGGTGATGGGGTTGCGCTGGCCGGGGCCGTTCAACGCGTGGTGGGTCAGGGTCAGGCCCACGGCGGTGAGCCCGGCCAGGATGGCCAGCACACCGGCGGTGAACGCCGCACCCCGCGCCACCGGCCGTCGGGGTGCGCTCAGGATGAGCAGCCCGACCGCGAGCACGGTGGGGCTGATGGCGGCGCCGAGCGCCAGCGGGACGACCTTGGAGAGCAGTTCTCCCATGCCATGGAGGCTACGGAGCCGCACGGGAAACCGGCCGGGGACGCCGGGGCGTGACAGGATCCGGTCATGAAGCGCAGCGTGCTGATGGTCCTCGCCGCGGCCCAGTTCCTGATGGTGCTGGACCAGGCGGTCATGAACGTGTCGATCAGCCAACTGGTGGAGGACTTCGACACCGACGTCACCACCATCCAGGCCGCCATCACCTTCTACGCCCTGGTGATGGCCGCGCTGATGATCACCGGGGGCAAGTTGGGCGACCGCTGGGGCCGCAAGCGGGCCTTCACCATCGGCCTGGCCATCTACGCCGTCGGCTCCGCGCTCACCGCGGTGTCCTGGAACGTCAACGTGCTGATCCTGGGCTGGTCGATCATCGAGGGCGTCGGCGCCGCGCTCGGTGATGCCGGCCATGGTGGCGTTGGTGGCGGCCAACTTCGTCGGCAAGGACCGGGCCGCGGCCTACGGCGTGCTGGGCGGCGTGGCCGGTGCAGGCATCGCGGTGGGTCCCATCCTGGGCGGCTGGGTCACCACCTACCTGACGTGGCGGCGTGGTGTTCGCGGGCGAGGTGGTGGTCGCCGTGTTGATCCTGGCCGGCGTCCACGTGCTGACCGAGACCGAGCGCGAGGGCGAACCCCCGGAGCTGGACTGGGTCGGCTCCGTCCTGTCCGCGCTGGGCCTGGGCCTGTTGGTGTACGGCGTGCTGCAGTCCAGCACCTGGGGCTGGTTCGAGGACAAGAACTCACCGGTGACGGTGTTCGGCCTGCCCCTCACGCCGTACGTCATCGCGGCCGGCGCCGTGCTCCTGGGCCTGTTCGCCCGGTGGCAGCGGCACCGCGAGGCCATCGGCCGGGAACCCCTGGTGCACCTGGACCAGCTCCGCATCCCGCCGCTGCGCTCCGGGCTGTCCATGTTCACCGCCCAGAACGTGATCCTCATGGGCATCTTCTTCTCCATCCCCCTGTACCTGCAGGTGGTGCAGGGCTTCGACGCCTTCGAGACCGGCCTGCGCATGCTGCCGGTGTCGGTGACGTTGTTCGTGACCTCGGCCCTCGGGCCGATGTTCGGCCGCCGCTGGTCGCCCCGCGGGATCGTCCGGGTGGGTCTGGTGGTCCTGCTGGTGGCCTGCGTCGGGTTGCTGGCGTTGGTGGACCCCGACATCTCCACCGTCCCGTTCCTGACCGCCATGGCCGTGCTCGGGATCGGCATGGGGCTGCTGGCATCCCAGCTGGGCAACGTGGTCCAGTCCTCGGTCGACGAGGCCGGGCGCAGCGAGGCGGGCGGCCTGCAGTTCACCGCCCAGCAGTTCGGCGGGGCGTTGGGCACCGCCCTCATCGGAGCCATGGTGATCGGTGGCCTGGCCACCGCGCTGGGAACCCTGGTAGCCGAGGACCCGGCGATCAGCCAACCGGTCAAGGACCAGGTCGGCATCGCCCTCGAGAGCGGGGTGGAGTTCATCCCCGCCGACCAGGCCGAGGCCGCCATCGAGGACGCCGGGGTGAGCCCGGCCGAGACCGACGCCCTTGTGGCCAGCTACTCCGAGGCCCAGCTCCAGGGCCTGCGGATCGGGCTGCTCACCGCGGCGCTGATCGTGGTCGCCTCGTTCTTCGTGACGTCCAACCTGCCGGACCGGCCCATGATCCGCGACGCCGACCCCGAGCCGGCCACCGCCTGACCCGGCGAAGAGGGGTCGTCGCGGCCCTCCGGGGGCTGCCGGTACCCGCGAACGCCGGGAGCGGACCTCAGAGGGGGCGGGGGAACAGGAACGTGCCGCCCAGGCCCTCGCCCCACATGGCCAGGTCCGGGGTGGCGGGCAGGCCCAGGCTGCGCAGCTCGTCGGCCACCGCGGAGGCGCCCAGCTCCATGTGGACCTCGGCCGGGTCCGCCATGCCGGTGGGCAGGTCGATCGTCAGCGGCACCACGGTGGCCACGCCGTCCAGGTAGGAGTACGTGATCGTCTCCTCCCGGACCGGGTCGCCGGCCGGGGCCACGCGGGGGATGCGCACCTCCAGGGTCGGCTCGCCCCCCATCACCAGCCGGAACGTGACCGTGGTGTCGGTGTAGTCCACCGTGAGGTCCTCCACCGTCTTGGGCAGGCCCAGCACCCGGTTGCCGGCCTCCTTGGTGAAGGCCTGGTCCACCGGCATGCGCCACTGGAAGGCCCCGACCGCCTCCGGTGCGCCGGCGGGGTGCACCAGCAGGCCCAGGTTGACCTCGTTGTAGTCACCCCAGGGATTCCGGATGTAGTCGCAGAGGGCGATGATCAGCATGGCCTGGCCGGGGGCGACCTCCAGGACCTGGAAGGCGTCACCGGGCAGCAGCGCCCGGGCCGATTCCAGCGGCACCGTGAAGGTCAGCGTGGCGGAGTTCATCTCCTCCACCGTCAGCGGGAAGTCGATGGACACGCCCCCGATCTCGCCCCAGTGCCCGGCTCCGTCGGTCCCGGTTCCCTGCTCGGTGGCGCTCATTGGTGACCCCTGTCTCATGGTGGCGAACGGCGGAAGCAGTATGGCCCAGCCGCCGACTCTGGCATGGTGGACCTATGGTGACCGACATCGACCCCCAGGATGCCGAGACCCCCGAGGACGCCGCGGCGGTCCATCCGCCCCCGGAACCCGTCCATGTGTTCCCGTTCGACTTCCGTGACCCGATGAGCCTGGCGTCGCGCCTGGTGGGCGCCTGGCCCTGGTCCAGCGGCGTCGCCGTGTCGGCATCCGGGCTGTGGATCCGGTACGGCCCGTGGACCATGCACACCACGATCGACAACATCCGCAGCGCCCACGTCACCGGCCCGTACCACTGGTGGAAGGTCATCGGCCCGGCCCGGCTGTCGCTGGCCGACGACGGGGTCACCTTCGCCACCACCCCCGGCGCGGTGTGTGCCTGGAGTTCACCGAACCGGTGCGGGGTGCGCTGCCGTCGGACTCGGTGCGCCAGAGCGGCGTGACGGTCACGGTGCGCGACCCGGAGGGCCTGGTCTCACTGCTGGACACCCTCCGCCGGCCCGGCTGACCCTCGGCCACCTCCCGATGACCGCGACCCGACGCACGATCGTGATGGGCGCCGGCGGCCGTGACTTCCACGACTTCAACGTCGCCCTGCGTGACGACCCGACCGTGACCGTCACCGCGTTCACCGCGGCGCAGATCCCGGGCATCGACGACCGGCGCTACCCGGCCGAGCTGGCCGGCCCCCGCTATCCGCAGGGCATCCCGATCCGGCCCGAGGCGGAGCTGGAGGACCTGGTGGGCCGCGACCACGTCGACGAGGTGGTCATCGCCTACTCGGACCTGGCCGACACGCAGGTGATGCACCTTGCCTCCCGCGTGCTGGCCGCAGGCGCGGACGTGCGGTTCCTGGGCCCGGACGCCACCATGCTCGCCGCGCCCGTCCCCGTGGTGTCGGTCTGCGCCACCCGGACCGGGGCGGGCAAGAGCCAGGTCAGCCGCTGGATCGCCCACCACGTGCAGGCCACCGGCCGCCGCCCGGCGTTGATCCGCCACCCCATGCCCTACGGCGACCTGGCCGCCCAGCGGGTGCAGCGGTTCGCCACCCTGGCCGACATCGACGCCGCCCACTGCACGATCGAGGAACGGGAGGAGTACGAGTCGCCGGTCCGGGAGGGCCTGGTCATCTGGGCCGGGGTGGACTACGCCGCCATCGTGGCCGGGGCCGCCGCGGAGTCCGACGTGATCATCTGGGACGGGGGCAACAACGACCTGCCCTTCGTCCGCCCCGACCTGGCCCTGTGCGTGGTGGACCCGTTGCGGGCCGGGGACGAACTGGGCACCTACCCCGGTGAGGTCAACCTCCGCATGGCCGACGTGGCCGTGGTCAACAAGGTGGACCAGGCGACCCCGGAGCAGCTCGACGTGGTGCGCCGCTCCATCGCCGCGGTGGCGCCGCGGGCGGTCGTGGTCACGGCCCGCTCACCGGTGACGCTGGAGCCCGGACCGGACCTGGCGGGTGCCCGCGTCCTGGTCATCGATGACGGCCCGACGCTCACCCACGGCGGCCTGTCCTTCGGCGCCGGCATGGTGGCGGCACGGGCGGCCGGAGCCCTGCCGGTGGACCCGCGCCCCACCGCGGTGGGAGCGATGGCGCAGGCCTTCGTCGACTTCCCGCACCTGGACCTCGCCCTGCCCGCCCTGGGCTACTCCGACCAGCAGCTGGCCGACCTGGCCGCCACCATCCGGGCCACCGAGTGCGACGCCGTCGTCACCGGCACCCCCATCGACCTCCGCCACCTGATCCCGGTCGACCGGCCCGTCCGCCACGTCACCTACGCCTTCGAGCAGGTGGACGGGCCCCCGCTGGCGGACCTGCTCCGCCCGGTGCTGGAGACGGCCCCGCCGTGACGGGCCGGCCGCTGGTGCTGGCCCTGGGCGGCAACGCGCTGGTCGGGCCGGACGGCGCCGCGGACGTCGCCCACCAGCGCCGGCACCTGGCCCGGGCCGCACCGGCCCTGGCCCGCGCCATCGCCGGACGCGCCTGTGTGGTGACCCACGGGAGCGGGCCGCAGGTGGGGCACCTGGCCCGGATGGCGGCCGCCGTCGGGGACGAGGACCCGCTCGACGTCCTGGACGCGCTGACCCAGGGGCTGCTCGGCTACCTCATCGAGGACGAGCTGTCCCGCCACCTCCCCGGGCGCTCGCTGGTGGCGGTGCTGACCCGGGTGGAGGTCGACCCGGACGACCCGGGACTCAGCCACGCCACCAAGCCCATCGGGCCCACGCGGTCCGACGGCACCCGCCGACTGGTGCCGTCACCGGAGCCGCGACGGGTCCTGGAGCTCGACGCCGTGCGGGACCTCCTGGCCGGGGGCCACCTGGTCATCGCCGGCGGCGGCGGCGGTGTCCCGGTGGTGGTGGGCCCCGACGGCCTGCACCACGGGGTGGAGGCCGTGGTGGACAAGGACCTGCTGTCGTCCCTGCTGGCCGTGCACCTGGACGCCGAGTCCCTCGTGCTGCTCACCGACGTGGACGGGGTGGTGCTCGACCGGGGCACCGACCGGGCCACCACCCTGGGGGACGTGCCGGCGTCCCGGCTGGACCCGGCCGCGTTCCAGGCCGGCTCCATGCGCCCCAAGGTGGAGGCGGCCCGGCGGTTCGTGCTGGCCACGGGGCGGCGGGCGGCCATCGGCGCCCTGTCCCGGGCCGATGCCGTGGCGAACGGCACGGAGGGCACGCAGGTCCTCCCGGGCTGAACGGCCCCCTGGTGTGGGGCTTTTACCCACCGGCCGAAGGGAACGACAGCCCATACCGAACGGCGATCCAGGGCGCATGCTGGATCCATGAACCGGATCCACCCCCGCCTCTCCACCGTCAACCGCCCCGGCCGGGCCGGACGACGCTCCGAGCGGGGCGTCACGCTGGTCGAGTACGCCCTGGTGGTGGCGGTGTTCGCACTGCCCACCATCGGCGCCATCCAGTTCACCCAGAACGAGGCCAAGGACCAGTTCCAGGAGATCGGGGCCAACGTCGGCCGGGTCGACGAGACCACCACCACGACCGAGCCGGACGGGGGGACGAGCACCACGAGCACCACCACCACGACGGCTCCCACCACCACGACGTCGACCACCACCTCGACCACCACCACCTCCACCACCACCACGGTGAAGCCGACGACCACGACCACGTCCACCACCACGACGACCACGGCCAAGCCGACCACCACGACCACGGTGAAGCCGACCAAGAGCGCCGGCACCTTCGGCAAGGTGACGACGGTGGACAACGGCTCCACCTGGACCGCCTCCACCACCGTGACCATCCGGGACAACCAGGGTGCCGTGGTGAAGGGGGCCAAGGTCACCGTCCTCATCCGGACCAAGGTCAACGGCAAGTGGAGCGAGCGGTCCGTCGAGGTCACCACCGACGCCTCGGGCAACGCCACCATCACCGCCGACAAGCTCAACAACAGCGGCAAGAGCAAGAGCCAGGTCACCGACGTGGAGTTCGAGCTCGACGACGTGTCCGCCAGCGGCCTCGAGTGGGACAAGGACAACGTGACCGTCTCGGCATCGGCGCCCTGACCCCCCGGGTCGACCGCACCCCCCCCGGTCTGACCGCTTCGCCATCCTGACCGGGCGGGCCACTCCGGCCCGGGAATGCGTCGGGGGACGGGGCGGGCCTGCGTAGGCTGACCCGGTGCCCGAGTCGGACGCCCTCTCCCTCGTCGTCATCGCCGCCGCGGCGGTGCTGGCACCGATCCTGGCCGAGTCGCTGCGCCGGTTCCGGATCCCGAGCGTCCTGTTCGAACTGATCCTGGGGATCATCATCGGGCCCGCCCTGCTGGGATGGGCCGAGGTGGACGGATTCGTCACCGGCCTCAGCGCCCTCGGTCTGTCGTTCCTGTTCTTCGTCGCCGGCTACGAGATCGACTTCGCCCGGCTGCGGGGCCACCCGCTCAACCGGGGCATCGCCGGGTGGGCCATCAGCCTGGCGCTGGGCCTGGCGGTGGGCTTCGTCCTGATGCTGTCGGGGTTCGTGATCTCCAGCCTGCTGGTCGGCCTCGCCCTGACCACGACCGCCATCGGGACCCTGCTCCCCATGCTCCAGGACCGGGGCCTGCTGGACACCCGGTTCGGCGGGTTCCTGACCGCGGCCGGCGCCGTGGGCGAGTTCGGCCCCATCATCGCCGTCACCCTGTTGCTGGGAAGCTCCAACCCTGCCACCGAGGGGCTGCTGATGGCGCTGTTCGTGGTGCTGGCGGTCGGTGTGGCCTTCATGGCGTCACGGGAACAGCCGCCCCGGGTGGTGGAGGTCCTGCAGCGGCACCTGAGCACGTCCACCCAGCTCCCGGTGCGGGTCATCATGCTGCTCATCATCGCCATGGTGGCCGTGGCCACCACGCTCGGCCTGGACATGCTGCTGGGCGCCTTCGCCGCCGGGCTCATCGCCAAGCTGGCCCTGCACGAGGACCAGGCCGAGGCCCTGCAGCCCAAGCTGGAGTCCATCGGGTTCGGGTTCCTCATCCCGGTGTTCTTCATCGTCAGCGGCATGAAGTTCGACGTCACCGCGCTGTGGTCCAGCGCCGGCACCGCCATCCGCGTCCCGATCTTCCTGGCCCTGTTCCTGGTCGTCCGCGGGCTCCCGGCCATGGTCGTCTACCGGGGCCTGCTCTCCTCCCGGGAGCGGGGCGCGCTCACGCTGCTGCAGTCCACCGCGCTCCCCCTCCTGGTGGTGATCACCGAGATCGGCCTGGAGACGGGCCAGATGCGGCCCGAGAACGCGACGGCCCTGGTCGGCGCCGGCATGCTGAGCGTCCTGGTCTTCCCCCTGGCGGGGTTCGCGCTGCTGGGCCGGGACGGCGGGCCGGCCGAGGAGCCGGGTGGCGCCACGGCGGCCGAGCTGCGGGCGGAGTTCGGCGCCGAGATCGACCCGACCGCCGACGCCCCCTGACCGACGCCCCTGACCGACGCCCCTGACCGACCCTCCGGCCGGCTCAGGCGTCGCTGCGCCAGGCCCCCACGCCGACCAGCACGATCTGGAGCTGGCGGGCCGCCTCGTCGGTGATCCGGGCCAGCTCCTCCCCGGCATCGGGACTGGTGTCCAGGATCAGCTCGGTGGCGGAGATCACCGTCTGCACGATCAACGCCGCGATCAGCTGGAGGTCGGCGGTGCTGACCAGGGCCAGGTGGCGGTTGCGGGCCAGGTCCGTGGCCAGCTCGCTGGTGAACAGCCGTACCTCCTGGCGGATGGCGGTCCGGAGGGTGGTGGAGCCGCCGTAGCGCTCCTTGGCGATGAACCGGAAGTGCAGCTCGTGCTCCCGGGCGTAGCCCAGGAAGGTGTCGACCGAACGACGGATCAGGTGGGTGGTGGGCTCGGGCTCGGCGCGGATGTCCCGCATGGTGCGGCGCAGCGTGGCGAAGGACTCGTCCACCAGGGCCAGGCCCAGCACCTCCATGTTGTCGAAGTGGCGGTAGAAGGCGGCCGGCGACACGCCCGCGGCCTTGGTCACCTCCCGGAGGCTCAGGCTGGTGAAGCTGCGCTCGCCGCTGAGGAGCTCCAGCGACGCGTCCAGCAGGGCACGGCGGGTGCGGGCCTTGCGCCGGTCCCGCGACACCGCCGGTGCGCCGGCCCCGTCCCGGGAGGTGTCCGCGGGGGTCGTGGACCGGGGGTGGGTGCGTGCCGCCATGGCGCCCACGGTAGCGGGGTGACAGGTGTCGCCCGCGATTTCAGTGAACACCTGTTGACCCAGTTTCTTACCGTCGGTAAGGTCATCCCCGTGGCCGACACGACTCCTCCCCCGCCTCGGACGCCTCGGGCGACTCGGTCCATTCGGGCGACTCCCGGCCGTGCTGGCCTGGCCCGCTCCGGTGGACGCCTACACCCGGCTGGTGGACCCGCTGTCCGCCACCACGGGCTTCCGGGCCCGGGTGGAGGCCGTGGTCCCCGAGACGGACCGGGCCACCACGCTGGTGCTGCGGCCCGGCCCCGGCTTCCCGGCGCACCGGCCGGGGCAGTGGGTGGCCCTCGGCGTGGACATCGACGGCGTCCGCCACACCCGCTGCTACTCGCTGACCTCCGTCCCCGGTCGGCCCGACGGCTGCGTCTCCGTCACCGTCCAGGCCGTCCCCGGCGGCGTCGTGTCCAACCACGTGGCCGACGCGGCCCGGGTGGGCGACGTGGTCCACCTCGACGCTCCCGACGGGGACTTCGTCCTGCCCGCCGTGCGGGACCGCCCCGCTGCTGTTCATCACCGGCGGCAGTGGCATCACCCCGGTCATGGGCATGCTGCGCACCCTGGCCGGGTCCCGGTCCATGGGCGACGTGGTGCTGCTGCACCACGCCCCCGGCCCCGGCGACGTCATCTTCGCCACGGAGCTGGAGGACCTGGCCCGCCGCTGCCCCACCCTGCAGGTGGACGTCGCCCTCACCGGCGCCGGCGCTCCCCCGCCCGAGGCCGCCCTCACCGCCGGGCGCCTGGACCGGGTCTGTGCGGACTGGCGCCGACGCGAGGCCTGGGTGTGCGGCCCCACCCCGTTGCTGGACGCCGCGGACGACGCTGTGGGCCGGGCCCGACGTCACCGGGCGGCTGCACGTGGAGCGCTTCGCCCCACCCCGCCCCGTCACCGACGGCGTGAGGCGGCCGGGTCACGTTCACCCGGTCCGGCACCACGGTGGGCTCCGACGGGACCGGCACGCTGCTGGACCTGGCGGAGGCGGCCGACCTCACCCCGGTCAGCGGCTGCCGCATGGGCGTGTGCCGTCGCTGCGTGGTGCCGCTGCGGGCGGGCACCGTCCGGGACCTGCGTGACGGACGGACCGAGTCCGAGCCCGGCGCCTACGTCCAGATCTGCGTGTCGTCCGCCTGTGGCGACGTCGAACTCGAATGCTGAACCGGAGGACCTCATGGTCGCAGTGATGCAGGACCCAGACCCCACCCCGGGCCCCACCAACGGCGCCCCGAGCGACGCCCCGACCCGCCACCTCGGCGCCGTGGACCGTCCCGGCCACCTCAGCCCGGAGGACACCGAGGCCTTCGGCGCGGAGATGGACCGCCTCCGCCAGGAGATCCTGGCCGCCCGCGGCCAGCAGGACGCCGACTACATCCACCGGGTCATCTCGCTGCAGCGGCGGTTGGAGGCAGCGGGCCGCCTGGCCCTGTTCGCCGGCATCCTGCCCCCGGCGTGGGTGGCCGGGACCACGCTGCTGGCCACGGCCAAGATCCTCGAGAACATGGAGATCGGCCACAACGTGATGCACGGCCAGTGGGACTGGATGCGCGACCCCGAGATCCACTCCACCACCTGGGAGTGGGACAACGCGTGCCCGTCCAGCCAGTGGAAGCACTCCCACAACGAGGTGCACCACGTGTGGACCAACGTCGTCGGCATGGACCGCGACGTCGGCTACGGCATCCTGCGCATGAGCGAGGACCAGCCGTGGACCCCGGCCACCGTGGCCCAGCCCGTCTACGCCGCGGTGCTGGCCGCGTTGTTCCAGTGGGGCGTGGCCCTGCACGACGTGGAGGTGGAGCGGGTCCTCACCGGGCGGGGTGACACCGCCCGGGCCCGGGAACGGTTGCGCGAGGTGGGGCGCAAGGGCGGACGCCAGGTCCTGAAGGACTACGTGGCGTTCCCCGCCCTGGCCGGGCCGTTCTTCCTGCCCGTCCTCACCGGGAACCTGGTGGCCAACCTGGCCCGGAACATCTGGTCCTTCACCATCATCTTCTGCGGCCACTTCCCGTCCGGGGTCCAGCAGTTCACCCCGGAGCAGGTCGCAGGACGAGACGCGGGCCGCCTGGTACGTCCGCCAGGTCCTGGGGTCGGCCAACATCTCCGGCGGGCCGCTGCTGGACCTGATGTCCGGCAACCTCAGCTACCAGATCGAGCACCACGTGTTCCCGGACCTGCCCAGCAACCGCTACGCCGAGGTGGCGCCCAAGGTGGAGGAGCTCTGCGGGCGCTACGGCATCCCGTACGTCACCGGCTCGCTGCCCCGCCAGTTCGGCTCGGTGGTGAAGCGGATCGTCAGGTTCGCGCTGCCCGGATAGGCCGCGCCGGCGTGGGTAGGTTGGGCCCGTGACCGACCGCGTGGTGCACCGTCCGGAGGAGGGCCGCTACGAGTTGGTCGTCGACGGCACCGTCGCCGGGTTCGCGGACTACCGGCCCGCCCCGGGGTCCGACGACGTGCTGGTGTTCCCCCACACCGTGATCGACCCGGACCGCCGGGGCCAGGGCCTGGGGGCGGAACTGGTGGGCGCCGCGCTGGACGACGTCCGGTCCCGCAACTGTCGGGTGGTGCCGACCTGCTGGTACGTGGCGGAGTTCATCGACCGGAACCCGGCCTACCGGGACCTGCTGGCCTGAGCGACGCCTACCCTGCCCGTATGGGCCTGCTGACCGCCGACACCCGCCGCGACACCGTGGTGGCCTGGACCTTCGTGGTGGTGCAGCTCGCCCTGATCGCCGCCATCCTGCTGCTCCCCGCCGGGGACGCGTGGGCCGTGCCGGCCTGGCTCGGCGCCGTGGCCACCGGCCTGGAGTGGCTCGGGGTGGCGGTGCTGGTGGTGGGCCTGGTCAACCTGGGCCGGTCCCTCACGCCCCTCCCCTCGCCGGTCCCCCACGGCGAGCTGCACACCGGCGGGCTCTTCGGCCTGGTCCGCCACCCGATCTACAGCGGGATCATGGCCCTGGCGGTGGGTGCCGCCGCGTTGAGCGGCAACCCGTTGACCGTCGTGGCCGCCCTGGCGCTGATCGGCTGGTTCATGCTCAAGGCCCGCTGGGAGGAGGCCCAGCTGGACGCCCGCTATCCCGGCTACGCCGCCTACCGGCGCCGGACGCCACGCTTCGTGCCGGGCTGGCCGTTCGGGTCGGACCGGGGCTGAGCGCCTCCACGGCCGGGCACCCCGGGCGCTGCGGACGCGCCCCGTGGCCTCGGTTACCGTGCCCGGATGCCTGAACGTCCCCATCCCACCCCGCGGCCACGACCGGCCCGTCCGGCCCTGCTCGTCGTCGGCCTGGCCGTCGTCGCCCTCGTGGCCGGGTCCTGCGGGGGCGGCGGGTCCGACGGCGGCTCCGGGACGGCGGCCGATGACGGCACCCCGGTGAGCGGCGGCGAGGTGGTCTACGGCCTGGAGGCCGAGACCCTGGGCGGGTGGTGCCTGCCCGAGTCCACCCTGGCCATCTCCGGGATCATGGTCACCCGGGCCATCTACGACACGCTCACCACGCCCAACGCCGACGGCGAGTTCGTGCCGTACCTGGCGGAGTCACTCGAGCACAACGACGACTTCACCCAGTGGACCATCACCGTCCGCGACGGTGTGACGTTCCACGACGGGACACCGCTGACCGCCCAGGTGGTCAAGAACAACCTGGACGCCTTCCTGGGCCGGTACCCGGCCCGCACACCGCTCCTGTTCCCGTTCGTGCTGAAGCCCATCCAGTCCGTGGAGGTGGTGGACGACCGCACGGTGAGCATCACCACCGCCCAGCCCTGGCCGGCGTTGCCGGCCTACCTCTACGGCGGCGGACGGCTGGGCATCATGGCCCAGGCCCAGTTGGACGACCCCGACACCTGCGACACGGCGCTGATCGGCACCGGGCCCTTCGAGCTGGAGGAGTGGGCGGTCAACGACCACCTCTCGGCCACCCGGAACCCCGACTACTGGGCCACCGACGGCGACGGGCGCCAACTGCCCTACCTGGACCGGATCGAGTTCCGCCCCATCCCGGACTCCGACGCCCGGCTCAACGCGTTCCTCGCCGGCGAGCTGGACATGCTGCACACCTCCTCCGCCCCGGCGGTGGAGACCCTGGAGGCAGAGGCGGACGACGGCACCATCGGCCTGGTCCAGACCCTGGCCAACACCGAGGTCGGGTTCCTGATGCTCAACGCGTCGCGGCCGCCGTTCGACTCGCCGGTGGCCCGGAAGGCCGTGGCCCACGCCCTGGACCGGGACCTCTACCAGCGGGTGCGCACGCTGGGGCTGTTCCCCATGGCATCCGGACCCTTCCCGCCGGGCTCCAAGGGGTACCTGGAGGACGCCGGCTTCCCCGAGTACGACCTGGCCGAGGCCAAGGACCTGGTGGCGCAGTACGAGGCCGAGTCCGGGCGCCCGTTCGAGTTCTCCTACGTCCACAGTGCGGACAGCGAGTCCAGCCGCGGCGCGCAGTTCCTCCAGGAGCAGTTCGCCAAGGCCGGCATCACCGTGAACCTGTCCCCGGTGGAACAGGCCACCCTGATCAACACCGCCCTCGGCAAAGACTGGGACATGATCCCCTACCGGAACTTCCCGGGCGGCGTGCCGGACGGGAACTACGTGTGGTGGTACGGCGGGTCGCCGGTGAACTTCGGCAAGTTCAACGACCCCGAGATCAACGCCGCGCTGGACGCCGGCCGGGTGGAGACGGATCCCGCCGCGGCCACGGCCATCTATGAGGGCATCAACCGCGAGTTCGCCACGGAGGCCTACAACCTCTGGCTGGACTGGACGGAGTGGAACATCGCCAGCGCCGAGGGCATCGGCGGCGTCATGGGACCGGACCTGCCCGACGGGAGCCGTCCCACCGACGCCGTCGCCACCGGGCACTCCGTGGCCGGGATCTGGGACGCCTCGGGGTCCTGACCCCGCTGCGCCCGGGGTCAGTCGTTGCTGACGTTGAGGTCGCCGTCGATGGCCGAGGCCAGGCAGCACAGCACCACGGCCGCCTCCCACCGACCGGGGACGGCGGACCACTCGGCCCGGACCGGTGAGGTGACGTCGCCCTCGAACCCCCGGTCCCGGTCCGCCACCAGCTCGGCCCGGATGCCGCCACCGTCGGGGTCGACCAGACGGATGCCGACCAGGTGCGACGGCGACCAGAACCGGCGGCGCTTCCCTTCCGGCAGGTCCAACAGGACCGGCTCCAGCCCGTAGCGGTGACCATCGACGTCCACCGCGTCACCCTCCTGGACCGTGGTCCGCACCCGGCCCGGCCGGTCGACCCGGGCCAGCACGCCACCGGACGGGTCCACCAGCACGCCGTTCCCGAAGCGGTCCCGGAACACCGCCACGCCGGTCCAGGTCACGGCGGCCGAGGGCACCCGGCCGGCCGGTTCCAGGACGTGCTGGTGGTGCCAGGCCGGGTCGCGGCGGGTGCGGGGGTGGCGCACCGGGTGACGGCCCAGCGCCATCCAGGGCGTGCCGTCCGGTGCGAACAGGGCCAGTCCGGGCTGGCGTGCGCCCGGCGGGTCCTCGATCTGCGGGGCCTCACCGTCGGCGGGATCCCACCGCCACACCCGACGCTCGCCCGCGGTGCGGGACCGCCCGATGGGTGGCCCGATCCACCGCACCGAGCCACTCCACGCCGCGGGACCGCTCACCCCTGGGCCACGGCTCACCCCTCGGCCACGGCCTTGAGACGCTCGAGGGTGGCCCGCAGGCCCTGGTTCATCTCGTCGTCGTGGGCACCGGTGCCCCCCAGGAGGAGGGTGGCGAAGAACGTGGCGGAGGCCGGGCGCTTCTTGAACATCTCCCGTGACTCGGTGACCACGGTGTCGTCGCCCTGGGCCTGGAACCGGTAGGTCCACCGGGCGCCGCTGCCGTCGGTCTCGAACGCGAACTCCCTGCCCCGGTCCGCCGCCACCACCCGGTTGACGGTGGACCAGCGGATCAGGCCGCGCTTGTTGGTGCCCTTGAACCGGGCACCCACGGCGGGGCCGGTCGCCCCGTCCAGCCACTTGCCGCCCGTGCACTCGGGACTGAGCCGGCCCATGTTGGCCACGTCGGTGACCAGGTCGTACAGGTCCTCGGCCGATGCCCGGATGGTGACGGACGCGGTGGGTGGGCTGGCGGGGCTGTCGGGCATGGCCGGGACGCTACCGGCCATGCCCGCCGGGATGCCGTGGATCAGCAGGGCACCGGGCCGGGCGCTCCGAGCCGACCCGGCGCCGAGCTGGCCTTCCACCCGGGCGACTCCGCGGAGTCGTGCTGGTCACGGACCGTGGGATCCACAAGCCCGGTACCACGTGATTCGCGCTCGGCGTGGCATCCACGACTCCGCGGAGTCGCTCCACACCAGGCGCCCCGGGGGTCAGGTCGATCCGCAACGGCCGCGGTGAGTAGACAAGTACCCCGCGGTTCATTCCGCTGTTGTCCCGCCCACGTAGCTCAGGGGATAGAGCATCGGTTTCCTAAACCGTGTGTCGCAGGTTCGAATCCTGCCGTGGGCACGCATCACGACCGGCGCGGCTCGACCCGTCAGGCCGTCACCCCGCACGCCGCGGCCGCCGAGGCGAACAGCTGGCGCTTGTGGTCCGCGATCACCGCACGGTTCTTGCCCGCCATGTCCGAGGCCAGCTCCACCGCCCGGCCCACCACGTCCGCCTCGGCCGCGGTGTGCTCCACGATGCCCAGCGCCAGCGCCTCGTCCGCGCCGTACCGACGGCCGGTGACCAGGGCGTCGGCCGCGGCCGCGGTGGACAGCCGGGACGTGATCACGGCGAACATCCCCGGGGTGACCGGCAGGCCCAGGTCCACCTCCGGCAGGCACCAGTACCCCCGGTCCCCGCGCATCACCCGTTGGTCGAACGCGCAGGCCAGCATGGCCCCACCCGCGAAGGCGTGGCCGTTGAGGGCCGCCACGGTGAAGGCCGGGAACAGCAGCATCCGGCCGAACAGGCGGTGCACGCCCTCCAGGATGGGTCCGGCCCCGTCGGGATCGGCTGCGAACGCGTCCAGGTCCAGTCCATTGGAGAAGAACTTGCCCTCGCCGGTCAGCACCACCGCCATCGGCCCGTCCCGGGACTCCAGGTCGTCCAGCACCTCATGCCAGCGGGCGACGCTGTCGCGGTTGAACCGGTTCTCGCCGTCGGCCCATCGGAGCAGGACCACATCGCCGTGTTGTTCCAGGTCGATCATGGCCATCAGTACAACACGGGGCAGTACAACACGGGGCAGTACAACACGGGGCCGCACCGGCCGCCCGGGGACGGTCGGCCCCCGGTAGCGTCCGGCCATGCTCGACGAACTGGCCTCATCCGTCCGCAACGGCGACGTCTCCCCCGTGGAGCTGGTGGAGGAGAGCCTCCGGCGCATCGAGGCCAGCCACGACGACCTCAACGCCGTGGTGCTGGTCCATGGCGACGAGGCGCTCGACGCGGCCCGGTCCCACCCGCGTACCGGGGCCCTGGCCGGCCTGCCCCTGCTGGTCAAGGACATGGCCCGCTGCCGGGGCTCCCGCACCACCATGGGGTCGCCGCTGCATGCCGACGCGCCGCCCGACGACGTCGACGACGTGGTGGTGGCGCGGCTGCGGGCGGCCGGGGCCATCGTGGTGGGGCGGACCAACAGCCCCGCCTTCGGCCACGCCCCCTTCACCACCAACCTGCTGCACGGTCCGACCCGCAACCCGTGGAACCTGGAGCGTTCGCCGGGCGGGTCCAGCGGTGGCTCCGCCGCGGCGCTGGCCGCGGGGCTCGCCCCGCTCGCCACCACCTCCGACGGTGGGGGCAGCGTGCGCATCCCGGCCGCGCTCTGCGGCCTGGTGGGGCTCAAGCCGACCATGGGGGCGATCGGACGCAACGTGCTGCCCCGGTGGACCGAGTTCTCCACCCAGGGGGTCACCGGACGCACCGTGGCCGACGTGCTGACCGAGGCCCGGATCACGTTCGGCCCCGCCGCGGGTGACTGGCTGTCGGTGCCCGCCGGCACCGTGGACCTGGGTCCCTCCCGGCCGGCCCGGGTGCTGGCGTGCCGCACCTTCCGGGCCGACGTGGACCCGGTGGTGGAGGCCGCCTACGAGGACGCCCTGGCCGCGCTGGCGGAGGACGGCCTGACGGTGGAGCGGGTGGCGGCCCCGTCGGACCCGGCCGCCGTGTTCGACTGGTTCGTGATGGCCACCGCGGAGCTGGCCCAGAGCCTGGCCGACGTCCGGGACCAGTGGGACGCCTTCGAGCCGTCGCTGCGGGACATGGTCACCTTCGGGGAACGGGTCAGCACCGCGGAGTACCTGGCCGCGACCCGTCGCCGCCACGACGTGGGGGCCCGCATCGACGCCCTCGTCGGCACCGACGCCGTGCTCGCCCTGCCCACGTTGAACGTCCAGGGCTGGGGCCCGGAGGGGCCGCCGGCGGACTCGGCGGGCGCCGTCACCGGCGATCCGACCATCGCCACCAACACGCCGGAGCTCAACGCCACCGGGCATCCGGCCGTGTCGGTCCCGATGGGGCTGGACGACGCCGGGGTGCCGATGGGCCTGCAGGTGGTGGCGCCACGCCACCGCGACGGGTTGGCGCTGGGCGTGGCGGCGTCGCTGGAGCGGACCCGCCCCTGGCCCCTGGTCGCCCCGGGGTACCAGCCGTTCCCGTCGTCGTCCTCCTGAGCAGCCGGACGGCCCGACCGACGGTCCGGTCCCGGGAACAACCCGTCGGTATGGGCAGGAGAACGGCGATGGCGGCCGTACGATCGTCGGGGACCGCCGAAAGGACCCCGATGAGCGACACCGCCCCGCCCGATCCCGCGACCACGCCGTACCGGGACATCGACACCGCCCCGCTCGGGGTGAAGCTGCTGAGCGCGGTGGTGCTGGTGGGCGCCATCCTGGACCTGTCGCTGGCGACGCTGATGGTGCTCAACCGCAACTCGCTGAACCTGCAGGCGGAGACCGGCCTGGAGTCGGGACCGCTCGTGGCCTACGGCATCGCCATCGGCGTGCTGGGCCTGGTGGCCTTCGCCATCGGCATCGGCCTGCGCTCCGGGTCCAACACGGCCCGGATCGTCACCGTGGCCCTGGCCGTGCTGCGGATCATCGGCCTGGGCTTCGCCATGATCGCCTTCGACAACCGCCAGTGGTACACCGCGCTGGTCCCGGCCGTCATCTACGCCGTGGTCGCCTACTACCTGCTCTACGACCACGAGGCCAAGGACTACTACGGCGCAGCCTGAGCACGGGACCGGAACGGGGCCGGCCTCAGGCCTCAGGCCTCCGGTTCGCCCGGTCCCTCGGGGTCGTCCTCCAGTCGGACCGGGCGGCGCAGCACCACCACGATCCCGATGACGGCGCCGGCCACCGTCAGGAGCGCGCCCAGGACGAGGAGGACGCGTTCCAGCGTCCCGGCGGAGGTGGCGCAGGCCTCCTCCGTGGTGGCCGACGCCGCGAACGACGCCCCGTCGGTCACACCGGTCCACGAGCTCAGCCGTCCGGCCGTCACCGATCCCGGGTCGAACGGCAGCGATGCGTTGGTGCACCCGAACCCCACCACGACCACCCAGGAGCCCTCGGTCGGCTGGGCCGCCAACTCCGTCACGGTGCGGAAGCCCTCCGGTTCTGCACCCAGGGGGAACACCTCGGTGACGTCACTGCCGTCACGGCGGATGAACCACTGCTGGGACCCGGTGGACCGTGCGCTGCCCTCCAGGAGGCGCACCGAGCGGACCGACGGCGCGGCGTCCTCGGGCACCACGACGGCGATCTGGTCCGGTGCGGTGCGGGTCACCGCGATGTCCGGGGCCTGGTCCGTGCACGGCACGAGCCCGCAGATGCCGTCGCGGGCCAGCGGAGGGACGACCATCAGGACGACCCCCGACACCAGGAGCAGGACGGCGACCCTTCCCAGGCGCCGGTTGGTTGCCACCCGTGGATCGTAGAAGGCCCCGGGCACCCACGCGGGACCGACGGTCAGATCGGCGAGGCGTCCACGTGGTCGAACTGCAGGACCGGGTGGTCGACCGGACCCGGCACCTGCACCAGCACCCCGTGGCCGGTGGCCTCCCAGTCCAGCGACGGCCCACCCACCAGTGACACCGAGGTGGTCGGGGTGGGCGCCACCCCCGGCACCAGCACCGGCCCGTCCACGGTGGCGTCCGCGGCGGCCCACACGGTCCGGTCCGCGGCCCAGAAGCGGAGCTCGGTCCCGTCCGCCAGCGTCGCGGCGGGACGGACCCAGGGTCGGGAGGCGTGCACGGTGGCGCCGGGCCCGGACGTCCAGCGCCCCAGGTGGTCCAGCAACCCGGCCTGCTCGTCGGGGATGCCTGCGTCCTCACCCCGTGGCCCGACGTTCAACAGCAGGTTGCCGCCCTTGGCCACGATGTCGGCCAGCATCTCCACCAACTCGTCCGGCGCCAGGAAGTGCCCGGGGCCCGAGTTCCGGTTGTACCCGAAGCTCTGGTCCATGCCCCGCACGCACTCCCACGGCGTGCGCCGGACGTCGTCGAACACGACGTACTCGGGGGTCTGGACGTCGAAGTGCGGGGGCTTGGGCGGGACCAGCCCGCCGGAGGAGCGCGTGGCCCGGGCGTTGGCGGCGTCCACCAGCCGCCGGGCGGGCGCGTACCGGGTGGCGGCCATGGCCGGCGACCACGGCATCCAGCGGTCGTTGAGCACGCCGTCGGGGACGGCGTCGTAGTAGTCGGACATGAGCCGCCACAGGGGGCCGCGCCCGGACGGCCAGGCGATGTCGTTCCACAGCACGCTGGGCCGGTAGCGCTGGACCAGCTCGCGGACCTGCGCATCGGCGTACGCGGGGTAGTCGCCCTGCGGGATGGCGGCCAGCAGGTCACCCAGGTTGCCCAGCGGGCGGTCGTCGAAGGTCCAGTCCAGGCCCCCGGAGTAGTAGAGCCCGAACCGCATGCCCGCGCCCAGCACCGCCTCCCGCAACTCCCCCACCACGTCGCGGGTCGTGTGCCAGCCGGCCCGGTGCGGGTTGGGCACCGAGGTGGGCCACAGGCAGAACCCGTCGTGGTGCTTGGCCACCAGCACCACGTACCGGGCCCCGGTGGCCCGGAACCGGCGGGCCCAGTCGTCCGGGTCCCACGACGCCAGGCCCTCCTGGTACTCCTGGGCGAACTCCGCGTACGGCTTGGTCCCGTAGGTGGCGCGGTGGTGCCGGGCCACCGAGCTGTTGGCGAACCGCAACGAGTTCTCGTACCACTCCGTGTAGGGCGTCTCCCGCAGGGCGTCGTGGTCCCCCGCTGCGAGGAGGTCGCCGATCTCGGAGTCCACCGGCGCCCACCCCGGCACCGACGCCGGGGTCCAGTGGACGAAGATCCCCAGCTTGGCGTCGGTCCACCAGGCAGGCACGCGGTGGCGGTTCAGGGACTGCAGGTCTGATCGGGCACTCATGGGCACCGATCATGCCGCGGCAGGGCCACGCCGGGCTGCCGTGGACGCCCGCGTAGGGTGGGGCCATGTCCGAACGCGTCGATGCCGTGGTGGTCGGGGCCGGGCCCAACGGCCTGGTGGCGGCGCTGACGTTGGCCCGCGCCGGCTGGCAGGTCCTGGTCCTGGAGCGGGCCGGCACCCCCGGCGGCGGCACCCGCACCCAGGAGCTGACCCTGCCCGGGTTCCGCCACGACGTGTGCTCCGCCATCCACCCGCTGGGCATGGCGTCCCCCGCGTTCCGGGACCTGGGCCTGCCCGACGCCGGCGTCCGTTGGATCCAGCCCGACGTGCCCCTGGCCCACGCCCTGCGGCCGGGCCACTCCGTGCTGCAGGAGCGCTCGCTGGAGCGGACCGCGGACCGCCTCGGTGACGACGGCCGGGCCTGGACCCGCCTGTTCGGCCCGTCGGTGGACGCCGGCCTGCCCCTGGTGGACTCGCTGCTGCAGCCCCTGTCCGTCCCCCACAACCCAGTGGCACTGGCCCGCTACGGGCTCCCCGGCATCCGCTCCGCGTCGTCGCTGGGACGCTCCCGGTTCCGTGGTGACGACGCCCCCGCACTGCTGGCGGGCCTGGCCGCGCACTCCATGCTGTCCCTCGACGCCCCGATCACCGGCGGGTTCGGCATGCTGCTGGGCCAGCTCGCCCACGTGGTCGGCTGGCCCATGCCCGAGGGCGGGTCGCAGGCCATCGCCGACGCGCTGGTCGCGCTCATCCGGGCCGAGGGCGGCGAGGTGCGCTGCGGCCACGAGGTCCGGGACCTCCGCGAGCTGCCGGCGGCCAGGGCCGTGCTGTGCGACGTCACCCCCCGCCAGCTGCTGGCGCTGGCCGGGGACCGACTGCCCGGCCGGTACCGCAGGTCGCTGGAGCGGTACCGATACGGGCCGGGCGTCTGCAAGGTCGACTGGGCGCTCGACGGACCGGTGCCGTGGTCGGACCCCGACACGGCGCGGGCCGGCACCGTGCACCTGGGCGGCTCGCTGGCCGAGGTGCGGGCCTCCGAGGAGGACGTCGTGCGGGGCCGGCACCCCGAGGAGCCGTTCCTCCTGCTGGCCCAGCAGTCGTTGTTCGACCCCACGCGGGCGCCCGCCGGCAAGCACACCCTCTGGGGGTACTGCCACGTGCCCAACGGCTCCGACGTGGACATGACCGGACGCATGGAGGCCCGCATCGAGCGCTTCGCCCCCGGGTTCCGTGACCTGGTGCTGGCCCGCAGCACCATGACCGCGGTCGCCATGGAGCACCACAACCCGAACTACGTCGGCGGCGACATCAACGGCGGCGTGGCCGACCTCCGCCAGTTCCTGCTGCGACCCACGGCGTCGCTGCACCCGTGGGCCACCCCGGTCGAGGGCCTCTACCTGTGCTCGTCCTCCACCCCACCCGGGGGTGGGGTCCACGGGATGTGCGGCCTGGCCGCGGCGCACGCCGTGCTTCGCCACGGCGGTTGACCACGACGGTTGACCACGGCGGTTGACCACGGCGGATCGACCGGCGATCCCCCGTCTCCGACGGACGTGCCGCTTTTCCCGCGGCCGTCGTTAGCCTCGGACCATGTCGCTCATCGACCGGGACCTGATCGACCAGGCGCTGGACCTGCGGATCACCACCGGCCCGCAGTACACGGGGGGCGAGACCGCCCTGGGCGCGGTCATGGTCCGTTCCCGCAGCGGCCTGCGCACACGGCACTACTCACTGGTGGTGACCCCTACCCGGCTGGTGATCCTGCCCGTCTCGCCCCACGGTCGGCCCACGGGCCCGCCCGTGGAACGGGTCCGGCGCCAGGACGTCCTGGCCTGCTCGCTGTGGGGCTGCGACCCGACCGGGGCCGAGCACTGGGCCCGTCACGGCCGGGCGGCGCACCTGGTGCTCGACACCACCTCCAACCTCCACCGGTGGTCCGTGCTCGGCGGCACCATGGAGGACGAGCACGCGCCCGAGGCCCTCCAGCAGGACGGGGTCGAGGCGCTGTACCACTGGCTGGTGTCCACCACCCCTCCCCCGGACTGACCGGCACCCGGTGGGCGGGGTCACCCCGGTGGGCGCCGTCCGCCCCGGAGCAGCGCCCCGGGCAGCTCGCCGGTGTGCTCGCCGTCCTGGAAGGTGACGGCCCCCGACTTGATGGTGAACCGGTAGCCCGCCGCGGTCTGCATGAGGCGGCGGCCACCCGCGGGCAGGTCGTGGACGATCGTGGGCGGGTGGCACGCCAACCGCTCCAGGTCGATCACGTTCAGGTCGGCGACGTAGCCGGGTGCGACCACCCCGCGGTCCAACCAGCCCACGTGGCGGGCGTTGCGCTGGGTGTGGCCGTGCACGATCGCCTCCACCGGCACCCCGTCGGCGCCCGACCGGTCCCGTGACCACACCGTGAGCGACGACGTGGTCATGGAGGCGTCGCAGATGGCCCCGCAGTGCGCCCCCGCGTCGGACAGCCCGAACAGCACGTTGGGCGAGCTGATCATGGCGTGGATGTCGTCGAAGTTGCCGTGGGCGAAGTTGAACAGCGGCAGGTAGAGCAGCTGCTCGCCGCCACGCTCCAGCAACAGGTCGTACACCATGTCGATGGGCTCCACGCCGGCCCGTCGGGCCTCCGCCGCGATGGAACGGTCGGCGTGCAGGTCGTAGTCGACCGGGTCGGACAGGCGGAACAGGACGTCGAAGCCGCACATGATCTGCTGGAACAGACCGGGCGACAACGTGGCGGCCATGGCCGCGTGCTCGTCCAGGATCCGGCGACGGCGCTCGGGGTCCCCCAGCGCCACCACCCGCTCGGCCACCGGGAGCGCGGACACCTCGTCGTAGGAGGCGCAGAACAGGAACGGGTTGGCCGTGGCGGTGAGGCCGATGAGCACCCCGATGGGCCGGGGAGCCACCTGGGCCTTCACGTCGAAACCGGCGTGGACCATCTTGTCCACCCATGCCATCTGGTGACGCCACCGCTCGGGCGAGTGGTAGGCCTGCTGCATCGTGAAGCTGAGCGGACGGCCGCTGGTGCGGACGAACCGCTCCAGCAGGTCCAGCTCCCGCTGGGCCTGCAGGTCGTCGGGGGTCTGGTACAGGTCGGAGATCAGCTGCACCACCCCCGCGCCCGCCACCCGCATGGCGTGGGCGATGGTCAGGAGCTCCAGCTCGGTGGCGGACAGCGTCCCGATGTTCTCGCCCGCCGCGGTGCGGTGCACCTCGGTCCGGGAGGTGGCGAACCCCATGGCCCCGGCCCCGATCGCCTCCGTGACCAGGTCCGCCATCCGGGCCAGTTCGTCCTGGGTCGGCGACTCGGTGTGGACCGCCCCCCGCTCACCCATGACGTAGGTCCGCAACGCGGCGTGGGGCACGTGGGCGCCCATGTCCAGGACGTGGCCGGTGGCGGCCAGCGAGTCCAGGTACTCCGGGAAGGTCTCCCAGCCCCAGGTGAGGCCCTCCGCCAGGGCGGTGCCGGGGATGTCCTCCACACCCTCCAGCAGACCGATGAGCCAGTCGTGGCGGTCGGGGGCGGCGGGGGCGAACCCCACGCCGCAGTTGCCCATGGCGATGGTGGTGACGCCGTGCAGGGAGGACGGCGCCAGCACCGGGTCCCAGGTCGCCTGGCCGTCGAAGTGGGTGTGGATGTCCACGAACCCCGGGGTGACGAGCGCGCCCTCGGCGTCGATCTCCCTGGCCGCGTTCCCGGCGCTGCCGGCGCGCCCCACCCCGGTGATCACCCCGTCGGCCACCTCCACGTCACCCAGGAACGGGGCGGCGCCGGTCCCGTCCACGACGGTGCCGTTGCGGATCACGATGTCGGCCATGACGTCCCCCTGGTCTGCGATCGCGTGCGGCACAACCTGCCACGCCACGATGTGTCCTGTCAGGGCGGTGTCGTGTCAGGGCGGCCGTCGGCTCAGCCGGTTCTTGGGCGGCCGTGTCGTTGGCTGGGCAGCACCCGTCCCGACGGGGTGACGATCCGGAACCACTGGTGCTCCACGGTGGCCATGGACCACCCGGTCCGGTGTACGACCCCGTGGTGGTGCCGACAGAGGCAGGCCAGATTCGGGACGTCGGTGGTGCCGCCGTGGTCCCACTGGATGACGTGGTGCACGTCGGTCCAACCGGCCGGGACATCACAGCCGGGGAAGACGCAGCCGCCGTCGCGTTGGTGCACGGCACGGCGTTGGTCCCGGTTGGCGAAGCGGGCCCCGCGCCCCAGGAGCAGCGGCACCCCCTCGGCATCGACCACCAGCGGGTGGTGGACGCCGTCGCAGCAGGCCAGGCGCGCCGTGGCCGGGTCGACCCGGTGGCCGTCCGTGGTGCGCACGGACCCGGGGTCGTCGGCGTGGATCACCAACGTGATGTCCGAGGCCGGGGATGACCCGGTGCCGGCCGCACCGGCGGCGAGGCGGCAGCACTCGGCGAACGCCAACGCCAACAGGGTCGACCGGGTGGGCACCGTGCAGTCGCCCGGGGCCCGGTCGCGGTCGCGAACGGCCCTGTCGAAGAGCTGGTCGGCGATCCGGTTGAGGGTGGACCGCACCGTCAGGGCCTGCTCACCGACGAAGGAGGCCTCCAGATGGAGGTCGCCGTCCAGGCCGGCGGACAGGTGGAGCCGATTGTCCTCGGGGCGGGGGTCATGGCCACCGTCCTGGTCGGCCAGGTCCAACAGGGCCCGGACCTGCGTCGCCCAGGCCTCGAACCTGGGGAACTGGGCCACCATGGCGACCAGGTGGTCCTGCAGGGAGACCACCGCGTCCCGGTTCCGGTCGTTCGAGGCCTCCGCGACCACCCGGACGTGGTCGACCGTGATCCGCCCGTCCCGGAGCGCTGCCGCCAACGACCCACAGTGGCGCAGCAGCGCCGCGGTCTTGACCCGCCGATCGGCCACGTCACGGGGCAGGTGCCCGTCCACCGCCAGCCAGGTCCGGGTGGGGAAGCCCGTCAGGCGGTCGGTGGCCCCCCGGACGTCCAGTTCTCCCACCACGGCGGCGGAGACGGCGTCGACGGCCCGGCGCAGGGACTCCAGTTCCTGCACACGAGCCATCAACGCCTCGTCGCCGATGCCCGTCACCTCCACGGCCGCGCCGCCCACGGCCGCGACCGCCAGCGCGACCGCCTCACCGACATCCACCTCTGCTGCAGCATCCATGGGCGCAGCCCTCCCGTCCGTCTCGCTGTTCGGAGGTCCATGGACGGGGAACGTTCGGAGAGGCGCATGGACGAACACCTGTTCGATCACCCTATCCTGCCGTGCCGACATCGGCAAGGGTCGGGCCGGGATCCACCGCCCCGGACATCGGCGGTGCAGCCGGTCCCTAGGCTGCGGGCCATGACTGACTTCCAGGGACGAACGGTGCTGGTGACGGGTGCGGCCTCGGGCATCGGCCGGGCCTGCGTGGAACGGCTGCTCGGGGACGGCGCGGTGGTGGTCGGCGCCGACGTGGTGGACCGGCCCGCCGACCTGGCCCCGGACTCGGACCGCTTCGGGTACCGGACGGTGGACGTGCGGGACGAGGCCGCGGTGGAGGCGGCGGTGGCCGCGTGCGTGGAGCGGACCGGGCGCATCGACGGGGTGGTGACCGCGGCCGGGGTGGCCGGCGGCGGCGCCGTGCACGACCTGCCCGTCGAGGAGTGGGACCGCATCATCGCCGTGAACCTGACCGGCACCTTCCTCACCGCCCGCCACGCCATCGCCCGCATGCTCGGCCAGGAGCCCGTCGGTGGGGGCGACCGGCCCGGGGAGCGCGGCGCCATCGTGACCCTGGCCAGCATCGAGGGACTGGAGGGCACCGCAGGGGGCAGCGCCTACAACGCGTCCAAGGGCGGTGTGGTCCTCCTGACCAAGAACCTGGCCATCGACTACGGCCGCCAGGGCATCCGGGCCAACGCCATCTGCCCCGGGTTCATCGACACCCCGATGACCTCCAGCGTGTTCGACATGCCGGGCATGGAGCAGGTCCGCGGCAACTTCCAGGACGCCCACATGCTGCGGCGGTTCGGGCACCCGTCGGAGATCGCGGCAGCCGCAGCGTTCCTGCTCTCACCCGACGCGTCGTTCGTGACCGGTCAGGCCCTGGCCGTCGACGGCGGGTACACCGCCGGCCGGGACCACGGGATCCTGGAGTTCATGGGCCTGTAGGCAGCGCGGCGGTCGACCCGTCCCGTGACCTGCGGCGGCGGTGGATCGCCTTCTCGCCGGCATCGACCGCCAGCATCACCGGGATGGACGACACGGCGACCAGCCAGCCCCACACGGTCGGCGGGGCCTGGTCCATGGCCGCCGCGACCGGCGGCACGAACAGGAACGATGCGGTGATGACCAGCTCGGCACCCACCGCCCACAGCAGCAGGTGGTTGGTGGTCCAGCCCAGCGCCCCCGGCCACAACGAGCCGCTGCGGCACAGGAACGCGTTGGTGAGCTGCGCCGAGCACGATGGCGGCGAACGCCGCGCCGGAGGCGGCGAGTGCCAGCGACCCGCCCGGGTCCGGATCTCCCCATCGCCATCCGGTCGCGCAGGTAGGTCACGCCGAAGGCGGCGAACGACAGCACCACCTCGGTCGGGCCCAGGACACCGAACGCCCGCCAGGCCACCCGCCGGTTGAGCAGGTGGCCACTGGCCGGGGGCCGCTCCAGCACCCGCCGGTCGGGGGCCTCCGCCCCCAGCGCCACCGCCGGCAGGGTGTCGGTGCCGATGTCCAGGCCCAGGACCTGGAGGACGCCGATGATCAGCGGGAACCGGCCGCCGGACAGTGCCCACACCACGAACGGTGCCAGCTCAGCCACGTTGTCGGTGAGGTGGTAGGTGAGGAACCGGCGGATGTTGGCGAAGGTGGCCCGCCCCTGCGACACGGCGGACACGATGACGGCGAAGTCCTCCTCCAACAGCACCAGGTCCGACGCCTCCCGGGCCACGTCGGTGCCGGTCCGGCCCATGGCGATGCCGATGTCGGCGGTCTGCAGCGCCGGCCCGTCGTTCACCCCGTCCCCGGTCATCGCCACCACGTGGCCACGGGCCTGGAGCGCCACCGCGATCCGCAGCTTGTCCTCCGGGTCGATGCGGGACAGCACGATCCCGTCCCGGTCGACCAGCTCCCCGAGCTCCAGCCTCGTCGTCCGGGCAGGTCGGTGCCCTCCACCACCACGCCCTCGGCCCCGAGGAGTCCGATCTCCCGGGCGATGGTCCGTGCCGTCGCCGGATGGTCGCCGGTGACCATGGCCACGCGGATCCCGGCGTCCCGGCAGTCCCGGCATCGCGTTGCCGACCCCGGCCCGGGGCGGGTCCTCCAGGCCCACCAGGCCCAGCAGGCCCAGGTCCACCTCCACCGTCCCGCGTCCGCCGGGCCGGCTCCGACCGACTCCGGGTCCAGGTCACGGGAGGCGATGGCGAGCACCCGCAAGCCCCTGGCCGTCATCCGGTCCAGGGCGGCATGGGCCGGACCGGTGTCGCCCACGCACCGGGGCAGGACCGAGTCCGGGGCGCCCTTGACCAGCAGCCGGTCCCCCACCTGCACCGACATGCGGCGACGTCGGGGGTCGAAGGGGAACCGGCGGACGTCGGGCCGCAGGCTGCGGTCGGCGACGGGGTCCACCCCGAGTCGGACGGCCAGCGCGACGAGCGCGGCCTCCATCGTGTCGCCCTGGGGGACCCAGGTTCCGTCCACCAGGGTGACATCGCCGGTGGAGCACCGGGCCGACGCCAGCGCCAGGTCCTCCAACGACGCCCGGTCACCGGACACCGTGACCACCGCCTCCGGGCCGTACCCCTCGCCATCGATGGCGGCGGTCGCCGTGGGGGTCGAACACCTCCACGGCCGTCATCTGGTTGGTGGTCAGGGTCCCGGTCTTGTCGGTGCAGATGAACGTGACGGACCCCAGGGTCTCGACCGACTCCAGCCTCCGCACGAGGGCGTGCTGCTTGGCCAGCCGTTCCGCCCCCACCGCCAGGGACAGGGTCACGGTGGGGAGCATGGCGGACGGCACCAGGGCGACCGTGACCCCGATGCCGAACACGAAGCCCTCGGCCAACGTGAGGCCGAGCACCTGCGACAGGGCGAAGAAGACCGAGCCGAACGTGACCGCGACCACCGCGATGATCCGGACGACCCGGTGCAGCTCGCGGGTCAGCGGGCTCATCGGACGGGTGTGCGACTGGGTCAGCGTGGCAATGCCGGCCAGTCGGGTGGACGCACCGGTCGAGGTCACGGTCGCGAGCGCTTCACCCTGCACCACGAAGGTCCCGGCGGCCGCCACGTCGCCGACACCGACCGTCACGGGCAGGCTCTCGCCGGTCAAGGTGGACGCGTCGACCTCCAGTCCGTGGGACTCCGTCACGGACAGGTCGGCGGAGATGCGGTCGCCGGCCTCCAGGGCCACGAGGTCGCCCCGGACCAGCCCGGCCGCGTCGACGTCCACCCGGTGACCGTCGCGGATGACGGTGGCCCGTCGGGGCAGGAGGTCGGCCAGGCGCTCCGCCGCCCGTTCCGCCCGGTGCTCCTGCACGAAGGCGAACACGCCGTTGAGGAGCACGACGATGACGATGGCGACGCCGAGTTGCGGTAGGCCGGCCAGGAAGGCCAGCGCGGCCGCCACCCACAGCATGAGGGCGAAGAACTCCACGAACTGGCGCAGCAGGTGGCGCCAGGCCGGAGGGTGGGGGGCGGCAGGCAGGACGTTCGGCCCGTCCTCACCCAGGCGGCGGGCGGCCTCGGCCGACGTCAACCCGTGCTGCACCGACCCATCAGAGCACGCCGGGCGGAGGGGTCGCGACCGTTCACTTGATCGCGACCCGTGTCGTGCCGATGGAGTCACATGGCAGCAACGTTCAGGCATCGACTGCGGTGGATGTTCCGGCGCTCCACCACCCCGGCGGAACGCCAGATGGCGGCGTTCAGCGGATCGCTCCAGGCACTGGCCCGGGCGACGGAGAAGAACCGGCCGTCCACGGCCTGAGCGGCCGGAGCGGACGAGACGGCCTGAGCGGCCGAGCGGCCGGAGCGGACGAGACGGCCTGAGCGGCCGGAGCGGACGAGACGGCCTGAGCGGCCGGCTCAGGAGCTGAGCTTGCGCAGGGTCATCCCGACGTAGACCTGGGTCAGGCCGAAGATCGTGAGGCGGATCCCCAGGATCAGGGCCAGCACGAAGACCGTCACCCCGGGCCACACCAGGGCGAGGAACCCGGCGACGAAGGTCAGGGCGCCCAGGAAGGCCAGGAAGACCCAGTGCCGGATGGCGTCGCGGTCCACCACGGCGGCAGCGAACTGGAACAACCCCACCACCAGCAGGGCGATCCCGGCGACGATGGCCAGAGCCCGCAGACCGACGTTGGGGCGCACCAAGACCGCCACCCCACCGATGATGAACGCGGCGCCCACCAGGTACCCGACCCAGGGCCGGGGTCGGTCCCGGGCCCAGACCAGTTCACCGATGCCGTTGAAGAACAGGCCGATGGCCAGCAGGATCGCCAGCGTGTACGCGGCTGCGTTGGGGCTGAAGATGAGCCACACGCCGAGGATGGTGGACAGCACGCCGAGCACCACCCACACGATCCACAGGTTCGGCATGGGCGAGTCGATGTCGACGGCGTCGTTCTCGTAGGTCGCCACGGGTCCTCCTCGGGGCACGGCAGGGCTCGGTCCCGGCCGGTCGAGCCTAGGCAGGCCCGCTCCCCGCGGCGCGGACGGCACGGGCCGAGCGTGCCTCGGCCCGCCGGGCCCGCCAACGCCGCACCCGCACCACGGCGAACACCGTCACGGCCACCAGGAAGAGGAAGGCCAGCACGGGGACCAGCACGGCGAGCACGGTCAGGATGGTGGAGACCACGTCCTCGACCGTGCTGACGACCGGGTTGCCCACCCCGCCGGTGGTGGCGGTCACCGCCGGGCGGAACGCGCTGCGGCCGCCCTGGACCAGTCCGCCCAGGACCATGCCGGCCACGGCGGCCAGGGCAGGGCTCGAGTTGCTCAGCAGGTTGTCCTGGGCCGCGAACACGATGGCGCCGGACACCGGTGCGATGACCATCCCGACCACGTGCAGCACATGGTCCACCGCCGGCACCTTGTCCCCCACCACGTCGAGCGCCAGCAACACCGCCAGCACGACCAGCACCGGGGTGGAGCTGAGGAGGTCGGACGAACCGGTCAGGGTGACCAGGCCGAACCGGTCGGCCAGCCCCAGCCCCAGCAGCGGGATCCAAGCGTTGAGCCCGGAGGCAGCTCCCAGCCCGATGGCGCCGAACAGATTGGTGACCAGCGTGGGGTCCACGTGACCAGTGTGCTCGCGGACCGCGCCGGAGTGGCGCGCGCTCCGCCGCCAGAACGCCCGGCGTTCGGTCCTGGACCCGGGCGGTCAGGACCCGGCGAGGTACCGCCAGGCCCCGATGTAGGCGAAGTCAGGCGAGCACAGGTCCACCGCGGTGGAATTGTGCCCGGGCACTGAATCCCACGGACAGGTCGACCCCAACGACGTGACCAGGCGCCGGCTGCCTCCGTACGGCGGAGAGCTCGTCATCACGTTGACCTCCGGACCCGTGACGCCGAGCGAGTTCTCCACCGCCCGGAACAGGTTCAGGCCGTAGTCCGACGTGTGCAGGAGGGTGCCGATGTCCGCGTTGGCAACGGCCAGGCCGCCCTCGGAGATCCACGGGGCGACGCTGTAGTTGCCGCCGCCCAGGTCGTAGGCGTCATAGGACCCCGACAACATGCCCACCTTGGCCAGCGGGAAGAACTTGCCCAGGTAGAGCGCAACGCCCGCGCCCTGGGAGTGGCCCATGGTGACGACGTCCGACCAGTTCAGGTTGCAGGCCCCGTAGGTGGCGTTGGGTGACGTGCAGACCGGACCGGATCGCAGCTGGAAGTTGCCCCAACCCGATGCCGGGGCGATGGTGTTCAGGTAGTCCACCAGCTTCAGCAACCGGTTCATGACCGAGTTGGCGGCGCTGATGCTCACCGCGCCGTTGTCATAGGAGTTGCCGAAGGGATCGGCCACACCACCGCCGAAGACGGTCTCGGAACGGAAGCCGCGGTGACAGTCCGGATTCGCCACGGCGTTGGCATCCGGGCAGGCGGTGAGGGTGCCCACCGCGGCCGAATAGCGGAGGACGATCACGTGGTAGCCGTCGCCCCGCAACGCGCCGGCCAACTCGAAGTAGGCCTGCGGACTGGACCCGGTGCCGTGGAGGATGACTGCGAGCTTGTTGCGCGGTGTCCCGAGGGGGGCGAAGGCGACGTGGGTGAACGTGGGGTCGCTCGCGATCGCGGTGTCGGTCGTCCTCGGATCGACGGTCCAGCTGGTGGCCGGACCGGTGGTCCCGCCGCCGCTCGGCGGCTGTGTGCACGCCGCCGCGCTCAACACCAACAGGACTACCGCGACAAGACCCCAGGCCCGCTTTGCACGCATCAGACTCCCTCCAGAGACTGGGTGAAGAGTGGCACACCCCATGCGCCCGCGCAATCAACCGTGAACAACCTTCAGCTTCCGGAGGGAATGGTTGCGAACGACACGAAAGTTCGCGACGGCCTCAGAGCAGGTCGGCGAAGAAGTCGTTGCCCTTGTCGTCGGTGACGATGAAGGCGGGGAAGTCCTCCACCTCGATGCGCCAGATGGCCTCCATGCCCAGTTCCGGGTACTCGAGGACCTCCACCCGCTTGATGGAGTTCTGGGCCAGGATCGCCGCCGGTCCGCCGATCGATCCCAGGTAGAAGCCGCCGTGACGGGCGCACGCCTGGCGGACCTGGGCCGAGCGGTTGCCCTTGGCCAGGGTGACCATGCTGCCGCCGTGCTCCATGAGCAGGTCGACGTAGCTGTCCATGCGACCCGCCGTGGTGGGACCGAAGCTGCCCGACGCCATGCCCTCCGGGGTCTTGGCCGGACCGGCGTAGTAGATCGGGTGGTCCTTGACGTACTGCGGCAGGCCCTCGCCCCGGTCGATGCGCTCCTTGAGCTTGGCGTGGGCGATGTCACGGGCCACGATCATCGGGCCCGACAACGACAGCCGGGTCTTGACCGGGTAGCGGGAGAGCTGGGCCCGGATCTGGTCCATGGGCAGGTTCAGGTCGACCTGGACCACCTCCTGGTGCAGGTCGTCGGGTCCCACCTCCGGCAGGTACTGCGCCGGGTCGGTCTCCAACTGCTCCACGAACACGCCCTCGGCGGTGATCTTGCCCACGCTCTGGCGGTCCGCCGAGCAGCTCACCCCGATCCCCACCGGGCACGACGCCCCGTGTCGGGGCAGGCGGATGACCCGGACGTCGTGGCAGAAGTACTTGCCGCCGAACTGGGCGCCGATGCCGGTGGCCGCGGCCAGCTCCCAGATCTGCTGCTCCAGCTCCGGGTCGCGGATGGCGTGGCCCAGGTTGGTGCCCGCGGTGGGCAGGCCGTCCAGGTACCGCGTGCTGGCCAACTTCACCGTCTTCAGGTTCATCTCCGCCGAGGTCCCACCGATCACGATGGCCAGGTGGTACGGCGGGCAGGCCGACGTGCCCAGGGTCCGGATCTTCTCGTCCACGAACTTCAGCAGCGAGTCCGGGTTCAGCAGCGCCTTGGTCTCCTGGTACAGGAACGTCTTGTTGGCGCTGCCGCCGCCCTTGGTGATGACCAGGAAGTGGTACTCGTCGCCGTCCACCGCCGACAGGTCGATCTGGGCCGGCAGGTTGGTCCCGGTGTTGACCTCCTCATAGGTGGTCAGGGGCGACACCTGGGAGTACCGCAGGTTGGTCTCGGTGTAGGTGCGGAAGACCCCCCGGGCCAGGGCCTCCTCGTCGCCGCCGGGGGTGCCGTCGCTGGAGTGGGTCCAGACCTGCTGGCCCTTCTTGCCCATGATGATGGCGGTGCCGGTGTCCTGGCAGGACGGCAGCACCATGCCGGCGGAGACGTTGGCGTTCTGCAGCATCGTCCGGGCCACGAACCGGTCGTTCTCGGTGGCCTCGGGGTCGTCGAGCACCTTGCGGAGCTGGGCCAGGTGCCCGGGACGGAACAGGTGCGAGACGTCCCGGATCGCCTCGGCCGACAGCAGGGTGAGGGCCTCCCGGTCCACCTCCAGGATGCGGTTGCCCCGGTACTCCCCCACGGACACGAACTCGTCGGTGACCTTGCGGTACGGCGTCGCACCCTTGGTGAGCGGGAACATCTCCTGGAACGTGAACTCCGGCATGGGCCAGACCCTAGGCCCGGGCCTCCGGAGGCCAGAAACGCCGGAGGGGCTCAGGAACCGTCGGCGCCCGGAGCGTCGTCCGGGTCTGCCCCGGGCTCGGCCCGCTGGGTCAGGATCGACTGCTGCGGGCCGGTCCAGGCGAAGGCGCCGCGAGAGCAGCGGAAGCTCCTCACGGGTGGACCGGCCCCGCCGGGGGCCCCGGGCCGGGCGCTCCGACGGAGCGGGCTGCGGTTCGGGCTCGGGCTCCAGCGCGACCGGCTCCAGCGCGACGGGCTCGGGCTCGGGTGCGACCGGTTCGGGCTCCGGTGTGGCCGGTTCGGGCTCCAGCACGACCGGCTCGGGCTCCGGTGTGGCCGGTTCGGGCTCCAGCACGACCGGCTCCAGCTCCAGCTCCAGCACGACCGGCTCGGGCTCCGGTTCGGGAGCGGTGTGGCGGACGGGGTGTTCGACCACCGGAACGGCGGTGCGGGCCATGGCCCCCACCGGGCTGCGGGCGATGCCGACCACCGACGGACCGGGACGGCGGTCGGTCGCCGACCATCCCCGCGGGATGGTCAGCCGTTCGATGTGGAACTCGCACAACTCCTGGACGGGAGCGGACCGCGGGCCCAGCGGATCCACCCACAGCTGGAGCGCGATCGGGTCGAAGGCCAGGCGCGCCGCAGCCGGTCGGTCACAACCCGGTCGCATGCAGAGCCTGCCCACAGGCGCCCACGCTACCGCCGTGGATCAGGTGACCGGCTCCGCCGGGGGGAGGGACAGCACCCGCAGGTCGGTCACGCGCCCGGGTCCGGTCCGGAACACCGCGTCCAGGACCACCTCCGCCACGTCCGACGCGACGCTGTCACCGGCACAGGACGCCGACACCAGCCGTACGTCCCCATCGCCCAACTCGGCCCGCAGCACGTCCACCAGGCCGCGGCGCGCCGCGGCCAGCACGGACCGTTGGGCACCGGCGCCGGCGTCTGCGTGGCCCGGTTCACGGTCCACGAAGACCACGCTCGCCCCCGGCGCCAGCGCGTCGGCCAGTTCCTGGGCCAGGATCGACGGGGCCCGCACCTCGATCAGGTAGTGCTCGTCCAGCCCGTCCACGGGGCTGTCCAGCACCGTGCCGTCCTGGGGGGCGGTCGCGGCGTGGACGACCAGGTCCAACCGTGCACCCGACCGTCGGAGGAAGTCGCAGACCGACCGGACGTCGTCGGCCGACCCCAGGTCGCAGCGCAGCACGAGCGGCGGGTCACCCGCACCCACCCGGGCCGCGGAGCTCCGCAGTGCGTCCAGGTCGGCGTCCAACAGGCACACGCGTGCGCCACGTTCGCCCAGCGCGCCCGCGAACGCCGAGCCCAGGTCACCGGTGGCCCCGGTGACCAGGCCGACGCGGCCGGCGAGCGGTCCGGGCGGTGGTGGCGGCGGCTCCGGTTCCGCGGCGGGCTGGACGGGCCGACGCTTGGACACCACCAGCGGCTCACCGACCGGCGGGCGGTCGCTGGTGCGCGGCGAGCCACCGGGGCCGCCCTCGTCCGGGTCCATCTCCGATCGCTGCATCCGCCACTCCCCCGTGGGGGGTCCTCCGTCCAGAACTCAGGGTACGGACCCCGGGGCGGGTGCGTCGAGGCGGACCGGTGTGACGGGGTCCGGTCCCAGGTCCGCCACCAGGGGGCGGTGGTCGCTGGAGCGCAGGTCGGGGACCTCCACCTCGTCGACCACCCATCCCCGCACCGCGATCCAGTCGATCCGGTCCCGGGGGCGGTCGGACGGGAACGTCGGTGGCCCGTCGACCGGGCGGTAGCCGCGGCCGACGAGCCGCGGCACCACCGGACCGGGCCCCAGGTTGAAGTCCCCCATCAGCACCAGTGGGCCCACCCTGCGGTCCAGGTCGTCGAGCAGTGCGTCCAGCTGGGCCGGGGCCTCGTGGGCCCGCCCGACCGTGTGGTTCTGCAGGTGGGCGACGGCCACGGTGAACGCCGCGCCCCCGCACCGGACCGTGGCGATGATGGCCTGGCGGGCCTCGCCCCTGGACGGCAACGGCACGTCCGTCACGTCGACCAGGTCGCCCCGGACCACCAACGCGTTGCCGTACTGCCCCTCGCCCAGGCGGATGGCGGCACCGAAGTGGTGCGACGCCGCCCCGCAGGCCCGGGCCACCAACAGCGCCTGGTCGGCGCCCCCGGAACGCGCCGTGTGATGGTCCACCTCCTGGAGGCCGACCACGTCGGCGTCGAGCGAGGCCACGTCCCGGGCCGTCCGCCGGTTGTCCACATCGGCACGGC
Source organism: uncultured Actinomycetota bacterium (assembly GCA_963773765.1). Classification (GTDB taxonomy): domain Bacteria; phylum Actinomycetota; class Acidimicrobiia; order Acidimicrobiales; family Microtrichaceae; genus CAVZCC01. Next base: position 166,353 of record CAVZCC010000006.1, on the reverse strand, counting down.
CCGGAGGCAGGCCGTGGCGGATGTTGTAGGTCGCGACCCGCATGGGGTCCTAGCCTCGCGTAGGTGCGGACCTACCACTGGCCGGGACACGGCGCCCACGATCCGGGGCGGTTGCCCCAGCCCCCCGGCGGATCGGCCGCCTACTACTCCGAGGTCCCCGCACGGGGCGGCATCCTGCTGTCCACGCTCCTGGAGGCCGGGCTCGGTCCGGTGTTGGACGTGGACGACGTGGCCCCGGACCTCCCGCCCGAGCTGGACCAGGTCCACGACCCCGGGTTGGTCTCCTTCCTCCGCACCGCCCACGCCCGCGTCCTGGCTGCCGACGGTCGGGTGGACGACGGCGCCCAGGTGGTCGTCCCGGAGACGTTCGCGGTCGGCGAGCACGCCAACCGCTCGGCTTCGCCCACCGCCGAGCTCGGGTGGCGGTGCGTCGACACGTCCGCCCCCCTGTTCGGGGGGACGTTCGCGGCCGCCGCGGCCGCCGTCCGGTGCGCCACCGCGGCGGCCGACGACGTGGCAGGCGGTGCCCGGTCCGCCTACGCCCTGTGCCGACCACCGGGGCACCACGCCACCCGCGACCGCTTCGGCGGGTTCTGCTACCTCAACAACGCCGCGGTGGCGGCCCAGCGACTGGCCGGAACAGGCAGGCGGGTGGCGGTGCTGGACGTGGACCTCCATCACGGCAACGGGACCCAGGACATCTTCTGGGAGCGCGGCGACGTGCTGTACGCCTCGCTCCACGTGGACCCGGACGTGGACTACCCCTTCTACCGGGGTCGCAGCGACGAGCGCGGCGCCGGCGCCGGGACCGGGGCCAACCTCAACCTGCCGCTGGAGCCGGGATGTGACCGCCCCCGCTACCTGGAGGCGCTCGGGACCGCCCTGGCGGCCGTGGCCGACCACGGCCCGGACGCGCTGGTGCTGTCCCTGGGCGTGGACACCCACCGGGACGACCCGATCGGGGCGTTCGCCCTGGACACCGACACCTACCCGATGATCGGTGAGCGCATCGCGGCCACGGGGCTGGCTACCGTGGTCGTCCAGGAGGGCGGGTACCACCTCCCCACCCTGGGCCGCAGCGTCCTGGGTGTCCTGGCGGCCCTGGCATGACCAACGGCACGCCGGGACAGCTCAAGTCACCCGCCCGGCCGACCGACGGAGGAATGTGATCAGGTCCGCGCCAGACACCCCACACCGCGCCGCGCGCCGCGTCCTGCTGCTGCTGGCGTGCGTCACGCTCGCCGTGGCGGGATGGGGTCCGTTCGCGTCCACCGCCTCGGCCGACACCGCCTTCACCTTCTCCGGTGGTGGCTGGGGCCACGGCGTCGGCATGAGCCAGTGGGGCGCGCGGGGCATGGCGGCCCAGGGCAGCTCGGCGTCACAGATCCTGACCCACTACTACCAGGGGACCTCGGTGGGCGGCGGCGCCGTGAACGACGACCTGCGCGTGCTGCTGGGGGTGCAGTCGTCGTTCACCCTGACCGCCGGGGGGACCACGGCCTTCAGCCAGTTCGGGTCCCCTGCGTTCGGCTCCACCGGTGCGGGCGGCGCGGTGACCGTCGGCCGTTCGGGCGGGTCGGTGACCGTGTCCGGAGCGGTGAACGGATCGGCCGCGGGTGCCCTGGTCGTGTCCTTCGCCGACGGCGGTGGTCCGCTGCGGGTCGCTCCCCCCAACTACCGGTACGCCTACGGCACCCTGGTGATCACGCCCGACGCCGGTGGCGGGCTGCGGGCGGTGCTCGTCGGCCTGGGCATGCAGCAGTACCTGTACGGCCTGGGCGAGGTCCCCTCCTCGTGGCCCACCGAGGCCCTCCGGGCCCAGGCCATCGCGGGACGGACCTTCGCCCAGAAGCAGGTGGCACGGGCCAACCGCTCCGCCTCCGACTTCGACCTCTACGGCGGCCTCCCCCACCAGACCTACCTGGGCTGGGAGAAGGAGGGCGGCGCCATGGGCAACCTGTGGCGGGCCGCGGTGGACGACACCAACGGGGTGCTCGTCACCTACGGCGGCGCGCTGATCGACGCCGTCTACTCCGCCTCCTCCGGCGGCCACACCGAGAACAGCGAGGTCGTGTGGGTGTCGGCCGTGCCCTACCTCCGCGGTGTGCCGGACCCGACCGACGGCACCGGTGGCAATCCCAACGGGTCGTGGACCCGCACCTACAGCGGGTCGCAGCTCGGCTCGTGGTTCGGGATCGGCCAGGTGACCGACGTGCAGGTCCTCGGCCCCCTCGGCGTCTCCGGCCGGGTGGACAAGGCGACCATCCGACTCGTCGGCACCGGCGGCACCAAGGACGTGACCGGCGCGTCGTTCCGCACCTGGGTGAACGCGGCATCGCCGGGGGCGCAGCTGCTGTCCTCCAGGTTCACCGTCGGCGGCGGTGCCCCGGCCGCCCCGCCGGCGTCCGGGCCGAACACCGCGCCCTTCGGCGTGCTGGACGGGGCACGGGCCGACGGACGGACGATCATCGTGCACGGCCGGGCGCTGGATCCCGACGGCGCGCCGGTGGTGCGGGTCACCTCCACCATGGGCTCCCAGGTCGCGGTCCGCGACGTCACCCCCCTGAACGGCATGTTCCTGGCGGCGTGGACGGGGAGCCCGGGCACCCGCACGGTGTGCGTCTCCCTGCTGGACACGGTCACCGGCCAGGCCACGGACCTGGGGTGCCGCAACGTCGTCGTGAAGTGACCGGCCGCAGCGAACCTGCCCGCGACCGCACTGCCGGCTGAGCGGTCCTCAGAGGTGGTGCAGGTCGGAGGCCTGCCCGTCCTCCGCCACCTGCTCGCAGGTGGGGCACCAGAGCCGGACCTCCAGGTCGGTCCCGCACGCGTCGTGGTGGAGCCCTGGGCCCCCGGCCCCCCGCTGGCTCGCGCCCCACTGCCGGAGCAGGTCGAGCGCCCCGGCCAGTTCGGTCCCGGCCGCGGTCAGCTCGTAGGCCATCCGCACGGGGCGGTCCTGGTACGGGGCCGCGGTGACCAGACCGTCGGCCTCCAGGTCCTTCAGGCGACGCGCCAGCACCGTGGGTGCGATGCCGGCCAGGGCCGACTCCAACTCGCCGTAGCGCATGGGCCCGGACCGGAGGGCGTCCACCACCAGCAGGGTCCAGCGGTCCCCGATCCGGCGCACGGCCGCGTCCAGGTCGTCGGGCGGCGCGGGACTGCGGTCGGTCACCATCGGGACGAGTCTGCCAGCCGGAGGCCACTTCCGACAGGGATGTGACTTGTGATGGAGTAGTGACTTGCTCTTGGATAGTTAGGGCGCGACACTCTCCGGGCCGGCCCCTGGGGCCGCCCGCCCCACACACCACCCGACCGCACCGCCCCACACCACACCGCCCCACACCCAGACGAGGACCCGCAGATGAGCACCGACCACACCACCGACGACCGACCCACCGCTGGCCGTCCGACCGACATCGATCCCCTGACAGCCCTGGAGGAGGCGGCCCGAGCCGTGGCCGAGCGGACCGGACCGGCCACCGTGGCCATCGGGCGGAACGCCCGGGGATCCGGGGTGGTCGTGGCCCCGGGTCGCGTCCTGACCAACGCCCACAACCTCCGGGACCGCAGCACGCAGGTCACGTTCCGGGACGGCCGGCGGGAGCAGGGCACCGTGAGCGGCGCCGACCCCCACGGCGACCTCGTCGTCCTGGAGGTCGACACCGGCGACATCACGCCGCTCGAGTGGGCCGCCGACACCCCGGGCGTGGGGGCGGTCGTGTTCGCCATGGCCCGCGGCTCGCGGGGCACGCGCATCGGGTTCGGCCTGGTGTCCGGCACCCAGCGGCCCTTCCGCGGTCCCCGCGGCCGGCGGATCAGCGGCGGCCTGGAGCACAGCGCCCCGCTGGCCCGCGGATCGTCCGGAGGGCCCCTGGTGGACCGCCGCGGCCATCTGGTCGGCATCAACACCCACCGGCTCGGCGACGGGTTCTACCTGGCCCAGCCCGCCGACGACTCCCTCCGGTCCAAGGTCGACCGCATGGCGGCCGGTGAGCAGGTGGAGCGGCCCTCCCTGGGTGTGGCCGTGGCGCCCCCGCCCGTCGCCCGCAAGCTGCGGGCCGCGGTCGGCCTGGACGAGCGCGACGGCCTCCTGGTCCGCGGCGTGGAGGAGGACAGCCCCGCAGCGCGTGCCGACGTGCGCCAGGGCGACCTCCTGGTCCGTGCCGCCGGACGGGACCTGACCGCGGTGGACACCCTGTTCGACGTGCTCGACGGCCACGACCCGGCCACCGCGCTGGAGCTCCTGGTGGTCCGCGGCAGCGACGAGGTGACGGTGACGGTTCGTTTCGACCCGGCCGGCGCCACTGCCGGTGGCACGACCGGGGATGCCGCAGGGCCCGGGGAGGCAGGGCCAACGCCCCAGTGAGGACGGGCCGCCCGACCCACCGGTGGTGGGCCGGGCGGACCCATTCCGCACCGGAGGGCCGTTCGACTCTCCGAGCGGTCCCCGACCGAGCCGATGTCCTGGGTGTCCACCCACACCCGACGTCGAGGAGGTCACCATGGTCCCAGCCCTCCGCCACCACCGTCGGGTGATCGCCGCGGTCGCGGCGGCGTGCCTGGGCCTGGGCGTCCTGGCACCCGTGGCCGGGGCGGTGGCCGGGGACGAGGGTGACCCCGTCGCCGACGCCCTGGCCCGGCCCGGGGCCCTGGACTCGCTGGGCGACGTCGCCCGCCTGGCCGACGCCACCGAGGGCGACCCCGGCGCCGTGGTCGGCGTGGTGACCGACCGCAACGGAACCGCCCCCGGTGGCATCGGGGTGGAGCGCATCGTGGTGGACAGGGCGGACCTCACCGCCCTGGTCGACCGCCTGGGCCGCGTCGACGGCGTGTTCTCCGCCGCCCCGGACGTGCCGGTGGCGCTCACCTCGGACCCGCTGGACGCCGATCAGTACGGGCCCACCCGCATCGGCGCCCGTGCCCTGGCCCCGGGCCGCGACGGGACCGGGGTCACCGTGGCCGTGGTGGACACCGGTGTGAGGGCATCGCATCCCGACCTGGCACCCACGCTGCCCGACGGCCGCCCCCGCATCGCCACCGGGACGTCCTTCCTCCTGTTCGACCCCGCCAACGGGTCGGCCGGCACCAGCGACCCCAACGGCCACGGCACCCACGTCGCCGGCATCATCACCGCGGCCCGCGGCAACGGCCAGGGCGGGTCGGGCGTCGCCCCCGGCGCCCAGGTCCTGCCGGTGCGGGTGCTCAACTCGTGGGGACTGGGCTGGTCGGTCGACGTCACCGCCGGGATCCTGTGGGCCCACCAGCAGGGGGCGGACGTGATCAACCTGTCCCTGGGTGCGCCCGGCTCCACCCCCCCGGAGATGGACGCCGCCATCACCTACGTGACCACGGACCGGTCGCGGGGCAAGGCCCCCACCGTGGTGGTGGCCGCGGCCGGCAACAGCGGGCCCGGCTCGGGTCCCACCTGGCCCGGCAGCCACCCCCGGGCCATCGCCGTGGCGGCGACCGATGCCAACGACACCGTGGCGCCGTTCTCCTCGTGGGGCTCCTGGGTGGACGTGGCCGCACCCGGGTCAGGGATCCTGTCCACCTGCTCCAACGGCGACTACTGCACGATGTCCGGCACGTCGATGGCCACCCCGATGGTGGCCGGCGCCGCGGCCGTCCTCCGCCAGCAGGACCCGGGTCGTGGCGCGGACGAGGTCCGGGCCCGGCTCGAGTCCACCGCGGTGGACCTGGGGTCACCGGGGCGGGACGCGGCGTACGGTGCCGGGCGCATCGACCTGGTCGCGGCGACCGGGGCGGGATCGGCCCCGACGGGCCCGTCCGCACCGGTGCCGGTGTCCGGCGCGGTGGACCACGCCGTCACCGACCGGCGCCGGCTCATCGTGGGCGGGACGGCCTTCGACCCCGACGGCGCCCCCCTGGTCCGGGTGATCTCACTGGGCAACGGGCAGTTCGGCGTGCACGACGCCGTCGCCACCGGCGGCCGGTGGGAGGCGTCGTGGGAGGACCGGCCCGGCACCTACACGGTGTGCGCCGCCGGCGTGGACCAGCCGACCAACGACGCCGTGCTCCTGGGGTGCCGGCAGCTCCTGGTCAAGTGACCGACGCGGGTGGTCGGACCTGGGTGAACGGGCCGGCTCAGGCGTCGGCGCCGGCGTTGAGGCGGTCCAGGCGGCCGGTGGCCTCCAGGTACTCCTCCACGATCTCCAGGATCAGGTCCTTGGTCCGGCGCACCTTGTTCATCGAGCCGACGATCTGGCCCACCGGGTTGAAGTTCACGTCCTTGGCCTGCTCCGGGTAGTGGTGCCCGCGGGCCACCGCCTCGCCGGTGACCATGAACTGCAGCGGCATGCCGAGCGGCTGCGGGTTCTCGGGGTTCTCCCAGGCATCGGTCCAGTCGTTGCGCAGCATGCGGCACGGCTTGCCGGTCCAGCTCCGCGACCGGACCGTGTCCCGGCTGGTGGCGTCCAGGTAGCTCTGCATCTGGGCCGGCGGGATGTCGGCCTCCTCGACGGTGAGCCACAGCGAGCCGGTCCAGACGCCCTCCGCGCCCAGTGCCAGCGCGGCGGCCATCTGGCGGCCGTTGCCGATGCCCCCGGCGGCCAGCACCGGGGTGGGCGCCACGGCGTCGATGACCTGGGGCCACAGCACGATGGACCCGACGTCACCGGTGTGGCCGCCGCCCTCGGTGCCCTGGGCGATGATGATGTCCACGCCGGCGTTCTTGTGCCGGACGGCCTGGGCCGGGGCCCCGCACAGCGCGGCGACCAGTCGACCCGAGTCGTGGATCTGCTTGATCACGTCCGCGGGCGGTGTGCCCAGCGCATTGGCGATCAGCTTCACCTTGTCGTGGCGGAGGGCCTCGTCGATCAGCGGGGCGGCCGTGGCCTCGGTCCAGCCCAGCAGGGCGGGGGCGACCTCCTCGTCCGGGAGGTCGGGCACGCCGTGGTCGGCCAGGAGCTGGCGGGCGAACTCCCGGTGCTCCTCCGGGATCATGGTCGTGAGCTCGGCCTCCAGCTTGGCCGGGTCCATCTCGCCCATCCCCTCGTACTTGCCGGGGATGACCACGTCCACGCCGTAGGGCTTGTCCGTGTGCTCGTCGATCCACTCCAGCTCGGTGGCGAGCTGCTCGGCGGTGAAGCCCACGGCTCCGAGCACACCCAGGCCACCGGCGTTGGACACCGCCGCGACGACGTCGCGGCAGTGGGTGAAGGCGAAGATGGGGAACTCGATCCCCAGCTGGTCACAGACGTTGGTCCTCATGCGCGGCACCGTACCGCAGAACTGGAACGCGTTTCAGTTCCGCGCCGCGACACCCCGGCGTCCGCCTATCCCCCGACGGTCTGCTGGTACTCCTCGGCCCCGGTGGTGATCTTCTCGTTGGCCTCGTCGATGGCTGGCTGGACCTGCCCGTCGCCCAGCAGCACCCGTTCGTAGGCGTTGCGGATGGACTCGCGGGTGACCTTGTAGTCACCGATCAGCGGCCCGGGGAAGTCGGTGTCGACGTTCTCCAGCACCCCGAAGGCCACGGTGTTCCACTTGCCGGCCAGCGTGGTGGCCCACTGCTCCTGGAGCTGCGGGTCCTCGACGGCGGACTGCACCACCGGCAGGCCGCTGCCGGCCAGGGCCCACTGCACCTGCTGGGGGGTGGCGTTGAACCACTTCATGAAGTCCCACGCCGCGGCCTGCTGCTCCTCGGTCCCGCCGTTGGTCAGGTACCACGCGCCGCCGCCGATCTGGCCCTGGCCCGGTTCCTCGATGCCCGGGAAGGCACCCACGCCCAGGTCCAGGTCGAACTTGAGCACCGACGGGTCCACGTCGATGCCCAGCTCCTTGAGCTGCTCGGGGTCCACCGTGCCGGTCAGCAGCCCGGCGATGGTGTTCACCCCGGCCGAGCTCTCCACCACGATCGACGCCGAGTTGGTGGCCATCGCGAAGAGGTGGTCGGTCTGGCCCTCCGTTCCGGGGTAGGCCTTGGCCAGCCCGTCGGACACCATGCCGCCCCAGAAGTCGAACAGCTTCGTCGTGTTGTCGTTGGCGAAGGTCCCCTTGGTGGCGAGCCCGTCGCGGCCGTTGTCCTGGTTCACGATCTCCTGCTTCACACCGGTCAGCCACCACTCCACCTGCCAGGAGGCGGCGACCACGCCGACCGGGTTCGGCGTGATCCCGGCTGCCTTCAACTTCTCCGCGTCGGCCCGGATCTCCTCCAGGGTCGCGGGCGGCTTGTCCGGGTCCAGGCCGGCCTGCTGGAAGTGGGTGCGGTTGTAGAAGACCAGCGCGGTGTACACGTCGAAGCCGACCGGCTGGAGCTTGCCGTCCACCGTGTAGGACGCCACCGAGATGGGCAGGAAGTCATCCAGGATCTCCTGCGAGTCCTTGTCCGCGGCGTAGCAGTCGGCGCCGGGGATGATGGTGCCGGAGTCGGCGATGACCTGGGTGGTGGTGTCCTCCAGCAGGGCCAGGGCGGGGAGCTTGTCGTCCTCCGCCGCCAGCTTGTACTTGCGCAGGACCTCCTCGAACGAGACGCCCTGCGGCTCCACGTTGACCTTCACCTTGTCCTGGCTCTGGTTGTACTGGCCGACCATGGTCTCGAACGTGCGCTTGGCCAGCGCGGTGTAGTTGTTCCACACCGTGATCTCCACCGGGCCGTCGGCGGCGTCGAGGGCATCCACCGGACAGGACGCCGCCGCGTCGCCGCCGCCGTCACCCTCCTCGCTCGAGTCCCCACCGCAGGACGCCACCAGCAGGGCCAGGGGCACGACGGCCGCGGCCAGGATGCGGAGGCCGCGGCGGGTGCGCCGTGGGGCCGGGACGGAACGGGGAGTGGGCATGGAGGGGATCTCCTTGGTCGGGGGCCGGATCATCCCTTGACGGCACCGGCCGTCAGACCTCGGATGAGCTGGCGCTGGAAGACGATGAGCAGGATCACGATCGGCACCGCGGCGATGAGCGCCCCGGCGAAGCCGATGTTGGAGCGGTCGATGTTCTGCACCGCCAACGAAGCCAGGCGGGTCTGCAACGGCTCCCAGTCGGCCTGCGTGACGGCCAGGCGCGGCCAGGTGTACTGGCCCCAGGCCCCCAGGAGCGCGATGAGGGCGAAGCTCGCCACCGCGGGGCGGCACACCGGGACCGCGACCCTCCACATGAACCGCCAGTGCGAGTAGCCCTCGATCGCGGCGGCATCGCGCAGGTCACGGGGGATCCCGAGGAAGGACTGCCGGATGAGGAAGATGCCGAACGCGGTGGCCAGGAACGGGGCGGACAGGCCCTGCAGCGAGTTGAGCCAGTCCCAGGACCGGATGGTGCGCGCGTTCACCACCAGCGTCACCTCGATGGGCAGCAGCAGGGTGGCCACCGTCAGGGCGAACAGCAGCTTCTTGAGCGGGTAGCGCAGGAAGGCGAACGAGTAGGCGGCCAGCACCGAGGTGACGAGCTGCGCCACCGTGATCACCGCGGTCACCCCCAGGGACACCATGAACGACCGGCCCAGCGCGCCCTCGGTCCAGGCGTCGCGGAACACGTTCCACTGGATGCTCACCGGGTAGATCGGCAGTCCGGCCCGCAGGTACGGGATGGGCAGCGACAGGGCCCGGACGATGGTCATCCACACCGGGAACAGCACCACGACCGACACCAGGGTCATGACCAGGTACCACAGCACGTCCAGGATCCGGACCCGGGCCGCGGCCCGGCGGCGCTCGGCCGTCCTGGACCCGGGGTCAGTCGCCATAGGTGACCCGCCGTTCCAGCATGCCGTACTGCGCGAGCGTCACCACGAACGTGAGCGCGAACAGGCCGATGGACATGACGGCCGCGGTGTTCACGTCGTCGAACTGGATGGTGAAGATGCGGTAGACGAGCGTCTGGGTCTTCCCCTGGGGCCCGCCCTTGGTCAGGATGTCGATCTGGCCGAAGGCCTGGAACGCGAAGATCACCAGCACCACCACCACGAACATGAGGGTGGGCCCCAGCAGGGGCAGCGTGACCTTGAAGAACCGACGGACGGCTCCGTAGCCGTCCAGGGTGGCGGCCTCGGTGAGCTCGTCGGGGATGGACTGCATGGCGGCCAGCACGATGATGAACGTGAGGCCCAGGTTCTGCCAGATGGAGCTGACCGACACCGCGAGCAGCGCCGTGTCCGGGTTCTGCGTGTTGAGCCAGCTGAGCCAGGAGATGTTGCGGAAGTAGCCCACCTCCGGGTTGACCAGTGCGAAGAAGATCACCGACGCCACCGCCACCGAGCTGGCCACCGTGGAGGCGAACACGGTCTGGAAGAACTTGATGCCCTTCATCTTCCGGTGGGCCAGCTGGGCCAGCAGGACGCCCAGGATGATGCCCGCCGGCACGGTGTAGAGGACGTACTGGATGGTGATCCAGAGGCTGGAGCGGAACTCCTCGCCGCCCAGCACGTCGGTCCACTGGGACAGCCCGACGAACTCCTGGCGCTGGTTGGCGAAGACCCCCCGGGTGTCGTAGAGGCTGAGCTGGATCAGCTTGGCCAGGGGGTAGAAGAAGAAGATGGCGAAGACCACGAACGCCGGGACCAGGTAGGCGTACCCGAGGAGCGCCTCACGGGCGCGTATGCCCAAGGTCGACTCCCCAGCTGCCCGGGCCTCCACCCGCTCACTCACGCGGCCACCCTAGCCACGGTCCTTGTGGGGCGCACTGCTGTGCCGGCAGCGGGCCGGTGCGCCGTTAGCGTCCGGCCATGCGCTACCGACGCCTCCCCATCGAGATCGAGTCGCCGGAGGAGCGCGGCTACGGCACGATCCGCAACAACCTGACCGAGAGCTCCTTCGCGGATGCCTCGCTGGACGACCTGGGTGTGGACCTCTCGGGCCTGGTCGTGGCCTACGGGGACCACCGGGGGCTGCCCGGGCTCCGGGAGCTCATCGCGTCGGAGGCCGGCTGCGGGCCCGACGACGTGCTCTGCACCCCGGGCGCGGCCGCGGCGCTGTTCTTCGTGGCCAACGCACTGCTGGAGCCGGGCGACCACGCCCTGGTGCAGCACACCAACTACGCCACCAACCTGGAGACGCCGCGGGTCCTGGGGGCCGAGGTCGAGGTGCTGCCCATGCGCATCGAGGACGGCTTCGCACTGGACCTGGACCGCGTCGCCGCCTCGGTGCGTCCCGACACCCGCCTCATCTCGGTCACGGTGCCCCACAACCCGACCGGGAGCGTCCTCCCCGTCGAGGCGCTGCACGGGCTGGTCGACCTGGCCGAACGCCACGGCACGTGGCTGCTGGTGGACGAGACCTACCGCGAGATGACGCGGGGTGAGCCCCTGCCGGTGGCGGCGTCGCTGTCGGACCGGGCCATCAGCGTCAGCTCGGTGTCCAAGACCTACGGGCTCCCGGGCCTGCGGCTGGGGTGGATCACCACCCGGCACCCCGAGCTGCAGGAACGGTTCCTGGCCGTCAAGGAGCAGGTGGTCATCTGCGGCAGCACGCTGGACGAGGAGGCCACCCGACAGGTCCTGGCCCGCCGGGACGAGCACCTGCCCCGCATCCGCGCCGCCATCGCGGCCCACACCGACCTGGTCGTGGCGTGGCTGGAGGCCCAGGACTGGCTGGAGTGGGTGGCCCCCCAGGGCGGCGTGGTGTGCTTCCCCCGGCTCCGGGAGGGCGTGGTCGACGACGTGGACGGCTTCTACCGGGCCCTCAACGCCGACGGCACGTTCGTGGGCGAGGGCCACTGGTTCGACGCCGACCGGCGCCACTTCCGGCTGGGGTTCGGCTGGCCCACCACCGACGAGCTGCGCCGCGGGCTGGACTCGCTGGCCCGGACCGCGTCCGCGGTCCGGCGGTGACGCCGGCTCAGGACGGGACGGGGTGCTTGCGGGGACCGGGCGAGAAGGTCACCGGCAGGTGCTTCACACCACCGATGAAGTTGGAGCGCAACGGTTCGGCGGGGCCCGCGGCCTGCATGTCGGGCATGCGGCTGAAGATCTCGGCGAAGATGATCTCCAGCTCCAGCTTGGCCAGGTTGGCGCCCAGGCAGAAGTGCGCCCCGCCGCCGCCGAAGGCCACGTGCTCGTTGGGCGTGCGCTCGATGTCGAACGTGAAGGGGTCGGTGAAGACCTCCTCGTCGCGGTTGGCCGAGATGTGCCAGATCAGGAGCTTGTCGTTGGCCTTGATCTCCTGGCCCCGCACCACCGTGTCCACGCTGGCGGTGCGCCGGAAGTGCAGCACCGGGGTGGCCCACCGCAGCACCTCGTCGATGGCGGTGGACACGTAGGCGGTGTCGTCGGCCCGGGACAGCAGCTTGGCGAACTGGTCGGGGTTGTCCAGCAGCGCGGCCATGCCCGCGGACGTGGCGTTGCGGGTGGTCTCGTTGCCGGCCACCACCAGCAGGAGCATGAACATGTCGAACTCCAGCTCGGACAGCTGCTCGCCCTCGATCTCCGCGTTGATGAGCGTGGTGACGATGTCGTCGCGGGGATCCTCCCGGCGGGCCGCACCCAGGGCGTTGGAGTAGGCGAACACCTCGGCCGCCGCCCGCTGCGGGGCATCGGGGTCGTCCGGGTTCTGGTACTCCGGGTCCTGGGCGCCGATCATGGTGTTGGACCACTCGAACATCAGGCGCCGGTCCTCCTGGGGCACGCCCATGATCTCGGCGATGGCCTGCAGGGGGAGCTCGGCGGCCAGGTCGGTCACGAACTCGCAGTGGCCCTGCTCGATGACGTCGTCGACGATGAGCTCGGCCCGGTACCGCAGGTGCTGCTCCAGCAGGTTGATCATGCGGGGGGTGAAGCCCTTGTTGACCAGGCGCCGGTAGCGGGTGTGCTTGGGCGGGTCGGTGTCCACGAGCATGATCCCGCGGGTGTCGAAGTCCACGGCCTCGCCCATGTCCACCCGCTGGGTCCCGCCGATCTCGCTGGAGAACGTGGTCGTGTCCCGGTTCACCATCTGCAGGTCGGCGTGCTTGGTGATGGACCAGAAGCCGTTGCCGTCCGGTTCGTCGGACCAGTGGACCGGCTGCTGGGCGCGCAGGACCTCGAACATGCGGTGGTGCTCGCCGGTGACGAAGCGGTCCAGGTCGAGCAGGTCGACGTCGCTGAGCTCCATGGGTCCCCCTGGTGCTGGTGGCGCCCCGCTGGCGCCGGTGGAACAGTCCGGCCACTGTACCGCCGACCTTGAACGAACGTTCGGTCAGCCCTTGAACGAACGTTCGGTCAGCGTTACCGTCCCTCCATGGCACTGCACACCGCAACGGATTCCGACGGCACCGGACAGGTCGATCTGGACCAGGTCGACTTCTGCGACCCCCGCACCTTCGACGACCCGTGGGACACCTACCGGGCCCTGCGGGACCTGGACCACCTCCACAAGGACGAGAAGAACGACCTGTTCGTGACCGCCCGCCACGAGGACGTCTTCCACATCTGCCGTGACCCGGAGACGTACTGCAACCAGTTCGGGGTGCGACCGCTAGATCGCCGGCGACATGTCGATCATCACGATCGACGGCGAGGAGCACATCCGCACCCGGCGCCTCATCAACCAGGGCTTCACCCCCCGCCGGGTGCGCGAGCTGATCCCCCACGTGCGCCAGCTCACCAACGAGATCATCGACCAGATCGCGGCCAAGGGCCACGTGGACTTCGTGGAGGACTTCTCCATCCACGTCCCCCTCATCATCATCTGCGAGCTCATGGGCCTGGACCCGGAGCAGCGCCTCAAGATGTACCGCTGGTCCGACGACATGATGGCGGGCGACGGCCACGTCGAGGCCGACGACCCGGTCCTGCACCGCGGCGGCGGAGGCCTTCGGCGAGTACGCCACGATGTGCATCGAGCTCATCGCCGAGCGACGGGCCGACCCCCAGGACGACCTCATCTCGGTCCTGACCCAGGCGTTCGACGCCGGCGAGCTGGCCAAGGAGCACAAGGCCATCCAGGGGGTGACCGACGAGGAGCTCGAGCGCCGGCCGCGGAGAGCGGACAGCCCGGGGCCTGAACGACGACGAGCTGCTGGGCTTCCTGGCCGTCCTGTTGGTGGCCGGCAACGAGACCACCCGCAACGCCATCTCGGGCGGGCTCCTCGCCCTGTCGCAGTTCCCGGACCAGAAGCAGCTCCTGCTGGACAACCTCTGGGACGAGGCGTTCATGGACACCGCCGTCGACGAACTGGTCCGCTACGTGACGCCCGGTCCTCGGCTTCATCCGCACGGTGACCCACGACCACACCTACCGGAACACCGACCTCAAGGAGGGCGACCGGGTGCTGCTGCTCTACGCCGGCGCCAACCGCGACGAGCGGGTCTTCGACCGGCCCGACGAGCTGGACCTCACCCGCGACCCCAACCCGCACCTGGGATTCGGCATCGGCCCGCACTTCTGCCTGGGCGCCAACCTGGCCCGGATGGAGGTCACCACGGTGTTCCAGGAGCTGCTGACCCGCCTGCCCGACATCACGGTGCCCGAGGGCATCACGCCGGGCCGGGCCGACTCCTCGCTGGTGATCGCCCTGCAGGACATCCCCGCCGACTTCACGGCCTGTCCCGTCCCCCACTGACAGACTCTCCCGGATGACCACCGCCGAGGTCCGGCCCAACCAGCGCGAGCACATCCTGGACACGGCCCTCCGACTCATGTCCGAGCACGGGTCCACCGGCATGAGCATGCGGCAGCTGGCGGCGGCGTGTGACCTGCAGGTGGCGGCGATCTACCACTACTTCGCCTCCAAGGACGCGCTGCTGGCCGCGGTCGTGGCCGAGCGCCAGTACGGCAGCCGGATGGCCGACCCCCTCCAGGTGGACCTGGCCGCACCGCTGCCGGAGCGCATGCGCCAGCTGTTCCACTTCGTGTGGGAGGGCGCACTGGCCGAGCAGGCCATCTGGCGGCTCATCCTGGGCGAGGGCATGCGGGGCGAGCGGACCGTGCTGCCCGTGGGCCGGGACCTGCTGGAGCTCCTGGAGCCGGCGTCCAGGACCTGGGTGGACCAGGTCCTGCCCGAACTGGAGCACCCCGAGGCCGTGGCCCGGCTGCTGGTCGGCCAGCTGCTGGCCGGGTTCGTGCGCCACGTGTTCCAGCCCGAACAGGACCCGTTCCTCATCGCGGAGGAGAGCGCCGCCACCCTGGTCGAGGCCGTTCTGGGCTGAACCGTCTCCCGGGTCAGGTCCGGAGCCGGGTCAGGTCCGGAGCTCGGCGTGGCCGCAGTCCGCGGCCTGCCAGGCCACGGTCCGGATCAACTCCGTCTCCAGGGCGGAGTCCCGGCAGTGGAACCCGTCCGCGGCCCAGTGCTCCTCCAGCGCCTCCCGACGTTCCACCACCTCCACCAGCCGGTTCCGCTGGTCCCGGTCCAACAGGTGGGGCGGGAGCCGGACCGCGGCGTCGGCGCCGATCTCGTCGTAGTCGACCAGGTCGCACAACGCGTCCCGGGCGATGCGGGCGGCGTCCAGGCGGACGGGGTCACAGGCCAGGTGGCCCAGGAAGGACAGCGCCGCCCGGTACGCCTTCCCGCGGTCGCGGCGGCGGCCGGCCAGGCGGGCCGACGACGTGGGTCGCAGCGCCGCGTCCAGGGCGCGGGACTGCTGGTGCTCGTAGGCCAGCACCAGGACCTCCAGCCCCCAGCCGACCGGTGCGAACAGCCGGGCGTGGGTCCGCACGCCCTCCCGGCACAGGTCCACCAGGAAGCTGCGGGCGTCGTCGTCGCCGGTGCGCAGGCCGTGCTCCAGGCCCCGCATGAGGTCGTCGAACTCCAGGCGGTAGACCTGGCGGTCCAGGCACCAACCCAGGTGCCGCTCCATGTCCGCCGGCATGGTCCGGTCGGCGAACAGTCGCAGGGTGCTCAGCTCCCGGGCCCAGCCGACGCAGTACTCCACCAGCAGGTCCACGTCGTCGCGGGGATCCTCCTGGCGGAGGTAGTCCAGGAAGACGTCCACCACCGCACCGGTGAACTCCCCGCCACCCAACCCCTGGTGCTGGCACTCCAGCACCAGGGACTCGACGGAACGGACGGCTTGCTCGAACTGCGGCGACGACACCACGACCTCCTCCAGGCTCCGGGCGCGCGATCGTACGCATGTTCGACCGACGCGCGTCGGACGGATTCCGGGCCGCCGTCAGCCGGCCAGGAAGGGCTCGACCCGGTCCTTGGGCCGGCCGATGATGGCCACACCGCCGCGCACCAGCACGGGGCGCTGCAGCAGCTCGGGATGCTCGGCCAGGACGTCGACGACCTGGTCGGCATCGGCCACGTCCGCGTCCGACAGGCCCAGCCTGGAGAAGTTGGCGTCCCGGCGGACCAGGTCGGTCACCGGGTCCTGCAGCTGGCCCACCAACTCCTGGAGCTCCTCGCGGCTGGGGCGCTGGGCCTTGAGCAGGTAGCGGCGCTCCTCGACCGGGACGCCCAGGTCGGCGGCGAGCGACACCGCGTACTTCGACGTGCTGCAGTTGGGGTTGTGGAAGATCACGACGTCAGCCATGGTCCGACGGTAGCGGCGTGACGCGCGCCGACGCGGCCCCGGCCCCCGGCCCGCCCGCCGCTGCGCCCGGCAACGAGCCCGCCGGCATCGTCGGAGCCATCGGGGCGGTGACGGCGTGGGGCCTGGGCAACGTGATCATCGCCGCGGTCCCGCTGAACGGACTGGCCATCGCCTTCCACCGGTTGTGGACCGGGTCGCTGCTCTACGTGGCCGTGCTGTACCTGTCCGGACGCCGCCTCTCCCGGGAGAGCTTCCGGCTGGGATGGAAGGGAGGCGTCGCGTTCGGGGCCAACATCGCGACCTTCTTCGTGGCCGTGCGCCTCACCACCGTGGCCAGCGCCGTGACCATCAGCGCCCTGCAGCCGGTGGTCATCCTCGGGTTCGCGGCGCTGATGTTCGGCGAGCGCATCCGGCTCCGCCACATCACCTCCACCGTGGTCGCGGTGGCCGGCGTCGCGCTGGTGACGTTCGGCGCGACCGACGTGGGCGGAGGTGACCGGCTGGGCGACCTCATCGCCGTCCTGGCCCTGTTCTCCTGGGCCGCGTACTTCATCGCCTCCAAGCAGGCCCGCCGCCACCTGGACACGCTCGAGTACATGGCGGTCCTCAACGTGGTGGCCTTCGTGGTGGTGGCACCCGTCGCCCTGCTCACCGGGGCGCTCTCCGGCACCGAGGGCCACCTCACCCCCACCATCTACCTGGCCATCCTGGCCATCGTCCTGCTCCCCGGCTCCGGGCACATCCTCATGAACTGGGCCCACGCCCACGTGACCCTGGTGCTGGCCTCGCTCATCACCCTCGCCCTGCCCGTCATCAGCACCACGGCGGCCGCGGTGTTCCTGGGCCAGGAGGTCTCGGCGGTGCAGGTGATCGGGATCGTGGTCGTCCTGGCGGCACTGGCGGTGGTGATCGTGGGTGACGCCCGCGACGGCGGCGAGGCCGTGGAGGCCACCGAGCCGGCTCCGTGACGGGCACCCCGACCGGGGCGACGGCTGCAAGGATCTGCCCATGACCGACGTCGAGGACCTGCTGGCCCAGATGACCCTGGAGGAGAAGCTGGCCCAGCTGGGCTGCGTCTGGTCCACCCAACTGGTGGACGGCCCCGAGTTCTCCCTCACCGCAGCGGCCCGGCTCATGCCCCACGGCACGGGCCAGGTCACCCGCATCGCGGCGTCGACCGGGTTGCGTCCGCAGGGCCTGGCCGTGTTCCACAACGAGATCCAACGGTGGCTGCTGGAGGAGACCCGGCTGGGCATCCCGGCCATCATCCACGAGGAGGCCGTGGCCGGGTTCTGCGCCCGCGACGCGGTGCAGTTCCCCCAGGCCATCGGCCTGGGGGCCACCTGGGACCGCGACCTGGTGGAGGAGGTGGCCGACCACATCCGCACCGAGATGCTGGCCGTCGGAGCCCGCCAGAGCCTGTCGCCGGTGCTGGACATCGGCCGCGACCCCCGCTGGGGCCGGGTGGAGGAGACCTACGGCGAGGACCCGGTGCTGGCCGGGGAACTGGGCGTGGCCTACGTGCGGGGCCTGCAGGGGACCGGGCCGGTCCGCCCCGACGGCAGCGCCGCTCCCGGCCTGGCCCACGGCGTGGTGGCCACCGGCAAGCACTTCCTGGGCTACGGCCTGCCCGACGGCGGCCTCAACCACGGCCCGGTGCAGCTCGGCTCCCGCGAGCTGCGGGAGGTGTTCGCCGAGCCGTTCGCCGCCGCCATCCGCGACGCCGGCATGGCCTCGGTCATGAACTCGTACTCGTCGGTCGACGGCCTGCCCTGCGCCGGGGCGCCGCTCATCCTCACCGAGCTGCTCCGGGACGAGTTGGGGTTCACCGGCACGGTGGTGGCCGACTACTTCGCGGTGGACCTGCTGCGGACGCACCACCGTGTGGCGCCGACCAAGGCCGTGGCCGCGGCCAAGGCACTGATGGCCGGCATGGACGTGGAGCTCCCGGCCCTGGACTGCTTCGCCCAGCTGGCACCCCTGGTGGAGGCGGGGGTGGTCCCGGTCGAGGTGGTCGACGCCGCCGTCCGCCGGGTCCTGCTGCAGAAGGTCGACCTCGGCCTGTTCGAGCACCCCTACGTGGACGACGGGGCGGCCCCGGCCGCGTTCGGCACCCCGGCCGGACGGGACCTGGCCCGGCGTGCCGCGGTGGAGTCGCTGGTGCTGCTGGACAACGACGGCACCGTGCCGCTGGCTCGCCGGGCGCCTGGGCCGGATCGCCGTCATCGGACCGGCGGCCGACGACCCCCGCCTGCTCGAGGGCGACTACCACTACCCCGCCCACCTCGAGATCATCTACGGCACCGCCGAGCAGGGAGCGGGGGCGGAGCTCCTGCCGCAGGCCGGCGGGGCGTTCGCCCCCGGGCCCGTTCCTGCCGGACATCGTCACCCCCCTCGGCGGGCTGCGGGCCGCGCTGCTGGGTGCCGACGTGGAGCTGGTGCACGAACGGGGCTGCGACATCACCGGGTCGGACCGTTCCGGCATCCCCGCCGCGGTCGCAGGCCGCGTCGGGCGCCGACGTGGTGGTGCTGTGCGTCGGCGGCCGGTCCGGCCTGACGCTGGACGCCACCGTGGGCGAGGCCCGCGACGCGGTGGACCTGGACCTGACCGGGGTGCAGCTGGAGCTGCTGGACCGGGTGGCCGCCACCGGCACCCCGGTGGTGACGGTGGTGGTGTCCGGCCGGGTCCACACCCTGGACGTGGTGGAGGAACGCTCCGCCGCCACGCTGCTGGCCTGGCTGCCCGGGATCGAGGGCGGCACCGCACTGGCCGACGTGCTCCTGGGCGCGGTGGCGCCGTCGGGCCGGCTCCCGGTGAGCCTGCCCCGTTCGGTGGGCCAGGTGCCCGTGCACTACAACCACCGGGCCGGTGGCGGGCGCAGCCAGTTCTGGGGCGACTACACCGACTCGCCGTCCGGGCCGCTGCACCCGTTCGGGTTCGGGCTCTCCACCACCACCTTCACCTACTCACCGGTGCTGGTGGAGGAGGGCTCCACCACGGAGCCCACCCGTGTCACCGTGACCGTGACCAACTCCGGTGGGCGTTCCGGGGCCGAGGTGGTGCAGTGCTACGTGCACGACGAGACGGCGTCGGTGGCCCGGCCCGAACGCCAGCTGGTCGGCTTCACCCGCATCGACCTGGACCCGGGGGAGGCCCGCCGGGTGACCTTCGTGATCCACCCGTCCCGGCTCGCGTTCTTCGACGAGAACTTCCACTTCGTGTGCGAGCCCGGCGCGTTCCGGGTCGAGGTCGGGGGCTGCGCCGGGGGCGCCCGCGGACACCACCACGTTCGACCTGGGCGGCGAGGTGGAGGTGTTCCACCAGCGCCAGATCGTGGCCACGACCGTCCACCTGGAGTAGCACCCCCGGCCCGATCGCCGGTCAGTCGAGCTGGAGCACCCGGCGGGCGTTGTCACGCAGGAACTTGGGCCAGACCTCGTCCTTGAGCGGCAGGTCCGGCAGCTCGCCGAAGATGCGGTCCAGCGTGAGCCCCATCGGGAAGTAGCCGCCGTACATGACCTTGTCGGCGCCGCGGGTGTTGGCGTAGTCGATGATCGCCTTCGGGTAGTACCGGGGGGCGAACGCGGACGTGGAGTAGTAGAGGTTCGGCCACTTGATCATGAGCTTCACCGCCAGCGCCTCCCACGGTTCGGCGCCGTGGCGCATCACGATCGTCAGCTCCGGGAAGAACCAGCACACCTCGTCGAGCAGCTCCACCTTCTGGCAGGCCATGGGCACCCGGGGACCGGGCACACCGGTGCACATGAAGACCGGGATGCCGAGCTCGCAGCACTTCGCGTAGACGGGGTACCAGCGCTTGTCGTTGATCGGCACCTGGGGCGAGTAGCCGGCGGGGAAGCCGGCCAGCGCCTTGAGGCCCGACCGTCTCGTAGGCCTTGACCACCTGCTCCACGGCCTTCATGCCGTCGTTCGGGTCCACGCCGATGGACGGCAGGAACCGGTCGGGGTGGCTCTTCAGGGCCCGGTTCTGGTCCTCGGAGCCGGCGCCGATCAGGGCCTGGGTCGATCCCGTAGTGGTCCATCAGCGCCAGTGCGTGGTCCACCGGGTCCTGCGGCCTCGGCCGCGGCCTTGGGCACGTCCTTGAACATGTACTCGACGGGGAACTCGAACTCCTCCTGGGAGTCGCGGTCGCGGAGCTGCGGGGTGAGGAACTCGTACACCTTGCGTCACGTCCGCGAAGGGCAGGTCCATCATCGTGTCGATGATCCCGATCCCGGACGGCATGTTGCCGGTCGATGCAGCCATCCGGCCACGGTACCCGCGGAACTAGAACGTGTTCTCATTCCCGGCCGCTCCCCGATCCCCACCGGGTGGTCCCCACCGACTCGTTCCCCCGGGCGGGCCGATCCGCCGCGGGCGGCCCCCGGCACCAGCACAATGGGACGGTGCGCCGGCCCAACGTCCTCCTCATCACGCTCGACCAGTTCCGGGCCGACTGCCTGGGCTCCGCGGGCCACCCGGTGGTGCGGACCCCCACGCTGGACCGGCTCGCGGCCGACGGCGTCAGCTTCACGCACCACTTCTCCAACTGCGCCCCGTGCGCGCCGGGCCGGGCCTCCCTGCTGACCGGGCTGTGGCAGTCCAACCACCGCGTCACCGGCAACGGCGCCCCCCTGGCCGACGACCTGCCCATGCTGACCCGCGAGCTGCGGTCCCTCGGCTACCGGCCCACGCTGTTCGGCTACACCGACACCGCGCTGGACCCGCGCACGCTGGACCCGGGGGATCCCCGCCTGAACCGCTGGGAGCTGCCCATGTCCGGGTTCGAGCTGGGCGTGCTGCTGGACGAGTCCATCGGGCCCTGGCTCGAGTGGCTGGCCGCGGCCGGCTACGACGTCCCCGGACCGGACCGTCCCGAGGACATCTACGTCCCGGCCGACGTGGCGGTCCCGGCCGGCCGGGGGGCGATGTGGCGGCCCGCGGTCTACGACGCCGAGCACACGGAGTCCGCGTTCGTGACCGAGCAGGCGCTGGCGTGGCTGGACGGGGCCGTCGCCCGGGACGAGCCGTGGTGCGCCCACCTGTCCTACCTGCGGCCCCATCCGCCCTACCTGGCCCCGGCGCCCTACCACGACATGTACGACCCCGCCGACGCCCCGCCGGTGTGGCGCCACCCCTCGCCGGAGCAGGAGGCGGCGCTCCATCCCTTCCTGGCCGGTGCGCTGGGCGTGGTGCCCTCCCCCCGGGACGAGCTGGACCAGCGCCAGCTCCAGGCCACCTACTACGGGATGATCACCGAGGTGGACCACGCCCTCGGCGTGTTCCTGGACGGCCTGGAACGGTCGGGCCAGGCCGACGACACGATCGTGGTGGTCACCTCCGACCACGGCGAACAGCTGGGGGACCACTGGCTGGTGGAGAAGCTCGGGTTCTTCGACCAGAGCTACCGCATCCCGCTCATCGTCCGCTGGCCCGGGATGCAGGGACCGGCCGGCCGCGTGGTGGACGCCTTCACCGAGAACGTCGACGTCCTGCCCACCCTCGTGGACCTGTGCGGCGGGACCGTCCCGGAGTTCTGCGACGGCGCGTCGCTGCGCCCGTTCCTGGACCGCGACCTGGCCGGGGCCGCCGCGCCGGAGGGCTGGCGCGACGCGGTGGTCACCCAGTTCGACTTCCGCGACCCCGGCTCCACCGTGATCGAGGAGCTGTTCGGACTGCGCCAGGACCAGTGCGCCATCTCCGTGCTGCGGGACCGCCACGGCAAGTACGTGCAGTTCGCGGGCGGGCTGCCGCCGCTGTTCTTCGACCTGGACGAGGACCCGGGCGAGCTCACGGACCGGGCCACGGACCCGGGCCGCGCCGCGGAGGTGCTCGGGTACGCCCAACGGCTGCTGGCGCTCCACCTGGAGCACACCGACCCCCGGCTGGCGAACCACCGGGCCACGCCCGCCGGACCGGTGCACCGGGCCGACCCGCCACGACCGGCCCGGGCGGGCCCGGACAGGTCGCGGGCGGTGTGACGGACAGCGGGGGCTACCCTTCGTCGGTGCCAAGAGTGATCGTGGTCGGAGCGGGGATCCTCGGCACCATGCACGCGGTCGAGGCCCGGTCCCGGGGCTGGGACGTCGTCCACCTGGACACCGACCCCGAGCCCCAGAACGCCACGGCACGCAACGCCGGCACCCTCTGGGTCAGCCAACGTGCCCCCGGCCTGGAGCTCCGCCTGGCCCTGCGGGCCCGGCAGCTGTGGATGGAGGTCGCGTCCCGCGCCCCGGGCATCGGGTTCCGCCCCGACGGCTCCCTCACCCTGGCCACCCACCCGGTGCACCTCGACGTGTTCGACCAGGTGCTGGCCCGGGACGACGCCGACGCCCGCGGCCTGCGCTTCGTCCCCCCGGACGCGGTGACGACGGTCAACCACGCGGTCGGCGGCACCGTCCTGGGGGCCCTGCACTGCACCCAGGACGCCGTGGTGGAACCGCGGCTGGCGCTGTCCGCCCTCCGCGAGGAGCTCCTGGCCGGCGACGGCTACCAGTTCCTGGGCGGCCGGCAGGTGTGGGAGGTCGATGCCGGGTCGGTGGTGGACACCGCCGGGCACCACCACCGGGGCGACGTGGTCGTGGTGTGCACCGGGGCGCGTTCCTCCGTGCTCACCAACGGCCTCACCGCCCGGGCCCCGCTGCGGCGGGCACGGGTCCAGGTCATGCAGACCGCACCCTTCCCGGGACGGCTCGAGACGCTGGTGGTGGACGGCGACACCGTCCGCTTCGCCCCCGGGTTCGACGTCCCGGCCCGCACACTGCTGCCTCCGCCCGACCCCGTCGTGGAGGAGTTCCACATCCAGGTGATGGTTGCGCAGCGGGCATCCGGCGGGCTGACCATCGGCGAGACCCACGAAGGGGAGGAGCCGTTCGGCTTCGACCTGCCCGAGCGTCCGTACCACCACCTGGCGGCACGGGCCGAGGCCCTGCTGGGGCGGCCGCTGCCCGACGTGATCCGGCGGTGGTCCGGCATCTACCACCAGTGCACCGACGACCGGCTGTGGTACCGCGAGATGGTGGACGAGGGCGTGGTCGTGGTGACCGGGGCCGGCGGCCGCGGCATGACGCTGGCGCCGGCCATCGCGGAGGACACGTTCGCCTTCCTGGAGGACGAGGCCGACTCGGGCGGCTCCCAGCCCGCCGCGGTGCGGAACACCACCTGACGCGCCGGTAGGGTGCTCGCTCACCGACGGGGCTCACAGGGGGGCGCAGTCACATGCCGAGCAGTTCAGGGTTCGATCCGAAGTCGTTGAAGGACGGCCTGGAGCCGTGGTTGGCCTCCCGCCTGCCCGGCGCCACCGACGTGACGATCACCGACCTGGACGCCCCGGGCGAGACCGGCCACTCCAGCGAGACCGTCCTGTTCGACGCCACCTGGAACGAGGGTGGCACCACCGTCCAGGACCGACTGGTGCTGCGGACCGCACCGGGCGGGCACACGGTGTTCCCCACCTACGACCTGGGCCTGCAGTACGAGGTCATGCGCCGCGTGGGCGCGGCGTCCGACGTCCCCCTGCCACCCCTGCGCTGGTACGAGCCGGACCCGGTCCACATCGGCAAGGAGTTCTTCGTGATGGGCCGGGTGGAGGGCCAGGTCCCCCCGGACCGCCTGCCGTACACCATGCAGGGCTGGCTGCTGGAGTCCTCCCCGGAGGACCAGCGACGCCTCCAGATGAACGGCATCGAGGTGCTGGCCCGGCTCCATGCCATCGACTGGCGCGACGCCGGCCTGGACATCCTGGACCAGCCCCGGTACGGCGCCACCGGGCTGGACCAGCAGCTGGGCTTCTACGAGGCGTTCCTGGAGTGGGGCAAGGGGGACAACCCCCACACCCGCCTGCACGAGGTGGCCCGCTGGCTGCGCGACCACGCGCCGGACCCCGAGCCCGAGCCGGTCCTGAACTGGGGCGACTCCCGCATCGGCAACATCCTGTTCCAGGACTACGAGCCGGTGGCCGTGCTGGACTGGGAGATGGCCACCCTCGGACCGCCGCAGGTGGACCTGGCGTGGTCGCTCCTGCTGGAGCGGTTCTTCACCACGGAGCTGGGCGTGCCCAACCTGCCGGGCTTCGCGGACCAGGACGAGGTGGTCGCCCACTACGAGGAGCTGTCCGGACGCACCGTGGGCGACCTGGGCTGGTACCTGGTGTGGGGAGCCTTCCGCTACGCGGTGGTGATGATGCGGCTGTGCCAGGCCGATGCCATCGTGGGCGAGGACGGCTTCGCGGAGGACGACAACCTGGCCACCTCGCTCATGGAGCACCTGCTGGACGAGGTCGACTGAGCGCCGTTCGCACCCCACTAGGGTGAGCCGGTCCGTCCGGCGGCCCGAGGCCGCCCCGATCCCGTGCAGAGGCACTCTGCGACGATGGCCCGCCGGCTTCCCTCCTGGATCCCGCGGCCCCTGGACCTGGGCCGCCGCCTGGTCGACCTCCTGGGTCCGACCGGGGACGCGGCGCGCCAGAGCCTGGTCGCCCTGTTCTTCAACTCCTGCACCAGCCTGGTGGCGGGCGCGGTGCTGGGATCCCTCACCGGCACCTTCGAGGACCTGCCGGGCCTGCTGGTGATGGTGCCCGCCGCCATCGGGCTGCGGGGCAACATCTTCGGCGCCTTCGGGAACCGGATCTCCACCTCCATCCACACCGGCACGTTCCGCGTGTCGTTCCGCCGGGAGTCGGTGCTGGGCCAGAACGTGCTGGCCTCCCTGTCGCTCACGTTCGTGCTGTCGCTGTTCCTGGCCGTGGTGGCCCGCGTGATCTCGGTCGGCTTCGGGGTCGACAACACGATCGGCGTGCTGGACCTCGCCCTCATCTCCGTCGCCGGCGGCGTGCTGGCCAGCCTGGTGGTCCTGGCCGCCACCGTGCTGCTGTCGCTGGGCGCGGTCCGCCGGGGCTGGGACATGGACAACCTGGTCGCACCCACCGTGTCCACGCTGGGCGACGTCATCACCATCCCGGCGCTGTTCCTGGCCACCAAGCTGCTCGGCCTGGGTTCGGTCACCACCACCCTGGCCTGGACCATGGTGGCGCTGAGCATCGCGGTGTTCGTGGTGTCGTTGCGGGCCCGGCTGGCCGAGCTCCGCACCATCATCTGGGAGTCGCTCCCCGTCCTGTCCGCAGCGGTGGTGCTGTCCACCCTGGCCGGTGTGGCGGTGCAGAAGCAGTTGGCCATCTTCGCCGCCCTGCCTGCGCTGCTGGTGCTGCAACCGGCGTTCGTGAGCTCCGCCGGCGCACTCGGCGGCATCCTGTCCAGCCGCGTCGCCACCAACCTGCACCTCGGCCTGGTCGAGCCGCGCATCCGGCCCGGCCTGGAGGTGACCCGGGACGCACTCCTGGTGTTCACGATCGGCTTCCCCGTGTTCCTGTTCAACGGGATCGGCGCCGACGTGGTGGCCCGCCTCCTGGGCCAGTCCACCCCGGGGGTGGGCTGGATGGTGCTGGTCTCGCTCATCGGCGGCATGTTCGCCGTGGCGTTCGTGGTGGCGCTCGCCTACTACGGGACGATCGCGGCGTGGCGGGTGAACCTGGACCCGGACACCTACGGCATCCCGGTGGTCACCGCGTCGGTGGACTTCGTGGGGGTGGTGGCGCTGATCTTCACCATCGTCGCCCTGGGCGTGGCCTGAGTCGGGTGGTCCGCCGACGCCCCACCCGCTCTCCCCCTGGTTCTGGCGTCACCTTTCGGTGGCAGCTCCCGAGAAGTGACGCATGTCTGCCGGGGCGGTCGGCGGGCGAGCGGTTGGGGCGGCGTCAGCCGGCGTCGAGCAGTCCGCTGACGAGGGCGGCCACCGGGCTGCGCTCGGAGCGGCTCAGGGTGACGTGGCCGAACAGGGGGTTGCCCCGCAGCAGGGTGACCACCGAGGCGATGCCGTCCCGCCGGCCCACCCGGAGGTTGTCCCGCTGGGCCACGTCGTGGGTCAGCACCACCCGGCTCCCCTCACCCAGGCGGGTCAGCGCGGTGAGCAGGACCATCCGCTCCAGGTTCTGGGCCTCGTCGACCACCACGAAGCAGTCGGTCAGCGTCCGGCCCCGGATGTGGGTGAGCGGCAGCACCTCCACCAGCTCGCGCTCCACCACCTCCTCGATCACCTCGCGCCCGGCGATGGCCTCCAGCGCGTCGGTGACCGCGGCCGCCCACGGGCTCATCTTCTCGGTCTCGCTGCCCGGCAGGTAGCCGAGCTCCTGGCCGCCGACCGCGAACAGGGGTCGGAACACGATCACCTTGCGGTGGGTCCGGCGCTCCAGCACCGCCTCCAACCCGGCGGCCAGGGCCAGCACCGACTTGCCGGTGCCGGCCGGCCCGCCCAGCGACACGATGCCGACCGACTCGTCCGCCAGCAGGTCGAGCGCCACCCGCTGCTCCGCCGAGCGACCGCGCACGTCGAACAGGTGGCGGTCGCCGTCCACCAGGTGGGCCCGGCCGTCGGCCCGCTGGCGGGCCAGGGCGGAGCCGCCGCTGGACCGCAGCACCAGCCCGACGTTGACCGGCAACGAGCCGCCGGCGTCCAGCACGACGGACCGGTCGTGGTAGAGCCGGTCCACCAGGTCGGCCTCCACGTCCAGCTCCTGGAGGCCGGACCAGCCGTCGGCGTCCACCATCTCGTGGCGGTACTCGTCGGCCTCCAGGCCGACCACCGCCGCCTTGAGCCGGAGCGGCAGGTCCTTGGTGACCAGCACCACGTCCACGCCCTTGTCCGCCAGGTTCCGGGCCACGGCCAGGATGCGGTGGTCGTTGACCGACGACGAGAACGCCTCCGGCAGGGAGGACGAGTCGATGTGGTTGAGCTCCACCCGGACCCGGCCGCCCCGGTCGTTGACCGGGATGGGGTCGGTGAGCGTCCCGCACTGCACCCGCAACCGCTCCAGGCTCCGCAGTGCCTCCCGGGCGGACCACCCCAGTTCGGGGTGCTGTCGTTTGGCCTCCAGCTCGGTCAGGACCACGAGTGGGACCACCACGTCGTGCTCATCGAACTTGGTCAGTGCCGCCGGGTCCGCCAGCAGCACCGACGTGTCCAGGACGAAGGTGCGCATGTGGTGGCGACGGTACACACCCCGGCCGGGCCGTCCGTGGCAATGACGGTCCCCGATGATGAACACTTCGTGAAGTGGTCGTCGGTAGCATCAGCGGGTCCCCCGCGGAGGTGTCCCCATGACCGACGACCAGCCCACCGGGCCCGAACAGCAGGACGGCGGGTCCACCCCGCCGCCGCCCCCGTCGGCCGCGCCCCCTCCTCCCCCGCCGCCCGCCGCCGCCCCGCCACCCCCCGCTGCCACGCCGCCGCCCCCGGCCGCCACTCCGCCACCCGCGCCGCCGGTCGCCCCGCAGTCACCGCCACCGCCCGCGCCGCCGCAGGCACCCGACCAGCCGCCGGCGTGGCCCGCCCCGGACGCCGGGGCCGCGCCGGCCGGCCCACCCCCGGTGGACCCCGCCACCGGGCAGTACGTGGTGCCGGACCCGCAGGCCCCGCCCAGCGGTGAGCCGACCGCGTTCGTTCCCCCGGCCGCGCCGCCCGAGGCCCCCCCGACCGCCATGGTCCCGCCCGTGGCCCCGCCCGCCGGCTACCCGCCCCAACCGCCCATGCAGGCACCGGGTGCCCCGCCACCGGGCTACGCCCAGCCCGGCTACCCGCCGCAGCAGGGCTACCCGCCGCCCGCCTACCCGGCCGCGGCCGGGGCCGTCGCCACCGTGGGCCCGCCCAAGAAGAAGCGCACCGGGCTGATCATCGCCCTCCTGGTGGTGGCGCTGCTTGCCGTCGCCGGGGCGATCGGCGTCCTGGCGCTGCTTGGGCGGCGGCTCGGGGACCGGCCTGGAGGCCACCGTGGACAGCTGCGTGATCGAGGCCGACGGCACCATGACCGCGTCGGGCACGGTGACCAACGACAACGACGACCAGGTCACCGCCCGCGTGACGGTGGTGTTCGAGGACGCGGAGACCAAGGACATGGTCGACCGCTCCTTCGTGGACGACCTCAAGGTCGACGGGAAGGACACCGCCGACTGGGAGGCCACCGGCAGCGCCGGTGACGAGGTCCAGAGGATCACGTGCCTCCTGGACGGCCTCACCACCGGGTGAGCCACATCTGACGACCCGTCAGGTCAGGGGGTAGCGTCGCCCCATGAACCTCGATCTGACCGCCGAGGAGCAGGCCTTCCGTGAGGAGGCGCGCACCTGGTTGCGCGGCAACCTCCCGACCGAGCCCCGGCCCCCCGAGGGCCGGGAGATGCGGGAGTTCGACCTGGCCTGGCAGCGCACCCTCTACGACGGGGGCTGGGCCGGCATCTCCTGGCCCACCGAGTACGGCGGCCGCGGCCTGACCGACATCCAGCAGATGATCTGGTACGAGGAGTTCGCCTCGGCCAACCCGCCGTTCACCCTGAACAACTCGTGCACCTTCGTGGGCAACCTGCACGGCGGTCCGACCATCATCGTCAACGGCGACGAGGACCAGAAGTCCACCTACCTGCCCAAGATCCTCCGGGGCGAGCAGGTCTGGTGCCAGGGCTTCTCCGAGCCCGGCGCGGGGTCGGACCTGGGCGGGCTGAGCACCCGGGCCGAGATCGACGGCGACCACCTGGTGGTCACCGGCCAGAAGACGTGGACGAGCTACGCCCACGTGGCCGACGTGCAGGAGCTCCTGGTCCGCACCGACCCCGACGCCCCCAAGCACAAGGGCATCACCTGGGTCATCTGCGACATGCGCACCCCCGGCATCGAGATCCGCGAGATCCGGACGATGAGCCACGTCACGGACTTCTGCGAGGTCTTCTACGACGAGGTCCGCATTCCGCTCACCAACGTGGTGGGAGGGCTGCACAACGGGTGGCGCACCGCCATGTCCACCCTGAGCTTCGAGCGGGGCACGGCGTTCATGGCCGACCAGGTGGAGCTGGCCGCCACGGTGGAACGGCTCATCGACGAGGCCAGGGTGCGCACCGGCCCCGACGGGCGCCGGCCCGCCATCGCGGACGACGAGCTGGCCCGCCGCCTGGCCACGGCCCGGGCCGAGGTGGACGCCCTGCGGGCCATGACGATCGCCGGGATCTCCCGCAACGCCCGCACCGGCATGCCCGGCGCGGAGGGGTCCATGATCCGCCTGTTCCACGGCGAGCTGCACCAGCGGGTGTACCAGCTGGCCCTGGACATCATCGGCGCCGACGCCTTCCGGCTCACCCCGGTCGACGGCGAGGGCGTGTGGACCGGGCCGTACCTGCAGTCCTTCGCCTACACCATCGGCGGCGGCACCACCGACATCCAGCGCAACATCGTGGGCGAGCGTGTGCTCGGCCTGCCCCGGGCCTGACCGGCACCGGCCCTGACGAGCGACGAGCGGAGACCGACGACCATGGACCTGCTGCCCACCCCCGAACAGGACGAGATCATCGCCACCGTCCGGTCCCAGTTGGACCGGGACTTCGACCTGCACGCCCTGGCCGCGCTCGACGGCGCCGACAGCGTGGTGGACCGGTCGCTGTGGGAGCGGTGCGCAGCCCTCGGGTGGTTCGGCCTGGGCCTGGACGAGCCCCTCGGCGGCGTCGGCTACACGCTGGTGGAGGAGGCGCTGCTGTTCGCCGAGCTGGGCGCCCATGCCACGCCCGGACCCTTCCTGGCCACCGTGCTGGGCGGACGGCTGGCCGCGCTGGCCGGCCATGCGGAGCTGGCCGGTCGCATCCTGGCCGGGGAGCTGGTGGTGGCGCTGGCCGAACCGGAGGGCGACGGGCCCGCCGTCGTCGGCGCCACCGTGGACGGCTCGTTCCGGGTGACCGACCACGGCGGCGCCGACCTGCTCCTGGTGATGGCCGACGACCACGCCGCCCTGGTCGGCACCGACGGCCTGGTGCCCCAGGCCCTGGCCTCGATCGACCCGCTCGTGCCGCTGGCCACCACCGCGGTGTCCGAGCGCGGGGCCCTGGCCCACCTGGACGACGCCTCGGTGCTCCGCCTGCGGGGCACGGTCCTGGTGGCGGCGGAGCTGGCCGGCATCGCCCGGGCCACCGCCGAGCAGTCCACGGAGTACGCCAAGGACCGCGAGCAGTTCGGGCGTCCCATCGGCTCGTTCCAGGCGGTCAAGCACCGCTGCGCGGACATGGCGGTCCGGGCCGAGGCGGCCACCAGCCTGGTGCGCTACGCCGCGCTGGCCGTGGTGGACGGGCTGCCCGACGCCGCCTTCCACGCCCACGCCGCCCGGTCCGTGGCCGCCGACGCCGCGGTCGCCAACGCGCAGGTCAACGTCCAGAACCACGGCGGGATCGGGTTCACCTGGGAGCACACCGCCCACCGCTTCGTGACCCGGGCCCAGGTCCGGACCCGCACCCTGGGCGACCGGCGGACCCACCTGGCACTGCTCATGGACCAGCCCGCGCCGGCCTGACCGACCGGGCCCACCCCCGCCGGCCGGGCCACGGTCCCGGCGCAGCGTCGCTCCCCGTAGGCTGGACCGGTGGGCACCGACCTCCTCGAGCTGTCCGCGCGACTCCTGTCGGGCGAGACCACCATCGACGAACGCCACCCCGTCATGCCCACGGGGAACAGCACGCTCACCGAGCTGGGCGACGGCCTGGCCTTCGTGGACAGCTTCGCCAACGTGACGGCCCTGGTGGACGGGGGCCGACTGCTCATGGTGGATGCGGGCGGCGTCATCCACGCCACGCAGGTGCACCAGGCCGTCCGGTCCTGGACCGATGCCCCGCTGGAGACCGCGGTGTACACCCACGGCCACGTGGACCACGTGTTCTCCGTCCCCCTGTTCGAGGCGGAGCAACGTTCCCCGTCCCCCACCGTGGTCGCCCACGAGCGGGTGGTGGACCGGTTCGACCGCTACCGCCTGACCAACGGGTACAACGGCGTCATCAACCAGCGGCAGTTCCGGCTGGCCGCGCCGCTGTTCCCGTCGGAGTTCCGCTACCCCGACACCACCTACCGTGACCGGCTCGACGTGTGCGTCGGCTCGACCACGGTGGAGCTCCACCACGACCGGGGCGAGACCGACGACCACACGTGGGCCTGGATCCCGGACCGCAAGGTCCTGTGCACCGGCGACCTGTTCATCTGGGTGTCCCCCAACTGCGGGAACCCGCAGAAGGCCCAGCGCTACCCGGCGGAGTGGGCCGCGGCCCTGCGCCGCATGGCGGACCTGGGCGCCGAGCTGCTGCTCCCGGGCCACGGCCTGCCCATCGCCGGCACGGCCCGGATCGCCCAGGTCCTCACCACCACCGCCGAGTACCTGGAAGCGCTGGTGGACCAGTCGCTGGCGCTGATGAACCAGGGTGCACGCCTGGACGTCCTGCTGCACGGCGTGAAGGTGCCCGACCACCTCGCCGACCTGCCCTGGCTGCAGCCGGTCTACGACGAGCCCGAGTTCATCGTCCACAACATCTGGCGGCTCTACGGGGGCTGGTACGACGGCAACCCCGCCTCCCTCAAGCCCGCCCCGCAGGCGGACCTGGCGACGGAGCTGGCAGACCTGGCCGGGGGCGCCGCCGTGCTGGCCGACCGGGCCCTGGCCCTGGTCGACGAGGGCGAGCTCCGCCTGGCCGGGCACCTGGCCGAGCTCGCGGCCCAGGCCGCGCCGAGGGACGCCGGCGTGCAGCGGGTCCGGGCCGACGTGTTCGCCCGCCGAGCCGGGGCCGAGCGGTCACTCATGGCCAAGGGCGTGTTCGGGGGGGCGGCATGGGAGTCCGAGCAGCTGGCCGACACCGGGGGCGCGCAATGATCGTCGGCCAGGGCGTCTACCGCGACGGCAAGCGCCTGGACGTGGACGGCACGTTCCTGGACCTGGTGAACACCTGTCGCACCGGCGACGAGTTCGTGTGGCTGGGCCTGTTCGACCCGACCCCGGAGGAGCTGGATGACGCCGCGGAGGCGTTCGCGATCCACCCCCTCGCCCTCGAGGACGCCGAGGCCCCGCACGAGCGTCCGAAGGTCGACGTGTTCGGCGACACCCTCACCGTGGTGCTGCGGCCCGCCCAGTACGTCGATGCCAGCGAGTCGGTGGAGTACGGCCAGATCACGATGATGTGCTCCCCCCGCCACATCCTGGTGGTCCGCCACGGAGAGGCCGTGCCGCTGCGGTTCCTCCGCCAGCGCATGGAGGCCCGCCCCGAGCGCCTGGCCCTCGGACCCGGCGCGGTCATGCACGAGATCCTCGACACCGTGGTGGAGGCCTACTACCCGGTCACCACCGAGATCGCCAAGGACATCGACGAGGTCGAGCTGCAGGTGTTCTCCGACGACCGCCAGGTGGACCCGACCGAGCGCATCTACCGGCTGCAGCGCCAGGTCCTGGCCTTCTCCCGCGCCGTGACGCCGCTGGTGGACGTGCTGAGCGAGCTCAAGACCATCGAGCACCCGGTGCTCAACCAGGAACTGCAGCGCTACGTGGCCGACACCAGCGACGACCTGCGCCGCGTGATGGACTTCATCCAGATCGACCGGGAGCTGCTCCACTCCGCGCTGGAGGCCAACCTGACCCAGGTGGGCATCCGCCAGAACGAGGACATGCGCAAGATGTCGGCCTGGGTCGCCATCCTGGCCGTCCCCACCATGATCGCCGGCATCTACGGCATGAACTTCAAGCACATGCCGGAGCTGGACACCGAGTTCGGCTACTTCATCGTGATGGGCGGGATCATCAGCATCTGCCTGTTCCTGTACACCAAGTTCAAGAAGTCCGGCTGGCTGTGAGCGAGCGGTCCGCCGCGTGCCAGACTCCCGACCCATGACCCCGGACCAGGCACCGGCCATGGACGCGACCGAGCTCCACGAGTTCATGGCCGCCGCCTTCGACCGGCCGCTGAGCTGGGTCATCGAGCGGGTCGACCACGACGGCGTCCGGGTCCGCCAGCCGGTGGGGTCCTCCGACCTCCGTCCCGGCGGCACCGTGTCCGGCCCCACGCTCATGGCCCTGGCCGACGGCGTGGCCTACATCGCGCTGCTGAGCCGGATCGGCCCCGCGGCCCTGGCCGTGACCACCAACCTGAACATCAACTTCCTCCGTCGGCCCCGGCCGGTGGACCTGGTGGCCGACGCCCGCATCCTCAAGCTGGGCCGCACCCTGGCCCTCTGCGACGTGCTGCTCTACTCCGACGGTGGCGGGCCCGAGGACCTGGAGCGCCCGGTGGCGCAGTCCGTGGTGACGTATTCCATGGCGTTGCTGACGCCGCCCCCCGACACAGGAGAGCACGCCCCATGAGCATCCTCGACCAGTTCCGCGTGGACGGGAGGGTCGCGCTGGTCACCGGTGCCGGCCGCGGCATCGGACGGGCCTCCGCGCTGGCCCTGGCCGAGGCCGGGGCCGACGTCGTGGTGGCGGCCCGCACCGCCGAGCACGTGGAGGAGGTGGCGGAGCTGGCCCGGGCCATGGGGCGCCGGGCCGAGCCGGTCGTGTTCGACGTGATGGACCTGGACCGCCTGGGCGAGCTGGTCACGGTGGCGACGGAGCGGCTGGGCGGGCTCGACCTGCTGGTCAACAACGCCGGGGGATCCTTCCCCAAGCCACTGCTGGAGACCTCGGCCCGCAGCTTCGAGAAGGCCTTCACGTTCAACGTGACGACGGCGTTCGAGCTCACCAAGCACGCCGTGCCGGCCATCATCGCCCGGGGTGGCGGCTCGATCGTCAACATCTCCTCCACCGCCGGGCGCCTGGCCGACCGCGGCTTCGCGGCCTACGGCACGGCCAAGGGCGCGCTGACCCACCTCACCCGCAACCTGGCCATGGACCTGGCCCCCCACATCCGGGTCAACGGCATCGCCGTGGGATCCGTCGCCACCGATGCGCTCGCCACCGTCCTCTCCGACGACCTGCGGGCCACGATGGAGGCCAACACGCCGCTGCGCCGGCTGGGCACCCCCGACGACATCGCGGCCGGTGTCCTCTACCTCTGCTCGCCGGCCGGGTCGTACCTGACCGGCAAGATGCTGGAGATCGACGGCGGCATCCAGACGCCCACCCTGGCCCTGGGGATCCCGGACCTGGAGCCACCGGAGCGGTGAACGCAGGGGCCGCGGCCACCGGGCAGGGGCCGGACGCGCCGGACACGGCGGACACGGCGCTGCCCACGGTGGACGACGTGCGCGACGCGGCCGACCGGATCCGGGGCCTGGTCCACCGCACCCCGGTGCTGCGGTGCGCCGCGATCGACCGGTGGGCCGGCGCCGAGGTCCACCTCAAGGCCGAGCACCTGCAGCGGGCCGGTGCGTTCAAGGCCCGGGGCGCCTCCAATGCCGTGCGTTCCCTCCAGGGGGCCGTCGCCGCCCGCGGCGTGGCCGCCCACTCGTCGGGCAACCACGCCGCCGCCCTGGCCCTGGCCGCCCGGGACCGCGGCATCCCGTGCTGGATCGTCATGCCGGAGGACGCCCCCCGGGTGAAGGTGGCCGCCACCCGTGGCTACGGGGCCGAGGTGGTGTTCTGCCACCCCACCCTGGCGGACCGGGAGTCCACCCTGGCCCGGTTGCTGGAGGAGACCGGAGCCGTGGAGGTCCACCCCTACGACGACCTCCGGGTCATCGCCGGGGCCGGCACCGCGGCGCTGGAGCTCCTGGAGCAGGTCGACGACCTGGACGCCGTGGTCGTGCCGGTCGGGGGCGGTGGCCTCCTGTCGGGCACGGCGGTGACCGTGGCCGCCCTGGCTCCCGGGGTGGATGTCTGGGCCGCCGAGCCGGCCGGGGCCGATGACGCCGCCCGCTCCCTGGAGGCCGGGCACCTGGTCCCCCAGACCGACCCCCGGACGGTGGCCGACGGGCTGCTGACCTCCCTGGCGCCGCGCACCCACCGGGCCCTGTCGGAACTGACCCGGGGCGTGGTCCGGGTGGAGGAGGACGCCATCGTGGGGTCCATGGCCATGCTGTGGGAGCGGGCCAAGCAGGTGGTGGAGCCGTCCGGTGCGGTGGCGCTGGCCGCCCTGGGGGACCGTCGGTTCGCGGGCCGGCGCGTGGGCGTGGTCCTCTCCGGCGGCAACGTGGACCTGGGCGCCGCACTGCGACTGCTGGCCTGACGGCCGCACCGGGCCCCGCGCCTGTGACCTCCGGCCCGGTGGGGCCGGCCCCTGCCGTCGATAGCCTTGGGCCGGTATGTCCCGAGGCGATGACGACCCCCGGTCCGGCGATCGCCTGGCCGACTTCCAGCGGCTCCTCAACGGGCTGTTCGCGCGGTTCGTCGCCGTGTCCCCGGCCCACCTGGAGGACGCGCTGCGGACGAGCCTCCAGGAGCTGGCCTCGTTCGTCGGCGCCGACCGCAGCTACATCATCCGCTACGACGAGGACACCGCCACCAGCTGGATGACCCACGAATGGTGTGGACCCGGCATCGAGCCGTCCTTCGACATGGAACAGGGCAACGACGTGTGGGCCGCCCCCCGCCAACACGAGCGGCTGGCACGCCTGGAGGTCAACGAGATCACCGACGTCACCGCCCTGGACGGCGACTGGGCCCAGGACCGGGACTACCTCCTGGACCAGGGCATCACCGCCATCCTGGAGGTCCCGTTCCGCCTGGACGGCCGGCTGGCCGGGGTGATCGGGTTCGACTGCGTCGCCAGCGCCGTGGCGTGGCGGCCCGAGGACGTGACGGCGCTGCGAGCCGTGGCCTCGCTCATGGAACAGGTGCTGGCCCGCAGCGTGGCGGAGGCGGAGCTGGCCACCACCGTCGACGAGCTCCGGGCCGTGTTCCACGAGGCCTCCGTCCCCCTCATGCTGGTGGACGACCGGGGCCGGGTCCTGCAGGCGAACGAGAAGGCGGTCGAGCTGCTCGTGGTCCCCGGCGGTGACCTGGTCGGGTCCGACATCGACGCCTTCACCCATCCCGGCGACCGGGCCGAGGCCATGCCGAGCTGGGCCGCGATGCTGCCCCCGGGTGGCCCCGACGCCATCACCAGCGAGCTCCGCCTCCTCACCCCCGCCGGTGAACGCTGGCACCGCATGGATGCCCGCGCCTCCGCGGGCCGGACGGGTGGCTCACCTACACCACCATCCACCTGACCGACATCGACGACGCCCGCCGGGCCACCGCGGCGCTGGACCGCAGCGAGCGCCGGTTCGGCACGCTGGTGGAGAACCTGCCCGACGGCGTGCTCCGCTTCGACCTCGCCGGTGGCATCGTGTTCGCCAACGCCACCGCCGCCCGGGACCGCGACGTGCTCCGGGCCAGGGGCACCCGCATGGTCAACGGCTGGCCCCGGTTGACCGGGGTCCACCGGCCGGCCTTCCACCGTGCGTTCCGGGCCACCGTGGCGGAGCTCGGCACCCGCACCATCGAGTACGCCGTCGGCCCCCCGGGGGACGAGCTGTGGTTCGAGGCCACCTTCGTGCCCGAGGTCGGCGCCGACGGCACCGTGGAGTCGGTCCTGCTGGTGACCCGCGACCAGACCGACCGCCGCCGCCAGGAGGCCGAGCTGGCCCACCGGGCCACCCA
Source organism: uncultured Actinomycetota bacterium (assembly GCA_963773765.1). Classification (GTDB taxonomy): domain Bacteria; phylum Actinomycetota; class Acidimicrobiia; order Acidimicrobiales; family Microtrichaceae; genus CAVZCC01. The sequence continues at coordinate 129,545 of CAVZCC010000006.1, read as the reverse complement.
CGACACCCTCACCGGCCTCCCCAACCGGGCCCTCCTCCTGGCCGTGCTGGGCCAGGCCGCCGACGCCCTGACAACCCTCCCCGGAGGCCTCGCCCTGCTCTTCCTGGACCTCGACCGGTTCAAGGCGGTCAACGACTCCCTGGGCCACGGGGTGGGCGACCGCCTGCTGTGCCGGGTGGCCGACCGGTTGGCCATCGCGCTGCGCCCCGGCGACGTGCTGGCCCGGCTGGGCGGCGACGAGTTCACCGTGCTCCTCCACGACGTGGACACCGACGGCGCCCTGGCCGTGGCCGACCGGTTGCAGGACGCCCTTCGGGCGCCGCTCGACATCGACGGCACCTCGTTCCCGGTCACGGTCTCGATCGGCGTGGTGGCCACCGAGGAGCCCGCCGAGGCCATCGACCTGCTCCGCTGGGCCGATGCCGCCATGTACCGGGCCAAGGACCTGGGCCGGAACCGCGTGTGCACCTTCGACGACGTCCTCCGGGCCGAGGTGAGCGAGCGCACCGAGCTGGACCAGGCCATGGCCGGCGCCCTGGAGCGGGAGGAGATCGAGGTCCACTACCAGCCCGAGGTCGACCTCCTCACGGGACGGATCGTGGGCGCCGAGGCGCTGGTCCGGTGGCGCCACCCCGCCCGTGGCCTGTTGGCCGCCGACCGGTTCGTGCCGTTGGCGGAGGACAACGGCATGATCGTGGCGCTGGGCGGCTGGGTCCTGGCCCGGGCCTGTCGTGCCGCGGCCGGATGGATCGACCGGGGCCTGGTGAGCCAGGACTTCGTGATCCGGGTCAACCTGTCGGCCCGCCAGCTGGACGAGCCGGGACTCTCGTCGGAGGTCGCGGACCTCCTCGCCTCCGCCGGCCTGCCACCCGGGCGCCTGTGCCTGGAGATCACCGAGACGGCGCTGATGCGCGACGCCGCGGTCGGCCTCCGGGTCCTGACCGAGCTGCGCGAGGTGGGCGTCCACCTGGCCGTGGACGACTTCGGCACCGGCTACAGCTCGCTGAGCTTCCTGAAGCGGTTCCCGCTGGACATCCTGAAGATCGACCGGTCCTTCGTCGACGGCCTCCCCGACGACGCCGAGGACACCGCCATCGCCACCACGATCCTGAGCCTGGCCCGGTCCCTGGGCCTGAGCGTGGTGGCCGAGGGCGTGGAGACCGAGGCACAGCGCCGGGCCCTGGTGGAGCTGGGCTGCACCCGGGCCCAGGGCTACCTGTTCTCCCGGCCGGTGACCGAGGACCGCCTGCTGGAGCAGCTCCGGGATTCCGTCCCGGAGCCGACCGCTGGTAGACCGTTGAGATGAGCACGACGCCCAGCCCCACCGACGCCACCGTCGAGAAGTGCCTCCACCTCGGTCACGGCTTCCACGACGACGAGCGACCGACGGTCGTCGGGATCCTGGACAAGATCGACCACCGCCTCGTCGGCCGCGGGGAGGACACCGTCCGGTTCGACCTCATGGTCAACGAGCGCGAGTCCACCGGCCAGAAGGTCACCCTGGAGGGTCACATCGCCGGCATCCCGACCATCGTCGCCACCTCCAACAAGGAGGACGTGTGGGTGGGCGTGGCCGACGCCCGCGACGAGTGGATCCGCCAGTACAACGACTACAAGACCAAGCACGAGCCCAACCACCGCTCCTGACCCGCGGCCGGACCGTCGGCCCGTCCGGACGGTCCGGACGGATCAGACCGCCGGGACCGGTCAGACCTGGTCGAGGGGGCGACGGTCGGAGGCCAGGGGCTGGCGTCCGATGCGCAGCGGCGACAGCTCGGCGTCCACCAACAGGATGCGGTCCCGGGCCTCGATGCGGCCACCGAGGCGCTCCCACAGGCGGAAGAACTCCGTGTCCGCGCCGTCGGCGGCCTCCTCGTAGGTCGCCCACGCCGCCCAGTCGGGCACCGACCAGAGGGCGATGACCTCGTCGTCCGCGGCCATGGCGGTGCGGAAGGCCCCGACCAGGCCCAGGCCGAACCGGCCGTGGTCGTCCGCGCCGGGTCCCACCACGACGTCACACACCTCCCGGGCCCGGCCCGGCGGGCACCGCAGGGTCTCGTGCACGTAGGCGACGGCGCCGGTGCCGCCACGGGCGGCCCAGTCCTCGGCGCCGGGGCTGTCCTCGTGGGCCACCAGGATCCGGTCGGTGCCCCCGGTCCGGAACGCCGCCGCCTCCGCCCACCACTCCGCCAGCACCGGGTCGCGGTGGCCCGGTCCGCTGAGCTCCAGCTCCAGGTCGTGGGCCAGGTCCGACCACGAGTCCAGCTCCCACAGGTTGAGCGCCTGGGGCCACCGTGCGGTGGAACCCACCACCGAGAACACGCCGAAGCACCGCTGGCGGCGCACTCCGGCCACCTCCGGCACCCAGTTGGCGGTCATGTGGTGCTGGTACCGGGCCCGCTCGGTCCCGATCACGTCGACGTACTCATGGATGTAGACCCGTGTCACGACGACAACCTAGGGCCCCTGCGCCGGGGTCCCCGAACCCGTGCCCCTGAAATAGAACGCGTTCCAGTTGCTCGCCTAGGGTCAGGCGACCGGGGCGGCGGAACGCACACGCCGCCCGACCGTGACCCGAGGGGGGATCCATGCCGGCCGTACTCACCGAACGCGATGGCCACCTGCTGATCGTGACGCTCAACCGTCCCGAGCGGCAGAACGCGATCAACGGCGAGATGCTGGTCCGCCTCTACGACGCCTGCGTCGAGGCCGACACCAACCCCGACATCCGGGCGCTGGTGCTGACGGGCGCAGGAGGCAACTTCTGCTCCGGCGCCGACCTCAAGGAGATGGCCGGCGGCCACCAGGGTGACGCCGCCGCGGACGAGATCGACGTGCAGGGCCGGTTGGCCGCCGACGGCGACCTGCCGTGGAAGGCGCTGCTGCGCACCTGGCGCCCGGGCGTGCCGCTCATCCTGGCCGCGGAGGGCACCGCCATCGCAGGCGGCACCGAGCTGCTGGGGGCCACGGAGATCCGCGTCGCGGGCGAGTCGGCCAAGTTCGGCATCTCGGAGGTGCGCTGGTCGCTGTACCCCATGGGCGGGTCCGCGGTCCGCATCCCGCGGCAGATCCCGTACACCATCGCCTGCGAGCTGCTCCTCACCGGCGAGCACATCTCGGCCCGGCGGGCGTTGGAGCTGGGGCTGGTCGGCCACGTGGTCCCCGACGGCCAGGCCCTGGCCAAGGCGGTGGAGATCGGCCACGCCATCTGCGAGAACGGCCCGCTGGCCGTGCAGGCCCTGCTCAAGACCCTGCGGGAGACCAACGGCATGGAGGAGACCCAGGCGCTGGAGTACGAGTTCACCTACGGGTGGGACGTGTTCGGCTCCGAGGACGCCAAGGAAGGGCCGCGGGCGTTCAAGGAGAAGCGCAAGCCCAACTTCCAGGGCAAGTAGGCACCCCGACCGACGAAGGGATCCTCCCCCCTGCGAGGCGTGGGGAAGGACCCGGGAACGACGGACCGACGAAAGGCAGCGTCACTGATGGATCTCGGACTGCAGCTCGGGTACTGGGGGCAGATGCCGTCGGCCGACTGGGTGGAGCGCACCGTCGAGGCGGAGCGGGCGGGGTTCACCTCGGTGTGGACCGCGGAGGCGTGGGGCTCCGACGCCCTCTCCCCGCTCGCCTACCTGGCGGCGAAGACCTCCACCATCCAGTTGGGCACGTCGGTCATGCAACTGGCGGCGCGCACGCCGACCGCCACGGCCATGTCCGCCATCACCATGGACTACCTGTCGAACGGGCGGTTCCGGCTGGGCCTGGGCGTGTCGGGACCCCAGGTGGTGGAGGGGTGGTACGGCCGGCCGTCCAACAAGCCGCTGGCCCGGACCCGGGAGTACGTGGAGATCATCCGCCGGGTGGTGGCCCGGGAGGAGCCGCTCGACTACCAGGGCGAGTTCCACCAGCACCCGTACCACGGCGAGGGCAGCGTGGGGCTGGGCAAGCCCCTCAAGTCGATCGTGCACCCGCTCCGGCGGAGCATCCCGATCTACCTCGGCGCCGAGGGCCCCAGGAACGTGACCCAGACGGCGGAGATCGCCGACGGCTGGCTCCCGCTCTACTACTCACCGTTCCGCCAGGACGTCTACGCCGACCAGTTGGCCGGTGCCCGCGAGGGGTTCCAGGTGGCCGCGCTGGCGTCCTTCACCGTCACCGAGGACGACGACCCCGCCACCATCGAGGCCGCGCTGGGCGGCACCCGGGCCATGCTGGCCTTCTACATCGGGGGCATGGGGGCCAAGGGCCAGAACTACCACACCAAGCTGGCGGCCCGGATGGGCCTGGGCGAACAGGCCGAGCGCATCCAGGACCTGTTCTTCGAGGGCAAGGGCGACCAGGCCGTGGGCGAGGTGCCGGTGGAGTTCGCGGACGAGATCTCCCTGGTCGGCACCCCGGCCCGGATCGCGGACCGGGTGGCGGCGTGGAAGGAGTCGGCGGTGACCGAGATCCTGATCCACGCCGGCGACCTGGCCACGGTCCGCCGGGCGGCGGAGATCATCCTGCCGGTCTGAGCACGGTCTGCGGCTGACCTCGGTCGGGGAGCGTGTCGTGCGAGGCCTGCACCGTCACGTCACGCGATGGCGGAGGTGGACCACGCCGTTGGCGAACCGGTGCTCGTCGATGAGCTCCAGGTCGACGCGCAGGTCGGTCGGCAGCGCGGGGGTGCGCCCGCCGAGCACGACCGGCCACACGAACAGGGACAGTTCGTCGACCAGCCCGGCGGCGAGTGCCTGGGCAGCCAGGTTCGGGCCGCCGACCAACAGGTCCCTGCCGGCGGCGACCTTGAGGTCGGCCACCGCGGCGGGGTCGAAGTGCCGTTCGAGCCGGGTGTTCGCGGTGCGTGGAGCGTCCAGGGACGAGGAGTAGACGACCTTGTCCGCCGCCTGCCACGCGACCGCGTAGTCGGCCGTGAGGTCCGACCGGTCGGCCAGGGTGGCGTCGGTCTCCCACACCGCCATGGTGTCGTACATGCGCCGCCCGTAGAGGTAGGTGCCGGCGGACCGCATGAGCTCGGTGATGGACACGAACACGTCGTCGTCCGGCGGGGCCCAGTCGAAGGCGCCGCGCGCATCCTCGGTGCAGCCGTCGAGGGACATGTTCGACGCGTAGATCAACTTCGCCATGACACCCCCGCTGCGGAGCTGTTGGAGATCCGACCGCTCAACGCGACCACTCCCCACGAGTTCGCGTCCCGACAAGTGTCGCGCCGGACGACCGGTCCGAGCCGGGTCGGGCTCAGGCAGGAGCGGTGACCCGCGGGGCGCCGGCGACCGACGGGGCCACCAGGGGCCAGCCGATCTCCCGCTCGTAGGCCAGGGCCAGGTCGAACAGCTCCGCGTCGCGGTGGTGCGGGGCCAGCACCTGCATGCCCACCGGCAGGCCCTCCACGGTGCCGGCCGGGATGGACACCGCCGGGTTGCCGTAGATGTTGGAGATGATCGTGAGCCCGCCCATGGTGACCAGGTCCGGGACCTTCTCCACCACCGCCTCGATGAGGGCGTTGGACATCTTGGGGACGGCCCCGTTGATGACCCGCAGGGACGCCATCACGCCCCGGAAGGCGGCGCGTGCCACGGGATTGGCCTTGGCCGTGTCCAGGAAGGTGTCGGTCGGGCTGGAGGTGGCGGCCTCGGCCGCGAAGGCCGGACCGGGGTTGGTGGCGGAGATGATGTAGTCGACCTTGCCGAAGGCGCCGGCCATGGCGGCGTTGGCCTCCAGGCGCTGGCCCTCGGCCACCGCGGCCAGGTTCAGGTTGTACATCGCCTGGGCCAGCATGACCCCGAGCGCGATCTCGTCGGTCAGCTCCGGCGCGCAGCCGGGGCCACCGCGACCCGAGCTCCACCAGCAGCGTGGACAGGTTGCCCATGGCCCACTGCGCGGCCAGGTTGGGCAGGTCCAGGGTGATGTCCACCTCCACCATGCCGGTGGCCGCGATCAGCTCCTTGGCCTGGGCCCGGAGGTGCTCGGCCACCCCGTGCTCCAGGGCGACGCCGGCGATGGACGGCAGGATGGCCACCCGCTTGCCCGCCAGGTCGGTGGACCCGAGCGACGACTCCCAGTTGCCGGGGTTGGGGAGGCTGGACGGGTCACGGGGGTCCACCCCGGCGCACACGTCGTAGTACCGCGCCGCGTCACGCACGGACCGGGCCAGGCAGCCCAGCACCACCGTGCCGGGACGGAAGAACGCGTCCGGACCGCGGGAGATGCGGCCGTAGGTGCCCTTCATGCCCAGCAGGCCGCAGTAGCCGGCCGGGATGCGGATGGAGCCGCCGCCGTCGCCCCCGGAGGCGATGCTGACCAGGCCGCCCGCGACCGCCGACGCGCTGCCACCGGAGGACCCGCCCGCGGTGCGGCCGTGGCGCCAGGGGTTGTGGGCAACGCCGTTGAGCTTGGTCACGCTGACGTTGAGGCCGCCGAACTCCGACGCGGTGGTGAGCCCCACCGGGACCGCGCCGCCGTCCTCGATGAAGCGCCGGACGCCCTCCCCGGTGTGGTCGGCCACCCGGTCCTTGAACACCAGGGAGGCGCCGGTGTCGGGCCAGCCCTCGACCTGGTCCAGTTCCTTGATGCCGGCCGGGACGCCCCCGAAGGGCTTGGTCAGGTCGGCCCGGTCCGCTGCGGCCAGGGCCCGTTCCGGGTCCAGGAAGGAGAAGCAGTTCAGGTCGCTCGACCCGATGGCGTCGAGGGTGGCCTGCAGCTCCTCCTTGGGCGAGCGTTCGCCGGCGCGGAACGCGTCGACCAGGGAACTTGCATCTCCGAGCCATGGGGTGTCCGACATCCGGACATGCTCCCACAACGCCGAACACGGTTCATATCCGCCCGGCGGACCCGCGCGCCCCGCGCCGGGCCCCGGAACGGAGCCGCATGGGGCTGCGTTCACCCCGGTGTCGCCCCGGTCGGGGAGAATGGCCCCACACCACGCCGCGCCGCTGGAGGCCAGCAATGCCACGCCAGACCCAACTGTTCGACGGGAACTTCGCCCGGGAGGTCATCGACATCCCCGTGGCGGCGGAACTGGGCGAGTCGTTCCTGTCCTACTCGCTGTCCGTCATCACCTCGCGCGCCATCCCGGACGTGCGGGACGGCCTCAAGCCGGTGCAGCGGCGCATCCTGCACGCCATGGCCAACATGGGCCTCCGCCCCGACCGGCCCCACCGCAAGTGCGCGGGCGTGGTGGGCGAGACCATGGGCAAGTACCACCCCCACGGTGACGGGGCCATCTACGACGCCCTCACCCGCATGGGGCAGAACTTCGGCCGCAACATCACCCTGGTGGACCCCCACGGCAACTTCGGCTCACTGGACGACCCTCCCGCGGCCTACCGCTACACCGAGTGCCGGCTGACCGAGGCAGCCATGGAGATGCTGGGCGAGATCGACGAGGAGACCGTCGAGTTCAAGCCCACCTTCGACGGCGAGCGCCTGGAGCCCGTCTACCTGCCCGCCCGGCTCCCCAACCTGCTGGTCAACGGCACCTCCGGCATCGCCGTGGGCATGGCCACCAACATGGCCCCCCACAACCTGCGGGAGGTCCACCAGGCCATCAAGCTGGTCATGACCAAGCGGCGGCCCCGGCCCACCGTGGCGGACCTCATGGCCGTCCTGCCCGGACCGGACTTCCCCACCGGGGGCGTGGTGGTGGACGACGGCCTGGCGGAGGCCTACGCCACCGGCCGGGGCAGCATCCGGATCCGGGCCACCACCGAGATCGTGGACCTGACCCGCAGCCGCCAGGGCATCGTCGTCACCGAGCTGCCGTACCTCATCGGGGCGGAGCGGGTGGTGGCCCGCATCCAGGAGCTCATGCGCAACGGCAAGCTCCCCATGGTCACCGACATCAAGAACACGTCGGACCGCCACACCGGCCTGCGCATCGAGATCGAGCTGCGACCCGGGGCCAACGCCAGGGCCGTGCTGACCGAGCTGTACCGGGTCACGCCGCTGGAGGACTCCTTCGGGATCAACAACGTGGTGCTGGTCAACGGCATCCCCACCACCGTCGGCCTCATCGAGTTGTGCCAGCACTACATCGACCACCGCCTGGACGTGGTGCAGCGCCGCACCCGGTTCCGGCTGGAGAAGGCCCAGCGCCGGTTGCACCTGCTGGAGGGCCTGCTCATCGCGCTGGACGCCATCGACCTGGTGGTGTCCATCATCCGCTCCTCGCAGGACGCGTCGGAGGCCCGGGACCGTCTCATGGCGGAGCTCAGCCTGTCCGACGTCCAGGCCGTCCACATCCTGGACATGCAGCTGCGGCGGCTCACCGCCCTGGCCAAGCTGGAGCTGGAGGCGGAGGCGGAGGAGCTGCGGGGCCGCATCACCGACTACGAGAAGATCCTGGCCTCGGACAAGCGCCAGCGCACCATCGTCCTGTCCGAACTGGACGAGCTGGTCGCCAACTACGGCACGGAGCGGCGCAGCCGCATCGTCTCCCCGGACCACCTGGACGACGTCACCGCGGAGGAGGTCGAGGCGGAGGCCGCGGCCACCCGGGTGGAGGAACCGTGCGTGGTGGCCCTGTCCGCCTCCGGCATGGTGGGCCGGGAGCCGGTGGACGGTCCCAAGGCGGCCACCTTCGGCCGTCATGACGTGCTGGTGCAGCGGGTGGCCACCAGCAGCTACGCACAGCTCTGGGCCCTGACGAACCGTGGCCGGGTGTTCCCGTTCGCGGTCGACGCGTGCGCGGAGGTGACCGGGCGGAGCCGGGGCGTGGCGGTGTCGGACCTGGTGCCGCTGGACAAGGGCGAGGTGGTGCGCACCCTGGTGGCCGGCAACCGACCCGGCGGCGAGGAGCCCCCGCCGCTGTTGCTGGTCACGGCCCAGGGCGTCATGAAGCGACTCACCGTGGACGAGCTCACCGGCACCCCGGTCGGCAAGCCCGCCATCAAGCTCCGCCCCGCGGACACCGTGGTGGCGGCCTTCCCGGCACCGGACGGGACCGATGTGGTGGCCGTCGCCTCCAACGCGCAGGCGCTGCGCACCGAGGCCGCACTCGTCCCGGTGCAGGGCCGGGGCGCCGGCGGCGTGGCCGGCATGAAGCTGGGCGACGGGGCCACCGTCGTGGGCGCCGGCCCCGTCGGCGAGGACTCCATCGTGCTGACGGTGAGCGATGCCCAGACGGCCAAGGTCACCGATGCTGGGGAGCTCCCCACCAAGGGCCGGGCCACCTCCGGGCTGCGCATCACCAAGTTCCGGTCCGAGAAGCGCCTGGAGTGGGCCTACGTCGGGCCCGAGGATGGTGTGCTGCTGGTGGTGGGAACCCAGGAGGCCCCCACCCGGCCCGACCCCTCGCCGGAGCCGCTCACCCTCCAGCACACGGGCCGGGACCTGGCGTCCAGGGCCACCAAGCGGCGGTTCCTCTCGGTCGGCTTCGGCCGCTGGTGAACGGCAGAACGTTCGCGGGTGCCGGCGGCCCCCTGCGGGCGGTCAGGACCCGCGAACGGCGGCACCCCCGCTGGTGACCTCATTCGCCGGGGGTGACGGGCACCTCGGCCGGATCCACCACCGGCGCGCCGGCCGAGGCCCGCACGTAGAGCCCGAGCGCAACCAGCACCACCGCCATGCCCAGCACCTGCACCAGGTTGAGCGACTGGCCGAAGAACACCACCGCCCCCAGCGAGCTCAGCACGGTGACGTCCAGCGCCATGGTGGCCGTGGTGGTCACGTCCAGGTGCTTCTGGGCCCAGCTCATGAGTAGGTGGCCGGTGCCGGGGACGACCATCATCACCGCGGCCGTGCCCAGGTCCGCCGCGGTGGGGGCGACCAGGCCGGGCCCGGTGAGGAGCGCGCCGGCCAGGGCCACCACCGCGCCGATGGGCAGCGCCGCAGCCTGGTACTCCAACGTGTCCAGGGTCTCGCGGGCCCGCTTGGTGCCCACGAAGTAGGCGCACCCGACGATGGTGCCGAGCAGCGCCAGCAGGTCACCGAACGGCGACCACGTCCCCGACGACGACGACGCCGACACCACCATCACCGTGCCCGCCACCGCCACCGCGGTGAGCACCAGGCGGGCCCGGTCGACGTGCTCGCCCATGCGCCGGGTCGTGTAGGGCAGCAGGAGCACCGGCTGCAACGCGGCGATCACCGTGGCCGACGCCACCGTCGTCAGCTTGAGCGCCGTGAAGAACAGCGACGCGGACAGGCCGAAGGCGAAGCCCCCCAGGGCCGCGGTCCGGAAGGTCTGCGCCGACATGCGCCCACCCCGGAGGTGGAAGACGGCCTGGTAGGCCAGCGCTCCGAACAGCACGCGCCAGAAGGCCAGCTGCGGCCCCGGCAGCGAGGCGCCGCTGGCGATCAGGTTGCCCATGGACCACAGCACGGTCGCCACGCCGGCCCCCACCAACGGGGCGGCGTGGTGGTCCCGCCCGGCAGCCAGGCTGGTCCGGAACGAGGCCGCCCTGGGCGTGGCCGGGGAGCGCATCGGGCGACGGTACCTGCTTCACTGCGGACGATGACCAGCGAGTTGCCCGCCACCGACGCCGCCGACGGCCACCCCCACCCCGCCCCGCTCACCGCCGCGGTGGTGCACGAGCTCATCGAGGAGCTGGCCGGCCTGGACCAGCGGTTCCTCACCGGGGAGCGGGCCCAACGGGACCTGCCGACCGTGCTGGAGGGCTACCGGTGGATGTTCTCCATCCTGTCGGTGGGCCTGGAGACCTTCCTGTGGTCCGACGTGACCGCCCCCCGCTTCACCGACATCGTCGGGTTCAACCGGAAGTGGGGCGGCGACAACTCCGATGCCTTCTACCAGTACGCCCCGATCGACCCGGCGCGCACCTACCGGGTGACCGGCTCGCGGGCCGACGCGGTGTACTTCTCGCTCACCGTCTACGGCGGACCGGACGACGGCCGGTACTCCGAACGCATCGTCGGCACGGTCAACGACCACGACGTGGACACCGACGCCGACGGCACGTTCCAGATCTGGGTCTCGCCCGACGACCCCGGCACCGACCCCGACGGCACCCCCCGGACGTGGCTCCGACTGGAGCCCGACGCGGTGGCCGCCATCACCCGCGACTACCTGGCCGAGCCGGCCACCGGCCGACGGATGCAGTGGCGCATCGAGCTGGTCGGCGACCCCGGCGACTGGGCCCCCACCGACGAGTCCGAGGCCCGGCGGTTCCGGGCCGCGCTGACGTGGCTGCGGGAACAGGCCGCCATGGTGCCGGTGGTGCTGGCGGACCCCAACACCGTCGCCGAGCCGTACCCGGTGCCCGAGCAGACCTTCGGGTGGGCCGCGGGCGACGCCGCCTACGCCATGGGCAGCTACGAACTGGCCGAGGACCAGGCGCTGGTGGTCACGGGCCGTTCGCCGGACTGCGCGTTCTGGAACCTGTGCCTGTGGAACCCGTTCCTGCACACCTACAACTACGACCACGACCCCGTCACCATCAACGGCATGCAGGTGGCGCACGAGGAGGACGGGTCGTGGCGGATCGTGGTGTCCGAGCGGGACCCGGGCGTGCCCAACTGGGTCCGCACCCAGGGCCACCGCCACGGCCTCATCTGGTTCCGATGGTTCCACCCCGCGTCCACGCCGGACCGCCCCACCACCGAGGTCGTCACCGTGCCGGGCTCCTGACCGGGACCGGGACGGGCTCGGTTCAGACCCCGAAGCGGTCGCAGTAGGCGGACAGCGCGGCCCGGGCCCGGACGGGGTCGATGCCCACGGCGGCGGGCTCGTAGACGACCCGGCCGTGGCGGTTGCGGCGGTGCGACTCCAGGTACCCCTCGTGCGCGGCCCGGGCCCGGACGTCGAGCGGCTGGCCGGCCAGTTCGTAGGCCCGGGCCACGGTGCCCGCCTCGTCGGCCATGAAGTCGCCGAAGCGGATGTCCGCGGACCGATCCGCGGGCAACAGCCCGCGGTCCGCGACGCAGGCGTTGAGCAGGTCGGTGAGGATCCCCTCCCAGTGCCGGCCGAGGGCCACCGGGTCGGGCGCCTCCAGGTGGATCCGGGACGCGTAGGCGACCATCGTGGCCATGGACACCAGCACGTCGCCCGGATCCCGGTGGGTGACCAGGAAGGTGGCATCGGGGAACACCGTGGTCAGGGGCCCGAACTGCTCCAGGTGCTGGGGGGACTTGAGGATCCAGCGGTCGCCGCCCCGGAGGAACTGGAGCACCTGGAGCACCACCTTGAGGTAGCGGTAGTGCGGCGTCTGGTCCCGGTCCCGGTAGTAGGCGCGCCAGGTGGGCATGGGCGCGAGCGTGTCGAAGAACATGGTGGAGCAGTCGATGCCGAGGAGGTGGATCTCCTCGTGGGCGTGCCAGGTGCTCATCTCGTGCATGCGGTCCAGCTCGGGCGTCCACAACCGGCCCATGGCCATGGCGGCGTCACAGCGCTGGACGCGCGGCGCCACGCTGCCGTCGCCGAAGCGGGGCTCGTCGGCCGCCGGCACCGGCTCGATGGCCTCCCAGTACGGCAGCGACCGCAGCGCGGGGTCCGCCGACACCAGGTTGTGGAGGTGCGTCGTGCCGGTCCGGGGCAGGCCGGCGATGACGATCGGAGCGCGGACCGGGATGTCCAGGATCTCCGGGTAGCGGTCCAGCAGCGCGGCGACCAGCAGCCGGTTCTTCAGGAACTGCACCAGTTGGGCGTGCACGCTCACGGTGCCGAAGCGGCTCAGGCCACCCTCGGCCACGAAGGCCCGGCACAGCACCTCCAGCGGCTCCTGCCAGCCGTCCGGGCCGAAGTCGTGCAGTCCGCCCGTGCCGGCCACGGCATCGGCCATGATCCGCCCGGGCTCGATGGCCACGTCGTCGGCCAGGGCCGCGCCCAGCGCCATGACCTCGGCCGCCTCGGGCGAGAACCGGGGAGCGGCCAGGTCGTCCAGGCGGATGGCGGGGATGGGCTCGTCCATGACCGGGCACCGTACGGCCACGACACGGGGCCGCGACGGCCGACCCGTGGGCGGCGACCGCCCCGGAACCCCGTCCCGGGCCCGGGGGAGTCCCGGATTGGTACGGATGTACCACTCCGGCTTGGTACCGCCGTTCCCTTCCGTTCAACCGGCCCCCGGACGGCGCCGTTGACCGTGACGGGACAGGGATCACCGACGAACGAACAAAGGGATGGCATCGGCATGGGTATGAAGAAGTTCGGACCGCCACGCGGGGGCACGCACAAGGTGCTGCTGACCGTCGGCCTGGTGGGTCTCACCGTGGCCGCACTGGGCGCCGCGGTGGCAACGTTCACCTCCACCACCAACGTGGCCCAGTCCACGTCCAGCGGCACCGTCGAGTTCGCGCCGATCTCCACCAACGGCGCCGGCCAGCGCCTGTCCGTGGCCGCCACCGACGTGGCTCCCGGCGACACGATCCAGCGGGCCGTCACGCTGACCAACACCGGCACCATCGACATGCTGCCCGGCACGGTCAACCTGACGACCACCGCCAGCACGTCGTCGCTGCTCGACACCGGGGCCGACGGCCTGACCATCACGGTCGACCGGTGCTCGGTGGCCTGGAGCGAATCGGCGTTCCCCTACACCTACACCTGCGGCGGGACCACCACGTCCGTGCTGGCCAGCCGCCCGGTGATCGGTGCGGGCATCGCCCTCTCCGGCCTGACCACCACCGCCGGCACCCCCAACTACCTGCGGGTCACCCTGGGGCTGCCCAACGCCGCGGACAACACGTACCAGAACCAGAGCTCGGTCATCGACTACGTGTTCGCCGGTACCCAGCGGGCCGGGACCAACCGCTGATCCCTGACGGGATCGGAAGGCATCGACGAGCGATGACGGACTCGTGCTGAGTTCGGATCGATCGAACGACGTCGGGACGTCGGCCGGGGAGGACCCCCGGCCGACGTCCCGCGTCGATGCACCCGCGTCCCCGGACGGGACCTCCCCCGAGGAGTTCCGCCCGGTGGTCCGCCGGCGCCGCCCGCCACCGCCCGCACCGCGGTGGCCCGGTCGGCTGGCGGTGGTCATGGCGGTGCTGGCCTGCGCGTGGGTGACGATGGGCGCGCTGAGTGGCGCCTGGACCCTCATGAGCGTCCCGACGGGCTCCATGGAGCCCAACATCCCCAAGGGATCGATGATCATCGTCCGCCAGGTCCCGGTCGACGACGTCGGCGTGGGCGACGTGATCGTGTTCCACGCCCCGGAGACCGGTGTGCTCACCGTGCACCGCATCGTCGAGGTGGGCGACGACGGCGGGACCCGCGTGGTGGAGACCAGGGGCGACGCCAACGAGGTGCGCGACCCGTGGGAGGCCCGCCTGGACGGCTCCCACGTCCACCTCGTCGAGTACGTGGTGCCGGTCCTGGGGATGGCGACCACCTGGCTCAACGGCTACTGGCTGCGCCTGGGCCTGATCGTCTTGTCCGCCGCGCTGGTCCTGTTCGGCGGCCTCCGCACCATCTGGGGCACCCACCCACCGGAGGACGGCGACGGACGACCGGCCCGACGGCAGCGGCGACCGGCACGGGCCCGTCAGATCCGCCAGAAGCGGGTCCGGCTCGGGGCACGGATGTCCCTGGTCCTGGTGCTCGTGGCCGGCGCACTCACCGCGGTGATGACCGCCGACCGCGCCAACGCTGCGTTCCTGGGAGTGACCGGCACCCCGGCGAGCATCGCGTCGGGCACCCTCCTCACCCCGACCTCGCCGGCATGCCGGTGGACCTCCGGCACGGCGCTGGCCGTCACGTGGTCGCTGGGCAGCGGCGGCATCCAGACCGGCGCCCAGGTGATCCGGACCACGCTGGCCGGACTCACGCCCACCTCGGTGGCGACGGTGACCCCGGCCAACGCGGGGACCGCGTCGTTCACCGCCATCACCCCGGTCACCACCCCCTACAACTACGCCGTGCGCACCACCCGGTCGCCGTGGACGTCGGCGCTCACCGCCGCCGTGCGCAGCGACGAGTGCTCCGGCGCCGTGACCGCCTTCGCCGGCAACGGCACCGTCGGATTCCTCGGCGACGGCGGGGCGGCCACCGCGGCGCGGCTCAACGCACCCCGCGGCGTGGCGGTGGCCTCCGACGGCAGCACCTACATCGCGGACACCGCCAACAACCGCATCCGCAAGGTCACCGCGGCCGGGGTGATCTCCACGTTCGCGGGCGGCCCCGCCGCCAGCGCCTGCTCCTACGCCGGCCCGGTCGCCTCGCTCGGGCTGAACGCGCCGCGGGGCGTGGCCGTGGACGGGGCCGGCAACGTCTACATCGCAGACACCGGCGCCGCCTGCGTGCGCAGGGTGGACACGGCGGGCAACGTGACCCGGGTGGCCGGCGGCGGCGCCACCACCACCTGCACCACCGCCACCGTCGCCGCGACCGCGCTGAACCTGCTGACGCCCAGCGGCCTGGCCGTCGACGGCACCGGTGCCGTGATCATCGCCGACACCGGCCGCAACTGCATCCGCCGGATCAGCGGCGGCAACGCCACGCACGTGGCCGGCGGCGGCGCCACCACCACCTGCACCACCGCGACCCTGGCCCCGACCGCCCTCAGCCTCTCGGCCCCGGCGGACGTGGCGGTGGACAGCGGCGGTGGCGTGATCATCGCCGACACCGGACGGAACTGCATCCGCCGGATCAGCGGCGGCAACGCCACGCACGTGGCCGGGGGCGGCGCCACCACCGGTTGCACCACCGCCTCGATCCTCCCCACCGCGGTCAGCCTGTCCGCACCGGAGTCGGTCGACGTCGACCTGACCGGCCGGGTGATCATCGCCGACACCGGGCGCCGCTGCGTCCGGCTGGCCGCGGCGGGCACGGTGACCCCGCTCGGGTTCAGCGGCACCAACGCCAGCGCCGGGGACGGCGGCCCGGCCGTGGTCGCCACCATCCGGACGCCCGGCGGCGTGGCGCTCCGGGCCGACGGCAGCGTGCTGGTCTCGGACCGGGCCACCAACGCCGGCTCCAACCGGGTCCGCCTGCTACGGACGCCCCTCCCCTGAAGTGCGGGGCCTGATGTGACAGCCCCGATGTGACAGCCCCGATGTGACAGCCCCGATGTGACAGCCCCGATGTGACAGCCCCGGTGCACCGGGGCTGTCAGCCGGTCGTGGTTGACTTGGGAGGCCATGGCGAGAGCATCCGGGACACCGCAGAACCGCACCGCACAGACCTACGACGAGAAGTCCATCCAGCTGCTGGAGGGCCTGGATGCGGTGCGGAAGCGCCCCGGCATGTACATCGGCGGGACCGGCCCGGAGGGCCTGCACCACCTGGTGTGGGAGCTGATCGACAACGCGGTGGACGAGGCCGCGGCCGGGTTCGCCAACCTGGTGGAGGTCACGCTCCACAAGGACGGCTCGGTGGAGGTGGCGGACAACGGCCGTGGCATCCCCATCGGCAAGCACAAGGGGAGCGGGGGGACCGGGAGCCGCACGGCCCTGGAGATCGTGTTCACGGAGCTGCACGCCGGCGGCAAGTTCGGCGGGGGCGCCTACTCGTCCTCCGGTGGACTGCACGGCGTCGGGGCCTCGGTCGTGAACGCCCTGGCGGCCAAGCTCGTGGCGGAGGTGGACCGCGACGGCGCCACCCACCGGCTCACGTTCGTGCACCGCACGCCGGGCCGGGTGGACGCCAAGGGCCACTTCAAGGCGGGCTCCGCCCTGGAGGTGGTCAGGAAGATCCCGCCCAAGCGGACCGGGACCCGGGTCCGGTTCTGGCCGGACCTGGAGATCTTCGACCCCGGCCTGACCATCGACGCCGAGCAGGTCCGTGAGCACTGCGCCCAGGTGTGCTTCCTGGTCCCGGGCCTGAAGGTCCGCCTGGTGGACAAGCGGGGCCCCGGGCGGGAGCCCGAGGAGTTCGTGGCCAAGGGCGGCCTGGCCGACCTGGTGGAGTCGCTGTCCATCGGTGAGCCCGTCACCGAGGTGGTCACCCTGCACGGCACCGGCACCTTCGAGGAGAAGATCCCGGTGGACGGCAGGATGTCCCTGGTGGAGCGCACCTGCACCGTGGACGTGGCCATGCGCTGGGTGAAGGGCTACGACACCGTCGTCAACAGCTTCGTCAACACCATCCCCACCTCGGAGGGTGGCACCCACATCTCCGGGTTCGACCGGGCCCTGAACAAGGTCAGCAACGACGTCCTCCTGGCCGGCACCAAGAAGCTGGCCAAGCTGTCCCGGTCCGGCAAGGACCGGGCCGAGAAGGCCGACGTCCAGGAGGGCCTGGTGGCCGCGGTCAAGGTCACCTTCCCGGAACCGCAGTTCAAGGGCCAGACCAAGCAGGAGCTGGGCACGCCGGCCATCAGCTCCATCGTCTACGAGGTGGTCCGGGACGGCTTCACCAACTGGCTGGAGGGCGGCGGCAAGAAGACCCACATCGCGGCCCTCCGGGACAAGGTGGCCCAGGCGGTGCTCACCCGGGTGTCCACCAAGGCCACGCTGGAGGCCCGGCGCAAGGCCAACGCCCTGTCCTCGGCCGGGATGCCGGACAAGTTGGCCGACTGCCGCACCCACGGGCCGGACGCCGAGCTGCTGATCGTGGAGGGCGACTCCGCGGCGGGGCCGGCCAAGGCCGGTCGCAACGCGGAGTACATGGCGGTGCTCCCCCTGCGGGGCAAGGTGGTCAACGCCGGCAAGTCCACCCTCAAGCAGGTGGTGGAGAACGCGGAGGCGCAGGCGCTGTTCACCGCCATCGGCGCCGGGTCGGGCAAGGACTTCAAGCTGGCCGACGCGCGCTACGGCCGCATCATCATCCTGTGTGACGCGGACGTGGACGGCAGCCACATCCGCTGCCTGCTGCTCACCCTCATCCACGCCTACATGCGGCCCCTGCTGGAGGACGGCCGGGTGTTCGCGGCCCAACCCCCGCTGTACACGGTCAAGGTGGGCGACCGCACCATCCACGCCTTCTCGGAGGAGGAGAAGCTCCGCCTCACCGACGAGCTCACCGCGGGCAACCGCAAGGCGGAGAACCTGCAGTGGGTGCGGTTCAAGGGCCTGGGGGAGATGGACGTGGAGGAGTTGGCCGTCACCTGCCTGGACCCCGGCACACGCATCCTGCGTCGCATCACCATGGACGACGCCCAGGCCGCCCTGGACGCCGCCGACCTGTTCGACACCCTCATGGGCAACGACGTGGCACGGCGGCGCCAGTACCTGCTGGACCACTCCGACCTGGTCGACCGGGACGCCCTGGACGTCTGAGCACCGGTCCGGCCGGACCGGGCCGCCGGGCACATGTGCCCGGGCTCCGCCCGGGGGTCGACACCGGAGGGTGGCGGTCGGTACCTTTCGGGCTTTGGGGCATCCTCGGGGCGGAACGGTGACTGACGAACGTCGTCTCATCAAGGTCAACGGTGAACGCCTCGGGCACATCCCGTCCTTCGACGGGTTCCGGGGCATCTTCGTGCTGCAGGTGGTGCTCTACCACGCCGGGGTGACCAGCAAGCTGCTCCCGGGCTCACCCATCATCATCGACTGGTTCTTCGTGGCCAGCGGGTTCCTGATCACCTCGTTGCTGCTGGACGAGAAGGCCCGCAGCGGGTCGATCGACATGCGCCGCTTCTACACCCGGCGGGCCCTGCGCCTCTTCCCCGCCATGTACTTCATGATCGCCGTGTTCACGGTCCTCATGCTGATCATCCACTTCGTGGCACCCGATGCCCTGGAGAACGCCGGGCTGTGGTGGCTCGAGTCGCTGGCCGCCAGCCTCTACGTGTACTTCCTGGTGGCAGCCTTCTTCCCCGGCACCATCGGAGCACTGGGCCACACGTGGAGCCTCACGGTGGAGGAGCAGTTCTACTTCTTCTGGCCCATGATCCTGCGGCGGAACCTGAAGAAGGGGACGCGGCGCTCGGACCGGAACCTGATCATCGGCTGCGGTGTGTTCATCGCCGTGTTCGTGGCGATCCGCATGAGCCTGCAGCACGTCGTGTCCTGGGACGGCATCGAGGCCACGTTCGTGGACGAGGGCGACATCACCTGGCAGGGCGTGCTGTACCGGATCGCCGCGGTCCGTCCCGACATGATCGTGTGCGGGTGCCTGGCCGCCTTCATCGCCCGGGCCATCCCCCGCCCCCTGACGGACCAGATGCGGCGACGGATCGCCGTGCTGGGCGCCATCGGGTGGGTCCTGTTCTGGTTCGTGATGCTCTTCGCCACCCGGGTCAAGGCGTTCGAGATGTTCGGGAGCGTCGGCTACCAGGTGGCGCTGTGGGCCCTGGTGCCCCTGGTGCTGGACCTCTACTTCCGCCAGCAGTCGTTCGTGGCCCGGGGCCTGGCCGTGCAGCCGGCGCAGTGGGTCGGCCAACGCTCCTACGGCATCTACCTCTGGCACATCCCGGTGCTGCTGCCCTTCCTGGGCCTCATCTCGGACTCCTACGGGCTGCGCAAGGTCGCCATCGGCCTGGTGGCCTCCGGGCTGGGCGTCGGAGCCGGCCTCCTCAGCTACCGCTACATCGAGCGACGCTTCCTGCTCATCAAGGACACCCGCTTCACCGCTCCGTCGGGGCAGGCCCGGGCCGAGATGGCCTCCGGGATCCTGCCCGACCACGGTGCCGCCGCCCCGCCGGACGACGGGACGTGACGGCCACCGCCGTGCCCGCCGGTCCCATCCGGGTGGACGCCCGTCGCCTGGGCTACGAGCCGGCCCTGGACGGGGCCCGGGCCGTGGCCGTGGTCGCCGTGATGCTGTTCCACTTCCTCGGCCCGGACCTGTTCGCGGGCGGGCTGATCGGCGTGGACGTGTTCTTCGTCCTGAGCGGGTTCCTGATCACCAACCTGCTGCTGGACGAGCGGAACCGCACCGGCGCGGTGAGCCTGCGCGGCTTCTACCACCGCCGCGTCCTGCGGCTGTTCCCCGCCATGTACGCGCTGCTGGGGATGGTGGCGGTGGTGGCGGTCTTCATCGGCGCCACCTACCCGACCGTCTGGGCCGAACTGGGTGCCGCCGCGTTGTACTCGTACCAGATGTTCCTGGCCTTCTTCGGGTTCCCCACCCCGGACTCGCCCCGCGTCCTGTTCCACCTGTGGTCGCTGTCGGTGGAGGAGTGGTTCTACTTCTTCTGGCCCGTCCTGCTCCTGGCCGGACTGAAGACCGTCACCCGCCAGCGCGCGTTGATCTGGCTGGCCGGCGCCTGGGCCGCCATGTGGATGGGCATCCGGCTGTCCGGGAACGTGGTCGGTGTCGACTGGGTCTCGGACACGCCGTTCGCCGGGACCGGAGTGGGCTACGCCGGCGAGGTCGTCTACCGCATGTCGGCCATGCGGTTCGACCAGCTGATCATCGGCTGCCTGCTGGCCATCGCGGTGCGGCGCTGGGCCCTGGTGCCCGGCGGGCGGGTCCGGCCGGGCCTGGCCGTGGGCGCCGTCATCGGTGCCGCGCTCCTGGTGACGGAACTGGCACTGGCCGGCCGGGTCGGTTTCTTCGACCCCTTCGGCAGCATCGGGTTCAACGCCGCGCTGCTGGGCATCCCGTTCGTCGTGCTGTGGATCCACCTGCACCCGGGCGGCGGGCCGTCCCGGCTCCTGGCCATCCCGGTGATGGTGTGGATCGGCAAGCGGTCCTACGGCCTCTACCTGTGGCACGAGGTGCTCAACGTGCTCACACCGAATCCTGGTGGCAAGGTCGCCGTGGTGGTCCGCACGGCGGTCCTGATGGTGGCCAGCATGGGCGTGGCGGAGCTGTCGTGGCGGTTCATCGAGTCGCCGTTCCTGCGTCGCAAGGAGTCCCGCTACGGCGATCCCAAGGACCGGGACCGGGACGCCACCGACGCCGCACCGTCCTGAGCCGCACCGTCCCGATCCGCACCGTCCCGATCCGGACGGTCCTGACGCAGGAACCGGGCCCCGGACGCGGAACGGAGGGCCCGAAGGCCCTCCGTTCGACCACATCTCGTCAGGGGGGTGCCGAGTGTGGGTGTCCTCCGGCGGGCAGGGGGGTACCTCGCCGGGGAGGATGTGCCGGGTCAGCGACCCGGCAGATCTGGATGCGGCCGGTCAGGCGGCCTTGGGGGTCACCTTGGCGGCGGCCTTGCGGGCCGTGGCCTTCACCGGGGCCGGCCGGTCGAGCAGCTTGTCGGTGAGCGGGGCGGCAGCCTTGGCTGCACCGACGGCCACGGACTTGGAGGTGGAGACGACCTTGGCCGCGAACTTGGCCTGGTTGTCGATGAGCTCCAAGGGGGTGGGCAGCTTCTCGGCGTAGGGCAGGGCGGGTACCTCGGGGAAGCGGTCGAGGACGAACTCGACCGCGGTGCTCACGGCGTGGCTGACGGGCTGCTTCACGCTGGACAGCACCTCGACGACGCGGTCCTGCACCTCGGTGACGGGATCGAGGATGGTGTTCATGGCGGGGCCTCCTGGCCGGTTCGCCGGACGACTCGCTCCGACGGGGGGTTGCTTCCTTATGTGCTAACTGTAGCAAGCACCCGCTCACCCTGTCAACCACTTTGCTTGCTCGAGTTCGCACCTGGTCGCTGTACCCCCTCCCCCGACCTGACGCCACGGAGATTCCCGACTAGATTGGTCGGGAATTACCCACCCCGCACGCGAACAGCCAGGAGTACGACCATGGCCATCCGACTGGGCGACATCGCCCCCGACTTCACCGCCGACACCACCCAGGGCACCATCAGCTTCCACGACTGGAAGAGCGGATCGTGGGCCGTGCTGTTCTCGCACCCCAAGGACTTCACCCCGGTGTGCACCACCGAGCTCGGCACGGTGGCCAAGCTCAAGGGCGAGTTCGACAAGCGCAACGTCAAGGTCATCGGCCTGTCGGTCGACCCGGTCGACTCGCACCTGGAGTGGGAGAAGGACATCGAGGAGACCCAGGGCCAGGCCGTCAACTTCCCGATGATCGCCGACCCGGACCGCAAGGTCGCCGACCTCTACGACATGATCCACCCGAACGCCAACGACACGCTCACCGTGCGCTCGGTGTTCGTGGTCGGCCCGGACGACAAGGTGAAGCTCACCCTCACCTATCCCGCCTCCACCGGCCGCAACTTCGACGAGATCCTGCGGGTCATCGACTCGCTGCAGCTGACCGTCCAAGTACTCGGTGGCCACGCCGGCCAACTGGAAGGACGGTGACGACGTCATCATCGGCGCCGCCGTCACCGACGAGGCCGCCAAGGAGAAGTTCCCCGAGGGCTGGCGGGCCGAGAAGCCCTACCTGCGCTACGTGCCCCAGCCCCAGGGCTGACCGGGACAACGGACGGACCCGGGCGCGTCCCCGGGCACCGGCCGGGCCACGCCGTCACCGAGCGGCGGCGTGGCCCACGGCCCGGCGGAACAGGTCCCGCCAGCGCGTGTCGGACAGCCCGAGCTCCTGCAGCTGGCGGTCCGACTCGAACTGGTCCGGCCCCGACGTCCGGTCCCGGGCCTCCGACCGCACCGCGGTGGCCAGCGCCACCAGGGCCACCGCCACCCGGTCCTCGCCGATGCCGAACTCGTGGCGGGCCCGGCCCAGCGCGGCGTCGCCGTCCGGTCCCAGGTCGCTGACCGCCACCGCCAGCTGTGCGGTCAGGCGGTCCAGGTAGGTGGTCCGCTCCAGGGCCGCCACCCGGGTCGCGGCCTCCACGGCCTCCTCCCGGTGCCCGCAGGCGGCAGCCACCAGGGCCAGCGCCGACCACTCGTAGCCACCCTGCTCGGCCTGCTCGGCCGCAGCACGGGCGATGGGGAGGGCCTCGTCCTCCCGTGACATCTGGGCCAGGGCCAGGGCGCGGGCCGAGATGTGCTGCGCGGTGGTGAGCGCCGCACCACCGCTGAATCCGGACCACTCCGACTCCGGGATCGACACCAGCGCCTGGGGACGGCCGATCTGGACGTCGGTGAAGTGGGCGACCATGGCCGCGAACGACGCCGAGGTGTCCTTGCTGGCCTCGATGGCCTCCTCCAGGTAGCGCCGACCGGTGGGCAGGTCCCCGGCCATGACCTCGGCCCTGCCGACCAGCGCCAGGGCCTGCTCCATGCCCACCGCGTCGCCGGCGGACCGGAACGCCGTCACCGCCGCCGATGCGCCCGCCGCCGCGGCCCGGGGGTGCCCGGACCACAGCTCCACCGAGGCCTGGACCAGGTGCATCATGCCCTGGCCGAACCGGTCCCCACGGCGTTCGCTCTCCCGCAGGACCCGGGCCGACAGCTCACGGGCGGTGTCGAAGTCGCCCTGCTGGAACTTCACGAAGGCGGACAGGCCCCGCACCCAGGCCAGGCCCCCCAGGTCACCCGCCTCCTCGAACGCCTCCTCCGATGCGTCGATGTAGCGCTCGGCGGCGTCGATCCGGCCGTCGGTGAACGCGATCCAGGCCAGGTTCTGCAGTGACCAGGCCTCCCCGCGGCGGTCGCCCACCGCCCGGAACGCGTCCAGGGCGGCGGCGATGGGCTCCTCCGGCGGCGCGTTGGTCACCGCGGAGGAGCTCGGCCATGCCCCGCTGGCGCAGCACCTCGGCCCGGCCGCCCACGTCACCCTGGCCGTCGAACAACTGGAGGGACTCGGCCAGTTCCTCGTCCGCCCGCTTGAACTCCGCAGCGCGTGCACTGGCCGCCGCCATGCGCAGCAGGGCATGGGCCCGCCCGCCCGGATCGCCCAGTTCGTCGGCCAGTGCCAGTGCCTCCAGCGCGTCGGCCCGGGCCCCGGGCTCGTCCCACTGCTCGGCCAGGACGCGGGACCGCCCGAGCAGGCAGCGGAACCGCGCCAGGGTGGCGTCGTCGTCCAGCAGGGCGAGGGCCTGGGTGTAGAGCCGGCCGGCCAGGGGCCAGCTGGCGTCGTGCTCGGCCCGGCGGGCCGCCTCCAGCGCCCAGGTGACGGCCTGGTCCTCCAGGCCGTCCGGGCCGGTGCCGGGGCCGAGGTCCCGGGCCAGGTGCGCCCCCTCCACGTAGTGGCGGGCGATGGTGTCCACCACCCCGTCGTCAGCGAAGCGCCCGGCCACGGCGTGCTCCAGGTAGGAGGCGATGCCCACGTGGCGCATGAGACGCTCCCGCTTGGTGAGCCGGGCGTAGGCGACCTCACGGACCAGGTCGGAACGGAACGACCACTCGTCGCCGGCGAAGACCAGGACGTCCTTGTCCGCCAGGGACTGGACCAGCGAGGTCACGTCGGCCACGCCCCGGACCGCCTCCGCGATGCGGTTCACCACCACCAGCGGGCCGGAGCTGCCCCACACCGAGGCGTCCTCCAGGACCAGCTGCTCCTCCGGTGAGAGGCCGTCGATGCGCGCCGCCACCAGGCCCCGGAGCGTGTCGGGCAACGTGTCCGACAGCCGACCCGACGGCGACCGGCCCCCGGCCGCGGCGACCTCCGCGGTGTGCTGGCCCACCAGGGTGATCAGCTCCTCCAGGTAGAACGGGTTGCCCCCGGAGCGGTCCAGCAGCATGGTGCGGGTGGCGGGGTCCAACTCGTCTCCGGCCAACGCGTCCAGCAGCACCGACGTGGCGGTCCGGTCGAGCGGATCCAGGTTGAGCACCAGGCTGTTGAACCGGCCCACGCGGGGTGACCACCGCTCCTGCAGCGCACGGCGGGCGGTGGCCACGAACACGAACGGGTGCCGGGCCAGGTGCGTGGACAGCTCGTCGATGAGGTCCAGCACCGACTGGTCGGCCCAGTGCAGGTCCGCCAGGCGGATCATGAGGGGCCGCCTGCGGACCGATGCCTCCAGGAACGTGAGCAGGGCCTGGGTCGCCTCGGTCCGGGCCCGGGCCCCGTCCAGGCCCCGGAGCGGGCCCTCGTAGCCCATCAGGTGCAGCAACCCGTTCACCACCGCGGTGATGTCCGCCCGGCCCGGGTCACCGTCACGCCCGGTGCACACCTCGGACACCGCCGCCATGGACTTGGCCCGTGCGCTGTCCAGGGGCTCGTCCCGCCCGATGCCGCAGCCGGAGCGCAACGCCTCCGCGATGGGCCACCACGGGTTGGCCTCTCCGTAGGGCACGCACCGCCCGTTGAAGTGCGACACGCCGTCGTCCATCTCGGCGATGGCTGCGACCTCGTTGGCGAGCCGCGTCTTGCCGACGCCGGCCTCCCCCAGGATCACCAGCACCTGGGCCCGGCCATGGGCCACCGAGACCCGGACCGCGTTGGTCAGGATGGCCATCTCCCCGTCCCGGCCGATCAGCGGCGACTGCCGGTGCCGGGGGCGGTAGCCCGGAGGGAGGAGGGCCTGGGTGGCGGTCCAGACGTTGACCGGCTCCTCCCGGCCGCGGGCGATCAGCGCGCCCCGGGACTCGTAGCCGATCATGTCCCGCGTGGCGGCGTGGGTGGTCTCCCCCACCAGCACCTCGCCCGGGTCGGCCAGGGTCTGCAGGCGGGACGCGGTGTTCACGACGTCACCCATGGCCGTGTAGTCACCGCCGGCCCGCAACGCGCCGACCAGGACCTCGCCGGTGTTCACACCGATGCGGATCCGGATGCCCGCGCCGCTCTCCTGGGCGTAGGCCCCGAGGGTCTCCTGCATGCGCAGGGCGGCCCGCACGGCACGCTCGGCGTCGTCCTCATGGGCCACCGGGGCGCCGAACAGGGCGACGATGGCGTCGCCGATGATCTTGTCCACCTTGCCGCCGAAGGCCGTCACGTCACGGACCAGCCGCTCGAAGGCCTTGTCCACCAGGCGCTTGACCTGTTCCGGGTCCATCTGCTCGGACAGGGCCGTGAACCCGACCAGGTCCGCGAACAGGACCGTGACCACACGGCGCTCCTCGCTCAGGGCCCGGAGGGGCTGGCCGCAGGACCAGCAGAACCGGGCCCCGCCGGCGCACTCAGCTCCGCAACTCGGGCAGTCCATGACCGCCTCAGCATACGGGGACGGCATGACAGGCAGGCCGGGACTTGTGCCGACCGGGACGTGCGCCGACACTGGTTGGCCGGAACGACCGGTCGGGGGCACGGTGAGGGCGACGGAACGAGGCGACGACAGCGACACGGGCGGTGCCGGTGGCGACGCCGAAGCCGCGGGGGACGGGTCGACGCGCCTCCCGCGTTGGTACCCCCTGGCCCTGGCCCTGGCCGGCTCGGTGGCGGTGCTCGTGGCCAACGTCGGTGGCATCGCCATCGGCGACGACGGCACCGGCTACCAGGCCACGGCGGACTCGCTGCTGGCCGGCGACGGGCTGGGCTACTTCCTGGAGCGGCCCCTCACGGTCTGGCCCCCGGTGTGGCCGTGGCTGATGGCCGCGGTCGCCAAGGTCACGCCGCTGGACACCCTGGGCGCCGCGGTGGCCCTGAACGTGGTGATGACCTTCCTGGCCGTCATCGTCGGGCACCGCCTGCTGGTCCGGGTGGTGCGCCAGGAGCGGCTGGTGCTCCTGGGCACGGCCGTGATCGCGCTGGGCTCCTCCACCATCGGGTTCGGGCACCTGCTCATGACGGACTTCGCCTTCGGCGTGCTGATCATGGTCTGGATCCTGGCCCTGCTGAACTTCCAGGCGTCGGGTCGGTGGGCGTTCCTCCTGGCCGCGGCCGGCCTGGTGTGGGTGGGATTCGGGCTCCGCTACGTGGGCATCGTCCTGGTCGGCATCGGCGGCCTGTGGCTTCTGTTGGACCGCGAGCACCGCGTCCTGCTGCGGGTCCGCAACGCCGCGGTGTTCGGGGTGGTGTCGATCCTGGCCCCGGTGGCCTGGATGGCGCGCAACCACTCCGTCGACGGCACCTACACCGGCGAGCGCTTCCCGTCGGCCCGCGGCCTGTTCGACAACGGCTTCGACATCCTGGCCACCCTGGGCCGCTTCCTCCTGCCGGGCGTGGGAAACGGCTTCACCAAGATCTGGGCCGTGGTGGGCGGCGTGGTCCTGGTGGTGGCGGCATGGCTGGGATGGAAGGTCTCCATGGCCACCCGCCGACCCGGGGAGTCGGTCGTCGCCCGCAAGCTGCGCCTGGTGGGAGGCCCGGTCGGCCTGCTCCTGCTGATGTCGTTCGGGTACCTCCTGTACATGCTGTACGTGCGCACCACGACCGCGCTCAACCAGCTGGACCTGCGGCTGCTGAACCCCGCGTACCTGTCCCTCCTGGTGGCGGCGCTGGCCCTCATCGCCCACCTGCGGGACCTGGGACCGGAGCCGGGGAACCGCTGGTGGCCCCGGGGCCTGGCCGTGGCCCACGTGTGGGCGGTGGCCAACATCGCGGCCGGCATGGTCGCCATGGTCGGCTTCGCGGCCGGCAACCCGTACTTCGACGGCAACTACAACAGCGACACGTTCCGGGACGTGCGGGACAACCCCGCGCTCGACGCCCTGCCCGACGGACTGCCCGGTGGTGTCGAACCTGCCCAACGGCCTCTACCCGACGGTGGAGGCGGAGTGGAGCCCGCGCCGGACCGGGCTGGAGTCGAGCGAGCCGGTGGACGACCTGGACCAGCTCATCCCCACGCTGGCGGACCGGCCGGTGTGCCTGGTCTGGATCGACGAGCCACCCGTCTACGGACACCTCTGGACCCTGGACGAGTTGCGGGACCGGCTGGACGTGCAGGACCTGGCCGCACAGGACGACGTCTCGGTGTACGTGCTCACGGGCGGCTCCTGAGGCCCGTCCCGGCGGAGCGGCACACTGACGATCGGTCGATGACCCGTCGTCGCCGACGCTGCGGGTCCGCGGTCCGCCGCGGACCGTGGCCCACAATGTGGTCGTGCGTCCACGATTCAGCGTGGTGATCCCGGTCCGCGACCGTGCGGATGTGGTGGGCCGCGCCGTGGCCGGGGTGCTGGCGCAGACCTTCGCCGACCTCGAGCTGGTGGTGGTCGACGACGGCTCCACCGACGACACCGTCGCCGCCGCCCGGGCCGTGGCCGACCAGCGGGTCCGGATCGTCCGCCAGGACGCGGCCGGGACCACCCAGGCCTGCCGGGCCGGGCTGGCATCGGCCCGGGGCCGCTGGGCCACCGTGATCGACGCCGACACCGAGGTGGGCGCGGCCTGGCTGGCCCGGTTCGGGCTCCTGGTGGACCGCAGCGGTGCCGCCTTCGTGAGCTGTGGCGGCGAGCAACGCCACCCGGACGGCTCCCTGACCGAGATCCTCCCCCGGGACACCGGCACCGACGGGTCCCCCGCTGTCTGCCTGCGACCCGGGGCGTTCGCCACCGAGCGCACCCGCCTGCTGGACGCGGTCGACGGCGTGGGCCCGCGCGACGCCTCGCCCCGCGACATCGCGGGCGTGGCCCTGCACCACGTGCTGGAGGAGGGCCTGGACGTGGTCCACACCCCGGAGCGCCTGGTGGCGTGGAGCGACCGGCCCGCGGCGCCCACCCCGCAGGGGGACGAGCTCCGGCTGCAGTGGGCCTTCCAGGCGCTGGAGGCCATGGCCCGGACGCCGATTCCCGACGGCGAACTGCTGGCCCGCTACGCCACCATCGGCGGCGTGGCCGCGGCCCGCCTGCGCCGCGGCACCGATGCCAGGCTGCTGTTCCGGATCGCGTGCCAGGCCCGGCCGGAGGTCCGCAAGCACTGGGCCCGACTGGCCGTGTGCCACGTCCCCGCGCTGAGCGCGCGGATCTGGGACCCGACCGAGCCCGCGGACGGGCCGGACGCCGGGGCCGTCCCGATGGACCCGGGCACCACGCTCACCCCGGCCGGCTGAGCCACGCCCGGCGCGTTCCGTTCCCCGCCCGTCTCTGCCTTGCCCGGGCCTCCCTGCCGTTTCCACCCGCCTGTCCCCCGACGCGCCCGTTTCCTTGCGGGCGAATGCACCTGCCGGTCCGTCGCGACGACGTGGTCGCCCGATGCCCTCCGGCGACGGGGGCGGGTATCGTCGTCACGTCGAGTGCCCCCCGATGCACCGGCCGCCACCACGAGGAGTGATTCGTGACCGCACCCAATCCGACCACCACCGAGGTCGCCGCCGCCGGTGCCATCGACGCCCGCAAGGTCTACGGCGAGGGAGACACCGAGGTCCGCGCCCTGGACGGGGTCACGGTCACGTTCGAGCGGGCCCGCTTCACCGCCATCATGGGCCCGTCCGGCTCCGGCAAGTCCACGCTCATGCACTGCCTGGCCGGACTGGACCGGCTGACGTCGGGACGGGTGTTCATCGGCGACACCTACCTGGACGACCTGAGCGAGGGGGAGCTGACCGAGCTCCGGCGGGACAAGATCGGGTTCGTCTTCCAGGCCTTCAACCTGATCCCCACCCTGTCCGCGGCGGAGAACATCACGCTGCCGATGGACCTGGCCGGCCGCAAGCCGGACACGGAGTGGTTCAACCAGGTGATCGACACCGTCGGGCTCCGCAGCCGCCTGTCGCACCGGCCGAGCGAGCTCTCCGGCGGCCAGCAGCAGCGCGTGGCGGTGGCCCGGGCCCTGGCCAGCCACCCCCAGATCGTCTTCGCGGATGAGCCCACCGGCAACCTGGACTCGCGTTCGGGCGGCGAGATCCTCCAGTTCATGCGCCACGCCGTGACCGACCTGGGCCAGACCATCGTGATGGTCACCCACGACGCCAACGCCGCGTCCTACGCCGACCGAGTGGTGTTCCTGGCCGACGGCCACATCCGCGACGAGATGACCGACCCCACCGCCGCCGGCGTGCTGGACATGCTCAAGCGCCTCGGGGACTGATGTTCCGCGTCGCGCTCAAGGACCTGCTGGCCCGCAAGCGCCGGCTGGTCACCACCAGCATCGCCATCGTCCTGGGCATCGCCTTCCTGACCGGCACGCAGCTGCTGTCCAGCACCCTCAGCGACTCCATCAAGTCCCTCGTGGGCGACGTCTACCAGGGCATCGACGCCGTGGTGCGCTCACCGGACACGCAGGAGACCCCGCTCGGCCAGCCCATCCGCAACCCGGTCCCGGCCTCGCTCACCCCGGAGGTGGCCGCGGTGACCGGCGTGCGCGACGCCCAGGGCGTGGTGGAGTCCACCGGCCCGGAGCTGGTCGACTCCAAGGGAAAGGTCTATGGCGGCGGCTTCGGTCCGCCCACCATCACCTACAACTGGCTCACCGACGAGGCGCTCCGGCTGGGCAAGCTCACCGACGGACGCGGCCCGGAGGCCGACGACGAGGTCGCGGTCGACTTCAAGACCGCCGACGGCCTGGGGGTGGAGGTGGGGGGCGAGATCACCCTGGCCACCACCCAGCAGGGCACCGAGACGTTCACCCTGGTCGGCCTGGTCGGACTGGGCGAGGACGGGACGCAGTCGAGCGGGGCCAAGGTGATGTTCTTCACCACGCCCACGGCCCAGCGACTGGTCAACCAGCCCGACCAGTTCAACTACGTGGCGGTGGCGGCCGAGCCGGGCGTGACCCAGACGGCCCTGGCCAAGGACCTGGCCGACGCACTCCCCAACCAGCAGGTGCTGACCGGGGCCGCGTTCACCGAGGAGAACCAGGAGCAGATCTCGCAGTTCGTGGACATCCTGGGCACCTTCATCAGCGTCTTCGGCTACATCGCCCTGTTCGTCGCCATCTTCATCATCTACAACACGTTCTCGATCATCGTGCAGCAGCGCAGCCGGGAGACCGCCCTGCTCCGCGCCGTCGGGGCCCGCCGCAGGCAGGTGCTGGGCGCCACCATGCTCGAGGCCCTGCTGATCGGCCTGATCGCGTCCGTGCTCGGCCTGCTGTTCGGGGTGGCGCTGGCCGCCGCGCTCATCAGCCTGGTCAAGAACTTCTTCACCGTGAACAGCGGCGTGCCCGGCCTGACCGGTGGGGTGGTCGTGCTGGCGCTGGTGATCGGCGTGGGCGTCACCATCCTGTCCGCCTTCATCCCGGCCCTCCGGTCCTCCAAGATCCCCCCCATCGCGGCGCTGAGCGAGGTGTCGCTCGACCGCTCGGGCCTGTCGACGGCCCGCAAGATCTGGGGCGGCCTGCTGGTCCTGGGCGGGATCGCCCTCATGGCCGCCGGACTGGCCGACGCAGGGCCCAACCCCCTGCTGGAGGTCGGGCGCCGGCGCCGTCGCGCTGCTCGTGTCCGTCGCCGTCATCCTGGGACCGCTGATCGCGTCGCCGGTCAGCCGCCTGCTGGCCAAGCCCTTCTCCATCGGCGGTCGGATCACCGGCCGCCTCGGCGGGCGAGAACGCCGCCCGCAACCCCCGCCGGACCGCCGCCACCGCCGCTGCGCTCACCATCGGGGTCACCCTGGTGGTGGTGATCGCCATCGTGGCGTCGTCCATCAAGGCCACGGCGGACGCCACCATCAACGAGTCGGTCAAGGCCGACTTCGTGGTGGCCACGGCATCGGTCACCTCGTTCGGGTCCATCCCGGAGGACACTGCGGACAAGATCGCCGCGCTCCCCGACGCCGGCCTGGTCAGCCCCGTCCGCTTCTCCTTCGTCCGCCTGCTGGACGACAAGGCCCGGGCCGACGCGGAGAGCGCCACCGCCACCACGATCCCCGCCGGCCTGGTCGGCGCGTCGGACAGCGCGCCGCCCGGTGAGGACGACTTCGCCCTGGGCATCGACCCCGCCACCTGGTTCGACGTGATCGACGCCGGCTCGCTCGAGGGGTCCCCGGACGCCCTGGTGGCCGGGACCATGGCCGTCAACCAGAAGTACGCCGAGGAGCGGGGCTGGAAGGTCGGCGACAAGATCCCCATCTACTTCGGCGCCACCGGCACCCAGGAGGTGGAGGTGGCGGTGATCTTCGAGAAGTCGATCGGCCAGGGCAACATCTGGCTGCCCCTGGCCACCTTCGAACCCAACGTCCTGCCGCTGTTCAACGTGGACAGCCAGATCTACGTGACGGCCGCGGACGGTGCGGACCTCGCACAGCTCCGCACCGAGCTGGACGAGATCGTGGCCGACTCGCCCACGGTCCAGGTCCAGGACCTGCAGGAGTTCGTGGAGGCGCAGACCGGGCCCATCAACACGTTCCTCGCCATCATCTACGGGCTGCTGGGCCTGGCCATCATCATCGCCCTGATCGGCATCGCCAACACGCTGTCGCTCTCGGTCCTGGAACGGACCCGGGAGCTGGGCCTGCTGCGGGCGGTCGGCATGTCCCGACGCCAGCTCCGGGCCACGGTGCGGACCGAGGCCGCCATCATCGCCATCTTCGGCACGCTGATCGGCCTGGTCATCGGCATCCTGTTCTCCATCGCGCTGACCATCGCCATCTCCGCCGACACCCCCGGCATCTTCACCTACAAGCTGCCGGTCACCCAGCTGGTCGTGATCTGCGTGGTGGCCGGGCTGGCCGGCGTGCTGGCGGCACTGCTGCCGGCCCGGCGGGCCGCCAACCTGGACGTGCTCCAGGCCATCTCCAGCGAGTAGCGCCATGGCCCAGGACGGACCACCCTCCCGACCCGCGGTGGACCCCGGCGCACTGCCCGACGACGTGGCCGCCTTCCTGGCCGAGCGGCACCTGGCCACGCTCACGACCCTGCGGGCCGACGGCTCTCCCCACGTGGTGCCGGTCGGCTTCACCTA
Organism: uncultured Actinomycetota bacterium; assembly: GCA_963773765.1. Taxonomy (GTDB): domain Bacteria; phylum Actinomycetota; class Acidimicrobiia; order Acidimicrobiales; family Microtrichaceae; genus CAVZCC01. Next base: position 97,287 of record CAVZCC010000006.1, on the reverse strand, counting down.
CGACGCCGCCACCCGCCTGGTCCGCATCATCACCTTCGACCCGTCGGCCAAGGTGGCCAACGCCCGCCGGGGCGGGCGGGCCGCGGTGTGCCAGGTGGACGGCGCCCGGTGGCTGACGCTGGAGGGCACCGTGTCGGTCACCGCCGACCCCGACCGGGTGGCCGCCGCGGTGGCCGCCTACGGGGAGCGCTACCGCCGACCGGGCGAGCGGGACAACCGGGTGGCCATCGAGATCGCGGTGGACCGGATCCTGGGGCGGGGCTGAGACATGCCCGACACGTGGTCCGGGCTCAAGCTGATGTGGCGGCGCGACCGGCGCTGAGACCTCAGGCCGGGGGACCCCCTTCGGCCGGGCGGGCGGCCCTCAGGCCGGACCACACCAGGGCCACCACGGCGCACCCCGCGGACAGGCCGAACGCAGCGATCCCGAACGGGTTGCCCAGGCCGGCCACCGCGACGGCCAGGCCCCCCAGGACGACGATCCCACCGGCCAGACCAACGCCTGCTGCCGCGTCCTGCTGGGCCGCGAACCAGTCCTCGTCCGAACCGCGGCTGCGGCCGGTGCGGATGCCCCACCGGCTGCCCGGCGACACCCGGCGCTGCGACATGAGCCAGGACAACCACAGCATCCCGGCGCCCGCCGCCGCCATGAGCGCGCCGAGCAGGACCGACACCCGGGCCTACTCCTCCACCGGGCGGATGTCCGCCGCGGTCCAGTACGCCTGCATCTGGGTGACCAGCCCGTCCTCACCGAAGGTGAACACGTCGACGATGTCCACCGCGACCTTGGCGTCGCCCATGGTGGACACGGCCTGCAGCGGCACCGCGGCCCAGTGCCCGACGGCCCGGATGGGACCGGTGATCCGCAGGTCCATGGAGTCGACGAACTCGTGGGTGCCGGCGAAGAAGGCCCGGATGGCGTCGCGGCCCTCATGGGCGGGCTGGTCCACCGGATCGGCCACCACGGCATCGGGAGCGAACACTGCGGCCACCGCGTCCACGTCGCCGGCGGAGTGCGCCGCGGCGTAGCGCTCGACGGTGGCCTTCATCTCGTCCGCTGTGGGCATCGCTCGGTCTCCTCGTCTGGGCTGCGGCGGCAGCGTACCGGGCCGCCCGCGGCAGCGTCACCGGGCCGCCCGCGGTCATGATGTGACCACCATGCCCGCGCTCCGCACCGAGATCACCGAGATCGTCACCGGCCTGGGCGCACTCGGGTGGGACGAGCTCGAGGCCTGCCTGGGGCCCGTGCCACCGCAGCCGCTGCGCAACGTGGACGCCGCCACCTGGGACCGGCTCCGCGCCGCCCACACCGAGGGCGCGCACCGTGGCGAGTTCCTGGCCGCGTGGAACAACGGCCGGGCCCTGTTCCGGGCCGAGGACGGGCTGCGGGGCCGGGCCCCGGCGATCGTGGAGTGGAAGGGCGGCCACCGTGACCCGGGCGACGACGTGGTGCCGTCGGACCTGCGGATCGACCACGTGTACCTGGTGAGCTGCAAGTACCTGTCACGGGTGCTGCACAACGCATCGCCCTGGGCGCTGTTCGACCGGTGCCTGGGCGGGGCGCAGGGCCGGCGCAGCGACGGGAACTGGTTCGACGTGGTGGCCCCGGCCGAGCACCAACGCCTCTACCAGCAGGTGCGCCGCGCCCACGGCGGTGACCTGGAACTGCCCGAGCAGGTCACGGCCCTCACCGGGGTGCAGCGCCGGGACCTGCGGGGGCGCATCCCCCGTGACTGGTCCGCCGACTGCGCCGAGGCCTACCGGGACCTGGCCGTGGCCGCCTCGGCCCGCTCCGCCGAGCGCTGGTCGGCCCAGCTGCCGGGTCGGCGGGAGCGCACCGCCATGCTGTGGCGCCTGTTGCGCCTGTCCGCCGCGCCCTACTTCGTGCTCGGCACCGGCCCCCGGGATTCGCTTCGGGTGCGGGTCGCCACGCCGTGGGACTGGCGCAACGCGTTCGAGCTCCGGGCCTTCGACGTGACCGCGGAGGGCACCGGCCAGGCCCGGGTGGCATGGCGGGCGGAGGTCCGTCGACGCGACGGCGGGGACGATGTGGAGGTGGGCGGCCACGTGGAGGTGCGCTGGAGCCACGGCCGGTTCGGCGGCCTGCCGGAGGCCAAGGTGTACCTGGACACCCCCCACGCCCGGGTGCCGGGCTACTTCCCGCTGGTCTGACCAGGTCGGCGACGTCTGGGGTCCCGAGCCCTCACGCCGGTGCGGTGGCCTCGATCGCATCGGCGATCGCCGACGGGGAGGCACCACCGGGCCAGCGCTTGACGACCTGCCCGTCGCGGATCAGCAGCGTGTACGGCTGGGCGGCGACGTCGAAGGCCTCCCAGCTCTCACCGGACGCCGACCACAGCAGTGGAAAGCTCGTCACGCCGGTGTCGGCCAGGAAGTCCTCCGCCGCGGCCAGATCGTCGAGGGTCCCGATCCCGACCACCCGCGCCGCCCGGTCCGGCGGACTCGACTGCTGCTGCCGAGCGAACTGCTCGAGCTCCGGGGCCTCGGCCCGGCAGGTCGTTCAAAATGGTGCCCAGAAGAACGCCACGACCGGCGTGTCGTTCGGGGCGTCGAGGGCGGCGGCCAGCTCGGTCTGCTCGCCCGTGGCGAGATCCCGAAGACGGAGGCCGTCGATGTCCGGCAGGGGCTGGACGGAGCTCGTCGCCTCCTCGGAGCCGCAGGACGCCAGCACGCCCACCAGCCCGCTGACGCAGAGTGTGAGGAGGACCATCCTGCGGAACACGGGATCAGTGAACCACGCGCTGGGCGTGCGGACCGGTCAGGTCAGCTGGCAGGTGGGGCACCAGTAGACGATCCGGGCGTGGTCACCGGCGTGGCGGGAGCGGATGGCCGTCCCGCACCGCCGGCAGGGCCGGCCCCGGCGGCCGTACACGGCCAGGCCGCCGGGCACCGTGGTGCGGTCGCTCCGGCCCAGGTTGGCCTGGAGCAACCGGCCCGCGGTGCCGATCAGCTCGGACCGGAGCGGTCCGTCGACCCCGCCCAGCGGACGGAACGGTGAGACCCGGCAGGCCCAACACACCTCGGACCGGTACACGTTGCCGATCCCGTTGCCCACGCGCTGGTCCAGCAGCACGTCGCCGATCGGCGTGGCCGGATCCGCGGCATCCATCCGCCCCAGGCTTCCGGCCAGCACCTCCGCCGCCACGGTCCCTGAACCGTCGGGGTTGGGCGCGGCCAGGTCCGGGCCCAGGTACCCGAGCGGATCGACCCCGGTGCCCTCGGCCCCGGTCGGGAAGGTGCGGACGACCGGCGCGGAGAAGCACACGGCCTCCCACCCCGGCACCCCGACCAGGCACCGCAGCAGGTGGGCAGGCCTCCGCCAGCGCTCCCCGGCCCGGTACAGGTGCCAGGACCCGGTCATGCGCAGGTGCGTCTCCAGCGTCAGCCCGCCGGAGAACCGGACCAACAGGTGCTTGCCCACTGCGTCGACCGACTGCACGGTCTCGCCGGGCCGGGGCCTGGTCCCGGCCATGCGGGGGGCCTCGAAGCGGACCAGGGCGGCACCGGCGAGCGTGGGGCGGAGCCGGGCTGCGGTGCGGTGGATGGTGTCGCCCTCGGGCATGGCCCGAGTCTGCCGGGTGCCGCGCCTACTTGAGCAGCGCGCCGGCATCGACCGGCAGGGTCACCCCGGTGACGTAGCGGGCCTCCTCCGAGCACAGCCAGAGGATGGCGTTGGAGACGTCGTCGGGGTCGATCCAGGGGATGTCCATGGGCTGCATCGTGCGCAGGAACTCCCCCGCCTCCTCCTCGCCCGGGTCCTCCAGGTCCAGGCGGACCAGCTTGGGGAACACGTCGTTGATGATCATCGGCGTGTACACCGACGTGGGGTGCACCGAGTTGACCCGGATCTGGTTGGGGGCGAGCTCCAGGGCGAGGGACCGCATGAAGCCCACCACGCCGTGCTTGGCCGCGTTGTAGGCGGGGGCCCCGTAGAAGCCCTTGAGCCCCGCGGTGGAGGAGGTGAGCACGATGGCGCCGCCCTCGTTCTGCTCCACCAGCTGGCGGATCCCGGCCTTGACCGCGTGGAACACACCGGACAGGTTGATGTCGATCGTCTCGTCCCAGCTGTCCGAGGACACGAACTGCACCGGCAGCGGCGCGTAGGTGCCGGCGTTGGCGAGGATCACGTCCAGGCGTCCGAACTTCTCGATCCCCGCCTTGGCCGCCTCCCGGACGGCCCGGTAGTCACGCACGTCGGCCACCTCGGCGTGCATGGCCCCACCCGCGGCCTCCACCCGGCGCACCGTCTCGGCCAGGTCCTCCTCCGTGGCGAGCGGGTACGGCGCGTGCTCCAGGTCGTGGCAGATGTCGATGCCGATGATCCGGGCGCCCTCCTGCGCGAACCGGACGGCGTGGTTCCGGCCCTGGCCCCGGGCCACCCCGGTGATGAACACGACCTTGCCCTCGTACCGCCGGTTCCGATCCACCTGATTCCCCCTCGACGAGGACGGTCGGCGCGGGCCGGCCGTCGGTTCCAACTGGACACCTGTCCAGCCACGGACGGACTCTAGGCCGCGGGGCGGGGCCGTGCCGCACCCGCCCGACTAGGACCCGAGCGACAACCCCTTGTAGCCCTCGGTGAACCCGACGGAGCGCAGCGGACCGGACCAGTCCGAGGTCGCCACCGACTCCCCGTCGATGGACTCGATGCGCAGGCGCCGCATGCGGCCGCCCTGCACCAGCGCCGCCAGGGCCTGCACCCACCGGGGGTGGTCCGCCGCGGCGGGAAAGGTGAGCAGCGACCGGCCGCCCTTCTCCAGGTAGGCGCAGGCGTGGCCGTCCACCAGGACCACGTAGGCCCCGACGGCCCGGGCCGGATGGCCGACGGTCTCCGGCCACCCGAGGGCGGCGCCGTAGGGCTGGGCCGGGTCCGTGGCGGCCAGGGCCCAGGCGTCGGGCTCCTGGCCGGGCTCTGGTGCCGGCTCCCACGGCATGCGCTCGTGGTGCACGCCGTCGTCGTCCCGGTCCGCGCCCTGGCCCGCCGCCCGCAGGCGGTCCACCGCTCCGGGCTGCGCGAACTGGGCCGCGCCCAACCCGTCGACGAAGTAGCCACGCCGGACCTGGCCGCGCTCCTCCAGCAGCTTGAGCACCGGGTACACGCCCGCGAAGCCACCCTGGGCCCCTTCGGCCAGGGCCATCTCCCGGGTGAGCACCCCGTAGCGCTCCAGCAGCTGGAAGGCCCTGGCCGTGACGGCCTCCGTGGGGGGCGCCGGGGGCAGGAAGAGCGGCTCGGTGAGCGACCAGCGGCCCGCGGCCGCCGGGGGGCCGAGGCGGCTGAGGCGGCGGAGCGAGGGCCCGGGACGGCGGGAACGGGCGCCCGAGGCACGCCGTCGCGACCCGCCCGACACCTTGGCCCGCAACGGGGCCAGGGAGTCGTTGGTGACCTCGCCGGCCCACACCAGGTCCCACAGCGCGGCCACGACGACCTCGTCGTCGTACGGCAGCTCCGCGGCGGCGACCGCCGCCACCAGGTCGGCCCAGAACGACGCGCCCCGCTCGCGCAGGTGGTCCCGGAGGACGGCGTGGTGCGCATCCGCGGTGGTGGAACCCTCGCCCTGCTCCGGGGGCGGGACCAGCAGCACCACCTGGTCACGCCACACCAGGCGGACCCGTCCGTCGTGCGCGCCCAGCCCGCCCGCACCCAGCCACACGAGCTCACCCGTGCTGCACAGCTCGTCCAGGTCCGCGGGGCGGTAGTCCGCCACCCGGACCCCCAGGATGTCCGCCTCCAGCAGGGACGCCGGCAACGGGGCCGCCTGCAGCACACCCACCGCCTCGGCCAGCGCGTCCACCCCCCGCCGACGGCCGCCCACGCCCTGCCACGCCGGCAGGAACCGACCCAGGGCCGAACCGTCCACCGGGGCGATCTCCCTGCGCAGCGCCGCCAACGAACGACGGCGGAGCTGGCGGAGCACCTCCGCGTCACACCACTCCCGCTCCGTGCCGGCCGGGGAGAACTCGCCCTCGACCACCTTGCCGTCCCGGACCAGCTCACCCAGCACCGCCCGCACGACCTCGCCCGACAGGCCCAGCCTCCCGGCCAGCTGCCCGGTGGTGAACGGGGCATGGGTGCGGGCGAAGCGCTCGACCAGGTCACGCAGGGGCGAGTCCACCGGATCGGTGAAGGCGGCGGGCAGGCCGACGGGCACCGCCACGCCCAGCGCGTCGCGCAGCCGGGCCGCGTCCTCCGCCGCCGCGAACCGCCGGACCGGGCCGGCCCCGGAGCCACCCATGCCGACCTCGACCACCCGGCGCCGCTCCAGCAGGTGGGCCAGCCACCCGTCCAGCGCGTCGCCCGAGCCGTCGGCCACCCGGGCCGACAGCTCCAGGTGGTCCAGCGGCCCGAGCACCCGCAGGAGGTCGTGGACCTCGTCCGCGTCCCGCGCCGCACGCTCGGGGGTGAGGCGCTGCAGCTCCAGCTCCACCTGGGCCACGACGTCGCCGTCCAACAGGGAGCGCAGCTCCTCACCCCCGAGCAGGTCCCGCAGGAGTTCCCGGTCCAGGGCCAGCGCCGCGGCCCGCCGCTCCGCCAGCGGGGCGTCGCCTTCGTACATGTACACCGCGATCCAGCCGAACAGCAGCGAACGGGCGAACGGCGAGGCCATGGGCGTCTGCACCGGGACCACCCTGATGCGGCGGCTGCGCACGTCGGACAGGACGCGGTGCAGCGCCGGCAGGTCGAACACGTCGTTGCAGCACTCCCGCGTGGCCTCCAGGAGGATGGGGAAGCTGGGGTACTTGGAGGCGACGGCCAGCAGGTCCGCGGCCCGTTGGCGCTGCTGCCACAGCGGGGTGCGCTGGTCCGGTCGCCGCCGGGGCAGCAGGAGGGCCCGGGCCGCGCACTCCCGGAACCGGGCCGCGAACGCGCTGGTGCCGGGCAGGGCCGCGACCACCTCCGCCCTGATCTCGTCGGGGTCCGGGAACAGGACGTCGGTCGGGACGTCCTCGGCGGCCTCCGGCAGGCGCACCACGATCCCGTCGTCGGACCACAGCACCTCCACGCCGAACGCGCCGTCCCCGACCGACTCCGCGAAGTGCTCCTCCAGGCGGGCCCGGAGCACGGTGGCCCACGGTGCGTGGACCCGGGCCCCGTGGGGCGAATGGATGCACAGGCGCCAGTCGCCGATCTCGTCCCGGAACCGCTCCACCACGATGGTGCGGTCGTCCGGCACCACCCCGGTGGCCTCGGCCTGCTCGTCCAGGTACGCCAGCACGTTGGCCGCGGCGAACTCGTCCAGGGCGTGGCGCTCACGCAGCCGGGCGGCGGCCGCCTCCGGGGGCATGGATCGCACCTCCCGCACGAACTCCCCCAGGGCTCGGCCCAGCTCCGCGGCCCGGCCCGGGCCGTCCCCGTGCCAGAACGGCATCTTGCCGGGCTGGCCCGGCGCCGGGGTGACCACCACCCGCTCGAAGGTGATGTCCTCGATGCGCCAGGTGGAGGCCCCGAGCAGGAACGTCTCCCCCACGCGGGACTCGTAGACCATCTCCTCGTCCAGCTCGCCCACCCTGGTGCCGTCGGGGAGGAACACCCCGTACAGGCCCCGGTCCGGGATGGTGCCGCCCGAGGTGACGGCCAGGCGCTGGGCCCCGGCCCGGGCCCGGACGGTGTCCTCGATGCGGTCCCACACCAACCGGGGACGCAGCTCGGAGAACTCCTCGGACGGGTAGCGGCCCGCCAGGAGGTCCAGGGTGGCGAGGAACACCTCCCGACTGAGGTCCGAGAAGTTGGCGGCACCCCTGACCAGGTCGAACAGGTCCTGGACCGACCAGTCGTCGAGGGCGCAGGACGCGACCAGCTGCTGGGCCAGGACGTCCAGCGGGTTGGCGGGCACCGAGGTGGGCTCGATCAGGCCGTCCTGCATGCGCTGCACCACGACCGCGGCCTCCAGGAGGTCCGCCCGGTGCTTGGGGAAGATGCGGCCGCGGCTGGGCGCCCCCACCTGGTGGCCGGCACGACCGATGCGCTGGAGCCCGGACGCGACCGAGCCGGGTGAGGCCACCTGCACCACCAGGTCCACCGCGCCCATGTCGATGCCCAGCTCCAGGGAGCTGGTGGCGACCAGGCCCCGGAGGGTGCCGCGCTTGAGCTCGTCCTCGATCTGCAGCCGCCGCTCCCTCGACAGCGACCCGTGGTGCGCCTTGACCAGCTCTCCGCCGACGTCCGCGGCGGACAGGCCCATGGACTCCGCGCCGGAGTAGGCGACCGGCGGGGGCGTGGCCTCCGTCCCCGGCAGGTCCGCAGCCTGTTCCGCGGCCAGCTCGTTGAGGCGGCTGGCCAGGCGTTCGGCCAGCCGGCGGGCGTTGACGAACACCAGGGTGGAGTGGTGCTCCTGCACCAGCCCCAGCAGCACCGGGTGCATGGACGGCCAGATGGAGCGGCGCACCGGGCCGGCGGCGGCCGGACCGGAGGCCGGGCCGTCCACGACCTCGCCCAGCGCCCCGAGGTCCTCCACCGGCACGATCACCTGCAGGTCCAGCTCCTTGCGGATCCCGGCGTCCACGATGCGGACCGGCCGTGGCACCGGCCGTGTGTCCGCCCCCGCCCCGGGGGCGACGGTGTTGCCACCCAGGTACCCCGCCACCACCTCCAGTGGGCGCTGCGTCGCGGACAGCCCGATGCGTTGCACCACCGCGGCCCGTCCCGGCACGGGGTCCCGCCCGGCGGATCGCACCAGGTGCTCCAGCCGCTCCAGGGACAGGGCCAGGTGCGCACCCCGCTTGGTGGGGGCGAGGGCGTGGATCTCGTCGACGATCACGGTCTCCACCCCGGTCAGGGTGGCGCGGGCCTGGGAGGTGAGCATGAGGTACAGCGACTCGGGGGTGGTGATGAGCACGTCCGGGGGCCGGCGGACCAGGGCCCGTCGCTCCTGGGCCGAGCTGTCTCCCGTGCGCACCCCGATGGTGGGCTCCGCGAACGCGGCCCCGAGCCGCTCCGCCGCCAGCGCGATGCCGCGCAGCGGGGACCGGAGGTTCTTGTCCACGTCCACCGCCAGGGCACGCAGCGGCGACACGTAGAGCACCCGGACCCCGGGCTCCGGAGCGGGATCCGACCCCAGGCGGTCGATGGCCCAGAGGAACGCGGCCAGCGTCTTGCCCGACCCGGTGGGAGCGCACAACAGGGTGTGGTCCCCGGCCGCGATGGCGGGCCAGGCACCGGCCTGGGCGGAGGTGGGCTCCGGGAAGGACGAGGAGAACCAGGCCCGCACGGGCTCGGTGAACCCCTCCAGCGGATCCGTGTCGGGCATGGGGGCCGACTGTACCCAGCACCCCCGACAGCCGGCCCCCGGGGTGCCTGGCGCGGTCGACGCCCGGAGGGCTGCACGTAGACTGCGCGGCATGCCGAACACACCGTCGAAGGGATCCCGATCGAAGGAGTTCCATCCGGCGTTCGAGGAGTACTGCGAGGCCATCTGGGAGCTGCGGGAGGACGACATCGACGTCATCCAGGCCCGGATCGCCGAGCGGCTGGAGGTCTCCCGTCCCGCGGTGTCGGAGATGATCCACCGCATGGAGCACGAGGGCCTGATCCGGATCGGCGCCACCATCACCCTCACCGCCACCGGCCTCGCCCTGGCCGAACGGGTGGTCCGTCGCCACCGGCTGGCGGAGCGCTTCCTGACCGACGTCCTCGGCCTCTCCTGGGCGGATGCCCACGTGGAGGCCGGCAAGTGGGAGCACGTCATCTCCGACTCGGTCGAGGCCGCACTCGACCGCGTGCTGGGCGAGCCCACCACGTGCCCCCACGGCAACCCCATCCCCGGCGCCGACTACCACGCGCCGGCCACCCGGGCGCTCAGCCGCGTGGAGGTGGGCACCGGGTTCACGGTGAGCCGCATCCCCGAGGAGCTCGAGTTCGAACCCGGGCTCCTGGACTTCCTGGAGGAGAACGCCCTGCTGCCGGGCCGGAGCGGGACGCTGACCGCGTTGTCGCCCGACGGCACGGCCACCGTGGAGATCGACGGCCGCCACGTGGGCATCGGAGCGTTCGCCACCGAACGCATCCTCGTCACCGCCTGACGCGCACCGGGTTCAGGCGGCCCCGCCGAACCACTGGGACTCCACCACGGCGCAGATCACGTCGACCGGGAGGTCGGTGCCGGTCCGGCGGGGCGACCCGCCGATGAGGTCGCCGCCACCCCAGCGGTCCGGGTCCGACGGCGGCCGACCCTCCTGGCGGTTGAGCGCGTCCCACACCCCCAGCAGGTCCAGGGGCACGTCGTCCTCCACCCTGCCGATGCTGACCACGCGCCGGCCACCGTGGGCGCGGACCGACACGAAGCAGGATCGCCCGTCGCCCTGGATGGTCAGTCGTGCGAAGGGGCCGCGCTCCTCCACCGCCACCACGTGCTCCGTGCAGTGCAGCACCCGGTACTCGCTCGCCACGTCGATCCGGGTGGCCCGGCCGTCGGCCCAGTCGTCGATGCGGGCGCCGACCCGGTCGATCACCGCGGCCTGTGCATCCGCTCCCGTGTCCGCCTCCGGGTCGGTCCGCCACCGCGTGTACGGCTCGAACACCCAGGCCAGGTACGGGAGGTACGGGAGCGGGACCTGGCCCAGCGCACACCCGCCGTGGGCGTCCAGGCGCCCCTCCCACCCGACCAGGGTCCGCACCGGCGGTTCGGCCACGCGGTCGGGGTGGCGGAGGAGCCAGACCGCCAGGCAGGCATCCGCGTCGCAGTCGTTCACGTGCACGTCCAGGCCGGCGTCCGGGCCCAGGCGGTCCCACAGCCCGAGTTGCACCGCGGAGGACGTCTGCTCGCACGCGGCGCCGGTGCGGAGGCGCTCCACGCCGGTGTGATGGTCGAGGGTCCCCCACGGCCCGTCCCAGTCCCAGCGCGACGGTCCGTCCACGTACCCGTCCAGGGCCAGCGCGGCCGGCGGGTGGGTCAGGCGGAACTCGTCGAAGCCGACCACCACGCCGGGGTGCACCCGGACGCGGACCAGGTCACGGTGTGATCCGGTCGCCACGGTGGCGGTGTCGACCAGGGAGCGATGGGCGCCGGCCATGGACCCTGTATCGGCCGTCGGCCATGCCGACTGATCCCTTTCCGTCCCGGTGTTCTTGCCTTCGCAAGCACTGCCAGGGAGACTGCGGAGGAGAGAGGAACCGGGCCACGGATCGTGACCCGGATCGAGCGAGAGGCAGTTCCCGATGTCCGACGTCCCGCCGCCCACGCCACCCCCGGGCCCCTCCGGGCCGGCCATCCCGCCCGTCGTCCCGCCCGGGGCGCCGGTCGTTCCGCCTCCGCCGGTGATGGGCCCGCCGCCTGCGGCTGGCCCCGGCCCCGCCTCCGAGGAGCCCTCGCCGCGCGTGCGCATGAGCACGCTCCTGGCGGGGGCCATCGCGCTGCTGGTCGGGCTCGGCCTGGGTGTGGTGGTCGGCGCCATGGTCCTGGGTGCCGGCACCAGGACCGACCTGGACGACGCGAACGCCCGGGTGGACACGTGCCAGGAGGCGGCCCAGTTGGCCCGGGCGCAGATCAAGGACTGGGAGAACCTCTGGGAGGACGAGATCGACTACATGATGTCCGAGGTCGACTCGGCCGAGGAGGCCGAGATCGACGCGCACATGCAGGACCAGCTCGATGCCATGTACGACCAGCAGGACAAGGTGTCCGGCGCGCTGGACCGGTGCGAGAAGGGGTAGCGGAACGTCAGCGAAGCACGTCGGGCAACGGCCCCGTGTGGATCACCGACCTCCCCGGAACGTCAGCGCAGCACGTCGGGCAACGGCCCCGTATGGATCACTGACCTCCCCGGAACGTCAGCGCAGCACGTCGGGCAACGGCCCCGTGTGGATCACCGACAACCGCTTGGTGGACCGGGTGAGGGACACGTACAGGGCCTGCGGGCCCCGCACCTCCTCGTCCAGGATGGCGGCCGGCTCCACCACGATGACCGAGTCCAGCTCCAGGCCCTTGACCAGCGAGGTGGGCACGATCGTCACCTGGCGGTCCAGGCCCTGGCGGGTGGCCCGGCCGTGGTCCACCCCGGCGTCGTCCAGCGCCCGGTCCATGCGGTCGGCCAGCGAGCCGGGCACCACCACGGCCACGTTGCCGGACCCCACGGCCTTCAGCTCGCGCCGGACGGCGTCCACCAGTTCCAGGTCCAGCTCCGCGTCGGACGTGGCGGTGATGGTGGGCTCGTCGCCGACGTGGCGGATCGACGTGGGCGGGCGGAGGCCGGGCGCGGCCAGGCGCAGCACCTTGGAGGCCAGGTCCATGATCGGCCCGGGCACCCGGTAGCCCACCGTGAGCTCGGCCCGGCGGGGCGGGCGGCGCTCCGGAAGGTGCTCCAGCACCGACTCCCAGTCGTCGTGGGCCCACGCCCCGGTGGCCTGGGCGATGTCGCCGACGATCGTCATCGACCCGTTCAGGGACCTGCGGTCCAGCACCCGGAGCTGCATGGGTGACAGGTCCTGGGCCTCGTCCACGACGATGTGGCCGTAGGTGCGGACCGCGTCCTCGTCCTTGTGGCGGGGCCGGGGTCCGAGCAACTCCAGCGCCTCGTCCAGGAGCGGCACGTCGTGGTGGGTGAACACCACCTCGGCCGCGTCGGCCTGGCGGTCCCGGGCCAGGTGCACCCACTCGTCGGGGCCGCAGGTACCGGTGGGCGGCGAGCTTGAGCAGCGCCGGGGACCCGAACAGGTCGTTGAGCAGCTCGGCCGGTGTCAGCACCGGCCACATGCGCTCCAACGCCTCCCGCACCAGCGGGTCACGGCGCGTGCGTTCGCGCACCACGTCGATGGTCTCGTCGGTGCGGGCCGAGGCGGTGAGCCGCTCCATCAGGAGCTGCTCCACCAGCTTGCGCCCCGCGTTGTGGGTGCGGAACCGCCGGCGGGCCTGGGAGATGATGTCGGCGGAGTCCTCCGGGGTGACCGTGAGCCGCTGGATGCCGTACGGCACCCGGAGCGCCTCCCGCAGCGGACGCTCGCGGTCCCGGACGGCTCGCGTGATCACGTCGACCATGCGCAGGTCACCCTTGACCCGGGCGACGGCCTCGACGTCGTAGCCACCGACCCGCACGTGGGGCACCAGGTCCCCCAGCGTGGCGATCTGCACGCCGGCCTCGCCGAGCGACGGGAGGACCTGCTCGATGTAGGAGAGGAACACCCGGTTGGGCCCGACCACCAGCACCCCCTGGCCCTCCAGGGGGAACCGGTGGGAGTACAGCAGGTAGGCGGCCCGGTGCAGCGCCACGACCGTCTTGCCCGTGCCCGGTCCGCCCTGGACCACCAGCACGCCGGGGAGCTCCGAGCGGATGATGACGTCCTGTTCCACCTGGATGGTGGCGACGATGTCGGAGAGCTTCCCGGACCGGGTCTCCTCCAGGGCGGAGATCAGGGCGCCGTACCCCTGCACCTGGCCCTCGTCCAGTGCCTTGGTGGCGGCGCCGAACAGCTCGTCGTCGATGCCGAGCAGCGTCCGTCCCCGGCTGGCGAAGTGACGGCGGCGCACCAGGCCCATGGGGTCCCGGCCGGTGGCCCGGTAGAAGGCCTCCGCCACCGGCGCCCGCCAGTCGACCACCACCGGGTCGCGGTGCTCGTCGGCCACGGCCAGGCGCCCGATGTAGAACCGCTCGGTGCCCGGGACCACGCCCGCCACACCGGCCAGGTCCACCACCACGGCATCGGTCGGGACCGGCCCGGTCGAACGGGCACCGGTCACGTCGGTGGTGGGGATCTCCGTGTCGATCCGGCCGAACACCAGGGACAGGTCGCCCAACTCCAGCTGCTGCAGGCGGGATTCCACACGGTCGAACACCACGTCGCGCTCGTAGCGGTTCTGGAACGTGCCACCCGCGCCACCCTCGACGGTGCCCCGCATGGCCTCGACCGCCCGCTTGGTCAGCTCCAGGCAGTCGTAGGCATGATCGATGTAGGCCTGCTCGGCGTCGAGCTCGGGGTGGTTCGCCACACGATCTCCTGATGGCGGACGGACGGTTCCCCGCATCACCCGGGGGCCCGCCCGGCCGAAAACGGGGAATCTGAAAGTGTACAGCCCTGCCTCCGGACACCGACAGGCGGGGTCCGGCCCCGCCGCGGTGCCGGGCCGGGCACGCCCCCGGTGCTAGAGCTGTGCCCGTGACGGACCGACGAGGCATCGCCGTGGGCCCCGCCGGCTCTCCGGACTGGCTGGCCGCGGCCGTCCGCGACGGTGGAGCCGAGGTGGTGGACGTGGAGCGGGCCGGCGCGCTCCTGTGGGCCGCACCGGACGACCCGGCCGGCCTCCGGGGGGTCCTGGACGAGCACGGGGACCATCTCGGGTGGGTGCAGCTCCCATGGGCCGGGATCGAGCCCTACGTGGGGGTCCTGGACGGGGACCGCCGGTGGACCTGCGGCAAGGGCGTCTACGCCGAGCCGGTGGCGGAGCTGGCGCTGACACTCACCCTGGCCGGCATGCGGGGGCTGGGCCGGTACGCCCGGGCGGACCGGTGGCGGCAGCACGGGGCGATCGGCACCAACCTGCAGGGGGCCCGGGTCACCATCCTCGGCGGCGGCGGGATCACCGAGGTGCTGCTCCGGTTGCTCGGCCCGTTCGCGACCCACACCACCGTCGTGCGCCACCGCCCCGAACCGTTGGCCGGAGCGACCCGCACGGTCGGCACCGACCGCCTCGACGACGCCCTCGACGGTGCCGACCTGGTGGTGCTGGCCCTCGCCCTGACGCCCGCGACCACCGGCATCATCGACGCCCGGCGCCTCGACCTCCTGTCGCGGGGGACGTGGCTGGTCAACGTGGCCAGGGGCGCCCACGTGGTGACCGACGACCTGGTCGACGCCCTGACGCGGGGGACGATCGGTGGGGCCGGGCTGGACGTGACCGACCCCGAGCCCCTGCCCGACGGCCATCCCCTGTGGGACCTGCCCAACTGCATCATCACACCGCACGTGGGCAACACGCCGGAGATGGCACGACCCCTCCTGGCCGGTCGCATCACGGCGAACGTGGAGCGGTGGCTGGCCGGCGAGCCGCTGATCGGCCCGGTCGACCCTCGGCTCGGCTACTGACCGGTCGCCTAGGCCGGCCCCGTCGCGTCTCCCGGCAGGCCGTCCGGGAGCAGGCCACCCAGCACCTGCCGGGCCAGGTCCTCGGCCCGGACCTCGGAGGTGGCGGCCCGCACCACGACGGCGTCGACGATCGTCGCGGCGCGGCCCCTACCCCCGTCGTCGTCGCCACACCCGGCCGCGTCCAGGGCGGCCGCCAGTGCCCCCACCAACGGATCGACGACCGGGTCCGCTCCGGTCCCGCCCGTCACGGCGCCGTCGCACAGCCGGGCCCGCAGGAGCGAGGCGGCGAGCGCACGGTGCGAGCACGCCATGTCGGCCAGGTCCATCACCATGGCCACCACCCGGCCGGCCGGACCCGTGCCCGGCGCCCCGTCCGCGCCGGCGACGGCCGAGGAGAGGCCGGCCCACACCACCGGAGCCAGGTGGTGACGGTCCGGGTACCGGGTGGCCAGGCGCACCACCGGAACGCCGGACAGCTGTGCCACCTTGCGCAACGACACCGCTCCCCAGCCCGCCCGGTCGTGGAGCCGGCGCACCGCGGCCTGCACCGCCGGTGCCTCCTCCGCGGTGACCGGGCCGGACAGGGGTCCGGCCACCCGTCGCTCCAACAGGTCGTCCGGATCCCCGACGGGGCGGGTCAGCCCGGCCCACAGGCCCAGCACCAGGCGCACCGCATGGTCGCGCCCCAGGTCGGGATCGAACCGCAGCTGCAGGACGGCGCCGTCCACCGCGGTGACCAGGACGGCAGCGAGCTGTTCCACCGTGGTGCCCTCCAGTGGCTCGCGGCCCGACAGCCGGAGCAGCTCGGCCACCATGGCGCCGTACCCCTCGAAGTAGGACCGGTACTCCTCGCGGCCCACCTGCCTGATCTCCGGGTCGTTGAGCGCCACCGCGGCAGCGAGCCAGAGCTGGGAGTAGTTGCGGGCCAGCGAGCCGTCCACGCCCTCCAGCACCAGGTCGGCGATCGAGTCCGTCACGGCCGGGAGGTCCAGGCCGGTCGTGCCGTCGTTGCCCTGCACCACCGCGGCCTCCACGATGGCCATGGCGAGCTGCGTCACGGCATCCGCGTCGAAGCTGGGATGGATGAACGCGTGGCGCACCGCGGCCTGCGGCCCGCTGCGGGTGGCGCCCCCCACCCCCGGCCCGGGTGCGAAGGCCGAGTAGATGGCACCGCCCGACACCCCGCTGACCCGACTGAGCCGCGCCGCGGTGATGAAGGCGGTCAGGTCGTCCAGGGTCGCCCCGGCCAGCAGGTCGCAGGCGCCGGCCACCAGGGCGTCCTGGGCCGTCCCACGCCGGACACCGGATCGGGTCCGGTCCTCCGAACGGTCCTGGTGGGCGTCCGGCGTCACGGCGTGCCCCTGCCATGCCCGACGAACGAACGATCGTTCGGTTGGAGCGAACGAACTGGTGCTCCGGTGGGCCGGATGGACCTGTCGAGGTCCAGGGTGGACGGCCATGGTGGTGCGTCCGTCCTTGGGAGAGGTCGGGCGAAGCCGGGACGGGGGAACGCCCCTCCTCCGTCCCGGCCCAAACCGTTCATGCCGCCGCCACCAGCGGGAGCACGGCATCGGCCAGGGTCTCCGGTGTGGTGGCGTCGTCCACAGCGGCCCGGCCCAGGACCGCCTCCACCACCAGCGCGGACCGGCTCGCCCCGCCCGGGACCGCCCCGGCCAGCAGGTGGGCCAGGTCATCCACCACGGCCGTCGCCGGCTGCTCCGGCCCGGCCTGGCCGGCCAGCCGGGCCTGGAGCAGCGACGCGGTCACGGCCCGGTTGGCACACGCCGTCGCGGCCAGGTCACGCACCAGCTCAGGGGCCGCGCCGGGACCGGTGCCCCGGTCCCCCGACCGCCGCCGGAGGGACTCCGCCAGGCCCGACCACACGAGCGGCGCCAGGCGGTGACGGTCGGGGTACGCGGCCACCAGCTGGGATGCCGGCACGGCGGCCAGCTCGGCCACGCGCTGCAGGGTCACCGCCGACCAACCGTCCCGGTCGTGGAGCCGACGCACGGCGCCCTCGACCGCGTCGCGCTGCTCGGGCGCCAGCGGGAGGTCGGCGGCGGGCGACGCCGCCCTACCGCCGAGGAGGTGGTCCTCGTCCCCGACCGGACGGGTGAGGCCGGTCCAGAGGCCGAGCAGGAGGCGCACGATGAACTCCTCGTCGCGGTCCCGGTCGAAGCGGAGCCGGAAGGCGCACCCGTCCAGCACCGACGTCAGCATCGCGGCCAGCTCGTCGACCTGCAGTCCGTGGACCGGCTCCCGCCCAGCGAGCTCCAGGAGGCGGATGACCACGGGGGTGTGGGTGCGCTGGTACTGCAGGTAGCTCCGCCGGAGCTCGTCGGCCGCGTCCGGGTCGTTGAGGGCCACCGCCGCCAGCAACCATCCCTGGGAGAACTCGTGGGCGAAGTCGCCCCGCGCTCCCTCGACTGCCGGCAGGGCCACCAGCCGGGCCACCACCTCCGGGAGCGGCAGCGGGCCGCCCACCGCGGCGTCCAACGCGGTCCCGACCAGCTCGAGGGCCTCGGCCACCGTCCGGTCCGGGTCGCCCGGTGGGCACAGCAGCGCGTGACGGGCCACACGCCGGGGCGCCGACCGTCCGGCATCGGACCCATCGGCTCCGCACGGGAAGGCCGAGTACACGGCGCCCGTGGAGAGCCCCGTGGCCTCCCGGAGCCGGGAGACGGTGATGAAGGAGGCCAGGTCGTCCAGGTCGGCGGCGAACCAGAGGTCGGCGGCCGCCCCGACCAGGGCCTCCCGCGCGCTCCCACGGGGCGCCCGCGTTCGCGACGGTTCGGCCTGCACCATCACCCTGCCTCTCCAAGCGGTTGACGAGAGGTCAGCCTACCGAGCGATCGTTCGTACGTGAAGTACGTATTCGTGTCTCCGGACCCACACCGCATGCCTGCCGCCATCCCCCGGGGGGCAAGATGCCCACAGCGTTCTTGGGAGAGGACGACACACCGGTCGAGGACCGGGATGGGGGGACGAACCATCCCCTCGACCCGGTCCGCCGACAGGTTCATCGCGCCCCTCCCGACATCGGGAGGGAGCACGAATGGACCACGGACACGGATTCGCAGTGCGTGGACGGACGGGCGCCGCAGCCCTGGCGCTGACGGTGATGCTGGTGGCCGGCGCGACCACCGGGTGCACCTCGCCACCGGCAGTCGCCCCGGGCGGGACCCCGACCGCCACCTCCTCCGACGGTGGGCAGGCACTCCGGTACGGGCCGCTCCCCGTGCACCTGCTCGACCTGGTCGTCCCCGATGGCGCCGGGCCCTGGCCGGTGGTGGTGTTCGTCCACGGTGGGGCGTGGGTCCAGGGAAACCGCACCGAGATCCCCCCGCCCCTCCGGGGCCTGCCGGCGCACGGCATCGCCCTGGCCTCGATCGACCTCCGGGCCGCCACCGACCCCGCGCCACACCCCCGACAGGTGCAGGATCTGGAGACGGCAGTCTCGTGGTTGGCGACCCATGCCGGAGACCTGCGCCTGGACCCCACCCGGATCGTGGTGGGTGGCTATTCCTCGGGGGGCCACACCGCCCTGACGGCGGGCCTGGCCCTGGACGAGCCCGACATGGGCCCGCTGGCAGGGACCGAGGTCCGGGTAGCGGGGGTGCTCAACGTGGCCGGTGCCCTGGAGCCGGCCTCCCTCGCTGCCGTCGGGGACCTCTACCGCGCCTCGGTGAACCTGTTCCTGGGCTGCGACCCGTTCAGCTGGTGCGCCGTGCCCCAGAACGCGGAGCCGGTCAGCTTCCTGGACCGGGACGACCCGCCGGTGCTCGGCATCTACGGCACGGAGGACTGGGTGGTCCCACCCGGGGTCGGCGCACGCTTCCAGGCCGCGGCCGACCAGGTCGGCGCACGTTCCCGGCTGGTGGTCCTGAACGGGGCCGACCACGGGACGGTGGGGACGGACCTGCCCCTCGACCTGGTGCTGGAGTGGCTGCAGGACTGCCTCGGTGCGGCGGGGCCCGTCGACACGACCGTCCCCGACACGACCGTCCCCGACACGACCGTCCCCGACACGACGCAGCCACCCGGGTGACTGTGCCCCCGGGTGCCCGCCTCAGCGGCCGGTGTCCTCGCCGATCTCCTTGAGTGCGGTGGCCAGGGCCAGTCGCAGGCGGCGGGCCCGGCCCGGGTCCAGGTGCGCCACCATGCCGGTCCCGGGACTGCCCACCTCCTCCACCGTCAGCTGCAGGCGGGGACCGGCGTCGTCGTAGTCGTCACAGATGGACACCGCCCAGTTCACCGCCGTCAGGTCCTCGGCGTCGTCGCTCGGGGGAAGCGGCACCTGGTCGTCGTCGATGGAGCGGCGCATGGGAGCACCCTACGGCGGCCCGGGTGGGGCGGGACCGACGGGTCATGGTTGACTGAGCCACGATGTCGGCCCCCCACCAGAACGCCCGCCCGGCCACCCCCCACGCGGACTCGGCGTTCATCCGGACCTGCCGCGGACAGGACGCCGACCACACCCCGGTGTGGTTCATGCGCCAGGCCGGCCGGTCCCTGCCGGAGTACCGCTCCATCCGGGGCAGCGGCACGATCCTCCGTGCGATCGCGGATGCCGACCTGGCCACCGAGATCACCCTGCAGCCCGTCCGCCGCTACGGCGTGGACGCGGCCATCCTCTACTCGGACATCATGACGCCGGTGCACGCCATCGGCTTCGGGGTGGACATCGCCCCCGGGGTCGGGCCCGTGGTGGAGGAGCCGTTCGCGGGCCGGGCCGACCTGGACCGGCTCCGCCCCCTGGACCCGGAGGCCGACACCCCGTACGTGCTGGAGACGGTCCGCAACCTGGTGCGCGACCTGCCGGTGCCCCTCATCGCCTTCGCCGGGGCGCCGTTCACCGTTGCCAGCTACCTGCTGGAAGGGCGGCCGTCGCGCACCTACGTGCGCACCAAGGCCCTGATGCACTCCGACGAGTCGCTGTGGTTCGACCTGTTGGACCGTCTGGCGGACCTGGCCATCGCCTCCCTGCGCTCGCAGGTGGCCGAGGGCGCTGCGGCCGTGCAGCTGTTCGACTCCTGGGCCGGAGCACTGTCACCGCAGCACTACGAGCGGTTCGTCCTGCCGGCCAGCACCAAGGTCCTGGACGCGGTGGCGGACCTCGGGGTGCCCCGCATCCACTTCGGTGTCTCCACCGGCGAGCTGCTGGGTCTCATGGCGTCGGCCGGGGCGGACGTCGTGGGCGTGGACTGGCGCACGCCCCTGGACGCGGCCCGCGACAGGGTCCCGGCCGGGACCACGCTGCAGGGCAACCTGGACCCCGCGGTGGTGGCCGCGGGGTGGGCGGCGACCGAGGCGGAGGCCCTCGACGTCCTGCGACGGGGCGGGGGCCGCGCCCACGTGTTCAACCTGGGACACGGCGTCCTGCCCGAGACGGACCCCGCGACGCTGGAGCGGGTGGTGGAGCTGGTGCACGCCTGGAGCCCGGCATGACGGCCGTCCCCACGGGCGGGCGGGGCCGGGTCGGCGTGGTCGTGATGGCCTACGGCACCCCGGCCCGGCCGGAGGACGTGCCGTCCTACTACACCCACATCCGCCGGGGACGGCCACCCACCCCGGAGCTCCTGGCCGAGCTGACCGCCCGCTACGACGCCATCGGCGGGATCTCCCCCCTGGCCCGGCGTACGGCGGCGCAGCTCGACGCCATCGCCGCCGCGCTGGAGGCCGCCGAGCCCGGACGCTTCGTGGTCCGGCTGGGCCAGAAGCACGCCGCACCGTTCGTGGAGGACGGCGTGGCCGCGCTCGCCGCCGACGGGGTCGACCGTGTGGTGGGCCTGGTGCTGGCCCCGCACTACTCCGGGTTCAGCGTGGGCCAGTACCACGAGCGCGCCGGCGCGGCCGCGGCGGAGGCCGGCCTGGAGTTCACCGGCATCCGGGACTGGCACCTGGAACCCGCGTTCGTGGCCCACCAGGCGGCATCGGTGCGGGCCCACCTGGCCCGGCTCCCGGAGCGGACCAAGGTGGTGTTCACCGCCCACTCCCTGCCCGAACGGGTGCTGGTGGACGACCCCTACCCCGACGAGCTGTGGGCCTCGGCCGCCGCCATCGCGGGCGCGGCCGGGTTGGGCCGGTGGGCGGACTGGGGCCTGGGGTGGCAGTCGGCCGGGCGGACGCCCGAGCCGTGGCGCGGCCCCGACATCCTGGACATCATCCGCGACCTGGCCGGCACCGGCCGGTCCGACGGGATCCTGGTGGTGCCCCAGGGGTTCACCTCGGACCACCTGGAGGTCCTCTACGACCTGGACATCGAGGCGGCCGGCATCGCGTCCGCGGTCGGCCTGGCCTTCGCCCGCACCGACGTGGTCAACGACGACCCCGCGGTGATGGCCGCACTGGCCGGACGGATCCGGGAGGTCACATGACCAGGTTGGTCGTCATCGGTGGGGGCATCACGGGACTGGCCGCGGCCTGGGAGGCCGTCGGCCTGGGCGCCGAGGTCACGGTGCTGGAGGCGGAGGAGCGGCTGGGCGGCAAGATCCGCACCTCTCCGCTCGAGCTCCCCGACGGACCGGTGACCATCGACGAGGGGGCGGACGCGTTCCTGGCCCGGGTACCCGAGGCCGTCGACCTGTGCCGCGAGCTCGGCCTGGACGCCGAGTTCACCCAGCCCGCGGTCGGGCCGGGCCAAGGTGTACGTGGACGGGGAGCTGCGTTTCTTCCCCACCCAGCACGTCCTCGGCGTGCCGCTGGACCCCCAGGACCTGGCCGACACCGGGATCCTCAGCGAGCAGGGCCTGCAGGCGGCCGGCGCCGAGGTCGACCTCCGGGGCCCGGCCCCGGACCGGGACGTGGCCATCGGGCCCTACCTGGCCCAGCACTTCGGCCGGGAGCTGGTGGACCACGTGGTCGGCCCCCTGGTCGGGGGCATCAACGCCGGGGACGTGGAGCAGCTGAGCCTGGCCGCGGTGACACCGCAGCTGGCCGAGGCCGCCGCCGACGGCGACAGCCTCACCCTCGCCCTGCGGCGACGCCGGGCCGCCGCGCCCCCGACCGGGCCGGTGTTCCACGGCCTGCGCAGCGGGACGGGGACCCTCATCGACGTGCTGGCCGACCGGTGCCGTGAACGCGGCGTCACCATCCACACCGGGGCCACCGTCACCGGGGTCGTCCCCGGAGCGGACGGGACGCTCGTCGTGGGGGTCCTGCACGGGATGGACCGCACCGAGCGGATCGAGGCCGACGGGGTCGTCGTCGCCACCCCGGCCCGGGCCGCGGCGTCGCTGGTGCGCCACCTCAGCCGGCCGGCGGCCGCGGTCCTGGACGAGGTCGAGTACTGCTCGGTCACCCTGGTGACGCTGGCCTACCTCCGGGCCGACGTCCCGTGTGCGCTGGACGCCTCCGGGTTCCTGGTCCCCCGCGACGCGGGACTCCTGCTGACCGCGGCGTCCTGGGGGTCGTCCAAGTGGGCCCACTGGGACGACGGACGCCATGTGATCCTGCGGGTGTCCGCCGGCCACATCGGCGACGAGCGCGGCATCACGCTGGACGACGACGAGCTGCTGGCCGGGCTGCGGGCCGACCTGGCCACCACCATGGGCATCACCGCCGGGCCGGTCGCCACCCGCATCTCACGGTGGCGGGAGGGCTTCGCCCAGTACACCGTCGGCCACCTGGAGCGGATGGACCGCATGGACGCGGCCCTGGGCCAGGATGCGCCCAACGTCCGGGTGACGGGGGCGGCGGTGCGGGGCCTGGGCATCCCGGCCTGCATCCGCCAGGGCCGCACCGCGGCCCGGGAGCTGGTGTCGCCGGCCTGAGCCGGCAGCCTCAGGCCGACTTCTCCTGCACGTTGATCGTGAACTCGCCGCTGGGGTGCACGTCGCACGCGCCCGTGAGCTTGCCCGGGGTGGTGAACTTCATGGTGACGGTCTCGCCCGCCCCCACGTGGAAGATCCCCACCTGTGACCCGAAGCCGTCGTCGTTGGTGATGCGGATCACGTCGCCCACCTGCACGTCCAGCGTCTGGGGCACGATCTCGATCTTCTCCCCGCCCGCGATCCGGTTCGCGGTCCCGTAGGGGATGACGTAGTCGTGGGTGACGGACTTGGCCTCGTCCACCACCTCGACCTTGGCCTGCTGCTCCCCGCCACAGGCGGGGAGCAGCACGACCAGTGCGACGAGTGCGACCAGACCCGCCACGACGGACGACCGGGAGCGGGTTCGGTCACGGCGGATCATCTTGTGTCTCAGGCCTCCCGGACCTCTGCGGTCACCGTCTGGGTGCCGGCCTTCTCGAAGGTCAGCGTCACGTCGAACGTGTCACCCGGGTTCAGGGTCTTCTTCACGTCCAGGAGCATGACGTGGTAGCCGCCGGGCTTGAGCTCCACCGTACCGCCCGCGGGGATGTCGATCTTGTCGACCGGCTTCATCTCCATCTGCATCGCCTCACCCATGGTGGTGGAGGACCCTTCCCCGCCGGCCATGTCTCCCATGGTCGTCGTGGTGCTCTCCTCGGATCCCATCTCGCCCATGGTGGTGGAGGAACCCTCGTCGGCCATGACCGTCTCGTGGATCTCCACCGTGCCGGCGATGTCGGCGGGCACCTCAGCCTTGGTCAGGGCGTCCGCCTCGGAGCCGCCCTTGATCACCATGTAGACCGCTCCGCGGTCCTGGACCTGCCGGGCCCAGACGTCGGACACCTCGGGGGCGGTCGACGTCGCTTCCTCGGTCGTGGTCGTCGTCTCGTCGGCGGTCTCGTCGTCGTTGCCGCAGCCGGCCAGCAGGACGGGCACCAGCAGTGCCAGCGCGGCGAACGACCAGGCAGCCCGGCTCAGGGTGCGACGGTTCTGCTTCATCATGTTGCTCCTTCGATGGATGTGGTGGTGGTGGGTCGGTCCCCGCCCAGCAGGCGGGCGAGGTCCTCGCCGAGATCCTTGGAGGTCGTGCCGAACGGCCAGACCATGACGATGTTCCCGGCGTCGTCCACGGCGTAGAGCTCCGCGGTGTGGGACACCTCGGGTTCCCCGCCGTCGGCACCGGGCTCGACCGAGTAGTCCGCACCGAACGCGCCGGCGGCGGCCCGCAGGGCGGCCTGGTCGTCGGTGCGCACCGCGGTGCCGTCGGGGATGAACGTGGTGACGTAGTCGGTCAGCTTCTCGGCGGTGTCCCGGGCCGGGTCGATCGTGACCATGTCCATCTGGACCCTGGCCCGCTGGTCCTCCGGGAGGGAGGCCAGTGCACGCTTGAGGTCGGACATGGTGGTGGGGCACACGTCCGGGCAGCTCGTGTAGCCGAAGTACACCAGGCGCAGCCCGCCGGGCTGTGAGGCCGGCATGGTGACGGTGGTCCCGTCCGCCGCGGGCAGGGACACGTCCTTGACCGAGGGCACCGGGTCACGGGTGTAGCCGGAGAACCCGCCGTCGGGCGCCGTCGTGGTGCTGGACCCCTCCGTGGCGGAGTCGTCGGACCCGCAGGCGGCCAGCAGGCCCATGGCGCACACGGCGAGCACGGCGAACGTCGCGGAGACCATGCCCGGTCCACTCCTCCGCACGCGCCACCGACGATGACCAACCATGTACTTGTAGGTCGAACGAGCCCCGGGTCGAGTTCCCGGCCGGCCAGTGCCTGTGGTCACACCCTGTCCGGCACCGTTCACCCGAGGGCCTTGAGGTAGGCGACGATCGAGGCCACCTCGTCGGCCGGCAGCTTGCGCTCCGGCATGATCGGGTTGAAGCCGTCCACCACCTGGGCCTTCGGGTCGTTGATCGACCGGGTGAGGTAGGCCTCATCCGCGGTGACGGTCGAGCCGTCCTCCAGCTCCACCTCGGATCCGGCCAGTCCCTTGAACGTGGGACCGACCCCCTCCTTGCCGTCGACCGAGTGGCAGGTGGAGCAACCGAGGTCGGCCACCGCCTCCTTGCCGGCCGTCGCCTCTGCGGACAGGTCGGACGGTTCGGTGGTGGCGGCGTCGTCGGAGGACCCGCTGCAGGCGGGGACCAGGACGGCGACGAGGGCGAGCACGATGAAGGGCAGGCGGGAACGCATGCCGGGGAGCATCGCGCGACCCGCGGGGCCGTCGCCCGTCACGGCCCCGGCGGGTGAGGCGCGTGCCGAGTCGGTCCGCCGGGCCGAAGGGTGGAACAATCCGGTCCGTGCGACGCCGGACGTGGACCGTGCTCGGTGCCCTCGGCGCCGGCCTGTGCATCGCCGCGTCGATGCCGCCGTGGGGATGGTGGCCCCTGGCCCCGGTGGGCATCGCCCTGTGGCTCCACCTGCTCGGCGACCGGCGCATGCGCACCCGGTTCGCCATCAGCTGGCTCGTCGGCGTGGCCTGGTTCGCACCGTCGACGTTGTGGATGTTCCAGCTGACTCCCCCCGGCTACGTCATCGGCGTCCTGTTCGGGTGGGGCCCGATGACCGGGGTGATCGGGCTGATCTGTCCGCCCGACCGCCGCCGGTTGGTGGTCCTGCCCGCCATGGTCGTCCTGTTCGAGTGGTTCCACTGGCACGCGCCGTTCGGGGGGGCGCCCCTGTCGGTGCTGGCCTACACCCAGACCCGGGCCCCGCTGCTGCCCATGGCCCGTCTGGGTGGTGCACTGCTGCTGGGCGGCGCCGTCGCCGCGCTGGGCAGCGCGCTCTACCTGGCCGCCATCCGGCGCTGGCAGCCGGCCCTGGCCGTGGTGGCGGTGGTGGTTGCGCTGGCCGTGGGCGGTGCGCTGTGGCCGGTGGGCGACCCGGTGGAGACCGTGCGGATCGCCGCCGTGCAGGGGGGCGGGCCGCAGGGCACCCGCTACTCCGCGGCGGAGGCCCCGCTGGTGTACCAGCGCCACCTGGAGACCACCCGCTCCATCGCCCCCGGCGACGTGGACCTGGTCGTGTGGCCGGAGAACGCCATCAACATCTCGGGCACGTTCGCCGAGCACCCGTACCGCACGGAGTTGGCCGCGGAGGCGGCCCGCATCGGCGCACCGATCCTGGTGGGCGTGGTGGAGGACGTCGGGGCGGACCAGTTCGCCAACTACGTGGTGGTGGTCAACCCGGACGGCACGGTCACGGGGCGCTACGACAAGGAACGCCGGGTGCCGTTCGGCGAGTACGTCCCCATGCGGTTCCTGTTCGAGCCGCTGGTCAGCAGCTCGCTGCCCCAGCGGGACCAGGTCCCCGGCACCGGGACGGCCATGGTGCCGACCTCGGCCGGGCCGATGGCGGTGGCCATCAGCTGGGAGGTCTTCTTCGGGCGCCGCGTCGCGCGAAGGGGTCCGCGAGGGGGGCGAGGTGGTGCTCAACCCCACCAACGGCTCGAGCTACTGGCTCACCCAGGTGCAGACCCAGCAGGTGGCGGCATCCCAGCTGCGGGCGGTCGAGTCCGGCCGGTGGCTGGTCCAGGCCGCGCCCACCGGGTTCTCCGCGTTCATCGACCCCTCGGGCGGGGTCCACCAACGGACCGACGTGTCCGAGCGCGAGGTGATCGAGCGGGACGTCCCCCGGCTGGACGGGACGACGCCGGCCCAGGCCCTGGGTGACCTGCCGGCGCTGGTCCTGGCCCTGGGGGCACTGGCGGTCATGGCGGTGGACCACCGCCGCCGCGTGGCCCGCCGCCGGGCCGGCGCGGCCGATGCCGCCGATGCGCCCGACGGCACCGGTGACCCGGACGGGACCGGCACCACCGACGGGGTCACACCTCCAGCATCAGCGTGACGGGTCCGTCGTTGACCAGTTCCACCGCCATGTCGGTCCGGAAGCGACCGGTCGCCACGTCGGCACCCAGGATGCGCAGGTGCTCGACCAGGGCCTCCACCACCGGTTCGGCCACCTCGGGCCGGGCCGCCTCCACGAACGACGGCCGGCGGCCCTTGCGGGTGTCGCCGTAGAGCGTGAACTGGCTCACCACCAGGATGCCGACCGGATCACCCCGGTCGGCCAGGGCCGAGGCGGACAGGTTCATGGCCCCCTCGCCGTCGGGGAACACCCGCAGGTGCCACAGCTTCTGGGCCAGCTGGTGGGCCCGGTCCGCGTCGTCGCGGTGGGTCACGCCCACCAGCACGCACAGGCCCGGGCCGATGGACCCGACCACCTCGTCACGGGCCTGATCGGCTCCTGCGGGGCCGTCCGGCGCCCGTACCGTCACCGAAGCTGAGGAAACTCGTTGCACCAGACCACGCATGGCGTTCTCCTTCGCCACGCAACGTGGCGACCACTTGACCGACCGGTCAGGTCACGGCGAAGCTAGTTCGTCATGCGAACCGGCCAATCCCCCACATCCCGCGCCCCGGAACCGGCGCGCCGGACCCCCGGGCCGGACGATCCGCTCCGCATCGCCTTCCTGACCTACCGGGGCAAGCCCCACGTGGGCGGCCAGGGCGTCTACACCCGGCACCTGACCAAGGCCCTGGTCGACATGGGCCACCACGCCGAGGTCCTGTCCGGCCAGCCCTACCCGCTGGTGGACGACCGCGTCCCCCTGGTGGAGCTGCCCAGCCTGGACATCTACAACGACCACTTCCCCATGCGGATGCCGGGCATCTGGGAGCTCAAGGACCGCTGGGACTGGGCCGAGGTGACCGCGTTCTCCTCCGGCACCTTCCCCGAGCCGCTGGCGTTCTCCCTGCGGGCCTGGGACCACCTGCGCCGCCGCCGCAACGAGTTCGACCTGGTCCAGGACAACCAGTGCCTGGGCTACGGCCTGCTGCTGATGGAGCGCGACGGCCTGCCCGTGCTGGGCACCATCCACCACCCCATCACCGTGGACCGCCGCCTGGAGATGGAGCACGCCGAGTCGCCCCGCCAGCGCTGGTCCAAGTCGCGCTGGTACGCCTTCACCAAGATGCAGACCCGCGTGGCCAAGCGCCTGCGCCGCGTCATCACCGTGTCCCAGTCCTCCTACGACGACATCTGCCGGGACCACCTGGTCTCGCCCGAGCGACTGCACATCGTTCCCGTGGGCGTGGACCCGGACCTCTTCACGCCCCTGCCGGGCGTGGCCCGCAACCCCAACCAGATCATCTCGACCGCGTCGTCGGACGTGGCCATGAAGGGCCAGCGCTACCTGCTCGAGGCCCTGGCCAAGCTCCGCACCGAGTACCCGGACCTGAAGCTGGTCATGGTGGGCCGGCTCAAGGAGGGGTCGGCCGCCCAGCGGACCATCGAGACCCTGGGCCTGGCCGACGCGGTGGAGTTCGTCTCCGGCGTGTCCGACGAGCGCATCGTCGAGCTCTACAACGAGTCGGCCTGCGCCGTCGTGCCGTCCCTGTACGAGGGCTTCTCCCTGCCGGCCATCGAGGCCATGAGCGCCACCTGCCCGCTGGTGTGCACCACCGGGGGGCCATCCCGGAGGTGTCCGGCGCCGACGGCGAGACCTGCTTCGCGGTGGACCCCGGCGACAGCGAGGCCCTGGCCTCGGGCATCCGGCGGGTGCTGCAGGACCCGGAGGCCGCCGAGCGCATCGGGCGGGCCGGACGGGACCGCGTCATCCACCGCTGGAGCTGGCGCCACACCGCGGAGCGCACGGTGGAGCACTACCGGGCCCTGCTGGACGAGACCACCACCGCACCACGCACCCCGATCGGAGGCTGACCCGTGCTCACCGTCGACTACAACCGGCTCGGCCTGCGCGAGGGCGACCTGGTGCTGGACATGGGGGCCGGAGCGGGGCGGCACTCCTTCGAGTGCTTCCGTCGTGGCGCCCAGGTGGTGGCACTCGACTACGGCTTCGACGAGCTCCCACCCGTGCGGGACCTGTTCTGGGCCATGCGGGAGGAGGGCCAGGCCCCCGCCGACTTGCTGGGCGCCTGCATCAACGGGGACGCACTGCGCCTCCCGTTCCCCGACGACACCTTCGACCGCATCATCTGCTCCGAGGTGTTCGAGCACATCCCCGACGACGTCGGCGCCATGGCCGAGCTCACCCGGGTGCTGCGGCCCGGCGGCGTGCTGGCCGCCACGGTGCCGTCGTGGGGCCCGGAGAAGATGTGCTGGACGCTGTCCGCCGAGTACCACGCGCCGCTGGCCCAGGGCGGCCACGTCCGCATCTACACCGAGCACATGCTGCGCGACCGGCTGGCCGCCGCCGGGCTGCAGCCGGAGGGCTCGCACCGGGCCCACGCCCTGCACTCCCCCTACTGGTGGCTCAAGTGCCTGGTCGGACCGACCAACGACACCCACCCGCTGGTCAAGGCCTACCACCGGCTCCTGGTGTGGGACATCGCCAAGGCGCCGGCGATCACCCGGACCACCGAGCAGGTCCTCAACCCGGTGCTGGGCAAGAGCGTGGTCGTGTACTCCCGCAAGCCCGGGGCGCCCGCCGCGGGACGGGCCCGCCGCACCGCCCGGAAGGACGCCCGTGTCTCCGTCTGAGATGCACCTCCACGACGTGGAGGGCATCGTCACCGCGGGCGAGCTGCGGGCCACCGTGGACGCGGTGGCGGAATGGCAGCTGGACTCCGGGATGATCCCGTGGTTCCCGGGCGGCCACGCCGACACCTGGAACCACACCGAGGCGCTCATGGCGCTCATGCTCGGAGGCCGGCGGACGGAGGCGGAGCGGGGCTTCGACTGGCTGCAGGCGATGCAGCGCGACGACGGCGCCTGGCACCAGTACTACCTGGCCGACCGGGTGGAACAGGACAAGCTGGACGCCAACTGCGTCGCCTACGTGGCCGCCGGCGTCTGGTTCCACTGGCTCGCTCTACCGGGACCGGGCTGCGCTGGAGGCCATGTGGCCCATGGTGGACGGCGCGGTCGAGTTCGTCCTGGACCTGCAGACCCGGCGGGGCGAGATCCTCTGGGCCCGCCACACCGACGGCACGCCGTGGAGCTTCGCCCTGCTGACCGGGTCCTCGTCCATCTGCCACAGCCTGCGCTGCGCCGTCGCGATCGCCCAGGAGCTGGGCCACGAGCGCCCCGACTGGGAGCTGTCGGCGTCCCGGTTGAGCCGGGTCATCCGCGACGACCCGGACGCCTTCGCCCCCAAGCACCGCTGGGCCATGGACTGGTACTACCCCGTGCTGGCCGGTGCCATCGCCGGCGACGCCGGCCGGGAGCGCCTGTCGCACCGGCTGGACGCGTTCGTCATGGAGGGCTGGGGCGTGCGCTGCGTGTCGGACCGCCCGTGGATCACCGCGGCGGAGACCTGCGAGTGCGCCATGGCCCACCTGGCCGTGGGCGAGGAGGCCACCGCCCGCACCCTGTTCACCTGGGCGCAGCGGCTGCGCACGGAGGAGGACCGCTACTGGACCGGCATCGTCCTGCCCGACGAGGTCCACTTCCCGGGCGGCGAGCAGTCCACCTACACCGCCTCGGCCATCATCCTGGCCGCCGACGCCCTGGCCGGGAAGTCACCGGCCAGCGGGCTGTTCACCCGCCACGACGAGCTTCCCCCCCTGATCGAGTCGGACACCCGCACCGATGCCGTCGAGCCGTCCTGACACCGTGGCCGCCCCCCGCCGTCCCCACCCCGCACCGGGCCCCGGCCTCACCCCCCGGCCGGGGGGGATCACCGCCGCGGCGCTGGCCCTCGCTGCCGCGTTGGCGGTGGCACTGACGCTGGTGGTGGCCGGTCCCGCCGGGGCCCAGACCGACCCCGCCCCGCCCACCACGGCCGCGCCCACGGCCGCGGCCCCGACGACGGCCGTCCCCACCACGGTCCCACCGCTGCGCACGCCCACCACGCTGGCCGGCGCGCCGCTCGAGAACTGCGCCCCCGGCAACATCGTGCGCCTCCCCGACTGCGGGCGGGAGCCCCAGTCGGCCGGCGACCGCGGCGGCTGGCTCCAGGTCTCGCTGTTCTTCCTGGTGTGCGGCGTGGTGCTGCTGATCATGGGCTTCGTCTGGTGGCGGTCCCGGGTGGCCCGCCGCGAGCGCCAGGCCGCGGGCAAGGACCCGGTGACCATGGCCAGGGCCAGCGGTCAGGGCGTGCGGCGCAGCACCCGCAAGGAGCCCGTGGCCGAGACCTCCTCGAACTGACCCGAGGCCAGCGCGGGCAGGTAGATCCGCTCGTACGGCGGGCGGCCGCCGTCGGCCGGGTCCGGGAACACGTCGTGGATGGCGAGCAGCCCACCCGGGGCCACGTGCGGGGTCCAGTTCCGGAAGTCGTGGTCGGCCGGCTCGTCGCCGTGCCCGCCGTCGATGAACACCAGCGCGCACGGCGTGGTCCAGATCGATGCGACGGTGGGCGAGTCACCCACGACGGCCACCACGGAGGGCTCCAGGCCGGCCTCGTACACCGTGCGGCGGAACCACGGCAGCGTGTCCATGCGGCCGACGGCCGGGTCCACCAGGTCCGGCTCGTGCCACTCCCAGCCGGGCTGGTTCTCCTCGGAGCCCCGGTGGTGGTCGATGGCCACCAGCACGGTGCCCCGCTCCCGGGCCGCGGCACCCAGGTAGATCGTGGACTTGCCGCAGTAGGAGCCGACCTCGAGCAGCGGCGCACCCGGCACGGCGGCCGCCGCGGCCAGCCCCGCCCCGTAGAGCGCCAGGCCCTCGTCCGGGGGCATGAACCCACGGGCCGCCTCCGCCGCGGCGCGACGCGGATCATCGCCGGGGTCCATCGGCCGTGGCGTTCGGGCGTGGCTGGTGGGGCGGTCACGGATCCGCTCAGACCGGCAGGTCGCCGTGGAGCATGTCCAGGTCGTCCTCACCCGGCTCCTCGCCGTGGTGGGTGACCTTGAACAGCCAGCGGTCCAGGATCAGGTAGCGCCCGACCCAGACGATGCCGAACCCGACCAACTGGGCGACGAACACGGCCAGCGCCTCCACCAGCCCCGACACCTTGTTGTGCACCTGGCCCTCCACGAAGAACGTGAGGAGCGTGGCGAAGGTGACGCCGAGCATGGCCGCGACCCAGAAGACCAGGACCTGGGTCCGCAGGTTGTCCTTGGAGGTCTCCTTCCACACCACGTACTTGTTGGCGAAGAAGTTGGGCAGGGTCAGGATGGCCGCGGCGGTGATGGACGCCCAGGTGAAGTTGTTCTCGTCGCCCGAGAACACCGTGGCGGCCAGCACCTGGATGAGGATCTGGCCCACCGGCACGAAGACCAGCGACACGCCGGCGTAGCGGAGCTGCTTGCGTCCCTCGTCGGAGCGGGCGTGCGCCATCACGGCGGTGGGACTCAGCTTCACGGGCACCGAGCGTACCGGAGGGGCCGCTCCCGGCCCCACTGCGCAGGGCACCCCGACGTACCGGTTCACCCCCGGCCGGGCGAGAATGGGGCATGGACCAGAAGGCCGTCGATGCCCTGATCGACCTGCTCGACCTCGAGACCATCGAGGTCAACATCTTCCGGGGGCTCAGCCCCGACGAGCACCGCCAGCGGGTGTTCGGCGGCCAGGTGGCGGGCCAGGCCCTGGTGGCGGCGGCCCGGACGGTGTCGGACGAACTGCAGGTGCACTCGCTGCACGCCTACTTCCTGCGGCCGGGTGACCCCACCGTGCCCATCATCTACGAGGTGGACCGCACCCGCGACGGCCGGTCCTTCACCACCCGCCGGGTCAAGGCGGTGCAGCACGGGCGGTCGATCTTCACCCTGTCGGCCAGCTTCCAGCTGCCCGAGGAGGGCTACGACCACCAGTTCCCCATGCCGGAGGGTCTGCCGGCGCCGGACACGCTGCCCGACTTCCGCACCCGCATGGCCCCCTACAAGGACCTCATCGGCGACTGGTACGACCAGCCCCGGGCCATCGACACCCGCTACTGCGAGGAGGGCGCCGTGGGAACGGCGGGAGGACAAGCCCCCGTTCCAGAACGTGTGGCTCAAGGCCAACGGGCGCCTCCCCGACGACCCGGTCCTGCAGATCTGCGTGCTGACCTACGCCTCGGACATGACGCTGCTGGACACCTCGCTGCTGCCCCACGGCTCGTCGTTCGCGGCCGGCGACGTGTTCATGGCCTCCCTGGACCACGCCATGTGGTTCCACCGCCCCTTCCGCAGCGACGAGTGGCTGCTCTACGCCCAGGACACGCCCAGCGCCAGCAGCGGCCGCGGGCTGGGGAGGGGCCTGGTGTACGCCCTGGACGGCCGGCTGGTGGCATCGGTCGTGCAGGAGGGCGTGATCCGCACCGCCCGCCACGACTCGTGACGGCGCCCCGGGCCGCCCGCCTGGTCGCACTGGCACTCGCACTGGCACTCGTGCTGGCGGGGTGCGGGTCCGGCCAGGACGCCGCGCCGGCGTCCACGTCGTCCACCACCACGTCCGCCACCACGGCCCCGGCCGGTGCGTCACCCACCCCGACGGCGGGCACCGCCACCACCCCGCTGGGCGACGTCCGCGTCCGCCTGGTGGACCTGGGCCTGGACGTGGAGGCCCCGATCGACCTCACCAGCCGCGCCGGCAGCACGTCGCTGCTCATCGCGGGGCGGGGCGGCACCGTGCAGGAGGCCGTGGCCGACGGCGACGGGTTCCGCCTGGCCGACGATCCCGTGCTGGACATCACCGACCTGGTGGGCAGCACCGAGTCCGAGCGGGGCCTGCTGGGCATCGCCGTGTCCCCCGACGGCGACCGGCTGTACGTGAGCTACACCGAGGCCGGCGACGGCAACTCCCGGATCGACGAGTTCCCGTTGGCGGGCGGTGACGGCTCCCTCCGCGCCGACCCCGACCGCCGGCGCAACCTGCTGGGGATCGACCAACCCTTCGCCAACCACAACGGCGGCAGCCTGGCGTTCGGTCCCGACGGCATGCTCTACGCCGGCTTCGGCGACGGCGGCGCGGCCGACGACCCGGACGGGCGGGCCCAGGACCGGTCCACCCTCCTGGGCAAGATCCTGCGGCTGGACCCGGCCGGACCGGACCTGGCCCCGGCCGACAACCCCTTCGTGGACGGCGGAGGCGAGCCCGAGATCTGGGCCACGGGGCTGCGCAACCCGTGGCGCATCAGCTTCGACCCCGCCACCGGCGACCTCTGGATCGGCGACGTGGGCCAGGACGAGGTCGAGGAGGTCGACGTGCTGCGCGCCGCGGACGGCACCGGCCGGGGCGCCAACCTGGGCTGGGACCTGTTCGAGGGGACCACCGAGTTCGACGACGCCGATCCCGCCGACGGCGACGCCAGCGCCGGGCCCTTCACCGACCCGGTGTTCACGTACACCCACGACGACGGGTGCTCGGTCACCGGCGGGTACGTGTACCGGGGCAGCGCCATCCCCGCACTGCAGGGCGCGTACCTGTTCGGTGACTACTGCGCCTCCGGGGTGCGGGCCATCCGGGTCGAGGGCCCCGACACGGTGGACCGGGCCGACCTGGACCTGGACGTGGCGTCGGTGGCCTCCTTCGGCCGCGGTCCCGACGGGGAGCTGTACGTGCTCAGCCTGGACGGCGGCGTGAGCCGCATCGCCCCGGCCTGACGATCACCGACGTGGGACGGACCCCGCGGGGGCCAGCAGCCCGGACTCGGCGTAGAGCGCGTCCAGGAGCCGGTCGTGGCGCCCGGACACCAGGTCGCCGATCGGGTCGTCGCTGAACTCCAGCAGGTGGTCCACGGGAAGCCCGAACGCGGCCCGCATGGCCAGCAGGCGTTCCCGCTCCGGGGTCCCGTCCCACGCGAACAACCGACCCGCCTCCGCCATCTGGCGGATGCCCCGGATCCGGTCCGGCAGGGTGAGCCCGAGCAGCAGCAGCGCCGGGATGAGGAAGGTCAGCACGCCCACCAGCAGCGCGGTGCGGTGGATGGCGTCCTCACCCTCCTGGCCCAGGGCCGCCACGTTGCCCCCGGTCGCGTCCCCGGAGGCGCTCAGGGCGTCGGACAGGCGGTCACCCACCACGGGGATCCCACCCACGGCGTCGGCCACGCTGGTGAAGCCCCCCTGGACGGACTCGCCCGCGCTGGTGACCCCGGTGGCGACCACCTTGATGCTGTCCACCCGCTGGTAGACCCACACCCCCATCCAGGCCAGGAACAACAGCATGGCCACGATCACGGCGTCGCGGACGATGCGCGAGTTCCGCCGCTCGGGAACGTCGGGGTAGAGCTTCAGGGCCATGGTGTCCTCCAGGGTCCCCGCCACGCTCGCGCACCGCGGTGCGCTCCGGACGGACCGGTCCGGGGCCCGGGTGGCTCAGACGGCCTGCTTGGCCTTGAGCTCGGTCACCTGGGCCTGGATCAGGTCCCGCACCCGGTCCCGCAACGCAGGCATGTCGTCCATGGTCATGCCCGTGGTGTCGATCGGGTCCATCACGTGGCACTCGGCCTCTGCCCGGCCGAAGCGCCAGTGCTTGTTGGCCAGCGCCTCCTTGGTGCCGGACACGGCCAGCGGCAGGATCGGGAGCTGCGTCTCGATGGCCAGGCGGAACGCGCCGTCCTTGAACTGCCCCAGGTTGCCGTCGGCGGCCCGGGTGCCCTCCGGGAAGATCATGACCGACACCTTGCGGCCCAGCCACACCTTGCACTGCTCCATGGCCTTGGCCGAGCTGTTCTTGTCGCCCCGGTAGAGCTTGACGTCGCCGGCCATGTACATGAGCCAGCCCGCCACCGGGATGTTGAAGTTCTCCTTCTTGGACAGCCACTTCATCTCCCACGGGATGTGGCTGATCAGCAGGATGTCCGCGAACGACTCGTGGTTGGCCACCACCACGTAGGGATGGCGCGGGTCCGGCGGCAGGTCACCGGTGACCCGGAAGTTCCAGAGGGGGCTGAGCTTCTGCTGCACCACCGGGATGCGGCGGAACAGGTACCCGGTCCAGTAGCGACCCTTGTCGAACGGCAGGGTGACCACCAGCACGATGGCCATGAGGGGCAGCCAGAGCAGGGCGCACACGCCGAACACGAACCAGGACCACATGGACCACAACGAGTCGGACAGGCGGGGCTTGGGACGGGGGGCGGACGGCGTCGCGTCGCCGGCCGGGGCGGCCTGCGGATCGGTCATGGACGCAGATTAGGGTTCCTTGAGGGCGCACGCGACGGCCACCGGCGCCCGGGGGGCCCGACCATTTCGGACCCGGTCGGGTTACACCGCGGTCGCGCCGGGAGGGCCCCGGACCGGGCCGGGGCGCACTTGACACCGGCCGGGCGTGCCGGTGGTCTGGCCCGATGCACGTCTCCATGACCGTCCCGACCGAGGACCTGACCGAGGCCCGGTCGATCTACCGGACGCTGGAGGGCCTGGGGTACGACCGGGCGTTCTCGTTCGAGGCCAAGCACGACCCGTTCATCCCGCTGGCGGTGGCGGCCGAGCACACCGACCGGATCCAGCTGGGCACGGCCCTGGCCATCGCCTTCGCCCGCACGCCCATGACGCTGGCCAACGTGGGCTGGGACCTCCAGACCGTCACCGGGGGCCGGTTCACGCTGGGCCTGGGGTCCCAGATCCGGCCCCACATCGAGCAACGCTTCTCCATGCCGTGGTCACGCCCGGTGGACCGGATGCGGGAACTGGTCCTGGGCATCCGCGCCATCTGGGACACCTGGCAGCACGGCACGCCGCTGGACTTCGACGGCGAGTTCTACACCCACACCCGCATGGTCCCCGCCTTCGACCCCGGCCCCAACCCCCACGGCCCGCCCCGGATCCTGCTGGGCGGGTTCGGTCCCCGCATGACCGAGGTGGCGGGCGAGGTCGCCGACGGGCTCCTGGTCCACCCGGTCAACTCACGCCGGTCGCTGCAGGAGCTCACGCTGCCGGCCCTGGCCCGGGGCGCGGTCCGCGCCGGACGCGACCCGCAGGACCTGGAGGTGGTGTGCGTGACCATCGTCGTCACCGGCCGGGACGAGGAGCAGATGGCCCGGAGCCGGGAGGCGGTCCGGGCCCAGCTGGCGTTCTACGGCACCACCCCCGCCTACCTGCCCGTGTTCGAGCTCCACGGCTACGGCGACCTCCACCCCCGGCTCCGGGCCCTGGCCCGGGACGGGCGCTGGGACCGGATGGGCGACCTGATCGACGACGAGCTGATCGAGGCCATCGCCGTGGTCGGCGAGCCCCACCAGGTCGCGGCCAAGGTGCGGGCCCGCCTGGCCGGCATCTCGGACTCGGTCAGCCTGGTCAACAACCGGGCCCCCGACCCCGAGCACCTGGCCGAGGTCGTCGCGGGCCTCCACGGGCCCGGTCAGGCCTCGGGCGACCAGCGGTAGACGTTGGTCTCCCGGGCCACGAACCCCAGCCGCCGGTAGAGGCGGTTGGCCGCCTCCCGGCTGGGCCGGGAGGTGAGGTCCACCGTCCGGGCGCCCAGGTCACGGGCCCGGTCCAGGGCCGCCCGGTTGAGGGCCGCCCCCACCCCCCGGCCCC
The DNA here is from genome assembly GCA_963773765.1 of uncultured Actinomycetota bacterium. Lineage (GTDB taxonomy): Bacteria > Actinomycetota > Acidimicrobiia > Acidimicrobiales > Microtrichaceae > CAVZCC01. The sequence goes on along the minus strand of CAVZCC010000006.1, from coordinate 60,087 downwards.
GGGCGTCGCCGTCCACCACGACGTCCTCGATCCAGGCCCGGATGCCGGTCGGGATGGGGAACACCACCAGGGTCATGGAGCCCAGGATGGTGCCGTCGTCGTCGCGGGCCAGGAGCAGGTGGCAGGCGTCGGACCCGACGATGGCGTCCAGGGCCTCCGCCCCGGGGGGCGGTGACGACGACGACAGCTGGGGGATGAGCCGGGCCATGGCCGCCACCAGCTCCTCGGTCACCTCGGTGCACTCCTCGACCTGCATGCGCTGGAGGGTAGCCCGCGCCGGTGACCGCCCCGGTGGGACCGGGCGTGGCCGGCGATACCGTTGGACCGATGGCGCACCTGACCTGGATCCGCCGGCCGAGCCCTCCCGCCGGGGAGCACGACCGGTCAACGGGCCGCCCCGCCCTGGTGGTCGCGTTCGAGGGCTGGAACGACGCCGGGGACGCCGCCACCACCGCGGTGGAGCACCTGTGGGAGAGCTGGGAGGCCACCACCTTCGCCTCCATCGACCCCGAGGAGTTCTACGACTTCACCAGCACGCGACCGCTGGTGCGCATGGACGAGACGCTGCACCGGGTCATCGACTGGCCCGCGGACGAGTTCGGCTGGGCCCAGCCCACCGGCACCGGGGGCGTCGTGCTGATGCGGGGGGTGGAGCCGCAGCTGAAGTGGCGCACCTTCTGCGCCCAGGTGCTGGAGGTGGCCACCGCGCTCGACTGCGGGCTGGTGCTGACCCTGGGGGCGCTGCTGGCCGACGTGGCCCACACCCGGCCCACGGCGGTGTTCGGCAACGCCTACGACGAGGACGTCATGGAGCAGCTCGGCCTGGAGCCGTCCGCCTACGAGGGGCCGACCGGCATCGTCGGCGTGCTGCACGCCGAGTGCCGCGCCGCGGGGATCGACTCCGCGTCGCTGTGGGCCGCCGTGCCCGCCTACGTCCCCTCCGCCCCCTCCCCCAAGGCGGCCCTGGCGCTGGTGGAACGGACGCTCACGCTCCTCGGCACGACCGCTCCGACGACCGTGCTGGAGATCGCCTCGGTCAGCTACGAGCGCCAGATCAGCGAGCTGGTCGGCGACGACGAGGGCACCGAGGAGTACGTCCAGCGCCTGGAGGAGCAGCACGACGCCGACCGCAGCGCCGTGCAGTCCGCGGACGACCTGGTCGAAGAGGTCGAGCGCTTCCTGCGGGAGCAGTAGCCGCCGGGCCCGCGCCGGGCGGCTGCCGGCTACTCGTCCCAGACGTCGTCGCGGGGGACGTCGTAGAGCACGTCCACGTCCTCGCCCCGGAGGGCGGCGAAGGCGTGCGGGCCCCAGTGCTCCACCCCGGCGGTGGGGTGGGGCAGGTCGTCGGGACGGAACCAGCCGACGTCGAGCGTCTCGAGCGGGTGCCCCTCCAGCTCGGCCGCCCACGGCCCGGCACAGGAACACCAGCGAGTAGAGCGGGATGCGGGTGAAGCCCAGGCGGAGCCCGTCGAACACCCCGAGCAGCCGGACCACCTCCACGTCGATGCCGGTCTCCTCCTTCACCTCCTTCACCGCCACCTCGCTGGGCGAGTAGCCGATGTCGGCCCAGCCCGTGGGGTACAGCCAGATGCCGGAGTCGCTGCGCTGCAGCAGGAGGATCTCACCGTCGTCGTTGCCCACCACCGCGCCGACGGCGACCTTGGGGGTGACGTACCCCGGCACCCCGTCCTCCACGATGCCGAGCCACTCCTGGACGGTGGACACCACGGTGCCGCCGGGGTGGGCCCGGCCGCCCGCGGCGCGGATCTCCGCCGCGACGTGCAGGACCTCCTCGTAGCGCTCCCGCTCGTACAGGTTCTGGGAGAAGGCCAGCCCGGTGCGGGCGATGCCGGCCAGCGACTCGCTCCAGCGCACCAGGTCGGTCTCGGTCACCCCCGGCCGGTCCCCACCCTCGTCATCCCCGGTCCGGTCCGCCTCGTCGGTCACCCCGCAGAAGCTACCGGTCAGCCGCCGGGGTCCAGGGCGTGGAGCAGGGCCCGGCGGATCTCCTCCTGGTGGTCGGCGTCGAGCACCTTGGATCCCTCGGCGTCGACCACGTAGAAGGTGTCGACCACGTCCACGCCCATGGTGTGGATCTTGGCCGTGCGCACGTCCAGGAACAGGTCCGACATGGCCCGGGTGAGGCGGTACAGCAGCCCCATGCTGTCCGGGCCCACGACCTCCAGCACCGTGGCGTCGTTGCTGGCGTCGTTGTCGAAGCGGACCAGCTGGCTGAGCTGGTTCAGGCCGGGCCGGTGGCGTCGGCGGTGGCTCCGCTCCCGCTCGGCCAACCGGGCCTGGAGCGCCAGGCGGCCCTCCAGCACCCGGGCCACGTCGCGGGAGACCTTGTCCCACGGCACCATGCCGGACGCGCCGGCCCGGACCCGGAACTCGTCCAGCGCCATGCCGCCCTCGGAGTGGATGACCGCCTCGGTCACGTCCAGTCCGTGCAGCGCCAGCGCCCCGGCCACCCGGAAGAACACGCCCGGCCGGTCGGGGCACACCACCGTGATCGCCTCGTCGTCCGCGATCACCCGCAGCTCCCGGGCGGCCAGCAGCTCGCGCTGGGCATCGGTGGGGAACGTCTCCTGGACCACGTCCTCCACCCGGCCGCCGTTGAGCAGGTGGGCGGTCCGGTTGGCGAGCTGCTCCACCAGCTGTGCCTTCCACGGTCCCCACGCGGTGGGCCCGGTGGCGATGGAATCGGCCTCGGTCAGGGTCCGCAGCAGCGCCAACCGGTCGGTGGTCTGCACCTCCCGGGCCACGAACTCGATGGTGGCCGGGTCGTCCAGGTCCCGCCGGGTGGCCACGTCGGGCAGCAGCAGGTGGTGCCGCACGCCGGAGGCGATGGTGGCCACGTCCTCCTCGCCGAAGCCCATGCGGCGGGCGATGGTGCGGGCCAGGTCCTCCCCCACCTCGCTGTGGTCGCCGGGGTAGCCCTTGCCCACGTCGTGCAGCAGCGCCGCCATCACCAGCAGGTCCGGGCGCGGGGTGCGGTGGCCCAGGCCGGCCGCCTCCGACGCGCACTCCAGCAGGTGACGGTCCACGGTGAAGTGGTGGTAGGCGTTGCGCTGGGGCCGGCTCTGGTTGGGGGCCCACTCCGGCAGGAGTCGGACCCACAACCCCCACTGGTCCAGGGTCTCCACCACCGCGACGGCCGCCGGGCCGGTGAGCATCAGGTCACAGAACAGGCGGCGGGCGTCCTCGGGCCACGGTTCCGGCATGGCCGGCGCGGCCTCCAGCCGGGCCAGGGTCTCCAGCCCGATGCGGGTGCGTTGGCGGGCCGCGGCCACCGCCACCCGCAGCACGGTGACGGGGTCGGTGACGGGCAGGGACTCGTCGGCCAGGCAGACCCGGGCATCGCGCAGCACCAGGTCGCCCTCCAGGCGGCGCTCCTTGCGGAACCGCCCGAAGAAGGCCCCGTTCAGGCCCAGCTTGATCTCGTGCCAGCTCTCGTCGCTGGCCCACGCGATGGTGCGGCCGGCCGCTGCCACCCGCGCCATGAGGGCGTCGGCGTCCACGTCGCCCAGCCGGGTCGCCACCGCGTCCTGGTCCTGGAGCAGCAGCCGGTCGCCGGGCTTGGACGTCGGCGCGGTGCAGCTCGATGCGGACCTCCAACAGGGTGTCGTGGTCGCGCTGCAGGTCGGCGAGCAGCCGGGCGTCCACATCGGCGCCGGCGGCACGGGCCCAGCCCAGGGCGTGCACGTCGCGCAGCCCGCCCCAGCCCTCCTTCAGGTCCGGCTCCAGCTGGAACGCCACCTCACCCGCGGACTCGTGGCGGATCTCCACGGCGCGGGCCAGTTCCTCCAGCCACCTGCGCCCCTTCTTGCGCCAGTTGACCTTGGCCTTCTCGGCCAGCTCGTCGGACAACGACCGGTCGCCGGCCAGGTGGCGGACCGACAGCAGCGACGTGGCGGTCTCCAGGTCCTCGGCGGCCAGCGTGAGCGTGTCGCGGACGGACCGCACCGCGTGGCCCAGCTTCAGGCCGGTGTCCCAGATGGGGTACCAGAGCTTCTCGGCCACGGCCGATGCCGTGCCGTCGGCGCCCTTGCCCACCAGGAGCAGCAGGTCCAGGTCCGACTGGGGGGCCAGCTCCTGGCGGCCCTGTCCGCCGACCGCGACCAGCGCCACGCCGGGGTCCGGCTCACCCGCGGTGGCCTCGTCGAAGATCTCGCACAGCCAGGCCTCCACCAGGTCGCCATAGGCGTGGCAGAACGCCCGTCCGGTGAGGCCGTTGTCGGCCAGCAGGTCGCTTCGCTGCAGTGGCGGTGGCATGGATGCCTCGCTGTGGTTCGGCCCGGTGTGAGGGGGAGCTGGTGGTGTACGCCAGGGTCGCGCGTGGCGACCCCGATGCCCCCCCGGCCAGGTCGGGCCTGCCCTGACCGGAGGGGCGCCCCGTGGGTCGGGGATCGTGACCGGGGATCAGATCGCTTCTGCGCCCTGTTCCCCGGTGCGAATCCGGACGAGGTCGTCGACGGCGGTCACCCAGACCTTGCCGTCACCGATCTTGTCCGTCTTGGCAGAACTGACGATGGCGTCGACGACGTCCTGTGCGTCGCCGTCGTCAACGATGGCCTCCACCTTGACCTTGGGCAGGAAGTCGACCTGGTACTCCGTGCCTCGATACGTCTCGGTGTGACCGCCCTGACGGCCGAACCCCCGGACCTCGGTGACGGTCATACCGACCACCCCGATGGCCTTGAGGGCATTCTTCACGTCATCCAGCTTGAAGGGCTTGATGACAGCGGTGACCAGTTTCATGATGGTTTCCCTTCTGTGTCCGGTGCGTACCGCGGCGTCAGCCCCGGCCCATGGTGACTTCACCGAAGTTGTATGCGGTCTCGGCGTGCTGAGTGACGTCGAGCCCGGTGGATTCGTCTTCCTCGCTGACCCGGATGCCGATGGTGGCGTCGAGGGCCTTGAGGATGGCGAAGGTGACGACGAAGGAGAACACGATCACCACGGCGTTGGCGATGAACTGCTCCAGGAGCAGTCCGGCGCCTCCGCCGTAGAGGATCCCCTTCTCGAAGCTGCCCCCCAGCGCCTCCGGGTCGGCGAAGAAGCCGATCAGGAGTGAGCCGATGAGGCCCCCGACGAAGTGGATGCCCACCACGTCGAGGCTGTCGTCGAAACCGAACCGGAACTTCATGTGCACGGCGAAGGCACAGATGCCGCCGGCCAGGAGTCCGATGAAGATGGGTGACATGCCGGCCACGAAGCCGGCTCCGGGGGTGATGGCCACCAGGCCCGCGACCACGCCGGAGGCCACTCCGAGGTTGGTGAAGTGGCCGTCCTTGATGCGCTCGACCACGGCCCAGGCCAGCCCGGCGGCCGAGGCGGCCAGGAACGTGTTGGTGAAGGCCTGGATGGCGGTGGTGTTGGCGCCGAGGGCCGAACCGGCGTTGAAGCCGAACCACCCGAACCAGAGGATGCCGGTGCCGATCATGACCAGCGGCATGGAGTGCGGCGGGTGCCCTTCCTTGGGCCAGCCGATGCGCTTGCCCAGCACGAACACCGCGGCCAGCGCCGCGATGCCGGCGTTGACGTGGATCACGGTGCCGCCGGCGAAGTCGAGCGACCCGCGCGCGCCCAGCCAGCCGGTGACCTCGCCGTTGAACAGCCCGCCGTAGATCCAGAAGGCCACGGGGCAGTACACCAGCAGGCTCCACAGCGGGACGAAGACCGCCCAGGCGGAGAACTTCATGCGGTCGGCGACCGCCCCGGAGATGAGCGCCGGGGTGATGGCGGCGAAGGTGCACAGGAAGATGGCGATCAACATGATCGGCAGCCCCGAGACCTCGTCCACCTGCGTGAGCGTGCCCTGCAGGGTGGACCAGTCGAGGTTGCCGATGAACGAACCCTTCCCGCTGAACGCGAGGGAGAACCCGACGACGGCCCACACGATGGGGACCACGAGGAGACTCCAGAAGTTCATCATCAGCATGTTGAGGACGTTCCGGCTCCGCACCATGCCGCCGTAGAAGAAGGCGAGGCCCGGAGTCATGAAGAGGACGAGTGCGGTGGACACCAGCACCCAGGTGACATTGCCCGTATCCATAGTTGTTGGCCCTTTGTATCCGGGGGACGTGACCCACACGTCCCTCGGGCGGCGAAGCTACGGACGGGGTGTTTCAGCAGTGTTTCCGGCATCAAGCCGTTTGGTTACGGTGCGCCCTGCAACCGGATCGGCCGTCGTCCGGGGCGGCACGGACCGCCTCTACGCTGGGCCGATGGCCATCAGAACCGACTGCCGGCACTACTCCAGCCGCACGGTCGCCTCCGGGGACCTGGTCCAGCGGTGCCGGGTGGAGGCGGCGGAGTCAGCCCCCTTCGCCTGCCCCGACGGGTGCCTGTTCTTCGAGCCCCGTTCCATCACCGACGCGGGCTGGAGCCGGGAACCCGACCAGGGCTGAGCCGGACCAGGGCTGAGCCGGCCGGCCGGAGCCCGGCCCCGGCGGCTCAGCCGCGGCCCTCGGACCGCCGCCGGGCCAGGTGGACGTAGGCCTTGGCCGCCCCCCACGCCAGGCCGGGCTCGTGCAACGACTCGTCGACGTCGCGGAACGACGCCGGCGTGAGGTCGTAGGGGTCGCCGGGGAAGTTCCGCCGGGCGAAGTCGTCACGGCGGGCCTCGGGCACGCCCGCCCCGGCCAGCACCTCGGTCGGATAGGCCACCGCCCGGCGCAGGAGGGTCATCGGCGTGCTCCGCTGCTCGTCGGGGTCCTCCAGGAGCAGGAGCCGGACCTGGCCGCCGATGTCCGCCGCGCACCGCCGCCCGGCCTCCGCCGCCGCCCCGGCCACCGCCGGGCCGACGGGCATCCCGGCCCCGGCGCAGCGCCGATCGACGCAGCGCTCGACCCACCCCGGCAGCGCCTCGTCCACCGCGTCGGCCAGGGCCAGGGCGTGGCCCCGGAGCTCGTCGTCGGGGTGACTGGGCGGGACGTCGGGCACGACCCATCCTGTCACGGTGGCGATCAGGCGCATCGAGCCCGGCCCGGGACAGGAGTCCGTGTGGGACTTCCCGCGTCCGCCCCGCCTGGAGCGGACCGCGGACCGCCTGACCGTGGTGGTGGCCGGTCGGACCGTGGCCGACACCACCCGCGGCTTCCGCGTGCTGGAGACCTCCCAGGCGCCCAGCTACTACTTCCCGGCCGAGGACGTGGACACCACGTCGTTCCGGCCCTCGGAGCGCCAGACCTTCTGCGAGTGGAAGGGGCGCGCCTCCTACGTGGACCTGGTGGTCGGGGACCGGTTCGAGCCCGACGCGGCGTGGACCTACCGCACCCCCACGCCCGCGTTCACCGACATCGCCGGGTACTACGCCTTCTACGCCCAGCGCGCCGACCGGTGCACGGTGGGCGACGACGTGGTCAGCCCCAACGACGGGGACTTCTACGGCGGTTGGATCACCCCCCGGGTGGTGGGCCCGTTCAAGGGCGGCGCCGGCACCTGGGGCTGGTGAGCACCTCCGCTGAAACCTCCTGGCCGGACCGCGGGTCAGTTCCCACGTGCGGATCCGGGCCATCGCCGTCTTCGAGCGGGTGATCTACAACTGCTTCGTCACCGACCCCGCCCGGCCCGGGCGACCGGTCCTGGAGGTGGACGCCGTCCTGCGCGACGGCGACGCCGACGGCCCCATCCTGCTGCCGGTGCCGCAGTACATGGCGCTGGTGGGCGGGCCGGACGTGGCCGACCGCTACCTGCGGGACCTGAACGGGCAGGGCCGCCTGGTCCGCCACCACGGGATGACGCACCTGGCGTTCCCGACCTGGCAGGTCCTGGACTGAGCCCGCGGCCGGCTCAGATCGAACGGCCGACCTCCGCCCAGTACGGGTCGCGCAGCAGGCGCTTGAGCAGCTTGCCGGTGGGCGTCCGGGGCAGCTCGTCGGAGAGCTCCACGGTGCGGGGCACCTTGTAGCCGGCCAGGTGGGTCCGGACGTGGGCCAGGAGCTCGTCGACCAGTTCCGGCGACGCGTCCGCGGGGTCCGCGAGCTGCACCACGGCCTTGACCGACTCGCCCATCTCGTCGTCGGGCACGCCGAACACGGCGGCGTCGGCCACCGCCGGGTGCGCCACCAGCACGCCCTCGATCTCCGCCGGGTAGATGTTGACCCCGCCGGAGATGATCATGTCGATCTTGCGGTCCGACAGGAACAGGTAGCCGTCGTCGTCGACCCGGCCGATGTCGCCGAGCGTGCCCCATCCACCCTCCCGGTGGGCCTCGGCGGTCTTGTCGGGGTCGCCGTGGTACTCGAAGTCGGAGCCGAGCCGGGACCGGAACCAGATCTGGCCCGTCCCGCCCGCGGGCACCGGAACGCCGTCGTCGTCCAGGACCGAGACCTCCATGACCTCCAGCGGGCGTCCCAGGCTCCCGGGCCGGGCCAGCCACTCCTCGCCGGTGATGAGCGAGATGAACCCGGCCTCGGTGCCGCCGTAGTACTCGCTGACCACCGGACCCCACCACTCCAGCATCTGGCGCTTGACCTGTTCCGAGCACGGCGCGGCACCGTGGTGGACGGCCTGCAGGGTCGACCCGTCGAAGCGGGCCCGGACCTCGTCCGGCAGGCGGAGCAGGCGGATGAACTGGGTCGGCACCAGGTGGACGTTGGTCACGCCGTGGCGGTCGATCAGCTCCAGCATCTCGGCGGGGTCGAACCGGTGCTGCATGACCACGGTGGTGCCGCACGAGCAGCGGGAACATCGAGAACACCCACTGGGCGGAGTGGTAGGCGGGCCCGGCCAGCAGGGCGACGCCACCGACGGGCAGGCCCAGCATGTCGGTGAAGCTGGCCGAGATCAGCTCCAGGACCGACGACGGCACGCCGGTGGTGGACAGGGTGGACCGCACCCCCTTGGGGAACCCGGTGGTGCCCGACGTGTAGAACATCGGGCCGCCCATCGAGGTGTCCGCGGGGGGTTCCGGCGGGGCGGCCGCCAGGAGCGCCTCGTAGCCCGCGAACCCGTCCGGCGTGGCGTCACCCATGGCCACCCAGGTGTGCACCGCGCCGGTCCGGTCGTCGGCGCGGGCCTGCACCGAGACGTCCAGGAACCGGTCGTCGGCGATCACCGCGGTGGCGCCGGAGTTCTCGATCACGTAGGCCAGCTCGTCGGCCACCCAGTGCCAGTTGACCGGCACCACCACCCAGCCCCCGTGGGCCGCGGCCAGGAACACCTCGAAGAACTCGCGACGGTTCCCGCACACCAGGGCGATGGTGTCGTGGGTGGACAGCCCCCGGTCCCGGAGCCCGTTCACCAGCCGGTCGACCCGGCGGTCCAGCTCCCGCCAGGTGGTGGTGCCGTACTCGTCGACCAGGGCCGGCACGTCGGCCCGCTCCGCCGCGATCTTCTGCACCAACTCGGCCATGTGTCCCCCCGGACCCGTCGACGACGGGGGGACGTTACCCGCCCGGACGGTCGATGGACTGCGGCGGCGGGAGCTCCTCCACCGGCGGCACGCCACCGGGCGCCGGCGTGTCGCCCTGGAGCGGGCCCCGCAGGATGCCGGGGACCTCGTCACCGGAACAGGCCAGCTCCAGCGAGGCACCCACCAGGGCCAGCTCCGGGCGACACGGCAGGATGTACGGGTCGGCCAGGGGGAGCGGGGGCAGGCCGACCACCCCGGGACCGGAGATCACCAGGTTGTCCTCCACCAGTCCCACGGTGGCCGGCACCTCGTCCTGGCCCACCAGCACGCGGCCGTCGCGGACCGCCAGCGGTGTCCCGACCGACTGCCCGATGGAGCTCACCGGGACCAGCATCCGCACGCTGCCCTCCTCCACCTCCCGGACGTCGACCGACCCGTTCAGGACCGAGAGGTCGCCCTCGATCCCGGACAGCACGTAGTCCACGTCCTCCACCGGGATGCCGGACAGCGTGCCCTCCGTGACGCGGACCTCCACGCGGTCCAGGTTCCCCGTCACCAGCGCGGGCAGGATCGACGGCTGCCACCAGGACCTGCCCACGGTGACGTCGACGTCCCCCGTCATGCCGGCCTCCCGCAGGCGGGCGGCGATCTCTCCCTGGGCGTAGGACCGGCCGAACCGCTCCAGCACGACCACGCCCAGCACCAGGAGCGCCAGCAGCGCGGCCGCGGCCACCACCGCGCCACGGCGTCGGCGGCGTCGGCGTCGGACCGCGCCGGACGGCCCCTCCGTGGGGGGCGCCCCGGCCGGCGGCGCCGCAGGGGCGGCCCAGACCGGGGGCTCGGCCCAGTCAGTCGACGCCGAGCTCACGCAATGCCGTCTGTGGGTCGGCCACCATGCCGACGTAGAAGGGACCGAACTCGCCGTACACGGCGGACGCCTGGTCGAAGCGCATGGTGTACACGACGTCCTTGACGTCGTCGGGGTGGACGCAGAACAGGGTGACGCCCCACTCGTAGTCATCGGTCCCGGTGGAGCCGGTGACCACCTGCTGGACCCGCCCGGCGAAGGTCCGACCCGACGCGCCGTGCTCGTACATGAGCTCCTTGCGGCGGTCGTAGTCCAATGCGAACCAGTTGGCGCCCACGTCGCGCTTCTTGGACATGGGGTAGAAGCAGAACGCCGGCTTGCCCTCGGGCGGGAGCTGCGGGTGCAGGCGGGCCTGCTTCATCTCCTCCGGCACACCCTGGGCGTACTCGGAGGTCTCGGTCAGCGACACGTAGCTGTCGGCCAGCTCCAGGCCCGCGGTGCACAGCGCGGTCTGGAGCTTCCGCAGGTTCCACTGGTCGACCGAGAGGGCCATGACGCCCAGGTCCGCCTTGTGGCCCAACATGGCGGCGCACACCACCTGGTCACCCCGGGCCTCGGCCTCCTTCACCGCACCCAGCACCAGTTCCCGGTCGGTGAGCGGTCCGACCCGGAAGAAGAGGTGGACCACGGCGAGGCCGACGGACGGGGAGGCTGGCTCGGTCATGGCACCGAGTGTAGGGAGGGGCGCCCGCGCCCGGGAAGCGGCCGGCGACGGCAGCGGCCACACTGGCGTGGTGGCGACCGGGGCCGACGACGAGCGTGTTCGGGTGGACGCCTGGCTGTGGGCGGTGCGGCTGTACCCGTCGCGCACCGCGGCGACGGACGCCTGCACCTCCGGACGGGTCCGCATCGACGGCGACGCGGTGAAGCCGGCCCGGCGCGTGGCGGTGGGCGACGTGGTGGAGGCCCGTCGGGCCGACCGCACCGGGACGTACCGGGTCGTCCGCACGATCACCAAGCGGGTCGGGGCGCCGGTGGCGGTCGGGTGCTACGAGGTGGAGGCGGAGGAGCTGCACCGCTCGCCCCGCCCCCCGGCCGGTGCGGCGTGGGGTGAGCGGTCCCGGGGCACCGGCCGGCCCACCAAGAAGGAGCGTCGCGAGATCGAGCGCTTCCGCCGCGGCACCTGACCCCGGTCGCGCCCCCCGGTCCCTCGGTCCCCCAACCCCCCCGAAACATGCGTCACTTTTCGGTGCCCGCCACCGGTAACTGACGCCGAAACCGTGGTCGGGGGTGTTCGGGCTGCGCGCTGCGGGGGGGGCGGGACGGGCAGCGGGGCCGTCTCAGGCCGGGAGGATCTCCACCACGGCCTGGTAGTCGGGGATGCGGGATCCGGGCTCGCGGTGCTCCGCTCCGCCGGGCAGCAGCACGTTGCCCTCCGGCCAGTGGACCTGGGCGCTGCCGCGGGGCAGGCGGGCCAGGTGGACCACGGCCCGCATCTCCCCCACCTCGGACCGCAGCACCACGGGACTGCCCTCGGCCACGCCCAGCGCGGCGGCGTCGGCGGGGTCCAGGTAGACGGCGTCGCGGCCGGCGCCGGTGAGCGGGTCGGTGGCGGACCACACGATCGAGTTGAACTGCTTGCCCCGGCGGGTGGTGACCAGGAACCGTCCCTCGGGCACGGCGGACACCGGGGGGTCCAGCGCGGCTGAACCGACCCCTGCCGTCGGGGGTGGGGAACACGCCGTCGGAGCACAGGTGCCGGCCTCCCCACTGCACGGCGTCGCCCGGTGCGCTCCAGGTGCTCGATGCCGGCGTAGGCCGGGACGACCCGGGCGATCTCGGCCCGGAGGGCGCGGTTGTCGGCCCAGGCGAAGGCCCCGGCCACGCTCGGGCCGGGCCCGGGCCGCGAGCTCGCCGAACAGGCGCCACTCGGCTGCGGGCCTCGCCGACCTGGCGGGGGATCTCGGGCGAGAACGCGACCCGGCGCTCGGTGGTGGTGGAGGTGCCGCCGCCCTCCTGCTCGTAGCGGGTGGCCACCGGCAGGAGGATCACGTCGTCGCCGGGCACGAGCATCTGGCTGGTGAGCACCACGTCCTGGTGGATCCGGGTGGGGACCCGCTCCGAGCGCGGCCCGCACCGCGACGGGGTCGGGCAGGACGTCCAGGAAGTTGCCGCCGGAGACCCACAGCACGTCGAGGTCGCCCCGGCCCGCCGCCTCGACCATCTCCGGGGCGGTCAGCCCCGGCCCGCCGGGCACGCTGAAGCCCCACTGGCTCGGACAGGCGGGCCGCCGAGTCCGGTGTGATGTCGACGCCGCCGGGCAGGGCGGTGGCGTAGGCACCCATCTCGGCGCCGCCCTGCACCCCCGAGTGGCCCCGGATGGGCATGAGCCCGGCGCCGTTGCGCCCGACGTTGCCCCGGGCCAGGCCCACGTTGACGATGGCCCGCACGCCGTCCACGCCGAAGCTGTGCTGGGTGATGCCCATGGACCAGATCAGCACCGACGCGTCCGCCGCGCCGTACAGGTCGCAGAACGCGTCGAGCACGGCCCGGTCCACACCGGCACCCGCCAGCAGGTCGTCCAGGGGCTGGGCGTCGAGGGCGGCCACCAGCTCGTCCCAGCCCTCGGTGTGGTCGCTCGATGAAGTGGCGGTCCACCCGCCCCAGGGCGATGAGCTGCTTGAGCACGGCGTTGGCGAACGCGATGTCGCCGCCGGGCCGGACCGGGACGTGCAGGTCGCAGATGCGGGTGCCGAACACCGCGGACTCCGCCGCGGACGGGACCCAGTACCGGTCCAGGCCCGGCTCCAGGTACGGGTTGACCACCACGACCTTGGTGCCGTTGCGCTTGGCGATGTCCAGGTACTTCATGAACACCGGCTGGTTGTTGGCCGGGTTCGTGCCCCACAGGACGACCAGGTCGGACTCGATCACGTCGCGCAGCGAGCAGGTCGATGCCGCCACGCCGATCGTGGCCTTGAGCCCGAGTGTGGACGGGGCGTGGCACACCCGGGCCGCGGAGTCGACGTTGGCGACGCCCAACGCCCGGGCCGCCTTGCCGGCCACGTAGTAGGTCTCGTTGGTGAGGCCGCGGGAGGTCAGGTACAGCGCGGTGCGCTCCGCGGGCGGCGGCGCGCAGGGCGTCGGCCGACGCGGACAGCGCCTCGTCCCAGGTGATCCGGGTGAAGCCCCGTTCGCCGCGCCGGCGCCGCATCGGGTGCGCCAGGCGGCCGAGCGCCGCGGAGCTCGGCGCCGGTCCGCCCGGCCAGCGCGTCCACGTCGCTGAGCAGGAGCGGGTCCATGGCGTCGGCGGTGTTGAACTCGAGGAGCTCGCAGGCGGGTGGTGCACAGGTGCACGCCGTCGATGGTCCAGTCGTGCAGGCCGGCCACCCCCAGCGCGCACCCGTCGCACACGCCCTTGGTCAGCACGTCCCAGGCGTAGCGGGGGTGGTGCGGGTTGTCCGCGTGCGATGCGGACCATGTCCTTGTAGTGGCGGGGCTTCTGGTCGGCCGACGCCGTTGGGCGACAGCCCGGCCCACAGGTCCGGGTGCAGCCCGATGCGGCGCAGCACGGCCGCGGCCGGACCCGGGACGGCGGGCCGCGTACGGCCAGCGGGACCAGCGGGACCGGTGCGGTCAGGCATCGGCCACCGCCGGATGGACCCGGTCGGTCCCGGCGTAGACCGTCAGCCGGTCGTCCCGGCTGAAGCCGGCCAGCACCAGGCCGGCCCGTTCCGCGATGGCCACCGCCAACGACGACGGCGCGCTCACGGACACCAGCGCGGCGAAGCCGGCGGCCCACGCCTTCTGGACCATCTCGAAGCTGGCCCGGCCCGACACCCACAGGACGAGCCCGGTGGCCGGCAGTGCGCCCGTCCAGCAGCAGGTGGCCGACCACCTTGTCCACCGCGTTGTGCCGGCCGATGTCCTCCCGGACCGCCAGGACGTCGCCGGACGGGGTGCACGCCGCGGCGGCATGGCTGCCCCCGGTGGCGGCGAACAGCTCCTGGCGTTCGGCCACCGCCCCGGCCAGGCCGGCCAGGACCCCGGCGTCGAAGCGGCCGGGTGGTCCCGCAGCGGCTCCAGCCGGTCGACGAGGTCGTCCACGGCCTCCACCCCGCAGATGCCGCAGGCCGAGGTGGTGGTGGTCAGCCGCGCCGCGGGGGCCGTCCGCCCGCCCGCCGGTGCTCGACCGAGACCACGTTGAAGCCGGTGTCCACCGCGGACCCGGTGGCGCAGTAGCGGATGCCGGTGACCGGTGCGTCGGCCAGCAGCCCCTCGGCGTGGCACCACCCCGCGGCCAGCTCGAAGTCGTGGCCCGGGGTGCGCATGGTGGTGGCGACCAGCGTGTCGTCCAGGCGGATCTGCAGCGGCTCCTCCACCAGGACCTGTTCCGGGCCGCGGCCGGAGGCGGTGCCGTCGAAGCGCCGTGCCAGGACGCGGGTGGTTCGGGAGCGGCCCACGGCCGCATCGTACGGGTCAGGGCACCGGGTCAGAACAGCGCGGCGGCCTCGGTGGCGCCGTAGATCACGGCCAGGACGATGATCAGGATGCCGAACAGCCGCCGGATCGTCCGCTCGGAGGCGCCGATGGTGATGTGGGCGCCGATGCGGGCGCCCGGGACCACGCCGATCATGAGCGGGATGGCGAAGGTCCAGTTGATGTGGCCGAGCACGGCATGGGTGATCAGCGCCGGCACGGAGAAGATGGCGACGGCCACCAGGCTGGAGGCGACGGCGGACTTCATCGGCACCTTGAGCGGACCGGTCAGCACCGGGACCATGACGATCCCGCCGCCCACGCCCAGGAGGCCGGCCACGAACCCCGACGCCGCGCCGAGCGCGCCGAGGAGCGGCAACGGGTGGCCGATCCGTGCCGGGCCCGTCCCCGGCGTCCCGACCTGCGCCGAGGCCGGGTCGACGAGTGCGGTGTCGGTCTCGCTGGCCTCGATGCCCTCGAGCAGTTCGGCCGGTCCGTCGCCCGCCTCGGCCGGGGCGACCAGGACGGCGGCCGGCTCCGGCGGCGCAGGGGCTCCCCGGGCGACGGACAGGCCCGACCACAGCATCAGCACCGCGGTCAGCAGCATGAGGACCCGGCCGTCGACGACGCCGGAGGTCAGGGCGCCACCGATGGCGAACAGGGCGCCCGAGATGCCCAGCCCCAGCGCAGCCTGCCAGTCGACCAGGCCCTCCTTGGCGTAGCGCAGCGTGCCGGCGATGGCCCCCGGAAGGATGGCGGGGACGGTGGAGCCGACCGCCTCGATCGGGGTCGCCCCCAGGACCCGGACCGCGGGGGTGGTGATCACCGCACCGCCGACACCCAGGAGTGCCGACAGCATCCCGGCGCCGACGCCCACCAGCACGGTGAGCAGCACCACGGCGACGTCGCTCCAGTCCATCCGCAGGAGTCTGCCGGTCCGTCCCCACCGACACGAACGCTTTGGGGTGGGAAGGTGACCCCGGACGCGACGACGGGCGGCCCGGAGGCCGCCCGTCGCTCACGACCCGCCGCCCACCGGGGTGGGTGCGGTCGGATCAGGTGTGGATCAGAAGTCCATCCCGCCCATGTCGCCACCGGGCATGCCGGCGGCGGCCTTCTCCGGGGCGTCGGCCACGACGGCCTCGGTGGTCAGGAACAGCGCCGCGATGGACGCCGCGTTCTGCAGGGCGGAACGGGTGACCTTGGCGGCGTCGATGATGCCGGCCGCGACCAGGTCCTCGTACTCGCCGGTGGCGGCGTTGAGCCCCTCGGCGGCCTTGGGCAGCGAGCGCACACGCTCGACGACCACGCCACCCTCCATGCCGGCGTTCTCGGCGATCTGCTTGATCGGGCCCTCGAGCGCACGGGAGATGATCAGGGCACCGGTGGCCTCGTCACCGGACAGCTTGGCCATGACGTCGTCGACCGACGCCTGGGCCCGGAGCAGGGTCACGCCACCGCCGGCGACGACACCCTCCTCGATGGCTGCCTTGGTGGTGGACACGGCGTCCTCGATGCGGTGCTTCTTCTCCTTGAGCTCCACCTCGGTGGCGGCGCCGACCTTGAGCACGGCCACGCCACCGGACAGCTTGGCCAGGCGCTCCTGGAGCTTCTCCCGGTCGTAGTCGGAGTCCGTCTTGTCGATCTCGGCCTTGATCTGGGCGATGCGGCCCTCGATGTCCTCCTTGGGACCGGCGCCGCTGACGATGGTGGTCTCGTCCTTGGTGACGACCACCTTGTCGGCCCGGCCGAGCAGGCTCGAGGTCGGCGGTGTCCAGCTTGAGGCCGACCTCCTCGGAGATGACCTGGCCACCGGTGAGGATGGCCATGTCCTGCAGCATCGCCTTGCGGCGCTCGCCGAAGCCGGGGGCCTTGACGCCCACGGAGTAGAACGTGCCACGGATCTTGTTGACCACCAGGGTGGCCAGGGCCTCGCCCTCGATGTCCTCGGCGATGATCACCAGCGGCTTGCCCGACTGCATGACCTTCTCCAGCACCGGCACCAGGTCACGGACGTTGGTGATCTTGGAGGACACGAACAGGATGTAGGGGTCGTCCAGGACGGCCTCCATGCGCTCCGGGTCGGTGACCATGTAGGGCGAGATGTAGCCCTTGTCGAAGCGCATGCCCTCGGTGAACTCCAGCTCGATGCCGAAGGTGTTGGACTCCTCGACGGTGACCACGCCGTCCTTGCCCACCTTGTCGATGGCCTCGGAGATGGCCTGGCCGATCTCCTTGTCCGCGGCGGAGATGGACGCGACCTGGGCGATCTGGTCCTTGGAGTCGACCTCCACGGCCAGCTCGTGGATCTTGGCCACGGCGGCCTCCACGGCGGCCTCGATGCCCCGCTTGATGCCCATGGGGTTGGCGCCGGCGGCCAGGTTGCGCAGGCCCTCGTGGACCATGGACCAGGCCAGCACGGTGGCGGTGGTGGTGCCGTCACCGGCGACGTCGTCGGTCTTCTTGGCGACCTCCTTCACCAGGGAGGCGCCGATGTTCTCGTAGGGGTCCTCGAGCTCGATCTCCTTGGCGATGGAGACACCGTCGTTGGTGATCGTGGGGGCGCCCCACTTCTTGGCGAGGACCACGTTGCGGCCCTTGGGGCCGAGGGTGACGCGGACCGCATCGGCGAGCTGGTTCATGCCCGACTCGAGGTGGCGACGGGCTTCCTCGTCGAACTGGATGATCTTGGCCATGAATCCTCCGTTGGATCTGCTCGGACCCCCGGCCCTTGCACCGGCGGGGTCCCCGTGACTGGGTCCTGGCCGCTGGCACTCGCGGCCGGAGAGTGCCAGAGAGTTTTAGCACTCCCTCGGCCCGAGTGCTAACAGCCCCTGAGAAGAGTCCTTGAGCCGTCACCGGCCGTCCCGGTACGGTGCTGCGCATCGCACTTGACCGAACGGTCAAGAGGTCGCACCGACCGACCGGTCGGGGATCGTGGGGTCGGGCCGGCGGGCCGGGTCCCGGTCGACGGGGGTGTCGTGGCACGGATCGTGGTGGTGGGAGCCGGTGTGGCGGGCCTGGGCACGGCGTTGTGCGCCTCCCGGTCCGGCCATGAGGTCACCCTGGTGGAACGCGACGACACGCCCCTGCCCCAGGACCCCCACGGCGCGTTCGAGTGGGACCGCCGCGGTGCGCCCCAGGTGCGCCACTCCCACGCCTTCCTGGCCCGCCTCCGCAACCTGCTGCGCGACCGCCACCCCGACGTGCTGGCCGCCCTGTTCGCGGCCGGGGCCACGGAGATGGACTTCATCGACATGCTGCCCGAGGGCATGGACCGCACCCGGCTCCCCGGCGACGAGGACCTGGTGGCCATCGCCTGCCGCCGCACCACCTTCGAGTGGGTGCTGCGGCGCACGGTGCTGGCCGACGACGCCGTCACGCTGCGCCACGGCACGGCGGTCACCGGGGTGCGGGTGACCGACGGCGACGGCCCCGTCCCCCGGGTCGACGGCGTGGTCCTCGACGACGCGGGCGGGTCCGATGGCGGTGGGACGGACGGGCACACCGTGCTGGACGCGGACGTGGTCGTGGTGGCCGGTGGGCGACGGGCCGACGTGCCGGGGATGCTGGCACCGCACGGCATCGACGTGCCGGAGCGGGTGGAGGACACCGGCATCATCTACCTGTCCCGCTTCTTCACCCTGCTCGACGGCGCCGAGTACCCGGCCCAGCTCGGCCCCATCGGCGGCGACCTCGGCTACCTCAAGTACGGCGTGTTCCAGGGTGACAACCGCACCTTCTCGGTCACGCTGGCCGTGGCCACCGACGACGGCGAGCTGCGCCGGCTGATCCTGGACCCGGACGGGTTCCTGCAGGTCGCCGGTGCCCTGCCCGCGACCGCGGCCTACGTGGAGCCCGACCGGGCCCGGGCCATCACCGGGGTGGAGGTCATGGGCGGGCTCATCAACCGCCACCGCAGCTTCCTGGACGACGACGGCGCGCCGCTGGTCCTGGGCCTGCACGCCGTGGGCGACGCCCACACCGCCACCAACCCGCTGTACGGCCGGGGGTGCAGCCTGGCGCTGGTGCAGGCCCAGCTCCTGTGCGACGCCATCGACGAGTTCTCGGACGACCACGACGGCCGGGCCCGAGCCTTCGAGGCCGCCACGGAGGCCGAGATCGTCCCCTGGTACCGCGCCGCGGTGACCCAGGACCGCATGAACCGACGCCGCCGCGGCCAGGGATGCCGCGGCGGCCGCCGCCGGCAACGGAGCGGGGACGCCGCCGGCGGGCGACGGCGGTGACGCGTCCGGGGCGGACACGTCGGACTTCCTGCGCAGCCTGCTGCGCGAAGGCCTGTTCCCGGCCATGCGGGTCGACCCGGTGGTGCTCCGGGCCTTCCTGCGCATGTTCAACCTGCTGGAGCCGCCGGACTCGCTCATGGCCGACGCGGACGTGATCGGCCGGGTGATGGCGGTGTACCAGGACAAGGACAACCGACCCCCCGAGCCCGACCTGGGGCCCGACCGCGTCGGGCTCCTGGCTGCGCTGTAGGGGCGGCCTCCGGCGGGGCTCAGTCCTCCGGTTGGTGGCGGACGGTCACGGTGCTGGCCGCCGGGTCGTCGGGCACCAGGTCCACCTCGATGGGGCGTTCCCGGTCTCCCTCGTCGGCGAACTGCTCCACCACCGGGCGACCGTCCTTGGGCTCCTCCAGGACGTCGCGCAGCCCGATCATCCCCGCGGCCAGGGCGCTGGCCGCCATGGAGCCGCGGTAGCGGTGCGGCACCCGGGGTGCCGGTGTGTCGTCGCCGGCGCCCGCTTCGTCGTCGGCCGACTCGTCGAGGTCCTCGGGACCGTCGCCGGTCCCGGGGTCGGGCAGGTGGCCGAAGGGCTCGTCGGGGTCGACCCCGTCATCCTCCGGGCCCACGCCGGTCAGCCGCCCGCGACGGCAGGGATGATGGAGATCTCGGACCCCTCGGGCACCGCGGTGCCCACACCGTCCAGGTAGCGGACGTCGTCATCGGCCAGGAACACGTTCACGAACCGGCGCAGGGTGCCGGTCTCGTCGAACAGCCGGTCCTGGAACCCGGGGTGGGCGGCGTCCAGGTTGGCCAGGGCCTCACCGACGGTCGCGCCCTCGACCTGCACCTCGGAGGACCCACCCGTGAGGGTCCGCAGCGTCGTCGGGATCCTGATCGTCACCATCACACTCACCTCGGAGAGAAATCGTCGGTCGACCCTGCGGGCCACCGCATGTCCGGCGGAGAGTCTCCACCACACCCGGCCCCACAGGGAACTCCACGGCCAACTCCCCGGGTCGGGCCGTCATTCCCCCGGCCACCGGATCGGGCGCCGTCCGGGGCAGGCTGGGGTCCATGGAGTTCGACGTGGTCATCCCCACCCGGGACGAGGCAGCGACCGTGGCGGGGGTGATCGGCCACTGCGTCGCCTCCGGAGCGGCCCGGGTCCTGGTGGTGGACAGCGGGTCCACCGACGGCACCCGCCGGGCCGCGGAGGACGCCGGCGCGGAGGTCCACGACTCGTCGGACCTGTTCGCCGAGCTGGGCCCGGCCCGGGGCAAGGGCGACGCGTTGTGGCGGGTGCTGCCCCTGACCTCCAGCCCGGTGGTCGCCTTCCTGGACGGCGACCTCACCGTGTTCGACGACCTGCTGGGCCGGCTCCTGGCCCCGCTGGCGGACCCCGCGACGGCGCTGGCCAAGGCCAACATCTTCCGGTTGGACGGGGCCGGGCACCGTCGGTTCGGCCGGGTCAGCCGGTACACGGCCCGGCCGCTGCTGGAGGTGCTGTTCCCGGAGCTGGCCGACCTGGACGAGCCGCTGTCCGGTCAGGTCGCGGCCCGGCGCGAGGTGCTCATGCGGCTCCCGTTCGAGCCCGGCTACGGCCTGGAGATCGGCATGCTCATCGACGTCTGCCGCCGGTTCGGCCGGTCCGCCATCGCGCACCCCGACTGCGGGCGGGTGGTGCACGCCGAGCAGAGCGACACGGACCTGGTGGCCATGGCCACGGTGGTCACCCGGGCCGTGCTGTCACGGGCCGGCCACAGCGAGGCCGACCACGCCCTGCGCCCCGCGCACCTCGCTTGACGGGCTGCACCGGGCCTGCCGCCGGGGCCGTCAGTCCGACGGCCTGATGTGGCGGAGGCGCTGGGGCAGCTCCAGGTCGTCGTCCACGTCCAGCGCACCCTGGACCACGGCCCGCAGGGTGTAGAAGTCACGGACCCGGGCCGGCTCGTGCACCCGGAGCACGTCCTGCGGGCCCAGGTCCACCGCGGCCAGCACGCCCAGCAGCCCGGCGGTGCGGTCCAGCGGCGCCGTCATGGTCACCGCCCCGATGAAGTCCTTGCGGGACAGCGCCAGCAGGAGCGGCCGGCCGAAGCCGCGGAACCGGTCCAGCTGGCGGAGCACCTGGACCGTCTGCGCCGGTGACTTGCCCAGGTCCGGGCCCGGGTCCAGCACCACCTGCGACGACGGGACACCGGCGTCCGCCAGTGCCTCCAGCCGCCGGGCCAGGAACTCCAGCCCGTCGGCCACCGGATCCTCCACCAGTTCGGACGCGGCCAGGCGCACCTTGGGCCGGGCCCGGTTGTAGGTGAGGACCACGCTCACCCCGGTGTCGCGCACCACCGCCACCAGCTCCGGGTCGGACAGGCCCGACGGGTCGTTGACCATCGTCGCCCCGGCCGCGATGGCGGCCACGGCCACCGGGGCCCGGTACGTGTCCACCGAGATGTCGACCTGCGCCGGAAGGTCGGTGCGGTCCAGGTCGGCCAGCGCGGCCCGGCACGCGGCCACCACGGGCACGGTGCGGGCGACCTCCTCCTCCACGCCGATCTCGGCCTGGTCGGTGCGCAGCGACTGCCCACCGATGTCCAGCACCGTGGCCCCGCCGTCCACCGCGGCCCGGGCCTGTTCGCCCACGGTGGAGGTGTCCACCACCGCGCCCGAGAAGGACTCCGGCGAGGCGTTGAGCACGGCCATGAGCCGGGGCATGGGGACGGCATCCACTGGCCGTCACCCTACGGCGCCCTCCACGACCTCCCCCGCCACCTCGGCCAGCACCGCGAGGGTGTCGTGCATGGCGCGGTCCCGTCCGACCCGTGCGGTGAGCGACACGGCCCGGATGCGCTCGGCCGCGCCGTCGAAGGCCTCCCCCACCACGGCCACCACCGGCACGCCCAGGTGCCCCGCCATCTCGGCCACACCGCCCACGACCTTGCCCTCGAACGACTCGGCGTCCAGGAACCCCTCGCCGGTGACGACCAGGTCCGCGGCCTCGAGCGACTCCTCCAGCCCGACCCGGTCCGCCACCAGGTCGAAGCCGGAGTCCAGGTCCGCTCCCACGCAGGCCAGCCCCCCGGCCAGGCCGCCGGCGGCACCCGCGTACTCCAGGCCGGACACGTCGACGCCGTACTCCTCCAGGTAGACCTGCACCAGCCGTTCCAGCCGCCGCTGCAGCAGCTCCACCTGGGCCGGCGT
Source organism: uncultured Actinomycetota bacterium (assembly GCA_963773765.1). Taxonomy (GTDB): domain Bacteria; phylum Actinomycetota; class Acidimicrobiia; order Acidimicrobiales; family Microtrichaceae; genus CAVZCC01. Next base: position 38,000 of record CAVZCC010000006.1, on the reverse strand, counting down.
CGCCCCCTTCTGGGGGGCGAACAGCTCCGCCGCCTCCACGAACCCGATCCGCACGTCGCACGCGACGGTGAGCCGCACCCCCCGCAGCCGGTGCACCGGGTACAGGGCCCGCAGCGCGCCCAGGCCGCCGTCGGTGGTGGCCGACCCGCCGACGCCGACCACGATGTCGTTCGCCCCCTGGTCCAGGGCCGCCGCGACGAGCTCGCCCGTGCCGAAGGTGGACGCGCTCACCGCGTCGTTGCCCTCCGCGCCGCCCACCAGGGCCAGTCCCGAGGCCTGCGCCATCTCGATCACGGCCCGCCTGCCCGACAGGCGCCACGCCGCCTCCACCTGGTCACCCAGCGGTCCGCTCACCGTGGTGGTCCGGTTGGCCCCGCCCAGCGCCTCCAGCGTGCCCTCGCCCCCGTCGGCCAACGGCACCTCCACCACGGTGTGGCCCGACGCCCGCAACGGACCGGCCAGCGCGGCCGCGGCCTCCGCCGCGGTGGCGGTGCCGCGGAACTTGTCGGGGGCGACGACGATGCGCACGGTCGGCCAGCGTAGGACGGAGGGCCCCGGGGCACCCCGTAGGGTGGGGGCGATGATCCCGATCGAACGCCCCGTCGTGCTCGCGTCCAACCGCGGACCGCTGAGCTACGTGGACGACGGCGGCACCCTGGTCCCACGCCGGGGCGGCGGCGGCCTGGTCTCCGGCCTGGCCCCCCTCATCGACTCGGGCCGCGCCACCTGGATCGCCGCCGCGCTGTCCGAACAGGACCGTCGGGCCGCGGCGGAGGGACTGCCGGCGCAGGAGGGCCAGCCGGTGCACCTGCTGGCCGTCCCGGAGGACGACTTCGTGCGGTACTACGACGTCATCTCCAACGAGACGTTGTGGTTCATGCACCACGGGTTGTTCGACCTGACCCGCAGCCCCGCCTACGACGAGGACTGGTGGGAGTCCTGGGCCGCCTACCGCCGGGTCAACGAGGCGTTCGCCGGCGCCGTGTGCGAGCACGCCCCGGAGGACGCCGCGGTGCTGGTGCAGGACTACCACCTCACCCTCCTGGCCCCGACGGTGCGGGCCCGGCGGCCCGACCTGCGGCTGGTGCACTTCCACCACACGCCCTTCGCCGGTCCGGACAACGCCCGGGTGCTCCCCCCGGCCTGCCGGACCGAGATGCTCGAGTCGCTCGCGGCCCACCACGCCTGCGGGTTCCACACCACGGCCTGGGCGCTGAACTACGCCGAGGTGCAGGCCCGGTGCGGCCACGACACCCGGGGATCGGCCACGTTCGAGTCGCCGCTCAACAGCGACGCGGACGACCTGGCCCGGGTGGCGGCATCACCGGAGTGCACCGCCGCCCTGGCCGAGCTGGACGCCCTGGTCGGTGACCGCCGGCTGATCGTGCGCGTGGACCGCATGGAGCTGTCCAAGAACATCGTGCGTGGCTTCACCGCCTACGACCGCCTGCTGGACCGGCGCGCCGACCTGCGGGGACGGGTCACGTTCGTGGCCTGCTGCTACCCGTCGCGGCTGGGGGTGGCGGCCTACGCCCGGTACCGGGACGAGGTGGTGGCCGCGGCCGCGGCCGTCAACGAGCGCTGGGGCGACGGCGACTGGCGACCGGTCGAGCTGCTCACCGACGACGACTACCCCCGCTCCGTCGCCGCGCTGCGCCGCTACGACGTCCTGCTGGTCAACCCGATCCGTGACGGCCTGAACCTGGTGGCCAAGGAAGGGCCCATGCTCAACGAGCACGACGGCCAGCTGGTGCTCAGCACGGAGGCCGGGGCCTGGCCGGAGCTCATGGGCGCGGCGGACGGCGTGTCACCGTTCGACATCGAGGCCACCGCCACCGCGCTGGAGGCCGCTCTCGACCGCGAACCGGAGGAGCGACGGGCCCGGGCCGCGCTGCTGCAGCGGGACGCGTCGGCCCGCACGCCCGCGGACTGGCTGGCCGACCAGCTGGCCGCCGCCGGCTGACCCTGCGCCCGACCGACCCTGCGCCCAACTGACCCCGCCCCCGACGACACGGCCCCCGGGGTCAGGCCCGCCGGGCCTCGCGACGGCCCCGACGGCGCCGGCGTCGGCGCATGACCCCCAACCCGAACCACACCAGGGCACCGACCAGCGCGGAGACCAACGTGAGGAGCCACAGGGGCCAGGTGAAATCGAAGAACAGGAAGTTGAGGGTGGCGTCCTCCCGGTTCTGGGCCATGAAGATGCCCAGGATGGCGACGCCGACGATCGTGGCGATCGCCCCGCCCCCCAGCCGTGCGTTGTCCGACCCGCTGCTCGTGCTCGGGCTCACCATGTCGCTCTCCTTCCGGATGTCGCTCTCGTTCCGGACCCGGCGTCGACCTTACGACCGACCCGACGGCCCCGGGTGGCTCAGGCCGGGACGAGGTCGCGGATCAACCGGGCGGTGCCGGCCGGTCCGTCCACCAGCAGGTCCGCGCCGCGGGTCAGTGCCTCCGGGACCTCCGGGCCGTCGACCGCCACCCGCAGGACGCCCCGGCCCGCCCCGGCCAGTTCGTCGAGCAGGGCGAAGGCCGGCAGGTCACCCACGTCGTCACCGGCGAACATCACCGGGCCGGCATGGTCCGCGGCCAGGCGGCGCAGGACCGTGCCCTTGTCCTCGTCGATGGGCGGGTGCAGTTCGACGCTCATCTTGGCGTCGCGGACCCGGAGGCCCGCGGGTGGGGCGATCTGGCGGGCCCACTCCTGCACCCGGGCACCGATCTCGGGGTGCTGGCGGTAGTGCAGGGTGATGGACAGGCCCTTGAGCTCCACGAACATGTCCTGCGGGCCGTGCAGGCGGGCCAGGCCGGCCACGTCGGCCATGGTCTCCCGCCACACCCCGGAGGACGGATGGTCCTGGCGTCGCCCGTGGCGCCGCACCTCCAGGCCGTAGAGGCCCACCAGCGTGACCCCCGACGGGGCCGGGAACCACGACTCCAGGAACTCGAGGGGCCGGCCGGAGATGACGGCGACCTCGCCGTAGGACCGGGACAGCAGGTCCAGGGCGTCCGGGGCGCCGTCCAGGGGCCGGGCCGCGGCGGGGTCGTCCACGATGGGTGACAGCGTGCCGTCGAAGTCGACCGCCACCAGCGCGTCGGCCGGCCCGTCGCGGAACGGCCGGATCAGCTCGTCCCGCTCCACCTCGGTGCCACCGGTGCCCACGTGCGGAGCCGTGTCAGGGTGCGGTGGTGGTGGTGCTGGCGGTCCTGCCGGCCACCGTGGTGGACGAACCGCCGGTGCCGGAGGTGGCGGACGTGCCGCCGGCCGCCACCGTGGTGGAGGCGCCAGGGGTGCTCGACGCGGTGGTCCCGCCGACCACGGTCTGCAGCTCCGGGCCGATGATCACGATGACCCCTGCGGTCGCCGGCTGGTTCTTGGCCAGCTTGGCGTCCGCGGCCAGCGGCTGGACCTGGGCCACCGGCACGTTGAGCAGCGTGGCGATCGCCTTGGCGTTCCCCTCCAGGCCGGTGGCGTAGTACACGGTGGTCGTGGTGGCCGGCTGGAGCGAGTCGGTGGCGACCGAGTTGCTGTACCCGGCCTGGGCCAGGAAGGTGTTGGTCTTGCTGGCCAGGCCGCTCACGCTGGACCCGTTGGCGGACACCACCTGGACCTCCGCCGCGGGCTTCTCCGTGGTGGGGGTGGACACCGAGGTCTCCGGCGGCTCGGTGGTGGAGGTCGCGGCCGCGTCACCGCTGCCGATCTCCACGTCGCTGCCGGTGGAGTCGAACCCGATGCCGCCACCCTTGACGATGAGGATGAGGCCCAGGACCACACCGACCGCCACCAGGATCAGTCCGCGGGAGGCGGGGTTGGGACCGGGGGCCGGCGCCGGACGCCGGGGCGTCCGAGGGCGCTGCGTCGTTGTCATGGAACCACCCTAGCCAACGCCCCGCTCCCGATCGGGGCCCTGACTCCCGGCCGGGGACAGGCCCGACCTCCCCCGCGGGGGTCGGAACCGGGTCCGGCCGGGCCTAGCCTGTCGTTGTGGCACGAACGAGGTGCAGTCCCGTGGTGGCCGTCGCCCTCGTGTCGGTCGTCGCCGTGCTCTGCACCGCCGCTGCCGGTTGTGGCGGCGACGGGGACGACGGCCGTGATGCAACGGCCCGGACCACGACGAGCTCCACCACCTCCACCGTCACCACCTCCCCGCCGGCGACGACCGCTGCCACCGTCGCCCCGGCCGCCACCGCGCCACCGGCCACGACCGCTGCCGCCGACGGGCCGGACGCGGCCCACGTGTTCCCGCTGCGACCGGCCGACGCCGGCACCTACGCCCGCTCGCACCACGACTACCCGGCCGCGGACATCTTCGCCCCGTGCGGCACCGAGGTGGTGGCCGTCACCGGCGGCGTGGTCCAGGAGCTGTCCCGCCAGGACCTGTGGTCCGCCGCCACCGACTCGGGCGAGACCCGGTCGGGCCTCTTCGTGTCCGTCGTCGGCGACGACGGCGTGCGCTACTACGGCAGCCACCTGCGCTCCGTCGACGACGCCGTCGGGCCCGGGACCCGGGTGACGGCCGGGCAGCGCCTGGGCCTGGTCGGCGACACCGGCAACGCCGCCGGCACGGGCTGCCACCTGCACTTCGGCCTGTCCGCCCCGTGCGGCCCGGGCGACTGGGAACGGCGCCGCGGCGAGGTGTGGCCCCAGCGCTACCTGGACGAGTGGACCGCCGGCCGCGACGCGGCACCGGCGACCGAGATCGAACAACGGAGGTGCTGACATGAACCAGCCCATGCCCCCCGACGGCTCCTGGAACCCGGGCCAACCCACCACCCAGGGCCCGGTCGTGCCCGGTCCCGGGCCCGTCCCCGGTGCCGCGCCCGTCCCCGGACCGACGCCGCCCACGGGCGGCTCCGGGAACCGGACCGCCAAGGTGGCCGTCATCGCCGTCCTGGCCACCCTGGTGGTGGTGGGCGTGGTGCTCGCCGCGTTCCTGTTGGGCCGCAACGGCGGCGACGACACCACCACGACCGGCGACACGCGCGCCAGCGACGAACGGTCGACGACGACCAGCACCACCACGACCGCGGCACCGACCACGGCGGCACCCGCCACCGCGGTGCCCACCACCCTGGGCGACGTGCGGTCCCAGCCCGCCGGGCTGTTCTGCCGCGACCTGCGGGCCATGGGCTTCTCCTACCCGGCCGCAGTCGACTACTGGCGGGTGCAGGGCCAGCCCGAGCGGCTGGACGCCGACCGGGACGGCATCCCGTGCGAGACCGTGTACCCGACCAGCGACGTGGTGGCGTACTGGGGCACCCAGGGGGTCACGCCCTCGCTCGAGACCTCCACCGTGTACGACCTGGGCCCGGGGCTGAAGTGCCAGGACCTGGCCGACATGGGCTACAGCGTCTACGAGGCCATCGACTACTACCTGAACTGGGGTGGCCCGTCGAACATGGACGCCGACGGCAACGGCATCCCGTGCGAGACGGTGTACGCGGACGCCTACGACGTCTGGGTCTACGGCTACGGCGACTGAGCACGGGCGCCGCGGGGCGGCCCGCGTCGGGTAGACGGGAGGGGTGACGCACCCGACCGGGCCGACCGACCGCCACGGTGGCGGCGACCCGGCCGCCGCGGGCGCGCCCGCGCCGCGCACCGGCGCGCGGTGGTTCCACCTGGCCGTGGTCGCGCTGGCCCTGGCCGGCCTCACCTGGTTCGTCGTCGCGGAGTGGGACCAGATCCGCCAGGCCGTCCGGCTCATCCGGGACATCGACCTGGCGTGGCTCGCGCTCGGTGTGGCGGCCAGCATCGTGTCCATCGCCCTGTTCGCCGCCGTGCGCTCCGTGCTGCTGGCCGCGGGCGGGACCACCCTCCCGTTGGGCACGGCGGTGGGCGCCTCGTTCGCCAGCGGCGCGGTGGCGGCCACGCTGCCGGCCGGCGGCGCCATCGCCACCGCGTACATGGTGCAGCGCTACCGGGACGCCGGCGCCGATGCCGGGCTGGCCGCCTGGGTCACCGTCGCCACCGGCGTGGTGGCCCCGTCGGTGCTCGTGTTCATGACCCTGGCCGGCTTCGCCGTCGCCGGGCAGGGCTCCGCCACCGTGGTCGTCCCGTCGGTGCTGTCGCTGGTCCTGCTGGGCGGGTTCTTCCTCGTGAGCCGCCGTCCCCAGGTGCTGCACGGGCCGACCGAACGGGTCGTGCGGTGGTGGCACCGGCTGCGGCACCGCGGGGGCGGCACCGCGGTGGACAGCCACTCGGTGGCCACCGAGTTCGTGGACCGGTTCGGCTCGGTCCGGGCCGGTCCGGGCCGGTGGGCCGCGGTCTGGACGTTGCAGCTGCTCAGCTGGGGCGGCGAGTTCGTCACCCTGGTGGCATCCATCCTGGCCGTGGGCGGGACCGTGCCGTGGACCGCGGTGCTGGCCGTCTACGGGACGTGCCAACTGGCCGGGGCCATCCCGCTGGTACCGGGCGGCGCGGGCCAGGTGGAGGCGGCGCTGGTGGTCGGCCTGACCGCGGCGGGCATGGACACCTCCACCGCGCTGGCCGCGTCGCTCGTGTTCCGCCTGGCCTCGCACTGGCTGGTGGTGCCCATCGGCTGGGTGGCCTTCGCCCTGCACCGCCGCGACCGGCCCCTGGCCCGGCCCGGTCAGGGGGCGTCGGGCTCGAACCGGTAGCCCATCCCGGGCTCGGTCAGGAAGTACCGGGGCCGGGACGGTTCGGGCTCCAGCTTGCGGCGCACGTTGGCCAGGTGGACCCGCAGGTAGTTGGTCTCGTGCTCGTACTGCGGCCCCCACACCTCCTGGAGGAGCTGGCGCTGGGTGACCAGGCGGCCGGGGTTGCGGGCCAGCCGCTCCACCAGTCCCCACTCGATGGGCGTGAGCCGCACGTCCTCACCGTCCACCGTGGCCCGCTTGGCCGCCAGGTCGATGACGAAGTGCTCGGTGGTCACCACCGGGTCCTCCGCATCGGGGTGCTGGCGGCGCAGCACCACCCGGAGGCGGGCCAGCAGCTCGTCCATGCCGAAGGGCTTGGTCACGTAGTCGTCCGCGCCGGCATCGAGCGCCGCGACCTTGTCGGACTCCTCGCCCCGGACCGACAGCACGATGACCGGCACCTCGGTCCAGCCCCGGAGGCCCTCGATGACCTCCACGCCGTCGATGCCGGGCAGGCCCAGGTCCAGCAGCACCACGTCCGGGTGGCGGGCCGCCACCGCGGCCAGCGCCTCCTCGCCGGACGCCGCGGTGTCCACGTCGTAGCCCCGGGCCTTGAGGTTCACGCTGAGTGCCTTGCGGATCTGCGGCTCGTCGTCGACCACCAGCACGCGGGTCACGGGGTCACCGCCTCCATCCCCGCGCCGGACGCGACCGGCAGGCGGAACACCACCGTGAGGCCACCACCGGGGGTGTCCTCCAGGTCCAGGTCCCCGCCCACGGCGCGGGTGAAGCCCTGGGCGATGGCGAGGCCCAGGCCGACGCCGGCCTGCGTGGAACGGTCCCCCAGGCGCTGGAACGGGGCGAACACGCGGGCCCGGTCCTCCGGTGCGATCCCCGGGCCGCGGTCCACCACCCGGAGGTGCACCTCCTGGCCCAGCGCCGCGGCCTCCACCACCACCGGATGGTCCTCGGGCTGCACGGCCAGCGCGTTGGCCACCACGTTGGCCACCGCCCGCTCCATCAACGGTCCGTCGATCCGGACCAGCGGCAGCGTCTCGGGCACCCGGAGGTCCACCCGCCGGAACCCCGTGCGGTCCACGCCGGCCACCGCGGAGACCACGACCTCCTCCAGCGGCGTGGGACGGGCCAGCACCCGCAGGCCGCCGGTCTGGAGGCGGCTCATGTCCAGGAGGTTGCCGACCACCCGGTCCAACCGGTCGACCTCGGCGTCGATGGTGCGCAGGAAGGTGCGGGTGTCGTCGGGGCCGAAGGTGACGTCGTCGGACAGCAGGCTGGTCACGGACGCCTTGATCCCCGCCAGCGGCGTGCGGAGGTCGTGCGACACGGCCTGGAGGATGCCGGTGCGCAGCTCGTCGGCCTGGGCCAGGACGGCGGCCGCGGCCGCATCCCGCTGCAGCTGGACCGACTCCACCGCGACGGCGAGCTGGTCGGCGAACGCCTCCAGCAGCTCGGAGTCCCGTGCGTCGAGCTGGCGGCCCCGCAGGACCAGGACCGTGCGGCCGTCCTCGGTCAGGGTGTGGCGGACCCCGTCACCGGGGCTGGTGGGAGGCCGCTCCCCGCTGGCGGCGAGCGTGGTCCAGTCGTTCGTGTCGTCCAGTTGCAGGACCGCAACGGCCTCCAGTCCCAGCACGGCCCGGAGCTCCTCGCCGAGCGCGGGCAGCGGATCGGGGTCGGTGGCCAGGACCAGGGCGGACCGGGCCAGCGCCTCCGCATCGGCCCGGGCCCGGACCGCATCGGCGGACCGACGGGCCACGCGGTCGACCAGGCTGGACACGGTGGAGCCGACGACCACGAACACCAGCAGGGCGAACACGTTCTCCGGGTCCCCGACGGTGAGGGTCCGGTAGGGGGGCACGAAGAAGAAGTTGGCCACGAACGCCCCGGTCACGGCGGCCACCACGCCGGGCAGCAGCCCACCGAGCGCACCGACACCCACCACCAGGCTGAGCACCAGCAGCAGCTCCGTCGTGATGCCCAGGTCGTCACGGAACGGCAGCGTGAGCGCCACCAGCACCGGGAGACCCACCACCAGCAGCACCCAGGCCAGCACCCGGCGCCGGGCCGGCAGCGGGGCGCGGGGCAGGTGCATGTCGGCGGACCCACCGGTCGGCGCCTCCGGTCCGGAGATCACGTGCACGTCCAGCCCGCGGGCCAGGCGCAGCAACCGGTTGACGACGGAGCCACCGGTCAGCTCCTGGCGCCGGGTCTGGCGGCTGGCGCCGATCACCAGCTGGGTGGCCCGCTCGGTGGTGGCGACGGCCACCAGCGTCTCGGCCACGTCGTCGCCGACCACCTCCCGGTAGGTGCCGCCCAGCTCCTCCAGGATGCGACGGTGCTGGGCCAGTTCGGGGCCACGCTGCTCGGCCAGCCCGTCGGACCGGGCGATGTGCACGCCGATGAGCTCGCCCCGCAGCCGCTGGGCCAGTCGGGAGGCGCGGCGGATCACGGCCTCGCTCCCCGGTGCGCCGGTCAGCGCCACCAGGACCCGTTCCCGGGTCTCCCAGGCGTCCGCGATCCCGTGGTCCTCCAGGTAGCCCTGGAGCTGGTCCTCCACCCGGTCCGCCACCCAGAGCAGGGCCAGCTCCCGCAGCGCGCCCAGGTTGCCGGGACGGAAGTAGTTGCCCAGGGCGGCGTCGATGCGCTCGGCCGGGTAGATGTTGCCGTGGGCCATGCGGCGCCGGATGGCCTCCGGGGTCATGTCGACCAGCTCGATCTGCTGGGCGGACCGGACCCAGGAGTCCGGCACGGTCTCCTGCTGCTGGACCCCGGTGATGCGCTGCACCACGTCGTTGACCGACTCCAGGTGCTGGATGTTCACCGTGGAGATCACGTCGATGCCGGCGGCCAGCAGCTCGTCGATGTCCTGCCACCGCTTCTCGTTGCGTGAGCCCGGCACGTTGGTGTGGGCCAGCTCGTCCACCAGGGCCACCCTGGGGGCCCGGTCCAGGACGGCGTCGACGTCGAACTCCTCCAGCACGGTGTCTCGGTACGCCACCCGGCGGCGGGGCACGACCTCCAGGTCCCGGAGCTGGGCCGCGGTGTGCTCCCGGCCGTGGGTCTCCACGATGCCCACCACCACGTCGGTGCCGCGCTCGACCCGGCGGGCGCCCTCGTTGAGCATGGCGAAGGTCTTGCCCACGCCGGGGGCCGCACCCAGGTAGATGCGCAGCTCACCCCGCCGCGGGCCGGGGCCGGCCGGCCCCGGTGGCCGGGACGGCCGGGGTGTGGAGTCGGGACTCACGTCTCCAGCATGCCCCGGCCGGCCCGGCGGCCCATGACCCTCAGCCCGCTTCCCGGTCGAGGGCCAGGTTCAGCCGCAGCACGTTGACCCCGGGATCGCCCAGGACCCCGAGCGGGCGCTCGTCGGTGTTGTCCTGCACCAGGGCCAGGACGTCGTCCACGGACATGCCCCGGGCGTCGGCCACCCGCGGGGCCTGCAGCTGGGCGTTGGCCACGGTGATGTGCGGGTCCAGGCCGGAGGCCGACGCGGTCACGGCGTCGGCGGGGACCTGGGCGTCCTCGGGCAGGCCGTTCTCCTCCCGGTAGGCGACGGCCCGTTCCTCCACCGCGGCCAGGTAGTCCGGGTTGGTCGGGCCCAGGTTGGAGCCGCTGGAGGCGGCGCCGTCGTAGCCGGTGCCGGCCGCGGAGGGCCGGGGGTGGAAGTACCCGGGGGCGGCGAAGCCCTGGCCGATGACCTCGGAGCCGACGACCTCGCCGTCCACCTCCACCAGGGAGCCGTTGGCCGTGTCGTGGAAGGCGACCTGGCCGACGCCGAGCAGCACGAGCGGGTAGGCCACCCCGAACAGCACGGTGAAGACCAGGAGCGAGAGCGCCGCGGGGCGCAGCTGACGCAGGAAGGTGTTCATCACTTGACTCCCAGTGCGGTGATCACCATGTCGATCACCTTGATGCCGATGAAGGGGGCGACGATGCCGCCCAGCCCGTAGATGAGGAGGTTGCGCCGCAGCACGGCGGAGGCGGCCTCGGCCTTGAACTTCACGCCCCGCAGCGCCAGCGGCACCAGGGCCACGATGATCAGGGCGTTGAAGATGACCGCGGACAGGATCGCCGAGCGGGGCGACGCCAGGTGCATGACGTTGAGCCGGTCCAGCTCGGGGAGCACGGCGGCGAACATGGCGGGGATGATGGCGAAGTACTTCGCCACGTCGTTGGCGATGGAGAACGTGGTGAGCGCGCCCCGGGTGATGAGGAGCTGCTTGCCGATCTCGACGATCTCGATCAGCTTCGTCGGGTCCGAGTCCAGGTCCACCATGTTCCCGGCCTCCTTGGCGGCCTGGGTCCCGGTGTTCATGGCCACGCCCACGTCGGCCTGGGCCAGGGCGGGAGCGTCGTTGGTCCCGTCCCCGGTCATGGCCACCAGGTTCCCGCCGGCCTGCTCGCGCTTGATGAGCGCCATCTTGTCCTCGGGCGTCGCCTCGGCCAGGAAGTCGTCGACCCCGGCCTCCTCCGCGATGGCCGCCGCGGTGAGCGGGTTGTCGCCGGTGATCATCACGGTGCGGATGCCCATGGCCCGCAGCTCGTCGAAGCGTTCGGTCATGCCGGGCTTGACGGTGTCCTTGAGGCGGATCACGCCCAGCACCCGTGGTGGCTGGCCCGGGGACCGGTCGAACACCACCAGCGGCGTGGCGCCCTGGGAGGCGACCTCGTCCACGATGGGGCCGAGCTCCAACGGGACGGTCCCGCCCTCCTCGGCCACCACCTTCTTGACCGAGTCACCCGCGCCCTTGCGGACCTGGCGGCCGGCCGCCTCCCCGGGGGCGGGCGGGAAGTCCATGCCGGACATGCGGGTCTGGGCCGTGAACGGGACCAGCGTGGCGCCGGTGGCGTCGGGGAGGTCCAGGGCGAAGGCGGCCCGGGCCAGCTCCACGATGGAGCGGCCCTCGGGGGTCTCGTCGGCCAGCGACGACGCCAGGGCGGCCTCGGCCACCTGGGCGGTGGTCACGTCGTGGACGGGGATGAACTCGGCGGCCTGGCGGGAGCCGAAGGTGATGGTGCCGGTCTTGTCCAGCAGCAGGGTGCTGACGTCGCCGGCGGCCTCCACCGCCCTGCCCGACATGGCCAGCACGTTGCGCTGGACCAGCCGGTCCATGCCGGCGATGCCGATGGCGCTCAGCAGCCCGCCGATGGTGGTGGGGATGAGGCAGACCAGCAGCGCGGTGAGCACCACGACGGACTGCTTGGCCTCGGAGTAGATGGCGAAGGGCTGCAGCGTGACCACGGCCAGCAGGAAGATGATGGTCAACCCGGCCAACAGGATGGACAGGGCGATCTCGTTGGGGGTCTTCTGGCGGTCGGCGCCCTCCACCAGGGCGATCATGCGGTCCATGAACGTCTCGCCGGGCCGGGCCGAGATCTGCACGACGATCTGGTCGGACAGGACCCGGGTGCCGCCGGTGACGGCCGAGCGGTCGCCGCCGGACTCGCGGATGACGGGCGCGGACTCGCCGGTGATGGCGGACTCGTCCACGGTGGCGATGCCCTCGACGATGTCGCCGTCGCCGGGGATGACCTCTCCCGCGACGACCACGCACAGGTCGCCCAGGTCCAGCTGGGTGGAGGGTCGCTCCTCGATGGTGCCGTCGGCCAGCCGCACCCGGGCCACGGTCTCGGCCCGGGTCTTGCGCAGGGTGGCGGCCTGGGCCTTGCCCCGCCCCTCCGCCATGGCCTCGGCGAAGTTGGCGAACAGCACCGTGGCCCACAGCCAGACGGCCACCAGCAGGGCGAACACGTTGGCCTGGCGGGTGCTGGCGCCCCAGTCGGCGATGCACAGCACGGTGGTGAGCACGGCGCCCACCTCCACGATGAACATGACGGGGTTGCGGGCCATGGCCCGGGGGTTCAGCTTCTTGAAGCTGTCCCCGATGGCGGGCCCGACGATGGAGGGCTCGAACAGGCTCCGCTTCGGTGCTGGGCCGGAAGCGTGCTCGGTGGGGACGGGAGCGTCCTCGGTCAGCGTCATGGTCGGTGCTCCTTGGTCGGTCCGGTCGCTCACGACAGGCCCAGCTGTTCGACGATCGGGCCCAGGGCGAGGGCGGGGAAGAAGGTCAGGCCGGCCACGATCAGGATCACGCCGGTGAGCAGTCCGAAGAACAACGGGGAGTCCGTCGGGAACGTGCCGGCGGTGGCCGGGGTCCGGTTCTTGCGCACCAGCGAACCGCCGATGGCCAGGGCCGGGATGATCAACATGAACCGGCCGATCAGCATGGAGAAGCCCTGCGTGATCGTGTACCAGTCGGTCCCGGCGCTCAGGCCGGCGAAGGCGGAGCCGTTGTTGTTGGCCGCCGACGCATAGGCGTAGAGCACCTCGGACAGCCCGTGGGCGCCGGGGTTGAGCAGCGACGTCAGCGCGGAGGGCAGCACCACGCTGATGGCGGCGAAGACGAGCATGGCCACCGGCATGGCCACGATGTACAGCACGACCAGCTTCATCTCCGCGGCCTGGATCTTCTTGCCCAGGTACTCCGGGGTGCGCCCGACCATCAGCCCCGCGATGAACACCGCCAGCAGGGCGTTGATGAGGATGCCCATCAGCCCGACGCCCACCCCGCCCGGCGAGACCTCGCCGATCTTCATGTGCAGCATGGCCAGGCCGCCGCCCATGGGGGTCATGGAGTCGTGCATGCAGTTGACCGAGCCGTTGGAGGTGCCGGTGGTGGCCGCGGCCCACTGGGAGCAGGTGCTGGCGCCGTAGCGCACGTCCTTGCCCTCCATGTTCCCGCCGCCCTGCACCTGCGAGCTCGACTGGTCCACGCCCAGGGCCGCCACGGCCGGGTTGCCGCCGGTCTCCATGAACGACGTCAGGAACATGACCGTCAGCAGCAGCAGCGTCATCACGCCCAGCAGCACCCAGCCCTGCTTGGGCTGGCGCAGCATCCGGCCGAACATGACCGGGAAGGCCAGGGGGATGAGCAGGATGAGGTAGAGCTCGATGAAGTTGGTCCAGCCGTTCGGGCTCTCGAACGGGTGGGACGAGTTGGCGTTGAAGAAGCCGCCGCCGTTGGAGCCGACCTGCTTGATGGCGATCTGCGCCCGCGACCGGGCCACCGGGGATGGCCTGCTCGGTGACCGGCGTGGTGGTCTCCCTGCCGGCCTCGTCGGTGACCGTGGCGGTCACCGACCGGTCGATCGTGGTGGCCATGGTGTCGCCGGACAGGTTCTGCACCACGCCGAAGCCCATGAGCACCACCGCTGCGACCAGGGAGATGGGGAGCAGGACGCGGAGCCCGCCCCGCACCAGGTCCACCCAGAAGTTGCCCAGGGTGCGGCCCCGCCGGCGGAGGATGCCCCGGATGATGGCCACCGCGATCGCCATGCCGGCCGCGGCGGAGACGAAGTTCTGCACGGCCAGGGCGACCATCTGGGACAGGTGGCTGATGGCGCCCTCACCGGAGTACCACTGCCAGTTGGTGTTGGTCATGAAGCTGACCGCGGCGTTCCAGGCCCCGTACTCCGGCACGCCCGGACGGTCGGTCGGGTTGACCGGCAGGGAGCCCTGGACCCGCAGCACCAGGTAGGTCAGCAGCAGGCTCAGCACCGAGAAGGCCAGGAGCGACACCGCGTAGACGTTCCAGCGCTGCTCCTTGCGGGGGTTGACGCCGATGATCCGGTAGATCAGGCGCTCCACGGGCAGGAAGACCCGGTCGAGGGGCGCCGGCGCCGGCCCGCCGTCGGGCCCGTCGGCCGTGCCGTACACCTTGGCCATGTACCGCCCCAGCGGGGGGACGGTCAGGCCGAGGGCGAGGAGCAGCAGGAAGAGTTGGACCAGGCCTTGGGCGGACATCAGAAGCGCTCCGGGAAGATCAGCACGAAGATCAGGTAGCCGACGGCGAGGGCGGCGATGGCGAGGCCCAGGGCGTCCTGCCACTGCAGGAAGGCGATCATGCGGTCACCTCCACCGGGCCGGGCCGGTCGCCGGCGTCGCCGCCGATGTCGGCGTCGCCGCCGATGTCGGTGTCGCCCAGGTCGGCATCGCCCAGGTCGGCATCGCCGGTGTCGGTGGTGTCACCCTCGAAGGTGTCCGGGCCGATGATCCGGTTGCACAGGGCGACGTAGCCGACGGCCAGGGCGAAGAAGGCGACCGTCATGACGATCACGATCAGGTCTTTCATGCGGGGCAGTCCTTCATGTGGGGGCGGTCCTCTCGTGCGGGTTGGTTCTGGACGGGGTGGGCGGCGAGCCGTGGGCGCCGGGGGCGCGGCGTCACGGGATGTCGCTGTGGGACAGCGCGGGGCCGACGACGTCGGCCACCAGCACGGCCAGCTTGCGGTCCACCAGGGAGACGCCGCGGCCCGGGTGCGGGACCAGGACGAACCGGCCGTGGACGGCCCCGACACGGTCGAACACCGGGAGCGACACCCCGCCCTCGGGCAGTTCGAACCCGCCCGGGCCGTGGCGGAGCGGCCCGTCGATCACGCCGCGGTGGTCCAGGTCCGGCGGCGCCTGGGCGTCGCCCTGCACGAACCGGCAGGAGTCCAGGCCCAGTTCGGCCACCAGGTAGGCCTCCGAGCGGTCGACCAGCACGTCGGCCGAGGCGCCCCTGGAGGTCAGCTGGGCCAGTTCGTGCAACCCCTCGATCCCCATGGCCCGCTGGCGGGCCTCCCGCCCCCGACGGGCGGAGACGTGGGCGAGCTGTCCGGCGACCACGCCCACCACGATCAGGAGCACGAAGGTGACCACGTCCTGGGTGCCGTCGATGCGCAGGGACATGTACGGCGTGGTGTGGAGGTAGTTGAAGGAGAGGGCGGCGACGGCGCCGGTGACCATGCCGGCCCGGCGACCGCCCAGCGACGCCGCCCCGATGACCACCAGGGCCAGCAGGAGGGCGACGTTCGCGTTGTCCATGTCGGCGCGGAACGGGGCCAGGAGCCCGGCCACCACCAGGGTGCCGAGCACGCCCGCCCCGATCGCCAGTCCGTCGTTGTTCCGATCCATGTGACTCGTTCTACGCCCGTTGGACCGCCCTGTCGTCGGCCTTGACGCCTCCTTGACGGCCCCGGCCGGCGAACTTGGCGCGGCCGCGACGAGGAACGCCGCACCAGGAACATCGTGGCGGCGGCGGCGTTCACCTCGTCATGGAACTGAACCAGGCCCTGGAGTTCGCCCGCCGCCACCGGCAGTCCGTGCTGGTCACCCTGCGCCGCAACGGCCGGCCGCAGCTGTCCAACGTGATGCACGCGGTGGACGGCGCCGGCACGGTGCGGGTGTCCATCACCGCGGACCGGGCCAAGTACCACAACCTGGCCCGCACCCCGTGGGCCGCGCTGCACGTGACCCAGGAGGACTTCTACGCCTACGCCGTACTGGAGGGCCCCGTCACGCTGGCCCCCGTGGCCGCGGACCCCGGCGATGCAACCGTGGACGAGCTGGTGGACCTGTACCGGGCCATGGTGGGCGAGCACGACGACTGGGACGACTACCGGGCCGCCATGGTCACCGACCGGCGGACGGTGCTGCGCCTCTCCCCCGACCACGCCTACGGGATGCTCCCGGGCTGAGGGGGGCGGCGCCGGGCCTACCGCCCCAGCGTCCCCTCGCACCGGGCCTTCAGGCCCGCGGCCTCCATGTCCATGTAGCGCCGGATGGCGGATCCGCCCAGGAACCCGCTGACGCCGGACAGCCAGCCGGACTGGCGGATGCGCAGCGTGACCGTGGTCCCGTCCGGGGTGGCGACCAGTTCGTGGTCCGCCTCGGTGGTCACGCCCGCCCCCGAGTTGCGCCACGTGAAGCGCTCCCCCGGGACCAGGTCGGTCACCGTCCACACGGTGGCCCGCAGCCGAGGCTGCTTGATCTGGACGTCGCTGCCGTCCTGCAGCGGTCCGTCCTCCACCCGCTTCAGCCAGGTCATGGAGGCGGTCCACTCCGGCCACGACTCGATGTCCATGAGGGCCTCCCAGACCCGCTTGGGCTTGGCCTCGATGTGCACCGACGTCTCGTGTTCCATTCCGGAGATCGTGGCGCAGCGGCGGACCACAAGCGAACCCCACGCCGTGTCAGGTGCCGGTCGCCCGCTGCGGCGAGGCCACCAGCGGCACGGTGGGCGGCACCACGTCCGGGCCGGCGCCCACCTCGCCCTCCAGCCGATCGGCCAACGCACCGGCGAGACGCTGCAGCTCGGTGGGGAGCGGGAAGATGATCGTGGAGTTCTTCTCCGCCGCGATCTCCAGCAGCGTGGCCAACTCCCGCAGGCGGAGCGCGGACGGGTTCACCTCCAGCAACGCCGCGGCCTGTCCCAACGCGGTGGCCGCCTCCAACTCGCCCTGTGCGCTCACGATCTTGGCCCGACGCTCACGCTCGGCCTCGGCCTCCCGGGCCATGGCCCGCCGCATGCTCTCCGGGAGCAGGACATCGCGCACCTCCACCAGGGTGACGCAGAGGCCCCAGGGCTCGGTGGTCTGCTCCATCATGAACGTGAGCCGTTCCTGGATCTCCTCCCGGTGGCGCAGCAGCGAGTCGAGGGGGACCTCACGCAGTGCGGAGAGCAGGGTCGCGTTGGCCAGTTCGGCGATGGCGAAGCCGTAGTCGCGGACCTGGACCAGGGCCTTGACCGGGTCCACCACCCGGTACCACGCGACCGCGTTCACCTGGACGGTGACGCTGTCGCTCGTGATCAGCTCCCGGGCCGGGATGTCGATCGTGGTGACCTGCAGGCTGACCCGGACCATGCGCTCGGCGATGGCCGGCACGAACCGCAGCCCCGGGGCCCGGACCGTGCGGATCTTCCCGAACAGGAACACCACGCCCCGCTCGTACTCCTTGACCACCTTGATCGACAGGGCCAGGTACCCCAGGACGACCACGGCCACGCCCAGTGCGATCCACCATCCCATCGAGACTCCCCTCGGATCGGGGAAGACCGTCGACGTCCGGTCGGGCAGGTGGCCCGCCGGAACGGTCTCCACCCCATGATCTTGCACCCTCAAGCAGTCAGGCGTCGCCCCCGTCAGCGCGGGCGCTCGGCCAGGTCCCTGATCCCGTCGACCGTCGCCTGCATCCCGGCACGCCATTGCTCCAGGCGGGAGGCCACGATCTGTTCCTCCCGGTCGGGATGGGCCTCGATCAGCGGTGTCATGTTGGAGCGACCGGTCCCCATCCGCGCCCACTGGCGCAGGCGGGTGGCGGCACCGCCGTCGACGGGCTCCAGGTCGAAGCGCCAGCTGGCGAGCGGCTCGTCCGGATCACCGACGTCCCACCCGAAGCAGCGGCCAGGCTCGAGGGCCACCACGGTGCACGTCACGCTCCAGCCGCCCATGCGGGCATGGTGGTTGCGACCGGTGAACCGGGCACCGAGGGCGGGCCCGGTCGCCCCGTCCAGCCAGTCCGCTCCCTGGAACTCGGGCGAGAAGCGGGCCGGCACGTCGATGTCGGTCACCAGGGCCCAGACGGTGGCGGGGGGTGCCGCCACCGCGGCCTCGACCGTCACCTCGGGGCCGTCCGCGATGCGCATGGGGTCAGCCTGCCAGGTGCGGGGCGGCGAGTCGGTAGCGGTCGTCCGCGTCCGGTCCGGCCACCGCGCCCGCCTCGGTGAGCGCCACGAGGTGGGCGTGCACGGACCGGCCCGCGGGCTCGTGCAGTTCCGGGCGCACGTCCGCGTAGAGGACGGCCACGACCTCCGGGATGGTCCGGGGCCCGTCGGACAGCTGGTCCAGGATCTGGCGTTCCCGCTCCAGGCGGTGCTCGACGAGCGCGGCCACGAACGGCTCCGGGTCGGTGATGGGCGGGCCGTGGGTCGGGTAGTACACCGACTCGTCGCGGCCCAGGAGCCGGCGCAGGTTGGCCAGGTAGTCGGCGATCCGCCCGTCGGGGGGCGAGATCACCGTGGTGGACCACCCCATCACGTGGTCGCCGGGGAACAGCGACCCGGTCGTCCGCTCTGCGTAGCAGACGTGGTTGGAGATGTGGCCGGGGGTGTGGAGGCACTCGAAGGCGAACCCGTCGCCGGTGATCACGTCGCCGTCGCGCACGGCCACGTCGGGGACGAAGTCCAGGTCGCCGTGCTCCTCCGACTCCGCGTCGGCCCCGGCGGGGTGGGGACCGAAGCCGTAGGTCGGCGCGCCGGTGCGCTCCCGGAGCGCGGCGGCCGCCGGGGAGTGGTCGGCGTGGGTGTGGGTGATGAGCAGGTGCGTGACGGTCTCCCCCGCCACCGCGGCCAGCACGGCGTCCACGTGGGCGTCGAGCGCGGGTCCGGGGTCGATGACGGCGACGCGGCCCCGGCCGACGATGTAGGTGCCGGTCCCCCACGCGGTGAACTTCGACGGGTTGTCGGCCACCACCCGGCGGATGCCGGGGGCCACCTCCACGCACTCGCCGTACCGGGGGTCGAAGTCGGTCAGGAACGGGATCGGGACCACGACCCGACGCTACGGCCCTGGCCGCAACGATCGTCGCCATGCCCGGCACGGTCACCGGCGCACGGCCGCATGGCCGCCGCACCGATCGGGCCCCATGGGCGAGACTCGTCCGGAGCGGTCGACGGGTCCGGGGAGGACGACGATGACGGACGAGACGTGGGACGTGGTGGTGGTGGGCTCCGGCCCGGGCGGCCTGACCGCGGCGGCGTGCCTGGCCGCGGCGGGGCGGCGGGTGCTGGTGCTGGAGGCCCACGACCTGGCCGGTGGCAACACCCAGGTGTTCCGGCGCCACCACCGTGGCGAGGACGACACGATGGCCGAGTTCGAGTTCGACGTGGGCGTGCACTACATCGGCGACTGCGGGCCGGGCGGGCTGTTCCCCACCATCTTCGGCGGGTTGGGGATGGGAGAGCGGATGCGGTTCCTGCCGCTGGACCCCGACGGGTTCGACACGCTGCACTTCCCGGACCTGGAGTTCGTGGTCCCCGCCGGCTGGGACCGCTACCGCGACCGCCTGGTGGAGGCGTTCCCGGACGAGCGGGCCGGCATCGAACGGGTCGTCGGCACGCTGGAGTCGGTGGCGGAGGAGGGCCGGGCCCGGTCCATCCCCGGGGCGGAGACCCCGACGTTCGACCGGTGGGCGTTCCGGCCCCTGTCGGAGCTGTTCGAGGAGGGCGAGCTGTCCCAGCGGTGCCGGGCGGTGCTGGACCACTGGTCCGGGTTGTACGCGGGCGGTCCCCGCCAGACGGCGGTGGCCATGCACGCCGCCATCATCGACCACTACATGCGGGGCGCCTACTACCCCGAGGGCGGCGGCCAGATGATCCCGGCCCGGCTCATCCAGGTCATCGAGGCCCACGGCGGCGAGGTCCGCACCCTGGCCCCGGTGCAGCGGATCGTGGTGGAGGGGCGACGGGCCACCGGTGTGGTGCTGGAGGACGGCTCCACCATCTCCGCGGACCTGGTGATCTCCAACGCGGACCACGCCCGCACCGTGTTCGGGTTGGTGGGCGAGGAGCACTGGGACCCGGCCACGGTGCGCTGGACCCGGGAGGCGGAGATGACCCTGGGCCTGGTGTGCGTGTACCTGGTGGTGGACCTGGACCTCACCGGCGGCCCCAACACCAACTACTTCGTGTTCCCCAGCTACGAGACCGACGGCCTGTACGAGGGGCTCGACGCCGGCGAGCTGGAGGGACCGGACGTGTTCGCCTACGTCGCCATGGCGTCACGGAAGGACCCCGCCAACGCCCACCTGTGCCCGGCGGGACAGACCAACCTGCAGATCATGACGCTGGCGCCGCGGGGCCTGGCGTGGTGGGGCGTGGAGGAGTCACCGGGCGGGGGCGGCACCTACCGCCGCAACGACCGCTACCGGGAACGCAAGCGGCAGCTGACCGACGCGCTGATCGCCGCCGCCGAGCGGGTGCTGGCCGACCAGCTGGGCGGCGAGCACCTGCGTGACCACATGGTGCACGTGGAGACCGCCACGCCGCTGTCCCAGGAGCGCTACACCCGCTCCACCGGCGGCACCAGCTACGGCTACGTCCACTCGCCGGAGCAGTCCGGCACCAACCGACCCCAGCACCGCACCGAGATCGACGGGTTGTGGCTGGTGGGCGCCAACACCGCGTCGGGCCATGGCGTGGCCGGGACCATGGTCGGTGGCGTGACGTGCGCGGGGGAGATCCTGGACCGGCCGCTGCTGGTGGAGATGATGCTGGGCACCGTGCTGGCGGATCCGGCGTCGATCCCACCGGACCCCGACGGCTTCGACCCCATGGAGTGGAGCCGCGGCCAACGGCTGCGCGACCGCCGGGCCGAGGGCCGCGACGCCAGGGCCCGGGCCCGGTCCTGACCCGCTCCGACCGTGACCGTGGGGCCGGTCAGCTGTTGAGGGAGGCGAACACCTCGTAGACCATCCAGGCCGGCCAGAACAGGCCCTGGAAGAACACGAGCACGAACTCCCAGAAGGAGTCCGCCTGCTGCCAGAAGTAGACCCACGCCCCGAAGATGCCCAGGCCGTAGATCGCACCGCTGCCCGCAGCACCGGCACCGCTGTTGTTGTTGCCCATCGTCAACTCCTCGGTCGGGATCGACGGCCGGTCGGCGGCACACCATCCCGGGTGGGCGACGGCGGGCCATTCGTTCCTGCAGCAATCATTGCACCCGGGCCCGCCGATAGCCTGCGCCGCCATGACCGGGTCCGAACCCCCGCAACGAGGTGTCCGGACCGGGTCGGGCCACGGCTCCGCCCCGGGCGACGGGACGCCGGTCCCCACCGACGACGGCGCCGCAGTCGCGCTCCTGCTCTCGGTGGTCGGGCTCCTGGGGTGCCTCCCGGTGGGCGCGGCCGGCCTGGCCATGGGGTACCTGGCCCGGGCCCGGATCCGTGAGGCCGACGGCGCGCTGGGCGGCGGGCGCATGGCCCAGGCCGCGGTGGTCATCGGCTGGGTCGCCATCGGGGTGTCGGTGGTGGCGCTCGTGGTCCTGCTGGTGGCGCTCGCCGTGACCGGCGGGGGCTGAGCGGCGGGGGCTGGCCGGCCGGACCGCAGGCCGACCCGACCCGGGCCCGGAACGATCCAGCCAGCCGCGATCCGGCCGCGATCCGACCGGAATCCGGTGGGCGCCGGGCAGGATGGCGGGATGGCGGACGCGGACAGCACAACGAGCAGGGTGGTCCAGGAGGCCGAACTGCAGCGGGCCGGCCTGATCGCGCTCGGCCTGCTCCTGGCGCTCAACGTGACCGACCTGGTCCTCACCCGACTGCTCCTCGACCGTGGGGGCGTGGAGCTCAACCCGCTCGCCGACCACCTGCTGGCGTCCAACAGCGCGCTGTGGGTCAAGGTCGCCCTCGTCGCGGTGCTGGCCGTGTACGTCATCCGCCAGGCCCCGCGCCTCATCGTGTTGTGCTTCATGTGGCTGGTGGTGGGGATCTACGTCCTGGTCGTCGTGGTCAACGGCTCGCAGCTCGCCAGCGTCTGGAGCTGACGTTCGCGCCACCCGGACCGGGGATGGCCCCGTCCGATTCGGTCCGCAGGACTTCTAAGGTGCGTGTCGATGCCACCGACGATCGACGACCGCGAGTTCGTTCGACGCTGCGAGCTGTTGGTCCCTGCGCTGGACTCGCGGGCCGAGGAGGGCGAGGCGCTCCGCCGCCTTCCCGAGGCCACGATGCGCGATGCCTCGGAGGCCGGTCTGCTCCAGGCGTTCGTGCCGACGTCACTCGGCGGCCACGGCCTCGGCCTCGACGCACTGGCGCAGGGCACCAGGTCGATGGCCCACGGATGCCCGGCCTCGGCGTGGACGCTCTCGTTCCTGATGATGCACGGCTGGCTCCTGAGCAGGTTTCCCGCCGCCGGACGCGCCGCGATCTTCGCGGACGGCCCGATCGCGCTCGCTCCGGCCCCCCTCGCTCCCACGGGAACCGTCGTCGTGGAGCAGGGCGGCTTCCGTCTGACGGGACGCTGGGAGTGGGCCACCGGGGTGGCCCACTCGGACTGGGTGCTCGTGCACGCGATCCAGACGGAGCCGACGTTCACCACGATGTTCCTGGTGGTCCCCCGGTCCGAGGTGGAGGTCGAGGACGTGTGGTTCACCTCCGGCATGCGGGCGACCGGCAGCAACACGATCCGCGTCACGGACCGCTTCGTGCCCGACCACCTGGCCGTGCCTGCCCGGACACTGCTGTTCGGGGCCGATCCGGTTGACGGTGACGGCCTCGCAGGGCATCCGGTGCCATCGGTGCTGGCCCTCGTCGCGGCCGCTCCTGCTCTGGGTGCCGCCGAGGCCGCCGTGGCCCGGTTCAAGGAACGACTCACCGAACGGGTGCTGGCCTACTCCCTGGGCGACCGGCAGCGTGAGCAGCCCGCCGCCCAGGTGCGGCTCGCAACGGCGATGAGTGACCTGACAGCGGCGCGGGTGCGCTGGGATGCCGCCATCGCCGACCTGGTGCGTGCCTGCGCGGACGGACCGCCGGACGAGCGGCTACGGGTCGCCACCCGGCTCGCTGCCGCGGCGACGGTCCGTGGGTCCAGAGCGGTCATCAGCACCGTGTGCGAGGGAGCGGGTGCCAGCATCTACTTCTCCGACTCGCCGCTGCAACGGCTGCAGCGGGATGTGGAGGTCCTGAAGGGGCACGTCATCTTCGACTGGGATCGCACGGCCGAGCTGGCCGGGCGATTCGAGCTGGGCTTCGGACTCCGGCCCACGGACATGGTCTGACACCGGGCGGGTCGCACGGTCGGTGACGTCGGACGCCACGTCGACGAGTGCGGGTCGTGCAACGCACGACGGCCCACCGGTTCGTTGCGTAGCGTACGGATATGGCACCACCGTCCGAACCCGATCCACGCACCACCGGCGCCCACGGCCGCGAGCTGCGGGGCGACGCCGGGGAGCGCCGCCGCCGCATGGTCGAACGGGACCTCGCCGGCCCGGGGCGTCCGGCACGCCGGCGTGCTGCGGGCCATGGGCACCGTGCCCCGCGAACGGTTCCTGCCCGACGACCTGGCCGAGTTCGCCTACGACGACCACCCGCTCCCGATCGCGGAGGGCCAGACCATCTCGCAGCCCTACATCGTCGCCGTCATGGCCGAGGCGGCCGAGGTCGGACCGGACGACCGGGTGCTGGAGGTGGGGGCCGGGTCCGGCTACGGCGCCGCGGTGCTGAGCCGGATGGCGGCGGACGTGTGGACGATCGAGCGCCACGAGGCGCTGGCCGCGGGGGCACGGTCGGTGCTCGATGGCCTGGGCTACGACAACGCCCACGTCGTGTGGGGTGACGGCACGCTCGGGTACCCGGAGGCCGCGCCCTTCGACGCCATCGTCGTGACCGCGGGCGGGCCGGCGGTGCCGGAGGCGCTGCTGGAGCAACTCGCCGACGGCGGCCGGCTGGTCATCCCGGTCGGGCCCGAGACCCGGGGCCAGGAGCTCGTCCGGGTCCGCCGGATCGGCGACGGGTTCGAGGAGGAGGACCTCGGTCCCGTGCGGTTCGTCCCGCTGGTCGGGGCCCAGGGGTTCGGGGACCCGTCGGCCGGCGGCGCACCGGCCGGAGCGGAGCCCGAGACCATCGCGGTGACCCGGCCGGGATCGGCCCGCATCGTTGCGGCCCCGCGGGCGCACGCGCCGCACGGGGTCAGCGGCCTGGTGGCGGAGGTGGCCGAGCCGTTCGACTCGATCGCCGGGGCCGACGTCGGGCCGCTGCTGGAGCGCATCGGCGACTGCCCGGTCGTGCTGCTGGGCGAGGCGTCCCACGGGACGTCGGAGTTCTACCGGATGCGGGCCCACATCACCCGGGAGCTCATCCGCCGCAAGGGCTTCACGGTGGTGGCCGTGGAGGCGGACTGGCCCGACGCCGCCCGCGTCGACGCCTGGGTCCGGCACCGCCCACCGTCACCCCCGGCGTTCACCGCGTTCAGCCGGTTCCCCACCTGGATGTGGCGCAACCGGGAGGTGGCCGCGTTCACGGACTGGATGCGGGACCACAACGCCGGCGTGGAGGACCCGGGCCGGCAGGTCGCGTTCTGCGGCCTCGACCTGTACTCGCTGTTCACGTCCCGCGACGCGGTGCTCGGCTACCTGGACCGGGTGGACCCGCAGGCCGCCGCGGTGGCCCGGGCCCGGTACTCCTGCCTGTCGCCGTGGGAGCACGACCCGGCCAGCTACGGCCGGGCCGTCGTCACCGGCCGCTTCGCCGGCTGCGAGGACGGCGTCGTCGCCACGCTGACCGACCTGCTCCGGGAACGCCTCGACTACGCGGGCCGCGACGGGGACGCCTTCCTGGACGCGGCCCAGAACGCGCTGCGTGGTGGCCGACGCCGAGCGGTACTACCGGGTGATGTACTACGGGTCGGTCGACTCGTGGAACCTGCGGGACCAGCACATGTTCGAGACCCTGCAGACGGTCCGGGCCCACCGGGGCCCCGGCACCAAGGTCGTGGTGTGGGAGCACAACTCCCACATCGGCGACGCGTCCGCCACCGAGATGGGTGCCCGGGGCGAGCACAACGTCGGCCAGCTGTGCCGGCGGGAGTACGGCGACGACGCCTTCCTGGTCGGCTTCGGCACCGACCGGGGCACGGTGGCGGCCGCGTCCGACTGGGGCGGGCCCATGGAGGTCAAGGCGGTGCGGCCGTCGCACGCCCGGAGCTACGAGCGGGTGTGCCACGACGCCGGCATCCCGGCGTTCATGCTCCACCTGCGCGAGCCGAAGCGCGACGAGGTGCGCACCGAGCTGGCGGCACCGCGGCTGGAGCGGGCCATCGGGGTGATCTACCGGCCCGAGACCGAACTGCAGAGCCACTACTTCCAGGCCGTGCTGCCCCGGCAGTTCGACGAGTACGTCTGGTTCGACGAGTCGACCGCGGTGACACCGCTGCCGGCCCACGAGCTGGCCGAGGCCCCGGAGACCTACCCCTTCGGCCTGTGACACCACTCCCGCGGTGACACCGGCCGACGCTCAGGCGGTGAGGAACGGGCCGGGGAGGCGGGCGACGCAGCCCATCACGTGGGTGATCGCCTCCCGGTCGTACTCGTCGCCCGAGCGGTAGGTGTCGAAGCACCGGAGGATGGCATCGACCCGGTCGGGCCACTCCCCCACCGCCTGCAGGCCGATGGCCACGCCGTAGTTGGTGAAGGCGAAGCGGACCTGCGGGTACCCGGGCTGGCGGCACACGTAGCCGCCGCCCTCGGGCGCGGGCTCGACCCACATGCCCTCCAGCACCCGGAGGGATCGCCTGCGGTGCTCGACGGCCCAGTCGTCACCGGCACATCGAGCGGCCGACCACAGCATCATCCCCAGCCCCAGGTCCTGGTGGACGGTGAGGTGGCGCCACGACGACGCGACCAGCGCCGACACCTCGGCGATCTCCGGGGCGAGCTCGCCGGTGCCGGCGTCCAGGGACCGGTACACCGCGAGCGCCTGGTACGGGTCCAGCGCACCCAGGCCGAAGCCCGGCTCCGGGCCCGCTGAGGTCCTCACGCATCTTCCAGTGGATGCCCAGGCCGGGGACGACGAAGCGGGGGTGCACGGCCCGGACCAGCTCGACGGCCCGGTCGCGGTACCCGGGCCGGTGCCGTCCCAGGACCCCGAGGGCGAAGGCCCAGATGGTGAGGTAGTGGAAGTACTGCCCGTACCGGTCCGCGGCCTCGCCGATCCGGTACCCGACCGGTCGCCCCAGCACCCGGTCGACGTCGGCCACGACCGTCTCGGCCCGGTCCAGGTATCGGTCGTCACCGGTGACGGTCCCCAGCGTGGACAGCAGGATCACGCCGAAGCCGTCGGTCCAGAGGTACCGCCTGCCGCCGGGCCAGATCCCCTGGGCCCCGGCCCACCGCAGGCGGGCCACCACGGCCCCCACCGGGTCGCCGGTGGCCAGCGGTGGTGGGTCCCCGCCATCGGCGGGAGGCGTGCCCTCGGGTTCACCCATGGCCACATCTTCGCCGCCCCGACGTCGGGCCGCAGCCCCGGTGA
Source organism: uncultured Actinomycetota bacterium (assembly GCA_963773765.1). Lineage (GTDB taxonomy): Bacteria > Actinomycetota > Acidimicrobiia > Acidimicrobiales > Microtrichaceae > CAVZCC01. The sequence continues at coordinate 11,537 of CAVZCC010000006.1, read as the reverse complement.
CCGGCCGGCGGCGCCCACCGGCCGGTTCGCCGTCAACGTCCTGGCCGACGACCAGCCGGACATCGGAACGCGTTCGTCCGATCGACCACCGTCGAGGGCGACCGCATCAACGATCAGGCCGAGCGGGCCTCCCGCGCGAAGCACCGGGCCAGGCGGAGCGGTTCCGGTGTCCGCGCCGCGGAGGCGAACCGCAGGACCACCTCCGCCGCGACGTCAGGGCTGGTGCGCCAGCCGGCATGGGCCACCACGGGCCGCACTCCGGTTCGGGTGCACACCCAGCGGGCCACCTCCTCTGCATCGAGGAACACGGGGCTCCACCGGCCCCGCTCGCCGAGCGGTGGTGGCTCGCCCCGCGCCACCAGTGGACGATGGGTCACCCCGATGCTCGGGACGCCCATGACCGCGCCCAGGTGGAGCGCCAGGCCGGCCCGACGGGGATGGTCCCGGCCGGTCGCATCGACGAGCAGCACGTCGGGCGTCCCGTGGAGGGACTCGAGCGCCCGCAGCAGGAGGGTCCCCTCCCGGCGGGCGAGCATCCCCGGCACGTAGGGCGCCCCGGCGACGCCGCGGACCACCGCCCGGGCCACGGTCCGGCCGTCCTCACCCAGGAGCGCCGCCCCGGCCAGGGCATGGTCGCCGGCGCGTCCCGGCCCCTGCTCCCCCCGGGCGAAGGCCACGAAGCACCCGGCGCCCACCAACGGTTCCGGCCCGGGGGCCCACGGCGGCGGGTGCTCCCGGCCGAGACGCTCCTGTCGGTCCACCAGCACCGCGTCGCTGCCCCACTCGGCGGCGGAGGATCCTTCCAGGGTGGGCACGCGTTGCACCGTACCGAGCAGGACGGGGCAGGGTCGGTCCTCGGGCACGAGGACGCACCGACGCCTGGCATCCAGGCCTGGGGCGGGACACGGGTGTGACCCGCCCCAGCCGCCGTGCGATGGTGGCAACGGTGAACACCGACGACGGGACCCTCCGGACGAACGACCACCCCGAGCCGGGTCGGGCCCGTGCCGAGGGGCGGGGGGCGGACGGGCCGATCCGGCGCGCCGCGCTCATCGGTGACATCGGCGGCCATGCGTCGGAGCTGGAGGAGGCCCTGGCCGGCCTGGGGTGCGACACGGCCACGGGCACCGTGCCCACGGACCTGGTCGTCATCCAACTCGGCGACCTCGTCGACCGGGGGCCTGATTCGGCCGCCGCGGTGGGCCTGGCGGACCGGTTCATCCGTCACGCAGGAGGCCGTTACCTCCAGTTGTTCGGCAACCACGAGGGCCAGCGGTTCACCGACCTCCACCTCCGCCACGCCGGGCCGCTGCCCCGGGAGACCCTGGAGACGATCCAGCGCTGGTGGACCGACGGCCGGGCCCACCTGGCCGTCGCCCTGGACACCCAGGAGCTCGGCCCGCTGCTCGTCACCCACGCCGGCCTGTCACCGCAGGCGTGGCGCGACCTGGGCGCTCCCGGCACGGCGGAGCAGGCCGCCGGGCTCATCGAGCGGTGGGTGGGGCACGACGCCGGCCGCGCCTTCACCCCGGCCCCGCCGGGCGCGGGCGACGCGTTCCACCCCGGGGTGACCTGGGGGGAACCGGCCGACGTCTACGCGGACTGGTTGGCGGAGGCGGACCCACCGCCGTTCGGACAGGTCCACGGCCACGCCTCGGCCTGGTCCTGGAAGCACCGCCGCTGGCGCAAACGGACCCCCGCCGCGGTCCGGGCCGCCGCCGTGGCCGTCGATGCCGACCGGTGCCACGTCCAGGTCCGGATCGGTGGCCGGGCCTTCGTGGGCATCGACCCCGGCCACCTGGAGGAGCCCCGCCGACCGTGGGCCCCGCTCCTCCTGACGATCGCCCCGGCGCCGTCCGGGCCCGCCACCGACGGACCGGAACGCGGTCACCGGGGCCCGCCGGACCGGTAGCGTCCCGCCGATGCGCAACGCTGATCGCCGGTTGGACGTGGTGGTGTTCGGGGCCACCAGCTTCGTGGGGGAGATCCTCTGCCGGCACCTGGTGGAACGCCACGGCACCGACGGCCCCCTGCGGTGGGCCATCGCCGGACGGTCCGCCACCAAGCTGGACGCCGTCGCCCGCTCCACCGGGGCCGACGTGGAACGGATCGTGGCCGACGCCGCGGATGCCGACGCACTGGCGGACCTGGCCGGCGCCACCCGGGTGGTGGTGTCGACCGTCGGGCCCTACGCCCTGTACGGCTCGCCCCTGGTCGCGGCGGTGGCCGCGGCGGGCACCGACTACTGCGACCTCACCGGCGAGACCCAGTGGATGCGGGCCATGATCGACGCCCACCAGGGCGAGGCCGAGGCGTCCGGGGCCCGGATCGTGCACGCCTGCGGGTTCGACTCCATCCCGTCGGACCTGGGGGTGTGGTTCACCCAGCAGCGGGCGACCGAACGCCTGGGCGCACCGTGCGAGCGGGTGGCCATGCGGGTCCACGCCATGAAGGGCGGGGCCAGCGGCGGCACCATCGCGTCCATGGTCAACCTGGTGGAGGAGGCGGCCAAGGACCCGGCGCTGCGCAAGCTCCTGGCCGACCCCTACGCCCTGAACCCGGCGGACCTGCGCTCCGGGCCCGGCCAGGTGGACACCATGCGCCCGACGCGGGACGCCGGGACGGGCGACTGGTTGGCGCCGTTCGTGATGGCGGCGGTCAACACCCGGGTGGTGCAGCGCAGCCACGCCCTGCTGGGCCGGCCGTGGGGCCGGGAGTTCCGCTACGACGAGGCCATGGACATGGGCCCCGGTCCGCTGGGCGCGGCCAAGGCGGCCGGGCTCACCGCCGGGCTGGGCGCGGGCATGGGGCTGATGGCGTTCGGGCCCACCCGGAACCTGGCGGGCCGGGTGCTGCCCAAGCCGGGCGAGGGCCCCAGCCCCACGGCGCAGCTCGCGGGGTCGTTCGACCTCCGCTTCACCGGCACCACCGCCACGGGGGACCGCATCCGGACCCGGGTCACCGGCGACCGCGACCCCGGCTACGGCGCCACCGGCCGCATGCTGGGCGAGGCCGCCGTCGGCCTGCTGGACGTCGGCGGCGACGAGGTGGCCGGCGGGTTCTGGACGCCGTCGACCGCGCTGGGCGACCGGCTGGTGGAGCGCCTCGAGGCCCACGCCGGCATGCGCTTCGACGTCCTCGACTGAGAGGTTCAGCGGGCCGCGATCGCGGCCCTCGTCGCCGCAGCCAGGCCCGTGCTGCGGGCGTCGCCGGTGAGGCCGAGCTGCATCTGGTTCATCACGTACCCGAGGGCCCACTCCCCGGCCGGGTCGGCCATGCCCAGGGACCCGCCGGCGCCGTCGTGGCCGAACGCGCCGGCCCCGCCTGCCGACGGCGGGGTCATGAACCCCAGCCCGAAGCTCATGGGCAGGCCGATGACGTGGTCGGGCCCGCTCACCTGCACCTGGGTGGCCCGGGCCACCGTCCCGGGGGCCAGCAGCCGGACGCCGTCGACCTCACCGATCAGCGACGCGTACAGCTTGGCGATGGCCCGCGCCGTGCCGACCCCGTTGGACGACGGCATCTCCGCCGCCAGCACGTCGGGCCGGTTCCACATGTCGTCGTAGTTGAACAGGCCCGACGGGCCCCGCAGCACCTGACCGAGCAGCGTGTCGGGCCCCAGGAAGGCGTCCATGACCTCCGCCGCCTCCGGTTCGATCACCGGCGGGTAGAGCCTGGCCACCCGCCCCAGTTCGCCCTCCGGCAACCCGATGAAGAAGTCCAGGTCCAGGGGCCCGGCGACCTCGTCCGCGAAGTAGCGGCCCAGGGTGCGCCCGGTGGCCCGGCGCACCACCTCGCCCACGATCCAGCCGTAGGACCGGGCGTGGTAGCCGTGGACGGTGCCCGGTTCCCACACCGGGGCCTGGGCCGCGATGGCCTCGACCACCCCCTCCCAGCCGAGCACGTCGTCCATCGTCACCTCCCCGGTGACGGCGGCCAGGCCAGCCTCGTGGGACAGCACCCACCGCAGCGGGATGTCGCCCTTGCCGGCCTGCGCGAACTCGGGCCACCAGGTCGCCACCGGTGCATCCAGGTCCAGCACGCCACGCTCCACCAGCTGGTGCACGCAGGTGGCCGCGACCCCCTTGGTGGTGGAGAACACCAGCTGCAGCGTGTCGCGCTCCCAGAGGCGGCCCTGCTCCCGGTCGGCGTACCCGCCCCACAGGTCGACCACCGGCTCGCCCCGGTGGAACACGCACACGGCGGCCCCCACGTCGCCGTGCTCGGCGAAGTTGGCGGCGAAGGCGTCGGCCACGGCCTCGAAGCCGGGGGCGACCGTGCCGTCGATCGGTGTCTCGTCCATCCCAGCGAGGCTAGGGCAGCGCTTCCCCTTGCAGACACAACGGGTACGATCCGTGACGAAGAGCCGACGGGAGGGCCGATGCATCCGAGCGACATGAAGGCCCCGGCGATCCTCGTCACCGTCGCGGTGATCCTCCTCGGCGGATGCAGCTCGGATGACTCGACCACATCGGCGTCCACGACAGCCGGGGCCAGTCCCACCACGACGGCCGCGCCGTCCACGGGCGGAACCGGACCGGCGGCGGGACTGCCCATCCCGGACAGCGCGGCCATCGACGCCATCGCGGAGGACCCCACCCAGCCGGGCGCCGCCGACCTGGTCGCCACGTGCACCGCGTTCGCGAACGCGTTCTCGGCCAACAGCGCCGGAGGCAACGAGGCTGCCGTGATGGACGCGCTCAACGACCTGGCCGATGCCGTCCAGCCGATCGACCCCGCGGTCGCCGAGGCGCTGGCCGGCTACCCCGGAGCCGCTGCCGCCTGGTGCAGGGCCAAGGGCCTGACCACCACCTGACCGGACCTGAAGGCCACCTCGCCCTGAGCACCGGCACGTGGCGGAGGGGAGCGAAATGGATGAGCTACGACACGACGACGGCCCCAGGGCGCTGATCGTGTGCGTCTCGGAGTCCCACGGCAACACACGACGGGTCGCCGACGCGATCGGGCAGGTGCTCGGGGCCGACGTGGTGGAGCCCGAGGCCGTCGCCGTCGACGATCTGGGCCGGTACGACCTGATCGGCTTCGGATCGGGCATCTACTTCATGTCGGTCCACCACCGGCTGGTCGACCTCGTGAACCGCCTGCCACCGGGCGAGGGCACGTGCGCGTTCACGTTCTCCACCAGCGGGACCTGCCTGGTTCCGTGGCTCGGCACCACCGGCGTGCGCGACCGGCTCCGCACGCTGGACTACCGACTGCTGGGCGACTTCAACTGCCGGGGACTGGACACCGTGGGACCCCTGTGCCTGATCGGCGGGCTCAACCGGGGCCGACCCGACGGGCGCGACCTGGAACGGGCCGAGCGGTTCGCGCGGGACCTGCGGGCCAACGCCGCACGGATCGGTCCGGACCGGGAGGACCGCACCACCACCCACCCGGGTCATCCGCACCCGGACGGCCCGGTCAAGATCCCACGCGAGCGCGGCTTCCACTGGCGCAGCGGCCCGGACCGGTCCCTGGAGGTGGTGAGCGCCGACCTGACCGAGTTCCGCCTCCAACTCACCCGGGCCGACCCCACGGCGGTGAGGCACCACGCCGCCGGCCACGACTTCTCGCGATGGATCCGGGACGTGATCGGCGACGTCCAACTCGCCGACACGACCCACACCATCGAGTACCGCCTCAACACGGCGGACAGCCCGCACGCGGTCGAGGTCGCGCGCTCCGCCCTGCTCGCTGCCATCGAGGAGCGGCACCACACCCCGCGGTGACGGTCCGGGCAGCCACCGGCCGTCCGTGGCCCGTGCCGGCTGCGACCGAGGTCGCTTGACCCACGGTCCTTGCCGTGCGCAGGATGGTCGGAGAACGTCGCAGGAGGTCTCCCCATGACGGCTCCGCACGATTCGACCCTCACCCGGCCGGACCCCGCCCCCCACCCCTCGCACCGGACACCCATCGGCGCCATCGTCCTGGTCGTCGTCGGTGCCCTGATCGCGCTGACGGGGCTGGGCGTGATGGCCGGAGGCGGGGCCCTGATGTGGCTCCACGGCACCCAACGCGACGCCGACGGCTTCTACGCCACCAGCGCCGAGCGGTTCGAGACCACCACCTACGCCATCACCTCCGAGGAGCTGGACCTGGGCTCGCCGGAGCCGGGCTCACCGGTGGAGCTCAGCGACCTGGGCACCGCCCGGATCAGCGCGGAGGGCACCGGGGAGGGCCGGGTCTTCGTGGGGATCGCCCGCCAGCGCGACGTCGACGCCTACCTGGCCGGGGTCAGCCACGCCCAGATCCGCAACGTGAGCCTGGCCCCGTTCTCGGTCTCCTACCGCTACGAACGGGGTGAACGGCGACCGGTGCCCCCGGCCGAGCGGGACATCTGGGTGGCGTCCGCGTCCGGCGCCGGCGAGCAGACCATCGACTGGTCGCCGCGGTCCGGGGAGTGGGCCGTGGTGGTCATGAACGCGGACGGCTCGCCGGGCGTGAGCGTCGACGCGTCGGCCGGGGTGGAGGTGCCGTGGCTCCTGGGCGTGGCCATCGGCCTGCTCATCGGTGGCCTGGCCGTCCTGGCGCTCGGCTCCGTGCTGCTGGTGGTCGGGGTGGTGGCCCTGGCCCGCAACCAGCACATCGACCTGGGTGGCCCCGAGCCGGTTGCGGGCCAGCCGGTCCGGCTCGAGGGCCGCCTGGACGCACCCGGGCGCTGGCTGTGGCTGGTGAAGTGGCTGCTCCTGATCCCGCACCTGATCGTGCTGGCGGTGCTGTGGCTCGCGTTCTCCGTGGTCACCGTGATCGCGTTCTTCGCCATCCTGTTCACCGCCCGGTACCCCCGGTCGCTGTTCGACTTCAACGTCGGCGTGCTGCGCTGGACGTGGCGGGTCACCTACTACGGCTACAGCGCGCTGGGGACCGACCGGTACCCGCCGTTCAGCCTGGGCCACGCCCCCGACTACCCGGCCACGCTGGAGATCGCCTACCCGGAGCGGCTCAGCCGGGGCCTGGTGCTGGTGAAGTGGTGGCTGCTGGCCATCCCGCAGTACATGGTGCTCGGCATCCTGTGGGGCGGTGCGCTGGTTCGCCACCGACCAGTGGGGCGCCGGCACCGCGGGCGGCGGGCTGATCGGGCTGCTCGTGCTGTTCGCGGCCCTGGCGCTGCTGTTCGCCGGTCGCTACCCGGCCGGGATCTTCGACCTGGTCATGGGGTTGAACCGCTGGGCCTACCGCGTCATCGCCTACGTGGCGTTGATGCGCGACGAGTACCCGCCGTTCCGCCTGGACCAGGGCGGCAGCGAACCGGCGGCCCCGGCACCACCGGAGCATCCCGGCGGTGGTACAGCGGCGGCGGTGCCGGCGCAGGAGGCGGACCGCATCCCGGTCGATGCCCAGAGCTGAAGCACCTCCCGGCCCGGGTGCTACCGTTCGGGCAGCACCAAGGGGGGTTGCGTCATGGAAACCGTTTCTCGGAAGTCGTCTGGTCGCGCGCTGCTGGCAATCGGCGCCGTCGGTCTGGCCGTACTGGCGTTGGCCTGTGCGCCACAGCCGGGCGGCGTTGCGCCGGCCACCACGACCACCACGACATCGAGCACGTTGCCGTGGTCCACGCCGATCGGGCAGTGGACCAACTTCACGATGACGTGTTACGTCAACGTGTTCGGCACGAACTACACGTTCCCGCAGAACGCATCGGTGAACGTGGAGGCGCCGGCCACCGTGGCCGCGGGCCAGACCTTCGACATCACGGTGGCGCCCGGCGAGTTCATCGTGCCCACCGACGTGCAGGGCAACGCCCTCACGGCCATCCAGGGGTTCACCATCCGGTTCCCGCTGTCACCCAACGTGCAGTTCGTGGACTCGGTGATGTCGGCCGGGATCAACATGGGACCCGGCTATCCGAGCCTCAAGATCGAGGGCGGCTTCATGGTCTACCGGGTGCCCGGGCCGTTCGTGCCGGGGTCCACGGTGCAGATGCCCAAGAACCGGCTGACCTTCACCGCCACCGGGCCGGTCGGCAGCACCATCCAGACCAAGATGGTCACGTTGTCCAACCAGGCGGTCTTCGGGCTCGGCGCGGTGGACGACATCTGCTACCCGGACAACCCGAACCTGGTGTTCTGGACGACCACCATCGTCTGAGCCAACTGACGCAAGGCGGCCATTCGGGCTCGCCCACCGGGACCTCGGGGAACTCCTCGTGGACCGGTGGGCGGGCCCGTCCCGCGTCACGGTCCAGCGATGACCGACGGCCAGGGCATCCATCACACCGGGCTGCCGGTCCGCGACCTGGGCATCTCGCGGACTTGCACCAGCGGGTCCTCGGGCGACGAGCGATAAACTCATTGCGTAGCGCACGGAAGGAGTCGGCCATGTCCGATACCGCACCCACCGGCGCACCTCGACGACCACGACGCTGGTTCCCGGTCATCACGGTGCTCTCCCTCCTGGCGACGGCCATCGGCGTCCCCCCGCTGGCCGCCCACACACCGATCCAGGACGGCGCACCCCACGCCACCCCGGCCACCGCCCTGTACGTCGCCGACCCCGACCTGTCCCAGGTCGCCTACCAGGACATGACCGGACAGGACCGGTTCTGGGTCTCCATGGACCTCAGGGCCGGACAGGGCCTCTTCCTCCAGCTCGGCACCCCCGACCTCGCACGGCTCGCCGGGTACGAGCCCGCCCTCGCCGTGGTCGGCCCCGGACTGACCCGCGACCCGCTGCCGTTCCGGGTGCCTGCACGGCTCGGGGGCGTCCACCGCGTCCCCTCGAACGCGACACCGGAGTTCTTCGACGAGATCTTCACCGGCACCCAATCGGACGTCTGGGCCACCGAGACCTTCGTGGCACCGACCAGCGGCCGCTACTACGTCGTCGCCTTCGACCCGCCGCAGCGCGACGGGAAGCTCTGGTTGGCCATCGGCCTTCGCGAGCAGTTCGGCTTCAGGGACATCTGGACCTACCACGACACCCTGACCGAGGTGCGGGCGTTCCACGAGGTCTCCGACCAGCCGCTCCCAGCGCTGCCGGCCCTACTGGACTTCCTGTCCCTGCTGGTCCGGCTGTTCAACCCGACACCACCCGCGTAGGGGCCGGCTGCACACCAGCCGGCCGGCCCTGGCGGGCAGGCGCAGACCCACAACGCGCGCAGCTCCCGAGGTCGGCGATCCTCTGCGGAGCACCCTCCTCCGCTCAGTCACACCCGGCGACTCCGACCACGACCGTCTCCACGCACGGCGTGACGACACCGAACCCGATCAAATCCGCCACAGACGGTTCGGTGGCTCCGAAGCGCGTCCGGCAAGCTGGACCCGTGGTGCGCGTGCACGTGGTGGTCTCCGGTCTGGTGCAGGGGGTGTGGTATCGCCAGTCCTGCCAGGAGCGTGCAGCTGCCCTCGGCGTGGCCGGCTGGGTACGCAACCTCGATGACGGCACCGTCGAGGCCGTCCTCGAGGGCGAGCAATACGCCGTGGAGGCGGCGATGGCCTGGATGGCCGATGGTCCACCGGGCGCCAGCGTGGTCGGGCTCCGGGTCGCTGACGAGGCGCCCACCGGTGAGACGGGCTTCTCGGTGCGATGAGCACATCGGCTTCACCCGGCGACGGTCCAGGCGCTGCCCCCCTTGGACCGGCTGAGGCGGATCATGACGGGAGGGGACGGCCTGAGATCTCGACCGCTTCTGCCAGGCGGGTTGCGCTCGTTTCGATTCCCCGGGCCAGCACCTCGAGGTCGACCATCACGTCGCGGTCCGCGGTCAGCCCGAAGAAGAGGTGATCGTCGTAGGACAGGACCGCGATCGTCAGGCCCTCGTTGTCGATGACCTCGACGTAGGGGAAGGCGCGCAGCACCCGCGCGCCCCGGACATAGAACGGCACCGGCGGGCCGGGGATGTTGGTGATCACGACGTTCATCTTGATCAACCGGGTCCCGAGGCGAGCCAGTGGGCCGGCCAGAACGCTGATCTCCCCGGCCTGGGTCACGATGGTCTCGGCACCATCAGCGAAGTCAGACCCCTTCAACTCGTCGGCCGCGGCATGGATCCTGTCGAGTCGTTGCAGTGGTGCGTCCTCGTCAACGGGCAGGTCGATCATGATCAGGGAGACCTTGTTGCCCAGGGTGCCCTCGTGCTCATCGTCCTGGCGTCGGGACACAGGCACCACGGCCCTCAGGGTGCGATCGACGGCTTCGTCGTGGGAAAGCAGGTAGTCACGCAGCGCCCCGGTGCACGCCTCGAGCACCACGTCGTTGATGGTGACTCCCTGCAGCTCACACACATGGCGCACCGGATCCAGCGGGACCGTTGCACTGACCCACCGGCGGTGTGTGGTGACCGGCACGTTCCAGGGTGCGGGTTCCGGATGGACGAACAGGCTCGTCGTCGCTCGAGCGGCGGCGGTCGCGGTCGAGAGCGCTTTCCCCGGGTGCCGGAACGCCGCGCCGGCCAGGGCGGTGGGGCGAACGAGTTGGTCGGCCACGCTCTCGAGCAGCAGGCGGACCGACGGCGGGGCGGGCTCGGGCTCCCACGCAGGTGCAGGGGGGTCCTCAGGTGGGTCCGGTTCGAAGTCCACGAACGCCAACGCAACGTCCACCGTGGCGATGCCATCGCCGAGGGCGTGGTGGCTCTTGATGATCAGCCCCACCTCGTCATCCTGCAGGCCGTCGACGAACCACATCTCCCACAGCGGACGCTGCCGATCGAGTGGCAACGACTGGAGTCGGCTCATCAACTCGTGGACCTGATCGTCAGCACCCGGACGGGGCACAGCGGTCAAGCGAATGTGGTAGCCGATGTCGAACTGGTCGTCGTCGACCCAGATCGGTCGCCCCAGCCCATAGGGGACGAACATCAGACGCTGGCGGAGGACCGGGACACGATGCAGGCGGCGGAGGGCCGACGATCGCAGCTCGTCGATCGCGATGCGACCCGACGCGTCACGCAACGGCGCCCCCTCCAGATACGAGAGCGAGCCGACGTGTTGGGGCTCGTGAGAACTCTCGATGTACAGGAACGACGCGTCCGTCGCCGTCAAACGCTTGTATGGCACCGTCGCCATCCTCATCCGTGGCCCCGAACCTGAGGCGACCGTAGTCGCCACGCGGAGTCCAGGTCCCCAGCCGATGATCTTCTCGTGACGCGGTCCTGCTACCGGGTCGGGGTCATCGACGCGAGCCGGAAGCTCCCCTCTTCGTCGTAGGTCACTCCGCCGATCATCGAGTCGCTGCGCACCGTGATGACCCGCTGGTTCTTCAACGGCAGCCCCGTTTCTGCGTCGAACCACACGTTGATGTCCTCGGTCCCGGTCTGCCCACCGGTCAAGGTCCGCAAGCGGTGGTAGTGCAGTGCGGTCACCCTGCTTCCTTCAGAACGGCAGGTCCCGCTGCGCCTCAGGCCCGACGGAACGGATCGGCGGACGGCCGTCAACTCCGAGAAGGACCTCTGCGGATGGATCACGGCCGATCCGATGTGGAGCCGCACCGCCCACAACGGGGCGGGGGTGGACCGGGGCCATCCTGTGTGCCCGGGGGGACCGGATTGTCGCGCGTCGCAACGAGTTGCCACCATGGTGACAAGGTCCCGTCCGTCG
>CAVZCC010000005.1:0-858488 GCA_963773765.1 uncultured Actinomycetota bacterium | reverse complement strand
CACCCCGGTCGAAGACGACGGCCCGACGGTCGGTACAGGTGTCGGCTTTCTCCACGAGGACCTCCGGTGCGGTCTGGCCCACGGCCTTCGGTGGTGAGGGTTTCCGGCCCCCGACAGGACCAGAAGGCCGCTGACCTACGGTCACCACCGTAGGGCTGCCGAGGTCGACGCCGCATCAGCCACCGATGACGTACGGGACGGCCGGTCGACGGGGAGCCGCACGCTCACCGGGATCCGGCCGGGGCCACCGGACCACCCAGCGGTCTACGGTGACCTGCGATGAGCGTCGGACCAGCCGAGCAGCAGCGAACGGAACGGCAGGGTCACGCCATGCCCCGGCCCGCCGTCCGGATGCTGGCCGCCTACGCCGCCGTGGTCGCCGGAGCGGTCCTGATGTTCCTCGGCTGGTACGGCGTCTCCGGCAAGGCCGTGGTGGCCCAGCAGATCCCCTACCTGGCGTCTGCCTCCCTCCCCGGCCTGGCCCTGGTCGTCGCCGGCGCCGTGCTCATCTCCGGCGACCGGGGTCGGCGCAGCAACGACCGTGCCTCCGCCATGGTGGCCTCGCTCTACGACCTGCTGACGGAGCCGGTTCCGGCGCACGGACCCGCGCCGGGAGCCGGCCCGGACGCTGCCGAACCGGGGACCGTGGAGACACCCGCGGTGGCGGGCGCGGGACCAGACGCGGTCACCGTCGCCCATGGCACCCGCTACCACCGTCCCGACTGCGCACTCGTCGACGGCAAGCCAGAGGTGAGCGCCGTCGACGCCGGGCGGATCACCGACGAGGGCCTGCAGCCGTGCCCGATCTGCGACCCCCTCCCTGCGCCCTGATGCCGTGATCTACGTCGATCTCGCCATCGCCGGGATCGGCATCGGCGCGGTGGCTGCGCTCGCCGGGCTCGGCCTGTTGGTGACCTACCGGCTCACCGGTGTGTTCAACCTGGCCTTCGGCGGGATCGCCATGTTCTCGGCCTACCTGGTGTGGTGGCTCGTCCGGGTCTGGCACTGGCCGGTGGGCCTGGCGGCCGCGCTGGTCCTGCTGGTGGTCGCACCCGGCCTCGGCCTGCTGATCGACGCGCTGGTGTTCCGGCCCCTGCAACGGCGCGAGGCCGTGCCGGCGGAGTTGCTGGCCGCGGCGCTGGGCGTGCTGGTCCTCCTGCTCGGGATCGCCTACGCCGTGTGGGGCGGTCAGGCGCGGACGGACGCCCCGTCGATCGTCCCGGACATCTCCTTCCAGCCGACGAGTGGCGCCGTGGTCCGACTGGAGACCGTGGTCGACCTGCTGGCGGTGGTGATCGTGGCGGGAGGCCTGACCGCGGTGCTCCGGACCCGGGCCGGCCTCAACGTCCGCGCCGTGGTCGAACGGCGCGAGCTGGCCGAGCTCGTCGGGGTGGACACCGATCGGGTCTCGGCGATCGGATGGGCCGTCGGCTCCTTCCTGGCCGCGCTCAGCGGCGTGCTCATCGCGCCGGCCCTGAGCCTGGACCCGGTCGGCCTGACCCTCGTGGTGCTGGAGACCATGGCGGTCGTCGTCATCGCCGGGCTGTCCCGTCCCGTCATCGTGATCGTCGCCGCACTGGCCATCGGGGTGATGCAGGCCGAGCTGACCCGGCTCCACCCGGTCGGCGGCCTGTCGTCGCTGCTGGACGCCCTGACCGCGAACCTGTTCGTCGTGGTGCTGCTGGTGGCGCTGCTGCTCATGCGCCACCTGGAGGGCCGCCGTGGTTCGGGCGATGCCGGGACGACCGGTCGTCTGGCCGTGCGCCGGGAGCTCCCGACCCTGCGGGGGTGGTGGATCATCGCCGTGGTCGTGCTGGCGGTGCCCCTCCTGATGTCACCGGCCAACCTGCGCCTGGCCCAACAAGTGCCCGCCCTGGCCATCATCCTCGTCTCGATCGTGGTCCTGAGCGGCTACGGCGGCCAGATCTCCCTCGGCCAGGCGGGCTTCGCGGGACTGGGCGCGCTGTTGGCCGCCAAGCTGTCGGCCGGCGACCTCGGCCCGCTGCCCCAGGTCCCCGCCCTGCTCGCGGTGCCGCTCGGGGCCCTCCTGGTCGTGCCGGTCGGGATGCTGACCAGCTGGTTGGCCATCCGCAGGCGCGGCCTGTTCCTTGCCCTGACGACCTTCGCCGTGGGCGCCGTGATCAGCCGGTTCGTGTTCGCCCAGCCCGCGTTCGTCTCCGGTGTGCAGATCGCACCGCCTCCGCTCGTCAGCGGTGACGAGAGCTACTACGGCTATGAGCTCGCGGGGCTGGCCGGGGCACTGCTCGTGGTCCGCAACCTGCACCGGGGCCGCCTGGGCCGGGCCCTCGTGGCGATCCGTGACAACGAGGCCGGGGCCCTGGCCAGCGGCATCGACGTCCACCGTCTCAAGCTGTTCGTGTTCGGGGTCGCCGCGGCGCTGGCCGGGTTCGGGGGCGTGCTCCTCGCCGCGTCGTACCGTGCGTTCGACGCCGGGACCTTCGACCCCATCCGCAGCCTGGTGTGGTTCGCCGCCGTGGTGGTGTTCGGTGTGGACAGCGCGGCCGGGGCCGTGCTCGGCGCGGCGATCCTGATCGGCCTGGACGTGGCCTTCGGCGAGGGGGTCGCCACCATCGCCGTGGGGCTCCTGGCCGTCCTGCTCGGCCACCTCCCGGGCGGCCTGCTCTACACGGCCCGACGGGTGCTCACCGAGCCCTTCCTCCGCCGGCGTCCGGGGGCCGGACCCGCGGTGCGGCTCTCGCCGGCCGGCGCCGCCCTGGCGGCGCGGGTGCGCAGGTGACCGGGGGCGCCCGCTCGGGGCCGGTCCGGCCCGGCGCGGTGGCTCCGTCCGGCGCGGCAACCAGCGGGATCGAGGCCGCGCAGGTCGTCCGGAGGTACGAGGGGCGCACGGTGGTGGACCACGTGGACCTCCGGGCCGAGCCCGGCCGGATCACGGCCGTCATCGGACCGAACGGCGCGGGCAAGACGACGCTCTTCAACCTGTTGTCCGGGGAGGAAGCGCCCGACGCCGGCAGCGTCCTGCTCCGCGGAGTCGACGTGACCGACCTCCCGTCCGACGGGCGGGCCCGCCTCGGGCTGGCCCGCACCTTCCAGCACTCGACGGTCTTCGGCACCCTCACGGTGGAGGAGAACCTGAGGGTCGGGGCCGAGAACCGACGCCGGGACGGCATCCTCCGCGGTCTCCTCGGCCTGCGCGACCGCCGGGCGGCGGCGGCACAGGCCGTGGTGGAGGAGGTGCTCGGGACGCTCGGGCTCCGGGCCGCGCGGTACGTCCCCGGCAACCAGCTCCCCACCGGCATGCTCCGACTGGTCGAGTTGGGCCGGGCGCTCTGCACGGGCCCCACCGTCCTGCTCCTGGACGAGCCCGCCAGCGGCCTGGATGACGCGGAGACCGAGGAGCTGCACCAGACCCTGCACCGGTTGGCCGCCACCGGCCTGACGCTGCTGCTGATCGAGCACGACCTGGACCTCGTCCGTGACAGCGCCGACCTCCTGTACGTCATGGCCGAGGGCAGGGTGATGGCGAGCGGACCACCCGGGCTCGTCATCCGACGGGCCGACGTGCGCGCCGTGGTCCTGGGGATCCGGGAATGACCGCACTGCTGGAGGTGGTCGACGGCCGGGCAGGTTACGGGCCGGTCGAGGTGCTCCACGGCGTGACCGTCAGGTTCCCGCCCGGATCGGTGGTGGCGCTGTTGGGACGGAACGGGGCGGGCAAGTCGACGTTGTTGCGCGTGCTCGCGGGCACGCTGGGGTTGCGTTCCGGCGTCGTGCGTTGGCGGGGACGGGACATCACGCGGGTGCCTGCGTACGCCCGTGCCGCCGATGGACTCGCCCTGGTTCCGGACGAGCACAACGTCTTCGCCGACATGTCGGTGCGCGAGAACCTGGAGCTGTTCGCGGCCGGCGGCTCCGTCGACGCCGCCCTGGGGGTCTTCCCCGAGCTCGGCGCCCGGCTCGACCAACGTGCCGGAACCCTGTCCGGGGGCGAGCGCCAGATGGTCGCCCTCTCCCGGGTGTTGCTGCGCCCGGCCGGGGCCATCCTCCTGGACGAGGTGAGCCGCGGCCTGTCCCCCGGTGTGGTGGCACGGTTGGCCGACGCCGTCGCGGGGATGGCCGGACCCGACCGGGTGGTGGTCATCGTCGAGCAGTACCTGCACGACGTCCTGCGCCTGGCCGACACCGTCTACGTCCTCCGGCGGGGCGAGATCGCCTTCGCCGGGGAGCCGTCGGAGCTGTCGGGATCGCAGGTCGAGGACCCCGGTCAGGGTGCGTAGGCGATGCTGGGCACGCGGAAGCAGCTGGCGTCCATGTCCGGCGTCTGGGTCACCCAGCCGCCCGCACCGTCGTGGGCCGAGTCCTGCCACCGCGCCACGTTGAGGCAGTTCCTGGTGGGAGCCTCCGGGTCCGTCGACACCACGAAGCCGCGAGGCGTGAGCAGGCCGTGCCCGTCGTACAGGTCGGGTCGGCCCATGTAGGCCTCGACGCACGCCCGGGTGAGATCTGCGCCGCAGGACCCGGCGGCATCGGTGAACCACTGTGCCGATGCCCACCCCTCCAGGGCCCACATCGACAGCTGCTCCTCACGTTCCGGGTAGGTCCGTTCCATGTCCTTGCGGAACCCGGCGACCACGTCGTGCTGGGTGTCGTCGTAGTTCAGATCGGTGGAGGTGGCGTACAGCGACGTCCGGCAGGCGGGCGAGTCGGCGTAGTCGCTGCGGACCGTCTCGGTCCAGCTCTGTACCGACATCACCTTGGCCCGGACCTCGAGCCCGTTGCGGTCCATCGCCTTGCACAGGTTCACGTTGCCGGTGTTCTCCAGCGCGTCGAAGACGATGTCCACCCCCCGGGCCTTCATGTCGATGACCACGGCGTCCCAGTTCGGCACGCCGAAGTCCACCTGTTCCCGCACCACGTCGTAGCCCTCACGGCGGAGGCCCTGCTCGGTGTAGTCGGCGAACCGGAGCGAGTCGCTCTGGTTGTAGGCGACCACGGCCGCGACCTTGGTCCTGAGCTTGGTGCTGAAGTAGCGGTACACCTCGGTGCCGCCGTACAGCTTCCCGTCGAAGCCGACGGTGCCGTCCCGTGGGGAGGAGCTCCCGTAGATGGAGTAGAGGTGCGCGTACTGGTCGTACTCGTGGCCGATGGGCTGCCCGCCGATGTCGGGCACGCCCTTGTCGTTGACGTAGGCGGCGCCGGCATAGGTGAAGATCGAGTTCCCGACGAAGGCGAAGACCTGCTGCTGTTCGATGAGGTCCTGGACGCACTGTTGGTTGCCGGCCCCGCTGGAGCCGTCGTCGCACACGATGGGGGTGACCCGCCTGCCGTTGATGCCGCCCCGTGCGTTCAGGCCCTCGAAGTAGGCGAGTGCTCCGTACATCGGTCCGGAGAACGCCTCGGCTCCGAGCGGGCTGGTGAGGCTGACCACCACCCCCACCTTGATCTCATCGGCGGACACGCCGGTGTCGGATGCGGGGTTGGCCACGGTGGGGCCGGTGGAGGCGGGCGCGGATCCGGGCACCGTCGTGGTGGCGAACGCCTCGTCCGGCAGGCGTGTGCCGCAGGACGCCAGGAGCGCGACGGACGCGGCCAGGACGGCCAGGGCCGACAGCGACCTGGCTCCCGACCGGCGTGTGTCCACGCGGCGACTGTAGTGACGGCCCGGGTCAGAGGTCATAGGCGCCGGCGAGTTCCTCGAAGGCGGCCTGCTGCTGGCCGACGAGCCGGTCCAGGTCGGGCAGCCGGTCGGGGCAGGTGAGGTAGCCGACGCCGATCACGCCGTTGTACGACACGGCGGTGATGTTGAGGCCGACGCCGTCGAAGACGGGGCCGAGGGCATAGAACTGCTCGGCCCGGCGCCCTGCGAGGTACAGCGGAACGGCCGGTCCGGCCACGTCAGACACGACCAGGTTCACGGGAGCGGGGTGGAGGCTCGCAAGGCGGAGCCGTCCGTAGAGGGCCATCGGGGGCGCGGCCAGGACCGGGATGAGGAGTGAGGTCAGCTGCTCCAGCGTCGACCGGCCCAGCGCGCCATGTGCGGCCTTCCCGGCGTCCGAGCTGGTGGCGGTGACCTCGAGACGCTCGCGGGCGGACGCCAGGTGCACGGGCAGGTGGGCGAAGTAGGCCGAGACGTGGTTGCCGGGTGCGAACAGCTCGTCAGGTCCACGGGTGGAGATCGGCACGGCCGCGACCACGGCCCGGGTGGGGAGGTCGCCACTGCTGAGGAGCCAGCGTCTCAGTGTCCCGGCAACGACCGCGAGCACGACGTCGTTCACGTGCACCCCGGCCGCGTGCGCAACGGCCTTGACCCGGTCGAGCGGGAGGTCGCAGAGCGCCGCGGACCGCCGCTCGGTGACCGGGCCGTTGAGCGGCAGGTGGGGGGTGGCCAACGGGACGGCCAGGTCGCCGCGGCCGGGTGAGCCCACGAGCCGGGCAAGCCGGACGGCCGAGGCCGCGAGCCCGACGGCGGTGCCGATGGCCGCGAGCGGGCGGCGGACCGAGTTGGCCGCGCCCCGGACCAGGAGCGACAGGGGGTCGGGGGCCGTCTCGTCGGCCACGGGGGCGGGCTCGTCCTGTCCCTCCGGGTGGCGTTCGAGGTCCAACAACTGGGCCACGAGCGCCAGGCTCCCGAGCCCGTCACACAGCGAGTGGTGGATCTTGACCACCAGCGCCTGCCCGCCGCCCGGGATGCCGTGCACCAGCCACAGCTCCCAGAGGGGCCGGGAGCGATCGAGCGTGGTCCCGGCCAGCCGGGAGCAGAACCCTGCCAGCCCGTCCCTCCCGCTGCGGTCGGACAGGTCCACTTCGTGCACGTGGGCCCGGAGGTCGGGTGTGGTGTCGATCCAGTACGGCCGGTCGACCCCTGCGGGCACCGTCACGAGCTGTCGGCGGAACACGTCGAGCTTCGGCATCCGGGCCCGCACCAGGTCCACCAGCTCGTCGACGGTGAGGGCGACGCCATCGGCCGCGAGCGTGATGACGCCGACCCCGTGCAGGTGTCCGGTCGGTGACTCCAGTTCGAGGAATGCCGCGTCGATGCCACGGAGCTGTTCGGCCATCAGGTGGTTCCTCCTGCAGCCCTGGCCGCGACCGGCGACGAGGGCGTGCTTGAGGACACAACGTAGTCGTGGCTCCTGTTCCACGCCCCCTCCGGGAACCCAGGTCGGAGGTGCTCAGGAACGGGGGCGCCGTGCCGACCGGAACGGGCGTACCGGTGGTCGGGGCGCACGCAACGGGGGGTGTCCAATGGGTGTGCTGCGCAGGGTGGTCGGCGAGGCGTTGTGGTGGGGTGCCGAGCGCGCCGCCCGGCTCACCATCGAGGTCCAGAACGGCTTCAGGCTGGCCCGCTCCGAGGGCGAGATCCGCCTCTGACCGGTGCCTGCCGGCGCCGGAGGCGCCAGTTGGTCAACCGGGACGGTCGATGCCGTGGTCCCCGGGGTCGTGGACCAGGTCGGGGTCGTCGGCCGGCGCGGGGCGGACCCGGCGGAGGCACAGGCCGGTGACGGCCAGGATGACGGTCAGGATGACCGCGGCGTCCTCCAGGTCGAAGGTGTTCACCTGGACCACCACCGGGAGCAGGGCCAGCACGGCCAGCCCGCCCACCAACTGGATCCGGGCCCGACGCCGGGCCAGCGACGTGCCCACCGTCCAGTTGAGGAAGGCCAGGGCCAGCACCACGGCGGCCATCGGCACGATCACGAAGCGTTCCTGGATGCTCTCCGTCGTGTCCGGAGCGGGGAGCAGGAGCTTGGACATGGCCACCGCCACCGCCACGATGCCCAGGTGCATCGGGAAGTGGCCCAGCATCCAGGCCGTGCGACGGCCGGCCCGAGGGGGCAGGCCAGCCGCGGGCACATCGGTGAAGTACAGCCACCACATCGCGAACACCAGGACGAACGTGAGGGGCAGGCCGAACAGGTCGACCCGGTCGAGCGGCTCCTCGGTCGCGACCAGCCCGATCTTCACGAAGCTCTCACCCAGCATGATGATCGTGAACTCGCCGAACCGGTGCACCACGGCGTGGGGCTCCAGGCCCAGGTAGGGGTCGGCCCGGCTGGAGGGGACCAGGACCAGGACCAGCGCCGCGACCCAGATCGGGATGTACCACCAGCTCATCACCGCCGCGGTGACCAGGAACAGCGCCGCCGCCATCACACAGCGGAGGGCCCTGCCCCTCAGCTGGTCCCGGAGGTCCGGCCGCCGGCCGAGGGCGTAGCGGTACATGAAGGCCAGGCACACCAGGGCGCCGGCGAAAGCCGGGCCCACCAGGTAGGTGTGGTCGCCCAGCGTGTCGTCCGCCGTCACCGCCACGACCAGCACCAGGATCATCTGCAGCACCAGCAGCGACCGGATCCAGGTGCCCTCCACCTCCACGCGGTTGAGCACCAGCGTGGTGAGCAGCCAGATGGTCCAGATCATCAGGAAGGCCAGGGCCAGCCAGGTGGTCTGGTCCGCGGAGGTGTCGTGGGAGTAGGCGGACGAGAGCACGACGATGGCGGCCACGAAGACCAGGTCGTAGAAGAGCTCGAGCCAGTTCTGGTCCGGTCCGGGGCGGTGGGGACGGGGTGCGTGGCCGTCCGGTCCGGCCGGCGCCGAGGGTGCCGGTGCGCCGGTCATGGTGCCGCGCCGCCCCACTCGGTCCACGGGCCCAGCACCGCGGCCTCCGGTCCGGTGCGGGCCAGCGAACGGTACCGGCGGTCCGCGAACCACCAGCGGCGGTCCACCCGCCGGTACCGGTCGCGGTACAGGCCGTAGGCGGTGCTCCACTCCCCGGTCGCGCCGTCCAGGCGCTGTTCGCACATGAACATGCGGGCCGACGCGGTGTCGGGGTCACCGTCGACGTCCAGCACCACATGGCTGTTGAGGACCACGAACTCGAAGAAGGTGAACCGTTCGACCGCCCCACCGATGAACCGGCCCACCTCGTCCGGGCCGGTCAGGTCGAACGGCGCCCGGCTCACCGTGTCGATGTGGACCGTGGCATCGACCAGGAACAGCTCGGCCAGCTCCGCCCAGGCCCGGCGGGTGACCGTGTCCGCGTAGCGGGCCTGCAGCCGGTTGATGGCCAGGTGGTCGACCGTCTCCCTGACCAGGTCCTGCTCCGGGTCCCCGGTGCCGGCCACTCAGTCCCCTCCGCCGCCGCCGGCCTGGGAGGCCGTGGGGGACGTGAGGGTGCCGTCGTCGCCGATGGAGAAGAACTTCCCGGCCCGCGTCCCGAAGTAGACCTTGCCCTTCCACACCGTCGGCGTGGACTCGATGCACCCACCGATCTGGACCGACCAGATCTCGGGGGGCCTCACCCGGGGGTCCGACACGTCGAAGCCGTGCAGGTACCCGTTGCAGTCGCCCTGGATGTAGACGTCGTCCACCACCACCGGGGACTGCCACGTGGGCCCGGGCAGCTCCAGGGTCCACAGCTCGGCCCCGGTCTCCTGGTCCAGGCCCACGACCTTGCCCGAGTTGGCCGGCGCGATCACCACGCCGTCGTGCAGCGCCGGGGTGGCCCAGAACCCGGCCGGGCTGGTGCCCCGGTCGTCGTACTTCCAGACCAGCGGGTCGTCCGGCTTGCGGGGGTCCAGCTTCATGAGCTGGCCCACCTCCTCGGCCCGCTGGTTGGAGCGCTCGTACTCCACCGCCACGTACAGGAACCCGTCGGCGTCGATCACGGTGGATGCATCGGTGTCGTCGCCGGTCCAGAACCGGAAGGTGCGGGTGGGGGTGCCACCGGTGCGCAGCGGGCCCATGTCCCAGCCCTGCAGGAGGCCGCCCGAGTTGGCGAAGTAGACGGTGTTGCCCGACATCGCGGGGGAGTTCTCGATCGACATCTCCTTGGCCCGGTTGCCGGCCAGGTCCGCGATCACCTGCTCGTCCCATCCCGGGGTGTTGAACACCAGCTCCGGGTCCACCGTCACCGTGCCGTCCGCGGCGTAGGCCCGGTTGAGCTTCACGGCGTGGAACTGGCTGTTCTCCCCGCCCTCGAACAGGTAGTCGTCCAGCACCAGGCCGGAGCCGTCCCAGTCGTTGTTCCACAGCGTGGGGGACACGGCGGTGGCCGACAGCTTCCACAGCTCCTGGGCCGCTCCGGGCCGGTCGAACGCGATCACCCGGTAGTAGTTGTCACGGCTGCCGGTGTACACGAGCGGATAGCCGTCGGGGTCGATCGTGACGGAACCCTTGATGATGTCGCCGGTGGGGAAGGGCGGGAGGATCTCCTCGCCGGTGTCGCCGTCCATGAAGTGCACGGCCTTGTCGTAGGCGCCGAACACCACCCAGGTGCGGCCGTCCCGTTCGAACACCGCGGGTTGGCCCGTCCAGCCGGAACCACACCAGACCTTGGACTGTCCCCCCACCGCGGACGACGCGCACATGCCGCCCTCCTCGGGGTAGAACCACCGGACCTTGGGGGCCGTGGGAACCTCCCCCCGGCCGTAGTAGGTCCGGGTCGGATTACCCCGGAAGGTGAGCGATCCCGGGACCTCCTTGGACCACATCCGGCCTGAGCTGTCGGGGTTGACGAAGTCGTCGGTGGCCTTGGCCGGCACCTGCGTCAGGTCCTTGCCCTCGGACCCGCCGGTGCCGGCGTCATCGGGTCCGCCCCCCGCATCGGTGGTGGCGGCCGCCTCGTCGGTGGTCGTTGCCGACCCATCGGTGGCGGTGTCGGACCCGTCGTCCCCCGAGACGAGTGACCATCCCAGCGCGACCACGGCCAGGACCACCACCGCCCCCACCACGGCGGTGATGAGCTGGCGACGGCGGGCCACCTCCGGGGTCGGCGGGGCCAGGCCCCTGCGACGCTCGAAGTGGTAGTCGTCGTAGCCCTGCCCGGGGTCGGTCATCGCCGACCATCATGGCCGAGCCCTGCGGGGACATGGACGGACCCGGAGGGCTCCGTCCGGTGCACGCCCCGGGGCTCCCACGACAGCCCTCCGGCACCGTCGAGCAGGTCGGCCAGCAGGTACACGATCGACAGCCACATCTCGGTGCCCTGCAGTCCGGCGGGCGCGCCGGGCTCGAACGCGAACCCGGCGCCGTCCTCCCAGCGACCCAGCGCGTCGGTGAGCATGCCGGCCACGGCGTCACGGAGCTCGGCGCGTCGGTGGTCGGTCTGGCGGGCGCAGAGCCACAACGGGTGCACCACGTCCAGCACGTTGCAGGCACTGCGGTTGCGCTCGGTGAACCAGCCGTTGTCCCGGCCGTGCGCGGCGACGGTGTCCACGACCGCCTCGGGGTGCAGCAGCGGCTCCCCGAACTGGGCGTAGGTGCCCCGCGTCAACCGGTAGAAGCCGTTGACCGGCATCAGCCAGCCCCAGGTGTCGTTGGGGGCGCCCCACATGCCGCTGCGCCGGTCGACCCTGGTGGCCAGCCAGCCGAAGAGCGACTCCAGGCCGCGGGTGGATCCGTGGTGGCGCCGGTTCAGGTGGACCGCCGTGCCCCAGAAGTCCACCCAGGAACCGGCCGGCCAGGCCAGGTCGTGCCATGGCAGTGCGTCCAGCCGGTCGACGAGCCCGTCCGACGGCAGGTCCTCCACGCAGCGCACCGGGTGCAGCGGCCCCGCCCCCAGCACCTCCAGGGCGTAGCCGACCGACAGCACGCCGTAGTGGCGGTACTCCGAGTCCAGCCGCAACGCCAGCGGATCCTCACCCAGGGGCGGCTCCGCCGGGTCCGTGAACAGGCCGGTCACGGGGTCCTGGCGCGACTGGAGCCATGCGACGAGTGCTGCCCGGTCGCCGGCGCGGTCCGCGGCACCGAACGCAGCGGCGACCTCCACCGCGTCGCACGTCGGCCGGACCAGGCGGGGGCCGCCGGGCACGTCGGTGTAGCCGCCGGGGGCCTCGGTGCCGGCGACCCGGCACCGCTCCAGCACGTCCGGCCACTGCTCCGCCACCATCGCGTCGAACCGCTCCAGCGGGCCCCGGGTGAGGCGGGTGGCGCTGGTGGCCCCGGCCCGGACCGCCACGCCACGGTCGCGGCGGTCCGACAGGACCCGGGCCGGAACGCCACCCACCACCGACCACGGCGGCACGTCGGTGGTCACCACGGCGCCGGCCGCCACCACGCTGTGGGCGCCGACCGTCACGCCGTCGCAGACGACGGCGTGGGTGCCGATCCACACGTCGTCCTCCACCACGATGCCCTCCTCGTGGAGGCCCTGGAGCCAGATGGGGACGTCGGGGTCGTCGAAGACGTGGTTGAAGCCGTACAGCGCGGCGAACGACGCGATGCGGACCCCGTCGCCCAGCCGCACCCGGCCGGCCAGGACCACGTACGGGTTGAGCGAGCAGTCGTCGCCCATCTCCACCCGGTCCCGCAGCACGCAGCCGGTGGCGACGTAGCTGCGGTCGCCCATGCGCAGCGCCTCACACGCGATGGTGGCGCCCTCGGCCAGGAACACCCGCTCGCCCAGCACGGCGCCGCACCGGTCCACCACGTCGGCCCGGCGCTCGGCCTGGCCGGGCCACTCACCGCCCTCGACCCACACGGCGAACCAGGGCTCGGCCTCGACCTGCTCACGGGTGACGTCGGCGCTGCCCAGGTCGTCGTCGGTGGCCATGGCGACATGATGGCGCAGGACCGCCGGGCGGTGTCCGCCCGCTCAGTCCACCGGCGGGTCCCCGACGTACACGGCCCGGGCCCGGTAGCGGAGCGGTCGTTCGCCGTACTCCTCCAGGGCGTGGCCGAGCCAGCCGGCGATGCGGGCCACCGCGAAGACTGCCTCGCCGGCATCGTCGGCCATGTCGAAGGCGGTGCCCAGCAGGCCGAGGGCGAAGTCGACGTTGACGGGGCCGTCGATGCGACGCCCGGCCTCGGTCAGAGCGGCCTCGGCCAGGGCGCGGTGGCGGTCGTCGACGTGACGGCCCAGGAGGTCCAACAGGACCACGGCCCGCGGGTCGTCGTCGCGGTACACCGTGTGCCCGAAGCCGGGCACGGTGCCGATGCGCTCGATCCAGCCGTCCACGGCAGGGCCGGCGCCCTGGTCGGCCACATCCGCGAGGAAGCGTCGCACCTGACGGCTGGCGCCACCGTGGTAGGGCCCGGCCAGGGCACCGAGCCCGGCCATGACCACGCCCCGGGCGTCGGCACGCGTCGACGCCGCCACCCGGGCCGCAAGGGTCGACGCCGCCATCTCGTGGTCCGCCAGGAGCACCAGGGCGGCGTTGAGGCAGGCCACCCCGCCGGTGCGGGGCCGCCGCGGCGTGAGCCGGCTCCACAGCCGCCCGGCCACCGTGCCGGGGACGGGCGCGCCGCCGGCCGGGAGGTGCAGTCGAGGGGTCGGGCCTCCTCCGAGGCGGGGCAACGACTCGACGATGCCGGCGATCAGCACCCGTCCCTGGGCCGCCACGGTCGCCGGCTCGGTGCGGCGACCGGGGGGCAGGGCGACGGTGGCGCAGATCCGGAACAGCCGATCGGTCATGGTCCGGCCCCCGGCGGGCACGGGCCGGGCCGTCCACGGCGCCGGTGAAGGAGGGATCCCGCCGGTCCAGATCAGCTCGGCCACCTGTTCGGAGGTGGCCGAGCGGGCCAGTGCACCGGCGTCATGGCCGCGGTAGCGCACGCCGCCCGGATCGATGCTGGTGATGCCGCTGGAGATCTCCAGGGCCAGCGTCGGCTCACGGCTGGTGGCGCGGGGTCGTCCCCGTCGGGCCAGCGCCTCGACCTCGTCGGCGTCGAACAGGCTGCGGCGGCCGTCGGGTGACCGGTGACTCACCAGCAGCCCCCGGCTCACGTACGCGTAGAGCGTCTGGGGCTTGACCCCCAGGCGGTGGGCGGCCTGGGCGGTGGTGAGGGCGGCCATGCGCCACGGTACCGGTTGACGATAATCAACGTTGATCTGCCGCGGTCGGTCCGGCACGGTGGAGCCATGACGATGACGCAACTGCACGAGGACGGCCTCCTCGACGTGCCTCCCGGCCTGAAGGGTGTCGTGGTGTCCCGCACCACGCTGGGTGACGTCCGCGGCGACGAGGGCTTCTACCACTACCGCCAGTACTCAGCGGTCGACCTGGCCGTGACCCGGACCTTCGAGGAGGTGTGGCAGCTGCTGGTGGACGGCGCCCTGCCCGACCGCGACGCGGCGGCCGGATTCCGCCACGAGGTGGCGCCGCTGCGCCACCTGCCTCCGGTGACGGCCGGGCTCCTGGCCGAGGTGGCCGGGACGGGCGAACCGCTGGCCGGCCTGCGCACCTGTCTGTCGATGGCCGCGGCGGAGTGCGGACTGCGTCCGGTGCTCGACCTGTCGCCCGGGGACCGGCGCGACGACGCCCTGCGGATGGCCGCGCTGACTCCCACCATCCTGTGCGCGCTCCACCGGCTCGGGCGGGGCCTGGCCGCGCTGCCGCCACGTGACGACCTGGGCCACGCCGCCAACTACCTGTGGATGCTGACGGGGTCCGAGCCCGATCCCCGGCGGGTGGCCGCACTGGAGCGGTACCTGGTGGCAACGATCGACCACGGCTTCAACGCCTCGACGTTCACGGCCCGGGTGGTCACCAGCACCGGCGCCGATGTCGGCTCGGCGGTGGTGGCTGCCATCGGAGCGCTCAGCGGACCGCTCCACGGCGGGGCACCGAGCCGGGCCCTGGCGCTGCTCGACCAGATCGCCACGCCGGACCGGATCGACGAGGTGGTGGTGGACGCCATCGAACGGGGTGAACGCATCATGGGCTTCGGCCACGCCGTCTACCGGACCGACGACCCCCGCTCGTTGATGCTGCGGGCGACCGCCTCCGAGCTGGCCGACGACGAGCGTTCCCGGGCGCTGGTGGACTTCGCCCGCCGGGTCGAGGCCCGGGTCGTGGAGCTCCTGGCCCTGCACAAGCCGGGCCGCCGCCTGCGGGCCAACGTCGAGTTCTACGCCGGCGTGGTCATGACCCTGTGCGGCATCCCGCCCGAGATGTTCACGCCGACCTTCACCGTCAGCCGGATGGTGGGCTGGACCGCCAACGTGCTGGAGCAGGCCCAGGACCCCAGGATCATCCGGCCGAGTGCCCGGTACGTGGGCCCGGCGGCGCCGGTGCCGGTGCCCGCGGCCTGAGCCCGGAGGGGGCCCTACTGGCGGAGCTCGCCCTCCGCCACCAGTCGGTCCAGGGTCAGCTCCGGCTGGTCCCGTTCCAGGCGCTCCAGCCAGTACACGGACTCGAACACCGCGAGCAGGGTGCCGTCGGAACGCTCCAGCACGTCCACGCCCTGCATGGCCCGCAGTTCGGCCCGGGACGCCTCGTCGGTCCGGCGCGCCACGCGGTACTTGGTCATGGAGAACTCCACCGGGGCCTTGAACTCGTTCTCCAACCGGTGGGTGGCCACCTCGAACTGCAGCGCACCCACCGCGGCCAGCACCGGGGCCTGGTCGCCGAAGTCCGGGTCCCGCAGGACCTGGATCACGCCTTCCTCGTCCAGCTGGTTGATGCCGTTGCGGAACTGCTTGGACCGGCTGACGTCGGTGGTGCGGGCGATGGCGAAGTGCTCGGGGGCGAAGCTGGGGATGGGCGGGAACGTCACCGGGTCCATCTCGTACAGCGTGTCGCCCACCCGCACCTCGTTGGCGTTGACGAAGCCGACCACATCGCCGGGGAAGGCCTCCTCCAGCGTCTCGCGCTCCTGGCCGAACACCGAGTGGGCGTACTTGGTGGCGAAGGGCTTGCCGGTGCGGCCGTGGGTCACGACCATGCCCCGCTCGAACCGCCCGGAGCAGACGCGGATGAAGGCGATGCGGTCCCGGTGGGCCTTGTCCATGTTGGCCTGCACCTTGAACACGAACCCGGCGAACGGCGCGTCCAGCGGGCGGGGCTTGCCGTCCACGTCCTCCCGGGGCCCGGGGGGCGGGACCTCGTCCACCACGGAGTCCAGCAGGAGCCGCACCCCGAAGTTGGTGAGCGCGGAGCCGAAGAGCATGGGGGTGGTCTCGCCGGCCAGGAACAGCTCGCGGTCGTGTCCGGTGCCGCTGAGCAGCTCCAACTCGTCCTGGCACGCGGCCCAGGAGTCGCCCTCCTCCGCCGCGGCGCGTTCCGCCGGCACGACCTCCTCCGGCGCCTCGGTGGCACCGCGGGCGGTGCGGGTGAAGCGGATGAAGTCCCCGCTGTCACGGTCCACCACACCCCGGAAGTCGCCGGCGATGCCGACGGGCCACGTCATGGGGGTGCACATGATGGACAGGTGGGACTCGATGTCGTCGATCAGCTCCAGCGGGCTGAGGCCGGGCCGGTCCCACTTGTTGACGAAGGTGATGAGGGGCAGGCCGCGGTCCCTGCAGACCTCGAACAGCTTCAGGGTCTGGGGCTCGATGCCCTTGGCCGCGTCCAGCACCATGACGGCCGCGTCGCACGCGGTGAGCACCCGGTAGGTGTCCTCGGAGAAGTCGCGGTGCCCGGGGGTGTCCAGCAGGTTGATGACGCAGTCCCGGTAGGGGAACTGCAGCACGGTGGAGGTGATGGAGATGCCGCGCTGCTGCTCCAGCTCCATCCAGTCCGACGTGGCGGAGCGCCGGTCACCGCGCGCCTTGACCGCGCCGGCCTCACGGCCGAGGGCACCGCCGTACAGCAGCACCTTCTCGGTGAGGGTGGTCTTGCCTGCGTCGGGATGGGAGATGATGGCGAAGGTCCGGCGACGCGTCGCCTCGGCGACCGGGTCGGCAGGCATGCGCCCACTCAACCGCCCGGGCCGCCCCGGCGCAAGCCGTGGCGGGCTCCCCGACCCGGGCCCGGTCAGCCCACGGCGCGGTCGACCGCCTCCAGCAGGGCGGCCGTGCGGGGGTCGCCGGCCAGGCCGAAGTGCATCTTGTTCATCACGTAGCCGCCGGCCACTCCCCGGTCCGGATCCGCGAACCCGACCGAGCCGCCGGCGCCGTAGTGGCCGAAGGACCTGCCCCCGACGAACGGCGAGAACTGGGAGTGGGTCATGAACCCCAGTCCGAAGGGGATCGGGAACATGACCACCTGGTCCGGGCCCTCCACCTGGATCTCGATGGCCTGTTCCACCGTCTCCCGGTCCAGCAGGCGGATCCCGTCGACCTCCGACACCAGCGAGGCGTACATGCGGGCCACCGACCGGGCGTTGGTCACGCCGTTGGCCGAGGGGATCTCCGCGGCGCGCAGCCGGGGCTCGTTCCAGAGTTGCTCGTCGGTCAGGGCGCCACCCGGTGCGGTCAGGGCCTTGACCACCAGGTTGCCCTCACCGAGGAAGCTGTTGAGCATCTCGATGAGCCCACTGGGCGGACGGTCCGAGCCGTCGCCCTCCTCGTTCATCATCGGTGGGATCGGGGCGCCACCGGCGGGGATGAGCGAGGACACACGCGGTTCCTGCTCGGCGGGCAGGCCGATCCAGAAGTCCAGGCCGAGCGGCGCGGCGACCTCCTCCTGGAAGAAGGTGCCCAGGCTCCGGCCCGACACCCGCCGGACCACCTCACCCACCAGCCAGCCGTAGGTCACGGCGTGGTAGCCGTGGGCGGTACCCGGCTCCCACGCCGGCGCGCTGGCGGCCAGGGCGGCGGTGACGGTGTCCCAGTCCAGTGCGTCCTCCACCGACAGCGGCCCGTCGGTGTCGATCATCCCGGACTTGTGGCACAGCAACCACGACACGGGGACGTGCGCCTTGCCCCGGGCCCCGAACTCCGGCCAGTAGTCGGTCACGGGAGCGGACAGGTCCAGCTCCCCCCGCTGGGCCAGGAGGTGGGCGCACACCGCGGTGGCGCCCTTGGTGGTGGAGAACACCATCTGCAGGATCGAGTCGTCGTAGGGGCGGCCCGTGGAATCGGCCACGCCGCCGGTGAGGTCCACCACGGGCCTGCCCCCGACGTAGACGCAGAAGCCGGCGCCGACCTCGCCATGCTCGGCGAAGTTGGACTCGAAGGCGTCCCGGACGGCCTCGAAGCCCGGCTCGACGGTCCCGCGGATCTCGGTCATGTGGCCCCCTGGTGCTCGATCGCCGGCGGGCGGTCGCGCGGCCCGGCGAGGTTACGGGTGCAGGGGTTCAGTCGTCGATGTTGCTGACCGTGAAGACGGCCAGGCGCCGGTACGAGCTGCCGGTGGTGGTGACGACCTCGGTGAGCACCGAGTGCTGACCGTCCGCCACGGTGGTGGAGTCCCAGGACCCCGGCTGGCCGTTGGTGGGTCCACGCACCAGCGTGTACGGCGACTGCTCCTCGGTGTTGGCGGGGATGCCGGTCCCGGAGGGGTTGTCGATCCAGAAGCGGACCAGGTCCACGCCGGTGCCCTCGAAGTAGATCCACACCCGTCCGCTCACGACGGCGCCGGGGAGGGGCCGCAGGTCCCGCTGGCCGGCGGACAGTGCGAACACGATGCCGTCGCCGGGTACCGGGACGGTGGTGGTCGTGGTGGTCCGGGGCGGTTCCACCACGGTCGAGGTCCCGGGCGGGATGGTGGTGGGCGCCGGTCCGGCGGTGGTGGGACGAGGTCCGGGGGCGGCGGACGTGGCCGGCGCCGGGGCCGTCGTCCTGGGGGGGACGGTGGTGACGGTGGATCCGCCGGAGCCGGTTGTGGTGGTGCCGGTGCCGTCCGTGGTGGCGGGGACCTCGGTGGTCCCGCCCAGGGCCACGGAGTCGCGGCCGGGCAGGGTGGTCTCGGAGAGGACCGACGGCCGCGCGGTGGTGCTCGGCGTGGTCGTGGTGGTGTCGGAGGAAGGGTCGTCCGAGTTGGCCTGGTACGCCTGGAAGGCCATCGGCCCCGACACCGCGACGGTGACGACGGTGGAGACGGCGAGGGCCAGGAGGACGCGCACGGACACCAGGCCGCGCTGCCCGCGCCGGAGCCCCCCAGTGCGTCCTCGCCCGCCCGTGATCACGGGACGATTCTCTCCCACCGGAGGGGGCGGGGGTGTATGAGCAAATCCCTGTCCCGCGCGGCAGCGTGAGGTTCTCATGCGTCGTCGTCACTCTCTGGGTCAGGTTCGGAGTGGAGGTCGATGATGCCGAGCCGCACGGCCGACAGCACGGCATGGGTCAGGCTCTGCGTGTCCAGGCGCCGGTAGGTGGCGTTCAGGTGGTTGTGCACCGTCTTCTGGGTGATGCCGAGCGCCCTCGCCGCCTGCTTGGTGGACATGCCGTCGGCGATCATCTGGAGGATCTCCACCTGGCGCTCCGACAGGATCTCCGCCGTCGGCTCGGACTTGCCGACGACCTCCAGCATGGAGGCGGCCAGTCGCGGCGACAGCGTCTCCTCGCCCGCCTCCACCAGGCGCAGCGTCTCCAGCACGTCGGAGAACGAGGTGCCCTTGGACAGGTACGCGGCCGCTCCCGCCTCCAGCGCGGCCCGGGTCCGCTCGGGGTCGTCGTGCATGGTGAGCACGACCACCTTGATGTCGGGGAACTCATCGGTGATGCGCCGGGTGGCTCCCACGCCGTCCAGCACGGGCATGGACAGGTCCATCAGCACGATGTCGGGAGCGGTCTCGCGGGCCATCGCCACCCCCTCCTCGCCGTTGCCGGCCTCGCCCACGACGGTCTCCCCCGCGCTCTCCAGGCCGCGGCGGATGCCGTCGCGCAGGATCTGATGGTCATCGACGAGCAGCACCCTCACGAGTGGACCTCCTGTTTGTGTTCCATTCCGGCGGACACGGTGATGGTGGTCCCGTGCCCGGGTCGACTGTCGATGGTGAGCCGGGCGCCGATCACGTCGGCCCGCTCCCGCATCCCGACGAGCCCGTAGGCGGAGTCACGGACGCCTCGGGCGGTCTCGAAGCCCATGCCGTCGTCGTGGACGACCAGCTCGAAGTTCCCGCCCCGCACGTCCCACACCACGTCCACGTGCTCGGCGCGGGCGTGGCGGTCCACGTTGGTCAGGGCCTCCTGCAGGATGCGCAGCAGCTCGTTCTCCACCGGGATGGGCAGGCGGTCCTCGGGGTGCACCACGGTGAACGACGCGGCCACGTCGGCCCGTTCCGCGAACCGGTTGACCACGTCCTGGCCCAGCACCGCCAGCGGCTTGTCCTCGCTCACGCCCGAGCGCAGCTGGCGCAGGGTCTCCCGCAGCTCGTCCAACGCGGCCTGGACGTCGTCGTGCAGGTGGTCCAGCTCGCCCGCCCGTTCCGGCTCGCTGTGGATGATGCGCTCGAGCTCGAAGGAGATGTAGGTCAGCCACTGGCCCAGCCGGTCGTGCAGGTCGCGGGCGATGCGCGTGCGCTCCTCCTGCGCTCCGAGCGAGCGGAGGCGGCCGAACCACCGGGCGTTGTCCACGGTGAGGGCCAGCACCTCGGACAGCCCGGTGAGCAGCCGCACGCTGCGGTCGTCGTAGTGGCCGATGGTGGGGTGCTCCAGGCCCAGGAGTCCGATCGTCTCGTCCCGGGCGTCCAGGCGGAGGTACATGCCGCTGCCCAGGCCCGCGGCGATCGGCTGGGCCCCGGCCACGGTGAGGTCCGGCGCCAGCACCGGTGCCGGGCCGTCCAGGGCCGTCAGCAACGGCCCGGGCAGCTCCGAGGCGGGGTACGAAGGCCGAAGGACGCAGCCCTCGGCCAGCTTCGGGACCCAGTCCTGGGCGTTCTCGTCGAAGATGAGCAGGCAGATGGCGCGGGCGTCGAACGTGGTCACCAACTGCTGGCGGGACCGCTCGAGCGCCTCGCGCAGGGTCAGGGAGTTGGGCAGGGTGCGGGCCACGGTGTTGAGCATGGACAGCAGGTCGTTGGCCTCGGACAGGCGGTTGACCTGGCCGACCAGGGCTGAGCGGCGGTCCTCCGCGTCCACCAGGCGGTTGCGGACGAATGCGGCCGCCGCGGTGGCGAGCACCAACGTGATCAACGCGGCCAGGTCGCGTTGGTCGTCCCACTGGGCGGCCAGCCCGGTGGGACCGAGCGCGGTCCCGGCCAGGAGCGCGGCACCGGCGATGACCAGGCCGATGACGCCCCGGGTGCTCCCCCAACCGAACGCCACCACCACCAGGGCGGCCAGCATGCAGAAGTAGAACGGGCTCTCGACCCCGCCGTCGTAGCCGACGGCCAGTCCGAGCACGGCCACGTCGACCAGTGGCGCGATCCAGTGGGCGGGCTCGGTGGAGGCCAGGCGGACGGGGATGAGGGTGCGCCACGTGGTCAGGAAGAGACAGACCGCGGTGGCGACCACGGCCTCGTACGAACCGCGGAACGCCTCCGGCGCCGCGAACACCAGGCCGTAGCCCAGCGCGCCCCACCGGAGGGCGAGGATGGCCGGGGACACGGCGGCGCGCACCGTGGGCGGCAGGTCGATCCGCCGCGTGGCGTCGTCCATGCCGCCGTAGGGAAGGGCCCGGATGGCCGCCACGGCCTCCGAGACCAGGGGCGCCTCCACGGCGGGCTTGGGACGCGGGGCCCCACGGCCCGCCACGGCGGGTGCGCTCCCCGGTGCGGCTGGACCCGGCGTGGTGTGAATCGGATCCGTGGCCTCACCCTACCGAGCGGCACCCCGAATCCGGTGGGTTCGGACCGCTCCGGACGCCACCGGCGGCACGGTCCGTCCCGGCCGGGCCGTAGCATCCGGCCATGGCCGACCCCGATGCCCCGGATCGTGAACCGTCCCCGGTGGCCACCGTGGCGTTCCCGGGGGCGCGGCGCCCGGACCGCCGGCGGACGGTGGAGTCCACCGGGTTGTCCATCGCCGTGTCCGAGTGGGGGGACCCCGCCGCCCCCCCGATGGTGATGGCGCACGGCGGGTTCGACTTCGCCGGGACGCTCGACGTGTTCGCCCCGTTGCTGGCCGACGGTGGTTGGCGGGTGGTGAGCTGGGACCAGCGGGGCCATGGCGACTCCGACCGGGCGGCGCTCTACAGCTGGGAGGCGGACCTGCGCGACGCGGCCGCGGTCCTGGACTCCGTCTCGCCGGACCCGATGCCGTTCCTCGGCCACTCCAAGGGCGGCAGCCTCATGATGCACCTGGCCAACGCCCTGCCCCACCGGGTCAGCGCCCTGGTCAACCTGGACGGCCTGCCGTCGCACCAGGTCATGTCCGACGTGTCCGAACAGCAACGCACCCGCCTGCTGCACAAGGAGCTGACCAGCTGGCTCGGCCACCGGCGGACGGTGGCGGACAAGCAGCGCCGGCCCGGCACGATCGACGAGCTGGCCGCCCGCCGGGGGAAGATGAATCCGCGCCTCGATCCGGACTGGTTGCGGTACCTGGTCACGGTGGGGGCACGGGAGGATGCCGACGGCTGGCGCTGGAAGATCGACCCGACGCTCCGCCTGGGCGGCTTCGGGCCGTGGCGGCCGGAGTGGTCCATGCTGCGCCTGCCCGGCATCGGGGTGCCGGTGCTCGGGGTGCTCGGCCTGGAGCTGGAGGTCATGGGCTGGGGCACCAGGCCCCAGGACGTGATCCCGTTCCTGCCGCCGGGGGCACGGTTCGAGGCCCTCGAGGGCGTCGGGCACTTCGTCCACATCGAACAGCCCCGCCCGGTGGCCGACATGGTCCTGGAGTTCCTGTCGTGAACAGCACCACCTACCTGCGCCACAACCGCATCGAGCTGGCGCTGCACCGCCTGGCCGACGGTGCCGACCCGTCGGCCCGGCCGCTGCTGCTGCTGCACGGCCTGGGCGAACGGACCCCGGCTGCGGTCCCGGACGGACTCGAGTGGCCCGGACCGGTCATGGGCCTGGACTTCACCGGTCACGGAGCGTCGACCATCCCCGTCGGGGGTGGGTACACCTCGGAGATCCTGGTGGGTGACG
The DNA here is from genome assembly GCA_963773765.1 of uncultured Actinomycetota bacterium. GTDB lineage: Bacteria > Actinomycetota > Acidimicrobiia > Acidimicrobiales > Microtrichaceae > CAVZCC01. The sequence continues at coordinate 835,871 of CAVZCC010000005.1, read as the reverse complement.
TCGACGCCGCGGTGGAGGAGGTCGGCGAGGTCACGCTCCTGGGCCGCGGCCTGGGGGCGTACATCGGCCTGCTCATCGCGGCGGCCCGGCCCGACCGCGTCCGTGGGGTCGTGCTGGCGGACGGTCCCGGGCTGGCCGGTGGTGGCGTGCACCCAGGGTCCCCCTCCCTGCCCTACCCGCCGGCCGCACCGGTCGGGCCGCCCGATCCCCTCGCCCTGCTGGAGCTGTCCCGGGACGTGCGGCCCCCCGACTACGCCCAGACCTTCGTGCGCTTCGTGGTGGAGGGCAGCGACCTCACCCAGCCCCTGTGGGTGTCGGCGGTGGTGCGCCCGGAGTGGCTGGAGGCGGTGGCGGCCGAGCCCGGTGTGGGGCGCGGCACCGTGGCAGAGGGCCTGGCCACGTACGCCCCGGCGCCGGGCTGAGCGGCCCCGGCCCGGTCAGCCGCGGGGCGGTTGGCGCAGGCCCTGCAGGGTCACGTCGATGACGTCCTCCACCAGGGCCTCCAGGCCGGTCGGGACCATCACCTCGCCGGCCCGGGCACCCAGCAGCAGGACCGAGGCACAGCCGTGCGACGTGGTCCACAGCGTGATGGCGGTCAGGATCGGGTCCCGGTCCGGGTGGATCTGCCCGGAGGCCATGGCGGCCTCCACGGCCTCGCCGGGCCGGGCGAAGGCCTCGGTGGCGGCAGGCAGCTCGTTGTCCACCCCGGGGACGTCGAGCGCCTCGGGCCGGTACAGGAACATGACCCGGAAGACCTCGGGGTCGGCCAGGGCGTGCTCGACGTACAGCCGCCCGTAGGCCCGGAGCCGTTCGACGGGGTCCTCGTCGGTGACGTCCACGAACCGTGCCACCAGTTCGGTGAACCCGGTCTCCGCCACGGCCTGCAGCAGGTCCTCCTTGTCCTCCACGTGGGCGTAGAGGGCGGGCGCGGTGACGCCGAGGGTGGAGGCGAGCTTGCGCAGGGAGAGGTCGTCCAGGTCGGTGGTGCGCAGCATCTCCCGGGTGGCGTCCACGATGGCGGACCGGGTGAGGGGTTCGCGGCGGGCGGGGGACATGGCGCCGAAGCTACCCCTCCTCCGGCGACGGGCCGTCGTCCGGGTCCAGCCGCGTCAGGATCTCCTCCACCTGGAACCGGGCACCGTCGATCCGGGAGCGGCACCACGCCACCAGGACCGCGGCGCGTTCCACGCGGTCGGCCAGGTGGTCGACGTCGAGGGCGTCGGACTCCAGTTCGGCCACGATCTCGTTGAGCTCGGCCAGGGCGCCGCTGAAGCCCAGCTCCTCGGGGTCGGGTCGCTGGTCCTGGGTCATGACGGAGCCTCCTGGCTGTCGTTCGCGTGCACGGGATCGTCCCCGGGGCCTGCCACCACCAGCGAGTGCAGCGAACCGGCACGGGTGGTGGTGACGAGTCGGTCGCCGGGCCTGACGTCCTGCGGGGAGCGGACGAGCGCGCCGTCGACCCCGCGGGTGACGGACCAGCCCCGGGCCAGTGCGGCCTCCGGGTCGTGCACCGCGGCCCGGGCCGCCAGGGAGTCGATGCGGTCCGTGCCCCGTTCCAACGCCCGTGTCGCGGGCGGACCGAGGCGTCGGGCCAGGTCACTCACGGCCGCCCGGTCGGCTGTCCCGGCCCGGTGCCCGGCGGTCCGGATGCGCTGGCCGAGGTGGTCGATCCCCTGGCGATGCCGGGACAGGTGGTGGACGGCGGCGGAGCCCGTGCGCCGGCCGGTGCGGTCCAGCTGCTGGTCGGCCCGCACCAGCCGCCCCGCCACCCCCGAGGTCACCGACACCCACCGGTCGTGGACGGACAGCGCCGCGTCCCGGACCCGCTCCACCAGGGCGGCGGCGGCCGCGGTGGGGGTCTTGTGGGCACCGTGGGCGACCTCGTCGGCCACGCTCCGGTCGATCTCGTGGCCGATGCCCGTGATGACCGGGACGCCCAGGCCCGCGATGGCCCGGGCCACGCGCTCGCTGTCGAACGCGGCCAGGTCCGTGGCCGCGCCGCCGCCCCGCACCAGGGCCACGACGTCGACGTCGAGGCCCTCGGCGGTGAGCAGGGCGGCGACCAGGGAGACCTCGGCGTCCGGCCCCTGCGTGCGGGCGTCCAGGAAGGACACCCGGAACCCGAACCCGGAGCGTCGGAACTCGTCCAGCGCGTCGGCCTGGGCCGCGCTGCCGCCGCTGGTCACCAGCGCCACGCTCAGGGGCAGGGGCGACAACGGCAGCTCGGCGTTGGCCCGCAGGATCCCCTCGGCCGTCAACGCCCCGAGCAACCGGGTCCGTTCCTGGCCCAGCAGGCCCAGGGTGAACGCAGGGTCGATCCGGTCCATCACCAGCTGCAGGGAGCTGCGCGACGGGTAGGTCTGCAGCCGGCCACCGATCCGGACCCGGATGCCGTCGGTCATGCGGACCGCTCCGCCCTGGTCGGCCAGGAACTGGTTGACCCGCTGGCGGTCGGAGTTGAACAGCGCCACCGACAGCGAGGCCCGTTGCGACTCGGGCCCGTCGTGGTCGGCCTCGACCAGGTCGAAGTAGACGTGGCCGGGTCGGGACCGGCTCACGTTCCGGAGCTCACCCTCCACCCAGGCCAGGTCGCCGAACACATGGTCCAGCAGGCCGTTGACGGCCTCGTGGAGCTCGGTGACCGACCACGTGGGCTGCGTGATGGTCAGGCTCCGTCGTCGGTCGCGTCGGTGGTGGCGGCCGCCTCGGCGTGGTCGTCGTGGCGGACCACCAGGACCGGGATGTCGCTGTGGTGCACGACGTACTCGCTGATGGAGCCGATCACGACGCGCTTGAACCAGCCGCGGCCGTGGGATCCGACGACGATGACGTCGGCGCCGACCTCGTCCGCCACGTGGATGATCATCTGCCCCGACGCGCCCTCGACCAGCTTGCGGTCCACGATGGCGGGGTCGACCCCGATGGCGGTGATGGTGTCGCTCAGCTCGTCCTTGCCCTCGGCCAGGATCGCCTTGCGGGCCTCCTCGGACTCCTGGGGGGACAACAGGTTGCCCTCGAACCCGCCGGCCCCGGAGTCCTCCGCGATGCTGGTGTCCGCCACGGTCAGCAGCGTCACCTTGGTGGGGCTGAGCAGCGCCACGCCCTTGCGGGCGGCGTCGATGCTGATCTCGGATCCGTCGGTGGCGATGAGTGCGTGCACGTCACCCTCCCAGGCTGCGTCCGGGGACCTCCCGGGCACGGCAACACCCTAGAGGGCTGCGGTTCGGTACCGGTCAGGTGTGCCGGATGGGCCGTTGACAACGGCCCCGGGGTGGAGCGCGATGGACATGGACGGCGACGTCGCCGTCCATGCGGTGGCAGACGGAGGCCCTGGCATGGTGAGCAGAGCGGTGGTGGACGACTTCCTGGCCCAGCAGCGGCTGGCGTTCGTGGGGGCGTCGCACGACCCCAAGGAGTTCTCGGCCGCGGTCTACCGGGAGCTCAAGCAGCACGGGTACCAGGTGTTCCCGGTCAACCCCCACGCCGGGGAGGTGGACGGCGATCGCTGCGTGCCGACCGTCGCCGACCTGCCGGAGGGCATCGACGGGGCGATCGTGATGGTCCCGGCCGAGCGGAGCGCAGGGGTGGTCCAGGAGTGCATCGACCACGGCATCCCGCGCGTCTGGTTGCACAAGGGCGGCGGGCCGTCGTCGGTGTCCGACGACGCCGTCGCGCTGTGTCGTGAGCACGGTGTCGAGGTGGTCGACGGTGCCTGCCCGATGATGTTCATGGAGGACGCATCCTGGTTCCACCGCGTCCACCGCTGGGAGCGCAAGGTGACCGGTCAGCTGTCGGAGTAGCTGTGACCGGTCAGCTGTCGGAGTAGCTGTGACCGGTCAGCTGTCGGAGTAGGCCGGGAGTGCCGTCGGGGCGGGCTGTTCCGAGGCCAGCCACCGGCCGGTGCCGGCCAGGCCGGCTGCGGTCAGCCCGCAGGCCAGCACCAGGCCGATGACCGACGGGGCGCGGTAGTCGCCCCACTCGTCGGCCCGGCCGACCTCCAGGGCCCGGGTGGCCAGGAAGGCGGTCAACCCGACCAGCAGTCCCGCGCCCAGCAGCACGGTCGGCACCTTCGGGGCGATCTGCCGCTGCGCCATCGCCCCGGCCAGGAGGGCGAGGCCCAGGCCGGACACGGTCATCCACCCGGCCAGGAACCAGCCGATGACGCTCATGGCGGTGCCCAGGACCAGCAGGACCAGCGCGCCGGCACCCACCGGGCCGAGCCCGCCGTGGCGGGTGATGACGCCGCCGGCCGAGACCACGGTGAGCGCCCCGGCCAGGAGCAGGCTCATGGCGCCCAGCGATTCCCAGGACCTGGGGCGCTCCGGTCCAGTCCCCGGTGGAGTCCTCCACCACACCGCTCAGGATCCAGAGCGCGGGAACCAGCACCCAGCAGGCGGCGGCGACGATGGCGACGACACCCGCGGCCCGTGTCTGGCCGGTGGGCAGTGCCAGCGACCCGGCCGCGGTGGTGGCATGGGCCCGGGCCACCAGCGCGGGATGGCCGAAGGCGGTGATGCTGTCGCGCTCGGCGTCGGCGGGGGTGAGCCCCGACCCCTCCAGGCGGTCGGCCGACTCGCGCAGGTGGTCCTCGGCCTCGGCCAGGAGGTCCTCCACGTCGGGCCGCCACCGGAGGGCGTCACGCAGTTCGTCCAGGTATGCGTCGATCAGGTCGTGTCCGGCCATGGGACTCCCTTCAACACCGCCGCGATCCCCGCCGAGAACGACTGCCACGCCTGGTGCTCCAGGCCGAGTGCCTTCCGGCCCCCGGTGGTGAGGCGGTAGACCCGCCGCCGCCGTCCGGAGGACGTGTCCCAGTCACTGGTGAGTGATCCGGACCGCTCCAGCCGGTGCAGCGCGGGGTAGACGGTGCCCTCCGGGAGGTCGAAGGCCTCGCCGGACCGGCGGCGGAGCTCCTCGATGACGGCGTAGCCGTGCCTGGGCCCGTCGGCCAGGGTGGCCAGCAGCAGCAGGTCGAGGTGTCCGCGGAGCGCCTGGTCGGTCATGCCCGGTCCTTCATACCTAGATCATCTAGGCATAGCCGACCGAGGTATGTCAACCCCTGGTCGGGACGGGCAGGGGGCTCAGACGGTCTCGGCGCCCACCAGCACGCGGTAGAGGTCGGCGTACAGGCCACCCTGCTCCAGCAGCTCGTGGTGGCGGCCGCACTGCACCACGCGACCTTCCTCCAGCACCACGATCAGGTCGGCGCCGGTGATCGTGGAGAGGCGGTGGGCGATCACCACCGCGGTGCGGCCCTCCAGGGCGTCGGCCAGCGCGGCCTGGATGGCGGCCTCGTTCTCCGTGTCCAGCGCGGAGGTGGCCTCGTCCAGCACCACCACGGCGGGGTCCTTGAGCAGCATCCGGGCGATGGCCAGGCGCTGCTTCTCGCCCCCGGAGAGGCGGTAGCCCCGTTCGCCCACCATGGTGTCGAACCCGTTGGGGAGCCGGTCGATCACGTCCATGACCCGGGCCGAGGCACAGGCCCGGCGCAGGTCCTCGTCGGTGGCGTCCGGCCTGGCGTAGCGGAGGTTCTGTCCGACGGTGGCGTGGAACAGGTGCGGGTCCTGGGAGACCACGCCGATGGCCCGGCGCAGGCTGGCCTGGGACAGGTCTCGCACGTCCACGCCGTCCACCAGGACCGCGCCGGCGCTCACGTCGTAGAGGCGGGGGATGAGGGCGGCGATGGTGGACTTGCCGGCGCCGGACGGGCCGACCAGGGCCACGGTCTGGCCCGGTTCGAAGGTGAGGTCGATGTCGTGCAGCACCACCGGGGGGCCGTCGGGGTGCTCCAGCTCCGGCGCCCCCGCCTCCAGCGAGGCGATCGTGCCCTCGCCCGCGGTGGGGTAGGAGAACGTCACGTGGTCGAAGCGGATCCGTCCCTGGGGGTCGGTGAGCTCGGTCGGCTCCGCGGCGTCGGCCACGGGGTTGGGCGAGTCCAACACCTCGAAGACCCGCTCGAAGCTCACGAACGCGCTCATCACGTCCACGCGGGCGTTGGTGAGGGAGGTGAGGGGGTCGTAGATGCGCACCACCAGCGCGGTGAGCGCCACCAGGGTGCCGATCGAGATGTTGTCGTCGATGACCTGCAGGCCGCCCAGGTAGTACACCGCCGCGGTGCCGATGGCGCCGACCAGGCCCATCATCACCAGGAAGAACCGGGAGTAGATGGCGCTGCGGATCCCGATGTCGCGCACCTGGCCGGCCTTGTCCGCGAACTCGTCGGTCTCCCGGCCATGGTCGCCGAACAGCTTGACCAGCTGCGCCCCGGCCACCCCGAAGCGTTCGGTCATCTGCGCGTTCATGCCTGCGTTCAGCTGCATGGAGTCCCGGGTCATGGCCTGCAGCTTCTTGCCCACCCGCTTGGACGGGACCAGGAACAGCGGCAGCAGCAGCACGGCCACGATCGTGATGCGCCAGTCCAGGGCGATCATGGCGGCCAGGGTGATGGCCAGGGTGATCACGTTGGACACGACCGTGCCCAGCGTGCCGGTGAGGGCGCGTTGGGCGCCGATCACGTCGTTGTTGAGCCGGCTGACCAGGGCCCCGGTCTGGGACCGGGTGAAGAACTGCATGGGCATGCGCTGGACGTGGTCGAACAGCTCCACCCGCAGGTCGTAGATGAGGCCCTCGCCGATCCGGGAGGACCAGTTCCGCTCCAGGAGCTGCACCACGGCGCCCACCAGGGCGGCGCCCACCACGATGGCGGCCAGGACGGACAGCTGGGTCCGGTCCTTGGAGGGCAGGGCGTCGTCGATGATGTTGCGGAACAGCAGCGGCGGGACCAGGGCCAGCGCGGCGCCGGCCGCGATCATGATCACGAAGCCGATCAGCTGGGCCCGGTAGGGGCGGGCGAACCGGCCGACCCGGCGGACCAGGCCGCGGTCCAGCTTGGCCCCCTTCACCTCCTCGGGGTCCTGGTGCATCATGCGCATCACGGCCATCGTCACGAGGGTCGAGGGTAGTGCTGTGGCGGGTCCCGGCCGCCCTCGCCCCCGCCCGTCCGGCGGGTCGGTGGAGTTGGCCGGGCCGGGACCGGGGTGCAAGCTGTCCGGATGCTCCTGCGCAGGGGGGACCTGTCGTCCCGCATCACGCCCCGATTCCGGGTGGTCGCCTCGTTGTCCCTGGCCGCCGTCGCGGTGCTCGCGCTGGCCCGGCCGGCCGACGCGGCGGCACTGGCCCGCGCCGCCTCCTCGTCGACCGAGGAGCTGCTGTCCTGGTGGCAGGCCGCGATCCTGGGCATCGTCGAGGGGATCACCGAGTACCTGCCGATCTCCTCCACCGGTCACCTGCTGGTGGTGTCCCGGCTCCTGGGCCTCCCCGACCAGGAGGGCAGCGCCGGCCTGGAGGCCGTCAACACCTACGCCATCGCCATCCAGTTCGGGGCCATCCTGGCGGTGCTCGGGCTGTTCTGGAAGCGCTTCCGGGACATGGTGATGGGCCTGTTCGGCAAGAACCCCGACGGCCTCCACCTGCTGGTCACCCTGGTCATCGCCTTCCTGCCCGCCGCGATCCTGGGGGTGCTGTTCGACAACGCGATCGAGGACGCGCTGTTCGGCCCCTGGCCCATCGTGGCGGCCTGGATCGCAGGCGGCGTGCTGATCCTGGTGCTGGAGCGCTCGGGCCGGATCCCCGACCGTGGCGTGCAGGCCGAGGTGGGCCACAACCCCCTCGCAGCCATCACGTACCGCCAGGCCCTCATCATCGGCCTGGCCCAGTGCGTCGCGCTGTGGCCCGGCACCAGCCGGTCGCTCGCCACCATCCTGGGGGCGCTCCTGGTGGGAGTGGCGATGCCCGCCGCGGTGGAGTTCTGCTTCCTGCTGGGCTTCGCCACGCTGTCGGCCGCCACCGCCTTCAAGCTGGTGAAGGACGGCGGGACGCTGGTGGACCAGTTCGGCGTCATCAACCCACTCATCGGGGCGCTGTTCGCCTTCGTCGCGGCGGTGCTCGCCATCAGGTGGCTCATCACCTACCTGGAGCGTCACGACCTGTCGATCTTCGCCTGGTACCGCTTCGGCGTGGCCGCCATCGCGGTCGCCCTGCTGGCCGGCGGTGTCATCTGAGGCTGCCTCACCTGGGACGCCCGGTCACCCGGGACGGCCCGGTCCCCTGAGAACGGGCGGCGGCCGGTCGCTAGATTCTCGGGTGGCGTGACCAGGACGGGCACACCGGGATCGAGCGAGGGGGGTCGTGCGGTGGCTGGGCCCAGCGGAGCCTCCGATGACGATGGCGGGTTCGTCCTGCTCGTCGCCCGCGGGATCGCCACCGCGGTGGCTCCACCCACCGGCCTCACCGACGTCCAGGTGGACCTGCTCGGCGCGGTCACCGCCGCCCTGACCGGCTCGGAGGTCGACTACCGGTCGCTCGACGCCCTCGGCCCGGACGACCTGGCCGACGCCCTGGCGGACCGTGGCCTGGCCTACCGGCAGCGGATCGTCCACCACATGGTGCTGGGTGAGCTCGTGCTGCGGCCGATCCCGACCGTCGTCGCCCATCGGGTGGCCACCTATGCGGAGGCGCTGGGGGTCCGGGACGACTTCGTGCGCGTGGCCCGGCGCTACGCCCAGGGTGCCTACGGGTTGGCCTGGATGGACCTGCAACGCAACGGCTTCGTCGACCACGTCCAGGGGGCAGGTGACGAGGCGGCTCCACCCGTGCCCCGACCGGGGCGATCCGCGCCGGCCGCGTTCGAGCCGGCGCAGGTCGATCCGGACCTGGCCGGGAGGTGGCGGGCCTTCGGGGAGCTCCCGCCCGGCACCCTCGGCCACGCCGTGTGGGAGATGTACGACAGCCGTGGCTTCGCGCTCCCGGGAACACCCGGGGGAGCGCCGGAGTACCTGGCCCAGCACGACATGGTGCACGTGCTCGCCGACTTCGGCACGAACCTCAAGGGTGAGCTCGAGGTGTTCGCCTTCATCGGTCGGGCCGATCCCGACCCCAAGGGGTTCGCCTGGCTCGCCACGCTGATCGGGCTCTTCGAGACCGGATACATCCCGACCACCGGGTTCTTCGACCGCAACGTGGACGAGCGCAATGTCCAGGCCCCCGGCATGCACCGCCGTGTCGCCGACGCCATCCGCCGCGGCAAGGTGGTGTGCGACACCTACGGCACGGACCTGTTCGAGGTCGACTACCACCTGCTGGCCCACCTGCCGGTCGACGAGGTCCGGGAGATGCTGGGAGTGCCGGCCAAGTCGCCCGACGCCGTCGAGAGCGGTTCCGTCGGCCTGTTCGACCCGGCCGGCATGTCGGAGCTGCAGCGGCAGGTGTACGCCGAGCGTCGAGGAGCGATCCCATGAACCCGAACTTCAGCCAGACGATCACCGTCCGGTGCGCCGACCCGGCACGGATCATCGACATGCTCACCCAGTGGGACCTGGCCCAGGCCACCGGTGACATCACCGGCTACATGGGAACGCGGCTCCTCTGCGACCGTGACCATCCCGGCCGGTACGTGCTCATCGCCGACTTCGGCGTGATCGACCCGGACGTGTCCGCCGCGGACGAGGCCGATCGCAACAACCGGCGTCCGGAGACCCAGGCGTTCGCGGCCCGCCTCCGCGAGGTGGTGGACGGCGAGCCCGAGTACTGCCACTTCGACGAGCTCTACCGCACGGACTTCTGAGGACGTCGCCTGGCGTCGAAGTACCCCAAGGGGTATCGCTTGCATACCCTATGGGGTATAAGTACAGTGCCGCTCGTGTTCCCCGAGCGAAGGACGTGACATGCGAACCGACTCACCGCCACCGACCACGGAGCCGGCCACACGGTGGCCCATGGAACGCGTGCTCTTCGCCATGGCGGGGACCGTCACCCTGTTGGGTGCCCTGCTCGCCGCCGCGGTCAGCCCGTGGTTCCTGCTGCTGACCGCATTCGTCGGCGTCAGCCAGTGGGCCTACGTCCTGGTCCGGGCCTGCCCTGCGTCGTTGGTCCTGGCGCGATTCGGTGTCCGGCCCCAGTGCCGGTGGTGACGGCCCGGTCGGGCACTGCGCCGAAAACGGACGGAACCCCTGCACGGGCAGGGGTTCCGCTCCTGGCGGAGAGTGAGGGATTCGAACCCTCGGAGACCGTGAAGCCTCAACGGTTTTCGAGACCGTCCCATTCGTCCGCTCTGGCAACTCTCCGGGTGCGACGTTAGCCGTGGGTCACGGCGCCGATCACATGCGGTTCCGTGGGCGCGCTCAGGTGTCGCGGCCGGAGAGCACGTCGGCCGACGAGTCGCCGAGCAGGTAGCGGGGGCCGCGGCCCAGCGCACCGGCCCCGTCGTCCGGGTTGTAGAGCGCGCAGGCGCGCAGGGACAGGCACCCGCAGCCGATGCAGCCGTCGAGGGTGTCCCGCAGCAGCTCCAGGCGGGCGATGCGCTCGTCCAGCACCGGCCGCCACGAACGGGACAGCCGGGCCCAGTCGGCCACCGTGGGGGTGCGGGCATCGGGCAGGGAGGCCAGCGCACCTCCGATCTCCTCCAGGGTCAGGCCCACTCCCTGGGCGGCGCGGATGAAGCTGACGCGGCGGACGACCTCCCGCGGGAACCGCCGTTGGCCGCCGTCGGTGCGCTGCGAGCGGATGAGGTCGCGGTCCTCGTAGAACCGGAGGGCGGAGGTGGCCAGGCCGGTGCGTCCGGCCAGTTCGCCGATGGTCAGCAGGTCGTCGCGGTGGGGCACCCGTGGAGTGTGGCGGGAACGGGTCTTGACTTCAAGTGAACTTGAACTCATACGGTCCGATCCATGCACCGGTCATCCCAAGGTCCTGCCGTCGGCGATCCAGGCCCTAGCGCCCGCTCCGACCAGGAACTGATCCGCTCGGTGGCGGACGTCCTGTCCGTTCCCCGAGCGATGCCCGCCGACTCGTTCGTGCTGCACGCGCCCCTGGAACTGCTGGCCCGGGCGGCCCTGCTGCCGCTGGTCCATGACCGGGACCGCGGCGCGGCCCGGGCCCGTCTGGGGTCGGTCGCGGACCGGTTCGAGGCGTCCGGGCCGGGGGTCGAGGCGGCCCGGCCGCCACGGGCCGATCGGTTCGACTCGGAGGAGGCTGCGGCGGCCCACCTGGCCGACGCGCTGCGGGCCGGCGACCTGGACGGGGTCGACGAGGCGGGCTGGTGGCTGGCCGCGACGGCAACGCCGGTGGGGCTGCGGCGGCGCCTGGCCGCGCCGGTGCTGGCGTCACTGGCCGCAGCGGGCCATGCGCCGATCTTCCTGCACCTCCACCCCCGGGTCGCGGTGGCAACCGGCGTGTCGGCGCTCCCGGTGCGGGGGATGCTGCGGGAACTGGCCCGCCGGCCGACCTGGCACCTCGGCTGGATCGATGAGGTACCGCCGGGCTCGCCCGATGCCGGCGCCCTGGACCAGGTGCTGTCGGACACGGTCGACTTGGGCGGTGGCGGCAGTGACTTCATCCAGCCGACGATGGACCGGGTGGACGCCTCGGGCATCGCGGCGGAGCGCCTGGGCCCGGTCACCGGGAGCCCCACCGCCCTGCACGCTCGCGTCCTGGCCCGGGTGGCGGCCCGGTCGATGCTCCTGGACCGACCGGCCGCCGCGCCCTACGGCTGGACCCACTCCCTGACGATGCCCCAGGCGGTCATGGCCCTGACCGACGTGGTGGACCCGGGCCGGGCCCTCCGGGTGGCCGCCACCGAGGTGCTGGGTTTCCGTGCGTCCCTCGGTGACCGGACCGTGCCCCGGGGCGCGCTCGGGGTCCATGGCGACGTGGTCCCGGCCGATCCGGGCATCCCCGTGGACGAGGCCCTCCGGGTCGGGCCCTCGGTGGCAGCCGGCGCCGTGTGGCACAGCCCGGAGCCGGACGGTTCGCTGCGGGCGTCCCTGGCATCGGCTGCGTCCCGCGGCCAGGACGCCCACGTGGTGAAGTACACCCTGGCCTGCCTGGACGCCGCCGATGCCGACCCCGGCGGCGGCGCGCCTCCACCTGGCCGCGGCCGCCCACCTGGTCGGGTGGTGGGCCGGTCAGGACGATCAGGACGTGGCGACGTAGAGCCAGGTGGGTGGGCCCACGGGGCTCAGGGTGATCCCGCACCGGGGACGGCCACCGTGGCCACCTCGATACGGGCCTGGCGTCCCCCGGTGCGATGGTCCGCGTTGGAGTCCGGTGCGGTGCAGCCGAACAGGGTGGTCCCGTCCGGGCCACCGAGGGTGCAGGCGAACACGTTCTGCTGGAACAGCGCCCGGTCCACGATCTCTCCGCCCTCCAGCACCCGCAGGCAGGTCGACCCCACGGCGTTGGCCACCCAGACTGCGCCCTCGGCGTCCAGGCAGATGCCGTCGGGAGCCACCAGTTCGGCGGACAGGTCGGCCCAGACCCGGCGGTTGGACAGCCTCCCGTCGTCGGCCACGTCGAACGCGGTGAGGCGGAGCGCCAGGGTCTCGGCCACGATGAGGGTTCGTCCGTCGGGCGTCAGCACCGTGCCGTTCGGGAACCGCATGTCGTCCGCCGCCACCTCGAACGCGCCGTTCGGGTGGACCAGGATCACATGGGCCCGTGGCGGGCCGGGATCGGCCAGCACGCCCGCCTCGCCGTGCTCGGCCAGGAACGCGTCCAGGTCGAAGCCGAAGTGTCCGACGTAGGCCCGGCCCCGTGGGTCCACCAGCATGTCGTTGCACCAGTACGTGGCGATGTCGGACAGGTCGGCGTGGTCCACCAGGGTGCCGTCCGGCTCCCGGCGGAGGACCTTCCGCTCCGTCATGGACACGATGAGCAGCCGGCCGTCGGGCAGCCAGCCCAGCCCGGAGGGCTGGTCGTCCAACGAGACCTCCACCCGGTCGTCGCCGTCCATGCCCACGGAGTGGACCTCATGGGCGTAGAAGTCGCTGAACCACAGGCGGTCACCGCGCCATCGTGGGTCCTCGGTGAAGGTGCAGCCGTCGACCAGTGTCTCGCTCGTGATCATGGCCGCAGTCTTCCCGACCGTCCCGGGTCCATGACGGACGGGCTGGCCAGGGAGCGGTCCTCCGTCAGCGCCGGTCGGCGAAGAACTCCCGGAGCAGCCGGGCGCCCTGGTCGGCACCGACCCGGGCCCGGACCGGGAACTCGTGGTTCAGCCGGGGGTCCTGGCCCAGGTGGTACAGCGTGCCCAGCGCCCCGGCCTCGGTGTTCTCCGCGCCGAACACCACCCCGCCGATGCGCGCCGCCCACAGCGCCCCTGCGCACATGGGGCACGGCTCCAGGGTCACCACCAGGATGCAGTCGTCCAGACGCCACCGGCCCAGCGCGGCCGCGGCATCGCGCAGGGCCAGGACCTCCGCGTGCGCGGTCGGGTCGCCCGTTTCCTCCCGCTCGTTGTGGCGGGCGGCCAGGACCGTGGCGGTGCCGGTCGCGATCGCGCCTGCGTCGCCGGGGACCTGGACCACCACGGCGCCGATCGGCACGTCCCCCGCCGCGCCGGCCACGGCGGCCTGGGCCAGGGCCAGGTCCATCCACTCCTCGTGGCGGGGATCGTCGGGCAGGGTGTGGGGCATCGGCGGGGACCGTAGCCCGGGAACGGTCCGGCCCCGGTGGCGACGGACCCAGGGACGGAAAACGGCCCGCCCCCGGTGGTCGGGGACGGGCCGAGCGGCGGAGACGGTGGGATTCGAACCCACGGTGAGTTTCCCCACACACGCTTTCCAAGCGTGCCGATTCGGCCGCTCTCGCACGTCTCCGAGCGGGCACGATAGCCTGACCGGGCACCTGCGTCCTCAGGTGGCGGCCGGGTCCTGTGCAATCGCAGCCCGTGAATCGGGTCAGGGCCGGAAGGCAGCAGCTCTCAGCGGAACCTGCGGTGTGCCGCAGATCGCCTGGCCGCCTCCTGAGGATGTGGGTGCGGTTCGTTCCGGGGCAGGGTCCGCAGACACTCCTGCTGGGCCCGGGGAGGGCGTCAGGCCGGGCAAGTAGGCTCGCCCCGTGGCCCACCAGTCGCTCTACCGCAGGTACCGACCCCGTCGATTCGGCGAGGTCCGAGGCCAGGACCACGTGGTGAGGGCCCTGCAGAACGCCGTGCGGGGAGGGACCGAGGGCCATGCCTACCTGTTCTCGGGGCCCCGCGGGACCGGCAAGACCTCCACCGCCCGCATCCTGGCCAAGGCCCTCAACTGCGAGAACCTCCAGGACGGCGAGCCGTGCTGCGAGTGCGGCTCCTGCCTGGAGATCGAGGCCGGTCGCAGCTTCGACCTGTTCGAGTTGGATGCGGCGTCCAACAACGGCGTGGACGCCATCCGGGACCTGATCGAACGGTCGGTGGTCGGCTCACCGGGCCGCAACAAGGTGTACATCCTGGACGAGGTCCACATGCTGTCGGCGGCCGCGTCCAACGCGTTGCTCAAGACCCTGGAGGAGCCGCCGGAGCACGTCTGCTTCGTGCTGGCCACCACGGACCCCCAGAAGGTGCTGCCCACCATCAAGAGCCGCACCCAGCACTTCGAGTTCCAGCTGCTGTCGGCCGCGGAGCTGGAGGACTACGTCCGCTGGATCGCGGCCGATGCCGGCCTGGACGTGGACGACCAGGCCGTCGCCTACGTGGTGCGCCAGGGTCGGGGATCGGCCCGGGACACGCTCTCGGCGTTGGACCAGGTGGTGGCCGCGGGGGGTGTCATCACCCGTTCCGAGCCGGTGGACCAGCTGCTCCAGTCCCTGGCGGACCGCAACACCGGGTCCGCCATCGTCGCCGTGGCCGACGCACTGGCCCACGGTCATGACCCCAGAGTGCTGGGCGACGCCCTCCTCACGTCGCTGCGGGACGCGTTCCTGCTGTCGCTCGGTGTGGAGGTCCCCCACCTGGTGGACGCGGACCGCGAACGCCTGGGGGGGTGGGCCGAACGGCTGGGCACGGCCACCCTGACCCGGGCCATGGAGTCGGTCGGCACCGCCCTGGTGGACATGCGCCAGGCCGCAGACCCGCGGGTCCCGCTGGAGGTGGCGCTGGTTCGCCTGACCGCGGCGCAGGACTCGTCGGTGGACGGGTTGGCCGAACGCCTCGAGGCGGTCGAGCGTGCCGTCGCCAACGGCGCGGCGTCCGGAGGGGGAGGCCGCGGCGCCCCGGCCCCGCAGGAGGCGCCGGCCCGGACCAGGGAGCGGCCTGCCCCGGCGACGCCCGCCTCCAGGGCCACGTCGGCACCAGCGGCTGCCCCAGCCGCCCCGGCGGTGCCCGCTCCCGAGGTGGAAGGTGGTCCCGCAGCCGCACCGGACGACGGCGCTCCGACCGGGGACGCCGCCGGGGAGGCGGCCGCCGAGCCCACCGTCTCCGGGGACGGTCCGGCCCAGGCCCGCGCCGCATTGGGGGCGCTGCGGGCCAAGCAGGGCCGCAACGCACCGTCGGGCAGGTCGGCCGGGGCTGCGCCGCCCGCCGCGCCCGGCCCGCCGCCGGCCCGCCCGGCGGCCCCGTCGCGTCCGCGACGCGCCGAACCCGCTCCGTCCCCCGGCCCGCAGGCCCAGCCCCCGGCCGGGTCAGAGGCTCCTGCGGCGGGTGCGCCTGCGGTCGGGGCCACCGCGCCCGCTCCGCCCGCCGGCGGTGCCCCGGACCGGGACGCGTTGGCGCTGGCCTTCGGTGACGTCGTCATGCCCGCCCTCAAGGGGATGAGCAAGGCCATCTACAGCGGTGGCAGGTTCGTGGCCGTCACCGACCGGGGCGCGGTGTTCGCACTGGACAACGCACCCACCCGTGACCGGGCGGAGAAGTACCGCGCGGATGTAGAGGCCGCGCTGGCCGCCCACCTCGGCAGTCCGGTGACCCTGATCCTGATCGACCAGGCCGACGCGGCCCGCTACGGGTCCGATGCGCCGGCCCCGGCCCGCGCATCGGCGGCCCCCACGCCGGAACCGCCTGCACCGGAGCGGCCGCCGGCCGCCGCTCCGGAGGACCCCGCTGCCCCTGTCGCCGCACCCGCCCCCGGTGGCGATGGTGGTACCGCCCCGACCCCGGACGGACCCGCCGATGTCGCTCCGGATGACACCGCGGACGACGAGGATCCGGCCATGATCGACGTCACCGAGTTGGAGGACGCCACCGACGTCGCCACCTCCGGCATCGACAAGCTGACCAAGGCCTTCCCCGGAGCGGTGCTGGTGGAGGACGGCGAGGGATCCCCATGAGCAACGACGACGAACCGATCCAGGGCGAGATCGTGGACGACGGCCCGGCAGAGGGCATGGTGCCGGCGGAGGACGCCATGGCCGCCCTCGGCGGTGCCGGCCTGGGCGGGCTGGACCTGGGCGCCATGATGCAGATGGCCCAGGACATGGGCGAGCGCATGGCGGAGGCCCAGGAGGAGCTGGCCGCCACGGAGGTCGAGGGCAGCGCCGGGGGCGGCGTGTGTCAAGGTCACGCTCAACGGCCACCTCCACCTGGTGCAGGTCTCGATCGACCCGTCGGTGGTGGACCCGGCCGACGTGTCCATGCTGGAGGACCTGGTGGTGGCGGCCTGGACCGACGCCCACGAGGGCGTGGCCCGGCTGCAGGCGGAGGCGGACCCGCTGGGTGGCCTGGGTGGCGCCGGTGGCCTGGGTGGGCTCGGCGGCCTGCTGGGCGGGGCCTGAGTGGGCACGGCCTACGCCACGTCGGTCCAGGACCTGATCGACGCCCTGGGCCGGCTCCCCGGAGTCGGCCCCAAGTCCGCCCAGCGCATCGCCTTCCACCTGCTCAAGGTGGACGCGGAAGAGGCCAACCGCCTGGCCCGGGCCATCGTGGAGGCCAAGCAGCGGGTCGGGTTCTGCCAACGGTGCTTCAACCTGTCCGAGGGCGACCTGTGCCCCATCTGCTCCGACGACCGCCGCGACGTGCAGGTGGTGTGCGTGGTGGAGGAGCCCCGGGACGTCGTGGCCATCGAGCGCACCCGGGAGTTCCGCGGCCGCTACCACGTGCTGCAGGGAGCGATCGACCACCTCCAGGGCGTGGGTCCCGAGCAACTGAAGATCCGTGAGCTGCTGGCCCGCGTGGGTGCGGAGGGCATCACGGAGGTGATCATCTGCACCAACCCCAACCTGGAGGGCGAGGCCACCGCGCTGTACCTCACCAAGGTGCTGGACATGCCCGGCCTCACCGTGTCGCGCATCGCGTCGGGCCTGCCGGTGGGCGGTGACCTGGAGTACGCCGACGAGCTGACGCTGGGCCGGGCGCTGGAGGGTCGCCGCGTCATCGGCCACGAAGCCGCGGCCGACTGACGCTACGGTCCGGGGCCGTGGAGGATCGTCAACGCATCTCGTCCGGATCACCGTGGGAGCTCACCGTCGGCTACAGCCGTGCGGTGCGGGTGGGGGACCGGGTGTTCGTGGCCGGCACCGCGCCCAAGTTCGACGACGGTGAGGTGGACCCGGATCCCGGGGTGCAGGCCCGCCGGTGCATGGAGATCATCGAGGAGGCCCTCGGCCGGGTCGGCTCGTCGGTCCGTGACGTGGTCCGGACCAGGGTGTACCTGGTGGATGCCGCGGACTTCGAGGTCATCGGCGCGGTGCACGGGGAGTACTTCGCCGACGTCCTGCCCGTGAACACCACGGTCGTGGTGGCGTCGCTGCTGGATCCCCGCTGGAAGGTGGAGATCGAGGTGGAGGCGGTCATCCCGGTCGACCGGGCCCGGGACCGCCTGGGCTGACCCGCCCTTCCGGCCGCCCCCACCCCCGGTTCCGGCGTCACGTTTCGGGCCTGCGGCCCGATCCTGCACGCATCTCTGGGCGGGGATGGCGGGTGTGGAGGGCCGAACGCACCTCCGACACCACGCCACCAGGTTCGTCATGGACCCGCCGCCAGGTGAAGGTGAGCACCCGCCAGCCGCGGAGGGTCAGCTGGTTGCGGCGGAACTCGTCCCACCCCAGCTGGTCCGGCGTGGCGTGGTACTTCCAGCCCTCGCACTCCACGGCGAGGAGTTCGTCCGGCCAGGCCAGGTCGACCAGGAAGCGGTACTCCCCGCACACGACGGGGTACTGGAGGACCGGCTGCGGGATCCCGTGACGGACCAGCAGGGTGCGGGTGATCGTCTCGAAGTCGCTCCCCGGGACCGGTGCTCCGAACGGTCGGTCCTCCAGGGCCAGACGCACGGTGGCGATCCCCGGGCGCCCCTGCCGCGCCAGCTCGCGGAACCGTTCGTGCAGGCCCTCGTAGGTCGCCAGGCGGCGCCGGACCGCGTCGTCGATCATCAGGCCGAGTCGGTGGGCCCCGACGTAGCGACCCATGTCGATCAGCGTCCTGGTGGGCGACGTGGATGCGATGCCGGACACTTGCGACCGGTCCCGTCCCGGGAGGTCAACGGTCTCGTGTGACCGACCGGTGCGGGTGCGTCCGCCTCGCGGGCCCACCACCTCCACGTGCCCGGGCCGGAAACCGCCCAGCCGCCACAGCCCTGCCGCGGTGCGGTGGGCGGCGAGCGACTGCGGCCCTCCGGCCAGGACCAGGGCCATGACCCGCCGCGACCACGTCGCCTCCGATCCAACGATCGTGAACACACCGGGACTCGAGCGGGCCAGGAACCCGGAACGGACCAGTCCCCGCACCCGGTCCCGGGTGAGGCCGAGCGTCCGGAGCTGGGTCCACGTCACACAGCCGTGTTGCGTCGCGGTGATGGCGGCGATGTCGTCGAAAACGGGCACTGCTTCCCCCTCGGAGGAGTTCCGGTGGGGGAAGCAGGCCTGACATCTCCTCGGTTTCGGCGTCACCCATCGGGCCGGCGGCCCGAGAAGTGACGCAAGAACCGGGTGGGTTGGGCGGGGTGCCCGGTGTGGCTCAGATCGTGCGGACGATCAGGGCGTCGCCCTGGCCGCCACCACCGCACAGGGCGGCCGCGCCGGTGCCGCCGCCCCGACGCTTGAGCTCGTTCAGCAGGGTGATGGTGATGCGGGCGCCGGACATGCCGATGGGGTGACCCAGCGCGATGGCGCCGCCGTTCACGTTCACGATGTCGTCGGTGATGCCCAGGTCCTTCATGGAGGCCACACCGACGGCGGCGAAGGCCTCGTTCAGCTCGAACAGGTCCACGTCGGACACGGACAGCCCGGCCCGCTCCAGGCCCTGGAGGATGGAGCGCGAGGGCTGGGTCAGGAGCGATGCGTCCGGTCCGGCCACCTCGCCGTAGCTGACGATCTCGCCCAGCGGGTCACCGCCGATGCGCTCCGCCGCGGCCTTGGAGGCCACGACCACCGCGGCGCCGCCGTCGGAGATCTGCGACGCGTTGCCGGCGGTGATGTTGCCGGCCTTGTCGAAGGCGGGGCGCAGCGCGCCGAGCGACTCCATCGTGGTGGCGGCCCGCACGCCCTCGTCCTCGGAGAAGACCACGGGGTCACCCTTGCGCTGGGGGATCTCCACGCTGACGATCTCGTCGTCGAACAGGCCGTCCTTCTGGGCCCGGGCGGCACGCTCGTGCGACGCGGCGGCCAGCTGGTCCTGCTCCTCGCGGCCGAGGCCGGCCGACGCCGCGTACTTCTCGGTGCCGGCGCCCATGGCGCACTGGTCGAAGGCGCAGAACAGGCCGTCGTACATCATCGAGTCGACGACGGACTTGTCACCCATGCGCATGCCGGCCCGGGCGTCGGGCAGGAGGTAGGGGGCGTTGGTCATGGACTCCATGCCACCGGCCACCACGACCTCGGCCAGGCCGGCCTGGATCATGAGGTCGGCCAGCATGATCGCGTGGATGCCGGACAGGCAGACCTTGTTGACGGTGGTGGACGGGATGCTCATGGGGATGCCGCCCGCCACCGCGGCCTGACGGGCCGTCATCTGCCCGGCGCCGGCCAGGAGCACCTGGCCCATGAAGACGTAGTCCACGTCCTCGCCGGCCACGCCGGCCCGCTCCAGGGCGCCCTTGATGGCGAAGCCACCCAGGTCCGTGCCCTTGAACCCGGCGAGCGAGCCGGACAACTTGCCGATGGGGGTACGGGCCCCCGAAAGAATCACCGAACCAGGCATGGCGGTTACCTCCCCGAGCGGGGCCACGTTCGGACCCCGGCGACTGATCGTGCGAGGTTACCGAAGGGTCACTTGCGGGGGGAATCGGGGGCGCCGCCCTGTGCCGCCCGCCACTCGTCCGCCGTCAGGGCGTACAGCACGTGACGGACCAGTCGGGGGTGCTGGGTGGGGTCCACCCGGGGATGGTCGAAGTCCCGTCCCGGGGCGCGGCGCAGGCCGATCTTCTCCATCACCCGCCAGGAGTTGGAGTTCTGCGGGACGGTGAAGGACACGACCTCGTCCAGCCCCACGTCCTGGAACCCGAAGCGCAGGGCGTCGGCTGCGGCCTCCGGCGCGTACCCGTTGCCCCAGAACTCCCGGGCCAGGCGCCACCCCACCTCGACCGTGCCCGGTGCCACGAAGTCGGCGGGCCAGAGGCCGACGTAGCCGATGAACGGCGACACCTCCGGCACCTCGACGGCCCACAGTCCCCAGCCCCGGTCCGCCCAGCACGCGTGGATGCGGTCGACGGAGGCGTCGGACGCGGCCCGGTCCATCGTCCCCTGGAGGTGCTCCATCACCACCGGGTCGGCGTTGAGCGCGGCGAACGGCTCGCGGTCCGACGCCCGCCACGGCCGGAGGACCAGCCGCTCGGTGCGTCGGGTGGGAACGCGATCCGTGGCCATGGGTGAACGGTACCGAGGGCCGACGGCAGTCGCCGGACCGACCCCCGTAGCCTCGGTCGCCGGAGGACCGCCATGACCGAGATCGACGAGACCCACCTGCCCGGCATCGGGGTACGGCGCGAGTTCGCCACCCGGGGCGGGGACCGCATCGGCGTGATCGTGACCCGGTCGGGACGCCGTGACCTCCTGCTGTACGACCGGGCCGACCCCGACACCTGCCGTTCCGTGGTCCCGCTCGAGCTCCAGGAGAGCGACACCCTGGCGGACCTGCTCGGCCAGGACCGGATCGTGGACGCCGCGCTCAGCCTGCAGCGGATCGAGGGCCTCGCCATCGACTGGGTCGCGGTCGACCCGACCTCCCCGGTGGCCGGCCGCAGGATCGGCGACGAGCAGGTCCGGACCCGCACGGGGGCCAGCATCGCAGCCGTCATCGACGGTGACGACGCCGAACCCGCACCCGGGCCGGACCATGTCCTGGCGCCGGGGGCGCTGGTGGTGGCGGTGGGCTCGCCGGAGGCCGTGGCCCGGCTGGCGTCGCTGTTCGGCCCGGCCTGATGCTGGCCGCCACCTCGGCGAACGCCGCCCTGGCGTTCGTCGAGCTGGGACTGGTGCTCCTCGGGCTGTCGGTGCTGGCCCGCGGCGCGCTCCGCCTCGGCATCAGCCCGATCCCGCTCTACCTCCTGGTCGGTCTGTTCTTCGGCACCGGGGGTGTGCTCCCGGTGGACCTGTCCCAGGACTTCACCGCCGTGGCGGCGGAGATCGGCGTGCTCCTGCTGCTGTTCACCCTCGGGCTGGAGTACACGACCCGTGAGCTGGCCACGGCGATGCGGACCGGCGTGGCCGGCGGGGCGGTGGACCTGGTCCTCAACGCCACCCCGGGGTTCGTCGCCGGCCTGCTGCTGGGTTGGGACGTGGTGCCCGCCGTCCTGCTCGGCGGCGTCACGTACATCTCGTCCTCGGGGGTGATCGCCAAGCTCCTGGAGGACCTGGGGCGCCTGGGCAACCGCGAGACGCCGGCCATCCTGTCGACGCTGGTGTTCGAGGACCTGGTGATGGCCGCCTACCTGCCGGTCATCGGGGTGCTGTTGTCCGGCGCCTCGCTGTCCGACGGTGTGCTGGACGTGGCGGTGGCGGTGGCGGTGGTGCTCGGCGTGCTCGGGCTGTCGGCCTGGGCCGGGCCGCAGGTCAGCCGGCTGCTGACGTCCCGGTCCGACGAGGCGGTGCTCCTGGGCGTCCTGGGCCTGGTGCTGCTGGTCGGGGGCCTGGTGCAGCAGGTGGACGTGTCCGCTGCGGTCGGTGCCTTCGTGGTCGGCGTCGCCATCTCCGGGCCGGTGCAGGAACGGGCGGCGGACGTGATCGGCCCGCTGCGCGACCTGTTCGCGGCCATCTTCTTCGTCGTGTTCGCGCTCCGCATCGATCCCGGCACGCTTCCCCCGGTCCTCCTGCCCGCCCTCGCCCTGGCCGTGGTGGGAGTGGTGACCAAGGTGGCCTCGGGATGGTGGGTGGCGGGGCGGGCCGGCGTGGGCCCGGACGGCCGGTGGCGGGCGGGGACCACCCTGGTGGCCCGGGGCGAGTTCTCGATCGTGATCGCCGGGCTGGGGGTGGCCGCGGGCGTGGAGCCCGACCTGGGGCCCCTGGCCGCGGCCTACGTGCTGGCGCTGGCGGTGGCCGGTTCACTCCTGGCCCGCTCGTCCCGCGCCCCCGGGGTGGTGCGAACGCTCGCCATGCGATCTGGATGACAGGAAACCAGTTTCCTCTCTGGCTGGAACCCCGGGTTACCGACCGGTAGGTTGCGCCTCCATGCAGGAGATCCTCGAGGCCATCCAGTCGGGCGCGTCGGGCGATGACATCGCCAACCTCCCGATCCCTGAGTCCTACCGGGCCGCCCACGTGCTGCGGTCCGAGCAGGAGATGTTCGAGGGGGTGGCGTCGGAGGACAAGGACCCCCGCAAGTCCCTCCACATCGGTGACATCGCCACGCCCGAGTTGGCGCCGGACGAGGTCTACATCGCCGTCATGGCGAGCTCGATCAACTTCAACACCGTGTGGAGCTCCATCTTCGAGCCGCTGTCCACGTTCGGGTTCCTGGACCGGCTGGGCAAGGAGTCGGTGTGGGGGGCCCGGAACAAGCAGGACTTCCACGTGGTGGGCTCGGATGCCTCGGGCGTGGTGCTGCGGGTCGGCTCCGCCGTGCGCAACTGGAAGCCCGGTGATCGTGTCACCGTGCACTGCAACCACGTGGACGACCAGGACCCGTCGGCCCACAACGACTCGATGCTCGCGGCCAACCAGCGCATCTGGGGCTTCGAGACCAACTACGGCGGCCTGGCCGACCTCTCCGTCGTCAAGGCCAACCAGCTCATGCCCAAGCCCGAGCACCTCACCTGGGAGGAGGCCGCGGTCAACGCGCTGTGCGCCTCCACCAGCTACCGGATGCTGGTGGGCGAGCACGCGGCGCGCATGAAGCAGGGCGACGTGGTGTTCATCTGGGGCGCCACCGGCGGCATCGGTGCCTACGCCACCCAGCTGGTGCTCAACGGTGGTGGCACGCCCGTGGGCGTCGTCTCCTCCGAGAGCCGGGTGAAGCTGCTGCAGGCCATGGGGTGCGACGCCGTCATCGATCGCCGCGCCGAGGGCTACCAGTTCTGGTCCGACGAGCACACCCAGGACGAGGGGGAGTGGCGCCGGCTGGGCAAGAAGGTGCGCCAACTGGTGGGCGAGGACCCCGACATCGTCTTCGAGCACCCCGGGCGCTCCACGATGGGCGCCTCGGTGTTCATCGCCAAGAAGGGCGGCAAGATCGTCACCTGCGCCGCCACCTCCGGCTACATGATCGAGTACGACAACCGGCACCTGTGGATGAAGCTCAAGAGCATCGTCTCCAGCCACTTCGCCAACTACCAGGAGGCGTGGAACATGAACCGCCTCATCGACCAGGGCGCCATCCAGCCCGTCATGAGCGAGGTCTTCCCGCTCGAGCAGGTGGGCGAGGCCGCCCTCAAGACCCACCGCAACCAGGGCGAGGGCAAGCTGGGCGTGCTGTGCCTGGCCCCCGAGGCCGGCCTGGGCATCGCCGATCCCGACAAGCGCGAGGCCATCGGCGAGGACAAGATCACCCTGTACCAGCGGCACGCACGCGGCGAGCTGTGAGCGAGGAGCCCACCATGTCCGATGAACCGACACCGCCCGCAGAGATGCTCCTGACCGAGATCGACCACGTGGCCATCGCGGTCCGGGACCTGGACGCCGCGGTCGACTTCTACCAGCGGGCCTTCGGCGCCACCGTCGCCCACCGGGAGGTGGTGGACTCCGACGGCGTGGAGGAGGCGCTGGTCAAGGTGGCCGACAGCTACATCCAGCTGACCGCCGCCACCCGCCCCGACTCACCCATCGCCAAGGCCATCGAGAAGCGGGGCGAGGGACTGCACCACGTCGGTTACCGCGTGGACGACTGCCAGGCCGCGCTGGACGCCATGGTGGCGGCGGGTGCCACGCCCATCGACGCGGCCCCCAGGCCCGGCTCGCGGGGCACCACGGTGGCGTTCATCCACCCCAAGGGCGCGTGCGGCACGCTCATCGAGCTGGTCCAGGAGTAGCCCGTCCGCCGTCGGCGGATCCGGCCCCACGGGCCGGTCCCGCTGTGGTGGGATGTGCCCCGACGGATTCCGAACGGGGGCAGTGACATGGCACACGAGGTTCGCGGCGTGGTGGCGCACCGGGTGGGGGACCCGGTCAGCATCGAGACGATCCTGGTCCCGGACCCCGGTCCCGGCGAGGCCGTGGTGGACGTCCAGGCCTGCGGGGTGTGCCACACCGACCTCCACTACCGGGAGGGCGGCATCAACGACGAGTTCCCGTTCCTCCTGGGCCATGAGGCCGCGGGGGTGGTGAGCCAGGTGGGCGACGGGGTGACCGACGTGGCCCCGGGCGACTTCGTCATCCTCAACTGGCGTGCGGTGTGCGGCCAGTGCCGGGCCTGCCGCAAGGGCAGGCCGTGGTACTGCTTCAGCACCCACAACGCCACGCAGAAGATGACCCTGGCCGACGGCACGGAGCTCTCCCCGGCGCTCGGCATCGGGGCCTTCGCGGACAAGACGCTGGTGGCGTCCGGCCAGTGCACCAAGGTGGACCCGGCGGCCCGGCCCGAGGCCGCGGGGCTCCTGGGCTGTGGCGTGATGGCCGGCCTCGGTGCCGCGCTCAACACCGGGGGCGTGGGCCGGGGCGACTCCGTGGCCGTGTTCGGGTGCGGCGGGGTGGGCAACGCCGCCATCGAGGGGGCACGCATCGCGGGGGCGTCGCCGATCATCGCGGTGGACATCGACGACCGGAAGCTGGAGCTGGCCCGCACCTTCGGCGCCACCCACACCGTGAACTCGTCCGAGGTGGACCCGGTCGAAGCGGTGCGGGCCGCCACCGGTGGCAACGGCGCCGACGTGGTCATCGAGGCCATCGGCCTGCCCCAGACCTACGAGCAGGCCTTCTACGCCCGGGACCTGGCCGGCACCGTCGTGCTGGTCGGCGTGCCCCGACCGGACATGACCGTGGAGCTGCCGTTCATCGAGGTGTTCGGCCGGGGCGGTGCGCTCAAGTCGTCCTGGTACGGCGACTGCCTGCCCGAGCGGGACTTCCCCATGCTGATCGACCTCTACCTGCAGGGTCGGCTCAACCTGGACGGGTTCGTGTCCGAGACGATCGGCCTGGACGGGGTGGAGGATGCGTTCGGCAGGATGGAGCGGGGCGAGGTGCTCCGTTCGGTCGTCCTGCTCTGAGGGGGCGGGCCGTCAGTCCCGGTCGAACTGGCCGTTGACGACCTTGGACACCAGGCCCATGAGCCGCTTGCGCTCCGCCTCGGTGAGCGGCTCGAGCACCGCGGCCTCCGTCTCCGCCGCCACGGTGTTGTAGCGGCCCAGGATCTCCCGGCCGAGGGCGGTGAGGGTGAGCTGGTACCGGCGGCGGTCACCGGGATCGCGACGACGTTCGATCCATCCGTTGCCCTCGGCCAGGTCGACGATGTCCACCAGGTCGGAGGCGTGGAGGCCGATGGCGTCGCTCACCTCCCGCTGGGACACGGGGCCGAGGTGGCCCACCACGCTGAGCACCCCGTAGGTGGGCGGGCGCACGCCGCTCTCCGTGGCCCAGGGCTCGTGCGAGAGGCGGTCGGCGAACTCACGGCGGAAGAGGCCGACCAGGCGGGTCAAGGTGGTGAAGTTCCCGGCCAGGAGGGCGTTGGGGGTCAGGTCGGCGGAGGTCGCGGCCACGGCGCCACGGTACACGCCTTGCCCCACTCCGTTCGAGATGCCTATCGTTGGGAATCCCAACGAATACTGAGGAGGGATGGATGGCCCGATCAACCGAGCCCACAGGAGCCCCGCCGCCGGCCGATCCCGGAGCACCGGCCGCGGTCCGGGTGCGGGGCCTGGTCAAGCGCTACGGCGACCTGACGGCGGTCGACGGCATCGACCTGGACATCGCGCCGGGGGAGACCTTCGGCTTCCTCGGCCCCAACGGCGCGGGCAAGTCGACGACCATCAAGATCCTGTGCACGTTGGTGCACCCGACCGATGGCGTGGCCGAGGTCGCGGGGTTCGACGTGGTCACGGACCGGTCGGAGGTGCGACGCCACATCGGACTGGTGTTCCAGGACACCACCCTGGACGCCTACCTCGAGCGCGGAGCTGAACCTGCGGTTCCACGCCGAGCTGTACGGCATGCCCAAGGACTCCCTGGACCAGCGGCTGCGCCAGGTGCTGGAGATGGTCGGGCTGTGGGAGCGGCGCGGTGACAAGGTGCAGAACTTCTCCGGCGGGATGAAGCGCCGCCTGGAGATCGCCCGCGGCCTCATGCACTCGCCCCGCGTGCTGTTCCTGGACGAGCCCACCGTCGGGCTGGACCCGCAGACCCGGCTGTCCATCTGGGGCTACATCAACGAGCTGCGGGAGCAGGAGAACATCACGATCTTCCTCACCACCCACTACATGGACGAGGCCGAGAACTGCGACCGCATCGCCATCATGGACTTCGGGCGCATCGTGGCCCAGGACACCCCGGAGGCGCTCAAGGCGTCGGTCGGGGTGGACCGGGTCCAGATCAGCACCGCTGACGACGACGCCGCCATCGCTGCGCTCGCCGACCGGTTCGAGCTGGAGGCGGTCATGCGGGACGACCTGGTCACCTTCGGCGTGGCCGACGGCGAACGCTTCGTCCCCCGCCTGTTCGCGGAGATGGACATCCCCATCCGGTCCGTCAACGTGTCCCGGCCGTCGCTCGACGACGTGTTCCTGACCTACACCGGCCGCACCATCCGGGACGCCGAGGCGTCACGGGTGGACCAGATGCGGACCAACCCGTTCGTCCAGAGCCGGAGGTGACCCCGTGACCACCGCACCCGTCAGTCCGGTGCCGTCCGGAGCGGAGCCGGGCCCGGGGTCCCACGTGATGGCCGTCCGCGTGGCCGAACCCGGTTTCCGCCAGGACCTCCGGGCCATCAAGGTGGTCCTGCAGCGGGAGCTCATCCGGTTCTGGCAGGACAAGACCCGGATCGTCTCCGCCATGATCCAGCCCGTCCTGTTCCTGTTCGTGCTGGGCACGGGCCTGTCGTCGCTGACCAACCGCAGCACCGGCGGCATCGACCTGCGCACCTTCATGTTCCCCGGGGTGCTGGCCACCTCCACGCTGTTCACCGCCATGTTCTCGTCGGTGTCCATCGTGTGGGACCGCGAGTTCGGGTTCCTGCGGGAGATGTTGGTGGCGCCGGTCCGCCGCAGTTCCATCATGATCGGCAAGACCCTGGGCGGTGCCGCCGTGGCCACCCTGCAGGCGTGCCTGGTGCTCGCCCTGGCCCCGCTGGTGGACGTGCCGCTGTCGGTGGGGCTGGTGGTCACCGTGGTGCCGGAGGTGTTCCTGCTGGCCGTCATGCTGACCGCGTTCGGGCTGGTCATCGCCGCCCGCATCCAGCAGATGCAGACCGTGATGAGCATCATGCAGATGCTGCTCCTGCCGCTGTCCTTCCTGTCCGGCGCGCTGTACCCGGTCAACAACCTGCCCCAGTGGCTGGCCGTCCTGGTCCGGCTCAACCCCATCACCTACGCGGTGAGCGCGGTGCGCACCACGGTGTTCAACCACCTGGACGCCTCGCCCGCGGCCCAGGCCGTGCTCAACCCGGGGATCCGCTGGAACGGCTGGTTGGTCCCGGTGTGGCTGGAGCTCACGATCGTCGCCGTGCTGGCGCTGGTCTTCCTGGTGGTCGCGGTGAAGCAGTTCGAGAAGGCCGAGTAGCCCCCCAGTTCCTGTCGTCACTTTTCGGTGTGTGCCACCGGATGGCGACGCACGAAACGGGGTGGGTGTCCCGTCGCTCAGACCGGGGCCTCCAGGTCCAGCCGGGGCTGGTGTTCCGGCGGCTGGTGGTCCCAGAGGTCCGACAGCAGGTCGTCGCGGACGGCCCGGGCGGAGGGGTCGTCCCACAGGTTGCGGTGCTGCAGCGGGTCGTCGACCAGTGCGTACAGCTCGCCCTCGGTCCCGTCGTGGACCGCGCCGGGCAGGTAGGCGGTGCAGACCCAGCGGTCCCGGGTGATGGTGCGCAGGTAGACCCCGACGCCGAACAGCTCGCTGTCCCAGCTGGTGAGCTGGCGTTCGACGCCACGGTCGGCCGCGTCGCCGTCGGTCACGGGCAGGGCCGAGCCCTGCATCCAGTCCCGGGCCTCCAGGCCGGCGATGCCGCAGAACGTGGGGGCCAGGTCCACCAGCCCGACCGGGGCGGTGACGACGGCCGGGTCCACCCCGGCCGACGGCGCCGGTCGCCACACCAGCGGCAGCCGCATGAGGCCGTCCACGTGGTACGGGCCCTTGAACAGCAGGCCGAAGTCGCCCTGGAGCTCGCCGTGGTCCGTGGTGAACACGATGTCCACGTCGTCGGCCCAGCCCCTGGCCGCCACGGCGGCCAGCACGCGGCCGACGGCCTCGTCGATGAGCTCGCACTCGATGGCGTTCATCGCGTTGACCTCCCGAACCTGGTCCCCGGTGAGGGTGGACGGGACCCAGTGGGTGGGAGCCTCGTAGTTGGAGACCAGGTCGCCGTCGTACCAGAGGCGCCAGTGGCGGGGCTTGCCGTCCAGCAGCCGCTCCCGTTCCGCCGCGGACACCGGGTAGCCGGCCGGCAGGTCCACGTCGCGCCAGTCCACCCGGTGCAGCTCCGACTGCGGTGGGTCCCACGGGTGGTGCGGGTCCGGGAAGCTCATCCAGCAGAACCAGTCGTCGTCCGCGGCCAGGCCGTCGAGCCAGCCGATGGTGCGGTCCGCCACCCACTCGGTGTGGTACCAGTCCCTGGGGATGGGGTTGTGCTTGACCTGGGGGGCGCCGGTGTCACCGAAGCCCTCTGCGTTGACCTCGAAGTCCTTGTCCAGCACGGCGTAGTAGTCCGCGACGGCCTCGGGGTGGTTGGCCCCCAGCCAGTGGGCGTAGTGCAGCCAGCCGGTGGGGCCGTGGGTGGCGAACTCCAGGTGGTCGAACCCCCGGTGCGGCCCGGTGCCGCCGCCGAACTGCGGGGCCTGGATGGTCTCGGTCCCGAGGGCGGACAGGCGGTTCTCGTTGAAGCGTCCGAACGGGTCCATGAGCGGCTCGAAGTGGGCCTTGCCGATCAGGGCGGTGCGGTAGCCGGCGTCGTGCAGGAGGGCGGCGACCGACGGGGCGTCCTCCGGCAGCGGCACGCCGTTCATCCAGACACCGTGGGTGGCCTGGTGCTGGCCCGTGAGCATGGTGGAGCGGGACGGCATGCACACCACGGACTGGGGCACGGCCCGCTCGTAGCGGATGCCGTCGGCGGCCAGGGCGTCCACCACCGGGGTGCGGGCCAGCGTCCCGCCGTTGCAGCCCAGGGTGTCGTAGCGCTGCTGGTCGGTGGTGATGAACAGGATCTTGCGTCCCATCAGGCGGCCTCCACCGGGCGCTCGCCGGCCTCGATCTGGCGCTTGAGCTCGTGCAGGGCCGCTCCGCTGGCACCACCGATCACGAGCGCCATCACGTCGGGCTCGGCGTCGGTGGAGTACACGGTGAGGCAGGTCCCGTCGCCCAGGTCCAGCACGTCGACCGTGCCCAGGTGGTTGCGGAACAGGCCGCCGGCGATCCGGTACTGGAACCGGCGCAGGATGGGGTCGTTGGTGATGATGTCCTCCGGCAGGGGGACGCCGGACCCCAACGTGATCGTGCGCACCGTCCCCTCCACCGTGGACGCCACGATGCCCGGGAACCACTCGTGGATGGTCCCCGGGTCACCGATGGTGGCCCACACCTCCTCGGCGGGGGCGTGGATGCGTATCTCCCTGCGGACGGTCGCCATCAGGCGATCATGCCAAGCCGCAGGCCCCCGCGCCGCCCAGGTCGAAGGTTGCGCTGGGGCACTCGGCGACCAGCGGGGCGTAGGGACCCATGGCCGTGGTGGCCGCCTGGCCGGGGGCCACGTTGAACACGTGCTGGGAGAAGCCCGCGGCCGGGAGCATGTTGCGCATGATCAGCAGCATGTCCTGGGCCGTGGAGCCCCAGTCCAGCCAGGTGACGCCGTTGGCAGTGGTGGCGGTGGCGGGCCGGTCCGCCGGCGTGGAGGCCACGATGGTGTAGTAGCCGTTGGCATCGAGCGGCACCTGCGAGTCGTACGCGCAGTCCGTGACCGGGTAGGGCTTGCGGTACTCGTTGGTGCACATCGACCAGTAGCGCATGTCGTTGCCGGCCTCTGCCGGAGAGTCCCCCGCGACGGTGTCCGGCGTGGTGGGGGCCTTGCCCCGGATGACCACCACGTTGCCGGCCTGGTGGGCCGACACGGCGGCGACGTAGCCGTTGTCCGGGTTGGCATAGAGGCCGGCGACGGTGGCGGGGCGCTTGAACACCGGCGGGTGCAGGGCCGGCACGTCGGTGGGGGGGCCGAAGGCGTTGATGAGGTCGACCAGGCTGGCGTCACCACCCGGGTTGGCGCAGTTGGCCATGGGGACGACGGAGCCGTCGGGACGGCGGACGGACACGCTGGGCAGGCCCACACCCCCGGTCGGGTCGCCGGAGATGTCCGAGACGTAGGCCCGGTAGATCACGGTGCCGGCGATGCCACCGGTGGCCAGGAGGTTGTCCGGCGAGCCCGCGAAGATGTCGTTGCGGACCTCCACGCGGTAGCTGCCGCCCGGGGTGGCCCCGGCGTCGGCGAAGGGGTTGTCGCTGCCCGCGTTCGGCGCGATGGCGGAGTCGGTGATGCTGTCGATCGCCGAACCACCCAGGTTGTAGGTGATGAAGGAGATGTAGCGGGCCTCGGGGTAGGTGCCGTCCAGGATGATCTGGTCGCCCGCGATCAGGTTGTAGGTCATGGACCAGTACGTGGCACCGGAGTCCGGGTACGCCACGTTGAGGGTGTCCTTGGTGGTCTTGTACTGCCAGGCGCAACTGAGTCCGGCCGGCGGCGCGCCGCCGCCCGCGGTGCAGGCGGCGGTGACGGCGCCGATGAGCGCCACCAGCACCCCCAGCGCCAGCAGTCGGACAGGCCGTCGTGCGTCGGATCGCCTCGCACCGGATTCGTGCTGCATCGAGCATCCCCCTCGTCATCGGGCCCGCCTCACGGGTCCCGGCGGTGACGTTACGATGAATGGGACGAACTCTCAAGCGGGAGTCACTCCCGTGATCGCTGGAACGAGAGGCACCACCCGACACATGGACGGAACCACACCCACCACCCGAAGGGAGCGCAAGAAGCTGGCCACCCGGGAGGCCCTCCGGGCCTCCGCGCTGGAGCTCTTCGCCGACCGGGGGTTCGACGGCGTGACGGTGGAGGAGATCTGCGAGCGGGCCGACGTGGCCACCTCCACCTTCTTCCGGCACTTCGCCACCAAGGAGGACGTGGTGCTGGCCGACTACGACCTCCGGGGCCGCCAACTGCTGGAGGCGTTGGACGCCCAGCCCCCCGGCGTCGGTCCCACCGACCTGTTGATCGGAGCCACCCAGGTGTGGCGGCTCAGCCGCCGGCCCGCAGGCGTCCTGAGGGCCGAGTCGATGTTGTTGTCGGCAGAGCCCGCACTGCAGAGCCACCTGGCCCGGATGATCACGTCGTGGGAGGACCCGATCGCGGAGCGCCTGGCCGATCGCTACAACCTGGACCCGACGTCGGTGGACCTCAAGCTGGCAGCGGGCTGGTTCGTCACCACGATCCGCGTGGTGATCCGGGAGTGGGCCCTCACCGGCGCCGAGGAGGACGTGTACGCCGTCGGGGCACATGCCGTGGGCAAGCTGGCCGAGTTGTTGGAGACGCTCGTCCCGTCCCCACCCGGTCGTTCGGTGACGGACTGAACCCGTCCCGCCCCGCACCGCAAATCCAGGGGCGTGGTGTCAGAGGGCCCCGCTACGGTGCGGCGGTCACTTCATCCAGAGGATCCGAGGGGCCTGGCCCGCTGACGGTCCGCCAACCGACCGGCACCTCGGGTGCGGGCACGGTGGCACTGCCAGGCACGATGAGGAGGTTCTCCCGTGCCCATGACCGCCGAGTACTGCGCATCCTGCGGATGCAGCGAGTTCTCCCACTTCTTCCCGGACCGGCCCTGCGACGCCGACTGCCCGCCCTCGTGCGGGGGCGGCCACGAGGACGACGACCTCTCCTGTGAGTGCGGGCGGTGCGAGGACGCCTCGTGGATCGACGAGCCGGACCAGCAGATGTGCGCCTGCGGCTGCCCGGAGGACGAGCACGACGAACCGGTCGAGGCGGTCGACGTCGACGGAGGGGAGCCCGACGGGGTCGACGGCCGCGACGACGAGGGCCGGGTGGTCTGCCACGGGTGTGACGGCTGCCTGGAGTTCGAGGGGGTGGGGACGCAGCTGGACCTGGTCCTGGAGGAGGTGGAGGGTCGTGACCCGGTCGCGGCCCGGCCGCCCTGGCCCGTGGGGCCGTCGGGCACCATCCGCGTGCGGTGGTTCGATCAGCCCTTGTCAGTGGTCGGGGCGTTGGTGCGGGCCGGCGACGGCTCCCCGGCACGGATCCACGGCATTCCGGACCGGGGGGACCCGGTGCTCCTGTGGTTCGCCGCGACCGACGACGGGCTGGAGGTGGCGATCACCCAGGAGGATCTCGGGCCCACCGGTGCGTGCTGACGCAAGTATTGACTACCATCGATGGATGACGGCACGGACCGCCGGCGCCGGGAGGTGAGCCGATGAGTTCCTCGACAGTGACCCCGGCCTCCTCCCCGGTGGCATCCGCGCTCCGGCGGTGGGGTCCGGTGGTGGCCGCGGCGGCGCTCTGGTGGTTCCTCTACAGCATCAACCGCCCGTTCTGGGACTGGGTGCTGTTCGACGTGGCCGGGCTCGACCCCCTCAGCCGGCTGGGCGAGTCGATCCACTTCTTCTGCTACGACGTCACCAAGATCGCCCTGCTGCTCACGGGGATCATCTTCCTGGTCACGGTCCTGCGCAGCTTCATGTCGGTGGAGCGGACGCGGGCGCTCCTCGGGGGGCGCCGCGAGGGCGTGGGCAACGCAGCGGCGGCCGGGCTCGGTGTGGTCACGCCGTTCTGCTCCTGCTCGGCGGTCCCCGCGTTCATCGGCTTCGTGGCCGCCGGGGTCCCCCTGGGCGTGACGATGAGCTTCCTGATCGCATCACCGATGGTGAACGAGGTCGCCATCGTGATGCTCTTCGGCCTGTTCGGCTGGAAGGTGACGGCCCTCTACATCGGGACGGGCCTGGTCATCGCCACCGTGGCCGGTTGGGTGATGGGTCGGATGGGCCTGGAGCGATGGGTGGAGCCGTTCGTGTTCGAGACCAAGCTCCGGGGCAAGGTCGTCGACCCGTCGATGGAGCTGTCCTGGGACGACCGCCTGGCCATGGGGCGGGAGGAGGTCGTGCTCATCCTCCGCAAGATCTGGCCCTACCTCCTGGTGGGCATCGGCGTCGGGGCGGTGATCCACGGCTGGGTCCCCGAGGAGTGGTTCGCCGAGCACGCCGTCGGGGTGTTCGGCGTGCCGATCGCCGTGGGGCTCGGCGTGCCGCTCTACTCCAACGCGGCCGGGGTGATGCCCCTGGTGGAGGCGCTGCACGACAAGGGCATGCCCATGGGCACGGTGCTGGCGTTCATGATGAGCGTCGTGGCGCTGTCGCTGCCGGAGATGATCCTGCTGCGTCGGGTGTTGCAGCCCAAGCTCATCGTCACCTTCGTCGCCGTGGTGGCCACCGGCATCATCGCCACCGGGTACCTCTTCAACGCCGTCATCTGAACAACACGGGAGCACCACATGGAGATCAAGATCCTCGGCAGCGGCTGCGAGAAGTGCGAGCGCCTGGAAGCCGTGACCCGGACCGCGACCGGAGACCTGGGCATCGACGCAGTGTTCGAGAAGGTCACCGATCCGGCCGAGATCGCCTCCTGGGGCGTGATGGCCACCCCGGCACTCGTGGTCGACGACGAGGTCGTCGTCTCCGGACGGGTCCCGTCCGGGGACGACGTCACGCAGCTGCTCGCCGCCCGGCGGTGACGGGGCCGACCGGCCCCTCCCGACCGGGCACGCGCGGTGCGCTCAGCAGCAGCCGCCGCTGTCCGTCCGTGCGTCGGGGGCACCGACGGCGACCGTGACCGCGTCGGTGGGGGCACAACACGTGCCTCCCTCGCCACCGACCACCGAGTTGGCCATCTGATCGGCGTCGCCGGTCTTCACGTACCACTCCCACGGAGCGCCGTCGGGGTCGGTGACCCAGGTCTCGGTCTTGGTGGCGTAGCAGCAGGTGGTGTCGTCCACGCCGGTGGTCTCCAGCCCGGCATCGGCCAGTCGGGCCTCTGCTGCCATGACCTGCTCGCCGGTGTCGGTCTCCACCCCGAGGTGGTTCAACGTCCCACCCCCGGGACCCTCGATCAGCACCAGCTTCAGCGGTGGCTGGTCGATCTCGAAGTTGGCGTAGCCGGGCTTGCGCTTGGCCGCGGGGGTGGCGAACAGCTTGGAGTAGAAGTCCACGGCGGTGTCGATGTCGGAGACGTTGAGGGCGAGCTGGAGGCGCATGGCTGGTCCTTCCGGTTGGATTGGCGAAGTCCGATTGATATGTGTCGATACGATAGGCTGACGTGTCGATGAGTGTCAATATGTTTCCCATGTCCGCGTCCCCCGGGTCCACCGCGCTCCCGCAACTCTGCTGCTCGCCCCTCATGGCCGCCCCGCTCACCGAGGACGAGGCCGCGGAGCTGGCTGCGGTGCTGAAGGCACTGTCGGATCCGGTCCGGCTGCAGCTCGTCAGCCTGGTCGCGTCCGCCGCATCGGGCGAGATGTGCGCCTGCGACCTGCCGGCGCTGGTCGACCGCTCGCAACCGACGGTGTCCCACCACCTCTCCCAGTTGGTGGGGGCCGGGATCCTGGAACGGGAGCAGCGGGGCAAGTGGGCCTGGTTCCGGCTGCGTCCCGAGACGCTCGAGTCGCTCCGCTCGGCGCTGGCGGTCTGACCTGCGGCTCACCTGACGCCGAGCGATCCCAGCAGGTCCTCCACCCGGCGGCGGATCTCGTCGCGGATGGGTCGGACGGCCTCCACGTCCTGGCCGGCCGGGTCATCGAGCTCCCAGTCCTCGTACCGGGTGCCGGGGTAGAGGGGGCAGGCGTCGCCACAGCCCATGGTGATGACCACGTCCGAGGCCCGGACGACCTCGTCGGTCCAGGGCTTGGGGAACTCCTCGGTGATGTCGATGCCCACCTCGGCCATGGCCTCGACGGCGGCGACGTTGATCTCCGACGCCGGCTCGGAGCCTCCGGAGTACACCGTGACCGATCCGCCCGCCAGGTGGCGCGTCCATCCCGCCGCCATCTGGGACCGTCCGGCGTTGTGGACGCAGAGGAACAGCACCGCCGGTGTGGAGCTGGGGACGGCGCCCTCCACCCTGGCCAGCGCACCCAGGCGCTCCTTGGCGAACTTCTCCGCCAGGACGGGAAGGAACGACGTGACCCGGGCGGTGGGCAGGAGCCGGTCCAGTGAGTCCATGACGAACCGCTCGACCGTCTCGGGGCCGAAGGTGCCGTCGAACTGCGGTTGGAGCCGTGACGCGACCTTGCGCACCAGGTGCTGCTGGTCCAGGGGGAGCTCGTCGACGGTGGTCATGGGGATCCTTCCTGTCAGGCGGCGTCGGCCAGGAGCTCGGCGATGAGCGCCCGGACCCGCCGGTCGATCTCGTCCCGGATGGGACGCACGGCCTCCACGCCCTGGCCCGCTGGGTCGTCCAGCTGCCAGTCCAGGTACCGGGTGCCCGGGTAGTAGGGGCACTCGTCGCCGCACCCCATGGTGATGACCACGTCGGAGGCCTCCACCGCGGCGTCCTCCAGTCGCTTGGGGTGCGCCCCGGAGGCGTGGAGGTCGATGCCCAGTTCCGCCATGGCCTCCACCACCGCAGGGTTGATGGTGTCGGCGGGCGCCGTGCCGGCGGAGCGGACCACGACCCGGTCGCCGGCATGGTGGGTGAGCAACGCCGCGGCCATCTGGGACCGTCCGGCGTTGTGGATGCACACGAACAGCACCTCGGGTCGGTGGACGGCCACGGGATCAGTCATCAGGGGTCTCCGAATGGTCGTGGGGGTAGAAGAACCGGACCAGGCCGAACGCCATCACGGCGCCCACCAGTTGCATGGCGATGAACATGGGGGCCGACGAGGGGGCGATGCCGGCGAAGGTGTCCGACAGCGTCCGGGCCACGGTGACCGCCGGGTTGGCGAAGCTGGTCGACGATGTGAACCAGTACGCCCCTGCGATCCACGCGCCCACGGCGAAGGGCACCGCACGGGCCCTGCCGGTCCGCACGCAGCCCTGGATCACCAGCAGGAGGCCGATCGTCGCCACCACCTCGGACAGCCACAGCGCGGGGGAGGAGCGGTCCTTGGTGGACAGCTCGACGGCCGGCAGTTCGAACATGAGGTTGGCAACCACGGCCCCGGCGCAGGCCCCCGCGGTCTGGGCCACGACGTACAGCGCCGTGTCACGGGTGGTGGTGGTGCCGAGCAGACGGTCCACCAGGGAGACGACCGGGTTGAAGTGGGCGCCGGACACCACGCCGAACATCAGGATGAGGCCGACCAGTGCGCCTGCGGTGGCGGCGGCGTTCTCCAGCAGCTGGAGGCCGACGTCGCCCGGGGAGAGCCGGCTGGCCATGATGCCGGAGCCGATGACGGCCACGATCAGGAAGGCGGACCCCAGTGCCTCGGCCGCGAGGCGCCGGCCCAGGTCCAGGCGGAGCTGGCCCGTGCCGGTCTCGGTCTGGACCGAGAGCTCGGCGGTGCTGGGGTGGATCGGGTCGGTCATGCCTGGGCGTCCTGGGTGCTGAAGACGGTGGAGATGCGGCCGCGCAGGTCCGCCACCGCGGCGTCGAACGCGGCGGGCGACGCGTGCGGCACGGGGTCCGGGACCGACCAGTGCAGCCAGGACGGGTCCGGGTCCAGCTCCTCGTGGGCCCGGTCGCACACCGTGACCACCACGTCCGGGACCAGGTCGACGTGGTCCAGGTCCGTGGGGACCGAGGTGGACAGGTCCAGGCCCGCCCGCCGGCCCGCGGCCACGGCCCCGGGGTGGACCCGTTCCGCGGGATGGGTGCCGGCCGATGCGGCAGGGCTCCGGGTGGTCTGTTCCCACAGCGCCGCCGCCAGCTGGCTCCGGGCCGAGTTGTGGGTGCAGACGAACAACGCCCGGCCCGGCGCGGGCTCGGGATCCGGGAGCAGGCCGTCCAGCGCGCTGCGGACCAGGTGGACGTAGCGGCGCCGGCCGTCACCGCTGGACGGGGTCCGGCTCACCAGGCCGATGCCCTCCAGCGCGTCCAGGTGGTGGGCCAGCAGGTTGGACTCCAGGTGGAACCGCTGGCGCAGCTCCACCGGCGAGCGGTCCGAGCGGGCGAGCTCGTCCACGATGGCCAGCCGGATGGGATCCCCGAGGGCGGCGTGGCGGGCCGCCCGCACGTCGAGTGGTGGACCGGGTCGCATGCGCAGATCAGATCACTCAACAAGCATTGAGTCAAATGGTGATGACTGGAAGGGCGTCGGGCCGGGAGGGCCCGCCTGACCGCCGGATCAGGAGGCAGGTGTGCGGGTGTCGGTCAGTTCGACCGGGGTGGTCTCCGGGAAGTGGCAGGCCACGTGGTGCTCGCCGCCGAGCCCGGTGAGCGTCGGGTCGTCGGTGGCACAGATGGCCTCCGCCTTCCAGCACCGGGTCCGGAACCGGCACCCGGAGGGCGGGTCGATGGGGCTGGGCACGTCGCCGGTCAGCACGATGCGCTGCCGGGACCGCTCCCGGTTCGGGTCGGGTTCGGGGATGGCCGACAGCAACGCCCGCGTGTACGGGTGCGCGGGATGCCGGTAGATCTCCTCCCGGGTGCCGGTCTCCACCACCCGGCCCAGGTACATCACCGCCACGCGGTCCGAGATGTGGCGGACCACGGACAGGTCGTGGGCGATGAACACGTAGGACAGGCCCCGGTCGCGCTGCAGCTGCATGAGCAGGTTGACGATGCCGGCCTGGATCGACACGTCCAGCGCGGACACCGGCTCGTCCAGCACGATCATCGACGGGTTCAGGGCCAGGGCCCGGGCGATGCCGATGCGCTGGCGTTGGCCGCCGGAGAACTCGTGCGGGTAGCGGCTGCGGTGCTCGGGCGAGAGCCCGACGGTCACCAGCAGCTGCTGGATCTCGTCCTCGGCGTCCTTGGTGGACTTCCCCTCGTGGACCCGGAACGGTTCGGCCAGGGCCTCGCCCACGGTCATGCGGGGGTTGAGCGACGCGTAGGGGTCCTGGAACACCAGTTGCAGCTGGCGCCGCAGCGGCCGCATCTGGCGCTCCTTCAGGTCCTGGATCTCCTGGCCCTCGAAGCTCACCGTCCCCGCGGTGAGGGGGATCAGGTTCAACAGCATGCGCCCGAGCGTGGACTTGCCGCAGCCGGACTCGCCCACGACGCCCAGGGTCTCGCCGGCCCGCACCTGGAGGTCCACCCCGGACACGGCGTGCACCTTGG
This sequence comes from uncultured Actinomycetota bacterium, assembly GCA_963773765.1. Classification (GTDB taxonomy): domain Bacteria; phylum Actinomycetota; class Acidimicrobiia; order Acidimicrobiales; family Microtrichaceae; genus CAVZCC01. Next base: position 797,359 of record CAVZCC010000005.1, on the reverse strand, counting down.
ACACCGTGCGGCCCAGGATGCCGCCACGGACGGGGAACTCCTTGACCACCTGGTTGGCCTCCAGGATGACCCGGGGCCCGGTCACGGCCGCACCTCCAGGGTGCCGCGGGAGAGGGCGTCCGCGTAGTGGCAGGCGGACACGTGCCGGCCCGTCCCGTCACCGACCTCGGCCGGGGCGGGGGCGATGGTGGCGCACGGGTCCGGGAGCTGGGCGTAGGGGCAGCGAGGATGGAACGGGCAGCCGGACGGCACGTTGATGAGCGACGGGGGCTGGCCCCCGATGGGTCGCAGCTCGGCGTCCGGGTCGTCCATGCGGGGCAGGGAGCCCAGCAGCCCGACCGTGTAGGGGTGGGCGGAGGAGTAGAAGATCTCGTCCACGGTGCCGCGCTCCACCTCCCGCCCGGCGTACATGACCATCACCTCGTCCGCCATGCCGGCCACCACGCCGAGGTCGTGGGTGATCAGCATGATCGCGGAGTCGATCTCGTCCTTGATCTCCAGCAGGACGTCCAGCACCTGGGCCTGGATGGTCACGTCCAGCGCGGTGGTCGGTTCGTCCGCGATGAGCAGGTCCGGCTTGCAGGCGATGGCCATGGCGATCATGGCCCGCTGGCGCATGCCGCCGGAGAACTCGTGCGGGTGCATGTCCACCCGGGTGGCGGCCTGCGGGATGCCGACCAGGTCCAGCATCTCGATGGCGTGGGCCCGCGCCGCCTTCTTGGACATGTCACGGTGGATCCGCACCATCTCCGCGATCTGGCGCCCGACGGTGTGCACGGGGTTGAGGGCGGTCAGCGGGTCCTGGAAGATCATGGCGATCTCGCCGCCGCGGACCTCCCGCATGCGCTGGTCCGACGCGGCCAGCAGGTCCTCGCCCGTGCCACAGGATCCCGGTGCCGCCCACCACCGCCGGTGGGGTGGGGAGCAGGCCCAGGATGCTCATGGCCGTCACCGACTTGCCCGAGCCCGACTCGCCCACCACGGCGAACACCTCGCCCCGGTGGATGTCGAAGCTGACCCCGCCGACGGCGTGGACGTCGCCGTCCTCGGTGTCGAAGTGGACGCTGAGGTCCCGGACCGACAGGAGCACCTCTCCGGTGAACGTCATCGTCAGTCCTTCACGTCGAGTGCGTCGCGCAGGCCGTCGCCGACCAGCAGGAACCCGAGGACGGTGAGGATGATGGCCATGGCCGGGAAGAACAGCAGGTGGGGAGCGGTGGAGAAGTAGCTCTGCGCGGTGGAGATCATGAGCCCGAGCGACGGCGTGGGCTCCTGCACGCCCACCCCGAGGAAGCTCAGCGCGGCCTCGGCCAGGACCGCGGAACCGATGCCCACCGCCACCAGCACGATGATGGGCTGGATCACGTTGGGCAGGATGTGGCGCCACACGATCCGGGTCGCCGGCACCCCCACCGCCCGGGCCGCCTCCACGTACTCGAACTGCTTGGCCTGCAGGAACCCGGCCCGCACCACGCGTGCCGTGGTCAGCCAGGAGGTGAGCGCCAGGGTGATGATCACGGCGCCGACGCCCTCGACCGATCACCGCGATGAAGGCGAAGGCCAGGACCAGGTAGGGGATGCCCAGGAACACGTCGACGAGGCGCATGATGAAGCTGTCGGTCAGGCGGCCCCGCCAGCCGGCCAGCGCACCCAGGCTGATGCCGATGAACGTCTCGAGCACCACCACGGTGAACCCGATGAACAGCGACAGCCGGATGCCGTACACCACGCGGGCGAACAGGTCCCGGCCCAGGTTGTCCGTGCCGAACCAGTGGGTGGCATCGGGCGAGGACTTGAAGATCAGGCGCTCCTGGGTCGAGCGGGTCCTGGACCAGGAAGGGCCCGATCAGCCCGACCACCAGCAGGAAGAGCACGAGGCCGAGGCCGAACATGGCCAGGCGGTTCTTGCGGAACCGTCGCCACGAGTCCTGGCGGAACGAGCGGACGGGGAGGATCTCGTTGAGCCCGTCGCTCATGCCGGACGGGGCGTCCTCCGAGCGCAGCCGGGAGCCGGGGATGGCGGACGGCTCCGGGTGGAACAGCGGGTCGATGGCCGGGTCCTCCCCGGGCTGTCCGGTCTCCGGGTCGATCGGCCCGCTCACTGCACGGCCCCTTCCTCCAGTCGGACGCGCGGGTCGAACCACGCGTAGCTGATGTCGACGGCCATGTTGACCAGGCCGTACACCAGCACCACCACGAACGTGAGGCCCACCAGCACCGGCAGGTCGCGGGCGCTGGCGGCCTGGGCGATCTCGGATCCGAGCCCGGGCCAGTTGAACACCGTCTCGGTGAGGATGGCCGAGCCGACCAGGACGCCGAAGTCGATGCCGATGAAGGTCACCACCGGGATCATGGCGTTGCGCAGGACGTGACGGGTGGTGATCTGGCCCTCCCTCAGGCCCTTGGACCGGGCGGTGCGGATGTAGTCGGCGCGGCCCGACCTCGAGCATGGTGGTGCGGGTCAGGCGGGCCACGATCACGGTGGACACCGAGGCCAGCACGATGGTGGGCAGGATCAGGTACTGGACCTGTGCCGCGGTGGGGAAGATCCAGAGGAACCAGCTGTTGGGCCCGATCCCCTGGACGGGCAGCTGGGCCCACTCCGGCCAGCCGTGCTTGAACGCGTAGCACGCCGAAGACCTGCTGGAACAGGTACGCCGAGGACGAACACGGGGATGGCGCTCAGCACGGCGGCCAGGAGCGTGGTGAGCGTGTCCGCGATCGAGTACTTGCGGATGGCGGACAGGATCCCGGCGCCGATGCCGACGAACGCCTCGACCAGGATGGCCCACGTGGCCAGTCGCAGGCTGGCCGGCGCGCGCTGCTTGATGATCTCGGTGACCGGCTCGCCGTTGGAGTACGACTCGCCGAAGTCGAAGGTGACCAACCGGCCCAGGTACTTCACGTACTGGACCGGGACGGGCTCGTCGAGCCCGTACTTCTTCTCGACGTTCTCCACCACCTGCGGGTCCGGGCACCTTGCCCTTGCCGCCGGCGATGAGCTCGGCCGGGTTGTCCGGGAGCAGGAAGAACAGGAAGAACAGGAGCGTGACCGCTCCCCACAGGACCAGCAGCAGCTGGCCCAGCCGGCGCAGGACGAACGACGGTCACGGCCGGGTGCGCCGTGACGGCGTGGGGCACGGCGCCGAAGCGCCGTGCCCCACGATCGGTCCTGTCGACCGGGGTCCGGGCATGTGGGTCAGGACGCCTTGAGCCCGACGTTCTCCCACAGGATGATGCCCAGCGGCGGCTGCTCGTAGCCGGTGACGTTGTCCGCGTAGACCTGGTCGCCGTTGTACCAGTTGATCGGGACCGTGCCCGTGGCGTCGTTCAGCAGGTAGGTCTCGGCCTGGCGGTAGAGGTCCGCCCGCTTCTCGTCGTCGGGCTCGGCCTGGGCCTGGTCGACCAGGTCGTCGAACGTCGGGGTCGTTGAACGACCCGAGGTTGTTGCCGCCGATGGAGGCGCTGCTGTACAGGTCGTACCATGAAGTTGCCGTACGTCGGGTAGTCGGCGTACCAACCGGCCCGGCAGAAGTGGCAGCCGCCGTCGGCCATGGTCCCGAAGTACTTCTCCGAGATGCCGTTCAGCGTCGGACTCGATCCCGATGGCCTTGAGGTTCTCCTGGACGATGGCGACCACCGTGCTCGTTGCCGGAGTCGGTGTTGAAGTCGATGGTGATCGGACCGGTCAGCTTGCCGCCGTCGGCCTCCCACTCGGACATGAGGTCCTTGGCCGCCTCCGGGTCGTACATGCAGTACTTGCAGAGGTCCGGCTCGAAGCCGGGGATGCCGTTGGGCGTGATGCCGGTGGAGTCGGCCCGGAAGCCCTCGTAGACCTTCTGGTTGATCTGCTCACGGTCGATGGCCAGCGAGATGGCCTGGCGCAGCTTGGTGTTGTCCGCGCCGCCCAGCTGCGGGTCCTCGAACCCGAAGTCGAAGTGGTAGGAGCCCAGCTGCGGCTGGTCGGTGGTGTTGCCGTACTTCTCCGTCGCGGCGGTGTACTGGCCGGCCGGGATGGTGGCGGACTGGGTGTTGCCGGCCTCGAAGTCGGTGTAGGCGGAGTCCTGGGACTGGGAGATCTTGAAGACCAGCTTGTCCAGCTTGGCCTTGGTGTCGCCCTCGACGTTGCCGGCCCAGTCGTCGTTGCGGACCAGCACGACCTCCTGGTCGTTGGCCGGGGCCTCCATCTTGAACGGCCCGTTGCCGATCATGATGCCCTTGCCCCAGTCGTTCTGGTCGGTGAGCTTGGAGACCTCCTCCTCCGGCAGCGGGCCGAAGAACGGGTGCGACACGATGGCCGGGAAGTCGGCCTGCGGGGCCTCCAGGGTGACCTTGAGCGTCATGGCGTCGTCGTCGGCGACGATGGAGGAGTCGAGGTTGTCCACGGTGCCCTCCTGGAGGTCGGCGCCGCCCTTGACGTAGTTGATCAGGTAGCCGTAGGGCGACGCGAAGTCGGCCTGGCCGTTGCGCACCCAGGCGTAGGCGAAGCTGGACGGCAGGACCGGGTCGCCGTTGGAGAAGGTCAGGTCCTTCTTGATGGTGAAGGTGTACTCGGTGGCATCTGCGTTGCCTTCCCACTTCTCGGCCACCAGGCCCTTGAGCACGGGCTCCTCGGGGTTGGACCAGTCGAAGTCGGTCAGGCCGTCGTACAGGGCCGTGGTCACCTGGGACTCGTCGAGGGTCTGGACCAGGCCGGGGTCGTAGGACGTGAGGTTCTCCGCGATGAGCTGGGCGCCGTCGGTGAAGGTGCCGCCCTCGGCCGCCTCGCCGGAGGCTTCGGTGGTGGAGGACCCGGAGCCCTCGTCACTCTTGTCGTCGCCGCCGCAGGACGCGGCGACCAGTGCGATTCCCAGCACGGCGGCCAGCAGCCGCCACCTGGTGAGCAATCGAAGCATGGAAGCTCCTCCCATCCGTACCGGGCCGGTCTCTGCCGCCGGCGTTGGCTCCCGACGGGTGGAGAGGGTCCCCGCTGGTCTGTCCAGCGTGGGCGAGAAGCTACCAGCCGCTGACAATTCGGTTGACAAAAGATGGCCTGACGTCCCTAGGGGATCGTCCGCCCGGCCGCGACACGGAGCAGCGACGTGATGCTCCACCACACCGACGGTGACCGCAGGGCCGCGGGCGACCACCCGGGGGCGTGGGCCGGGATCCGCACCCGGATGGCCCCCGGGAGGGACCGGAACACCAGCGGCGGGTCCATCAGGAGCGCCTCGCCGTCGACGCCGGCCTCCACCGGGCCCCCCGACTCCACGACGAAGGTCGGGGCCGACCACTCCGACCAGCCCGGGAAGCGCTGGGGCCGGCCGGCTGCGGTGGCGGCGACCATCTGGGCGGCCTCGGCGGAGCTGCGGACGTGGGCGGAACCGATGCCCAGCTGGCCGGTGTCGAGGCGGGCCCGTGTCCCGAAGCCGCCGAGCAGTGCGAGGGTGTACGGGTTGTTCGACACCAGGATGATCTGGTCGCCGCTGTGCCCCGTGCCGTCGGGCGAGCTGAAGCGCAGGTCGAACGGCTCGGCCTGGGGGCCGAGCAGCTCCGGCAGGAGCTTGGTGGTGGTCTGGCGCTTGGCATCGCGGTACTCGGGCGACTGGACCACCTTGGCGTAGACACCGAGCGAGACGTTGTTGACGAACACGCGGTCGTTGACGGTGGCCAGGTCGATCCGGCGTTCGAGCGCCTCGCCGAAGGCGTCCAGGGCGCCCACCACGTCGTCCCGGTCCAGGCCGAGGTCCAGCGCGAAGTGGTTCCGTGTGCCGGCCGGGATGCAGACCAGGGCCACGTCGGACTGCATGGCCACCGAGGCGACGAGTGCCTGGGAACCGTCGCCGCCGGCCATGCCGATCACGTCCACGCCGCGCTCGATGGCGTCCTGGGCCAGCTGCAGCAGGTCGTCCCCCGGACCCAGGACGATGGGCTCGATGCCCCGGTCCCGTGCCTCCTGCTCCAGGTGGAACCGTTCGGCCTTCCCCCCGCCCGACTTGGGGTTCATGATCAGCGCCGCCCGTCGGGCCGGAGGGACCGGCGTGCCCGTGGGGCCGGCCGCCCGTGCCTGCCCGGCCCGTGCCTGGCCCAACGCGGCCCGGGACAGCGCCATGGACGCCGCCGCGAGCACCAGGACGGCCACCAGGAGCACGCCCCGGGCATCCGCGGTCAGGACCAGGACGATGAGTCCCAGCAGCCCGAGGCCGGCGGCGGCGGCTGCGGCCACGCGGACCGTGCCCGTCCGGGTGGCCGCGGACCACCCGGCGGCGATGATGACCAGCAGCAGGGCCGCCGCGGCCAGCACCCGCCACAGGTCGCCCCACACGCCCACGACGGCGACCACGATCGTGGCGGCAGCGGTCAGCAGCGCACCGACCGCCGCCAGGCGTTGGTACGGGGAGTTGCTGGTCTGGTCGTTCGGCACGTCGTCCTCCTGGTGGCGGCTCCGGTTCCCGTCGGCCCGCGGGAACCTTCTCTACTCCGGACCGGGCGGTGCGTCACCCCCGGCACCGGGTGGGTCGGCCCCCGTGCCGAGTCGAGCCACCCAGAGGTCCTCGGCCGGCCAACGTCGGGCCCACGCCCCGGTCACGATGTCGTAGTACTCGGGCGTCGTCGCGTCGTCGTCGGCCACGAGCTCGTGCAGCGCCTCCACCGTGAAGCCGGCGGACCGGAGCTCGCGTATCCAGTCCCCGTGCCCGGGGTGGTGCTCCACGCCCCCGCCCGGCCAGGCGATCCGTTGCAGCGACCGCTGGGACCGCAGCAGCCGGTCGCCGGCGACGCCGCCGTCCTCCGGGACGCAGAGTGCGGCCAGCACGCTGTTGGTGAGGAACACGAGCCGACCGCCGGGCCGGAGCAGACGGGCCGCCTCGGCCAGCCACCTGTCGGGCCGGCACCACGGCGCCGCCCCGTACTCGCTCACCACCAGGTCGAAGGAGCACGACCGGAGCGGCAGCTGGTCCGCCGAGGCCTCCACGAGTGGGAAGGTGGGCCCGAACCGTGCCTGGCACCGGCGGGCCGACCGCAACTGCTCCGGGCTGAGGTCGACCCCCACCGGGCGCGCCCCGCGGCGGGCGAGTTGGGCCGACACGTAGGCCGTCCCACAGCCCAGCTCCGCCACGTCGAGTCCGTCCAGCGGCCCGAGCACCCCGAGGGCCTGCTCCGGGATCCGGAACAGGCCCCATTCGATGTCACCGGCCTGCCATCGGTGCTCGGCGTCGCCGTCGGTGAACTGGTGGCTGACCTCGGACCAGACGTCCCGGTTGCGCCGGCGCTCGGCCCCGGGGGGATCGCTGTGCGCGGACCCGTCCTCAGTCGTGGGACATGTCATCGATGGCCACGGTCACGGAGAGGACCAACGGGATGTCGGCGTCCGGGTCGACCTCCACCCCGTAGGTGTCACGCACCCGGAACCACCGCTTGGACACCGTGGCGATGGTGGTCCCGGACTGCTCGATCTCGTACTCGTGGTCCACCACGTTGCCGTGGACCTTCAGGTCGTCGGCGCCGTCCACCTCCACGTGGAAGCGGTCCCGGATGCCGACGAGCGCCTTCTTCACGGTGGCGGACCGGTCGCCCAGGTCGATGGTCATGGTGTCCCGGACGTGCAGCGGGCGCTCCTTGATCCGGGCCACGCGGTTCCCGGAGCCGTCCTCCAGCAGGAACGTGTCGCGCAGCCGTGCCGCCTTGCCGTTGGCCTTGTAGACACGGTTGCCGGCCTCGTCCTCGATCCAGGAGTCGTCGCCGATGGCGACCAACTTCTGCTGCATGCGGTAGCGGACGGCGTCGCGTCGTTCCTCGTGTCGGTGTCGCAATCCCATGGGTCCTCCTGGTCGGGGTGGAGCGGTCGGTACCTGGAGTGGCAGCGACCTCAGTCGATGCCGAACCAGGCCCGCACCTTCTCCTCGTGGTTGGCGTAGCCCTCCCCGGACACGTCGACCACGACCTTGTCGATGGTGCCGCCGGTGAAGGGGAACGGGGCCTGGTACTCGGGGGTGACGGCCGAGGCGCTGTCCCGTCCGACGCAGATGCCGTCCCCGGTCAGGCAGAAGTAGCCGGGCTGGGTCACGATCTGGTCCTGGCCGACCTGCTCGTCGTCGACGTAGAGGGTCAGGGTGCCGGCCGTGCCGGGCAGGGCCGGATCGCTGCTGGGCCCGGACGCCGCGAACTCCGCCACGCAGAGGTGGGTGCCCGTGGTGAGGTCCCGGTCCGCGACCACGTCCTGGAGGGTGGTCCCGACCCAGTTGAAGGTGTACCGGAGCCTGCCGTCCTTGACGTAGAGGGAGTGCCCGCCGGGCACACCACCGGCCGCCCACAGGACCCCCTCCACGTCGGCGGAGGTGACGTCCACCGCGGCCGCGATGGTGTAGGAGCGCCCGGGGAGCTGCGGGCCGGCGGACTCGGGGACGTCGCTGGCACCGGGATAGAAGACGTACTGGTCGCGGTCGGGGGCCCCGTGCGGTCGGTCCGCCAGCACCTGCTCCAGGGCGTTGCGGTCGTCCACCGGGAGTCCCTTGTAGATGCCGGCGTAGTAGAACCACAGGCCCTTCAGCTCCTCCAGCTTCTCGGGGTGGTCGGCCGCCACGTCGGTGCTCTGGGACCGGTCGGTCTCCAGGTGGAACAACTCCCATTCGTCCTTGCCGAAGTTGCTCCAGCTGGACAGCGGCGGGTGGACCGTGCAGGCCAGCCAGCCGTCGTGGTAGATCGAGCGCTGGCCGAGCATCGTGTAGAACTGCGTCCGCTTGCCCGGGACGGTGGGGTCCGTGAGCGCGGAGGCGAAGCTCTCGCCCTCGATCGGGCTCTGCGTGTAGCCCTTCAGGACCTCCGGCGGCTCGATGCCCAACAGCGCGTAGATCGTGGGCACGACGTCGACGGCGTGGACGTACTGATGGCGGATCTCCTTGGACGCCGCGATCCTGGCCGGCCAGGCCACGATGCACATGTCGGCGGTGCCGCCCTCGGCGCCGGCCCACCGCTTCCAGTAGGGGAACGGCGTGTCCAGGGCCCAGGCCCAGCCGGTGTTGTAGTGGTTGTTGGAGGCAGGCGTGCCCAACTCGTCGATGTGCGGGTTGGTGGTCTCGAAGGTGTCGGGGACGCCGTTGAAGAACCGCCACTCGTTGAAGCTGCCGTTGGGGCCACCCTCCCCGCTGGCGCCGTTGTCCGAGACCACGACGATGAGCGTGTTGTCGATCTCCCCGGACTCCTCGAGGTAGTCCAGCACCTTGCCCAGCCGGTCGTCGTAGTACGAGATGTAGCCGGCGAAGACCTCGGCCATCCGGGCGAACAGCTTCTGCTCCTCCCCCGTCAGTGAGTCCCAGGGGCGGACGGTGTCCAGCTGCGGCCAGGGCTGGCCGTCGGGGCCGGTGCGACCGGGCTCGCCGTGGGGGTTGATGGGCGACAGCTCCGTTCCCTCCGGCAGGAGACCGAGCTCGATCTGGCGGGCCAGGATGCCCTCCCGGATGGCCTCGTAGCCCTGGTCGAAGACGCCCTGGTAGCGGTCGGCCCACTCCAGCGGGACCAGGTGGGGGGCGTGGCCGGCCTGGGGGGCCAGGTACATGAAGAACGGCTTGTCGGGGTCGATGACCTTGGCGTCCTGGATGAACTGGACGGCCTTCTCGGCCATGTCGTCGGCCAGGTGGTAGCCGTCCTCGGGCCGGGCCGGCGGTTCGATCGGGTGGTTGTCGTGCACCAGGTCCGGGTAGTACGAGTTGGTCTCGCCCCCCAGCCAGCCGTAGAAGCGCTCGAAGCCGCGGCCGAGCGGCCAGCGGCCCTTGTACGCGGCCAGGTTGCACTCCTCGCCGGGGGTCAGGTGCCACTTGCCGACGCAGTAGGTGTTGTAGCCCTGCTCGGCCAGCACCTCGGAGATGAACCCGTTCTCGAACGGGATGCGGGTGGAGATGCCCGGGAACCCGGAGGCGAACTCGGCGATGGTGGCCATCCCGTTGGAGGTGGCGTTCCGGCCGGTGAGCAGTGATGCCCGGGTGGGGGAGCACAGCGCCGTGGTGTGGAAGTTGGAGAAGGTCACGCCCATGTCCGCGATGCGGCGCATGTTCGGGCACTGCACCGGCCCGCCGTACATGTCCATGGTGGCGTAGCCCAGGTCGTCCCAGGCCAGGATCAGCACGTTCGGGGCGCCGTCGGGGGCCTTCGGGGCCAGGTAGGGCGCCCAGTCGGGCTCCGAGTCCCGGATGTCCAGCTCGATCCGGCCGTTCCAGTCCTTGGTCATGGGTGCTGATCCTCTGCTGATGGGTGGTGGTCTCGTCCGTCGGCGAACGCGAGTGTCGCCATGATGGCCTGTTCCGGGATGCGGCCGCTGCACAGCACCCGCCCGCCGGACGCACGGGCCGCGTCCGCGAGCGGTGTGACCCAGGCCTGTTCCCACACCAGGACGCCGGCCGACGTCCCACGGTGGACGGCGGTGGCCAGGCGCTCGAGGTCGGTCCGGGCCAGGACGTGCCGGTGACCCCGGGGGCGTCCGTCCGCCAGCGAGCGGAGCCGGGCGCAGTCGGCGAGGTCCTCGGCCTCCCGGACCGCCACGCCGCCGTCGTGGTCCTTGTCCAGCACGAGGACGTCCAGGACCCGGATCATCCCCACGTCGGCCAGCGACGCCACCTCGCCGCGTCATCTCCCCGAGCGGGTCGAAGGTCCCGGCCGGGTACTCGACGACGACGTAGTCGATCGGTCCTCGCTCGTCGGGTTGGTCCATGTCCGCCTGTCGTCCCTGTCAGCGACCTCGCCGGTGTGCACCGGTCGGGTCGAGCGTGGGGCACCGGGGCCTGCGGTGTCGTCACCCCGAACGGGTGAAGCGCGGGTCGCGACGGCTACCCGACGTCCGTGGACGGGAGCAGGCCCAGCTCCCGGGCCCGGTCGACCGCCTCGCTGCGACCCGACACGAAGAGCTTGCGGTAGATGGACAGGGTGTGGGTCTTGATCGTGTTGCGGGACACGCACAGGTGGTCGCCGATCTCCCCGAGCGAGCGGTGCGTCGGGAGCTGCCCCAGCACACGCCGTTCGGCGGCGGAGAGCTCGGGCAGGTCCGGCTGCATGCGCTGTCGGTCCAGTCGGGTCTGCAGGGCGTCGGCCCAGTCGTGCAGGACGACGGCATCCGGCTCGTCCGGGAGCAGGACCGTGGCGGCCCGGAGCAACGGGGCGGCCGCGCCCGGGTCCCGACGGTGCAGGGCGGCGTCGGCCAACACCAGGCGCATGTGGATCGCGGCCCGGGCGACCACGCCGATGGTGGCCTCCAACAGCGCCACCGCCCGGTCGGCCGCCCCCTCCGATCGGGCGCGGTCGCCACGGAGCGCCGAGGCGTAGCTGTCGGCGCAGTGCACCATCGTCGCCATGGAGTAGGACTCCAGGCGGTTGCCCTCCAGCTCCTCGACCGCGTCCCGGACCAGCTCCTGGCCCCGTGCCCGGTCGCCCCGCTGCAGGTGGGCCAGGCCCAGCTGGGCCAGGGTCACCGCGTGGATGGCCGGCAGCCCGCGGGCCTCGAGCTCGGCGGAGCCGAAGGCGTCCACGGGGTCGGCGGCCCCGGCGGCGACGAGCGACGTGGCCTCGATGAGACCCGCCATCCCCCACCACGGGCTCCCGGCCGGCCCGGCGGCGCGGACCAGCGACGCGCTGTGGGCGGAGGCCTTCACCCCGTCGACGGCGGCGGTCATCTCGAGTGACGCCAGCGCCACCTCGTAGCTGGTGGTCCCGTCCGGCAACACGCCCATGACGGGTGCGGAGCGGGCGGTGGCCAGGTGGTGGTCCATCCCGGGGCGGTCGCCCTGGGTGACCGCCAGCCACGCCGCGCACAGGGCCAGCAGGCCGTTGGTGTGCAGCGCCTGGGGTGGGAACAAGGCGATCCACCGTTCCATGGACGCGGTCCAACCCATCACCATGGTGGGGAACAGCTGTCGGTAGAGGATGGCGGCGGCGAACTCGATGTCTCCGGTCGCGACGGCCTGGCGCACGGCCAGGTCGCTCTCGCCGTGCTCGTCGTGCCAGGTCGCGGCGCGGCGGTGGATGCGGAGCAGCTCCTCGGGGTCGTCGCGGCGCAGGGCGGAGGCCAGGAGCTCGGCGAAGAGGTGGTGGAGCCGGAAGGCGTCGGGGTCGCTCTCGATGCCGACGACGAAGAGGTTGCCGGACTCGGTCAGCTGCTGCAGCAGCGCACGGCTGTCCCGGCGTTCCAGCACGGCGTCGCACAGGTCACCCGAGAGGCGGTCCAGGACGGAGGCCCGGAGCAGGAACTCCCGGACCTCGGGGGTGGTCCTGTCCAGGACCTCCTCGTGCAGGTAGTCGACCAGGCGGCGGTCCCCGGCGAGCATGCCCCGGATGAGCACCGGCGGATCCGGGTGGTCACGGACGGCCAGCACCCCCAGGTAGAGCCCGGCCGGCCAGTGCTCCGTCCGGCGGACCAACTCGCGCGACCGCGGCTCCCGGCAGGTCGGGGGCCGACCGGTGGAGGAGCTCGACCGCCTCGTCGTCGGTGAAGGCCAGTGCGTCCTGTCGAAGCTCCATGATCCGGCCGTCCAGCCGCCGTCGGGCCAGGTGCAGCGACGGGATGGACCGGCCGGCCAGCGCCACCGCCGAGCCGGGGGTCACCATGTCCAGGAGACGGTCCACGACGTCGAGCGAGGTCCCACCGCTCAGGACGTGGACGTCGTCCAGGACGAGCAGGAACGACTGCGGGGGGTGGTCCAGCGCCCGGGCCAGCTCCGGGAGCACCTGGCGGTGCAGCTGGGGCTCACGGCCGGCGACCAGTTCCTCGACCCCGGAGACGGGCAGCCCGCTCATGGCGAGGCTCCGCACGATGTGCCGGACGAGGATGACCGGATCGTTGTCCGAGGGGTCCAGGCCCACCCAGGCCACGGCGCGGTCGTCCGCCTGGGCCCACTGGCACAGGAGCGTCGTCTTGCCGTAGCCGGCCCCGGCCTGGATGGCGACGCAGGGCGCCTCGGACGCCACCAACCGGCTGACCAGGGCCGAGCGGGCCAGGACGTCGCTGCGGAGCACGGGCGGGCGGAGCCGCTGGGGGACCACGCCCCATGGGTCCGCCTGCGGCGACTCTGACGACCTCTCCGACATGTGGTTCCTCCGCCCCTGCGTGGACATGGGGCCCGTCCCGGCCGGGAGTGTATGCGGGCCGTTTCCCCGCGACCGGTCGGGGTCGGCCCGGTTCACCCCTTCGGGGTGATGATCCCCGGCCCGGGCGGTCCCTAACGTGCGGGCAGGGTCCGCGGCACGGCGGCCCGGCCCCGGGGCCTACGATGCGGCGGTTCCGGCGGCGCCCCCCGACCGGTGACGATTCCTCCGGCAACGCAGTTCCGGCCCGGGCGGTCGGCAACGAAGGGAGCTCGACAGCCATGAGTGACACCAATGTGAGCGGACCCATCGACTACGTCCTCCTCGAGTTCCCGGGCGACCGCCCGCTGGATGAGACCGCGGGCGCCCTGATGGACCTCGTCGACAGCGGCACCGTCGCCGTCTATGACCTGGTCGCCATCCGCAAAGAGGCTGACGGCTCGTTCTCCGGCGTCGCCCTGGACCAGCTCGGGAGCTCGTTCGCCGCGTTCACCGGCGCCCGGTCGGGACTGCTCGGTGACGACGACCTCAAGGAGGCGGCCGACGCCCTGGCTCCGGGGACCGTCGCCGCCCTCATCGTGTACGAGAACTCCTGGGCCCGACCCTTCGTCGCCGCGGCACTGCGCGCCGGGGGCGACATGGTCGCCACCGCCCGCATCCCGGCTCAGGACGTGATGGCCGCGCTGGACGCGCTCGAGGCGTGAGCCGGACTCACAACGGACGACCGAACTACCACGAGGACAGGAGAGCACCGTGCCAGGACTGCTGAGGGGCGTCGCCCGCACCGCCGTCGTCGCCGGGACCGCGACCGCCGTGAGCGGAAGGGTCCAGCGTCGCCAGGCGGAGAAGTTCGCCACCCGTGACGCCAACATCTACGCCGAGCGCGAGCAGGCCTACGAGCAGCAGCAGGGCGGCTACGCCCAGCCTGCGCCAGCCGCTCCCGCCCCGGCTCCCGCACCCCAGGTCGACCTCATGGACCAGCTCCAGAAGCTCGGCGACCTGAAGGCCCAGGGCATCCTCACCGACGCCGAGTTCGAGGCGCAGAAGGCCAAGCTCCTCAACAGCTGAACGACCGCCGCGGCGGGGTGCCGTCGCGGCGGCCGTGCGGCCAGGAGCAGGTCCGGATGGCCACCGACCCGACACCCGTCGCGCTGGACCCGGGCCGGACGCGGACCGCCCCGATTCCGTCCGACGGTCCGCCCACGGCACGCCCGACCCCGTTCCACGTCCTGGCCAAGCCCACCGGTCCGATCTGCAACCTGGACTGCGAGTACTGCTTCTTCCTGTCCAAGGAGGCGCTCTACCCCGGTGACCGCTTCCGGATGTCGGACGACGTCCTCCGGGCCTATCTGGGCCAACTGCTGGGGGCACACCCGGACGGCGACGTGACCGTCGCCTGGCAGGGCGGTGAGCCCACGCTCATGGGCGTCGACTTCTTCCGTCGCGCGGTGGCGCTGGTGGACGAGCTCCGCCGGCCGGGACAACGGGTCCAGCACACCATCCAGACCAACGGCACGCTCCTCACCGACGAGTGGTGCGAGCTGCTGGCCCGGCACCGGTTCCTGGTCGGCCTCAGCATCGACGGGCCGCCCGCCATGCACGACGCCTACCGGGTGGACAAGCGCGGCGCTCCCACCTCGGCCAAGGTGCTGCACGGCCTGGAGCTCCTCCAGGCGCAGCGGTGTCGACGTGAACGTGCTGTGCACCGTCAACCGGGCCAACCAGGACCACCCGCTGGAGGTGTACCGCTACTTCCGGGACGACCTCGGCCTGCGGCACATCCAGCTCATCCCCATCGTGGAACGGGACAACGACACCGGGTTCCAGGAGGGCGACACGGTCACCGACCGCTCCGTGGAGCCGGAGGCCTGGGGTCGGTTCCTCACCGCGGTCTTCGACGAGTGGGTCGTGCGCGACGTCGGCGACGTGTTCGTGCAGATGTTCGACGCCGCGCTCGCGTCCTGGCTCGGGCTCCCCTCCACGGTGTGCATCTTCCGGGAGACCTGCGGCGACGCCCTCGCCCTCGAGCACAACGGTGACCTCTACTCCTGTGACCACTTCGTGGAGCCGGCCCACCTGCTGGGCAACCTGATGGACACCCCGATGGATCGGCTGGTCGCCTCGCCGCAGCAGGTGGCGTTCGGCCGGGCCAAGGCCGACACCCTGCCCCGGCAGTGCCGGGACTGCCGGGTCCGCTTCGCATGCAACGGCGAGTGCCCCAAGAACCGCTTCACCACCACGGCGGACGGCGAGGCGGGCCTGAACTACCTGTGTGCCGGCTACCTGGCCTTCTTCACCCACATCGACGGCTGCATGCGCCTGATGGCCGACCTGGTGCGCGGTGGGCGGTTCGCGGACGAGATCCGGCAGGTGTTCTCCGCCGTGGGCCGCAACGAGGCGTGCCCGTGCGGCAGCGGCCGCAAGGCGAAGGTGTGCCACGGGCGATGAGCGACGTGCCGCAGCCGGCGGACACGGCGTCGGACCGGGCGGCGACACGTCGGATCCTGGCGGCCGGCCTGCTCCGGTCCGTGCTGAGCACGGCGGTCGTCCTGGTCCTGTACTTCTGGCTGCCGCTGGACGGACTGGCGGACCTGAGCCCGGCGGTGAGCCTCCCGATCCTCCTGGCCGCCTTCGCCGCCCTGGTCGTGCTGCAGGTCCGCGCCATCTTCGGTTCCACCTACCCGGGGCTGCGAGCGCTCGAGGGACTGGGTGTGCTGGTGCCGCTGTTCCTGGTGGTCTTCGCCGGGATCTACTACGTCCTGGGTGTGGCGGACCCGTCGTGGTTCTCGGAGCCGTTGTCCAGGCTGGACGCCCTCTACTTCACCGTCACCGTGTTCGCGACGGTCGGCTTCGGTGACATCACGTCGACCTCGGCCCCGGCCCGGGCCGTGGTCACGCTCCAGATGGTGGTCGACCTCCTGGTCATCGGACTCGGCGTCCGGGTGATCCTGGGGGCGGTGCAGGAGGCCCGGCGCCGGGCCGGCCGGCCGTTCCCCGCGGGGTGACCGCACCCTCAACCACCCTTTCCGGGTGAGGGCGACCGTGCCGGCCAGGGGCCATCGTTGCAGGACCTGAGGAGGTCACACATGAGGAAGACCGGCCCGACCGGGACCCGGTCCCGGGGGCGCGTGCTGTCCATGGTGGCCGTCGTCGCCCTGACCGCGCTGCTCACCGTGGCCTGCACCCAGGACCCCGAGGAGGGGTCGGCGGACAGCACCACCTCCGCCCCGTCCGGCGACACCGCGTCCACGTCGGACGCCGTGTCGGGCAACGAGTGCCCCTACGTGGTGGACCACTCCGAGGCCGACTTCTACCCGATCCAGCCCAGCTTCTCGGCGGGCTACATCATGTCGGTCCAGAAGCTCACCAGCGACACCGCCGACTGGGCCTACGAGGTGAAGGCCGAGTTCCCCTACTCCAACTGGACCGCCTGGTACCTCTACAACCTGAAGGGCCAACCGCTCTACAAGCTGTCGGACAAGGACACGACCCCCGACGCCGGATCCACCAACCCCTTCGTGCAGGGCAACCCCGTGCTGGCCCCCGAGCGCAGCTTCACCATCACGTTCATGCCCAGCACCACACCCGCCACGACGGTGTCCCAGATGCAGGCCGAGGGCAAGAACGTGGCGCTGCTCCCTGCGGTGGGCTCCACCGACGGCGTGGCCATCGTGAGCCGCAGCTACTGGTCCTTCGCCAACGACGGGTTGGGCGACTACGACCGTGCCGGGTACCAGGGCCCGACCGACACGCCGTACCCGACCATCCAGGCCTTCACCACCGACCCGTCCACCGGTGCGCTGGGCGACCCGGTCGAGGACTGCGGTGCCCAGAGCGAGCTCCCCCAGAAGCTCTGGTACGACCGATCGTCGGCCAAGCCGGTGATCACCTTCAAGAACGCCCCGCGGCCCACGGACGAGCAGCTCCGGGGGGACCTGCCGAAGTACCTGGTCCAGACCGGGTCGGTCTCCGGCACCCTGGGGTCCGAGTTCCCCCCGTCACCGGTCGCGGACGAGGTGCAGTTCTACCGGAACGTCGCGGCCAACGCCCCGTTCGCGGACGTGTCGTCCGCTCCGCCCAAGGGTGATCCGCCCGATGCGTGCGGCGGCTACGTGATGGCCAACCTGCCCAACGACTCGGTGTCCCTGGTCCACATCCCGCAGGTCCCGACCTTCCCGGACTACACGGGGGCGACGGAGTCCACCACGAACGACCGGGACGCCTTCGACGTGCAGTTCTACAGCGTCGTGATCTACGGCGCGGACAAGCAGGTCGACGCCGTGCGGCAGGTCGAGAACTCCCAGATCGGCAACCGGCAGATCCGCCAGAACGCCGACGGGAGTGCCACCGTCGTGCTGTACCCGCAGTCGGCGTCGCAGGAGCAGGTGCAGCAGATCGCCGCCGTCGCGGAGAAGAACGGCTGGAACCTCCTGCGCAGCGGACGCAGACCGACCTGGCTCCGAACCTGCTGGTCATCCGCGAGAAGGGCCAGAACCCCAACTGGACCAACGCGCTGAGCGCCAACGACGTGACGCAGGGCGCCCCGTGCCCGCAGTCGACGAACCCCACCCTGCCGCTGCCGCAGGACCCGCCGTCCGCCGCGGTCACCCAGCAGAACGGCATGGGGCTGAGCGCCCCGGCCGGCCAGAACTGCACCGTTCGACGAGTTCCTGTCCGGCGCGTGCCTGCAGGACCTCTCCGACCGGCTGGAGCAGAGCGGTCAGGTCTGGTCGGCGACGGCCGCGACGGCGCCGCCCCAGCTCACCCCCTGATGGCGGGGGGCGCCCAGCTGGTGCGGGACCACCGCGACGCGGGTCGATGTTCGACGCCGCGGGCGTGAGGAGCTTCGTGCGGACCGAGGGTGCGGGGGAGCCGGTCGTCCTGATGCACGGCCTTCCGGCGTCCTCGTTCCTGTACCGGAAGGTCCTCCCGTTGCTGGCCGACCACGGCCTGCGCGGGGTGGCGTTCGACCTGCCGGGCCTCGGCCTGGCGGCACGCCCCGATGACTTCGACTACCGGCTGGAGGGTCTTTCCCGGTTCGCCGCCGCCGCGGTCGACGCGCTCGATCTGGGGTCGTTCCACCTGGTGGTGCACGACGCCGGCGGTCCCGTCGGGTTCGGCATGGTGCGACTCCTCCCCGACCGCATCCGGTCCCTGACGATCCTCAACACGATGGTCGAGGTGCCCTCCACCCCGTTCCCGGGAGAGCTCCTGGCCCGGACCTCGCGCCGGGTCGGCGGATGGCTCGGATCGCGACGGGCCTGGGAGGCGATGATGTACCGGGTCGGCGTGGTGGACCGGACGGCCCTGCCGCCGGAGGCGGTGGACGCCTACCGGCTGCTGGCGCTGGGGGACGACGACGGCGCCGGCTACCTGCACATCATGCGTCAGGTCCGGGCCGGCGGGACCGGCGGCAGCTTCCGTGACGTCGTCGACACCCGCCGCGTCCCCTACCCGGTCCAGGTCATCTGGGGGGCCCGGGACCCCATCCTGGGCCTGCGCCGGCGTGGTCTGGAGATGCTGGGCGCGACCGGCCTGGGGGTCATGACGGCGGTGGACGGCAAGCACTTCATCCAGGAGGACTGCGCTCCGGCGGTCGCCTCGGCCGTCCGGCGGATCGCCCTCGGCTGACGCCGTCAGGTTCCCGGGGACGGTCGGGCCTGCCATCGGCCCGCCAGGAGGATGTGGACGCTGAGCAGGAGGACCCACAGCGGGAACAGCAGGGTGGCGAGCGGCACCAGGCCGATCACCAGCAGCAGGGAGATCGCGCTCAGGTAGCCGACCACCACCAGCCACCGTGGGATGAGCCCCAGGCGTCCGCCCAGCGTGGTGGTCGCCACGGTGAACACGGCGGCCATGCGGAGCCCGTAGGAGTTCATCAGGGTGAAGACCAGGCGGCGACCGAACTCCCAGTGCGCGGGCAGGTCTCCTCCGGGGCCGACCGATGCCACGAGACCGGACGCGACGGCGCCCGCAGCGAACAGCATGGCGACGAACGCGAACCCGCTGCCCAGGAACACGGTGGCGAAGAACCGGTCCTCGCGGGCACCGATGTGGTCGCGGACCACGGCGATGAACCAGAGGAAGGCGATCCCGGCGAAGGGGATCAGCCCCAGCGCCAGCGTCACCTGGTCCCGCCGTTCGTCCGAGGTCAGCCAGGATCCGGCGTCCGCGCCGGTGGCGGGCACCACCCGTCGGATGAGCACGATGGCCGTCCCCAGGATCACCGCGAACACCATGCCGGCCACCGCGGCGGCCCGCGGCGCTCGGAGCGAGGACTGCAGGGGGGACAGGGATGACGGGTCCTCAGCGTCGGTCATGGTGCCCTCTCGGTGCTGGGTGCTGGGTGCTCGGTCGGTGGATCATCGCACGCCGGCCCCCCGGCGGTCGTCACCCCGATGGGGTGTCCGACCCGCGGCGATCACCCCCTGTGGGTGAGGACGGGTGGCGGCGTGCGGTGCACGCTCGGAGGCCAGGAGACCAGGGCCCGGTCGGGTCCCGACTGACCAAGGAGCAGCACCGTGTCCGACGACGAGGAACTGGGACCGATCGACTGGCTGGTGGTGGAGTTCCCGGCAGGGGCGACGTCCTTCGACGGCACCATGGCGGCGGAGCTGGTCTCCCTGGTCGACGCCGGCCTGATCCGGGTCCTGGATCTGCTGATCCTGGCCAAGGACGGGAACGGCGACGTCGAGGTCACCGAGTTCGAGGACCTCGGGGATCCGGGCGGGTTGCAGTCGCTGGAGGGCCAGCTGGCCGAGATCCTGGCCCTGGAGGACGTCGAGCACCTGGCCGAGGCCATGGAACCGGACAGCACCGCAGGCGTCCTGGTGTGGGAGAACACCTGGGCGGCTCCCTTCGCGGTGGCGGCCCGCCGGTCCGGCGGCCAGCTCGTGGCGAGCGGCCGCATCCCGACCCAGGCACTGATCGCCTCCATGCAGGCGCAGACGGAAGGAGACTGACATGCCCATTCGACCTGGACGCATCGGACGGCCCGGGGTGGTCGGCCGGCCGGCCGTGAGGACCGCCGCCGTCGTGGGCGGCGCCGCGGTGGTGGCCCACGGTGTGGGCCGGCGCAGCGACCGCCGGGAGGACCGTCGCGACGACCGTGGCGACCGTCGGGACGACCGTCGGGACCGCCGCTTCTGAGCCGAACCTGATCCGGACCGTGGTGCCGCCGGGCCGGCGGCACCACGGCCCCCGTCATCAGGCCTCCGGGGCGCACTCCAGGCGACCGTCGGAGATGGCCTGGCGGAACTGCCGGAAGTCCTCCAGGTTCTGGGCGGCGTAGGCCTCGGCGAAGGACGCGATCGCCTGGTCGAACGTGTCGGCGCCACCCATGTAGGCCCGCATGGCCTCCGCGTCACCGGACCGGGCGTGGCCGCGGGCCAGCGTCATGCCGCAGAGCCCGGCGTAGAACGCCAGCTGCTCCGGCGTGACGCCCTCGGCCTCCACCTCCACGGATCCCTTCCAGTCCCGGAGCTGGCGCACGTAGAAGTGGCGGCCCTCGCCCAGGCCCACGGTCCAGCCCAGGAAGATGTCGCTCTGGGCCTGCACCAGCCGCTGGCCCTCGACCACCCGTCGGCCGTGCGAGTCGTAGCGACTGGCAGGCAGGTGGTCCTCCAGGACCGACGGGTTCGCCTCCTTGGCCTGCAGGAAGAGCGGATCCTGGTCGTCCCGGCCCCGGAGCAGCAGCAGCAGGCAGCGGGTGCCGACGCTGCCCACACCGACCACCTTCACCCCCACGTCCACGAGGGTGTACCGGTCGAGCAGCGCGTGGCGGTTGTCGTCCAGGGTCTGCTTGTAGTTCTGGAAGCTGGCCTCGGCCACCCCCCGCATCTCGTCGGCGTCGGCGCCGGGCATCTCCCGCAGCGGGAACAGGACCGGCGGCTCGCTGCGGATGCGCCACTCGCCGTCCACCACCTCGGCCAGCTTCTCCAGGGCCTGCTGGCTCGTCTTGTGCGTGGCCCGCTTCCGGAAGCGGGAGAGGCGCTTCTCCAGCTCCTTGGGCGGGAGGCCGCTGGCGTCGCTGATGTCGTCGATGTCGATGTAGTCGTACCAGAGCGGCAGGTACCCCATGCCGGCGAACCCGGCCATGGCCTGGCGGTAGGACCGCACCGCCGCCAGCGCGACCTGCCGGCTCGCGGCCGCCGGGAACCCGTGGAACTGGCCGGCCACCACGAAGCTGGCGGCGAGGCGCTTCACGTCCCACTCCCATGGCCCGGGCAGCGTCTCGTCGAAGTCGTTCTGGTCGAACACCAGCCGGCGCTCCGGAGAGGCGTAGGCACCGAAGTTGGACAGGTGGGCGTCGCCGCCCAGCTGCACGGTCAGACCCGATGTCGGGGTCGGGGCCAGGTCAGCCGCCATGATCCGTGCCGCACCCCGGTAGAAGGTGAAGGGCGAGACCTGCATCCGGGCGTGGCGGATGGGCACCAGGAACGGCACCCGGGTGGCGTTCTGCTCCTCCAGCAGGCGGACGGGATCCGGACGGTTCGGGTCCGGGGTCCAGTCCCCGTGGGACGTGCGTGGCGCGGCCTTGCGCCTGGACCGGCCGAACTCGGCCCGTTGCTCGACGCTCAGATGGGTCATGGGTCCTCCTGGTGGGCCGGACGCGTTCCCGCCGGCGTGCCACCGAGCATGGTCGATGCACCCGGGTGCCGCGTCGTCACCCGGATCGGGTGACGACGCCGGACCGGTGCCCCGGCAGTGGGTTTCCCGGGGTTCACCCCATTCGGGCGATGCCCGGCCCTCCTCCCCGAACGACACTGACCGCAGAGGCCGCGCCGACCGAGCGCGTCCCCGTCATCCAGGGAGAGGGCAATGACCGAGCGACCCAGCGCAGCCGCGGCAGGATGGATCACCTTCGCGGGGGTGATCATGATCACGGTCGGCATCTTCCAGTCCGCCGCCGGACTCATGGCCATCGTCGAGGACGAGATCTTCGTCAAGACCCCCGACTACCTGTTCAAGTTCGACACCACCACCTGGGGCTGGATCCACCTCGTGATCGGGCTCATCGTGCTGGCCTCGGGCTTCGGCGTCTTCTCCGGGAACGTCCTGGCCCGGACCGTCGGCGTCTTCATCGCCCTCCTCAGCGCCGTTGCGGCGTTCCTGTGGCTGCCGTGGTACCCGATCTGGGGCGTCCTCATCATCGCCATCGACATGGCCGTGATCTGGGCCCTGACCGCCCACGGGCGGGACAACGCGGTCGCCCAGATGTAGCGGTGCGCACCGTCACCCGGATCGGGTGACGGTGCGCGTCCCGGTCGGCGCGATCATCTGGCGGTGGCCGAGCACGACGAAGCCCGACTGGACCGTCGGTTCGAGATCATGGAGGCGGTGCTGTTGTCGCTGGCGGCCGTCCTCACCGCGTGGGCCGGCTTCCAGGCCACCAAGTGGAGCGGCGAGCAGGCCGACGGCTACAGCCAGGCCGCGTCCACCCGGGTGGAGGCGAGCCGTTCGGCGGACCTGGCCAACCAGTCCTCCGTGGCCGACCTCATCACCTTCACCGAGTGGCTCGCCGCGGCCGAGCGGGAGGGCCTCCTGGACGGGAGCCTTCCGGGCCAGGCCTACGTCCCGGATCCCGACCTGCTGTCCGGGTTCCTGTACCAGCGGTTCCGCACCGAGTTCGCGGTGGCGGTGTCGGCCTGGCTCGCCACGTCGCCACGGACCAACCCGGAGGCTCCGAAGTCGCCCTTCCAGATGCCGGAGTACGAGTTGGCGGCCCAGCGGGAGGCGGACCGGTTGGAGGCCCGGGCCGACCGGGAGTCGGAGCGGGCGCGGGAGGCGAACGACATCTCGGACCGCTACGTCCTCATCACCATCATGCTGGCGAGCGTCCTGTTCTTCGCTGGGATCGGCTCGAAGATGGACACCTACCGGGCCCGGGTCCTGCTGCTCGGCATGGGCACCGCGCTCCTCCTGGTGAGCGCCGTGGTCGTGGCGTCGTTCCCGAAGGACTTCTGAACAGCGAATAGCGGCCCATATTCACCACCCGTTCTTGCGTCACCTGAGCGGCGGTGGGGCGCTTGTCTGACGCATGAACGACCGCTGGGCGTCATCGCGGGGACGTCGGATGTGCCGGAGTCGGCAGGACCGTCACTCCGTCGTGTCGGCCCGGGCAGTCGTCCCGAGGGCCTCGAGGACGACCTCGGCGATCGCTTCGGGTGCCCGGAAGGGGATGAAATGGTCGCTGTCAATGAGGCGGACGTCGGAGAGGCGTTCGGTCGCCCATGCCCGGGCGGGTTCGGGCCACATCCAGTCGTCGCGGCCCAGCAGCACGGTGGTGGGCACGTCACGCCACGCGGTGCGGGACTGCGCCGTGAGCAGGGCGTCGAGCGCCTGAGGGCGGCGGGGATGGGCACGGAGGTGGTCGAGCACCTCCGGCCGGCACGACGTCACCTCGCCTTCGGTCACCCACCACTCGTTGTCGAGACACCACGTGCCGTCGTCACGGAAGGCGATGTGGGTGAAGTCCATCTCACCCGGCGGCGCCGAGTCCGTTCCGTCGAAGGGAGGCAGCGGGACGCTCGCCACGTAGACCAGGCGCACCACGCCGCGGTCGGTCAGGTCGAGATCGCTCAGCACCATGCCGCCGTAGGACCACCCCACGGCGACCACCGGCGGTGCTGCGGCGTCGATGGCGGCCTCGACCTCGGCGATGTCATCGGCTCGCGAACCGTCTGGCCTGCGGTGAGACGGCAGGTCCGGGCACGACACCGCCACCCCCGCAGCGGTCAATAGCTCCTCGACGAACCGCCAGTCGGCCGGGTTGGACCAGCCGCCGTGCACGAGCACGGCGGTCCCCACAGCACCAAGATCCGAGACCATGTAGCCCTCCCTCGTCGGCGCGCACGTGCCTCGATTCCGAGACGCCTGACTCTACTGCTGCGCTACGCAACAACTTCGCGCGATAGGCCCCGGGTTCGAGCCAACGGCGGGTAGTGCCGCCTAGAAGACAGTGCCGCCTATTCGCCCATCGACGCTGCGATCGGTGGCGCCTGGGTGTGGCCCAGCCAACAGCGGGGGATGGCGGAGGTGGACAAGCCGGCGAAGACCGAGACAGGAGCACCCGGCAGGACGTGGTGATCTGGATACCGCCGCGGATCTCGGAACGAGGGCTCAGTGGCCGATGTCGTGAGCCACAACTGCCGAAGTCCGGCAAGACCGCCGCTCCCTGATGTTCGGGTGACACCATGAGATCCACGACGAAGCAGTGGAAGGTGCCGTCGCCGACGAGGCGGCCCGAGCCGACGACGCGTTCGTTCGCAACGGTGACGGCACCGGACAGGCTGTTCTCGAGTGCACGCCGCGCCTCATCAGAGGTCGGGACCTTCCAGCCGACAGCTCGCCGGAGGGCGAGGTACTCCTCGGGAGCCGGAAGAAGGGGTGTCGGCCGACGACTCCTGGCGGAGCTCGAAGGCGCTGCCGCAGGTCTGCTGGCGGCGGGCGCCCTCCAACTGGTCGCGGACGAGGCGGCGACGCCGTTCTACGAGCATCTCGGGTACGACAAGCCGCGAAGCGTCTTGCTCCAGAAGCGACTCCCGCCCGCCTCGACGTAGGCACCGCAGACCCACCGTTCAGGCGGGATCTCACCGCACCCGAACAACTCCGGACTCGGATCGGCCGTCGGTGTGTGAAGCTCGCGGCGTGGTCGATCCTGACATTGCTGCGCACTACGACCTCGGATTCGAGGGTTCTCGTCTGTTCGTCGACGGGCGACCGCGTCTCGAGTACGTCCGGACGCTGGAGCTGCTCGATCGACATCTGCCGCTGCCTCCGGGTCGAATCCTGGACGTCGGCGGCGGCACCGGCGCCTACGCGGTGCCGCTCGCCGAGCGCGGCTTCACGGTTCACGTGATCGAGCCGGTCCAGCGACATGTGGACCACGTGGCAGAGACAGCTCGGCGCCAGAACCTGGGCGATCTGACGTCCGAACTCGGAGACGCCCGGGACCTCTCGAGTGTGCCCGAGGGAGCAGACGCCGTGCTGCTGCTCGGCCCGCTCTACCACCTCACGGAGGCGTCGGATCGCGCCGAGGCCCTGGCTGAGGCGCGACGCGTCGTCCGCCCCGGTGGCGTGGTGATCGCGGTCGGGATCTCGCGGTTCGCTTCGCTCTTGGACGGTCTCAAGCGGGGGACCCTGGACGACGCGGTCTTCCGCCCGATCGTCGAACGAGATCTCGACTCAGGTCAGCATCGCAACCCCGAGGTGCGGACGAGGCCGGAGTTCTTCACCACGGCCTACCTCCACCGCCCGGAGGACCTCCGCGACGAAGCAGAGGCCGCCGGCCTCGTCGATGTGAGCTTGTTCGCCGTCGAGGGGCCGAGCTGGATCGTCGAGGATCCCGCGGACCTCGACAACCAGCTCTTCGCCGCACGAGCGGTCGAGTCCGAACCCTCCCTCATGGGGGCGACATCGCACGTCATGGTGATCGGTCACCGGGCAGAACCGGACTGAGACGCCAGCCTCAGCGGAGAACCACTCCGCCGGCGGCGGTGGGTGTGGCGGCCAGCGTGTCTCGATCTCGTCCATCGGACGACTCCGCGCTGAGGTTGGCGCTACCAGACTCCGGGCAACAGTCTCGCCCGACCTCGTGCGTAGTCCCGGTACCGGGCACCGAGTGAGTCATGTAGTTCGGACCGCTACGTCCTCATCACCATCATGCTGGCGAGCGTTCTGTTCTTCGCCGGGATCGGCTCGAAGATGGACACCTACCGGGCCCGGGTCATGCTGCTCGGCATGGGCACCGCGCTCCTCCTGGTGAGCGCCGTGGTCGTGGCGTCGTTCCCGAAGGACTTCTGAACCCGCCCGCGCCCCTGCGGGCACCGGATCCCTTGCTGTGGCAGGGTGCTCGCATGCAGGTCCACCTGGTCGACGGCACCTACGAGCTGTTCCGCTACTTCTACTCACCGGGTGGGGGCCACACCAACGGCGCCGGGGAAGAGGTGGGCGGGGTCCGGGGTGTGCTGCGTTCCCTCGTCACCATGCTGGGCGACGGCGCCACCCACCTTGGGGTGGCCACCGACCACGTGATCGAGTCGTTCCGCAACGACCTGTGGGCCGGCTACAAGGACGGGTCCGGCATCGACCCGGAGCTGTTCGCCCAGTTCCCCTGGCTGGAGGAGGCCGCGGCAGCGCTCGGCGTCACGGTGTGGCCCATGGTGGACGTGGAGGCCGACGACGCGCTGGCCGCAGCGGCCCACGTCGCGGCGGCCGACGACCGGGTCGACCAGGTGGTCATCTGCACCCCGGACAAGGACCTGGCCCAGTGCGTGGTGGGGGACCGGGTGGTGCAGTTCGACCGCCGGGCCAAGGCGATCCGTGGCGCGGCGGGCGTGGAGGAGAAGTACGGCGTGCCGCCCGCGTCCATCCCGGACTGGCTCGCCCTGGTGGGCGACAGCGCGGACGGCTTTCCCGGCCTGCCCGGGTGGGGGGCCAAGACGGCGGCCACCGTGCTCCGGCGCTACGGCCGCGTGGAGGACATCCCCCATTCGCCGGGCCAGTGGGACGTGTCGGGCCTGCGGGGGGCGGCCAAGCTGGCAGCCACCCTGCACGACCAGTTCGACCTGGCCATGTTGTTCAAGCGGCTGGCCACCCTGGAGACCGACGTGGCGGTCGGCGCGGTGGACGACTGGCGCTGGACCGGTCCCACCGACGCCCTGGCGTCATGGTGCGACCGGCTGGACGCCCCCGACATCCTGCGCAACGCCACCCGCCTGGCCGCCGGCCGCTGACGTTCCCCGGGACCGTGTCAACCGGCGCCACAGCGAGCGGACGGCGCCGGTGAAACCGTCGGGGTAGACCACCGCCATCACCACCAGCAACAGCCCGGAGACGGCGAACTGGTACGGCGACGGCCTGCCGACGTCCTGGCCCATGGCGACGGCCAGCACGCCCACCGGGGCCAGCGCGCCGGCCGTGATCCCGCCGGACAGCGCGGCGATCCCGGCCAGGTAGGTGAGGGCCAGCAGGCTGAGCGAGTTGAACACCCCGAAGCTGTCCGCCGACAGGGTCAGCCGTTGGTAGGCCAGCAGCGTGCCGCCCAGGCCGGCCAGGAAGGCCGAGATGGCGAACGAGCTGAGCTTGGCCGCCGCCACGTTGATGCCGGCCGCGGCGGCGGCCTGCTCGTTGGCCCGCACCGCCAGCCACTGCAGGCCGGTGGTGCCCCGGCGCAGGTTGGCCACCGCCACCGCGGCCAGGGCCAGCACCACGATGCACAGCAGGCCGAACGCGGCCCGCGGGTAGTCGTCCCCGGAGGCGCGGATGGTGAGGTCCAGCCCTCCGATCGACGGCTCGGGCACCTCCGTGGCCGCGATCGAGCCCACGAACCAGTCCCACTTGAACAGCAGCTCCTGGATGGCCACCGCCGCGCCCAGGGTGACGATGGCCAGGTTGAGGCCCCGCACCTTGACCGCGGGCAGGCCGACCAGGATGCCCAGCAGGCAGGTGAGGGCGGCGGCCAGCAGTGGCGACAGCGGGAACGGCAGGCCGGCGTCGGACAGCTTGACCATGGTGAAGGCGGCGAAGCCGGCGAAGGCGTACGAGGCCAGGGAGATCTGGCCCACGAACCCGGTCAGCACCACCATGGACAACGCGAACAGGGCGAAGATCGACGACGTGATCACCGCGGCGCGCCAGTCCGAACCGGCCCCCAGCGTGATGGCGACGGCCAGCGCCGTGAGCACGAGCGTCACCGGCACGACGCGGCGGGGCTCGGGGGCGGCGGGGTAGCGGCCCTCCCGCAACTGGCCGCGGGTGGGCAACGAGTCACCCCGGACGGCCATCGCCACCAGGATGATCAGGAAGGGCACGCCCTGCTGCAGGCCGATCTGCGGCAGCCAGGTGATGTCGGTCTGCAGGTTGAGCAGCTCGGACTGCAGCATGCCGATCCCGAAGCCGGCGGCCGCGACCACCGGGAACGACTTGAAGTTCCCGAGGAGCGCCGCGGCCAGCGCCGGCACGATCAGGAGCGAGTTGTTGAGGGCGTCGAGGGCCACGATCTGGGCCGAGAAGATCATGGCCAGCCCGGCCAGGGACGTGGCGATCATCCAGTTGACCGCGGCCAACCGGTCCGGGTTGAGCCCGGCCAGCACCGCGCCCTTCTGGTTCTCCGAGGCGGCCGTGGTGGCCAGGCCGAACCGGGTGTGGCGGCTCACCAGCCACAGCAGCGCGGCCAGGACCGCGACGATGGCGCCCAGCAGCAACCGGTCCACGCCGACCAGTCGGCCCAGCACGGTGACGTTGTCCTTGGGCAGGAGTGGCCGGACGTTGGGGGTGAGTGGCCAGTCCAGGCCGATCACGGACCAGAAGTAGAGGAACAGGCCGACCGAGGCCACCACCCGGGCCAGGGCCGGAGCCCGGCGGAGCCGCTTGAACACGAGTTGCTGGATGACCAGGCCGATGAGTGCCCCGTAGAGGATGAAGAACGCCAGCGCGGTCACGACCGTGGGACGGGGGAGCAGGTGCACCCGGTGGGGGACCGCGAACAGTGGCAGCACCAGGTCGCCGGTCTCGCGGAACTCGAAGAAGGCGAACGCCAGGTACGTCCCGATGGCGGCGTGGGCGAAGTTGACCACCCCGGAGGACCGGTAGGTCATCACCACGCCCAGGCCGAGCGCGGCGATGACCGCGCCTCCGCCCAGTCCCAGGATCAGGTACGCCAGATGTGAGGTGATGGTGGTCTCCGATGGCCCGTCAGGCGCCCGAAGTGTTGGACCGGGTCAGTTCTGCGCTGCCGCGACGCCGGTGTCCTTGAGCACCGTCGGTACGTCGATCCAGCCGTCGGAGGCCTCCTCGAACACGCCGGGTGCGGTGAGCTCGGCCATCACCTGCTGCGACGCGCACATCGCCGGCAGCTGTGGGATCTGCTCGCCGTCGCAGGTGTAGGCGTGGCCGTCGAAGCTGGGACGGTCCCTGGCCGCCTGCAGCGTCTCGATGATCTGGGCCGAGGTGGCGTCCGGGCCGATCTCGTTGAGCACCGCCCACAGGTTCATGGCGCTGCGGAACGACACGGTGGCCGCCGAGCGGGGCGTGGTCTCCGGGTCGTAGATCCCCATGGCCTCGTTGTAGATCTCGGTGTCGGCCAGGTTCGAGGCCGTCTGGTCGATGCGGTTCTCGATGTTGAACCGGAACCCGGCGACCTTGTCCGCTCCCACCTTGTCGATGTGCTTCACATCCGCGCACGCGCCGACCATGTACACGGTTGCCGTGCTCTTCAGGTCGGAGATGGCCTGCATGATCGGGGCGCAGGACAGGTCGGCCGCACCGACGAAGATGGCGTCGGGGTTGGACTCCACCGCCTTCTGCACCGGGGCGACGTAGTCCTGGCTCACCACGGGGAACGACACCTTGGTGACGTCGGCGCCCAGCGCCTCGGCCACCGCGGCGCCGTAGCCCACGGCGGCCTGCTCGATGGAGGGGTACTCGGCGTACAGCACCGCCACCTTCTTCGCCCCTTCCTCCTGCACCGCGTCCTGGGCGAAGGCGGTGAAGGCGCCGGGGCTGCCACCGGAGAACTGGAACGACACGGGGCTGGTCATCTCGTCGACGTTGACCGGGATGCCGCCGACCCAGGGGATGCCGTTCTCCTCGAAGACCTTGAGGGCCGGGCCGTTGGACAACCCGATCCCACCCAGGACCGCCACCACGTCGGCGTCCACCAGCTGGCGGGCGCAGGCCTGGGACTCGTCGGGGGACATGGGGTTGGAGACCAGGCAGGGCACGATCTCGATGGGGCGACCATCCACCCCACCGAGCTCGGTGTTGATGAACTCGATGGCTCCGTCGGTGGAGGAGTGCAGCTCCGGCATGGCCCCCACCGGGCCGGAGTCCACGTTCATGAACCCGACCTTGATGGGCTCCTTGGTGCCGTCCGCCGCGGTGGGTTCGGGAACGGTGCCGTCGAACCACTCGGCCCCCTGGTACTTGGACAGCACCGTCGTGCCGTCACCCGCGATGGTGGTGACCGACCCGCCGACCACGGTGCCGGACGATGCCTCCGTGGTGGAGCCTCCGCCGGCGTCGGTGGAGTCCGACTCGCTGCACCCCGCCACCAACAGTCCGCCCAGCAGGGCGACGCCGAGCAGGCGCGTGATCCCGATTCCCACTGCGTTCCCCCTTGTTGCGGCACCCATCCCGATTCCCCGGGCACCGTGGTCCGCCATCATGGCACTGAACGACGTTTAGCGCTTGTCGACGGGGTGTCAGGCCGGTCGCCCGTCGAAGATCTCGGTGTACTCGACCGGCGGCGGGTGCTCGAGCTGGCCGTAGCGGCAGTCCGCCGGCTCCTTGTCCGGGCGCCAGCGCACGAACCGGGCCGGGTGGCGGAAGCGCATGCCGGTGAGGTTCTCGTAGGTCACCTCGACGACCAGCTCGCACCGCAACGGCACCCACTCCGAGGTCCGGCCCCCGGACCAGCGGCTGGGGGCACCGGGCATGCGCTGGCCTCCGGCATGCGCGACCGGTTCGGCCCACTCGCCCCAGGGGTGGCCGTCCGCCCCACCCTCCTCGTACGGGGCCAGCTCCGCCGCCAGCGTCCGGCGCCGGGAGGCCGCGAACGCGCTGGCCACGCCCACGTGGTGCAGGCGCGGGGGTGACGCGTCGTCGAACAGACCCAGCAGGAGCGAGCCCACGCCCCCGTCCTTGTGGTGGCGGTAGCCCGCCACCACGCAGTCCGCGGTGCGGTGGTGCTTGACCTTGAACTGCACCCGCTTGTCCGACACGTAGGGACCATCGGTCGGCTTGGCCATCACGCCGTCGAAGCCGGACCCGTCGAACCGCTCGAACCAGTCCTGCGCGGTGGCCGGGTCGCCGGTGGCCGGCGTCAGGTGCAGCGGTGGTTCCAGGTCGGCCGTGATCCGTTCCAGGGCGTCCCGACGGTCCGCGAGCGGCAACGGCCGGAGGTCCACGTCGTCGAGCGCCAGGAGGTCGAACAGCACCAGGCTGGCCGGGGTCTCTCCGGCCAGCATCTGCACCCTGCTGTCCGCGGGGTGGATGCGTTGGGACAACAGGTCGAAGTCCAGGCCTCCGGGGGCGGGCACCACCAGTTCGCCGTCGAGGACGCAGCGGTCCGGGAGCTGGTTCCGGATCGGGTCGACCAGCTCGGGGAAGTACCGGGTGAGCGGCTTCTCGTTGCGGCTCCCCAGCACGACCTCGTCACCGTCGCGGAACACCAGGCACCGGAACCCGTCCCACTTGGGCTCGTAGAGGTAGTCCCCGACGGGGATCTCCTTGGTCGCCTTGGCCAGCATCGGCCGCAACGGGGGAAGGACGGGAAGCCGCACGGACCCACTTCTACACCGGTTGGTGCCGTCGGGACACCGGCGTTCAGTCCGCCGCCGGCCCGATCCCGGCCAGCAGCAGGTCCAGGAGCGCGGCGGGATCCCCTCCCACCGCCAGGAGCTCACGGGCCCGGGCCCTGGTCAGCTCCGCCTCCACCGAGCGGTCCAGGAACTCGATCAGCGGGTCGTAGTAGCCGTTGACGTTCAACAGCCCCATGGGCTTGGGGTGCAGGCCCAGGTAGCCCCAGCACAGGACCTCGAAGAACTCCTCCATGGTCCCGACGCCACCGGGCAGGGTCATGAAGGCATCGGCGGCGTCGTACATGGCCCGCTTGCGCCCCGGCATGTCCGGCACCACCACCAGCTCGTCCACGCCGCGGTGGGCGATCTCCTTGTCCACCAGCTGCTCGGTGATCACCCCGATCACATGGCGCCCGCCGGCCAGGGCGCCATCGGCCACCAGCCCCATCAGGCCGACGTGGCCGCCTCCGAACACCAGGTCGACCCCGCGGTCCGCCATGGCCCGGCCCAGGGCCCGGGCCGACTCCGCGAAGGCGGGGTCGGCCCCCAGGTGGGACGCGCAGTAGACGCAGAGGCGGGGGGCCCGGGTCATGCGGGCGCCGGGCGGTTCGGGGGTCACGTCGACGGAAGCTAGCGGGACGGCCCCGGCGCCGCCTTTGGGATTCCCGCAGGCCACCGCTAGCTTCTGGCGCCATGGAACACCCCATCCGGGAACGGGTCGAGGACCTGGCACGACGCCGCGAACAGGCGCTCACGCCCGGGTCGCAGCGGTCGATCGACCGCCAGCACGAGCGGGGCAAGATGCTGGCCCGCGAGCGCATCGAGTACCTGCTGGACGAGGGCTCGTTCCACGAGCTGGACATGCTGGCCCGCCACCGGGCCGGTGACACGCTGGCCGAGCACCCCTACGGCGACGGTGTCATCACCGGCTGGGGGACCATCGACGGCCGCAAGGTGTTCGTGTTCAGCCAGGACTTCACGGTGTTCGGTGGCGCCCTCGGCGAGGTGTTCGCCGAGAAGATCCACAAGGTGATGGACCTGGCGCTCAAGGTGGGTGCGCCGGTCATCGGCCTCAACGACGGCGCCGGTGCCCGCATCCAGGAGGGCGTCGTCTCGCTGGCCAGCTACGGCGGGATCTTCTACCGCAACGTCAAGGCGTCCGGCGTGACGCCGCAGATCAGCGTCATCATGGGCCCGTGCGCCGGCGGCGCGGTGTACAGCCCCGTCATGACCGACTTCATCTTCATGGTGGACGAGACGTCGTACATGTTCATCACCGGCCCGGACGTGGTGAAGCAGGTGACGGGCGAGGACGTGACCCAGCAGCAGCTGGGCGGGGCCCGGACCCACACCTCCACCTCCGGCGTGGCGCAGTTCATCTCCCCCGACGACAAGGCCTGCCTGGACGACGTCCGGTACCTGCTGGGATTCCTGCCCTCCAACAACCTGGAGGAGGCCCCGTTCGAGCCGACCGCGGACCCCGACGACCGCCGCTGCGAGGAGCTGTACGACCTCATCCCCGCCTCGGCCAACCAGCCCTACGACATGCGTGACGTGGTGAAGGTCGTCGTCGACGACGGCGACTTCATGGAGTACGCGTCGGCCTGGGCCGGGTCCATCATCTGCGGCTTCGCCCGCATCGGCGGGCACAGCGTGGGCATCGTCGGCAACCAGCCGGCCATGTACGCCGGCGTGCTGGACATCGAGTCGTCGTCCAAGGCGGCCCGGTTCGTCCGCACCTGCGACTCGTTCAACATCCCGTTGGTGACCTTCGTGGACGTGCCCGGGTTCCTGCCCGGCGTGGACCAGGAGCACAACGGCATCATCCGCCACGGGGCCAAGCTGCTCTACGCCTACTGCGAGGCCACGGTGCCGCGCATCTCGGTCATCACCCGCAAGGCCTACGGCGGGGCGTACGTGGTGATGGACTCCAAGTCCATCGGCTCGGACCTGGCCTTCGCCTGGCCGTCGGCCGAGCTCGCGGTCATGGGCGCCCAGGGGGCGGTGGAGATCGTCAACCGCCGGGAGCTGGCCGACGCCGCGGACCCGGTTGCCCGCCGGGCGGAACTGGTCGAGGTGTACGAGGAGAACTTCCTCAACCCCTGGGAGGCCACCGACCGCGGCTACGTGGACGACGTGATCGACCCGGCCGAGACCCGCATCAAGCTCATCGCCGGTCTGGAGGTCCTCAAGACCAAGCGCGAGGAGCTTCCCAACCGCAAGCACGGGAACATCCCGCTCTGATGTCCGGCGTCGGGATCACCCCCGAGCCCACCGAGGAGGAGGCGGCCGCCATCGTGGCCGCACTGGAGCTGGGCGTGCCCCGGGCTGCCGCGGTGCCACCGGTGGACGAGGCGTCGCGGTGGCGCTGGTCCGGTCGCTGGTGGTCCAAGCCCATCCCGTCGCGGCGCGGTCGCCCCGGGGACTGACCCCGGTGCCCGTGAGCCGATGACGACCGTCCTGGAGTTCGACGCGGTCGTGGTCGGTGCGGGCACGGCCGGCGCCAACGCCGCGGTCCAGCTGTCCCGCCGGGGCCTGCGGGTGGGTCTGGTGGAGCGTCGGGCCATCGGCCTGGGGGGCGCCCGCTGGTGCAACGGCGTCCTGGCCTGGCAGTTCGCCCGTGCCGGGATCGGGGCACCTGTTCCCGTCGGTCCGCCCGGCGCGACGCACCTGACCGACCCCGATGGACGGCAGGTCGTGACGCTGGCCTCGACCGACGTGGTGGACGCCGACATGCGGGCACTGAACGCGGCACTGGTGCAGGAGGCGGACCGCCTCGGGGTCCGGTTCCTGGAGCACGCCTCGGAACCCGTGGCAGTGGTGTCGGGCGGGCGGGTCGTCGGCATCGACGTGGTCGCGGCGCCGGCCGGCGGCCGTCCGGAGGCGTTCCGCCTGCAGGCGTCGCTGGTGGTGGACGCGAGCGGGCTCGCCGCGGTGGTCCGGCGGTCCTCCGGGCTGCTCGACGACTGGTGTGTCGACCCCCCGCCCGGCCAGCTCTGTTCCGCGGCCCAGTTCACCTTCGCGGTGACCGACGCCGACGCCGCCGGCCGGTACCTGGAGTCGCGGGGCGCCGCGCCGGGCGACACCGTCACCCGGCTCGGGGCCGACGGCGGGTTCTCCGCCCTGGCCGTCACGGTGCACCCCGGGCTGGACGAGGTCTCGGTGCTGACCGGCACCGTCGCCACCGGCGAGTGGGGAACCGGCCGGGACATCCTGGACCGGTTCCGGGACGGCGCGGACTGGATCGGGGAGGCACGCTTCGGTGGATCCGGCCTCATCCCGCTGCGCCGGCCCCACGACCGGTTCACCGCTCCCGGCCTGGCGTTGGTGGGCGATGCCGCCTGTCAGGTCTTCCCCGCCCACGGCAGCGGCATCGGGGTCGGGCTCATCGCCGGGACGCTGTTGGCCGAGGCCGTCGCCGGCAGCGGTGACCCCGGCGCGGAGGGAGCGTTGTGGGCGTACCAGGCGCGCTTCCAGCGGGAGTTCGGCGCCACCCTGGCGGCCTACGACGTCATGCGGCGCATGAACTCCGCAGCCGGGGCCGACGGGGTCCGGGCCCTGTTCCGCAGCGGGTTGTTCAGCCCCGACCTGGCCGCCACCGGTCTGGACCAGCGCTGGAGCGCGCCACCGGCCCGGGAGCTCGCACGTTCGGTCCGGGCCCTGGCCGCTGAACGGGACCTGGCCCGGCACATGGTGCCGGCGTTGGGTCGGGCCACCGCGGTGCGGGCGCTGTACCACCGCTATCCCGTCGACCCGGACCCCGGCGCGCTCCGCCGGTGGAGCGCAGCCGCGACCCGTCTGCTGCCCTGACGGGGTGGGACGGGAACCGGCCGCGCCTGGTCAGGGGCGGGCCAGGAACGACAGCAGATCGGTGAAGGCGGCGGGGTCCTGGAGCAGGAACATGTGGCCGCCCTGGTACACGTGCAGCGTGGCGTCCGGGACCCGTTCCGCGATGGCCTCGCCGTTGGCCACGGGAGCGATGTCGTCGTAGGCGCCGTTGCCCACGAACGTGGGTGCGGTGATGCGGTGCAGCCGGTCCGTCACGTCGTGGCCGGCACGGGCCCGCAGCTGGGCCAGCCGGCCGGTGCGCTGCGCCTCGGTCTCCTCGGTGGGCTGGGTGGCCGCGAAGGCCTCCAGCAGCGACGCGTCCTCGGGGTGGCGGGCCAGCCACTCCGCTGTCCAGCGCCGGTCCGCCAGGATGAGGGACCGCTGCCCCCGCTCGGCCGGTGGCAGGTCGGCCAACTCCTCCAGCGGGTACGACGGGAACGCGCCGCCAGGTGAGGTGGCCAGCAGCGCCAGGCGGTCGATCCGTTCGGGCCAGGTCACGGCCACCTCCTGGGCCACCATGCCGCCGAAGCTGAGGCCGCTGAGGTGGCACCGGTCCCAGCCGACGTGGTCCAGGAGGCCGGCCACGTCGGTGGCCAGGTCGGCCATGGTGTACTCGGGGTCCCCCTGGGAGCTCCCGCCGAGCCCGCGTTGGTCGAACGCCAGCAGGTCGAACCTCGCGGACAGCTGGTCGAGCAGCGGCCGGACCGTGCTCGAGCGTTGCGCCGGAACCGTTGCAGTACAGGAGCCGGGGACCTGCACCGGACCGCTGGTACGCCATGTCCACGCCGTTGACCCGGGCCCGTTCCATCCCGCGAGGCTAACCAGGCGCTTCCGGCCGGGTCGGGCCGGTGCCCAGCCGTTCCGTATCCTCGGACGGATGGACGATCCCCGCCCCGAGGTCATGACGCTGGCCGATGACGAGGCCG
Organism: uncultured Actinomycetota bacterium; assembly: GCA_963773765.1. Taxonomy (GTDB): domain Bacteria; phylum Actinomycetota; class Acidimicrobiia; order Acidimicrobiales; family Microtrichaceae; genus CAVZCC01. The sequence goes on along the minus strand of CAVZCC010000005.1, from coordinate 761,259 downwards.
TGGTGTTCCGTGGCCCCGAGGCCCGCGTGTACGACGACCTCCCACCCGACACCGAGGTGGACCTGGACGGCTACCGGGTCCGGACCCTGCCCCGCCGGGGGGAGCTGCTGGCCCGGGTGGCCACCGTCAACGACGTCCACTTCGGCGAGACGGTGTGCGGGCACGTCGACGGCATGGAGGCGTGGGAGACGTTCTCCGTGGAGCCGGGGGAGCCGCCCTACCCGGAGACCATGAACGCCGGGGCCGTGGCCGACATCGACGCCGCCGGCGTCGACGCCGTGGTGGTCAAGGGCGACCTCACCTCCAACGGGACCGAGGCGGAGTACGACCGGTTCCTCCAGGTGTACGGCGATGCGTTCGGTGAGCGCCTCCTGCACGTGCGGGGCAACCACGAGAGCTACCACTCGTTGCCGCGCGCGGCCTGGCCCACCCAGGAGCGCGTCCTGCCCGGCGTCGTCCTGGCCGTGCTGGACACCTCGCGGGACAGGACGGTCAACGGCCACCTGTCGGCGGGCCAGTTGGAGTGGCTGGACGAGCTGGGTTCCCGGGCCGACCGGCCGGTGCTGGTGTTCGGCCACCACCCCGTGTGGAACCCGGAGGAGGAGCGGCGCCACGACGGCACCTTCGGCCTGGTCCCCGACGACAGCGAGGCACTGGCCGAGGTCCTCGCCCGGCGCAGGACGCTGCTCGGCTACTTCGCCGGCCACACCCACCGGAACAAGGTGGTGCACCTCCCCGGAGCGGGCCGCGTGCCCTTCGCCGAGGTGTCCTGTGTGAAGGACTACCCGGGCAGCTGGGCCGAGTACCGCGTCTACGACGGCCTGGTCCTGCAGGTCCACCGCCGGATCTCCTCGCCGGCCGCGCTGGCGTGGACCGAGCGCACCCGGGGGATGTTCGGCGGCACCTATCCCGGCTACGCCCGGGGCCGTCTGGCCGACCGTTGCTTCGCGATGGACGCCGACGGCGTGGCGGGGTGAGGATCGACGCCATGGAGCCAGTTGCCCACACCCCGGCCTCCCGGACCCGCGCCGCCTACGCCGATGCCGTCGCGTCGTTCCTCGCCGTCGTGGACGGCATCGCACCGGACCAGTGGGGCCGCCCCACCATCGGTGACTGGACCATCCGGGAGCTGGTGGCCCACACCTCCCGTGCCCTCATCACGGTGGAGGCCTACCTGGACGCCCCGGCGGCGTCGGTGGACCTCACCAGCAGCGCCGCCTACTTCACCGCGGCGCTGGACCAGCCCGGCATCCATGCCGAGGTGGCCGGGCGGGCACGGGCCCAGGCCGACGCACTGGGCCCGGATCCCGCGACGGACCTGTCGGTCCTGGCCGGCCGCGTGCTGGCCCGGGTCGAGGCCACCCCCGACGACGCCGTGCTCGGCACCTTCGTGGGCGGCATCACGCTGGTGGACTACCTGCCCAGTCGGGTGGTGGAACTGGTGGTCCACACCCTGGACCTGACCGACGCGTTGGGCCTGCCGCCGGTGGTGGGCCCCACCGCGCTCGCCGTCACGCTCGGCACGCTGGCCCGGGTGGCGGCGGACCGGCCGGCCACGGCGGACCCGGTCGCGCTGGTCCGGGCCATGGCGGGGCGGGCACCATTGCCCGGTGGCTACAACGTCCTCGGCTGAGTCCCCGTCCGAACCGCCGGCCGAACCGCCGTCGGACCCCGCTCCCGGGCCGCTCGCCGACCTGGTGGTCATCGACGTCTCCACCGTGATCGCCGGGCCGGGCTGTGCCCGCTACCTGGCCGACTACGGCGCCGAGGTCATCAAGGTGGAACGTCCGGGCTCGGGCGACAGCTCCCGCAACATGGGGTGGCGCGACCCGTCGGACGGCCAGACCCTGTGGTGGAAGCTGGTCGGCCGGGGCAAGCGCACCATCGTGCTGGACCTCAAGGACGCGGCCGACCTGGACGTGATGCTGCAGCTGTGCGACCGGGCCGACGTGCTGGTGGAGAACTTCCGGCCCGGCACCCTGGAGCGGCTCGGCCTGGGCCCCGATGTCCTCCTGGCCCGCAACCCCCGGCTGGTCGTCACCCGCGTGTCCGGGTTCGGCCAGACCGGGCCGTACCGGGACAAGCCCGGCTTCGCCACCCAGGCCGAGGCCCTGTCGGGCTTCGCGGCCATCAACGGTGAACCCGACGGCCAGCCCCTGCTCCCCCCGATCGCCCTCACCGACGAGGTGGCGGCGCTGGTGGCGGCCTTCGCCACCATGGTGGCGGTCCACTCCGGCGTGGGCCAGGTGGTGGACGTCAACCTGATCGAGTCGATGCTGCAGGTGATGGGTCCCCTGGTGTCGCTGTACGGGGTGCTGGGCCAGACCCAGGACCGCCTGGGGGCGGGGATCCCCTACACGGTGCCCCGCAACACGTACCGGACGGCCGACGGGCGGTGGGTGGCGGTGTCCACCAGCGCGGACTCGGTGGCGACCCGGGTGATGGAGCTGATCGGCCTCGGTGACGACGAGCGCTTCGCCGACTTCGCGGGGCGGGTGGCGCACCGGGCGGAGGTGGACGAGCGCATGGAACGCTGGATGGCGGAGCGGACCCTGCAGGAGGTGCTGGACCAGTTCGACCGGGCCCACGCCGCGGCGGCCGCGGTCTACGACATGGCCGACATCTTCGCCGACCCCCACTACCGCGAACGGGGGGTGATCGCCGAGGTGGACGGGTTCCCCATGCAGAACCTGGTGGCCCGCCTGTCGGCGACGCCGGGTCGGATCCGCTGGCCGGGTCGCCCCCTCGACGCCGACGGCGAGGCCATCCGGTCAGAACTCACCCCCCCGACCGACGAATAGGGGTCCTCGCGGCCCGCTGAGGGCGCTCACCACCCGCGACGACCGGGTGGGGCGCAGCCGCTCACTCGGGCACGGCCACCTCGATGCGGTCCTGCTTCCACTCCTGCGCCGCGTCCAGCGCGGTGCGGGCCTGGTCCAGCAGTTCCTCGGTGCTGAACGCGTGGGCCGGGTAGCAGGCGACGCCGGCCCACATGGTGTGGTGGCCGAACCGGCTGACCAGGTTGCGGCGGACCCGCTCGACGGTCCACACCGCGCCGTTCTCCGGGGTGTCCTCCAGGATCACCGCGAACGTGCCGTCGTCCAGCCGGCAGGCGATGTCGGCCTCGCGCAGCGTCTCACGGATGGCCTCGGCCACCCGGGGGGCAGGTGCGGGGACCGGGTTGTCGGCGGCCTGGCCCTCGGCCACGCGGAGCAGACCCACCGCGACGGGACGCAGGTGCCGGCGGGCGGACGCCAGCCGGGACTGCAGCGCCACCCGGAAGTAGGCCTCCGAGAAGAGCTGGGAGGTGGGGTCGGTGAGCACGCTGACGTCCGGTGCCGGCCCGTCGGGGCCGCTGGATGCGGGGACCATGTCTGCTGCCTCCAGCACGGCCAACCGCTCGTGGGCCGATGCCAGGTCGTCACGGGTGGCATCGAGCAGCGTGTCGCGGTCGACCACCTGGCGTTCCAGTTCCGACACCCGGTCGGCGCCGTCGGCCGTCCGGCCACCGAGGAGGGCGGTGATGCCCGCGAGGAGCGCCGCGCCGCCGGCCACCAGGCCCAGCACGGGGAGGTCCGCGACCACCGCCGCGACCCCGAAGGCCGCGCCGACGACGCCGACGACCAGAGCAATCACACGAGTGTCCACCACGACCTCCCCATCGGCGCGCTGCGCAACCGACGTGAACCTTTCGCCCTCGGTGGGCGGCCACCCACGGTAGCGAACCGACCGCGGGACGGTTGCCGTGCGGCCGCTGCCCGGGTGTCAGTCGCCGGCCAGGGCCTGCGCCCCCCGGAGCAGCGTCTCGACCTCGTCGGTGGTGGTCGACCAGCTGGTCACGAAGCGGGCCTCCACCCGGCCGTCCTCCATCGGGAGCGTGTAGTACAGCGCCCCCCACTGCTTGAGGGCGGTGTCGGCGCGCGCATCGAGGGCGAGGAAGACCATGTTGGTGTCCACCGGGTGGAGCACCTCCAGGCCGGCCTCGGCCAGGCCCTGGCCCAGCCGGGCGGCCATGGCGTTGGCATGGTCGGCATGTCGGAGCCACGCGCCGTCCTGCAACCACCCCAGGAACTGGGCCGACACGAACCGCTGCTTGGACACCAGGTGGCCGTTGCGCTTGCGGTGCCGGTCCAGGTCTGGCGCGAGCCCGGGCGTGAACACGACCACGGCCTCGGCCGCCAGGGCACCGCCCTTGGTGGCCCCCAACGACAGCAGGTCCACCCCGGAGCGCCACGTCAGCTCCGCCGGGCTGGCGCCGGTCGCCGCGACCGCGTTGGCGAACCGCGCCCCGTCCATGTGCAGCACCAGGCCCCGGTCCCGGGCCAGAGCCCCCAGCGCAGCGATGTCGTCCACGTGGTAGCGGGTGCCCGCCTCGGTGGACTGGGTGAGGGACAGGCCGGTGAACGGCACCGTGTGCACACCGTGGTCGGTGCGGGTGAACGCCGCCTCCACCGTCCCGACCGAGACCAGGCCGTGGTCCCCCGCCACCCCGGTGAGGGTGAGCCCGTTGCCCAGCGCGGTGGGCGCCGCCAGTTCATCCACCACCACGTGGGCCCGCTCGTGGCACAGCACACCGCCCCACGGGGGGTTGGTGGCTGCGAGCGCCAGGGAGTTGGCGGCGGTGCCGGTGGCGACCGGGTACACCGCGACCTCGTGTTCGAAGATCTCGCCCAGCACCTCGGTCAGGCGGGCCGAGGTGGCGTCGTCGCCGTAGGCGAAGTCGGACCGATCCGCCTCCCGGGCGACGGCGCCGAGGACCTCCGGGCACACCCCGGCGGTGTTGTCGCTGGCGAAGTTCACCCGGGGCCGGCCGAGCCCGGTGCGGCGTCGGAGGCCCGTGCCGCGATGGCGAGGTCCGCCACCGCGGTCATGATGCGGGTCAGCTCGAAGTCCTTGGGGGTGAACACCGCGGCCACACCGTCCTCCATGAGTTTGGGGCGGTCCTCCTCCGGGATGATGCCGCCGGCCACGACCGGGGCGGTGACCCCCTCGGCCCGCAGCAACCGCACCACCTCGGGGACCAGCTCCAGGTGCGAGCCGGACAGGATGGACAGGCCGACGACGTCGACGTCCTCGTCCCGGGCCGCGGCCGCGATCTGCTCCGGGGTCAGCCGGATGCCCTGGTAGATGACCTCCATGCCGGCGTCCCTGGCCGCCACGGCCACCTGCTCGGCCCCGTTGGAGTGTCCGTCCAGGCCGGGCTTGGCCACCAGGAGGCGGGGAGGGCCCCCGGGGAGGGACCGCATGCGCTCGGCCAGGGCCCGCAGCCCCTGCGAACCACCGGCCACGCCGGCCGCAGCCGCCACGCCGGTGGGGGCGCGGTACTCGCCGAACACCTCGCGGAGACGGTCGGACCACTCGCCGGTGGTGCCGCCCGCCCGGGCCAGTTCGATGGTGGCGGGCATGATGTTCTCGTCGGTGCGGGCGACCCGCTCCAGCTCGGCCAGGGCGGCGTCCACCGCCGATGCGTCCCGGGCCGCCCGCCAGGCCTGCACGTCGGCGACCATCTCGGCCTGGACGGCCGGGTCCACCTTGAGGATGTTGTCCTCGCCCTCGAGCGGTGACGGGGCCGACTCGGTGAAGGCGTTCACGCCGATCACGGTCAGGTCGCCGGACTCGATCCGGCGCATGCGCTCGGTGTGGGAGCGGACCAGGCGGCCCTTCAGCTCGTCGATGGCCTCGAACGCCCCGCCCAGGGACAGCACGTCGTCCAGTTCGGCCTGCGCCGCGTCCTCCAGGTCGGAGGTGAGGCGCTCCATCACGTGGCTGCCGTCGAACAGGTCGGGGTACTCCAACAGGTCGGTCTCCTGGGCCAGCACCTGCTGGATGCGCAGCGACCACTGCTGGTCCCAGGGTCGGGGCAGGCCCAGGGCCTCGTTCCATGCCGGCAGCTGCAGGGACCGGGCCCGGGCGTCCCGCGACAGGGTCACGCCGAGCGCCTCCAGCACGATGCGCTGCACGTTGTTCTCGGGCTGGGCCTCGGTCAGCCCGAGGGAGTTGACCTGCACCCCGTAGCGGAACCGCCGGGCCTTGGGATCCGTCACGCCGTAGCGATCGGCGGTGAGGCGGTCCCACATGCGGGTGAAGGCCCGCATCTTGGCCGTCTCCTCCACGAAGCGGATGCCGGCGTTGACGAAGAAGCTGACCGACGCCACCACCGCGGGCATCCGGTCCGCGGGGACCTGGCCGGAGTCGCGCACCGCGTCGAGCACGCCGATGGCGCAGGCGAGCGAGTAGGCGATCTCCTGCACCGGCGTGGCCCCTGCCTCCTGCAGGTGGTACGAGCAGACGTTCATCGGGTTCCAGCGGGGGACGTGCTCGTTGCAGTAGGCGAACATGTCCACGATCAGCCGTCGGCTCGGGCCGGGCGGGAAGATGTAGGTCCCGCGGGACAGGTACTCCTTGACGATGTCGTTCTGGGTGGTCCCCCGGAGTGCCGTGCTCGCCACGCCCTGCTCGGCGGCGTTGGCCACGTAGAGCCCGAGCAGCCAGGCCGCGGTGGCGTTGATGGTCATCGACGTGTTCATCTCGCCGGGCGGGATGCCGTCGAGGAGCGTGCGCATGTGGCCCAGGTGGGCGACCGGCACGCCGACCTTGCCCACCTCACCCCGGGCCAGGACGTGGTCCGGGTCGTAGCCGGTCTGGGTGGGCAGGTCGAAGGCGATGGACAGGCCGGTCTGGCCCTTGGCCAGGTTCGTCCGGTACAGCTCGTTGGACGCCCGGGCGGTGGAGTGCCCGGAGTAGGTCCGCATCAGCCAGGGGCGGTCCCGTTCCGGGAGCACGGCGCTGTCGGGTGAACTCGCGGAAGGCATGGCACATTCTCGGCGCGCCGTGCCGGTGGTGTCATCTCCGGGAGCGGCGCGGCGCCGGCGATGGAGGAGGAGGCGCTGAAAACCACAACGACCGAGCCGTTCGGCTCGGTCGGTGGTCACAGCGTCGGGGCGGAGCGAGGGTCACAAGGCGCCAGCACCTGGAAAGCGCTGGTGGCGATGCGTTTGGAGGGAGATTGCGTGTCCCTCGCTCCATTGCCCCGGCTGTGTTACCGGTGGGGGCGATATCCACCGGCACGTCTAGTATCGGCACAGGTGGCCCCCGCTTGAACAGTTTTTTCGTCGATTATCCCGTTATTTTCTGAGAACTTTCACTGCTCGTCACCGGATGGGCTCAGCGGTGGCCAAATCATCACTCTCCGTGGTACTCCTCCTCCGGGACCGGATGGCCACGGGCCCACAGGTGAACGGAGCATGGCGTGGGCCGGTTCGCAATGCTGACGCTGGCACAGGACGACGGACAGCTCTTCCTGGGTGACAACTTCTTCCCCTGGATGATCCTGGCCTTCGGCGCGGCCATGGTCGTGGGCAACGTGGTGGCGCTCGTCCGCCCGCCCGGTGACGGCGAGCGGGCCCCCGTCGGGCGTGCGGCCGCCATGATCGCCGTCGGTGTGCTGGCCTCCATCTGGGGCCTGGCCAGCCTGTTCGGCTGAGGTCGCGGCGGGAGATCCTGCTCCGTCGGCGCCGTCGGGCGGGCCGGGGCCTGAGTAGGGTGCGACGCTGATGAGCGCCCGACTGCGGACCGACAACCTCTCGGTGAGCTACGGGGGCCTGGCCGCGGTCACCGACGTGGACCTGGAGGTGGGCCCGGGGGAGCTGGTCGGGCTCATCGGCCCCAACGGTGCAGGCAAGACCACGACCGTCGACGCCATCTCGGGGTTCACCCCGCACCGGGGCTCGGTGCAGCTGAACGGCAGCGACGTGTCCGCCCTGCCCGCCCACGGCCGGGCCCGCGCCGGGTTGTCCCGGACCTGGCAGTCGGTGGAGCTCTTCGAGGACCTCACCGTGCGCCAGCACTGCCAGGTGGCGGCGCAGCGCACGGGCCTGCGCGACCTGGCGCTGGACCTGGTCCGCCCCCGGCGGACCCGGACCGACGAGGCCGTGGACCGGGCCCTGGCGTTGCTGGAGCTCGGGGACGTGGCCGACCAGCTCCCGGGCTCGCTCCCGCACGGCCGCCAGAAGCTGCTGGGCGTGGCCCGGGCGCTGGCCGCGGACCCCTCCGTGGTGCTGTTGGACGAGCCCGCGGCCGGCCTGGACTCGGCCGAGAGCCTGGACTTCGGCCGCCGTCTGAGGACGCTGGTCGACGGCGGGCTCAGTGCCCTGCTGATCGACCACGACACGCAGCTGGTGCTGGAGGTCTGCGACCGCATCTACGTCCTGGACTTCGGCGCCGTGATCGCGACCGGCACGCCGGCGGAGATCCGGGAGGACCCGCTGGTGGTGGAGGCGTACCTGGGCGTGGGCTCCCACCGGCCACCGACCGACGGAGCCGACGCGTGAGTCCCGTCCTGGAGATCGTCGGGCTGTCCGCCGGGTACGACCGCGTGCCGGTGGTGCGCGACCTGGACCTGGTCGTGGGCGAGGGCGAGGTGGTGGCCCTCCTCGGTCCCAACGGGGCGGGCAAGACCACCACGCTGCTGACGGTGTCGGGGTTGGTCCCGGCGCTGGCGGGGACGGTGACGTTCTGCGGCGCCCCGGTGTCCGGGCGCAAGCCCTACCGGTTGGCCCGCGAGGGCATGGCCCACGTCCCGGACGACCGGGGCCTGTTCCCGGGCCTCACGGTGGCCGACCACCTGGACCTCGGGGGCGGCCGGAGGGGCACGGCGCAGGTCCGGTCCCGGGTCCTGGGTTGGTTCCCCCAGCTGGAGCCGCTGCTGGGCCGCCGGGTGGGGCTGCTGTCCGGGGGCGAACAGCAGATGGTGGCCCTGGCCCAGGCGCTGCTGCGGGAGCCGAGGCTCCTCATGGTGGACGAGATGAGCCTGGGCCTGGCCCCGATCGTGGTGGAGTCACTGCTGCCGATCGTGCGCCGCATCGCTGGTGAGTCGGGCTGTGGTGTGCTCCTGGTGGAGCAGCACGCCCCGATGGCGCTGCAGGTGGCCGACCGGGCGGTGGTGCTCAACCACGGCGACGTCGTGGCCAGTGGCTCGGCCGAGGAACTGCGCCGGGACTGGGACCGGCTCCTGGCCAGCTACCTGGGCTGACCCGCCCGCGGGGCTCCCGGTGCGGCGCGGGGAGGTCGTCAGTCGCCGCTGCCGGCGGCGCACTTCAGGGTCTGGGCCGTGGCCAGCTTGGTGATCTCCTCCTGGTTGTTCTCCAACACCAGCTGGTTGAAGCGGGTCTCGCCCACCTCGTCGATCATCCCGTCCACGATGCAGGCCGACACGTCGGCCGGGAGGCCGCTGTCCTCCAGCTCCTGCACGAGCATGTCCCGCACGCCCCCGAAGTCCTCCGACGACTCCTGGGCCGGGCACCGGGTGCCCTCGGGCGGGACGGTCAGGTCGACGAGGTAGTCGACCACGGCGTCCTCGATGCACGGCCCGCCCCGGAGGAAGGCGGTGTGGCCGTCGCCCTCGTAGGTGAGCAACGTGCCCGATTCCAGGGCATCGGCCATCTGCTGGGCCCACTCGTAGGGGGTGGCCGGATCCCCGACGGTGCCCACCACCAGGATGGGTGGGGCGCCGGCGCCGGTGGGGACGGGGACGGGGTTGGCGGCGGCGGGCCAGTCGGCGCAGCTGTTCACACCGGTCCCCAGCAGGGGGCCGAAGGTGGGGGCGGCGGCGATGATCTCCGCCTCGGCCGCGGCCGCCTGCTCCTCGGTCAGCCGTTCCGGCGAGTCGGCGCAGTTGACCATGACCTGGGCGTCGCTGGAGTTGTCGTAGGAGCCGTCCTGCTGTCGGCCCGTCTGGCGGTCGACGAGGGCCAGCATCGTCTCGGCGCCGCCGTCGCGCAGGTCCTTGACGGCCTGGGCGGTCGGCCCCCACGTGGAGGAGTCGTACAGCGCGGTGGCCAGGCCGAAGTCGAACAGGTCCGGGCCCAGGGTACGGGTCCCAGAGTCGTCCCTGACCGTCACGGGATCGGTCTCGAGCGAGGTGCGCGCGGCGGCGATGGCACCGGCCGCGTCCGGGGCCAGGGCGCAGGTGGGCTCGGCGTTGCAGGCGGTCACGAAGTTGGCCAGGGTCCGCTCGAAGCCCGTGGCCTGCACCAGCGACTCCTGCTGGGGGGTGGCCGACGGGCTCACCGACCCGTCCAGGACCATGGCCCGGACCCGCTCCGGGAACTCGGTGGCGTAGGTGGCCCCGATGGCGGTGCCGTAGGAGTAGCCGAGGTAGGTGAGCTCCTCGTCCCCGACGGCCTCCCGGATCCGGTCCAGGTCGGCGGCCACGTCCGCCGTGCTCATGTGGGTGATCAGTTCGCCGTTGCGGTCCGTGCAGGCCTGGAGCAGCGCCTGCTGGTCCGCCTCGGCCCGCTGGCGCTCCTCCGGGGTGTCCGGGCTCAGGTCACCGGTCAGCTGCTCGTCCTTGACGTCGTCGTCGAGGCAACGGACGGGGTCGCTCTCACCCACGCCCCTGGGATCCCAGGACACCAGGTCGAACCGCTCGGTCAGGCTGTCCGGGAAGGCGGCCGAGGCGTTGGCCAGGAACTCCAGGCCGGAGCCGCCCGGACCACCGGGGTTCATGACCAGCGATCCGATCCGGTCCGACTCCGGGCCGGTGGCGGGCTGGCGGGCCAGGGCCAGCTCCACGGTCGGCCCGGTCGGGTCGGCCGGGTCCCGTGGCACGTCGAGCGACGCGCACTGCAGGCCGGCCAGCGCGGTGATCTCGCCCTTGCAGCGGCGCCAGTCGAGCTCGCGGGCCGGGTCGCCCGCGATGGTGGTGGTGGGCTCACCGGCGGACGGCCGCTGCGCCGACTCCTTCTGGGCCACCGGCGTGCCGCCCTGGGAACACGAGAGGGCGATCACTGCGCACGCGGCAACGACGAGGGCGAACGGCGTGCGGGTCACCCGGCCGAGGCTACCGACGGGTGGCGCAGACCCGACCCCGGACGGGCCCCGAACGGAGCCGGCTCTCAGGACGGCGCCCGGCCGTGTTGCGGATCAGAACTCGATCCGGCAGCTGACCCCGGCGTCGAAGACCTGGGTGACCCGTCCCAGCCCCAACCAGCTGGCGCAGCACACGCCCAACTCGAACAGCTCGGCGTCGGTGAACACCGACCGGGCCCGGGACCAGAAGTCGTCGTCCAGGTTGAGGTGGTCGGTGGCGAAGCGCTCGGCGAACTCGGCCGCGACCGCCTCCTGCGGGGAGAGGCTGGACAGGTTCCGCCAGTCGTCGACCCCCAGGTACTCGTCCTCGGTCAGCCCGTTGGGGTCCGAGGTGGTGCGGGTGTCCAGGCAGACCGGGCACTGGTTCACCGAGGCGATGCGGATGCGGGCCACCTCGCGCACGCGGGTGGGCAGGGACGAGTCGCCGTAGACCGCGGCGCTGAAGTTGCCGGCGGCTGCTCCCATGGCGGGACTGAGCCCGTAGAGCCGGATCAGTTCGTCGTCGTCGCCGTCGGGCAGGTCGACCCGTGCCATGTGCCCCCCTGGTGGTCAGCTCCGGTCGGGAGGTTACCGGGCCTACGATCCGTGACCATGTCGGTCACGCTCATCGCCACCGGCGGCACGATCGCCTCCACCCGGTCCCCGGACGGGCCGGTCACGACCACGTTGTCCGCCGCGGACCTGCTGGCCCTGGCCGGCGGGCCCACCGGTCCCGTGGACCTGGTGGACCTGTCCGTGCCGGGCAGCTGGAACCTGACGACGGAGCTGGCCGCGTCGGTGGCCGCCGAGGCACGCCGTGCCCTGGAGGGCGGTGCGTCCGGGGTGGTCATCACCCACGGCACCGACGTGTTGGAGGAGACGGCGTGGCTGTGCGAGCTCCTGGCCCGCGACGCCACCGGGCGGGGTCCGATCGTGCTGACCTGCGCCATGCGCCATGCCTCGGAGTTCGGAGGGGACGGCCCCCGGAACCTGGCCGACACGCTCGCGGTGGCGGCGGATCCCACCTCCGGGGACCGCGGCGTGCTCGTGGCCGCCAACGGCGAGCTGCACCACGCCCGCTGGGTGGTCAAGACCCACGCCACCGGACTGGCGACGTTCGCGTCCCCGGGCCGGGGACCCGTGGGCGAGGTGTCGGAGCGGGGGGTGCGCTTCGTGGCGCCGTCGCCGCCACCTCCACCACGGTCGGCCACCGGCGAGGTGCGCTCCCGGATCCCGATCGTGGTGTCGCACTGGGACGTGGACCCCGACACCATCGACTGGCACCTGGAACGCGGCGTGGACGGCATCGTCCTGGAGGGCGGTGGTGCGGGCAACGTGAACGGCGCCCTGGCCGACGGGATCGAGCGGGCCATCGCCACCGGCATCCCCGTGGTGGGCACCACGCGCTGCGTCCAGGGCGAGGTCACCCCCGTGTACGGCGGCTCGGGTGGGTTCGCGTCGCTCACCGCACTCGGGGTGCTGCCCTCCTGGGGCCTGACGGCGGGCAAGGCCCGCCTGGCACTGGCGGTGGCGCTGGGGTCGGACCCCGATCCGGCCGCCGTCCGGCGCTGGTTCCAGGCCCTGGAGATCCGGGCGTGACCGGTCCGGGCGTGAACGGGCCGGATGCGACCCCGGCGGACGCACCTCCGCCGTCCTACCCGCCGGAGCACCACGTGCTCCGTGACCTGCCCTTCTCCCTGGAGGCGGTCGACGGGTCCCGCTCCCGGGCCCACCTGACCGTCACGCCGGAGGTCCGTGCCGGGGGCGCGCTGTCCGCCGGGCCGCTGATGACGGCCATCGACGTGTTGGCCGGCAGCCTGGTGGGCCGTGTGCTGGCGCCGGACTGGATGGCCACCGCGCAGCTGTCGCTGCACCTGGCCCACCCACCGGGCACGGGCGAGGTGGTGGCCGACGCCTCCGTGGTCCGGGCCGGGCGCACCACGGTCGTGGTCGACGTGGGTCTGCGCGGTGCGGGTGCCGACGATGCACCCTTCGGTGAGGCGATGCTCACCTTCGTCCGGCTGCCCCGCCGGGACACCACGATCGACCTGTCCACGTTCGAGGTCCGCTACGGCGAGCGGACCTCCTTCGCCACGGAGGCCTCCGGGCTGACCCGGCCGTTCGCGGACGAGGTGGGCGTGGTGGTGCAGGACGCCCCGTCCGGGGCGGTCCGGGTGGACGTCACCGACTACATCCGCAACTCCTTCGGCGCCGTCAACGGGGGTGTGGTCGCGTCGGTGGCGGTCGAGGCCGCCCGAGCGGCGTGCCGGTCGCTGCTGGGAGACGGCGCAGTGGTGGCGGACGCGGTGGTCCACTACCTGACCCAGGGGCGTGTCGGCCCGTTGGTCACGACGTCGCGGGTGGTCCGTTCGGACCGTTGCGGCGCGTTGGTGCGGGTGGAGGTGGCCGATGCCGGGGATCCGGAGCCGGCGGGTGGTCCACGGGTGATGGTGGTGGCCCACGTCCACTGCCTGCCGGGCGCGGCCTGAACCAGAAGTTCACCGGACGCGGCCACGAAACGGCGGGCGCCGTCGCTACCCTCGTCGTGTACCAGTCCCACGATTCCCCAGGGGGAAGACATGCCCGACCTGATCGCCATCGGTTACGACGACACCACGACCGCGCTGTCCGCCATGGACGAGGTCGGCCACCTCGCCGCCGACCTGGTCATCCAGCCCGACGCGGTGGCCGCCATCATCCGCAGCGAGGACGGCAAGTTCCGCACCGTGACCAACCAGCACGAGGTCGGCGCCGGTGCCACCTGGGGCATGTTCTGGGGCCTCCTGTTCGGCATCCTGTTCTTCGTACCGGTCTTCGGCCTGGCCCTGGGCGCGGCGTTCGGTGCGCTGGGCGGCAAGCTGGCCAAGGACTCGATCAGCAAGGACTTCCAGGACCAGGTCCGCTCGGCGCTGCAGCCCGGCACCTCCGCGCTGTTCATGATCGTGGAGCAGATGACCACCGACAAGGCCCTCGACGGCCTGTCCAAGTTCGGCGGCAACGTGATCAAGACCTCGTTGTCCGACGAGGACGAGGCGGAGATCCAGGCGCACCTGCACGGCGCGGCCTGAACCACGCGACGCACCCGGAGGCCGGCACCCACGGGTGCCGGCCTCCGGCGCGTCCGGGCGGCCTACGGTGCGGGCATGGCCACGAGCGGCGTGCGACGGGTGGTGCCCCTCACCTTCGGGTGGGAGCACATCTCCAAGCGCTACTCCGTGATGGGCGCCTCCGATGTCCGCCTGCGGGAGCCGGTGCCCGGCGTCCTGCTGGAACTGGACGGCGGATGGCTCCTGCTGGACACCGGGTTCAACACCCCGGTGCTGTTGGACGACCTGCTCCGCCGGCGCCTGGCGTACGAGGGCATCGACGACGAGTTGGTCGGCGACGCCGGCGACACCATGGAGCGGGCGTTCGAGTACGTCGGGGTGGATCCCCGCGACGTGGCCCTGGTGGCGCTCAGCCACCTGCACTACGACCACGCCGGTGGCCTCCGGTGGTTCGCGGAGCAGGCCCCGGTGCACTGCCAGCGCACCGAGCTCACCGCGGCGCTGGCCCACCCGGCGCCGGAGGGACAGGCCATGCTGCGGGTGGACTTCGACGACCACCGCATCGACTGGCGCCTGGCCGACGGTGACGTGGAGGTCGCCCCCGGCGTCACCGCCGTGCTCACCGCCGGCCACACGCCCGGGCACCAGAGCTTCGTGGTGGACCTGGCCGACGGCACGGGCTTCGTGTTCGCCTTCGATGCCGCGGACCTGCAGGAGAACCTGGACCGGGAGGCGGCCCCGGGCTCGCTCGCCACGGGTGACGAGGACGCCGCGGTGGAGTCCATCCGACGGCTGAAGTCGATCGCGGCCCAGAAGGGCTACCGGGTCATCCCCGGCCACGATCCCGACGTGTGGCCGGCGTTCACCGCGGACATGGGCGTCGCCGGCCCTGACGGGCCGGGCCGGCTCCTGGCGGGCCCGGCCGGCCCGGGCCTCAGGAGCTGATCGAGCGGCGGTAGGCGCGGACCGCCAGTGGCGCGCACACCACCACGATGACCACGATGCTGATGATCGAGTACTCGATCGGGTGCACGATGGGCCACGGATCCCCGGGCAGCGGCGGCGTGTTGGGGTTGCCGAACAGGATCCGGAGCGCGTCCGCCAGCGCCGTCACCGGGTTCCACTCCGCGAAGGTCTTGAGCGGTCCGGGCATGGTGGCGGTGGGCACGAACGTGCTGGCGATGAAGGTGAGCGGGAACAGCACCGTGAAGGCCACGCCGTTGACGCCCTCCGGGGTGGCCACCACGCTGCCCAGGAGCACGCCGACCCAGATCATGGCGAAGGCGAAGGCCACCAGCAGCAGGTAGCCACCGACGGCGTCCACCAGGCTGCTGTTGATGCGCCAGCCGATGAGCAACCCGCACAGCGACATCAACACGATGGGCAGGAGTGCCTTGAGCAGGCTGGCCAGGGCGTGGCCGCCCAGGACCGCGCCCCCGGCGACGGGCAGGGAACGGAAGCGGTCCACTGCCTGGTTCTTGCGGTCGTTGGCCAGCGCCAGGGCCACACCGAAGGCGGTGAAGACGATGGTCTGGGCGAAGATCCCGCCCATCAGGAACTCCCGGTAGCTGCCCCCGCCGGGCACGTCGATGGCGCCGCCGAAGACGTAGGCGAACAACAGGACGAACATGACGGGCTGGATGGTGGCGTCCAGCAGCTGCTCGGGTTGGCGCCGCATGTGGGTCAGGCCCCGGCGGGCCACCACCCAGACGTCGTGCATGACGCCCCTGGGGGGATGGGGCTCGTCTGCTGCTCCGGCGTGCAGGGTGGGGGCGGTGAGGGTGGTGGTCATGCGTGCTCCTCGGCCGGGGCCCGGTGGGCCGGTGTGGTGCTGGTGCGGTCGTCGTCGGATGGTGAGCCGGTCAGGGTGAGGAACACCTCGTCCAGCGTGGGTTGGCGCAGGCTGAGGTCGTCCACCGCGATGCCGGCCTCCTGCAGGGCGCGACCGACCTCCACCAGGGCGTCCAGTCCGTTGGGGGTGGGTGCCACGAGGGTGCGGTCGTCCTCGTCCACCGCGGGCTGTGCGCCGGTGGCCCTGGTCAGGATCTCGGTGGCGCGCTCCAGGCCGTCGCGGCCGCTCAGCACCACCTGGAGGGCGTCGCCGCCGACCTCCCGCTTGAGCCCGCGAGCGTCGCCCTGGGCGATGATCCGGCCGTGGTCGACCACGACGATGTCATCCGCGAGGCGCTCCGCCTCGTCCAGGTACTGGGTGGTCAACAGGATGGTGGTCCCGTGGCCGACCAGCGTGTCCAGCACCGCCCACAGCTCCGTGCGGGCGCGTGGGTCCAGGCCCGTGGTGGGCTCGTCCAGGAACAGGACCTGGGGCGCGCCACCAGGGTGGCGGCCAGGTCCAGGCGCCGGCGCATGCCGCCGGAGTAGCCGGAGGTGACGCGACCGCCGGCGTCCGAGAGGGAGAACTCCTCCAGGAGCTCGTCGGCCCGTGTCCCTGCGGCCCGGCGTGACATCTGGTGCAGCTCGCCGAGCATGATGAGGTTCTCACGGCCGGTGAGGAGCGGGTCGACCGTGGCGTCCTGGGCAGCCAGGCCGATGCGGCGCCGGACCTCCTTGGCCTGGGTGGCCACGTCGAATCCGGCCACGGTGGCCTGGCCGCCGTCCGGCTCCGTGAGGGTGGTGAGGATCCGCACCGCAGTGGTCTTGCCCGCGCCGTTGGGGCCCAGCACCGACGTGACGGTGCCGGCCGGCACCGTCAGGTCGATGCCGCCGAGCGCGACCGTCTCGCCGTAGTGCTTGGTGAGCCCGCGGGCATGGATGGCGAGGTCGGTCATCGGTGGTCCCCTGTGCTCGGAGTGAGCGGTCGCCCCATAGGTTGGTCCGCCCCGTGCAGACGTCTCGAACGAGTTTCACTCATCGGTGTGACAGTCGGGCATCGGCCGGCGCTGTCCCCTTCGTTCCCGTGACATCCGAGGTTGCCGGGCCGTACGAGACGTCACGAGTTCGCGGGGCTCCGAAGATCTTCAGCTTGGGAAGCTCACCGGAGGCCGGATTCGCTGTGTCCGTGCAGGTCCGCCCTGTGCCGCTGAGCGCCGGAATCCCTTGCAGATACTGGGGTCCCGACTCGGCAACTGTCCGGGTCGTTCCGTCCTGGTCCGTCCCGTTCCGCCACGTCCTGTGCAACAAATGTGCAACATGGGCGACGGAATCGCCGGCGAGCTGGAGGACGAAGAACGTCCTCGATGACCTCAGTAGACCGTCGGGACGTACCGCAGCGGAATGCCCGGGTCGAGGTAGTCGCCTGCGGCGTCCCGCTCGGGCAGGTGGACCTTCTTGTGCCCCAACGGTTCGTACGGCACCCGCTCGAGCAGGTGGGAGATGATGTTGAGACGAGCCCGCTTCTTGTCGTCGGAGTGCGCGATCCACCAAGGAGCCCAGGCGGTGTCGGTCGCTGCGAACATGTCGTCCCGGGCGCGTGAGTAGTCGAACCACCGGCGGTAGGACAGCAGGTCCATGTCCGACAGCTTCCAGATCTTCCGCGGGTCGTCGATCCGGCTCTGGAGGCGTCGTGTCTGTTCGTCCGGGCTGACCTCCAGCCAGTACTTCAGGAGGAGGATCCCCGAGTCGACCATCGCCTTCTCCACGCCCGGGGCGGCGTCGAGGAAGTGGGCGACGTCGGTGTCGGTGCAGAACCCCATCACCCGTTCGACCCCGGCCCGGTTGTACCAACTGCGGTCGAAGATGACGACCTCTCCTGCGGCCGGGAAGTGCGGGAGGTACCGCTGGATGTACATCTGGGACTTCTCGCGCTCGGTCGGCGCCTGGAGGGCGATGACACGGAACACCCGGGGGCTCACCCGTTCGGTGATCGCCTTGATCGTGCCGCCCTTGCCAGCGGTGTCGCGCCCTTCGAACACGACGCAGATCTTGGCGCCCGTGGCCTTCACCCACTCCTGCATGGCGACGAGCTCACCGTGCAGGCGTCGCAGCTCGCGCTGGTACTCCTTCTGCCGCATCTTTCCAGGTGGCGAGGCTTCCGTCGGGCCTGCCACTGATGGCGCCTCGGGTTCGGATGTCTCGCGGTGGTCCTTGTTCCGCTTCTTCTCACCCTTGCGCTTGCCCATGTCGGCTCCCTCCGTCGAACTGGCCGCTCTGACGCCGCATCTCTTCCCGGACGTGCCGCATGCGGCCGCGGAGCTCGTCCAGGGCTGACTGGCTCTGCAGCACGACCTCAATCCCTCTGCTCGGGGTCGACGTCGAGTGATGTGCCGCTGGCGATCCGGGCGAGCCGGCTGAAGGCGTCGCGGATGCCGGTCGGTGCTCCGGAGGACGGGGAGGCGCCTGGATGTTGGGGAGCGATGCGGACCCGCAGTGCCTGCGGTCTGATTCGGAACTGGAGGGGTGGTTCCATCATCAGGGCTTCGCCGTCGACGCCGACGGGTACTGGCTGGTCGGACTCGACCGTGAACTCCGGACACTGCCACGCCGACCAGAGGCGGAGACGCTGACGGCCGTTGCCGCTGTTCCCCTGGTCCCGTGTGGCGACGATGCCGAGGACGCCGAGGTCGAGCCGTTGGCGGGTCCCGGAGCCGATGAGCGTACCCATGCGATACGGGTTGTTGGACACGAGGAGAACGGCTGTGGACCCGTGGGGCGTCCCGTCGGGGCCGAGCCAGCGGAGCTCCGCACCTCCTTGTTGCCCAGGTCCGATGACGTCGGGGACGGTGTCGAGCAGTGTGGAGGCCTTGGCGTCCCGGTACGCCTCGCGTTGGACGGCGGATGCGTAGACGCCGAGGGAGACGTTGTTGACGAAGACCCGGCCATTGAGCTCTGCAAGGTCGACTCGTCGTTCGTTGCCGTTCACGAACGCGTCGAGCGCGCCGACGACGTCGTCGCGGTCGACGCCGAGGTCCAATGCGAAGTGGTTCCTCGTTCCGGCGGGGATGCAGGCGAACGGGAGGTCGTGTTCGGCGGCGATCGTCGCCACCAGCGCCTGGGTTCCGTCGCCGCCCGCTGCCGCCAGGGCGTCGGCGCCCCGGGCGACGGCGTCGTTGACGAGTTGGACGATGTCATCGCCCGGGTGGAGTTCGATGGCTTCGATGCCGCGTGCTGTCGCTTCGGTGGCGAGGTTGTTGCTGATCGCCTTTCCTCCGCCGGACTTGGGGTTGAAGATCACGACGGGATGCTGTGGGGGGTCGGCGGTCTCGAGCTGTGCGACCGGTTCGAAGGCCCGACGGCCTGCGATCGCCATGACGGCGATGAGCAACACGGCGATCGAGATCTCCAGCAAGAGACCTTCGATGACCAGCAGGAGGAGCGACCCGATGGCCAGGATCGCCGCGACGGCCAGCAGGGTGATCCGGGCGGTCCGGCGTCGCCGCAGCCCTTGCGTTCCGGCGAAGCCGGCGAGGACAAGACACAACGCCGCCAGCAGGCCCTGGGGGAAGCTCTGGACGGCGGTGAAGACGAGGAGGATCGCCAGCCCAGCAGCGGCGAGCAGGGCGACGGAGGCGGCTAGGCGCCGGGTGCGCGTCATGGGAGCACCTCATCGGTGGGTCCGGTCCAGCGTGTCCCCGTCAGATCGATGCCCCGTGGCGTATCAGCCAGGTCGCGCATCAGGCGGCTCCTCATGGTCTCGTCGATCGAACGCAAGACATTCCGTTGTGATGGTCGCTCCGCTGGGTACGGCGTGTCGTCATCCTTCGCGGGTGATCACCGGGTCGTCGTCGATGGCCAGTGACTGGTCCAGGCCCTGGCCCACCGCCCCTGGGGGAATCACCCGACGGGGATGACGACCTGACCTCGGAGCGCTCCAGGCGCTCGAGGGTCAGCTGGCCGAGATCCTGGCCCTGGAGGACGTCGAACACCTGGCCGCTGCGATGGAGCCGGGGTCGGCCGCCGGCGTGCTGGTCTGGGAGAACTCCTGGGCTGCTCCGTTCGCGATCGCCGCGCGTGAGTCCGGTGGTCAGCTGATTGCCTCCGGACGCATTCCGACACAGGCCCTCATTGCAGCTTTCGAAGCTGATGCACAAACTGAAGAAGGAGACTGACATGCCACTCCGACCAGCACGCAGAGCTCGACGCGGCGTCATTGGTGCGCCTGTCGCCCGCACCGCCGCCGTCGTGGGCACCGCCGCAGTGGTGACGCATGGTGTGCGCCGCCGCGGTGACCGTCGTGAGGACCGTCGCGACGATCGCGGAGATCGGCGCGACGATCGGCGCTGACCGTCGTCAGGGGTCGTCCGGGCCGGGTTCGCTGTCAACGTGGGCGATGTCGGTCAGCGCCGCCTCGATGCTCGGGTAGAAGTGGTCGCGGTCGAGCGTCTCGTCGCAGGCCGTAGCCGCGACACGAGGTCGCCGGAGCCGCCCTCGCAGCTCGACGAACGCCAGGTGCACGCCCTGGGCGTTGAGCTCGACGTCGAGTCGCTGCAGCATGTCGGCCGCGGTGACGTCCACGTCGGTGATCGGCTTCGCACTGGAGCACCACCCAGCGCGGACTCCTGCTCGCGCACGAGGTCGCGGACCTGCTCGCAGGAAGATGCTCGAGTTGGCGAAGAACAGCGGCGCCTCCCAGCGGTAGACGACCACGCCCGGCGACCTCGCTCGCCTCGGGGTAGCGCTCGGTGCTGTGCCAGCCGTCGAGCTCGTCGACCTGGCCGAGCACCTCGCCGTGTGGCCACCAGCTGCGCCGGAAGAACAGCAGGATCGACAGCACGACGGCGATCGAGGATCCCCTGCAGCACCCCGAACAGCACGACGCCCGACGGTCGCGATCAGCGACAGCGCGAGCGGCGCTGCGCCGCACCCGTGCGTAGCGCGCGCAGCACCGACAGGTCCGTGAGCGACAGCGCCGCGGCGATGACCACGGCGGCCAGCGCGGTCTGCGGGCAGGTCGGCGAGCAGCGAGTGGAACACGAGCAGGAGCAGCAGCGACCACCCCGGCGCCGACCAGACCGGTGACCTGGCTCTTGGCGCCGGACTGCTCGGCCACCGCGGTCCGTGAGCCGCTGGTGGAGATGGCGAAGCCCTGGAAGAAGCCCGGCGGCGATGTTCGACGGCGCCCATGCCGACCATCTCCTGGTCGGCGTCGACCTCGTCACCGCGGCGGGCGGCGAAGCTGGTCGCGGTGGCGATCGTGTCGGTCAGCGACACGAGCGTGATGCCGACCGCGGCGAGGAGCAGCGGTCCG
Source organism: uncultured Actinomycetota bacterium (assembly GCA_963773765.1). Lineage (GTDB taxonomy): Bacteria > Actinomycetota > Acidimicrobiia > Acidimicrobiales > Microtrichaceae > CAVZCC01. The sequence continues at coordinate 740,223 of CAVZCC010000005.1, read as the reverse complement.
ACGTCCGCGGCGCTGGTCCAGGGGATCGACGGCGTCGGCACGCCCTGGGGCAGCGGCGCCGGTGACCGCGACCCCCTCGGCCGCCAGGTCGAGCACCGCGGAGATCGACCGTGGCGCCGACGACGGCGACGAGCACCGCCGGGATCTTGGTGGTGAACCGGGGCAGCACGAGCAGCAGCGGCGAGCACGGCGGCGCCCGAGCACCAGCGTCGGTCCTGTCGGTCTGGTCGAGGTTGGTGACGAACTGGCGGACCTCGTCGACGAACCCGTCGGCGTCGGTCGAGAAGCCGAACAGCTTCGGGAGCTGGCCGACGATGATGGTGATGCCCAGGCCGTTCATGTAGCCGACCTGGACCTCCTTGGAGAGCAGGCCGGCGACGAAGCCCGAGCTTGCCGAGCCCCAGCCCGATCTCGATGAGGCCGACCATCACCGCGAGCATCCCGGCCAGCGCGATGGCCTTGCCGGGGTCGTCGCCGGCGAGGACCAGCGGCGTGATCGCGGCGAAGATCAGCGGCGAGATCGACGAGTCCGGCCCGAGCACCAGCACCCGGGACGGCCCGAAGATCGCGTAGCCGACCAGGCAGGCGATCGTCGTGTAGAGGCCGGTGACCGGCGGCAGCCCGGCCAGCTCGGCGTACGCCATGCCCTGCGGCACGAGGATCGCGGCGAGCACGACGCCGGCCACCAGGTCGAACCGCAGCCATCCACGTTCGTAGGTGCGGACCATTCGGTACCCACGGCACCCACCGCTGGAGGGCACTCGAACGCCCGGTCTGCTCAGGTGCCACCTGCATCCTTCCCTTCGCCGCCGGCCTGACCTGGGTCATCCTCGCACGGGTGGCCGCTGGGCCGATTCATCCGCGAAGGATGATGCGCCGGACGCTCCGGGGCCGGACGATGGGACCGTTGGGACCGACGAAGGGAGCAGCACATGAGTGAACAGACGTACGGAACAGAAGCCAGAACGGGTTGGACCGGATGGATCGTCTTCGCGTCCGTGATGATGATGGTCGGCGGAGCCCTCAACGCGTTCTACGGGCTGATCGCACTGCTCAACGACGACTGGGTGGTGTGGGGCAACAAGGGCGCCGTCTACTTCGACATCACCACGTGGGGCTGGATCATGTTGATCTGGGGCGCCATCGTGTTCTTCTGCGGGATCGGCCTGCTGTCCGGCAACCTCTTCGCCCGCACGATCGCCGTCGTTCTGGCCGCCCTCAGCATCATCGTGAACTTCTTCTTCATCCCCGTGTACCCGATCTGGGCGCTCACCGTCATGGTCATCGGCGTCCTCGTCATCTGGGCGCTGACGGCACACGGCAGCGAGATGAAGACCAGCTGAACCGACGGGAGCGACGGAGTCATCGGGCCGGTCGAGCGGAACTGACACTCGACCGGCCCGATGTTTCACGGGCCTCACACCGTCACACTGATGGAAGGATGTCCACGTGACATCAGACGCGAGCGTCAGCGGTCCTGACGACAGCTCTGCTGCCGAGGGAGCGGGAGCGGGGAACCCGCGACTCTCGCTGCTCCTGGCGGCAGCGATGTTCGTGCTCGTGGTCGACACGTCGTTGATGAACGTGTCGATCTCAGCGGTCGTCCAGGACCTCGACACAACGGCCAGCGGCGTGCAGTCCGCGATCGCCCTCGAGGCATTGGTGTCAGCCGCGTTCATCCTGATCAACTCCAAGATGGGTGATCTCATGGGCCGGAAACGGGCCTACGTGATCGGCCTGTGCGCGTACGCAGTCGGCGCCCTTGCCATGACCCTGGCCCAGAGCCTCACCGCGGTCGTCATCTTCTGGGCCATCGTCGGCGGGCTCGGCGCCTCGCTGCTGCTGCCGGCCATGCAGTCGCTCATCCACGGCAACTTCGAAGGGGCGGCCCAGAAGAAGACCTACGCCCTGGTCGGCGCCGCTGCCGCCATCGCCGCCGCCATCGGCCCGCTCCTCGGCGGGTTCGTCACGACCTTCCTGTCATGGCGGGTCGGCTTCGGCCTCGAGGCCGTCATCATCGCCGTCATCCTGTCGCAGATCCGTCTCGTCAAGGACGTCCCCTACACGGGACCGCGGCGGGTCGACCTGGTGGGCGCCTTCCTGTCGGTCGTCGGCATGGGCGGTGTCGTTCTGGGCATCCTCGTCTGGCAGGAGGGCGGCGAGTTCGTCGGCCTCCTGATGGCCATCGGCGCCGTTGCCCTCGCCGCCCTCGCCTACTGGCTCGTCCGGCGCAAGCGCGAGGGCAAGCCGACACTGCTCGACCCTGATCTGTTCCGGCACCTGAACTTCCGCATCGGCGTCTCGCAGCAGATGCTCCAGAACGTCACCCTGGGCGGGGCCATGATCGCCCTGCCGCTGTTCCTGCAGATGACCCTCGAGTACAACGCCATGCAGACCGGCCTGTCGCTGGCGCCCCTGTCGTTGTCCATGTTTGCCATGGCCATGCTGGCCGGCAGGAAGGCCGGCAAGCGTCGCCCGGCTCGCATCGTGCTGGCCGGGTTCGCGCTCGCCGCCGTCGGGATGGCTGCCATCATCCCCCTCGTGCCCAGGATCGACTCGGGCTGGTACCTGGTCATCCCGCTGCTCGTCACCGGCTCGGGGCTGGGTCTGCTCGTGTCGCAGCTCAACAACTTCACCCTCGCCCCCATCTCCGAAGACCGCATCAGCGAGGCCGCCGGCGTGAACTCCGCGTCCGGCTCCTTCGGACTCTCGTTCGGGCTCGCCATGGCCGGCGGCATCATGCTCTGGGCCCTCGCCCTGGGCTTCACCAACATGACCGAGTCCAGCACCGTGATCCCCCCGGCACAGCAACAGCAGATCGCGACCGAGATGGAGACCGACGCGGAGGTCATGAGCAACACCCAGCTCCAGCAGCAGATCTCCGATCAGCCCCAGGACGTCCAGGACGCCGTCCTCAGCATCAACACCGATGCCAGGAACCTCTCCCTGCAGGTCGCGCTCCTCGTGCCCGCCGTCGCTGCGCTCCTCGGCCTCGCCAACTCGCTGCGCATGATGCGCCTCCCGGACATCACCCCGGCCGCGCCGATCGAGGGCGTCGACTTCGGTTGAGTGGACCGATGGTCGTCACTTCTGAGACCACTGCGCTCGGAGTCGCATCGCCGAATCACCCGGCGGGGGTGAGCGAATTCGGTGAGTCTGGGTGCACGATCATCGCAGCGGATGCCAGCCCATCCGGGGGACGTCCGGCGGTTCACATCGGGGCGGCACCCGTCACGGATCGCGTCGAGGAGCGGAGGGCAGATGCCCGCACGGTATGAGATCGTCGTCGCCGGCAACCCCAGCCCGGTTCTGCTCGCCGCTCTGGGGAGTTTCGACCTCCTGCCGGCTCAGCCCGGCGAAACGCGCTTGGTCGGCACGGTCGTGGACCAGGCGGCGCTTCACGGGACGCTGCACCGGCTCCAGGACCTCCGGGTGGACCTCATCGAGGTGCGCCGTCTGGACGACGCCTGAGCTCCCCGCCCCGGTCAGTTGCGGCTCGGAAGGGGCCTTGACAGGCTGTCCTGATGGGACTGGATCCGGCAGACGGGCTTCTGCCGGGAAGTCCCACCCGGATCCCATCCTTCGCCGTGTCGCGTCGGCGTCTGGAGGACCGCCTCAACCGCGTCCCGCCCGGGGGCGCCGGACTCCTGGTCGCACCTGCGGGTTCCGGCAAGTCGGTGCTGCTGTCGCAGTGGTCAGCCGCACGCCCGGATCTGGCTGTGTGCTCCGTCGCCCTCACGCCGTCCCACAACGACGCGGTGGTGTTCGCCGCCGCCCTCCTGGCAGCGATCCGCTCCGTGCTCCCGCAGTTCGGAGCCGGCGTGGACCAGCTGGTGATGACGGGTGGAGCCGCCCTCGGGAGCCTCTTCGTCGAGGGCCTCATCCGCGAGCTGAGGGTGCAACCCCGAGATCTGGTCATCGTGTTCGACGATGCCCACGTCCTGGACAACGTGTCGCTCAGTCATGACCTCGATCACCTGATCGGCAACCTGCCCGAGAACTCGAAGGTCTTGATCGCTGCCCGGTGGGACCCACCGTTCCGGCTCATGGAGATGCGCATGGCGGCGCGGCTCGTGGAGATCCGCTCGGAGGAGCTCGCCTTCGATACGGACGAAGGCCGCCACCTGTTGACAGCCGTCGCCGGACGCGAGTTGCCCGACGACGAGACCGAATCGTTGGTCGCCCGGACCGATGGGTGGGCCGCCGGGCTGCAGCTCGCCGCGATCTCGCTCCAGACGATCTCAGACCCAGCCGCGTTCGTGGAGGCCTTCGCCGGGACCGACCGGCTGGTCGTCGAATACCTCACCGAAGAGGTGCTCGACAGCCAGGACGAGGACACCCGCCGGTTCCTCCTGTCCACGTCAGTGCTCCCCTGGCTGACGGCGGACCTGTGCGACGCCGTGACCGGCGACGACAGCGCTCATGAACTGTTGGCTCTGGCGGCAAGCCGTTCGTTGTTCCTGGTCCCCCTCGACCGCAACGGTGACCGGTATCGCTACCACCCTCTCTTTGCTGATCTGCTTCGCTACCAGCTCCAGATGGAGCGACCGGAGGATGAAGGTGGCCTGCGGCGATCTGCCGCAGGCTGGTTCAGGTCGCACGGGTATCCGGCAGAGGCGATCGAGCAGTTCCTGGCTGCCGATCAACCCGCACTGGCCTTCGATGTGGTCGCCGAAGTGGGACAGCGGTTCTTCGAGCGGGGCGAGTCCGCGACGTTGGTGCGTTGGCTCTCCGTGATCGACCAGCGCACGCGGGAGGCGCCTGCGTCCGTGGGAGTGAACCTCCTCGCCGCCCAGGTGGCGGCCGGCGAGTCCGTCGCTGGCGCCGAGACCTACCGGCAGCTTGGCCGGCGAACGGATGTCCTCCCGGGCGAACGGGCAGCAGCTGATGCCCTGTACGCATGTCTCGGGCTCGATGACCTGAGTCCGGAGGAGGTGCTCAAGGCGGCGGGATCAGCGCTCGAGCTCCTGGGAGTCGTCAACCGGACCGAGGTCGCCGACTTCATCGGGATCGGGGGGGCGGACTCGATCGAGACCATGGCCGAGTTCATGTCGGCGCTGGCCCACTTCCATCAGGGAGACCTCGACGGCAGCGTTTCGGGGTTCGACCATGCCCGTACGCTGCCCGGCACCCAGTACGTGGTCTGGAAGATCAACGTGCTCGGTGCCTTCGGCCTGGCCCGGGCCTGGACCGGTCACCTGAACGAGGCGCAACAACTCGCGGACGCCGCCTTCGCCGCAGGTGCTGCCGCCGGCGTGTCGAACCACCAGGCGCTCGTCTACGCCTACTTCACCCGGGGCCTGGTTGCGCTCGAGCGCCACGATCTTGCCGCTGCCGTCCGCTTCTTGGCCGATTCCGGCAGACGAAGCCAACTCCTCGGGAGGGCGACCGTCCACCACATGCAGCAGCTCCTGGACGCCCGCCTGGACACTGCCAGGAACGAACCACGCCGGCCGCTGGCGGCCCTCCGGCAGCCGTCGGCGTCCGGAGTCGCTCCACCACTGATCGTGAACGCTCGACGAGCATTGGAGGCGCAGCTTCTCGTCACTGCAGGCCAGCTCCCGGCGGCCCGATCGATTCTGCTGGGGTCTATGGGTGCGCCCGGCATGTCCCCGGTTCGGATCGACCACGATCTCGCAACGGGCGACGTCGCCGCGGCCCGCAAGGCTCTCGACGGGTGGCGTCCACCTGGATGGAACCTGACCGAGACGGTCGAGCACTCGATCCGGACCGCGTTGGTGCTCGAGTCCGAAGGCGACCACAGCGCAGCGACCCAAGCGTTGCTGGAGGCGGTGGCCCGGGCCGAGGGGGAAGCGCTCTCGAGGCCCTTCCTGGACGTCCCGAGGTGCCTCCGCCTTCTGGCGACACGTGCGCGGGGCCGATCACCGTTCGTGCGCTCGCTGAAGGACGCCGCGGCGGTCGCCGCAGCCCGTCGCGAACGTCAGTCGCAGTTGGTGGAGCCGCTCAGCGACAGGGAGCTCTCCGTGCTGGAGTTCCTCCCCTCCAGGCTGACCAACGCAGACATCGCCGCCGAGCTGTTCGTGTCGGTCAACACCGTGAAGACGCACGTCCGGAACATCTACAGGAAGCTCGACGCGCCCGACCGAGATGCAGCCGTGAAGCGCGCAACGGACCTCGGACTCCTGTGATGTGAGCCCGAACCGCCCCGGAGCGATTGCCGGGCCACTCGCCGTTTCAGGGGATTCATCCTCCGCGGGTGATGTGGCGGCACCGACCTCAGCGGATACTGCTCCTGAGGTGCCTCCAGTCGGGTCGCTTCGCTTCTGTCACACTGCACAATCGAAGTCGTGAACCCCCACCGGGGTTCGATCCGAACGAGGAAAGAACCACCATGTTGCTCGCAGACGTCAACCTCGGAGAGATCCTCTGGACCACCCTGGCGTTCTTCTTCATCTTCATGTACCTGATGATCCTGTTCCGGATCCTCGGGGACCTCTTCAGCGACCATGACACGAGCGGATGGGCCAAGGCTGCATGGGTCCTCTTCTTGGTCCTCGTACCGTTCCTGACGGCGTTCATCTACTTGATCGCCCGCGGCGACGGCATGGCCCGGCGCGCCATGGCCCAGCAGCAGCAGGCTCAGGCCGACTTCAACGACTACGTCCAGGCCACGGCAACCGGGACATCGCCGGCACATCAGATCGACCAGGCCAAGCAGCTCCTGGACGCGGGCACCATCAGCCAGCAGGAGTTCGACGCCCTGAAGGCCAAGGCACTCGGCTGACCGTGACCTCCGATCACCACGTCCCGATTTCGGACGGGGTGGCAGGAAGACCAGACGGCGACGAGGAGGTGCCTACATGACACAGAACGAACGACTGATCCTTCGGCTGGCAGTTCTGGGCCTGCTCGCCGTCATCATCGCCGTGGCCCAGAGCGTGCTGCGCAACCGCCACCCGATGCGTTGGGCACGCCGGAACGCGCACGAGATGATCGACCCGCTCGAGGATGCGGCGATCGACATGCTGGGACTCGAGCGCGCCGGACCACGAGCCGATGGATGTTGCTGCTGATGCCGGCTTCACCGCACTCGGCCTCGTTGATGTCCTGCGTCACCGGCACCAGTCCCAATGAGCAACACCGCCGTCGGCTGACTCGGCTTCGATCCACCCGAGGTGTCGAGCCGGCACCAGACTGCCAACTTAGGAGTTGAGACGACCGATGCGGTCGTCTGTGTTCCGAGATTGGGCCGGTCAAGTCAGCTGGTTTCGCCCTGTCCTGCAGGCGAAACCGGCTCCTCGGGGCAGAACGCCAGCGAGGCCCGAATGCGCCACGCGAGAGTGGTCACGGCTTCGGCCCGTGCAATACCGGCGATCCAGCGGCGATGGTGACGGCGCCCGGGAACGACGAAACCCCTGCGGTAGCAGGGGTCTCGCACCAGAGCGGGTGAGGAGAATCGAACTCCCGTATTCAGCTTGGGAAGCTGATGTTCTACCATTGAACTACACCCGCGAGGCCGCCCCGAAGGGCGACGAACGGTCACTGTAGCCGTCGTCCTGCGCCCGTTCCCCACCCGGCTACGGTGCGTCCGTGATCCTCTCCGACCGGACCATCCGCGCCGAGATCACCGCCGGTCGCATCGGTGTCGAGCCGTTCGACCCGGCCATGATCCAGCCCAGTTCCATCGACGTCCGCCTGGACGACCGCTTCCTGGTCTTCCGCAGCCACACCCGGCCCGTGATCGACGTCAAGCAGGACACCACCGACCTGACCGAGATGGTGCGGGCCACCGAGGACCAGCCCTTCATCCTCCATCCCGGGGAGTTCGTGCTGGGGTCCACCGCGGAGCGCGTCCGCCTTCCCGACGACATCGTGGGCAGGATCGAGGGGAAGAGCTCGCTGGGGAGGCTCGGGCTGCTGATCCACACCACCGCCGGGTTCGTGGACGCCGGCTTCGAGGGGTACCTCACCCTGGAGCTGTCCAATGTGGCGACACTGCCGATCACCCTCTACCCGGGGATGAAGATCGGACAGATCTCGTTCCTGCGCATGGACGGGCCGGCCGAGCACCCCTACGGCTCCGGCAGCCTGGGCTCCAAGTACGCAGGGCAGGTCGGCCCCACGCCCAGCCAGTACTGGAAGAACTTCCAGTCCTGACCCCACGTCACCCCGCCCGGGGGGTGAACCCCTCAGCGCGATCGGCGGCGGGCGGCGCGGACCGACGGCGCGGTGGCGGCCACCTCCGTCACGGCCTCCACGATCCGGTCGGCCTCGACGGGCCGGATGAGCACCGAGTCCGCTCCCGCGGCCAGGGCGGCGTCCGCTCCGCCGGCGTCGTCGACCAGGACCACCACGCTCACGTCCCGCACCGCGGGCTCGACCCGTGTGCGGATCTCCCGCACCACCTCCGCGGACCGGGTGGCACCGCCGGAGCTGTGTGCGGCCAGGACCACGTCGACGCCCTCGTGCAGGACGGACTCGATGGCGGAGGTGGTGTCCGCCGTGGAGGCCGCCTCGAAGCCGGCCGCGCCCAGCACGGCCCCGACGGTGGTGGCCGAGTCCCGCTTGTCGTCCACGACCACGACCCGGGCCGCCCGTCCCGCTCCGCCCATGTTCCCCGCCTTCCCCTCGGGTGCTGCGTGTCCGGCCGTCAGCCCTCGCTGGCGGCGACGGCGTCGGCGATCGGGGGTTGGGCCACGGGATCGGCGTTCTCGATGGCCTCCAGGAGGTGCATGGCCAGGTCGCCGACCTTGATCTGGTCCTCCTCCACGCCCTGGCTCTTCACGCCGTCGTCGATCATCACGTAGCAGAACGGACAGGCGGTGGCGATGCGGGTGGCCCCGGTGGCGATCAGCTCCTGGGACCGCTCCACGTTGACCTGCTTGCCGGTGTGCTCCTCCATCCACATCCGGGCGCCGCCGGCGCCGCAGCACATGCCCTTGGTGCCGTTGCGTCCGGCCTCCACCACCTCGATGCCGGCCAGGCGGCCGATCACGTTGCGGGGGGCCAGGTAGATGTCGTTGTGGCGGCCCAGGTAGCAGGAGTCGTGGTACACGACCCGCTCCTCCAGCTTGGCGCCGGCCAGGTCCAGGCGGCCGGAATCGATCAGCTCCTCCAGGAACTGGCTGTGGTGCACCACCTCGTAGGTGCCACCGAGCTGCGGGTACTCGTTCTTCAGGGTGTTGAAGCAGTGGGGGCACTGCGTGATGATCTTGCGCACGCCCATGCCGTCGAGGGTCTCGATGTTCTGCATGGCCAGCATCTGGAAGATGTACTCGTTGCCGGAGCGGCGGGCCGGGTCGCCGGTGCAGTTCTCCGCCGGGCCCAGGATGGCGAAGCTGATCTGGCTGCGCTGCAGGAGCTTGGCCATGGACTGGGTGACCTTGCGGTTCTTGTCGTCGAAGGACCCGGCGCAGCCGACCCAGTAGAGGTACTCGGCGGTGAACGGGTCGCCGCCGTCGATGATCTCGATGCCGTCGAGGTCCTTGGCCCAGTCGGCCCGCTCGGACTGGCTCATGCCCCACGGGTTGCCGGAGTTCTCCATGGCCCGGAAGGCGTTGCCCAACTCGGTGGGGAAGTCCGACTCCATCAGCGTGAGGTAGCGCCGCATGTCCAGGATCTTGTCCAGGATCTCGATGTTGACCGGGCAGTTCTCGTCGCAGGCCTTGCACGACGTGCAGGCCCACACCTCCTCCGGCGTGATGCGCTCGAACAGCGTGTCGGCGTCGATGGTGATCTCGCCGTCGACGCCGATGGGGGGCGACACCACGGGGTTGCCGGTGGCGGCCATGACCTCACCGGTCTTGAGCACGATCTCCCGGGGGTCCAGCGGCTTGCCGGTGGCGTGGGCGGGACAGACCGAGGTGCACCGGCCGCACATGGTGCAGGCGTCGGTGTCCAGCAGCTGCTTCCAGGTGAAGTCCTCCACCTTGTAGGCGCCGAAGCTCTCCAGCTCCGTCTCCATCAGGTTGGGCATGGCCTTCATGGCGCCCTTGGGGCGGTCCTTCTCCGACAGGTACATGTTGAGCGGCGAGGTGAAGATGTGCCGCAGCATGGTCACCGGCAGGATGATCAGGAAGGCGATGAAGGTCAGCACGTGCAGCACCCAGGTGGCCTGGTGCCAGGTCTCCAGGCCGGACATGCCGTCCACCAGCGTGGCCAGCGGGTAGCCGATGAAGCTCCACTTCTCGAAGGCGGGCGTGCCCTCCTCCGCGATGCGGAACATCTCGGCCAGGAACCCGGTGACACCGATGAGGAACAGGGTGGCCAGGATGACGGCGTGCTCGGGCTTGGACTTGATCCGGATGCGGTAGGGCCGCTGGATGTAGCGCCGGACGATGGCCCACGTGACGCCGCCCAGGAACACGATGCCGCCCAGGTCCCCGACGAACGCGAACCCCTGGTACACCTTGCCGTTGAGGAACTTGGCCGCCTCCGGGAGCTGGTGGTTGATCTCCAGGATGGTGGTGACGGCCAGCAGCACCAGGAAGCCGAAGTAGATCATGGAGTGCATGATCCCGGCGGCCGGGTCCCGCATGAGGGTCTGCATGTAGAGGCCGGACCGCAGCTTCTCCATGCGCTTCTTGGCGTTCCTTGGGCGTGATGTTGCGCCGGTCCGGGCCGCCCCGCTCCCAGTTCTTCATGCGGTTGGAGAACATGACCGCGCCGATGATGAACATGATCGGGATGACCACGTAGAAGGCCAGCTTGAGCCCGGAGGGGATGCCCCCGAACACCTCGCGCTGGACCTCGCTCTCGTCGTGCCACTGCAGCGTGGTGGCCGCGATGCCGCTGACCACCACGATGGCGGCGATCGCGATGCCGATCACGACGGCGATCTGGTGCGGTTGCAGCCGCTTCGGTCCGGGGACCGGTGCGGTCTCGTCCGAGTCGGTCTCGTGGGTGGTCTCGGTGGCGCTCATAGCGCCACGAAACCTACCGCGACCGCTCCTTGTGGGGTGAAGTCTGCGACGGTCCCGGGGTCGGTCAGTGCTCGTGGGTGCGTCAGTGCTCGTGGGTGACGGACTCCGCCGCGCGCAGGCGGTGGGCCAGCGACACCAGCAGCTTGTGGGCCAGCGTCGGGATCTCGTCCAGCACGCCGTTGAAGGCGGCCGTGCTCAGCACCAGGACCTGCAGTTCCGTGGTCGCGGTGACGGTGGCGGTCCGGGGGCCCCCGTCCAGGAGCGACAGCTCGCCCACGTGGTCGCCCTGCGACAGGGTGGCCAGCACCCGGTCGGCGCGGGTGACCTCGGCCTCCCCGGCCAGGATGACGAACGCCTCCCGGCCCACGTCGCCCTCGCGGGTGAGCTGGGTGCCGGCCGGGATCGTCAGCTCGTCGGCGGCCCGTGCCAGCCGCTGGAGGTCCTTGCGGGAACACCCCGAGAACAGGGGGATGCGGGTGAGGTGGTCGGTCAGGTTCGACACGCTGGAGGATGCTACGGCCACGGCCACGGGGGCGCCGGGTTCACGTCGGGGTGGCCCCGGTCCGCCCCTGCCCGTACCCGGGCCGGTGCGGGCGCGCCGCGTGCCGGTGGGCTTGAATGGGGCGACGCGAGCGGGCCGGTCGACCGGCCGTGCCGCACGGAGGAGTTGCACATGAGGGTCGTCGCCGTGGCTGGGGCCAAGGGCGGTGTGGGAAAGACCGCCACTGCGGTCAATCTGGCGATGCTCTCGGCCGCGGCCGGGTACCGGACGCTGCTGTGGGACCTGGACCCGCAGGGGGCGGCGACGCACTGCTACCGGGCCCGGGCCCGCCTCAAGGGCGGGGCCAGCCGGCTGCTGGGAGGCAAGCGGGACCTGGACGCCTTCGTCCGCTCCACCGACTACGTCCGCCTGGACCTGCTGCCAGCGGACCCGTCGTTCCGGGTGGTGGACACCATCCTGTCGACCCGCCGCTGGCCCGAACGGGTCCTGCGCAAGCTGATCCGGCCCCTCGAGAGCTCCTACGACGTGGTCATCCTGGACTGCGCCCCGGGCCTGGGCGTCGTGACCGAGTCGGTGGTCTCCGCCTCGGACCTGATCCTGGCGCCCGTGATCCCGGCGCCGCTGGCCGTGCGGAGCCTGGACCAACTGGAGGAGTTCGTCTCCTCCCACCGGCCCGGCCTGCCCGTGCTGGCGTTCCTGTCCATGCTGGACGACCGCAAGGTCCTGCACCGGCAGGTGGTGGCGCAGATCCGCAGCGACCGTCGGTTCGGGCTGACGGCGGTGCCGGTGTCTGCCGCGGTGGAACGCATGGGGATGGAGCAGATCCCCGCCGTCCTCGCCTCCCCCCGGAACCTGGCCGCGGTCGCCTACCGCCGGCTGTGGGCGGAGGTGGAGGACCGCGTGGGCCTTGACTCGCCGGCGGGATCGGTCATCGACCTCACCCGGGCCGAGGCCACCGCCATGCACGCCGGCTGATCCGTCCGGTCGGCCGTCCATCCGGCCTGTCCGGCCGACGCCCGCGTCGCGACGGTGCTGGCGTCTATCCGGCCGATGCCTGCTTCGCGACGGCGTCGGCCGCGGCCCGCACCGCGTCGGCGTCGGCCAGGTAGCGCTCGTCCACCGGCCGGTCGTCCAGCGGCCGGAAGTGCTCGTCCAACTCGTACAGGAGCGGGATGCCGGTGGGGATGTTCAGTTGCGGGATGTCCTCGTCGGAGATGCCCTGCAGGTGCTTGACCAGGGCCCGCAGCGAGTTCCCGTGGGCCACCACCAGCACCGCCCGGCCCGCGGACAGGTCCGGCACGATGGCGTCGTACCAGTAGGGGAGCATCCGCTCCACCACGTCCTTGAGGCACTCGGACTGCGGCACCACCTCCGGGGGCAGGTGGGCGTAGCGGTCGTCGTCGTTGGGGTTGAACTCGTTCCCGGCGCTGATCGGCGGGGGCGGGATGTCGTAGCTGCGGCGCCAGACCTTCACCTTGTCCTCACCGAACTGCTCGGCGGTCTCCTTCTTGTTCTTGCCCGTGAGGTCGCCGTAGTGGCGCTCGTTGAGCCGCCAGTTCCTCCGGACCGGCACCCACAGCCGGGCCATCTCGTCCAGGGCCAGGTTGGCGGTGCGGATGGCCCGCAACTGGACCGAGGTGTGCAGCACGTCGGGGTGGAAGCCGGCGTCGGCCATCATCGTGCCGGCCGCAGCGGCCTCGGCCCGGCCGGCCTCGGTCAGGTCGCAGTCGTACCAGCCGGTGAACAGGTTCAACTTGTTCCACTCGCTCTCGCCGTGGCGGAGCAGCACGAGCCGATGCATGAGACCTCCCGGTCGCCGACTGTCGGTGCTGCGATGCTGCCCCACCCCCGCGCCCCGGGACAAACGGCCCCGTCGGGGGAGAAAGGGCCCGTCGGTACACTGGCCGGTCGTGCGGGCCTCGGTCGTCATCCCCTGTTACAACTCGCTGGACTTCCTGCCGGCCACGGTGGACTCCGTGCTGGCCCAGACCTTCGGGGACTTCGAGTTGGTCCTGGTCGACGACGGGGGCACCGACGACCTGGCCGGGTGGGCCGCCACGGTGGACGACCCCCGCGTGCGGGTGGTCCGCCAGGACAACGCCGGGGTGTCCGCGGCCCGCAACCTGGGCATCGACTCGGCCCGGGGCGAGCTGGTGGTCTTCCTCGACAGCGACGACCTGTGGGTCCCCGACGCCCTGGAACGCCTGGTGGCGTGCTTCGACCGTGAGCCCTCCCTCGGCCTGGCCTACGGCGGATGGGACGTGATCGACGCCGCCGGCCGGCCCAACGGCCGGGTCTACATCTCCACCTGGGAGGGCGACGTCTGGGAGCAGTTCGTCATCCGGAACCCGGTGCCGGCATCGGCGGTGGCCGTCCCGCGGGCCGTGCTGGTGGACCTGGGCGGGTTCGCGGTCAACCGTGACCGCTTCCCGATCGACGTGGAGGACTGGGAGCTCTGGGTGCGGATCGCGGCCGGGCACCGCGTGGCGGTGGTGTCCGACGTCCTGGTCCACCACCGGCTCCACGACCGCAACTCCTCGTCGGACGTGGCGTCGCTGGAGGCGGCCTACCGCCACTTCCTGGACACCGTGTTCGACGGCGTGGACGACGACCGGCTGGCACTGCGGTCCCTGGCCACGGCCCGGACCGAACTGGTGCTCGCGTGGCAGAGCCTGAACGACAACCAGGATCCGGACGCGGCGCTGGGCTACCGCCGCTCCGCGGCACGCCACGCCCCCGAGGTCCGGCGCTCGGTGGAGTACTGGCGGGTCGGCCTGGCCGCCACCGCCCTGCGTGCCGCCGGGGACCGCGGCTATGCCGCGGTCCGCTCCGGGTACGCGCTGGCCCGGCGGGCCGCGGTCCGGCTGCCGGTGCCCGCCCGCCGCTCCGAGGGCAGCTTCACCCCCTGACCTGAGCGGCCTGCCAGCAACGCGAGCCGTCGAGGGAGTGTTCCTGACAAGGGGACACTCAACTTTGCTACACTGTCGGGAGTCACCGACTGACGGTCGCGCCGGGAACCCCCGTACGATGCGGTCACTCGGGTGTTTCGAACCCCCCCCCAACAGCAGCGTCCGGACCCGTGCGGGTCAGAAGGAAGAGAGTCCCATGCCCAAGGCCGTCGGTATCGATCTCGGCACCACCAACTCCGTCGTCAGCGCCCTCGAGGCCGGCGACGCCGTCGTCATCCCCAACGCGGAAGGGGCCAGGACGACGCCCTCCGTCGTCGCGTTCGCCAAGGACGGCGAGGTCCTCGTCGGTGAGGTGGCCAAGCGCCAGGCCGTCACCAACGCGGACCGGACCATCCGCTCCGTGAAGCGCCACATGGGCACCAACTGGGACATCGAGATCGACGGGAAGAAGTACACCTCCCAGGAGATCTCCGCCCGCATCCTGATGAAGCTCAAGCGGGACGCCGAGTCCTACCTGGGCGACACGGTCACCCAGGCCGTCATCACCGTGCCCGCCTACTTCGACGACGCCCAGCGCACCGCCACCAAGGAGGCGGGGCAGATCGCGGGCCTCGAGGTGCTCCGCATCATCAACGAGCCCACCGCCGCCGCCCTGGCCTACGGCATGGACAAGGAGGCCGAGGACCAGACGATCCTGGTGTTCGACCTCGGTGGCGGCACCTTCGACGTGTCCGTGCTGGAGATCGGCGACGGCGTGTTCGAGGTCAAGTCCACCCACGGCGACACCAGCCTGGGCGGCGATGACTGGGACCAGCGCGTCATCGACTGGCTGGTCGAGTCGTTCAAGGGCGACCACGGCGTGGACCTGGGCAAGGACAAGATGGCCCTGCAGCGCCTGAAGGAGGCCGCGGAGAAGGCCAAGATCGAGCTGTCGCAGGTCATGCAGACCCAGATCAACCTGCCGTTCATCACCGCCACGGACGCCGGCCCGCTCCACCTGGACTACGGCCTGTCCCGGGCCAAGTTCCAGGAGATGACCCAGGACCTGATCGACCGGTGCAAGGTGCCGTTCGAGCAGGCCCTCAAGGACGCCGGCGTGTCCAAGGACCAGGTCGACCACATCATCATGGTCGGCGGCTCCACCCGCATGCCCGCGGTGCAGGAGCTGGTCCACAACCTCACCGGCTCCGAGCCCCACAAGGGCGTCAACCCGGACGAGTGCGTCGCCATGGGCGCCGCCATCCAGGCCGGTGTGCTCAAGGGCGACGTCAAGGACGTCCTCCTGCTGGACGTCACGCCGCTGTCCCTCGGCATCGAGACCAAGGGCGGCGTGATGACCAAGCTCATCGAGCGCAACACCACCATCCCCACCCGCAAGACCGAGGTCTTCACCACCGCGGAGGACAACCAGCCGTCGGTGGAGATCCACGTCCTGCAGGGCGAGCGTGAGATGGCCGACTTCAACAAGACGCTGGGCAAGTTCCAGCTGGTCGACCTGCCCCTCGCCCCCCGGGGTGTGCCCCAGATCGAGGTCACCTTCGACATCGACGCCAACGGCATCGTGAACGTCTCGGCCAAGGACCGCGCCACCAACAAGGAGCAGTCCATCACCATCACCGGCCAGTCCTCGCTGTCCAAGGACCAGATCGACCAGATGGTGCGCGACGCCGATGCCCACGCGGAGGAGGACCGCCGCCGTCGGGACGAGGCCGACGCCCGCAACCGCGCCGACACCCTCGTGTACCAGACCGAGAAGATCCTGCGGGAGCAGGGCGACAAGGTCTCCGAGGAGGAACGGGCCGCAGTGGAGTCCTCGCTGGCCGAGCTCAAGGAGGCCCTCAACGGCGGTGACGTCGACCGCATGAACAACGCGTCGGAGAGCCTGATGGCGGCCAGCCAGAAGATGTCCCAGCTCCTGTACGAGCAGGCCGCCAAGGACGACGCGGCCGGGGCCGCTCCCGGTGGGGCCTCCGCCGGCGCGGACGAGGCCGCCAACGACGACGAGGTCGTCGACGCCGAGATCGTGGAGGACGACGGCGCACAGGGCGACGGTTCCCAGAAGGACGAGCAGTGAGCGGGACCGACGACGCCCCCGTCGGCCCGGACGACGACGTGGCCGTCGGTGAGATCGTCGACGACGATCCCACCGACGACCTCTCCACCGACGCCGCGGCCGCCCGCCTGCGCGACGACCTGGACCGGACCGTCCGCAACGCGGACGAACTGGGCCAGACCGCGGAGGAGGCGGTGGCCGAGGCCGTCGACGTGGCCCAGCGGCTCCAGGTGGAGCGCGACGAGCTGCGCGACCTGGTCCAGCGGGTGCAGGCCGACTTCGAGAACTACAAGCGGCGGGTGGAGACCCAGCGGGCCGAGCAACGGGCCCAGGCCGCGCTGGACCTGGTCCGGGAGCTGCTTCCGGTGCTGGACGCCTGCGATGCCGCCCTGGCCCAGGGCCACGACGACGTCGCCCCGGTGCAGATCCAGCTGGCCGCCACCCTGGAGAAGCAGGGCCTGGCCCGGGTGGACGCGTCCGGGGTGGAGTTCGACCCGAACGTGCACGAGGCCGTCATGCACGAGGAGGGCGACGGCGAGGCCGTCGTGGTGGAGGTCCTGCGGGCCGGCTACGTGTGGAACCAGCGCGTGGTCCGACCGGCCATGGTCAAGGTCAAGGGCTGACGGGGTCCGCCCATGTCCACCGCCCAGCGTGAGTGGTTCGAGAAGAACTACTACTCCGTCCTCGGGGTGCCGGAGACGGCAACGCCCAAGGAGGTCACCAAGGCGTACCGGAAGCTGGCCCGCCAGCTGCACCCGGACGCCAACCCCGGGGACAAGGCGGCGGAGGAGCGGTTCAAGGAGGTGTCCGCCGCCTACGAGGTCATCGGCGACCCGGAGAAGCGCGAGCAGTACGACGAGGTCCGCCGTCTCGGCCCCATGGCCGGCGGGCCCGGTGGACCGGGCGGCTTCGGGGGGTTCGGCGGCGAGGGCCAGGGTGTGCGCTTCGACGCCGGGGACCTCTCGGACCTGATCGGCAACCTGTTCACCCGCGGCCGGGCCGGCGCTCCGCAGTCCGCCCCGAGCGGCCCCCGACGGGGGACCGACATCGAGGCCACCCTCACCATGCCGTTCGAGGACGCCGCCCGCGGTGCCACCACCACCGTCAACGTGGTGTCCGACGTTCGCTGCCCGGACTGCTTCGGCAGCGGCGCGGCCGCCGGCACCTCCCCCCGGCCCTGTCCCGACTGCGGTGGGAGTGGTGCCATCGAGGAGGACCAGGGCTTCTTCTCCTTCAGCCGCCCCTGCCCGTCCTGCGGTGGCCGGGGCCGGGTCATCGAGACGCCCTGCCCCACCTGCGCCGGGCTGGGGTCGGTCCGCCGGCCCCGCCAGGTCAAGGTCCGCATCCCCCAGGGGGTGCGCGACGGACAGCGCATCCGGGTCAAGGGGCGCGGGGGCGCCGGCGCCAACGGGGGCCCCGACGGAGACCTGTACGTCCGCGTCCAGGTGGAGCCCCACCCGTTGTTCGGACGGGACGGCGACAACCTCACCGTCATGGTCCCCATGACCTTCCCGGAGGCCGCGCTCGGGGCGGACGTGGCCGTGCCCACCCTGGAGGGTGACCCCGTCACCATCCGGGTGCCTGCCGGGACCCGCAGCGGCCGCACCTTCCGGGTGCGGGGCCGGGGTGTCTCCACCCCCAAGACGCGTGGCGACCTCCTGGTCACCATGGAGATCGACGTGCCGGCCGAGCTGACCGACGACGAACGTGCCGCCCTGGAAGCCTTCGCGGCGGCGGGAGGGGAATCACCCCGCTCGCACCTGGAGGTGTGATCCGATGGTGGGGCTTCCTGAACCCCGGGGCACCGACGACGCACCGGGAGGTGACTGATCGTGCCGGAGTACCACCAGGCCGTCTACGTGATCTCCGTGGCCGCCGAGCTGGCCGGGGTGCACCCCCAGACCCTGCGCATCTACGAGCGCAAGGGCCTGGTGGAGCCGGGCCGCACCCAGGGTGGCAGCCGCCGCTACAGCGAGGCGGACATCGCCCTGCTGCGCCGCATCCAGGACCTGACCAACGACGGCCTCAACCTGGCCGGCGTCAAGCGGGTGCTGGAGCTGGAGGCAGAGCTCGATCGCCTGCGCGCCCAGCTGGAGGCCGTCACGGCGAAGGTCAGCGACGAGGTCGACCGGGTCCACCGCCAGTACCGGCGGGACCTGGTGCCACTGAACCAGGCGGTGATCCGCTACGGCGACGACCGGTTCCGGCGGGGCCGCTGACACCCCGGCGGGGGTGTCGGCGCCGAGCGGACGCCGATAGCGTGGCACCCGTGCACGAACGCCCGGTGGCCCCCAGAACGGTCCTCACCGTGGTCGTCGCGCTCGTGGTCGCCGCGACGGCGGCCGTCGCCCCCGTCGGTGGCCCCGCGGCAGGTGCCCAGTCCCGGCGTGTCGTGGTGGTGGGCGACTCCATCATCCTGGGCGCACAGTCCCAGATCACCTCCGCCTTCGACCGCAACGGCTGGGCCACCTCCTTCGACGCCAAGGTGAACCGGTCCACCCTGGCCGGGGCCCAGGCTGTGGCGGCCCACGCCCCGGAGCTCTCCGACACGCTCGTGGTGTCCCTCGGCGCCAACGACGCCGGCAACCCGGCCACCTTCCGCCAGCGCATCGATGCCGTCATGGCCGCGGCGGGACCGGTGCCCCGTGTGCTGTGGCTCACCATCCGCGAGGTGCGTGACTACTACGGCCCGGCCAACCAGGTGCTGCGGGACGCGGCCGAGCGCTACCCCAACCTGGACCTGATCGACTGGAACGGCGCCAGCGCCGGCGCCCCGGGGCTCACCGCCGGGGACGGGCTGCACCTGACCCCCGCCGGCGGCGGGTCGCTGGCGTTCCTGGTGGCCGCGTCCGTGGCGTCCGGACCGGCACCGGCTGCACCGGCGGTGGTCCCGGCCGCGCCGCCGGTCGCGGCGGAGACCACCGTGGCCGCCACGCCGGCGGCCGCGCCGGTGGCGGCCGGGTCGCCGGCTCCTGCTGCGCCGGTCGACCAGGTCCCGTCCACCCTGGTGGCCACCACGTCCGCGCCGGCCACCACCGTTGCCGAGCCGCCCACCACCTCGGTGCGGGACGACGTCGACATGGCCGTGGAGGACGGGGATTCCTCGCTGGTGCCGGGCATCGGCGTGACCCTCGGTGGCGGCATCCTGCTGGTGGTCGGGGTCCTGGCCGCGGCGGGCGTGTGGATCGCCATCTGGTCCCTGCTCCGGACCCGGGGCCGCAGCGGACCGGCGCCGGTTCCCGGACCGGCCCGGAGTGCGTCGGACTCACAGGCCCCTCCACAGGCGCAGGCTGTTCCACCGGCGCAGGGTGCTCCGCAGGCGCTGTCCCGGTCGGGCCTGCGGGCAGCACGCATCGCGGCCGCCCGTGGGCACCACCCGACCGCGGCACCGGTGCCGCCTCCCCCGGTCAGTGGCCTTCCGGCCGTCCCCATGAGCGTCGCCTCAGAAACTCAGTAAACTTGAGCGTGTGGCTATCAAGTTAGTTCTCCTGAAGGGTATACTCGACACATGTCGCTGGACCCCAACACGTGGACCCTCAAGACCCAGGAAGCCGTGAACGCCGCCCTCCAGTCGGGGCGTGAGCACAGCAACCCGGAGGTCACCTCCGACCACCTCCTCGCCGCCCTGCTCCGCCAGGACGACGGCGTCGTCCTCCCCGTCATCCGCAAGCTCGGACTGACGCCCCTCACGCTCCGCAACACAGCCGACGAGGCCGTGGCCGCGCTCCCCACCGCCTACGGGACCGAGACCCGTCCGGGCCGGGACTTCCTCTCCGTGTTCGACAAGGCGGACGCCGAACGCCGCGAGCTGACCGACGAGTACCTGTCCACCGAGCACCTGCTCCTCGCCCTCGTCGACGCCGACCAGGGTCGTCCGCTGGGTGACCGCCGGTTCGGTGAGCTCACCCGCGAGCAGGTCCTGGCCGCGCTGGCAGAGGTCCGTGGCAGCCAGCGGGTCACCTCCCAGAACCCGGAGGACACCTACCAGGCCCTGGAGAAGTACGGCCGTGACCTCACCGAGTCGGCCCGGGCCGGGAAGCTGGACCCGGTCATCGGCCGTGACGAGGAGATCCGCCGCGTCATCCAGGTGCTGTCGCGGCGCACCAAGAACAACCCGGTCCTCATCGGCGAGCCGGGCGTGGGCAAGACCGCGGTGGTGGAGGGCCTGGCCCAGCGCATCGTGGAGGGCGACGTCCCGGACTCGCTGCGCAACAAGCGGCTGATCGCGCTGGACCTGGGGTCGATGGTGGCCGGCGCGAAGTACCGCGGTGAGTTCGAGGAGCGCCTCAAGGCCGTCCTGGGCGAGATCGCGGACTCCGAGGGCGAGATCATCACCTTCATCGACGAGATGCACACCGTCGTGGGCGCCGGCGCCACGGGCGAGGGCGCCATGGACGCGGGCAACATGCTCAAGCCGATGCTGGCCCGCGGTGAGCTGCGCATGGTGGGCGCCACCACGCTGGACGAGTTCCGCAAGTACATCGAGAAGGACCCCGCCCTGGAGCGCCGCTTCCAGCAGGTGTTCGTGGGTGAGCCGTCGGTGGAGGCCTCCATCGCCATCCTGCGCGGCCTGAAGGAGCGCTACGAGGTCCACCACGGCGTCCGCATCCAGGACCCCGCGCTGGTGGCCGCGGCCGTGCTGTCGGACCGCTACCTGACCGGCCGGTTCCTGCCGGACAAGGCCATCGACCTGATGGACGAGGCTGCGTCCAGCCTGCGCATCGAGATCGACTCGGTCCCGACCGAGATCGACGTGGTGGAGCGGCGCATCCGCGGCCTGGAGATCGAGCGGGTGGCCCTGGCCAAGGAGACCGATGCCCCCTCGGTGGAACGCCTGGCGTCGCTGGACGAGGAACTGGCCAACCTGCAGGAGCAGGCGGACTCCATGCGGGCCCACTGGCAGGCGGAGAAGGATGCCATCACCCACATCCAGGAGCTCAAGGAGCGACTGGAGTCACTGCGGGCGGAGGCCGAGCGGTGCGAGCGGGAGGGCAACCTGTCCCGCGCCTCGGAGATCACCTACGGCCACCTACCGGTGGTGCAGCGGGAGGTCGACGCCGCCACCGCGGAGCTGGCCGACCTCCAGTCCGAGCGCCAGATGCTGAAGGAGGAGGTGGACGAGGAGGACGTGGCCAAGGTCGTCTCCCGCTGGACCGGCGTGCCGGTGTCCCGCCTCATGGAGGGCGAGATGGCCAAGCTCGTCCGTCTGGAGGACGTGCTCCACGAGCGTGTCATCGGCCAGGAGGAGGCGGTGTCCGCGGTGGCCAACGCCATCCGCCGCAGCCGCGCCGGGCTGTCCGACCCCGACCGGCCCATCGGCAGCTTCCTGTTCCTGGGCCCCACCGGCGTGGGCAAGACCGAGCTGGCCCGGAGCCTGGCCGACTACCTGTTCGACGACGAACGGGCCATGGTCCGCCTGGACATGAGCGAGTACATGGAGAAGCACACGGTGAGCCGCCTCATCGGTGCCCCGCCCGGCTACGTGGGCTACGACGAGGGCGGCCAGCTGACCGAGGCCGTGCGGCGACGCCCCTATGCCGTGGTCCTGCTGGACGAGGTGGAGAAGGCCCATCCGGACGTGTTCAACGTCCTGCTGCAACTGCTGGACGACGGTCGCCTGACCGACGGCCAGGGCCGCACCGTGGACTTCTCCAACGTCGTGCTGATCATGACCTCCAACCTGCCGGGTGACCCGCGGGACTTCTTCCGCCCGGAGTTCATCAACCGCGTGGACGAGATCGTGCGGTTCCGGGAGCTGACCGAGGCGGACCTGTCCTCCATCGTCACCATCCAGTTGGGGCTGTTGCGCCACCGCCTGGCCCAGCGTCGCATCTCGCTGGAGGTCACCGACGAGGCCCTGGCCAAGCTGGCCCACGACGGGTACGACCCCGCCTTCGGTGCCCGTCCCCTCAAGCGGCTGATCCAGAAGCAGGTGGGGGACCGCCTGGCGCTGGGGATCCTGGAGGGCAAGGTGGCCGAGGGCGACACCGTCACCCTGGGCGTGCTGGACGGCGACTTCTCCATCGGCTGACCCCGCCTCACCGACCCCGTCCCGTTCTGTGCTGCGAGCCGCGACCTCTGGGTCGCGCCTCGCAGCACAGAACGAGGGGGGGCCGTGCGCCGTCAGTTCCGGCCGGCGGGACGACCGTGGGCCCGGTAGAGCTCCGCGACCCGGGCCCGGAACACCGAGCGGTCGAACCGCTCCGAGGCCAGCGCCCGGTTGGCCTCCGAGATCCGGCGGCGACGGTCCGGGTCCTCCAGCAGTTCCTGCATGGCGTCCGCGAACCCGACCGTGTCCTGCACCGGCACCAGCCGGCCGTTCACGCCGTCGGCGATCATGGCGGAGATGGCCTGGATGTCGCTGGCCACGATCGGCACGCCGGCGGCCAGGGACTCGATCACCGTGAACGGCTGGCCCTCGGTGAAGGTGGGGAACACGTACAGGTCGGCCTCGGAGAGCTGGCGGTAGACCTCGGCCCGCTCCAGCGGGCCGGTCATGTCCCCGGTGCGGCCGTGCTCGGCCACCGCGGCGACCATCCGGTCCTTCTCCGGGTCCAGGCCCGGTCGGTTGTCGCCCACGATGCGGACGTCCAGGCCGGTGACGCCCCGCTCCTCCAGCAGGTCCAGCGCGTCCAGCAGCGTCACCAGGCCCTTGCGCTCCAGGATCTCGCCGATGAACAGGACCACGGGCGGGTCGTGCACGGCGGAGGTCTGCACCATGTCCTGCACCACCACCGAGTTGGCGATGACGGGCAGGGCGATGTGGGGCATGTAGCGGCGGAGGTTCGGCTCGCCCGCGGCGGCGATCAGGATGTTGGCGTCGGCCAGGCGGTCGAGCGCGGCGAAGGCCCAGGCGTTGGCCCGTCCGACCCGGTACTCCCCGGGGGGTTCCATGTACGGGGGCTGGGCGTGGTTGTGCAGCAGGACCCGGGCGCCGCGGAGCCGGGCCGCGACCGCGATGGCCACCTGCCGCCACCCGACCAGCCACGGGTACTGCACGGAGTGGGTGTGCACCACCGTCCCCCTCCGGCACAGCCGGAAGGTGTTGACGGCGTCGGCCACGGCCCGCCTCACGTTCTCCAGCCCGAACCCACCCCGGGCGTCGTCGTTCTGGGAGGTGTTGAGGAACACCATCTCGAACTCGCGGTTCAGCTCGGGGTCCTCGACCAGGTCCATCGCCACGGTGGTGATGCCGCCCTTGACCGGTGGCCCGTGGGCGACCACCACCACGCGGATGCCGCTGAACAGGCCGTCGCCCTGCGCCGCGTCGGGAGCGCCCGACACCTCAGGCCGTCCCACCGTCGCCGCCGCGGACCACCCGTGCCGGGTTGCCCACCACCGTGGCCCCGGCCGGGACGTCGTGGACCACCACGGCGCCCGCACCGATGGCGGCGCCGTCGCCCACGTGCACCGGGCCGAGGATGATCGCTCCCGCACCCACGCTGACGCCGTCGCCCAGCACCGGGGCCACGCCCTCCTCGCCCTCGCCCAGGATCCCGATCGTGACCCCGTGGCGCAGGGTGACCCCGCGACCCAGGCGGACACGGGCATGCACCACCAGGCCGGTGCCGTGGTAGACGCCCAGTCCCGGGCCGGCCTGGACCGCGGCGGGGAGCTCCACGCCCATCAGCCAGTCCACCACCAGCCGGTAGGCGGTGACGGGGACCAGGGCCAGGACCGGCGGCAGGCCGGCCCGGGCCAGCTGGGCCAGCCGGAACGCGGTGACCACGAACCTGCCCTTGGTGCTGCCGCGATTGGCGGCCATGTCGGCGCGCAGCGTCGCCAGGAGATCGCCGTCGCTCATGACGGGAGAAGGTACATCCGGGGATTCGCCGCGGGCGATTGCGGGCCGGCGGCGACGGGGCCGCGGCCGGTGGGTCCCGGCGGATCTGGGTTACCATCGACGGTTCCCTGATTGCAGAACGAGGAGATCCGCGTGCCGGCGACCGTCGTGGTGGGCACCCAGTGGGGCGACGAGGGCAAGGGCAAGCTCACCGACCTCATCGCCAAGGAGATGCAACTGGTCGTCCGGTACCAGGGCGGCCACAACGCGGGGCACACCCTGGTGGTGAACGGCGAGTCGTTCGCCCTCCAGCTGGTGCCCTCCGGTGTGCTGTACGACCACATCACACCGGTGATCGGCAACGGCGTGGTGGTGGATCCCTTCGTCCTGCTGGAGGAGGTCGACCGCCTGGAGGCCAAGGGCGTCGACTGCTCCCGGCTGAAGGTGTCCGGCAACGCCCACCTGATCCTGCCCTACCACCAGGAGCTGGACCGCCTCACGGAGCGGTACCTGGGCAAGAACAAGCTGGGCACCACCAAGCGGGGCATCGGCCCCAGCTACGCGGACAAGGCGATGCGGGTGGGCATCCGCGTCCAGGACCTTCTGGACCCCAAGATCTTCCGGGAGAAGCTCGACGCCGTCCTGGGCGACAAGAACAAGGTCTTCGCCAAGGTCTACAACCGGCTGCCGGAGGACCCCGAGGAACTGGCCGACCGGGTCCTGGACCAGGTGGCGCCCCGGCTGCGGCCCTACATCTCCGACACGGTGTCGTTGGTGCACGACTCGCTGGAGGCGGGCCAGCACGTGTTGTTCGAGGGGGCCCAGGCCACGTTCCTGGACCTGGACCACGGCACCTACCCGTACGTGACGTCGTCCAACCCGGTGGCAGGTGGCGCCTGCATCGGCGCCGGGGTGGGGCCCCGCTACATCAACCGGGTCGTGGGCATCGCCAAGGCCTACGTCACCCGGGTCGGCGCCGGGCCGTTCCCCACGGAGCTGTTCGACGACGTCGGCGACCTGTTGGTGGACCGGGGCCGCGAGTTCGGCACCAACACCGGCCGTCGCCGCCGGCCCGGCTGGTTCGACGCGGTCATGCTGCGCCAGGCCGTGCGGCTCAACTCCCTGTCCGAGCTGTCGATCACCAAGCTGGACATCCTGGACACGCTGCCCGTGCTCAAGGTGTGCGTCGCCTACGACGTTCGGGGCGAGCGCCACGAGCACCTGCCGTACCACCAGTCGGACCTGCACGCGGCCGTCCCCATCTACGAGGAACTGCCGGGCTGGGAGTCCGACCTGACCGCCGCCACCGAGCGCCACGAGCTGCCGGCGGCCGCCCTGGCCTACCTGGACTTCCTCCAGGAGCAGGTCGGCGTGCCCATCACCTATGTGGGCGTCGGCCCGGGCCGCGAACAGTTCGTGCAGTTCTCCTCCGGCCCCGCCTGACCGACCGTGCTGGTCTGGATCCCGTTCGACGCCGGCCGGGACCTGATGGGCCCGATGCCACCCGGGGTCACGGTGGAGGTGTGGGACGGACGGGAGCCGCTCCCGGCCGGCGCGGCGGAGGTGGAGGTGCTCGTCCCGCCGTGGTGGCCGAAGGCGGCGGTGTCCGACGCCGTCGGGGCCATGGGCCGGCTCCGGCTCATCCAGATGCTCAACGCCGGGGTCGACTGGATCGTCGACTCGGTGCCCGACGGGGTCACGTTGTGCAACGCCGGCGACGTCAACGCGGTGGAGGTGGCCGAGTGGGTGATGGCGGTGACCCTGTCGCACCTGCGGGGCCTGCCGGCGTTCGCCGCGGCGCAGGCCGAGGGCCGCTGGTCGCCCACGCTGACCCCCACGCTGCGGGGGCGGCGGGTGGTGGTGGTCGGCCACGGCGCCATCGGCCGGGCGCTGACCGCGATGCTGGCCCCGTTCGGCGCCCGGGTCACGGTGGTGGCCCGCACCGCCCGGGACGGGGTCCGGCCGGTGTCCGAGCTGTCCGAGGTGGTGGCGGACGCGCAGGTCCTGCTGGTCGTCGCCGCCCTCACGGAGGGGACCCGCGGCCTGGTGGACGCCCCGCTCCTGGCCGCCCTGCCCGACGGTGCGCTCGTGGTCAACGTCGGCCGGGGCCCCATCGTGGACACCGACGCGTTGCTCGCCGAGCTGGTCGCCGGGAGGTTGCACGCCGCGCTCGACGTGACCGACCCCGAGCCACTCCCGGAGGGGCACCCGCTGTGGTCCGCCCCGAACCTCGTGGTCACCCCCCACATCGGTGGCGGCACCACCAACTTCATGCCCAACGCCTTCGGCCTGGTGGGGGACCAGGTGCGGCGGCTCGTGGCCGGCGAGGAGCTCCCGTTCCGGATCGACCGGTCCTCGTACCGGTGAGTCGGGTGCCGGTCGGTCCCGTACCCGTGAGGAGGGCCCCCGGTGGGTGACCTGGACCACGACACGCAGCTGACTCCGCTCGATCCCGACGGGGAGGTGGCGCGGTTCGCCGTCGAGCTCAGCGACGACTGGCGGATCTGGACGTTGAACGGCGGGTACGTGGCCGCCGTCGCGCTGCGGGCCGTGGGTGCGGTCACCGAGCAGCTCCGACCCGCCACCCTGTCGCTGCAGCTGCTCAGCGGGGCCGTCGCCGGAGCGGCCGAGGTGCGCGTCCGCAGCCTGCGCCGCGCCCGCGCCGCCGAGTGCCTGTCGGTGTCGGTGGACCAGGGCGGGCGGCGGATCATCGACGGCCACGCCTGGACGATGGCCGACCGACCCGACGCCCCGACCCACGACGATGCCGGCCCCTGCCCCGCAGGCCCGCCCGGGTCCTACCCGACCGTCGAGGAGCGGGTGGCCGCCCGGGAGGCGCGGGGCGAGGCCCCGCCTGCCGGGAGCCGGCCGGACTTCCCGTTCTGGGACAACCTCGACGCCCGACCCACCACCTGGCTCGACGACTGGGACCGGCGGCCGGCGGGTGCGGCCGTGACCGCCGACTGGCTGCGGTTCAGGCCGACCGCCACGTTCCGCGACCCGTTCCTGGACGCGGGGCGGGTGGCGGTGGCGCTGGACCTCTACTCGTTCCCGTCCATGGCCCGCGCCTACGCCGCGCCGATCGACTGGATCGCGCCCAACATCGACCTCCATTGCGTGTTCCACCGCGACGGGTCCACCTCGCCCTGGATCCTGGGACAGGGCCGCACGCCCGTGGCCGCCGGGGGCGCAGCCGGATTCACGGCGCAGGCCTGGTCCCAGGACGGACTGCTCCTGGCCAGCGGGGGCGGGCAGATGCTGCCCCGGACCGTCGGGCCGTCCTGAGCCATCGGCTAGAACAGCCGACGTGAAGGACGCTCCGCGATGAAGGTGTGTGTGGTCGGCAGCGGGGCCCGTGAGCACGCGCTGGCGGACGTGCTGGGGCGCACGGCCGAGGTGGTGGTCACCCCGGGCAACGCGGGGATCGAGTGCTCCGTCCCGGACCGTCCCGAGGACGTGGAGGCCGACCTGTTCGTGGTCGGTCCCGAGGTGCCGCTGGTGGACGGGCTGGCCGACCGGCTGCGGGCGGACGGCCGGCTGGTCTTCGGACCCGGTGCCGACGGTGCCCGCCTGGAGGGGTCCAAGGCCTGGATGAAGGACCTGGTGGAGGAGGCGGGCGTGCCCACCGCCCGCCACGGGACCTTCACCTCCGTCGACCCCGCGCTGGCGTTCCTGGACTCGATGACGCCGCCGTTCGTGGTCAAGACCGACGGCCTGGCCGCGGGCAAGGGCGTGGTGGTCACCGACTCGCTGTCCGAGGCCCGCAACGCCGTGGGTGACTACCTGTCCGGCGCTGCCTTCGGCGATGCCGGCCGGCGGCTGGTCATCGAGGAGGGCCTGGTCGGTCCCGAGTTGTCCGTCCTGGCCGTGTGCGACGGGAACACCGCGGTGGCGCTCCCGCCGGCCCAGGACTTCAAGCGCGTCGCGGACGGCGACGCCGGCCCCAACACCGGGGGGATGGGGCCTACTCGCCGGTCCCGGTCGTGGACGACGGCGTCCTGGCCGAGGTCATGGACCGGTTCGTCGGCCCCACCCTGGCCACGCTGCGGTCCCGCGGCATCGACTACCGCGGCGTGCTGTACGCGGGGCTGATGTACACCGCCGACGGCCCCAGGCTGATCGAGTACAACGTGCGCTTCGGCGACCCGGAGTGCCAGGTGGTGGTGCCCCGGGTGACCTCGGACCTCGCCGAACTGCTGGCCGGGGCCGCGGCGGGCCGACTCGGCCCGGCCCCGACGATCTCCGACGACGCCCACGTCACCGTGATCTGCGCCTCCGAGGGGTACCCGGCGTCACCCCGGACCGGGGACGTGATCGAGGGACTGGACGAGGCCCGGGCGGTGGACGGCGTGTCCGTGTACGCGGCCGGGGTGGCCCGTGACGGGGGAGGGCGGCTGGTCACCGCGGGCGGCCGGGTCCTGAGCGTGTGCGGCACCGGGCCCACGCTCGCCGTCGCCCGCGACCGCGCCTACGACGCCGTGTCCCGGATCTCCTGGCCCGGCATGCACCACCGCACCGACATCGCCGCCTCCGCCGCCCGGACGGCCCCGTGACCGAACCGGTCGTCGGCGTGGTCGGCGGCGGGCAGCTGGCCCGCATGCTGGCCGAGGCCGCCACCCCGATGGGGGTGCACCTGCGGGTGCTGGCCGCGCCGTCCGACGAGGGAGCGGCCGCCGTGGTGCCGGACACGGTGGTGGGGTCCCCGGACGACGCGGACGCGCTGCGGCGCTTCGCCGCCACGGTGGACGTCCTCACCTTCGACCACGAGAACGTGGACCACGCCGTGCTCCGCTCCCTGGAGGAGGACGGCGTGGCGGTGCGGCCGTCGGTGCGCACGCTCGAGTTCTCCGACAAGGCCCACCAGCGCCGCGCCTTCGCCGCCGCGGGACTGCCCGTGCCCGAGTTCGTGGTCCTCGACGGCGGCACCGAGTCGGTGGCCGCCTCGGCCGCGTTCGCCGCGCGCCACGGCGGTGCGGTGGTGGCCAAGGCCAGCCGCGGTGGGTACGACGGCCGGGGCGTGTGGATGCTGGACGGCGACGAGGTCGGCGACTTCGTGGCCGACTGGAGCGGTGCCCCGCTGGTCCTGGAGCCCCGCCTGGCGTTGGACGCCGAGGTGGCGGTGCTGGTGGCCCGGTCCCCGTCGGGCCAGGTCCGGAGCTGGCCCGTGCTGGAGACGGTGCAGGTGGACGGCATGTGCGACGAGGTCATCCTCCCCGCGCCCATCGGTGCCGGGCTCCGGGACCGCGCCGAGCAGATCGGCCATGAGGTGGCGGTGGCGTCCGACGCGGTGGGCGTGATCGCGGTGGAGCTGTTCGTGGTGGACGGGGAGGTGCTGGTGAACGAGATCGCCCCCCGCGTCCACAACTCCGGGCACCTCACCATCGAGGGCACGGCCACCTCGCAGTTCGCCCAGCACCTCCGGGCCGTCCTGGACTGGCCGCTGGGGCCCACCGACGCCGTCGCCCCGGTGGCGGTGATGGCGAACGTGGTGGGTGGCGTGGACGGGGATCCCCGCCAGCGGCAGGCCGCGGCGCTGGCCCGGGTCCCCGAGGCCCACCTGCACCTGTACGGCAAGACCTCGCGGCCCGCCCGCAAGATCGGCCATGTCACGGTGCTGGGAACCGACCGGGACGTGGCCCGGGCCCGGGCCCGGCGTGCCGCCGACGTGCTGTCGGGTGTGGAGGGCAGGCCCGGCATGGGAGGATCAGCGCCATGAGCGACGCGTCGGCACCGCCCCTGGTGGGCATCATCATGGGCAGCGCCTCGGACCTGCCGGTCATGGAGGCGGCGTCGGTTGCCCTGGCGGAGTTCTCGGTGCCCCACGAGGTGCGGGTCGTGTCCGCCCACCGCAGCCCGGAACGGATGGTCGACTACGCCCGCACCGCCCGCGACCGGGGCCTCCGGGTGGTCATCGCCGGCGCCGGCGGCGCCGCCCACCTGCCCGGCATGGTCGCGTCCCTGACCACCCTGCCGGTGGTCGGGGTGCCCGTCCCCACCACCCACCTGGGGGGCCTGGACTCGCTGTACTCCATCGTCCAGATGCCGGGCGGGGTCCCGGTGGCCACGATGGCCATCGGCGGTGCCCGCAACGCGGGGCTCATGGCGGTGCGCATCCTGGCCACGTCCGACGACGGCCTGGCCGACCGGTTGGAGCAGTACCGCGCCGGCCTGGAGCAGCACGCCGTGGACCAGGACGCAGGCCTGGACCGGCAGCCCGACCCGGCCGGGTAGCGCGGGGAACCGTCGCCCGGTCCGTCAGCCCGGGTGCCCGCAGGTCGGGATCAGAAGCGCTGCTTCCAGCCCCCGGGGAAGTCCTCGGGGTCCCCGATGCCATGCATCCACTTCTCGTCCTCGTAGGTCGGTTCCTCGGGCGGTTCCTCGGGCGCCTCGGCGACGGCCTGGGCCCGGGCCCGGTCCGCCTGCTGCTCCTTGAGGCGCTTGCGCACCTCCCGGCGGCTGAGCTTGGGGCGCCCGGTGGCCCGCTTGCGGACCCCGGACAGCTCCAGGGCGCAGGTGATGCACACCGGCGGCTTGTCCACGCCGTAGGGGAACACCACGCACTCCGGGCAGAACTCGTGGCCGCACTGCCCGCACAGGTACTCCGCGAGCGCCATGGGGTGCTTCACACACGAGTACGACACGGACACCTCCTGGTGTGCGCCGGGACTCCCGACGGGCCAGACCCTCTGACCGACACCTCAGGGACTTTTCGGCCGACCGGAACCGGTCCTTGATCTTGTGGGCCGGACGGCCCGGTGGCGGCGGCGGGCGGATGCCCGGGGGGCCCGTCCGGTGGGGGAGAATGGTGCGGTGAGCGCCGCCCCCAACATCCTCGCCTCCCGCTACGCCAGCCCGGAGATGGCGGAGCTCTGGTCCCCGGAGCACAAGGTGGTGCTGGAGCGGCAGCTCTGGATCGCCGTGATGCAGGCGCAGCGGGACCTGGGCATCGACGTCCCGGCGGAGGCCATCGAGGCCTACCGGGCCGTGACGGACCAGGTGGACCTGGGCTCCATCCAGGCCCGGGAGCGGGTCACCCGCCACGACGTCAAGGCCCGGATCGAGGAGTTCTCCGACCTCGCCGGCCAGGAGCACGCCCACAAGGGCATGACCAGTCGTGACCTGACCGAGAACGTGGAGCAGCTCCAGGTCCGGCGGGGCCTGGAGATCGTCCGGGACCGGGCGGTGGCCGCGCTGGTGCGCCTGGCCGGTCGGGCCGCGGAGCACGAGACGACCGTGATGGTGGGGCGCAGCCACAACGTGGCGGCCCAGGCCACCACCCTGGGCAAGCGGTTCTCCAACGCGGGCGAGGAGCTCCTGGTGGCCGTGGCCGCGTTGGAGGACCTGCTGTCCCGCTACCCGCTCCGCGGCCTCAAGGGGCCGGTCGGCACGCAGCAGGACCAGCTCGACCTCCTCGACGGTGACCCGGAGCGGATGGCGGCGCTGGAGGCCGCGGTGGCCACCCACCTGGGCTTCGAGCACACCCTGACCAACGTGGGTCAGGTCTACCCCCGGTCCCTGGACCTGGAGGTGGTGGCGGCGCTGGTGCAGCTCGTGGCCGGCCCGTCCTCACTGGCCATGACGTTGCGGCTCATGGCCGGCAACGAACTGGTCACCGAGGGCTTCCGCCCGGGACAGGTGGGCTCCTCCGCCATGCCCCACAAGATGAACGCCCGCAGCTGCGAGCGCATCAACGGGT
The DNA here is from genome assembly GCA_963773765.1 of uncultured Actinomycetota bacterium. GTDB lineage: Bacteria > Actinomycetota > Acidimicrobiia > Acidimicrobiales > Microtrichaceae > CAVZCC01. Next base: position 708,397 of record CAVZCC010000005.1, on the reverse strand, counting down.
TCCGGGTCATCCTCAACGGCCACCTGACGATGGCGTCGGGCCTGGCCGGCGAGCAGTGGAACGAGGGCGACGTGTCGTGCTCGGTGGTGCGCCGGGTCATGCTGCCCGATGCCTTCTACGCCGCCGACGGCGCGTTCCAGACCCTGCTGGACGTCCTCGACGGCTTCGGCGCCTACCCCGCGGTGATCGAGCGTGAGCTGCGCCGGTACCTGCCGTTCCTGGCCACCACCAAGGTGTTGATGGCGGCGGTCCGATCCGGTGTGGGACGCGAGACCGCCCACGAGGTGGTCAAGGAGCACGCCGTGGCCGTGGCCCTGGACATGCGGGAGCGGGGCAGCGAGGGCAACGACCTGGTCGACCGGCTGGCTGCGGACGCCCGGCTGTCCCTGGACCGCGACGCGTTGGACCGGGCGATGGGGGAGCCGCTGTCCTTCGTCGGCAACGCCCCGGCCCAGACCCGCAGCTTCGTGGCCTCGGTGGAGCGGCTGGCCGCCCGCCACCCGGAGGCGGCGGCCTACGCCGGTGAGGAGATCCTGTGAGTGAGGACGCGTGAGCACGCTGCGTGACGTGCCGGACCTGGGCCTGCCCCACCTGCACCGGGGAAAGGTCCGTGACCTGTTCGACGCCGGGCCGGACCGGCTGCTGATGGTGGCCTCGGACCGGCTGTCGGCCTTCGACGTGGTCATGGACGAGCCGGTGCCGGACAAGGGCCGGGTGCTCACCGCCATGAGCGCGGCCTGGTTCGATGCCCTGGCCCCGGTCATCGGCAACCACCTGCTGTCCACCGAGCTGGCCGACCTGCCCGAGCAGGCACGCCGCCCGGAACTGGCCGGGCGCGTCATGTTGTGCCGACGGGCCGAGATGCTGCCCGTCGAGTGCATCGTGCGGGGCTTCGTGGCCGGCTCGGCCTGGAAGGAGTACCGCGACCGCGGCACCATCCACGGCATGGCCGCGCCCGCCGGCCTGGTGGAGGCCGACCGGCTGCCGGAGCCCATGTTCACGCCGTCCACCAAGGCCGCCGTCGGCGACCACGACGAGAACATCTCCTTCGACGCCGCGGTCGGACTGGTCGGGGCTGACCTGGCCGAACAGGCGCGTGACGTGAGCCTGCGGATGTACGCGCTGGCGGCGGCCCGGGCCGAGGCGTCGGGGTTCCTGCTGGCCGACACCAAGTTCGAGCTCGGGTTGGTGGGCGGGCCGGACGGCGCTCCCCGGCTGGTGGTGGCCGACGAGGTGCTGACACCGGACTCGTCGCGGTACTGGGCGGTGGAGGACTGGTCGCCCGGGGCGACGCCCCAGGGGTTCGACAAGCAGCCGGTCCGGGACTTCCTGGAGACGTTGGACTGGGACAAGGCACCGCCCCCGCCGCCCCTGCCCCCGGCGGTCGTCGATGCCACCGCCCAGCGCTACCGGGACGCCTACGAGCGCATCTGCGGGCTGCGCCTGGCGGACTGGCCCGGGGCCTGAGGACGTTCCGGACCGCCCCGGCGGTGTGGGAGAGTTGGGTCATGATCTTCGACGTGGCTGTGGAAGTCCGGCTGCGGCCCGGCATCGCCGACCCGCAGGGAGCGACCATCGAACGGGCCCTGCCGGCGCTCGGCTTCGGTGGCGTGGACGGCGTGAAGGTGGGCAAGAGCATCCGGTTCACGGTGGACGCCCCCACCGAGGAGGAGGCCCGCTCCCTGGTGGACGACCTCTGCCACCGCTTCCTGACCAACCCGGTGATCGAGGACAGCGTGGTGGCCATCACGCCCGGCGCCGACGGTCGGGGCCTGAGCCCGTGGCCCCCCGCGTCGCGGTCATCCGCTTCCCCGGCACCAACTGCGAGTTCGACGTGGCCGAGGCGGTGCGCGACCAGGGTGGCGAGGCCGACCTGGTCTTCCACGACGCCACCTCGCTCGGCGGTGCCGATGCCGTGGTGGTGGCCGGCGGCTTCGCCCACGGCGACTACCTGCGGCCCGGTGCCATCGCCCGGTTCTCCCCGGTCATGGCCGCCGTGGCCGAGTTCGCCGCCGCCGGGGGGCCGGTGGTGGGCATCTGCAACGGCTTCCAGGTGCTGACCGAGGCCCACCTGCTGCCCGGAGCCCTGCAGAAGAACGCCGGGCTCAAGTTCCGCTGCGAGATGGTGGACCTGCGCGTGGCCAGCACCGACTCGGTCCTCACCTCCCTGGCCCAGCCGGGCCAGGTGCTGCGGATTCCCATCAATCACTTCGAGGGGAACTACACCTGTTCTCCTGAAACGCTGGCCCAGCTGCAGGCCGAGGACCGCATCGTGCTCCGCTACGTGGACAACCCCAATGGGTCCGTCGATGACATCGCCGGCATCTGCAACGAGGGACGCAACGTGGTCGGTCTGATGCCGCACCCGGAACGGGCCTGCCACCAACTGCTGGGATCCACCGACGGCCGGGTCATGGTCGGCTCCCTGCTGCAGGCCGCCGGTGCGGACCTGCCGGTGGTCAGCCGGCCCGCGTGATGCCGGCGGCCTTCAGGGTCGCGGCGGACACGCCGACCTCCCTCCAGGCCCCGTACGAGATGCCCTTGCGCTCGCCGTAGCCCTTGGCGGCCTTGACGAACTCCGCCTCCAGCCCGGACAGGTCCACCGTGGTCCCGAGTGACTCGAGCTCCTTGAGCAGGTCGAGCCGTTCCTGGATGAGGCTCAGCCGCTTCACCACGTCGGCCGATTCGAGCTCGGTGTCGATCTTTGCCAGACGGGCATTGATGGAGTCCGGCGTGCGCTTGCGGCCCCGCTTGGGACGGTGCTGGTCCAGGGCTTCCAGGTAGTTCTTGACGGCCCGTCCCTCCACTCGTCCGGCCGCCATTGCCGCCTTGTGCTGGGGGGTGATTTCCTTGGGTCCACGCTGTGCCATAGATCCAATTCCACACGGTTCCGGCGCCGTTGACAACCACCCACCCCCGCCGGTGCCCGCGCCGCCCCGTCCGGGGTGCCCGCGGCGAGGCGGTAGTTTCCATCCATGGCCACCGACCCCGCGACCCCCTCGGACGACGCCGCCACCCACCGGGCCCTGGGGCTGACCGACGACGAGTACGAGCGCATCCGGGAGCGGTTGGGACGGGCACCCAACCACCTGGAGCTGGCCATGTACTCCGTCATGTGGTCCGAGCACTGCTCCTACAAGAGCTCCCGGATCCACCTGCGGCGGTTCCCCACGGAGGCACCGTGGGTGCTGGTCGGACCGGGTGAGGGCGCAGGCGTGGTGGACGTGGGCGACGGGATCGCGGCCGCCATCCGCATCGAGAGCCACAACCACCCGTCCGCCATCGAGCCGTACCAGGGCGCGGCCACCGGGGTGGGCGGGATCCTCCGCGACATCTTCTCCATGGGGGCCCGACCCGTCGCGGTGATGGACCCGTTGCGGTTCGGCCCGCTGGACGACGCCCGGTCCCGCTGGATCGCCGAGGGGGTCGTGTCGGGCATCTCCGGCTACGGAAACTCCGTGGGCGTGCCCACGGTGGGCGGCGAGACGGTATTCGACGAGACCTACGCGGACAACCCCCTGGTCAACGTGCTGTGCCTGGGGTTGATGCCGGTCGAGCGGTTGGTGCTGGGACGGGCCGAGGGCGTCGGCAACCTTGCCGTCCTGCTGGGCTCCACCACCGGGCGCGACGGCATCGGCGGGGTCTCGGTGCTGGCGTCGGCCGGCTTCTCCGACGACGAGGCCGACGCCGACAAGCGGCCGAGCGTGCAGGTGGGGGACCCGTTCGAGGAGAAGCGCCTGATCGAGGCCTGCCTGGAGCTGCTGGACCGTGACCTGGCCGTCGGCGTCCAGGACCTGGGTGGCGCCGGGATCACCTGCGCCACCGCGGAGACCGCGGCCAAGGGTGGCGCCGGCATGGACGTCATGGTGGACACCATCCCCCGCCGCCAGCCGGGGATGGAGCCCTTCGAGGTGATGACCTCGGAGTCCCAGGAGCGCATGCTGGCCATCGTGGAGCCGTCCAACCTGGACGCCGTCCTGGCCATCGCCGAGCGGTGGGAGATCCGGGCCACCGTGATCGGCACCGTCACCGACTCGGGCCGGCTGCGGGTGCTGGACGACGACGGCGCGGAGGTGCTGGCCGACGTGCCGGCCAAGTCGCTGGAGGACGAGGCCCCGCTGTACGACCGGCCCCGGGCCGAGCCCGTGGACCTGGCCGGGCGCCGGGCGGACTCGGCCAACACCCTGCCGGCCCCGGTGGACGCCGGCGCCGACCTGGTGGACCTGCTGTGCGACTCCTCCTGGGTGTCCTCGCAGTACGACCACATGCTGTTCCTCAACACCGTGGAGGGACCCGGCGGCGACGCCGCCGTGCTGCGGCTCAAGCACCCCACCACCGGTGTGGACACCGGCCGGGGCCTGGCGCTCACCACCGACGGCAACCACCTGTGGTGCTCGGTGGACCCCCGGGCCGGGTCCGCCATGACGGTGGCCGAGTCGGTCATGAACCTGGCCGTCGTCGGGGCCCGGCCCCTGGCCATGGTCAACTGCATGAACTTCGGCAACCCGGAGCACCCCGAGGTCATGTGGCAGCTGTCGGAGTCGGTCGACGGCCTGTCCGAGGGACTGGACGCGTTCGGCATCCCCTGCGTGGGGGGCAACGTCAGCCTGTACAACGAGTCGCGGGGCCAGGACATCGACCCCACCCCGATCATCGGCGTGCTGGGCGTGATCGACACCCTGGACCGGCGTCCCCCCGGCATCGGGCTGGTGGACGGTGGCCGCCTCATCCTCGTCGGTGGGACGGTGCCGGAGCTGTCGGGCTCGCTGTGGGCCGCCCGACGGGGCCACCGCGGCCGGGGCACCCTGCCCGCCGCCGACCTTTCCGGCGTCGCCCGGGTGGCCGGCGTCCTGCGGGAGCTGGTCGGCTCGGGCCTGGTGCAGGGCGCCCACGACGTGGGCCAGGGGGGCGTCGGAGCGGCGTTGGCGGAGATGGCGGTGGCATCCGGTGTGGGCTTCACGGCGGCCCGCATCCCCGACCACGTGCACCTCTTCTCCGAGTCGGTCGGACGGGCGGTGCTGTGCGTGGCCCCGGACCAGGTCCGGGCCGTGCTGGACGTCCTGGAGGCCCACGACGTGCCCCACAGCCGGATCGGCGCCGCCGGGGGTGACCGCCTGGCGGTCAAGGACCTGGTCGACGTCGCCCTGGACGAGGCCCGTCACGCGTGGGTCGTCACGGCTCCCGGAGGCCGTGGGCACCGGGACCACCCAGGGCTGACGCAGCCGACCGATCCCATGGGCCGGGCCCGGCCCGTTACGCTTCCCGGCGAGGGGTGACCGGCCGCGCTCGTGCGTGCGGCCGGCGAGGAGGAGAGCTCGTGGTCAACAAGGCGGAACCAGCGCGCAACCGGTGGCCCCGTCGGCGCGCGCCGCGACGGGTCGCGGCGGCCGCCCTGCTGGGTGCCATGGTGGTCCTTGCCGGCTGCCTGGGCCCGACCCAGCCGGACCCCACGGGCACCGCACCCTTCGGCAACCTGGACGCCGTCACGGCCGAGGGCCCCGGCATCCGGGTGAGCGGCTGGGTGGCCGACCCGGACACGCGGGCGCCCATCGTGGTCAAGGTCGGATCCGAGGGCCGCGTCTACGACGTGGTCGCCAACCTCGCCCGCCCCGACGTGGGCGCGGCGTTCCCCGCCGTCGGTCCGGACCACGGATTCAACTTCTGGTTCCCGGACCTTCCGGCCGGGCTGCACGGCATCTGTGTCTGGGCCGAGAACGTGGGCGCGGGCACCGAGGACCGCCTGCTGGGCTGCAAGAACCTGACCGTCAAGGGCGGGGCCGATCCGATCGGCGCCGTGGACGCGGTCGACGCCCCGGCTCCCAACCGGGCACGCGTCAGTGGATGGGCCCTGGACATGGACACCTTCGACCCGGTGGAGGTCAGCGTCAGCGTGGACGGGACCTTCGTCACCCGGCAGCTGGCCACGGGGTTCCGTCCCGACGTGGGCGCCGCGTTCGGCGTGGGGTCGAACAAGGGGTACAGCATCGAGTTCCCGGCCGATCCCGGGAACCGCCTGGTGTGCGTGGTGGCCATCAACCAGCGTTGGGGCCAGGACCGCCTCATCGGGTGCGGCCGGACCGACGTGCTGCCGCCACCGGCGGACCACCGCCCGTCCGGCGCGGTGACACAGGTGACCCCGGGTGCCACCACGGTCGCACTGGCGGGGACGGCCACGGACCCCGACGGCAGCTCCGGGCTGCAGGCCCGGGTCTCGGTCGAGGGCGGGCCGTCACGGACCGTGTCGGTCGGCGGGGGCGCCTTCGCCACGTCCTTCAACGGGCTGCCGGCCGGGCCTGCCCGCATCTGCGTCACCCTGTTGGACGTGCCGTCGCCCCCGGGTGCCAACGTCATCAGTGGCAACCGTGACCTGCCGTGCAGCACGGCCGTGATCGGCGGGGCCATCGCGGTGGGGAGCGGCGGGGCCCCCTCCAGCACCGCGCCGGTCGGGCCCGCGCCCTCGAGTCCCCTGGCCAGGATCGACCGCGACGCCGGCATCAGCGTGAAGCTGCGGGACGGGTCGCTGCTGTGGCTGTTCGGCGACAGCAGCGAGGTGGACGTCAACGGGAACCTGCGGTACTTCGTGAACAACACCGCGGCCTGGGCCGCGCCGGGCTCGCTCACCGTGACCCGCGACGCCGTGTCCGGTGGCGCCCCGGTCCAGTTCGCGGGGGTGCAGGGCGCCACGTGGACCTGTCCGGCGGACAAGCCGAACAAGGCCCGCTGGCCGCTGTCCGGGGTGGCCCGGCCCGTGGGGGCCACGGACAGGGTCACGGTGTTCATGGCCAACGTGTGCCTGGGTGGCCCGCTGCAGATCGAGGAGCGCGGCGTCTCCCTGGTCGAGTGGACCTACGACCCGGCCTCGCCCCCCGACGGCGTCCCGGTCACCGGCACGTTGGTGAACGACCGCTTGTTCACCGAGGCCGAACCGGCCTACGGCACCGCCGCGGTGCTCGACGACGCGGGCCGGATCAACGCCTACGCCTGTGATCGTCCCGACGACGGCAGTGGCCTGCCCCAGGAGTACGGCCCGTGCCGGGTGGCGCGGGTGCAGGCCGCCAACGTTGCCAACCGGGGGTCCTGGACCTACTGGAACGGCGTGTCGTGGGTGGCGGCCATCGGGTCCGCCGCGCCCATGACCCTGCCGGACGGCGTGGGTGGCTACACCGCACCGGTGTCCTCCATGACGATCAACCGTGACGAGACCCATGGCGTGTACGTCATGGCCTACAGCCCGTGGCCCGGGTTCGTGGACCGCATCTACGTGCGGGTGGCGACGTCGCCCCAGGGGCCGTGGACCGCGCCGGTGGAGGTGCTGTTGCCGGGCTGCAACGACACCGTCGGTGGCGCCACCTACTACTGCTACGCGGGGACCAGCCAGCCGTCGCTGAGCGCACCGGGGCTGTTGGGGTTGGGGTACTACGACCAATTGGTGGACGTGGGTCCCACCCGGGGCCAGTACCTGACCATCCAGGTGCCGTTCACGGTGGTCATCGCCCCGTGACCGGGGCCGGACCCGGCCGTTGAGGTGACCACCGGCCGCTTCGCCCCGAGCCCGTCCGGCAGCCTGCACCTGGGCAACCTGCGCACGGCGCTCCTGGCCTGGTGCTTCGCCCGCAGCGCCGGGGGACGGTTCCTGGTGCGCATGGAGGACCTCACCACCGGGGCCGAGCCGGTGTGCGAGGCCGAACAGCTGGCCGACCTGGCCGCGTTGGGGATCGACCACGACGGGGAGGTGTCCCGCCAGTCGGCGCGCACCGCGCAGCACGACGCTGCCGTCGCCACGCTCGTGGACGCGGGGCTGACCTACGAGTGCTTCTGCACCAGGCGGGAGGTCCGCGACGCCGCGGCCGCACCGCACGGCCCCCATCCCGACGGCGCCTATCCGGGCACCTGCCGCGACCTCACGGAGGCGGAGCGGGCCGCGCGGAACCGCTCCGGCCGCCGTCCCGCGCTGCGCCTCCGCGCCGGTGGGGAGGTGGTCCGGGTGGTGGACCAACGGTGCGGCCCGGTGGAGTCCGCGGTGGACGACCTGGTGCTGCGGCGGTCCGACGGCGTGGTCGCGTACAACCTGGCGGTCGTCGTCGACGATGCCGACCAGGGAGTGGACCAGGTGGTGCGGGGCGACGACCTGCTGGAGACCACGCCCCGCCAGGTGCTGCTGCAGCGGCTCCTGGGCCTGCCCACCCCGGCCTACGCCCACGTCCCACTGGTCCTGGGGCCCGACGGGGAGCGCCTGGCCAAGCGTCACGGTGCCGTGACGCTCGGCCAGCGGGTGGCCCGGGGCGAGCGCATCCCCGCCGTCGTCGGCCTGCTGGCCCACTCCGCGGGCCTGGCCGAACCGGGTGAGGAGCTGTCGGTGAGGGAGGTGCTCGCCCGCTTCGACCCGGACCGGCTGAGCCGGACGCCCTGGGTGCTGCCGGCCTGACCGGCCCGGCCCGGGCGTTGCTGCGGCGTCGCCGGGGTGTGCCACCATGGGCGTGTGAGCTCCCACCCCGGCCCGGTCGGCGACCTCCCCGCCCCCGTTCCGCCGGACACCGCCGTGCCGTTCCCCGGTGACCTGTCACACCAGGACCTGCTGGACGGCGGCAAGCCCCGCGAGGCCTGCGGCGTGTTCGCGGTCTACGCACCGGGCCTGCCGGTGGCACACCTGGCCTACCTGGGCATCTACGCCCTGCAGCACCGCGGCCAGGAGTCGGCGGGCATCGCCACCTCCGACGGCGACTACCTGACCGTGGTCAAGGACATGGGCCTGGTGTCCAACGTGTTCGACGACCGGACGCTGGCCGCCCTGGACGGCGACCTGGCCATCGGCCACACCCGGTACTCCACCACCGGCTCCTCCATGTGGAAGAACTCCCAGCCGGTGTTCCGCGACGTGGCCCATGCCCAGTTCGCGTTGGGCCACAACGGCAACCTGGTGAACACCGCGGCCCTGGTGGACGACGCCGGCATGCTCCCCGGCACGGTGTCGAGCGACACCGACGCCATGGCCGAGCTGCTGGCCGTCGAGTGCGAGCACATCGGACCGGGTGACGACACGCTGGAGCAGGCGCTGGTGAGCGTCCTGCCCCGGTTCGAGGGCGCGTTCTCGCTGGTGCTCATGGACCGCCACCGCATCATCGGCGTCCGCGACCCCAACGGGTTCCGGCCCCTGTGCCTGGGCAAGCTCGACGGCGGCTGGGTGCTGGCGTCGGAGACACCGGCGCTGGACATCGTCGGGGCCCACTTCGTCCGGGAGCTCGACCCCGGCGAGATGGTGGTCATCGACGCCGACGGCGTGCGGTCCCTGCACCCGTTCGCCCACGCCCCCGCGGACCCCAAGCTCTGCCTGTTCGAGTTCGTCTACTTCGCCCGGCCCGACTCGCAGCTCTACGGGCGCAACGTCCACCAGGCACGGGTCCGGATGGGCGAGCGCCTGGCCGACCAGGCACCGGTGGACGCGGACCTGGTCATGGGGGTGCCGGAGTCCGGCATCCCCGCCGCGGAGGGCTACGCCCGGCGCTCCGGGATCCCCTTCGGCCACGGCCTGGTGAAGAACCGCTACATCGGCCGGACGTTCATCGCCCCCAGCCAGGAGATGCGGGCCCTGGGGGTGCGCATGAAGCTCAACCCGCTCAAGGAGAACATCGCGGGCCAGCGCCTGGTGGTGGTGGACGACTCCATCGTGCGGGGCACCACCACCCGGGCCATGGTCAGCATGCTGCGGGAGGCGGGCGCGGCCCAGGTGCACCTGCGGGTGTCCTCGCCGCCGTACCGCTGGCCCTGCTTCTACGGGATGGACACCGGCACCCGGGGTGAGCTGCTCGCCGCCAACATGGAGGTGGAGGAGATCCGCACCTACCTGAACGTGGACACGCTCGCCTACCTCACGCTGGACGGGCTGGTGGAGGCCGTGGGTGCCCCCAACGCGGGGTTCTGCACGGCCTGCCTGACCGGTGTGTACCCCGTGCCCATCCCGGCCGAGGCCGGCAAGGGCGTCCTGGAGGTGGGCGTGGACCTCACCACCGACGGATCGGCGGCGGTGCCGCTCGGCCTGCTGGACGGCGACGACTCCCTGCTGCCGTCCCAGGAGGCCGCGGGCCGGGCCGCGCGCGAGGAGCCGGGCGGTGGGTGAGACCTACGAGGCCGCCGGGGTGTCCATCCAGGCCGGCGAGGACGCGGTGGACCGGATCGCGGAGGACGTCCGCTCCACCTTCCGGCCCGAGGTGATCGGCGACATCGGTGGCTTCGGAGGGCTGTTCCAGCTGGACGTCGCCCGGTACCGCCAGCCGGTGCTGGTGTCCACCACCGACGGCGTCGGCACCAAGGCCGTGGTGGCCCGCGACGCGGCCAACTACCGCACCATCGGCCTGGACCTGGTGGCGATGTGCGTGGACGACCTGGTGTGCCAGGGCGCCGAGCCGCTGTTCTTCCTGGACTACATCTCGATCGGCAAGGTGGACCCGGACCAGATCGGCGACCTGGTGGCCGGGGTGGCCGAGGGGTGCCGCCAGGCCGGCTGCTCGCTGGTGGGCGGCGAGATGGCCGAGCACGCCGGCGTGATGGAGCCGGGGGAGTTCGACCTGGTGGGCTTCGCGGTCGGCGTGGTGGACCGGGACCGGATGCTGACCGGCGAACAGGTCACCCCCGGCGACGTCCTGATCGGCCTGCCGTCCCCCGGCCTGCGGTCCAACGGCTACACGCTGGCCCGGCGCCTGGTGTTCGACGTGGCCGGCCTCGCCCTCCACGACCCCGCATGGGCCGGGGAGGGGGCGCCCACGGTGGAGGAGGAGCTCCTCCGCCCGTCGGTCATCTACGCGCCCGCCATCCGGGCCCTGCTGGACACGGTGGAGGTCCACGCCGTGGCCCACATCACCGGCGGCGGACTGCCCGGCAACCTGAACCGGGTGCTGGGTGGCCACGGCGACGCCCTGGTGGACCCGGGCTCCTGGGAGTGGCCGCGCATCTTCACGGAGCTGCAGCGCATCGGCGACGTCACCGAGGACGAGATGCGCAGGGTGTTCAACCTGGGCATCGGCATGGTGGCGGTGGTCCCGCCCGAGGCGACGGCCGGTGCCGTGGATGCCCTCCGGTCCGCCGGCGTGGACGCCCGGGTGATCGGCGAGGTCGTACCGGGCGCGGGCGAGGTCGCGTTCTCGGGCTGAGTCGGCCGCTCCTGTCGGCTCGCCCAGCCCCGGAAGGCCCTGCCCACCGGGACAGAGGTGCGCAGGACTGGGGTGCGCAGGACTGGGGTGCGCAGGACTAGGGGTGCGCAGGACTGGGGTGCGCAGGTCAGGGTCCCGGGGAACATCCTGCTTGTGCCTGCAGTTACAGTAGCTGACTGTTCAGGTATCGAGGAGTTCCCATGACCATCGACGTCCGCCCGGCCGGGCAGCGGTTCCACACCGACATCGGCTGGCTCGACAGCTGGCACTCGTTCAGCTTCTCCAACCACTACGACCCCGCCAACGTGGGCCACGGCCAGCTGCTGGTCCTCAACGACGACCGGGTCGCGCCCGCCTCCGGGTTCGGCACCCACGCCCACCGCGACATGGAGATCGTCACCTGGGTGCTGGAGGGGACGCTGGAGCACCGCGACTCCGAGGGCAACCACGGCGTGCTGTACCCCGGACTGGCCCAGCGCATGTCGGCCGGGTCCGGCATCCGCCACTCCGAGATGAACCCGGACCCCGACCTGCCGGTGCACTTCCTGCAGATGTGGGTCATCCCGGACACCGCCGGCGTCACGCCCGGCTACGAGCAGCTGGACCTGTCCGAGCGGCTCGACGCCGGCGGGCTGGTGGCGGTCGCCTCCGGCGCCGGGCATGACGGTGCCATCGCCATCCACCAGCGCGACGCCACCATGTGGGTGGCACGCCTGGGTGCCGGTGACGCCGTCACCGTGCCCGCGGCACCGCACGTGCACGTCTTCATCGCCCGTGGCGCGGCCACGCTCCAGGGTGTTGCCGACCCGCTCGCCCAGGGTGACGCCGTGCGGCTGTCCGACGCCGGTGAGCTCCGTCTGGCCGCCACCTCGGACCGCACCGAGGTCGTCATCTGGGAGACCGCATGAGCACCACCACACTCCGCACCGTGCGCCAGGTCATCCCGGCCCAGGAGGCGGTGGAGGGCGACGGGTTCGTCGTCCGCCGGCCGTTCCCGATCCCCGGCCAGGAACTGGTCGACCCGTTCCTGCTGCTCGACCACATGGGACCGGTCGACCAGGCCCCGGGACAGGCGGTGGGCACGCCGGAGCACCCCCACCGCGGCTTCGAGACCGTGACGTACCTGCTCGAGGGTGAGATGGAGCACCGCGACAGCCTGGGCAACCACGGCCGGCTCGGCCCCGGCGACACGCAGTGGATGACCGCGGGTCGCGGGGTCATCCACCAGGAGGGGCCCACCGAGGCGTTCCGGCGCTCGGGCGGCCGGATGCACGGCGTGCAGCTGTGGGTGAACCTGCCGGCTGCGGACAAGATGATCGCCCCCGCGTACCAGGACCTGGGGGCGGACGCCGTGGCCGTGGTGGAGCCCGCCCCCGGTGTGGTGGCCCGCGTCGTGGCCGGGGAGGCCTTCGGGGTGACCGGTCCGGGCAGCACCCACACGCCCATCACCTACACCCACCTCACCCTGGAGGCGGACACGTCGGCCCGTACCACGCTGCCCCCGGACCACACCGTGCTCGTGTACCCGCTCGTGGGGCAGGTCACGGTGGGGGGACGGACCCTGGAGGAGGCCCATCTGGGCGTGCTCGGTCCCGGCGACGAGGTGGAGCTGGCCGGTCCGGCCGATGGCGGGCCGAGCGAGGTGCTGGTCCTGAGCGGCCTGCCGCTGCGTGAGCCGGTGGCCCGTTACGGGCCGTTCGTGATGAACACCCGGGCCCAGCTCATGGAGGCCATGGAGGACTTCCAGGCCGGCCGGTTCGCGAGCTGACGGGGCGTCAGAAGCCGTAGGGTGCGGCGCCATGACGGACTTCCCCACCCCCCGCGCCCACGGCTCGCTGTCCTCCTGGGACGACTTCCCGGTCCACCAGGCGTCCGAGACGATCCGCCACGTCACCACCGGCGACCGCAACTTCTACGACCGCTACTACTTCAACTGCCACGCCAACAACGGTGACGCGTTCCTGATCTTCGGGCTGGGCCAGTACCCCAACCTGGCCGTCGAGGACGCCTTCGCCTGCGTGGTCACCGGGACGTCGCACCGGGTGGTGCGGGCGTCGCGGGAACTGGGCGACCGCATGGACACCTCCGTCGGTCCCCTGCGGGTGGAGGTGATCCGTCCCCTGCACGAGCTGCGCATCGTGTGCGAGCCGAACGACGAGAGCGACGTGTCGTTCGACCTGAGGTGGGTCGGCGCCATGCCCGCGTTCGAGGAGCCCCGCCAGTACATCCGCCGCCACGGCCGGACCGTGTTCGACTCCATGCGCCTGGCCCAGACCGGACGCTGGACCGGCACCATCACCACCGGCGACACCACCTTCGACGTCACGCCCGACTCCTGGTGGGGGACCCGGGACCGGAGCTGGGGCATCCGCCCCGTGGGGGAGGAGGAGCCGCCCGGCATCCGCACCGAGGGCCAGATGGTGGGCATGTGGAACTACGCCCCCATGCAGTTCGACGACCACTCCATCCTCTACATCGTCAACGAGCACGACGACGGCAACCGGGAGCTGGAGGAGGCGGTGCGCATCTGGGCCGACCCCGACCGTGAACCGGAGTGGCTGGGCCGTCCCGACCACGACGCCGTGATCACCCCCGGCACCCGCCACATCGAGCGCTCCACCCTGTCCTTCCCGGACGCGCCGGGGGGAGGCTTCGAGATCGCCATGACCCCGCTGCTGGACTGCTGGCTGATGCTGGGGACCGGCTACGGGCTCGAGCCGGACTGGCGCCACGGCATGTGGCAGGGACCGCTGGTGGTGCAGGGCCAGGAGGTCGACTACGTGCGGGACAAGGACCGGCTGTTCGGCCTGGTGGACCAGGTCGGTCGCTTCGTGCAGTCCGGTGGCGTGGCCGACGGGGCCGTGGGCCACGGCCTGCACGAGTTCTTCTTCATCGGCGAGTTCGCCCGCTACGGCCTGGTGGGCTGGGACCCGCTCCCGGCCTGACCGGCGCTCCCCCCTTCCTGTTCTGTGCTGCGAGCCGCGACCTCTGGGTCGCGGCTCGCAGCGCAGAACGGTCGGTTGCGGGTCAGGTGGGGGAGGGGGTGGGGTGGCTTGGGTAGGGTCGGCTGCATGCCCGGTCCCGACGCCCCGATCGCCCCCGACACCCACGCCGCGCTGGTCCGGCACCTGCTGGAGCACTCGGTGCGCACCGGCGAGTTCACCCTCAAGTCGGGTCGGTCGAGCTCCTGGTTCATCGACTCCAAGCAGACCGCGTGCGACCCCGACGGCGTGGTGCTGATGGCCGACGCCGCGCTCGTCGGTCATCCCCGCCGACGCCACCGCCATCGGTGGCCTGACCGTGGGAGCGGACCCGGTGGCCTACGGCGTGGCCGCGGTCGCCGCCACCCGGGGGCGCCGGCTCCGCAGCTTCACGATCCGCAAGGAGTCCAAGGACCACGGCGTCACCGGGCGCCTGGCCGGACCGTTGCGGGCCGGCGACCGGGTGGTGATCACCGAGGACACCGTGACCCGGGGATCGTCGCTGTTCGAGGCGGTGGACGTGGTGCAGGAGCTCGGGGCCGAGGTGGTGCTGATCATGCCGCTGGTGGACCGGGGTGGGACCTGCGCCGCCATGGCCGCCGATGCGGGCATCGCCTACCGGCCCCTGGTGACCGCTCCGGACCTGGGCTTCGGCTACGAGGGGACCTGACCGGGATCCGCTTCGGCCCCGGCCGGACGTGGGCGTTAGCCTGCGGCCCGTATGGCAGACACCCCCACCCCCGCGTTCTCCGTCCGCATCCGCGTCAGGATGGAGAACGAGCCCGGCATGCTCGGCCGCCTGGCCATCGCCATCGGCGAGGTCGGGGCCAACATCTCCGCCCTGAAGGGCTTCGAGGTGAAGACCGCCACGCTGGACGAGGACCTGGTGGTGAACTGCCGCAGCGAGGCGCACCAGGACCAGGTCCGGGGGGCGGTGGAGGGCGTCGACGGCGTGGAGATCCTGGAGTTCGAGGACCGGACCTTCAAGATGCACGAGGGCGGCAAGATCGAGGTGCTGCCCCTGGCGCCGGTGCGTGACGTGGAGGACCTCTCCATGGCCTACACGCCCGGTGTGGCCCGGGTCTGCCTGGAGATCGCGAAGAACCCCGCCGCGGCCCACCGCTACACGATCAAGAAGAACACCGTCGCCATCGTCTCGGACGGCACCGCGGTCCTGGGACTGGGCGACATCGGCCCGGAGGCCGCCATGCCGGTCATGGAGGGCAAGGCGCTGCTGTTCAAGCACTTCGCCGGGGTGGACGCGTTCCCGGTCTGCATCCGCACCACGGACCCCGACGAGATCATCGAGACCGTGCTCCGGCTGGAGCCGACCTTCGGTGGCATCAACCTGGAGGACATCGCCGCCCCCGGCGCGTTCGAGATCGAGGAGCGCCTGGTCGACCTGATGGACATCCCGGTGTTCCACGACGACCAGCACGGCACCGCCATCGTGTGCCTGGCCGCGCTGGAGAACGCGCTCAAGATCGTGGGCAAGCAGATCGGTGACCTGAAGGTGGTGGTGGCCGGGGTGGGTGCGGCCGGGGTGGCCGTGTCCAAGATCCTCATGAACGCCGGGGTGCAGAACATCATCGGCGCCGACCGCCAGGGTGCGGTCCACACCGGCCGGCCCGACCTCAACAAGTCCAAGCAGTGGTTCGCGGAGAACACCAACCCGGACAAGCTCTCGGGCGCTCTGGCCGAGCTCATGCCGGGGGCGGACGTGTTCATCGGCCTGAGCGGTCCGAACCTGATCACCAGGGAGGACGTCATGGGGATGGCCACGGACCCGGTGGTGTTCGCCATGGCCAACCCCGACCCGGAGATCCGGCCCGAACTGATCCAGGACGTGGCCGCCGTCATCGCCACCGGCCGGTCCGACTTCCCGAACCAGATCAACAACGTCCTGGCCTTTCCCGGCATCTTCCGCGGCGCGCTGGACGCCGGGGCCCGCCGGATCACCGAGAACATGAAGGTGGCCGCGGCCCACGCCATCGCCGCCACGGTGCTGCCGGAGGAGCTGGCCCCGGACTTCATCATCCCGTCGGTGTTCAACCCCGCCGTGGCCGAGACCGTGGCCCGGGCCAGCGCGGATGCCGCCGTGGCCGACGGGGTCTGCCGGTGAGCGGACCCGCCCTGGCGGTCACGTTCGACTTCTGGAACACGCTGGTGGCCGAGAACGCGGCCGGGACCCATCGTCAGCGTCGCTGGGCCGAGGTGCTGTCGACCCACGGGGTGCAGGCCAGCACCGAACAGGTGGCCGCCGCCATGGAGGCCGGCTGGCACTGGTTCGACCAACGGTGGCGGGCCAACGTCCAGGTCAGCACCCGTGAGGCGATCGTCGCCGCGGTCGACCACCTCCCGGTGGCGGTGCCCGACGATGCCGTGGACGCCCTGGCCGAGGTCGTCGTCCTGGGCTCGGACCCGGCCGACATGCGGGTGGCGCCGAACGTCGGTGACTGCCTGGAGCGGCTGGCGGGGGCGGGGGTGCGCATCGGCATCATCTGCGACGTGGGCATGACGCCCTCCGCCACGCTGCGCCGCTACCTGGACCACCACGGCCTGCTGGGCTACTTCGACCACTGGTCGTTCTCCGACGAGGTCGGGTGGTACAAGCCCGATGCCCGCATCTTCGACCACGCCCACGTCGGGCTGGGCCGACCCGACCCGGCCCGCACCGCGCACGTGGGCGACCTGCGTCGGACCGATGTGGCCGGGGCGCGGGGCGTGGGCTGGACCAGCGTGCGCTACCGGGGCCTGGCCGACGACGCCGGGGACGGGCCGGAGGCCGACCACGTGGTGGACGACCACGCTGACCTGCCGCGACCGCCGCTCGCACGCTGACCTGCCCGCGCTCGCCCGACCTGCCCGCCGGTCCGAGGTCCCGGAAAGGCAGGAACCCCTGCCGGGGCAGGGGTTCCGGAGTGGTCGGGACCGGCGTCGATCCGGTGACCTACCGCTTTTCAGGCGGTCGCTCTGCCAACTGAGCTACCCGACCGTGCTCCGCACACACCCCGGGGGGTGGATGCGAAGTGGCGGTCCCGACGGGATTTGAACCCGCGACCTCCGGCTTGACAGGCCGGCGTGCACTCCAAACTGCACCACGGGACCACGAAACTTCACTGCTGTACTGCCCGGCTTGCCTTGCCCAGCTCTTGCTGACTGCGCACCCCCAACGGGATTCGAACCCGTGTTACCTCCTTGAAAGGGAGGCGTCCTAGGCCGCTGGACGATGGGGGCTCCCATCCCCCTCGGGGGGCTGCGTCAACATAGCAGTCGCTCCGAACGCCACCAAAGGAGCTTGTGGCCCGCACCCGTGGCCGCGGGCCGCAGGCGATCAGTCCGACAGGGCGTGCACGATCCGGTCGAGCAGGTAGCCGAGGTACTCGTAGGCCTGCGTAGGTGGCTGCGCTGTCCGGGTCCACCTCCGGGGCCTCGCCGTCCTCGGTGACCTCCAGGATGGTGCCGAGGACCAGCCGGAGGTCGTTCACCGAACGCATCCAGGCGTTCAGCTGGTCCTCGTCCAGCTCGGTGGCGTCCGCGCTGCGCTCCACGACGTCCAGCGCGGCCAGGCGGTGCTCGATCAGCTCGGGGTGCGCCACCGCGGCGTATCCCTGGTTGCGGTCCACGTCGTCGCCGTAGGGGGGCGGGAACAGGCGCTCCAGCGCAGGGCTGTCCGTGGTGAGCAGCTCACGCAGCTGGTCCACCAGGGTGCGGAGCAGCTCGCGCTCCTGGTCCCCCAGGTCGACGCGCGAACGTGCCGTCGTTGCGGCGGTGGACGGGACCCCGGAAGAACGACACGCGACGCCTCAGTCCTGCTGCATGGTGGCCCACAGGCCGTGCTCGTGGAGGCGGAACACGTCCCGCTCCGCCTCGCTGCGGGTGCCGTTGGACACGACGGCCTTGCCCTCGTGGTGGACCTGGAGCATGAGCGTGTTGGCCTCCTCCTTGGAGTAGCCGAACAGCTTGCGGAGCACGAACGCCACGTAGCTCATGAGGTTGATGGGGTCGTTCCAGACGATGACCACCCAGGGGGTGTCCACGTCGGTGGCCTCGCCGGTGTCGGGTTCGAGGACCTCGAGTGGGGCGGTGGACGACACGGCAAGAACCTAGGCCGGGGTGGTGACGGAGTCCGGCGCGGCCCGCCCGGCCGGCCCGGCAGGGGGCGCCGTCCACGGCGGACGTCCCCAGGTGGAACCAGACCGTCAGCCCCAGCACGGCGGTGGCCCCGGCGATGTGGAACGCCACGAGCCAGGCCGGGATGCCGAGCGCGTACTGGGTGTAGCCGATGGCCCCCTGGGCCACCACGACGACCAGCAGCCGGTAGCCGCGTCGGAGCACGGCGGCCGGTGCACCCGAGCGACCCAGACGCACCATGAGCGCGACCAGGATGGCCAGGAACAGCCACATGTTCAGGCTGTGGACGCGGGTCACGTCCGGGATGAACCAGCCGAACCGCTTGGCCTCCACGTCCCCGGCGTGGGGGCCGGACCCCGTGACCATGGGGCCGGTGACCATGAGCAGGCACGCCGCCGCCACCGCGAACCGGGACAGCGTGAGGTCCACCGGGCCGATGAGGGCCCGGCGGGGGCCGGGGTCCTGGCCGGCCCGCCACAGCAGGACCACGGCATCCGCCACCAGGACCATGGACAGCACGAAGTGGCCGGCCACCGCGGCCGGGTGGAGGTCCACCAGCACCGTGATGCCCCCCAGGACGATCTGGCCCACCACGCCGGCGACCAGTCCCAGGGACAGCCACACCAGGTCCCGGCGGTACGGGCGGCGCCGCAGCGAGCCCAGCACCGCGGCGATGACCGACAGCGAGACCAGCCCGGTGAAGAGGCGGTTGACCTGCTCGATGGCCTGGTTGACGTCACCGGCGGCGATGAACTTCTCGCTCGAGCAGTTGGGCCAGTCCTCGCACCCCAGCCCGGAGCCCGTCAGCCGCACCGCGGCGCCCGAGACCACGATGATGCACAACAGGGCCAGCGCGACCATGACGACGCGCCGGTAGGTGGGGGCCGAGAGGGTGAAGCGCCGGTGGGGGACCGGCGGGTCGGCGGGCATGACGGCAGGGTAGGCCAGTCCCCCGACGGCGGAGAAGGCGGCACGGCCCTGCCGCTCGCGACGGAGGCACCGTCGAGCACCCCGGGGGCCCTGCTGGCGGTCGGGACCCCCGGACCAATACCTTTTGGCTGTCATGGTCGCCCCGGCACTCACCCCTCCCCTGTCGATCGGGGCCAAGGTCTCGGCCTACATCGCGCTGACCAAGCCCCGCATCATCGAGCTCCTCCTGGTCACCACGGTGCCGACCATGGTGGTGGCGGAGGGCGGCGTGCCGCCCCTGTGGCTGATGGTGGCGACGGTGCTGGGCGGGACGCTGGCCGCCGGCGGGGCCAACGCCATCAACATGTACGTCGACCGTGACATCGACGCCCTGATGG
Source organism: uncultured Actinomycetota bacterium (assembly GCA_963773765.1). Classification (GTDB taxonomy): domain Bacteria; phylum Actinomycetota; class Acidimicrobiia; order Acidimicrobiales; family Microtrichaceae; genus CAVZCC01. Next base: position 688,831 of record CAVZCC010000005.1, on the reverse strand, counting down.
ACCGGACCAAGAACCGGCCCCTGGTGACCGGGGCGGTCACGCCACGCTCGGCACTCGTGTTCGCGGTGTCCATCGAGATCCTGGCCTTCGTCTGGCTCTGGACCCTGGTCAACCTGCTCTCGGCCGTGCTGGCCGTGTCCGCCTGCCTGTTCTACGTGTTCGTGTACACGCTGTGGCTCAAGCGCACCTCCACCCAGAACATCGTCATCGGCGGGGCGGCGGGCGCCGTGCCGGTCCTGATCGGCTGGTCCTCGGTCACCAACACGCTGTCCGTCTCCGCCGTGGTGCTGTTCGGCGTCATGTTCTTCTGGACGCCGCCCCACTTCTGGGCGCTGGCCATCAAGTACAAGGACGACTACTCCCGGGCCGACGTGCCCATGCTCCCGTCGGTGGCCAGCCACCGCACCACGACCACCAAGATGCTGGCGTACACCGTCGTGGTCGTCGCCCTGTCGCTGGTCTTCGGCTGGACCGCCGGGCTGGGGCTCCTCTACTGGGTCACCGCCGTGGTCCTGGGAGCCGTGTTCATCTGGATGTCGGTGGACGTCATGAACACCGAGTCGCCCGCCCGGGCCATCCGGCTGTTCACGTTCTCCATCACCTACGTCACGCTGCTCTTCGGCGTGATGGCTGCGGACGTGATCATCCGCAACGGCTGGTGAAACGCCAGAACCTGACGTTTTTCTAAGTTCCCGTTCGGTCGCGGTAGTGTCCGCGGCAACGGTTCACCGGGACCCTGCACGGCGTGCCAGGTCCTGTTCAGTCAGAAGTTCCACGCACACGGTTCAGGCACAGGGATTCAGAGGCAGAGGGCAGAACGACGCATGGCACTCACCGAGACCAGACCCGAGACTGCCGGCCCGTCCCCGACGGGCGGCGCAGGGTCGGAGCGACCGGCCCCCGGGCCACTCGAGCGGCTGATCGGCAGCGGGGACCACATCTCCATCGGCCGGCTCTTCATCGGCTTCTCGCTCATCCTGACCACGCTGGTCCTGGTGGTCCGTGCCGTGGTCGGCGTGGACGTGGCCACGGACAACGGCTTCCTGGGTGAGCGCACCGCCATGTTGGGCACCAGCTCGCTGGTCGCCCTGGTGCTGGTGGGCGTCGTGCCCCTGTTCCTGGGCCTGGCGATGTGCGTCGTCCCGCTCCAGGTCGCCTCGCCCGCCATCGCGTTCCCCCGGGCCGCCTCGCTGTCGCTGTGGGGCTGGCTCGTCTCGGCCGGGATCTTCGTGACCAGCGTGGCCGTCGACGGCGGCGTGGGCGGCGCGGACACCGACGCCGCCCGGCTGGGCAACCTGGCCATGGGGGCGATGATGGTCGCCCTCTCGCTCGGTGCCGTGGTGGTGGCCACCACGGTGGTGGCGCACCGCCCCATGGGCATGGGCCTGGCCCGGGTGCCGTTCTTCGCCTGGTCCATGCTGGTCGCCGCCGCCCTGTGGATCGCCACCATGGCCGCGGCCTTCGCCCACGTGGTCCTGGGCCAGATCAGCCAGGCCGACGCCGGTGCCCTGGCCGACAACTTCGCCAACGGCATCGCCTGGATCGTCCGGGGACCCAGCATCTACATGCTGGCCATCCCCGTCCTGGGCATCACGGCCGACGTGGCTGCCGGCGCCACCGGCCGACGGATCACCCAGTACGGACGTGGTCCAGGGCATCATCGGCGCCTACGCCGTGCTGTCCTTCGGGGCCTGGGCCCAGCTGCCCCGCTCGCTCAACACCGTGGTCTGGACGATGTTCGCCCTGGCCATCGCCGTCCCGGTGGTCGGCATGCTCGGCGCCGTCGGTGACGTGCTGCGGCGGGGCAAGGTCTCGGTGTCGGCCACGCTCATGCTCTCCCTCCTGTCGGTCCTGCTGCTGCTGGGCGCCGTGGTGTGCGGCGTCCTCCAGGCGCTGGACCTGGCCGGGACCGGCACGCTGTTCGGCCTGAACGCCGCGGCCCTCGGGTCCGCCCAGGCCTACTTCGTCATCGCCGCCGCCCTGGGCGGCGGCACTGGCCGGCCTCTTCCACTGGTCGCCCCAGGTCTGGGGCGGGCCCATCAAGGAGTCCACGGGCAAGGCCACGACCGCGCTGGTCGTCCTGGGTGGTGGCCTCCTGGCCACGGCCCAGCTGGTCCAGGCCGTGGTGCAGCTGGACGGCAAGGACACGGCCTCGCAGCTGTTCGGGGCCCTCACCGCGGTGGGTGCGGCGCTGCTGGCCCTCGGTGTGCTGGGCGGCTACATGACCTCGCTGGGGGCGGCCAAGGACGCCGCCGACGGCCCCACCGAGGGTGCGCAGGGGCTCACGATGGAGTGGGCCTTCCCCTCTCCGGCCGTGGGCGGCTCGGTGCCGGACGACCTGCCCGAGGTGACCTCGCCGTACCCGCTGCTCGACGCCCGCGAGGGTGACGGCGCCGACAAGGAGGACGCGTGATGGCGGACACCGCACTGGCCCTGCCCCGGGCGGCCCAGCCGCGCCGTCGGGAGCTGCTCTTCGCCACGGCCTTCGCCACCGCCGGGGTGGTCATGTGCCTGCTCACCCTGATGGGCGCCTACCTGGCCGCCCGCAACGCGGGTGGCGCCCAGTGGCTGGCGGACAACAACATCCCGTTGGCCCAGCCCAACATGCAGATGCTGACCCTGGCCATGTCCGTGGTCACCATGCAGTGGGCCGTGTACTCCATCTCCCGGGACGACCGGACCCACACCTACCTCGCGCTGGGTGTGACGCTGCTGCTGGGGGCGGCCTTCGTCAACCAGACCACGTTCCTGTACAAGCAGGCCGGCGTGACCATGGCCCAGCCCGAGGGGCCCGTCTTCTACGCCGTCACCGGTGGTCACCTGGCCATGGTGCTGGCGGGCATGATCTTCCTCCTGCTCATGGGCTTCCGTGCCCTGGGCGGGCAGTTCTCCAGTCGGCAGCCCGATGGGATCTCGGCCGCAGCGGTGTACTGGCACGCCTGTGTGGCGCTGTACGTCGTCGTGTGGGTCGGCGTCTACATCATGAAGTGAGCGTGAGCAGCAGATGATCACACGAGGGTCGAAGTTCTTCTACGGGGCCGCGGTCACCGCGTTCGTCACCGCCCTGCTGTACGGGTTCGTGACCGGCGCGTCGGACAACGGCGGCGTGCGGTCGGTGTTCACCGACGGCGCCATCGTCAACTCGATCGTCGGTCCCCTCACCTTCGGGTGGAAGGGCTGGATCGGCGACCACGTGGGCTACACGGTCCTGATGGGCTTCGCCGCCGTCATGGCCGCCCTGGGCGGGTTCACCACGGCCTTCCGGGACGGCGACGCCGAGGCCGTGGCCCAGGTGCAGGGCACCTCCACCGCTCCCGCGGTCCTGGTCCCGACCGGCCTGAGCTACTGGCCGCTGGTCACCGCCTTCGCCGCCGGGGTCACCATCGTCGGGCTGGCCGCTGGACCCGATGTTCTTCGTGGTCGGCCTCGTGCTGCTGGCCGTCGCCGGGTTCTCCTGGACCGTCCGGGCCTGGGCCGAGCGGGCCACCGGGGACGGGGAGACCAACCGGGAGCTCCGCCACACGCTGATGGATCCGCTCGAGATCCCGGTGCTGGCCGTGGTGGTCGCCGCCATCGTGGTGCTGTCCATCTCCCGGGTGCTGCTCGCCATCCCCTCCTCGGCCGCCACCTACGTGATCATCGTCCTGGCCGTGGTGATCTTCGCCGGGACGTTCCTGCTGGCCAGCCGGCCGCACCTCAAGCGGTCGGTGGTGCTGGGCGTCATCCTGGTCGGCGGCCTGGTGCTCATCGGGGCCGGCATCGCCGGCGGCATCGCGGGAGAGGCCCACACGGGCGAAGAGGGTCTGGGAGCCTCCCGGAACCCGGTCGTACTTGATTCGGCATCCGGAACCGGGCGGGTGGATACTGATCCCGCCGGTGGGTCGACCGGTCACTGAGAGGGTGGGTATGCGGAACAAGCGGAACGCGACCATCACGGCGATCGTCGGTACGGTCGTCCTCGTCGTCGGTCTGTGGCTGATCATCAGGAACATCGGGGTCCCCGGGCTGCCGCTGAACACGCTGGCCCCCTTCGGCCAGCAGGCCTGGGACATCCAGAACCTGAACTACTGGGTCTTCGGCGTGGCCGGGCTCATCTTCGTTGCGGTCGAGGTCGGCATCCTGTGGATGGTCGCCCGGTTCCGGCGCAACAAGGACGACGTCGACGGCGAGGGTGAGCCGGTGCAGCTGCACGGCAACACCCCGCTGGAGATCGGCTGGACCATCGCCCCGGCCCTCCTGCTGGCCGTGCTGGCCGTGTTCAACGTCCAGACGATCCTGGCCCTCGACGACTCCTCGACCGACGCCATCGAGGTCACCGTCATCGGCCAGCAGTGGTGGTGGGAGTACCGCTACGACACCAACGCCGACGGCACCCCGGACATCATCACCGCCACCCAGATCGTGATCCCGGTGGGCCGGGACGTCAACTTCAAGATCCAGTCCAACGACGTGATCCACTCGTTCTGGATCCCCGCCCTCAACGGCAAGAAGGACGCGGTGCCGGGCCGGACCCACGGCCTGGTCATCACCGCCGAGCAACCCGGGATCTACGAGGGCCAGTGCACCGAGTACTGCGGCCTGTCCCACGGGGTCATGCGCATGCAGGTCAAGGCCCTGCCCCAGGCCGAGTACGACAAGTGGGTCACCGCCATGACCACGCCGCCGGAGTCCCCGGAGTCGGAGCTGGCCAAGGCGGGCGAGGCGCTGTTCGTGGGCCAGTGCGCCCGGTGCCACGAGGTCAACGGCCTCAACCCGGACTCCAAGGAGCCGTTCACCTACGCCGAGCTGCCCAGCCCGAACTACGGCAAGGACGTGAACTCGTCGCTGTCGTCCAAGCAACGCGCCCAACCTGACCCACCTGATGATGCGCCAGACCTTCGCCGGCAGCCTCCTGGACCTGTACGAGGGCAAGGCGTCCACCGCGGTGGTGGCGGTGCCGGACGGCGTACCGAACACCAACAACCTCAAGCGCTGGCTGCGGAACCCGGAGGAGGTCAAGCCGATGGATCCGCTGAACAACCAGGGCATGCCCAACCTCCAGCTCTCGGAGCAGCAGATCGACCAGCTCGTCGCCTACCTGGTGACACTCAAGTAACCGCGGGACCACGGACCGAGAAGGAACGTACGCATGGCACTGACCGAGGAGCGCCCACCGCTCGAGCTCACCACGGGTGACGACGGCCGTCGAGGACACCCAGCCCCTGGGTGTGTTCGCACGGCCCCGTTCCACCCATGGGTGGAAGTCGTGGTTCACCACCGTCGACCACAAGAAGATCGGCATCATGTACGGCGTCGCGTCCTTCTTCTTCCTGCTGGTGGGCGGGTTCGAGGCCCTGCTGATCCGGACGCAGCTGGCCGTCCCCGGCAACAAGCTGCTGTCGGCGGACCTCTACAACCAGGTCTTCACCATGCACGGCGTGACCATGGTGTTCCTCGTGGTCATGCCCATGGCCGCCGCCTTCGCCAACTACCTCCTGCCCCTGCAGATCGGGGCCCGGGACGTGGCGTTCCCCCGGATGAACGCCCTGTCCCTGTGGATCTGGCTGCTGGGTGCCATCTTCTTCAACACGTCGTGGCTGCTGGGTGGTGGCGCCAACGGCGGCTGGTTCAACTACGCCCCCAACTCCGGCGTGGTGTTCTCACCCAGCCACGGCATCGACTTCTACGCCGTGGGCCTGCTGATCATGGGCATCGCCTCCACCGTGTCCGCGATCAACCTGACGGTGACGGTGCTCAACATGCGGGCCCCGGGCATGACCCTGATGAAGATGCCGGTGTTCACCTGGATGACCTTCATCGTCCAGGTCCTGCTGGTGTTCGCCCTGCCGGTGATCACCGTGGCCCTGTTCCTGCTGATGTTCGACCGGCTGTTCGGGGCGAAGTTCTTCGACGCATCTGCCGGCGGTGACCCGTTCCTGTGGGAGCACCTGTTCTGGATCTTCGGGCATCCAGAGGTGTACATCATGATCCTGCCCAGCTTCGGCATCGTGTCCGAGGTGATCCCGGTCTTCTCCCGCAAGCCCATCTTCGGCTACCCGTTCATGGTCGGCTCCGGCATCGCCATCGGCTTCATGGGCTGGGGCGTGTGGGCCCACCACATGTTCGCCTCCGGCATGGGCCCCATCTCGGTGCTGGCCTTCTCCCTGGCCACCATGTTCATCGCCGTGCCCACCGGCGTGAAGATCCTGAACTGGATGGCCACCCTGTACGGCGGCCGGCTCAAGTTCACCACCGCCATGCTGTTCTCCATCGGCCTGGTCGGCATGTTCACCATCGGTGGCCTGTCCGGCGTGAGCCACGCCTTCGCCCCGTCCGACACCCAGCAGACCGACACCTACTACATCGTCGCCCACTTCCACTACGTGCTCTTCGGCGGCGCACTGCTCGGGCTGTTCTCCGGCATGTACTTCTGGTGGCCCAAGTTCTTCGGCCACATGCTCAACGAGAAGCTGGGCAAGTGGCACTTCTGGCTCATGCTGGTGGGCTTCAACCTGACCTTCGGCCCCATGCACATCCTGGGCCTGCAGGGCATGATGCGCCGTACCTTCACCTACACCGAGGGACAGGGGTTCAACCTCTGGAACATGGTGGCCACCATCGGTGCCTTCACCCTGGCCGTGTCCATCCTGATCTTCATGTGGAACGTGGTGCACAGCTACCGGGCCCACCGGAAGAACCCGGTCAACCCGGGCCCGGACCCGTGGGACGCCCGCTCGCTGGAGTGGATGATCCCGTCGCCCACGCCGGAGCACAACTTCGACGAGGTCCCCGTGGTGGAGGAGTTCGACGAGTTCTGGCACCGCAAGTACGGCCATGACGAGGACGGGCGCCTGGTTCGCATCGCCCGGACCGAGGACGTGGTCCAGACCGGTGACGCCACCGACGTGCACCTGCCGTCGCCGTCCTACTGGCCCCTGGTCATGGCCTGCGGGTTCCCGCTGGTCGGCTACGGGCTGATCTTCAACCTGTGGTGGGCCCTGCCCGGGGCGCTGCTGCTCATCCTGGGCATCTACGGCTGGGTCATGGAGCCGTCCACGGATCCGTCCGCCGGACATGACCACGACGACCACGAGCCGTCCCACGACGAGCCGGACGCGGCGGCCTCCGAGCTGCCCGAGGGAGCTGCGGACGACGCCGACGGCGGTGCCGGCCAGGCCGATGCCCCCGGCACCGACGAACCCGCCACGCCGGAGCCGGCCATGGCGACGAGCGAGGAGAGCACCGTTGGCTGACATCGCGCTCGAACAGGTCGAGGACGTCGAGTTCCCCGACGACACCCACGCCACCTCCACCGGCATCTCCAACGCCAAGTTGGCGATGTGGACCTACCTGGCGTCGGACTGCCTGCTCTTCGGCGGGCTGATCTCCACCTACCTGCTCTACAAGAACCGCCCGGGTGAGATCCCCGGGCTGTCCGGCACGCCGCTGCGGGCGTCGGAGCTGTTCAACATCCCGTTCACCTCCATGACCAGCTTCATCCTGCTGATGAGCTCGCTGACCATGGTGCTGGCGGTGAACTCCATCATGCGGGGCGACGTGCCGCGCATGCGGCTGTGGCTGGTCTCCACCGCGGTGCTGGGCGGCCTGTTCCTGGGCGGCCAGGTCTACGAGTTCACCGAGTTCGTGCGGGAGGGCCTGGGCTACACCTCCAACGTGTCCGCCTCCGCCTTCTACACGCTGACCGGCTTCCACGGCGCCCACGTGGGGGTGGGCGTCCTGATGCTGCTGTCCGCGGTGGGCTACTCGTTCCGGCGCCAGCTGAACGCGGAGGCCGTGGAGGTCCTGGGCCTGTACTGGCACTTCGTCGACATCGTCTGGGTCGTGATCTTCGCGATCGTCTACCTGATCCCCTGAGGAGCCTTCGGTGACCACGACCACGGAAGCACTGGACAACGACTCCCCGGCCCATCCGGGCGAGCACCACGACCACGGCCCCAGCGACGCGTTCTACTTCAAGATCTTCTGGGTGCTGGTCGGGATCACCGCCCTGGAGGTCTCCACCTACTTCTGGGACTCGTGGTTCGGCCGGGACGACACCTACCTGGTGGCGTACCCGATGCTGCTGATCCTGATGGTGCTGAAGTTCGGGCTCATCGCCTCGTTCTTCATGCACCTGCGATTCGACCGCAAGCTGCTGACCCGGATCTTCTACTTCGGCCTGGCCATCGCCCTGGCCGTGTACATCGTCGCCCTGTCGGTCATGAACATCTGGACCGACAACGGCAACACCCGGTTCGACGACCCGCCTCCCGCGGTGCAGCCCACCACCACCATCGCCGGCGGCTGACGGGAGGACCCGGGTCGGGTCACTCCCAGCGGAAGAACGTGATGGCGGCCAGGGGCGCCATCACGGCCCATGCTGTGAGCGACACCCAGGCCCACCCGGCCACCGACGCCCCGGGCATGAGCGAACCTGTGATGACCTCCGCCAGGGGCGCGGCCGGCAACAGCTTGGCCGCCGTCGCCAGCGGGGCCGGCAGTTCGTCCAACGGCACCATCATCCCGCCGGTCAGGAGCAGCACCAGGTAGAGGGCGTTGGCCCCGGCCAACGTGGCCAGGCCGGGGAGCGTGCCTGCCATCAGCAGGCCCAGGCCGCCGAAGGCGGCGGTGCCCAGCAGTGCCCCGACCACGGCCACGACCCAGCCCGACGGCGGTGGTGACCACCCCAGCAGGAGCGCGACGGCGATCAGCACCGTCCACTGCAGGGCCTCGGTGATGAGGACCGTGGTGATCTTGGCCGCCACCCAGCGGCCCCGGCCCAGGGGCGACGCGCCCAGGCGCTTGAGCACCCCGTAGGTGCGCTCGAACCCGGTGCCGATCCCGAGGGACACCAGGGACGTGGACATCACGGCCAGGGCCAGCACGGCGGGGGCGAGGAACTCGATGGGCTCCGTGGTCCCGGTGGGCAGGATGTCCACCGTGGAGAAGAAGACGAGGATCAGCAACGGGATGCCCAGGCTGACCAGCAGCTGTTCCCCCTGGCGGGACGACAGGGCCAGCTCGGTGCGGAGCTGCGATCGGTAGGCCCTCACCGCCGCCTCCGGGCCCGTCGCCCGGCGCGCCCGCTGGCCGGGGTGGGCCGGGGGTCGTTGCCGGGTGCTCCGCTGGACGCATCGGTGAGCCGTCGGAACACGTCGTCCAGGCGCTGCCGGCCGGCCCGGAGGTCGGCCAGGGGGAGGTCGTGGCGGGCCAGCCACGCGGTGATGGCCGCCACGTTGGCGGGGGTGGGCGGCGCCGCCACCCGGTACTCACCTGCGGTGGCCTCCACCACCTCTGCCCCCACGTCCAGGCCCAGTGCGACGACGTCCAACCCGGGCGGTGCGCCGAACAGCACGTGGTCGCCCTCGTCGGGCCGGACCAGGTCCGCAGGGCGTCCGGCACCGACGACGCGGCCGTGGTCGATGATGACCACGTGGTCCGCGGTGCGCTCGGCCTCGTCCAGGTCGTGGGTGGTCATGACCACGCACACGCCGCTGGACCGCAACTCGTCCACCAGTGCCCGCACCGCCGTGCGTCCCTCCAGGTCCACCCCGGCGGTGGGCTCGTCCAGGAACACCACCTCCGGGCGTCCGATCACGGCCAGCGCCAGGGACAGGCGTTGCTGCTCGCCGCCGGACAGCCGCCGGTACGGGGTCCGGGCCCGGTCCTCCAGGCCGACCCGGGCCAGCAACGCAGCGGGCTCGACGGGGTCGGGGAAGAAGCCGGCGTACTGGCGCAGCAGCTCGGCGGGCCGGATGGCGGTGGGGATGCCGCCCGACTGCAGCATGACGCCGACGCGGCCGGTCAGGCGACGGTGGTCGGCCAGGGGGTCCAGCCCCAGCACCCGGCTCCGTCCCGCCGCCGCGGCGCGGTAGCCCTCCAGGTGCTCGATGGTGGAGGTCTTGCCCGCGCCGTTGGGACCCAGCACCACGGTGACCTCGCCGGCCGCGGCCCGGAACGAGACGCCGTCCACGGCCACGGTGCTGCCGTAGCGGATGACCAGGTCCTGCACCTCGACGGCGGGCTCCGCCACGGACCCGATGCTGGGGGCTGCTTGGGCGGGCACGACCCGGGACGCTACCGCCGCACCACCAGGGGCGGCACGTCACGGGGCCGGTCGGCCACCGCGGCGGCGCCGGCCAGGACCAGCTCCTCCGTGCCCCCGTAGCCCCAGGCCGCGCCGATGCAGGCGATGCCCAGCGCGGCGGCCCCGGTCACGTCGTAGTGGCGGTCACCGACCATCCAGCAGTCCGCCGGATCGGGGTCGCCCAGGCCGGCCAGGGCGCGGGCCAGGACCTGGGCCTTGGTGGTGGCGACGCCGTCCATGGACGCCGCGCCAACCACCCCGAACCGGTCCCGGAGCCCGAAGTGCTCCAGCATGACCAGGGTGGGGTCCTCCCCCTTGGAGGTGGCGGTGGCCAGCGTGTGCCCGCTGCCGGCCAGGGCGTCCAGCATCTCCTCGATCCCGTCGTAGGGCTCGGCGGCGTACACCCCCCAGGACAGGTACCGCTCCCGGTAGCGGGTGACGGCCTCCTCCAACCGGTCACCCGGGACGCCGAGCTCGGCCAGCATGAACCGCAGCGGCGGTCCCACGTTGGCGGCCAGCTCCTCGGCGGGCGGCACGGCCAGGCCGAGGCCGGCAAAGGCGTGCTGCAGCGATCCGACGATGCCCGGCTCGGAGTCCCACACCGTTCCGTCCAGGTCGAAGATCACGATCACCGCCCCAGCGTGACCCGGCCCCCCGGACGCCGTCCAGACGGGACAGGGGCCCCCGCCGCCGGTGGGGGACGTTCTCGTTTCGGCCCGTCCCGTCACCGCCGCTACCGTTCGCCCATGCTCGACGTGCGCGCCATCCGGACCGACCCCGATGCGGTGAAGGCCGGGATCTCCCGCCGGGGCGAGGACACCGCCATGGTGGACGAGGTCCACCTGCTCGACGGTGAGCTGCGCCGGCTGTCGGCCCAGCGGGACTCGCTGCGGGCGGAGATCCGGACGCTGTCGAACGAGGTGGGCAAGCTGTTCCGGGAGCAGCGCCAGGACGAGGCCGCCGAGCTGCAGGAGCAGAGCCGGATGCTGGGCGAGGAGGAGAAGGAGCTCGACGCCCGGGCCGATGCCATCACCGAGGAGCTCCGGGAGCGCCTCCTGCGCATCCCCAACCTGCCGGCGCAGGACTGCCCCGACGGTGGCGGCGAGGAGGACAACGTCGTGGTGCGGGTCGAGCAGTTCGACGCCGACTCGTACTCGCAGCACCAACGGGTGCCGCACTGGGACGTGGGCGAGCAGCTCGGCATCCTGGACGTGGAGCGCGCGGTGAAGCTGTCCGGCTCGATGTTCGTCATGTACCGGGGGGCGGGGGCGGCCCTGGTCCGGGCCCTGTGCCAGCTGGCCATCGACCGCAACGTGGACCTGTACGAGGAGGTCCGCCCGCCCACGTTGGTGCGGACCGACACGATGGTGTCCACCGGGCCACCTCCCCAAGTTCGTCGACGAGGCGTACCACATGGAACGCGACGACCTGTGGGCCATCCCCACCGCGGAGGTGCCCGCTCACCTCCCTGGGCCGCGACGAGATCTACGACGAGTCGGACCTGCCCCGGCGGTTCGTGGCCCACACCAGCTGCTTCCGCCGTGAGGCCGGCTCGGCCGGCAAGGACACCCGTGGCCTGCTCCGGGTGCACGAGTTCGACAAGGTCGAGCTGCTGGCCTACTGCACGCCGGCGCAGGCCGCCGACGTGCACGCAGAGATCATGGCCCGGGCCGAGGGCACCATCCGCGACCTGGGGCTCGCCTACCGGGTCCTGGACCTGTGCACCGGCGACATCGGCAACTCGGCCGCCCGCACGTTCGACATCGAGGTGTACGCCCCTGGTGTGGACCGCTGGCTCGAGGTGTCCTCGGTGTCGTGGTTCAGCGACTACCAGGCCCGGCGGGCCAACCTGCGCTACCGGCCCGACCGACGGCAAGGGCACCGAGGTGCTCCACACCCTCAACGGCTCTGCGCTGGCCGTTCCCCGCGTGTGGGCCGCCATCGTCGAGACCTACCGCCAGGAGGACGGCACGGTGGCCGTCCCGGAACTGCTGCAGCCCTACCTGCGCGGCATGACCAGCATTGGCTGAGCCCGTCCGGGTCCTGGAGGTGGTCGTCCCGCCCATGGGTGAGGCACCCCGGGACATCGGCACCGGGAGCCTGCTCCGGACGGTCACCGAACAGGTGGCCCGTGACCCGTCGGCCTGGACGCCGGACGTGGCGCGGCAGGTCGGCGGCCACTTCGAGGCGCTGTCGGCGGAGTGGCACCTGCACCACGACCCCGACCGCATCGCCCCCCTGGCCGACGCCCTGGACCGGGGCGGGCCGGACGGCGGCCCGCTCGGCGGCGGTGACGTGGTGGAGCTGGGTGCCGGCAGCGGCGCGGGGACCAGGCTGCTGGCCGAGCGGTTCGGGCGGGTGGTGGCCGTGGACCTGTCGGCGGGGATGCTGGCCCGGTTGCAGGTCCCTGGCGCGGCCCGGTTGCTCGCCGATGCCTCCCGGCTGCCCCTGACCGCGGGGTCGGTCGCGACGCTGGTGTGCGTCAACATGCTCCTGTTCCCCCAGGAGGTGGACCGCGTGCTGGGTCGGGCCGGTTCGCTGGTGTGGGTGAACACGATCGGTGACTGCACGCCCATCCACCTGCCGGCCGACGCGGTGGCGGCCGCCCTCGGGCCCGGGTTCGAGGTCGTCGCGTCGCGTGCCTCGTGGGGGACCTGGGCCGTGGCCCGCCGTCGCTGAGGCAGCCGCCCTGCGACCGGTCCATCCCGGGTGGGTCACGGCCTCAGAGGCCGAGGCCGACCCGGGCCGCCACCACGGCGCCCGCCGCGGTGAGTGCGATGTAGCCGACGGCCAGGGCCCACCGTCGGTCCGCGCCCATGGCCCGGACCTCCGCCGCGAACGACGAGAACGTGGTCATCGCCCCCAGTCCGCCGGTGACCAGCACGGTCCGGCCGTCGCCCTCCAGGTGGGCGACCAGGACCCCGGCCAGCAGCGAGCCGGCCAGGTTCACCGACAGCGTGCCCAGGGGGAGGGGCCACCGGTTGCAGCGCGACGGTGGCCCCGACGCGGATCCAGGCGCCGGCCACCGCCAGCGCGGCGAACCCGAGGACGACGGCACCGGTCATGCTCTCCTCCGGTGGGACGGGCCGGTCATGCCGTCCTCCGGCCGGCGGCCACCGTCAGGCCGAACGTGGCTGCTGCGGCGCCGATGCCCAGCACCAGGTGGGCGGCCAGCCAGGCCGCGGCCCCGGCCCACTCCCCGGTCCTGGTCTCCTGGGCCAACTGCACGGCCAGGGCCGACCAGCTGGTCAGGGCACCGCACAGGCCGGCGGCCAGGAGGTCACGGGCGGCCTCGCCCCCGAGGCGGCCGAAGGACCGGGCCGCCAGTACGGCCCCGATGACGGCGGACCCCGCCACGTTGAGAACGAGCAGCGCCGTGTCGGCACCGGCCGGCCCCGCCAGGTCCAGCGCGGCCCACCGGAGGCCGGCGCCCACCACCGCTCCGACGGCCACGGTCAGGAGGCGGCGTCGATCCATGGCCCGGACACTACGGGCGGCCGACGTAGCCTCCTTGCATGGACCACGACATGGACCTCCACCACCGTGTGGACTACGACTGGGGCGTCCTGCTCGAGTCCGACGCGGACCCCGATCCCCGGGTCATGCTGCAGCGCTGGCTGGCGGAGGCGGAGGCGGCCGGCGTGCCCGAGTACAACTCGATGGCGCTGAGCACGGTCGACGCCCAGGGTCGGCCGTCGGCGCGCAACGTGCTGCTGCGCGGCCTCGACGACGACGGGGCGCTGCAGTTCTTCACCAACCGGCACAGCCGCAAGGGCGTCGAGCTGGCGGCCAACGCCAACGTGTGCCTGTTGTTCAGCTGGCTGGGCATCCACCGCCAGCTCCGCATCCAGGGCACCGCGTCGGAGGTGTCCGATGCCGACAGCGACGAGTACTTCCACAGCCGGCCCCGGGAGAGCCGGATCGGCGCGTGGGCCAGCGAGCAGTCGGCCGTGCTGACGGGACGGGACCAGCTGGAGGCGCGGGTGGCGGAGGCCACCGCCCGCTTCGGTGACGGGCCCGTTCCCCGCCCGCCCCACTGGGGTGGCTACGCGGTGGCACCGGTGGAGTTCGAGTTCTGGCAGGGCCGGCCCAGCCGGCTGCACGACCGCATCACCTACCGGCAGGTGGGCGGGGAGGGGTGGGTCCGGGAGCGGCTCTCGCCCTGACCCGGCTCAGAAGTCGAGCGTCCGCCGGACGCCGTCGGCGCCCTGGAAGGCCGCGCTGTGGGGCCAGATGTGGTCGGGGCGGTCCGGCAGGTGGACCTGGATGGCGCAGAACACCGCCACGTCCATCTGCTTCCACGCCGCCAGTGCCTCCAGCTCGGCCCACATCTCGGTCTCGACGGCGCGGACCGCGATCCGGGTCAGCTCGGTGAGGTCGTGGGGGCGGTCGTCGGCCTCCGTGTCCACCAGGCGTCGCAACCGGTCGGCCTCGTGGTCGTCCAGGCCGGGGGGTGGTGGGGGGACGGTGGAGTCCAGTGACTCCAGCAGGGAGACCAGGGCACCGCAGGTGGGCGTCCGGCGGTCCTGGTGGCGTCGCAGGCTCTGGCCCAGCGCGCCGGTGGGGTCGATGCCCACGTGGGGCAGGCCGAACACCAGGAGGTGCCCCCGCCCACCCTTGTGGGGGACGTGGGACAGCGCGGCCTGCCATCCGGTGCGTCCCAGGGACGGCAGCGCCCCCAGGCCTCCCAGGGAGAACGGTCGGTCCCAGCGGTCCGCCACCTGCTCCACGAAGTGCAGGGCCAACTCGTCCCGGCACACCGACACCGCGGCGAACGTACGCTCCAGGGCGAAGTCCAGGGGGTCGATCGCAGCGTTGACCCGGTCCAGGTAGGTGCCCACGGGCATCGCGTCGGGGAACTCCGCCAGGAGTGTCCTGCGGTACGGCATGTGATCAACGTAGGCCGACCACCGTCGTGACCGGAAACCAGTCTCGTGGTTTCAGGACGGTCTTTCCGGACCGGGTCCGTCCGGCCCGGGTCCGTCCGGCCCGGAGGCCCGGTGGGCTGCGAACGTGGCCAGCGCGCCCACCAGGGCCCGCCGGTGCAGGTCCCGGTCCGGCCTGCCGTCCCAGTACGGTCCCAGGCCCCGGACGCGGGGCGGGAGCTCCAGCTGCACACCGCCGCCCCGCGCCCGGTTCACGGGATTGTCCGGGTGCAGTCCACGGAGCTCGACGGGGATCCGGTCCAGGTCGTCGACCACGTCGTAGTCGCCCAGCGGCGGGCGCAGCCCGGCGGCCAGGTCGGCGGCCAGGGCCCGGTCCCCGCCGCCCAGCAGCATGGTGGTGAAGTGGCCCTCGCGGCCGTAGCCGTGCACCGCCACGACCTCGTCCACGTGGTCCAGGAACCCGGCCAGCGCCGGGGAGTGCGCCGGGTCGACGTGCTTGGACGGGATGTGCCAGCGCAGGTCCTCGGGCTGGGTCACCACGTAGTAGGAGGCCCCGGAACCCTCTGCCGCCTCCCGTGCGATGACGTCGGTCATGCGCTCCAACGACCCGCCGTGGAAGGCCAGGAAGCCGAACCGGCTGCCCAGTGAGCAGCGCTCCTCCACCCCGGGATGGTCGAGCAGGCGGTCCAGCACGGGTCGAGGGGGACGGGCTACCGGCTGACCGGTGTGTCGCCACCGGTCGCCGCACCGTCCGGGGCATCGGCAAATCCTGTCCCGTCCGGGGGATCGGTCGGCACCGCCCCGTCGGGGAGGTCGGTCGAACCTGTCCCGTCCGGGGGATCGGTCGGCACCGCCCCGTCGGGGAGGTCGGTCGGGCCGGTGCCGTCCGGATCGTCCTCCGGCTTGCGGGCCACCAGCGTGATGACCACCGCGGCCACGATGATGATCCCGGCCGCCACCGCCAGGCGGCCGCCGCCGACGCGCTCGACCCACCGCTGGAGCGCGCTCTGGACGTCCCGGCTCCACTCCACCACCCGGCTGGACTGCCCGCTGTTGAGCTCCTGGATCTCGACCCAGGCGTAGTAGCTGACGAAGGCCCCGGCCAGGATGAGCAGCACCCCGGAGATGGTGTTCACGTAGGGGAGCACCTTGCGGAACGTGCCGATGATCCCGGAGCGGGCCAGGGCCACGGCGATGGTGAGGATGGACAGCGTCATGCCCATCCCCAACCCGTAGGCCAGGAACGTGGCGACGCTGGAGGCGAAGTTGGACCGCTCCAGGGTGGTCGACACGATGGAGATGAACACGCCGATGGTGCAGCTCAGCGAGGCCACGGCGTAGGACACGCCGTAGAGGAACATGGAGCTCAGCTCCCGGCCCGACCGGGTGAGGTTGACCTTGGGCAGGCGCAGCACGGGCTCGAACCCCCGCAGCATGGCGATGCCCAGCGCCACCAGGCCCAGGCCGATGGCGATGGTCAGGTAGGGCAGCCGCTGGCCGACCACGCCGGAGACCGAGGACCAGATGAGGCCCATGATCCCGAACACCACGAGGAAGCCGGCGGTCACCGCGGCGGACACGGCAAGGGCACGGAGCACCGGGCTGCGGCGCTCGGTGGGGTCGGTCTGGTCGCCCTCCAGTCCCAGGAAGTAGCTGAGGTACGCGGGCAGGAGGGCGAACCCGCACGGGTTCACCGTGGCGACCATGCCGGCGGAGAAGGCCAGGGCCAGCTTGGCGTCCATCAGCGCTCCGCCCGCAGTGGATCCGGCGTCATGGCAGCAGGTCGTTCCGCTGCAACAGGTCGGTGAGCTCCGGCGGCGGTGAGCTGGCCGCTGTGGGTGTCCACCACCACGCCGTCCTCGTCCAGCAGGACCGTGCGGGGCAGGGCCGTGCCCCCGAAGACGCCGAAGATCTCCGACCGTGGGTCGCGGGCGTTGCGGTAGGTGACGCCGGTCTTCTCCACCATCGTCGAGCCGGCCTCGGCGGTGTCGGCCACGTCCACACCCACGAAGGTGACCTTGCCCGCCGTGTCGGAGCTGACCTCCTGCAGGGCGGGCATCTCCTGGAGGCAGGGCGCGCAGGTGGAGGACCAGAAGTTGATGACCACGGGGGTGCCCCGGAGCTCGTCCAGGGTCTGGCTGCCGCCGTCCAGGTAGTCCAGCCGGACGTTCGGGGCCGGCTGCCCGACCTCCGCCACCTCGGCGCCGTCGGGGACCACCGGTCCGGCGTCGAGCTGGTCCAGGGCGTCCTGGACCCTGACCGGCTCCTCGTCGTCCTGGCCGGCGACGAACCGGATGAACCCCAGGGCGGCCAGCACGGCCACGAGGGTGGTGAGCAGCAGGCCGACGGGCCCGACGGGGAGGCGTCGACCGCGGCGGGAGGGCGGTGGGGTCCCGGTCTCGGCCGGGGGATGGTCCGTGGTGGGCATGAGACAGGTGGAGACGGAGGAGGGGGCCGGCGTCTCCGGCCCCTCCACCGTACCGATCCGGGTCCTCAGCGGTCAGGTCGCGAGCTTGTGCGTCGCTGTCCCGCCGGGCACGTCCGGATCGCTCTCCCTGCCGGGAGGGTCCTGGCGCGGGGAGCGGCACCCAGGGGGTCGGTGCCGCTCCCCGCAGTTCACGCGGTCACCAGACGCCGGTAGGCGTCCGGGACCTCCACCTCGGGGAACGTGTCCCCGGGGCGGGGGGTCTTGGGGGGCCGCCCGCGGCGGCGCTTGTGCAGGACGATGCGTCCCGCCACGAAGAGGTGCCCGCCCCAGATCCCGTACTGCTCGCCGCGGTCGACCGCGGCGTCCAGACATCGGGCCCTGACGGGGCAGCTCAGGCAGACGCGTTTGGCGTCACCGATCTCGTCGAGGTCGTCGGAGAAGAAGATGGCGGTGTCCAGGTCGCGGCAGCCGGCCTGGGCCTCCCACAGCTGACGGGATGCCGGCAGCTGCGTGGCCTCGGCCCCCGGTGGGTGGGTGTCGAGGATGGTCATCATGGTCTCCTTGTCTCCGGTGGTGCTCTGGGTCTGGGTCGGGGTCTGGGGGTCTGGGACTGGTCTGGTCGGTCCGTGGGGCGGCGGGGCGAAAAGCAGAAGAGCCGCCGGGTTGTCACCCGGCGGCTCTGGAGTCCGTACCTGCGCTGCGACCTTGCGGTTACTGCGGAGGGGCTCCCCGTCGGGTGACTCGGGTGACCGGGAAACCGGCCATGGTGGCCGGCTTGGCGACGTACACGTTCGCAATCCCGTTGGAGGTCACCACCGAGCAGGAATGAAGTCGTGCGCGCACCACACCGGATCGCCACGTGGCGTCCTTCAGGTGGGTGGTCGTGTGCTTCATGTGTCTGTCCTGCTCGGTTGCCGGTCGGCGTGTGCCGCCCGGTGTCAGCCCGACCGGAGGTCGAACCTTGCCGACCCGGGCCGGGTCGGCGGTCCTCGGAGTGCACCACGGTCCCCGGGGGGCGGTCAAGCGATTAACCGGATTCTTTCCACGAAGTTCAGCCGGCCGTCGTCGGGCCCGTTGCGGCATGCATCCTGCGGCTCGCAACGGTCACGCCCGGCGGTAGGTGTCGACCCGCACGCCGCCCGGGAACGTCACCGTGTCGGCCGTCGACCAGGACGACAGCCTGACGGTGTCCGGGAACACCCGGAGCCCGGCACCGATCGTGACCGGGAAGACCATGAGGCGGAGCTCGTCCACCAGGTCGTTGTCCAGCAGGGTGTGGACCAGCGAGCAGCTGCCGGCCACCAGGATCGGGTCGCCGTCGCCCGCCCGGAGGTCGCCGATGCCGGCCACGACGTCGCCACCCAGGACGGTGGTGTTGGCCCAGCCGGGGTCGGTGAGGGTGGTGGACACCACCACCTTGGGCATGGCGTTCATCTTGTCCGCGAACTCGCCCTCCCGGTCCGGCCACGCCCCGGCGAAGCTCTCATAGGTCACCCGGCCGACCAGCAGGGTCCCGGCGTCGAGCACCTCCTGCAGCTTGTACTCGCCGATCTCGGGGCAGAAGCGGTCGCCGACCCAGTTGGTGTGCGGGTGGGTGGGCTCGCCGCCCGGGGCCTCCATCACGCCGTCGAGCGTCACGAACTCGGAAACGATCAGTGTGCGCATGTGTGTCCTGACGGCCGGCGGTGCGCCGAATCATCGCGCCGACGACGCCGCGGAGTCGCCGGTCGGGGGTCCGGTCAGGGGGTGGGGACGGGGGCGTAGTGGAGGCGGCCGTCGCCCGCGGTGCGGGACCGCATGCGCCCGGTGAGCATGAGGTGCTCCAGGTGGGCATAGGTCTCCGACTCCGCCATCGGCCCCCAGGACCGTTCCTGGAACAGGCGGTGGCTGTACTCCCGCACCGGGGCGTCGCCCAGGTCCGAGGCGATGCCCTCCAGCAGCTCCAGCCGCTCCGTGTGGTGCTCGATGATGGCGGCCACCCGGCCCGGCAGGTCGGCGAACGGCAGGCCGTGGGCCGGCAGGACGTTGGTCACGCCGGGGATGGCGGCGACCCGCTCCAGGGCGGCCACGAACTCCGCCAGCGAGTCCGGGCTGGCGGTGAGGCCGGAGATGTGGGGCGTGATGGTGGGCAGCACGTGGTCGCCGGACAGCAGCACGCCGTCGGTGGGGTCGAACAGGCAGATGTGGTCCCCGGTGTGGCCGGGGGTGTGGACCACCTGCCAGTCCCGCCGTCCCAGCCGCACCATCTCCAGGTCGTCGACCCGGACCGTCGGTGTGAGCGACAGCAGGCCCTGCTTGGACAGGTCGTCCCAGGTGCGCATGGCCTCCAGCTCGCCCGCACCGGGGCGGAACCCCTCCTCGCCCCACGGGGTGGACCGGGGCTGGAAGTGCGGGATCGGACCGGTGCCGTACAGCACCCGGGCCAGGCGGGGGTTGTACGGGCCCTCCACCGGGACGTCGTCGGGGTCGTCGCCGTCGGTCAGGTCGTCCGTGACGGACTCCAGCGCCCGCAGGTCGTCCTCCATGGGGGCGTCGAACGGGGTGGAGAACGAGCGGTGGGCCATGACGTCGCAGTGGTGCTCCACCTTGAGCCGGCCGGCCCCGCCGAAGTGGTCGGGGTGCGAATGGGTCACCACCACGGTGTGGATCCGCTCGGCGGGGATGCCGATGGAGGCGAGGCGCTGCACCAGCGTGGAGTTCGTGGCCGGGTCGGGCAGGCCGGGGTCCACCAGCGTGACGCCCCGCTCGTCCTCCAGGACGTAGCAGTTCACGTGGCCCAGGCCGGGCAGGAGGATGGGCAGCTGGACCCGCAGGATGCCGGGCGCGACCTCGTCCACCTCCTCCCGGGCGGCCAGGCGCTCCTGGCGCTCGACGGCCATCAGCCGGCGGGGCGGAACACGTGCTCCCGCCAGTACCTCAGCTCGGTCACGGACTCCTTGATGTCGTCCATGGCCCGATGGGCCGAGGCGCCCTTGGTCAGGCCCCCCAGGTCCTTGGGGTACCAGCGCCGGGCCAGCTCCTTGATGGTGGAGACGTCCACCGAGCGGTAGTGGAGGTACTCCTCGATCTCCGGCAGGTACGCCACCAGGAACCGGCGGTCCATGCCGATGGAGTTGCCGCACAGCGGCACGGTGCGGGGCTCCTTGATGTGCTCCTGCAGGAACGCCAGCGTGGCCGCCCCGGCCTCCTCCAGCGTCACCGTGGAGGCCTTGATCTGCTCCAGCAGGCCGCTGCGGGTGTGCATGTCCACCACCACGGGGTCCATGCCGGCCAGCTGCTCGTCGGTGGCGTGGACCACCAGGTCGGGGCCCTCGGCCACGATCTCCAGGTCGTCGTCGGTGATCAGGGTGGCGATCTCGACGATGACGTCCGTGGTCGCGTCCAGGCCGGTCATCTCGAGGTCCATCCAGGCGAGCATCGGACCACCCTACGGCCGCCCGGCTCGGGACCGCCCGTTCGGCCCGCTCCCCGGAGGGAGCGCGCCCGGGGCAGGGGGGCAGACTGTGCCCGTGGCAATGACCGACCAGTCCGGCGCGGCGGTGGTGCTTGACCTGGACGGCCTGGCCGCCCTGGTGGACCTGCTGGGGACCGGCGGGCGCGACGTGATCGGTCCGACCGTGCGGGACGGAGCCATCGTGCCGGGCCCGGTGACCGGGCTGGACGACCTGCCGGCCGGGTGGGGCGACGAGCAGGCCGCCGGTTCCTACCGCCTGCGGCGCCGGGACGACGACGCCCTGTTCGGCCACGCCGTCGGGCCCGACGGCCCGAAGCGCCGGTTCTTCGAGCCCCGGACCGAGCTGTGGCACGGGACGGTCACCCGTGATGACGACGGGACCCCGGTCGACTTCGACGGCCTGCCGGCCGACCCCGCCGCCGGGGCCCGGCCCGTGGCCCTGTTCGGGCTCAAGGCCTGCGAGCTGGCCGGGATCGGGATCCAGGACCGGGTGTTCCTGGACGGCGACCACCCCGATCCCCACTACGCGGCGCAGCGGGACGGCGCCGTCCTGGTGTCGGTGGACTGCGGGGATCCCGCCGCGACCTGCTTCTGTGACTCCATGGGGACCGGGCCGCAGGCCGACGGGCGGGGCGCGGTCGGGGTGGTCCCCGACGTGCGGCTGACCGAGTTGGTGGACGGCGGCCGCCACGAGTTCGTGGCGCGGGCCGGGACCGCCACCGGCGCCGCCCTCCTGGAACGCGTCGCCGCGTCCGGGGCACATCGGTCCCGGCCGGCCGGCCCCGACGACGTGCGTGACGCCGACGCAGTGCCGGCGGGTGCGGTGGCCCGCATGGGCCGCCACCTCCGCACCGACGGCCTGGCCCAGCTGCTGGCCGCGGCGCCGGACCACCCCCGCTGGGACGACGTGGCGTCGCGCTGCCTGTCCTGTGCCAACTGCACGATGGTCTGTCCCACCTGCTTCTGCTCGTCGGTGGAGGACGTGACGGACCTGACCGGCGACCACACGGTCCGGTCCCGGCGATGGGACTCGTGCTTCACGCTGGAGCACTCCTACCTGCACGGCGGGGCCCAGCACCCCACCACCAGGTCCCGCTACCGCCAGTGGCTGACCCACAAGCTCTCCACGTGGTGGGACCAGTTCGACACCGCGGGGTGCGTGGGGTGCGGTCGGTGCATCGCCTGGTGCCCGGCCGCCATCGACCTGGTCGAGGAGGCCACCGTGATCTCGGGCCGCGGCACGGGGGAGGCAGCGCCGTGAACGGCGTGCGGGAGCTGCTGGCCGACCACCCGTTCACCGCGGGCCTGGCGGACGACGACCTGGACGCCATGGCCGCGTGCGGGCGGGTGGTCGCGGTGAGGGCACGGCAGCGCGTGGCCCGCGAGGGCGACCCGGCCGACGGCCTGCACCTGCTGGTGGAGGGGCGGATCTCGTTGGAGACCCACCTGCCCCGCCGGGGGGACGTGGTGCTCTCCACGGTGGAGCCGGGCGGCGTGGTGGGGTGGTCGTGGATGTTCCCGCCCCACGAGTGGCAGGTCGATGCCGTGGCCGCGGTCGACTCCACCGCCGTCGTGCTGGAGGCCGGACCGCTGCGGGCGGTGCTGGAGGCCCGGCCCCGCCTGGACGCCGAGGTCACCCGGCGGCTGGCCCGGGTGGTCACCGGCCGGCTGGTCGAGGCCCGGACCCAGCTGCTCGACCTGTACGGGACACCGGGGGGGACACGGCGGTGACGGCGACGACCGCGCCCATGGCCCCCGTGCGGCACCGGGTGGTGGACCGCATCCAGGAGACGGCGGACACCCGGACCCTGGTCGTCGAGCCGGCCGCCGACCAGACCGGGGAGCAGGCCGGACCGGTCGCGCCGTCCCGGCCCGGGCAGTTCCACATGCTCTACGCACCCGGGGTGGGGGAGGTCCCGGTCTCGGTCAGCGCCATCGGGGACGGGACGCTGTCGTTCACCATCCGGGCCGTGGGCACCGTCACCGCGGCGCTGGACCGCGTGCCGGTGGGAGCGGTGATCGGGGTGCGGGGCCCGTTCGGCACCACCTGGGACCCGGAGGGGGCCGAGGGCGGTGACGTGGTGGTGGTGGCCGGAGGCGTGGGCCTGGCCCCGTTGCGCCCACTGATCCGCCAGGTCCTGGCCGGACGGGACCGGTACCGACAGGTCGACGTGCTCATCGGGGCCCGCACCCCCGACGACCTGTTGTTCGCGTCGGAGGTGGTCGGGTGGCAGGGCCGCGAGGACGTCCACGCCCGGGTCACCGTCGACCGGGCCGGCCCGTCGTGGACCGGGCCGGTGGGCGTGGTCACCACGCTGGTCGACGCCGCGCCGTTCGAGCCCGGCTCCACGACCGCCTTCGTGTGCGGGCCGGAGGCGATGATGCGCTACGCCTCGCGGGCGCTGCTGCAGCGCGGCATGGATCCGGGGCGCATCCGCCTGTCCACCGAGCGCAACATGCGCTGCGCCGTGGCCCACTGCGGGCACTGCCAGCTGGGCCCGGTCCTGGTGTGCCGTGACGGGCCGGTCATGACCCAGCGCGTGCTGGGACCGCTCATGGCGGTGCGGGAACGATGACCGCACGTCCCGGCACCGTGCCCCGTGTCGCGGTGTGGAAGTTCGCGTCGTGCGACGGTTGCCAGCTCTCCCTGCTCGACTGCGAGGACGAGTTGCTGGCCCTGGCCGGCCGGGTGGACCTGGCCCACTTCCTGGAGGCCGGACCGGACGACGGAGGGGTCGGCCCGTACGACCTGTCCATCGTGGAGGGATCCATCACCACCGAGGCCGACGCGGCCCGCATCCGCGACGTGCGGGCCCGGTCCCGGGCACTGGTCACCATCGGCGCCTGCGCCACCTCCGGGGGGATCCAGGCCCTGCGCAACCTGGCCGACGTGGAGGAGTACACCCGGGTCGTCTACGCCACACCCGAGTACATCTCCACCCTCACCACGTCGACCGCCATCGCGGACCACGTCCCGGTGGACTTCGAGCTCCGGGGCTGCCCCATCGACCGCCACCAGCTGCTGGAGGTCATCAACGCGTTCATCAACGGGCGACGGCCCGAGGTCCCGCCCCACAGCGTGTGCCTGGAGTGCAAGATGCGCGGCACCGTGTGCGTGATGGTCGCCCACGGCACCCCGTGCCTGGGCCCGGTCACCCACGCGGGATGCGGTGCGCTCTGTCCCACCTTCCACCGCGGCTGCTACGGGTGCTTCGGCCCCGCCGAGGACCCGAACGTCGCGGCCCTGGCCGCGGACCTGGAGCGTGCCGGCATGGACCGGACGGAGGTGGTGCTGTCGCTGCGCACCTACAACGCGGCGCGGGAGCCGTTCCGGTCCGCCTCCGCGGACCTGGCCGGCCGCGGTCCCGACGGCGGCGACGGGTCCGCCGGTTCTGCAGCCGGCGCAGGCCATGAGGCGGACGGGAGGCCGGGATGAGCGACGGACCCGATGACACGACCACGCCGCGGACCATCACGGTGGACGCCCTGGCCCGGGTGGAGGGCGAGGGTGCGCTGCACGTGCAGGTGCGCGACGGGCGGGTGGACCAGGTGCAGCTGCGCATCTACGAGCCTCCCCGGTTCTTCGAGGCGATGCTGCGGGGCCGCCGGTACACCGAGCCGCCCGACATCACCGCCCGGATCTGTGGCATCTGCCCCGTCGCCTACCAGATGAGCGCGTGCCAGGCCCTGGAGGCGGCCTGCGGGGTGGCCGTCGGGGGCCAGCTGCGGGAGCTGCGGCGGCTCCTCTACTGCGGCGAGTGGATCGAGAGCCACGTGCTGCACATCTTCCTGCTCCACGCCCCGGACTTCCTGGGCGTGGACAGCGCGCTGGCCCTGGCCAGGACGGACCCGGAGCTGGTGCAGCGGGCCCTGGACCTGAAGCAGGTCGGCAACCAGCTGGTGGAGGTGGTGGGCGGACGGGCCGTGCACCCGGTCAACGTGCGCCTGGGTGGCTTCCACCGGGCCCCCACCGCGGCCGAGCTGGCCCCGGTGGCGGACCGGCTGCGGGTCCAGCTGGACGCGGCGCTGGACACCGTCCGGCTGGTGGCGGGGTTCACGTTCCCCGACCTGCGCCGCGACGACGTGGAACTGGTCGCCCTGCGCAGCGAGGAGGGCTACGCCGTGCTGGACGGCCGGCTGGTGTCCAGCGGTGGGTTGGACCTGGGCCCCGACGAGTTCGACCAGCACGTGGTGGAGACCCACGCGCCGCACTCCAACGCGCTGCAGGCCCACCTGGCCGGCCGGGGCGAGTACCTGGTCGGGCCCATGGCCCGGTTCGCGCTCAACCACGACCGCCTGGGGCCGGCCGCGGCCGCGGTGGCGGCCGAGGTCGGCCTGGACCCGGAGGAGCGCAACCCGTTCCGCAGCATCGTGATCCGGGCGGTGGAGGTGGTGCACGCGGTGGAGGAGGCGTTGGCCATCATCGACGCCTACGTGGTCCCGCCCGAGCCGGCGGTGGCGGTGCCGGCCCGCGCCGGGGTGGGGTGCGGCTGGTCCGAGGCCCCCCGGGGAACGCTCTGGCACCGCTACGAGCTGGACGGTGACGGCACCGTGCTGTCGGCCGACATCGTGCCCCCCACGTCCCAGAACCAGCCCGCCATCGAGTCGGACCTGGCCGCGCTGGTGCAGGCCAACCTGGCACTCGACGACGACGACCTGCGACACCTGTGCGAGCAGTCGATCCGCAACTACGACCCCTGCATCTCCTGCGCCACCCACTTCCTGGACCTCACCGTCGATCGTGGTTGAGGGCGACAGCGCTCGCGGTGCCGTGGTGATCGGCGTCGGCAACCCGTTCCGGGGCGATGACGGGGTGGGCCCGGCCGTGCTGGAGGCGTTGCGGGCCGGTCCCGGCGTTCCGGCCGGCACCCGGTTGGTGGACAGCGACGGCGAACCGATGCGGACCGTGCTGGCCTGGGAGGGCGCCGGGCTGGCGATCGTGGTGGACGGGGTGCGGACCGGGGCCGCGCCGGGCACCGTGCACCGGCTGGACCCGGACCGCCTGGCGGCATCGTCGGGACCGGCCGGCACGCACTCCGCCGGGCCGGGTGACGCGGTCGCGCTGGGCCGGGCCACGGGACGGATGCCCGACCGGCTGGTGGTGCTGGGGGTGGAGGTAGGTGACGTCGGCCTGGGCGACCGGATGTCCGAGCCGGTGGTCGCAGCGGTGACGCTGGTGGCCGACCTGGTCATGGCCGAGCTCATCGGGGAGACGCACCAGACGTCCACGGGCGGCGGATAGCCCATCGACTCCGCCGAGCGGCACCCGCGAACTCGTGACATCTCGTACGGCCCGGCAACTTCGGATGTCACGAGAACGAGAGGACAGTGCCGCCTGTTCTCCAGGACGACTCCGCGGAGTCGTGGATGCCGAGTCGATCGGGGCCGGTCGGTACGGTGCGTCGATGTCCTCCGACGCCGACTTCCTCGGACTGACCGCCACGGACGAGCCCGGCCGCTTCCGGTTCACCGTGCAGAACCACCTGGCCCGGCTCGACGGCCGGCTCTACGGCGGGACCGCCATCGCGGTGTCGATCGCGACCGCAGAGCTGGTGTCGGACCGCACCGCGCTGTGGATGACGACCCAGTTCGTGTCCACCGCCCCGGCCGAGGCCGAGATCTCGGTCCATGCCGAGGTTCTGGCACCTGGTCGCCGCACCAACCAGGTGCGTGTCACCGGCACCGACGAGTCCGGCGCGGTCATGTTCGCCTCGCTCGGCGCCACCGGTCACCACCGGCCGGAGGGCCTCACCGGCACCTTCGAGCACGCGCCGGTCGTGACGGGGCCCGAGGCGTCCGAGCTGCGTGACGGCCCGTTCGCCACCATGCTGCGCAACGCCGGCGTGGACGACGAGTCCGCCCGGCTGCCGAGCGGACTGGGCTTCAACGCCGTGGTCGAGTTCCGAGAGCCCACCGTGGAGCAGCATCCCGATCCCGGGCCGGGGCGGCTCTGCATGTGGGTCCGCCGCCGGGACGGGGTCCCGGTCACCCCGGCCACGGTGGCCTTCATCGCAGACATGGTGCCGCTGTCGGTCGCGCACGGCTGCGGCGTGATGGCGGGCGGCATCAGCCTGGACAACACCATCCGCGTCGGCTCCTTCGAGCCGTCCGAGTGGGTGCTGGTCGACCTGCGGGCCCACCTGGCGGCCGGCGACTACGGACACGGTGCCGCGCACATCTGGAGTGAGCGCGGCCACCTGCTGGCCACCGCCAGCCAGTCCGCCTCCATGATCCAGTTCGACCTGGCCACTGCACCGTGGGCGCAGGGGCGCTGAGGGGACGACCGGCCGGCCGGGCCCGCGGCCCGCACTAGCCTCCTCGCCGTGCTGGAAGTCCCCGTCGTCCGTCTCGATCCCGACCTGCCCCTGCCGCGCTACGCCAAGCCCGGCGACGCCGGGGTGGACCTGCAGGCCGCCGAGGACGTGACCCTGGCGCCGGCAGGGGGCCGGGCCCTGGTGCCCACCGGCCTGGCCGTCGCCATCCCCCGGGGCCACGCCGGGTTCATCCAGCCCCGCAGCGGACTGGCCCTCAAGCACGGGGTCACCTGCCTGAACACGCCCGGCCTGATCGACGCCGACTACCGGGGTGAGCTCAAGGTCCTGCTGGTCAACACCGACCCGACCGAGGCGTTCCAGGTCACCCGCGGCGAGCGGATCGCCCAGCTGGTGATCCAGGCCGTGGAGCACGTCCAGTTCCTCGAGGTGGAGGCGCTGGACGACACCGAGCGGGGCGAGGGCGGCTTCGGCCACACCGGTCGCTGAACGCAGAAGGCCCGGCCGTGCGGCCGGGCCTTCGGGTCGGTGGTCAGGACCGGTCGACCGGTGGGGCTGGTCAGCGTGGCCGACCGGTGCGAGCAGTTCAGCGTGATGCCGAGCGGCGCTGGCCGCCCTGGCTGCGACGACCACCACCGGCCGAGGTGGCGCCGGAGCCGTTGCGGGAGCCGCCACCGCCGGAGCCGTTCCTGGCGCCCGACCCGCTCCGCGAGCCGGACGAGCTGCGGGAGCCGGAACCGTTGCGGGACTGCCCGGTGCGGGGCTTGCCGGCGCGGGACTGGCCCGGACGGTTCTGCCCGGCCCGGTTGCGCCGCCGCCGCTCCTCACGGTCCATGTCCGACTCGGAGTCCTGCGTGCGGGCGGCACCGTTGGACTGACCGGCACCGTTGGACGAGCCGTTGGCCGGCTGGGCGTCCTGCCGACGGGCCTCGTTGCGGGTGGCCCGGTTGCTGGGCGGGTTGGACGAGCGGTTGCGCGGGCCCGGCTCACCCAGGGCGTCCAGGTTCACCCGGTCCAGCCCCTTGGGATGGCCCAGGTTGCGCTGCAGGCCGGCCACGTCGGAGCGGAGGTCCGGGGTGACCAGGCTGACCACCACGCCACGGGCGCCGGCCCGGGCGGTGCGCCCGGAGCGGTGGACGTAGTCCTTGGGGTCGCCCGGCGGGTCGAAGTGGATCACGGCGGCGACGTCGTCCACGTGGATGCCGCGGGCGGCCACGTCGGTGGCCACCAGCGCGGCGGCGTGGCCGTCGCGGAACTGCTGCAGGGCACGGTCGCGCTGGCCCTGGGAGCGGTCACCGTGGATGGCCACCGCGTTGATGCCCGCCGCGCCGAGCTGGCGGGTGATGCGGTCCGCGCCGCGCTTGGTGCGACAGAACACCACGGTCGGGCCCATGCGGTCCACGACCTGCGCCGCGGTGGTGACGCGCTGGGTCTTCTCGACCTCCCAGAAGTGGTGGTCCACGTCCGGGGCGTCCTCCTCCGGCACGTGCAGCTCGTGGCGCACGGGGTCGTGCTGGTAGTTGCGGACGAGCACGTTCACGTCACCGTCGAGGGTGGCGGAGAACAGCACGGTCTGGCGGTCGGAGGGGCACTGGTCGAGCAGGCGGCGCACCTCGGGCAGGAAGCCCATGTCCGCCATGCGGTCCGCCTCGTCCAGCACGACCATGTCGATGCCGTCCAGGCGGATCAGGTTCTGGTTGATCAGGTCGGCCAGGCGGCCGGGGCAGGCGACCACGATCTCGGTGCCGCGACGCAGCGCCGTGGCCTGCCGGCTGATGGGGACGCCACCGAAGATGGCCTCCACACGGGGGCCGTCGGCGCCGGCCAGGAGGCGGAGCTCGCTGCAGACCTGGGTGGCGAGCTCACGCGTGGGGACCAGCACCAGGCGGCGGGGCCGCTTGGGGCGGACCCGGTCGACGCCCACCACCAGCGGGATGCCGAAGGCGAGGGTCTTGCCGGAGCCGGTGGGGGCACGGCCCGACACGTCCCGGCCGTCGAGGACGTCGGGCAGGGTCAGGGCCTGGATGGGGAAGGGTTCGTTGATGCCGCGGGCGGCCAGGGAGGCAGCGATGGACGCGGGCACGCCGAGATCGGCGAATGACTTGGTCACGGGGGATTCCTGTTCACGTCCGCCGGACCGGCGGACAGAGGGCGGCACGATCTGGCGCGCCGGTTGGATGATGCAGATGGTGGTTCGCCGGCAAGCCGGTGGTCGTCACGACACCTGCAACTGGCGATCGCTCCCTGGACCGAACGGTCCGGTGCGAAGCGCCCACTGTAGCCGACCGACGGTCGCAACCCGCGCCCGGACCGCCCGGCGATCCCTGTGGGGGTGGTCAGCCGGCGGTGGCGGACAGGGGGTGGATCAGGTCGATGTACATGCTGGACACCCCGAGCGCGAGCAGGGCCACGACCACCACCAGCGCGACGACGCGGAACCGGTTGGGGTCGAGCCGGTAGCGGGGCCGGCCCCGCACCCTGGCCCAGAACCCCTCCATGAGGATCACCGCCGCGTGTCCGCCGTCCAGTGGCAGCAGCGGCAGGAGGTTGAGCACCGCGATGCTGGCGGAGAACAGCCCGGCCAGCAGCAGCATGCGGCTGGGGTGCTCCTCCAGGAGGCCCTCGGTGAGCTGGGCCCCGCCCACGGCGGACACCATGCGGTCCTCCGGGACGGACCCGTCGGCCACCGACGTGGCGTAGTCGCCGGCGCCGGTGACCAGGCGGCCCAACGCGGCCACGGAATCGACCGCGACGTCCACCGTGAGCGACACCGACCCGGTGACGGCCCGCACCGGGCCCACGTCGATGGCGGGGCTCCACATCGCGTACCCGGCGAACAGGGCGACGGCCAGGGCGAAGTTGGCGACGACGCCGGCCAGGATGACGGCCATGCGCCGGGGCCGGGTGGCGGCCCGGTAGGTGTACGGCTCGAGTGCGGCCTCCACCTCCTCCGACGGGCCCATGCCGGGGATCTTGACGTAACCCCCGAGCGGGAAGGACTTGATGCCCCAGCGCAGGCCGCCGGCGGTGGTGCGCGACCACACGGTGGGGCCGAAGCCGAGGAAGTACTCGGTGGGGCGCATGCCGCAGCGCCGGGCCACCAGGTAGTGGCCGGTCTCGTGCACGACGATGATCACGGCCAGGATGCCCAGGAACACCGCAGCCCCGGGCAGGAACACGGCGGCCGCCACCACGGCAGAGCCCAGCAGCACCGCCCGCACCGGGTGGAACTCACGCCTGCGCCCCTCGGCCGTCCCGGCCCGGCGCCACGCCGTCAGCCACCGCCGCGGCGCGGGGTCGTCCCGGAGGACCTCGATGTCGGGCCGGCCGCGCACCACGGCAGGCGCATCGTCGCCCTGCGTGCGCGCCGTCGGCGCTCCGCCGTGATGGTCGCTCCCCAGCTGCATCGAGCCGCAACCTACTCCGCGCCGGGAAGGTCTGCCCTCCGGACGGGGCCGACCGGCCCCTGCCCGACGACCCAGTGGCGCCCCGCGGCGGCCGGCGGCGGCTCGTTCTGGGGCTGCCGGAGCCGCTCGGAGCGGCCTCAGCAGCCCGAGAACGAATGGGCGTGGGGGACCCAGGTGGGGCCAACCGGGCCGGGCCGGGGTGCGGCCCGCTCAGCGGGGGGTGAGTGCGCCCTCGTCGGGGACCAGCTCCACCCGGCGGAGGTCGTCGTCCTCGGCCATCCACAGGACCAGGCGGAGGGGCTCGTCGTGGTCCGGCACCCACTCCAGGGCGCTGAAGGCGCCGTCCAGCACCCCGCAGCCCGAGTTGGCGTACTTGACCCGCGACCCGGCCGCGTCGGTGGGCCAGAGCATGGGGTAGTGGGTGTGGCCGAAGGCCAACCACGGCCACCCGCCGGCCGGCTCCTGCGCGCCCAGGGAGGCGAAGAGCCGCTCCTCGTCCAGGGAGTCGAAGCGTCGGCTCCCGCCGAAGCGCGGGTCCAGGGTCACCAACCGGTTGCGGCCCCGGCCGCCCAGCAGGCGGGACAGGGACTGCTCGTCGGGCAGGCCGTCGGACCCGTTGAGCCGGGGCAGGTCGTCCAGGCCGGTGACCAGCCACGTGATGGCACGGCCCAGCAGTGCGAACCCCGGTCCGTTCCAGGCATCGGTCAGGTGGCCGTGGCACACGACGGCCTCCACACCGCCGATGCCGTCGGCCGCGGACGCTCCGGGGCGGCACAGCAGGAGGGTGTCGGCCATCTCGGTGCCGGGCAGGTGGGTGCCGAGGTGGCCCACCAGGTCGGCGTCGACGTACACGTCGTCGTGGTTGCCCATCGTCCGGTGGTACCGGCCGTCGGCGCAGAAGCCGTCCCGCAGCAGCCGGTAGGTGGCCGCGTTGTTCTCCACGATGCGGTCCAGCTGCTCCCGGAGCAGCTCGCGCCGGGGCTCGGTCCCCAGCCGGCCGGCCGCGCCGCCGGCCAGGCGGGCGACGTCGTACACCGCGCCCCAGGTGGAGCCGCCGACCATCCAGTAGTCCTCGACGTCACCGTTCTCGACCAGGTCCCACCCGTCCTCGGCGTATCCGGCCAGGACCCGGTGGTAGAGCGACTTGGTGCGCTGGCGGGCCGGCCAGTCCAGCCGGCCGGGGATGCAGCGGTGCAGGTCGGAGGTGATGAGGTAGCGACGGTCCGCCGGCAGTCGCCGGGTCCTGCGCGCCGGCAGCGGGGAGCGTCGGTCCTCCGCCAGGGCGTGGAGGTGCTCGGGGAACCCCTCGATGCGCTCCAGCGTCATGCGCTGGGCCCGTCGGGCCGCCACGGCCATGGCGGAGATGCCCACCGGCGCACCGGCCAGGCTCACCGCTGCCTTCACCACGGCCCACGCCGAGGCCGGCGCACCCGGTGCGGGCCGGCGGTCCACCGGCTCCACCGGGACGGTCCGCATGTGGTCCAACTCGTCGGCCCACCGTCCGGCACGGGCCAGCGCCGTGTTCCACATGGGGAACGTGACCGCGGCGAAGCCGTCGTTCGGGCCCGGGGAGTCCTCGGTCGAGGTGGCGTCCGCCAAGCGCACAGCTTGCCATGGGCCCCCGCCGGAGCGGACACACCCACCGCCACCCGTGGGAGGATGCAGCC
Organism: uncultured Actinomycetota bacterium; assembly: GCA_963773765.1. GTDB lineage: Bacteria > Actinomycetota > Acidimicrobiia > Acidimicrobiales > Microtrichaceae > CAVZCC01. The sequence goes on along the minus strand of CAVZCC010000005.1, from coordinate 656,651 downwards.
GACGACCTCCGGCCGCCCGCCGAGACGGGCCGGACCGGTGCCAGGACAGGGGGACCAGGTGACGATGAACGAACGCGGACCCGACGGGGACCGCTCCTACGCGCAGGTGGCGGACCGCCTCCACATGCCGTTGGACGAGGCGATGGTGACCCAGCGGGCGGTGCGCAAGGTCCTGCCCGACCCGGTCGACGACGACATCGTCCTGCGCTGCATCGAGCTGGCCCTGCGGGCCCCCACCGGGTCCAACGGCCAGAACTGGCAGTTCATCGTGGTGCGCGACGCCGAGCGCAAGGCCGCGTTCGCCCGGCGCTACCAGCAGGCGTGGAAGCTGTACGGCGGCATCGGCCGGCGCCTGGCCCGCAAGGACCCGGCCATGCAGAAGGTGCTGGGCGCGGTGCAGTGGCAGGTCGACCACTTCGAGGAGATCCCGGTCCTGGTGGTGCCGTGCCTGGAGGGCCCGCTGCGGTTCCTGCCCTACCCGACGCTGGGCCAGAGCAGCCACTACGGCTCCATCTACCCCAGCGTGCAGAACCTGCTGCTGTCGGCCCGGGCCATGGGCCTGGGGGCGTCGCTCATCACGCTGCCGTTGTGGAGCGTCACCATGTCACGCCGCACACTGGGCCTCCCGGTGGACGTGCAGCCCATCTGCATCGTGCCGCTGGGATGGCCCCGGGGCCGGTACGGGCCGACGACCCGCAAGCCGGTCGGTGACGTGGTGCACCTGGACACCTACGGCAACCAGCCGTGGCGGGGCATGCAGGTGGGGGCGCCGGACGGTCACGTCCCGGCCGGCGAGCCGGCGGTGCGGTCGTGAGCGCGTCGATGGGCCGACCCATGCCGTCGGTGGTGGACGCGGCCGCCGCGATCCGTGAGGGCCGGCTGTCCGCCCTGGGGCTGGTGGAGGAGTGCCTGGAGCGGATCGCGGCCGGCAACGACGAGCTCAACGCGTTCGTGTTCCTGGACCCCGACGGCGCCCGTCGGGCTGCGGAGGACGTGGACCGGCAGGTGGCCCGGGGCGAGGGCGACCGACTGGGACCGCTGGCCGGGGTGCCGTTCGGGGTGAAGGACCTGGAGGACTGCGCGGGCATGCCCACCAGCCACGGCTCACTGCTCTACAAGGGCCTGGACCCGGTGCCGGCCGACTCCGAGCACGTCTCCCGGCTCCGCGCACGCAGGGGCCATCCCGCTGGGCAAGACCGCCGCGCCCGAGTTCGGCACGCTGCACTTCACCTACACCAAGGCCTGGGGCGCCACCCGCAACCCGTGGAACCCCGAGCGGACCCCGGGTGGCTCGAGCGGTGGGACCGCGGCGGCGGTGGCGGCCGGACATGATCCCGTTCGGCACGGCGTCGGACGGTGGCGGCTCCACCCGGATCCCGGCCGGGTTCTCCGGCCTGGTCGGGCTCAAGCCCAGCCACGGGCGCATCCCCCACCCCGACGACGACCCGTCCGAGACGGCGTGCTACGGCGCGCTCACCACCACCGTGGCCGACAGCGCCCGCCACCTGGACGTCACCGCGGGGCCGCACGACACCGACCGCCTGTCGCTGCCGCCGGCCCCGGTCCGCTACGAGGACGCCATCGAGACCCTGGACGTGTCCGGCCTTCGCGTGGGGTGGTCCGCCGACCTGGGCTTCGCGCCGGTGGATCCGGAGGTGGCCGAACTGGCCCACGCCGCCGCGCACGACGCGGCGGGCGCCGCCGGGGTGGAGCTGGTGGACGTCGACGTGCACCTGACCGACCCGGTCGCCACGTGGATGTCGGCCGGGGCCATGTCGCTGTGGCTCGGCATCGACGAGGCGCGGCACTGGCCGGAGCGGGCCGACGACCTGACCCCGTACGTGCGCATGGCGCTGGAGGCCACCGAGGACCGACCGCTGCGCACGCTGGCCAAGGGCTACCGGCGGCGGCTGCGGCTCCAACAGGACATGGCGGCGCTGTTCGCCGGGGTCGACGTGCTGATGACGCCCACCACCGCCGTGCCGGCCTTCCGGGCCGAGGGGCCGCCGCCGACCGAGATCGACGGGGTGGAGGTGAACGGGGCCATGAGCGTGCCCTTCACCATGCTGGCCAACCTGTGCTGGAACCCGGCGGTGTCGGTGCCCGCCGGGCTGACCGCGGACGGGTTGCCGGTGGGGTTGCAGGTGATGGGCCGCCGCCACCAGGACGAGGTGCCGCTGCGCTTCGCCCGGCTGCTGGAGCTCGCCCGGCCCTGGCCGCTGCACGCACCGGGGTGGGCGTCGTGAGCGACGCCGGAGCGGGGACCGCCGGGCCCGGGCTCTACGACGGGATCATGACCACGCGGGCCATGCGCCGGTACTCGGCCCAGCCCGTCACCACCGAGGAGGTGGAGCGCATCCTCCGGGCCGCGCAGCAGGCCCCGTCGGGCGGCAACATCCAGCCCTGGCAGTTCGTCGTGGTCGACGACGCCGACGGCCGGGCCTGGCTCGGCGAGCTCTACGGCCGGGCCTACGCCCGGTACGAGGCCGCGCTGCTGGCCGGCCTGCCCGGGTTCCGCACCGAGGAGGACCGGGCGGCGTGGGAGCGCACGCTGGCCGCGTCGCGCCACCTGGCCCGCCACCTGGCCGAGGTCCCCGTGATCGTGCTGGTGTGCATGCCGGACATCTCCATGGCCGTGCAGGACGACCAGGGCGTCATGGACGTGGGCACCCCGTTCGCGTCGGTGTACCCGGCGGTGCAGAACCTGCTGCTGGCGGCGCGGTCCATGGGCATCGGCGGCGTCATCACCACGGTGCACCGCATCCACCACGACGAGGTCCGCGACCACTTCGGCATCCCCGGCGGCCAGCAGGTGGTGGCCCTGGTCCCGTTGGGGCGGCCCACCGGCCGGTTCGGTGTGGCACCCCGCCGCCCCGTGGACAAGGTCACCCACTGGGGCCGCTGGGGTGAGCGCCGGCCGTTCACCGCCGCGCCCTACGAGCCGCCGGCCCAGCAGCCATGAGCGGGACGGGCACCGTGCTGGAGCGGGTGGCCGGCCTGGACGCCGAGCTGCGGGAGGGGGCCGCCGCCTTCGACGCCGCCGGACGCCTGGATCCGGCCCTGGCCCGGGCGCTGGCCGCGGCCGGCGTGTTCCGGATGCTGGTGCCCACGGAGCTGGACGGTGAGCAGCTGCACCGCGGCCGACGCCCTGGCCGTGATCGAGTGGGTCGGCGCAGCGGTCCGGCTCCGCCGGATGGTGCGTCATGATCGGCTCCACCACCGGCGTGCTGTCGGCCTGGCTGCCCCGGCGCCGGGGCCGAGGAGATCTACGGCTCGGACCCGATGGCGGTCACCGGAGGGGCCTACGCGCCGACCGGTCGGGCCGTGGTCGACGCGGACGGCTTCACCGGGTGACGGGTCGGTGGGAGTGGGGCAGCGGCAGCGCAGCACTGCAGCTGGCTGCTGGGCGGCGCGTTGGTGACCGACGACGACGGTGCGCCGGTGACCGGCCCGTCCGGCCTGCCCTCGGCCCGGCTGTGCTTCGCCCCGGCGGAGCAGGTGGAGATCGTCCCCAACTGGGACGTCCTCGGCATGCGGGGCACCGGCAGCCACGACCTGGTGATGGACCGGGTCGCCGTGCCGGCCCGCCACACCGTGTCGCTGGTGGACGACCGGCCCTGGGCCGACGGAGCGCTCTACCGGTTCCCGCCCTTCGGCCTGCTGGCCCTGGGGATCGCCGCGGTCTCCCTGGGGGTGGGCCGGGCCGCCCTGGACGCGGTGGTGGACCTGACCGCGTCCAAGGTCCCCATGGGCAGCGCCCGCACCCTGGTCGACCCGCAGCACGGTCCGGGCCGAACTGGCCCGCGGCGAGGCCGCACTCCGGGCGGCGCGGGCCTACCTCTTCGGCGAGGTCGACGCGGTGTGGGCCCGGGCCGAGGCCGGGGCGGACCTGCTCCGGGGGGGTTCCGCCACGGCGGACCGGGCCGCGCTGAGGCTGGCCGCCACCCACGTCACCGAGGCCGTCGCGGACCTCACCGCCCGGCTGCACCGCCTGGCCGGGGGGACCGCGGTGCGGGAGGGCCAGGTCATCGAGCGCTGCTTCCGGGACGCCCACGTGGCCACCCAGCACGTGCTGGTCAACGCCAACCTGTACCCGACCGTCGGCACCGTCCTGCTGGGCGGCGAGCCCGGGGTGCGCGGAGCTGTGACCGGTCCGGACCGGCCCCGGATCGACCAGCGGGGCCGACGCGGCGGCGTGGCTGGCCGACCACCCCGCCCCGTCCGGCGAGGACCTGGCCCGAGCCGGCCTGGTGGCGCCGCACTGGCCCGAGCCCTGGGGCCTGGGGGCCGACGCCGCCACCAGCTGATCCATCGACGAGGAGCTGCTGGCCGCCGGGGTGACGCTGCCGGACAACCCGATCGGCATCGGCTGGGCCGGGCCGACCATCCTGACCGCGGGCACCGACGCCCAGCGCGACCGGTACCTGTTCCCGCTGCTGACCGGCGACGGAGATCTGGTGCCAGCTGTTCAGCGAGCCCGACGCCGGGAGCGACCTGGCCTCGCTCACCACCCGGGCCGAGCGCGACGGCGACGAGTGGGTGGTGACCGGCCAGAAGATCTGGTCGACCTCGGCCGACGTCGCGTCGTTCGGCATCCTGCTGGCCCGCACCGACCCCGACGCCGCGAAGCACCGTGGCATCTCGTACTTCCTGTGTCCCATGGAGCCGCCCGGGATCGACGTGCGGCCCATCCGGGAGATGACCGGCGGCTCGCACTTCAACGAGGTGTTCCTGGACGAGGTGCGACTGCCGGCCGACGCGCTGGTGGGCGCGCCAGGCGACGGCTGGCGCCTGGCCCGGGTCACGCTCGGCAACGAGCGGGTGTCGCTGTCCTCCGGCGGGATCCTGTGGGGCATGGGCCCGACCGGCGCCGAGGTGCTGGAGCTGGCCCGCCGCGTGGGCGTGACCGACCCGCTCCGGCGCCAGGAGGTGGCGGCCCTGCACACCGAGGCGTTCCTGCTGGACCTGTTGGGCCGGCGGGTCCAGGAGGCGGTGGCGGCGGGCGGGGAACCGGGACCGGAGGCGTCGCTCAAGAAGCTCCTGGCCGACGAGCACGGCCAGCGCCTCATGGAACTGGTCGCCGGCCTGGTGGGGCCCGACGCCATGGTGGCCGCCGACGGCCCATGGCCCTCGACGTTGGCGCACCTTCCCGCTCCCGTCGGCGGCGGCCTGGGTGCCGGCCACCAGGGCGAGTGGCCGTGGAACTACCTGTTCGCCCGGGCCCTCACCATCGGCGGTGGCACCACCCAGGTGCAGCGCAACATCCTGGCCGAACAGGTGCTGGGCCTTCCGAGGCAGGGCGCAGATCGACGACGCGATGAACGACGGTCCGGCGTCCGACGCGATCGAGGACGGCACCTGGGAGACCCTGCGCTTCCGAGCGCGACGGCGACGTGCTGGTGGTCACGATCGACCATCCCCGCTCGGACCTGAACGCCGTCGACGCCACGCTGCACCACGAGCTGGCCGCGCTGTTCCGGGGCCTCCGGCGGGAGACGCACGGCCCGGGCCGTGGTGCTGACCGGAGCGGGCCGGGCCTTCTGCGCCGGTGGCGACCTGGCCTGGTTCCCGCAGCTGCGCAGCACCGAGGCCTTGGACGCCCTCCGCCTGGACGCCCGCCAGATGATCTGGGACCTGCTCGACGTGGAGCTGCCCATCGTGTGCGCGCTGAACGGCCACGCCATGGGGCTGGGGGCCAGCATCGCCCTGCTGTGCGACCTCATCGTCGCCTCCGAGGACGCCCGCATCGGCGACCCGCACGTCCGGGTCGGGCTCGTGGCCGGCGACGGCGGCACCGTCATCTGGCCCCTGGTGCTGGGCCCGGCCCGGGCCAAGGAACACCTGCTGCTCGGTGACCCGTTGGGCGCGGCCGACGCGGAGCGCCTGGGTCTGGTCAACCGGGTGGTGGCGGCGGACCAGGTGGAGCCCACGGCCATGGCGCTGGCCCGGCGGCTGGCCGCGTCGGCACCGTTGGCGGTCCGGTACACCAAGCTGGCCGTCAACCAGCAGCTGCGGGCCGCGCTGCTGGCCAGCTTCGACACCGCGACCGCGCTGGAGTTGGCCACGTTCGCGTCGGAGGACCACGCCGAGGCCGTGCAGGCCGCGGTGGACAAGCGGGAGCCCCGGTTCCGGGGCCGGTGAGGACCGGCGTGTCCCGCCCCGTCGCGGGCGGCTGACAGACTGCGGGACGTGGGCCACGTTCTGGTGCTGGGGGAGGGGTGGGTGGGCGCCGAGGTGGCCCGCCAGGCCGCACGCACCCACGACGTCACCTCGGTGGACCCGCCCCTGGTGCCCGAGCTGCGTGACCGGGACGGGGCCGCCACGGCGGCACTGCGGGACCTGGTGGTCCGCTCCGGTGCCTCCATGGTCGTCAACGCCTGTGGGTTGACCCGCGGCACGTCGACGGACCTGGCGGACGCCAACGTCGAGTTCCCGCGCTGGGTGTGCGGGCTGCTGGCCGGCACGGGGGTGCGCCTGGTCCACATCGGCTCGGCCTCGGAGTACGGCGATCCCGGGACCGACGCCCCGGTGGCGGAGGACGTCCCGGCCCGCCCGGTGGGGGACTACGCCACCACCAAGGCCCGGGGCACCGACGTGGTGCTCGAGGCCCGTGCCGCCGGCCTGGACGCGGTGGTGGCCCGGGTCTTCAACCTGGTCGGACATCCCGTCCCCGCCGCGTCGCCGGTGCACCAGTGGCTGGCGGACCTGCGGGCCCTCCCGCCCGGCGGTGGAGAGGTGGAGGTGTGGTGGCCCCCGACCGTGCGCGACTTCGTGACCGTGGCCGACGCCGCCGCCACCCTGGTCGCGCTGTGCGGCCCGGGCGACCGGCCCGGCATCGTCAACGTGTGCTCCGGCGTGGGGTTGGCCTTCGGTGGGATCGTGGAGTCGCTGGCCGACGCGATGGGCGTGAGCGCCTCCGTCCGTTCCCTGGACCGGCCCGGCATCCCGGCCGTGGTCGGGGACCCGTCGAGGCTGCGGTCGCTGGGGATCCCGGTGCCGTCCATGTCGCTCGAGCGGTTGGCCGCCACGGTGGTCCCGGACCGCTCCGGCCCGGGGACCCCGTAGGATGCCCCGATGCACGCGGTGATCCTGGCGGGTGGGCGCGGTGTCCGGCTCCGGCCCTACACGACCGCCTTCCCCAAGCCCCTGGTCCCCATCGGCGACGAGTTCGCCATCATCGAGATCGTCCTGCGCCAGCTCCGGGCCCACGGCTTCTCCAGCGTCACCATCGCCATCGGCCACCTGGGACAGCTGATCCGGGCCTACTGCGGCGACGGATCCCAGTGGGAGCTGGACATCCAGTACTGGTCCGAGGACGTCCCGCTGGGGACGATGGGCCCGATCGTGTCCAACCTGGACGCGTTGCCCGACCACTTCCTGGTCATGAACGGCGACGTGCTCACCGACCTGGACTACCGGTCCGTCCTGGAGGGCCACGCCGGTTCCGGCGCGCCGCTCACGGTGGCGGCCTACGACCGGGTGGTGAAGATCGACTTCGGCGTGCTGGACATCGGTGGGGACGCGGGTGACCGCATCGTGGCGTTCCGGGAGAAGCCGGTGGAGCACTTCTCGGTGTCCATGGGCGTCTACGCCGTGGGCCGGGAGACGCTGCGTCGCTACCCGGCCGGCGAGCCGCTCGGCTTCGACGAGCTCGTGCTGGACCTGCTGGCCGCGGACACGCCGCCCCGCGTGCACCGCTTCGGCGGCTACTGGCTCGACATCGGTCGCCCCGATGACTACGACCGGGCCAACGAGGAGTGGGACGAGCTCCGGGGCCGGCTCCTGCCGCACGGATGACGGCCACCACCGGACCGGCGCCGCGGTTCCACCTGGTCGTCTACTCCGACGCCGCCACCCGGGGCGGCGCGGAGGTGAACCTGTCCCGGGTGCTGGGCGCGCTGCCGGCCTGGATCAAGGTCACCGTCATGGGGGTGGACGCCCGGGTGGTGGACTGGCTGGCCTCGCACCGGCCCGGCACCGACACCCTGGTGCTGCCGCCGGTGGTGGACCGGAACGACCTGCGGGGCCTGGCCCGGCACCGGGCCATGTTCGTGCGGCTCCGGCCCGACGTCCTGCAGTTCAACCTGTCCACCGCGTCGTCCTGCCAGTGGGCCATCGCGGCGGCGACCACCATCCGGGGACTGCCCCGCGTGGTGGTGGAGAACTCGCCCATGGCCGTGTGGTCCTCCACCTCCGGCGCCCTGAAGCGGGCCACGTCGCCCCGCCTGGCCGGACACGTCGCGGTCGGTGACCGCACCGCCCGGATGATCGAGGAGTCCTCCGGGCTGGAACCGGGCTCCATCGCCACCCTCTACCACGGCGTGCCGCGGGTGGGCCGGGAGCCGGTGGAGCGCCCCGACGCCCCCACGCTGCTCACGGTGGCCCGCCACGACCCCGTCAAGGGCGTGGACGTGCTGCTGGAGGCCATGGCCCTGGTGCCGCCCCCGACCCGTGTGGTGCTGGTGGGCGACGGCCCGGAGACCGAGCGACTGGTGGAGCTGCGGGACCGGTTGGGCCTGGCGGACCGGGTGGAGTTCCGCCCGCTGGACTGGGACGTGCGGGTGGCGGACCTGATGTGGGCCTTCGACGCCCTGGTGCTGCCGTCCCGGCTGGAGGGGTTCCCCGTCACGATCGTGGAGGCGATGCTGGCCGGCCTGCCGGTGGTCGCCACCGCGGTGGGCTCCGTCGACGAGGCCGTGGTGGTCGGTTCCACCGGTTGGATCGTCCCGCCCGAGGATCCCGCGGCGCTGGCCGGGGCCATCGGGGAGCTGGTGGCGGACCTGCCCGCGGCCCGGGCCATGGGCGAACGGGCCCGGCGGATCGCGGAGGAGCGGTTCACCATCGAGGCCACCGTCGGCGCGTACCTGGACCTGTACCGGGGCATCCTCGGCCCCGACCGCGTGCCCCGCTGACGGGGCCGGCTCGGGACGGTGTGACGGGCGTTCCGGGTCAGGACCCCGGGTCCGGGCTCCGGGTCAGGGCCCCGGGTCAGATCGCGTAGCCGCGGACCTCGAGCTCGGCGAGGTGGGCCTCGATCCACGCCGCGGTGCGGGCCAGGCCCTCCTCCAGGCTGACCTCCGGCACCCACCCGCTGATGCGGGTGGCCACCGAGTGGTCGCACAGCAGGCGCTCCACCTCGGAGCCGCCGGGCCGGAGCCGGGCCTCCTCGGTGACCACCTCGATCTCCCGGCCGGTGATGCTGCACAGGAGCGTGACCAGGTCGCCGATCGAGATCTCCCGGCCGGAGCCCACGTTGGTGGCCCGGCCCACGGCCTGGTCGCAGTCGGCCAGGGCCAGGAACCCCGACACGGTGTCGGCCACGTAGTTGAAGTCCCGCTTGGGCGACACCGCGCCCAGGTGGAGCTGTTCGGCCCCGGCGTAGAGCTGGGTGAGGATGGTGGGGATCACGGCCCGGGTGGACTGGCGGGGGCCGTAGGTGTTGAAGGGGCGCACCACCGTCACGGGCACCTCGTGGGCGTGCCAGTAGCTCAGCGCCATCATGTCGGCGCCGATCTTGGACGCCGAGTACGGCGACTGCGGCTGGAGCGGGTGGTCCTCGTCGATCGGCACCCGGATGGCGGTGCCGTAGACCTCCGACGTGGACGTGTGGACCAGGCGCGCCCCGTGTCGGCGGCAGGCCTCGGCCACGTTGAAGGTGCCGTTCACGTTGGTCTGCACGTAGCTCTCGGCCGCGTGGTAGCTGTACGGGATCCCGATGAGCGCGGCCAGGTGGAAGACCACCTCGTTGCCCTCCACGGCCTCGTCCACCCGTCGGGCGTCCCGGACGTCGCCGGGGACGATGGTGACCGCGTCCTGCACGGCCGGCTCGGCGGTGTCCAGCCACCCCCAGCGGCCGAACGAGTTGTAGTACACGAGTGCGGTGACCTCGGCGCCCTCGTGGACCAGCCGGTCCACCAGGTGGCTGCCGATGAACCCCTCGCCGCCCGTGACCAGCACGCGGCGTCCAGTCCAAGTCCCCATGGTGAGCGTGTCCCCCTCAAGTGGTCCGCACCTCGAAACCGTCAAGGGTAGGCGTGGCCCCGGGCCGGGGAGAACTCCGCCCTTAGCCGAACTGCAGCGTCTCGGCGCTCCGTCGCGATGCGTTCGTTCTCCCCGTCCAGACGGACGGATCGCACCCGTCGCCCACGCCGGACACCACCGTGGCCTCCACGGTGTGGAGACCGTCGGGCACCACCGACTCCGGGGCGGTGAAGGTGAACGTGTGCTCCACGGGCCGGGTCCCGTCGGTGGTCGGGTACGGCTCCCGGCCCATGACCGTGGCGCAGCCGACCACGGCGTCGCTGGGGGCCAGCTCCACCGGGGGACCGTCGGGTGCGCCCGTGGCCCAGCACGAGCTGCCCTTCGCCACCCCGCCGGCCGTCCCGCCGGTGGTGGACACCTGCAGGTGGACGCAGACCTGCGAGCCGGGGCCGGCCGGCTGCTGCGGGTCCCGGACGGTGACCACCACGGCCCGCGTGCCGGCCCCACCGCCCGGTGCCGACCTCCACCGACAGCTTCCGTGGGGGAGGTCGTCGTCGTGGTCGTGGTGGTGGTGCCGAGGACCTCCTCGGGCTGCGAGCCGTCGCTGCCCCCCATGAACAGCACCAGGGCCAGGACCACCGCGGCCATCGTCCCGCCGGCTCCCGCCGCCACCCGGAGGTGGTGGCGCCGGCGCAGCTGGGCGCCGCGCCGCAGCACCGCGTCGTAGCGGGCCTCCGGGTCCCCGGCCGGCGGGAAGGAGGGGACGGACCGGCTCACCGGGGGCTCCCGGGCAGGTCCTGGAGCTGGTCGCGCAGTCGGTGCGTGGCCCGTGACAGGTGGGTCTTGACCGAACCGGTCGACATGCCGAGGGAGGAGGCGACCTCGTCCTCGCTGAGGTCCACCAGGTACCGCATCACGACCACTTCCTGTTGACGGTTGGAGAGCTTGCTGACGGCGCGGGCCAGGTCCACGCGCAGGACGGCGTCGTCGTCGGTGCGGCTCCGGCCCGGCGCGTCCTCCGGTGCCGGGGCCCGCCGGCCGGCCGTGCGCACGTGGTCGATGGCCAGGTTGCCGACCACCCGGAGCAGCCAGGCGTCCGGGTTGGGGTGGTCCCGGACGGTCTTCCACCGGGCATAGGCGCGTGCCAGGGCCTCTGCCGCCAGGTCCTCGGCCACCTCGGGGTTGCCGACCAGGCGTCGTGCGGTGCGCACGGCGCGGTCGTGCATCCGTTCGTAGAACCGCCTGAACTCTTCGTCTCGAACCGGGTGAGGCACCACACCCCCCTTCAACGCCTGACCGTACCGGCGCGTTGACACCGGGCCGGGTTTCTTGGCGGCGGGGGGCGCCGTCGACCCGGCCGTTGCCGGCGGAATGACTACCCTGACGGCGTGACCGTGCTGGATTCGCTGTTCTGGGTGGCGTGCCTGGTCGTGGTGGTGGCGGGGGTGTCCAAGCTCCTCGAGCCGTCGGCGACCGGCTCCACCCTGCGGGCCCTGGGCCTGCCCGGTGGGGCGCCGGTGGCCAGGGGGCTGGGCGCGGTGGAGGTCGTCCTGGGGATCGGCGGCCTGGCCGTGGGCGGTCCGTGGTTCGCGGCCGGTGTGGCCGTGTCCTACGCCGCGCTTCGCGGTGATCGTGGCCGTGGCCCGGCGTCGGGAGCTCCCGTCGTGCGGGTGCTTCGGCGCCCGCTCCGCCCCACCCAGCCCGGTGCACGTGGCCGTGAACGCCGTGTCCGCGGTGGTGGCGGCCGTGGCCGCGGTGGCGGGGCCGGTGCCCGTGGCCGACGCCCTGGCCGGCCAGGGGATCGACGGGTTGGTCGTGGCCGGGTTGGTGCTGCTGGTCACGGCGCTGGTGGTCGTGGTGGACACCTCGGTCGCGGACCTGGTGGAACAGACCCGGGCCGTGCGGGCACAGCACCAGTGATGGCGGCGGGGCGTGGACGAGGGCGTGAACGAGGAGCCGGTGTGAACCAGGGGATGGTGGGATGAGGACCGTGACGGAACGGAACGACGGGGCGGCCGGCCGCCGGGGTTCGCGGAGCGGGCCGCGTCCTTCCTGGAGCGGCGCGTGGACCGGCGGGGCGTGCTCCGCAGGGGCGCCATGGCCGGCACCGCACTGGCGGTCGCACCCACGGCCTACGTGCTGCGACCCGGCTCCGCCTATGCCGCGGTCTGTGCCCCCGGGGCCCTGTGCAACGACGGCTACACCGAGTTCTGCTGCACGATCTACGGGGCCAACCGCTGCCCGGCCGGCACGGCGCTGGGCGGCTGGTGGAAGGTCGACGGCAGCGACTACTGCGGCGGCGGCCCCCGCTACTACATGGACTGCAACGCCGCCTGCAACGGCTGCGGCTGCGGCGCCAACGGCGTGTGTGCCGGGTCCTGTTCCGGGACGGGCTGCGGGTGCGCCAACGGCGACTGCAACAACCGCAAGGCCGGCTGCACCGCCTTCCGCTACGGCCAGTGCAACCAGGGTGTGCCGTGCCTGGGGCCGATCGTGTGCCGCATGGTGACCTGCACCGAGCCGTGGAGGATCGACGGGACCTGCACCACGGCGTCCCGCACCGACAACCGCACCCGCTACCACTCCCGGCCGTGCCTGGAGGTGGACGCGCTCGGCTCGGTCGACGCCGTCACGGTGGTGCCCGGCGGGGTCCGGGTGTCGGGTTGGGCGCTCGACCCGTCCACCCCCGGCCTGCCCATCACCATCAACGTCTACGACTGCCTCCGTCCCGTGGGGGCGTTCCAGGCGGCGCTGTCCCGTCCCGACGTCGGGGCGATCTTCGGCAAGGGGAGCGACCACGGCTACGACGTGTTCTTCCGCCTCTGCCCCGGTGACCGGCTGGTGTCGGTGGCCGCGGTGGACACCTCGGGCCAGGGATCCAACTGGATCGGCCACCAGATGGTGCGCATCGACCCCAACCCGATCGGTCACTTCGACACCCTGACCGCCTCGGTGGGCTCGCTGCGGGTCACGGGGTTCGTGCTGGACCCGGACGCCTACCGGGCGGTGTCGGTCGACGTGTACGTGGACGGGGTGCTGGCGACCTCGGTGGTGGCCAACGGGTACCGGCCCGACGTGGCCGCGGCCTACCCCCACATGGGCGGGGAGTACGGCTTCGACGTGACGATCGCGGCGTCGCCGGGGTTCCACAACGTGTGCATCGTGGGCCGCAACGCCAACGGGGGCGCCGACCTGGACCTGGGGTGCCGGGCCACCACCGTCCCGTCGGACCCCTCCGGCGTGGTGGAGTCGGTGACCTCGCCCGGTCCCGGCAGCGCCCGTGTCCGGGGCTGGGCCCGTGACCCGGAGACGGCGTCACCCATCTCGGTGCAGGTGACCGTGGACGGCGTCCCGGTCGGGACGTTCGCCGCCAACCGGGCCCGGGGCGACGGCAACAACGGCTACGGCTTCGACGAGACCATCACCGGCCTCACCCCGGGGGCCCGCTCCGTGTGCGTGACCGCGGTCAACGTCGGCGGGGGCAGCAACGTCTCCCTCGGCTGCTCCACCGTGGGGGTGGCCGCGGTGGCCGTGGGCCAGGTCCTGGCCCTGGACGCGGTGGCGGGCGGGGTGCACGTGGCCACCACCGAGGTGCTCCGGGTCGACGGTTCGCCCGCCACGGTCCGGGTGCTGGTCGACGGCCAGTTCCGGGCCTCCCTGCGACCGGGCCCCGGCGGCCTGGACGAGGTGCTGACCGTGCCGGCCGGCGACCACGAGGTGGTGGTGGTGGCCACGGTGGACGGTCCCCGGACCATCCCGCCCGTGTTGGCCAGCGCGCTCCTGACCGTGCCTCCCGCCGTCGGTGCGCCGGACGTCGACGCCGCGCCGGCGGAGCAGGCGACGGTGCCGGCCCCGGACCCGGTGGTCGCCCCGTGACCGTTGCCGTCGTGCTCCTGGCCGTCGTGGTGGCGCTGATGCTGGTGCTGGTCGTCAGCCTCCTGCGCAGCCATGCCGAGATCCTCCGGGCCCTGCACGACCTGGGCGTGGACCTGGACCCGGCCACGCCGGACCAGCAGGCCCGGGCCGCCCGGGCCGCCCGTGCCGCCGGCACCGCCCCGGGGGCCGGTGCCGCGGCCGGGGCCGCGACCGGCGCGGTCCCGTTCGAGACCGCGGCCGGCGTGCCGGAACCGGCGGAGCTGCTGGGCCTGGGCGCGTTCGACCTGGCCGGGGTGGACCAGCGCGGCGACGCGGTGGCGGTGGGCGTGGCCGGTGCCCGCCACCGGACGCTGCTGGCGTTCCTGACCAGCGGGTGCACCACCTGCCAGGGCTTCTGGGACGCGTTCGCGTCCGGGGTGGAGCTCCCGGCGCCGGACATCCGGCTGGTGATCGTGACCCGGGGCGAGGAGGCCGAGTCCCCCGCCACGGTGGCCGGGCTGGCGCCGGACGACGTCCCGGTGGTGATGTCGTCCGACGCCTGGGAGGACTACGGCGTCCCGGTCGCCCCGTACTTCGCGCTGGTGGACGGTGACGAGGTGGTGGGCGAGGGCGCGGCAGCCACGTGGTCCCAGGTCACCGACCTGCTGGCCAAGTCCCTGGCCGACGCGGGCCGGCCCCTGGCCGGTGGCCAGAGCCGCCGGGCGTTCCTGACCGGCCGGGAGCGGGCCGAGCGCATCGACGCCGAGCTGCGCGACGCCGGGATCGTCCCCGGGGACCCCCGCCTGTACGAGCCGCTGGCCGACCCACAGGGACCGGCGTGAATGACCGCCTTCCCGTCATCGTGCTGGGCGTCGCACTGGCCGTCGTCGGCGCGGTGCGGGCCAGCTGGTCCCCTTGAGGCGAGTCGATGCTGACCAGCATCACCCCGCTCGGCGAGCGGGGAAAGGGCAACCGATGGGGGACCACCGCCACGGCCTACGTGGCGGGCTCGGCACTGGGCGGCGCCGCGCTCGGGCTGCTGGGCGGCGCGGTCGGCACCCTGGTGGCACCGGCGGTGTCGGACCGGACGGCCCTGGTGGTCCTGGCCGCCGCCTGCCTGGTGGCCGCCGCGCTGGACCTGGCCGGGCGCCGGCTGCCGTCGTGGCGCCGACAGGTGGACGAGCAGTGGCTGCAGGCGTTCCGGGGGTGGGTCTACGGCGCCGGGTTCGGTGCCCAGCTGGGCTTCGGCCTGGTCACGATCATCACCTCGGCCTCCACCTACGTCGTGGTGCTGGCCACGGTGCTGGCCGGGTCCGTCCCCGCCGGGCTGGTCATCGGTGCCGCCTTCGGCCTGGCCCGGGGGCTGGTGCTCCTGACCGTGCACTCGGTCCAGCGGCCCGAGGACCTGTCCCGCTTCCACGAGCGGATGGTCCGGTCCGCCCCGCTGGCCGGCACCGTCACCGTCACCACACTGGTGGTGGCCGGCGTGCTGGCCGGGTTCCTGTCCACCACCTGGGGAGTCGGCGCATGAGCAACACCGTTCGAACGGCCCGGGCCCGCGTGCTGCGCGCCCACGGCCTGTCCGTCACCGTGCCCGCGGGGTGGGACGGCTCCATCTCCAAGCCGGACGGGGACCCGACCGACACCGAGGCACGCGACGTGGGTGTGCTGGGCACCGCCAACCCGGTGCTGCACGTGGCCAGCTTCGCCCTGCCCAAGGTGCGCGGCGACTACGGCGGCGGGGCGGTGGAGGGCATGCGCCCGACCGACCTGTTCATCGCGCTGGTGGAGTTCGACCCGGAGGCGGGACACACCCCGTTGTTCTCGGCGACCAGGCTGAAGCGGCCGTTGACCGAGTCGGTCTTCAGCCGGGCCACCATGCACCGGCCGATCCCGGGCCACAGCGGCCACCAGCAGTTCTTCCACACCGGCGGCCGGGCGTTCGCCCTGTACGTGGCGCTGGGCAGCCACCGGCTCCGCCGCACCCTGGCGCCGCGGGCCGACCGGGTGGTCGCCACCATGCGCATCGACCCCCGCTGAAACCCGATCGGTCGGTCCCGGGAACAATTCCCGCCCTGGCGGGATTGAGGTGGGCGTGTTCCTAGCCCTCCGTGAGATGCGACGCGCCCTGCTGCGGTTCGGGTTGCTCATGGCGTCCGTGGGCCTGCTGGTGTTCCTCATCCTGTTCCAGCAGACGCTGCAGAACGGCCTGATCACCAGCTTCGTCGGGGCACTGGAGAACCAGTCGGCTCCGGTGCTGGTGTACTCGGTGGACGGCCGCCGCAACCTGCAGGGCAGCGTCATCACCCCTCCGCTGGAACAGCAGATCCGCACCGTGGACGGCGTGGGCAGGTCCGGGCGCATCGGCCAGGGGACCTTCAGCGTGACCGCGGACGGCGAGCTCACCAGCGCCGCGGTCATCGGCTACGAGGAGGAGGGACTCGGCTCGCCCTCCACGTTGGTGCAGGGTCGCCTCCCCACGGCCGACGGCGAGGCGGTGGCGCTGGACTCGTCCGCCTCCCAGGGGTTCGCGGTCGGCGACACCGTCACCGTCGAGCCCGGCGGACTCACGATCACCATCGTCGGGTCCGCGGCCAAGATCGGCCTCCAGGCCTCCCCCACGTTGTTCACCACGTACGCCACCTACGAGCAGGCGGTGCTGGCCGGCAACCCGGACGCCACCGGGTCGTTGCCCGCGGTGATCGCGGTGGCGCCGGCCCGGGGCGTGAGCGACGCCCAGGTCGTCAGCCGGATCAACGACGCCGCCCCGGACGCCGACGCGCTCACCCGGGCCGACGCCGCGGCCGGGACCCCCGGCGTGGGCCAGATCCAGCAGTCGTTCCAGTTGATCTTCCTGCTCTACGGGCTGGTGGTGCCGCTGGTGACCGGCCTGTTCTTCCTGATCATCACGCTGCAGAAGGCGGGGTCGCTCACGCTGCTGCGCGCCGTCGGCATCCCCGGCTCGGCCCTGGTCCGGTCCCTGCTGTTCCAGGTGGCGGTGGTGATGGTGCTGGGCATCGCCTTCGGCATCGCCCTCTACACGCCGATCGCGTCCCAACGACTGGGGGACATCCCGCTCAGCTTCCAGACCGGGGCCGTGGTGTTCTGGTCCGGGCTGCTGCTGGTGCTCGGCCTGCTCAGCTCGCTGTTCTCGGCCCGGCGCGTGCTGCGCATCGACCCCATCGAGGCCACCACCGGCGCGGGGGTGGGACGGTGAACGTCGCCGCGCTGGAGCTCCGCCGCCGGCCCGAGCGGTTCGCCACCGCGGTCGGGATCCTGGCCCTGCTGGCCACCCTGCTCATGTTGCTGGGCGGCCTGTTGGACGGCCTGCTGAACGGCGCCACCGGTGCGGTGGCCGCGCAGCGGGGCGACGTGATCGTGTACTCCTCCACCGCCGAGCAGTCGTTCCTGCGCAGCCGCATCACCCCGGAGCAGGCCGCGGAGGTCGCAGCGGTGGACGGCGTGGCCGAGGTGGGCGGACTGGGGGTGGCCCAGCTCGGCGCCCGGGTGCCGGGCAACGACGACCGGGACCTGGCCGACGTGGCCCTGTTCGGCTACGAGATCGCCCCGGAGGGCGTGCCGGCGCCCCCGGCGGCCGGGGAGGCGTACGCCGACCGCTCGCTCGAGTCGTCCGGCATCACCGACGGCATGACCATCCAGGTGGGCCCGGCCCGCACCCCGATCAAGGTGGTGGGCTGGGTGGACGACCTGGCCTACTCCGGCCAGGGGAGCCTGTGGGCGTCGCCCGACACGTGGCGCGGCTGCGGTGAACGCCAACCGGCCCGATGCCGGGTTGGGACCCGACGTGTTCCAGGCGCTGGTGGTCCGTGCCGACGCCGGTACGTCGGGCGCGGCGCTGGCCGGCCGGATCGACCGCGCCACCGACGGGGCCACCGACTCGCTCAGCCTGGCCGACGCGGTGGAGGCCATCCCCGGTGTGGAGCAGCAGCGCTCCACCTTCAACCAGATCATCGGGGTCACGGTGGTGATCGCCGTGGTGGTCGTGGCCCTGTTCTTCGCCCTCCTCACCGTGGAGCGCACCGGCCTCTACGGCGTGCTCAAGGCCATCGGTGCCACCTCGGGACGGTTGTTCCGCGGGCGTGGTCCTGCAGGCGCTGGTGGTCACCGGCATCGCGTCGCTGATCGGCGGCACCATCGCCGTGGTCCTGGCCCTGGTGATCCCGCCCGGGACCATCCCCTACACGCTGGCGCCGGCACGGGTCATCAGCAGCGTGCTGTTCCTCCTGGTCGCCGCCGTCATCGGCTGCGCCTTCTCACTCCGCCGGGTCCTGAAGATCGACCCGGCCTCGGCCATCGGAGGCGCCACATGACCCCCACCGACACCACCACCGACTCCGGTACCGCACCTGCGGGCGGGGGCACTCCCGCGCTGCGGATGGCCGCGGTGCGCAAGGTCTACGAGATGGGCGACGAGGACGTCGTGGCGCTGGACCATGCCGACCTCACCCTGGGCTCGGACGAGATCGTCGCCCTGCTGGGCCCGTCCGGGTCGGGCAAGACCACGCTGTGCTCCATCGCGGGCGGCCTGCTGCACGCCACCTCGGGCGAGGTGGTCGTCGGCGGCCAGGACATCACGGGCTACAACGCCAAGCAGCTGTCCCGGTTCCGCCAGGAGACCGTCGGGTTCGTGTTCCAGGCCGTCAACCTGGTGCCGTTCCTGACGGCGCGGGAGAACCTGCTGGTGGTGGACGAGATGGGCCGGCGCACGGGGCGGGCGGCGCGGGACCGGGCCGACCAGCTGCTGGAGGAGCTGGGCCTGGCCGACCGGTCCAGGAACCTGCCGGGCCAGCTCTCCGGCGGCCAGCGCCAGCGGGTGGCGATCGGCCGGGCGCTCATGAACGAGCCGGAGCTGGTCCTGTTCGACGAGCCCACCTCGGCGCTGGACACCAAGCTGGGCGAGCAGGTCATGGAGCTGATCCGCTCCGAGATGAAGTCCCGGGGCACCGCCGCGGTGGTGGTGACCCACGACGAGCGGATCGTCCACTACGCCGACCGGACCGTGCACATCATCGACGGCCGGCTCGAGGCCTGACCCAGCGCCCCCGGACCCCTGCCCTCCGACCGACCCGCCGGTGCCACCCCTTGTAACGTCGCCCCGTCGGACGACTGCCCGGGGGAACGATGAGCGACGACCTGCGATCAGACATCGACGCCTGGCTGGCGTCCAACTGGGATCCCGACCTCACGGTGGCGGAGTGGTGGGAGCGGCTGTGCGACTCGCACTGGGCGGTGCCCACGTGGCCGGAGGAGTCCTTCGGCCGC
The DNA here is from genome assembly GCA_963773765.1 of uncultured Actinomycetota bacterium. Classification (GTDB taxonomy): domain Bacteria; phylum Actinomycetota; class Acidimicrobiia; order Acidimicrobiales; family Microtrichaceae; genus CAVZCC01. Next base: position 637,532 of record CAVZCC010000005.1, on the reverse strand, counting down.
GCCCTGTCCCGCGGTGATGCCGGGGTGGTGGCCGACGCCATGGCCGCGGCCGGCGCGTTGGGCCCTCCCGGAGGGCTGGGCGTCATGCTGGCCGGGCCGACCATCGTGGCCCACGGCTCGGACGAGCAGAAGGACCGGTACCTGCGGCCCATCGTCAGCGGCCAGGAGGCGTGGTGCCAGCTGTTCAGCGAGCCCGGGGCCGGCTCCGACCTGGCCGGGCTGCAGTGCCGGGCCGTCCGTGACGGGGACGAGTGGGTGGTCAACGGCCAGAAGGTCTGGACCTCCGGCGGCCAGGTGGCGGACCGGGGCATGCTCCTGGCCCGCACGGACGTGGACCTGCCCAAGCACAAGGGCATCTCGTGGTTCGCCATCGACATGCACCAGCCCGGCATGGACGTGCGGCCCCTGCGGGAGATGACGGGGCGGGCGTTGTTCAACGAGGTGTTCCTGACCGACTGCCGTGTGGCTGACGACGCCCTGGTGGGCGGGCTCAACAACGGGTGGGCCGTGGGCAACACCACGCTGATGGTGGAGCGCTCGAGCCTGGGGGCCGGTGGGCACGGTGCGGCTTCTCTGGCGATGGCCGGGACGGTGGCCGGGCACCTGGAGCTGCGGGCCGGGGACTTCGTCAAGGGGGCGTCGTCGGGGACCGCCGGGGTGATCGGGGGCGGCGCCGGGAAGCTGGTGATGAAGCTGGCCCGCGACCGGGCCCCGCTGACCGACGCGGTGCTCCGCCAGAAGATCGTGCAGCTCCACGAGATGCAGGAGATCGCCCGGTTCGCCAACCTACGGGCCAAGGCGGCCCGGGCCGCGGGCGTGAAGCTGACCGGCGCCGAGCCCAACATCGCCAAGCTCTCCATGAGCCGCATCACCCGGCTGGCCGCAGAGCTGGGGCTGGCCCTGCAGGGCCCGGCGGGCCAGCTGTGGAAGGACCCCCACGCGGACCCGATCGCGGCGGAGCTGGCGCTGTTCGCCCCTGCGGTGTCCATCTACGGGGGCACCGACGAGGTGCAGAAGAACATCATCGGTGAGCGGGTCCTGGGCCTGCCCTCCGAACCACGGACGGACAAGGACCTGCCGTTCCGGGAGCTGCGTGTCGGAACCCAACGGGACTGACGCGGCGGCGGTGGTGGCGGACGCGGTGGACGAGCCGGCCACGCGCGTCCTGGTGGTGGACAAGTGCCACCTGGACGTCGGCTTCACCGACCTGGCCGCGGCGGTGCGGGCGCGCTACCTGTCCGACTTCCTGCCCCGTGCCATCGCCACCGGCCGGGAGCTCCGGGCGCTGGGCGGTCCGGAGCGACTGTGCTGGACCGTGGGCTCGTGGATCCTGCACGAGGCGCTGGACTCCGCCGACGCCGGGGTCCGCCGTGACCTGGAACATGCCGTCGCGGTCGGCGACCTGACCTGGCACGCCCTGCCCTTCACCACCCACACCGAGCTGGTGGACCGGTCCCTGCTGGAGCACGGCCTGGCCCTGTCCGCTGTGCTCGACGACCGGTTCGGCCACACCACGCGGGCGGCCAAGCTGACCGACGTGCCCGGCCACACCCGGGGGCTGGTCGGCCTGCTGGCCGCGGCGGGCGTTGACCTGCTGCACGTGGGGGTCAACCCGGCCGCGGCGGCGCCCGACGTGCCGGCGCGGTTCCGGTGGCGGGACGACGCCGCGGCGCGGGCCGACGGCGCCGGGGCGCCGGAGGTCACGGTGATGTACCAGTCCGGGGGCTACGGGGCGCTGCAGGTGGTGCCCGGCACCGGGACCGCGGTGGTGGTGGAGATGACCGGCGACAACCTCGGTCCGCCCTCGGCGGAGGAGGTGGTCACCACGTGGGCGCTGCTGCGGGCCCGCCTGCCCGGTGCGGAGTTGCGGGCCGGTTCGCTCGACGACGTGGCCGACCTGCTGCGTCCGGTCGCGGTGGACCTGCCCGTGGTCACCGCCGAGATCGGCGACACCTGGATCCACGGCATCGGCACCGATCCGGCCAAGGTGGCGGCCTTCCGGGAGCTGTCCCGCCGCCGCGCCGGCTGGATCGACCGCGGCCTCGTCGCGGCCGATGACCCGGTGCTGCGGCGGGCATCGACGGAGCTGCTCCTCGTGGCCGAGCACACGTGGGGCCTGGACCAGAAGACGCACTGGCCGGACACGGTCCACTGGAGCGAGTCGGCCCTGGCCGCGGTGCGGCCGGAGGCCGGGACCCGCCGGTTCGAGTCGAGCTGGTCCGAGCAGCGCCAGTACCTGGACCGGGTGGTCGAGGTCCTGGCCGGGGGCGGACGTCCGGACCTGGCCAACGATGCACGCGACGCGTTGCGCGCCACCCACCCGGTGCCGGTCGACGTGGACGGCCTGACACCGTTGCAGCGCCCGGACGGCGGCGGGCCGATCACGGTCACGCTGGGCGGACTGGCGGTGGCGGTGGACGACCGGGACGGGTCGCTGGTCGGCCTCGCGTCCGGTGACCGTGTCCTGGCCGACGGTGGACATCCCCTGGGCCGGATCCGGCACCAGACCTTCGACGCCGCGGACTACGAGCGGTGGTTCGCCTCGTACAACGCATCGGTGCGCCCCGAGGACGTGGACTGGGCCCGCTGGGACAACACCAAGCCGGGCCTGGAGGCGAGCGGGGCCCGCTCGGCCTGGTTCGCCCCCGTTCTGGTGGGGGCCTGGACCGGGCGCCGTGACCCGGTCCCCGGCGCCGGTCGGCCCGGGGGCGCGGCGGGCCGGAGCGTGCTGGTGCTGGAGGTCGGCTTCGACCCCGACGTGCGCTGGGCCAGTGCCGCGCCGCCGTGGGTGGTGCTGGAGTACTCGGTGCCGGACGACCGCCCCGGGGTGCTGGACGTGTCGCTGCAGTGGGTGGGCAAGCCCGCGGCCCGGTGGCCGGAGGCGACCTGGTGGTCCTTCTCGCCGGTGGTCTCCGACCCCGCCGCATGGCAGATGGTCAAGCTGGGCGAACCGGTGTCGCCGCTCGACGTGGTGTCCCGTGGGGCGCGGTCGCTGCACGCCGTCGAGCGGGTGGCGCACCCCGACGGCGTGGTCGTCGACCTGCCCGACACCCCGCTGGTGGCGCCGGGGGAACCGGCGCTGCTGCGCTTCGACGACCGCCTGCCCGACCTGTCCGCCGGGTGGCACGTCTGTCTCTACGACAACGTGTGGGGCACGAACTTCCCCATGTGGTGCCCGGGCGACGTGCGGCTCCGGGCCTCGATCCGCTGGAGCTGAGCCCGGGACCCGTCAGTAGCCGGGAGGGGGGCGGAACCCGCCGGTGAGCTCGGAGATGGCCGCGGCCGCGGCCAGGGTGCCCCGGTCCTGCAGGAAGGGCCCGATCACCTGCACCCCGACGGGCAGCCCGGTCGGGGTCGCGCCGGCCGGCACCGCCACCACCGGCAGGAGCATGGCGCCGATGGCCCCGGACCAGACCGACAGGTCCAGGTGGGAGATCTGGTGCCCGTCCACGTCCAGGGTGCGCATGGGCATCGTCCCCTCCGTGTCGTGGGGGAACGCGGCCACCTGGAGGGCGGGGGCGAGGACCACGTCGACCTCGTCGAAGTGCGCGGCCCAGCGCCGCCGCTGCAGCTGACGCTGCTGGTCGGCCCGGCCCCACTCCCGGTAGGTGCTGACCAGGGACCGCACGGACCGGGACCCGGTGTCGTCGCCGTCCACCAGCGGGGCCAGTGCGGCGAACTCCGAGTAGGACGCGTCCGGGAGCCCGGCGCCGATGATGGGCAGCACCAGCTGTTGCCACGACTCGTACATCTCCTCCAGCGGCACCGGGAAGGGCCGCTCCTCCACGATCGCGCCGGCGTCGGCCAGTCGGCCGGCCAGGGCCCGGACGACGTCGCGCACCTCGGCCGAGACGGGGAACGCGGCGTCGTCGGCGCACACCGTGATCCGCAACGCGGCCGCATCGTCCATGGCCGGGGCCGGGGGCAGGTCCAGGCGCCATGCCGCGGCGGACTCCGGCACGGGGCCGGCCAGGACGTCCAGTGCCAGGCACAGGTCGCGCACGGAGCGGGCCATGGGACCGCCCGCGTTCACGTCGGTCTCCATCAGGGAGCCGGGTGGGCCGGGGATGTGGCCCCGGCTGGGCACCACCCCCCAGGACGGCTTGAGCCCGAAGGTGCCGCACAGGTGGGACGGGACCCGGATGGAGCCGCCGATGTCGCTGCCCAGCTCCAGCGGGGTGAGCCCGGCGGCCACGGCGGCGGCGGCGCCACCCGACGAGCCGCCCGGGGTCCGGGTCAGGTCCCAGGGGTTGCTGGTGGTGCCGAACGGCTCGTTGAAGGTCTGGAGGTCACCGGCGTAGAGGGGGGTGTTGGTCTTGCCGTAGATGACCGCGCCCGCGGCACGGAGACGTTGCACCGCGACGGCGTCGACGTCGGGCACGTGGTCCACCAGCTCCGGCGCACCGCTGGTGGTGCGCAGCCCGGCGGTCTCCCACACGTCCTTGACCGTCATGGGCAGGCCGTGCAGCGGCCCCCAGGACTCCCCCCGGGCGGTGGCCGCGTCAGCTGCGTCGGCCCGGGCCCGGGCCCGCTCCACGTCCAGGGTCACCACCGCGTTCAGGTCCGGGTTGAAGCGCTCCACCCGGTCCAGGAGCAGCTCCAGCAGCTGGCGCGAGGACACCTCGCCGGCCCGGAGGGCTGCCACGCAGTCGGTGGCGTCGGCGAAGGGCAGGTCGGGGGTCATCGGGGCCCGATCACCCCAGGTCCTGGCGGTACTCGATCTCCGCCGGCGGGAAGTCCTCGGCCACGCCCTTGCCCAGGCCCACCCCGCTGGTGTCCAGGCCCAGGGCGTTGCGCAGCTCGGCCACCGTGAAGTTCTGGGTGATCTCCCAGCCCAGGCCGGTGGCCAGGGCCTCGGGACCGCACCCGTCGCTGCCGCCCTCCAGCAGCCGGTCGGGGATGGCCAGCCCGACCCGCTTGGCCAGGCCGATCAGGTCGTTGCCCTCCTTGACGGCCAGGCAGATGTCGGTGAAGGAGTTGTGGCCGGCGCCGTCGATCACCACCAGGCGCTTGGGGGGCTCCAGCTCCCGGTAGGTGGCCCGCACCTCCTCCAGGGGGACCAGCACGTCCTCGCGGGCGGCGATGTTCATGGACGGCTTGTCGGGCGCCGGGATGTCGGCCCGGCCCGCCGCGGCCCAGCCGATGGCCACGTCGACCTCCGGTTCGGACAGCGCGCTGAGCACCGCCCTGCCCCCGGCGGAGTGCCCGACGGCGCCGACCTTGTCGGTGTCGGCCAGGCCCGTGAGCACGCCACCGGCGGAGCCGACCAGGTCGATGGTCGCCACCAGCACCTCCACGTCCTGCTCGGTGATGGCCTTGAACCGTGCCCCGGCCTCCTCCACCGCGGCCTCGTCGTCCTCGTCCACCTCCTGCTGGAACTCGGGGTTGGTGAGGAGCGCGTTGCGGTCACGCTCGATGTGGGCCGGGGCGGCCACCACGAACCCCCAGGACGCGATGCCGCGGACCAGGGCCGACGCATCCAACCGGAACGACCCGAACCCGTGCGAGAACAGCACCAGCGGGAACGGGCCGTCGGCGGAGGCGGGGACGTCGCGGAAGGTGTCGGTCATGGTCACGGTGAGCACCGACACCGGGATGTCGGCCGGCAGCAGCGCAGGGGCCGCTGCGGCCAGGCTGGGCGGAAGGGCGTCCAACTGGCTGTAGGTGGCAGCGGTCAGCCCGGCGGTGCTGCCGGTGAGCGCGGGGTACCAGACCTCCACGGCGCGGTCGGGCAGCTGCAGCGTGGTGACGCCCACCTCGAACGGCCCGGGCCCGCGGAAGGCGGCGTCGTCGGGGCCGCCCTCCACCGTGGGCACCGCCGGGCTGGGGGGTGCCGGTGCTGCGGTGGTGGTGGTGGACTCCTCGGCGTCGCTCGAGTCCGACGAGTCCGAGGAGCAGGCGGCCGCGCCGAGCAGGCAGACGGCCAGGGCAGCGGCGGCCATCGCGGTGGATCGTGCCCGACGGGCCCGGAGTCGGTTGTGCATGGGACGCAGTGTGCCCCACGTCACCGGCCGCGTGCGGTCACCGTCGGGCAGCGACTACACCACTGGGTCGTGACGGCACGCCTCCCACCCCGAACCGGCCGTCGGCCGGGAGCCGTGACCGCGCTGGCCCTGGTGGCCGCCCTGCTGGCGGCCCTGTCGGTCCTCGCCGGCTGCGGCGGGGACCCCGCCCCGGACGCCGGGGCCCAGGGTGGGGACCGCAAGGTCACCGTGGCCGGGGACTCCATCTCGGTCGGGCTGGGCTCGCAGCTCCGCGACGTCGTGCCGGACGGCACCACGGTCAAGGTCATCGGCGAGGTGGGCACGGGCCTGGCCCGGCCCGACCGGTTCGACTGGCCGGCCCGGCTGCGGACGCTGGCCCAGGAGTTCCCACCGACGGTCCTGGTGTTCTCCGTCGGCTCCAACGACCACCAGGCCCTGACCGACGCGTCGGGCCAGGTGGTGGTGACCCGCGACGACCCGGGCTGGGACGAGGAGTACGCCCGCCGCCTGGCCGAGGTGTTCGACGCCTTCGAGGGCACCGGCACCACCGTGGTCTGGGTCGGCCACGTGCGCACCGAGGATCCCGACGTGGGCCGGACCAACCGGGAGATCCACCGCCTGGCCACCGAGGTGGCGGCCGACCGCCCCTGGGTGGAGGTGGCCGACCTGGGTGAGCTGTTGGGCACCGGCGAGGAGGAGGCCACCGACTGCCTGGTACCCGACGGACTGCACCTCACCGTCGAGTGCCTGCAGCGGGCCGACCGGGGCCTCCTGCCGGTGTTGGCCGACTGACCGCCGGTCGCGCCGGGGTCAGGCCGGCGGGATCGGCGCCAGTGACAGCCGGGCCCCGGGTTCCCACGCGTTGGCGATGAACGACCGCGTCTCACCGGGGGCGAGGTCGATCTGGTGACCGTCCCAGCCCCACTGCGGGTTGACGATGCTGATGATCCACTCGCCGCTCCCGTCCCAGACCTCCGCGGTCGCGGTCGAGTCGAACCGGAACGACTGCGGTGTGGCGCTGGCGTTGGTGACGCTGAATCGGGTCGAGGTTGCGTCCACCACGGTGATGGCGGTCCTGGCCGGGTCGAAGGGCACGTCGATGCCGGTCGCGCCGGCCACACCGTTGATGCCGAGCGGGGCGGTGGACACCGGGGTGGTGGTCGTGGTGGCGAGGTCGGTCGTGATGGCGTCGACCTGGAGGTCCATGGCGAGGGACGCGCCCTGGTACCGGTTGTCCACCTGCGGCACGTTCTCCGGCCAGGTGACGTGGAGGTCCAGGACGTCGCGCCCGCCGGCGTCCAGACGGCCGGTGACGTCACGGAGCGTGGAGAACCGGAGGTTCTCGGCCAGGACGGTGCCCTGGCGGCTGACGGTCACCCGGAGGACCTCGTCCAGGTTGGCCGGCCCACCGGGACGCAGTGACGTGGCGCTGAAGGAGTAGTCCTCGGTCATGGACCCGGTGTTGAGGATCGGTACGGACGTGTCGAACCAGTCGCCGGGCTTCATGTTGGCCACGTTGAACGCGCTCGTGGCCTGCCCGAAGGCGACGTCCAGCACACCGGCACTGATCGTGTTGTCCCGGTTCACATCCTGGGCCGTGAAACCGGCCAGGGTGGCGACCCCGGGAGCGGCGGCGACCAGGCCGGCGAACACGAGCAGGACGGCCAGGTGGCGCCGTCGGCGACGGGGCCCGGTGACGGGATGGGACGGGTCGGGGATGGGGGTCATGGTGGTCATGGCCGGTGCTCCTGTGTCTGTCGTGCGGTGGCGGCCACGGAGGCCTCGATCGGGAACAGCAGTGCCCACTCCGAGCCGAGTCGCTCGGAGACCTCCGGCGGCAGTTGGTCGGTGGGCACGGCGAGCGGGGCCGGGTCCCGGTCGCCGTCGGGGAACGGCATCGTCGTGACCGCGGCGGAAGGGGGTGAGGCGTTGGTGGGTCCGGCGGCCGGGGCCGTCGCGGGCGCAGGGGCGGTGGCCGGAGGGGTGGCCGGAGCTGCGACGTCGGCGTGGTGGGCGCAGGTGGCCGGAAGCTGCAGCACGATCACCTGCGGCGCCGGCAGGGGGGCCGCATGGTGCGCCGGAGGCGGGTACATGAGGTGGTGCGCCGGAGGCGGGTACATGAGGTGGTGCGCCGGAGGCGGGTACACGGGGTGGTGGGCCGGGGGCGGGTACAGGGGGTGGTGGGCCGGGGGCGCGTACATGGCGTAGGTCGAGGGTGTCGGGAAGGCCGGCGGCAGGGGTGGGGGCCCGAACGGCGACGGGCCATGGATCGGCGCGTGCGGCTGCGGCGAAGCGCTGGGCGGCGGGGGACCGAAGGGGGACGGACCCTGTGTGGCCACCGGTGCGACGGGAGCGGCCGCGGGCGGCCCAGCCGCTGCAGGGGCCGGGTGAGCCGCGGCAGGAGCCGGGTGGGCCACGCCCGGGGCGTCTTCGTCGGTGGGCGCGGCGTCCCCGGGCGCGCCCACCTCGGGATCCGCAGCCTCTGCGGCCCGGGCGTCCGCGGCCTCCGCAGCGAGGCGGGCGGCGCGCCGGTCGGCCAGCGTCTGGCCCAGGTAGATGCCGCCGGGGATCAGGATCAGCAGTGCTGTGCCCAGGCCGGAGGCCAGGAAGACCATGAGCCGGCCGACCTTGGGGACCACGAACCACTTCTGTCCGAGGATGTCCTTGGACTTGGTGGTGAACGGGTCCACGGTGTCGTTGGCGTCACCCTTGGTGGTGAACGAGTTGCCGTTGTCGGCCACCTTGGTCACGCGGTGGGTGACCAGGGTGTTGTCGGCCGACGGCACCCGGAAGGTGATGACGTCGCCCCGACGGACGGTGCGGGGGTCCACGTCGCGGCTGATGAGGAGGTCGCCCGGGGCCATGGAGGGCTTCATGGAGCCGGTCCGGATGGCGAGGAGCTCGCCGCCGGAGATCCGCAGGACGGTCATGGCCACGAAGACCACGAGGGCCAGGCACATCACGGTGGTGAGGAGGGCGCCGCCCAGGCGCTGCAGCCGCCTGCCGCGGCGGGGCGGGCGGGGCGCCGGCCCGGCGGCACCCGCGGCGGTGGGGTCGTCGGTCGGTCGGGTCCTGGGGCGGCGGGTGGGGAGCTTCATGGTGGGCCTCGGTGCGGAGCTGCGGAGTGGTGCGGAGGTGGGCGGGGCGGCGGAGCCGCCTGGCGCGGTGCCAGGGAGGGGTGCAGTGACCGGTGGGACGGGCGGGCCCGCCCCACCGGTCATCGCAGTGTCAGGGATCAGTTGCCGGCGTTGGCGCCGTTGGTGATCGCCGCACCGGCCAGCTGCGTGGCGTCGACCTGGAAGTCGAAGCTCACGATGCCTGCCTGGTACTTGTTGTCGATCTCCGGGGCGTTCTCGGGCCACGTGACGGACACCTCGTAGGCGGTCGCCTCACCGGACTGCAGGCCGGAGGTCACGGCTGCCATCTCGGAGAGCTTCGTGCCCTCGGCCAGGACCTTGCCGTCCTGGGAGATCGAGACCTGGAGGACGTCGTCCAGGTTGCCCTTGACGTTCACGGCATCGAGGACGAAGTCCTCGCGCAGCGAACCGGTGTTGATGACCCCCACCTTCTGGGTGGTGGTGTCGCCCGGCTTCATGTTCTGCACGTCGAAGTGCTTCTCGGCCTGGCCGATGGCCACGTCGAGGGTGCCCGACTCGATCGTGTTGTCCTTGTTCACGTCCTGGGCCGTGAAGCCGGCCAGGGTGGCGACGCCGGGGGCGGCGGCCACCAGGCCGGTCAGGACCAGGGCGGCGGCGAGGCCACGGCGGCGACGCTTCGGGGTGTGCTCGGGGGTGGTCGTGGTGTCCATTGCTTGTCTCCTTGAGAAGGTGGTTGTGGTGCTTCGGCTGCGGCAGGGACGCTGCAACGGCGAGGAAGATGGAGGTTGGAGATCAAGGCCGAACCGTGCGTTCACTCAAGTGATCCTCAACCTCTCGGTCGGTCCGGCCCGGGTGGGTACGGACGTCCCAGCCCATGCGGGTCGTGCGACCCACGGCCGGCCCGGACGGGCGAAGATGGAGCATGGACATCGCCGACAGCCCGCTCGACCTGATCGGGAACACGCCGCTGGTCCGGTTGTCGCGCATCGGGTCCGACCTGGACTGCGACCTGGTGGCCAAGGTGGAGTACGTCAACCCGGGCGGCTCGGTGAAGGACCGCGCCGCGGTGGCCATGGTCGACGCGGCGGAGGCCGACGGCCTGCTGGTGCCCGGTGAGAGCACGATCGTGGAGCCGACCTCGGGCAACACCGGCGTGGGCCTGGCCATCGTGGCCGCCCAGCGGGGCTACCGCTGCATCTTCGTCATGAGCGACAAGATGAGCGCGGAGAAGGTCCGCCTGCTGGAGGCCTACGGCGCAGAGGTGGTGGTGTGCCCCACCGCGGTGCCGCCGGAGCACCCCGACTCGTACTACTCCACCGCCGAGCGGCTGGTGCGGGAGACCCCGGGTGCCTTCCGGCCCGACCAGTACTCCAACCCCGCCAACCCGGAGGCGCACGTGCGCACCACCGGACCGGAGATCTGGCGGCAGACCGACGGCCGCATCACCCACTTCGTGGCCGGGGTCGGCACCGGCGGCACCATCACCGGGGTGGCCCGCTACCTGAAGTCCCAGAACCCGGACGTGCAGGTCGTCGGCGGCCGACCCCGAGGGGTCGGTGTACTCCGGGGGCGACGGGCGGCCCTACCTGGTGGAGGGGGTGGGCGAGGACTTCTGGCCGACCACCTTCGACCCGTCGGTCGTCGACCGCACCATCATGGTCTCCGACGCGGAGTCGTTCGCAGCGGCGCGACGGGTGACCCGGGAGGAGGGCCTGCTTGATCGGGGGGTCCTGCGGCACGGCGGTCCACGCCGCGTTGGTGCTGGGCGAGGAACTGGGCCCCGACGCGCTGGTGGTCGTGCTGCTGCCCGACTCCGGCCGGAACTACCTGTCGAAGATCTACGACGACCGGTGGATGACCGACTACGGGTTCCTGCGGGCCGGGGACGGTCCCTGCGCCGGGGACGTGCTCGAGGCCAGGTCGCTCCGGCGTCACCGGACGCTGGTGGTGGTCGGAACCGGACCGGCCCGCCAGCGAGGCGGTGGCCCTCATGCGGGAGCTCGGCATCTCCCAGGTTCCGGTCAGCGTCTCCTCCCGAGCGCCCGCTCGCGGAGAAGGAGGTCGTGGGCACGGTGCGGGAGCTCGACGCTCATGGAGCGCGCCTTCCGCGACCCCGGGGTGCTGGACCGACCGGTCGGAGGACGTGATGGAGTCCCCGGCTGCCGATGGTGGGCATCGGCGAGCCGCTCGGCCGCCTCGTCGACGAGCTCGAGCGGGCCAACGTCGGTGCTGGTGCTCGACGGCGGTCATCCGTGCGGCGTCTCAGCCGGGCCGACCTGCTCGCGTTCCTCGGGCCGGTCGCCGACCGCTCGACTGACCAGGAGCGGCGGCTTCGAGACCCGGGCCATCCACGGTGGCGGTCCCGCCGATGCGGCCACGGGCGCGGTGGTCACTCCGATCAGCCTGGCCACGCACCTTCGCCCAGGACGGCGTGGGCGAGCACTGCGGGGCTACGAGTACGGCCGCACCGGCAACCCCACCCGGGCCGCCCTGGAGCGGTGCCTGGCCGACGCTGGAGGACGCCCGCCACGGGTTCGCCTTCGCGAGCGGCATGGCGGCCGAGGACGCCGTCCTGCGGACCTCGGCCCCGGTGACCACGTGGTGATCGGCGACGACGCGTACGGCGGCACGTTCCGGCTCGTGTCGCAGGTCCTCGGCCGGTGTCGGCATCACGTGGATCGTCGGTCGACCTCGGCGACCCCGTTGCGTTGGCGGCGCGACTGGCCGGACCGCACCCGCGCTGGTGTGGGTCGAGACGCCGACCAACCCACTGCTCCACATCGTCGACATCGCCGCGGCTGGCCGAGCTGGCCCACGGGCACGGCGCCAGCGTGGTGGTCGACAACACGTTCGCCACGCCCTACCTGCAGCAGCCGCTGGCCCTCGGCGCCGACGTCGTGGTGCACTCCACGCACGAAGTACCTGGGCGGGCACTCCGACGTGGTCGGCGGGTTCGTGGCCACCAGCGACACCGCAGCTCGCCGACCAGGTCGGCTTCCTGCAGAACGCGGTGGGGGCGGTGCCCGGCCCGTTCGACTGCTACCTGGTGCTGCGGGGCATCAAGACGCTCGCGGTGCGCATGGACCGCCACGCCGCCAACGCCGAGGCGGTCGTGGACCTGCTGGTCTCCCACCCCGCGGTGGAGCGGGTGCTGTACCCGGGCCTGGCGGACCATCCGGGCCACGCGGTGGCCGCGGCCCAGATGCGCGACTTCGGCGGCATGGTGAGCTTCCTGGCCGCGGGGGGCGCCCAGGCCGCGCTGGCGGTCAGCGCGGCGACGTCGGTGTTCACCCTGGCCGAGTCGCTGGGCGCGGTGGAGTCGCTCATCGAGCACCCGGGCCGCATGACCCACGCGTCGGCGGCCGGGTCACCCCTGGAAGTGCCGGACTCGCTGGTGCGCCTCTCGGTCGGCATCGAGTCGGCCGACGACCTGGTCGCCGACCTGGCCGAGGCGCTCGACCGGGTCAGCTGATCTCCCGGACGCCAGCGTCGGGAATGGGTGCTCCACTGCCCCGGTTGGCCCGCGCATGTCCGACATCGAGTTCTTCCTCGACCCCGTCTGCCCCTGGGCGTGGATCACCAGCAGGTTCGTGACGGAGGTGTCGGAGCAGACCGACCTGGACGTGGCGTGGCGGTTCATCTCCCTGCGCATCGTCAACGAGGACAAGGACTACGACAAGGAGTTCCCGCCCCGCTACCCGCTGCTGCACGGCATGGGCACCTCCATGCTGCGGGTGGCCGCCGCGGCCCGGGGCGAAGGCGGCAACGACGCGGTGGCCCGGCTCTACACCGAGTTCGGCGTCCGGATGCACGACCAGGGCGCATCGGTGCGGCTCTGGAACGGCGAGGACGCCGGCGACCTGGTCACCCCGTCGCTGGAAGCCGCCGGGTTGCCGCCGGGGCTCGCCGCGGCGGCCGACGACGAGTCCTGGGACGAGGTCCTGCGGGCGGAGACCGACGTGGCACTGGGCCGCACCGGCAAGGACGTCGGCACCCCGATCATCACCTTCGACCTGGACCGCCCGGTGGAGACGTCGTTGTTCGGGCCGGTCATCAACCGCATCCCCCGGGGCCGGGAGGCGGTGGACCTGTGGAACGCCCTGGAGGTCGTGGCCCGCTCCGGCGTGTCCGAGCTGAAGCGCTCGCTCCGGGGCGAGATCAGCTTCACCTAGGTTCGACACGACCCCGAGGAGGCCTGATGGGACTGGGCGACGAGAAGTACGTGAACCTGACCACGTTCACCAGGGACGGCACCCCCAAGCCGACCCCGGTCTGGATCGCGGACCTGGGTGACGGGACCGTCGGCTTCACCACGGCGTCGTCCAGTTGGAAGGTCAAGCGCATCGGCAACACCGCCAGGGTGCTGCTGCAGCCGTCCGACGCCCGCGGTCGCCCGAAGGCGGGGACGGAGCCGGTGGAGGCGACCGCCGAGGTCCGCACCGGCGACGACTTCGAGCCGGTGCGCCGCGCCGTGGCCAAGAAGTACGGCATCCAGTTCGCCGCCATCTCCCTGTGGGGGAACCTGGCCCGCGTGTTCCGCAAGGGCAGCGGCACCGACTCCGCCGTGGTGATCACCCTGCCGGACTGAGCCAGTCCGAAACGCCTGGGCCGGACCGGACCGGCCCGCGTGTCAGCCGGGCTTCTTGGGCTGGATCTTGTCCGCCAGCTGGTCGAGCGACGCGCTGAGCGCGTCCACCAGACCTCCGGCCGCGGCCCGGGCCGAGTCGTGGACGTCCCTGTCGTTCACCGTCCGGGTGATGGCGTCGGCCAGGTCGTCGAGCGATGCCCGGACCCCCTCCATGGCACTGCGGACCTCGTCCGCCGCGTCCTCCTCGGCGCCCTTGGCGCTCTCCCGGCTGTCCGCCCAGCGCTCCTGCAGGGTGCGGCCCAACGCGGTGAACCGGTTCCCGACCTCGTCCCACTGTGGTTCCGTCATGGTCACCACCTCCGGGTCCGACCGTACCCGGCTCAACGGTCCGGCGGGCCCCGGGTTTCGGCCCCACCGGTGGCGCGGGTCGTGGGACACTCCGGGGATGTGCCGGAACATCACCACCCTCCGCGGCCTCGAACCGGAGGCGACCCCCGACGAGGTCGAGGCCGCGGCCCGCCAGTACGTCCGCAAGGTGAGCGGGGTGCAGTCGACCTCGCCCTTGACGGAGGCCGCGTTCGAGTTGGCCGTGGCCCGCATCACGGAGGCCACCCACGACCTGTTGGGCTCGCTCCCCCCGCGGCGTCAGCCGCCCCGCACGGTGCCGCCCCTGCGCCGCATCAGGTCGGCGGGGTGAGGGGCCGGGCCCCGGCCCGCTCCTGATGGAGCCTGTCGCTGGGTCGAGAGATACCAGAAGGTGAAATAACGAATACAGAATCATGTATTAGGGTGGCGGCTCGTGATGCGCATGGAACCGTTCGGGGTCCCCACGAGGGCCGCACCATGAGGACCGCCCCATGACGACCACCCGTGCCGGTTCCCGGGCCCCCTGCCTGGTGGGCACGGCCCGCCACACCTGGCACCCCGGAGTCGGGACCGCCCCCGAGCCCATCCACATGTGGGAGATGGTGGCCCGGGCAGCCGCCGCGGATGCGGGGGTCGACCGTGACGTGATCGGTGCGGTGGACGACCTCGGCCTGGTCCATTGCCAGTCGTGGGCCTACGACGACCCGGCCGGTCGCCTGGCCCAGCGGTTGGGGCGTCCCGACGTGCGGCGCCGCGTGTCGCTCCTGGCCGGCACGTCACCACAGCGGCTGCTCAACGCCGCGGCCGGACGGATGCTGCGGGGTGAGTCCGAGGTGGCACTGGTGGTGGGTGGCGAGGCCCTGGCCGCCCGCCGGGCCTACCGACAGAACGGGGAGGTCCCACCCTGGAGTCATCCCCACCCTGATCCGCCGGCCCTCCCGGTCGACCTCGACCAGTGGTACCTGCCCACCGAGGTCGCCCACGGCGTGCTGCCGGCCTGGCTCACCTTCGCCCTCCTGGAGCAGGCCCGGTGGGCGGCCCGGGGCGCGACGGCAGCGGACCGCGACCGGCTGGCCGGGCTGATGGCCGGGCTCACCCGGGTGGCGGCCGCCACTCCCGACGCCTGGTTCAGGACCGCCCGCACGGCCGGTGAGCTGGCCCGGCCGGCCCCGGACAACCGGATGGTGGCCACGCCGTACACCAAACGGATGACGGCCTTCATGGACGTGGACATGGCCGCCGCCAACCTGCTGGTCACGCGGGCCACCGCCGACGCGTGGGGCGTGCCGGAGGACCGGCGGGTGTACCTGCGGGGGTGGGGGTTCGACCGCGACGCCGTCCACCTGGGGGCCCGCCAGGACCTGGCGTCGTCACCGGCCATGCGGTCCGCCACCGCCGGGGCCCTGGCCATGGCGGGGATGGTGGTCGACCAGGTGGACGTGTTCGACCTGTACAGCTGCTTCGGCTCCGCCGTGCAGTTCGCGCAGGACGCGCTGGGCCTGCACCACGACGACCCGCGCCCGGTGTCGCTGACCGGCGGGCTGCCCTACCACGGCGGTCCGTCCAGCAACTACATGGGCCACTCCGTCAGTCACGTGGTCGACCATCTGCGGTCCCACCCCGGCCGCACCGCCCTGGTGACCGGTGTCGGCATGCACATGACCAAGCACGTCGCCGCGGTGTGGTCGTCCGAGCCGGGTACCGAGGTGCCGGCGGTCCCGCGGGCCGACGACGAGCAGCACTGGGACGCACCGTCGGGCACGGAGGATGCGGTGGTGGTGGACCGGGCCGAGGGTCCCGTCCGCGTGCTGGCCGCCACGGTGGTGCACGGGACCGACGGGCCCGGCCATGCGGTGGCCATCTGCGCGCTCGGCGACGGGACCCGCTGCTACGCCCGGACGGACCGTCCCGACGCGGTGGCCGTGGTCGCCGGGGATGGATGGACCGACGCCCCGGCCAAGGTGTCACCGTCCGGGGACGGGACCAACCTGCTGGACCTCTAGGTCAGCGTGCCGTTCTTGTCCGGCCGCCCGCAGCGGCGTCGATGGCCTCCAGCAGGGCCTTGCCGTTCACCGGCGTCTCCACCACGGTGACCCGGTCCAGGTCGAGCGGGGGCGCCTCGCCGTCCTGGCCGCCGGCGGCGGCCAGTTGGGGCCGGGTCATCTCGGTGATCACCGCCGGGGGCCTCCGCAGGCCCATCACCCGGTCCAGCACCCGCCGGCCGCGGCCCCGGGTGTGGAGCATGTTGACCACCACGTCGGCGCCGTCCACGAGCGAGCACGACCCGGAGGCCAGCAGGTCGCACCGGCCGGCGTTGGGCCCGGTGCAGGTCCGCACCGCGTACCCCTCACGCTCGATGACCGAGGCGATGATGGAGGGGGCCGCCTCCGGCTCGCACTCCAGCAGCACCCGGACGCAGGCGTCCTCCTCGCTGGTCCACTGCTCCGGTGTCCGCTTGCGATGCATGGTGCCGCCTTCCGACGAGCGGGGACCCCGGGTGACGAGATCGTTGTACTGAGCATGGCCTGACCGGGACCGGATCGGAATGAGCCTTCCGTCACACCGGCGTTCACGTGCCGGTGACGGAGCCCAGCGGCTGCAGCACCCGCACCGGGAGGTGGGCGTCCACGGCCGCGACCTCCTCCACGAACCCGCCCAGGTTCACGTTGAACGAGTACCCCATGGGACCGTCCACCGGACGGAAGAAGTCGTCGTGGTGGTGGGCCAGGACCAGCTTCGGGCGCAGCAGGCGGAGCACCCGTTCGGTGTACCGCGGGGTGGCATACCGGCCGGCGATCCCGCACAGGAACACGTCGACGTCGCGGGCGCGCACCTCGTCGTCCAGGAGGTTGGCCGACCCCTGGTGGTAGAGCGTGGCACCGCCCACCTCGATGGTGATGCCCCACACCTGCCCGCAGCGGTAGGAGCCGGAGCCCAGGTGGTCCAGGCAGTCGCAGGTGAGCTCGCCGTCGGAGGGCACCTTGAGGCCCAGCACCAGCTTGGAGTGGATGCTCGGGGTGAACGACACCGTGAACGGGCCGATCTCGTAGGGCCGGTGGGGATCCACCACCACGGCGCGGTCGGCCAGGCCGTGCAGGCCCATCAGGTTCCGCAGCGAGCGGGAGCCGTAGACCGCACAGCCGCGGGTGCGGGCGGCGATGTGCGGAACGTCCACGGCATGGTCGAAGTGCGTGTGGCCGACCAGGACCGCGTCGGCGGCCGGGACCAGGCGGTCCACCAGGGTGTGGTCGGGTCGGAACGGGGTGGCGGTCAGCGTCTCCCGCAGGGGGCGTCGGGACAGGAACGGGTCGATGAGGACCGTGGTGTCCTCGTAGGAGAGGCGGAACCCGGCGGTGCCGAGCCACTGCAGCTCCAGGCCTGCTGGAAGGTCGGCGCCGTGGCGGGACCAGTCGAGGTCCGCCTGCACGCCGGGATCGTCCCGGTGCCGGAGCCGGCCGAACGCGGCGGGGAGGTCCGACAGGCGCATCGGGCCATGCTCGCGCGGTGCGGCGGGTGCCGTCCCCGCCTCAGTTGCCCTCGTAGAACTGGTCGTACCAGCGGCGGAACTCCAGGATGGGCCCGTCGCCCTTCACCAGCAGGGGCTTGTCCCGGAAGACCTTGTCCCGCCAGATGGGCACGTCCGCGTTCAGGCCGTGCGCGCCGGTGACGCCGTCGATGATGTCCTCCGCGACGCCGACCAGTTCGGTCGGCAGGTAGAAGTGCCACAGCAGCCGGACATGGCGGCGGTCGATGGCGGTGGTGGCGGTGAAGATCGTCATCAGGCCAGGGACGCGCAGCAGGGCGATGCCCGGTCCGTAGGTGTAGCGGGTGAAGACCAGGTCCTCGGCCTCGAACGACTCGATCACCGTGGAGAAGGGACCGTCGGTGCTGAACTGCGACGTCGAGTCGTTGAGCGCCTCCCGGCCGTGGACGAAGTGGAAGTGCGTGTAGTCCACGTTGTTCTCGGCCATGTCCTGCAGCGATGCCACCAGCTCGGTGCGGTACACGATGGCGTCGCTGAAGGCGGGGTCGTCCTCCTCGGACACGCCGGGCACCTCGTAGGTGGGGCCCTCGCCGCCGGCGTGGTACCAGCACAGGACCATGCCGCAGTGCTCCCGCACCTCCCAGCTGCGGACGCAGGCGCGGGACGGGATGCGGGCGTCGGAGTACGGGATCTCCACCACCGCGCCGTCGCCCGCGAAGCGCCACCCGTGGTACGGACAGGCCAGCGTGTCGCCCAGCACCTCGCCCCCGCCCAGGTGGGCCCCCATGTGGGGGCAGTGGGCGTCCAGCACGTGGATCTGTCCGTCCTCGCCCCGGAACAGGACCAGCTCCCGCTCCAGTGCGATCACGGTGAGGGACTCGCCCCGCGCCACGTCGCCGGAGGCGGCCAGGGCGTACCAGCCGTTGGGGATCGGGGGTGGGGCCGGACGGTCGACGAGTTGGTAGGGCAGCCACTCGGGCGCCACGGCCAGCCCGTCGGGACGGCTGGCGGCCACGCGGTCCACCTGTGACGGGGTGGCCCGCTTGGGCAGGACGGAGTCCCACACGTCCTTCATGTTGGGGTCGTCGCTGCTGGGGTCGTGGGGCATGGCGGGATCGTCAGGGCCCTCGGTCGACCCGTCGGTCGCGTCGGTGGTGGTGTCGGTCATCTCGGTCCCCCCGGTCGGGCAGTCGTCATCATGGTCCGGTCGCGGTCGTCCCGTCCCGCCGTCACAGCTCCGGGTCCCCCGGCGAGCCGCCGTCGCCCTGGTCCAGGGGACGGCGCAGCGGCACGATCATCATGGAGAAGTCCGCGACCGCGATCACGTGGTCGCCCCCGTCGTCCGCGGTCCCGCCCAGCACCTTGCACTCCACCACGATCAGCTGCCGGCCGACCTTGACCACCTCGGCCCTGGCCACGACCTCGTCCGCCCGCGGTCGGCCCAGGTAGCGGACGTGCATGTCGGCGGTGACGAGGGACTCCTTCATGGGGTTGAACCCGCTGTAGCGGGCCGCCGCCAGCGCGCAGGCCAGGTCCACCAGCGTGGCGATGGCGCCGCCGTGCAGGTTGCCGGTGAAGCCGAAGGCGTTGGGGGCCACCGGCATGGACACCTCGGCGATGCGGGCACCGGCGTCGGGCCGGTCGAAGGACAGCGCCAACAGGTCGTGCAGCGGGATGGTGACGGTGGCGGCCCGGTCCAGCTCGGCATCGGTCGGGCCGTCGGTCGGGCTGTCGTCGGACCGCCGGTTCCTGGGTCGGTCACGGCCGCCTCCTCGGTGCGCCACGGTCGCCGGGCCAGCGGGACCCGCCGATGGTGTCGGCGTGGGGCCAGAACGCGTCGGGGTCGAGCGGGCCGGCCAGGGTGATGTCCCGCGCCGTGTGGCGGGTGGTGACCAGCTCCGCGGTGGCCGGCCCGACCATGGGCAGCAACTCGGTGTACGGGTCCCACTCGCTGTCCCGCAGGGTCAGCACGCCGTCGAGTGACTCGGTGTGGGTCACCACGCCCGCGGTGCGCACCTGCACCACGTGGGGCGGGAAGTCGTAGGACTTCTCCGCGCCGCCGACGGCCCTGGAGACCTTGATCCACCACTCCCGTTCCTCCACCTCGTCGCCCGTGGGAGGGACCGTGCCCGTGACGGTGCCCCGGTAGGAGAGGAAGGTGTGGCCCTGGTGGGTGCAGCTGGCGTGGACCTCGTCGCCCAGGCGGAAGAACCGCACCGAGCACGGGAACTTGGGCTGGCCGTTGGTCTCCCGGCTGACGAAGATGGCCGACTCCTGGTCGATGCCGATGCCCAGGCAGTACTGGCCGGGCATGCCGTCGTAGGTGGCGGGCACCTTGGTGCTCACCCCGTGCTCCGGCTCGCCGTGCACCGGCACGCAGTAGATGCCGATCTGCACCACCGGCTCGCCCACCGGTGACAGCCCCGGTGGCAGCAGGTCGGCGATGCGCTCCGGGTCGGTGGGGTAGCGCAGCACCAGCTTGGGCCGGCCGGCCACCTCGCCGGGCCTGGTCATGGGCGTGTCCGTGGTCCGGGACTCGGTGCTGGTCATCGGTGGGCTCCCCCCGGGACGACGGAGTCGACCACGGCTCGCAGGCTGGACTCGAACAGCGCCGCCACGTCGGGCGGCCGCGACATGGCGGTGACGGTGCGCCGGCTGATGCGGTCATCGGTGACGCCGGCCCACAGCTGGGCGGGCCGGAGCGGGTCCGGGACCTGCTCGTCGGTGCGCCACATGCCGACCAGGAACCCGGCGATGAGGAGCAGGATGGCCCGCAGGGCGTCACGGGCGGCCCGGCCCCGCACCCCGGCTGCTTCCAGTTCGGCCAGCAGCGACACCTCGAGCGGCAGGTCGAGCAGGGTGGCGGCGCCGACCTGGCTGGCCAGGACGGTGACGTTGCGGTGCGCCAGGGCGTTGGTCCAGATGTTGCGGGCCGCCGACAGCACCCGGTCACGGGGCGTGCCGCCGGTGACGGCGGCCTCGGCCAACTGGTCGGCCAGCCGTTGGATGACGGCGATGACCAGTTCGTCGCGGTTGCCGACGTGCCAGTAGATCGTGGTGGTGGTCACGCCGAGCTCCGCGGCCAGCTTGCGCATGGACAGGGCGTCGGCCCCGCCCTCCTCGACCAGCTCCAGCGCACGTTGCACCACGTCGTCGCGGTCCAGCCCGGCCCGCCGGCCGGTGGCGGGCGCGGCGGGCGGGGTGGTGGCTGGTGCCGGTGGTGAGGCTGGTGCCGGTGGTGGGGTCACGGGGTGCCCTGCTGGGACGGTCGGTTGCGGTGGGGCGGGGCGGGGGATCCCTTGCGGCTCCCGACCCGTTCTGTAACAGTGTGCAAGAAGTCTTGCACACTGTTCAAGTAGCTGGCGCGCCGGGCGCCGGCCCGGGATCGGGGGGACCATGCCGAATCCGCTGGAAGGCGTCGACACCAGCAACGAGCCGTACGTGATCGTCTCGTCGGACACCCATGCCGGCCTGCAGGTGGAGGAGTACCGCGAGTACCTGGAGTCCAGGTACCACCCCCAGTTCGACGAGTGGGTGCTGGAGCGCCACAACCACCGCCGCCTGGTGGAGGAGGTCAACGGCGAGTACGTGGCCCAGTGGGAGGGTGACAACGCCGAGGGACTGCGTGGGGCGTTCGACCCCGAGGTCCGGGACAAGGAGCTGGACGCGGACGGCATCGCCGGCGAGGTGATCTTCGCCGACGGCGACTCGGTCACCGGCCAGGAGTCCCCGCCGTTCGGCGCCGGCCTCTCGGCCGGCCAGATCACGGACCCTGCCCTGGCCTTCGCCGGAGCCCGGGCCCACAACCGTTGGCTGGTGGAGTTCTGCGCCACCAACCCGCCCCGTCGTGCCGGCGTGGCGCTGGTGCCGATCATCCACGACGTGGCGGAGTCGGTGCGGGAGATCGAGTCCCTGGCCGGCACGCCCGGCATCAAGGGGATCATGATCCCGACGATGTGGCACGACCACCCGTCGTACGGCCACGAGAGCTACGACCCGGTGTGGGCCGCGTGCGCCGAGGCCGGGCTGGTGGTGCACACGCACTCGGGCGAGGGCGACTGGGACAGCTACAACGACAACCTGGCCCAGTTCGTGCTGGAGGTCCCGTTCTGGACCCACCGGGCGCTGTGGCAGCTCCTCCTGTCGGGCAAGTTCGACCGGTTCCCGGGGCTCAAGTACGTGGTGGTCGAGTGCGGCTCCTACTGGCTCGGTGACCTGCTGTGGAAGGCCGACACCACCTTCGGGGCGAACGCCAAGGTGAAGAAGCTCAACTCCCGCACCAAGGGGCTGATCCAGAAGCTGCCGTCGGAGTACATCGGCACCAACGTGTTCATCGGCGCCTCCACCATGAGCCCGGAGGAGATCCGCCGCCGGCACCGCAACGGCATCGACGCACTGATGTGGGGCACGGACTACCCGCACCCGGAGGGTTCCTGGCCCAACACGGTGCGAGCGTCTGGAGACCGACTTCCGGGAGGTGTCCATCGAGGACACCCGTCGCCTGCTCGGCCTCAACGCCATCGAGTGCTACGACCTGGACGTCGCCGGCCTGGCCGAGGTGGCCCGCCGTGTCGGGCCCCACGCCGGAGCAGCTCCACCAGGACCCGGACCTCCGCACCCCACCCGACGCCATCCGCACCGCCCGCTGGTGGTTCGACGACTACGGCATGGACTGGAAGGGCTGAGTGGACGGGCTGATGGCGGACGGGATGGCGGGCG
Organism: uncultured Actinomycetota bacterium; assembly: GCA_963773765.1. Classification (GTDB taxonomy): domain Bacteria; phylum Actinomycetota; class Acidimicrobiia; order Acidimicrobiales; family Microtrichaceae; genus CAVZCC01. The sequence continues at coordinate 615,293 of CAVZCC010000005.1, read as the reverse complement.
ACGACGGGGTGCAGGCGGCCGGCTCGGTCGCGGTGGTCACCGGAGGTGCGGGCGGGATCGGACGGTCCATCGCCGAGGCGCTGCTGCGCCGCGGCGCCACCGTGGTGATCGCGGACGTGGAGGAGCCGGCGCTGCTGGCCACGGTGGCCGAGCTCGCCGCGTTGGGTCCCGTCGACGGGGTCCGGACCGACGTGAGCGACGAGGCGTCGGTGCACGCCCTGGCCGAGCACGTGTACCGCACCCACGGCCGCTGCACCCTGCTGTTCCTCAACGCCGGGGTCACCTCGGGCGGGGGCGGGCTCCCGTGGCAGCAGGAGCCGAACGACTGGCGCTGGTGCTTCGGTGTGAACGTGTTCGGCGTGGGCATCGGCGTGGCCGAGTTCGTGCCCCGCATGATCGCGGGCGGCGAGCCGGCCCAGGTGGTGGTCACCTCCAGTGGCGACGGCGGCTTCGCCCCGGTCGCCACTGCGTCCGTCTATGCCGCGTCCAAGGCCGCGGTGAGCTGCTTCACCGAGGCCCTGCAACTGAACCTCATCAAGGAGGGAACGGCCGTGCGGGCCTCCGTCTTCTACCCGTCCGGCGGGCTGATGGACACCGGGCTCTACACCGCGGCGAGGAACCGTCCCGAGCACCTGCAACGGGTGGGGGCCGGCACCGGGCGGGCCAGCATGACCTTCGAGCAGCTCAAGGAGCGGGTGGCCGCGGCGACGGGCTCGGAGCCCCCGGTGGCCGACATCGCGCAGCTCGGCGAGTTCGCGGTGGACGGTGCGCTCCGCCGGGACTTCATCATCGCCCGGGACCTGGACGACACCGCCGACCTGCTCCACCGTCGGGCCGACGCCATCGGAGCGGCCCAGCTGCCTCCTGCGCACCGCATGGGCGTCTGAGCCGTTCCCGTCGGTCCCTCTGCCGGCGGCGACGCCGTCGTGTTCAACGCCTGCTTCCCCGGAGGGGGTCGCAGACCGTCAACGACCTGTACTTCCGCACCTGGTCGTTCCGATGTGGCGGCTCCGGCCGAGGGTTGTGACCCATCAGTGGTGGCGCCGGCGCGGCATCGGGCGGACAATGGAAGGGAGCCGGGGCACCCGCGCCGGGCCCCACGTCGCGGTGCTTCTCCGGGGAAAGGGGAAGGGGTCATGCGCCGCCTGACCGTCCTCGCCGCTGTCGCCCTCGTCGCCGTGGCCTGCGTGCCACCGCCGGACACCCCTCCGCCGCAGGCGCCGGTGGTCAGTTCGTTCACCGTGGCCGGCGCACCCCACGTCGACCCGGCCCTCGTGCCGTTCGCCTGGCAGGTCTCCGATCCCCAGGGTGACCCGCTCACCTGTCGGCTGGATGCAGACGGAGACGGCGTGTGGGACGACACGTACGACCCGTGCCCGCCGACGGCGAGCCGCAACGCCCCTGCCGTGGGCGCCGGTGCGCACACGGCGCGGTTCGAGTTGAGCGACGGAAGCCACACCACCGTCGCCACTGCCACGTACACGGTCGCGCCAGCGGCGTCCGCCGAGGGCTACGACATCGTGCTCCGCCCCACGGGCCCCATCGACACCGACGTCCTCGCTGCCATGGAATGGGCGGCCACGCGCTGGGAGCAGGTCATCACCCGGGGCGTGGGCGACATGGCCGTCACACTCGATGACCAGGCGTGCGGCCCCAACAGCGCCTTCGACGGGGTCGTCGACGACCTCGTCGTCTCGGTCACCGTGTCGACGTGGGACAACCCGTACGCGGCTGGGGCCGCCCCGTGTGTCCTCGGACCCGACGGTCTGCCCCGATTCGCCATGGTCGACTTCACCGGCCCGCTCCTCCCCAACCTGCGGGTGCTCGACAACCTGGACGAGGTCGCGCTGCACGAGCTCGGCCACGCCCTCGGCTTCGGCGCCATCGCCCAGTGGTACAGCCTCGTCGCCGGGACTGACACCGCCGACCCCCGCTTCATCGGTCCCCGGGCCCTCGCCGAGTACTCGCTCCTCGGTCGGTCCGGCAACATCCCCGTCATGACCATCAACGGCGTGTGGCAACCCCACTGGGAGTCCGCCTTCTTCGACGAGATCATGGCCGGTGTCGGCAAGGGCATGCCCCTGTCGCGCATGACGATCGCTTCCCTGGCGGACCTCGGGTACGCGGTCGACCTCGACGCGGCCGACCCGTACACGCCGTCCCTGCCCGAAGGCACCTGCATCGACTTCGACGGGCAGGTGTTCCGATGCTGGTGACGTCCTCACGTGAGCGGGTCCGGCGGTGCCTCGTTCGAGACCTCGACGTCGTGCTCGGCCAGCAGGGCGGCGGCGATCGACAGGGCCTGGCCCTCGTCGACGAGCATCGACCCGACCCGGAGCAGCCCGGCGACTCCGTCGATCGAACACCCTCGGATGTCCAACCGGGTTCCCGGGTGCACCGTTGCCTTGTGGAACGTGCTGGCATCGAGGGGAGAGGCGGTGATCCTCACGTCACGGAACCGGGCGCCGTCAAAGGCCGCTTCGATCGCGGGGCAGCGATCCACCACGACATCCCACCACGCGCTGACCGAGAAGTTCGCGAAGGACAGCTTCGACCGAACGAACATGACGTCGGTCAGCTCCGAGTCCAGGAGCACGACGCCGGACAGGTCGCACGTGTCGAACCGCACACCGTCGAGGCGGGCGCGGGGCAGCTGCATGCCGGCCAGGGAGGTCGTGTTCAGCGTCACGTCCCGGAGGCGTGCGTCGGCCATCCCGGTGCCGTTCAGCCTGCAGCCGGTGAACGCACAATCCTGGAAGCGTGATCCCGTCAGGTCGCACTCGCTGAAGTCGACCTCGGTGAACGTGGCGTCCTCCGCGTCCAGCTCCATCCACTGCTGCCCGTGGAGTTCGCCGTGGAACGGACCGGTGAGGACGGCGTCGCCACCGTCGGACTCGAGCACCGCCCGGATGTCACGACTCCGAACCATCCGCTGGACCGTAGTGCCGCAGCACGTGCGCCCCCGGAGGGCCGACGGGGAGCTGCCTACGAGCCCGTGCGGGCGGCGTCGATGGCGGCGATGTCGATCTTGCCCATCCCCATCATCGCCTCGTAGGCACGCTTCGCGGCCGCCGGGTCGGGATCGGAGATGGCGTCGAGGAGGATGCGTGGGGTGATCTGCCACGAGACACCCCACTTGTCCTTGCACCATCCGCACGCACTCTCCTCGCCGCCGTTGTCCACGATCGCGTTCCACAGCCGGTCGGTCTCGGCCTGGTCATCTGTGGCGATCTGGAACGAGAACGCCTCGCTGGGCCTGAACACCGGTCCGCCGTTCAGGCCGACGCAGGGGATGCCGCACACGGTGAACTCCACCGTGAGGACGTCGCCCTCCTGACCGTTCGGGTAATCGCCCGGGGCCCGCAGGGTCGCTCCGACGGCGCTGTCGGGAAAGGTGTCGGCGTAGAACTGCGCGGCCTTCTGCCGCCGTCCCGTCGAACCAGAGGCAGATCGTGTTCTTGTTGGTCATCACGTCTCCAAACGTGCTCGGACAGACGATTCTCCTGCGACGTGACCTTCCCGTCGAGCAGGTCGGCCAGAAGCCTCGCGGTCGCCCCAGCAACCCGACGGCGGCCGTGACCTGCAGAGCCGCTCGGGCCTGCTGAGGAGAGCACTTGGCACGAGGAGTCGATGAGGACCCGAAGATCCCGGCGGAGCAGGCGCCGCGCGCTTTGCCGGGCGTTATCGTGCAGTCCCGGGCCTCTAGCTCAATTGGCAGAGCAGCGGACTTTTAATCCGTCGGTTCTGGGTTCAAGCCCCAGGGGGCCCACTCTCGCTGCCCCGGCAGCGGCCACCCCTCGGGGGTGATCGGGTCGATCGAGCCGACTCCGGTTCGGACTGCTCTGCGACGGCTCTGTGTGCCTGGCAGGGCCGTGCCGTGCGGTCGGGGACACCAGGACGGCGAGCCGCCATGACGGCTGCGCCCGTGACCCGCCCAACGTGACCATGGCGCGGTTCGCCGCCCGGCAGGCCCCGGACGTTGCACCGCCAGTTCCGGGACACCCTGACCGTGGACGTGTGGGGGATCGGTCTCACCCACGGGTCGGCGCTCGACACGCTGCTCGACCGCCGGTGCCGGGTGGACTGGCTTCCAGAACTGGCTCCGGCGGCTACCTGGCGGACCCGTGCGAGGTCCCGGTCGACACCGGCCGGACCATCCTGGTGGAGGAGTTCGACCAGGCGACCGACCGTGGCGTCGTGAGCGCCCTCCGTTCGGAGGGGTCCGGCTGGCGTCTGGTGAGCGGGGTCATCGACCCCGGGGTGCATGCGTCCTATCCCTCGGTCGTCGAGGACGATGGCGCGATCCACTGCACGGCGGAGACGTGGCAGGCGGACGAGGTGGCGCTGTGGCGGTGCGGCGACCCTGCAACGGGACTCCGCTGGGAGCGGGTCGCAACGCTGGTCGAGGGTGTGCCGCTGGTCGACCCGACCGTGTTCCGGTTCGAGGGCACGTGGTGGTTGCTCGCCACCCGCAGGGACGCGGAGCCGGATGCCGCGCTCCATGCCTGGACGGCGCCCGACCTGACCGGTCCGTGGCGGCCACACCCGCTCAATCCGTTGAAGGTGGACGCCGCCTCGTCCCGTCCGGCGGGTCGGCCCTTCTGGGACGGTGACCGCCTGGTGCGGCCGGCGCAGGACTGCTCCACCGGCTACGGCGCCGCGGTGGTCCTGAACGAGGTCACCCGGCTGGACGAATCGGGTCTCGTCGAGTCGGTCCTCGGACGGCTGTCCCTGCCGTGGTCACGGTACTCCCAGGGCTCGCACACCCTGTCGGCGTCGGCCGACGGGTGGGTGGTCGACGGCCGCCGCACGGGGGTGAGCCGCCACCGCATGAGCCGGGAACTGGGCGCCCGATGGCGAGCGGTGCGCCGGCGCATCGGCTGATCGCCGTGGGTTCAGGGAACGAGTCCCTGCGGGTCCCACCTCCAGCGCCCAGGCCTGGTAGCCGCCGTCCAGGTCCGTCGCGCCGCGGAGCCCCAGGTCCTGCAGCGTGGCCGCGGCGAGCGACGACGCGTAGCCCTCGTCGCACACCAGCACCACCACCTGGTCCGGTCCGGGGGCGATGGGCAGGGCATGCGGGCTGGTGGGGTCCAGCCGCCACTCCAGCACGTTGCGGTCGACGACCACGGCACCCGGGAGCCAGCCGTCGCGCTCGCGTTGGTGGATGGGCCGGATGTCCACCACGAGTGCACCGTCGGCCCGGAGCGCGACCAGTTCCGGCGGCGTGGGCCGGTGGGGGAGGCGGGCCCGCGCCCGGGCCAGCAGGTCGTCCACCCCGGAGGGAACGGTCATCGGCCGATGAGGTCGATGCGGTCGACCGCCCAGGCCGGGTCCTCCGGCTCCACCTCGGCCCGCCGCTCCGGGCGGAGGTCCTCGGTGTAGATCGTCATCCGCTCCAGCGGGGGGCTGTAGACGTGGACGCTCACCGCCCCGCCGGACGGGCAGATGACGTCGTGGACCACGTCGGCGGCCAGGATGCGGGCGCCTCCCCGGCCCACCACGGTGTGCAGCGGCCCGTCCGGGGTGAACTCCACGTCGTGCAACTCGCCCGCGGCCACGGCGAAGGCACCGGCGGACCCGCCGTGGTCATGGGGCTCCACGTTGGTGTCCGGACCCCACTGGATGAGCCAGGCGTCGTACTCCGGCGTGGCCACCAGCCGCTGCCAGCGCCGGCCCGTCAGGTCGTCGACGTCCCGGGCGTGGGTCGGGAGCCCGGCTGCCAGGCCGGAGGCGATGACTTCCAGCTGGGCGTCGGGGAGGACGGCGTTCGGGGTCGTGATGGCCACGGACGGCAGGGTAGGTCCTAATCCCGACCAAATCAATCAGGATTAGGGTCAGGGTGTCGCTGTGGTCGCCCGATCAACCTTCGCCGTCGTGGTGCTCGGCCGCCCGGTAGTCGCCGAACGGCTCGTCCCGGTGCTGCAGCGCCTCGGTCAGGCCCCCGCCGGGCACCTGGCTGATGAACTCCTTGAAGCTCGCGCTGGTGGATGGCCAGCGAGCACAGCTCGGTGCCGGAGCGGATGGCGGCGCGCAGGCCCATGATGTCCATGGCCCGGTGCACCGTCCGCTTGTTGAGCTGGGCGATGTCCGGTGGCACCAGCGCGATCCGCTCCGCCATGGACAGCACGGCGCCGTCCAGGTCGGCGGCGGGGAAGGCCCGGTTGGCCCAGCCCAGCCGGGCCGCCTCGTCGCCCGAGATCCAGTCGCCGGTGACCATCATCTCCATCGCGGCCCGCATGCCCATGAACCAGGCGTGGAACTGCATGTCGGGCACGCCGAAGCGCACCGCGGGGTACCCGATGCGGGCGTCGTCGGCCACGTAGACCAGGTCGCACCCGGTGGCCAGCTCGCTGCCGCCGGCCAGGCAGTAGCCGTGGACCTGGGCGATCACCGGCTTGGCCAGGTCCCAGATGCCCATCCAGCCCTCGGTCACGTGGCGGGGCCAGTGCCCCTCCCCGGCCGCGGTGAACCAGGGGAGGTCCTGGCCCTCGTTGCCGTCGCCCAGGTCGTAGCCGGCGCTGAAGCAGCTCCCGGCCCCGCGGATGATCGAGACGTGGATGTCGGGGTCGCCGTCCGCGTCCCGGAGGGCGTCGATCACCCCGCCCCGTACCGCGTGGTTGAGCGCGTTGCGCTTCTCGGGCCGGTTCAGCGTGATGCGGCGGACGCCCGGTGCGGGGGTGTCCAGCAGGACGGGTGCGTTCATGGGGACGGCCTCCCTGGTTCGGAACGGCGGATGCCGCCCGGTTCTCATAGCCCAGATTCCGGTCAAGGGGACGGGTGGCGCGTGCCGACAACCAGGGGGACGGAACGGAGTCCACTGTGCAGGGTTGGGTCGGGACGAGGAAGGGCGCGCTCGTCGCGCTGCTGATCACCGGGGTCCTGGTGGCCTCCGGGTGCGCCACCCTCGGCCGGTACGGGCCGTCCAGGCCGGCCACCGGGCCGGTGCTGCGGAGCTTCGTGTTCCCGGTCGCGGCGGGGAAGGCCAGCTACAGCGACACCTTCGGTGCCCCCCGCTCCGGTGGACGCACCCACGAGGGCCAGGACCTCATGGCCGCCAAGCACACCCCGGTGGTGGCAGCGGCCGACGGCACCATCACCTCGGTGACGTGGTCCAGCGCCGGGCTGTCCGGCAACGCCCTGCGCCTCACCGACACCGACGGGTGGGTGTACGTGTACATCCACCTCAACAACGACACGCCCGGCACCGACGACGGATCCAACGTCTACGAGCGGGCCTTCGCCGACGGCATCGCCACCGGCCAGAGGGTCAAGGCGGGCGAGGTCATCGGCTGGGTGGGCGACTCCGGCAACGCCGAGGGCACCTCAGCGCACCTGCACTTCGAACTGCACCGCCCCGACGGTGCGGTGGTCAACGCCTACTCCTCGCTGGCCGCCGCCTCCAAGATGGTCCGCACCGAGGCGGAGCGGCTGGCCGACAGCCCGCTCGGCAGCCTCGACGCCGTCGCCCGCGAGGCCGACGGCTCCGTCCGGGTGACGGGCTGGGCACTCGACGCCCGGGTCAACGACCCGGTCAAGGTGAGCGTGTACGTGAACGGCTCCCCCGTGGCGACCGCGACGGCCAACCAGTCCCGGCCCGACGTGGCCGCGACCTACGGCCGGGGAGCGCTCCACGGAGCCTCGGTCGGTGCCGTGGCGGCCCCGACCGGAGCAGCGGTCTGCCTGGTCGCCCGCAGCGTCGGCGGCGGCGGGTCCTCCCGGGTCGGGTGCACCACCGCCCCGTAGCAGCCGACCCGTCGACCCGCCGGTAGCGTCACCGCCGTGAGGAACCGAACCACCCTGGTCCGTGTCGTCGTCGCCGGCGCTGCGCTCGTCCTGGTGGGGGCGGTCTGCGCTCCCCTGGGTGCGGCGTCCTACCCCTGCTCCTACGGGATCCCGGGTCGGACGACGTTGGTGGACAACCCGCCGGAGGGTCGCCCCTACGAGCCCGGCTCGGAGGTGCTCCCCCCGGTGCAGCGCAAGCTCCTGGCCATGACCACCACCAACGCCGACGGCAGCACCGGGTTCTGCGAGTGCATCCAGCCCCGGCCGTGGTCGGCGGGCATGCCCGACCTGGCGGCCGCCTCGTTGCGGTCGGCCATGGACGCCAAGGAGGTCGAGGTGCTGTCCAACTACGCCCGCTTCGGCGTCCCGGCCGACGCGGTGCCGGTGGAGCCCCGCACCATCTGGCTGCGGGTGGCCTGGCGCTCCCGGGAGGAGCAGACCTGCCTGTACACACGGGTCGGCCCCCCGTGGGCGGCCCGTCCCGGCTCGTCCATGCACGAGGCGGGCATCGCCATCGACCTGGAGGACTGGGGGGCCCAGAACGCCGGCCAGGACGACCGCGCCCTGCGGGCCAACGGTTGGTGCCGCACGGTGCCGTCCGAGCCGTGGCACTACGAGTTCCGGCCCATCCTGGAGGCCTTCGGCCTGGGCGGCCGCTGCAAGTGACCGTGGACCCCCGCACTCCCGTCCTGGTCGGCGTCGGCACCGCGCACCGGCCGGTCGACGGCTCCGCCGGCGTCGAGCCGCTGGACCTCATGGTGGAGGCGGCGCTGGCCGCCGGGTCCGACGCCGGCGCCCCCGCGCTGCTGGCCTCGGTCCAGATGCTGGCGGTGCCCGAGGGCAACTGGTCCTATCCCGACCCGGCCAGGTTGGTGGCCGACCGGCTCGGTGCCCACGGCGCCCGCACGGTGCGCTCGGACATCGGCGTCCCCCAGGAGACCCCCATCGGCGCCGCCCTCGACCGGATCCGCCGGGGCGCGCTGGACGTGGCGCTGGTGGTGGGGGGCGAGGCCATGGCCAGCCGCCTGAAGGTGCAGCGTGCCGGTGGCACGCCGGCCGAGACCGCGCAGCCCGACGCGACCCCGGACGAACGGTGGACCCCGCAGGGCGAGTTCATGGCCGACGCCGAGGTGCAGGCCGGCATCTGGGCGCCGGTCGAGCAGTACGCGTGCATCGACAACGCGCTGCGGGCGGCCGAGGGGCGCACCGTGGCCCAGCACCAGGACGAGATCGCCGCCCTGTGGGCCGGGTTCAACGCGGTGGCGCAGGCCAACCCGCTGGCCGACTTCGCCGAACCACGGACCGCGGCGTTCCTCCGCGCCGCCGGGCCGGGCAACCGGCCGCTGGCGTTCCCGTACGCCAAGTGGCACAGCACCCAGTGGTCGGTGGACCAGGCCGGTGCGCTGCTGCTGTGCTCCGCGGGCGCGGCCCGTCGACGCGGGGGTTCCGTTGGACCGGTGGGTGTTCCCCCACGTGGCCGTCGAGTCGTCACACTCGCTGTCCCTCACCCGGCGGGCCGACATCCACCGCTGGCCCGCCATGAACCTGCTGGGGGCGGCCGCGGCGGAACAGGTGGGGCGGCCGCTGGCCGAGATCGAACTGATCGAGTGCTACAGCTGCTTCCCCGCCGCGGTCCGGGTCCAGCAGCGCGAGCTCGGCCTGACGGACCGTGTCCCGACCGTCACCGGCGGGATGGCGTTCGCCGGTGGGCCCCTCAACAACTTCACCTACCAGGCCACCGCCGCGATGGTGCCGGGCCTGCGGGAGGATCCCGGGGTGTTGGCCATGGTCACCACGGTCTCGGGGCTGCTGTACAAGCCGGGCCTCGCCGTCTGGGGTGCGCGGCCGCCGGCCGGGCCTGCCCTGGTGGCCGACTTCGCGGCCGAGGCGGCGCAGGCCACCGCCACCCGTGAGGTGACCGGTGCCGCGTCGGGCCCGGCCACGGTGGTCACGTCCACGGTCACCTACGACGGCGACGACCCGGCCCGGGCGTTCGTGGTGGCGGACCTGGCCGACGGCCGGCGCTGGATCGGGGTGAGCCACCACGCCGAACTGGTGGCCCGGGGCACCGTGGAGGAACTGGCGGGCACCACCGTCGTGGTCCACGGCAAGGAGTGCACGCCCGGCTGAGCCGAGCTCACATCCGCGGGTTCTCGTCCAGGCCGTCGTTGAACTCGCGGTACATGCCGTAGATGTCCTTGCACTTCTGGCACACCGGGAGCTGCTTGGGGTCCCGGGACGGCACCCACACGTGGCCGCACAGGGCCTCCAGCGGTGTGCCCTCCACCCGGGCCGCCAGCACCTTGGCCGCGGCGTCCTCGCCCGGCAGGGTCTTGACGATGTGGGCCATGGGACCGTCCTCGGTCTCGCGGTCCTCGTCGGTGCGGGTGATGGTGGTGGTGGCCGGACCGGTGGTCATGGGGGCGGTCATGGGCTGGGTCATGACCGCATTGTCCCCCAACGGGGCGCTCAGGACGAGGCCGCGACCGGCATGCACTCGATGACGCGGCCCTCGGCGGTGTCCACCTCTGCGGTGGCGGCCAACCCGGAGCGCCGGAGCGCGTCGCGGACCAGCGAGTCCACCAACTCCGCGGGGGCGTCCTGGCCGCCCACCGTCACGTCCGACGGCACCATCACGGTCGCCGTCCCTGCGGCCCGGGCCTCCTCGACGGTGCGGGCCAGGCCGTCGATCACGTCCTCCAGCCGGGGTCGGGCCGGGGCCGGGGCGTCGTCGGTCGGTGGCCGCCCGGCGTTCAGCAAGCACGGCGGCACGTCGGGCCCGGACCTGGTGCCGCTTGTAGAGGCCGTAGGGGGTGACCAGCACGGCCGCGATCGCGAGCGACCGGACCAGGACGCCGGTCTCGATCTCGGCCAGCAGACGGGGGGCGCTCAGGGGGTCCACCGGAGCGTCGAGCGTACCGGTTGTCGCCGCTACGCTCGACCTCGTGAGCGACGAGCTGGCACTCCTGGACGAACTCGAGGCGGACCTGACGGCGGTGGAGGAGGCCATGGCCACCCTGGACCGCATCACGGCGGACGGCGTGGGCGGTGCCGCGGCCGCCACGGAGATCGCCGCCGTGGTCTCGGCGGACCGGTTCCCCGACGGGACCCTGGTCACCGAGGTCGACCTGACCGAGGAGCCGGCACCTCCGGCCACCCCCGCCCCGGGCGACGACCGGTCCGGCGGGTGGCCCGACCAGTCCTGGTCCGCCGGGGACTGACGGCTGCCGGCACGGCCGCAGCCACCCCGGGTCGGTTCAGAGCTGGTCCGGGATCGTCTCCTCCACCAGGAGGTGGACCCGGGCCCCCAGCACCCAGGCGTCGTCCTTGCGCTCGAACCAGCGACCCCCGAGGTTGGCCAGGCGCTCCCACTCCGCCCCCAGGGCCCGCTCGGCGGCGAAGATCACCCCGGCGTGGGCCACTGCGACCACGAAGCCGAACGGGTGCTCCCGGGCGATGACGTCGAAGGCGGCCAGGATCCGCTCCTCCACCGCGACGTCGTCCTCCCACCCCGGCGGACGTCGGCCGTCGGCCAGGTACCCCGGGAAGTCCTCCTCGATGTCGGCGCGGGTCAGGCCCTGCCACTGCCCGGCGTGGCGCTCCATCAGGCCCGGGAGGGTGATCACCGGCCCCACACCCAGCTCCTCGCTGATGATCGCCGCGGTGGTGGCGGCACGGTCGAGGGGACTGGCGAAGACGCCGTCCACCGCGCCGACGGCCCGGGCCGCCTGACGGGCCTGGTCCCGTCCCAGGTCCGTGAGCGGGGGGTTCTCCTGGCCCTGCCAGCGTCCGTCCGCGTTCCACTCGGACTGGCCGTGGCGGACCACCAACAGGTGGGTCACGGCCCCGCACGGTACTCCAGCGGCCGCGCCCCGGCCGGTGGACGGCGGGGCCGCGCCGGGCCCGGGTGGCAGCGGTGGCCTTCGGCGCCGGGGACGCCCGGGGGTAACCTCGCGCGGTGCCAGTCGTGCGTCTGTTCGCCCAGGCCCGGGAGGCCGCCGGCACGTCGAGCGACGTGATCGCGGGTTCCACGGTCGCCGAGGTCCTCCGGGGGGCCTCGGCGCGCTTCGGCGACGGCTTCACCGAGGTCCTCACCATCTGTGGCGTGTGGGTCAACGGCGAGCCCGCCGAGGGCGACGCCGCGGTCGGCGATGCCGACGAGGTCGCGATCCTTCCCCCTGTCTCCGGTGGGAACTGACGTGACGGCCACCGGCAGCACCACCGGGAGCACGCGTCGTGTGTCCGGGGCCGAGGCCGCGGAGGGGGCCACGAGCGCCGCGCCCGGGTCCCGGACCAAGGCCAGGACCGCCAAGGCCAAGACCGCCAAGGCCAGGACCGGCAGGGCGAAGGCCGCCGGGACGAAGACCGGGACCAAGGGCACTGCCGGTGCGACCGGGACGTCCCGTCGGGCACCGGTGTCGGACGAGCCGTCCCGGAACGGTTCCGGCGGGGCGTCGGGCCTGGGGCGGTTCATGGTCCGCCCCGACATCGCCGGGCCCCGGGTGCGGGTGGGCGTGCTGTGGTTCCTGGTGGCCATGGCCGCGGCGACGGCCGGCCGCTGGTGGACCGGGGTGCTGTGGGCGGTCATGGCCGGCGGCCGCCGGCCGGGAACTGCTGCTGGCCTGGTCCTTCCGCCGGGACGCGCCGGACGCCGCCGGGTCCCGCCTGTCCGATCCGGTGGCCCTGCTGGTCGCGGCCGGTGCCGCCCTGGTCCCGCTGGCCGCGGCGGCCGGGACCGGGATCGCCGGCATCACGCTCGTGCTGGTGACCCTGGGTGCCGTCGGCCTGGGCATGCTGGGCGGGAGCGACGACCGGGCGCCCATGGCCCCCGTCATCGCGGTGGTGCTGCCCGCGGTGACCGCCGGGGCGGTGGTGCTGGTGGTCCGCTCGGAGCTGTGGGCCGGCCTGTTCCTGATCCTGGCCGTGTCGCTGTACGACGCCGGCAACTTCGTGGCCGGGGCGGAGTCGTCCAGCCGGCTCGAGGGCCCGATCACCGGCATGGTCGGGGTGCTGGCGGTGACCTTCACCATGGCCACCTTCCAGGCCCCCCCGTTCGACACGGCGTCGGCCTGGATCATCGGCGGGGTGGTCATGGTGGCGTGCCCGGTGGGCCAGTGGGTGACCTCCGCGTTCCTGCCCGATCCCCGGTCGCCGGTCCGCGCCATGCGTCGGCTGGACACCTACGTCCTGGCCGCGCCGCTGTTCCTGGCCGGGGTGTGGGCCGTGGGGTGAGCCGGGCCGGGGCGGTGGGGCGTGCCACGGAACGTCGATAGCCTCGCACCGTGCATCTCACCGTCGACGACCTGATCACCTTCCACGAGCCGGACGACCTCTCGTCCTGCTCCCTGCCGGAGCTGCGCGGGCTCCGCGACGGGTACCAGGAGGTGGAGCACGGCTTCTCCTACGCCCGCCGGATCGTCCAGGGCCGCCTGGACACCGTGTCGGTGGAGCTGGAGCGCCGGGCCGAGCACGACCCCGACACCGACCTGGTCCACCGGCTCCCGTCCGCACTGGCGGCCCACACCCGTGGACCGGGGATGCCCCGCCCGCCCCAGGACCTGGAGCCGCCCGCCTGGGCCGACGACATCGTGGCGGAGCTGGACGGGTTGCTGCGGCCGTCCGAGCTGAGCCACCTCCCCGACGTCGACGACGCCCGGTTGCTGGAGGCGGCGGAGCGCATGGGGGCGCTGGAGCGCTCCCTGTCGGAGGCCCGTCAGGACCTGCACCGCCGGATCGACCGCATCCAGGACGAACTGGTGGGCCGGTACCGCAGCGGCGCGTCGGTCGACGACCTGCTGATCTGAGCCCGATGGACCCTGAGCAGGGGCCCCGGGTGCTTGCTGGCGCGAATCGGGAATTCGCGGGAGTCGCGCTACCCTCGGACGCCATGAAGGAGGACCTGGACCGTCGTTGGCACGACCTCGGGGAGTTCATCCGCGAGCAGCGCAACGTGGGCCAGATGTCGCTCCGCAAGCTGTCCGAGCTCGCCGGGGTCTCCAATCCGTACCTGTCCCAGATCGAGCGGGGCCTGCGTCGGCCGTCGGCCGAGATCCTCCAGCAGATCGCCCGGGCGTTGGAGATCTCCAGCGAGACCCTCTACGTGCGGGCCGGGATCCTGGACGAGCCCGGCACCGAGGTGGACCCGGTGGCGGAGATCCGCCGTGACCCGGCGATCTCCGAGGAGCAGAAGAAGACCCTGGTCCGGATCTACGAGTCCTTCCGCAAGGAGAACGAGGCGGACCTGCAGGCGATCCGTGACGCGGACGACGCACCCCCGGCCGGCCTCGACGCCGCCGTCGGACCCTGAGCGTCCGGCAAACTCGACCTAACCTGTCGGGAATCAATTCCCGCCTGACGAGTTGAGAGGTCCGTGGGTTCCGTCGCCGTCATCTCCATGCACACGTCGCCGCTGGTCCAGCCCGGCACGGGCGACTCCGGGGGCATGAACGTGTACGTGCGGGAGCTGTCGGCCTCGCTCGCCCAGGCCGGCGTGGACGTCAAGGTCTACGTCCGCACCTGGGCCGAGGGCCTGCCGGAGCGGGTGGCGGTGGAGCCCGGGGTGGAGGTGGTCCACATCCCGGCCGGTCCGGTGGACCTGGCCAAGGAGGACCTGCCGTCGGTCATCGACGAGTTCGCCGACGGCGTGGCCGCGGACCTCGCCGGCACCGACGTGGACGTGCTCCACGCCAACTACTGGCTGTCCGCCGTGGCCGCCCACCGCATCAAGCACCGTCTGGACCTGCCCCTGGTGGCCACCTTCCACACCCTGGCCCGGGTCAAGGCCGAGGCGGGCGACGCGGAACCACTGGCCCGGGCCCGCGCCGAGGCCGAGGTCATCGGGTGCTGCGACGCGATCTGCGCCTCCAACCCGGTGGAGGCGGACCAGCTGGTCGAGTTCTACCGGGCACCCCGCGACCGGATCGAGATGGTGCCGCCCGGTGTGGACCATGCCTTCTTCTCCCCCGGGGACCGGTCCGGCGCCCGTACCGCGCTGGCCCTCGACGACCGCCGGACCCTCCTGTTCGTGGGGCGCATCCAGCCCCTGAAGGGCCTGACCGTGGCGGTGAACGCCCTGGCCCTCCTGGCCGACCGGACCGCCCGCCTGGTGGTGGTCGGCGGGCCGAGCGGCGCCGACGGCCCCGCGGAGTGGGACCGGGTGCAGGCCCTGGTGGACCGCCTGGGACTCCGGGACCGGGTGACGTTCGTGCCGCCCCAGCCCCACCACCTGCTCTCGACCTACTACCGGGCGGCGGACGTGGTGGTGGTCCCCAGCCGGTCCGAGTCGTTCGGCCTGGTGGCCCTGGAGGCCGCGGCCTGCGGCGTCCCGGTGGTGGCCGCCGCGGTGGGAGGCCTGCGCACCCTGGTCCGTGACGACGTCACCGGGTTCCTGGTCGACGGCCGGGACCCGGCGGACATGGCGTCCCGGGTGGACGAGCTGCTGGCCCACCCCGGCCGCGCCGATGCCATGGGCCGGGCCGCCGCGGCGGAGGCCCGCCGGTACGCCTGGCCCGCCACGGCGGGCCGGCTCCGCCGGTTGTACGACGATCTCCGGGTCCGCACGCCGGTCGCGTGCACGTGACGGAGGCGGGCCGCCCGGCCACCCCGGAGGAGCTCGACGCCTGTGAGCACCTGATCGACGGGTGGCTGGCCCGCGAACTGGCCGGGAACCCGACGGTGGAGGCCGTCGAGCGCGACCGCGACAGCGGGGAGCGACGGTGGTTCGTGCGCATGACGGGCGAGGAGAAGTCGGTGTTCTCGGTCTGGTTCCTGCTGCGCCAGCGCACCCTGTCGGTGGAGACCTACGTCATGCCGGCGCCGATCGAGAACGAAGCGGCGTTCTACGAGCACCTCCTGCGCCGCAACCTGAAGCTGCACGGGATCGCCTTCGCCATCGGTGCGGAGGACGCCGCGTTCCTGGTGGGCCAGCTGCCGGTCCCGTGGGTCACCGAGGAGGAGCTCGACCGCCTCCTGGGCACCGTCTACGCCGCGGTCGAGCAGTGCTTCCGGCCGGCCATGCGCCTGGGGTTCGGTTCTCGCTTCAGCGGCTGAGCCGGTTCCGGGGACCGGTCCCCGCTGACAGCACCCGGTGCGATCCGTACCGTCAGGGTCGGAACGGGGGCCCGGCCGTCGGGGAAGCGGCCGGACCCCCATCCGTCCCTCCCGTGTTCCGTTCGCTCTTTCCGGGCCCGGTGTCGGATCGGTGGTGCCGTGCCGCCGGTAGCCTCCACCCCGTGTACACGTTGCAGTTCCTGGGTGGCGGCCGCATGTGCGAGGCCCTGTTGGGTGGCCTCCTGGCATCGGGGTCGGTCACCGCGCCGGAGGTGGCGGTGGTGGAGGTCGTCGCCGACCGCCGCGCCGAGCTGACCGCACGATTCCCCGGGGTGGCCGTCCTGGACACACCGGCCCCCGCCGCGGACGTGGTCGCAGCCACCAAGCCCGGCGACGTGGTCGCCGCCCTGGCCGACGCCCACCGGGCCGGCACCCGGCGCGTGCTGTCGATCGCGGCAGGGGTCTCGACCGCCAGCCTGGAGGCCGCCGTCGGTGCCGGGACGCCGGTGGTCCGCGCCATGCCCAACACGCCCGCCCTGGTGGGCGAGGGCGCCTCGGCCATCTGTGCCGGCCGGGCCGCCTCCGACGCCGACCTGGCGTGGGCCGAGGGGCTCCTGGCCGCGGTCGGCGTGGTGGTGCGCGTGCCGGAGAAGCTCATGGACGCCGTCACGGGGTTGTCCGGGTCCGGGCCGGCCTACGTGTTCCTGGTGGCCGAGGCCATGATCGACGCCGGCGTGCTGGCCGGCCTGCCCCGGGACACCGCCGAGGTGCTGGTGCGCCAGACCCTGCTGGGCTCGGCCCGCCTCCTGGCCGACTCGGACGACGGACCCCAGGCCCTGCGCGCCGCGGTCACCTCACCGGGTGGGACCACGGCCGCGGGACTGCGCACGTTGGAGGAGCGGGCCGTGCGGGCCGCCTTCCTGGATGCCGTCGCGGCGGCCGCGGCGCGGTCGGCCGAGCTCGACACCTGATCCGCCCGGCCGCGACCCCGCATCGCCGGGCGGCCCCCATGGGCGGCGCCCGGCTGCCTTCGTCAGGGCGGCGGGGGAGCGGTACGGTCGGACCCACATGGCCCTGGACCCCGACCTGCCCGCGCTGCGCTACGACACGATCTCGTTCCTGTCGGACTACGGCCACGCGGACGAGTTCGTGGGCGTGGTCCACTCCGTCATCCGCCAGCTGGAACCCCGGGCCCTGGTCATCGACATCACCCACGAGATCCCGCCCTACGACATCCGCGCCGGCGGCCTGACCCTGGCCCGCAGCGTCCAGTACCTCGCGCCGGGCGTGATCATGGCGGTGGTCGACCCCGGCGTCGGCTCGGCCCGCCGTGCCATCGCGGTGGAGGTGGCGGACGGCGCGGCGGTGCTCCTGGGTCCCGACAACGGCGTGCTGGCCCCGGCGGTGGGCATGGTGGGGGGCGCGGCCCGGGCCGTCTGGCTGAACAACCCCGACTACCAGTTGCAGGCCCACGGCACCCTCTTCGACGGCCGGGACGTGTTCGCCCCCGCCGCGGCCCACCTGTGCCAGGGCGTCCCCCTGGAGGACCTGGGCGAGGAGGTCGACCCCGCGGGCCTGATGCCCGGCGTGCTGCCCCTGTCCCGGGACGAGGACGGCGGCCTGGTGGCGGAGGTCCTGTGGGTCGACCGGTACGGCAACGCCCAGCTCAACGTGGACCCGGAGGAGCTGGACGCGCTCGGTGAGCACTTCGAGCTCCGCCTCTCGTCGGGGCGGCGGTCGGCCCGTCGTGCGGACAACTTCCGGGCCATCCCCGCCGGGGGCATCGGGTTGGTCACGGACAGCTACGGGCTCATCGCCCTGGCCGCGGACCGTTCGTCGGCGGCGGAGGACCTGGGGATCGAGGCGGGCGAGCCCATCACCCTCCGGCCCTACGACGGGCCGGGGCCCGGTCCGGAGGTCCAGGTCCAGCTCGGGCGCCGGGCGGAGCCCGGTCCCGGATCCCACCCCGGACCGGGAGGAGAGCCGTGAGGCGCAACACCACCATCGCCGTCGTCGTGCTGCTGCTGCTGATCGTGGGCGCCGCGTTCCTGCAGCTCGTGATCCTGAGCCGATGAACGGCCGCTCGGATAGCGTGCCCCGTCGGTGAACCTGGCGAGCATCATCGACGGCCACCCGGCGGAGGCGATCGCCCTCGTCAGCCGGGGGCAGAGCACCGACTACGGGACCCTGCGCGACCAGGTGGCCGGGTTGCGCGGCGGGCTCGCCGACCTGGGCCTGGAGCCGGGTGACCGGGTGGCGATCATCGCCGGCAACAACTGGTACTTCGTCGTCGCCTACCTGTCGGTGTTGGGCGCGGGTCTGGTCGCGGTGCCGCTCAACCCGTCCAACCCGGCCGCGGCGCTGGCACACGAGCTCCGGGAGGTGGCGGCCTCGGCGGTGATCGTGTCGCCGTCGGGCCGGGCCGCCTTCGAGGAGATCGACCGGGCCGACATCGCCTCGGTCCGCCATGTGATCGGGGCCGGCTTCGAGCCGGACGGCGGACTGCACCTGGACGACCTGCTCCAGGCGACGCCACGGCCGGTGGTGGACCGCGACCCCTCGGACCTGGCCGTGCTCATCTTCACCTCCGGCACGGCCGGTGCGCCGCGGGCCGCCATGCTCAGCCACGGGAACCTCTACTCCAACATCCGCCAGACGCTGGCCTCCGACGGCGAGGTCCAGGGCGCCGACGACGTCGTCTTCGGCCTGCTGCCCATGTTCCACATCTTCGGGCTCAACGTGGTGCTGGGGGTGAGCCTGGCCGTGGGCGCCCGAGTGGTCCTGGTGGAGCGCTTCGACCCCGTGTCCGCCCTGGAGACCATCCAGATGCACAGCATCTCCGTGGTGTCCGGGCCCCCCACCATGTGGGCCGCGTTCGCGGGCATCCCCGGGTCGTCACCGGAGGTGTTCAGCTCGGTCCGCTTCGCCATCTCCGGAGCGGCCAAGTTGCCGGTGGAGGTGGCCCACGCCATGGAGGCCAAGTTCGGGCTCCACCTGGAGGAGGGCTACGGCCTCACCGAGGCGGCCCCGGTGGTGTGCTCCCCGAGGGGGACCGACGCACCCCAGGGTTCGGTGGGCATCCCGGTGCCGGGGGTCGAGCTGCGGCTGGTCGACGCCGCGGGCGACGACGTGCTGGTGGGCGACGCCGGCGAGCTCCTGGTCCGGGGGCCCAACGTGTTCCAGGGCTACTGGGAGGACGCGGATGCGACCGCCCGGGTCCTGAGCGACGACGGGTGGTTGCGCACCGGTGACGTCGCGGTGGTGGACGATCAGGGGTACCTGTTCATCGTCGACCGGGCCAAGGACCTGATCATCGTGTCGGGGTTCAACGTGTTCCCGGCCGAGGTGGAGGAGGTGCTGCTGGAGCACCCGGCCATCGAGGCCTGTGCCGTGGTCGGGGTGCCGCACCCCCACACCGGCGAGTCGGTCAAGGCCTACGTGAAGGCCCGGGCCGGGATCTCGGTGGAGGAGGACGATGTGATCGCCTTCTGCGCCGAGCGGCTGGCCCGCTACAAGTGCCCCAACAAGGTGTGGTTCGTGGACGACATCCCCAGAGGGCTCGGCGGCAAGGTGTTGCGGCGGTTGCTGGCCTAGGTCCGGTCGCGGGTCGGGTCGACCGGGGAGGGCGGTGTTGCGGCGGTTGCTGGCCTAGGTCCGGTTGCGGGTCGGGTCGACCGGGGAGGGCGGTGTTGCGGCGGTTGCTGGCCTAGGGCAACTCCTAGGTCCGGTTGCGGGTCGGTGGGCCCGGCGCGGTGGCCAGTTCGTACAGCTCGGCCCAGTAGGGCGACAGCGTGGGTGGCCGGTGTGCCACGGGCCGGGCCGGGTTCGACACCAGGAACCCGGCGAACAGCACCGAGATGCCGATGGCCAGCCAGATGCCGAAGTCGAGCAACTGGTCGCCGGTGCCGAACAGCGTGCCGCCCGTGCCCAGGATGATGGAACCCACTGCGATCAGCAGGTTGGTCAGGGCCAGGCGGCCCGGGGTGATGGCGGCGGCGGGGCCGGTGCCGGGCCGCCGTCCGGCCCGGAGGAGCTGCAGTGCGGACCACAGCGCACCGCCGATCAGCACCATGGCACCCACGCCGGACCCCACCGCGGCCATGACCCGGGGACCGACGCCGAACACCTCCTTGCCCGACGGGATGCCCGTCACGTCGAGCGACCCGGCCAGCGGCACGCTCAGCACCACCCCGGCACAGAAGGCGGCGGTGAGGTTGAGCCAGAACCGCACCCGGTTCCCCAGCTGCTCGCCGCCCAGCAGGTAGACGGTCCCGAGCGCCAGGTAGGGGACGTTGAGGATGGCCCCGAACAGGTAGAAGGTCCGGAAGTCCAACTGGCCCCAGCCCACCGCGGCGCCGGCGAAGTAGGACAGCGATGCCAGCGCGAACATGGCCATGGAGACCGTCCATGCCGCCTCGTGGGGACGGCGGTTGGCCCGCCACCGTTCCAGGGTGGACAGGCAGAACGCCGTGGACACCAGCGTGGCGATGGCGCCGAGCGCCGCCGCGGTGGTCATCGGGGGTCCAACCGGTCCGTCATCGGCCCCAGCATCGCACTTTGTGAACGCGTGAACGAGGCGGGTACCTTCCGGTCATGGCCCCGTCCTCGCGTCGACAGATCCCGGACGCGACCGTGGCCCGACTGCCCGTGTACCACCGGTGCCTCCTGGACCTCCGGGCCGAGGGCCGCCCCACGGTGTCCTCGGAGCAGCTGGCGGACCTGGCCGGCGTGAACGCGGCCAAGGTGCGCAAGGACCTGTCCCACTTCGGCTCCTACGGCACCCGGGGCGTGGGCTACGACGTGGAGCAGCTGCTGGTGGAGATCCGCCGGGAGCTGGGCCTGGACCACGACTGGCCCTGCGTCATCGTGGGGGCCGGCAACCTGGGTTCCGCCCTGGCCACCTTCGCCGGGTTCACCGAACGGGGCTTCACCGTGGTCGGGATCGTGGACATCGAGCCGGACAAGGTGGGCCGGAAGCTGGGTCGCCTCACCGTCCGCCACCAGGACGACCTGGCCCAGCTGGTGGCCCAGCACGGCGTTGCCATCGGGATCGTCGCCGTGCCCCCCGTCGCGGCGCAGGACGCGGCCGACCGCCTGGTGGCCGTCGGCGTGACCTCCATCCTGAACTTCGCCCCGACCGTCCTGGACGTGCCCGCCGCGGTGCAGGTGCGGGACGTGGACCTGGCGGTGGAACTGCAGATCCTGGCCTTCCACGAGGAGCGCCGGTCCGTCGAGGACCCGTCCGCCCACGCCGCGGACACCGCCACGGGATGACCCCCGAGCACCCCGAACCGCTGGCGGTCCGGCTCCGACTGGACGGTCGACGGTGCGTGGTGGTCGGTGCCGGCCCGGTCGGCGCCCGCCGGGCCCGGGCTCTGGTCCGGTCCGGGGCCGACGTGGTGGTGGTCGCCCCCGACGCGTCGGCCGAGGTCGACGAGCTGGTGGCGACCGGCTCCGTGGAGTTGCGACGCCGGGTCGTTCGGGACGAGGACCTGGCCGGCGCCGCGCTGGTCGTGGCGGCCACCGACTCCGCGGCGGTGAACGACCGGGTCGCTGCGGCGGCCCGGGAGGAGGGCGCACTGGTGAACCGGTCCGACCGGGCCGGGGAGGGCGACGTGGACCTGCCGGCGGTGCTGGAACGGGGTCCGGTGGCACTCACCGTGTCCACCGGTGGTCGCGCCCCGGCGGTCGCACGGTGGATCTCGGAACGCCTGGACGACGGGCTGGACGACCTCCTGGGCCTGGACGCGGCAGGGCTCGAGCTCCTGGTGGAGGTGGTGGCGGAGGTCCGGGCGGAGCTGGCGGCGGTGCCACCGCCCACCGACGGGGCCGGGACGGGTGTCACAGCGCGGCCCCGAGACTGGCGATCCGCGCTGGATCGCACCATGCTTGACCTGATCCATTCGGGCCGAGGGGCCGAAGCGAAGGAGCGCCTCCAGGCGTGTCTGTTGTCGTCGTAGGAGCCAACCACCGGACCGCACCGCTCGACCTGCTCGAGCGGATGGCCGTCACCGGCGACCGGCTGCCGAAGTTGCTGCACGACCTGGACGCCGGGGAGCACACCTCGGAGGTCGTGGTGCTGGCCACGTGCAACCGCACGGAGGTCTACCTGGTGGCCGAGCGGTTCCACGGTGCCTACCGGGAGGTCCGTGACTTCTTCGCCGACCTCACCTTCCTGCCCCCCGAGCGCTTCGCGGAGAACCTGTACGTCCACTACGACGAGCAGGCCGTCCGCCACCTGTTCGAGGTGACCGCAGGGCTGGACTCCGCCGTGCCGGGCGAGCACGAGATCCTGGGCCAGGTGCGCGACGCGTGGGACACGGCCCGCACCGAGGGCACGGCCCGCCGGGGCCTCAACCTGCTGTTCCGCCACGCGTTGGAGGTGGGCAAGCGGGCCCGGACGGAGACCGCGATCGCCCGTCACGTCACCTCGGTGTCCCAGGCCGCCGTCATCCTGGCCGGCGAGCGCCTGGGTGGGTTGCGGGGCCGCCGCGTGGTCATGGTCGGCGCCGGCGCCATGGGCCGGGGCATGGGCGCGTTCCTGGCCGACGCCGGCGTGGCCGAACTCGTGGTGGCCAACCGGACCCCGGAGCGTGCCGCCCTGCTGGCCGCCACCGCGTCCGCCAACCGTGACGGGTTGGTGGCCCGCTCGATCGGCCTGGAGGACCTGGCCCGGGAGCTGCACGGCGCGGACGCCCTGTTCGCCGCCACCGGCGCACCGGGCGTGGTCGTCACCGAGGACATGGTCCGTCCCGCCCTGGCCGGTCGTGTCGATCCGCTGCTGGTGGTGGACATCGCCGTGCCACGGGACGTGGACCACTGCATCGCCTCGCTCGACGGTGTCGACCTGCTGGACATGGACGCCGTCGCGGCCTTCACCGAGGCCGGCCTGGCCGGCCGCCGGCGTGAGGTGGCGGCCGTGCGGGACATCGTCGACGACGAACTGCACCGCTTCACCGCCGTCACCAACGCCCGGGAGGTGGCGCCGGTGGTGACCGCGCTGCGGGAGCGGGCCGAGGCGCTGCGGGCCGCGGAGCTGGAGCGCTCCGCCGGCCGCCTGGCCGGGCTCACACCCGAGCAGCGGGAGGCCGTGGAGGCCATGACCCGGGGTCTGGTGGCCAAGCTGCTGCACGACCCCACGGTGCGGCTCAAGGACGCGGCCGGCTCCTCACGCGGGGACCGGTTGGCCGACTCGCTGCGGGACCTGTTCGACCTTGCCGAGCCGTCCGACGGGCCGGGGCCCACGGCCGCGCCCGGGCCCGTGGCCGGGTCGCCCGACCCGTCCGACCTGTCCGACCTGTCCGACCTGTCCTGAGCATCCGGTGCTGATCCGGATCGCCACACGCGCCTCGGCGCTGGCGCGCTGGCAGGCCGACCACGTGGCCGCCCTCATCGGTGTGGCGCGGCCCGACGTGGTGGTGGAGATCCACCCCCTCAGCACCGAGGGGGACCGCCGCACCGACGTGCCGCTGTCCGAGATCGGCGGCAAGGGTGTGTTCGCCACGGAGGTCCAGGCCGCGGTGCTGGACGGCCGGGCCGACGTGGCGGTCCACTCGGCCAAGGACCTGCCCGCGCTCACGCCGGACGGGCTGGTGATCGCCGCGGTGCCGGAACGGGGGGACCCCCGCGATGCCTTGGTGGGGTCCAGGCTGATGGACCTGCCCACCGACGGCGTCGTGGCCACCGGGTCCGCCCGCCGCCGGGCGCAGTTGGCCCACCTCCGGCCCGACCTGGGCTTCGCCGAGCTGCGGGGGAACATGGCCACCCGCCTGGCGAAGGCGTCCGGGTTCGATGCCATCGTGGTGGCGGCCGCCGCCCTGGAGCGGCTCGGCCTGGCGGACCGGTTGACCGAGGTGCTGTCGCCGGAGCTGATGGTCCCGCAGGTGGGCCAGGGTGCGCTCGCGGTGGAGTGCCGGACCGGTGACGACGGGCTGCGGGAGGTGCTGCGCGGGATCGAGCACGGGCCGAGCCGGACCGTGGTGGACGCCGAGCGGGCGTTCCTGGTCGAGCTCGGCGGTGACTGCAGCCTGCCTGCCGGCGCCCACGCCCGGCTGCAGGACGACGGGACCATCCGACTCCGTGGCGTCCTGGGATCCGGCCCGGGCCCGCTCGGCCCCCCGCGACTGGTGCACCGCTCCGAGCAGGGGACCGACCCGACGGAGCTCGGCCGCTCCGTCGCCGCGACCCTCCGGTCCCAGCTCGACGCCCCGTAGGCTGGCGCCGTGACCGTCTACCTCGTCGGCGCGGGTCCCGGCGACCCCGGGCTGCTCACCGTGCGTGGCGCCCAGGTGTTGTCGGACGCCGAGGTGGTGGTCCACGACCGGCTGTCGGCCGCGACCCTGCTCGACCTGGCCCCGCCCGGGGCCGAGCGCATCGACGTGGGCAAGTCGCCGTCGGGGCCGTCGGTGCGCCAGGAGGACATCAACGCCCTGCTGGTGGCCCACGGTCGCGCCGGCCGCCGGGTGGTCCGGCTCAAGGGCGGTGACCCGTTCGTGTTCGCCCGCGGGGCGGAGGAGGCCGCGGCGTTGCAGGCGGCCGGTGTGGACTACGAGGTCGTCCCCGGGATCACCTCGGCCATCGCCGCGCCCGCCTACGCCGGGATCCCGGTCACCCTTCGGTACTCCTCGACGAGCTTCACCGTGGTCACCGGGCACGAGGACCCGGCCAAGGGCCGGACCGATGTGGACTGGGAGGCCGTGGCCCGGGTGGGGGGCACGATCATCATCCTGATGGGCGTGGCCCACCTCCGGGAGATCTCCGACCGCCTCATGGCGGGCGGCCTGGACCCCGACACCCCGGCCGCCGCGGTGCGGTGGGGGACGCGTGCCGACCAGCACACGGTGCGCGCCACCCTGGCCACGCTGGCGGACCGGGAGCTGCGGCCGCCGTGCACCATCGTGGTGGGACCGGTGGCGGCGGAGCGGTTGGACTGGTTCGAGCGCCGCCCGCTGCTCGGTCGTCGCGTCGTGGTCACCCGGGCCCGGGACCAGGCCGGCGAGCTGGCCGACCGCCTGCGCCTGGCCGGGGCCGACGTGGTGGAGGTGCCCACCATCGCGCTGGCCGAGCCGTCCGACGGTGGGTCCGGCCTGCGCGACGTGGTGCGGCGGGTCGACGGGTTCGACTGGGTGGTGCTGACCTCGCCCAACGGGGCCCGTCGGTTCACCGCGCTGCTGCGCGACGGCCGCGACCTGGCCGGGGTGCGGCTGGCCGCCATCGGGCCGGGAACGGCCGCCGCCCTGGCCGAGGCCCGCCTGGTGGCGGACCTGGTGCCGGAGCGGTACGTGGCCGAGTCGCTGCTGGAGGCGTTCCCGGACCCCCCCGAGGACGGGGGCCGGGTGCTCCTGGCCCGGGCCGAGGTGGCACGCGACGTCCTGCCCGACGGCCTGGTGGAGCGGGGCTGGGACGTGGAGGTGGTGTCGGCCTACCGGACGGTCCCGGTGGCGCTGACCGACCAGCAGCGTGCTGCGGTGCGGGGCGCGGACGCCATCACCTTCACGTCGTCGTCCACGGTGCAGCACCTGGTGGCCGCGGCGGGCGCGGCCAACGTTCCCCCGGTGGTGGCCGCGATCGGCCCGGTCACCGCCGCCACCGCCCGCGGGTACGGCATGGAGGTGGCCGTGGAGGCGGACGTGCACACCATCCCGGGCCTGGTCGACGCGTTGGTGCGCCACATCGCCGGCGGCGGTTCGGCGGGGAGTGGTTCGGGCGGCAGCGGTCCGGGGAGCAGCCGTCCCGGGAGCGCGGGCGCGGTCGATGGGTGAGGCGGACCTGCCCGCCGCGGTCGTGTTCGACTTCGACGGGCTCATCATGGACACCGAGTGGTGCGAGTACGCGACGGTGGCCGACGTGTTCCTGGCCCACGGCCAGGAACTGTCGTTGGAGCTGTGGAAGTCGTTCATCGGCACCACCGACCATCCCCACTGGGCCGACATCCTGGAGCAGCAGCTGGGCCGTGCCATCGACCGGGCCGAGTGGGTGCCGGCCCGTCGCCTGGCCAACCAGGCCTGCACCGCCGGGCTGGACCTCCTGCCCGGGGTGGCGGAGTTGGTGGAGGCGCTGGAGGGGGAGGGGGTCCCCCTGGCCGTGGCCTCGTCGTCGCCGGCCGACTGGGTGGTGGGCCACCTGCGCGAGCGGGGGCTGGTCGACCGCTTCCGGGCGGTGTGCACCGGCGACGAGGTGCTGCACACCAAGCCGGACCCGGCGCTCTACCTCCTGGCCTGTTCCCGGCTGGGGGTGGAACCGGCCCGGGCGGTGGCGGTGGAGGACTCCGTCAACGGCGTCGCGCGCGGCCAAGGCGGCCGGCCTGGGGGCGGTCGCGGTGCCGAGCTCGCTCACGGCGGGCATGGACTTCTCCGCCGCCGATGCCGTGGTGGCCAGCTGCGCCGAGCTGAGCCCGTGGGTGTTGGCGCGGGTGGGCACCCGTAGGATCGGGTCGTGACCTTCCCCCAGCAGCGACTGCGCCGGCTGCGCCGGACCCCGGCCCTGCGCCGGCTGGTGGCGGAGACCCGCCTGGGGGTGGACGACCTGGTCGCCCCCCTGTTCGTGCGGGAGGGGATCGACGCCCCGGTGCCCGTTCCGTCGTTGCCGGGGGTCGTGCAGCACACCACGGCGTCGCTGCGGCGTGAGGTGGCCGAACTGGCCGACCTGGGCCTGGACGCCGTGATCCTGTTCGGGGTCCCCGCCACCAAGGACGCCGTCGGGTCGGGGGCCTCGGACCCCGACGGCATCCTGCAGGTGGCGGTGCGGGAGCTGCGCGACGACCTGGGTGACCGGATCGTGGTCATGGCGGACCTGTGCCTGGACGAGTACACCGACCACGGCCACTGCGGCCTGGTCACGCCGTCGGGCACGGTGGACAACGACGCCACGCTGGAGCGCTACGCGGAGGTGGCGCTGGCCCAGGCCGAGGCCGGGGTGGACGTGTGCGCCCCGTCCGGGATGATGGACGGCCAGGTGCTGGCCATCCGCGACGCGCTGGACGACGACGGGTTCGAGGAGGTGGCGATCCTGGCCTACGCGGCCAAGTACGCCTCCGCCCTGTACGGGCCGTTCCGGGACGCGGTGGACGTGGAGATCGCCGACGGCGGCGACCGCAAGGCGTACCAGCAGGACTGGGCCAACGCCCGGGAGGCGTTGGAGGAGATCCGCGAGGACATCTCCGAGGGCGCGGACATGGTGATGGTGAAGCCGGCGCTGACCTACCTGGACGTGCTCGACGCGGGCGCGGGCCGAGGTGGACGTGCCCCTGGCCGCGTACCACGTGTCCGGCGAGTACGCGATGGTGCACGGCCGCGGCGGAGCGGGGCTGGATCGACGGCGACGCGGTGGCGCTCGAGCAGATCACCGCCGTCAAGCGGGCCGGGGCCGACTTCGTGCTGACCTACTTCGCCCGGTCGCTCGCCGAACGCCTGGGCTGACGCGGTGCCGCCCGCGCCGCGACATCTCCCCACCCCGTGAGGTGACACCCAACCCCGACGGCTGGGAGCATGGCGCCATGACCACCAACGCCGAGCTGTACGAACGCGGGCTGCGACGGATCCCCGGCGGGGTGAACTCCCCGGTTCGGGCGTTCCGTTCGGTGGGGGGCACCCCGTACTTCGTGGCCCGGGCCGAGGGGTCCCGCATCTGGGACGTGGAGGGCAACGAGTTCATCGACTACGTGCAGAGCTACGGCGCCTCCATCCTCGGCCACGCCGCACCGCCGGTGATCGAGGCGATCCGGGATGCCGCCGGCCGCGGCACCACCTACGGAGCACCCACCGAGGGCGAGGTCCGGCTGGCGGAGGAGATCTGCGCCCGGGTCCCCGGCATCGAACAGGTCCGCCTGGTGTCCTCCGGGACGGAGGCGGCGATGTCCGCCATCCGCCTGGCCCGTGGCGCCACCGGGCGGTCGACGATCGTGAAGTTCGCCGGCAACTACCACGGGCACTCCGACGCCCTGCTGGCCTCGGCCGGATCGGGTGTGGCCGAGGGCGTCCTGGGCACCGACGCCGCGCCGGACTCCGCCGGGGTCACGGCAGGAGCCGTGGCGGACACGGTGGTGCTGCCCTACAACGTGGTGCCCCACCTGGACGAGACCGTGGCGGTGGTCTGCGTGGAGCCGGTGGCGGCCAACATGGGGCTGGTCCCCCCGGCGGAGGGGTTCCTGGCCGGCCTGCGGGCGGAGTGCGACCGGGTGGGGGCCCTGCTGCTGTTCGACGAGGTCATCACCGGGTTCCGCCTCGCCGTCGGGGGGGCGACCGAGTGGTCCGGGGTCACGCCCGACGTGTGGTGCTTCGGCAAGGTGATCGGTGGCGGCCTGCCGGTGGGGGCCTTCGGGTCCTCCGCCGAGGTCATGTCCAACCTGGCACCCCTCGGGCCGGTGTACCAGGCCGGGACCCTGTCCGGGAACCCGCTGGCCACCGCGGCCGGCCTGGCCGTCCTGTCCCAGCTGGACCCCGAGGCCTACGAGCGGCTCGACCTCACCGCCCGGGCCCTGGCCACCGGGCTGCGGATGGCCTTCGACGAGGCCGGCGTGCCGGTCACCGTGTCCCCGGGTGGGCCCGCTGGTCGGGCTGTTCTTCGGGCCCGACGCGCCCACCGACTTCGACACCGCGGCCGCGTCCGTGGCCATCGGCCGCCACCCGGCCTTCTTCCACGGGATGCTGTCCCGGGGCATCGCCCTGGCCCCGGGTCCCTACGAGGTGTTCTTCCCCTCGCTGGCCCACAGCGACGCGGACCTGAGCCGCACCATCGAGGCCGCCCATGAGGTGGCCCACGAGCTGTCCTAGCCTTGGGGGGTGACCGGTGCGACCGCACATGACCGGGGGCAGGACCCCCGAGCCGAGGCCCGGGAGCGCGCCGCCCGGGACCGTGCAGCCCAGGACCGTGCAGCCCAGGACCGTGCAACCCACGACCGTGCAACCCACGACCGTGGTGCCTCGGACCGGGTGGCGCTGGACCGGGACGCGGCCGAACGGGTCCTGCGCCGCGCGGTGGAGCTGGACGAGCAGTTGGACGATCCCGGGCCCCAGCACGACATCTCGCACCGGGCCCTGATCGAGGCCGCGGAGGAGCTGGGCATCGACCCCGACGAGGTCCGCCGGGCCATCGCGGAGGAGCAGCTCGGGCTGCTCGACGGCCGGGTGCACCGCGGTGACGCCGTGGTCGGCCCGTCCCGCATCAGCAGTGCCCGGGTGGTGCCGGGGGATCCCCAGGAGGTGCTGGACCGGGTGGACGCGTGGATGCGCCGGGGTCGGTCCCTGCGGCGGGTGCGCCGGGGCCCCGACCGGGCCGACTACGCCCGGCGCTCGGACCCGTTGGGGGCGGCCCAGCGCGCGGCGCGGGTGGCCTCCGGCCAGGAGCGACTGGGCCACGTGCGCCGCCTGCAGGTGGTCGTCAGCGACGCCGGCGGTGGTCGCACGCTCGTCGGCATGGTGGTGGACGTGTCCCGCAGCCGGACCGTGGCCGCCGCGGGCGGCGTGACGGTGGCGGCCACCGGTGTGGTCACGGCCGGGGTGACCGCCATGACGTGGATGCCGTGGGCCTGGCTGGGCCTGCCGGTGGCCGCGGCGGGCGGCGTCGGCGTGATGGCGGCCCGCAAGGGCTACGTGGCCGAGGTGGACGACGAACTGCAGTCGGTGCTGGACGGGATCGCGTCCGGGGACCGGCCCCCGTCCGCGCTGGCCGACCTCACCGCCCGGCTGATGCGCACCTCACGCGTCGGCAACGGCGGCTGAACCGGCGGGAGCCGGGGCCGGGTGCGGCTCCCGGACCTCCCTCACCACCGTCGGGACCGTCCGCCGCGGCGTCCGGGGTGCCCAGTGTCTGCACCACGGCCATGGCCAGTGCGCCGATGCTGAGCCCGACGAACAGCCCGATGACGCCGTAGAGGCTGACGCCCAGCGCGACGACCACCAGGGTGGGGAACAGGCCGAACCCGAACGAGGCCCGATGGATGCGGGGTTGGACCACGAGCGCGTCCACCACCTGGACCGCGGCCGCGGCGCCCAGGATCACCATCGACTCGGTGGGGCTGCGGACGACGGCCAGCAGCGCCACGGGCACGGCCCCCAGCACGATGCCCACGTAGGGGAGGAAGGCCATCAGGGCGGCGGCGACGGCGAGCAGGGCGGGCATGTCGATGGAGAGGGCGTCCGCCAGCACGTAGGTCACGACCCCCATGGCCACCGACCGGACCGCGGTGAGGCCGAGGTAGCGCAGGGCCGCGGCGTACGCGGTGCGGAGCACCTCCCGCGTCCGCCCGCGCCGTGGTTCGGCCAGGGTGCCGACCGCGCTGTCCACCATGCCGGGTCCGGTGAACACCAGCATCACCGCCAGCACCCAGACCACGAAGGTGGCCGACACCCCGCCCCCCACCTGGGAGGCGAGCCCGGGCAGCCGGGTGCCGGTGAGCTGGAACCGGTCCGAGAAGTCCGCGGCCAGCTGTTCCACCTGGTCGGCCAGGCGCAGGTCCTTCAGCACGCCGCCGAACGGCTCGGCGTCCTCCAGCCGGCGGGCCGCGGCGGGCACGGCGTTCGAGAACCGCTCGGCCTCGTTCTGCAGCTCGGTGAAGCCGGCGGTCCCGATGGCACCCACCACGACCGCCACCGCGGCGGTCAGGGCCAGGACGGCCAGCCACGCGGGCATGACCCGCGCCAGGCGCTGGATCACCGGCCAGGACAACGCCGCGACCACGGAGGCCTGCAGGAACCACATCAGCGGGTGCACGGCCCGGACGGTGACGCCCGCGACCACCACGGCCACCCCGACGATGACCACGGTGCGCACGATGGAGCTGGGGGTGAGGCGCAACGTGGGGGCGGTCATGTGGTCCTCGGCCGGCGGATGCCCGGATCCTAAGCTGCCGCGGTGCCAGCAGAGCGGGACACCCCGGAGCCCGTTCCCGTCCCCGTGCCCGCCTGGGCGGCACCGGGGGACGAGGTGATCACGGTGGACCTGGACTGGCGGTCCGTCGTGGTCGCCCTCGGTGCGCTGGCCGCCCTGTTGTTCCTGGCCAACGCGGCGGTCACCGCGTCCATCGCGCTGACGCTGGTCGTCGTGGCCCTCTTCCTGGCGCTGGCCCTGGACCCCGTGGTCACCGTCCTGCAGCGGCGCGGCCTGGGACGGGGCTGGGCGACGCTGCTGGTCATCCTGGTGGCCACGCTGGCCTTCGCCGCCTTCATCGCGCTGGCGGGGCCGCAGCTGGTGGAGGAGTCGCGGTCCCTGGAGCAGCAGCTGCCCCGCACGATCCGGCAGATGAGCGACATCCCGGTCCTGGGTCCGCGCCTGCAGGAGTGGAAGGCGCCGGAGAAGGCGACGGAGTTCCTGTCGTCCCTGCCGGAGAAGCTGAGCCAGGAGAACGCCAACCTGGGAGGGATCGCCCGGAGCGTCAGCTTCGGGGTGGGGGCCGCGGTGCTGGGGTTCCTGCTCATGGTCGGTGCCCTGTTCGAGGGTCCCCGCCTGATCGACGACGTCCGGTCCGCGCTCCCTGCCCCCCGGCGGCCCGGGGCCGACGCCGTGGGCCGCATCGTCTACAACGTCATCGCCCGCTACTTCGCCGGGAGCCTGCTGATCGCCTTCCTGAACGGCGTGTGGGTCTCGGTGGTGGCGCTGCTGGCCGGGGTGCCGCTCAGTCCCGTGCTGGGCGTGTGGGCGGCGCTGACCTCGCTGATCCCCCAGATCGGTGGGCTCCTGGGCTTCGCCGTCGTCCTGCTGGTGAGCCTGACGGCGGGGTTGGTGCCCACGCTGGTGATGGCGGTGGCGTTCCTGTTCTTCATGCTGCTGACCAACCACGTGCTGCAGCCCACCATCGTGGGCCGGGCGGTCCAGCTGTCGGCGCCCGTCACCATGCTGGCGGCGATCGGCGGGTTCTCGGTCGCCGGCATCGTCGGGGCGCTGTTCGCGGTCCCCACCATCGGGGCCATCAAGGCGGTGGTGGTGCACGTGCGCGGCACGGACACCGGACCGGCGGACGGCATCGCTGTGGACGGGGGCGACGGAGCCGAGCCCGGCCCCGGTGTCATCCGGAGGATGAAGCTCCGCCTGCAGGAGCGCTTCGGTCACCGGCCCCGGCCGGCGTGATCACCACGCGGGCCCGGAGCCGGTCGGTCCCCTCCGGCACCAGCTCCACCGCGCGCGTCACCTGACCGGAGGAGTCGA
Source organism: uncultured Actinomycetota bacterium (assembly GCA_963773765.1). Taxonomy (GTDB): domain Bacteria; phylum Actinomycetota; class Acidimicrobiia; order Acidimicrobiales; family Microtrichaceae; genus CAVZCC01. Next base: position 583,322 of record CAVZCC010000005.1, on the reverse strand, counting down.
GGGCGCCGCGGATGGTCCCCTCGGGGTTGAGCTTCCACAGCGGGCTGGAGTGGATGACCACGCGGTCCCCCTCGACCGGGGTGGGCAGGCCCGATGCGCTGATGAAGGCGTCGGCAGCCTCCGCGGGAATGGTGAAGGTGACGTCCAGCTGCGTGCCGTCCTCCAGCTGGGCGGTGAGGAAGTCGGCCGTCCCGGCCGGGAGCACCAGGCCGGTCAGTTCCTCCACCGCGGCCTGCGACGTGTCCTGGAGCGGCAGCGTCACCGCCGGCGCGGAGCCGTCGGCCGTTCCGTCCGGTGTGGCGTCGGTCGTGGCGGTCCCGCCGGTGCGGCCGTCCGGGGCCGGGGTGTCGGTGTCGCCCCCGGTGACGACCAGCACCACGCCGATGACGACCAGTGCGACGGCGGCCGCGCCCAACAGGACGGGGAGGAGCCGCCGGGATGTCACCGGGTGTGGGGCCGGGCGCCGGTCAGACCGGCGGGTTGGCCTTCCACTCGTCCAGCACCGCGATGTAGGCGTCGGCCTGGTCGGGGACGAGCTCCTTGACCGTGTCCTCGAAGCCGTCCTCCCACAGCGCGGCGTCGAACGCCTCGCCGCCGTAGACGGCCCGCTCGTGCAGGATCACGGACATGAGCTCCTCGGGGGTGAGCGAGGTGGCCCACGCCGGCATGCCACCGTTGACCGCCATGCCGTTGGGGAGCTCGGTCTTGCCCGCGGCCAGCCAGCCGGCGGAGCCGAGGTTCACCCACGCCACCTGGTCGGCGGGCTTGGGGAACACGGCTGCGACGTTGGGGTCACCGGTGAGGGCGGGGATGTTGCCGCTGCCGCCGCCGGAGGCGCCGTGGCAGCCGGAGCACCCCTTGCCGGAGTAGACCTCCGCCCCGATGGTCAGGGGACCGGTGGCCTCCGTGGGCGGGTCGAGCGTGAGGGCGTACACCACGGCCCAGATCGGGAGCAGGGCGAGGACCGGGACGGCCCACACCGGGATCTTCTTGCGGGACTGCGCCGCCTCCACCCAGGGCGGGGTGGGCTCCGGTGCGGCCTGCGCGACGGGCGCCGGTGCTGCGGACGCCTCGGCCTTGGCCGGTGCGGAGGACGCCGGTGCGTCCTCGGTGGTGGCCGGTGTGGCGGTGGCCGGTGCGTCGGCGTCGCCCCCTCCGCCCATGGCGGAACGGCGTGACTTGCTGCGGGCCAGGAGATGCTCGGGTACTTCGGTCAACGCTGCCTCCGCGGCGTCCGGTGTCCTCCGCCCCAGACGGGGCGTTGTGGGGCTGACTCTAGGCCGCCCGGGGCACCGACGACCAAGTACGGCGGGGTGCGGACGCACTCGGGCGAGCGGGTGCCTGCGGATGTGTCAGATCGGCGGGGGGCGTGGTAGACCACAGCCCGACGGCGACCGGCCACCAGTGGCCCGGGCGGTCGGCGTACAGTTGTGAGCAGGTTCACGAGCGGAGGAAGTACGTGGTCGCATTCCTGATGTCGCTGCTGCTGTCGGTGGTGATGATTGCGCCGATCTTCCCCTACGCCAAGCGCCGTCCCGTCGGGACCCCCCTCACCTGGGGCGAGGCGATGGTGGGCGCCGTGTACATCTTCTTCGTGTTGTTCTGGATCTACGGCGTCGTGCCGCACCACTGGCTCACCTGGGCGGACTCGGAGCTCAACTGGCGTCCCGACCGCATCTGGCTCGGCTCCGGCGGCGTCATGGTCATGCCCATCACCGGGTGGAGCCTCGAGACGCCGTGGTTCCCCATCCAGATCTCGGCCCAGGTCTTCCGGGACATCATCGCCACCCTCATCTACGTCGTGTTCCTGGGCGGCCAGATCTGGATGTGGTCCTGGTGGCAGAAGCGGGGCCAGCGGGCAGAGGCCCAGGGTGCCATCGAGCCCGTGTCCAGCTACGGCCGCCCGCTCATGAAGCGGGCCTGAGGCAGGGAGGCGACGCCATCATGGGTGCCACCGACGCCAACCCGCCGATGCCGGAGTTCCGGGACGACTACGTCCTGCAGGAGGTCGACGCCGACTACCTGGCCAAGGCCGTCAAGCCCAAGCAGTTCATCCACATCGACCAGTCCGAGTGCATCATGTGCGAGGGCTGCGTGGACATCTGCCCGTGGAAGTGCATCCACATGGTCACGCCGGAGTCCATCGACTCCGCCGTGGGAGTGGATCGTCCCGGGCTCGACCCGTCGGACAACGTCGTGTTCCTGATCGACGACGACGTCTGCACCCGTTGCGCACTGTGCGTGGACCGGTGCCCGACGGGTGTCATCATCCTCGGCAAGGTGGGCGATCCCGCCGCCGCCGGCGACCCTCATCAGCGGACCAACACCCATGGCTACGGCTATGGGATGCGGTTGGGCTGACGGGAACTGAGATTCGACTCATGTGGTCAGAGGAGACTAGGGAGTAGCCCGTGGCCAAGACGATGCAGGGCTCAGGCAAAGGCAAGATCCAGGAGAAGCTCTCCGACCTGACGGACAACGTCCAGGGGTCGCAGGCGTGGAACTCGATCTTCCGGCCTGGGTCGATCTTCCGGAAGGGCTACTCGGACAGCCCCCGGAACCGGTCCTACGTGATCATGAACAGCGTGCTGTACCACCTCCACCCGGTGAAGGTGAAGCGGCACGCGGTCAAGGTCAGCTACACGCTGTGCCTGGGCGGCCTCAGCTTCTTCCTGTTCATCCTGCTCACGGTGACGGGCATCTTCCTGATGTTCTTCTACCGGCCCACCGCGGCGCAGGCCTGGGACGACATCTACGCCCTGCAGACCTCGGTCACCTTCGGGTTGCTGGTCAGGAACATGCACCGATGGGGTGCGCACCTCATGGTGCTGTCGGTGTTCCTGCACATGGCCCGCGTCTTCTACCACGGGGCCTACAAGGCACCCCGGGAGTTCAACTGGGTCATCGGCGTGGTGCTGCTCACGCTCACCCTGCTGCTGTCCTTCACCGGCTACCTGCTGCCGTGGGACCAGCTGGCGCTCTGGGCCGTGACCGTGGGCACCAACATGATGGGCTACACACCGGTCTTCGGGCAGCAGGTGCGGTTCGTCCTGCTCGGCGGTGCCGAGATCGGCACCAACACCCTGTTGAGATGGTACGTACTCCACGTCCTCTTCTTCCCCTTCATCACCGTCATCTTCATGGCCATCCACTTCTGGCGGGTCCGGAAGGACGGCGGCATCTCCGGTCCGTTGTGAGCAAGCCCGTCGAAGTGAGCAACATCGAAGTGAGCACGCCCATGAACACCACACCGTCGCATCGGGGTGAGAGCGCATGACCGAGGTACCGGAACACCTGCTCAAGCGGGCCCAGGCGGCCAAGGAGAAGGCGGCGTCCAAGCCCGCGGAGGAAGCGGCCCCGGCCGCGGACGCCGGTGCCGGCGACGCGCCCGCCGCCGAGTCCGACAGCCGCATCCCGGCCCACCTGCTGGAGCGGTCCAAGGCGGCCAAGGCCAAGAAGGCCGGTGGGGCCGCGGAGGACGCGCCGTCAGAGGGTGGTGGCGTCGCCACGGCGGTGGCGCCCGTCGCGGCCGCCGGTGGCACCGTGGCCACCGCGGCGGCCCGCCGCTGGCGGCCGGTCCGGGCGGACACACCCAGCGGCTGCTCACGGTGGTCAAGTCCGGCTCCATCCAGGACGTCAAGGCCAAGCCCCAGGACAAGGTCCACGTCTGGCCCCACCTGCTGGTGGTCGAGTTCGTGGCCGCCCTGGCCTGCACCGCCTTCGTGCTGATCTTCTCCTGGTTGGTGAACGCCCCCCTGCTGGAGCTGGCCAACTTCAACCAGACCCCCAACCCCTCCAAGGCCCCGTGGTACTTCCTGGGCCTTCAGGAGCTCCTCACCATGTTCCACCCGATGGTCGCCGGTGTGACCATCCCCGGCATGGGCATCTTCATCCTCATCCTCTCGCCCTACATCGACAAGAACCCGTCGAACAAGCCAGAGGATCGCAAGTTCGCAATCTCGCTGATGACCGTCTTCCTGATGTTCTGGGCGGTCCTGGTGATCATCGGTTCCTTCTTCCGTGGCCCCGGCTTCAACTTCACGCTGCCGTGGATCGACGGACTCTTCTTCGAGCTGTGAGGTGAACGAGCAATGAGCGGGTTCTTCATCGTCATCGCCGTCCTCGCCATCTGCGTGCTGGCCGCGGTCGCCCTCCTGGGTGCGGTCCGCCGGCGTGACGCAGGTTCGGCGGTCGGCACCCTGTCGCGGGAGACGGTCTCCCGGGACAAGAAGGCACGCAAGGACGTGGCGGTGGACGACGCCGTGGTCCCTGCCAGCGGCAAGGAGATCGAGCGGTCCGCCGCCCTTGCCCGCAGCGGTGCCGGCGTGGCCACCGTGGAGGCGCCCGCCGCCCCGGTGGCGTTCGTGCCCCCGGACCCGGAGACCTACGACGTCACGCGTCGCCAGTTCCTCAACCGGGGCGTCATCGCCCTGTTCGGCCTGGGCCTCACCGCCTTCGGCGTGGCCATCGTGGGCTTCCTGTGGCCGTCCAGCTCCGGCGGGTTCGGCTCCAAGATCCGGATCGGCAAGGTGTCGGACCTCAAGGCCGAGGTGCAGAAGGCCAACGGCTTCCTCTACAAGCCGGAGGGCCGCATGTGGATCACGGAGTACCCCTCCACCGCGCTGCCCAAGGCGGAGCAGGTGTACCCCGCACCGGTCCTGAACGCCATGAAGGCCGGGCTCTCGGTCGTGTACCAGAAGTGCCCGCACCTCGGCTGCCGTGTTCCGGACTGCAAGAGCTCGCAGTGGTTCGAGTGCCCCTGCCACGGCTCGCAGTACAACCAGGCGGGCGAGAAGAAGGGCGGCCCGGCCCCCCGGGGCATGGACCGGTTCGCCACCGAGGTCACCGGCGGCACCCTCGTGGTCAACACGGGTGCGGTCATCCAGGGCCCGCCCATCGGCACCAACACCACCGGCCAGGAGGCGGAGGGCCCGCACTGCATCGGTGCGGCCACCGGCGGGCACAGCGGCGGCTGACCGGGCCGCGGAGCAGCAGTACCGACAGCGCAACACGGGACCAGACAAACGGGATAGGTGAGCGGGCCACACCGCTCACGGGGAGACACACGAGAACCAGATGATCGTCGCAACGACACAACGGGCCATCGGCTTCGTCATCCTCGCCGTGGTGGCGATCGGTTTCGTGGTCTGGCTCGTCTCCAACCTGATCGCCGGCCGCAAGGAGGCGGGCTCGGAGATCGAGCTCGCCGCCAACCGCAAGCCCTACTACTCCGACGAGGAGCTGGAGGGCAAGAAGCTCAACCTGGCCCTCTTCTCCGCCCTCGGCCTCCTGGCCGTGATCGCCGTGGCCCTGCCGCTGTACTGGCTGGCCGAGCCCGGCCGCCAGGAGGGCGCGGTGGAGAACTTCGACGAGATCTTCGTCGAGCGGGGCCTGAACCTCTACGAGGTGGGCGCCCAGTGCGTGAACTGCCACGGCGGTGCCGGCGTGGGTGGCGTGGCCAACTTCGTGATCAACGACCAGGCCGGCCAGTTCGTGGCCCAGGTCAACTGGATCGCCCCGGCGCTCAACAACGTCCTGTACCGCTACAACGAGGACCAGGTCCGCTACGTCCTCAACTACGGCCGCCCCGGCACGCCCATGGCGGCCTGGGGTGCACCCGGTGGTGGTCCGCTCACCACCCAGCAGATCGACGAGCTCATCGCCTACCTGTGGTCGGTCCAGCTCAAGCCGGAGGAGATGCGGACCCAGGTGGACGACTTCGTGCGGGGCATCGACCCCGGCCTGGCCGACCGCATGCTGGAGGTGCGCACGTCCAACGCGGACGTGGTCCCCAACGGCGACGTGGAGGCGGTCAACGCCAACCGCCTGTCCCGGGCCGACGAGCTGAAGCTGGGCGAGATCCTGTTCAACAACCAGGAGCTCGCCGCCGGCTCCTACTCGTGCGCCCGCTGCCACGTGGAGGGTGCCAACTACGGCAAGGCCTGGGAGCCGTTCCAGCGCCTGCAGTACGGCGCCTTCGGGCCCAGCCTGATCGGCGTGGAGAACCAGTCCACCGAGCAGCAGCACTTCAACCTGGTCTGGAACGGCATGGACGAGGGCAAGCTCTACTTCTCCCGCAAGCAGGGCAACCCGCAGATGCCCGGGTTCGGCGTGAACCGCAACACCGGCAAGGCCGAGGAGGGTGTCCCCGACCTGGGTGCCGAGGGCATGCTCGCCCCCGAGCAGGTGTGGGCGATCATCACCTACGAACGGAACCTGTCCAACGACTCCACGGTGAAGACCCCGCTGGCCGGAACGTCCCAGTCACCCACCTTCGCCGGTGTCCAGAAGCCTGACGAGACCAAGTGACCGTGATGACGACCTTCCTCGCTGCCATCCAGTTCGACCCCAACATCCGCGGTGTGCTCGTCGTCATGACGGGCGTCATCGTGCTGATCGGGTCGGTGTACCTGCTGCTGGCCACCAACACCGGCGTCCGCAACGGCTTCCTCATCGCCATGGCCGCCCTGTTCGGCTGGATGGCGTCCATGGGTGCCGTCTGGTGGATCTACGGCATCGGCCTCAAGGGCAAGGACCCGTCCTGGATCGAGACCGAGATCAACTACAGCCGGGGCGATCCGGCGCTCACCGAGGTGGTCAACAAGCTGCCACCGTCGGAGGACCTGCCCGATCCCGAGCAGTTCCTGGCGGACTACCTGGACAACAACCCCGACCTGGCCCAGAAGATCGCCGAGACCGAGGGCGAGGGCTTCACGCCGTCCACCCTGACCGAGGTCGTCACGGTGGCCCCCAACCTCACCACGGAGCTCAACGACCAGTTGGGGGGGTGGCGCATCCTGCCGGAGTCCGACTCCCGTCGTGGTGACGCCGCGGCCGCGGCCGACGCCACCCTCATCGGCCAGGCCGTGTTCGGCGAGAACACCACCAGCGCCAACTACACCGTCAAGGACGTGTTCTTCTTCGGCGGCAAGGACGGAGCGGAACCCGAGACCGTCAAGGGGGAGCGGGGACTGGTGGACCAGGCGTGGCGCCGGGTCAAGACGATCTTCCAGCCCAAGAACCCGACGCTGTACGCGGCGGTGACGGTCCAGAAGAACACCGAGCAGATCGTGGCGCCGGGAGAGGCCCCGCCCCCGCCCCAGGTGGACGAGAACGCGGAGACCATCACGGTGGTGCTCACACGGAACCTGGGCAACAAGCGGCTCGTGCCGTTCCTGTTCACCATCTTCAACGGCATCATCTTCGCCGTGCTGGCCTGGATGCTGCACAACCGGGACAAGCGGGCCATGCAGGTGCGCGCCGACTGGGACCCGAACGCCGCCGCCATCCCGGCCAAGGTCGGCTGAGCCGTGGGCCAGTACCTGCCCATCCTGGCGCTCCTGGTGCTGGCCGGACTGTTCGCGGCCATCAGCTTCGTGGCCTCCCGGCTGCTCAACCCGCCCCGGCCCACCGCGGCCAAGGTGGCGCCCTACGAGTGCGGCATCGTGGACCAGACGGACCCTCCGGAGCGGTTCCCCGTCCGCTTCTACCTGATCGCCATGATCTTCATCGTCTTCGACATCGAGATCATCTTCTTCTACCCGTTCACCATGGTGTACTCGGAGCTGGGTGGCTACGGGCTGGCCGCCATCGCCATCTTCACCGCGGCGGTGTTCGAGTCCTTCGTGTACCTGATCAGCAACGGTGCCCTGGACTGGGGCCCGCCCAAGCACCTGGTCCGCTCCCGTGCCATCAGCGGTCCGGAGCGCACGTCCGCCTCCACCATCCGCCGGGTCGGCACCGAGGGCCGTGAGCCCGTGCTGGCGGGGGACCGTGCCTGATGGGCCTGGTCGAGAACGTCCGTGACGACGGGTTCGCCGGACTGGAGCACAACTTCCTGACCGGGAAGCTGGAGGACCTCGTCCGCTGGTCCCGCAAGAGCAGCTGCTGGCCCGCCACGTTCGGCCTGGCCTGCTGCGCCATCGAGATGATGGCCGCGGGCGGTGCCCACTACGACCTGGCCCGCTACGGCATGGAGGTCTTCCGGGCCTCCCCCCGCCAGGCCGACCTGATGATCGTGGCCGGCCGGGTGTCGCAGAAGATGGCGCCGGTCCTGCGCACGATCTACGACCAGATGATGGAGCCCAAGTGGGTCATCTCCATGGGCGTCTGCGCCTCCAGCGGCGGCATGTTCAACAACTACGCCATCGTCCAGGGTGTGGACCAGGTGGTGCCGGTGGACGTCTACGCCCCGGGCTGCCCTCCCGGTCCGGAGACCCTGATGCACGCCATCATCACGCTGCACGGCCTGATCGAGACCGGTGAGATCCTGCGCCGCCGGGACCAGACCGGTGGCGGGGCCCAGGTCACGGTGGAGCAGCGCGACGGGCAGACCTCCGAGGTGGCCGTCCGCGGCACCTTCGACCTCGGGGTCCGCTGATGGCCCCGGATGACGCCGCCCCGGCGGAGGCGGATGAGGCCACCGGCGCCGTCGACGCCCCGGCGCCGGTGGAGGCCCTCCACGGCGCCCCGGTCACCCGCTCGCGGGGGCAGGTGGTGCTGCACCCCGATCGTGGGACGTACCTGGAGGTCGTGACCGCGTTGCGGGCCGACGGCTACTGGATGTGCGTGGACCTGTGCGGCGTGGACTACCTGGGGTACCAGGGCGACCGCGGGCTGCCGGCGGGGGTGGCCCCCGAGCGGTTCGAGGTGGTCACCAACCACCTGAACCACACCGACCGGACCCGCATCCGGGTCCGGGTGCAGGTGCCCCAGGACGACCCGGTCCTGCCCACGCTGTTCCATGTCCATCCCGGCGTGCAGAACGCCGAGCGCGAGACCTTCGACCTGTTCGGCATCCGCTTCGACGGGCACCCGGACATGACCCGGATCCTCCTTCCCGACGACTGGGAGGGCCACCCGCTGCGCAAGGACTACACGGTGGGGCGCATCCCCGTGCAGTTCAAGGGCGCCCCGTCCGCCCGGTAGCGGGACGGGACCAGGTCACGGAGCACCACACACCATGAGCGCCACCGACACGAGCACCCACCACACGGACCCTGCCACCACGCCCTCGACGGCCGACCCGGTCGCCCTGGACCTGGACGCACTGGACGCGGCGCGGGAGCGCCTGACCCGCGACGACTCCGTGCTGCGCATGTCCGAGACCGAGGCCGAGCAGCGCTCCGGCTACCAGCCCCCGACCGACGAGGGCATCGGCGAGCGCATGATCATGAACATGGGCCCGCAGCACCCCTCCACCCACGGGGTGCTCCGGCTGGTCCTGGAGCTCGACGGCGAGCTCATCACCCGGTCCAAGCCCGTCATCGGGTACCTGCACACCGGCATGGAGAAGACCGGCGAGCAGCTCACGTACCTCCAGGGCCCCACCAACGTCACCCGCATGGACTACGCCGCGCCGTTGTTCAACGAGCTGGTGTTCTCGCTGGCCACCGAGGAACTGCTCGGCATCGAGGTCCCGGAGCGGGCCCAGTGGATCCGCATGCTCATGTGCGAGGTCAACCGGCTCAGCTCCCACATGCTGTTCATGGCCACCAACGGCATGGACCTGGGTGCCGTCGGCATGATGATCTACGGCTGGCGGGAACGGGAGGAGCTCCTCCGGTTCCTGGAGGTGGTCACCGGGCTGCGGATGAACCACAACTACATCCGTCCCGGCGGGGTGGCCGCCGACCTGCCCGACGGCTGGCGTGAGGACCTGGATGCGGTGCTCGACGTGCTGCCGGCCCGGCTGGAGGAGTTCGACATCCTCATGACCGGCCAGCCCATCTGGCGGGAGCGGCTCCAGGACGTCGGCGATCATCACCCCGGAGGAGGCCCTGTCGCTGGGCGCCACCGGTCCCATCCTCCGGTCCACCGGCTACGCCTGGGACCTGCGCCGGGACATGCCGTACCTGCGCTACGACCAGGTGGACTTCGACGTGATCGTCGGTTCCTACGGCGACTGCTTCGACCGCTACGCCATCCGGCTGGCGGAGATCCGTGAGTCGATTCGCATCATCCACCAATGCATGGACAAGATGCCCCCCGGCGACTATCGGATCCAGGACAAGAAGGTCACCCCACCGCCACGGGCCCGCATCGACGAGTCCATGGAGGCGCTCATCCACCACTTCAAGATCTTCACCGAGGGCTACAAGGTGCCCGAGGGCGAGGTCTACGTGGCGGTCGAGAACCCGAGGGGGGAGCTGGGCTGCTACCTGGTCTCCGACGGGAGCCCCAACCCCGTCCGCATGCACATCCGAGGCCCGAGCTTCGTGAACCTCCAGACCCTCCCCCACCTGATGAAGGACTCCCTGATCGCCGACACCGTCGCGATCGTGAGCTCCGTCGACCCCATCATGGGCGACGTGGACCGCTGAGGCCCCTGACGTGGCACGGTTCACCCCGGAGAACGAGGCGCTGGCCCAGCGGATCATCGCCCGCTACCCGCGCCCCAAGTCCGCCACCATCCCCCTGTGCCACCTGGCCCAGGAGCAGGACGGCTGGCTGAGCGAGGACGCCATGGCCCACGTGGCGGAACTGGTCGGCTGCTCACCGGCCGAGGTGCTGGGCACGGCGAGCTTCTACGAGATGTTCAAGCTGCACCCGGTGGGCCGCTACTGCCTGAACGTGTGCACCAACATCTCCTGCCAGCTCCTGGGAGGCGAGGAACTGCTGCACCACGCGGAGCAGACCCTGGGCATCCGGGCCGGTGGCACCACCGAGGACGGCATGATCACCCTGGAGGACGTCGAGTGCATCGCGGCCTGCACGGAGGCACCCGCGGTGCAGGCCAACTACCGGTACTTCCACCAGGTCACGGCCGAGGAACTGGACCAGCTCATCGCGGACCTCCGCTCCGGTGCCAAGGCGGACGAGGTCCCGGACCACGGCACCCTCGGCCTGGTGCGCCAGGACCTGCCGCCGGACCGGCTGGCCAACGTGACCCCGCCCGAGGACCAGGGTGTGCCGCCGTGGATCCAGCGCCACGAGCAGGCCGCGGCCTCCGGAGAGGCGTCATGACCGACGCGACCACGACCCCCGCCGGGCCGGCCGAGGTGCCGGCCATCGTGTCGTCCCGGTTCGACGTGGCCGACGGCCACACGCTCGACGGCTACCGCGCCTCGGGCTCGTACCAGGGCTACCAGGGCCTGCGGGCCGCACTGGACATGGCCCCCGGCGACGTGACCGGCCTGGTCAAGGACGCCACCCTGCTGGGACGCGGTGGCGCCGGGTTCCCGGCCGGCGTCAAGTGGGGCTTCTGCCCGCCGGGTGTGTGGCCCCGCTACATCGTGGTCAACGGTGACGAGTCCGAGCCCGGCACCTACAAGGACCGCATCCTCATGGAGCGCGATCCGCACCAGCTCATCGAGGGCTGCCTGATCGCGGCCTACGCCATCGGCGCGGCGCAGGTCTTCCTGTACGTCCGGGGCGAGATGGCCCACGCCCAGGAGCGCATCGCCGCCGCCCTCAACGAGGCCTACGCCGCCAACCTGGTCGGCCGGAACATCCTGGGCACCGACTTCAGCGTCGACGTCGTCCTGCACTGGGGAGCAGGGGCCTACATCGTGGGCGAGGAGACGGCCCTCATCGAGTCGCTCGAGGGGAACCGGGGCATGCCCCGCCTCAAGCCGCCCTACTTCCCCGCGGCCAAGGGCCTGTACCTGCAGCCGACCGTGGTCAACAACGTGGAGACGCTGTCCAACCTGCCGTGGCTCTTCACCCACGGCGTGGACGAGTACCGATCGGTCGGCACCGAGTCCTCGCCGGGCACGCGGCTCATCGCCCTGTCCGGCCACGTCAACCGGCCCGGCGTGTACGAGGTCCCGCAGGGCACCACCACCTTCCGGGAGCTGTTCGAGGACGAGCGCTACGGCGCCGGCATCCGCGACGGCAACGAGCTCAAGATGTTCATCCCCGGCGGCGCCTCCGCGCCGTGGTTCTTCCCCGAGCAGGTCGACCTGCCGCTGGAGGGCCGCCCCGTCGGCGCCGCCGGCTCCATGCTCGGCTCCGGTGCCGTGGTGGTCATGGACCACACCACCGACGCGGTGCGGGCCTGCCTCCGCCTGGTGCGGTTCTTCGCCCGGGAGTCCTGCGGCAAGTGCACGCCGTGCCGGGAGGGCACCACCTGGGAGGAGAAGATCCTCCAGCGCATCCTGGACGGCCACGGCCGGCCGTCGGACCTGGACCTGCTGCTCGACGTGGCGGACAACATCAGCCCCGGGCCGTACCCCGTGGCCGCGGACCCGTCGCAGGGACTGGAGGCGGTCCCGTTCCCGCCCCGCCAGACCACGATCTGCCCGCTGGGACCGTCGTCGGTGGCCCCCATCACCTCCGCCATCCGCCGTTTCCGGGGCGAGTTCGAGGCCCTCATCACCCGGCGTGACAGCATCCCGGTGGCCGCCGAGGCCGCCGGGAGCGACCACGACCACGGCCGTGCCGACGAGGGAGCGGCTGCGCATGTCTGAGCGACCCCGGGACATCGAGATCACCGACCCGGTGCAGATCACCGTCAACGGCGAGCCGGTCACGGTCCAGAACGGTGAGCTGGTGATCGACGCCTGCGAGCGGAACGGGTCCTACATCCCCCGGTTCTGCTACCACCCGCGCATGAACCCGGTCGGCATGTGCCGGATGTGCCTGGTGGAGATCGACACCGGGCGGGGCCCGGCGCTCCAGCCCAGCTGCATGATCAACGTGGCGCCGGAGATGACCGTCACGACCGACTCGCCCATGGTCAGCAAGGCCCAGGACGGCGTGCTGGAGTTCCTGCTGGCCAACCACCCGCTGGACTGCCCCGTGTGCGACAAGGGCGGCGAGTGCCCCCTGCAGGACCAGACGATGGCCTACGGGCCGGGTGAGTCCCGCTGGGTGGAGGAGAAGCGGCACTACGAGAAGCCGATCGCCATCTCCGAGACCGTGTTCCTGGACCGGGAGCGCTGCATCCTGTGCGACCGCTGCACCCGGTTCGCGTCCGAGGTGGCCGACGACCCGCTGATCCACTTCATCGACCGCGGGTCCAACACCGAGGTGAACACGTTCCCCGGTGAGCCCTTCAGCTCCTACTTCTCCGGCAACACCGTCCAGATCTGCCCCGTCGGCGCGTTGACGGCCAAGCCCTACCGGTTCCGGGCCCGTCCCTGGGACCTGGAGGAGACCGAGTCGACCTGCACCTCCTGTGCGGTGGGCTGCCGGGTCACCGTGCAGTCCAGCCGCAACCAGGTGCTGCGCTACCAGGGTGTGGACTCGGACCCGGTGAACTGGTCCTGGCTGTGCGACAAGGGCCGGTTCGGGTTCGAGGCCGTCAACTCCGAGGACCGCCTGACCGAGCCGCTCATGCGGGGCGAGGGCCCCGAGCTGGTCCCGGCCCGCTGGTCCGGTGCCCTGGAGGCCGCCACCCGCGCCATCACCGCCGCCCTGGACGCCAAGGGCCCCGGGTCCGTCGCGGTGCTGGGTGGCGCCCGCCTCACCAACGAGTCCGCCTACGCCTGGGCCAAGCTGGCCAAGGGCGTCATCGGCACCGACCACACCGACGCCCAGATGGGTGACGGCCTGCCCGCGTCCGTCCTGGACCTGCCCGGCGCCACCATCGACCAGGCCTGCCGCCCCGGCGGCACCGTGCTCTACGTGGGCCCGGACCCCAAGGAGCAGCTGCCGGTGCTGTTCCTGCGGCTGAAGCACGCGGTGGTGGAGGACTCGGCCCGGATCGTGGAGGTCACCCCGACCCGCACCGGCCTGTCCCGCTACGCCGCGGCGTCGCTGCAGTACCGCCCCGGCGAGGTCGCCGCCGTGGTCCGGGCCGTCGTGAGCGGTGACGTCCCGGCCGACGGCGTGGCCGGGGTGCCGGCCGACCAGCTCACGGCCGCGGCCCGGGTGGTCGCCGCCGCGGACGGGGACCTCACGGTGGTGGTGGGCCGGGCCAACCTGGCCGAGTCCGCGGGCACCGTCATGGACGCCTGCGCCGCCGTGCACGCCGCCCTCCCGTCGGCCCGGTTCCTGCCCGTGCTGCGCCGGTCCAACGTGCGGGGTGCGCTGGAGGCCGGCCTGGCTCCCGGCCGCCTGCCCGGCGGGGTCACCCTGGACGACGGCCGGGACGCGTGGGCCACGGCCTGGCCCGCGCTGCCGGACGCGGCGGGCCTGGACGCCGAGGGCATCCTGGACGCGGCGGCCAACGGCCGGATCGACACGCTCATCCTGCTGGGCGCCGACCCGTTGATGGACGCCCCCGACCGCTCCCTGGCCCGTCGGGCACTGGCCGGGGCCCGGACCGTCATCGCCCTCGACCAGTTCCTGAGCCCCTCGGTCGCCCAGGCCGACATCGTGTTCCCGGTCGCCGGCTTCGCCGAGTGCGACGGCACGACGACCAACATGGAGGGCCGGGTGAGCGTCCTGTCGGCCAAGGTCACCCCGCCGGGCACCGCCCGGGCCGACTGGATGGTGGCCGCGGAGCTGGCCCACCGGTTGGGGGTGGACCTGGGCGTCGACGCCCGGCCCGACGAGCTCTGGGACGAGCTCACCGCCAACGCCCCGGCGCTGGCCCCCGCCTCCTCCGCCGCCCTGGCCGAGCGGGCCAACGGCGACGGCGTGCTGGTGGACCTGGACGGCCGCGGCTTCGTGGCCCCCGAGCCCACCGACGTGCCCCCGACCGACGCCTACTCCCTCCGGCTGGTGGTGGACCGGGTGCTGTACGACGGGGGCGAGCTGTTGTCGCACTGCCCGTCGTCGGTGGGCCTGGTCCGCTCCGCCTCGCTGGGCATGAGCCCGGGCGACGCCGCCACCCTGGGGGTGGCCGACGACGCCCGCGTCACCGTGACCTCGCCCCGGGGCTCGCTGGCCGTGACGGTCGGGGTGGACGCCGCCGTGCCGCGGGGGAGCGTGGTCCTGCACCACGGCCTGGCCGGCGCCGACGCGGGCACGCTGCTGGCCGCCGGTGACACCGTGTGCGACGTGCGGGTGGAGGTCGGCTGATGGACCCACTGCTCTCCGGTGACGTCGGGCTGGCCGCCGTCCTGATCGTGCTGCTCAAGGTCGTGGTCGCGTTCGCGGCCCTGATGGTGGGCGTCATGCTGATGGTCTGGTTCGAGCGCAAGCTCGTGTCGGACATGCAGAACCGGATCGGGCCCAACCGGGCCGGGCCGTTCGGCATCCTCCAGACCCTGGCCGACGGCATCAAGCTGTTCTTCAAGGAGGACCTCCAGCCGGAGAAGTCCGACCCGTTCGTCTTCAAGCTGGCGCCCTACCTGTCGCTCATCCCGGCCTTCCTGACCTTCGCCGTGATCCCCATCGCCGGGGACTTCTCCGAACGGCGGCGACGGCGTGGTCACGATCTTCGGCCAGGAGACCCTGATGCAGGTGGCCGACCCGCAGATGGGGATCCTCTTCGTGCTGGCCATGTCGTCGGTCGCGGTCTACGGCGTGATGCTGGCGGGCTGGGCCTCCGGCTCCAAGTACCCGCTGCTGGGCTCGGTGCGGGCCACGGCCCAGATGGTCTCCTACGAGGCCGCGCTCGGCCTGTCCGTCGCCGCGGTGCTGCTGATCTCCGGCACCCTGTCCACCAACGGCATCGTGGCCGAGCAGTCGGGGTGGACCTGGAACCTGTGGATGACCGGCCTGGTGCCCTTCGTGGTGTTCACCATCGCCGCCACCGCGGAGCTGAACCGGCCCCCGTTCGACCTGGTGGAGGCCGAACAGGAGCTGGTGGGCGGGTTCCACACCGAGTACTCCTCCATCCGCTTCGCCCTGTTCTTCCTGGCCGAGTTCATGAACACGGTGACCATGTCCGCCGTGATCGTGACGTTGTTCTTCGGCGGCCCGTCCGGGCCCATCCCGTCCGGCGCGCCGGGCTGGCTGGCGGACTTCGTGCTGCCGTTCGCCTACTTCTTCGGCAAGCTCGTGGTCTTCCTCTTCATGTTCGTGTGGTTCCGGGCCACGCTGCCCCGGTTCCGCTACGACCAGTTGATGGACCTGGGCTGGAAGTTCCTCATCCCCCTCGCGCTGGGCTGGTTCCTGCTCCTGACCGCGGTGCGGGTGGCCAACGACCAGGGCTGGAACGTGGTCGTCACCGCGGTGGTGACCATCGCCGGCCTGGCCGTCGGCGCGGCCCTGCTCCGGCTCTCCATCCGGGCCGCGGAGGAGAAGCGGGACCTGTCGGCGTCCCTGGCGGACGAGGAGGTGCACTGATGGGCTACCTCGACGGCTTCAGGGTGACGTTCAAGAAGTGGGCCGGCGTCCACACCGACAGCGGCCGGCGCATCACGCTGCAGTACCCGGAGGAGGTGCGGCCCAAGCCGCCCCGCTTCCACGGCCGCCACGTCCTCAACCGCTACGAGGACGGCATGGAGAAGTGCATCGGCTGCGAGCTGTGCGCCGGTGTCTGCCCCGCGTCCTGCATCTACGTCCGGGGCCGGGACAACGACCCCGCGGATCCGACGTCCCCCGGCGAGCGCTACGGGTTCGTCTACGAGATCAACTACCTGCGCTGCATCCACTGCGACCTGTGCGTGGAGGCCTGCCCCACGGAGGCCATCACCGAGACCAAGCTCTTCGAGTTCGCGGTGACCAACCGGGCCGACGGCATCTACACCAAGGACGAGCTGCTGGTCGGTGACGACGGCCGGCCCCGCCAGATGCCCTGGGAGAACTGGGACGGTGGGTTCGACCCTGCTGCGGACACCTCCGGCTGGATGCGGGCCACCGCACCCGGCGGCTCGGCCGAGTTCGAGGGCATCGTGGCCTGGGCCGGCGAGCTGGGCTACGGCGTGCGGGCCGCGGAGGGCGGCCAGCCCCTGGAGGCCCGCCTGCGGGCCGAGGCAGAGGCCGCCGCCGCCCACGACGAGGACGACCACGGGGGCCACCACTGATGCGGGTCGAGATGCTGACCTTCCTGCTGTCCGGGGCCATCTGCCTGGGCGGAGCGCTGGGCGTGGTGCTCCTGCGCAACCCCGTCCACAACGCCCTGAGCCTGGTGGCCACCCTGTTCGGCGTCGCGGTGCTGTTCATCGCCCAGGAGGCCTACTTCCTGGCCGCCATCCAGGTCATCGTCTACGCCGGCGCCATCGTGGTGCTGTTCCTGTTCGTGATCATGCTGCTGGGGGTGGACCGGTCCGAGTCCCTGGAACAGGAGCCCCTGGTGGGGCAACGGACGCACGGCCCTCATCGCCGGCGTGGCCATCCTGGGCCTGAGCCTGACCGTGCTCCTGGCCGGCAGCTCGCAGGTCACGGGCAAGCGGTCCTCGCTGGCCCCGCTGGACGACGGCATGGCCGACGTCGACCGCCTGGGCCGGGTGCTGTTCACCGACTACGTCTTCGCCTTCGAGGTCACCGCGGTGCTGCTGACCGTGGCCGTGATCGGCGCCGTGGTGCTGTCCCGGCGGGTCGCCCGGCCCGCCCATCGACCTGGACGAGTTCCCCGACGGATCCGCGGTGGAGCACCGTCCCCTGTTCCCCGACTCCGACGAGCAGGCCCTGGCCGGGTCCGACGGCGGGAGCCTCTCCACGCTGGACGGCGAGGGCGGACCCGTGGTGGACCAGACGCCGGACGACGGCGAGGGTGCCGACGGGGACGGCGACGGCGCCACCACCGAGGAGGTGGCCCACTGATGTTCGAGCTCACCGAGTCCTGGTACCTGGTGCTGGCCGCCATGATCTTCGCCATCGGGGCCACGGGCCTGCTGGTCCGTCGCAACCCGCTGGTCATGTTCATGTGCGTGGAGCTCATGCTCAACGCCGTCAACCTGTCGTTCGTGGCGTTCTCCCGGGCGCTCAACGACGTGGGCGGACAGGCGGTCGTGTTCTTCGTGCTGGTGGTGGCCGCGGCCGAGGTCGTGGTGGGCCTGGGCATCATCGTGGCCATCATGCGCAGGCGGCAGGGTGCCACCGCCGACGACATCTCGCTGATGAGGGGCTGACGGATGGATCTGCTGTGGCTCATCCCGGCCCTCCCGGTCGCGGGGTTCCTGACCCTGGTCCTGTTCGGCCGCCGCCTGGGCGACCCCCTGGCCGGCGTGCTGGCCACCCTCGCGGTGGGCGCGTCGTTCCTGGTGACGTGCAAGCTCTTCCTGGACCTGAGCGCGTTGCCGGCGGAGGAGCGGCTGTTCACCCAGACCCTGTGGGTGTGGATGCCCTCGGGCTCGTTCCAGGTGGACTTCGGGTTCATGTTCGACCCGCTGACGGCGGTCATGTGCATGTTCGTGACCGGCATCGGGACGCTGATCCACCTGTACTCGATCGGGTACATGAAGGGCGACCCGAACTACTCCAAGTTCTTCCTCTACCTCAACCTGTTCATCGCCTCCATGCTGCTGCTGGTGCTGGGCGACAACCTGGTCCTCACCTTCCTGGGCTGGGAGGGCGTGGGGGCGTGCTCCTACCTGCTCATCTCGTTCTGGTTCACCGACCGGTCCAACGCCTCGGCCGGCAAGAAGGCCTTCGTCACCAACCGCATCGGTGACTTCGGCTTCATGATCGCCACGTTCCTGGTGTTCGTGAGCGTGGGCTCGGTCAACTACCTGGACATCCGGGCCTCGGCCCCCGCCGTGGCCGGCGTCACCGCCACCGCCATCGCGCTGCTGTTCTTCCTGGCCGCCACCGGCAAGTCGGCCCAGCTGCCGCTCTTCGTGTGGCTGCCCGACGCCATGGCCGGCCCCACCCCGGTCTCCGCCCTCATCCACGCCGCCACCATGGTGACCTCCGGCGTGTTCCTCCTCACCCGCCTCAGCCCGATCATGGAGGAGGCCGGCTGGGCCAACGACCTCATCGCCTGGGTCGGAGCCGCCACCGCGCTCCTGGCCGCCGGTGCCGCCGTGGCCCAGAACGACATCAAGAAGGTGCTGGCCTACTCCACCATCAGCCAGCTGGGCTTCATGTTCATCGCCATCGGCTCCCAGAACTACGTGGGCGCCACGTTCCACATGATCACCCACGCCTTCTTCAAGGCCCTGCTGTTCCTGGGGGCGGGCTCGGTCATCGTGGCCATGGCGCACGAACAGGACATGCGCCGGTACGGCAACCTCCGCAAGTACCTGCCCATCACGTTCGTCACGTTCATGATCGGCTGGCTGGCCATCAGCGGGATCCCACCGTTCTCCGGGTTCTGGTCCAAGGACGAGATCCTGGCCGGTGCGTTCAACAAGGGCCCCGACGGCCCCGCGCTGTGGGCGGTCGGGATCATCGCCGCGGTGCTCACGGCCTTCTACATGACCCGCCTGGTGATCATGACGTTCTTCGGCGGCACCGAGCACTGGCGCACACCGGAGCCGGAGCTCCTGCCCGAGGGCGGGGTCGACCCCGACGTGCCGGCCGCGGCCCATGCGCACGCCGCCGCGGACGCGGCCCACGCGGACGACGGTCACGGCCACGACCACCACGAGCTCACCCCGGACCACACCCCGCACGAGCCCGCCGCGTCCATGACCCTCCCACTGGTGGTCCTGGCCGGCCTCGCCGTGCTGGGTGGGCTCATGAACCTGCCCTTCACCGACAAGCTGGAGCGCCTGGCCCTGTGGCTGGAGCCCACCATCGTCGGCGAGCACGAGCTGCCGGACGCCGCCGTGCTCTGGATCCTCGCCCTGCTCGCCATCGCCGGTGCCGTCCTCGGCGTGTTCGTCGCCTACCGCGTCTACCAGGAGCACAAGGGGAACCCGGCCCGCATCGAGCAGCCGGTCCTGGCCCACGCCTGGTACATCGACGACACCTACGCCAAGGTCGTCGGCGGGCCGGGTGAGGCGGGCTTCCAGGGCGTCGCGGACTTCGACCAGGCCGTCATCGACGGCGCCGTCAACGAGGTGGGCAAGGGCACCCGGGGCCTGGGCGAGCTGATCCGGCCCGTGCAGACCGGCCTGGTCCGCACCTACGCCCTGGGCGTGGCCATCGGGGCGGGGCTGCTCCTGGCCTTCGTCGTCACGAGGATGAACGTCTGATGGGTTCCGTGCTCGCCTCCACCTCGCCGTCGCTGCCGTTGATCCCGGCCCTGATCCTGCTGCCCTTCGTGGGAGCGGCGATCATCGCCCTCATGCCCCGGAGCCGGGCCGACCTGTTCCGCCCGGTGGCCCTGCTCACCAGCGTGGCCACCGGAGCGCTGGCCATCTACATGCTGGTCACCTTCGACGCCTCCGACGCCGGGTTCCAGTTCGTGGTGGACCGGACCTGGATCGGCGACCTGGGCGTGTCGCTGCACTTCGGGGTGGACGGCATCTCGCTGTTCCTGGTGGTGCTGACCGGGGTGATCTTCCCGATCGCCATCCTGGGGGCCAAGCCCCACCACGACCCCAAGCCGTACTACGGCTGGCTCATGGTGCTCATGGCCGGATCGCTCGGCGTGTTCATGGCGCTCGACCTGCTCGTGTTCTTCGTGTTCTTCGAGATCGTCCTGGTGCCGATGTACTTCCTGATCGGCCTGTGGGGCTACGGCGAGCGGGTCTACGCCGCCACCAAGTTCTTCCTGTACACGATGTTCGGCTCGGCCCTCATGCTGGTGGGCCTGGTCGCCCTGGCGGTGCTGCACCAGCGTGAGGTCGGTGGACAGCTCACCTTCGACCTGGTCACCATCGCCCAGGACCAGGCCATCTCCACCAACGCCGCCCGCCTCATCTTCTGCGCCTTCGCGGTGGCGTTCGCCATCAAGGTCCCGCTGGTGCCGTTGCACACCTGGCTGCCGGACGCGCACACCCAGGCGCCCACCGCGGGCTCGGTGATCCTGGCCGCGGTCATGCTCAAGCTCGGCACCTACGGGTTCCTGCGCTTCGGCCTCTACCTGTTCCCGGAGGCCTCCGTGTGGGCCGCCCCCGTCATGCTGACCCTGGGCGTGGTCGGCATCACCTACGGCGCCATCGCCGCCACCATGCAGAAGGACCTGAAGCGCCTGGTGGCCTACTCGTCGGTGGCGCACCTCGGCTTCATCGTGCTGGGCACGTTCTCCCTCACCACCCAGGGCATCGAGGGCGGGCTGCTGGTGATGGTCAACCACGGCATCACCACCGGTGCGCTGTTCCTCCTGGTGGGGATGATCTACGAGCGTCGCCACACCCGCCAGATCTCCGAGCTGTCCGGCCTGCAGAAGTCGGCCCCGATCCTGGCCGGGGTGTTCATGCTGGTGATGCTGGCCTCGGTCGGCCTCCCGGGCCTGAACGGGTTCCCGGGCGAGTTCCTGTCCCTGCTCGGCGCCTTCGAGGGGGCCCGGTGGTGGGGCGTCGCCGCGGTGACCGGGGTGATCCTGGCCGCCCTCTACATGCTGTGGGCCTACCAACGGGTGTTCCACGGCCCGGCCAGCGGTGACAACGCCAGGATGCGGGACATGCGGCCCGCCGAGTTCCTGGTCATGCTGCCGCTCCTCGGGCTCATCGTGTTCCTGGGCCTCTACCCGACGCCCATGCTGGAGCGCATGGAGCCGTCGGTGAAGGCGCTGGTGGAGCACGTGGACCTCAACGTCGACCGCCTCACCGTGGACGAGGTCGAGTACATCGGCCCGGCCCAGGCCCAGGGGGAGGAGGGCGAGTGATCGCCACCGCGCTGCAGCAGGCCGGCGACCAGGCCCTGGCCACGCCGGACATCGACTGGTCGTCGATCGCGCCCAACCTGATCCTCATGCTGGGCGGCATCCTGCTGCTCACCGTCGTCTCGGTGGTGCGGGGCAAGCTCCCGCCCTGGTTCCACGCGGTGTGGACCATCTCGGTGGCGTCCGCCGCGCTGTGCTCGATCGTGCCCCTGTGGCAGCGGGTCCAGACCGACGGGGCGGAGACCGTCATGGGCGGCACCATCGGGCTGGACGGGTTCTCCCTGTTCGTGACCGCCATCCTCTGCGTCAGCGTCATCTTCGGAGCGCTGCTGCTGGAGGGCTACGTCCGGCGGGAACGCCTGGCCGGCCCCGAGTGGTACGTGCTGATGCTGCTGTCGGCGTCCGGCGGGGTCACCATGGCGTCGGCCAACGACCTGATCGTCATGTTCATCGGGCTCGAGATCCTCTCGGTGGCCGTCTACGTGCTGGCCGCGATGCACAGCCGCCGGGTGTCCTCCCAGGAGGCGGGCCTCAAGTACTTCGTCCTGGGCGCCTTCTCGTCGGCCTTCCTGCTGTACGGCATCGCCCTGACCTACGGGGCCACCGGGTCCACCAACCTGGTCAAGATCCAGTCGTACCTGTCGGAGACCGTCATCACCCAGAACGGCCTCCTGCTGGGCGGGTTCGCCTTCATGCTGGTCGGCTTCGGGTTCAAGATCGCGGCCGTGCCGTTCCACTTCTGGACCCCGGACGTCTACGAGGGCGCACCCACGCCGGTCACGGCCTACATGGCCACCGGGGTCAAGGCCGCGGCGTTCGCGGGGCTGATCCGGGTGTTCGTGGTCACCTTCGGCCCGACCTACCGGGCCGACTGGCAGCCCATCGTCTACGCCCTCACCGTGCTCACCCTGCTGGTCGGCTCCCTGATGGCCATCGTGCAGACCAACGTCAAGCGGATGCTGGCCTACTCGTCGATCAACCACGCCGGGTTCATCCTGCTGGGCGTGCTGGCCGCCAGCCCGCAGGGCACCGCGGCGGCCCTCTTCTACCTGGCCGCCTACACCTTCATGGCCGCCGGCAGCTTCGCGGTGGTGACGGTGATCGGCCGGACCGGCGACGGTCACCACTCGCTCGAGGACTACCGGGGCCTGTCCCGGACCCGGCCCGGCCTGGCGCTGATCTTCGCCGTGCTGCTCCTGGCCCAGGCCGGCGTGCCGCTCACCGCCGGCTTCCTGGCCAAGTTCTACGTGATCGCCGCTGCGGTGGAGTCCGACTACTGGGTGCCGGCGGTCATCGCCATGCTCACCGCGGTGGTCTCGGCCTTCCTGTACCTGCGCATCGTGGCCACCATGTACTTCGGTGACACCGCCGACGCCGCGACGGACGGGCCCCGGGTCCGGATCCCCGCCGCGGCCGGTGTGGCCCTGGGCGTCGCGGTCCTGGGGGTGCTGTTCCTGGGGATCGTGCCCGGGCCCGTCACCGAGGTGGCCAACGACGCCGTGGCCCAGCTGGTGGCACTCGGCCGCTGACGCGGCGCCTGCCGGAGATGGGCACCCCGGCGATCGCAGTGGTGGTCAACGCCTTCAACGCGGCAGGAACGCTGGAGCGTGCGCTGACCAGCGTCCTGGGACAGACGTTCGGCAACCTCGAGCTCATCCTCGTGGACGACGGGTCCACGGACTCGACCTGGGACGTCATGACCCGCGTGGCCGCGGGCGACCCGCGGGCACGCTGCTACCGCCAGGCGAACAGCGGCTGTCCCGCGGCTCGACAGGCCGGCATCGACCGGGCCGAGGCACCGTTCATCACCATGCTCGACGCCGATGACCGGGCCCATCCGACCTGGTTGGAGCGCCTCGACGAGCTGCGGGCCGGGGCCTCTGCCGACCTGGCCTTCTGCGGCGCGGAGGTCATCTTCGCCGACGGGTCTCGGAAGGAGGAGCGGCCGCGGGACCTGGGGCCGTTCTACGGCAACCTGCATGGCCTGTTCCTGAGCGGCTGCTACCTGGTCCGGCGTTCCCTCGTCGAGCGAGCCGGTGGCTACCGGGCCGGAACGGAGCCGGTCGACCACACCGACTTCGCCCTTCGGCTCCTGCGCACCTGCGGCACCGAGCTGCGCACTGCGGCGTCGGACGAGCAGCTGGTCTCGATCGAGCGTCCATCGGGCACCCGCTACGGACCGCGCGCCCGGCTGGACGGGGTGCAGCACCTGATGGAGGCCTACCCGGAGGAGCACGGGCGGGACCCGGCCGTCCGGTCGGCCCACCAGGCCATGGGCGGTCTCGCCGCCGCGGAGCTCGGGGACTGGCCGGCCGCCCGGCGGTGGTTCCGGTCCAGCTTCCGGAGCGATCCGTCGGCCCGGGGCGCGCTCCGGCTCGTCCTGTCCTGCGTCCCGCCGGCCGGTCGACGGATCTGGGGACGGCACCGGGCCGTGCCGGCGCGTCGCTGAGTCCCGGTGCCTGACGGCGCCGCCACCTGTCAGCGATCAGCGGGGACGGGCGACGGTCAACTCCATGTGGCCGATCATCAGCTGGCCGGTCCGCATCACGAGGGCGTCCGGACCGTCGGTGGCGTCCTCCCGGGTGACGGCCCGCTTCCATCGGCCCAGGAGGCCCGACGGCCCGGACGACGCGTCCCGGGTGCCCGGGGTCGCGGACGTGCCACCTGCGGCCTCGTCCGGCGCGCCGCCCCGGCCCGACAGGAAGGGCAGGTCGCCCAGTCCGGCCCCCACCAGGTGGGGGCGGCTGGCGACGATGTCGAACCCGGCCTGGCGCACCAGGCGGTGCCAGTCCCTCCGTGCGAACTCGTACTGGTGGAACGACCGGTCCGCCACCTCGGGGGCGACCCCGTCGCGACGGACCACCCACCGGCCCCGGGACCGGTACCCCGTCCGGCGGCGGACCGCCAGGTGCCAGGTGTCGCGGGCGGACTTGAGCGGGCTGATGCGGGGGACGGTGACCAGCAGGAGTCCGTCGTGGCGCAGGACCCGGCGGTGCTCGCGCAGTGCGGGCAGCGGCCCGCGTTCCTCGTGTTCCAGGACGCCGATCGACACCACGGCGCCGAAGGTGTGGTCCGGGAAGGGCATGCGCCGGACGTCGCCGACGGCGCCGTGGAAGTCGGGCCAGACCCGCCGGGCCCGTGCCAGCGCGGTGGCGGCCAGGTCCAGGCCGACCACCCGGTGGCCCAGGTCGCCCAGGGCCGCCGCGACGGCGCCGGAGCCGCACCCGGCCTCCAGCACCGGGGCCCCGGACGACGGGAGGTAGTGCGCCAGGAGCCGGACGACCGGGTCGCCGGCCACCAGGTGGCGCCGCGCCGACTCCAGGTCGACCGCGGCCCACTCGTCCTCCCAGTAGGCGGTCTCGCTGCCGGCGGTCGGGCCGTCCAGGAACACCTTTCGCACCGTCGCCATCGGCGGAGCGTATCCATCACCGACCGCTTCCCGGCCAGCCGGGTGGGGTTCGTGCACCTGTTACAGGATGAGAAACTCCGATGCCCTGACACCGCTCCGGCGGTCGGGGGGCGCCATGCTTGGAGGGTGACCGGCACCGCCCAGATGGACACCTCGGCGCCAGGACGCCCGACCTCCCCGTCCGCACCGGCGTGGGTGGGGGGCCTGGTCGGGCTGCTGGCAGCCCTGGCCGGCCTGGCCGTCGGCGAGCTGGTGGCCGGGCTGTCCGACTCGTTGCGCTCCCCGGTGGTGAGCGTGGGCGACCGCGTGGTGGACAACGTGCCCAAGCCGGTCAAGACCTGGGCCATCGACACCTTCGGCACCAATGACAAGGCCGTCCTGCTGGGCGGGGTCGCGGTCCTCCTGGCCGCCTTCGCCGCCCTCGTCGGGGTCCTGGCCCTGCGCCGCTCGCTGCGGGCCGGCCTGGCCGGGGTCGGGGTGTTCACCCTGGTCGGCGTGGCCGCCTCGCTGGGACGGGGGGGCGGCGGGTGGACGGCGCCGCTGCCCAGCCTGGCCGCCGGGGCCGCGGCGGCCGCGGTGCTGGTGGTCCTGGCCCGCCTGGCCACCGAGGCCTGGGCCTCCGGGCCGGTCGATCCGGACGACGACCGGGCGGTGTCCACCCAGCGCATGCAGACGGCCTCCCGGCGCCGGTTCCTGGGCACCGCCGCCGCGGTCGGGGCCGGCGCGGTGGTGGTCGGCGGCGTGGGCCGGTGGTTGGCCCAGCAGGCCGCGGTGGCGGGGGAGCGGCTCCGCGTCGTGCTCCCCCGGGCCGCGGACCCGCTGCCCCCGGTTCCGGCCGGGGCGTCGGTGGACGTGGCCGGCGTCTCACCCTTCGTGACGCCCAACGCGTCCTTCTACCGGATCGACACCGCCCTGACCGTGCCCAGGGTCAGCACCGACGGTTGGACCATGGGCGTGACCGGCTACGTCGACCGGCCGTTGACCCTGACCTATGCCGAGCTGTTGGACCGGCCGATGGTGGAGGCCGACATCACCATCTCCTGCGTGTCCAACGAGGTCGGTGGCGACCTGATCGGCACCGCCCGATGGCTGGGCTGCCGGCTGGACGACCTGCTGGACGAGGCCGGGATCGACCCCCGGGCCGACCAGGTGGTCGGCCGCTCGGTGGACGGGTTCACCGCAGGGTTCCCCACCGCCCTGCTGGACGGCCGCCCCGCCCTGGTCGCGGTGGGGATGAACGGGGAGCCGCTGCCGGTCAACCACGGCTACCCGGCCCGGCTCATCGTGCCGGGCGTGTACGGCTACGTGTCGGCCACCAAGTGGCTGAGCGAGATCCAGCTCACCCGCTTCGACGAGTTCCAGGGCTACTGGATCCCGCGGGGCTGGTCGGTCGAGGGGCCCATCAAGACGCAGTCGCGGATCGACACCCCGACCGACGGCAAGCGGCTGGAGGCCGGTCGCCCGGTGCCCGTCGCCGGGGTGGCATGGGCCATGGACCGCGGGATCAGTGCGGTGGAGGTCCAGGTGGACGACGGACCGTGGCAGCAGGCCGACCTGGCCGACGAGTACGCCGCCACCACGTGGCGCCAGTGGAAGCTGGCCTGGACCCCCACCGCGGGCGAGCACCGGATCCGGGTCCGGGCCACCGACGGCACCGGGGCCACCCAGACCGAGGAGGTCGCCGACGTGGCCCCCGACGGCGCCACCGGGTGGCACACCATCCAGGTCAACGTGGACTGACCGCTCGCACGCGCACCCGCCCGGACCCGCAGGCCGCGCCGGGCGGCCCGGGTACGCTCCGGGAGCAGATCGCCCGTGACCATCGGTCGGGCGTGTCGCGGACGTCGGTCACGGGGGCGGCATGGGGACAGGGGAGGGTGTGGGCCGGCGGATCCTGGTCACGGGCGCAGCCGGCATGATCGGGTCCCACGTGGCCGAGGTCCTGTTGGACCGGGGCGACACCGTGGTCGGCGTGGACAACCTCCTCACCTCGGACCGCCGGACGGTGGAGGCGCTGTCGGGGCGGGACGGCTTCGAGTTCGTCGAGGCCGACGTGTGCACGGAGCTCGGCCCGCTCGGCCACCTCGACGCCGTCATGCACCTGGCCTCCCCGGCATCACCGCGGCACTTCCGCACCATCCCGCTGGAGATCCTGCGGGCCGGCAGCGTGGGCACCCTCCGGATGCTGGACCTGGCGGCAGAGCACGGCGCCACCTACCTGTTCGCCTCCAGCAGCGAGGTCTACGGGGACCCGCTCGTGCACCCCCAGCACGAGGACTACACCGGCAACGTCCACCTCAGCGGGGAGCGGGCCTGTTACGACGAGTCCAAGCGGTTCGGTGAGGCCGCGGCCAACACGTATCGCCGCAGCCTGGGCGTGGACACCCGCATCGCCCGCATCTTCAACACCTACGGGCCCCGCATGCGGTCCGACGACGGGCGGGTCGTGTCCAACTTCGTCACGCAGGCCCTGGCCGGGCGGCCCATCACGATCTATGGCGACGGGCTCCAGACCAGGAGCTACTGCTACGTGGAGGACCTGGCCCGCGGTCTGGTCCGCCTGCTCGACGTGGACGGGGTGGAGGTCCTGAACCTGGGCAACCCGGAGGAGCACACCGTGCTGTACCTGGCCACCCGGATCCGTGAGCTGAGCGGCTCCGCGTCGGTGGTCGAGCACCTCCCGCTCCCGGAGAACGACCCGACCCGGCGCCGGCCGGACATCACCCGGGCCACCGAGCTGCTGGGGTGGGCCCCGACGGTCGGCCTGGACGACGGGCTGCTGCGCACCATCGCCCACTTCCGGGCCCTGGCCGGCTGAGGGGCCCGTGTGGGACCCTCCAGCATGTCGGTCGGCCGGACGCTGCCGCTGGATCTGGTCTCGGTCGCAGTCAATGCTTTCGGGGTGATTCCGTGCACAACCCTCAATGACGCGCGCCTACCCGGATCAACACCACCCTTTCCAGTCCTGCGGGGCAAGCGCCCGGAACGGCAGTCCGCTCCTTCATCAGTAGTAGCAGTAGTCGGTAGCCACCACGACCCTGGGGACGGACAGCGGTGGCCCCGGCGGTGGCCGTTCGGGAAGGTGCTCGAGGAAGCCAGGAAACACGACCACACCGAGCTCGACCGGTTCGAAACGGACGTAGTCGACGTCGTAGTAGCGGTGATGAATGTTCGCGAGCGGGTTGCGAATGAGGGTGCCCCCCGCCTCTATGTCACTCAGCTCCTTCGGGACGCTCAAGTAGCACACTGAGGAGAACGTGGCCTGTGCGTGCGCATGGAGAGAGGTGAAGTTCGACGGCCAGGCTGCTCGTGACCGGAACACGAGTCCCCAACTGTGTTGGGACAGCGACGTCCACTGCGGGTGCAGTGATTGGGCCACCTCACCCACCATGGCATCGAGCGCCTCGAAGTAGCGTCGCCAGTGTGGTTCCTGTCGCTCGTGCAGGAACGTTGGTGTTCGGTTTGCCACGCCTACGCCTACGCCTACGCCCTCGTCGTCGGCCAAGCCGACCACATCGTTGATGAGGTCGTCCCGTACATCGCGGAGCTGGTCGAACACAGTCGTGTAGGCGACGGACGGGAACAAGTGGTGTGCCGTCAGCCGCGACGGATCGTCAGGCATCTCGCGTCATGTCCATGCACTCCGGCGGCGTCTGGGTGCCAACCGGCAGGTTCTGCTCGTCATCGTGACTCCCATCCGCTATTATCTCACGAGGTTGTGTGGAGTCCGCTCATGCGGGTCGGGGGGGGTCCGTTGGGGGCGCACCTGGGGATTGATCCGGATGTGGGGGCCGTACGCTGAAGAGCGCTAGTACACGGATCAAGCTCACGGAGGGTGACATGGAAGACAACCACACGATCGGCGAGGTGGCTGACACCGAGGAAGACGTGAGCGAACTCGCGTCTGATGCCGGCCGGATCGCCCGGCGTGAAGCTCTCAAGAAGGCTGCTGCGGGTGGCGTGGTGGCCGGAGCCATGTGGATGGCGCCGCGGGTGGAGGGCCTGTCGCTCGTGCCTGACTACGCGTCTGCTGGAACCGCTACGGGCCTGACCAAGGTCTTCACCATCGACACTGGTGGCAGCGACGGGCCCGCCAGCATCAACAGTGACAACGGCGGCGCCCTGACCGGGTGTGACAACGGGCTTCCGCCAATCTACGGCAACGACTGGGCTGCAGTGTCACCCGCATCGAACCCTGGTATCACGGTCGTGTCGCCACAACCCAACGCCCGGAACGCGGCAATCAACATGTCGTACGCGCTCCCGAGTGCTGCAGGCACAGTGAACGCCCTCATCCCCAGTGGGTGGGACGCCGACCTGAACGTCAACCGCACCGTCACCATGGGATTCACCATCGACCCGCCGTGGAACAAGTGCCGCGTGCAATCGGCGGCCATGAACCGATGCGATGGCAGCACTGGTACCGTGAATGTCGCAGGAACCAACCCTGCGCCGGGCGCCACGAACCCGGCGCCTTTCACGGTTGACGTCGTGGTCCCGGGCCCGCAGCCGTCGAACATGAGGCAGCTCCGGATCACGGTGGAATGCGTCTGATTCCGGTCTGATTCGTGCGCACGGAGGTGGTGGCGGAACCCGTTCTGCGCGAGTTGCCCCCAGAGGATGCCCGGTTCCGGCTCCGACCTCGGGCCGGTGACGGGGACGAGGAGGCTCTGGCCGAGGCTGACGAGCAAGGGCGGCGAGGCGCTCTCAACCGCACCGCCCAGCGTCTTGGTGGCTTCCGGCTTGATCAGGTATTCCAGACCTTTGACACGGCCAGCGCCACGATCGTCCGGATCGATGACAGCTTCCTGTCCCGTCTTGAACTGCCGCAGGTGCTCGACGGTGCGTTGGTGTCCATGGATGCCCGGCCTGGCCACGTGCGATTGGCCGACGGTAGCCGACGACCGGTGCTGCCCCAGAACGAGGACGTCCTGACAGAGCCGGTGGGTGAGTCCGGCACGATGCAGATCCGCCCGTTCGCAACCGCCGCCGTGCTGGAGCAGGGCCTCACGCTGGTGGCCAACAATCTCGTGCCACGGGTCGGCGGCGAGCTCCGACGTTTCTGTCACGATGCGTCGCGGGTTACCGGGGTACCCGCTCAGGTCAACTGTTACCTTTCAGACGCGAGGCGCCGGGGTTCGGGCGTCACTGGGACGACCACGACGTGCTGATCATTCAGGGTCACGGCCGAAAGCACTGGAAGCTGTTCGAGCCGGCCGCCCTGTCTCCGAGGATGGGGTGGGTCGAGCCCCAGGCTGCTGGCAAGCCGGCCTTTTCCGCCGTGCTGGAGCCCGGGCTCGGGCTCTACATCCCCCGGGGATGGGGCCACGAGGTGTCCGGCTTTGCTGGCGAGGTGTCCGTGCACTACACGGTGGGTTTCCGGCGGCAGTCCGCCCTGGACCTGCTGGAGGAGGTGCGTCGACTACAACCGCCGACCTGGTTGGAGGCGCCCGCCGACCCAGAGACCGAAGCTGTCCAGCCGAACGTCGCCATCGATGACACGGTGGTCGAGCATGCGGTCGGGGCGTGGCGGGCACGGATGGCGGCTCACCCGGCAGACGGGCCGGTTGCCGCGGCGCTCAAGCAGATGGTGGGATTCTCGGGATGCTCGTTCACCGCTCCGTTCACTGGCGGATTGGTCTTCACCGACTCGCCGGAATCTCGGTCGTCTGAGATCGGGTTCGCCTCCGGTGGCTTCCGCTTCGCGGCCCAGCGCAGCACGCTGGGCCTGCTGCAGGCCTTGCTCGCTGGGGAGTCGGTGTCTATCGACGATCCCGCCAGGCTGGCCGCGCAGTGCCCGGAGGTGGATCCGGACGATCCGCGGGTCTTCCTGGTTGGCCTGGCGCGGCGCGACGTGGCACACCTGACAGGGGCTAGCTCATGAACGCCCCGCCTGGGAGCAGTACTGGAAGGGTGGACCGGGCCATCCGCTACCGGGACGATGGCATGGTCCTGCTCCGCGGTCTCCTGGGCGAGGAGTCGATCGGCTTGCTGGCCGCCTACCTCAATCTGATGGGTCACATCGGCCGGATGCACAACGACCAGAACCAGGTCGACGAGGCTCTCGTCCTCTACGGCGATCCGCTGTTCGACACCGTGATGGCGTCGCTCGTTCCGACCATGTGCGAGGTGGTAGGCGAGACTGTCGCCCCCACCTATAGCTTCGTCCGTGTCTACTTTCGTGGGCAGGAACTGGTACCGCACCGCGACCGCCCTGCCTGCGAGCACAGCCTGACGGTGCATGTGGCCGCTGCAACGCCGGAGCCGTGGCCTGTCTGGTTCGCCGACCGCGAAGGAGTCCCGCGGTCGTTCGAGCTCGGCCCCGGCGACGCTGCGCTCTACCAGGGTTGCGAACTCCGCCACTGGCGCGAGGAATGCCCCGTGGACTGGTACGCCCAGACCTTCCTGCACTTCGTGTCGGCCAAGGGTCCTTTCGGTGCCGAGGTGTTCGACCGGCGCGCCTACTTGGGCTTGCCGTCGGAGAGGAAGGCCTGAGGTGGCCCGAACCTTGGGCCCATCGGCCACTACTCAGTTCCTGGCCGTGGACACCCGACGGCTCTTCACTCCGGCCCAGTGGAGCGCGTTCTGTCCTTGCTCGACGACACCGCCTGGAAGTCGGCCCGCGTCACGGAAGCTGACAACTCCTACGGAACGGTGAATCCCGACGTGCGCTCGGTCCTGAGCCAGCCGCTCCCGATCCTCGCCGATGGCTGGCCGATGGCGCCGATCATTGAGGCACTGGCCGAGGCGAATGCCCGGCTGTGGCGCTACGACCTGACCGGGTTCCGCAAGAGCGACCACCCTTCTGTGCTGTTGTACGAAGGCAACGTTCAGGACCATTTCAAAGCCCACATGGACGCGGGCGAACAGGGCCCCACCCGCAAGCTCTCCTACTCACTGCAGTTGTCCGACCCCGCGACGTACCGGGGCGGCGACCTCGTGCTGGGTGGCCAGTTCACGACCGGCGCCCGTGACCAGGGGTCGTTGACCATCTTCTCCTCATTGGCCGTCCATGAGGTGGTCCCAGTCTACGAAGGGCGCCGGTGCGCCATCGTGGGTTGGATCCACGGACCCACCTTCCGCTGACGACCCGCCCCTGATTCGAGGATCACATGGCCGACCAGAACACGCCAGACGAGGGAAACCCAACACCCGACGAGAGCACCGGCGCGCCTTCTCGCGCTGGGCCGTCCACTGCAGTTCCTTGGCAACCCGTACGTGGTCGGCATCGCCTCATCACAGGTTCTGATGGACGAGGAACTCGAGGCGTTGTCCGGTGGCGGTGTCCTGCCGGCAGAGGCTGTTGCCACCCTGGAGGACCGGCTCGTCGCTGCGGTCGAGGAGGCAAACTCGAGCTTCTTCCGATTCGCTCTGGGCTCGATCGACGACGCCTCGGAATGGTCCCACGTGACGGTCGTTCCCGGAGTGACTGCGCCCGGGCTGCTTTCGGGTCACTCAACGCGAAAGCTCGCCGTCGTCATCCCTCTCGCAGTGTCCACCTCGACGGGAATGTGCGCACTCCAGGTGCCGACGTTCGAGAAGGAGACGGTGCTGCGCCCGGGAGTGGCCGTGATGTTCCCGTCGTTCATGTCTCCGCACTTCCAGTTGGCGGAAGGCGAGCAGGTCGTTGCCCTGCTGGCCCACGCCTACGGGCCGGCGTTCCGGTGACCGGAACGAGCTGGCGACGCGCTCCGGCCCGAACCCGACCGGTGGCCGACGGGACGATGGTGCTCCGTGGTTCCGGTGGGTTCAGGGTGCTCACAGGAGCGGAGGAGGCTATCTACCTCGCTTCCGCGCGGCCGATCCTGATGGCGGACCTCACTGACGCCGTCGTCGACGCCGGTCGGGCTTCGGCAGAAGAGGTGGTTCGATGCCTTGGGGTTCTGGAGGGCGAGGGCGTCCTGGAGCAGGTGACGTGACAGCCGACGCGAACGCTGAGGAGACGGTGCCGACCTTCACGCCCCGGTCAGGGCGGAGCGAGCGTGTTCTGGGATCGGAGAAGTGCTCGGGCTGCAGCAGAACCACATGCCTCGGTTGGGTCTGGACCCGCCGTTGGCCAGCCTGACCGAGGCCTGGGTCAGTGCACGCGCAGCCACGGTGGAACGGACCGCATGGCTCCGTCCCGGGCGATCGCAGCCGGGTGTGATTCTGCCGTCGGAGGCCGAACTGCGAGCTGTTCTGACGGTTGCGTCCAACGCAGGTGATCAGGGCGCGCTGACCTACTTGGTTGAGGGCGACGGTTCCGAGTTCGTGGAGCATCGGATGCTTGGCCCAGCCCTCCCGTGGACGGCATCATCCGACGCAGCGCCGACGGCCCAGCGGTGCCTGATCGCGGGATGCGAGGGCGGTTTGGTGCTCCTCCGGGCCACGCGCTTTTCGACGGTCCTCGCCGACCTGTGCGACGACGTTGCCCTGGCGATGGGTGCCCATACCTCGGTCGTGATCATTTCGGGGGGCATGCCGGCAGGGTCGACCGCCTTGGGGTCCGCCAATCACTTCACAGTCTTCCCGGTGGCGGGCTCGTTCGACGTAGCGATGGACGACGCTACGGCACCGGTGACGGTGGCGCCGGGCTCGGCCCTCACCGTGACCTCGCTGGTGCACCTGTCCTCGGACGCCGATGGCCTGGCCGTGGTGATTGCCGTGACCAAACCCACGAACGACGACGTGTTGCTCTTCAGCGCTCGCAAGGGTGGCCACTGGCCGCGACTGCGTGGCGATGTGCCGTTCGACCTGCATGCGCCGGCATCTGCCTATGGGGAGGATCACCCCGTCGACCCCACCGATCATCTCCTGGCTGAGATCGGAGCCCTCCACGCAGACGGCACTGCAGCAGAGGCATTCGTGTGGACACGCGGGGTGCTTCGGCCAGCGCCCCGTCCGAATCCCCCCCGGTCTGCCTATCCTCGGGACCTCAAGTCGTGGACTCGGTGCTCTGTTCGCGGGCGGTTCCCCGGCGGGCTGTCGAACCTGGGCGCTGATGGCGGCGGATGGTGGCTCGTGGCCGCGGGGTGCGCCGTCCATACGTCGGACCACCTCATTGACATCTTCCCTCGGCTCTTGGACGGTCGCCCGGTGACGGTGTCGTCGTTGGTGACGGACTGTCCCGCCGGTGACCCGATGTCCGCGGCGCGTGCGGTTGAGCGCCTGTTTTCGCTCGGCCTCGTATCGATCGAATCCTGATCACCGGCTGCCGAGGGCGCTCGTGATGGCATGTGCCAACTGCGCCAGTGTGTACTCGTGGTCGACCTGGATGAACGGGGTCGCGTCCATGAGCCGGAGCATCGCGTCGAGATGTACCTGGTCCCAGGTGCGTGCTAGGTGCAGTGCGGAGCGGTACCGGGCGACGTCATGAAGTTCCCTCGGCGCCAGGAGGCCGACGACAGCGCCAACTCAATGGGTCTGCTCCGAACAGGTCCTGAGCGGTTGCGACTGTGGACGCTCCCGTGAGTCGGAACAGGGTCCCGGGTCCGCAGACGATGCCTTGGCGTTCCAGCACCGGCCGGAGAGCGCCGAGGACCTGGTGTCGTAGCGAAGGGTGGATGAGAACCATTGCGTCACCAGCCACGAGGGTGGTGGCGTCGATCCATGGTGAGCCGTCGTCAATGAGTAAGCGGGCGCTGATGGTCCGCCGGAGCGCAGAGTAGGCGGCATCGATATCCCGGCTCGCCCACAGGAGGTTGCCGAAGGTGTCGAA
The DNA here is from genome assembly GCA_963773765.1 of uncultured Actinomycetota bacterium. Lineage (GTDB taxonomy): Bacteria > Actinomycetota > Acidimicrobiia > Acidimicrobiales > Microtrichaceae > CAVZCC01. The sequence continues at coordinate 548,783 of CAVZCC010000005.1, read as the reverse complement.
TAGCTGTTGGAGCCGCTTACGCCCACCTGTCGAGGGGGCCGCCCTGAGAACCAGAGTCTCCAGCGCCTCGTCATCGACTGGGACGGTATCGAGCCGGGCAGCCAGGTCATCGACGACCCCGCCGACGGTGCACCCGAAGCGGAACGGCGTGGCGTGGGTCGGCTCGACCTGGGCAATGTCGGCGCGCCCCAGCCCGATGCGCTTGCCGACACACGAGTCCACCGGCACCGGAATGTTCACACGTCGCGGAATCGGTCGTTGCGGCGGCTCGACGTCAGCGAGGAACCCATCTGCGGCGAGTGCTCGGACTAGTTTGACGAGGTCGACCTGTACGTCGTCCTCGAGACGACCCGTGGCGGCGGCCACATCCAGTGCGAGCTGGGCGATCGGAGTGACACCATCCAGGTGCTCCCACACAACGCCGCTGACCGGATCGAGCGTGACCAGGCGTCCGACCCATTCCCCACCGATCACTACGCGGTCACCGACCAGCACTGTCGCGACATCGTCTCGGCGTCGGGGTGTGCTCGCGCCGGAGATCAGGGTGGTGTCAGACGCTCACACCGTGAGACGCTCGAGGTCGTCCAGCACCGACTCTGCAAAGAACTCGGGATCTTCCACCAAGTAGCGTACTGCCACGAGGCCGTCCGGTCGGATGAGGTGTGCGACGCGGCGGGCGTGGGACGAGTCCGCGTCCGGCACGACGCCGAAAGCGACCGCGACCTCATGATTCCGGTCGGACAGCAGTGTGAAGCGCAAGTCGTACTTCCCACGGAACGAGCTGTTGTCGCCGGGATCATCGAAGGATGCCCCGTACACAACGCAGTCCAAGTCCTCAAATGCCTCGATCTGGTCTCTTAGGCCCTGGGCCTGAGCCGTGCAGCCCGGCGTGTCCGCCTTGGGATACCAATACAGCAAGGTCCAGTGGCCCGCCAGATCGCTCGATCGCACGCTGTTCCCGTCGTGGTCCACGAGCTCGAAGTCCGGTATGAGTTCGCCTGCCTCCAGCATCCGTTCAGGATACGGCATCACCTGGAGGGTCGCACGGGTGGCAGCGCCGGGTGCCGGCCGGTCGGGCACCGGTCAAGCCTGGGGGGGCCCGGCCCACTGCTCGAGCCACGGCATCCAGCGGGTCCGGAACAGCTCGTCGTGGTCGTAGGTGCGGGTGAACTTCCGCGCTGCTGCCAGGGGCGGTCGCGGTGCGTTGTAGGCACTGTTGAGCGATTCCACGAGGTCCGGGATGCTCGGTGTGAACTGCCAAGCGTTCACCCAGGGTGCCCACCGGCGCTGGCCGCCCACCCCCCAACCAGCTCCAACCAGCTCGGGTTGTGAACACCAGTTGGATACGATGACCGGCACGCCACAGGCCTGCGCCTCTATCACGGGCACACCGAAACCCTCGCCCGCTGACGGTGTCATCAGCACATCGAACGTTTGGTAGATCTCCGCCATGCGCTCCCGGGTCAGGCCTGCTCGGTAGTCCTCGGGGACCGTCACGAAGACCCGTTCGGTTGGAGTGCCGAGCTCGTGACCGACGGCGGCGAGGTCGATACCACCCAGGTAGTCGCCGCGGAGGTCGCAGTGCAGGTAAAGGCACGCGTCGTCGTGTGTCCGAGCGAACTCGGTGAACGCCGCGAGGACCTCGGGCAGGCTCTTGCGGTTCCCGAACCACTCGTTGTTCACCGCGACAACGCCAACTACAAAGGCATCCTGGGGGAGCCCGAGCGATGCTCGCGTCTCCTCCCGAACTCCAGGCACCGGTGCGGAAAACGTCCCGGTCGACGCCGTGGGGGATGTAGGTGCTGCGGACGCCGTGCTCAGCCAGGGCGCCCTGGGCCCAGCGGGTCAGGGAGAGGACGCTGATGGGCCTCTGGTCGAGGTACCACAGCAGTGCCGGCGGCGGAGGGGAGAAGTTGAACGGGACCCAGAAGGCGAGCTCGACACCCTCGCACGCGTCATCCGAGATCGACTCAAGGTTGGTAAAGGCGATGGCCCGGGGGGCCCGATCAGTCCCTTCGAACGCCTGAATGGCGTTGGCCCGCAATGAAGCACCCGACAGCATCGGCGCCGACACATACGTCACACCGGGGATCGCTGGCACGTCAGGCACTTCGTTCGATGACGACAGCACTCGATACCCGGCCCGGACCATGGACTCGACGACCATGCCGGACTGCTGGCCGAACGCGCTCCGGAACCATGGTCTGGCGCTGTGCCAGATGAGATCCGGTGGCTCGTGACCGGTGCCTGTGCTCACGGCCGTCGTCGGCGCTTCGGTGGGCGGAGGGTGCCGGTACCGATCCGGCCGAGCGTGCGTCCGACGGCCTTGGCTGCGGGCGAAGGGCCGTGGCGGCGATGCATGGTCAGCAGCGCCCGCTGGACCGCTGAGGCGGGGCGACGCCCAGGCCCGGCAAGGAGGCCTGCAGGGATGCCCCCCACGAGTGTGTCTGCCTCGGTCGAGGCGCGTTGGACGATTGCGAGCAGTCCCCATGACCACGCTTTGCTGATGACCGCGGTGACCTGTGCGTTGGACCGGGGAGCACTCACGGCAACGTCCCGGGCGGCGGCCGGGTCCACGCTGCGGGACAGGGCAAGCCGGACGCAGGCTTGGATGAAGCGGTCGTTTGGATGAAGAGCGAGATACCAGTTGCCGTCACACTGAATTGGCACTCCGCGTCGGCGCAGGTCCCGGGTGTCGGGTGCGAGTGGGAAGCCGGTCGGCGCCAACGATGTCGTGATCCTGACCGTGGTCGGGCGGTCTGAACCGCAGTCCGTCGGGTCGGTATGCGTTGTGGGGCCTGAATCGGACGGCTCGACCGAGTACCCCAGCGAAACCAGCGTCCGCGTAGCATCACGCCGCTGGCGGGGGTCGACGACGAGGTCGATCGAGTCATAGTCCGTGAGGTGGAGCGGGAGCATTCCGTCCCAGGCGAGCGCGAGTCGGCCGCCGAGCAAGGGTTCTATCTGGTGGGTTGAGAGGGTCGCCACGATCGACGTCAGGTGCGCCTCCAACGACGAGCACTGGACTTGGGCACGGTGGTGGGTGGCGAATACTGCTGAGACCCGGGAGTCGGTGCGGTCGGCTCCGCCGCGGACAAGCAGGTCGGCGGCGACCCCGGAGTGGTTGCCATGCCCGGCGGAGGCGGCCAATTGCCAGAGGTGAGCTGAGTCGATTGGCAACTCGGTGGGGTTCCCAGGCAGTCCGTAGCCACAACGACTCCGAGGAGGTGGAACGGTGTCTGGTTGTGGCAGATCGATGCCCAGGTCGGTGAGCCGGTCCAGCTCAGAGGTGGTCGACATGTCGCCGCACACCCGGCCCTCCAGCGTGCTGGTCTCGGCCTCGGTGAGCAGCACGGCCGACCTGGTGTTGGCGTCGATCAACGCAGCGCTTCCGTCGAACCGGACGAAGGAGATCGGGCCGCCCCGTACGGCCCTTGGTGGACGGAGGTTGTGGACGACGGACAACCCACGGCGATTCGCAGGGTCCAATTCGGAGAGGAGCTCAGCGGCGCTTGTGGCGTCGGGGTACTCGAGGGTCCAGCATCGAGCGCCATTGACGAGCACCGCAATGGCGTCGACCGCGGCGGGGCCGATGCGCACGGCGTCGAGACTGTCGGTGAGGAGTTGGACTGTGGCTTCGGCACCGCTGACGGGTGTCAGTCGCATCGGACGCAGAGCTTGATATTGCGGGAAGATGATCAGACCGATGGTGGTGCGGCTGGTGACCAGGTGAACGTCGATGCCGGGACAGTGATCCGTCCCGTATCACTCGCCGGGGGCAATACGACTCCGGGCGCCAACCCGGCTCCGCCGTCCTTAAGTGTCAGGGGCTTCGGATACCCGAAGACGGTTCGCGATCCCGGGCAGGACCGTCAGGCTCTCGTCCGTCAGGTAGCTGGCGCCGAGCCGGAGGAGCTCGGTCGTGACCGTCGACTTCCCGCTTCCCGACGGACCGGCCAGAAGGACGCCGGGACCGCGGAGTTCGACACAGGCGGCGTGGAGATGCAGGTGGGCGGGGTCTGTGTCGAGCACTAGGCGATTGAGCACACCGACGAGTGCGTCGGCAAGGTCCCTGCGGGACCGGGCCGTTGTCGCTTCCCGGCCGTCGATGGTCACGGCGATCCCGATGGAACTGCGCTTCAGCTCCAAGCGGACCTCCCGCTCGGACCAGCCCGGGTTCGCCGGAGTGGCTCGTTCGAGATCCACGAGCGCTTGGCGGGTGGACCGGTCGAGGTCACCAGCGACAGCGACTCGCACCCGCGGCAGGTGAAGGGTGCAGGGATGCGAAGCGTGGAGCGTCTCGACCGCTTGCGTCACGGGGATCACCGTAATGTCCTTCCCGACCTACCCATGCGCCCGCTCCCCGAACCAGCGGTCGAACACCTGGCCGAACAATCGCCGTCAGTTCGTCCGCCGTCCGGCGGAACGCCCGTGAACCCCGACCGGCGGGGTCCACCACGTCCAGGTCCGGGTCGGCTCAGCAGCGACTGGGGCCGTCGGCGGCCGGCGGTGGCCCGGACCCAGCCGTGGACCTCGTCGACCGACATCGGTCCCGTCGTCGCCGCCAGCGCCAACTCCTTCAAGGTCATGGTCCACGCCTCGCTCCCGGGGAAGCGGGTGGCCAGGTCCAGCACGTGGGAGACCTGCATGGTCACCACCAGGTCGGCCGGCAGCACCAGTTCCGGGGCCACCTCGCAGCTCAGGTGGCGGGACAGGTCCAGTCCCCAGGTCGGCAGCCACGGAGACGGCGTGGGACGCGGCCGGGGTGCCTCCCGGATAGAAGCCGGCGGAGCGGACCCACCCGTCGATGCCGCGTCGGGTCAGGGCGTCCCGGGCGATGACCTCGCCCAGTGGCGACCGGGCCTGGTTCGCCGTGCAGACGACCAACAGGTGGAACGGACGGGTGGACAGCGGGTTCGGGGCGGCCACGGGTCTGGTCATCGAGTCGGGCTCGGGGCAGGGACGGGGCGTCCGGCGTCCCGGAGGAGCCGATGGTACGTCCGCAGCGTCGTGTCGATCACGGCCTGCTGGTCGAAGTCCCGGCGGGCCCGCTCCGCCGCGGCCCCGCCCATCCGATGCCGCCGCTCCCGGTCGGAGATGAGCGCATCCAGTGCCTCCGTCAACGCCGCCGGGGAACGGGCCGGGACGAGCAGGCCGGTCACCCCGTCGTCCACGACCTGGCGACAGCCCCGGATGTCGGTCGCGACGATCGGCAGGCCGGCTGCGGCGGCCTCCATGGCGGAGCGGGGGAAGCCCTCACGGTGCGAGGCCAGGACGTACAGGTCCATGCCCAGGTAGAGCGCCTCGACGTCGTCGCGCATGCCCAGGAACCGGACGCCGGAGCGCCGGGCACGGTCGCATCACGTCGGCGGGCATCGCATCGGCCTTGTCGTCGTCGGTCGGCCCGACCACGACCAGCACCGCGCCGGGATGGCGTTGCCGCACCTGCTCCCAGGCCTCGAACAGCTCGACGTAGCCCTTCTCCAGCACCAGCCGGCCGACGGCGCCGACCACGACGGCGTCGGTCGTCGACGCCCAGCTCGGCCCGGACCTTGGCCCGCACGCTCCGTCGTCGGTCGCGGCCGTCGGCCGAAGCGCGCCAGGTCGATGCCGTTGCCCAGCAGCGTCAGCTTGCGAGGCGGGTTCGCGCAGCACCGTCGCGCAGCGTGGCGAGGTCCTCGGGGTTCTGGACCAGCTCGGCGTCCGAGCAGGTCGACGGCCAGCCGTTCGAGGCCGTAGACGACGGCCCGCTTCGTGCCAGGCGTCCTCGGGCAGGGCGTACAGGCCGTGGACCGTGTTGACCACGACCGGCACCCGCGCCGCCCGGGCCGCGATCCGGCCGTACAGCCCCGGTCTTGGGGTTGTGGGTGTGCACGATGTCGGGGCGCAGGTCGGCGGAAGAGTCTGGTGGAGCTCGCCGATGGCGAGCAGGTCCTTGTGCGGCGCCATCGACCGGGTGGCGTTGCCGAGCGGGACGTGGCGGACGCCCGCGTGCCTCGATCCGCCGGGACGAACGGGCCCGGTGCGCTCACGCCGATGACCTCGTAGCCGGCGTCGACGAACGCCGACAGCTGGGGGCCGAGCAGCAGCTCCAGGCTGATGTCGGTCGTGGTCAGGTGCACCAGCGCGGACGGCTCATGAGGTCCGTGCCCCGGTAGCGGACGCGGTTGGCCGTGCGGCGCAGGTCGTCCTCGAGCGCCAGGCCGCCGCCCGCCTTGCGTCGGAACCAGCGCATCCCGTCGGAGCGGCTGGATCGGGGACCTGCCGCAGCCGGTACGGATCCTGGCCCGGCCCGTTGGCCCGGGTGCCGGCCAGCACCGCGGAGCGGAACCGGGACCGGACCGCCGTCCTCGGCCGGGGGTGACCCGGCGACGGCCTTCGGGTAGGCGAAGTGCTCCGGCGCCGACGCCCAGCCGCTCGCCGAGCAGCTCGATCGACCGGTCCAGCTCCTCCTGCGACGGCCCGCTCCGTCAGCCGGTCCAGCAACAGGTGGCCGTGGGTGTGGGAGCCGATGGTGACCAGCTCCGAGTCGGCCAGCTCCGCCAGCCCGGCCCAGGAGATCGGGCGGCCATCGCCGGGCAGCGTCCACCCGCTCCTCCACGAACCGGGTGGCCACGTAGAACGTGGCCGGCACGCGCTGCCGCTCCAGCGCGGGCAGGACGTGCTCGACCCAGTCGGTGGTGCCGTCGTCGAAGGTCAGCACCACGCCGGGGCGAGCCGGACCGCCCGGCTGCGACAGCTCGCCCAGCGCCTGGTCCAGGCGTGATCACCCGTTGTGTCGCTGCCCAGCCAGGCGAGCTGGTCCTCGAAGGCGGTCGGGTGCCAGGTCCATCTGGCCGCCCGACGCCGGCGCCGACCCGGTGGTAGATGAGGATCGTGATGCCCGGTGCCGGCGGGCGGATCCGGTCGGCCGCCGCGGCCGAGCCCTTGACCAGGGTCCGGACCACGGGGATGAGGCGCTCCGCGGCGCCGGCTCGGGTCCCGTCGGTCACAGGTACTGGACGCGGGGCCCCTTGAGGGCCCGACGGCAGTCCAGGACGGGGGTGTCGGTCGAGGCGATCGCGTCGCGGTCGAAGTCGGCGTGGTCGACCAGGTAGAGCGACCAGGTCGGCTGACGCCAGGTCGTCGGTGGGTGCCCTCGACCCGCGTCACGCCGGCGGGGAACTGGTGGTCGGCCACGTGGGGGTCCGACGAGCGAGCACGTCGGCGCCGAGGGCCTGGAGCTGTTCGACGATCGGGTCGGGACGGGCGTCTCCCGGGCGTCGCCGGTGTTGGCCTTGTAGGCGAGGCCGAGACCAGGATCGTGCGAGCCGTTGACCGCCTTGCGACTGGTCGTTGAGCAGCGCCTGGACGCGCCGCACGACGTAGTCGGGCATGTGCTCGTTGACGTCGTTGGCCAGCTCGACGAACCGGAACGTCTGGCCGAGGCGAGCGCTCGACCTGCCACGACAGGTACGACGGGTCGATCGGCAGGCAGTGCCCGCCGACGCCCGGGCCCGGGCGTGAACCGCATGTAGCCGAACGGCTTGGTCGAGGCGGCGTCGATGGCCTCCCAGACGTCGATGCCGAGGTCGTGGGCGAACATCGCCAGCTCGTTGACCAGCGCGATGTTGACGTGGCGGAACGTGTTCTCGAGCAGCTTGGTCAGCTCGGCCTCCCGGGTGCCCGAGACCGGCACGGTGCGTCTCGACGAGGCGGTCGAAGAAGCCCTGCACCGCGGCGAGCGAGGCGGCGTCGACGCCGGAGACGACCTTGGGCGTGTTCTCCAGGCGCCAGGTCGGCGTTGCCCGGGTCGATGCGCTCGGGGCTGTAGCCGAGGTGGAAGTCCGGCGCCGGCCCGGAGCCCGGAGCCCTCCTCCAGGATCGGAGCCGACCAGCTCCTCGGTGGTGCCCGGGTAGGTGGTCGACTCCAGGATCACGCGTCGCGCCCGGCGCGGAGGTGCGGCGCCAGCGTCGCGGCGGCGGCCTCGATGTAGCGACAGGTCCGGCGCGCCCTCGCCCATCGGGGTGGGCACCGAGATGACGGCGACGTCGAAGCCGGCCAGGTCGGCCGGGTCCGACGATGGCGCGGTAGCGGCCGGTCGCCGATGCACGCCGGCCAGGCTGGTCGTCGGTGATGTCCTCGACGTGGGAGCGCCCGGCGTTGAGCGCCTCGACCTTGCGGCCGGTCGACCTCGAAGCCGACCACGTCGTAGCCGGCCTCGACGGCCCGGACCGCGACGGGCAGGCCGACGTAGCCCTGGCCGACGACGGCCAGCCGCTCGCCGATCGAGTCCATTCCGGTCGCCCCCTCGACGAACGGCCCCAGTGTGAGTCGGCGCTCCGGCGGTGAGTCAACGTGGCGGCCGTGCACCAGCGAGTCGGCGTTCGTGTCACCGAGGGCGGTTGGAGTGTTTCACTCCTCCGTGGCGGTACCCACTTGTCCGCCGGGTGAAGAACATCGTGTCACTGGACCGGCGTCGGTGGGGCGATCCGGCGTGATGACGGGGGTTCTGGGGTGATGGCGCGGCTACTTCGTGCGGTACCGGTTCTGTCCTGCAGTCGGGTTTCGACGCGTCCAGCTGGTTCGTCGGCCTGTGCGCGGCCACGTTCCTGCGCTACGAGCTCAGCCTCGTCCAAGGTCGACCTGTTCGGGGTGCTCTGGCTCGCCGCGGTGGCCGGGCTGGCCCAGGTCGCTGGTCGGCCGGCTCGTCGGGCTCTACGTCCACCGCTGGCGCTACGGCACCTTCGAAGAGGTGGCGGCGACGGTCCGCACCGTCGCTGGTGGTCACCGCCGCTGGTCGTGGCCGCCAACCTCCTGGGCTGGGCGTCCGCCTCCCGCTGAGCGCCACGATCGTGGCCGGCTTCCTCGGCCTGTTCGTCATGATGTCGCGGCCGGTTCGGCTGGCGGATCATGCTGGAGCGCTGGACCCGGGCCGACGCCGACGGTCGCAGCCCGGTCATCGTGTTCGGTGCCGGCGACGGCGGGCTGCAGATCCGTCACGGCGATGCTGCGAGTCGGGCCCGTACCACCCGGTGGCCCTCCTCGACGACAACCCGGACCTGCGCGAACCTCCGGGTCAAGGGCGTCGCCGTGTCCGGGCGGTCGGGCGGCCATCGCGGACGCCGCCGAGCTGACCGGTGCCCGGCCCTGGTCATCGCCATCCCGTCCGCGTCCGGCGAGCTCGTCCGTGACCTGGCCCATGCCGCCGAGCGACGCCGGGACTGGACGACGCTGGTCCTCCCCCCGTGGGCGAGCTGTTCGGCTCCCCGCGTCCGCGTGGGCGACATCCGACCCGCTGACCGAGGCCGACCTGCTGGGTCGCCGGGAGCTCACCCTGGACATCGACGTCCGTCGCCGGCTACCTGACCGGTCGGCGGGTGCTGGTGACCGGGGCCGGCGGGTCGATCGGCTCCGAGCTGTGCCGCCAGATCCACCGCTTCGCGCCGGCGTCGCTGGTCATGCTGGACCGGGACGAGTCGGCGCTGCAGGCGGTCCAGATCTCCATCGAGGGTCGGGGACTGCTCGACAGCCGGGACCTCGTCGTGGCCTGCATCCGGGACCAGGAGCGGCTGGCGGAGGTCTTCGACGAGCACCGCCCCGAGGTGGTCTTCCACGCCGCCGCGCTCAAGCACCTGCCGCTGCTGGAGATGCACCCGGACGAGGGCTGGAAGACCAACGTCGTGGGGCACCCAGAACCTGCTCGAGCGTGTCCGGCCAGTTCGACGTGGACCGCTTCGTCAACATCTCCACCGACAAGGCGGCCGACCCCACGTCGGTGCTGGGCCGGACCAAGCGACTCGCCGAGCAGCTCACCGCCGATGCCGGCGCACGCTTCGACGGGACCTACCTCAGCGTCCGGTTCGGCAACGTGCTGGGCAGCCGGGGGTCGGTCCTGCCCCTGTTCCGGGCCCAGATCGAGCGGGGCGGTCCGGTGACGGTGACCGACCCCGAGGTCACCCGCTTCTTCATGACCATCCCGGAAGCCTGCGAGCTGGTCATCCAGGCCGGCGCCCTCGGCCGCGACGGCGAGGTGATGGTGCTCGACATGGGCGAGCCGGTCCGCATCGCCGACCTGGCCCGGCGGCTCATCGCCGAGTCGCGAGCGCCGGATCGAGATCGTCTACACCGGCCTCCGGCCGGGCGAGAAGCTGCACGAGGTGCTGTTCGGCCAGGACGAGCATCCGGTGGCCTCCGAGCACCCCCTGATCTTCCGGGTGATCGTGGATCCGGTGTCGCCGGAGACGGTCGTCGGGTCATCCCCGGGCTCCACCGTGGTGGACCTCCGGGAGGCCGGCCGCGGGGTGGCCGAATCGGCCTGACCGGCCTGGGGTCAGCCCGCCGTCCGGGGCAGGGGTGCCTCGTCCGGCTGGGAGCGGAACCAGTCCACCGTGGCGGCCAGGCCGTCGGCCAGGGGAGTCGGGTGCACGTCGGGGAAGAGGTCGCGCAGGCGCGAGTTGTCGGCCTGCGTGTGTCGGACGTCGCCCGCCCGCGTCGGGTGGTGCTCGACCTCCAGCGGCCGACCGAGCTGCTCCTCCAGCACCGCGATCATCTCGAGCAGGCTCGTGCGCGTCCCGTAGGCCAGGTTCACCGGCGTGTCCGACACCACCCGCCGGAGCACGGCGTCGGTCAGGACCTCGCACACGGTGCCCACGAACGTGAAATCACGGGACTGGGTGCCGTCGCCGTGCACCGGCAGTGGTCGACCGTGCAGCGCGGCGGACAGGAACGCGGGCACCACCGCGGCGTAGTCGTGCCACGCCGGCTGCAGCGGACCGAACACGTTGAAGAACCGGAACGCCAGGGTCGGCAGCCCATAGGTGTGCTGCCAGGCCAGCGCATAGGACTCGGTGGCCAGCTTGGAGGCCGCGTAGGGGCTCACCGGCCGGGCGACCATGTCCTCCACCTTGGGCAGCGTCGTGTTGGCCCCGTACACCGAGGACGAGGACGCCACCACCACGTGCAGGTCACCGGCACGGCGCGCCGCCTCCAGGACCTGTGCGGTGCCGGTGGCGTTCGCCTCGTGCGAGGCGATGGGATCGGCGACGGAACGGGGGACCGAACCGCGTGCCCCCAGGTGGACCACGGCCCCCGCTCCATCCAGCGCGGCGTCGAGCGCAGCGGGGTCCAGGATGGAGGCCTCCACCAGCGTGGCGTCCACGCCGTCCAGGTTGGAGGCGAAGCCGGTGGACAGGTTGTCGAACGCCACCACGTGGTCGACCCCGGCGGTCCCCGACAGCATCCGGCACAGGTTGGCCCCGATGAACCCGGCGCCCCCGGTGACCACGATCTTCATGATCCGTCCTCTCATGCCCCGTGGTGGGGTGCCCAGTCGGGCAGGGTACAGGGGTGATCGACCGGTACCACGTCCTCCTCGCCGCCGTGGCGCTGGGGATCGGGGGCGTCCTCGCCCTGGTGGACAGCCGGGGTCCGTTGGTGTTCCGACTCCGGGTCCCCGGGTTGGTCCTGAGCGCCGCGTCCCTCCTCTCGGTCTGGGCCGGGGTGGCGCGATGGTTCCCGTGGATGCTCGTCGCTGCGGTGGCGGTGGCACCGGCCGATCCAGGCCGGCCACCGCATCCCCTCGGCCGGTGGACCTGGCCCCTGGCCCTGGTGAGCCTGGTCGGGGTGTGGTCGGCGGTGCCGGACACCGAACCGGCGCTGGCAGCTGCGGTCTGCCTGGCCCCGGTCGCCGCCCTCCGCTGGTGGCGGGACGAGTCGCCGGGCCCGGTCGGCACCGGGATGCTGGTGGCCCTGGTGATGGGGGCGGCCTGGGTCGGTGCGGCCGAACGGGTGGCTCCCCTGTGCACGGCGGTGGCCGTGGGCGCCGTCCTCGTCGCCCCCGTGCTCCTGGGCTACCGCCGCCCGTTGCGGGGTGCGGGCCTGGCCGTGACCTCGGTGGCCCATTGCGTCCTGGCCCTCGCGGGAAGCCGGGCCATCATGGCCATGTCGCCGGCCGACGCCATCGCCGGGGCCGTGGTGCTGCTGGCGCTGGATGCCGTGGCGGTGATGGCCGGTGCCGCCCTGTCCGGTCCCGTGGCAGCATCGAACGATGACGGGTGATCGGGACGGGCCGGCCGGCCTGACGAGCGCCTCGTGGCACCGGGTCCCCTCGGTGCTCTGGCGCCACGTGTTCGACGGCATCCTCGCCCTGCCCGTCGGGGCCGAGGAGCCGCTCGCCCTGTCCGGAGCGGCCGCGCTGGTGTGGGAACTGCTCGACCACCCCGGGGACCTCGGTCAACTCGAGTCCCGGGCCCGGAACCAGCACCCCGACCTCCCACCCGAGGGCAGGTCGATCCTCGCCGACGCCCTCACCCTGTTGGCCGCCAGCGACCTGGTGGAGCCCCGGTGAGCCCGGCGCCCGCGGACCGGGCGGCGGCGTCGGCCCGGGAGGTCCTGCTGGGCATCGGCCTGCCCGACGGTCCGGATCGTGTCGGAGACGCACCGGTGGTCCTGGACCAGGATGCCGGCCGGAGGTGGCGCGGCATGGTCGTCGCGGACCGGACCCTCGGCCTGGCGCTGGAGTGCATCCGGACCGGCGCGGTGCAGGTGGAGCCACCGACCCTGGAGGAGCTCGTGGCCTCCCAGCGGCGCAGCGCCGCGGTGGCCCTGATGCTCGAGGCCCGGCTCGTGGAGGTGGTCGACCGGCTCGAGGCGGCACGGATCGACCACCGGGTGTTGAAGGGCCCGGCCCTGGCCCACACCGCCTACCCCGATGCCTCCTGGCGGGAGTTCGGCGACATCGACGTCCTCGTGCCGGGGTGCGATCTGGGCCGCGCCGTCCGTGCCCTGGAGGCGGGCGGGGCCCGTCGGGCGTTCCCGCCCGTCGGCAGGCGGTACGAACACTCGGTCGCCAAGAGCGTCACCCTGCGGGACCGGGACGGCTGGGAGATCGACCTGCACCGGACCGTGGCCACCGGTCCGTGGGGGCAGCTCATCGACGTGGCTGACCTCTGGTGCCCGCCGGCCGTCTTCGACCTCGGTGGGAGGGAGGTGCGGACCCTGCCGCCCGAGCTCCACCTGGCCCACGCACTGGTCCACGTCGGGCTGGGCTCACCCCGGCCCCGGGCCAGCAACCTCCGCGACCTGCTGCAGCTGTCCCGGACCAGCGACCACCGTTCGGTGCTGGTCGTGCTCCGCCGATGGAGGGCGCTGGCCCCGGCGCTGTCCGCCCGGGAGTTCCTCCCCGGTGCGTGGCGAGCGGAACTGGACTGGCTGGGCCATGGCCCGTCATCGGCCCGGGAACGACGCTGGATCGGTCTCCACCGGCGCGATCCGCAGCCCTTCGGCCGGCTCACGGTGGAGGCGACGCTGGCCGCCCGCCCGCGACGCCTCCCCGGGTACCTCCTGGCCGTCGCCCCCCTGGTGCGGCCCGCGGCACGTCGAGGTCGTGCCTAGGAGACGACGCGGGCCGGAACGCCCACCACGGTCGTGCCCGGTTCCACGTCGGACAGGACCACGGCGCCGGCACCCACGCGGGCCCCTGCTCCGACGGTGCAGCCACGGGTGATGATGGCCCCCGTCCCCAGGAAGACGTCATGGTCGATCTCGCAGTCGCCGTTGACGAACACCCCGGGACTGAACTGCACGAAGTCACCCACGAGCGTGTCGTGCTGCACCGCGCACCCGACGTTCAGGTGGGTGTGGCGGCCGATGTGGACGTTGGTGGTGATGGTGCAGCGGTCGAACACCACCGCCCCCTCGCCCAGGTGCGTGTCCGGGCCCAGGTGGGCCCCGGGGTGCACCACGGTCACGGGACCGTCGGGGACGGGCGCCAGCCGTTCGACCACCCGCCGGCGGGCGGCCGGCGTCCCCACCCCGATGGCGTAGGGGGCGGGCCGGGCCAGGAGCTCGTCCAGGTCCCCCAGCAGGGGGACGTCCAGTCGGACCAGCCGCCCGGGGTGTGCAGGGGCGTCGTCGACGAAGCCCACCACGTCCCAGTCGGCCCCGGCTGCGAGCAGGGCTCCGTACACCTCGCGGCCGTGGCCGCCGGCCCCCACGATCACGACCCTGGTCACGAGGTCGCCCCGGCCGGTGGCCCAGTGGCGTCGACCTCGGCGTCGGGGAGCGCGTGCCCCGGCCCCGGGACGCTCCGGCGCTGCGTCCTGCCGGTCCCGGGCGCGGCCTCGCTCGCCAGCGGGTCATCGGTCGGGTGGCCCTCGACCCCCTCACCGGAGAGCATCGTGGCGAACGTGCGGACGATGATGCGGAGGTCCGTCAGCGGGGACTGGGTGTCCACGTAGTCGAGGTCGAACTCGATGCGGTCCGTCCAGCTCAGCGCGTTGCGCCCCGACACCTGCGCCAGGCCGGTGAGGCCGGGACGGACGGCCAGGCGACGGCGCTGGCGGTCGTCGTAGCGCTCGACCTGGTAGGCGAGCGTCGGGCGGGGGCCCACCACGCTCATCTCGCCCGTCGCCACGTTGACCAGTTGCGGCAGCTCGTCCAGCGAGAGGCGGCGGAGCACCCGGCCGGCCGATGTGATCCGGCTGGCATCGGGGAAGACCGGGTTGTCACCGTCGACCATGGTGCGGAACTTCCACACCCGGAACAGGCGGCCACCCATGCCGACGCGCTCCTGGCGGAAGAACACCGGACCGCGGGACGTGACCCGGACCGCGAGCGCGCACGCCGTCCCGATGACCACAGCAGGGACGGCGACGACGGCCAGGATGGCCAGGTCCATCACCCGCTTGCCCCGGTACGGTCGATCCATCGCCCCCGATGGTGCCATCTCCGGGGGCCGGCCCACGTCATTGGAGCCCTGACGGGCGACCGGTACCCTCGGCGCTCGTGGCGCGCATCTACCTGTCCCCGCCCGATGTCGGGCCGGCCGAACGGGACGGGCTGCTGGCGGCCTTCGACTCCAACTGGATCACGCCGCTGGGCCCCGACGTGGACGCCTTCGAGGCGGAACTGGCCGACTTCTGCGGCGCACCGGCCGCCGCCGCACTGTCCAGCGGCACCGCCGCGCTGCACCTGGCACTGCTGCTGCACGGCATCGGGCCGGGCGACGAGGTCATCGTCCCGACCCTGACCTTCGTGGCGCCGGCCAACGCGGTGCGCTACGTCGGGGCCGACCTGCGGTTCGTGGACTGCGAGCGGGAGACGTGGAACCTCGACCCGGTCCTGCTCGACGCCGCGCTGGCCCGGGCCGCCGGGGAGGGCCGCCGTCCCGCCGCGGTGATCGCGGTGGACCTGTACGGACAGTGCGCCCAGTTGGACCGCATCACGGAGGTCTGCGACCGCCACGGGGTCGTGCTCATCGAGGACGCGGCCGAGGCCCTGGGAGCCACCTGGCAGGGTCGCCACGCCGGCACCTGGGCCGGACTGGGCGCCTTCTCGTTCAACGGGAACAAGATCATCACGACCGGAGGCGGCGGCACGCTCGTCGGCGACGAGGACTCGGTGGCGCGTGCCCGCTACCTGGCGTCGCAGGCCCGTCGTCCGGTGCTGCACTACGAGCACGACGAGGTCGGCTACAACTACCGCCTGTCCAACCTGCTCGCCGGTGTCGGCCGGGCGCAGTTGGCGGGGCTCCCGCCCCGCATCGACCGTCGTCACGCCATCAACGATCGCTACCGCGCCGGCCTGGCCGACGAACCAGGCCTCGGCTTCATGCCGTGGGACCGACGGGGCCGGCCCAACGGCTGGCTCACCGTGGTGCTCCTGGACGATGACTTCGGAGCCACGCCGCTGGAGGTGTGCACGGCCCTCGACGCCCGGGAGATCGAGGCCCGGCCGGCGTGGAAGCCGATGCACCTGCAGCCCCTGTTCGCCACGGTGCCCTGCGAGGGCGGTGAGGTGGCGGCGGACCTGTTCCGGCGGGGCGTGTGCCTCCCGAGCGGCTCCGGGATGACCGACGACGACGTGGACCGGGTGGTCCGCGCCGTCCGGGACGTGGGGGCGGCCGCCCGTGCCTGAGCGCGTCCACGTCCTCTGGGTGGCCAAGGGCCTGGGTCCCGGCGGCATGGAGCGGTTGCTGCTGACCCATGCCCGCACCGGTGACCGTGAGCGCTTCGACTACGTGGTCGCGTTCCTGGTGGAGCGTCCCAACTCGTTGCGTCCGGAGCTCGAGGCGGCCGACGTGCCGTGTGTCGACGTGGGACGGGGGCACCCGGAGGACCCGCGGTGGGTGCTGCGGGTCCTGCGTCTCGTCGATCGACTGCGGATCGACGTGGTGCACGTGCACTCGCCCGCGGTCGCCGCGGTGCTCCGGCCCGTCCTCCGGGCCCGACCGAACCGGCCCCGTCTCGTCTACACCGAGCACAACTCGTGGGCCGACTACGCGCCCGCCACCCGGGTGGCCAACCGGCTCACGTACGGGCTCGACGACGCCACGGTTGCCGTGTCCGCCGCGGCCCGCGACTCGGCGCCACCCCGGCTCCGCCGCCAGGTGGAGACCGTCATCCACGGCCTCGAACTGGCCGCGGTGAAGCAACGACGGTCGGAGCGGTCGGCCGCCCGCCAGCAGCTGGGGGTGGGCCCCGACGAGGTGCTGGTCGGGGTGGTGGCGAACCTCCGGGTGCAGAAGAACTACCCACTGATGCTGGAGGCCGCAGCGGAGGTGGTGCGGCGCGTGCCGTCGGTGCGGTTCGTGTCCCTGGGTCAGGGACCGCTGGAGGAGGACCTGGTGTCCCGTCGGGACCGCCTGGGCCTGGGTGACCGGTTCCGGTTCCTCGGCCACGTGCCCGACGCCCCCGCCGTCATGTCGGCCTTCGACGTGTTCGCCCTGTCCTCGGACCAGGAGGGACTGCCGGTGGCGCTCATGGAGGCGCTCGCGTTGGGCCTGCCGGTGGTGGTCACGGCGGTCGGCGGGATGCCCCACGTCGTGGACCCGTCGGTCGGTCGCGTGGTGCCTCCGGGCCGGGTCGGGCCCCTGGCCGATGCCCTGGTCGAGCTGGCCCGGGACCCGGGGCTGCGCAGCGCGCTCGGAGCGGCCGCCGCCGTCCGGGCGGAGCAGTTCGACGCGTCGTCCGCCGTGCGTCGGTTGGAGGAGCTGTACGTGGTGGGGGGGCGACGCTGATGTGCGGGTTCGCCGGGCTCCTGGATCCCACGGCGTCGACCGGCACCGACGCCCTCCGGTCCACGGCGTCGCGCATGGCGGCAGCCCTGGCCGCCCGGGGACCGGACGGCTCGGGTGAGTGGGCCGATGCCGAGGTCGGTGTGGGCCTCGGCCACCGGCGGCTCAGCATCCAGGACCTGAGCGAGGCCGGCGCCCAGCCCATGGTGTCGGCCGACGGTCGCTGGGTGCTCGCCTACAACGGCGAGGTCTACAACCACCGCGGGCTGGTCCGTGACCTGCGCGCGGCGGGGGTGTCGTTCCGGGGGCACTCGGACACGGAGGTCCTGCTGGAGGCCATCGCGACCTGGGGGGTGGCCGCCACGCTCGAGCGGGCCGAGGGCATGTGGGCGTTCGCGCTGTGGGACCGCCGCGAACGCCGACTGACCCTGGCCCGGGACCGGGTGGGTGAGAAGCCGCTGTACTACGGCACCGCCGACCGCACGGTCGTGTTCGGCTCCGGCCTGGACGCACTCCGGTGCCATCCCCGGTTCGACCCCACCATCGACCCCGATGCCGTGTGCGGCCTGCTCCGCTACAAGTACGTGCCCACTCCGCTGTCGATCTACCGCGACGCCCGGAAGCTCCCGCCCGGCTGCACCGTGACCGTGACCGACGACGGCCGGATCGGCGAACCGGAGCCCTACTGGTCCTACGCGGAGGTCGTGGAGGCCGCTTCGTCGGACCCCTTCGTCGGGTCCGAGCGTGAGGCCGTCGACGAACTGGACCTGCTGCTGCGCTCAGCGGTCGAACGCCGGCTGGTGGCAGATGTGCCGGTGGGTGCCTTCCTCTCGGGCGGCATCGACTCCACCACGATCGTGTCGGCCATGCAGGCGGTCTCGCCCGGCCCCGTCAACACCTTCACCATCGGTTCGCCCCACTCCGGCTTCGACGAGTCCGACGACGCCCGCCGCGTGGCGCGGCACCTGGGGACCCGCCACCATGAGCTGATCGCCACCGGCGAGGACGCGTTGGCGGTGGTGGAACGCCTGCCGACCATCTACGACGAGCCGTTCGCCGACTCGTCCCAGATCCCGACCGTCCTGGTCTCGGAGATGGCGCGGACCCACGTGACCGTCGTCCTGAGCGGCGATGGGGGCGACGAGCTGTTCGGTGGGTACAACCGCTACCGCTGGATCCCGGGGATCGACCGCCGCGTGCGTCGGATCCCGATCGGGGCCCGACGATTCGTCGCGGATGCGGCAACCCGGATGCCCCCGGCACGCTGGGACCAGCTGGGACAGGTCATCCCGGCCCGGGTGCGGCCCCGCCAGCTGGGGCTGAAGGTGGAGAAGGCGGCGAGCATCGCAGCCCTGGAAGGTCCCGCCGAGATGTACCTCCGGGTGGTCTCGCACTGGCCCGACCCGGCCTCGGTCGCCCCCGGCGGCAGGGACCCGGCGGTCCTCGCCTCCCGGCCGGATCGGTGGCCGGGGCTGGCGGATCCCACCGGCCAGATGATGGCCGTCGACCTGCTCACGTACCTGCCGGACGACATCCTCACCAAGGTCGACCGGGCCACCATGTCGGTCGGGCTGGAAGGCCGGGTGCCGTTCCTCGATCGACGCATCGTCGAGTTCGCGGCCCGGCTGCCGATGTCGATGCGTTCCGCCGACGGCGAGTCCAAGGCGGTGGTGCGCCGGCTCCTGGACCGTCACGTGCCACGATCCATGGTGGACCGGACCAAGACGGGCTTCGGCGTCCCCCTGGACGCCTGGCTGCGCGGGCCCCTGCGGGACTGGGCGGGCGACCTGCTCAGCGGGCCGACGGCCGGCGAGTGGTTCGACGCCGCCACGGTCCGGTCCACGTGGGACGAGCATCTGCTCGGTGTCCGCAACCACGGCTATCGGTTGTGGGACGTCCTCATGTTCCTCGCCTGGCACGACCACCGGATGGGTGGTTGACCACCTCGTCGACCAGGGCACTCCAGGAATCCGCCACCACGGCCATGGAGTATCGGGACAGGCACCGCTCCCGGGCCGCACCCCCCATGGGCACGGCGTGGGCCAGGGCATCGAGCAGCGCCTCCTGGAGAGGTCCCACACCGGCCCCGTCGTCCCCGTCGGTCGCCACCAGCCGCCCGGTGCGCCCGTCGTCGATGACCTCGACCAGGCCGCCCACGGCTGACGCCACCACGGGCAGCCCACACATCCCGGCCTCGATGGCGGCGGCCGGGATGCCCTCCGTGCGGCTGGGGAGCAGCAGGCCCTCCACCGCGTCCAGCAGCTCCCGGGGGTGGTCCACGGCACCCAGGAACCGGGTCCGGCCCGGGGCCAGCGCCGCGGCCAGGCGCTCGGTCCTGGCCCGCAGCGGTCCGTCGCCCGCCACCACCAGGCCCGTGCCCGCCGTCGCGGCGATGACCCGGACGGCGACCTCCGGCCGCTTCTCGGCGCTGAGGGCACCGAGGTAGCCGACCCACCGGATCCCGTCGTCGAGCCCCAGGCGGGCGCGGGCCGCGGCGCGGGCGCCTTCGTCCACCGGACCCAGCCCGTCTGCGTCCACGGCGTTGGGGATGACCCGCACGCGTCCCGGCGGGAGCCCGTGCCGGTCGATGAGCGCCCCTCGGGCACGGTCGTAGAGGGCGACCACGGCGGCGGCCCGTCGCATCGGGCGCCGCACGCGCAGTGACGCCAGCCGGACGTCACCCCACTGCTCCGGGTCCCCGATGCTGCGGTAGATGAACGGCCGTCGGGCCCCGGCGGCGATGGCAGCCCCGGCGATCAGGGTCACCGAACCATGGCCCACCACGACGTCGTGCGCCGCAGCCGCCGCGTGTCAGCCGGGCCAGTCCGACCGGGTCCCACCGCGACCGCCCTGCCACCCTGACCGGCAGCGGCCGGTCGGAGGTGGTGGGTCGGACCGCCATCACGGTGCAGGAGTGGCCGCGGGCGTCCAGCTCGTCGGCCAGCGTGGAGGCGAACACCTCGGCTCCCCGTCGCTCGGGCGACGTCGTGACCATCAGGACCCGCGACACGGTCGCATCATGGCCGCTGGGCAGCATCGGCATCGCCGGTTTCGGGCCGGTCCGGGCAGAATGCACCCGATGCGGGTCCTCCAGGTGCTCCCCAAGGTCGTCCGTGGTGGCGGCGCGGAGCAGTCACTCGTGATGTTGGCCCCGCGGCTCATGGACCGGGGGATCCAACCGCACCTGGCCGTGCTGTGCGAGACCCAGGACCTGGTTCCGGACCTGGAACGCATGGGTGTGGTGGTCCACGACCTGTCCGTGGCGGGGGAGGACCCCGATGCGCTCACCGCCGTGCCCAGGCGTGTGGCTGCGCTCCGCCCGGTGATCGACGCGGTGGAGCCCGAGGTCCTCCACTCCACCTTGTTCGCGGCCGACGTGGCGACCCGGCTCGCGTCAGTGGGCACGGGAGTCCCGGTGCTCACCACCTGGGCCAACACCACCTATTCCGCGCTGGCACCGACGTCGGCGATCGCCCCGTGGAAGCGGCGCACGGTGCGGGAGATCGACCGTTGGTCCGGCCGGGTGGCCAGGAGCCGCTTCCACGCCGTCACCCGGGGGGTCGCCGAGGACGGCATCGCCGCGCTCGGCGTCCCGTCCGGCCGGGTCCGGGTGGTGGAGCGCGGGCGGGACCCCGAACAGTTCCCCCGTGTCACACCGGCTCGGCGTGCGGAGGCTCGTTCCCGGCTGGGGCTCCCCGACGACGAGACCGTGCTGCTCACGGTGGCCCGCCAGTATCCGCAGAAGGGCCATGTGTTCCTGCTGGAGGCCGTGGACAGGATCGCCGCGGACCGTCCGGGGCTCCGGCTGCTGATGGCAGGCCCGCCGGGCCCTGCCACGCCGGCGATCCGCCGGACCCTGGACGGGATGCGCCACCGCGACGTGGTGACCGACCTGGGTGATCGATCCGATGTGCCCGTGCTCCTGGCCGCGGCGGATGTGTTCGTCCTCGCCTCGGTCAACGAGGGAGCGGCGGGCGCTGTGATCGAGGCCATGGCCGCAGGGGTGCCCGTGGTGTGCAGTCGCCTCCAGGGACTCGAGGGCGTGCTGGAGGACGGCCGGGACGCACTCCTGGCCGAACCAGGCGACCCGGACGCCCTGGGGCGGGCCCTGTCGGCCGCGATGGACGACCCGCTGTCGGCCCGCTCACGGGCCGAGGTTGCGCACCGGGAGTTCCTGGGACGGTTCACCCTGGATGCCGCAGCGGATGCCATGGCGGAGATGTACCGGGACCTGGCGTCAGGTGCCTTCTGACCCCGGGTCGGCCGCGCCGCCGCCCGCGCTGAGGTAGAACTCGGACACGTCCCGGAGGCGCTGGGGACGGTCGAACGCCTCCACCCGGCCGTCGCCCAGGACCAGGAGGCGGTCGCAGAACTCCAGGGTCGACATGCGGTGTGCCACCACCACCAGGGTGATGGTCCCGTGCAGTTGGGCCAGGGTCGCCTGGACCGCCCGTTCGGAGATGGCGTCGAGGGCGCTGGTCGGTTCGTCCAGGACGAGCAGCTGCGGACGGCCGGCCAGTGCCCGGGCGATCGCCACGCGCTGGCGCTGGCCCCCGGACAGCCCGGAGTGACCCGGCTCCAGCACGGTGTGGATCCCGTCGGGGAGCTCGGCCAGGACCTCGTCGAGGTGTGCCAGGCGGGCTGCTTCGCGGACTCGGTCGTCGGAGAGCTCACGGAAGAAGCGGATGTTGTCCGCGACCGAGGCGCGGATCACCACGGGCTCCTGCGGCACATAGGCGAGGAGCTCGGCCCAGCTGTCCGCGGAGATCTCCTCGATGGGCACGTCCCCCAGGCACACGCGACCGCCGGTCGGAGGCTGGAGGCGCAGCAGCACCTGGACCAGGGTCGACTTGCCCGCCCCGGACGGGCCGATCACGCCGATGGACTCCCGCGCCCCGATGCGCGCCGTGACGTCGTCCAGGGCTTGGTGGCCGCCCGGGTAGGCGAACGTCACACCCTCGAAGCGGATGTCCTGGACCGAGTCCACCACCCGGCTGCCGGTCGCGGGCCGGGACGCCTCGTCGACCTGGAGCTCGGACCGGATCTGGTCGACGTAGGTTCCCCGGTCGGTCAGGCGCTGCGATGCGGTCACCAGTTGCTGGCCTGCGCTCAGTGACCGGAGCAGCAGCAGCACGACGGCGCCGAAGGCGGCCAGTTGGCCCTCCCCGCCGCGGGCGGCCAGCACCCCGAGGACCGCCACGATGACCCCGAGGGCCAGTGACTGGTACAGCGGTGGGGTGGCCAGCTGCAGGGCGCGGGAACGCCCGAACGCCTGGGAGCTGTCCTCGATGCGGCGACTCAGGCCGGCGGCGGCGCGGTCCCGGACGCCGAAGGTCTCCAGGTCGCGGGATGCCTCCTCCAACTCGGTCACGTCCGCCCCCAGCGAGCGCAGCCCGCCGATGTAGCTCGTGGTGGTCCGTCGCATGGTGGTGGTGAGCGGGCGAAGGAGGGCGAGCAGAAGTGCACCCAGCACCACGATGCCGATCGCGGCCAATGGGTTCACCACGACTGCTGCCAGGATGAAGGTGGCCAGGTTGAGCAGGATCGTGAGCGTCCAGGCGATCGTCACCGCGAACTCGGCCACCGCCTCGGCGTGGTTGGTGATGAGCACCTGCACGTCGCCACGGGGCCGCCCGCTGCGCCGGGCGAACGAGGCCTCCAGATAGCTACGGGCCAGTCTGGTCCGCACGATCGTCAGCACATCGGCGCCCAGCCGGGCCGAGATCGCCGCGTTCACCAGCACCGAGACCGCCTTTGCCACCAGGAGTGCGGCCGCCATGGCCATCGCCCAGCCGAGGGAGACCTCCACGCCGGCGATCGTCACGGTGTGGTCGCCCTGGACCAGGGCGTTGGCCCCGAGCGCCAGGAGCACCAGGACTGCGGCCTCGGTGATGCCCGACAGGAAGCCGCTGGTGCCGACGCCCACCAGCCGGAGGTGCGACCGGGAGGGAAGGAACGGCTCGACCCGCCTGTAGGAGGCGGACAGTCGGGGGAGCCGTCGGGGGAGCCGGGGAGCCATGCTCAGAACAGCTCCACGTCACCGAGGGACAGGGCGAGGTCCCTCATGCGGGGCGTGCCGGGCCGGCCGACCGGTCGCCAGGTCAGGACCGGCCCCACCCCCGGAGCGGGGAGGAACGACCTCGGCGTGCCGAATCCCCGGGCGGCGATCAGGTAGTCGGCCCCGACCGCGGCCGCGGCGTCATGCAGCACCCCGATGCCCCGGCGGGCGTCGGGGAGCAGGGTCTCGGCCACGGTGCACTCCAGCGCAGGACCCCGTCGCCGGAACCGGACCACGGCGCATCCGTCCGACAGGTCGGGCCCGACCGGAAGGACCCGGTAGTGCAGCGGCCCGAACCCGTACCTCCACCGGAGGTAGTCGGCATCCCGGTCGGTGGCCGTCCCCGCCCGGTGGCAGCGTCGCAGCAGCGCTGCCACCTCTGCGTCATCGGCGAACGCGTCGGCCGGCGTCCGGCCGACGTCGGCCGGGACCGACCACTTCTCGGCCGCGGTCCGGGCGCCGGCCAGGCGTCGGAGGGCGGTCGGGCCGGTCGGTCGCACCGCGACCGGGACCCGACCCACCACGTTCCAGCCCATCTTCAGGTAGCCGGGGCGGCTCTGGTCGTTGGGCGTGTTGAACACCGCGTCGATGCCGTCGTGGCGCAACTCCGGCAGTGCGCCGAGCGTCAGGCGGGTGAAGACGCCCTGTCCCCGGGCGTCGCGATGCGTGGCCGTGTCCACGGCCCTGACGGCGTGGAAGGTGGAGCCATCCGTCCGGCGGAAGCGCCAGCGGAGGAAGGCCCGAATCCCCAGCGGTCGGCCGTCCCCGTCCTCGGCGAGCCACATGGGTGACGGTCCGAATGGGTTCTGGTCGTGCTTCCAGCTGAAGAACGCCTGGTCCGTGGTGCCGGCCGACCATCCCAGTGCTGCCCGGCACAACTCCACCACGGCGGGACGGTCCGCCTCGACGGTACGCCTGATGGTGAGGTCGGCGGCTGCCACGACCGACAACGGTACCGGCGCCCGGGGAGCGGTCCGCCATCCCTGGCATGGCCCCAGAGGTGATGCGGCCGTACCATCGAAGGTCGTGTCCGTCCGCTTCCGATCGCCGGTGACATCCGGGCCGGGTGCCACCTCCGCCGAGCTCCCGGTGCTGGCAACCGGGTTCCTGGCCATCCTCGCCGTGCTGGCCGGTCTGGCGGTGTTCCTGAACAGCGGCAGCTACGACGTGGCGATCTCCATGGTCGTCCTCCTGGTCATCCTGGTCGTGTCGGTTCCGGTGCTCCGCCGCCTCGCCGACCACGACCGGGACCCCGGGCTGTTCGGCCTCATGATGTGGGGACTCGTGGCCAAGATGGCGTTCTCGCTGGTGCGGTACTTCGTGATCTTCCAGGCCTACGGGGGGGAGGCCGACGCCGCCCGCTACGACAGTGACGGGTGGCTCTACGCCCAGAAGGTCCGGGCCGGGAACTGGATCCCGAGCATCGCCTCCATCGATGACGTCGAGGACGCCACCCGTCGCATCATCAAGGTCACCGGCTATGTCTACGCGGTCGTGGGGCGGTCGAAGTTCGCAGCCTTCTTCCTCTTCTCCTGGCTCGCGTTCTGGGGTGCGGTCCTGTTCCTCCGGGGGGCGAAGCGTGCCTTCCCGGAGATGGACCACCGCCGCTTCACCGTGCTCATGATGTTCTTCCCGTCCCTGTTGTTCTGGCCGTCGTCGATCGGCAAGGACGCCCTGATGGTGTTCCTGTTGGGCATCGTCTTCTACGGGGCCAGCCTGCTCCTGGCCCCACGGGCCCGGTTGCTGGGCGTGATCCCCTTCGTGGTCGGCATGGGGGGGATGGTCTTGATCCGCGCCCACGTGGCGCTCATGGCCGCCCTCGCGGTCGCAGTGGCCACGGCGTTCGCCTTCCTCGGGGGAACCAGGGCCGAGGGAGCCTCCGGTCGCGGTCGGTTGGTGCGTGTCGCCGCCCTCGTGGTGATGGTGGTGGCGGCGGCGGTGGCGACGACGCAGACGTCCCGGTTCTTCACCCAGGAAGCGGGCGAGGCCACCAGTACCGAGGCCGCCCTGGAACTCACCCTGGAACGGACCCAGGTGGGCAAGTCGCAGTTCGAACCGGTGTTGGTGACGGGTCCGGTGCAACTCCCGGCCGGCACCATGTCGGTGTTGTTCCGGCCTCTGCCGTGGGAGGCCAGGAACGCCGGCAACCTGATCGCCGCCGCCGAGAGCCTGCTCCTCCTCGGCCTGGTGGTCACCTCGGTGAAGCGGCTCCGGTTCTGGCCGTCGTCGGCCTGGCGCCGCCCGATCCTGATCTTCGCCGCCGCCTACACGTTGTTGTTCGTCGTGGCCTTCTCGAGTATCGGCAACGGCGGCATCCTGGCCCGACAGCGGGTCCAGCTCCTTCCGTTCGTCCTGCTGGCGGTGTCGGTCCCCGCCATCCGCTGGTGGCGAACCCCCTCCCGAGGCGTCCCGGAGCGGTCCGGGGAGTCGGAGCCGGCGGAACCGGTTCCGGACCGCCCCGAGGACCTCCTTCCGAGTGCGGCAACCCGCGGGGGGCTGGGTACCATGGCCGGTCGGGCCGGCAACGGGTCGTGGCCGGGCGGCCGGGACCCGGGGGTGGCGAGCGGGGGTAGCAGGTGACCAAGATCCGAGCGGTGCTGAAACGACGATGGCCCGTCGTCGTGGTCGCGCTCGTCCTGGGGGCGTTGGCCGGAGCAGCGTCGTCCCTGATCGCCCCGTCCCGGTCGCAGACGCTGTACCGGGCCTCCGAGGTGGTGGTCGCCAACCGGGCCACCGGCGGTGCCGCCCAGGGAAACGTGGACCAGGACGCACTGCGTATCACCCGGGGGGCCGTGGCTGAGCAGGCTGCCGAGCAGCTGGGCGAACCCGACCAGGTCAAGGAGCTCGCGGCGGAGATGGAGGCGGTTCCCAACCTGGAGAGCTCGTCCATCGAGGTATCGACCGAGGACACCGATTCCGTGCTCGCCACCCGCCGGGTGGACGCCTTCGTCCAGTCCTTCCTGGACGTCATCAACGCCGAGCTGCTCAAGGACCAGGATGCACGCGGCGTGGAGATCCAGCGCAGCCTGGACCAGGCCACGGCGGCGCTCCAGTCCTTCGACGCTGCCAACCCGACGATCGCCCAGGGCTCGGCCGAGCCGGGATCCGAAGCACTGGTGGCCCAGCGGAAGGCGCTCAACGACACCGTCCTCCAGGCCCAGCAGCAGGTCAGCGACTTCCGGGCCAACGCGCAGTCCACCAAGCCCTACACCTCCCTCGGTGCCGAGGCCCCCACCGTGGTGGACAACAACCTGCTTCCGGTCCCCAGCTCGCCGCTGTTCCGCATGGCCGTGCTGGCCCTGGTCGGTCTGGTCCTGGGTGCCGGGCTGGTCATGGTTCTGGAGCGGGTGTCACCCCGGATCGACACCAGGGACGAGCTGGTCGACGCGGTGGACGTCCCGATCCTGGCGGAGGTCGGCAACGTCCCCCGGAAGCGGATGCCCCGCACCCCGGACGGCCGGCTCGAGATCGCCGGGGCGTGGGCGGAGCCGAACCGCCGCATCCGCTCCGCCATCCAGTTCCTCCAGGCCAATCCGCGGTTCTCCGCCGCCGTGGATGCCGAGGGCCGTCCCCGGACGCCCCGGGTGTTCATGATCACCTCGGCCTCCCCCGGGGAGGGCAAGTCCACCACCGTGGCCCTGACCGGGCTGGCGATGGCCGAGGCCGGCGCCGTCACGCTGGTGGTCGGCGGCGACTTCCGCCGTCCGTCGGTGGACCGACTCCTGGGCGCGCCGGGTGAGCCCGGCATCCGGGACCTGGCCCGGCTCGACCTCCACCGGCCGACCCACGCCGAGGTGGTCCACCGCACACCGGTGGAGAGGCTCTGGGTCGCGCCCAGCGGTCCCGCCACCAAGGAGGTCGTGGGCCTGGCCGAGGCCGCCCGCGAGCTGATCTCCGACGCGTCGAGGCAGGGCGGGACCGTCCTGGTGGACTCCTGTCCGATCGAGGCGGCCAACGATGCCATCGACCTGCTCCCGGTCGTGGACGAGGTGATCCTGGTGGTTCGCTCCGGGCGCACCGCCCGCAGCACCCTGACCACCACGATGGACCAGTTGCGCATGCACGGGGCGCACGTGATGGGCGTGGTGCTGATCGGGACGCCCGGGCTGGGTCGGATCCAGACCGACTTCGAGGACTACTACGCACCCCAGGACGGCGACGAGATCCCCACGCTCGGCCCCGCGTTCGGTGCTCCCCGCCCGGCGACGCCCCGGCCGGCCGCAACTCCCCAGCCGGCCGCAACGCCCCAGCCGGCCGCAACCACGCAGCCCGCCGGACCTCCGCCGCCGGCCGCTCCGCCGCCGGCCGGACCCGGCCCGGCGGTGAACGGTCAGGCAACGGGTGCTCCCGGTCCGCCCACGTTCGCCCCGGCTCCGCCCCGCCACAACTGACCGCCCGGTGCCGGCGTCGGCATCCCCCGAGGGTGGTTCCGGCGGGAACTTTGGCCCTGCTTGGCGGTGCTGAGTAGTCTCCCAGCCGATGTCGAACCCGCTCAGCGACTTCCTGCGCGACTACCTCACGGTCGGGATCTTCGCCTCCCTGGGATTCCTGCTCGTCGGGCTCCTGCTGGTGATCGCGTGGCTGCTCCGGCCGGACCACAAGCAGGGCCAGAAGTACATCGCCTACGAGTCCGGTGTGGACCCGATCGGCGACATGTGGTCCCAGAGCCAGGTCCGCTACTACATCTTCGCCCTGCTCTTCGTCATGTTCGACGTGGAGGCGGTGTTCATCTTCCCCTGGGCCACCCGCCTGGAGGCGTTCGGGACCTTCGGCCTGGTCGAGATGTTCCTGTTCATCTTCATCCTGCTCCTGGGACTCGTCTACGCCTGGCGCAAGGGGGTCCTGAAGTGGGCCTAGGGCTGGTCGAGAGCGGCAAGATCCCCAAGCCGCTCACCAAGCTGCTCAACCTGTCCCGCAAGTACTCCCTGTGGGTGTACCAGTGGGGCCTGGCGTGCTGCGCGATCGAGATGGGCGCCGCCTTCGGCTCGCCCCGCTACGACGTCATGCGCCTGGGCGTCATCCCGCTGCCCGCCAGCCCCCGCCAGGCGGACCTGGTGGTCATCTCCGGCACGGTGACGGACAAGATGGCCCCGGCCATCCTGCGGCTCTACGAGCAGATGCCGGATCCCAAGTACGTGATCTCCATGGGCTCCTGTGCCAACTGCGGCGGGCCCTACTGGGACAGCTACTCGGTCACCAAGGGCGTGGACCAGATCATCCCGGTGGACGTCTACGTGCCGGGCTGCCCGCCGCGGCCCGAGGCGCTGCTCGAGGGCGTGGTGCTCCTGCAGGAGCGCATCCAGAACGAGGACATGGCCAAGCGCTGGACCGGCGAAGCGATCGTGGTGGAGTGACGGTGGCCGACGCGAACGACACCGACACCGCCGCCCCGGACACCGGGGACGCCTCGGCCCCGGAGGCCCCCGCCGAGCGGGACGAGCGCCGCGAGGAGATCCTGGCCGGCTTCACCGAGGCGCTGGGCGACGCCGTGGTGGACTCGGCCATCGTGGCCGGCCTGGACCTCACCATCCGGGTCCGCACCGACGCGTGGCGCACCGCGGCCGAGGTGGCCCGGCACCGCGTCGGCGCCCGCTACTTCACGTTCCTGTCGGCGGTGGACTGGCTGCCGTCGCCCTTCGGCCGCTCCATGGACTCGCTGGTGGACACCGTGCTGGCGGAGGAGTCCGGCGGGGCCGCCGCGGCGCCGTCGGCGGAGATGGCCCAGGGCGTCACCGGCGGCAGCACCCGGTTCCAGGCCTTCGCCCGCGTGGCCCATGTGGGCGAGCCGGGCAACTTCTGGGGCGTCACGCTCAAGGCCGACATCCCCGACGACACCCTGACCATCGACTCCTGGGTGCCGGTCTACGCCGGTGCGGACTGGCACGAGCGTGAGGCCTGGGAGATGTACGGCCTGACCTTCACCGGCCACCCCGGCCTGCGCCACATCTACCTGCCCACCGAGTTCGAGGGCCACCCCCTGCGCAAGGACTTCCCGCTCCTGGCCCGCATGGTCAAGCCCTGGCCCGGCATCGTGGACGTGGAGCCCATGCCCACCGACGATGACCCCGCCGGTGCCGACGATGCCCCGGCCGATGAGGAGGCCTCGTCGTGACGGCCATCACCGATCGCCAGAAGCTGCAGTACATCGCGGCCCGCGCCGCGGACGCCCGGGTCAACGTGGAGCTGGAGACGGAGGGCATGACCCTCAACATCGGCCCCCAGCACCCGGCCACCCACGGCACGCTGCGGATCGTGGCCCGCCTCGACGGCGAGCAGGTCGTGGCCGCCGAGCCCATGGCCGGCTACATGCACCGGGGCTACGAGAAGCTGGCCGAGGTCCGGACCTACGCCCAGATCACCACGATCGTGAACCGGATCGACTGGCTGGGCAGCTTCGCCAACGAGGTCCCCTTCATCCTGGCCGCCGAGCGGCTGATGGGCGTGGAGGCGCCGCCCCGGGCCACCTGGATCCGCACGATCCTCTTCGAGATGTCCCGGATCGCCAACATCATCCTGTTCCTGGGCGACATGGGCGTGCAGCTGGGGGCCATCACCCCGGTGTTCTTCGCCTTCCGGGACCGGGAGTTCGTCCTGGACCAGATCGAGCGGGTCACCGGCGGCCGGTTCCACCCCAACTTCGACCGCATCGGCGGCCTCAAGGACGACCTGCCCAAGGGCTGGTTGGAGGACACCAAGGGGGTCATGGAGAAGGTGCGCACCTTCTGCGACGAGATCGAGGACCTCATCATGGGGAACGAGATCTTCCAGGAGCGCACCCGGGGCATCGGCGTCATCCCGGCCGACGTGGCCATGCAGTACGGCCTGTCCGGCGCCAACGCCCGGGCCTCCGGCATCGACTGGGACCTGCGCCGGGACAACTGCATCGGCCTGGCCTACCCCGAGCGTGGACTGGAAGGTCTGGACCCATCCGGACGGCGACTCGTTCGCACGGTTCTGGGTCCGCATGCAGGAGACCCGTGAGGCCACCCACATCATCGACCAGCTCTGCGACGGCGTGCCCAGCGGACCGGTCATGGCCAAGGTGCCCCGCATCATCAAGGTGCCCGAGGGCGAGGCCTGGGTCTCCACCGAGAACCCGCTGGGCGAGATGGGCTACTACGTGGTCTCCAAGGGCGACCTCACCCCGTTCCGGGTGAAGATCCGCTCGGCCAGCTTCAACAACGTCTCCATCACGCCGTGGCTCCTGCGCGGCGTGTACGTGCCGGACATCATCACGATCCTGGCGTCGCTCTACTTCATCCTGGGGGACATCGACCGATGACCCATGCGTTCCTGGGCCTGGAGCTCGCGTACTGGCAGCAGACCGTCATCCGCCTGCTGGCCGGCCTCGTCGCCGTGCTGTTGCTCACGGGTGGGGTCGTCTACCTCTACCTGTTCAAGTTCGTGAGCTTCATGCAGAGCCGGCTCGGCCCCATGGAGGCCGGGCCCTACGGCTCCATGCAGCTGCTGGCGGAGGTCGGCAAGTGGCTGCAGAAGGAGGACATCCACACCGAGAACAGCGACCGGCTGATCTTCGGCCTGGCCCCTGCCATCGTGCTGGCGTCCACCTTCCTGATGTTCGTGGTCATCCCGGCCGGCCCCAACGCGGTGATCGCGGACCTGGGCACCGGCGTCTACTACGTGCTGGCCATGTCCTCGCTGTCGGTGGTGGCCATCCTCATGGCCGGCTGGGCCTCGGCCAACAAGTACGCCCTCATGGGTGCGCTGCGGGCCGGCGGCCAGCTCATCGCCTACGAGCTGCCCCTGGTGCTGGCCGTCATCGGCGTGGTCATCCAGGCCGGCAGCCTCAACATGCAGGACATCGTGGCGGCCCAGGCCGGCGGGGAGATCTTCGGCGTCGCCGCCTTCGGCAACCCCTACGTGATCACCCAGCTCATCGGGTTCCTGGTCTTCGCCATCGCCATGCAGGCCGAGCTGGCCCAGACCCCCTTCGACATGCCGGTGGCGGAGTCGGAGCTGGTGGCCGGCTACATGGTCGAGTACACCGGCATCCGCTTCCTCGTGTACTTCATCGCCGAGTTCGCCACCGCGGTCGGCTTCGCCGCTGTGGCATCCACCCTGTTCCTGGGCGGCTGGGCCGTGCCGGACAGCTGGGGCGTCTCGGACGGCGCCATGCACGTGATCGGCCCGATCATGATCTCGCTCAAGGCCGTGCTGCTGGTCGGCGTGGTGTTCTGGGCCCGGTTCAGCCTGCCCCGGTTCCGTGAGGACCAGCTCCAGCGCCTGGCCTGGAAGTTCCTGATCCCGATCGCACTGGCCAACATCGCGGTCACGGCCGTCCTGAAGGTGGTGTTCTGATGCCGTCCAAGCCGAAGGTGCCGGGCGTGCTCAAGGGCCTGGGCGTCACGCTCCGGACCGCCAAGGAGACCGTCTTCCCGGACGGGATGCTGCGTCCGCCGTCGCCCTCCAAGGGCGCGGCCACCGTGCAGTACCCCCATGAGAAGGAGGCGCCGGCCCCACGGGCCCGCGGCGTCATCGCCCTCAAGGAGGACAACTGCACGGCGTGCATGCTCTGTGCCCGTGAGTGCCCGGACTGGTGCATCTACATCGAGGCCCACAAGACCCTGGCCCCGCCCCGCCGGGAGGGCGGCAAGCCCCGGTCGGTCAACGACCTGGACCGCTTCGACATCGACTTCTCGCTCTGCATGTACTGCGGCATCTGCGTCGAGGTGTGCCCCTTCGAGGCGCTGTTCTGGAGCCCCGAGTACGAGTACTCCGAGGTGCGCATCCAGGACCTGCTGCACGACAAGCAGCGTCTGGACCAGTGGATGGGCACCGTGCCGGACTTCGAGCCCTACGAGGCGGGCTCGGAGGCCAAGGTCAAGAAGGTGCCCCGATGAGCCTGCTGGGAGCCGTCACGGCCGCCGCCGGGTCCGCCACCACGTTCGACGTGCCGGCCAACATCGTCTTCGCCGTGCTGGCCGTGTTCATGGTCATCGCCGCCATCCGGGTGGTCACCACCAAGAACGTGGTGCACGCCGCGCTGTGGCTGGTGGTGGTGCTGGGCGGCAACGGCATCGTCTACCTGATCCTGCAGGCCGAGTTCGTGGCCATCACCCAGTTCCTGGTCTACCTGGGGGCCATCGTGGTGCTCTTCCTGTTCGGCATCATGCTGACCAGGGCGCCGCTGGGCCGCTCCGACGACCTGGACAACAACCAGCGCGGCATCGGCATCGCCATCGGCGTGCTGCTGCTCGGGGTCCTGAGCTACGCGCTGGTGCGCTCGTACGGCAACGACAAGCTCACCTTCGCCGCCTACGACGCCGGCACCGCCGTCAACGGCAACGGGCGGACCCAGGCCCTGGCCGACTCCATCTTCTCCGACTACCTGATCCCGTTCGAGGTCGTCTCCGTGCTCCTGCTCGCCGCCCTCATCGGGGCCATCGTCCTGGCCCGACGGGACTGAGGAGGGACCCATGCTGCTGAACCAGTTCCTCCTGCTCGCCGCCGTCCTCTTCTGCGTGGGCGTCTACGGGGTGATCGTCCGCAAGAACGGCGTGCTCGTCCTGATGTCGGTGGAGCTCATCCTCAACGCGGTGAACATCAACCTCATCGCCTTCAGCACCTTCTGGGGCCTGGGCGGGCAGGTGTTCGCCCTCTTCGTCATCGCGGTGGCCGCGGCGGAGGTCGGCGTCGGCCTGGCCATCGTGCTGCTGATCTACCGCAACAAGCGTTCCATCGACATCGACGAGCTCGACGAGCTGAAGGGCTGAGTCGGCACCATGTGGTTCTTCACGCACGTCTGGATCGTCCCGGCCCTCATGGCCCTGTCGTTCCTGCTGATCCTGTTCTTCGGCAAGCGCATGCCCAAGAAGGGCGCCGAGATCGGCATCTTCTTCCTGGGCATCGCCTTCGTGTTCTCCCTGCTCACCGCCGGCAACTGGTTCATGTGGTCCAACGACTCGCCGACGGTGTCGGGCGAGACGCCGGAGGCCGAGGCGCTGGCCACGGAGGCCAAGGCCCTGTCCGACGTGCCCAGCTCGTGCTCCAAGGTGGCGGCCGAGGCCCGCGAGGCCGAGGGCGGCCACAGCTCCGAGGCGGAGTCCGGCGGCCACTCCGGGGGCGAGGGTGAGGGTGCCACCGGCACCGGCACCGGCGAGACCGCGTCCGTCGCGGCGCCGCGCGTCCGGCGGGGCGGGCGAGGAGGAGACGATCACCCGCCCGGTGGTGCGCTGCGCCACCTGGTTCGAGGGCAACGACGCCTCCATCACCTGGGGCACGCAGGTCGACGGCCTGTCGGTGATGATGCTCGTGGTCGTCACGCTCATCTCCCTCCTGGTGCACGTGTTCTCCACCGACTACGTGCACGGCGACCGGCGCTACACCCACTACTTCGCCTTCCTGTCGCTGTTCACCGCCTCGATGCTGTTCTTCGTGCTGTCGGAGAGCACGCTGCAGATGATCGTGGGCTGGGAGCTGGTCGGCGTCTGTTCGTTCGCGCTGATCGGCCACTGGTGGGAGGAGAAGCCCAACTCCGACGCCGCCCTCAAGGCGTTCCTGACCAACCGCGTCGGGGACATCGGCCTGCTGATCGGCATGATCATCCTGTTCTTCGCCGCCAACCAGTCCTTCTCCATCATGGACATCAACATCCTGGCCACCGAGGGCGGGATCTCCCACACGCTGCTGCTGGTGGCGTCGTGCTGCCTGATCGCGGCCGTCATGTCCAAGTCGGGCCAGTTCATCCTGCACACCTGGCTGCCGGACGCCATGGCCGGCCCCACCCCGGTGTCCGCCCTCATCCACGCCGCCACCATGGTGGTGGCCGGCATCTTCATGGTGGCCCGCCTCTACCCGGTGTTCTTCGAGGGCCTGTCCATCTCCGGGTCGTCGGTCAACCTGATGGCCGTCGTCGGTGCCGTCACCGCCCTGTTCGGGGCGCTGCTGGCCTTCGTGCAGAAGGACATCAAGAAGGTCCTGGCCTACTCGACGGTGTCCCAGCTCGGGTTCATGGTGACCTCGCTCGGCGTCGGGGCGTGGACCGCGGCCATGTTCCACCTCTTCACCCACGCCTTCTTCAAGGCCTGCCTGTTCCTGGGGGCGGGCTCGCTCAGCCACGCCTGCCACCACAGCTTCAACATGGTCGACGACATGGGTGGCCTGCGGAAGGTCATGCCCAAGACCTTCTGGACCTACCTGATCGCCACCGGTGCCCTGGCCGGCATCTTCCCCCTGGCCGGGTTCTGGTCCAAGGACGAGATCCTGGCCGGCACCGGCTCCTTCCCGGGCACGGACGGGGCCAACGGCACCTACCACGTGATGATGGTCATGCTGATCCTGGCCGCGTTCTGCACCGCGGCCTACATGACCCGGACCATCTGGTACGCCTTCTACGGCGAGTACCGCGGCCACGGGACCCCGCACGAGTCCGGGCCCCGCATCACCGTGCCGCTCATCATCCTGGCCACCCTGGGTGCCCTGGTCGGCCTGGTGAACCTGCCCAAGGAGATCACCGGCTTCGTCGACGTCCCGTCCGCGGTCGAGACCCGCTTCGAGAAGTTCGTGGAGCCCGTCGGGCTGTACTTCCCCAAGATCACCCACGCCGGCTTCAACCTGCCACTGGCCCTGGTGTCGGTCTCGGCCGCCCTGCTGGGCATCGGCATCGCCTACGGCTACTTCTTCAAGGGTGCGTTCCGGGGCCTGCACGGCCTGGCCGAACGCAACAAGGTCGCGGCCTGGGGCAAGAACGTCCTGGTCAACAAGTACTACTTCGACTGGCTCTACACCACGGTCATCGTCGGCTTCGTCAAGGGCCCGCTGGCCCGGGCCGCCAACTGGTTCAACGCCACCGTCATCGACGCCATCGTCAACGGCGTGGGCAAGGGCGCCGTGGGCGCCGGCAACTGGGTCTACGACAACATCGACCAGAAGGTGGTGGACGGCGCCGTGAACGGTGTCGGGGCCACGGCCGAGGGATCCGGAGGGATCCTGCGCCACCTGCAGACGGGTCGCATCCAGCAGTACGCAGCGCTGTTCTTCGCCGGCGCTGCCATCCTGGCCGGCATTTTCGTCGTGGCCATCGGCTGATCGAGTAGGAGAGCCACTTCTCATGAAAGAGTTCCTGAACGACTGGGGTCTGATCCTCGTCACGTTCCTGCCGGTGGCGGGGGCGCTGGTGATGATGGCCGTGCCCAAGGAGTCCGAGGGCGCCCACAAGCTGATCGCGCTGGTGACGTCGCTGGCCGCCGGACTGGTCGGCGTGCTGCTCCTGTTCAACTTCGACTACGACCGGGCCGGCAAGCTCCAGTTCGTCGTCGACACGTCGTGGATCGACATCATCAACAGCCGGTTCATCCTGGGGCTGGACGGCCTGTCGCTGCCGCTGCTGGCCCTCACGCTGCTCATCGTCCCGCTGGTGTTCATCTACAGCTGGAACCACATCCCCGAGCCCGGCAACGCCAAGGCCTTCCT
Organism: uncultured Actinomycetota bacterium; assembly: GCA_963773765.1. Taxonomy (GTDB): domain Bacteria; phylum Actinomycetota; class Acidimicrobiia; order Acidimicrobiales; family Microtrichaceae; genus CAVZCC01. The sequence goes on along the minus strand of CAVZCC010000005.1, from coordinate 513,296 downwards.
GATGCTGATCCTGGTGCTGGAGACCGGCATGGTCGGCACCTTCGTGGCCCAGGACCTGATCCTGTTCTTCGTGTTCTTCGAGGTCGTGCTCCTGCCGATGTACTTCATGATCGGCGTGTGGGGCGGCCCGGAGCGCAAGTACGCCTCCATCAAGTTCTTCATCTACACGCTGTTCGGCTCGGCCCTGATGATCGTGTCGTTCATCGCCCTGTCGTACATGTCGGTCAAGCAGACCTTCGACATGCGGGAGCTGCAGGCCTTCGGGGGCAGCGGCATCGCCCGGGGCGCGCAGGTCGTGATCTTCGGCGGCATGTTCATGGGCTTCGGCATCAAGGTGCCCATGTTCCCGTTCCACACCTGGCTCCCGGACGCCCACACCCAGGCCCCGACCCAGGGCTCGGTGATCCTGGCCGCGGTGCTGCTGAAGCTGGGCACCTACGGGTTCATCCGCATCGCCATCCCGTTCCTGCCCGACGGCGCCCGCCAGTGGGCCCCGGTCATCGGCGTGCTGGCCGTCATCGGCATCATCTACGGCGCCCTGGCCTGCCTGGCCCAGACCGACATGAAGCGGCTCATCGCCTTCTCGTCGGTGTCGCACATGGGCTTCACCATGTTGGCCATCGCCACCCTGACGGACTTCGGCTTCAACGCCGCGGTGTTCGGCATGGTGGCGCACGGCCTCATCACCGGCATGTTGTTCTTCCTGGCCGGCTCCGTGAAGGAGCGCTACCACACCCTGGAGATCAAGCGACTGGGGGGCCTGCTCATCTCCGCCCCCAAGATGGGCTGGATCCTCGGCCTCTGCACCATGGCCTCGCTGGGCCTGCCCGGCCTGGCCGGCTTCTGGGGCGAGTTCCCGGCCATCCTCAGCGCCTACGAGCCGGCTCCCGGCCTGAGCGTCCCGCTGTTCCGCACCCTCATGGTCCTGGCCGCCCTGGGCACCGTGCTGGCCGCGGGCTACCTGCTGTGGCTCTACCAGCGCACCTCGTTCGGCACCCCGTCGGAGGAGTTCGCCGACGACCCCCACATCCACGACGTCGAGACCCCGGAGTGGGTGGCCTGGACCCCGATGCTGGTGCTCATCGTGCTCCTCGGCTTCGTGCCCAGCCTGATCTTCGACGTCACCAACCCCGCGGTCACGGCCATCGCCGCAGCCGTGTCGGGGGGCTGATCCACCGTGCTGGCCTCGCTCACCCAGCTGGCGCCGGGGGACTTCACCGCCCCCACGCTGGACTTCCACGCCCTGGCACCGGAGATCATCCTGCTGGTCACCGTGGTGGTCCTGGTGCTGCTGGACTCCATCAAGCTGGACCGGGCCAAGGCCCTCATGCCCGCCGTCACCAACCTGGGGCTGCTGGCCGCCCTCATCCCGCTGCTGACCCTGGCCTACGACGGCACCGAGCGCTTCCTGTTCGGCGGGTCCTACGTGGTGGGGTCCATGGCCCTGGTGCTCAAGGCGTTGTTCATCGTGTCGGCCTACGTGGTCATCCTGCTGTCCACCAACTACGTGGCCGAGGGTGACTACTGGGAGAGCGAGTACTACACGCTCATCGTGTCCTCGGTGCTGGGCATGGTGGTCATGGCGTCCAGCCGGGACCTGATCGGCATCTTCGTGGCCCTGGAGCTGCTGTCCATCCCGGCCTACATGCTGGCGGCCTGGCGCAAGGGTGACGTGAAGTCCAACGAGGCCGGCATGAAGTACTACCTGATGGGTGTCTTCGCCTCCGCCATCCTGCTGTACGGCATGTCGCTGGTCTACGGCGTGGGCGGCTCCACCCGCCTGACCGAGATCGCCCTGCGCATCAAGGACCTGGGCGACTCCGGCGTCCCGGTGGTCACCCTGGCCCTGCTGTTCACCATCGTCGGGTTCGCCTTCAAGGTCTCCGCCGTCCCGTTCCACGTGTGGGCCCCGGACACCTACGAGGGGGCACCCACCCCGGTGACGGCGTTCCTGGCCGTGGCGTCCAAGGCCGCTGGGTTCGTGGCGCTGATCCAGATCGTCTTCTACTGCTTCGCGGTGCGGCCGGACGTGATCCAGCCGCTGTTCTTCGTGCTGTCCATCGCCTCCATGACGGTGGGCAACCTGATCGCCCTGCGCCAGACCAACGTGGTGCGGATGCTCGCCTACTCGGGCATCGCCCAGGCCGGGTTCATGCTGGCCCCCTTCGTGGTGGTGGAGCAGGAGGGCCTGGCGTCGCTGCAGGCCATCGTGATCTACCTCGTCATCTACGCCGCCATGACCCTGGGGGCCTTCGGCGTGATCATCGCCATCGCCCGCAAGACCCGCTCGGCGGAGATCGACTCCCTGGACGGGCTGTTCCAGTACATGCCGGGCATGGCCGTGGCCATGACGCTCTTCCTGGCCTCGCTGATCGGCATCCCCCCGCTCGGTGGCTGGTACGCCAAGTTCGGCGTGTTCAAGGTGCTCATCCAGGCCGAGACCGGCCTGGGCACGGCCACCGCGGTGGTCATGGCGGTCAACACGGCCATCGCGGCCTACTACTACCTGCGGGTGGCCAGGGCCATGTGGTTCGAGGACGCGCCCGACGGTGACGTCACGCCGGTGAAGGTGCCGCCCTCGCTCACCGCCGCGGTGGGCCTGGCGCTGGTGGCCACGCTGGTGTTCGGCATCCTGCCCGGGCTCCTCAGCAACGTCACCAGCTTCGGCCCGCTCGCGCTGGGCGGCTGACCGCGTCCGATGGCTGACCCCGGTGCGCCCGCCACCGGGCTGGGACGGCTCCTGGCGGACCGCATCGGACGCTTCGGCTCCATCCGGTTCGACGAGTTCGTCAACCTGGCCCTGAACACGCCCGCGGTCGGGTTCTTCGCCTCCGGGGGCGGGGCCGGCCGCCGCGAGGGCGACTTCATCACCAGCCCGGAGGTCGGGCCCCTGTTCGGCGCCGTGGTGGCGCGCGCCCTGGACGCCCGGTGGGAGGAGCTCGACCGCCCCGACCCCTTCGTGGTGGTCGATGCCGGTGCCGGCCGGGGTGCCCTGGGCATCTCGGTGCTGGCCGCGTCGCCCCGGTGCGCCCCGGCCCTGCGCTACGTGCTGGTGGAGTCCTCGGCCCCGCTGCGGGCCCAGCAGGCCCAGCACCTGGCCCTGGTCCACCCGTTCGAGGTCCTGGGCCCCGAGGCCGACCCCGACACCGGCACCGACGCCCCCGGTGGCGGTGACGGTCCGCTGGCCTGCTCGCTGGAGGACCTGCCGGTGCAGTCCGTGGAGGGCGTGGTGCTGGCCAACGAGCTCCTGGACAACCTGCCGTTCCGGCTCCTCGAGCGGGTGCCGGAGGGGTGGATGGAGGTGCGGGTGGGCCTGGACGCCGGCCGGCTGGTGGAGCTGTTGGTCCCGGCCGACCACGCCACCGAGCGCATCGCCGACGCGCTCGCCCCCGACGCCGGGGTGGCGGACCGCGTGCCACTGCAGGACGCGGCCGGGGACTGGCTGCGCCGGGCCCTGGGCATGGTCCGACGGGGCTCGGTGCTGGTGGTCGACTACGCCGCGGCCACCACGGCGTCGTTGGCGGCCCGCCCGTCCGGTGAGTGGCTGCGGACGTACCGTGCCCACGAACGGGGCGGCCCGCCGCTGCAGGACCCCGGCACCCAGGACGTGACGTGCGAGGTCGCGGTGGACCAGTTGGCCCGCGTCGCGCCGCCGTCGGCGGAGCACAGCCAGGCCGACTGGCTGGTGGCCTGGGGCATCGAGGAGCTGGTGGAGGAGGGCCGTCGGGTCTGGGCCGAGCGGGCCGGTGTGGGCGACCTGGCCGCGCTGCGGGCCCGGAGCCGGGCCGTGGAGTCGGAGGCGCTGACCGACCCCACCGGGCTCGGTGCCTTCCGCGTGCTGGAGTGGCGCGTCGGCTGAACCTCGGCCGGAGGGGCGTTTTTCACACGCCGTTCATCCTTGCGCTGCTAGAAGGTGGTCCTCCGCACGGGGGCGCTGTGCGGCCAAGGAGGAGTGCACCGGTGACGACAGACGTGAGTCAGGAACCGGGCGGGAACAGTTCGGTGGAGGACAAGGGCCTCAAGGCGGGGGCCCTGGGACTGACGGCAGCCATCGTGATCGGGGTGGCGTCCACCGCCCCGGGCTACTCGTTGGCGGCGTCGGTGGGCTACGTGACCGACGCCGTCGGGCTGCAGGCGCCGGCCATCATGCTGGTGGCGTTCATCCCCATGGCGTTCATCGCCGCTGCGTACTTCTACATGAACCGGGCCGACCCGGACTGCGGCACCACCTTCACCTGGGCCACACGGGCGCTCGGTCCCCGGACCGGCTGGATGGGGGGCTGGGGCATCATCATGGCCGACCTGGTCATCATGCCCAACCTGGCCGGCGTCACCGCCCAGTACACGTTCCTGCTGTTCGGCCTGGACGACCTGGCCGACAACTACTGGGCCATCGCCATCCTCGGCTGCCTCTTCATCCTGGCCATGACCTGGATCTGCGTGACCGGCATCGAGCTCAGCGCCCGGAGCCAGGTCCTGCTGCTGGGCACCGAGATCGCCGTGCTCATCCTGTTCTCGGTCATGGCGATCGTGGAGGTGTACGGCTCCGACCCGCCCGAGGGCTCGGTCAAGCCGTCGCTCAGCTGGCTCAACCCCTTCGCCATCGGCGACTGGGGCGGCATCACCGCCGGCGTCCTGGTGGCCCTGTTCATCTACTGGGGCTGGGACACCGCCGTCACCGTCAACGAGGAGTGCGAGGACGCCAACACCACGCCCGGCAAGGCCGGCGTGATCTCCACGGTGATCCTGCTGTTCACCTACGTGGTCGTCACCATCGGCGCCCAGGCCGCCAAGGGCCCGCAGTTCCTGACCGACAACCCCGACGACGCCCTCGGCGCGGTCGGGGACGTGGTGCTGGGCAGCACGGTCAACAAGCTCCTGATCCTGGCCGTGCTGTCGTCCGCGATGGCCAGCACGCAGACCACCATCCTGCCCGCGGCACGGTCGATGCTGTCCATGGGGTCCCACAAGGCCGGTCCGGAGAAGCTGGCGGAGATCAACCGCCGCCACCTCACCCCTGCCTTCGCATCGTGGCTGTTCGGCATCGTGGCCTGTGGGTGGTTCGTGTTCCTGATCGCCATCGGCGGCGACGCCCAGAACCCCTACTTCGCCTCCATCGCGGCCGTCGGCCTGATGATCGCCTTCTACTACGGGCTCACCGGCATCGTCTGCGTCGTCTACTACCGCAGGTACCTGCTGCACAGCTGGCGGAACTTCGTCTTCGTCGGGCTCATGCCCGGCCTCGGCGGGCTGGTCCTGGCCCTCATCTTCGTGAAGTCGCTGGTGGACAACTTCCAGGACAAGGAGTCCTACGGCACGTTGCTGGGAGCGGGGTCGGTGTTCACCATCGGCGTGGCCCTCCTGCTGCTCGGGGTGCCGTTGATGCTGTGGTGCCAGGCCAAGTACCCGGACTTCTTCCGGATCGAGCGGGACCCACCGGAGTCCATCCCGAACCCCGACGGCACGGGCGAACCCGCCCCGGTGCTCGGCACCTACCGCAAGGAGGCCTGACGTGGCCGGAGAGATCGTCCTCGGATACGACGACACCGCGGAGTCCAGGGTCGCCCTGCCCGTGGCGGTGGAGCTGGCCCGGTCCCTCGGGGCCAAGCTGGTCATCTGCTTCGGCTACGAGCCCCCTCGTTCCGGCGGCGAGGTGGGCGCGCTGCGGGACGAGATCGAGAAGCTGGGCGAGGAGTTCGGCGACGCCGCGCTGGCGCAGGTGAAGGCCCTGGACCCGGACCTGCCGGTGGAGGTCCAACTGGTGCAGGACCGCCCGACCGAGGCCATCGTGAGACTTGCGGACGCCGTCGACGCCCGGTTCATCGTGGTGGGGCACCGCCAGCGCCACCTGCTGGCCGAGGTGTTCATCGGCTCGGTGCTGGAGGGCGTGATGTCGGAGACGTCGCGGCCCATCGTCGTGGTCCAACCCGACGACGAGGACTGACCGGGTGGACCAGGTCCCGGGGCTGCTGCCGCGGCGACCGCCCCGCATGGGCTGATCAGGATCCGTCTACCATCGGCCCCCGGACCGAGCGAGAGTTCCAGGGGGACCGATGGCGCAGGACACGGGTGCCGCTCAGGGCGCGGGGGACGGGGTTCCCGAGGGCGCGACGATCGAGGACTACTACCAGGAGGACCGCACCTTCCCGCCCCCGGCATCGTTCGTGGAGCGCGCCGCGGTGTCCGACCCGGGGCTGTACGAGCGGGCCGGTGCCGATCCCGAGGCCTTCTGGGCCGAACAGGCCCGGGACCTCCTCACCTGGGAACAGGACTTCCACACCACGCTGGAGTGGGAGCTCCCGTTCGCCCGGTGGTTCGTGGGTGGCCGGCTCAACGTGTCGTACAACTGCCTGGACCGCCACGTGGAGGCGGGGCACGGCGACAAGGTCGCCCTGCACTGGGAGGGCGAGCCCGGCGACACCCGCACCATCACCTACGCCGACCTCCTGGCCGAGGTGGGCCGGTTCGCCTCCGTGCTCGACGGCCTGGGAGTGGAACTGGGGGACCGGGTCTGCATCTACCTGCCCATGATCCCCGAGGCGGTCGTGGCCATGCTGGCCTGCACCCGGATCGGGGCGGCCCACTCGGTGGTGTTCGGCGGCTTCAGCCCGGACTCGCTCATCGACCGGATCAACGACGCCGGCGCCAAGGTGGTGGTCACCGCGGACGGCGGCTACCGGCGGGGCAAGCCGTTCATGCTCAAGGGCAACGTGGACCTGGCCGTGGCCGACTGCCCCACCGTGGCCAGCGTGGTGGTGGTGGACCGCTGCGGCGGAGAGGTGGAGATGACCCCGGGCCGTGACCACTGGTACCACGACCTCATGTCCGGGGCGTCGGCGGACCGTCCGGCCACGCCCGTGGACAGCGAGCAGCTGCTGTACCTGCTGTACACCTCCGGCACCACCGCCAAGCCCAAGGGGATCATGCACACCACCGGCGGGTACCTCACGCAGGTGGCCTGGACGCACCGCGCCGTGTTCGACCTGCGTCCGGACACCGACGTGTACTGGTGCGCGGCGGACATCGGGTGGGTGACCGGCCACAGCTACATCGTGTACGGGCCGCTGTGCAACGGTGCCACCTCCGTCATGTACGAGGGAACGCCGGACACCCCGCGCCAGGAGCTCCGCACCGGTGACGACCCGGCGGCGTGGCCCAAGGACCGGCTGTGGGACATCATCGAGCGCTACGGCGTGACCCAGCTCTACACCGCCCCGACCGCCATCCGGACGTTCATGAAGTGGGGAGCGGAGGAGCCGGCCCGCCACGACCTCGGGTCGCTGCGGGTGCTGGGGACGGTGGGCGAGCCCATCAACCCCGAGGCCTGGATGTGGTACCACCTCAACATCGGCGGTGGCCGGTGCCCCGTGGTGGACACGTGGTGGCAGACCGAGACCGGCGCCCACATGATCAGCCCCCTGCCCGCCATCACGGCCACCAAGCCGGGCTCGGCGTGCGGGCCGCTCCCCGGCATCGGGGCCGAGCTGGTCGACGACCACGGCGAGCCGGTGGAGCGGGGCGGGGGCTACCTCACCCTCACCCGTCCCTGGCCCGCCATGCTGCGGGGCATCTGGGGGGACCCCGAGCGCTACGCCGACACGTACTGGTCCCGGTTCGAGGGCCGCTACTTCGCCGGCGACGGCGCCAAGGTCGACGACGACGGCTACATCTGGCTGCTGGGCCGGGTGGACGACGTCATGAACGTGTCCGGGCACCGCATCTCCACCACGGAGGTGGAGTCCGCCCTGGTGGACCACGAGGCGGTGGCCGAGGCCGCGGTGGTGGGCGCCAGCGACCCCACCACGGGCCAGGCCATCGTCGGCTACGTGATCCTGCGGGGGAGCCACCAGCCCTCCGACGAGCTCCGTGAGGAGATCCGGGGGCATGTGGCCACCAAGCTGGGTGCGATCGCCCGCCCGCGGGCCGTCATCATCGTCCCCGACCTGCCCAAGACCCGCTCGGGCAAGATCATGCGCCGCCTGCTGCGGGACGTGGTGGAGGGCCGGGAGCTGGGGGACACCACCACCCTGGCCGACGCCACCGTGGTGGAGTCCATCCGTGACCGCGCCGGCGCCGGCGCCGGCGACGAGGACTGACGGAGGCCATGACGGGCTGGCTCATCGCCGGGGGCGTCCTGGTCCTGGCGCTCGTCGTGCTGGTGGTCCACGACGTCACCCAGAAGCACCACGCCATCCTCCGCAACTATCCCGTCATCGGGCACCTGCGGTTCATCCTGGAGTCGTTCGGCCCCGAGCTGCGCCAGTACATCGTCACCAGCAACGACGAGGAGCGCCCGTTCAGCCGGGACGAGCGGCGGTGGATCTACACGTCGTCCAAGCAGCGCGACAACACCTTCGGCTTCGGCACCGACAACACCGTCGACACCACCCCGAACTACATCATCATCAAGCACGCCGCCTTTCCCCAGCCGCCCCTGCCGGGGGAGACGCCGCACGCCACCTGGGACTTCCCGCTGCCCGCGGCCAAGGTGGTGGGCGCGTTGCACGGCCGGGCCGGGGCGTTCCGGCCCATGTCGGTGGTCAACATCTCGGCCATGAGCTACGGCTCGCTGTCCGGGGCGGCCATCGAGGCCCTGAACGAGGGCGCGGCCATGGTCGGGTGCCTCCACAACACCGGGGAGGGTGGCGTGTCACCGCACCACCGCAAGGGCGGGGACCTGGTGATGCAGATCGGCACGGGGTACTTCGGGTGTCGCGACCGCGAGGGTCGGTTCTCGCTCGAGCGGCTGCTCGAGACCATCGACGGGGCGCCCGTCCGGTCCCTCGAGATCAAGCTGTCACAGGGGGCCAAGCCGGGCCTCGGCGGGCTGCTGCCAGGAGCGAAGGTGACCCCGACCATCGCCGCCATCCGGGGCATCCCGGTGGGGGAGGACTGCCGCAGCCCCAACCGGCACTCGGCCTTCGGTGACGTCGACTCCCTCATCGAGTTCGTGGAGTCGCTGGCCGGGGCCACGGGGCTCCCCGTCGGCATCAAGAGCGCTGTGGGGGAGCAGGAGTTCTGGGACCTCCTCGCCGTCCGCATGGCGGCGACCGGTGCCGGGCCCGACTTCGTCACCGTCGACGGGGGTGAGGGGGGCACCGGGGCGGCCCCGCTGGTGTTCGGTGACCACGTGGCCCTGCCGTTCCTCCGGGGCTTTCCCCGCGTCTACCGGGCCTTCGCGGAGCAGGACCTGCACCACGGGGTGGTGTTCACCGGTTCCGGCCGGTTGGGCATGGCCAACCGGGGCTTCACGGCCATGGCCATGGGATGCGACACGATCAACGTGGCCCGGGAGGTGATGCTGGCCATCGGCTGCATCCAGTCCCAGCGCTGCCACACCGGCCGATGCCCGACCGGGGTCGCCACCCAGTCACGTCGGCTCGAACGCGGGCTCGACCCGACGGTCAAGTCGGTCCGGGCCGCCAACTACCTGGCCGCGCTGCGCCATGAGCTGCTGCGGCTGGCCCGGGCCTGCGGGCACGACCATCCGGGCCGGGTGCGGCCCGACCAGGTGGAGTTCCTCCAGGACGGGCAGCGTTCGGTGACGCTGGAGGCCCGCGTCGGGTTCGACCCGGGCTGGGGGGTCCCGGCCCCGGCGGACCTGGAGTTGCTCCGGAGTGAGTGGCCCCCGGTGGTGGCGGCCCCCGGCGCCGACGGCGGTGGCCGGTAACCTGCGCCCGTGCCGACCTGGGATCCCCATCTGGACAACTGGCTGTGGCGCGACGAGCCGCTGGAGGCCGGTCCCGCCGTGGTGTTCGACATGGACGGCGTCCTGTCCGACGCCAGCCGTCGCCAGCACTTCATCGAGTACCCGTTCCCCGACTGGGAGGCGTTCTTCCACGCCTGTGGTGACGACGACCTCATCGCGGAGGTGGCCCGGCTGCTCGACGTGATCCACGACGACCACCGGATCGTGCTGCTCACGGCCCGGCCGATCAGGGTCCAGCCCCAGACGCTGGCCTGGCTGGAGCGCTACGGGTTGCGCTGGGACGTGCTGATCATGCGGGAGTACGGCGACTACATGGCGGCCCGCGTGTTCAAGCAGCGCACGGTCGGCGAGTTGCGGGGCCGGGGCTACGACCTCCGCCTGGCCTTCGAGGACGACCCCCGCAACGTGCACATGTTCCACACCCAGGACGTGCCCTGCATCTACATCCACTCCGGCTACTACGAGTGATCCGGGTGGACACCGGAACATGATGTCCTGAGCGGTGGTTCAGTGACGGTGCTTGACGGCCGGTGGCGGGCCGGGGCCGGCTCTACGCTCGTCGGGAGTCGCCGGCCCGGTCCGGGCCGGAGTGAACGCGGGAACCTCGGACATGCGCAACAACCTCAAGACGGCGATGCTGCTGGCGGGCCTGGGTGCCCTCTGCATGTTCATCGGTTCGTTCTGGGGTCGCGGCGGACTGGTCGTCGGCCTGCTGATCGGCCTGGCCATGTGTGGCGGGTCCTACTGGTTCTCGGACAAGCTCGCCATCCGCTCGGCCCGGGCCGTCCCGGTCACGCCGGAGCAGATGCCCCAGTTCCACACCATCATGGCCGGCCTGTGTGCCCGGGCCGGCCTGCCCGTTGCCGCGGCTCTACGTCTCACCGGACCCCCAGCCCAACGCCTTCGCCACCGGACGCAGTCCGGACCACGCCGCGGTGTGCGTGACCGAGGGGCTGCTGCACACCCTGTCCTGGGACGAGATCGAGGGCGTCCTGGCCCACGAGCTGTCCCATGTGCGCAACCGGGACATCCTCATCGGCTCCGTCGCCGCCGCCGTTGCCATGGGCATCACCTTCCTGGCCCACATGGCGCAGTGGGCGATGATCTTCGGCGGGGGCCGGTCCGAGGACCGGGAGAACCCGTTCGCGGCGCTGCTCATGATCATCCTGGCGCCGATCGCGGCCGGCCTGATCCAGGCGGCCATCAGCCGCAGCCGGGAGTACGAGGCGGACGCGTCGGCCGCCCGCATGATCGGCTCCGGTGAGCCGCTGGCCCGGGCCCTGGAGAAGTTCGACGCCGGCGCGCAGCGGGTCCCGTCACAGGTCAACCCCGCGGAGGCGTCGGCCTACATCGTCAACCCGCTGCGGGGCCGCAACGTCACCGCGCTGTTCTCCACCCACCCGCCGGCGGAGGAGCGCATCGCCCGGCTCCGCTCCAACATCTGGGTCTGAGACCGGTCAGGCCGGCGGCCCTGCCGACCGGCCCCACCGCCCGGTCAGCCGGCGTCCGGTACCCCGACGACGTACTCCATGAGCAGCGCGTCGTGGAACGATCCGTCCGCGGTGCGCTCGTAGGCCCGCATCACGCCCACGTCGGTGAAGCCGGCCTTGCGGTAGGCCGCGATGGCCCGCTCGTTGGACGCGGCGGGGTCGATGGTCAGCCGGTGGTGGCCCCGTGGGCCCACCAACCAGTCCCGGACCAGGCCGAGGGCCCGCACCCCCACGCCGGTGCCGTGCACCTCGGCGGCGGTGGCGATGTCGATGCCGGCGTGCCGGTAGGCAGGGCTGTTCTCCTCGCTCACCTGGATCCAGCCCACCACGCGTCCGTCCTGCTCCACCAGGAAGCCCAGGACGTCGTCGCGGTCCAGCCGGTGGCGGAGGCGCTCGTCGTCGTGGGCCCCCACCAGCGCTCCACCGACGGGTCCTCGAAGAGCGCGACGCATGCCCTCCAGGTCCGAGGGGGCCGAGGCGACCGTGAGGTCACCGTCGGTGAGGTGGGGGAGCGCTTCGGGTGCCACGACGTCGACGTCAGTCCCGGAAGTTGCCGAACTGGAGCGGGATCTCGAAGTCGTGCTCCTTGCAGGCCTGGATCACGGCCTGCAGGTCGTCGCGCTTCTTGGCCGTCACCCGGACCTGTTCGCCCTGCGTCTGGGACTGGACGCCCTTGACCCCGAGCGCCTTGATGAACTTGTTCAGGTCCTTGGCCCGGTCCGAGTTGATGCCGGCCACCAGCTTGGCCACCTGGCGCACCGTCGCCCCGGACGCCTCCTCGACCTTCTCGTAGGACAGCGCCTTCATGGACACGCCCGCGCTTGACCAGCTTCTCCTCCAGCACCTGGCGCAGCGCCGCCAGCCGGTCCTCGGTGGAGGACCGCATCGTGATGGAGTCCTCCGCCAACTCGAGCGAGGAGTCGGTGTTCTTGAAGTCGAACCGGTTGGCCACCTCGCGTGACGCCTGGTCCACGGCGTTGCGGATCTCCTGGGCGTCGACCTCCGAGGTGATGTCGAAGCTTGGCATTCGTGGTGTCTCCCTGTGCTCCGGCGGGCGTTTTCTCCCGCTGTGGATCCGAACGCTATCGTGAGCGCCTTCACGGGTCGGTGCCCGAGCGGCCAAAGGGAGCAGACTGTAAATCTGCCGGCGTTAGCCTTCGGAGGTTCAAATCCTCCCCGGCCCACCACAACAGCCCCTGCCGGTGCAGGGGTTCTTGTGTTTTTCGGGCCGTGACCGGCTCAGCCCCCCACCGTGGCGAGCAGCTCCTGGTACAGGTCGAGGGTGCCGGGGTCGAACGCCACCAGGACGCAGGTGGCCACCGACACGGGGCGCAGTTCCCGGAGGGTCCGCACCGCCACTCCCGCCGCGGCCCGCCTCGGGTAGCCGAACGCGCCGGTCGAGATGGCCGGGAAGGCGATCGACCCGGCCCCCAGGCCGTCCGCCACCGCGACCGAACGCCGGTAGCACGACGCCAGCAGGTCGGCCTCGCCCTTGCCCCCGCCGTGCCACACGGGCCCCACCGTGTGGACCACCCACCGGGCCCGGAGGCCGTGGCCCGAGGTGGCCTTGGCCTCGCCGGCGCGGCATCCGCCCAGGGTGCGGCACTCCTCCCGGAGCCCGGGGCCGGCGGCCCGGTGGACGGCGCCGTCCACGCCGCCCCCGCCCAGGAGCGACTGGTTGGCGGCGTTGACGATCACGTCCACGTCGAGGGTGGTGATGTCCCCGGTGCGGGCCTCGATGATCACAGCAGGCGTTCCATCAGGACCACGTCCAGCCACCGGCCGAACTTGCGCCCGACCTCCTTCTCGTGGCCCACCACCTCGAACCCGGCCGCGGTGTGGAGGGTGATCGAGGCCTCGTGGCCACCGACGACCTTGGCCATGAGCGCGTGGAACCCGTGGGCCCGCGCCGTCTCCACCAGCTCGGCCAGCAGGAGCCGGCCCACGCCCTCGCCGCGGTGCTCGCGGTGCACGTAGACGGAGTCCTCCACCGTGGTGGAGTAGCCCGGCCGCTCCCGGTAGGGCGACAGCGCCCCGAACCCCAGGACCTGGTCGGGGCCGCCGTCGGGGCCGGGACGGACGGCCACCAGCACGGCGTGGGCGCCGGAACGGTCCGTGATCCAGCTGCGCTGCTCGGCCTCGGTGCGGGGGACCAGGTCGAAGGTGACCACGGACGTCTGGACCTCCAGGTTGTAGATCTCCAGGATGGCGGCCGCGTCGGTGACCAGGGCGGGGCGGATCAACACGCTCCGAAGGTAGCGGCGGGGAGGCAGGACGGTGGTCGTCGCGCTCCCCGACGTCGTCCGGTCCCGCCCGGTCCGGGCGACGGTCCGCTCAGACCGCGCTGGCGGGACGGGCCACCGGCGTGGGCTCGATGATGCCCATGGCGCCGGTCATGGACTCCACCCGTGCCCACCCGGCCACGGCGTCGGAGTCGGTCAGGAGCACGATCTGCTGGTGCTCCGAGGAGCGGACCAGGACCTCGAGCATGGCCGGGAGGGTGGCGGGGTCCTGGTGGGAGAACGGTTCGTCCAGGAGGGCGGGGAAGCTCTCGCGGCCCGGGCCCAGGCTCCGGAGCTGGGTCAGGCGGCCGATCACGGCGTGGGCGATGGCCGCGGTGTCGTCGGTGTGGGTGGTGTCGTCGGTCAGGGCCGTGAAGGGCTGGACATCGGCCCGCAGCCGGGCGGCGCCGGTGATCTCGGCCCGGTTGGCCACCGCCCAGTTCACGTCGATCTCGCCCGCCAGCGCGTGCCAGCGCTGCGCCGCGTCGCGGTGCTCCTCGGCGGCCTTGATCAGGCGCTGGCGCCCCAGGTCGGAGCTCAGCAGGCTGTTCACCCGTTGCAGGTGGAAGCCCAGGTAGGACTGGGCGCCGGCCTCGGACAGTGCGGCCTCCTCGGCCTCCCGGGCCCGTTCGTTGCGACGCCAGTAGAACAGCGACACCAGCACCGCCACCGTGGCGATGGTGGCCAGGGGGATGACCCCTCCGGTGCCGACCATCCGCACCATGGGCACGCTCAGCAGGGCCGCGAACCCGGCGATCAGGAACGTGGCCCGGCGCACCTGCTCGGAGTCGGCCTGGGACTTCTCGAAGGCCTCGTGGCGCTCCTCGATCCGCTCGATGACCTCGGCGTCCTCCACGCTGGAGCCGACGGCGTCGGCCTCCTCCTCCAGGCGGCGGTGGGCGATGACCAGCGCCTCGGCGGCGACCCACAGCTCGTTCTGGTCCACCCGGGCCAGTCGCTGGATCAGCTTGTCCCGCTCGGTGGTCTCGGCCAGGTCCTGGGCCCCGAACCGCATGACCTTGCGGGCGCTGCGGGGGTCCATGCCGGCCCGGGACAGGAGGTCGATCGACCCGGCGGCATCGGTGAACTGGGCGGTGACGTCCACCCGCTGGTCCACGTCGATCACCCGGTGCGCAGCGCCGGTGGGCCGGAAGATGGCGAAGCGGTGGCCGTTGCCGGCGACCAGCTCCAGGTGGATGCCGGACCTCGAGTTCCCCAGCGCCCCCACGAACTCGTTGATGAGCCCGTCCCGCTCGATCTGCCCCAGCCCCGCGATCACCGTCAACCGCGGGTGGAGGTCGAAGGCGATGCTGTTGTCCCCTGATTCGATGACGAGTCGTTCGAACTGCACACCCGGGCATCGGCCGAACGGCCCAGTTCCTTGAGCCGTCCGGCCCAGCGCGCCGTCACGTGCGGTTGTGGCCGGATCGGTCCGCTCGCTAGTCTCGGCGCTCGGTCCGACGGTCCGTCCGTCGTTCCTGCCCCCTTAGCTCAGTCGGCAGAGCGTTTCCATGGTAAGGAAAAGGTCGTCAGTTCGATTCTGACAGGGGGCTCGCACCGGATCGGTGCCAGGGTTTCGGCCCTGGGGTCACCGGTCACGCCAGTGTCCGGAGGCCGTCCTCGGCCGACGGGCCGGCACCGGGCGGCGTAGCTCAGTTGGTGAGAGCACTCGGCTCATAATCGAGGGGTCGTCGGTTCGAGTCCGACCGCCGCTACTTCAGTCACACGCCACGGCGCCACGGCGCCGCCCGGCGTCCAGCAGGCACTTCCCGCCAGATACAGGAGAACGGTCACCATGGCCAAGGAGAAGTTCGAGCGGAACAAGCCCCATGTGAATGTGGGGACGATGGGTCATATTGACCATGGGAAGACGACGTTGACGGCGGCGATCACGAAGACGTTGGCGGATCGTGTGCCGGGGAACTCGTTCACGGAGTTCGAGAACATTGATAAGGCTCCGGAGGAGCGGGAGCGTGGGATCACGATCAATGTGTCGCATGTGGAGTATGAGACGGAGAATCGGCATTACGCGCATGTGGATATGCCGGGGCACGCGGATTACATCAAGAACATGATCACGGGTGCTGCTCAGGTGGATGGGGCGATCCTGGTGGTGGCGGCGACGGATGGTCCGATGCCGCAGACGCGTGAGCATGTGGTGTTGGCTCGGCAGGTGGGTGTGCCGGCGATCGTGGTGGCGTTGAACAAGGTCGACATGGTTGATGACGAGGAGTTGTTGGAGCTCGTCGAGATGGAGGTGCGGGAGCTGTCTGTCTGAGTATGAGTTCGATGGTGATGACTGTCCGGTGATTCCGGTGTCTGCGTTGAAGGCGTTGGAGGGTGATCAGTGATGCCCAGGACAAGATCATGGAGTTGATGGCGGCGGTTGATTCGTATGTGCCGGAGCCGGTGCGTGATCTGGACAAGCCGTTCTTGATGCCGATCGAGGATGTGTTCACGATCACGGGTCGTGGGACGGTGGTGACGGGCAAGGTGGAGCAGGGTGTGATCCACACGGGTGATGAGATCGAGATCGTCGGGTTGAAGGCGACGCAGAAGACGACGTGCACGGGTGTGGAGATGTTCCGCAAGTTGTTGGATGAGGGTCAGGCGGGGGACAACATCGGTGCGTTGCTGCGGGGTATCGACAAGGAGGATGTGCAGCGGGGTCAGGTGTTGGCGAAGCCTGGGTTCGATCACGCCGCACACGAACTTCGAGGCGAATGTGTATGTGTTGACCAAGGAGGAGGGTGGTCGTCACAAGCCGTTCTTCTCGAATTATCGGCCGCAGTTCTATTTCCGGACGACGGATGTGACGGGGACGATCGAGTTGCCGTCGGGGACGGAGATGTGCATGCCGGGTGACAACACTGAGGTGACGGTGGAGTTGATTGCTCCGATCGCGATGGATGAGGGGTTGAAGTTCGCGATTCGTGAGGGTGGCCGGACGGTGGGCGCGGGTCGTGTCACGAAGATCCTGAAGTAGCCCCACCCTCCCGGGTCCCCGGTCGCTCGGAGGCCCCCGCTGCCACGGGCCGGCGTCGGGGGCCTCCGGCGTGTGCCCCGGCGCCCGGCTTGTCCCGGACCACCGGTCGCCACCAGAATGGACAGTCCGAGATCGACAGGAGCAGGAGCAGATGGCCTCCGACAAGCGGGTCCACGTGACCCTCGAGTGCACCGAGTGCAAGCGGCGCAACTACATCACGAACAAGTCCAAGGTGAACGACCGCGAGCGGATCGAGCTCAAGAAGTACTGCCGCTGGGACCGCAAGCACACGCTGCACAAGGAGACCCGCTGATCGACGTCCCGTCCCGGGACCCGGGACCGGACACGCCGGCAGACCCGAACGGGCGCCCCTCGGGGCGCCCGTGGCGCGTCCCGGGTCCGTGCTCCACCGGGCCCTACAGTGGCGCGGTGGCCGATCGCCCATTCCCCGACGCCGGCACGCTGGCGTCCCCGGCCCGGGACGGTGCCCCACCGGCACCGGGACCGACCCCGGTGCGCCTGGTAACCACCGGGCCCCGGTCCGGGTCCCACCTGCCGGGCCCCGATGACCTGTCGGGGCTCGTGGCCGCCGCCCAGGAGGGCGACTCCCGGGCGTTCGAGCGCCTGGTGGAGGCCACCTACCGGGAGACGTACACCATGGCGCTCCGGTTGACCGGCAACGTCGAGGATGCACGGGACGTGACCCAGGAGGCCTACCTCCGCGCCTACCGCGGCCTGGAGCGGTTCCGGGGTGACGCCCAGTTCTCCACCTGGATGTACCGGATCACCGCCAACACGGCCTCCACCCACCTGGGGCGCCGGCGCCGGCACCGCCACGACGAGCTGCCGCCCTCCGGCGACGTGGTGGACCTCCGCCACGACGCCGATCCGGCACTGGTGGCCGACGCCGGCGAGCTGCGGGACCGCCTGGTGGCGGCTCTGGAGGTCCTCCCGTCCAAGCTGCGGGCCGTGGTGGTGCTGCGGGACGTCTACGAGCTCCCGCACGAGGCGATCGCGGAGGAGCTGGGGATCAGCGTCACCGCGGCCAAGGTCCGCCTGCACCGGGCCCGCCACCGCCTCCGTGGCGAGCTGTTCCCGGAGCTGGACGAGGTGGGCTCCCGTGAGGTGTGACCAGGTCGCGCCCTCGCTGGCCGACGTGGCCGAGGGGACCGTCCGGCTGCCGCCCGACGCCCGGGCCCATGTGGAGCGGTGCCTGCGGTGCCAGGCCGAGCTGGTCCAGCACCGGCGGGTGCTGCGCACCCTGCGGTCGCTGCGGAACGAGGTCCTGGAGCCTGCACCGGGGATGGTGGCCGACGTGCTCGCCGCCCTGGAGGAGGCGGGGGAGCGGCGGGCCGTGCGCTCGCTCCTGCACCGCCACCGTGTGGCCTACCTCGGGGGCCTGGCCGCGGCCACCGCGGCGGGGGCGGCGGGGGCCATCGTGATCGCCTCCCGCTCGCGCCGGCACCGCCCGGCCCTGGCCGGGTGAGCGGGTCCCCGGATAGCCCCCGGCGTTCGCTGCGTCTAACCTGCCCCTCGGACGTTGCGCGCCCCGGCCCCGCCGGTGCACCGGAGCGCCCACAGGGCAGTGGCTCAATTGGCTAGAGCACCGGTCTCCAAAACCGGCGGTTGGGGGTTCGAGTCCCCCCTGCCCTGCTCATTCCGTCCCCGTTCCCGGGAGCGGGACGTGTCCAGACGGATCTGCCAGACGCAAACGATGGTGCGAGAGGTGCCGGCATGGCGATGAACCGAGAACAGAAGCGGGCCATGCAGAAGGCCGGGCAGGTGAACGCCGACGGTTCACAGGTCGCCACGCGGGACCGCAAGGCCCCGGCCCAGCGCCTCAAGTCCGAGCGCACCCGGCCGGTGGAGTTCGTGCGGGAGGTCCGGGCCGAGCTCAAGAAGGTCTCCTGGCCGACCAAGCAGGAGGTCATCCGCTACTCCACGATCGTCCTGATCGCGTTGGTGCTCTTCACTGCGTTCGTCTTCGTCGTGGACCTCGCCTTCGGCGAGTTCTTCCGGCAGCTCCTGGACCCGGGGTCCACCACCAATGCGGCAGGCACTGCCGCCCGCCTGACCGACGCGACGCTGTTCTGAGCCCGCGCGGAGGAAAGTGATCAATGACTGACGACGACCAGACCGCTGCCACCCGCACCGACGGCCTCGACGAGGCCGGTACGGGCGTGGACGCGGCGATGGAGGCCGAGCTCGAGGGCGCCGACCGCATGACCGACGCGGTGGAGGACGCCGTGGACGAGGCCCTGACCGGGGCGGCCCTGACCGGGGCGGTGGAGGCGGCCGAGGACGCCGGCGCCGCCGGTCCCGAGCCCCTGGACGACATCACCGACCACCCGGCCGACGAGGCCATCGCGGCCCTCGCCGACGCGGAGGACATCGAGCCCGGCGACGTGATCGTCGAGGAGGAGCTGCTCGAGGAGTTCGAGGAGGTCCCCGCCGCGCCGGTGGAGTCCCCCTACGACCGCCCCGGCAAGTGGTACGTCCTGCACACGCAGTCCGGCTACGAGAACAAGGTGCGCCAGAACATCGAGGCCCGGCGGAACTCCATGAACATGGAGTCCAAGATCCACGAGGTCGTCATCCCCATGGAGGACGTCGTGGAGTTCAAGCAGGGCAAGAAGGTGGTGGTCCAGAAGAAGATGTTCCCCGGCTACCTCCTGGTCCGCTGCAGCCTGGACGACGACAGCTGGTACGTGATCCGCAACACGCCGGGCGTGACCGGGTTCGTGGGGGCCGGCAACAAGCCCCAGCCCCTGCCCCGCAAGGACGTGGAGAACTTCCTGCAGGTCAAGCTGGAGACCGAAGAGGCCCCCAAGCGCACCCGGCCCCGCCTGGAGTACGAGATCAACGAGACCGTGCGGGTCAAGGAAGGCCCGTTCGCGGACTTCTCCGGCGAGATCGTGGAGATCAACGAGGACCAGCTCAAGCTCAAGGTGCTGGTCAACATCTTCGGGCGGGAGACCCCCGTGGAGCTCGAGTTCTCACAGGTCGCCAAGCTCTAGACGTGCCGCCGTCCGGGGCCCGGGTTGCCCCGAACCCGGACGCGCACCACAATGGTCGACCGGTCCGGCCCCCTGATCCTCCGCGCGTCGCACCAGCCGACGCCGGGCACCGGACCACCGATTCCGAGGAAGTGAACTGTCATGGCCAAGAAGAAGGTCGTCGCGATCGTCAAGATCCAGATCCCCGCGGGCCAGGCCTCGCCCGCGCCCCCGGTGGGCACCGCGCTCGGCCCCCACGGCGTGGCGATCATGGACTTCTGCAAGGAGTACAACGCCCGCACCGAGAGCCAGCGGGGGACGATCATCCCCGTGGAGATCTCCATCTTCGAGGACCGCACGTTCAGCTTCGTGACCAAGACGCCGCCGGCGCCGGTGCTCATCCGTGAGGCCGCCGGACTGGAGAAGGCCAGCCAGACCCCGGGCCGGGGCCACGTCGGCAGCATCACCGACGCCCAGGTGACCGAGATCGCCCGCACCAAGCTGCCGGACCTCAACACCGACGACATCGACGCCGCCAAGCTCCAGATCGCCGGGACCGCCCGTTCCATGGGCATCCAGGTCCTCGACTGAGCGGGTCGGCACCGTCGGGGCGCACCCGCCCCACCCCACCCGGGAGGACCTCGCCCGGGCACCCGGGACACACCTGAGGGAGATCCGGAAGGATTCGAACCATGGCACAGCACGGAAAGCGGTACCTCGACGCGACCAAGCGCTTCGACCGGGACCGCCAGCACTCCGCCGAAGAAGCGGTGGAGATCGTCAAGACCCTGGCCACCGCCAACTTCGACGAGACCGTCGAGGCGGTGGTCCGCCTGGGCGTGGATCCCCGCAAGGCCGACCAGATGGTCCGGGGCACCGTCGCCCTGCCCTCCGGCACGGGCAAGGACGTCCGGGTCGCGGTGTTCGCCCAGGGTGACGCCGCAGCGGCGGCCGAGGCCGCCGGCGCCGAGTTCGTCGGCGCGGAGGACCTGGCGGCCCAGATCGAGGGCGGCATGCTGGACTTCGACGTCACCATCGCCACCCCGGACCTCATGCCGCTGGTCGGCCGCCTGGGCCGCGTGCTCGGGCCCCGTGGCCTCATGCCCAATCCCAAGACCGGCACCGTCACCCCCGACCCGGCCAAGGCCGTGGACGAGTTCAAGGGCGGCAAGGTGGAGTACCGCACCGACCGCAATGCCAACGTGCACGTCGTGATCGGCAAGGCCAGCTTCGGCGCCGATGCCCTGATGGCCAACTTCACCGCCGTGATCGACGAGCTGAACAAGGCCAAGCCGTCCTCGTCGAAGGGGCGCTACATCCGCAAGGCCACCCTGGCGTCCACCATGGGCCCCGGCGTCAACCTGGACGTGCACAAGCTCGAGGCCTGACCCCATCGGGCTGGCCCCTGCCGGTCCCGGGTCGGTACCCTGACGTCGTCCCCTCCGGGGACGCGCTCGTTCCCCTCCCGGGGAACGTTCACAACCGAGGATCTCAGTACTCGCCGAAGACCCCACGGCGCACCGGACGGTGCAGAACGGGCCCACGACCGCAGCCCGGTCACCGGCCCACCTGGGTAGGTGGACCACCCTGACACCGTCCCGGACTTCCGGTGCCCGGTCGAGGAGGCGTCCGCTCTGCGGGCGCCGGTTCCTCCCGGACAGATGGAAAGGAGGTGTCATATGGAGAACCCGAGGCCGGAGAAGGTTGCAGTGGTCGACGAGGTCCGCGGAAAGTTCGCGGATTCCGACGCCGTGCTCTTCACCGAGTACCGAGGCCTGACGGTTCGTGACCTGCAGGAGCTGCGCTCATCGCTGAGCGCGGCGGGTGGTGAGTACAAGGTGTACAAGAACACCCTCGTCCGCCGGGCCACGTCCGACCTGGACCTCGAGCTGGGCGATCAGCTCACGGGCCCCACGGCGCTGGCATTCGTCGGCACCAAGGCCGACGGCACGCCGGGCGACGCCGTCATGGTGGCCAAGGCCCTCAAGTCGTTCTCGAAGGCCAACCCGTTGTTGGTCCTCAAGGGCGGCATCCTGGGAACGCATCTCCTCGACGAGAAGGCCGTGGCCGAGCTCGCCGAGGTCGCACCCAGGGAGGAGCTGCTGGCGAGGCTCGCCGGCGGCATGGCCGCACCCATGCGGAACTTCGCCAGCCTGCTGCAGGCCGTCCCCCAGAAGATGGCCTACGCACTGCAGGCCCTCATCGAGCAGGGCGGCGCACCAGGCGCACCCGCAGCCGAACCGACCGCCCCGGAGACCGCACCCGCGGCCACCCCGGCGGACGATCCGACAGACACCGACTCCGCAGGCACTGCGGACTCCCCAGAGAGCACCGAAGAGGCCCCGGCACCCGCCGGGGCGACCGAGACGGACGACACCCCGGCGGAGGACGCCGGGGAGCCGGTGACCGAGGCTGCGACCGACGCAGCCGAGGACGCCGCACAGGAAGAGGAGTGACAGACATGGCGACCAAGGAAGAGATCCTCGACGCGATCTCCAGCATGACGGTCCTGGAGCTCTCCGAGCTCCTCAAGGACTTCGAGGAGCGCTTCGGCGTCACGGCGGCCGCCCCGGTCGCAGCCGTGGCCGCAGCGCCCGCGGGCGGCGGCGACGCCGGTGCCGCCGAGGAGGAGAAGACCAGCTTCGACGTGGTCCTCACCGACGCCGGTGACAAGAAGATCCAGGTCATCAAGGAGGTTCGTGGGCTCACGAACCTGGGCCTCAAGGAAGCCAAGGACCTCGTCGAGTCGGCCCCCAAGGCCGTCCTCGAGGGCGTGTCCAAGGAAGAGGCGGACAAGGCCAAGGAGGCGCTCGAGGGCGCCGGCGGGTCTGCCGAGGTCAAGTGACCTGATCCCCACCGGGGATCGCACGTCTCACGGGAGCGTCCCACCGCCTGCGGGCGGCACGGGGCGCTCCCGTTGCGCGTCCGGGGCGAACGCCCGTTCGGGCCGTGGGACGGGGATCCTTGACCCGGGCGGGTGGGCTTCGTACGCTCCCCGGAGCCATCGGGCGCCGCTCGGGGTGAGGCCCGGGAGGGCCTGACCACTGGTGTCTTGACCCGGGCAGGTGGACCGCGTACTCTACTCGGTTGCCGTGCCCTGCCGTTCGATGCCCGAAGAGTTTTCTCCTCAGATGTCGCGCGCACGGGGTCCGGTTGTGATCGCCCGCCCGCCCTACGCCCACGGGGAGTAGCTCCTTGTCCTCTCGCGACATCTTCCGGGACCGTTATTCGTTCGCGAACCTCGATGAGGTTCTCGATCTGCCGGACCTCATCGCCATCCAGCGGGAATCGTTCCGCTGGTTCGTCGAGCAGGGCCTTGCGGACGCCTTCCGCGACATCTCGCCCATCAAGGACTTCACCGAGACGCTCAGTCTCGAGCTGGAGTTCGACCCCTTCGACGAGGACCTGCGCCCGCCGCCCAAGTTCACGGTGGAGGAGTGCAAGGAGAAGGACATGACCTTCTCCGCCCCGATCTTCGCCCGGGCCCGCTTCATGAACGCCAACACCGGCGAGATCAAGGAGCAGACGGTGTTCATGGGGGACTTCCCCATGATGACCGACAAGGGCACCTTCATCATCAACGGCACCGAGCGGGTCGTGGTCTCCCAGCTGGTCCGTTCGCCCGGCGTGATCTTCCAGCCCGGTGAGCGGTTCCGCCTCCGGAACCTGTCCAAGCACCAGCTCGTCACCGGCACCATCCACCCCTACCGGGGTGAGTGGATCGAGTTCGACGTCGAGCAGAAGCCCGGCAAGGACCCGACCGCCGGCACCCGCGTGGCCCGCAAGCGTCGCCTGTCGCTGTTCGTCCTGCTGCGGGCGTTGGGCTACGACGAGGAGAACGCCCCCGGGTTCCTGGAGGCCTTCGTCCGTCACTTCGACTTCCTGGAAGGGCAGTGGGAGAAGGACAAGGAGCTGGCCGTCACCCAGGACGAGGCCATCATCGAGATCTACAAGCGGGCCCGCCCCGGTGAGCCGGCCACACCCGACTCCGCCCGCAACTACTTCAACAACGCCTTCTTCGAGCCCCGCCGCTACGACCTCAGCCGGGTGGGCCGCTACAAGCTCAACCGCAAGCTCGGCCCGGAGATCGAGCGGCTCCAGGAGCTGTTCCCCCAGCTGGCCGGCCAGCTGGACGTCCCCGAGCCGGACCAGCCGGTGCTGTCGCGCTGCGAGGTCCTCGCCGCCACCACGTACCTGCTGAACCTGGCCGCCGGCACCCACGGCTACCGCCTGGACGACCAGGACCACTTCGCCAACCGGCGCATCCGGTCGGTGGGCGAGCTCATCCAGAACCAGGTGCGCATCGGCCTGTCCCGCATGGAGCGGGTCGTCCGTGAGCGCATGACCACCCAGGACGTGGAGGCCATCACCCCCACCACCCTGATCAACATCCGGCCCGTGGTGGCGGCCATCAAGGAGTTCTTCGGGACCTCCCAGCTGAGCCAGTTCATGGACCAGGTCAACCCCCTGTCCGGGCTGACCCACCGTCGTCGCCTGTCGGCACTCGGCCCCGGCGGCCTCTCGCGTGAGCGGGCCGGCTTCGAGGTCCGCGACGTCCACTTCTCCCACTACGGCCGCATGTGCCCCATCGAGACGCCGGAGGGCCCGAACATCGGCCTGATCGGCGCCCTGGCCACCTTCGCCCGGGTCAACCAGTTCGGCTTCATCGAGACGCCCTACCGCAAGGTCGTCAACGGCCGGGTCACCGACGAGATCCTCTGGCTCCCCGCCGACGAGGAGGAGGAGTACATCGTCGCCCAGGCCAACACGCCGATCGGCCCGGACGGCACCTTCTCCGCCGACCGCGTGCTGGTGCGGCGCTCGCCCCAGGCCGCGTCGTTGTCCGACCTGAAGCTGCAGCTGGAGCGGGACGAGTTCCTGGGCGCCACCACGGAGATCTCCGCGGTCTCGCCGGAGGAGGTCCAGCTCATGGACGTCTCCCCCAAGCAGATCGTGTCGGTCGCCACCGCGCTCATCCCCTTCCTGGAGCACGACGACGCCAACCGCGCCCTCATGGGCGCCAACATGCAGCGCCAGGCCGTGCCGTTGCTGCGGGCGGAGGCGCCCTACATCGGCACCGGCATCGAGAGCCGCGCCGCCCGTGACGCCGCGGACATGATCCTGGCCACCGAGGACGGCACCGTGGTGGAGGTCGACGGCCACGTGATCGTCGTCGACTACAAGAAGGCCGGCAAGGTCACCTACCGCCTCCACAAGTTCGAGCGGTCCAACCAGGACACCTGCATCAACCAGCGGCCCTCCGTGGTGGAGGGCCAGAAGGTCAAGGCCGGCGACGTCCTGGCGGAGGGCCCGTCCACCGACAACGGCGAGCTCGCCCTGGGCAAGAACCTGCTCGTGGCCTTCATGCCGTGGGAGGGCTACAACTTCGAGGACGCCATCATCCTCAACGAGCGCCTCGTCCGGGACGACGTCCTCACCTCCATCCACATCCACGAACACGAGGTGGACGCCCGGGACACCAAGCTGGGCCCGGAGGAGATCACCCGGGACATCCCCAACCTGAGCGAGGAGATCCTGGCCGACCTCGACGAGCGCGGGATCATCCGCGTCGGCGCCGAGGTGGACCCGGGCGACGTCCTGGTGGGCAAGGTCACCCCCAAGGGCGAGACCGAGCTCACCCCCGAGGAGCGCCTGCTGCGCGCCATCTTCGGCGAGAAGGCCCGTGAGGTGCGGGACACCTCGTTGAAGGTCCCCCACGGCGAGTCCGGCAAGGTCATCGACGTCAAGGTGTTCAGCCGTGACGACGCCCACGAGCTGCCGCCCGGGGTCAACCAGTTGGTCCGGGTCTACGTGGCCCAGAAGCGCAAGATCTCGGTGGGCGACAAGCTCGCCGGCCGCCACGGCAACAAGGGCGTGATCAGCCGCATCCTGCCCAGCGAGGACATGCCGTTCATGGAGGACGGCAGCCCGGTGGACATCATCCTGAACCCGCTCGGCGTGCCCTCCCGCATGAACGTGGGCCAGGTGCTGGAGACGCACCTGGGCTGGGCCGCCCGCTGGGGCTGGACCGACGGCGACCACGAGATCGGCGAGCAGCCGCTCCAGGGCACCGAGACCAAGACCCGTCCCACCACCCGCCCGGCCACCCTCATCGCCACGCCGGTGTTCGACGGTGCCAAGTGGGACGAGACGGAGATGGCGGGCAAGCACCCGACCATCAAGTCCATCTTCGAGAACATCCATCCGGAGTCCGTCCGCACCGACTACGGCCAGGACGGCCGCCTCATCGGTGACGACGGCAAGGTCACGCTGTTCAACGGCCGCACCGGGGAGAAGTACGACAACCCGGTCACCGTCGGCTACGCCTACATCCTGAAGCTCGCCCACCTGGTGGACGACAAGATCCACGCCCGCTCCACCGGCCCCTACTCGATGATCACCCAGCAGCCGCTGGGCGGGAAGGCGCAGTTCGGCGGCCAGCGGTTCGGCGAGATGGAGGTGTGGGCCCTGGAGGCCTACGGCGCCGCCTACTGCCTGCAGGAGCTGCTCACCATCAAGTCCGACGACACCCTCGGCCGGGTCAAGGTCTACGAGGCCATCGTCAAGGGCGAGAACATCCCGGAACCCGGGATCCCGGAGAGCTTCAAGGTGCTCATCAAGGAAATGCAGGCCCTGTGCCTGAACGTCGAGGTCCTCTCCCGTACGGGTGAGGAGATCAAGATGCGAGAGCTCGACGAGGACTTCTTCCGTGCAGCCGAGGAACTGGGCATCGACCTGTCCCGGCCGGAGCGCGGTTCAGACGAGGACGACGCCCGCCGCCAGGCGGAGCGTCGCTGAGAGAGGAAACGACTTCCCCCATGCTCGACGTCAACCTCTTCGACCAGCTCCGGATCGGCCTGGCCACCGCGGACGCGATCCGCACGTGGTCCAACGGCGAGGTCAAGAAGCCGGAGACCATCAACTACCGCACGCTCAAGCCGGAGAAGGACGGGCTCTTCTGCGAGAAGATCTTCGGTCCGACCAAGGACTGGGAGTGCTACTGCGGCAAGTACAAGCGCGTCCGGTTCCGCGGCATCATCTGCGAGCGCTGCGGCGTGGAGGTCACCCGCTCCAAGGTCCGGCGCGAGCGCATGGGCCACATCGAGCTGGCCGCCCCCGCCGTGCACATCTGGTACCTCCGGGGCACGCGGTCCTGGCTGGCCTACCTGCTGAGCGGCATCGAGCCCCGTGAGGAGCTCAAGGCCAAGCAGCTGGAGAAGGTCATCTACTTCGCGGCCAACCTGGTCACCCACGTGGACGACGACCGCCGCCAGACCGACCTGCCCAGCCTGGAGGCGGAGATGCTCGGCGAGCGCGACGCCGTCGAGAAGGAGCGCGAGCTGGAGCTGGCGCGCCGCATGGAGGAGCTCGAGGGTGAGCTCGAGGCCCTGGAGGCGGAGGGCGCCAAGGAGTCGGACCTGACCAGCCGCCGCAAGGCCGCGGAGAAGGACCTGGGCGTCATCCGGGAGAACTACGACGCGGAGCTGGAGCTCCTGGGTCGGGTGTGGGACGAGTTCAAGGACCTGTACCCCCGCCAGATCATCGAGGACGAGATGCTGTGGCGCGAGCTGCAGGACCGCTTCGGCGACTACTTCGAGGGCGGCATGGGCGCCGGCGCCATCAAGCTGCTCATCGACCGCATCGACCTGGACGAGGAGGAGGTCAAGCTGCGGGCCGCCATCGACCCGCAGGAGGGCCAGAAGCCCCTGTCGGCCCAGCGCAAGCAGAAGGCCATCAAGCGGCTCAAGATCGTCGCCGCCTTCAACCGCCGGGACGAGAACGGCAACCGGGTCAACGACCCCCGCGCCATGATCCTGGACGTCGTGCCGGTGATCCCCCCGGACCTGCGCCCCATGGTGCAGCTCGACGGTGGCCGGTTCGCCACCTCGGACCTCAACGACCTCTACCGGCGTGTGATCAACCGGAACAACCGGCTCAAGCGGCTGCTGGACCTGGGCGCCCCGGAGATCATCGTCAACAACGAGAAGCGGATGCTGCAGGAGGCCGTGGACGCGCTGTTCGACAACGGCCGCCGCGGCCGGCCCGTGACGGGCCCGGGCAACCGTCCCCTCAAGTCCCTCTCGGACATGCTCAAGGGCAAGCAGGGCCGATTCCGCCAGAACCTGCTGGGCAAGCGCGTGGACTACTCCGGCCGTTCGGTCATCGTGGTCGGCCCCACCCTGCAGCTGCACCAGTGCGGCCTGCCCAAGCTGATGGCGCTGGAGCTGTTCAAGCCCTTCGTCATGAAGGCGCTGGTGGACAAGGAGCACGCCCAGAACATCAAGTCGGCCAAGCGCATGGTGGAGCGGCGCCGCCCCCAGGTGTGGGACGTGCTGGAGGACGTGATCAAGGAGCACCCGGTGCTCCTCAACCGTGCCCCCACGCTGCACCGCCTCGGCATCCAGGCCTTCGAGCCCGTGCTGGTGGAGGGCAAGGCCATCCAGATCCACCCGTTGGTGTGCGCCGCGTTCAACGCGGACTTCGACGGGGACCAGATGGCGGTCCACCTGCCGCTGTCGGCAGAGGCCCAGGCCGAGGCACGCGTGCTCATGCTCAGCGCCAACAACATGCTGAGCCCGGCACACGGCCGGCCGCTGGTCACGCCCACCCAGGACATGATCATCGGTGCCTTCTACCTGACCGACCTGGTCGAGGGTGACACCGGAGAGGGCCGCGCCTACGGCCGCATGGACCAGATCGAGCGGGACATCGAGTCCCGCGAGCTCAGCGTGCACGCCCGGATCCAGTACCGGGGCACGGAGTTCCCGGACCTGCTGGAGACGCCCGCCAACGGCAACGCCGCGGTGTGGAAGGACACCACCGCCGGCCGGCTGCTGTTCAACCGGGCCCTCCCGAAGGACTACCCGTACGTCAACATCCCGGTGCGCAAGAAGGAGATGACCGACATCGTCGACCGGCTCGCCGTGGACTTCCGGCGGGCCGAGGCGGCCACGGCCCTCGATGCCATCAAGTCCCTCTGCTTCAACTACGCCATGCGTTCGGGCCTGACCATCTCCATCAACGACGTCCAGACGCCGACCAACAAGTACGACATCCTCGATCGCCACGAGACCGAGGCCGACAAGGTGGAGAAGCAGTTCCGCCGCGGCATCATCACCGACGGCGAGCGCAAGCAGAAGGAGGTCGAGATCTGGACGACGGCCACCTCGGAAGTCACCAAGGCCATGCAGGAGGCCATGCAGTCCACCCAGTTCAACCCCATCGACATGATGGTGGGCTCGGGTGCCCGAGGGAACATGATGCAGGTCCGCCAGATCGCCGGCATGCGCGGCCTGGTGGCCAACCCCCGCGGTGACATGATCCCCCGCCCCATCAAGAGCAACTTCCGTGAGGGCCTGTCGGTGCTGGAGTACTTCATCGCCACGCCTGGTGCCCGGAAGGGCCTGGTGGACACGGCGCTGCGTACCGCGGACTCCGGCTACCTGACCCGGCGCCTGGTCGACGTGGCCCAGGAGCTCATCATCAACGACCAGGACCCCTTCGAGAGCGGCGGGCCCATCCGCAGCATCACGGTGGACGACGTCCGCCCCGATGTGCCCGGGAAGCGGTACAACCTGGAGACCAAGCTGTTCAGCCGCACCCTGGCGGAGGACATCAAGCTGGCCGACGGCACCACCATCGCCCGGGGCACCCAGGTGGGTCAGGACGAGATGGTGGCGCTCCGGGACGACCCCGACGTGACGTCGGTCCGGGTGCTGTCGCCCCTGACCGACGAGAGCGAGGTCGGCATCTCGGCGGCGTCCTACGGCGTGTCGCTGGCCACCGGCAAGATCATCGAACCGGGCGAGGCCGTCGGCGTCATCGCGGCCCAGTCCATCGGTGAGCCCGGCACGCAGCTGACCATGCGGACCTTCCACACCGGTGGTGTGGCCGGCGCCGGCGGTGACATCACCGGTGGCCTCCCCCGCGTGGTGGAGCTGTTCGAGGCCCGCAGCCCCCGGAACAAGGCCGTGCTGGCCCGCATCTCCGGTGTGGTGCGCATCGACGAGGAGGACGGCAAGGTCTGGAACGTCACCGTCGTCGGCGACGACGGCGAGGAGGACCTGCACTCCATCGAGCGTGAGCGCCCGCTCAAGGTGCGCGACGGCGACGAGGTCGTCGCCGGCGACGCGCTGGTCGAGGGTCCCCGTGACCCCAAGGAGCTCCTGGAGATCAAGGGTGTCCGGGCCGTGCAGCAGTACCTGGTGGACGAGGTCCAGCGGGTGTACCGGGACCAGGGCGTGTCCATCCACGACAAGCACATCGAGCTCATCGTCCGGCAGATGACCCGCCGCATCGCGGTCCAGGAGCCCGGCGAGTCGGACTTCCTGCCCGGGGAGCGGGTGGACCAGCGGGTGTTCGCGGACACCAACCGCCGCCTGGTGCAGGAGGGCAAGAAGCCGGCCGAGGGCCGGCCCGAGCTGATGGGCATCACCAAGGCCTCGCTGGCGACCGACTCGTGGCTCTCGGCGGCCTCCTTCCAGGAGACCACCCGGGTGCTGACCGAGGCGGCCATCGAGAGCAAGTCCGACGGGCTCCTCGGCCTGAAGGAGAACATCATCATCGGCAAGCTGATCCCCGCCGGCACCGGCATGCAGCGGTACCAGGAGATCCAGACCTACGCACCCGACTACCAGCCCCTCGAGTACTACTCGTCGGACGACGCCGGGTCCATCGCCGAGTGGCTGGCCAACATCGGCCCGTCGGGCGAGGCCGGCGAGGGTGCCGTGGCCGAGGTGGTCGAGAGCAACGTCATCGAGTTCCCGGACGCCGGTCAGGCCACCTGATCCCGTCCACCCCGATCACGGAGCACGGGCGGGCCCACCGGGCCCGCCCGGTCCCGTTCCCGGGGGCGTTTGCGGCCCCGGCCCACCGGGCCGTAGCATGTCCCGTCGGCCCTCGGCCCGCTCCGTGTTGCGCGGGCATCCTCCGAGCGGCCGTGATGGCTCCGGGTCCGTGTGTCCCAGGACCGTGAGAACGCCCAGAAGCCCAGTGCAGCAGCCCAAGCCACAGAAGTAAGAGGTTCACCGTGCCCACGATCGAGCAGCTGGTCCGCAAGGGCCGCCAGACCAAGCGCCGCAAGGAGTCCACGCCGGCGCTCAAGGGCGCGCCCCAGCGCCGCGGGGTCTGCACGCGCGTCTTCACCAGCACGCCCAAGAAGCCCAACTCGGCGCTGCGCAAGGTGGCCCGCGTACGGCTCTCCAGTGGCATCGAGGTCACGGCCTACATCCCGGGTGAGGGCCACAACCTGCAGGAGCACAGCATCGTGCTGGTCCGCGGTGGCCGTGTGAAGGACCTGCCCGGCGTCCGCTACAAGATCGTCCGCGGGACGCTGGACACCTCCGGGGTCCGCGACCGCAAGCAGGCCCGTTCCCGCTACGGCGCCAAGAAGGAGTCCTGACATGCCCCGCAAGGGTCCCGCACCCCGCCGCGAGCTCCAGCCCGACCCGATCTACCGGTCGGTCCTCGTCACCCAGATCGTCAACAAGATCCTGCAGCGCGGCAAGCGGTCCACCGCGGAGAAGATCGTCTACGACGCCATGACCACCATCGAGGAGAAGACCGGCGGCGACCCCGTGGTCACCCTCAAGCGTGCGATCGACAACATCAAGCCCCAGCTCGAGGTGCGCAGCCGCCGCGTCGGTGGTGCCACCTACCAGGTGCCGGTGGAGGTCCGTCCCCGACGGGCCAACACCCTGGCCATCCGCTGGGTCGTCGGCTACAGCCGTCAGCGCCGGGAGCGGACCATGGCCGAGCGCCTGGCCAACGAGTTGCTGGACGCCAGCAACGGCGTCGGCGCCTCCATGAAGCGCAAGGAAGACCTGCACAAGATGGCGGAGTCCAACAAGGCCTTCGCCCACTACCGCTGGTGAGCAACCCGCTCCCCGCCCGCTGAGCACACCCACCCCCCGAACCCTGGAAAAGACGAGCAATGGCGCAGTTCCCACTGGACCGGACCCGCAACATCGGCATCATGGCCCACATCGATGCCGGCAAGACCACCACCACCGAGCGGATCCTGTACTACACCGGCAAGACCTACAAGATCGGTGAGGTCCACGAGGGCGCGGCCACCATGGACTGGATGGCCCAGGAGCAGGAGCGGGGCATCACCATCACCTCCGCCGCCACCACGTGCCACTGGACCGACACCGTGGACGGGGTCGACCACCGCATCCAGATCATCGACACCCCGGGCCACGTCGACTTCACCGTCGAGGTGGAGCGCTCCCTGCCGCGTGCTCGACGGCGCCGTCGCGGTGTTCGACGGCGTGGCCGGCGTGGAGCCCCAGACCGAGACGGTGTGGCGCCAGGCGGACAAGTACCAGGTCCCCCGCATGTGCTTCGTCAACAAGATGGACCGCATGGGCGCCGACTTCTTCGCCGCTCTGGAGTCCATCAAGGACCGCCTCAACGCCAAGGTCGCCGTCATCCAGCTGCCCATCGGCGCCGAGGCCGCGTACGAGGGCATCGTCGACCTGGTCACGATGAAGGCCTGGATCTGGAACGGTGAGGAGCTGGGCGCCTCCTGGGACGTCGTGGACATCCCCGAGCACCTCCAGGAGCAGGCCGACGACTACCGCCAGCAGCTCATCGACGTGATCTCGGAGACCAACGACGAGGTCATGGAGAAGTACCTGGACGGCGAGGACCTCTCCCCGGAGCTCATCCGGGCCGCCCTCCGCGACGCCACCATCAACCACGGCGTGGTGCCCGTGCTGAACGGCACCGCCTTCAAGAACAAGGGCGTGCAGCCCCTCCTGGACGCCGTCTGCTGGTACATGCCGTCCCCGGACGAGCTGCCCCCGGTGGAAGGCGTCGACCGCAAGGGCGAGCCCGTCAGCCGCAAGCCGAGCACCGACGAGCCGTTCGCGGCACTGGCGTTCAAGATCATGACCGCCCCCCACGTGGGCAAGCTCATCTACTTCCGGGTGTACTCCGGCAAGCTGGAGAAGGGCGGCACCGTCTACAACACCCGCTCCGGTGACAAGGAGCGCGTCGGCCGGCTGCTGGAGATGCACGCCAACGACCAGATCGAGCAGGACGCCGTCTACGCCGGCGACATCGTGGCCGGCATCGGCATCAAGAACACCCGCACCGGCGACACCCTCTGCGATCCGGCCAACATCATCGTGCTGGAGACCCTGGACTTCCCGGACCCGGTGATCCACGTGGCCGTGGAGCCCAAGACCAAGGCCGACCAGGACAAGATGTCCAAGGCCCTGTTCGCGCTGTCGGAGGAGGACCCCACCTTCCAGGTCCGCACCGACGAGGAGACGGCCCAGACCATCATCTCCGGCATGGGCGAGCTGCACCTGGAGGTGCTGGTCGACCGCATGATGCGGGAGTTCAACGTGGAGGCCAACGTCGGCAAGCCGCAGGTGGCCTACCGCGAGACCATCACCAATCCGGTGGAGGGCTACACCTACCTCCACAAGAAGCAGACCGGCGGCACCGGCCAGTACGCCAAGATCGTCCTGACGCTCGAGCCCTCCGGGCCCGGTGGCGGCTACGAGTTCAGCGACAAGATCAGCGGCGGTCGCATCCCCAAGGAGTACATCCCCTCCGTGGGGCACGGCATCAAGGAGGCCATGACCACGGGCATCCTGGCCGGCTTCCCCATGGTGGACATCCACGTGTCCCTCGAGGACGGCGACTACCACGACGTCGACTCCTCCGAGATGGCGTTCAAGATCGCCGGCACCATGGGGTTCAAGGAGGCGGCCCGCAAGGCGTCACCCATCCTGCTGGAGCCCATCATGGGCGTGGAGGTCGTCACGCCCGAGGACTACATGGGCGACGTGATCGGGGACCTGAACTCCCGCCGCGGCAAGGTCGGCAAGATGGAGCAGCGGGGCAACAACCAGATCGTCTCCGCCGAGGTCCCGCTGTCGGAGATGTTCGGCTACTCGACCGACCTGCGGTCCAAGACCCAGGGTCGGGCCACGTACACCATGCAGTTCCACAGCTACCAGCCCACCCCCCGGAACGTGCAGGAAGAGATCATCGCCCGGGTCACCGGGCAGTAGGCAAGACCACCAGCAAGTCGCAGTACCCCACACCGGATCAAGAACCACACGAAAGGCAGTGCCTCCCATGGCCAAGGAGAAGTTCGAGCGGAACAAGCCCCATGTGAATGTGGGGACGATGGGTCATATTGACCATGGGAAGACGACGTTGACGGCGGCGATCACGAAGACGTTGGCGGATCGTGTGCCGGGGAACTCGTTCACGGAGTTCGAGAACATTGATAAGGCTCCGGAGGAGCGGGAGCGTGGGATCACGATCAATGTGTCCCATGTGGAGTATGAGACGGAGAATCGGCATTACGCGCATGTGGATATGCCGGGGCACGCGGATTACATCAAGAACATGATCACGGGTGCTGCTCAGGTGGATGGGGCGATCCTGGTGGTGGCTGCGACGGATGGTCCGATGCCGCAGACGCGTGAGCATGTGGTGTTGGCTCGGCAGGTGGGTGTGCCGGCGATCGTGGTGGCGTTGAACAAGGTGGACATGGTTGATGACGAGGAGTTGTTGGAGCTCGTCGAGATGGAGGTGCGGGAGCTTCTGTCTGAGTATGAGTTCGATGGTGACAACTGTCCGGTGATTCCGGTGTCTGCGTTGAAGGCGTTGGAGGGTGACAGTGATGCCCAGGACAAGATCATGGAGTTGATGGCGGCGGTTGATTCGTATGTGCCGGAGCCGGTGCGTGATCTGGACAAGCCGTTCTTGATGCCGATCGAGGATGTGTTCACGATCACGGGTCGTGGGACGGTGGTGACGGGCAAGGTGGAGCAGGGTGTGATCCACACGGGTGATGAGATCGAGATCGTCGGGTTGAAGGCGACGCAGAAGACGACGTGCACGGGTGTGGAGATGTTCCGCAAGTTGTTGGATGAGGGTCAGGCGGGGGACAACATCGGTGCGTTGCTGCGGGGTATCGACAAGGAGGATGTGCAGCGGGGTCAGGTGTTGGCGAAGCCTGGGTCGATCACGCCGCACACGAACTTCGAGGCGAATGTGTATGTGTTGACCAAGGAGGAGGGTGGTCGTCACAAGCCGTTCTTCTCGAATTATCGGCCGCAGTTCTATTTCCGGACGACGGATGTGACGGGGACGATCGAGTTGCCGTCGGGGACGGAGATGTGCATGCCGGGTGACAACACTGAGGTGACGGTGGAGTTGATTGCTCCGATCGCGATGGATGAGGGGTTGAAGTTCGCGATTCGTGAGGGTGGCCGGACGGTGGGCGCGGGTCGCGTCACGAAGATCCTGAAGTAGCCCCACCCTCCCGGGTCGGGAACACACCACGGAGGGGCGCTTCGGCGCCCCTCCGTCGCGTCCGGAGGCGGGTGCCCGGATCAGGGGGTGCGGTCGAACGACCAGATCCCGTCCGACCGTCCCGGAGCCTTCCATGTCCAGTTCGCCCGGTGTGCCAGCCCCCACCCCCGGCCTGCGGCCCACCGGCACCCGGTGGCGGGGGGAGCGACCGGACCGCTACAGTGGGCGCCCGTGCCGGGACTGCCCGGTGCCGCTTCTTGACAGTCGATGACCCCCAGCGCGCCGCACCTGGCGGACGCGCCGTACAGGAGACCTCCATGGCCGCAGAACAGAAGATCCGGATCAGGTTGAAGGCGTACGACCACGAGGTCATCGACCAGTCCACCAAGAAGATCGTGGAGACGGTCACCCGCACCCAGGCCAGCGTCCGGGGCCCGGTGCCGCTGCCCACCGAGAAGCACCGCTTCACCGTGATCCGGTCCCCCCACAAGGACAAGGACTCCCGGGAGCACTTCGAGATGCGGATCCACAAGCGGCTGATCGACATCATCGAGCCCACCCCGAAGACGGTCGACTCGCTCCAGCGCCTGGACCTGCCGGCCGGCGTGGACATCGAGATCAAGATCCAGAACGCCTGACGCCCCGGCCCCGGGCGGCGGCCCCGCCGCTGAACGGTGGTCAGTGGGCCGTGCGGCCCAGTTGCGGGGACAACCGGCCCTTCCCGGTGGTCCGTGCGACCAGAACTTCTTCGGTCCTTGGTACGGATGTACCGATAGGGACGTCGTGACCTTGATCGACGTGCTCGACGTGCTCGACGACCTGGACGCCCCCGGTGCCGCCCGCCGTGCCCTGGCCGAGCTGGCCGGGGCCGGGGCCACCGATCCCTCCACCGGACTGGCCACGTGGCGGGGCCTGCACGCCCGCCTCGAGGGCGGCCGGGCCGACGCCCCCGTCTGCGGTGCGGTGATCTACGTGGACCGGCCCCTCCGGGCGGGCTCGACGGCGAGCCCGGATGACGCCTTCCTGAGGCGCCTGGGTGAGGAACTGCGCAACCGCCTGCCCCGGGGCAGCGAGGTGGCCCGCCTCGACGCCCAGGAGCTGGTGGTGGTCATCCCCGGCCACGCCGCCGGCCTGGTGGACCCGGCGCACCTGGTGGACGACGTGGCCCGGCGCCTCGCCCCGGCCGGCGACATCCACCCCGGGGCGGTCACCTGCTGCACGCTGGCCCCCACCACCGCCGGCGGCCTGCTGGGCCAGATCCGCCGGGTCCAGACCTCCCTCATCATCGGCGGGGCACCGGGCCCGGCCGATGGGCCCGCCCCGGGCCCCTCGGCCGACGACCTGGTCAGGGCCATCGACCGCGACGAGTTCCGCCTGGCGTACCAACCGGTCCTGGACGCCGCCGCGACCGTGGTGGCCGTGGAGGCGCTGGTCCGCTGGGAGCGGGACGACGGAGAGCTCCTGCTGCCCGGCTCGTTCCTGCCCGCGGTGGAACGGGAGGGCCTGGACGTCCCCGTCGGCGAGTGGATCCTCAACCGGGCCCTGGAGGACGCGGCCGCCTGGCACCGGGCCGACCTGTTGGGGGTCCCGGTGGTGGTGAACGTGACCGCCACCCAGATCGCCTCGGCCGGGCTGGTGGACCGCGTGGCGGCCACCGTGGCCGATTCCGGTGCGCCCGGCGTGGTGCTGGAGATCGCGCCCCGGCCGGACGAGGTGGACCTCCACGGGCTGGTCGGCTCCTTCCAGGACCTCCGCGACGCCGGGGCACGGCTCAGCCTGGACCGGGTCGACCGCGGTGCCGTGTCCGCCGGGCTCCTGGCCGTCCTGCCCTTCGTGGACACCGTGAAGCTGGACCGTGCGGTGGTGGCGGACCTGAACGGCGCCGGGCGGACCACCGCCGGTGCACTGCGGATCCTCGCCTCCCGGGCCGGGGTCCACCTGGGCGCCACCGGGGTCGAGACCGCGGCCCAACTGGCCTCACTGCGCCAGCTGGGCGTGGACTACGTCCAGGGGTACCGATTCTGTCCGCCGGTCCAGGCCGGTGACCTGGCCCGCAGGACCGGCCCACTTGGCGTCCCGACCGGGCACTGCTAGTCTCTCCCGGTCGTCACGGGTGGCCTCCCACTCCGTGTGATCCCGACTCCGAAGTCGTCACGGCCGCCCGCGGCCCGGGACTCCGCAGGAATCTGAATCAATCGACGTCCGCGCAGGCCCGGTCACGGGAACCACACGGCACAACCGAGTCGTCGCTCCGCCGGGTCCGCCCGTGCGGAGCGTTCGCGTGAGCGGCGCCTGTCCGTTCCGGGTCCATCCGGTCCCGGGTGGGCCGATCGCCGGAGGACCTCCGCCAAAGGAACCGAGCCATCATGGCGAAGAAAACACTAGTTGGAGAGAAGCTGGGGATGACCCAGGTGTGGGACGACGCCAACAACGTCGTTCCCGTCACCGTGCTTCGGGTCGCGCCTGCCCGTGTGGTGCAGATCCGCACCCCGGAGAAGGACGGCTACAGCGCCGTCCAGGTGACCTACGGACACCGGGACGCCCGCAAGCTGACCAAGCCCCTCGCGGGCCACTACGCCAAGGGCGGCGTGGACCCCGGCGTGCGCCTGGTGGAGCTGCGGGTGGAGGACACCTCCCCCTACGAGGTGGGCCAGGAGCTCGCGGCGGACATCTTCGATGCCGGCGACCTCATCGACGTCACCGCCGTCAGCAAGGGCAAGGGCTTCGCGGGCGTCATGAAGCGTCACAACTTCAAGGGCCAGCCCGCTTCCCACGGTGCCCACCGCGTGCACCGCATGCCCGGTTCCATCGGCCAGTGCGCCACCCCGTCCAGGGTGTTCAAGGGCGTGAAGATGGCCGGTCGCATGGGTGGCACCAAGGTGACCACCCTGAACCTGGAGATCGTCAAGGCCGACCCCGACCAGCAGATCGTGCTCGTCCGGGGCGCCGTGCCCGGCCCCAAGGGCGGGGTCGTCCTCATCCGTGACGCCGTCAAGGGACGCTCGACGGCCGCCCAGGGAGGTGCCGCCTGATGGCGTCCGTGACCCTGCACAGCCGCACCGGCTCCGAGGCCGGCACCGTGGAACTCGCCGACGACGTGTTCGGCATCGAGCCGAACGTGCCCGTCATGCACCAGGTCGTGGTGGCCCAGCTGGCCGCCAAGCGGTCCGGTACGCAGTCCACCAAGACCCGGGCCGAGGTGGCCGGCGGTGGTGCCAAGCCGTTCAAGCAGAAGGGCACCGGCCGGGCCCGCCAGGGCTCCATCCGCTCGCCCCAGTGGCGTGGCGGTGGCGTGGCGCTGGGCCCCAAGCCCCGCTCCTACGCCCAGCGCACCCCCAAGAAGATGAAGCGCCTCGCCCTGCGCTCGGCCCTGTCGGACCGCGCCGCGGAGGGCAAGGTCGTGGTCGTCCAGGACTGGAACTTCGACGCCCCCCGCACCAAGGACGGCGTGGCCGCCCTGCGGGCGCTCGGCGTGGAGGGTCGTGCCCTGGTCGTGGTCCGCGACGGCGACGTGACGGCGTGGAAGTGCTTCCGCAACGTCCCGGGCGTGCACGTGATCACCCCCGGCGAGCTCAACACCTACGACGTGCTCGTGAGCGACTACGTCGTGTTCAGCTCCGAGACGCTCCCCACCGGCGGCGATGCCGAGGCCACGGCCGACGCCCCCGCCCCCAGCGGTGACACCCAGACCGACACCGACGGGACGGAGGCAGGATCGTGAAGGATCCCCGTGACGTGATCATCCGACCCGTGGTGAGCGAGAAGTCCTACGGGCTCCTCGACGACGGCGTCTACACCTTCATCGTCGCCCCGGGCGCCTCCAAGCCGGAGATCCGGGACGCCGTCCAGGCCATCTGGCCCGGCGTGAAGGTGGAGAAGGTCAACACGCTCAACCGGAAGGGCAAGAAGCGCCGCAACCGGCGCTCGCCCACCTTCGGCAGCCGGCCGGACACCAAGCGGGCCATCGTCACGCTCGCCGAGGACAGCACCCAGATCGACCTGTTCGAGGTGAAGTGAGATGGCCGTACGCAAGCGCAAGCCCACCAGCCCCGGCCGTCGGTTCCAGACCGTCTCGGACTTCGCGGACATCACCCGTGACACGCCCGAGAAGTCGCTGCTGGCCAAGAAGCCCCGCACCGGCGGCCGCAACAACTACGGCCGCAAGACCTCCCGCCACCGCGGCGGTGGCCACAAGAAGCAGTACCGGGTCATCGACTTCAAGCGGAACAAGGACGGCGTGCCGGCCAAGGTCGCGGCCATCGAGTACGACCCCAACCGCACCTGCCGCATCGCGCTGCTCCACTACCTGGACGGCGAGAAGCGCTACATCCTGGCCCCCAAGGACCTCCGGGTCGGGGACCTGCTCCAGTCCGGCCAGGGCTCCGAGATCCGCACGGGCAACGCCCTGCCGCTGCGCTACATCCCCGTGGGCACCGTGGTGCACAACGTGGAGTTCAAGGCCGGCGCCGGCGGCAAGATGGCCCGTTCGGCCGGCTCCAGCGTGCAGCTCGTGGCCAAGGAGGGCGACTACGCCACCCTGCGCCTCCCCTCCACGGAGATGCGTCGTGTCCCGATCGACTGCCGGGCCACCGTGGGCGAGGTCGGCAACTCCGAGCACGACCTGGTCAAGATCGGCAAGGCAGGCCGCAACCGGTGGAAGGGCGTCCGGCCCCAGACCCGTGGCGTGGCCATGAACCCCGTCGACCACCCCCATGGTGGTGGCGAGGGCAAGACCTCGGGC
Source organism: uncultured Actinomycetota bacterium (assembly GCA_963773765.1). GTDB lineage: Bacteria > Actinomycetota > Acidimicrobiia > Acidimicrobiales > Microtrichaceae > CAVZCC01. The sequence continues at coordinate 473,807 of CAVZCC010000005.1, read as the reverse complement.
GGTCGCCATCCGGTGTCGCCATGGGGCAAGCCGGAAGGCCGTACCCGCAAGAAGAACAAGCCGTCCCAGCAGCTGATCGTGCGCCGTCGCCGGACGCGCGGCTCGCGCCGGTGACCTGAGGGAGATCGACGATGCCCCGCAGCCTGAAGAAGGGTCCCTTCGTGGACGACCACCTCCTCAAGAAGGTGGACGACCTCAACGAGAAGGGCCAGAAGACCGTCATCAAGACGTGGTCCCGACGGTCCACGATCATCCCCGAGATGGTGGGTCACACCATCGCCGTGCACGACGGGCGCAAGCACGTCCCCGTGTACGTCACCGAATCCATGGTCGGCCACAAGCTCGGGGAGTTCGCCCCGACGCGGACCTTCAAGTTCCATGCCGGCCAGGAGAAGGGCGCAAGGGGGCGTCGCTGATGACCGGGACCAAGACCAACGAGCGTCCGGGCGTCCGCGCCCAGCACCGCCACGCCCGCTTCTCGGCCAGCAAGGCCCGGGAGGTGCTGGAGCTCATCCGCGGCAAGTCCGTGGCCGAGGCCCGCACCATCCTGCAGTTCTGCGACCGTGCTGCCGCCGAGCCCATCGCCAAGGTGCTGGACTCCGCCGTCGCCAACGCGGCCAACAACAACGACATCCCGCCCGAGGAACTGTTCGTCACCACCTGCTACGCCGATGAGGGCCCGACGCTCAAGCGCTGGCGCCCCCGGGCCCGTGGCCGGGCCACGCGCATCCGCAAGCGCACCTGCCACATCACCGTGATCGTCGGCCGCTACAGCCCCGACGAGCTGGACAAGCTCCGCGAGCGCCAGGCCCGTACCGGCCGCACCGCACCGGACGCCTCCGCCTCCCGGGCCCGCCGCGTGGCCCGCAGCCGCTCCAAGGAGACCGCCGCCACCGCCGAGGGCGACGCTCCCAGCGGGGACGAGGACGCCACGACCGACGAGGACGCACACGACGAGGAGGCCACCACCGCGGTGGTCGCCGACTCGTCGGCCGAGGCGGCCGAGGAGGGCAACGACACCGTCGAGCCCACCGATGACGAGAACGCCCGGGACGCCGAGGCCACCGAGGAGGTCGTCGCCGACTCGTCGGCCGAGGCGGCCGAGGACGGGGCCGACGCGGAGGCCGATGCGGCCGACGCGACGGCCACCGAGAAGAAGGACGAGGACTGATGGGTCAGAAGGTCAATCCCTACGGCTTCCGGCTCGGCGTCACCACCGACTGGAAGTCCCGCTGGTTCGCCACCCGTGAGGAGTACGTCGACTACCTCATCGAGGACTGGAAGATCCGCGACTACCTCATGAACAAGCTCCCGAATGCGGCCATCAGCCGCATCGAGGTCGAGCGCACGCGCGACCGCCTCCGGGTGGACGTGCACACCGCCCGTCCCGGCATCGTCATCGGACGTCGGGGCGCACAGGCCGACGAGCTGCGTGCGGACCTGACCAAGCTGACCGGCAACCCCAAGGTCCAGCTGAACATCCAGGAGATCAAGCAGCCCGAGCTGGACGCCGCCCTGATCGCCCAGGGCGTGGCCGACCAGCTGGCCAACCGCATCGCCTTCCGCCGGGCCATGAAGCGGGCGGTGCAGAACGCCCAGAAGGCCGGCGCACTCGGTATCCGGGTGCAGTGCTCGGGTCGCCTGGGTGGCTCCGAGATGTCCCGGACCGAGTGGTACCGGGAGGGCCGTGTGCCGCTGCACACGCTCCGGGCCGACATCGACTACGGCTTCCGTGAGGCCCGCACCACCGCCGGCCGCATCGGCGTGAAGGTCTGGATCTACAAGGGCGACATCCTCCCCTACAAGAGCCAGAACGAGGACAAGATCTCCAAGGAGGCCGCCATGGCCGTCGGCGAGACCGCCGGCCAGGAGCGCCGCCGGGTGGTGTCCACCAAGCCGGCCGCCCCCGCCGCGCCGGCGCCGGCCCCCGTGGCCGCCGCCCCCGTGGCCGAGCCCGCCGCACCGGCGGAGGAGGCCGAGGAGGAGATCAAGCCCCTCATCGGTGAGGCGGACCCGGAGTTCGAGCGACTCCTCGCAGAAGAGGAAGAGATCGAGCGCTCCACCCGCGAGCACCACGAGACGCCCCACTTCCGCCCCGGGGACGGTGACTGATCATGTTGATGCCACGGAAGGTCAAGCACCGCAAGCAGCACCGCGGTCGCATGCGCGGGGTCGCCAAGGGCGGCACCGAGGTCACCCACGGCCAGTACGGCATCCAGGCCCTGGAGCCGGGCTGGATCACCGCCCGCCAGATCGAGGCGGCCCGTATCGCGATGACGCGCCACATCAAGCGCGGCGGCAAGGTCTGGATCAACGTGTTCCCGGACAAGCCCGTCACCCAGAAGCCGGCCGAGACCCGCATGGGGTCCGGCAAGGGCAACCCGGAGCGCTGGGTCGCCGTCGTGCGTCCCGGCCGGGTCCTGTTCGAACTGTCCTACCCGGACGACGAGGTGGCCCGGGGCGCACTCAACCGCGCCATCCAGAAGCTGCCCATCAAGGCCAAGATCGTCATGCGTGAGGAGGGCTTCTGATGGCCAAGGACTCCGTGCGCGACCTGGGTGATTCCCAGCTCGTCGACCGTCTCGCCGAGGAGAAGGACCGCCTGTTCAAGCTGCGGTTCCAGCTGGCCACCGGCCAGCTGGACAACTCGGCCCGCATCAAGCAGACCAAGAAGGACATCGCCCGCCTCATGACCGAGCTGCGGGCCCGTGAGATCGAGGCCGCCGAGGCGGCCGTCGGAAGTGAGGCGTCATGAGCGACACCGCTCCGACGACTGCCGAGCGCAACGCACGCAAGGTGCGCGAAGGCATCGTCACCTCCAACAAGATGGACCGCACCGCCATCGTCACCGTGACCGAGCGGGTGCGACACCCCCGGTACAACAAGACGATGCAGCAGGACAAGAAGCTGTACGTCCATGACCAGGACAACGACCTGAACATCGGCGACCGCGTCCGCGTCATGGAGACCCGGCCCCTGTCCAAGCTCAAGCGCTGGCGGGTCGTGGAAGTCCTGGAGCGTGCCCGATGATCCAGCAGGAGAGCCGCCTCCGGGTGGCGGACAACTCCGGTGCCCGCGAGGTCCTCGTCATCAAGGTCCTCGGTGGGTCGCGCCGGCGGTACGCCTCGATCGGCGACGTGTTCGTCGCCACCGTCAAGGACGCCCTGCCGGGTGCCGCGGTCAAGAAGGGCGACGTCGTCAAGTGCGTCGTCGTCCGGGTCAAGAAGGAGAAGCGTCGTTCCGACGGCAGCTACATCCGCTTCGACGAGAACGCCGCCGTCCTCATCAACGACCAGCGCCAGCCCCGCGGGACCCGCATCTTCGGCCCCGTCGGCCGTGAGCTCCGCGACAAGAAGTTCATGCGCATCGTCTCGCTCGCCCCGGAGGTGATCTGACATGAAGATCCGCAAGGGTGACCACGTCAGGGTCCTCACCGGCAAGGACCGGGGCAAGGAGGGTGAGGTCATCACCGTCCACACCGCCGCCGGCAAGGTGACCGTCGAGGGCGTGAACGTGGCCAAGAAGCACCAGAAGCCGACCCGTTCCATGCAGCAGGGCGGCATCATCGACAAGCCGATGCCGATCGACGTGTCCAACGTCTCGCTGGTCGACCGGGACGGGAAGACCACCCGTGTCGGGTACCGGATCGGTGCCGACGGCGACAAGACCCGCATCGCGCGGACCACCGGAGGTGAGCTGTGAGCACCCTGACCGTGCCGCGACTCAAGGCCAAGTACAACGATGAGGTCCGTGCCTCGCTGCAGGAGCAGCTGGGCCTGGGCAACATCATGGAGGTCCCCCGGCTGGAGAAGATCGTGGTGAACGTCGGCGCCGGCCAGGCCACGGAGAACCGTGGCCTGCTGGACAAGGTCGTGGGTGACCTCACCGTCATCTGCGGCCAGAAGCCGGTGATCACCAAGGCCAAGAAGTCCATCGCCGGGTTCAAGCTCCGTGAGGGCAACGCCATCGGCGTCAAGGTGACGCTCCGCGGCGACAACATGTGGGAGTTCTTCGACCGGCTGATCACGCTGGCCATCCCCCGCATCCGCGACTTCCGCGGCCTGTCGCCCAGGAGCTTCGACGGCCGGGGGAACTACACCTTCGGCGTGACCGAACAGTTGATCTTCCCGGAGATCGACTACGACAAGATCGATGCTCCCCGGGGCATGGACATCACGATCGTGACCACCGCTCGAACCGATGCCGAGGGCAAGGGACTCCTTGACGCCTTCGGCTTCCCGTTCCGTCGTGAAGGGCAGCAGTAACCATGGCGACCGAGGCTCTGAAGCAGAAGCAGCAGCGCAAGCCCAAGTTCAAGGTGCGGGGGTACACCCGGTGCCGCAGGTGCGGGCGCCCACGTTCGGTGTACCGCAAGTTCGGACTCTGCCGGGTGTGTCTCCGGGAACTGGCCCATGCGGGCGAGATTCCTGGTGTCACCAAGGCGAGCTGGTGAGAGGAGGCGACCGAAAATGACCATGACTGATCCGATCGCCGACATGCTCACCCGCATCCGCAACGCGAACACCGCGATGCATGACGAGGTGAAGATGCCCTCCTCCAAGCTCAAGGAGGCCCTGGCGGGCCTGCTGGAGAAGGAGGGCTACATCGTCGGCTACACCATCGAGGACAACCCCCGGGGACCCGGGCAGTACCTCAACATCGACATGAAGTACTCGCCCGAGCGCAAGCGGGTCATCTCCGGCCTGCGCCGGGTGTCCAAGCCCGGCCTCCGGGTCTACCGCAAGCACGACGAGCTCGAACGAGTGCTCGGCGGGCTCGGTATCGCCGTCCTGTCCACGAGCAAGGGACTCATGACCGACCGCGAGGCTCGACGCCAGCGGATCGGTGGTGAGGTCCTGTGCCACGTCTGGTGAGGGAGGCCTGATGTCCCGCATCGGCAAAGCACCCATTCCTGTCCCCGGCGGCGTGACCGTGAGCATCAACGGCTCCGACATCGCGGTCAAGGGCCCCAAGGGCGAGCTGTCCCGGACCGTGCCCGAGCAGGTCACCGTCCGCCAGGACGGCGACACGATCGTGGTGGAGCGGGCCGACGACGAGCGCGAGAGCCGCTCGCTGCACGGCCTGGTCCGGTCGCTGGTCCAGAACATGGTCACCGGCGTCACCGACGGGTTCCACAAGGACCTGGACATCGTCGGCGTCGGCTACCGGGCCACCCCCAAGGGGTCGGGCCTGGAGCTGTCGCTGGGCTTCTCCCACCCCGTGGTGGTGGAGGCCCCCGACGGCATCACCTTCAACGTCCCCCAGCCCACCCGGATCGAGGTGCACGGGATCGACAAGCAGCTCGTGGGCCAGGTCGCGGCCAACATCCGTGCCTGGCGGGAGCCCGAGCCCTACAAGGGCAAGGGCGTCCGCTACGTGGACGAGCGGGTCCGGCGCAAGGCCGGAAAGGCCGGTAAGTGATGAGCGGCCCGATGAAGAGAGTCGGTAAGTGAGATGAGTGACAAGAGCAAGCAGAAGCGGGACGGGCGCACCCGGCGCCATGCCCGTGTGCGCAAGCAGGTCCACGGCACGCCCGAGCGTCCGCGCCTGGCCGTGTTCCGGTCCAACCGGCACGTGGTGGCCCAGGTCATCGACGACCGCGCCGGCCGTACGCTGGCCACCGCCAGCACCCTGGAGACCGACCTCCGCAGTGGCTCCACCTCCAACTGCGAGGCGGCGGCCAAGGTCGGGACCCTGGTGGCGGAACGGGCCAAGGCCGCCGGCATCGACACGGTGGTGTTCGACCGGGGTGGCTTCCGCTACCACGGCCGGGTGGCCGCACTGGCCGACGCAGCACGCGAAGCAGGACTGGAGTTCTGATGGCACCGAACAACGATTCCGACCTGCAGCTGCGTGAGTCGCGGGTCATCAACATCAACCGCGTGGCCAAGGTGGTGAAGGGCGGACGTCGGTTCTCCTTCACCGCGCTGGTGGTCATCGGTGACGGCGCAGGCCGGGTCGGCCTGGGCTACGGCAAGGCCAAGGAGGTGCCCCTCGCCATCCAGAAGGGCACCGAGGAGGCCCGCAAGAACCTGTTCTCCGTGCCCCTGGCCGGCGGCACCATCATCCACCCCGTCATCGGCGTGGTCGGCGCCGGCCGCGTGCTGCTCAAGCCCGCGGCCCCCGGTACCGGCGTGATCGCCGGTGGCGCGGCCCGGGCCATCCTGGAGGAGGCCGGCATCAGCGACGTGCTGTGCAAGTCGCTGGGCTCGTCCAACTACATCAACGTGGCCAAGGCCACCGTCGCCGGCCTGCAGGAGCTGCGCCGCCCCGACGAGATCGCCGCCCTCCGCGGCCTCCCGGTGGAGGACATCATCCCCGCCGGCCTGCTCAAGGCCTACCAGGAGACCCAGCGCGGCCCGGCGCCCGAGCCGTTCGAGGTGGCGTGATGACCCAGCTGAAGATCACCCAGGTGCGCTCCAGCATCGGCACCAAGCCCAAGCAGCGGGGGACCCTCCGTGCCCTGGGGCTGGGCCGGATCGGCAAGAGCCACCTCCTGCCCGACACCCCCGACGTGCGCGGCCAGCTCCAGAAGGTGCCGCACCTCGTCACGATCGAAGAGGTCGACTGACATGAAGGTCCATGATCTGAAGCCGGCGGACGGCTCCCGGAAGCGGCGCAAGCGCGTCGGCCGGGGCATCGCGGGCAAGGGCGGCAAGACCGCCGGCCGCGGCACCAAGGGCCAGAAGGCCCGTGACACCATCCCCGTGAGCTTCGAGGGCGGCCAGCTCCCGATGTCCATGCGGATCCCCAAGCTGCGGGGCTTCAACAACCCGTTCCGGATCGAGTACCAGGTCATCAACCTGGACACCATCGAGGCGTCCGGGCTGGACGAGGTCACCCCGGAGACGCTGCGGTCCAAGGGCCTGGTCTCCAAGGGCGCCCTGGTCAAGGTCCTGGCCCGGGGCGAGCTCACCCGCACCGTCACGGTCAAGGTCCACGCCTGCTCCGCCGCGGCGGAGGCCGCCGTCACCGGTGCCGGTGGCACCGTGGAGAAGCTGCCACTGCCCTTCGGCGTCCGTCCCGCCTTCTCCGGCAGCGCCCACACCAACCGATGAGCCCACGGGCCCCGGCCCGTTCGGTCAGCCCGTCCGCGGTGGGCTACGGTCCCCGCTGATCCAACGCAGCATCTGAAGCGCTCCAGGGAGCAGCAGTGTCTCGAATCGGGAACATCTTCAAGGTGGCGGACCTCCGCAACAAGGTCCTGTTCAGCTTGTTCATGCTGGTCCTGTACCGGTTCGGCTCCTACATCCCGGTTCCCGGCATCGACCAGAACGCGGTCAACGCCATCGAGGACCAGGCCCGGGAGGGCGGGGTGCTCGCCTTCCTCCAGCTGTTCTCCGGCCGTGCCCTCACCCGGTTCAGCCTGTTCGCGCTGGGGATCATGCCGTACATCACCAGCTCGATCATCATGCAGATCCTGACCGTGGTGATCCCCAAGCTGCAGGAGTGGCAGCAGCAGGGGGCGGTGGGACAGCGCAAGACCACCCAGTGGACCCGCTACCTGACCATCGGCATCTCGATCCTGCAGTCGACCGGCCTGGTGTTCCTGTTCCACAACGGCGGCGGCGGCCTGACCGGCAGCCAGTCCAACCTGGACCTGGTGCCCGACTTCAGCCCCCAGGTGGTCCTGCTGATCGTGACCACGTTCACCGCCGGGTCCGCCCTGCTCATGTGGATGGGCGAGCTCATCACCAACCGCGGCATCGGCAACGGCATGTCGCTCATCATCTTCTGCTCGGTCGTCTCGGGGCTGCCCAGCGCCTTCTCCGCCGTGTACGCCGCGGAGAACGGTGCGGTGAAGCTGGCCATCTTCCTGGCCTTCTTCGTGGTGATGCTGCTGTTCATCGTCTTCATCGAGCTGGGCCAGCGCCGCATCCCGGTGCAGTTCGCCAAGCGTGTGGTCGGGCGCCGGATGTACGCGGGGCAGAGCACCTACATCCCGCTCAAGGTCAACCAGGCCGGCGTGGTGCCCATCATCTTCGCCAGCGCCGTGATCAACCTGCCGGTGCTGCTGAGCCAGGTCCTGCCGTCCGACGGCTGGGGCGCCAGCGTGTCCAAGTGGATCAACGACAACCTGGCCAACACCGTCAACCCGTTCTACCTGGCGGTCCTGGCCCTGCTCATCGTCGGGTTCGCGTACTTCTACACGGCCATCGCCTTCGACCCCGTCCAGCAGGCGGACAACCTGCGCAAGCAGGGCGGGTTCATCCCGGGCATCCGTCCCGGTCCGCAGACCGAGACCTACCTGGCCAAGGTCCTCAACCGCATCACCCTCCCCGGCGCCATCTTCATCGCCATCCTGGCCATCAGCCCGACCATCCTGGTCCGGTTCCTGCTGGGTGCCGGGGCCAGCGGTGCCGCCTATTCCATCGGTGGCACGTCGCTGCTGATCGCCGTGGGTGTGGCGCTGGAGACCATGAAGCAGGTCGACAGCCAGCTGATGATGCGGAACTACGAAGGCTTCCTGTCCACCAAGTGAGACCGCGCCGGCCCCGGGCCGGAGCGGGATGGCTGTGCCGGCGCACTTGCGCCTCGAGGGAGGTCGTGGCTTGAATTCCGGGATGGGTACGGGGGTCCGCCTGATCATCTTCGGCCGTCAGGGTGCCGGCAAGGGCACCCAGGCGTCGCGCCTGGCCGAGCGCTACGGCGTGCCGCACATCTCCACCGGCGACATGCTGCGCGCCGCGGTGGCCTCCGGATCGGCCTTCGGCCTCCAGGTCAAGGAGATCATGGACGCCGGCGGACTGGTGTCCGACGACGTCATGGAGGGCGTGGTCACCGAGCGCCTGGCCCAGCCCGACGCCCTGCCCGGGTTCCTGCTCGACGGCTACCCCCGGACCCCGGGCCAGGCGGAGTTCCTCCAGGGCCTGCTGGCCCCGGAGGGCGTGCACCTGGCCATCGACCTGGACGTGCCCGAGGAGGTCGTGGTGGAGCGCATCACCGGCCGCCGGGTCTGCCGGAGCTGCGGGACCACCTACTCCGTGGGACGGGACGAGTCGGCCACCAGCGGGGTCTGCGCCAAGTGCGGCGGAGAGGTCGTCCTGCGCGACGACGACCGGGAGGACGCCGTCCGCAAGCGCCTGGCGCTCTACAACGAGCAGACGGCCCCCCTCCTGGCCTGGTTCTCCGAGCGTGGGCTCCTGGTCACCGTGGACGGTGTGGGGGACCCCGACGACATCGCCCAGAAGCTGGCCGCGGTCATCGAGGAGCGGGTCGGCTGAAGGCTCCCCGGCCCGCCTTTGATCGCGGCCGGACTTTCCCCTATCATCGTCGGTCGGCCCGTGCGGACTCGTCCTGCACGCGCATCGTCAATGCCCACCCCCCGGGGATCCATCAGGAGGATGAGTTCTGCCCAAGCCCAAGGAAGACGCCATCGTCCTCGAAGGAACGGTCGTCGAACCGCTCCCCAATGCCATGTTCCGGGTGGAACTCGAGAACGGCCACAAGGTGCTGGCGCACATCTCCGGCAAGATGCGGATGCACTACATCCGCATCCTCCCGGGGGACAAGGTGCAGGTGGAACTCACCCCCTACGACCTCTCCCGGGGTCGGATCACCTACCGCTACAAGTAACGCAGTCAGGGAAACAGATGAAGGTTCGACCGAGCGTCAAGAAGATCTGTGAGAAGTGCAGGGTGATCCGCCGCCACGGCCGCGTGATGGTCATCTGCGACAACCCCCGCCACAAGCAGCGGCAGGGCTGAGAACTGTTGAGGAACTGAGCATCCATGGCACGTATCGCCGGCGTCGACATCCCCAGGGAGAAGCGACTGGTCATCTCCCTGACCTACATCTACGGAATCGGCCGCACCGCGGCCGAGCAGATCTGCGAGGCGACGGACATCGACGCCTCCACCCGGGTCCGTGACCTCACGGACTCGGAGGTCACCAAGCTCCGTGGATTCATCGAGGAGAACTTCAAGGTGGAGGGTGACCTCCGCCGTGAGGTCAACCAGAACATCAAGCGGAAGATGGAGATCGGCTGTTACCAGGGCCTCCGTCACCGCCGGGGCCTGCCCGTCAGGGGCCAGCGCACCCACACCAACGCCCGCACCCGCAAGGGTCCCAAGAAGACCGTCGCCGGCAAGAAGAAGGTCCGCAAGTAATGGCCAAGCCACCCGCTGGGGGCCGTCGTCCCCGCAAGAAGGAACGCAAGCACGTCACGCACGGCGTGGCGCACATCAAGAGCTCGTTCAACAACACGATCATCTCGATCACCGACCAGGAGGGCAACGTGTTGTCCTGGGCGTCGGCCGGGAACGCCGGGTTCAAGGGCTCCCGCAAGTCCACGCCGTTCGCGGCGCAGCTGGCCGCCGAGCAGGCCGCCCGCCGGGCCATGGAGCACGGCGTGCGCAAGGTCGACGTGGTGGTGAAGGGTCCCGGCTCCGGCCGTGAGACCGCCATCCGTTCCATCCAGAACGTGGGCATCGAGGTGACCGGCATCAAGGACGTCACGCCGGTGCCCCACAACGGCTGCCGTCCCCCCAAGCGCCGGAGGCTCTGAACCATGTCCCGATACACCGGCCCCCGGGCGCGCGTCTCGCGCCGCCTCGGCACCAACATCTGGGGCACCAAGGGCGAGAACGTCGCCATGGAGAAGCGTCCCTACCCTCCGGGCGACCACGGCCGCACCCGTCGCCGCGGCAACGTCAGCGAGTACCTCCTGCAGCTCCAGGAGAAGCAGAAGGCCCGCTTCTCCTACGGCATGACCGAGAAGCAGTTCCGGAACCTCTACGAAGAGGCCAACCGCCGTCAGGGCGTGACCGGCGAGAACCTGCTCCGCTTCTGTGAGCAGCGCCTGGACAACGTCGTGTACCGCGCCGGATGGGGTGCCACCCGCCCCCAGGCCCGCCAGTTCGTGAACCACGGACACGTCGAGGTCAACGGCAAGCGCGTCAACATCCCCAGCTTCCGGGTCCGCAAGGGCGACGTCGTCCGGCTGCGGGACAAGTCCCGCCAGATGCTCGTCGTCCAGTGGAACATGGACACCCTCGACCGGACCCCGCCCCCGTGGCTCGAGTCCGGTGACGGCGGCCAGGAGATCACCGTCCGCGAGCTGCCGCTCCGCGAGCACATCGACGTGCCCGTCCGCGAGCAGCTCATCGTCGAGCTCTACTCCAAGTAATCCAGAGCCACCCGCCCACCACCCGCCCGCCGCATTTCCGAGGTACGCATCAGATGCTCGTCATCCAACGCCCGACCGTGGAGGCAATCGACGAGGAGGAAGGCAACCGTCAGCGGTTCGCCATCAGCCCGTTGGAGCCCGGTTTCGGTCACACGCTGGGCAACTCCCTGCGTCGGACCCTGCTCTCCTCCATTCCCGGGGCCGCCATCACCGAGGTCCGCTTCGATGACGCCCTCCACGAGTTCGACACCCTGCAGGGTGTCACCGAGGACGTCACCGACATCATCCTCAACCTGAAGGACGTGGTCCTCACCTCCCAGGCCGAGGACCCGGTCACCCTCCGACTGGACGTCCGCGGCCCGGCCGAGGTCACCGCGGCCGACATCCAGGCCAACTCCGACGTGGAGATCCTCAACCCGGACCTCCACATCGCCACCCTGAACGGCAAGGCCCGCCTGGCGGTGGACCTCACCGTGGACCGGGGCAAGGGCTACCTGTCGGCACTGGGCCGGACCACCACCACCATCGGCGTCATCCCCATCGACGCCATCTTCTCGCCGGTGCGCCGCGTCACCTTCTCGGTGGAGCCCACCCGCGTGGAGCAGTCCACCAACTACGACCGCCTGGTCCTGGACATCGAGACCGACTCCTCCATGACCCCCCGTGACGTGCTGGCCTCGGCCGGCGCCACGCTCAAGGCCCTGGTGGAGCTGGTCGAGCAGATGTCGGACGAGCCGGAGGGGCTGACCCTCACGGAGGCCACCACCGCCGTGGCCACCTCGCCGGACCTGGAGCTCGCCATCGAGGAGCTGGACCTGTCCGAGCGGCCCCGCAACTGCCTGAAGCGGGCCCAGGTCAACACCGTGGGCGAACTGCTCCAGAAGAGCGAGGACGACCTGCTGGCCATCACCAACTTCGGCCAGAAGTCCCTCGACGAAGTCATCGTCAAGCTCGACGAGCGGGGCCTGTCGCTCCGCGGCCGCGACTGACCAACTGCCGGAGAACCTGTCATGCCAGCAACACCGAAGAAGGGCCGCCGTTTCGGCGGGAACAGCCAGCACCAGCGGCTGATCATGGCCAACCTGGTCGCATCGCTGGTGGCCTCGCCCACCGGCATCGTCACCACGGAGGCCAAGGCCAAGGCCGTGCGCCCCATCGCGGAGAAGATCATCACCAAGGCCAAGAAGGGCGGCCTGCACAACCACCGCCTGATCCTGGCCTACATCGGTGACCAGGAGATCGCCGCCAAGCTCATGGACGAGGTCGGGCCCCGCTACGCGGACCGTCCCGGCGGCTACACCCGCATCCTGAAGCTCGGCACCCGCCAGGGCGACAAGGCCCCCATGGCCAAGCTGGAGCTCGTCTGAGCCCAGCGGCCGCCCCGGCCTCATGACCTCCGACGGACCGCCCCCGGTGGGCGGTCCCGTCGCGTCCGGGGAGGGAGCGTCCGGGGAGGGAGCGTCCGCGGAGGCCCCCGGAGCGGCCGTACCGTCCAGCGTGCCGCCGCACCCGTCGCGTCGCCTGCGGTTGCTGGTGGCCTACGACGGCACGGACTACCACGGCTTCGCCGAGAACCGGGGGGTCCCCGTCCCGACCGTCGCCGGCGACATGCGCCGGGCCATGGAGCGGGTGCTGCGCCACCCGGTCACGCTCACCTGCGCCGGTCGGACCGACCGCGGCGTCCACGCCCGGGGCCAGGTCGTCACCTTCGACACCGTGTCCGACATGGAACCCGGGCGCCTGCGCGACGCCCTCAACGGCCTCCTGGGCCCGCGGATCGTGGTCCGGGAGGCAGACGTGGTGCCCGCCGACCTCGACGCGCGGTTCTCCGCCGTGTCGCGGACGTACCACTACCTGGTGCTCAACCGGGACGTGCCGGACCCCTTCCTGGCCGCCACCAGCTGGTGGGTGCCGGACCCGATGGACCGGGCCGCCCTGGCCGAGGCCTGCATCCCGTTGCTGGGCCAGCACGACTTCACGTCCTTCTGCCGCCGGCCGAAGGGCCTGGAGGGTCCGCTGGTCCGCCACGTGCGCCGGGCCGAGTGGCACGAGGTCACCGACGAGCCCGGCCTGCTGCAGTTCACCATCTCCGCCTCGGCCTTCTGCCACCAGATGGTGCGCAGCATCGTGGGCCTGCTGGTGGACGTGGGGAAGGGGCGGCGGCCCCCGGCCGACGTGCAGGCGGCGGTGGAGGCCCGTGACCGCTCCACCATCGGCCAGTTGGCGCCACCGCGGGGGCTGACCCTGTGGGAGGTCGGGTACCCGGACCCGGGCTTGCCGGGGGCGGGGACGCCCGGTACGCTGACCCGTCGGCCCGAGCAATGACCGGTGGACGATCGTGTTCCCGGTCCGGTCCACCGTCGCCAGGTCCAGTGGACCGGACGGACGCCCAACGAAGAGAGTGAGCGCAGTGCGCACGTATTCGCCCAGTGCAAACGAGATCGAACGCGCCTGGCACGTCGTGGACGCCGAGGGCCTGACCCTCGGCCGCATGGCCACCGAGGTGGCCCGCGTCCTGCGGGGCAAGCACAAGACCACCTACACGCCGCACCTGGACACCGGTGACCACGTCATCATCGTCAACGCGGACAAGGTCGTGCTCACGTCCAACAAGGCCGACGCCAAGCAGGTGTACCACCACACCGGCTACCCGGGTGGCATCCGCTCCACCTCGTACGCCACGCTGCTGGACACCAAGCCGGAGCAGGCCGTGCGCCGCACCGTGCGGGGCATGCTCCCCAAGAACCGGCTCGGCCGGCAGATGCTCAAGAAGCTCAAGGTGTACGCCGGGCCGGACCACCCGCACGGAGCCCAGCGTCCCCAGCCCCTCATCCTCGACGACGCCCGGGCGCGTTCGTAACCGGAGACCCAGACAATGAGCACACCCCTCACCCAGACCACCGGTCGTCGCAAGCGGGCCGTCGCCCGTGTGCGCCTGCGTCCCGGCACCGGCGTCATCACCATCAACAAGCGCCCCGTCGAGGACTACTTCCCGAACGCGACCCACCGCATGATCCTCACCGAGCCGCTGCGCATCACCAGCACCGGTGAGGTCTACGACGTGGACGCCACGCTGCACGGCGGCGGTGTGACCGGCCAGGCCGGTGCCGTGCGCCTGGGCATCGCCCGCTCGCTCATCGAGCTGGACCCGGAGCTGCGGCCCACCCTCAAGAAGGCCGGCTTCCTCTCCCGCGACGCCCGCGAGAAGGAATCCAAGAAGTACGGCCTCAAGAAGGCCCGCAAGGCCCCGCAGTACTCCAAGCGCTGATTCCGTCCCATGGGTGACGGTCCCGCCGCACCGGAGGTCCGCTTCGGCACCGACGGCGTGCGCGGGGTGGCCAACTCGGACATCACCCCGGAGATCGCCCTGGCCGTCGGCCGCGCCGCGGTCCGGGTGTTCGGCTCCGACCACGTGTTCATCGGCCGGGACACCCGGCGGTCCGGCCCGCTGCTGGAGTCCGCCGTGGCGGCGGGGGTGTGCGCCGAAGGGGCCACCTCGCGGCTCCTGGGCGTCGTGCCCACCCCGGCCGTTGCCTGTGGGTCGGCCCGCGACGGCGTGGTCGGCATCATGATCTCGGCCTCCCACAACCCCTACCCGGACAACGGCATCAAGTTGTTCGCCCCGGGTGGGCGCAAGCTGACCGACGACGAGCAGGCCGTGGTGGAGGCCGCCATCGCCGAGGCGCTGGCAACGGCCCACCACCGGGGCCCGACCGGGGCCGGTGTCGGGACGGTGGAGCCCGATGCCCAGCTCGTCGAGGACTACGTCGTGGGGCTGCTGGCCGCACTGGAGGGGCGGACCCTGGACGGGCTGCGCCTGGTGGTGGACTGCGCCAACGGCTCCAACTCCACCCTCGGCCCGGAGGTGCTCCGGCGCCTCGGGGCGGAGGTCCAGGTGCTGTCGGCCCGGCCGGACGGCACCAACATCAACGACGGCTGCGGCTCCAACCACCCCGGACCGCTGCAGGAGGCCGTGGTGGCCTCCGGGGCCGACGCCGGCATCGCCTTCGACGGCGACGCAGACCGGCTGGCCGCGGTGGACCACACCGGGTCGCTGGTGGACGGCGACCACATCATCGCCCTGTGCGCCTCGGACCTGCGGGCCAGGGGGCTGCTGGCGCGGGACACCGTGGTGGTCACGGTGATGTCCAACCTGGGCTTCCGCCGGGCCATGGAGGCCGGTGGCATCGCCGTGGTGGAGACGAGGGTCGGCGACCGCTACGTGCTGGAGGCCATGGCCGACGGCGGCTACTCCCTGGGTGGCGAGCAGTCCGGCCACATCGTGTTCGGCGGGTTGTCCACCACCGGGGACGGCCTGCTGAGCGCGGTGGTGTTGCTGGACCTCCTGGTGCGGTCCGGCCGCACGTTGGCCGACCTGGCGTCCGGCGCCATGACCAGACTCCCGCAGGTGCTGCTCAACGTGGCCGTCCCGGCACCCATGCCCGACGTGGCCGAGCGACTGGCGCCGCAGATCGCAGCCGTGGAGTCGGACCTGGCCGGCACGGGACGGGTGCTGCTCCGGCCGTCCGGGACCGAGCCGGTGGTCCGGGTCATGGCGGAGGCACCCACGGCCGAGCAGGCCACCGAGGTGGCCCAGCGGCTGGTGGCCGCCGTGGAGCAGCTCACCCGCTGAACGGGTCGCCGGGCCCGGTCAGGGGCCGAAGATGGCGGGGTCCAGGTCCGGCAGGTCCGCCACCGCGTCGAGCAGGTGGCGGGTCCATCGCTCCTGGATGGCCACCAGCACCGGGGAGCCCTCCTCGATGCGGGCCTCGGCCAGCTCGAAGGACCCGTTGCGGTAGAGCGCCAGGTCGTAGGGCGGCCCCACCGACAGGTTGGCGTGGGCGGTGGAGATCATGGAGGACAGCGCGACCTTGGTGGCGTCCTCCATGTTGACCCGGCCCCCGACGGCGAGCTCCAGCATGAGCTTGCCGTACTTGGTCTCACCGATCTGGAGGAAGGGCCGGTCGTCGCTGGCCCGGATGTAGTTGCCCTCCGGGTACACCAGGAGCACGTCCGGACGGGTCCCGGCCACCTGGCCGCCCAGGATGAAGCTGGACGTACCGTCGGCCCCGACCCGGTCCAGGGCGGTCCGGTGCTGGTCGGCCACCTCGCGCGACAGGCGGCCGACGTAGAGCGCGGCGTCGGCCAGCCCGGCCACGGTGGACAGGCCCTCCCCGTCGGGGTCGGCCAGGTCGGCCTCGATGCGGTCCAGGACCTGCTGGGTCGAGGCCAGGT
This sequence comes from uncultured Actinomycetota bacterium, assembly GCA_963773765.1. Taxonomy (GTDB): domain Bacteria; phylum Actinomycetota; class Acidimicrobiia; order Acidimicrobiales; family Microtrichaceae; genus CAVZCC01. Next base: position 457,444 of record CAVZCC010000005.1, on the reverse strand, counting down.
TGCCGGCCGACTGCAGCACGAAGATCCGGTCGGCGGCCGGTCGGAAGACGTGCAGCTTCCGGTAGGTGCTGACGTTGTCGACACCGGCGTTGGTGCGGGTGTCGGCCAGGAACACCAGGCCTTCGTCCAGGCGCAGGGCGATGCAGTAGGTCATGTCCGTCCGGTTCGCGAGGGGAGGCCGACACTGTAGGTGCCGGCTCCGGCGCCCGGGTCCGCGGGAACGGGGGCGCTTCCGGCGCCCACCGGTCACCCCGTACACTCGTTCAACCCCTCAGGAGGCCAGGCCCCGTATGTGCGGAATCATCGCCGTCGTCCGACGTCAACCGACCCGCCCAGCCGTGCCGCTGGGACCGCTGCTGGACACCCTCGAGGGTGTGCGAGGGCTGCTGGACCCGGCTGCAGCGGACCGCCGGGCCCGGCTCGAGCGGGCCGCGGAGGACGCTCGAGGGCGTCGACCGCACCCTGCGGGGCGTGCCCGGCCTGGTGTCCATGGTGGATGACACCGCCGGCGCCGCCCGCATCGCCGCCGTGGCCGAGGACCTGGCCGAGCTGGCGGCAACGGTGGAGGCAGCCCTGGACGACCCGCACCAACTCCTGGAGCCCTCGGAGCTGGAGGCCACCAACGCCGCACTGATCCGGGGCAAGGACGCCCTGTGGGCCATCCGCCGGGACCGCCTCCGGGCCGCGGCCGAGGTGCAGGCGCTCGGGGGAGGGGACACGAGCACCGCCGGGCTGGCGGTCCTGTTCAGCCTGCACCAGGCCCTCTCGGCGCTGGACCGACTCGAGGTCCGGGGACGGGACTCCGCCGGCCTGGAGGTGCAGCTCACCGGCCACGGGCTGGACCCGTCGGACCCCGTCGTCGCCCGCTCCCTGGCCGACCGGGACCATCCGGCCTTCACCGGCGGATCGGCCCGGCTGGCCGACGGTGTGCTGGTCATCGTCCACAAGGCCGCGGCGGAGATCGGCGAGCTGGGGGACAACACCGCGGCCCTGCGCAACGGGTTGTGCACCGACGAGCTCCTGCAGCTGGCCCTGGCCTCACCGGAGGTGGAGGGCATCGTCCTCGGCCACACCCGCTGGGCCTCCATCGGCATCATCTCGGAGCCCAATGCCCACCCCCAGTCCTCCGAGGAGGTGGAGCGCTCGAACGGCCCCTTCGCCACCGCGGTGCTCAACGGCGACGTGGACAACTACGCCGACCTCACCGTGTCCGACGGGCTGGCGGTGCTGCCGGAGATCACCACCGACGCCAAGGTGATCCCCACACTCATGAGCCACGGCCTGGCCGACGGCCGGGGCCCGGCGGTGGCCTTCCGGGAGACCGTCGCCCGCCTGGACGGATCCGTCGCCATCGGCGCCGCCACCACCTCGGCCCCGGACCGCCTGTTCCTGGCCCTCCGCGGCAGCGGACAGGCGCTGTACGTGGGCCTGGCCGAGGACGCCTTCATCGTCGCCTCGGAGCCCTACGGCGTGGTGGAGGAGACGTCGAGCTACCTGCGCATGGACGGCGAGACGCCGGCGGACCCGGACAACCCGACCGGGAGCCGGGGCCAGATCGTGGAACTGGTGGCCGCGGCCGCCGGCACGGTGGACGGGATCATCCGCCGGTCCTACGACGGCACGGACCTGCCGGTCACCGAGGCAGACCTGTCCACGGCGCAGATCACCACCCGTGACATCGACCGGGGACCGTTCCCGCACTTCCTGCTCAAGGAGATCACCGACGCCCCCGCGTCCTTCCGCAAGACCCTGCGGGGCAAGCTGGTCGAGGCCGACGGGATGTTCCGGGTGGAGCTCGGTGGCGACACCGTGCCGCCGGCGGTCCGCGACGGCCTGCGCTCGGGGCGGATCGAGCGGGTGCTGGTGATCGGCCAGGGCACGGCGGCGGTGGCGGGCCAGAGCCTGGCGCAGCACCTCACCGAACTGCTGGCCGAGACGCCGGTCCGGGTCGAGGCCCTGCCCGCCACCGAGCTGTCCGGGTTCCGACTCCGGGCCGACATGTCCGACACGCTGGCCGTCGCCATCAGCCAGTCCGGCACCACCACCGACACCAACCGGACCGTGGACCTGATCCGGTCCCGCGGCGCGCTGGTGGTCTCCATCGTCAACCGGCGCAACAGCGACCTCACCGACAAGTCCGACGGGGTGCTCTACACCTCCGACGGACGCGACGTGGAGATGAGCGTCGCCTCGACCAAGGCCTTCTACGCCCAGGTCGCGGCCGGACTGCTGCTGGGCTACGCCGTGGCCGCGGACGTCCCCGGCGCCCGCACCACCGACCACCCCGACGAGCAGGCGCTGCTCCGCTCGTTGCGGGACGTGCCCGCCGCCCTGGAGGCGACGCTGGCCACCCGGCCGGCCATCGCGGACGCGGCACGCACCTTCGCCCCCAGCCGTCGGTACTGGGCCATCGTCGGCAACGGCGTGAACCAGATCGCGGCCCGGGAGCTGCGGATCAAGCTGTCCGAGCTCTGCTACAAGTCCATCGCCTGCGACGCCACCGAGGACAAGAAGCACATCGACCTGTCCTGCGAGCCGATGATCCTGGTGTGCGCGGCGGGACTGGTGGGCTCCACCGCGGACGACGTGGCCAAGGAGGTCGCCATCTTCCGGGCCCACAAGGCCGCCCCCATCGTGATCGCCTCGGAGGGGGACCGGGCCTTCACCGCGGCGCTCGCCGTCCTGGCCGTGCCGGAGACGCACCCCCGGCTGGGCTTCGTCCTGGCCACCATGGTGGGGCACCTGTTCGGCTACGAGGCGGCGCTGGCCATCGATGCCCAGGCCCGACCGTTGCGGGAGGCCCGTGCCGCCATCGACGAGGCCGTGGTGGCCACCCGCCACGATGCCGGTGACACCCGGGCCGGGGAGGGCCTGCTCCGCCGCCTCCGGCCGGTGATCACCCCGCAGGTCGGCACGTTCCTGGACGGCCTGCGCTCCGGCGCCTACAACGGCCACCTGGAGGCCGGCACCGCGGTGAGGCTGGCGGGCCAGGTCCGCTATGCGCTCGGGACCAGCCCGCTGGACGGCTACCAGCTGGAGTTCGGCAAGGTGGGCACGCCGGGCGTGGTGCTGGAGGACCTCACCTCCGGCCTCACCGCAGCCATCGAGGAGCTGACCCGGCCGGTGGACGCCATCAAGCACCAGGCCAAGACCGTCACCGTCGGCATCAGCCGCAGTGACGAGTCGTTGCTGCAGGTGCCGTTGGTGGCGGCGCTGGTCGACGCGGGCTCCCCCCGGGACCGCCTGACGTACTCCACGCTCCGGTCCCTCGGCGAGCTCGACCCGGCCGTGGTGGAGGTCACCGGCTCCACCCGCTACGCGGTGGAGCACGGCGAGGACCTGGACCGCGCCACCCTGGTGGTGCTGGACCGCCTGGGCGTCTCGGCCGGGCTGGCGTCCCGGGTCGACCGCGATTCCCGCCTGCGGGGGACCAAGGCCCTGGTGGCCCGTGAGCAGGAGCTGATGGTGGCCCGGGGCCGGAGCGACGGTCGACTGGTCATCATCGTCCCGGAGACCAAGGACGGCCTGACCACGGGGCTCCAGCTCCTGCACGTGGTCCTGGCCGACCGGCTTCCGGCGGCGACCGCCCGGGCCGTCATGCAGGGGTACCGCCGCCGCTACCAGGCGCTGAAGGACGCCGTGACGGAGACCGAGGACGTCTTCCGGGAGGACCTGCTGGCCCAGCAGTCGGTGGCGGACCTGCTCACCGTTCCCGTCCTGGACCTGGCCGACCGCTGGCGGACATGACCGACGCCGTGCTCGGGGTCGGCACCGATCTGGTGGAGGTCGAGCGCCTGCGCGACGCGCTGGACCGCCAACCCGGGCTGGCCGACCGCCTGTTCACCGCGGCCGAGCGGGCCGCACTGGCCCGGCACCGGGACCCGTTGCCCCACCTGGCGGCGCGCTTCGCGGCCAAGGAGTCCGTCATGAAGGCATTGGGCCAGGGGATGGGGGCCATGGCCTTCACCGACATCGAGGTGGTGTCGGAGCCCTCCGGGGCGCCGCAGGTGGTGCTGCACGGCCGCGCCCTGGAGCGGGCCGCCGCGCTGGGTGTGGGCCGTTGGCACCTGTCGCTCACCCACACCACCTCGCTGGCCCAGGCCGTGGCCGTCGCCGGGGGCTGAGCGCCGGCGGCGCCGGTCCGGCACCGCTCCGGTCGGTCAGATGCCCATGATGGCGGACCGCAGGCGCTGCACCGTCGTGGCGTCCAGCTTGCGGCCCTTGCGGTCGGTCAGGTCGAAGCGGTCGCTGGCCCGGTCCCCGTCGGTGCCGATGCGGGCGCTGTGCACCACCAGGTCCAGCGCGGCCATGGTGGCCGTCAGCTCCCACAGCAGCCCGGGCCTGTCCGGCGTGGTGACGGTGCACACACTCGACCACCGTGACGCCCCCTGGTCCACCCGTACCTCGGCCTCGGGCACGGCGGTGGGGACGAGGGGGGTGCGGAAGGCGGCGAGCACGGCGTCCTCCAGCTCGTCGGCCGATGGTTCCGGCCCGGTGACACGGAAGATGTCGAGCGCGACCCGGTCGGAGTAGGCGGCGACGGCCGCGCTGCGGACCGACAGGCCACGGTGGTGCAGCGCCAGGGCGATGCGGGCCAGCAGGCCGGGCTCGTCCCGTGCCGCCACGGCGACACGCCACCCGGCGTCCGGTGCCGCCGGTGTCCTGGTCGGTGTCGGGGTGCACCGCCACCCGGAACCGTCCGACCGGTGGGGGGCCGCCCGCCACCAGCGCGAGGTGGGCCAACAGCTCCGCCGGCTCCTCTGCGATCACGAGCGCGCCCGGCGTGCGGTCGATGCGGTTGCGGGTCCGGGCATCGGGCGCCATGGCCCGGGCCCGTTCCCGGCGCCGGGCCACGACGTCCTCGCTGCCCGACCCGACGGCAGCGGTCGCGTCCGGGAGCCCGTCGTCGTCGCTGTCGCCCCGCTGCAGGGCCTCCACGAGGCCGGCGAAGAGCTCGTCGAGCGCCTCCCGGTGGGTCGGGTCCAGGTCGCCCAGGGTCAGCCCGAGGACGTAGCTGCGTCGTGCCCGGTCCACGGTGCCGACGTCCGCCACCAGGTCGGGCGTGACCGCGGTGTCCAGCCCGACCAGGTGGGCGGAGGCCGACCGGAGCAGGGCTGCATCCCGGGCCGCCTCCAGGAGCTCCGCGGTGACGTCCGCGGGCAGGGCCAGGTCCCGGGCCAGGTCCGCCGCGGCCTCGCCGGCGTCGCCGTCGTCGCCGGCCAGGTCCAGCGCCAGGGCGGCCAGGGGCAGGACGTCCGGCAGGGCGGTCAGCTCGGCCTGGAGCCGGGCCGGTTCGTCGCCGTCCGGCCCCATGAGCTCCGCCAGGCGTTCCACCACGGGCCAGCGCAGCAGGTGGGCGGGATCCAGGAGCGTCGAGTCGCGGCGCCGGTGGTCCAGCTCGTCGGACAGGTCCGGCAGCGCGGCGGGACAGCACCCCGGTGGCGTCCAGCAACCGCCACGACCGGCGGGAACCGTGGCGGAGCAGCTCGCTGAACGCCGCCACCGCCGCTGGATCCCAGCGCAGGCCGTCCTGGGCCGCGTCCTGCATCCAGCGAGGTGACCTCCGGCGCCGGTTCGTGGCGGCCGGCCAGCCGCGACACCTCGAGGGCCACCCCCAGGGCCGCGGTGGGTCCCGGCCGGGCGGCCAGCCCGATCGTCCCGTCGGTGACCTGCAACCACCCTCCGGCCGGCATCTCGTCGGTGGTGGCCTGGCGTTCGTCCCGCGTGCTTCGGCTGAGGCGGGCCCGGATCAACCCGGGGGTGATGATCGTGGTGACCAGGACCACCAGCAGGAGGGCGGCATAGAGGTCGTCGTCGAGCACCCCGTTGGCCAGACCGATGGTGGCGAAGATCAGGCCCACCTCGCCCCTGGGGATCATCCCGATGCCGACCAGGAGCCGGTCGACCGGCGCCCGTCCGACGGCCCAGCCCGCCACGAGCTTGCCCACGACCGCCACCACCAGCAGGACCCCGGCCAGCCCCAGCACGGAGGGGCGGACCATGGCCTTGACGTCGACCTGCAGGCCGACCTGCACGAAGAAGATGGGGATGAACAGGCTGGCCAGGGGCCCGAGGTCCCGCTCGATGCGCTCGGCCTGCTTGGTGCGACCCAGGGCGAGGCCGGCCACGAAGGCACCGATGATGGGGGCCAGCTCCGCCTGCATGGCCAGCTGCGCCAGGGCGAAGGTGAACACGACCGCGGCGATCAGGACGGTGCCGCTGCCGCTGGCGTTGCGCTGGATCCACCGGAACGCGGGCGGCGCCACCCGCTGGCCGACGGCGGTGGTCACCACCAGGAAGGCCAACGCCAGCAGGAGGACCTGCACGGCGCCCAACGCGTCCAGGGATCCCTCCTCGACGATGCGGACCACCACGGTGAGGATCACCAGGCCCAGGACGTCGTCGGCCACGGCGGCACCCAGCACGATCCGGGACTCGGTGCTGGACAGGATCCGCAGGTCGCCGAAGGCGCGGGCGGTGATGCCGACCGACGTGGCGGTGAGCGCGGCGCCGATGAACAGGGCGGTGGTGGCGTCGTTGCCGAACGCCGCGGTCGCGCCGTAGCCGAGCGCGAACGGCAGGACCACGCCGGTGATGGCCACCCCCATCGAGGCGGCCCCCACCTTGCCCATCTCCTTCAGGTCCATCTCCAGGCCGACCTGCAGCAGCAGGAGGATGACCCCGACCTCGGCCAGGAGCGCCAGGGACTCCGTGACCTCCACCCAGTCCAACAGGGAGGGCCCCAGCAGCAGACCGGCGGTGATCTCACCGATGACGGCGGGGATGCCGATGCGTTCGGCCAGCTCGGCGCCGACCTTGGCCGCCACGAGCACCAGGAGGATGTCGATCAGCCCGTGTGCCTCCACGGGTCGACACCGTAGGCAGCGGGCGGCGGGCGGTCCCAGCTGCGACGTGTGAACAGTCTGTTTCGGCCCGGACCACCGGAATCGGGCCCGGACCACCGGAAACGGGCCTGCGTGCTGCGAGGATGGAGGGGTGAGACCCGTGGTGACCCCCCAGGAGATGGGCGCCATCGACGCGGCGGCGCCCGAGCCGGTGGACGTGCTGATCGGTCGTGCCGCCCGTGCGGTGGCGGACGCGGCCGTGGAGCTGCTGGGCGGCTGCTACGGGCGGCGGGTGGTGGTGGTGGCCGGCCCGGGCAACAACGGCAACGACGGCCGGGTGGCGGCCGAGGTGCTCCGTCGCCGGGGGGTCCGGGTCGTGGTGCACGCCGTGGACGACGCCCCACCGGTCCTGGGCCCGGCGGACCTCGTGGTCGATGCCGCGTTCGGGACCGGGTTCCGGGGTGACTACGACTTCCCCGACCCCGACGGCGCGCCGGTCCTGGCCGTGGACGTCCCCTCGGGTGTGTCGGGTCTGACCGGCGTGGTGTCCGGGCGTCCCGCCCACGCTGCGGCCACGGTGACCTTCGCCGCGCTCAAGCCCGGCCTGCTGTGCCGGGAGGGGCCGGCGTACGCGGGCCAGGTGCTGGTGGCCGACATCGGGTTGGACGTCTCCTCGGCCCGCTCCCACCTGGTGGCGGACGAGGACGTGGCGGGCTGGGTCCCGGGCCGGTCCCGCGAGGACCACAAGTGGCGCCACGCCGTGTGGGTCGTGGCCGGGTCCCCGGGCATGACCGGCGCGGCGCGGCTGTGCTCCGCCGCCGCGTTCCGCGGTCGGCGCGGGCTACGTGCGCCTCACCGTGCCGGGGGACGACGATCCGGGCGGTCCGGTGGAGGCCGTGGTGGTGGCGCACCCGGCCGACGACTGGGCCGGCGCGGTGCTGGAGGAGGCCCACCGGTTCGCCGTGGTGGCCATCGGACCGGGACTGGGCCGGGGTGAGGTGGTGGGTCACCAGGTCAGGCGGTTGCTGGCCGGGCTCGACCGGCCCGTGGTGGTGGACAGCGATGCCCTCTGGGTGCTGGGTCCGGACGCCCCGACGGTGCTCGCGTCGCGGTCGGCGCCCACCGTGCTCACACCGCACGACGGCGAGTTCGAACGCCTGACAGGGGCGCCACCGGGTGACGACCGTGCGTCCTCGGCCCGGGACCTGGCGCGGGCCTGCAGGGCCGTGGTGTTGCTCAAGGGGTCGACCACGGTGGTGGCGGCACCCGACGGATCCGTGCTCTACGTGACCGCCGGCGACGCCCGACTCGCCACCGCCGGGACCGGCGACGTGCTCACCGGGCTGGTCGCCGCCACCGTCGCGGCCGGGGCCGACCCGTTCCGGGGCGCCGCAGCGGCCGCTCACCTGCACGGCCGCGCCGCGGGGCTGGGCCCCGCGCGTGGCCTGGTCGCGTCCGACGTGGTGGCGCTGCTCCCCGCGGCCTGGGACGCGGTGCTCGCCGACGTGTGACCTGACGCGACGACGCAGGGCGCATCCGGCCCGGAACCCGGCACCCGGGTCCGGCACGGCGCCGCCCGTTGCGTAGCCTCGGCCCCATGCCCCGACACGCCTCGGTCCACGTGGACCTGGATGCCGTTTCCGCCAACGTGGCGGCGTTGGCCGACCTGGCCGGTCCGGCCGGGTTCTGCGCCGTGGTCAAGGCCGACGGCTACGGCCACGGCGCCGTCCCGGTGGCGCGCACCGCCCTGGGTGCGGGCGCCGACCTGCTGGCCGTGGCATTGGTGGAGGAGGGCCTGGAACTGCGGGCCGCGGGCATCGACGCACCGGTCCTGGTCCTGTCGGAACCCCCGACCGACGCCATGGCCGACGCCTTCGCCGCCCGCCTCACGCCCACGCTGTACACCGAGCAGGGCATCGATGCCGCGGCCGCCGCAGCCCGTGTCACCGACCCGACGGGGTCGGCGCAGTGGTCGGTCCACCTCAAGGTGGACACCGGCATGCACCGTGTCGGTGCCCAGCCGGAGGACGTCGTGGCCCTGGCCGGCCGCATCCGGTCCTCCGGCCTCCGCCTGGAGGGGACCTTCACCCACCTGGCCGTGGCGGACGAACCGGACCGGCCGGAGACCTCGCTGCAGCTGGACCGGTTCCACGGGGTGCTCGGCCGCCTGGCCGAGGCGGGCATCGACCCGGGCACGCGCCACGCCGCCAACTCGGCCGGCCTGCTGGCCCACCCCGCCGCCCACCTGGACCTGGTGCGGGTGGGGATCGCCATCTACGGCATCAGCCCGGCGCCGGAGATGGTGCCGCCGGTCCCGCTGGAGCCGGCGTTGTCGGTCCGCTCCGAGGTGAGCCTGGTCAAGGCCGTGGCCGCCGGTGAGGGCGTCAGCTACGGGCTGCGTCACGTGTTCGACCGGGACGCCGTCGTCGCCACCGTCCCGGTCGGCTATGCCGACGGCGTGGACCGGCGTCTCGGGGACGTCGGTGGCGAGGTCCTCATCGGTGGCGTGCGCCGCCCCATCCGCGGCGTGGTCACCATGGACCAGCTCGTGGTGGAGGTCACCGACGGCCCACCGGTCGCGCGGGGCGACGAGGTGGTGCTGGTCGGCCACCAGGGCGACGACGTGATCACCGCCCAGGACTGGGCCGACCTGCTCGGCACCATCGCGTACGAGGTCGTCTGCGGGTTCGGGCCCCGCCTGCCCCGGACCCACCGCGGCGGGGTGGTCGGGTGATCTGGGAGGTGCCCGGCATCCGGGTCGGTCACTGGACCGACCCGCTGGCCCGGACCGGATGCACCGTGGCGCTCTTCGACCGGGCCCCGGTGGCCTCGGGGGAGGTGCGGGGCGGGGCCCCCGCCACCCACGAGTTCTCGCTGCTCGACCCGTTCGCCACGGTCGAGCGGATCGATGCCGTGGTGCTGACGGGCGGATCGGCCTTCGGGCTGGCGGCGACCGACGGCGTCGTCCGGTTCTGCGTCGAACGCGGTCGCGGCTTCCCCACCACGGCCGGCCCCATCCCCATCGTGGTGGGCCTCGGCCTCTTCGACCTGATGGTGGGTGACGGATCGGTCCGCCCCGGCCCGGAGGAGGGCCATGCGGCCTGCACTGCGGCCTGCACCGCGGCGGGGAGCCGGGAGACGGGCTCCGTCGGGGCAGGGTGCGGGGCGACGGTCGGCACGTGGCGCGGCCCGGAGCTGGCGGTGGCCGGCGGCCTGGTGGGAGCGGTGGCCCGCGATGGTGACCTGGTGGTGGCGGTGCTGGTCGCGGTCAACGCCTGGGGCGACGTGCAGGGTCATGGCCGGTGGTCCGACCCGTGGCCGGCCCTGGACGGGCCCGGGGTGGACGCCGGTGACTCCTACGGCAACACCACCATCGGTGTGGTGGCGACCAACGCCGACCTGGACAAGGTGGCCTGCCACCACGTGGCCCGCGGGGCCCACGACGGCCTGGCCCGGGCCATCACGCCACCCCATGCCCGGGCCGACGGTGACGCGTTCGTGGCCGTGGCCACCGGCGACGTCGACGCCGCGACGGAACTGGTCCGCGCCCACGCCGTGGAGCTGGTGGACACCGCGATCCGGTCGCTGGCGCACCCGGGGCGGTGAGCCGGGACTCCCTCGCTAGGCTCCACCACGATGGCCACCCCCTTCGAGGTCCTGTCGGACGAGGCGCTCTCCTGCACGCGGTGCCGCCTGTCCGAGGGACGAACCCAGGTGGTGTTCGGCATGGGGGACCCCGGGGCGGACCTGATGTTCGTGGGAGAGGGGCCGGGCGCCGAGGAGGACCGTCTGGGCCTCCCGTTCGTGGGCCGGTCCGGTCAGCTCCTGGACCGCCTGATGGCGGAGGAGATGGGGCTCAGCCGGGACACCTGCTACATCGCCAACGTCGTGAAGTGCCGCCCGCCGGACAACCGCGATCCCAAGCCGGACGAGATCGCCGCGTGCCGGCCCTACCTGGAGTCCCAGATCGACCTGATCGCCCCCACGGTCATCGTGACGCTGGGCAACTTCGCCTCCAAGCTCCTGCTGGACACCACGGAGGGCATCACCCGACTGCGTGGGACCACCTACCCCTACCGCGACGGCATCGTGCTGGTGCCGACGTTCCATCCGGCCGCGGTCCTGCGGGGTGGTGGCGAGCCCATGGCCCGGATGCGGGCCGACCTGGTCCGTGCCAAGCAGGTGCTCGCCGCGGGGGTGGATGCGTGAACGGGACCGCGCCGGGCCTGGTGGCCCGGACCGACTCGCCGGAGGAGACCCGTGAGTTGGCCGCGGCGCTGGCCGAGTTGGCCCGTCCCGCCGACCTGCTGGTGCTGGTGGGGGACCTGGGTGCGGGCAAGACCGCCTTCACCCAGGGCTTCGGTCGCGGCCTGGGCATCGACGAGCAGATCACCAGCCCCACCTTCGCCCTGGTCCAGAGCTACACCGGTCGCCTGGACCTGTACCACCTGGACGTGTACCGCCTGGAGCAGGTGTCCGAGGCGCTCGACCTGGGCCTGTCCGAGCTGCTCGACGACGGCGCCGTCACCGTCATCGAGTGGGGCGATGCCATCGCTCCCGTCCTGCCCCACGACTACCTGGAGGTCCACCTGCGGTTCGTCCCCGACGCCGCGTCGGGCCCGGACGCCGACGCCGTCCCCGACGAGGACCGGCGCGAGGTCGAGCTGGTGCCGGTGGGCCCGCGTTGGTCGGCCCGGGTGCGGGCGCTGGGCACCGCCATCTCGCGCTGGGCCGTCGCCGGAGGTGGGGACGGGTGCTGATCCTGGGCATCGAGACCGCGACGGTGCAGGCCGGGTGTGCCATCGGCGGCCACGAGGGCGTCCTGGCCTCCGCCCACTCGGCCAAGGGCAAGCGCCACGCCGAGAACCTGGCGCCGGCCATCGCCTTCATCTGCGGGCAGGCCCAGGTGGAGCTGACCGAGATCGGGTTGGTGGCGGTGGACGTGGGCCCGGGCCTGTTCACCGGGTTGCGGGTCGGGGTGGCCACCGCCAAGGCCATCGCCTTCGCCCTCCGGGTGCCGATGATCGCCGTGTCCAGCCTGGACCTCCTGGCCTTCCCGGTCCGGTTCAGCAACCGGCTGATCGTCGCCGCCATCGACGCCCGCCGGGGTGAGCTGTACTACGCCTTCTACCGCCAGGTCCCCGGTGGGGTGCAGCGGCTGGGGGAGCACCAGCTGGGAACGCCGGACGACCTGGCCTCCGAACTGCTGGCCTCCGGCGAGGAGGTCCTCCTGGTCGGTGACGGCGCCCAACGCTACGCCGAGTCCTTCGAGGGGCTGGCCCAGGTGGAGCTGGTGGACCGGGAGAACAGCTACCCGTCGGCCGCGTCGTTGGTGCAGCTGGCCCACGCCCAGGCCCTGCGGGAGGAGTTCGGCCGGCCGGACGAGATCGAGCCGATCTACCTGCGCCGCCCGGACGCCGAGATCAACTGGTCCACCCGGGACGGTCGGTGACCGTGCTCCAGGACGACCGGACCCCGGCGGTGGTGGACGACCGGGTCGTGATCGCGCCCATGCGGCGCCGCCACCTGCGCGGGGTGCTGGCCATCGAGCAGCGCACCAACCACCGACCCTGGTCCTTCGGGTTGTTCATGGGCGAGCTGCGCATGCCCACCAGCCGCGTGTACGTGGTGGCGCTGGACCGCCACCAGGTCCTGGGCTTCGGCGGGCTCATGCTGACCGGCGCCGAGGGCCACGTCACCAACATCGCGGTCGATCCCGACCACCGCCGCCGCCACCTGGCCACCCGCATGCTGCTGGTGCTGTTCCGGGAGGCGCTCGCCCTGGGCCTGGAGGACCTGACCCTGGAGGTCCGGATGTCCAACGACGGCGCCCAGGAGCTCTACCGCCGGTTCGGGTTCGCGCCCGGCGGGGTGCGCCGCAACTACTACGCGGACCTGGGTGAGGACGCGCTGATCATGTGGGCCAACGACATCGGGTCCCCGTCCGCGCCGCGACCGTCTGGATGCCATCCAGGCCGGCCTGCCGGCCCGGCTGGTGGAGGTGGTGAGCTCCCGTGGCTGATTCGGGCGTGAACGAGCACACGATGGTCCTCGGCATCGAGACCTCCTGCGACGAGACGGCGGCGGCCTGCGTGCGGGGCGGCACCGACGTGCTGTCCTCCGTGGTCAGCTCGCAGGTGGAGCTGCACGCCCGCTACGGCGGCGTGGTCCCGGAGATCGCCAGCCGGGCCCACAACGAGCTCATCATCCCCGTCACCGCCCGGGCCATGGTGGAGGCCGGCATCGACGGCTCGCGCGTGGACGCGGTGGCGGCCACGACCGGGCCGGGCCTGATCGGTGCCCTGCTGGTCGGCGTGGCCGCGGCCAAGGCGCTGGCCCTGACCTGGGACGTGCCGTTCGTGTCGGTCAACCACCTGGAGGCGCACCTCTACGCCGCCTTCCTGGAGGAGCCGGAGCTGTCGTTGCCGATGGTGGTGCTGTTGGTGTCGGGCGGCCACACGATGCTGGTGCTCATGGAGGGCCACGGCCGGTACCGGCTCCTGGGCCAGACGCTCGACGACGCCGCCGGCGAGGCCTTCGACAAGGTCGCCCGGTTCCTCGGCCTCGGCTATCCCGGCGGGCCGGCGATCGACCGGGAGTCCCTGCACGGCGACCCGAGGCGATCCGGTTCCCCCGGTCGCATGCTGGGCGACGGCCTGGACTTCTCCTTCAGCGGCACTCAAGACCGCGGTGGTGAACCACGTGCGCGGGCCCACCCCGAGGTGTCGACCGCGGACGTGTCGGCCAGCTTCCAGGCCGCGGTGGTGGACGTGCTGGTGACCAAGGCCCGCCGTGCCGCCCGGGAGGTGGGGGCGTCCGCCCTGGCCATCGGCGGGGGCGTGGCCGCCAACTCGCTGCTCCGGGAGCAGTTCCTGACCGCCTGCACCGAGGACGGCCTCCAGGCGTTCCTGCCCAGCCGGACCATGTGCACCGACAACGCGGCCATGATCGCCTCGGCCGGGTGGTACCGCCTGCGGGACCACGGGCCCACCCCCCTGGACTACGGCGCGCGATCCCAACCTCCGGTTGTCCACCTTCCGATGAGTCCTGCCGGCCCGGGGCCCGCGGACCGGGACGAGTGGGCGGACCGCTTCGACCAGCAGGCGGCGGCGTGCCACGGGTTGGGCTCGCCGTTGTACGGGCGGCTGCTGCACCTGATCGCGGAGGACATCCGGGCCGACGGTCCCAGTTGGGCCGTCATGGCGGAGCGGGCCGACCTCCGGTTCGGCCAGGCCGGCCCGCTGCGGCTGGTGGGAGCGGCCCACCGGTTGGCCCTGGCCGGCCGTGCGCCGGGGTGGGCCCGGCTCCTGCCCAGCTGCGGCGGAGCGGTCCCGGCCGGTGACGCCCGGTTGCGGGAGGAGTGGCTGTCGATGGTCGGGTCGTTCGGTGACGACCTGCGGACCGGCCTCGACCGTGAGGTGCAGACCAACGAGGTGGCCCGGTCCGCCGGCCTGGGCCTGGCCCTGGCCCGGACCGGGTTCCCGGCCGTTCGACTGGTGGAGCTGGGGTGTTCGGGCGGCCTGAACCTGCGGCTGGACCGGTTCCGGATCGACCTCGGGGGTGACCGGCGCGCCGGCCCCGTCCTGGGTGACCCCGCCTCCGTGGTCCGCCTGGCGCCGGCGGTCGACGGCGCGGTCGGCGACGGGCCGGCCCTGCCGGTGGTGGAGGACCGGATCGGGATCGACCCGCACCCGGTCGACCCCACCTCCGAGGACGGGCGCCTGACCCTGCTGTCGTTCGTGTGGCCGGACCAGGTCGAACGGCTGGAGCGCGTCGCCGGCGCCATCGACATCGCCCGGGAGGTGCCGGCGGACCTGCGGGCCACGTCGGACACCGCAGCGGCGCTGGCCGAGGTGTTGGACGGGCGACGCCCGACGATGGTGCAGCACTCGATCGTGTGGCAGTACGTCCCGACCGACATGCGCTGGAAGGTGACCGAGGCCATCGAGGCGGCGGGGCGTGTCGCGACGGCGGGCGCTCCGCTGGGATGGGTCCGGTACGAGCCGGACGAGTGGAACCGGGGGCGGGCGTCGGTCTGGCTGCGGACCTGGCCCGGTGGGGGAGACCGGCTGGTGGCCCACGTCGACTTCCACGGGCGCTGGATCGCCCCGTTGCCGACCTGAGCCGCGTCCCGACCGGCCGGGCTCTCAGGGACCGTTAGCACTCGTCATACGAGAGTGCTACCGTTGGCACTCGCATAGTCCGAGTGCTAACCGCCAATGGAGGACAGTAGCAATGAACCTGCAGCCCCTCGAGGATCGCATCGTCGTCCGTCCCGCCGAGGCCGAGGAGAAGACCGCCAGCGGTCTCGTCATCCCCGACACCGCCAAGGAGAAGCCCCAGCAGGGCGAGGTCCTGGCCGTCGGCCCCGGTCGTCGCTCCGACGCCGGCGAGCTCATCCCGCTCGACATCAACGTCGGCGACACGGTCGTCTACTCCAAGTACGGCGGCACCGAGATCACCATCGAGGGTGAGGACCTCCTGATCCTGGCCGGCCGCGACATCCTCGCCATCGTCAAGTGACCGGCTGAGCCAACCAGCAACGATCACCACCCCGTACGCAGAGAACGAGAAGAGAGCACATGTCCAAGATCCTGAAGTTCGACGACGAGGCCCGTCGCGCGCTCGAGGCCGGCGTCAACCGCCTGGCCGACGCCGTGAAGGTGACCATCGGCCCGAAGGGCCGCAACGTCGTCCTCGACAAGAAGTTCGGTGCGCCGACCATCACCAACGACGGCGTGTCCATCGCCCGTGAGATCGAGCTGGAGGACCCGTTCGAGAACATGGGTGCCCAGCTGGTGAAGGAGGTCGCCACCAAGACCAACGACATCGCCGGTGACGGCACCACCACCGCCACCGTGCTGGCCCAGGCGCTGGTCCGCGAGGGCCTCCGCAACGTCGCCGCCGGTGCCAACCCCATGGGTGTCAAGCGGGGCATCGAGGCCGCGGTCACCGCTGCGGTCGCCTCCATCGCCGAGCTGGCCAAGGAGATCGACGAGAAGTCCGAGATCGCCCAGGTCGCCGCCATCTCCGCTGCGGACCCGCAGATCGGCGAGGTCATCGCCGACGCCATCGACAAGGTGGGCAAGGACGGTGTGGTCACCGTCGAGGAGTCCAACACCTTCGGCATGGAGCTCGAGTTCACCGAGGGCATGCAGTTCGACAAGGGCTACCTGTCCCCGTACTTCGTGACCGACGCCGAGCGCCAGGAAGCCGTCCTCGACGATCCGTACATCCTCTTCCTCAACGGCAAGATCTCCTCGGTCCAGGACCTGGTCCCGGTGCTCGAGAAGGTCATGCAGTCGGGCAAGCCGCTGCTGATCATCGCCGAGGACGTCGAGGGCGAGGCCCTGGCCACCCTCGTGGTCAACAAGATCCGTGGCACGTTCGCCTCGGTGGCCGTCAAGGCCCCCGGCTTCGGCGAGCGCCGCAAGGCGATGCTGCAGGACATGGCCATCCTCACCGGCGGCCAGGTCATCGCCGAGGAGATCGGCCTCAAGCTGGACAACACCACGCTCGACCTGCTCGGCCGGGCCCGGAAGGTCGTCATCAACAAGGACGACACCACCATCATCGAGGGTGCAGGCTCCACCGAGGACGTCACCGGTCGCGTCGCGCAGATCAAGCGTGAGATCGACGACACCGACTCCGACTGGGACCGCGAGAAGCTCCAGGAGCGCCTCGCCAAGCTCAGCGGTGGCGTGGCCGTCGTCAAGGTCGGCGCTGCCACCGAGGTGGAGCTCAAGGAGAAGAAGCACCGCATCGAGGACGCGCTGTCGGCCACCCGTGCCGCCATCGAAGAGGGCGTCGTCGCCGGCGGCGGCACCGCCCTCGTCCGGGCCAAGTCGTCCGTGGCCTCCGTCGTCGAGACGTCTCGACGGTGACGAGCGCACCGGTGCCACCATCGTGCTGCGGGCGCTCGACGCGCCGGCCCGCATGATCGCCGACAACGCCGGCCTCGAAGGCGCCGTCGTCGTGCAGCAGCTCGAGCGTGAGACCGGCAACGTCGGCCTCAACGCCGCCACCGGCGAGTTCGAGGACCTGCTCAAGGCCGGCGTCATCGACCCGGCCAAGGTGACCCGTGCGGCGCTGCAGAACGCAGCGTCCATCGCCAGCCTGCTCCTCACCACCGAGTGCCTCGTCGCCGACAAGCCCGAAGAGGGCGGCGCCGGCGGCGGCATGCCCGACATGGGTGGCATGGGCGGCATGGGCGGCATGATGTGATGACGCCCGGGCACCTGCCCGTGTGAATGCTCTGTCCGAGAGGGCCGGTCCTGGCGGGGCCGGCCCTCCGGTCGCGTTCCGGGCCCGCCACGGGCAGCCCAGCCGGTACCGTCGGTGCATGCCACCTCGCCGGCTCGTCGACTGTGGGCCGCGGTCGAGACGCTGCACGCCGTCACCTACTTCCATCCGACGGCGCTGTCCGCCATCGGCGAGGCCGGGGCCAAGGGGTTCTGGATGGGTTACTTCGCGGCCCGGCTGGCCCCGATGGGACCGATCGGGCCGGCGCTGGGCACCGCGGTGTGCTTCAACTTCTCACCCGCCCGCGCGGCCCGGGCCCTGCCCGACGCCTGGGCCTTCGTGACGCCGGGTGAGGCCCTGGCGGCTCGGATCGAGGGTGCGGCGGACGCACTGCGCGGTGTGCCGTCCCCGACCCCGGGGCGGAGGTGCTGGACCGCCTGGCCGGCCTGGTCGACGGTCTGGACCCGGCGGGCCGGCCGCTGGCCGGGGCCAACCTGGACCTGGTGGTGCCGGAGGAGCCGATGCAGCGCCTGTGGCAGCTGTGCACCACGCTGCGCGAGCACCGGGGCGACGCCCACGTGGCACTGCTGGTGGGCGCCGGCCTGGACGGCTGTGAGGCCAACGTGCTGGCCACGGCGGTGACGGGCATCGACCCGGTGGTCCTGCGGGACACCCGGGCCTGGAGCGGCGGACCAGTGGCGTGACGCATCCGGTCGGCTGATGGGGGAGGGGATCCTGGCCGGCGACGGCTCCGCCACCCCGGAGGGTGAGCGGCTGCACGCGGACATCGAGCACCGCACCGACGCCCTGGCCCTCGAGTCCTACCGCGAGACCGTCGACGAGGCCGGCCTCGACGTGCTCACCGAGGAGCTCCGGGCCCTGGCCCGACCGGTGGTCGAGGCCGCGGTGCTGCCGTTCCCCAATCCGATGGGGTTGCAGGAAGGCTGAGGCGGGTGCACCGCGGGACACCGTCGGTAGGCTCGCCGCATGGAATCCCGCCCCGCCCCCGATCCCGCCAAGCTCCTGCAGTACTGGATGGAGTGGGAGAAGGGCGAGACGCCGCCGGGACGCACGCTCAGCAACCTCAAGACGCACGGCCTCCGTGACCTGCTGGAGCAGCTGATCCGGTGCCGGGGCCTGACCGCACCGGCGTCCCGGCCAGCGCACCGATGCCCGCACGAGGCGGCCCGCAGGCCATCCCGCGGCCCCCGGCGTGGTCGCCGGGCCGGCCCGCGCCGTGGGCGCACCTGCCCGACGGGGAGCGGCTGATCCTGCGCCGACCGGGCCCGCGAGCTGTTCCCGCCCGATCTCCGGGGCTTGCCGTCGCCCGTCGCCGCCGAAGGGGGGACGCCCTCGGCGGTGCTGGTGCCGCTGTACGACCACGGCGACGGGCTGCACGTGGTGCTCACCCGTCGGGCGTGGACGCTGCGCACCCATCGGGGTGAGGTCGCTTTCCCGGGGGGCGGGCCGAGCCGGGCGAGGACGCCCGCGCCACGGCGCTGCGCGAGGCGTGCGAGGAGGTCGACCTGGATCCCGTCGGTGGTGGAGCCGCTCGGTGAGCTGGACCACCTGACCACGGTCACCCGTCGGGCCTACATCGTGCCCGTGCTGGGGCTGCTGCGGCGCGGCCCGGTGCTGCGCGCGAACGACGGCGAGGTCGACCAGGTCCTGCACGTGCCGTTGCGCGAGCTGCTGCGACGACGACGTGTTCCGCGAGGAGCGGTGGGGCACGCCCGGAGCTGTCGCGTCCGGTGTACTTCTTCGAGCTCGTCGGCGACACCGTGTGGGGCGCGACCGCTGCGATGCTGCGCCAGATGTTGGCCCGCCTCACCGGCACCGACCCCGGCTGGCCCATCGACACCGACCCGGCCCGGGACACGCCGCCGGGCTTCCGCCTCACCCCCGAGGAGGAACCGGCGTGGTCTAGGCCCGGGCTAGGCCTTCTTGACGAACCCGGCCTTCAGCACGATTCACGCTGCGGAGCGACGTGACTCGTGGTCAAAATCCGGACCCGGGGGGGACGGCGGCGGGCTCAGGGCCGGGCGAGCTGGAGGGAGAACCAGCGGGCCGCTGCGGTGCGGCGGTGGGTCCCGGACTTGGCGTAGATGTGCTCCAGATGCTTCTGGACGGTCCGCGGGCTGATCCCCAGGGCCAGGCCGACCTCCTTGTTGGTGGCGCCGTCGGCGATCAGCGACAGCACCTGCGCCTCCCGGCTGGTCAGCTCCGTCGCCCCTCGGTCCACCAGGTCGATCTGGGACCCGTGTCCCACGATGGCCACGGCGCTGGCCAGGTAGGGCCGGGCCAGATCCAAGAGCTGGTGGTCGCGCTCGCTGAACTCCGGGTCGCCCCGCCACAGCGACACGTGGACCACCGACACGCCGATGGCGTCGGACGTCACCAGCCGGAACCGGGCCCGGTCCGGGGCCGGTCCGGGGTCGGCCCAGTGGGTGATCCCGAGCGGGTGGATCTCGTGCACCAGCGCGGCGTCGCAGCGGATGAGGTGGCGGAGCCGCCGGATCAGCGCCACGACGTCGTCCGTGGTCCGCACGTCCAGGGCGGCCCGACCCAGGTCGGCCGCGAGTCGTAGGTCTCCGAGCGTCACCTCGACCATGGATTCCCCCCTTCGGTCGGGGACGGGACCGACCGTAGTCCCGGGATCCGGTGCCGTGAATACGCACAACGGCGTATTGCGCGGACCGCTCCGCCATCGTCTGTTGGAGCGGACGGCTACATCCAGTAGTTCGGGGCCTCGGACGTGATCGTCACGTCGTGGGGGTGTGCCTCGCGCAGACCGGCCGGGCTCATGCGGACGAACTGGGCGTTGCGCTGCATCTCGCCGATGGTGTGCGTGCCGCAGTAGCCCATGGCCGAGCGGAGGCCGCCCACCAGCTGGTACAGGATCTTCTGGGCCGGGCCCTTGTAGGGCACCCGCCCCTCCACGCCCTCGGGCACGACCTTGTCGGTGGTCTCCACCTCGCCCTGGAAGTAGCGGTCCTTGGAGAACGACCGGGCGCTCATGGCCCCGAGCGAGCCCATGCCCCGGTAGGCCTTGTAGCGCTCGCCCTGGGACAGGACGATCTCCCCCGGGGTCTCGTCCACCCCGGCCAGCAGGCTGCCGAGCATGACCACGTCCGCCCCGGCCCCGATGGCCTTGGCGATGTCGCCGGAGTAGCGCACGCCGCCGTCCGCGATGACGCCCACGCCGTGGCGGGCCGCCACCCGGGCGCACTCCTGGATGGCGGTGAGCTGCGGGACGCCCACGCCGGCGACGATCCGGGTGGTGCAGATGGAGCCGGGCCCCACGCCCACCTTCACGGCGTCGGCCCCGGCGTCGATCAGGGCGGCGGCCGCGTCGCCGGTGGCGATGTTGCCGGCCACCACGTCCACCGACAGGTTGGCCTTGACCTTGCGGACCACCTCCAGCACCCCGGCGGAGTGGCCATGGGCCGTGTCCACCACCAGCAGGTCGACCCCGGCCTCGACCAGGGCGTGGGCCCGCTCGATGGCGTCGTCACCGACGCCGACGGCGGCCGCGCAGCGGAGGCGGCCCTGGGAGTCCTTGGTGGCGTGGGGGTACTTGAGCTTCTTGTTGATGTCCTTGACGGTGATCAGGCCGGTGATCCGGCCGTCGCCGTCCACCACCGGCAGCTTCTCGATGCGGTGGCGGCCCAGGATGGTCTGGGCCTCCTCCAGCGTGGTGCCCTGGGGCGCGGTGACCAGGCCCTCGGAGGTCATCACCTCCGACACGGACTTGTTGGGGTCGTCCTCGAAGCGCAGGTCGCGGTTGGTCAGGATGCCGACCAGGCGCTGGTCGCCGTCCACGATGGGCACACCGCTGATGCGGTACTTGGCCATGAGGTCCAGGGCGGAGCCGACCAGGTCGTCGGGGCCCAACGTGACCGGGTCCACGATCATCCCGGACTCGGAGCGCTTGACCTTGTCCACCTCCGTCACCTGGTCCGCGATGGACAGGTTGCGGTGGATCACGCCCAGGCCGCCCTCCCGGGCCACCGCGATGGCGAGGCGGGCCTCCGTGACGGTGTCCATGGCTGCGGACATGAGGGGCACGGCCAGGTGGACCGAGTCCGTCAGGCGGGTGGAGGTGTCCACCTCGGCCGGGACCACGTCGGACGCGCCGGGGACCAGGCAGACGTCGTCGAAGGTGAGCCCCATGGGGCCGAACCGACCGGCGGGGTCTGCCTGGAGGGTGGTATCGGCGGGCGGATCGGACGGGAGATCGTCGGGGAGGGGCGCCATGTGGGAATGCTAGTCGGTGCCCGGAAACCGCATCGTGCGGCGGCCGGGCCCGGCGGTAGCCTCCGGACGTGGAACGCCGTCATCGGGTGGTCGTGGTGGGCGCCGGGTTCGGAGGCCTGGAGCTGGTCAACCACCTCCGTGACGTGCCGGTGGACGTGGTGCTGGTGGACGCCAACAACTTCCACACCTTCCAGCCGCTGCTGTACCAGGTGGCCACCGCCGGCCTGGACTCCGACGACATCGCCTCGCCCGTCCGGGGCATCGTGGCCGGCCACGGCAACGTGGACGTCCGCCTGGGCCGGGTCACCGGCATCGACGTCGGGTCCCGGCGCCTGGCCATGCAGGACGGTCCCCCGGTCGAGTACGACCAGCTGGTCCTGGCCGCCGGCGCGGTGACGGCCACCTTCGGGGTTCCCGGTGTGGCGGAGCACGGCTTCGGGCTCAAGAGCCTGGAGGACGCCCTCCGCCTGCGACACCACGTGCTGCGCCAGTTCGAGCGGGCCGCGGTGGACCCCGGACTGATCGACGACGGCGTGCTCAACGTGGTCATCGCCGGCGGTGGTCCCACCGGCGTGGAGCTGGCCGGCGGCCTGACCGAGCTGTACCGCAGCGTGCTGACCCGTGACTTCCCCACGCTGGACGTCCGACGGGCCCGGGTGATCCTGGCCGAGCCGGCCGGGGTGCTGCTGTCCAGCTTCCACCCCCGGCTGTCGGAGCGGGCCCGGCGGACGTTGGCGGCCCGCGGCGTGGAGGTCGTGCTGGGCCAGGGTGTGGCCGGCACCGACGGCAAGGTGGTGGAGCTCACCGACGGCGGCCGCATCCCCAGCCCGACGCTGGTGTGGACCGCCGGGGTGCGGGCCAACCCGCTGGCGGAGGTCCTGGCGGAACAGCTGGGGGAGGGCACGCTCACCCGGGGGGCCCGGGTGGTGGTGGACGAGCACCTCAACGTGCCGGGCCACCCCGAGCTGTTCGTCATCGGTGACCTGGCCGCGGCCACCGGACCCGACGGCGGGGCGCTGCCCCAGGTGGCGCCGGTGGCCATCCAGGCCGGCCGGTACGTGGCCGGCGTCATCGCCGGCGGCCTGGAGGGTCGGGCCCCCACGCCGTTCCGCTACCGGGACAAGGGGTCCATGGCCACCATCGGCCGCCACGACGCCGTGGCCCAGCTGCCGGGCGGGCTGCGCTTCTCCGGCCCGCTGGGCTGGCTGGCCTGGCTGGTGCTGCACCTGGTGATGCTGATCGGCTTCCGCAACCGGGCCAACGTCCTGGTGAACTGGGCCTGGAACTACCTCACCTACGACCGCGGGTCCCGGCTCATCGTGGGGTCCGACGAATCACCCCGCTAGCGTGGGGTCCCGGCCGACCGGCCGCCGTTCCGATCGGAGTCAGCATGCCGACCGTGTCCTTCGAAGGTGAGACCCACGGGGAGATCGTGGTCAAGGTGCGGCGGTGGTTGGCGTCGCTCGAGAACGAGGAGGGCTCCTCCATCAGCGCGGCGGAGGCGGTCACCCAGGGGGCGGAGCTGACCAAGGACGCGCTGCGGATCATCGCGGCCGCGGCACCGCAGCCGGTGGCCCAGTCGGACCTGGTCAAGGGCCTGACCAACATGGGCTACAAGGCCACCGACGCCACCAAGGACGCCGTGATCGCCGGCCTGGACTCGATCGAGGAGGCCACCGGCGGTGGGGTGGTGCAACAGGCCACCGAGGCCGGGCGCAAGGTCGTGTGGCAGATGAACTCCACCATCGCCCGCCAGCTGCTCAAGAGCCTCCGGGGCTGACGGGGCCCGGTCGCTCCGGCGGTCCCGGTCGCTGCGCCACTGCGTCGGCCAGCGCCCCGACGTCGACCGTGGTGGTCGAACCGTCCCGCTCGGCCAGCCAGGTCCGGTTGCGGCGGTGCAGGTCCTCGGCGTCGTCGTAGCGGTTGAGGTGCACGATGGTTCGGGCCGCCAGCGCGCCCAGCGCATCGAGCGAGGTCCGCACCGCGTTGATGGTGCCCAGGCCGGCGTCGGCCACCAGCAGCACCCGGTCCGGGTCGAGGGCCCCGGCCAGGGCCACACCGTCGCCGTCGTCGGCCAGCGGTGAGCGCACCCCGCCGGCCAGTTCGACCAGGCCGACGTCGACCCGGGCATCGGGCCACGACGCCCCGGTCTCGGCGATGCAGCTCGGCCAGGCCGATCGGGTCCCGTCCCAGGGCGGCAGCGGCCATGGGCGGGGCCATGGGGACGGGGTAGCGGCGGTGGTCGGGGCAGACCACGAACGGGTCCTCGCCCGTGGCCGCCGCCAGCTCGTCGGCGTCGGTGGTGGGATCGCCCGGCTGGAAGGACTGGGCGGGCTTGCGGGCGGCCACCGACACGCCGCGGTCCCGCAGCTGGCGGACCAGCGCGCACGCCACCCACGTCTTGCCCACCTCGGTCGCCGTGCCGGCCACCACGACCAGCTGCGCCGGACGCACCGCGCTCACCGTGTGAGGGCGCCGAGGGCCGCGGCCAGACGGTCCACGTCGTCGGCGTGGTGGGCGGCGGACAGGGCGACGCGGAGGCGGCACGTGCCCTCGGCCACGGTGGGAGGGCGGATGGCGGGGACCAGCAGGCCCTGGTCCAGGAGGGAGGCCGCCGCGGCCAGTGCCGCATCCTCCGTGCCCAGCACCACCGGCACGATCGGGGACGGGTGCCCGGGGCGGAGGCGCGCCACGTTGTCGCGGAGGCGGGAGCGCAGGGCCGCGCCCTCCGCGCCGGACACGATGTCGACCGCGGCCAGCGCGGCGGCCGTGTCGGCCGGGGCCGACGCGGTGGTGAAGATGAAGGACCGGGACGAGTTCACGCACAGGTCGACCAGCGACCGGTCGCCCGCCACGTACCCGCCGACCGCGCCCAGGGTCTTGGACAGCGTGCCGACCACGACCACGTCGCAGCTGGTCGACGTGGGCGGCGTCGGGCCCCAGCACGGCGTGGGCCTCGTCCAGCACGAGCACCGCGTCGTGCTCCGCGCACAGGCGGGCCAGGTCGTCGACCGGTGCGAGGTCGCCGTCCATGGAGAACACGGCGTCGGAGACCACCACGGCGTGGCGGCGCGACCGGGTGCGCAGTCCGTCGGCCAGACGGTCCAGGTCCAGGTGGGGGTACACGCACGCGTGGGCCCGGGCGGCGCGGATGCCGTCGATGATCGACGCATGGTTGAGCTCGTCGCTGAACACGACGGTGTCGTGGCGTCCGCCGGCGCCGACCAGCGCCCCCAGCACCCCCAGGTTGGCGGCGAAGCCGGTGGGGAACACCAGCGCCGACCCGGTGCCCTTCCACGCTGCCAGGGCTGCCTCCAGCTCCTGGTGCACCGGGCGGCTGCCCGACGATCAGGCGCGAGGCACCGGCGCCCGTGCCGTAGGTGTCCAGGGCGTGGTGGGCCGCCGCCACCACGTCCGGGTGCTGGCTGAGGCCCAGGTAGTCGTTGGAGGCGAAGTGCACCACGGGGCTGCCGTCCTCCAGCCGGGTGCGCACCGAGCCGTCGGCCAGGCTGCGCATCGAACGCCACCGCCCGGCGTCGGCGATGGCGCGGTTGCGGGCCCGGACCGCGTCGCCGAGCGATCCCATCAGGACGCACACGTCCTGGATGGCGGCCGGCCAGCATGTCCACGATCCGGACCACCTCGTCGGAGGTGGTGGTCAGGTGCGGCACGACCACGACCACGTCGCCCAGCGGTCGGATCAGCACGCCGCGGGCCACGCAGCCGGCGCTCACCCGCCGGCCCCAGCGCAGGCCGTCGGCCGGTGGGGCCAGCTCCACGCCGATCATGAGGCCGTGCTGGCGGACGTCGGCCACGCCGGCCAGCGGTGCCACCTGCGCGGCCAGGAGCCCTGCGAACTGGTCGGCCCGGGCCGCCACGTTGTCCAGCACGGACTCGTCGTCGATGACCCGCAGGTGCTCCAGCGCCACCGCGGCGGCCAGGGCGTTGCCTCCGTAGGAGTGGCCGTGGGAGAAGGTGCGCTGCCCCAGGTCCTCCCCCAGGAAGGCGTCGAACACACGGGCGTTGGCCGCGGTGGCGGCCATGGGGAGGTAGCCACCGGTGATCCCCTTGCCCAGTGCCATCAGGTCCGGCCGCAGGTCGCACTGCTCCGAGGCGAACAGCGTGCCGGTCCGGCCGAACCCCACCGCCACCTCGTCACAGATCAGCAGCACGTCCTGCGTCGCGGCAGGCCCGGCCCAGCGCGGCGAACTCGGCCGGCGGGCGGAGCCGCATGCCCGCCGCGCCCTGCACGATGGGCTCGACCACCACTGCGGCCAACTCGTCGGCGTGCTCGGCGATGAGCCGGCAGGCCACGTCGATGGCGGCGGGGTCGTCGAAGCCGGGGGCGCGCAGGACGTGGAACCGCAGCGGGTCGAACAGTGCGGTGCCGAAGCCGCCGTCGCCGACGGACAGCGACCCCACCGTGTCGCCGTGGTAGGCACCGCCGAAGGCGAGGTAGCGGGTCCGGCCCGTGACACCCAGGTTGGCCCAGTACTGGAACGCGATCTTGAGCGCCTGTTCCACCGCCACCGCGCCGTCGGACGCGAACAGGAGGTGCGGTTCGTCCAGGGGCAGCCGGGAGCACAGCGCTTCGGCGAACTCCACCACCACGCGGTTGCCGTTGCCCAGCATCGTGGTGTGGGCCACCAGGTCCAGTCTGGTCCCGGACCGCACGGTCCAGGTCGCGGCACCCGGTGGCCCAGCGTGGTGACCCACAGCGACGAGATGGCGTCCAGGTAGCGGGTGCCGTCCACGTCGATGATCTCGTGGCCCTCCGCCCGCTCCGCCATGACCGGTGCGTTGTCCGCGTAGGCGGCCATCTGCGTGAAGCCGTGCCACACGACTGCTTCGTCGCGGGCGACCCACTCCCGGTGCCGGGCACCGTCGCCGGGTGTTGCTCCGTGGGGGACCATGGCGACAAACCGTAGGGTTCGGCACCGTTGCCGGGCCATTGCCGCCCGTGGACCTAGACTTGCCGCTTTCCAGAACGGGACCCGCCGGCCGCCGGGGGCCCTCGTGGAGCAGGTGAGCAGTGGCAGAGATCGAGATCGGGATGGGCAAGGCCGCACGGCGGGGCTACTCGCTGGACGAGGTCGCCATCGTGCCCAGCCGTCGGACGCGGGATGCGGACGAGGTCGAGGTGTCCTGGCAGATCGACGCCTACCAGTTCGACCTGCCGGTGATCGCGTCGGCCCAGGACGGGGTCACCAGCCCCGCCGTGGCCATCGAGATGAGCCGGCTGGGAGGCGTGGGCGCCCTCCACCTGGAGGGACTGTGGTGCCGCTACGAGGACCCGACCGCGGCCCTGGCCCGGATCGCGGCCGCGGTCGAGGGCAGCGAGGACGCCAGCGGCGACGGGGTGGCGTTGTTGCGTGAGCTGTACTCGGCGCCGGTCGTGCCGGAGCTCATCGGCGCCCGGGTCCAGGAGATCCGTGACGGCGGGGCCACGGTGTGCGTCGCGGTCAGCCCGGCCCACACCGAGTCGCTGCTGCCCCACATCATGAAGGCGGAGCCGGACCTGCTGGTGATCCAGGGGACGGTCACCTCGGCCGAGCACGTCTCGGACGGAGCACACGAGCCGCTGGACCTCAAGCACCTGGTCCGCCGCCTGGAGGTGCCGGTCATCGTGGGTGGCTGCGCCAGCTACCAGGCCGCGCTCCACCTGATGCGCACCGGCGCCGCCGGCGTGCTGGTCGGCATCGGCCCCGGCGTCACCTCCACCACCAACCGGGTCCTGGGCGTGGGCAACCCGCACGCCACCGCCATCGCGGACGCCCGGGCCGCCCGCATGCGGCACCTGGACGAGACCGGCGTCTACGTCCACGTCATCGCCGACGGGGGCATGACCACCGGCGGGGACATCGCCAAGGCCATCGTGTGCGGGGCCGACGCCGTCATGGTCGGGGCCCCGCTGGCCAGGTCCACCCAGGCCCCGGCCGGGGGTGCGGTGTGGTCCATGAGCACCTTCCACGGCTCGTTGCCACGGGGCCGCATGCGCCGCCAGCAGCAGCTGGGCACCCTGGAGGAGATCCTGTTCGGCCCGTCGGACCGCGCCGACGGCCGGACCAACCTGATGGGGGCCCTGCGCAAGTCCATGGCCGTGACCGGCCACGGCACGCTCAAGGAGTTCCAGAAGGCGGAGATGGTCGTCACCGGCGCCCCGGCGGTGCGACCGGGGGCCCAGCGATGAGCGCGGCGTCGGACAGCGCAGAGGCGGAGGCCGCGGCCGTCGTGGCCGACCAGCAGACCGTGCTGGTGGTGGACTTCGGGGCCCAGTACGCCCAGCTCATCGCCCGCCGCGTGCGTGAGGCCCGCGTCTACTCCGAGATCGTCCCCCATTCGATCAGCGCGGCGGAACTGGCCGACCGGCGGCCGGCCGCCATCATCTTCTCCGGCGGGCCCAAGTCGGTGAACGTGCCGGGTGCGCCGACGATCGATCCCGGTGTCTACGACCTGGGCATCCCCATCCTGGGCATCTGCTACGGGGCCCAGCTCATCGCCCAGCAGCTGGGCGGCAAGGTGGGCGGCGGCGGTGCGGGCGAGTACGGGCGCACGGTGGTGCACCGCATCGCCGGGGCCGACTCCACCCTGCTGACCGACGACCTGCCGGACAACCAGACGGTGTGGATGAGCCACTTCGACGCCGTGGTGGAGGTGCCCCGGGGATTCGTGGCCACGGCCGCCTCCGACGGGGCGCCGGCCGCGGTGATCGAGGCACCCGACCGGAGGATCTGGGGTGTGCAGTACCACCCGGAGGTGGCCCACACGCCTCACGGCCAGGACCTGCTGACCCGGTTCCTGCACGACCTGGCCGGCCTGCCGGGCGACTGGACCATGTCCAACTTCATCGAGGCGTCGGTGGAGGCGATCCGCGCCCAGGTGGGCGACGCCCGGGCCATCTGCGGCCTGTCCGGCGGCGTGGACTCGGCCGTGGCCGCGGCGCTGGTGCACAAGGCCATCGGTCCGCAGCTCACGTGCGTGTTCGTGGACACGGGCCTCATGCGCAAGAACGAGGGCGACCAGGTGGTGGAGACCTTCCAGCGCCACCAGGGCATCGAGCTCATCCACGTGCGGGCCGCCGAACGGTTCTTCGAACGGCTCGCGGGCGTGACCGAGCCGGAGGAGAAGCGCAAGGCCATCGGCGAGCTCTTCATCCGCGTGTTCGAGGACGCCCGGGGCGGGATCACCGACGCCGCGTTCCTGGTGCAGGGGACCCTCTACCCGGACGTGATCGAGTCCGGCACCGCGCACGCCTCCACCATCAAGAGCCACCACAACGTGGGCGGCCTGCCGGAGGACCTGGACTTCGAGCTGGTCGAGCCCCTGCGGCTGCTGTTCAAGGACGAGGTCCGGGCCGTCGGTGCCGAGCTGGGACTGCCGGACGAGATCGTCTGGCGCCAGCCGTTCCCCGGCCCCGGCCTGGGCGTGCGGATCATCGGTGAGGTGACGCCGGAGATGGTGGCCATCCTCCAGGAGGCCGATGCCATCGTCCGCGAGGAGCTCCACATCGCCGGGCTGGACCGTGAGATCTGGCAGGCGTTCGCGGTGCTGCCGGACATCCGCACGGTCGGGGTGATGGGGGACGAGCGCACCTACGGCCACCCGGTGATCATCCGGGCCGTGACCTCGGAGGACGCCATGACCGCCGACTGGGCCCGCATCCCCTACGACGTGCTGGAGATCATGGCCTCCCGCATCATCAACGAGGTGCCGGGGATCAACCGGGTGGCCTACGACATCACCTCCAAGCCACCCGGCACCATCGAGTGGGAATAGGCGTCACGGGGGCCGGTCGCAGGCGTCCGTGGGAGTGCGGTCCGCCTCGGGTCGCCGGTCCGGTGTCCCCCGCCGGCCCGTCGGCCGGATGACGGAACGCAACCTTTTTGTAACATCTCGCTCCCCGTGCTTGACTGGCCACTTCATGGGAATCGCCCGCGTCGCCCGTCCGCTTGCCATCGTCGTCACCGTTGCACTGGCCATGGGCCTTGCCGCGGTCGGGGACGCCTCGGCCCAGGACGTGCAGGGGCTGCAGGCCACGGCTGACCGCCTGGCCGCCCAGCTGGACAAGCTCGAGGCCCGGGCCAGCGAGCTGGACGAGCAGTACCTGTCGACCGGCCAGGAGATGGAGCAGGTCAAGGCCCAGATCTCGCAGAACCAGGCCGCGGTGGACGACGCCAAGGCCCGCATGGAAGAGGCCGACGCCCAGGCCGACAGCTACGTCGTGAGCGCCTACATGGGTGCCGGCGCCGGTGCCCAGGTGGCGCTCGGAGCCGGCGACCCCAACCAGGCGGTCAACCAGAAGGTCCTGCTGGAGACGCTGCAGGGTGACCGTCAGCAGGTGTCCGACGACCTCCGCGCCGCCCGCATGGACCTGGAGGACCGCTCCGCGGACCTGGAGGCCTCCACCAAGGAGCTGGCGGACAAGCAGGCCGAGCAGCGCTCGATCAAGGCCGAGCTGGACGCCAGCGTGGCCGAGCAGCAGGACCTGCTGAGCGGGGCCAACGCAGAGCTCCAGTCCGCCATCAAGGCCGAGCAGGAGCGTCGGGAGGCAGAGGCCGCGGCCAAGGCCGAGGCGGAGGCACGAGCCCGCCAGGAGGCGGCGGCCAAGGCCGCCCAGCAGGCGGCGGCCCAGCAGGCGGCGGCCCAGCAGGCTGCGGCCCGGACCGCCGCCACCCAGCGCCCCGCCGCTGCGGCACCGGCCGGCGGCGCCGCTGCGCCCCGGGCCACCACGCCCAAGGCCGCAGCACCCAGGCCGGCGGCGCCGCCGCCGGCTCCGATCTCCGCCCCCAACGGTGGCGCGGCCGCCGCCATTGCCGCCGCGCAGTCCGTGCTCGGCACGCCGTACCGGTGGGCCGGCGCCAGCCCCTCCTCCGGCTTCGACTGCTCCGGGCTCACCAGTTGGGCCTGGGCCCGTGCCGGCGTCTCGCTGCCGCACTCCTCGGGGGCCCAGTACGCAGCAACGCAGCGGGTGCCGCTGGACCAGCTCCAGCCCGGCGACCTGGTGTTCTTCGGCAGCCCGATCCACCACGTGGGCCTGTACATCGGGGGAGGACAGATGATCCACTCCCCGCACACCGGCGACGTGGTGAAGGTCGCCTCGATCAGCCGGGGCTTCGGCTCGGCGATCGGCGGCGGTCGCGTTCGCTGACGCCCTCCGTGGGACGGGCCCGGAGGCCCGCCCCACGATCGGGATCAGGTGACGGTGACGGTCGCCTTCATGCCGGACTCCCAGTGTCCGGGCTGGTGGCAGCCGATGACCACGGTGCCGGCCCGGTCGAAGGTGGTGGTGAGCTCGGCGTCCTGGCCCGGTTCGACGGTGACGACGTCGTCGCCCGCCATGTGCATGGAGTGGCCGTCGTCGCCCTTCATCATCTCGGCGGCATGGTCGTCCTGGTCGGCGCCCGAGCCGATGTAGGCCTCGTGGGTCATCGTCCCGTCGTTGACGAACCTGAACGTGACCGTCTCGCCGGCCTTGGCCGGGATGCTGGTCGGCGCGTAGGCGTTGTCGGTCATCGTGACGGTGACCGTCCGGTCGCTCCCGGTCGCCTGCTCCGGGCTGTCGTCGCTGCTGCAGGCAGCGCGCCGGGATCGCCACGAGGGCGAGCGCGGCGAGTCGCGCGCGTGTGTTCGCATGTTCCTGTCTCCTTGTGGATCGGGTCTGAACGGGTGGCTGGTTCAGACCGCGGATCGGGGGACAGGAGGTTCCGGACCGGTCACCGGGCGGATCGTCGGGTTCGGGGGCGGGGAGCAGCGGCGCGCCGTCGGGGACCGCCGACCCGGCGGGTGACGCGGGCGGCGACGAGGACGGCGAAGGCGCAGATGGTCATCGACAGCAGGTGGCCGGCCGGTTCCGGCGTGCTCGAGCCGCCCGCCGGGGCATGGTCGTGTCCGTTGGTGGGGCCGCCCCTGCCGGGCCTCGCGTCGTCGGGGCCATCGACGACATGGCTCCGAAGGGGCTGTGGTGCGAGGTCCCGGGCGAGCTGAGGGCGTGCATGACCACGACCGCGGCGGCCACCGCCGAGCACCAGCGCGGGGCGTCGCCCGGTCGGCGCCGGGGTTACTGCGCCGCGTGACGGGACATGACGGTCAAGGTACCCGCCGGGTCCCCTGGCGCCGGGACGGCCGGAGCCTTCACGTGCCGTCGCCGGGCTGGAGCTGCACCCGGCGCAGCAGTTGGGCGTTGAGGGCGACGACGATGGTCGACAGGCTCATGAGGATGGCGCCGACGGCCGGGGACAGGTCGAGTCCGGCCCAGGCGAACACGCCGGCGGCGAGCGGGATGGCGACGATGTTGTAGCCGGCGGCCCACGCCAGGTTCTGGATCATCTTGCGGTAGCGCGGCCCGGGACAGGCGGATGACGCCGGTGACGCGCGCGCGGGTCGCTCGAGGCGAGCACGACGCCGGCGGACTCGATGGCGACGTCGGTCCCGGCGCCGATGGCGAGGCCGACGTCGGCCCGGGCCAGGGCCGGGGCGTCGTTGACGCCGTCGCCGACCATGGCGACGGCGGATCCCTGGGCCTGGAGCTCGGCGACGGCCCGGTCCTTGTCCTCGGGCAGCACCTCGGCGTACACCCGGTCGACGCCCAGCTCGGCGCCGACGGCGTCGGCGACCTGCTGGGCGTCGCCGGTGATCATCACGACCTGCGACGCCCATGTCCTGCAGGTCGGCGACGGCCTGCGCGGGCCTCGGGACGGATCTCGTCCTCCAGGGCGAACGCGCCGATGATCGTCGGCGTCGCGGACCAGGTACAGCACCGCCGCACCCCGGGCGCGACCAGGCGCTCGCCCGGCCCGGCGAGCTCGGCCGGCACCGCGTGCGCCCGATCTCCCGGAGCAGGGCCGGTCCGCCGACGGAGTACCGGGTCGCCGTCGACGGTGGCCTCGACCCCGCGGCCGGTCCGGGACCGGAACGTCGGTCGCGTCAGGGAGCGGTCCGTCCTGTGCGCGGCCCGGCGGTGATGGCGCGGGCCAGCGGGTGCTCGCTGTCGCGCTCGACGGCGCCGGCGATGCGCAGGACCGTCGGCGTCGGTCGATCCCGTCCGCAGCGGCGACGTCGGTGACGACGTGGGCGCCCTTGGTCAGCGTGCCGGTCTTGTCGAACAGCACGGCGTCGATGGTGCGCATGCGTTCGAGGGCCAGGCGGTCCTTGACCAGGATGCCGGCCCGGGCCGACACCGCGGTGGAGATGGCGATCACCAGCGGGATCGCCAGCCCGAGTGCGTGGGGGCAGGCGATGACCAGCACGGTGACGGTGTTGGTGACGGCCGCGTCCACGTCGCCCAGCGCCGTCCACGACGACGAAGGTGGCGACGGCAGCGCCGGTGGCGACGTAGAAGAGCAGCGCGGCGAACCGGTCGGCCAGCACCTGGGCCCGGCTGGAGGACGCCTGTGCGTCGGCGACCATCCGCTGGATGCCGGCCAGGGCGGTGTCGTCGCCCACCGCGGTCACCGGACCCGCAGCGACGAGTCGGTGGACACGGTGCCGGCGACGACCCGGTCGCCGGCGTCCCGCCGTCACGGGCCGGGACTCGCCGGTGATCATCGACTCGTCCACCTCGGCGTCGCCGTCGACGACCTCGCCGTCGGCGGGGATGCGTCCGCCGGAGCGGACCAGGACCACGTCGCCCACCGCCAGGGCGGTGATCGGGACCCGGTCGACGGAACCGTCGGCGGCGACGCGCTCGGCGTCGTCGGGGATGAGCTCGGCCAGCGCGGCGAGTGCGCCCCGGGCCTGGCCGATCGCCTTCATCTCCTGCCAGTGCCCGAGCAGCATGATCGTGACCAGGGCGGCGAGCTCCCACCAGAAGTCGAGGTCGAACCAGCCGAGGCTCGTGGCCATGGACGCCGTCCAGGCGACGGTGATCGCCATCGAGATGAGCAGCATCATCCCCGGGCTGGCGGTCGCGGACCTCGTGGGCTCCCCCGATGAGGAACGGCCAGCCGCCCCAGAGGAACACGAACGTTCCGAGCACCGGTCCGACCCAGGACATGGCCGGGAAGGAGAGCTGGTAGCCGAACCAGTCCATGACCATGTGGCTGGTCACCACCAGCGGGACCGTCAGCGCCAGGGAGAGCCAGAAGCGGCGCCGGAACATCTCCGGGTCGTGGCCGGCGTGCTTGTCGTGGGCCGTGCCCGGTGTGGCCGTCGTGTGGAACGGGGCCGCCGGGAGGCTCCTGGTGGTGGTGCGCCGGGTCGGCGGTGTGCGGGTCGCGGGGATCGAGCCGGGTGCTCATGGGACCACCCGGTAGCCCGCCTCGTCGACCGCGGCCCGGATGGCGGAACGGTCCAGCCCGGCGGTGCTCGTGATGTCCACGACCCCGGTGGCCAGGTCGACCCGCACGTCGGTGACGCCGGCGATCGCGGCCAGTTCGGACTCGACGGCGTTGACGCAGTGGCCGCAGGTCATGCCCTCGACGGTGACGGTCGTGGTGATGGTCATGGTGCGCTCCCGGGTTCGGTCGGCTGATACCCCAAGGGGGTATAGATATTCATACCCCCTTGGGGTATATGGGTCAAGGGTGCACACCGGTACCGCTGGACTGGGCCCGTGGGTGTGGCCGCCGTGGGCCGGCGACGGCCGTCGGCCGGCGGGCGTCGTCGCACTGGCGCGGATCGTCGTGACGTCGGTGCGACACGCCGGCAACGGGACCGGCGCCCGCGGGGCTCAGGTGCCGGCCAGGCGGGTGATGACGGGCGCCAGCTCGTCGAGCGAGCTCGCCGACAGGCCGATGTTGGAGATCCCGAACCGCTCCCGGCGGACCTGCAGGTCCTCCGCGATCTGGTCCAGGGTCCCGCACAGGGCGTGGGGCGAGTCCCGTGCCTCCTCCGGCGTGAGCCCGAAGCCCCCGGCCAGGCCCTCGTAGAGCCCGTCCCGGTCGTCGGTGACGAACGCCAGGTGGATGCGCACGCCCAGCTCCAGTCCGTCGAACCGGTCGCCGGCCGCGGCTCGGACCCAGGCCAGCTTCTGTTCGGTGGACGCCGCGGTGGCCGTGGGTCCGGCGCGGTGGTCGATCACCCCGGCCGGCAGCGCGGGGTTCAGGTGCACGACGTCGGCGTGGCGGGCCGCCACCTCCAGCACCTTGCGTCCACCGCCGCCGATGATGATGGGCGGGTACGGCCGCTGCGCCGGCAGCGGGGTGCAGGTCAGGGCGGTGATCCTGTAGTGGTCCCCGTCGTGGTCCACCGGACCGCCGGCCCACAGGGCCCGGATGATGCCCAGCGCCTCGTCCAGGCGGGCGATCCGTACCGATGGGGGGTCCAGGGGGATGCCGGCCGCCAGGTAGTCCGCCGTCATCCAGCCCGCCCCCAGGCCGAACTCCAGGCGTCCGCCGGTGAGTCGGTCCACCGTGGCCGCCTCCTTGGCCAGCACCGCGGGGTGCCGGTAGTCGTTGGCGAACACCAGGGACCCCACCCGGAGGGTGGTGGTGGCGTCCGCCGCGGCCATGAGCGCCGCCACGGGAGCCAGCTGGTCGTCCAGGTGGTCCGCCACGGTCAGGACGCTGACGCCGATGTCCTCCGCCTTGCGGGCCAGGGGCCGGAGCTCCTCGGGTGACCCCAGGTGGGAGGCCTGGACGGTGAACCGGAAGGGACGGGGGTGGGGCACGGCACCGCAGGCTAGGTCACGACCGCCGTCGCGGTTCATGTCGACCACGACACCGGACCGTCATGGATTTGTAACAAAAGAAGCGGGTCCGTCACACTGGAACCCATGCGGGTACCTCTCACTCTCCGACGTTCACTTTCCGCGTCCGTCGCTCTGGGCGCGGCGCTGTCCGTCGCCCTGCTGGGCGGCCGGGCCGACGCGGTGCCGTTCCCGGCTGCGCCACTCCAGGCCGGGCTGCCGTTGCGGGCCATGCCGCCCGTCCGGATCGTGGTGCCGTTCGGGCGGGCGTGGGTCAGCCCCACGGCCCAGCCGGTCCTGGCCGCTGCCACCTCGGCCCTGGGCACGCCGTACCGGAGGGGTGGTGCCTCGCCCGGCGGGTTCGACTGCTCGGGCTTCACCCGCTGGGCCTGGTCCCGGGCCGGCGTGGCGCTGCCGCACAGCTCAGCGGCCCAGCGCGGCGCCACCACGCCCGTCGGTGGCGCCGACCTGCAGCCCGGCGACCTGGTCTTCTACGGCGCCCCCGTGTCGCACGTGGCCATGTACCTCGGTGACGGCATGATCATCCACAGCCCCCGCTCCGGTGACGTGGTGAAGGTGGCCCCGCTCGGCCAGGGCGTGGGCAAGCCCCTCGTCGGGTTCGGCCGGGTCAAGTGACGTCCTGAACCGGGTGCCACCGGTACGCTCCGCGCCCATGCCGGACTCGGGGACCAACCAGGCGCTGTCGGACTTCTCGGTGGAGGCCTTCTCCTTCGGGGGCAAGGAACGGACCGTCTACGTCGCCGGCGACGGCCCCGCGGTCATCGTCATCGCCGAGATGCCGGGCATCACGCCTGCCGTGATCAGGTTCGCCCGCCGGGTGATCGACGAGGGCTTCACCGTGTTCCTGCCCCACCTGTTCGGCGAACCGGGGGCGGACATCGGCGCCGGCGTCATGGCCCGGGCCATCGTCCCGGCCTGCGTGTCCAAGGAGTTCAAGGCCTTCGCGCTGCGGACCACGCCCCCCGCCATCGACTGGCTCCGGGCCCTGGCCCGCGACGCCCACCGGCGCTGCGGCGGACCCGGCGTGGGTGCGGTGGGCATGTGCTTCACGGGCGGGTTCGCGCTGGCCATGGCCACCGAGCCGGAGATGCTGGCCCCGGTCCTGTCCCAGCCGTCGCTGCCCATCGGTCCCGGCGCCCGCAAGGCCGCGCTCGGGCTCTCGGACCAGGACCTCCTCACGGTCAAGGCGCGGGCCGAGGACGAGGACCTGTGCGTGCTGGGGCTCCGGTTCACCGGGGACAGGATGGTCCCCGCCGAGCGGTTCGCCACCCTCCGCCGGGAGCTGGGCGACCGCTTCGTGGGGGTCGAGATCGACTCGTCGCCCGGCAACCCGTGGGGGCACCGCAGGTTGGCGCACTCCGTGCTGACCGAGGACCTGGTGGACGAGCCGGGACAGCCCACCCACGACGCCCTGGAGCAGGTCCTGGCCCTGTTCCGGGATCGGTTGCAGACCACCGGCTGAGTGGGGTCCCGTCGCGGGCGGATCCGCCGGGGCGGGGCCGTCAGGGCCTGCAACTAGGGTGGGCCATGTGAGCGCGGACGACCTCCTGGACGGCCTGAACCCCGCCCAGTACGAGGCCGTCACCCACGGTGAGGGGCCCCTGCTGGTGGTGGCCGGGGCCGGTTCGGGCAAGACCCGGGTGCTGACCCACCGCATCGCCCACCTCATCCAGGCCCACCACGTCTCCCCGTTCGAGATCCTGGCCATCACCTTCACCAACAAGGCCGCGGGGGAGATGAAGGAGCGCATCGGCCGCCTGGTCGGACCGGTGGCGGAGAAGATGTGGATCTCCACCTTCCACTCCGCCTGCGTGCGCATCCTCCGGCGGGACGCCCAGCTGCTGGGGTACCCGTCCGCGTTCACCATCTACGACCAGGCGGATGCCGTGCGCCTCACCGGCTACGTCATCCGGGACCTGAACATGGACCCCAAGCGGTTCCCGCCCCGGTCGGTGCACGCCACCATCTCCGCGGCCAAGAACGAGGGCCTGGACGCGGAGGAGTACACCGAGCGGGCCTCGGTCATCCACGAGCGCAAGATCGCCGACGTGTTCACGGAGTACCAGGCCCGCCTGCGCCGGGCCGGGGCCATGGACTTCGACGACCTGCTGGGCGTGACGGTGGAGCTGCTCCGCAAGGAGCCCCAGGTGCTGGAGCACTACCAGCGCCGGTTCGGCAACGTCCTGGTGGACGAGTACCAGGACACCAACCCCGTCCAGAACGACCTGGTCATGCTGCTGGGTGAGGAGCACCGCAACGTCTGCGTCGTGGGTGACCTGGACCAGTCGATCTATGCCTTCCGGGGCGCGGACATGCGCAACCTGCTGGAGTTCGAGACCACGTTCCCGGACGCCACCGTGGTGGTGCTGGAACAGAACTACCGGTCCACCCAGACCATCCTGGACGCGGCCAACGCCGTGATCGCGCACAACCTGTCCCGCAAGCCCAAGGACCTGTGGACCGAGGCGGGAGCGGGAGACCCGATCGTGCGCTTCCAGGGCGAGGACGAGGGCGACGAGGCCCAGTGGGTGGCGCACCAGATCTCGTCGCTGCACGACGGCGGTGACCTGCGCTGGTCGGACCTGGCCGTCTTCTACCGGACCAACGCCCAGAGCCGCGTCATCGAGGAGCAGTTCCTCCGGTCGGGCATCCCGTACCGGGTCGTGGGCGGCACGCGCTTCTACGACCGCAAGGAGATCAAGGATGCGCTGGCCTACCTGAAGGCGGTGGTGAACCCGACCGACGAGGTCAGCGTGAAGCGGGTGTTGAACGTGCCCAAGCGCGGCGTCGGCGACCAGACCGTGGGTCGCCTCGACGCCTACGCCCGCTCCCACGGCGTGTCCTTCATGGACGCCCTCCGCCGCTGGGACGACGCCGGTGTCTCGGCCCGGTCGGCCCGCGGCATCGAGGCCTTCCTCACCCTGGTCGACGACCTGGCCTCGGAGGTGGGCGACGGTCCCGCCACGCTGCTGGAGAACCTGCTGCGGCGCAGCGGCTACGCCGCGGAGCTGGAGGCCGAGCGGTCGGTGGAGGCCGACGGCAGGTTGGAGAACCTGGCCGAGCTGGTGGGCGTGGCCCGCGAGTTCGACGGGGTGGAGCAGTTCATGGAGCAGGTGGCCCTGGTGGCGGACACCGACCAGCTCCCGGACAGCGAGGACCCCTCGGATTCCGGTGTGGTGCTCATGACCCTGCACGCGGCCAAGGGCCTGGAGTTCCCCGTCGTGTTCCTCATCGGCATGGAGGAGGGCGTGTTCCCCCACATGCGGGCCCTCACCGAGCCCCGGGAGCTGGAGGAGGAGCGGCGGCTCTGCTACGTGGGCATCACCCGGGCCCGACAGCGGTTGTTCGTGTCCCACGCCTGGTGCCGCAGCCTGTACGGCAGCACCCAGTACAACCCGCCCAGCCGGTTCCTGGACGAGATCCCCTCCGGGCTCATGGAGGAGGCCTCGGCCAGCCGGTCCCGCCAGCCGGGCCGGACGTCGGCCCGGTCCGGTGGCTGGGAGTCCACGTCCTGGTCGCCCTCGGGCCGGGAGCGCGCGGTGGAGCGGGCCCTGCGGCCGGCCCCGCCCTCGCAGTCGGGTGCCCATGCCCTGGGCATCCGCGTCGGTGACGACGTCCGCCACACCAAGTGGGGCGAGGGCGTCGTGCTGCACCTGGAGGGCGCGGGCGAGAAGACCGAGGCCGTCGTCCGCTTCCCCACGGTGGGGGAGAAGCGGCTGCTGCTGTCCTGGGCGCCGCTGGAGAAGGTCGGAGGCTGACCGTGACCCGGAACCTGCTGCGCCGCACCGGCATCGCCCTGCGCCGCAACCTGACCCTTGCCGACCTGATCGACACCCTGGCCGACCTCCACGGCGAGCGCCTGCTGGTCACCGAGGACGTGGACCGTGGTCGCGAGCGCACCCTCACCTACCGCCAGGCCGCGGCCCAGGTGGCCCGCTGGTCCGCCGCGGTGGCGGCCCGTTCCCCGGTCGGCACCCCCGTCGTGGTGGCCACGCCCAACTCCTACGACCAGCTCCTGTTGTGCCTGGCCGTGGCCCGCGCCGGCGGGTTGCCCGCGCCGGTCAACGCCCAGATGAGCGAGGCCGAGGTGGCCCACGTCATCAGCGACTCCGGCGCAGCACTGGTGCTCCGGGACCCGGCCGAGCTGTCCTCCGGTCCCGGTTCCCGCAGCGCCCGGCCGTCGCCGCACCCGGCCCGGCCCGGCGACGTCGCGGCGCTCTTCTACACCTCCGGCACCACCGGGTCGCCCAAGGGGGCGGAGCTCACCCACCGGGCGCTGGTCGGCCAGGTGGCCTCGGCCGCGGCGTGGCCCGCCTTCCTGCGCCATGACGAGCTCCTGTTGTCCCTCCCGGTTGCCCACATCATGGGCTTCGCCGCGCTCCTGGCCCCCGCTGTGGCCGGCGTCCCGGTCTACTTCCTGCCCCGCTTCCAGGCCGCCCGGGTGCTGGACCTGATCGAGCAGCGTCGGGTCAGCGCCTTCATGGGTGTGCCCGCCATGTACCGCATGCTCCTGGAGGCCGGCGCGGCAGACCGGGACCTCACCTCGGTCCGTGCCTGGATGAGCGGTGCCGATGTGATGCCCGCCGAGCTGGCCCGGGCGTTCAAGGGCTTCGGCGCCACCGTCACCCTCCCCGGCATCGGCCCCGTGGGCGAGGCGGCCTTCCTGGAGGGCTACGGCATGGTGGAGGTCGGCGGCGGAGTGGCGGCCAAGGTCTCCCCGCCCTTGCTGCCCATCGGGCTGGGCGACTCGCTCGGGCTCCCGCTTCCGGGCTGGCGCTTCCGGGTGGCCGACGAGCGGGGCCGGGCAGTGGTGCCGGGCCGGGTCGGTGAGCTGCAGCTGAAGGGTCCCGGCGTGCTCAAGGGCTACTGGGGCGACGCCGAGGCCACCGAGGCGTCCCTCACCGCCGACGGATGGCTCCGCACCGGGGACCTGGTCCGCTCCGGCCCGTTCGGCACGGTCATGTTCCACGGCCGGTCCAAGCACGTCATCAAGTCCGGCGGGTACTCGGTGTACCCGGTGGAGGTGGAGGCGGACCTGGAGGAGCATCCCGACGTGCTGGAGGCCGCCGTGGTGGGACAGCCCCATCCCAAGTTGGGCGAGGTGCCGGTGGCCGCCGTGCGCCTGAAGCCCAAGGCCCGCACCTCTCCCGAGGCGCTGGTGCGCTGGGCGGAGGCGCGGATGGCCCACTACAAGGCACCCCGCCAGGTCGTGGTCGTCGACGAGCTGCCCCGGACCGGCACCCGCAAGGTCCAGCGCGACCGACTCCTGCCGCTGTTCAAGGACGCGGCGGCCTCCTGAGCGCCCCGCCGGCTGGCTCTGCCCCCGCCGGCTGGCTCTGTCATGCAGATCTGGTGGATTCAGGTCCGCGTTGCATGACAGAGCGGGGGTCAGCGGCAGGAAGGCGTCACCAGGTGGAGAGCCGGTCGATGGCGGCGCGTACGCGTGCCACGACCACGGCGGGCGTCGCCCACACCTCGTGGTCCCAGACCTCGACCCAGACGAACCCTGCCGCCTCCAGCCCCGCCCGCCGGGCCGCGTCGGCCCGGCGGTCGCTCAGCGCGGCGTGGTGGCGCTCGCTCTGCACCTCGATCACGATCGGCTGACCATCCACCAGGAAGTCGACCCGCCCGCTCCAGACCCCGTCGGTGCCGAGGTCGACCTGTCGTCGGACGGTGATTCCCGCCGATCGCAGGATGTCGGCCACCCGAGACTCCAGGCCGGACGCCGGTGGGACGTAGTCCCCGGGTCGGTCGTCCAGGTAGGCACGCAGGCCGGCGGTGCCGTTGCGACCCATCTCTCCCAGTTGGGCCAGGAGCGCGCCGAGTGAGCGACCGGACAGCAACCGTGCGGACCACAGTCCGTCCACCAACCGTTCCGCTCGTTCCCGGCGGCACACGGCGAACAGGTGCAGCGCACACAGTTCCGGCCGGACCACGGGCACTCCCCTGAGGCAGGTGGTCCACCGGGCGGGGAGCTGTCGGACCTGATGGACGACCACCCCGGCGGGGCGTGACCTGGTGGCCACGGTGCGGACCACGTGGATCGGTCGGGCCGCACAGCCGGTCGATCCCCACCATCGTGCCGACGGGAGGTGCGACAGAAAGGCTCCGGGTCCGGCATCGAGAACGGCGATCGTGAGTGCCTGCGCCTCGGTTGGCGCTGATCCGAGCCGGACGAATGTGCGGGGGGAAGGGCACCGCCAGTGCCGCGACCTCCGCAACCACCTGATGTCCTCGCTCGTCGCCCCCTCCTGGCGAAGGAGGTGGACCGAGGTGACACCGTTGTGCAGTTCGGACTGGCCGATGGCGATGGAGTCGTACACGGCGGCCACGGTGTCCGTGGCCGACCAGCATGTCGACGGGGACCGGTCCCCTCCGGCCTCCCCACTCGCTCTGTCATGCAGATCTGGCGGATTCAGGTCCCCGATGCATGACAAAGCCCGCTGGGGGGGGGTGGCGGGTCAGCTGTCGTTGTCGGTCCGGTCGTCGTCGGGCTTCAGGTCGACGATCAGGTTGCCCTGGTCGTCCACCCTCCACGGGAACTGCTCCAGCACCGTGCCGTCGCTCCCGGAGCTGCCGTCGGCCGAGTAGGTGACGTCCCGGCACAGTTCACCGGCGTCGCGGCCGGAGCCCTCCTCCGCGGCCCGCTCCTCGAACAGGTTCCGGTCCGCGTTCCAGGAGAGGAAGCAGCCCTCGGCCGCCCCAGGGGCCACGGCGGACAGTGCCACCCAGCGGCGGTCGGGGTCGTCGCCGAAGTGGTTCACGAAGATCGGCCGCAGCTGGCCCCGGCCGGACACGTCGCTGAACAGCAGCGGACCGTCCTCCGCGACCTGCTTGCTCAGGCGGGCGGCCTGGCCGGCGTCGAACACGTCGTCGCCCAGTCGGACCTGGACCGGCCCGTCGCCCCCGGAGGCCAGGCGGATCATCCCCCAGGCGGCGACCACGGCCACCACCAGGGCCACCACGCCGATGGTGATGGAGGTGGCCTGCTTGGACCCGGAGCGGCGTTCGACCGGCATCAGGCCGTCACCGGACCCGTGGCGACGGAGCCGGCGCCGTGGGCGCGGAATGGGAGGTTCCCGGTCACCCGTTTAGTATCCCCCGCCGGACGACGACCCACGATTCGAGGGTCGTCGCCCCGGCCCCAGGGGGCCGACCGGACGGGTCCGCCAGGGGCCCAGACAGGAAGGGCAGAGGGTGGACCTCTTCGAGTACCAGGGGAAGCAGTTCTTCGCCTCCTTCGACATTCCCGTGTCGAAGGGCGAGGCCGTCACCACGGTCGACGACGCCGTCGCCGCCGCCGGGCGCATCGGGCAGTTCCCGGTCGTGGTCAAGGCGCAGGTGCAGGTGGGCGGCCGGGGCAAGGCCGGGGGCATCAAGCTGGCCGACTCCATCGAGGAGGTGCGCGAGCACGCCGGGAACATCCTGGGCATGGACATCAAGGGCCACACCGTCGAGGTGGTGTGGATCGAGGTGGCCTCCGACATCGCCGAGGAGTACTACGCCAGCTTCACGCTGGACCGTTCGGCCAAGAAGCACCTGGGCATGCTGTCCGCCCAGGGTGGCGTGGAGATCGAGGCCGTGGCGGAGGAGAACCCCGACGCCATCGCCAAGATCTGGATCGACCCCGTCGACGGCCTGGACGAGCCCACGGCCCGGGCCTGGGTGGACGCCGCCGAGCTGAACCCCGCCGCCACCGACGGCGCGGTCGACATCCTGCTCAAGCTCTACCGGGCCTACGTCGACGGCGACGCCGACCTGGTGGAGATCAACCCGCTCATCCTCAAGCCCACCGGGGAGGTCCACGCCCTGGACGCCAAGGTGACGCTGGACGCCAACGCCGACTTCCGCCACGAGTGGGCGGAGTACGAGGCGACCCAGGAGCGTGACGACCGCGAGCAGGCCGCCCACGAGAAGGGCCTCCAGTACGTGGGCCTGGACGGATCCGTCGGCATCATCGCCAACGGCGCCGGCCTGGCCATGTCCACCCTGGACGTGGTCAACCAGGTGGGCGGCTCTCCGGCCAACTTCCTGGACATCGGCGGCGGCGCCAACGCGGACGTCATGGCCGGCGCGCTGGAGGTCATCAACAACGACCCCGCCGTGCAGGCCATCTTCATCAACATCTTCGGTGGGATCACCCGGGGCGAGGAAGTCGCCAACGGGATCGTCGAGGCCCTGAACCGGGTCACCATCGACGCCCCCATCGTCATCCGCCTGGAC
Source organism: uncultured Actinomycetota bacterium (assembly GCA_963773765.1). Lineage (GTDB taxonomy): Bacteria > Actinomycetota > Acidimicrobiia > Acidimicrobiales > Microtrichaceae > CAVZCC01. The sequence goes on along the minus strand of CAVZCC010000005.1, from coordinate 414,232 downwards.
GGCACCAACGCCGAGGAGGGCCGGGCCATCCTGGCCCCGCACCTGTCCGACAAGCTGCAGATGCAGCCCACCATGCTCGACGCCGCCCGCACCGTGGTTGCCCTGGCCGGGGCCTGAGCCCCGCCGAACGAGACCGAAGAGGAACGAGACACCGACATGAGCATCTTCGTCGACGAGAACACCAAGGTCGTCTACCAGGGGCTGACCGGCAGCCAGGGCCGCTACTACGGCCTGCTCAACCGCGAGTACGGCACCCAGGTGGTGGCCGGCACCAACCCGAAGAAGGCGGGCGAGGACGTGGAGGGGATCCCGATCTTCGCCACCGTCGGCGACGCCGTGGCTGCGACCGGCGCCAACGCCAGCTGCATCTTCATCCCCGCCCCCGGGGTGAAGGGCGCGGTGATGGAGGCCGCCGAGGGTGGCGTCGAGTTCATCGTGTGCATCACCGAGGGCGTGCCGGCCCAGGACGAGGCCTGGTTCTTCAACAAGCTCAAGCGGGACTTCCCCGGCGTGCAGCTGCTCGGCCCCAACTGCCCCGGCATCATCAGCCCGGGCAAGTGCAACATCGGCATCACCGCCGGCCACATCGCCAAGGCCCCGGTGGAGGGTGCCAGGAACGTGGGCATCGTCTCCCGCTCCGGCACCCTCACCTACCAGGCCCTGTACGAGCTGCAGTCCCAGGACATCGGCGTGACCACCTGCGTGGGCATCGGCGGCGACCCGGTCCCCGGCACCAGCTTCATCGACTGCCTGGAGCGGTTCGAGGCCGACCCCGACACCTCCGCGGTGATGATGATCGGTGAGATCGGTGGTTCGGCGGAGGAGGAGGCGGCCGAGTTCATCGCCTCCGGGATGTCCAAGCCCGTGGTGGCCTACATCGCGGGCCAGACCGCGCCCGCCGGCAAGAAGATGGGCCACGCCGGCGCCATCGTCTCCGGGGGCAAGGGCACGGCCGCGGCCAAGATGGAGGCCCTCACGGCAGCCGGCGTGCAGGTCGGGGCCAACCCGACGGAGGCCGGCAGCCTCATGGTCGAGGTCGTCCGCTCCCTCTGAGGTCCCACATCTGGAGGTCTGCGACCGCTGGGGCGCCCGAGAGCTCCAGGTTCGGGAGGTCAGGCCGTCCGTCGGCGCCGTCGGCCGGGGGTGAGGCCACCCCGGGGGGCGGCCCAGGCCGCGGCCCAGCCGGTCAGCACCAGGCCCAGGCCGATGGCCAGCAGCTGCAGCGCGTTCCGGCCGGTGAAGGCCAGGCCGGCGCCTGCCCCACCCTGGGGCGTGACGGAGCCCTGGCCGGTGGCCGCGGACTCGACCGCTCCCGGTGTGGTGGCCGTGGCCACGTTGGTGATCGTGACCCCGTCGGCGCCGGTGATGGACGTGACCAGGGTGACCGTCGCCGTCGCCCCGGCGGCCAGTGACGGGGCGTAGGTGCAGGTCACCACGTTGCCGGCCGCCCCGCAGGCCCAGCCCGTTCCCGACGCGGAGTCGAAGGCGAGGCCGGACGGGAGCTCGTCGGTGACCGTGATCGGGCCGACGGTGGCGCTGGGGCCGGCGTTGGACACCGCGATGGTCCAGGTGGCGGTCCGGCCCACGGTCACCGACCCGGTCTTGGCCACCGACAGGTCGACCTCCGCTCCCACGGTGACCGTGTCGGTGTCCCGGTTGTTGTCGGGGTCGGTGTCGGTGGCCGGTGAGGTGACCGACGCCGGGTTGGTCACCTGCGGGTAGGCGGCGGGCAGCACGTCGACGACCAGGGCGATGGTGTCGCTGGCCCCGACCTCCAGCGGCTCGGTGCCCGTGCAGGTGACCTCCTGGCCCGCGGCGGTGCAGGTCCAGCCGTTCGCGGTGCCGGACACGAAGGCGAGCCCGGTCGGGAGGGTGTCGGTGACGGTGAGGGGCCCCGGGTCACGGGTGGGCCCGTTGTTGCCCACCGTGAGGGTGAAGGTGCCCTGCCGGCCGACCAGGAAGTCGCCGGTGTGGGACTTGACCAACGTCAGGTCGACCACCGGCGCGACGGCGACGGGGTCGTCGTCGGTGTTGTTGGACAGGTCCGGGTCCGGGGTGGTGGCCGACACCGTGGCCGAGTTCACCACCGAGGGGACGGCATCCGCGCCCACGTCGGCGGTGACGGTGATGGGTGCCGCCGGGCCCACGGCGAGGTCCGGGCCCAGGTCGCAGTCGACCGTCTGGCCGGTGACCGTGCACGTCCAGCCGGTGCCGGATGCCGCCGTCGGGGTCAGCCCGGCGGGCAGGGTGTCGGTGACGGACACGCCCCGGGACACCGACGGCCCCAGGTTGGTCACCGCGAGTGTGAAGCTGACGGTGCCCAGGTAGTCGACCGTGCCGGTGTGGCTCTTGTCGATGGCGAGGTCGGCGCTGGTGGTCACGGTGTCGGTGACGGTGGCGGTGTTGTTGGCGGGGACGGGGTCCAGGGTCAGCTGCGGCGTGACCACTGCGGTGTTGGCCAGCGTCCCGGTGTAGTCGGCCGGGAGCGAGGCGGTCACGGTGATGGGCGGCGCGTCCGTCCCGTCGTCCAGGTCCGCGGTGCGGTTGCAGGTCACGTCCTGGCCCACGTTGGAGCAGGTCCAGTCGGTTCCCACTGCGGAGACGAAGGTGAGCGGCAGCGGCAGCGTGTCCGTCACCACGATCGGGGAACCGGGCGATGCCTCCGACGGGTCGGGGCCCAGGTTGCTGACCAGGAGGGTGTACACGACGTCGGTGCCGGCCACCACGGGCTGGGCACTGGTCTTGGCGATGGCCAGGTCGGCGCTCGCCTCCAGGGTCACCTCGGCGGAGTCGGTGTTGTTGAGCGGGTTGGGGTCGTAGGTGGTGGGGAACACCTCGGCGGTGTTGGTGAACTGCGTGCCCTCGGGCAGGCCGATGGGCACGTCGGCCACCACCGTGATGGGCGGGAGCGACTGGCCGGTGGTGATGGTGGCGGGGGCGGACCTGGCGCAGATGACCGTGGTGCCGTCCAGCTGGGTGATGCAGGTCCAGCCGGTGCCGGACACCGAGTTGAGGGTCAGGCCGGGCGGCAGCGAGTCCACCACCCGGAAGGGCTGGGCCGAGGGGTCGGGACCCAGGTTCGTGACGGTCAGGTCCCAGGTCGCGGTGCCACCGGCCGACACGGAGGCGGCGGCGGGGCTCTTGTCGATGGCCAGGTCGGCCTTGGGGATGAACGCGTCCGCCGAGCCGGGTCCGGCCGAGTAGGACCCGGCCAGGTTGCCGGGGGCATCGGTGGCGTCCACGCCGGTCGCGACCACGGAGTTGGTGTTGGGCACCGACAGGCCGACCCCGGGGGACGTGACCACGTCGGGTGTGGGGGTGGCGGTGAACTCGATGCGGGCCACGGCCCCGGCCGCCAGGTCGCCGACGTCGGCCCAGGTCAGGGTCTGGACCGCTCCCACCGTGCTGACGACCGGTTCGAGCGCCACCGGCGTGCCGCCCGGCTGCGGGATGGTCAGCACGGCGCTGCCGGCGTCGTAGGTCCAGTTCGGCGGCAGCGTGTCGACCGCATCCACGTCGAAGCCGGGTGCCCCACCCGAGTTGGTCACCTCGATGCGCCAGGTGAACGGCTCACCGATCGACGCGGTGGAGCCGTCGGGCGTGGTCTTGTCCGTGGTGAACCGGGGGAACTGCGGCGTCACCGTGGCCGTGGTGGTCGGCCCGTCGTACTGGCGGCGTTCGGGGTACCCGGTCGGGAGGCTGAAGTACCGGGTGATGTCCGCCCTGTTGGTCCGCGCCGTGCCGTCGATCAGGTTCGAGGGGGCCAGGGTGGCGCTGTAGGTGAGCATGATGGACTCGCCCGGGGCCAGCGGGCCCAGGCCGGTCCAGGTGATGGTCCCGTTGCCGGATGCCGTCGTCCCGGACAGGATCCCGCCGTCGCTGATCGATCCTGGGTCGACCACGACGCCGCCGGGGATGTCGTCCGCCACGTCGATGTCGAACGCCTCGGACACGTCCGCGCCGGAGCCGTTGGTCACGGTCACGACGTAGTCGAAGGGCTCTCCCGGCCCGGGGGTGGTGTCGGACACGACCTTGTCCACCGTGAGCTGTGGCTCGATGATCCCGAGGGAGGCCACGGCGGGGCCGATGCCGTTGGTGAGCGCCTGCGCCTGGCCGACGGTGGTGATCGGCCCGCCGCCGTCCACCAGGTTCCAGCGGGCGGTGGCTGCGTTGTCCCGGGTGGCGCCGGCGGTGTTGGCCGCGTCGTCCAGCACCACGGTGTCGTAGGTGACGGTGATGAACCGGTCGTTGGTGGCGTCGGCCGGGAGGTCACCGAGGTACCACCCCACGGTCTGGCCGCTCGAGGTCAGGGGCGTGCCGAAGCCCGGGTCCAACCCGGTGCAGGGCGTGGTCGTGCCGTCCAGGACGCAGGTCACCGACACCGTGGCGAAGTCCGGTGCGGTCGCCGCCAGTCCGGCGGGGAGCACGTCCACCAGGGCTGCCTCGTAGAACGTGGTGGCGGCCGGGATCCGGGCGGTGGCGGTGTAGGTGACGGTGTCACCGATGGTGGCGAACTCGGGCAGGACACCCTTGGTGATGCCCAGGGTCGTCACGTGCACCGTGGCCGAGGCCGTGCGGGTGTAGATCCGCTCGAACGGGTCGGGTGTGGTGGACCCGTTGTCCAGCGAGCCGCCGGTCAGCGTCGCGTTGTTGGTGTAGGAGGCGCCACCGACCGCGTTGGGGTCGATGATCCCGGTGTACGTGAGCACCTTGCGGTTGGCGGTGCCGGCCAGCACGGTGCCGACGGTCCACACGATCCGGGTCTGGCCCGCGGTGCACCCGTCGCCACCGGTGCTGATCCCGACGGCTGTCGTGGTGCCGGCCGGGACCGAGGTGAACGTGCCGAAGGCCACCTCGGGCGGGAGGCAGTCGACCACGGACGTGTCGTGTGAGGGCGGGCGGTTGTTCGCGTTGGTGGCGGTGAGTGCGTAGGTGACGGTCTGGCCACCGATGACCTCCCGGGGGTTGGCGGCCTTGACCAGGCGGGGGTTCGGCTCCACCACCGTGACCGAGGCCTGGGCCGTCCGGGCCGGCAGGGCGGCGCCGCCCGGGCCCGCGGTGCTGGTGAAGGACGCGGTGTTGGTCCGCACGGTGCCGTGGGTGTTGCCGGCCAGGGTGGACATGCGGGCCGTGATGGTCACCTGGAGCAGGTGGGGGCTGGACGTCGCGTTCTGGTAGGTGGCCGGGAACGTGAGCGTTCCGTTGGCGCCGTCCAGGGTGAAGCCGCCGGGGAGTGCGCCCACCGGGGGGCTGCCGGTGGCGGAGAAGCCAGCCGTCGCGCTGACGAAGGTGAGCCCGGTGGGCATCGGATCGGTGAGGACCCCGCCGTACACCGTGGTGTGGGCCGGCACCGTGACGCCGACGGTGTAGGTCACCAGCTCGCCGATGGTGGCCTGGTTGGGGACGTTGTTGTTGGACTCGCCGATCTGGGTGGTGACCGCCTTGGAGACCGAGGCATCGGGGGTGACCACCCACGACGGGTCGTCCGCGGCCTGGACGTTCTCGAGCGACTGCACCGACGGGTCGATGTTGTCCTGCGGGTAGTACTCGCTCGTCTCGTTGACGACGTTGGTGAAGGACCGGAAGGACTGGACGGCGGCGGTGTTGTCGAAGCGGGTGGAGACGCCGACCGACGAGGGGAGCTGCATGTCGTAGGTGAGCGTCATGGTCTGGCCCACGAAGATGGAGAACGCCTCCGCCACGTCCGGCGACGGGAACGTCCACACGATGACGCTCTGGGCCGGGGTCCCGTACGCGGGGTCGACGGCCGGATGCCCGGGATCGCCGGCGTCGGTGCAGGCCACGTACTGGCCGGGGAGGGCGGCGGGGGACAGGACGGTCGCGGGCGGGACGGTCCCGTGGGTGACCACGCCGAAGTTCGACACGCGGGAGCAGTCGATGCCGACCGGGAGCACGTCCCAGGCCTGCACGCCGCGGGCGGAGAAGTTGGCGCCCGGGTAGCCGTCACGGCCCAGGTTCTGGAGGTCGATGCGGAACGTGGCGACGGCGTCCTCCTGGACCACCTTGCCGTCCTGGCCCGCCGGATTGGGGCCGTTCGGCGGTGCGTCCACGGCGTACACGCCCTTGGTGAGGGCCAGGTTGGCACCGGGGGCCAGGTCGAAGTCCACCGAGTCCCGGAACGACAGCACCGTCCCCGCGGTGTTCTGCGTGCGCAGCTTCATGAGGTTGCCCAGCAGGTCCGGCTTGGGAGGTGCGGCGGGCTCCAGCACCGTGACGGCGAGGACCACCTCGAACACATCACCGGGACCGGCGAACCGCACGCCCCCCCGGTCGTCGCCCAGGACCCAGGCGCCGGCGCCCGGTGCGGACCCGGGTGGGGTGAAGGAGGCGATGGTGACCGTGTTGGCCGCGGTGGCGGCGTAGCTGTTGACGATGTACCGGGTGTCGACCGGGAAGAAGTCCGACACGACCGGGGCCCGGGTGTGCAGTGCGGTCGGGAAGTCGACCCGCAGCTTGAAGCAGATCTGGTCGCCCTGGCGGAAGGTGAGCTGCGTCGGCGAGAACGACGCCGGCTCGCCGTAGGCCGGCGCGGTCCCCGTGGCGCAGTCGACCGTGGGGTTCCCGGTGAACAGGTTGGAGGTGTCCCGGGGCTTGATCTCCTTGTCGATGGTCGGCGCGCCCGTGCCCTGCGTGGCCGACGACGTGTCACCGACGGTCACGGCGCCGGACTCGCCGGTGCCCGGGACCGGCGTCGTGGAGCCCTGCAACGACACCGTGTTGGTGAACGTGTCACCGGCCACGGTGGGGAAACCGGCCCGCGAGCCGCCGGCGTAGACGTTGCGCATGCGGGCCTGGAACGTGACGGTGGCCGTGTCGTCCTCGGTCATGGCCAGGGGGTCGAACACGATGGTGTAGGCGCCGGTGGACGGGGAGAAGGTGACCTGGCCGTACCCGGTGCTGGGCGCGCTCCCGCCGCCGGGGTCGCACTCGGCGGGGCTGCCCGGTGCGTAGTTCTGCGAGCCGCCCAGCGGGCAGTACCCGTCGGGGAGCACGTCGGTGATGACGATGCCGGAGCCGGTGACGTACTCCGAGGTGTCCACGGTGAGGGTGAAGGTGGCGACGTCGCCTCCCCCGTCGCTGGAGAACTGCGACGGTGACACGGACTTGCGCATCCGGACGTCCTCCACCGCCACGGTCCGGTCGTCGGTGTCGGTCACGGTGGGGTCGGAGCCGACGATCGGTCCGGCGTAGGTGCCCGCCACCGTGGCCTGGTTGGTCAGGCCGGACTCGTTGGCCAATTCGCGGGAGGAGGCGCCGGTGTTGTTGTCCAGGTTGGCGCCCTGGAGCCCGGACGCCGCCGTGGGCCGTCCGTTGGGCCACGTGTCGGTGTTGGCCCGCAGGGGGATGCCGGCCACGTAGCGCAGCACCACGGTGGCGTTCGGTGTGAGGTCGGGCAGCGACCACTGCACCCGGGTGTAGATGCCGGGGGGGTAGACGACACCGTCCAGCGGTGGCGGGTCGGTCACGGTGTCCACGCCGGACGGCGTGAGGCAGGTGGGCCCCGGGTTCAGCGACGGGGTGCCGAGTCGCGGCGCGCCGGGGTACTCCACCGCGGCCGGGGGCTGGGTGTTGTCGGTGTCGCCGCAGCCCAGGAACTCCAGGGCCGCGGGCAGGTAGTCCACGACGGTGACGCCGGTGGTGTCGTCGACCTCGTTGTTGGTGACCGTGAGCGTGTAGGTGGACCGCTGGTCGTGCACGCCCCGGAGCAGCTCGCCCTCCGGTGCGTTGTCCGAGGACTTCCGGATCTGGACCGCGGTCACCTTGGTGGTCCGCGACGCCGTGGCCGACTCGCTGTACGTGCCCGGGACCGGGATGCCGGAGTCGTCGAAGCCCGGGACCTCACGGGGGTCGGTCTGGGCCGCGACGTAGGCGGTGTTGAGCAGCGTCTGGCCCACCACGTCGCCGTCGTCGCCCAGGGTGGCCTGGAACTCCAGCGTGAAGGTGCCGCCCGGCCCGATGTCGGTGAGGTTGGACCACACCAGCACCTGCTGGCCGGTGTTGGGGTCCACGGACACCGTCGGGTTGCCCGCCTCCGGGGGGACGGTGGTGCCGGGCACGAACTCGGCACCGAAGGGCAGGACGTCGGACGAGGGACACGTTGTGCTCGACTGCGTCGCCCGGGTTGGTCACGGTGAGCCGGTAGGTGGCCTCCTTGCCGGCCAGGACCGTGGTGGGGGCGTCCTTGGACAGCTCGATCCCGGGGGCGGCGGATGCGTCCCGCTGGGATCCGGGGCCGGTGACGGCGACGACGGCCAGGACCTGGGCCAGCACGGCGAACACCAGCCACCGGGCCAGCCGGCTCCGGGCAGGGGACATGCGGGTCGTCGGGTTCGTCATGGGAGGTCCACCACCGGGTCGACAGGGCGTCAGCCTTCCCGATCGGCAATCGCCAACGGATTTGTGAGGGGAATCGGCCTTCCCGGCCGCTGCTAGGTTCGCCGCCGATGCGCCTTGCCGTCCTCGCCTCCGGATCGGGCACCCTGCTGGACGCCATGGCGGACGCCGGGCTCCCCATCGCGCTGGTCATGGTGGACCGGCGGTGCGCGGTGGAGGACGTGGCCGCCCGTCACGGGATCCCGTGTGAGGTCGTCGAGCGGACCGACTTCGGCGAGTCGTTCGACCGTGACGCCTTCACCGGGCGCGTGCTCGGCGTGCTGCACGAGCACCGCATCGACCTGGTGGCCATGGCCGGCTGGGGCACCATCCTGGGCCGGGCGGCCTTCGACGAGCTGCCCGGCCGCATCGTCAACACCCACCCGGCGCTGCTGCCGTCCTTCCCGGGCTGGCACGGCGGTCCGGGACGCCCTGGCCTACGGCGTCAAGGTCACGGGCTGCACCGTGCACGTGGCCACCGAAGAGGTCGACGACGGCCCGATCCTGGCCCAGGAGGCCGTCCCCGTCCTGGACGGCGACGACGAGGCCACGCTGCACGAGCGCATCAAGGCGGTCGAACGCCGCCTGTACACCGACACGATCCGACTGATCCTGGAGAGGGGGTACGTCACATGACCGACGTACCGAAGCGGCGGGCCCTGCTGTCCGCCTACGACAAGACCGGCATGGTGGAACTGGGCCGGTCGCTGGTGGAGCTCGGCTGGGAGCTGGTGTCCTCCGGGGGCACGGCCACGGGTCCTGGCCGACGCCGGCCTGCCCGTCATCCCCACCGAGGAGGTCACCGGGTTCCCCGAGATGCTGGGCCACCGCGTGGTGACCCTGCACCCGGCCATCCACGGCGGCATCCTGGCCGACCGGGGCGACGCCTCGCACCAGGCGGACATGGAGACCTACGGCGTGGTGCCGGTGGACCTGGTGGCGGTGAACCTGTACCCGTTCACCTCCGACCCGTCGATCGAGCTGATCGACATCGGCGGCCCGGCCATGGTGCGGGGCGCGGCCAAGAACCACGCCCACGTCACCGTCCTGGTGGACCCGGCGGACTACGAGGTGGTGCTGGGCGAGCTGCGTGCCGGGGGTGAGGTCACCGCCGTCGACGCGGCGCCGGTTGGCCCGGGACGCCTTCGCCCACACCGCGGCCTACGACGCGGCCATCGTCGGCTGGTTCGACGGTGGCGGAGCCGGCGAGCTGCCCGACGGCGGACCGCTGCCCGCCGACGGTGCACCTGTCGGCCTCGCTGGCCCAGCCACTGCGGTACGGCGAGAACCCCCACCAGCACGGGGCCCGGTACTCGTTCTCCGGCGACAGCTGCTGGGACACCGCGGTCCAGCACGGCGGCAAGGAGATGAGCTACCTCAACGTCTACGACGCCGACGCGGCGTGGCGACTGGTGTGGTCCCTCGGCGACCTGCCCGCAGCGGTGGTCATCAAGCACGCCAACCCCTGTGGCGCCGCGGTGGGGGCGGACATCACCACGGCCTACACCCGGGCCCACGAGTGCGACCCCGTGTCCGCCTACGGCGGGATCGTGGCGCTGAACCGCACCGTGCCCCGGGCCCTGGCCGAGGCCCTCTCACCGGTGTTCACCGAGGTGATCATCGCCCCCGGCTACGACGACGACGCCCTGGTGGTGCTGCTGGAGAAGCGCAACCTGCGGGTCCTGACCGCACCCCCGCCCCAGGTGCCGGAGCTGGACGTGCGATCGATCGAGGGCGGGCTGCTGGTCCAGACCCGGGACACCGTGAGCATGGACCGGTCGGCCTGGCAGGTGGTCACGGACCGCCCGCCCACCGACGCGGAGTGGACCGACCTGGAACTGGCCTGGCGGCTGGCGGCCCGGGTCACGTCCAACACCATCGTGCTGGTCAAGGACGGCCAGGCGGTGGGCATCGGTGCCGGCCAGCAGAACCGGCGGGACGCGGGACGGATCGCGGCGGAGAAGGCGGACGGCCGGGCCGTCGGCGGCGCCTGCGCGTCCGACGCGTTCTTCCCGTTCCGTGACGGCCTGGACGCGGCGGCGGAGGCCGGGGCGACCGCGGTCATCCAGCCCGGCGGGTCCATCCGTGACGAGGAGGTCATCGCCGCGGCCGACGAGGCGGGCATGGCCATGGTGTTCACCGGCGAACGCCACTTCAAGCACTGAGACCTCGAGCACTGAGGCTTCGAGCACGGGCGGGTCGAGGTCTCAGCCCGGGCGGGTGGCGACGACCAACAGGTGGGGGTGCGGGTACCACCGGTCGAGGGGCGTCTCACGAACGGCCAGGCCGGCCGCCCGCAGCGCACCGGTGATCCGGTCCGGCGCCACCGGTTCCACGCGGTCACCCTCGGTGTAGCCGAAGACGCGGGTGGCGCCGACCTCCTGCAGGTGGTTCCAGCGGGCCTTCCAGCGGGGTCGGTCGGCCATCTCCTTGACCACCACCACGCCGCCGGGCCGTACGGCGGCGGCCATGGCGTCCAGGAGGGTGACCGCCGGCCCGTCCCCCAGCAGGTACAGCACGTCCACGCAGAGCACGGCGTCAGCCCGGTCCGCGGGGAGGGACCCGTCGGTGGAGACCCGGAACTCGACCCGGTCCGCCACCCCCAGGCGGTCCGCGGCGCGCCGGGCCCGGGCGACCTTGTCGGCGTCGATGTCGGAGCCCACCAGGTGGAGGTCGGGGGCGGCGGTGGCGGCCAACAGCGTGAACAGGCCGTGGCCGCAGCCCACGTCCAGCACGGTCCCCGCCGCCGGCAGGGCCTCCAGCACCGGCACCACCGGACAGGACAGCACCCGGGCCAGGACGTGCAACTCGTCCGACCGGGAGTCCTGGTAGGCGGCGATCACCTGCCGTGCGGCGGCGTCGGGGAACATCGCTATCGGTCCCGGGCCACCAGGTCGGCGAAGCTCCCCAGCGTGAACCCGGCCCGCTCCACCAGGTCACGAGCCCCGGGGGCGCAGAGGGCGGCCAGCTCGTCGGGCCACCAGTAGCCCCACTGGTAGCGGGAGCGGTCGGGGTCGTGCAGCTCACCGGGGTGGGCCGCCAACTCGGCGCTCGCACCGCCCCGGCCGGCCAGGTACCGGACGGCCCCGGCCAGTCGGGCCTCGGTCAGGTGGCCGGCCTCGTCCAGCCCGGTGGACGCGGCGGGGAAGGCCAGGCCGGCCCGCCGGGCCCGACGCTGCAGCAGGGCGGACAGCGTCCGGACGCCTGCTGACCGCACGGACCACGACGCCGAGCGTGTGACCCGCAGCGCCCGGATCCCCTCCCGTCGGGCCAGGTCCATCGCCGCGGCCGCCACGGTGGGCCACAGGTGCAGGTTCTGGTGGGCATCCACGTGGGTGAGCTCCAGGCCGGCGTCGCGCAGCACGGCCACCTGGGCCGAGAACTCCCGGTCCAGGTCGTCGCGGTCGACCGCGCCCCGGGCGGCACGGGACAGGAAGCCGCCCCACGTGAGGGGGAACCGTCCACGGTCGTCCACCAGGGTGGGGACCTCCCGCGCGGTGAGGACCGGCGGGTCCTCGCCCACCACGGCCAGGTGGGCGCCGACGGCCAGGCCGCTGTCGCGCAGCCCGGCGGCATGGCCCCGGAACGCGGGGCCGACGGCCAGCGCCGTGGTGCTGGTCACGATGCCGTCGCGGTGGGCGGTCAGGATCCCCCGGCACACCCCGGGTGTGAGGCCGAAGTCGTCCGCGTTCACGATGAGGAGGCGCCCGCCGGGGCCGGCCGCCGGTCCGGGTCCGGCCATGTCAGCGGGGGCCGGAGCGGTCCAGGTCCGGACCGAGCTGGCGCATCTCCCGGAGCAGGGTCCGCACCACCTCGGTGGAGGACAGGGTGGACACGCCGCGGCTGCGGGGGAAGTAGTCCACGCCGAACTGGATGATCTTGAACCCGGACCGTTCGGCCCGGATGAGCAGCTCGGCGTCCACGAACGACCCCTCGCTGATGAGGTGGATGCGTTCCAGCACCTCCCGGCGGACCAGCTTGGCCGCGAAGTTCACGTCCCGGATGCGCAGCCCGAACCGGACCCGGACCATGGAGTTGTAGATGTAGGAGTACACCAGCCGCCGCACGCCCTCGCCGGTGCGGTTGAACCGGTAGGCGGACACCACGTCGGCCTCGTAGTAGCGCATGAGCCGGAACGCCTTGCGCAGGTCCCACAGGTCGAAGGGAAGGTCCGCGTCGGTGTAGAGGACCCAGTTGCCGCGCGCCGCGTCGAAGCCGGTCCGCACGCTGCCGCCGAGCTTGCGGTTGACGGCGTGGTGGACCACCCGGAACCGCTCGTCGGTGACGGCGAAGGCGTCGCAGATGGCCGCGGTCGCGTCGGTGGAGGCGTCGTCCACGACGACCATCTCGTACTCGTCGATCTCACCCAGCTCCATCAGGTCCCGGCCGGCCTCGTGGGCCGCCACCACCATGCGGGCCAGCGACTCCTCCTCGTTGTAGGCCGGGATGACCATGGACAACCCGCGACGGGCCAGCGCCGTGGCGTCGACCGCGGACGGCTCCGGGGGATCAGCGTCGGGGGCGTCGCTCATGCGCCTGCGATCATGTCAGGTACACCCCGTGCGCGTAGGCACTCATCATCACCACCGACAGCACGGCGGACGCCCCCACCCACGCCGCGGCCAGCCGTCCCCGGGCCGACAGCCATGACCCCAGCAGGACGAAGGCCGGGAACGCCGCCATCATGTAGCGCCCGCCGCCCTGGAAGTCCTTGGTCCCCACCAGTGCGACGCCCACGAGCGTGAGCTGGAACACGGCGTAGCCCCAGCCGAACCGCCGGCCCACGAACGGCACGGCTCCCAGGACGGCCAGGAGCACCAGCGCCTGCACCGTGCGGGTGCCCAGGATGAGACCGGTCTGCGGCCGGCCCAGCATGGCGACGTAGTCGCTGTTGAACAGCAGGTCCAGGTACTCCTGCTTGGACCAGGTCCGCCACCCGGACGGCTGGCCCCAGTACTCCTGCACCGACGAGAACAGCAGCGGGTCACCCCACCGGTCCCAGAGGTAGAGCATGTAGGCGGCCAGGCCGACCAGTGAGATGCCGGCCGGCACCACCTGCCAGGCCCGCAGTTCCCGGGGCCGCACCAGCACCGGGACCTTCCAGCGGGCCAGGAGGCCGTCACCGTCCGGGGTGGCCAGGGTGCCGCCCCGCTCCAACGCCAGCACCAGCAGGCCGACGGCCAGGGCGATGCCGGTGGGCCGACCCGCCGTGGCCACGATGCCCACCACGCCCGCGAGCCACCAGTGGCGTGACTCGGCCAGCAGGAAGGCGCCGACGCAGGCCAGGAGGAAGAGGGCGTCGCCGTAGACGATGCCGAACAGGAAGATCCCGAACGGGTACAGGAGCGTGACCAGGAGCCCGGTCCGCCGCTGCACCTCCGTGCAGCCCACCCGTCCCATCCACACCCAGAGGGCGACGGTCGCCCCCAGGCCGCTCAGCACCGTGACCAGGATGCCGGCCAGCACCACGTCGCCGACCAGCGCGGTCAGGGCGCGCTGGGCCAGGGGGAAGGCGGGGAAGAACGCCACGTTGGCCTGGGTCCGGGGCGCCCACGCGTAGCCGTCACGGGCGATGCCGGAGTACCAGCCGCCGTCCCAGCGGAAGAGGCCCCCCAGCCAGTCCTGGCCCGGGAAGGTGATGGGGGGAACGGACTCAGGCTTCACACCCCACCACCGGATGGTGGCGGCCTGGGTGACCAGCATGACGGCCAGGATGACCACGTAGGCCAGCGCGGCCCGCTGCCAGCCCCGGCCCGCCGGCGCGACCGGGAGGTCGCTCCCCGGTCCGGCCACGGCCGTGGCCCCGGAACCGCCGCCGGTGGTCCCGGGGGCGGTCAGGTCACTGTCCAGCGCCCTGCCCCTGGCTGCTCAGCAGCAGGGTGCGCGACACCAGCAACGACTGGGTGGCGCCGCCGTCCTCGGGCCAGGTCGCCCCTGCGATCTGGTGGTCCTGGTAGAGCACCTCGGGGTCCTTGTCGCCGGCGGCCCGCACGGAGCGGACCGACGCCGCGCCGTCGGCGTCCACGGCGGTGTAGTACACGACACCCTCGTGGATCAGGTTGGTCCCGGTGGAGGCGGCCCGGGCCCGGACCCGGGCCGTGTCGTCGCGGGGCCCGACCACCAGGAGCTGCTCCTCCTGGTCCTGGCCCTCGCTGGCCGTCAGGAGGACGGTGCCGTCCGTGTCCACCGACTCCAACACCAGGTAGGGCCGGTCGGTGGCCGGCGCGTCGCTGTCGTCGCCGTGCAGGTCCAGGCGGACGAAGGAGGTGGCTGCGGCGCCCTGGACCTCCAGGAACGCCATGCCGTCGTGGACCAGCATCTTGTTGACCAGCACTCCCTGGGAGGTGTCGGTGTCCAGGGTGAGGACCCGGTCCAGCGCCCCGGTCCCGGCGCTCCGGTAGAACTCCACGCCGTCGTCGGTCTCCCGGGTCGCCACGATCGACTCCATGGTCGCGGCTGCGGCACCGACCCTGCCGGTGAGCAGCACCTCCCGCTCGCCGTCATCGCCGCCCGGCGTCCAGCGCCGCAGGCTGTCGTCGTCCTCGGACTGGTCGAGGCGGAGGTAGGTCACCTCGGAGGTGACCGCCACGGGGACCAGTGCCGGGCCGGTGTCGATCACCGAGACGGTGCCGTCGGTGGCGATCCACAGGAGCCGGCCCTCGCCGCCCGACTGGGCGATGGCCACGAAGCCCGTGGCCCCGTCGGTGGCCGGCGCGGGCTGCATGGCGTCGAACGTGTCGGTGGTGGCGATGGTGGAGCCGTCGGTGGCGTCGATCAACCGTCCCCGGACCCCGTCGTCGGTCTGCTCCACGGCCAGGACGCGGGCGTCGCGGCCCAGGGGGGCGGCGCTGACGGTCTTGATGTCCTTGACCGTGCGGGTGCTGTCGTCGCGCAGGTCGCGGATGGTCAAGGGGCCCGGGGTCTGGGGCCAGGACGCGACCCACCGCTCGTCCTCGCTGACCTGGCACGCGCCGGTGCCGATCTCGGTGGCCTCCTCCGCGCCGGTGGCCAGCGAGCACCCCTCCTGGGACACCACGGCCACGCCGCGCCGGAGCACGACGGCCTGCAGCGGGCCGTCGCTGGTGGCCACCTCGGTGGCCGTGTCCCCGGGGCGGCCCGCGGTGACCCGGGACGAGTCCGCGGTGCTGTAGGCCAGCAGCGCGTCCCCCTGCCAGGTGCGGCCCAGCTGGTTGAACCAGGAGAGGCCGTCGGCGTCGATCGTGGCCACGCCGAGCGGCTCGGCCGCGTCCTCCGCCACCAGCGCGTCCGCCGACAGGTCGTCGCCCGGGTCCACCGCCCACACCTTGGTGGCGCCGGAGCCGCCCTCTGCCGCGGTGTCCTCCGCCACCAGGAGCTGTCCGCCCCCGGTGCCGCTGCAGGCGCCCACCACCAGGGCCAACCCCAGGATCACCATCACCGACCGGAACCTGGTCCACCGAGCTCGCATCGCCCGAACCTAACCGCCACCCGTGCCCGGTTCCGAACCACCGGGCGGCCTCGCCGCCGGGAACGAGTTCCGGGCCGGCCGGCACCGGCACCTACCATCTGGCCCGTGACGGCGACGATGATGGACGGCGAGGCCCTGGCGGCGGAGATCAAGGCGCGACCTGGCGGCCCGGCGTGGCGACCCTGGCCGACCGTGGCATCACGCCCGGCCTGGGCACCGTGCTGGTGGGCGACGACGGGCCCAGCGCCAACTACGTGGCCATGAAGCACCGGGACTGCGCCGAGCTGGGCATGGCGTCGGTCGACCGCCGCCTCCCCGCCGACGCCACCCAGGCCGAGGTGGAGGCGGTGGTCGACGAGCTCAACGCGGACCCGGCGGTGGACGCCTTCATCATCCAGTACCCGTTCCCGCCGGGGCTGGACTACGAGGCCGCCATCCTGCGGGTGGACCCGGCCAAGGACGCCGACGGCCTCCATCCGGTCAACCTGGGACTGCTGGTCATGGGCGTCCCGGCGCCGCTGGCCTGCACACCCCACGGCATCGTGCAGCATGCTGCAGGCCCACGACGTGGCGCTGGCCGGCCGCCACGTGGTGATCGTCGGTCGAGGCCTGACCATCGGTCGCCCGCTGGCCAACCTGCTCACCCTCAAGCACGGCGCCAACGCCGCCGTCACCGTGGTGCACACCGGCGTCGAGGACATCGGCGCGTTCACCCGCACCGCCGACGTCGTCGTCGCCGCGGCCGGGTCGCCCGGGCTCATCACCGCGGACATGGTCCGGCCCGGGGCGGCGGTGGTGGCCGCAGGCGTGAGCTTCCGGGACGGCCGGCTCCTGTCCGACGTGGACGACGGCGTGGCCGAGGTGGCCGGGTTCCTGTCACCCCGGGTCGGCGGGGTCGGCCCCATGACCCGGGCCATGCTCCTGTCCAACACCGTCGAGGCGCGACGCGCCGACGCAGTCGGGCGGAGGGCTGAGCCGATGGCCCGCATCGACGACCTGCTGGCCCGAGCGGCCGCACGCTCAGCGTGGAGTTCTTCCCGCCCAAGACCGACGACGGGCTGGCGACGCTGCGCCGCACCGTCGACGAGCTCGAGCCGCTCGACCTGTCCTTCGTGTCGGTCACCTACGGCGCCGGCGGCTCCACCCGGGACCGGACCCGGGACCTGGTGGTCGAGCATCAACCGGGACCGGCCCTACCCGGCCATGGCGCACCTCACCTGCATGGGCCACACCCGGGAGCGAGCTGGACCGAGCTGCTGGCCGACTACGACGCCAACGGCGTGCACAACATCCTGGCCCTGGCCGGTGACCCGCCGGCCGACGGGTCACCCGTCGGGGGCGACTTCACCTACGCGCGACGAGCTGGTGGAGCTGGTCCGCAGTCCCACGGCGACCACTTCGCCGTCGGCGTGGCGGCGCACCCCGAGCTCCACCCCCGGTCCACCGACCGGGCCGAGGACCGCCGCCACCTGGCCCGCAAGCTGGAGTCGGCGGACTTCGGCATCACGCAGTTCTTCTTCGACGCCGACGACTACTTCCGGATGGTCGACGAGCTGGCCGCGCTCGGGTGCACCACGCCGGTGCATCCCGGGCGTCATGCCGCTGACCAACCCGGCCGGCGTGCAGCGCATGGCGACGATGGCCGGCGCCACCTTCCCGGAGGAGCTGGCGGCCCGGGTGGAGGACGCGGCCGACGGGCGACCGGTCACGGATCGTGGTGGAGGCCGCCGCCGAGCTGGCCCAGGCGCCTGCTGGACGGCGGCGTGCCGGGCCTGCACCTCTACTGCCTGAACCGGTCGCCGCATCGTGCTGGCGGTCGGTGGAGGCAGCTGGGCCTGCGGCGGCTGAGGCCGCCGCCGGGGCGACCCGTGGGCACGACCTTCCTGCCGGCACGGCCCGCTGGGATGCGTCGGGGATCGCCCGGGGCCGACGTACCTTCGTGCGGGCTCGGGCGGAGTTCCTCGACGGGGACCGGACGATGGCATGTCCGACGAGAGGCCAAGGCGCGAGCACAGGGGCGGGGCCCGGCACGCCGACGCTCGGTCCGCTTCGACGGCGCCGACGAGGCCGCACTCGCGGCCCAGATCCGGGCCTGGGTCGCCACCGACCGCAAGCGGCTGGGCGAGGTCCTGCTGGAGCTCGGAGCGATCGATCCCGACGACCTGATCGGCGCCCTGTCGCGCCAGCGGGAGGTGGGCGGAGGCGTGCCGGCCGGCCCCGACGGCAGCGATCCCAACGCCCCCGCCCCGGACGCGGCGGCCCGGCTGGGTCGGCTCCTGGTCGATCAGGGCGTCATCACCGAGGTGGACCTGGCCGCGGCGCTCGCCGAGCAGTTCGGCATGCCGCTGGCGGACCTGCGGACGGTGTCGCCGGAGCAGGCCGCCATCGACCGCGTCCCGGAGGAGCTGGCCCGCAAGCACGGCGTCATCCCGCTGCGGGTGGAGGACGAGCCGGGTGTTCCTGGCCGATCGCCGACCCGCTCGACGTCGACGCCATCAACGAGCTGACCCGACGCTGCAGGTCGCATCGGCCTCCTGATCGGCGCCCAGGAGCGACATCGACCCGCCTGATCGACCAGTCCTACAACGTGCTGGCCGCAGGCCCAGGTGCACATCCAGGCCTTCGAGCTCATCGACGGCGACGACCGGTCCGCGACACGGGCACGGACGCTTCGAGCGTCGACGAGAACGCCCCGATCGTCCAGGTGGTCAACCGGATCGTCACCCAGGGCGTGCGCGTCCGGGCCTCGGACATCCACATCGAGCCCGCCGAGAACGCGGTGCGGGTGCGCTACCGCGTCGACGGCGCGCTGTCCGAGGCGATCCAGCTGCCGGCGCAGCATGGCGTCGCCCATCGCCAGCCGCATCAAGGTGATGGCCGAGCTCAACATCGTCGAGCGTCGCCGCCCCCAGGACGGCCAGTTCCGGCGTCGGTCGACGGTCGCCCGATCGACATCCGCATCTCGATCGTGGCGCACCGTGCACGGCGAGAAGATCGTGCTGCGGCTGCTCGACAAGACCGAAGTCGCTGATCAGCCTGCGAGGACCTGGGCATGCGCCCAGCGATCGAGGTGACCCGTACCTGGAGATCGTGCAGGGCGCCGCTCGGCATGCTGCTGTGCACCGGCCCGACGGGCTCGGGCAAGACCACCACGCTGTACGCGACCCTCACCGAGATCAACGACCCGACCCGCAACGTGGTCACCATCGAGGACCCGGTCGAGTACCAGTTCGACGGCATCAACCAGATGCAGCGTCAGCGACACCGGCATGACCTTCGCCGACGGCCTGCGCGGCATCCTGCGCCAGGACCCCGACGTCATCCTGGTCGGCGAGATCCGCGACGAGGAGACGGCCCGCATCGCCATGCAGGCCGCCCTCACCGGCCACTTCGTGCTGTCCTCGCTGCACGCGGTCGACGCCGGTCGGCCGCGGTGCACCGGTTCACCGACATGGGCATCGAGCCGTTCCTGGTGGCGTCGGCGCATCAACGGCGTGTCGGCCAGCGGCTGCTGCGGCGCATCTGCACGGCGTGCCGGGTGGAGTACCACCCCGACGCCGGCCGAGGTGCGCCGTGGTCGCAGCAACAGGTGGGCCGCCTGCCCGAACGCTGGACCAAGGGCGAGGGCTGCAACGTGTGCTCCGGCACCGGCTACCGGGGCCGCGTCGGCGTGTACGAGCTGCTGGAGATCACCGACGCCATCCGCGAGCTGATCGTGGACAAGGCCACCCACCACGAGATCCGCCGGGCCGCGATCGGCCCAGGGCATGCGCACCATGCAGACCCAGGCCTTCGAGCTGGTGGTCGACGGCGTCACCACCGTCGAGCGACGTGCTGCGCAGCGTCTACGCGCCGGGCATGGGCCAGGAGCGGGAGGACCGAGGCGCGACCGGCGGGCCGCGGTCGAGATCGGTCACCGAGGCTGCCGGCACGGGTCGACGGCGCCGACCCGGGGGCGGCAGGCGTCGCCGACCTGCGTGACGGGCATGCGACCGTGGGCGGTCCCTCCGCTGACCCGCTGGCGTGGGAGCGATCGGGCATCGTGACCGCCACCCAGTCCAAGCCGTCGCGAAGTTCCGCTACGAGGCGGAGACGCTCGACGGACAGAGCGTCAAGGGCACCATCGAGGCGGCGTCGGTCGCCGCGGCCCGCAACGAGCTGGCCGTGCAGGGCCTGCGGGTCACCAAGATCTGCGGAGCGCAAGGGCCTCCAGATCGAGATCACCCAGGAGAAGGTGCCGCTGGTCGAGATCATGCACTTCTCCCGGCAGATGGCGACGTTCCTGCGGGCGGGTGTCCCCATCACCGAGGCGCTCGACAACCTGCGGGCCGACGCCGAGAACAAGCGCTTCGCAGCCGTCCTGGCCGACGTGCTGGAGCCGGGTGCACCGGCGGCCGCTCGGTGACCGAGGCGCTCGCCGTGCACGCGACGTCTTCCCGCCGCTACTTCATGGCGCTGCTGCGGGCTCGGCCGAGCTGACCGGCCGCATGGACGACGCGTTCGACCAGCTGCACACCTACATCCGGCGCGACCTCGAGCTGACCCGGGCGGTGCGCAAGGCGCTGATCTACCCGGTCATCCTGCTGGTGGTCGCCATCGTGGTGTCGCTGCTCATCGTCATCTTCGTGATCCCCAAGTTCGCCGACTTCTTCGCCGACTTCGACGCCGAGCTGCCCCTGCCCACCCGGATGCTCATGGCGCGTCGCCGACTTCGTCAGTCGCCGGCTGGGCTGATCACCGGGCTTCGTGCTGCTCGGTCGTGGTGGTCGTCGGCACGGTGCTGTACATCCGCACGCCGACCGGGTCGTCGGAACCTGCACGGGTTCCTGCTCAAGATGCCGACGTCCTGGGCACCGTGGTCACGTACGCCGCCACCGAGCGCTTCACCCGGGTGCTCGGCGTCCCTGCTCGACGCCGGCGTGCCGCTGCCCGACGCCCTGCCCACCGCGATCGACTGCACCAACAACCTGGTCTTCAAGGAGCGGTTGGCGGAGGCCATCGACGGCACGCTCGGCCGGCGAGGGCTTCGCCGAGCCGCTGCGGGACACCGAGCTGTTCCCGTCCACCGTGATCCAGATGGTGCGGGTGGGGGAGCGCACCGGTGAGCTGTCCGAGCAGCTGGAGAACGCGGCGTCGTTCTTCGAGGACGAGCTGGACTACTCCGTGGACAAGCTCACCGCAGTGGTTCGAGCCGATCGATGATCCTCTTCATCGGCCTGGTCGTGGGCTTCGTGGCCCTGGCCATGGTGAGCGCCATGTACGGCATCTACAACCAGGTGGAGCTGTAGGCCCGGCCCCTCGGCGCCGCCCTTTCGCCCGGAGCAGGGCGTGGGCTACTGTCCGCGGGCGGCTGGGGGTGGCGTACCCACGGCGGGATCAGAGGGGCCGAGGAGCCCCGGGGGAGAGTTCACCATGGACAAGTTCAACGAGCGTGTGCGCATGCGGGGCCAGGGCGGTTTCACCCTGATCGAGCTCCTGGTCGTCATCGCCATCCTCGCCGTGCTCGGCGGCGCCGTCGTCATCGGCATCGGTGCCCTCCGCGGCAACGCCGAGGAGGAGGCCTGCAAGACCGACCGCGAGACCATCGAGACCGCTGCCGAGGCGTACAAGGTCGTCGAACGAGCGCCGTACCCGCGCTGGACAGCTGCAGACCCTCGAGACGGACTGGCCTCGCTGAAGACCGTCCGACTCACGAACGATCCGTGCGGCCAACTTCGACGCTGCGACGACGTCACGGCGTTGCGACCGAGCGACGGGGACCGGCAAGTACAGGACGTTGCCGACGCGACTGCAACGCCTGATCGGCAGTGAACCGCACAAGGGCCGGGTCCTCGGACCCGGCCCTTGTAGTTTTCGGGCCGCATGCACGCCGTCGACACCACCACCCTCGATCCCTGGGTCCGCTACCTGCTCGATTCCCGGGCCACGGACCTCCACTTCTCGGTCGGGTCCGCACCCGCGGGTCCGCATCGACGGGCGGCTCATGGCCGTGCCGGACACCGAGGCCACCACGGCGGAGACCCTGGAGCACATCCTCCACGGGCTGCTGGGCTCGCAGGGCATGGAGGAGTTCCGCCACGGCCGCCAGGCGGACTTCGCCTTCTCCTGGGGCGACGGCGCGGTCCAGGAGCGGTTCCGGGGCAACGCGTTCATCCAGCTCACGGGCGTGGCCCTGGCCCTGCGCCTCATCCCCGGTGACATCCCGGACCCGGAGGCCATCGGCCTGCCCACCTCGGTCAAGGGCCTGCTGAAGCGGCCCCACGGCCTGGTGCTGGTGACGGGGCCCACGGGTTCGGGCAAGTCCACGACGCTGGCGGCGATGATCCGCTGGATCAACCAGAACCGCCAGGTCCACATCCTCACCATCGAGGACCCCGTCGAGTACGTGCACCGGTCCGAGGTGGCGCTGGTCAACCAGCGGGAGGTGGGCGACGACGTGCCCACCTTCGAGGCGGGCCTGCGCGCCGCGCTGCGGGAGGACCCCGACGTGGTGCTGGTGGGCGAGATGCGGGACCTGGAGACCATCGCGCTCACGCTGACCCTGGCCGAGACCGGCCACCTGGTGTTCGCCACGCTGCACACCAACGACGCGGCCCAGACCGTGGACCGGGTCATCGACGTGTTCCCGGAGGACCAGCAGGAACAGATCCGCACCCAGTTGTCCATGACGCTGGCCGCCGTGATCGCCCAGCGCCTGGTGCCCCGCATCGGCGGGGGACGGGTGGCGGCGTACGAGGTGCTGATGGGCACCAACGCGGTCGCCAACGTGATCCGGGAGGGCAAGGTCCGCCAGCTCCGCAACATGATCGCCACCGGCCAGCGTGACGGCATGATGCTGCTGGAGCAGTCGCTGTCGGACCTGGTGGCCCAGGGCGTGGTCTCCGCCGACGAGGCCCGCGCCCACAGCGTGCACCCGGACGAGGTCCAGGACCCGCCGCCCGCCGCGCCCGCTCCGTGACCGGACCCGTGCGGTGAGCGCCACCGAGTGGGTCCTGGTGGTGTTCGGCGTGTTGGGTGGCCTGGCCATCGGGTCGTTCACCTGCGTGGTCATCGACCGCCTCCCCATGCCGTTGGAGGAGCCCAACGAGTTCGGCGAGGAATGGGACACCCGGCCCTGGCGGGACGTGGTGGGCGGGACCAGCCGGTGCAGCTCCTGCGGCGAGCCGGTGCGGCCCCGGGACGAGATCCCGGTCCTGTCCTGGCTGGTGCTGCGGGGCCGGTGCCGGGACTGCGGCGAGCGCATCCCGGCGTACCACCCATGGGTGGAGGTGTCGGTGCCGGTGTTGTGGGTACTGCTGGTGTGGGCCGTCGGGTGGGGCTGGGCGGTCGTCCCGGCCCTGGTGCTGGTCCCCGTCGGGGTGGCCGTGTCGGCCATCGACCTCCGCACGCTCATCGTGCCCACCCGCCTGGTCTGGCCCGGCCTGGGGCTGGTGGTGGCGGCGTCGGTGCTGGCCGTGGTGTTCACCGGCGAGGCCGGCCGTCTGGCCTCCGGCGGGTTCGGCGCGCTGGCCCTGGCGGTCCCGCTGGGCCTGTTGTGGTGGTTCGTGCCCCGGGGCATGGGGTTCGGTGACGTCCGCCTGGCCGTGCTGCTGGGCTGGACCATCGGCTTCTCCAGCGGGACCCGACCTGCGCTGGGGGCGGTCCTGGCCGTGATCTGCCTGGCGCTGGCCTCCGCCCTGGGCCTGGTGCTGGGCCTGGTGGTGCTGGGGGCCCGTGGCCGCAGGGCCCAGGTGCCGTTCGGGCCGGCGCTGGTGGCCTCGGCGCTCGTGTGCATCGCCCTGGCCGGGCCGATCCTGGAGCCGTTCACCTCCTGAGAGGCACTCGATCCCATGGGACACCTACCCAGCGGCCCTCGTTGACACACCTTCCGTCGGTACGGAAGGCTTTCCCGACCGGAGGAACCCACTGGCGGCGGTGACAGGGGGGTCCGTGGGGCCGGGACGAGTGGGCCGACGAGGGAGAGCGGGCTGGTGCCAGGACGGCCGGGGGAGCACGCAAGGGGACGACGTCGCCCCCGCAGCGCGTCCCGAACCCGGACCCGGGCCCGCTCGCAGGCCGGATTCACCCTGGCCGAGACGATCGTCGCCCTGTTGCTCTCCAGCCTCGTGGTCCTGGCGCTGGCCGCGGGGATGTTCACGCTGTTGCGGACGACGGACCTCACGTCACGCTCCCAGCGGATGCAGGCCGCCCTCACCACCGCGGCGGAGTCGGTCAAGGCCGAGGCCTACCTCGACTGCGCCACCACGACCTCCTACGCGGTGGCAGACCCTGAGGGCCCGGCGACCGCGTCCATCACGGCCGTCCGCCACTGGGATGCCACCCCGACCGGGGCCGAGCTGGGGCGGTTCGGGTTGACCTGCCCGCCGGACCAAGGGGCGCAACGGATCACGGTGCAGGTGGAGCTGGACGGCCGCACGGTCTCGGCGGAGATCGTCAAGCGGAAGTCGAGCACACCATGAGGGAGCGCGGCCCGGACCGGTTCCGGAGGGTGGTGCGCCCGCGCCCCGACCAGCGCGGTGCCACCCTGCTGGAGCTGCTGCTGGCCATCGCCATCTCCGGCATGCTCATCGGGCCGCTGAGCGCGTGGGCGTGGGGCACCATGCGCCACCAGGGCACCGCCCGTGACGAACTGGGCCGGGCCAGCGCCACCGGGCTGCTCAACTCGTACTTCCTGCGGGACGTGGCGTCGGCCCGGTTGGTGTCGGTCACCTCCAGCTCGGACTGCAACCCGGCCACGCCTCCCCGTCCGAGCGACGGGGGGCAGCCCAAGGTGGTGATCACCCCGTCGGGGGCGGTGGCCAGCCGGATCGTGTACGCGGAGGTGGACGACGGAACGACCTCCACCCTGTGGCGACGCGTGTGTGCCGAGGACGGAACGCTGCAGGACGCCACTGCCGTGTTCCGGGAGCTCGTCCCGGGACTGGTCCGGTCCTGGTGCGGCCCGACGGACCCGGGCCCGGACTGTGTCGTGGCCAGGAAGGTGTCGCTCCGGCTGCAACCGTCCGCCGCCGCCGGCCAGACGGCCCGGCCCCCGGTGCTCATCAGCACCGTGCGTCGCACCGACCAGGGATCGGTGGGCCTTGCCACCAGCAGCCCGCCGGTGGCCGACATCGAGCTCACGCCGTCGCGTGGCTACCGGTCCACCGAGTTCCGGCTCACCTCGACGTCGTCGGACCCCGACGGCGACGCGCTGACGCTGCAGTGGACCCGGCCCGTGGACTCCGTCCTGGTGTCCGGTTCGGAGACGGGGCCCACGTTGGTGCTGCGGTTCCCCAACGGCAGCACCGACACCTCCCAGACCGTGACGTTGCGCGTGACCGACAGCACCGGTGCGTCCAGCGTGATCGCGGCGTCGGTGCGCATCTTCGGCCGTTCGCCGACCGCTGTGGCCCAGTGCCTGCCCGTGGTCGGCGTCGACCGCACCTTCACCCTCAACTCGGCGGGGACGAGTGACCCGGAGACGCCACCGGGGGACCTGGTGTACGCCTGGACCGTCGGCGGGATCCCGGCCGGCGGCGGCGCCACCCAGCCCTGGGTGGCGCCCCCCGAGGTGTCCGGTGCCCAGCAGGTCACGCTGGTGGTGGAGAACGCGGACGGGCTCCGCAGCACGGCGTTCGCCCAGTGCCTGGTGCCCACGTTGAACCCGGCGTCCGGGGTGGTCATCTCGCCGGCACCGGTGTCGACCGGGCCGGGCCGGCCGCCGCACATCAACGCGGCGCGGCCGGGCGCTCCGGTGCTGGTCACCTTCTCGGTGGACGCGCCTCCTCCCGCCGGGAGCCAGACCGGCTGGAACCTGTACCGCAAGGGCAGCAACACGGTGGCCAACACCGTGGAGGACACCGAGTCGTGGCAGGTGCCGTTCTCCACCGCGGACGCCGGCGAGTGGGAGATCGAGCGCGTCACGCGCCTGGCCGGCGCGCCGGACACGCTGCCACCGGCACCCCGGGTGGCGTTCCGCATCAACGCCGCGCCGACGGCCGCCATCACCATCTCCGAGACCGCCGGCACCGTCCCGCGGATCGTGACCTTCACCTCCATCGCCTCCACGGACGCCGACGGCAGCGTGGTGGCCCGCACCTGGGACTTCGGCGACGGCACCCCGCCGTCCAGCGACGGCACCACGGTCCACACCTACACCGCTGCGGGTACCTACACCGTGGTGCTCACCGTCATCGACGACCTGGGAGCCACGTCCTCCACCACCGAGACCGTGACGGTGGAGCCGTGAGCGGGAGGCGGTCACTCCCTTCGGTCCTCGCACGGCGGGCCGCACGGCACCGGCGCGGCCAGGACGGGTACGTGCTGATGTTCGTCCTGGGGATCATCGCCCTGACCTCGGTGGTGGTGATCGCCCTGCTCGGGCTCGCCCTCACGTCGGCCCGGATCGCGGGCCAGCAGGCGGAACTGGCCCGGGAGACCCGCGCCGCCGACGGCGCGCTGGAAGCCGCGGTGTCGGACATCGCCCGGGACGGCGGGCAACCGTGCGACGTCAGTCCCTGATCCGCCGAAGACGGTTGACTTCGCCGGGCGGCCGCCGGCGACCCTGCCGTCGAAGTCGCCTGTACCAGTTCCGGCACGCCATCGGCGCCCGAGGCGGACCTGGGTGGTCCCCGGGTCGAGGTCGTCGGGACGGCGCCCTACGGAGCCGGTCCCGGCGGGGGTCGGGTGGCGGTGCCGTCGGTGGCCGGGGTGAGCGATCCCACGTTGGTGGCCACCGGTTCGGACGCGTTGGCGTTCAACTCCGACGTGGTGGTGACGGCGGGGGCGGCGCCGCTGCGGTCCGGCGGTGCCCCTGCGGTCGAGGTGACGGGCCAGTACCGCCAGGGTGACGCTGGTCGGCGGTGGGTGCGGTCCGCTCGGGGCCGATCCGGGGCCGTCGCAGGTCCGGGACCACAGCGGGGCGCCGGTGTGCGGGGCGCCCGCGGGGGACCTGGCCACGGCGGAGGACCCGTCGCCGGTCGCGGCTCCAACGCCGTCGCGGACCATCGGGTGCCCGGCGCCCGGTGGTGTGGTGGCGTTGGCTCCCGGCGGCTACACCCAGGCCCAGGTCGTCGCGCTGAACGACGTGCTGGGGGGAGCGTGCGAGCAGGCCACGGTGTGGTTCCAGCCCGGTGTGCACGTGCTGGACGTGAACGACCCGACCGCTGCGGCGGCGGACCGGCACGCGCTGGTGGTCTCGGATCCGGACGTGCGGGTGGTGGGCGGGGTGCCACAGGGGTGGGGCATCGCCGGCCGGCGCCGGTCCCGAGGACTTCCCGCGGGCCTGTGACCCCGATGTGTCGGGTGCCCCGGACGTCACGGGGGTGACCCTGCAGTTGTCGGGCCGGAGTGCGATCCGCCATCGCGCCGGCCGGGTGGCGTTGTGCCCCCGGCTCAGCGGCGGCTCGGCCCTGCCGGCGATCGTCCAGGTGGACACCGCTCCGCTGCAGCCGGTGCTGACGGGGATCACCTCGGCGCAGTTCGGCCCGCAGGCCAACCTGGCCGCCGACGGTGGTTGGGCGGTGGCCAACGTGTGTGCGTTCATCTTCTTCGGTTCGTTGTGCAATCCCGCCGCCATCAACGCCACCGTCGCCAACGCCGGCGATCGTCCGCTCACGTCGGCCCGGGTGCTCCTGGACATGCAGCAGGTGCCGTACACGTTCTTCGCCCCGGACACGCCTGCGTCCAACCACCAGGTCCCGGTCGCGGTGTTCCTCGACGGTGGCCGGTCCCAAGCCGTGCTCCACCGGGCCGCTCCCGGCCGGGCGCAGCTACGGCGGACGCCAGGCCTTCGACCTGCGCGCCGGCGGCTGCAGCGTGCTGACCAACGAGGCGGACCTGGAGGGAGCGGTCCTCACCGTCACCGTGGCGGCGGACCCGATCGCCTCCCGCGGGCTGGACATCTACGCCAAGGACCTCCGGCTCGAGCTCAACCAGAGCACCGCACTCGCCACCTCGGTCGGCGCCGCCGATGCACCGTGGTCCGCGACCGCGGCCGGTGCCCTGGCCCCGGGCGGCGGTGCTGCGGTGGCATCACAGGAGCCGCTGCCGAACCCCCCCGGCTTCAACCCGTCGTTGCGACTGGCCGACCCGGCCGGTGAGACCTCGTCGTTCACCCTCCGGGACATGACCTTCGCCCAACCGCTCGACCCCACGGCGGAGGTGACCTCGCTCGAGGTGGTCATGCGCAGCCCCACCGGCGCGGAGAACTACCTCTCGGACCCGGTGGACGGGTCCTCCATCGACTTCCGTGTCGACGGTGACGGGTGGTCCTGTTCCACGTCGGACACCCAGCTCACGCGCAGCCATTCGCAGTCCAACCAGGAACTCCGCTACGACCTGTTCTCCGGCGGTGACTGCCTGCCGGTGGTCAGCGACGGGGCATCCCTCGACGGTGCGGACCTGACCGTGACGCTCCGGACCGGGTGCACCCAGAGCCCCTACCTGCTGTTCGGAACGAAGTGCACCAGCGTGACGCTCCCGGAGTTCGACGTGGTCGGCCTGGTCGCCACCACCAACACCGTGTCCTCCGCCCCGTACAGCGAGGTCACCATCGACGTGGCCCTCGGAGCGGACGGGCAGCCCGCCGACGTCCCGGGCAGCTCGTCGTTCGACACGTTCGGCCCGGTGGTGCTCCCCAGCGCGGACCTGGACATCCACTGGCTGGGGGGGACGTTCAACCGGCCGCTGTTCGGTGGCCGGCTCCAGGTCGGCGGCCTGGGCAGTGACATGAACCAGGATGGGGGCACCGACGCCGAGATGGGCGTGGTGTGCTGCACCCCCCTGGAGGGCGCAGGGGTCCTGGAGGCCCGCATCGGGTCGGTCATCCGGGCCGAGGCCATCGTCCGGACCGACGACGCCAACCCGGGCAGGGTGGACATCCTGGACTGGAAGCTCTGCGGTCGTGGCGGCTGCTGAGCGCACGCTGGCCTAGCCTCCGCCGCCATGGACATCGGCGTCGCACTCCCGACCATGGCCCGCGACTACAGCCGGTCGACCACGATCGAGTGGTCCCGGGGCATCGATGACGGGCCGTTCTCCAGCATCTCCTGCGGTGAGCGGATCACCTTCCGCAACCAGGAGATGCTCGTCACCAACGCCGCCGCGGCCGCGCTCACGGAACGGGTGCGGGTGTTCGTGAACCTGGTGGTGCTGCCGTTCCACCCGCCCGCGGTGATCGCCAAGGAGATCGCCACGCTCGACGTGCTGAGCGACGGCCGGGTCTCGCTCGGGGTGGGCGTCGGTGGCCGGGAGCACGACTACCTGGCCGCCGGGTCCACCTTCGAACGCCGCCACGCCCGCCTGGACGAGGGCGTGGCCGAGCTCCGCCGCATCTGGGCCGGCCACTCCCCGTTCGACGGCGGTGACCCGGTCGGTCCCGCTCCCGTGCAGCCGGGCGGCCCCGAGATCCTGGCCGGCGCCATGGGCCCGAAGGGCCTGGCCCGGGCCGCCCGGTGGGCCGACGGGGTGTCCGGCTTCGCCCTGACCGCCGACGGTGAGGAGATGGCCGCCGCCGCCCGGGCCGCCGAGCAGGCCTGGGCCGACGCCGGCCGTGACACGGCGCCCCGCAAGATCAGCGGGTGCTTCACCGTGCTCGGCACCAAGGACGACCAGGGCGTGCTCCAGGCCTTCACCTACGACTACCTGGCCATCTTCGGCACCGGGCTGGCCCGCGCCCTGGCCGACACCGCACCGGTGTGGAACGCCGACCGGCTCACCCAGGCCCTGGACGAGGCCGAGGCCGCGGGTGTGGACGAGTTCATCCTGGTGCCCGGCACCACGGACCCGGACTGCCTGGACGCCTTCGCCCGGGTGGTGTCCGCCCGGGCCTGACCCCGCCCTCACTCTGTGCTGCGGGACGCGACCCATGGGTCGCGGATCGCAGCACAGAACGCTCGGGGTGCGGGCGGTCCGGTTCGGCGGACGGTCCCGGCACACTGGGTCCATGCGCTCCCGCCCGCGCCCGGCCGCCGTCGCCATCGCCGCGGTGGTCTGCCTGCTGGGCGTCGTGGCGGCCGGCTGCGGCGACGACGAGCCCGACGCCATCGGCACGCCCACCGACCGCACCACGGAGACCACGGCTCCGGACGCCGCCGAGTCCGACGCAACCGACCCCGGCGGCGAACGCCCCCGCACCGGGGGTGAGGACGAGGCCAGCCCCGGCGCGGCCCGCGTCATCGGCCGGGCTGCTCCGGACCAGGGCGTGCCCCTGTCCGACGGTGACTTCGCCGACCCGTTCGTCCTGGACACCGGGCTGGTGCCCATCGGCTTCACCTCCAACACCGTGAAGGCCAACGTGCCGGTGTCCCGACCCGGGCTGCTCGGCGGGCTGGAGCTGGGCGAGGCGCTGCCGGAGGTGGGGTCGTGGTCCGAGGCCGGCTTCGTGTGGGCCCCCAGCGTGCTGCGGGTGTCCGCGGACCGGTTCGTCCTCTACTACACCAGCCGCGACCGGGCCTCGGGCCGGCAGTGCATCGGCGCCGCGGTGGCCGACAACGCCATCGGCCCCTACGCGGACCCGTCGGCGGAGCCCTTCATCTGCCAACGGGTCCTGGGCGGTTCCATCGATGCCAGCCCGGCCACCATCGACGGCGTCAGCTACCTGGTGTGGAAGAGCGACGGGAACTGCTGCGGGATGCCCACCTCCATCTGGATCCAGCAGCTGGGGTCCGACGGCACCTCCCTGGTGGGCCAGCCCACACCGCTGGTCGTCAACGACCAGGACTGGGAGGGGCCGCTGGTGGAGGGGCCGTCCATGATCAAGGTGGGCGACACGATCCACCTCTTCTACTCGGCCAACACCTGGGACACCGGCGACTACGCCATCGGCCACGCCGTGTGTGCCACCGCGACCGGACCCTGCACCAAGGACCCCGAGCCGTTCCTGGCCTCGGGCGAGGAGTTCTCCGGTCCCGGCGGCCAGGAGTTCTTCACCGACCGGGCCGGGTCGGTGTGGATGGTGTTCCACGGCTGGCTGCCCGGACAGGTCGGCTACGCCAAGGGCGGCACACGACGCCTGTTCGTGGAGCAGGTCACGTTCGACGCGTCCGGCCGCCCCACGCTCTCGCCCGGCGACTGACCCCACCTCCCCCCTGCCACCGTTCTGTGTTGCGAGCCGCGACCCATAGGTCGCGGCTCGCAGCGCGAAACGCTCAGACGAACCGGGCAACGGCGGCGCGGACCTTGTCCACCACGATCCACGGCGTCGTCCACGCCTCGGTGTCGGTGATCTCGACGACCAGGAACCCGGCTCGTTCCAGGGCCTCGATCCTGCGACGGTCCGACTCCCGGTCGAGCAGGGCCCCGTGGAACCGTTCGCTCTGCACCTCGATCAGGATCGGCAGCCACTCGTGGCGGAGGTCGACCCGGCCGGTCCAGTCCTCCTGCGACCCGGAGTCGACCTGCCGGCGGACGGGGATGCCGGCGTCACGGAGGATCCGTTCGACCCGGGACTCGAGTCCCGTCGCGGGCGGGACGTACCCCGGTCCCCGACGGGCCAGGTACCGCCGTACCCCGGCCGTTCCGTTGCGCCCGGGGGCTCCGAGCTCGTCGATGCATCGATGCAGTGACGGCCCGGAGAGCAGGCGCATGGCCCAGAGGGAGTCGGTCAGGCGCTCGGCCCGGTCCTCCCGGCACATGGCGAACAGCTGCAGGGAACAGAGCTCGGGTCGGACGATGGGGACACCGTCGAGCTCGGTGACGTACGCGTGTGGAAGGACCCGAGCCCGGTGGGTCACGGTCAGGGAACTCGAGCGGCGGGAGGACGAGAGCCTGGTGACGTGCAGCGGGCGGAGGGCGCATCCGGTCAACCCCCACCAGTGCCCGGCCGAGAGGTGGGAGAGCAGCGCTCCCGGGCCGCTGTCCAGCACGGCGAGCGCCACGAGCTGCGCCTTGCTGGGCATCGATCCGACCCGCCGGAACGTCTCGTCGGTCGGCCGCTCCCAGTTCCGGGAGCGACGCATGAGCTCGATCTCGTCGTGGCCGACCCCCGCCGCCCTCAGCTCCGAGCGCGAGGTGACGCCGTGGCGGGCGCGGGCCAGGCGGATGGCGACGTCATCGAACATGCCTTCCGATGATGGGGGAGCGACATCCCGTGGTCACCGGGGACCGGCCCCCTCTCCCCGTTTCGCGCTGCGAGCCGCGACCTATAGGTCGCGGCTCGCAGCACAAAGCCGGTGGGCCGGTCGGTTGGACCGGTCGGGTGGGCCGGGGTGTCAGACCGCCATGCGCCGTTGGAGGTTCTCGTCCAGGGCGGCCAGGAACTCCTGGGTGGTGAGCCACGGCTGGTCCGGGCCCACCAGGAGGGCGAGGTCCTTGGTCATCTGGCCGGCCTCGACGGTGGCCACGCAGACCTCCTCCAGGGCCTTGGCGAAGGCGGTCACCTCCGGGGTGCCGTCCATCTCACCCCGGTGCGTCAGACCCTGGGTCCAGGCGAAGATCGACGCGATCGGGTTGGTGGACGTGGGGTTGCCCTTCTGGTGCTCGCGGTAGTGGCGGGTCACGGTGCCGTGGGCGGCCTCGGCCTCCACCGTCCTGCCGTCCGGCGTCATCAACACCGACGTCATCAGCCCGAGCGAGCCGAAGCCCTGCGCCACCGTGTCCGACTGCACGTCGCCGTCGTAGTTCTTGCACGCCCACACGTAGCCGCCCTCCCACTTCATGGCCGCTGCGACCATGTCGTCGATGAGACGGTGCTCGTAGGTGATGCCCTCCGCCGCGAAGGCCTCGGCGAACTCGGCGTCGAACACCTCCTGGAACAGGTCCTTGAACTGGCCGTCATAGGCCTTGAGGATCGTGTTCTTGGTGGACAGGTACACCGGGTACCCGCGCTGCAGGCCGTAGCGCATGGAGGCCCGGGCGAAGTCCCGGATGGAGTCGTTGAAGTTGTACATGCCCATGACGACGCCGCCGTCCTCGGGCATCTTCACCACCTCGAACTCCATCGCCTCGGACCCGTCGTCGGGCGTGTAGGTGATGGTGACGGTGCCGGCGCCGGGGACCTTGAAGTCGGTCGCCTTGTACTGGTCGCCGTGGGCGTGGCGGCCGATCACGATCGGCTTGGTCCAGCCCGGCACCAGGCGCGGGATGTTGGAGCAGATGATGGGCTCCCGGAACACCACGCCGCCCAGGATGTTGCGGATGGTCCCGTTGGGGGAGCGCCACATCTTCTTCAGGCCGAACTCCTCCACCCGGGCCTCGTCGGGGGTGATGGTGGCGCACTTGACCCCCACGCCGTACTGCTTGATGGCGTTGGCCGAGTCGATGGTGACCTGGTCGTCGGTGCGGTCCCGCTCCTCGATGCCCAGGTCGTAGTACTTCAGGTCGATGTCCAGGTAGGGCAGGATCAGCTGCTCCTTGATGAACTCCCAGATGATCCGGGTCATCTCATCGCCGTCGAGCTCGACGACCGGGTTCTGCACCTTGATCTTGGCCATGCGGGGCGTGCTCCTCATCCCTCGTCCTGCGGACGGTCGGGTGCTTACAGACAGGTTGTAGACAAGTGAGGATAGTCAGACCGACGGGAAGCAGGCACCAGAGCCCAGCTCGTGGAGCCCCCGACGGTCACCCGGGCCCCAGTTGGTGGTCTGTGCCGGCGATCCTTCGGTGTACATGAGCTCACGGGGGTCCGACACGTGGTCCAACCCCATCACATGCCCCAGTTCGTGTTGGATGACCGCACGGACCGCCTCCGTGCCACCGGGCTCGTTGAGCATGACCCCCAGGTCCGAGGCGTCCAGGACGAGGCCGCCGGACACGTAGACCCCCTCGCCGTCGGAATCGGTCACTGACTGGGCGCCACCGAGTCCGGCGATGTACCCGCCCAGGCCTGGGACCTCCGCCTCGGTCGACCAGGCGATCAGGGCAGGGGCCCATCGATCGCCGTACCGGCTCGGTTGGTAGGGCTCCCGGTCCTTCGACCACAGTTCGTCGGTCGTGCCCGCGGACTCGAACCGCAACCCGGTGGCGAGTGCGGTGTTGTCGATCGCCTGTTGGACGAGGGCGTCGGTACCCGGGGGCGCCCCAGCCGGGTTGACCACATAGCGGACCGGCCGACACGGGTCCCAAGCGACGGGTTCGTCGCTGCTCCGCTGGGTCTGGGTGAACTCGTACGGACCGATCTCTGCCGGCGGTGCCGGCGGGGTCCCGAGCGGAGTCGCGGACGTGTCGGCGGCAACGGGAGGGAATCCCTCTGGTCGGCTCGGGGTGTCCGGGCCCGAGGCCTCGTCGCCCACGTCGAGTTGCCCATCGGATGCTCCTCCCTGGAGGAGGAACACGACCACGGCGACGCCTGCGACCACCAGGGCCGGCCCGAGCACACGCGGGGCCTTCTGCCGTCGCCGTGCCCGTCGGGCGGCACGCTGGTCGGTCTTCAGCTGCCTGTCCTGCTGGTCGGCCTCTTCGGCGAGTCG
Source organism: uncultured Actinomycetota bacterium (assembly GCA_963773765.1). GTDB lineage: Bacteria > Actinomycetota > Acidimicrobiia > Acidimicrobiales > Microtrichaceae > CAVZCC01. The sequence continues at coordinate 380,005 of CAVZCC010000005.1, read as the reverse complement.
CCGCCGGAGGTCGGCGCTGCGGGCCGCCCGGGCGCGTTCGGCTGCCGACGGCTCGGTGATGCCGGCGGAGTGCACGAAGTCCGGGTCGACCAGTTGCGCGAACGGATCGTCCGAACCGGGGGCACCCGCTGGTTCGTCGTCGCGTCCTCCCACCCGATCGAATGGTACCGAGGTTGGCCTCCAACCGGTCACCTCTCCAGCGGGCCGCGGAGCGGCCTCCCGGAGCCAGGGGTACGATGCAGCCTCGCTCAGCGTGCACACGCCAACGACCGCCAAGGGGGACGTCGTGAAGGTCTACGAGAACCTGTACATCAACGGGGAATGGGTCAAGCCCTCGGATGGCAAGGGGATGCTCGACGTCGTCGACTCCTCCACCGAGGAAGTCATGGCCCAGGTCGCCCAGGGTGGCCGGGGCGACGTCGACACGGCGGTCCAGGCCGCCCGTGCCGCGTTCGAGACGTGGTCACAGACCCCGGTCGACGTGCGGGCCAAGTACGTGCGTGACATCGGCGCCGGGCTCATGGCCCGCTTCGCGGACATCGCCACCACGATCTCCGGCGAGGTCGGCTCGCCCAAGGCGTTCGCCGAGATGGTCCAGGCCGGCCTGTCCGTGGGCGACTGGGACACCTACGCGCGCATCGCGGAGGAGTTCGAGTGGGAGACCCAGGTGGGCAACAGCCTGGTCGTCCGCGAGCCCATCGGCGTGGTGGGCGCGGTGACGCCGTGGAACTACCCGCTCTACCTCATCGTCTGCAAGATCGCCCCTGCCCTGGCCGCCGGGTGCACCATCGTGCTCAAGCCGGCCAGCTACACCCCGCTCAACGCCATCATCCTCACCGAGGTGATCCACGAGGCGGGGCTGCCCGCAGGCGTGTTCAACCTGGTGATCGGCCCCGGTGGTGAGGTGGGCGAGGCCCTGGCCAAGCACCCGGACGTGGACATGATCTCGTTGACGGGATCCGGCCCGGTCGGTGCCCAGGTCTCCCGGGACGCGGCGGACTCCGTCAAGCGCGTCGGGCTCGAGCTCGGCGGCAAGTCGGCCAACATCATCCTGGACGACGCGGATCCGGCCGCCGTGGCCATGGGTGCGGTGTTCTCCTGCTTCATCAACTCGGGCCAGACGTGCTCGGCGCTGACACGGGTCCTGATCCCCCGGTCCCGTGAGCAGGAGTACCTCGACGCCATCATGGCCGAGGCCTCCCAGGTCAAGCTCGTCGATCCCCACGCGGACGAGCCGGACCTGTTCCACAGCTTCGGCCCGATGGTGTCGCGTTCCCAGCAGAAGACGGTGCAGGAGTTCATCCAGAAGGGCATCGACGAGGGCGCCACGCTGCTCATGGGTGGTCCGGAGCAGCCGGAGGGCTTCGACAAGGGCTTCTACGTGAAGCCCACGGTCTTCGCGGACGTCACGCCGGACATGACCATCGCCCAGGAGGAGATCTTCGGCCCGGTGCTCTCCATCCTCACCTACGAGGACGAGGACGACGCCGTCCGCATCGCCAACGGCACGGTGTTCGGCCTGGCCGGCGGTGTGCAGTCGGCCGACGTGGAACGGGCCAAGGCGGTCGCCCGCCGCATGCGGACCGGCCAGGTGGACATCAACGGTGCCGCGTTCAACACCGAGGCGCCGTTCGGTGGCTACAAGCAGTCCGGCAACACCCGCGAGCGTGGGCGTTGGGGCCTGGAGGAGTTCCTGGAGACCAAGTCCATCCAGCTCCCGGGCTGAGCCGGGCGGCCCGTTGGGCCGTGTCCTGATCTGGTGCTGGTTCGTGCCGGGCCTGCGGGTCCGGCACGGGCACGTCCGGGGGTTGGTTTCCCCCCTGTTCGCGTGAGGTTCACCAGCACCACGTCCCACGGCCAACTGCGTGCGGTCGACTACGGTCATGCCGGGAATCGGAACATCGGTGCGTGCCGCTTCGGCGGCCCTGGTACTGGGCGCCGTGTTGTTCCTGGCCGTCGGTTGCACCCCGCCTCCGCCGGCGTGTCCCCCCGAGGCGCAGCGGAACCAGCCCGCCTCGGTCATCGTCGGCATCACCGGTGGGGACCCGTCGTCGTCCCTGGAGGACTGGCTGGCGGCCTGGTGGTGGTCCAACCCGGACAACTGCCCGCCGACGGATCCCGAGGGACCGCCCGCCGTCATCCCTGAGGCACCGTTGGTGGTGCTGTTGCCCGCAGCGGCCCTTCTGACTGGTGCCATGGGCCTGGTCTGGGCCCGCCGCCGGCGGAGAGCGCCCGCCTGAGGCTAGGGATCGGGCCGGCCCGACCGCGGTCACGGGGGCCGGAACCCATCTGACCCGGTGTGGTGCCGGTGGGTACGGTGGGACTCCCCACGGCATGCCTGACGGCAAGAAGGTGTTGAGTTCCTCCGGTGACCGCGATCGCCCATCCATCCGACGCCGCACCGGACGACGAGACGCCCCACGTCCAGGACGTGGAGCCCGGTGGACCCTCCGTGTCCCGGCTGGGGTTCGGCCTGATCGTCCGGTTCGTGCGCCTGCACCCGTTGCCGTTCGCCATCTCGATCCTGGGCGGTGTCGGGTGGGCCGCGATCGTGGTGGCCGCCAGCTACGTGCTCGGCCGCATCACCGACGAGGTCATCACCCCCGGGTTCTCTCCCTCCGGCGTCCCGGCCTCCACCGTGTGGTGGGCCGTGTTCGCCCTCTTCCTGGTGGGTCTCCTCCGTGGCCTGTCGGTGGTGGTGCGGCGCTGGTTCGGGTCCCTCACCGAGGCCCGCATGCAGAAGACGGTGCGCACCACGGTGGTGGACCGGCTCCTGACCATGCCCCTGTCGGACTACCGGTCGCGGCCCACGGGCCAGCTCCTGGCCAACGCCGACGTGGACGTCACCACCGCCACCCAGATGCTCATGCCGCTGCCGTTCTCGCTGGGGGTGGTGGCCCTGGTGGTCATCTCGCTGGCCAGCCTGTTCAGCGCGGACGTGGCCTTCGGGGTCGTGGCGCTGCTGCTGTTCCCGGCCCTGGCCATGCTGAGCCGCTACTACACCAACAAGGTCCACGGTCCGGCGGCGCGGGTGCAGGAGCGCCTGGGCGAGGTGTCCTCCATCGCGCACGAGAGCTTCGACGGTGCGCTGGTGGTCAAGACGCTGGGCCGTGAGGTGCAGGAGCAGGCCCGCTTCGACGACGCCGCGGCCCGGTTGCGCGTCGAGCGGTTGGGTGTGGCCCGGCTGACCTCGTTGTTCGAGCCGATGATCGACCTGCTGCCCAACCTGGGCACGGTGGCGCTGCTGCTGGCCGGCGCCTGGCGCATCGACCAGGGGGCGGCCACCCCGGGCGACCTGGTCCAGGCCGTGGCGCTGTTCGGGTGGCTGGCCTTCCCCATGCGCATCGTCGGGTTCATGTTCGAGGCCATCCCCCGGGCCGTGGTGTCCATCGCCCGGGTGGACGAGCTGACGGCGCTGCCGACGGATCCGTCGGTGGAGGGCGTCCCGGACGCTCCCGCCGCGCTGCCCCGGGGCCCCCTGGGGCTGGACCTGACCGATGTCTCGTTCGCCTACGGCGACGCCGAGGTGCTGGACGGGGTCACCTTCAGCACCGACCCGGGCGAGGTGGTCGCGCTGGTGGGCTCCACCGGATCGGGCAAGTCGACCGTGACCAACCTGCTGGTGCGCCTGGACGAGCCGACCGGGGGCGAGATCCGGGTGGGCGGGGTGCCCATCGCCGCGCTGGACCCGGCCGAGCTGCGGGCCAACGTCTCGCTGGCGTTCCAGGAGAGCTACCTGTTCGCGTCGCCGGTGGTGGACAACGTCACGCTGGGCCGCGACCTGGACCCGGCCGACGTGCACGATGCCCTGGACCGGGCCCGGGCCGCGCGCTTCGTGGAGCGACTGCCCGAGGGCGGCCGCACGGTGGTGGGGGAACGGGGGGTCACGCTGTCCGGCGGCCAGCGCCAGCGCGTCGCCCTGGCCCGTGCCCTGGCCGGCGAACCACGGGTGCTGATCCTGGACGACGCCACCTCCGCGGTGGATCCCGTGATCGAGGCGGAGATCCTGGGGGGCCTGCGGGGCGGGGGCACCACCATGCTGATCGTCGCCCACCGGCTCAGCACCATCCTGCTGGCGGACCGGGTGGTCCACCTGGACCAGGGCCGGGTCCGGGGCATCGGCACCCACGAGCAGCTCCTGGCGGACCCCGAGTACGCCGCGCTGGTCACCGCCTACGAGGACGAGGAACAGGTCGACCACGACGTGCACTTCGACGACGACCCCGATGCCGTGGTCCTGCCCGACGAGGGGGGTGCGTCCTGATGGATCCCCGCCCCGTGTCACCCGGTGACGACGACGAGCCCATCCGCGCCCTGGAGGTGCTGCGCACGGGCGTGCGCCGCACCCCGGAGCTGAAGGCGGGCTTCGTGGCGTCGCTGTCCTTCGGGCTGGTGATCGCGGCGGGCCGGCTGGTGGTGCCCATCGCCATCCAGCAGATCCTGGACAAGGGCGTGTCGTCCGGGACCCCCGACTGGAACTTCGTGGTGGTCGCCTGTGCGGTGGCGGCCGCCGCCATCATCGGCCTGGCCGTGCTCAACCGCATCACCTACCTGCGGCTCATGACCACGGCGGAGAACGTCCTGTACGGCCTGCGCACCCGCGCCTTCGGCCACGTGCACGCGCTCAGCCTCAGCCACCACAACGAGTCACAGCGCGGGGTGCTGGTGGCCCGGGTCACCTCGGACATCGAGACACTGGCCCAGTTCGCCTCCTGGGGAGCGGTCTCCTGGGTGGTGAACTCCACCATGATCGTGGTCGCCCTGGGGGTGCTGGCCCTCTACAGCTGGCAGTTGGCCCTGGTGGTGTTCCTGGTGCTCATCCCGGTCCTGCCCATCATGAAGTCGGTGCAGAAGCGCCAGCTGCGGGCCTACGACGACCTGCGCACCAAGGTGGGCGACACCCTGTCGGAGATCTCCGAGGTGGTGGGTGGGATCCGGGTCATCCGGGCCTACGGGAACGTGCCCGAGGCCCGCCGGCGGCTCCAGGAGCGGATCCAGAAGCAGTACAAGAGCCAGCTGGTGGCCCGGCTCTTCTTCGCCATCATGTTCCCCGTGTCGGACGTGTTCAGCGGCCTGGCCCTGGCCGCGGTGGTGGGCGTGGGCGTGTGGTGGGGGCCGGGGTGGGGCCTGGAGGCGGGAACGCTGGTGGCCTGCCTGTTCCTGACCAACCTCATCGTGCAGCCCGTCGCCGAGCTGGGTGAGATCCTGGACCAGACCCAGACCGCGCTGGCGGGCTGGCGCAAGGTGCTCAACCTGTTGGACGAGCCGGTCGAGGTGGTGGAGGCGGCCCCGGGGGTGACCCTGGCCCGGGGCGCGCTCGACGTGTCGGTGCAGTCCGTCGAGTTCGAGTACGAGGCCGGCCACCCGGTGCTGCACGGGGTCAGCCTGGACCTGCCTGCCGGCATCAACGCCGCCATCGTCGGTGAGACCGGGTCGGGCAAGACCACGATGGCCAAGCTGCTGTCCCGCCTGGCCGACCCCACCGCGGGCCGTGTGGTGGTGGGTGGCGTGGACCTCCGGGAGGTGGCCAAGGACTCCCGGGCCCTGTCGGTCCGCCTCGTTCCCCAGGACGGGTTCCTGTTCGACACGACGATCGCGGAGAACGTCCGCTTCGGCCGGACCGACGCCACCGACGAGGAGATCCGTGACGCCTTCCGGGCCCTGGACCTGGACTGGTGGGTCGACGGACTGCACCGACGGCCTGGCCACCCCGGTGCACGAGCGGGGCGAGGCCCTGTCGGTGGGGGAGCGCCAGCTGGTGGCGCTGGCCCGGGCGCAGCTGGCGGACCCCGGCCTGCTCATCCTGGACGAGGCCACCTCCGCGGTGGACCCGGAGACGGAGCGGGCCCTGGCCGTGGCGCTGGCCAAGCTGGCCCACGGCCGGACCACCGTCAGCATCGCCCACCGCCTGTCCACCGCGGAGGCGGCGGACGTGGTGGTGGTGATGGACGCCGGTCGCATCGTGCAGATGGGCCCGCACGCGGAACTGGTCGCCCTCGGTGGGGTGTACGGGCGGCTCTACGAGTCCTGGATCGGCAACACCCGCGCCGCCTGACCGCCGTGCCGGCCTGACATCCGGTCGGCCAGGTGGTTGCAGGGAGAAGTGCCGTTCCGGCGACGCCGGATTCCTCATCCCGCCGGCTCGGTGACCGACGGTGAACCGTGCTCACCTTTCTCGCGCTCCGCCGGCCGGCCCTCCGTGTGCTCGCCGCGTCCGCCGTGCTCGCCACCTCGGTGGTCGTGGCGACCGCCCCCGCCCAGGCCGCGCCGCCGTTCATCGTCGACGACGCGGTGGACGCGGTGGACGCCACCCCGGGCGACGGGTTGTGTGCCACCGCGACGGCCACCTGCACGCTCCGGGCCGCGGTCCAGGAGGCCAACGCGCTCGGCGGGGTCGTGGACGTCCTGTTCGCGGCGGCGGCCGACACCTCGACGCTGAGCCTGGCCGGCGCCGGCGGAGCCGAGGTCGGCGACCTGGACATCCAGTCCGGCGTGACGGTCCGGCTGGTCGGCAACATGGTGGCGCCCAACCAGACGACCCTGGTCAAGGCCGATCCGATCGGTGACCGCCACGTCCACGTCCTGGCCGGTGGGCGCCTGGAGCTGGTGAACGTCGGGTTGTTCGGGGGCAAGCCGTCCGGTGACGGCGGTGCCATCCTCAACGAGGGCCAGGTCACGATCGCCAACGCCCCGACGTCGGAGGGCCAGTACGTGGCACTCGGCTCCAACACCGCCGGTGGACGGGGCGGTGCCGTGGCCAACCGGGCGGGTGCCCAGCTCACGATCACCAACACCTCCACCTCCCTCGCGGGCAGCAGGGTGGACGTCTTCGGGAACAGCGCCGCGACGGGGGGTGGCGCCATCGCCAACGACGGCGGGACGGTCACCATGTCCGGTTCGTCCTCGGCCGCCGCCCACGACGTGTACGTGGACAGCAACTCGACACCGCTGGAGGGGGGAGCGGTCAGCAACCAGGGCGGGGCGACGTTCACGCTCGGGTGCCGGGCCTTCCTGCGGTTCTCCACCGCGGACCGCGGTGGCGACCTCTTCAACGACGGCCAGGTCAGTCTCATCACCGGTGGCCTCGACGGCGGCTCCGCCACCGACGGCGGCGGCCTGTACAACGAGAAGTCGGGCTCGGTCTCGGTCCAGGGCGACCCGGCCTGCGGGTCCTCGGCACAGGTGACCCGTTCGGTCGCGACCGACCAGGGCGGCGGCATCCTCAACCGCGGCACGATCACCGTCGCGGCCGACGCCCAGCTCTCGGTCGGCAACGACGGCTCCGGCGACGACGCCATGACCGGCGGCGGCATCCTGATGGACGGTGGCGCGATCACCGTGGACGGCCAGCTGTGGGTGGACAACAACGCATCGACGCTCGACGGCGGCGGTGTCGCCGTCACCGGCGGCACGCTGTCGCACCGGACCCGACGGTGAGATCCAGGTCCGCAAGAACCGCAGCGGCCGGGACGGCGGGGGCGTCGCGGTGTCCTCCGGCCTGGTGACGGGCCGCCTCCTGGTCGAGGCCAACGCCGCGGCCGGTGTGGGCGGTGGCCTGGCGGCCGTGGGCGGCCCCGCCAACTTCGGGCTGGTGGACTCCGCCGTCGTGGCCAACGTCGCTGCGGAAGGTGGTGGCGTGGGTGTCGTGGCGGGCACGGTCGTCATGCTCAACTCCACCGTCGCCGGCAACACCGCGACCTCGGGTGGCGGCGGAGGGCTGTCCAAGCAGGACGGCGCCATCGAGCTGCGTCATGTCACGGTGGCCGACAACACCCCCGACGGCATCAGCTCCAGCGGCCCGCTCCCGGTGCTGCAGCGTGTCCTCATGGCCCGCAACGCCGGGACCGCGTGCAGCACGGCGGTGCAGGCCGGTGACTTCAACGTGTTCGACGACGCCAGCTGCGTGCCGACCGGCACCGACCTGACCGACGGGTCGGCGTTCCCGGCGGTGGCCACGCTCCTGGACGGGAACATCTCCGACGGTGCCCCGTACTCCTACGGCCTGCAGCCCGGCCATCCCGCCATCGACCGGGTCACCGACGCGGGATGCGGGACCCCCAACCGCGACCAGGAGGGCAACCCTCGCCCGGTCGACGGCGACGGGCTCTCCGGCGCCCAGTGCGACGCCGGAGCCGTCGAGGCGCCCTACGGCGGCGTCCCCCGGTCCCTGTCGGGGACGGTGCGGGACGAGAACACCCTGCTGCCCATGGCCGGGGTGTGTGTCTACGCCGGACTCATCGGCAGTTCCGCCGACGGGTCCATGGCCCTGACCGACGCCAACGGCGAGTACACCCACGTGGTGCCCGAAGGGGAGTTCATCATCGCCTTCTTCCTGCCCACGGGCGGGGCCACCTCCCCCAAGGAGTGCGGTGGTGCCGGCATCGACAAGAGCTACCAGCCCGAGTGGTTCCGCAACGTCGCGGTCCAGTTCAAGCCGGCGCCGGACGACGACGAGCCGATCTTCCCGAACCTGTCCGACATCACCACGGTGGTGGTGGCCGGCGGGAACGTGACCGGCATCGACGCCTGCCTGGGCGCCGGCCCCGGGGCGGGCAAGGACGCGCCGTGCGCGCCCAAGGCCGAGTCCGGAGCGGGCGCCGACGCCACGACCACCACGACCACGCCTGCGGCCACGACCACGACGGGCGTGCCCTCCGGTGCGGCCGCCGGGACCTCGGGGTCCGGCGGGTCGGGCTCCACCAGCTCGGGCTCGTCGTCCCCCTCCCGCCTGGCGCTGACCGGCTCGGACCTCCGCCTGCTGGTCGCCGCTGCCCTGTGGGCCATGGTCGCCGGGGTCGTCCTGTCCCGTCGGCGCCACCGGTTGGCAGGGGTCTGAGCCCTTTTCTCCTGCACCGATCCCGGTCGGTAGGGTGACGCCGTCAGTCGTTTCCCTGGAGGAGAACCCGTGGCCAACCCGCCCATCCGTGTCGCCGTCACCGGAGCTGCCGGCCAGATCGGCTACTCGCTGCTGTTCCGCATCGCCAGTGGTGCGATGTTGGGTCCGGACCAGCCGGTGATCCTCCAGATGCTGGAGATCACCCCGGCGCTCAACGCCCTCCACGGCGTGGCCATGGAGCTGGAGGACTGCGCCTTCCCGCTGCTGGCCGGCATGGTGGAGACCGACGATCCCGACGTGGCCTTCGGTGACGCCGGTGTCGCCCTGCTGGTCGGGGCCATGCCCCGCAAGGCCGGCATGGAGCGCTCGGACCTGCTGTCCGCCAACGGTGGCATCTTCAAGCCGCAGGGCCAGGCCCTGGGCCGCTCCGCCCGCAAGGACATCAAGGTGCTGGTGGTGGGCAACCCGGCCAACACCAACTCGCTCATCGCCATGAGCAACGCGGACGGCCTGGACAACGGGCGCTTCACCGCCATGACCCGGCTGGACCACAACCGGGCCATGGCCCAGATGGCGGCCAAGCTGGACGTCCCGGTGGCGGACGTGAAGAAGATGACGATCTGGGGCAACCACTCCACCACCCAGTACCCCGACCTGTTCCACTGCGAGGTGAACGGCAGGGTGGCCGCGGACGCGGTGGGGGACCAGGCCTGGATCCAGGACGACTTCATCCCCACGGTGGCCAAGCGGGGCGCCGCGATCATCGACGCCCGGGGCGCCAGCTCGGCCGCCTCCGCCGCCAACGCCGCCATCGACCACATCCGGAGCTGGCACCTGGGCACCCCGGAGGGTGACTGGGTGTCCATGGCGGTGCCGTCCGACGGGTCCTACGGGGTGGCCGAGGGGCTGCTGTCGTCGTTCCCGTGCACCTGCACCGACGGCGAGTACAGCATCGTCCAGGGCCTGGACATCGACGACTTCTCACGGGCCCGGATCGACGCCTCCGTGGCCGAGCTCCAGGAGGAGCGCGACGCAGTCCGGGAGCTCGGCCTCATCTGAGGCTCCCCCCGCCCGGTTCTGTGCTGCGAGCCGCGACCTCTGGGTCGCGGCTCGCAGCACAGAACGGCGGCGCGTCACTTGAGGAACTTGGACGTGGTGTTGTCGGCCAGGACCTTGCCGCCGGTCTGGCAGGTCGGGCAGTAGTCGACCTCGTAGGCGTTGTACTCGACGGCCCGGATGGTGTCCCCGCACACCGGGCACGTCGCCCCCTTGCGGCGGTGCACCGCTCCCGGACGGTCGGCCGACTTGGACATGGCGTCCAGGGTCCGTTCGTGGTCGAGGGCGTCGCCGATGCAGTCCTGCATGGCCCCGAACAGCCGGTCGACCTGGTCGTCGTCCAGCTTGGAGGTGGGGGCGAACGGGGACAGGCCCGCCCGGTGGCAGATCTCGTTGGCCAGCATGCGGCCCAGCCCGGACACGCGGTGCTGGTCCCGGAGGAACCCGTGCAGGCGCATGCTGGTCCCGGCCAGGAGGGAGCCGAACTGGTCCCGCGTGACCTGATCAGCGTCCACGCCCAGCCCGGTCACCGGGTCCTGGGTGAGCGGGTCGCCCTCCACCACCCACACGCCCGCCTTGCGCTCCTTGCCGGCCTCGGTGAGCAGCAGGGCGGGACCGTCGTCGAACACCCACCGGGCGATCCCGTTGCGGGGCCGGGCCGACTGCTTCTCGTCGGGGACCAGGCGGCCCCCCTGCATGAGGTGGACCACGAACGTCAGGCGGCCGAACCCCAGCAGCAGGTACTTGCCCCGGCGCCCGACCCCGGCCAGGGCGTGGCCCACGGCGCCGTCCGGCGGTGGTGCCGCCGTCTTGAGCGCGGTGAAGGTCAGCGGTGTGAAGGCCTCCAGCACCCGGCCGCCGAACTGCGCGGTGAGCCGTTCGGCGTGGGCCTGGACCTCCGGCAGTTCCGGCATGCGACCACGGTAGGGCGCGATCGGGGGCACGGAGAGTGGAAGCCAGAAACAGGAAATGTGCATCTGGTGCATCCGGACCAGGGAGGTCCTGCGAATCATCCCCCGATCGTCAACGCGGCGGTCGGTCCAGAACCCCTCACAAGGAGACTCCCATGCGCAAGGCAGTTGCCGGCCTCGTCGCCATCGTCTCCGCCCTTCTCGTGCTGCCCGCTGCCGCGGGCGCCACCGGCGGCGGCGGTCCGAAGACGGCTCAGGTCTACGTCACCCACGGCCTTCCCCTGGCCGGCCCGACCCCGGTCGACGTCTACGTCAACGGAGCGGAGACGCTGAACGACTTCACCTTCGGCACCACGGTCGGGCCGCTGTCCCTGCCCGCCGCCACCTACGACATCGAGGTCCGGACGCCCGACGGCAAGGACATCATCTTCGAGCAGGACGTGGCCGTCCCGGCCTCCGGGAACTTCTCCGTCGTGGCCAGCTTCGTCGACGCCGAGGGCACCCCTGGCCTGAACGTGTTCGCCAACGACACCAAGCGCCCCGGCTACAAGAACGGCGCCATCGCCCTGCACCACGCCGCCGCCGCCCCTGCGGTGGACGTGGACCTCGGCCTCTTCCCGCTGACCCGGAAGTTCCCGTGGCTCAAGATCGAGGTCGTGTCGGACGCCCCCAACGGCGCCCAGGCCCGGTTCACCCTGCCCACCTGGCTGGCCTACACCGCTGACGTCCGGGTCGCCGGCACCAAGACCGTGGTGCTGCCGCTCGACAACGTGAAGGTGAAGCGCAACGTGCTCACCAACGTCTACGTCGTGGGCTCCGCCGCCGGCGGGACGCTGCAGGCGCTGGTGACCACCATCCCCGCCACCCGCTGACCCACTGCTCTCCCCACCCCAGCGCAGGACCCGGCCCGAGGGCCGGGTCCTGTCGCGTCCGGGGAGCGGTGCCGCCCGGTCAGAACTCCGTGTCGGCGCGCAGCGGACCGAGGGCGTCGTGCACCCCGTCCAGCGCCCCGCCGTCACGGATGAGGACCGTCACGTCGCCGCCCAGCTTGAGCCGGCCCTGCATGAAGGCGGCCTGGGCCGACAGGTCCCCCCGGGCGATGGCGACCGCGGTGTCGTAGTCCAGGGAGAAGCTGACCGGGGCATCGGGGTGCGGGCCCGGCTCCAGGGCCACGGTGCCGTGGTCGAAGCGCAGCGCGTAGGAGCGCTTGCCGCCGGGGCCGCCCGCGACCTCGTAGGCCAGCGTCAGGTCCAGGTCCGTGGTGGCGTCGGCCAGTGCTTGGTCGGCGGCCAGCGCGGACCCCGCCCGTTCCATCCACTCGTCGCTCAGGTAGGTGACCACGCCGGTGACTCTACTTCCGGCCGCGTTCCGGCCCCTCCCGTGCCCCGCCCCCTACGATGCCGCCCATGCGCGACGTCGGAACGGGAGAGAAGGTCTTCGACCATCCACCGGTGCGGGGCACCCTCCGCGTCATGGAGACCGCGGCGGACGTGCTGGACCTGATGGACCTGATGGACCAGGGTCCCATGGACGTGATCGTGCTGGTCCGCGACGCCGGCGCCACGTTCCTGGCCCCGCTGTACCACGACCTCACCGGCGTGATCTGCACCGCCGGCACCCTGCGCAGCCACATCGGCATCGTCACCCGTGAGTTCCAGGTGCCGTGCGTGATGGCGTGCGAACTGGACCAGGCACTGGAGGACGGTACCGAGGTGGAGCTCGACTGCTCCGCCGAGCGGGCGGTGGTCCGTGCCTGAGGCGTCCGGCCCCACGCCCGACGAGCGGCGGCTCCGGGCCAACGAGCTGATCGCGTACCACAGCCCGATCTCGCACCGGCTGACGTCGGAGCGGACCAGCTACCAGAGCCAGCTCATCCCGGTGACGCCGTACATCCTGGTGGCGTGCGGCGAGACGTTCGTCCGCTACCCGGAGATGATGCGGACCATCGACGCCGCCATGCCGGCGGAGCAGATCGGTGCCTCCGGCCGGCGTCCGGGCACCCAGGTCAACACGGTGTACCTGTGGTCGATCGCCAACTTCTTCCTGGTGGGCCGCAAGGTCTTCACGCAGTTCGACCCGTCGCTCGACTCGACCGATGCCGCCTACACGGTCCTGGACTTCTGGGACCGGGCCGCCCGCGGGTTCCGGGGTGACGGCACCCGCCAGGCCGTCGACGCCGGGGGAGTGGTCCACGCCTACGACCGCGACGTGGTGCGGCAGCTGGCGGAGTCGGCCGTGGCGGTGGACGAGGAGCTCCGGCCGCAGCTGCAGCGGTTCAACGCCACGCTCGTCAACTACCTGTTCCTGTTGTACTTCGACACCCGGGTGGGATCGGGCGACACGGGCCCCTACGACCTGGGCGCCCTCGGTCTGGGGCCTGCCGGCCGGACCATGATCGTGCGGGACTTCTACCGCATGGGCCCCAGCGACTTCTGGTGGTCCGACGTGGCCGCCGACGTCCCGTACCAGCACCTGGTCGCGGGGCTGGTCCTGGAGGACGTGTCGGTGTCCATCACGGACTTCGGCACCTCCAACACCGACCCCGAGGACTACCTGGACCGTCTGGTCGGCTTCAGCCTGTTCACCACCGACGGTGAGCCCCCCGGGTCCATGCGACCGGTTCCCCTGGACGAGATCGACGGGATCATGGCCGCGTGCCGCGCCGGCGGAGCGCAGCCACTACCGGCGCATCGCCGCCATGGACGCGGACGAGATGATCCGCTGCGGGGCCTACGTGTACTTCACCTTCCTGAAGCCGTTCGCAGAGGCCGCCGGCGTGGCCGACCAGCTGGACTGGACCGTGCCCCGGGACGTGCAACCACCGGTGTACGACCTCCTCGTGGCGGTCGGGACCGAGCTGGGCTCGCAACCGCCGCCCGAGGAATCGCCCGAGGAGTACTACCTGCCCCTGGCCTGAACGCCGGCCAGGAACCGGTGCGCCGGGTGAACGCCCCGTTGCCGCCAGCGGAATTCTGCCGGACCGCGCCAGTCGTTCACCGGCGTTCACCCTGTCGTTGGCCTGCCCGTGGTCTCCGATTCACCTCGGCCCGCCAGACTCCGGGCCGTGGCGGTCCTGACCCCTGAACCGACCGCTCCCGACGAGGAGCGCCCGCGCGCCATCAAGCAGGCGCACACCGTGGGCGACCGCGTCTTCCGTGGCCTGTCGGGCGGCGCCGCCGGGCTGTGCCTGGTCATCATGGTGGCCACCGGGTTCTTCCTGACCATCAAGGCCATCCCGGCCATCAGCGCCACCGGGCCGTGGAACTTCCTGACCAGCTCCGACTGGCGGCCCGACGAGGAGGAGTTCGGTGTCTGGGGCCTGCTGGTCAACACCGTGATCATCGCCCTGGTGGCGCTGACCGTCGCGGTCCCGCTGGCCCTGGGGCTGGCCCTGTTCATCAACGAGTACGCCCCCGGCCGCATCCAGCGCGGCCTGACCAGCGCGGTGGACCTGCTGGCCGCCATCCCCAGCCTGATCTTCGGCATGTGGGGGTTCTTCGCCCTGCAGGACCCGCTGGTCGGGGTGGCCACCTGGCTGAGCGAGCACCTCAACGCCCTGCCGTTCTTCCGCCTCACCGAGCCCGACGTGTCCCTGCGCCAGTCCAGCTTCGTGGCCGGGGTGGTCGTCGCCCTGATGGCGGTGCCCATCATCACCTCGGTGTCCCGGGACGTCATGGCCCAGTGTCCCCGTGTGCAGTGCGAGGGCGCCCTCGCGCTGGGAGGCAGCCGGTGGGGCATGATCCGCGACGTCATCCTCCCGTTCGGGCGCAGCGGCATCGTCGGGTCCATCCTCCTGGGGTTCGGACGGGCCCTGGGCGAGACCATCGCGGTGGTCCTGGTCATCGCCCTGATCTTCGAGCCCAACCCCTACATCCTCACCCAGGGGTCCGGGTCCATCTCGGCGCTCATCGCCACCAAGTTCGGCGAGGCCCAGGGCCTGGAGATCAACGGCCTGATCGCGGCGGGCCTGGCCCTGTTCGTGATGACCCTCATCGTCAACCTGGCGGCCCGTGCCATCGTGCGCCGCTCCCAGATCGCGGCCTGACATGACGGCGCTCCTGGACGAACCGCAGGACACCGCACCGGCCGGCCCCGACGAGCCGTCGGGCGTGCCGTGGCCGCCGGTCCCGGACCAGGAGCCGTCGCGGCCCCGCCAGCTCACCGCCCAGGACCGGGTGGAGCTGCTGCTGTCCGCAGGCTCCGGCCTGGGTGCCAGCTGGGTGCTGTGCCTGGTCATGGACTGGCAGCACCCGCTGACCTTCGCCATCTGGGCCCTCATCTGGTTCCTGGCCGCCACGTACCTGTTGGCCCGGGACCGCACCAGCCGGGTGGTGGCCCAGGACCGGCTGATGACCACGCTCATCTGGGCCACGGGCGCCATCGCGGTGGGCGTGCTGGTGTGGATGATCGTCTACGTCTTCATCAAGGGCATCGGCGGGCTGGACTGGGCCTTCTTCACCGAGGACCTGTCCGAGGTCGGCCCGCTGGACGAGGGCGGGGGCGCCTACCACGCCATCGTCGGCACCATCCAGCAGATGATCATCGCCACCGTGCTGGCGGTGCCGATCGCCATCCTCACCGCCGTCTACCTGCACGAGATCAAGGGCCGGATGGCCGTGCCCGTGCGGTTCGTGGTGGACGCCATGAGCGGGTTGCCCTCCATCGTGGCCGGCCTGATCGTGTTCACGATCTGGGTCAACGAGGGCCACGGGTTCTCCGGTGCATCCGCCGGGGTGGCGCTGGCCATCATGATGATCCCGATCGTGACCCGGACCGCGGAGGAGATCCTGCGGACCATCGACGACGGGCTCCGGGAGTCCGCGCTGGCGCTGGGTGCGCCGCAGTGGCGGTCGGTGATGCAGGTGGTCCTGCCCACGGCTCGGGCCGGCCTGATCACGGCGTCCATCCTGGGCATCGCCCGCGCCGTGGGCGAGACCGCCCCGGTGCTGCTCACCGCCTTCGGCAGTGCCACCACCAACTACAACCCGTTCAACGGACCGCAGTCCGACCTGCCCCTGTTCGTGTGGTCACTCCTGCGGGAGCCCAACGAGGCCCAGCGGGCCCGGGCGTGGTCCGGTGCGCTGGTCCTGATCATCCTCGTCCTGATCCTGTTCGTCACCGCCCGCGTGATCGGCGAGCGGGGCGCCAAGCGTCGCGGAGTCTCACGATGACCACACCACCCCCGTTCCAGCCCCCGCCCGGCCTGGAGATCCCGCCCGAGGCCCTGCACCAGGCCGCACCCGGTCTCAACGGGTCGGCCACGGTGAGCGTGGCCGACCGGGCCCCCGCCGCCCCCGTCGCCCCCGTCGGGCCGTCCCCAACCGCTCCGGCGGCCGGCGGTGCGACCATCTCCGACCTCCTGGTCCGCGACCGGCAGGCCGGCCCCGTCGGCAACGACCGGGAGGCCCAGGAGGCGGCCCGGGTGGACGCCATCGACCTGAGCCAGTGGTTCAGCGGGCGCAAGGTGCTGGAGCGCTGCACCCTCTCCATGGAGCCGGGCCGGGTGACGGCGCTCATCGGGCCGTCCGGCTGTGGCAAGTCGACCTTCCTGCGGGCCCTCAACCGCATGCACGAACTGGTCCCGGGCGCCGCCCTGGCCGGCCAGGTGCTGCTCAACGGCACCGACATCTACTCGGAGGAGATCAGCCCCACCGAGGTCCGGATGCGCATCGGCATGGTCTTCCAGAAGCCCAACCCGTTCCCGTCCATGACCATCGCGGACAACGTGCTGGCCGGCCTGGGGCTGTCGGGCACCTCATGTGATGACCCCGAAGCCCTGGTGGAGCAGTGCCTGCGGCGCGCCGGGCTGTGGGAGGAGGTCAAGGACCGCCTCCACGAGGGGGGCATGTCCCTGTCCGGCGGCCAGCAGCAGCGGCTGTGCATCGCCCGCTCGCTGGCGGTGCACCCCGACGTCCTGCTCATGGACGAGCCCTGCTCGGCGCTGGACCCCATCTCCACCCGGGTGATCGAGCAGACCATCCGGGAGCTCTGTGACGACATCACCATCATCATCGTCACCCACAACATGCAGCAGGCC
Source organism: uncultured Actinomycetota bacterium (assembly GCA_963773765.1). Lineage (GTDB taxonomy): Bacteria > Actinomycetota > Acidimicrobiia > Acidimicrobiales > Microtrichaceae > CAVZCC01. The sequence continues at coordinate 363,165 of CAVZCC010000005.1, read as the reverse complement.
CAGCGGGTCAGCGACGACTGCGCCTTCTTCCTGGTGGAGACGCTGGGAACGCCGGGCCGCATCGTGGAGTCCGGTCCGACCGAGCGTGTGTTCTCCAACCCGTCCGACCCCCGGACGCTCGACTACGTCAACGGCAGGTTCGGATGACGCCCACCCCGCCCCGTGTGGCCGGCCCCACCCGAGCCGTCACGACGACGCTCCGCGCCGTGCTCGCCGTCGGCGTGCTGGCCATGACCACCCTGTTGGGCGCTCCGCCGGCGTCGGCCCAGGGGCCCATCGTGACCGGCGGCGGCTCCTCCTTCGTCAGCCTCATGGTCGCCCAGTGGCGGGCCGACGTGGCCAAGCCGCCCTACAGCGTCAAGATCAACTACTCGGCCGCCGGGTCCGGGTTCGGCCGGGACAAGTACAGCTCCGGCGTGCTGGACTTCGGCCAGAGCGACATCCCGTTCCTGGACGAGGAGCTCCCCGCCGCCAACAAGCGGGGACCGTTCGTCTACGTGCCGGTGGCCGCCGGCGCACTGGCGTTCATGTTCAACGTCCAGGGCACCGACGGCCGGCGCATCACGGACCTCAAGCTGACCGCCGAGGCGGCCTGCAAGCTGTTCACCGTCCCGGACATCCAGTGGAACGACCCGGCCATCGCCGCCACCAACCCGGGGGCGCCCCTGCCGGCCCGGCCGGTGCGCCCGGTGGTGCGGGCCGACCGGTCCGGCACCAGCTACGTGTTCAGCGAGTTCTGCCAGCAGCGGGCCGGTGCGGTGTGGGGCCAGTTCCGGGCCTTCGTCGCCTCCGGCAACTACGGCCAGGACCAGTACCTGGAGCGGAACCAGCCCATCTCGCAGTGGCCCACCGGCTACGGCAAGGTGTCCCAGGCACCGCAGTCCGACGGCGTGGCCAACGCCACCGGGGCCAACGCGGACTCCGTCACCTACATCGAGACCGGCTACACCAAGGTCAAGAACCTCCCCGCGGCCCAGATCCAGAACGCCTCCGGTGCGTTCACGCCGCCCAACCCCCCCAACGCCACCGTGGCCCTCGGCTACGCCACGCCCGTCGGCAACGGCACGTTCAAGCTGAGCTACAGCGGTGGGGACCCCCGGGCCTACTTCCCGTCCACCTACTCCTACGCCATCGCCCAGACCACCGGCTTCGACCCGGCCAAGGGCAAGGCGCTGGCCACCTACCTCAACTACGCCGTGTGCAAGGGCCAGGAACGGGCCGAGCCCCTGGCCTACTCGCGCCTGTCGGTCCAGCTGGTGGACATCGCCCTCGACGCCACGGCCAAGATCCCCGGCGCACCGCCCCGGCCGCCCACCGCCACCTGTGGTGCACCCCCGCCGCCCTCGCTCCAGAACGCGCCCGCCGCGGCCAAGAAGGCTGCCGGGTCCACCGCCGCCGGCGCCGCTGCAGCCGGTGGCGCCTCGGCCGGTGGCGCTGCGGCGGACGCCGCCGCGGCAGAAGCCGCCGCGGCAGAGACCGCGGCCGCCGAGGCAGCCGCAGCAGAGGCGGCTGCGGCGGAGGCGGCGGCCTCCGAGGAGGCGGTGGTGGACCCGGAGACCGGGGCGGTCGCGGGCCAGGCCGCGGCGTCGACGGGGAGTGCCGGGCCGGAGAACAGCGACGTGCTGTTCACCCTGCTGCTCGGCGCCGCGCTGGTGGCCATCGGATCGTTCGTGTCCCGCGGGACCAAGTCGTCGTGGCAGAAGCGGTGAGGCGTGTGCGTCGGCCGGGCCGCAGGGCCCTGATCCGCTCCGTCCTCGTGGCGGTGGCCGGCCTGTGGGTCGTCCTGCCGTCGGCGGCCCGGGCCCAGGGGGGCGTGGCCCAACCGGACGCGGTCAGCTTCCAGGGTGAGGTGCCGGCCGAGGCCCGGGTCTTCATGGACACGGCTGCGGAGGTACTGGACGGGGCGGGGACGAAGACCCAGATCGACTACATCACGGCCGGCACGCAGGGGGCCCGCCGGTCCTTCATCGAGGGCCGGTCGGACTTCACCATCTCCGGCGTGCCGTTCAGCGAGGCGGAGCTGGCCGACCTCCGCAAATCGGGTCGGGGCCTCATCGAAGCCCCTGTCCAGGCCGTCGGGCTGCAGTTCTTCGGGTTCGTGCCGCCCCTGGGGATCTTCCCGAACAAGTGCCTGGACCCCGAGTCCGACTGCAATCCCATCATCGACCGGGTCCCGTACGCCGGGAACTTCCGGCTCACCTCGGGAACGATCGCCGACCTCTTCTACGAGCGGTCCAACATCTGGACCCGTCCGGACGTGGGCCAGAACCTGGAGATCGACCAGGCCAACCAGTTCCTCTTCCCGCCCATCCGCGGTGCCCGTCCGGTGGTCCGCAGCGACGCCGACGCGTACAACTACTACCTGGACGCCTACCTTGCCGCAGTGGAGCCGGAGGTGCGCAGGGTCTTCTTCGCTCCTCCCACCGATCCGACCGCGGCGGCGCCCGGCCCGTCGGAGGTGTGGCCCAACCCGTTCACGCCGTCCCGTCTGGGGATGGACAACGCGGTGGTTCCCATCCGGGAGGGACTGGACCCCGGCTCCAGCGAGATCTCCCAGGGCGGGACGGTCGGCTCCGCGTCCCCGTCGTTCGTCACGGATGCCTTCACGGTGAACGACGCCCGGCCGGCCGACCAGCGCACGCCGATGTTCCGGGCCTACATCCGGAACGCGGCCGGTGAGTGGCTCCTGGCCACGCCCGAGTCCATCACCGCCGCCGTGGCGGCCGGCAACGGGACGCCCCTCGCCGGCGCAACCTCGGTCGTCCCCGGCGCCTATCCCATCACGTGGGTCAACAAGCTCTACGCCCCTGCCACCGGCCTGTCCGCCGACGAGGCCAACGGGATCGCCACCCTGATCCGCTGGCAGGTCGGGGCGGGACAGGACCGAGCAGCAGGGCTGGGCGACGGCAGGATCACCGCGCCGATGGTGGCCACGTCGCTGGCCGCAGCGGACAAGATCGTGGAGTCCAATTGCCCTGCGGCCAAGGGCACCGTCTACTCCAGCGCCGACGGCGGTCCCTTCGCTCCTCCGGGTGGCCTGGGGGTGAAGGGGCCGGTGAAGCTGTGCGACGGACCGGACGAGGCCGCAGCGGCTGAACCGGATCCGGAGCTGACGCCGTCCGCCGAGGCGTTCGCCGAACTGGACACCACCGACTTCGGCGACGCCTCCTTCGACGACACCGCAGGGTTCTCCGAGCTGACACCGGAGGTGGCGTCCGAGGTGGCGGGCCTGGATGCCTCCGGTGACGCAGCCGGAACGGCCGGTGCTTCGGGCACGGCGGCCGATCCGGCCACCTCCCGGGTCTCGGCCACCGGACGCATGCCGTACCCCATCCCCGGCCTGTCGTTGAGTCCGCTCGACCGGATGGTCACCCTCTGCATCGGCGCCGGCATGTTCGTCGTGCTCCGGTCGCTGTACCAACGCCGGGGGTCCGCGGCGTGACCGACCTGACGGCGCGCCGGGAGGCCATCGGAACGGAACCGACCGGAGCCGAGCCTGCGATCGACCTCCGGACGCGGACCGGTCCCGGCGGGGGACCGGCCGACGCCGCGGGGCCGGCCCCGGTGGACACGGTGCCGGATGGTCCGCCGGCGCCGGAGGTCCCGGAGGACGACACCCGCGACACCGGACCGTCCCGGGCCCGGTCCGTCCTCATCGCCGTCCTGTTGGGCCTGCTGGCGCTGGCCTGCCTGGAGGTGTTCCTCCTGCCCGTGGCCTACCGCCAGCGGCAGCAGCACCGGGTGGACGAGTACCGCGACGCCAAGGCGGACCTGGCCGTGGGTGACGCCGCCTTCGTGCTGCAGGTCCCCACCATCGGCCTGGACGAAGTGGTGGTCAAGGGCGCGTCCCCCGTGCTGATCCGGGGTGGACCCGGGTGGCGCGACGGCAGCGCCCCGCCGGGACAGGGCAACACGGTGATCCTGGGCCACTCCACCCGGTGGGGCTACCCGTTCGGGAAGATCGAGGACCTGGCCGCCGGCGCGTCCATCTACCTCCGTACCCGCACCGGCGAGGTGTTCGTGTACCGGGTCACCAAGGTCCGCACCGTCGGCGACGGTGACACCAAGGTGATGGACCCGTCCGGGCCCTCACGCCTGACGCTCGTCACCAGCGCCGGCGGACCGCTGGACGGCCGGCGGGTGGTCGTGCAGGCCGGCGTCAAGGGCACGCCGCCGGAGATCCCCGAGGACCAGCGCGTCAAGATCGTGCCGGACAAGGATCCCGGTCCGTTCGACGAGCGCGGCGGGGGCGGGCTCCTGCTCCTGTTGGCCGGCATCGCCGTGGTCGCCATCGGCGTCTACGGGTTCGTGGAGCTGCGCCGGCGGTACCAGATGTCCACCGTGCTGATCGTGGCCGGGCCTGCGGTCGCCCTCGGTGTCGTCCTCATCCTGTTCAACCTGGACGCCTTCCTGCCCATCACGTACTGACGTCCGTCGGTCGCTCCCGGCGCCGGTCCCGGCACCCTCCGTCCCCGTTCGGACCGGGGCGTTCCGTCGCGTCCACGGGCCCGTCGGAACGGTGTGGAGGTGATCGGTGAACGCTCCCCCAACTCCTGCGGAACAGTCGCTCGGAACCCTTGAAGGGGGTCGCGCCACCCCCGAGGATCACCTCGGGCCGGAGCTGTGTCCGGTCCGAACGACGAAAGGCAACGCAATGCGCGCACGCAAGATCCTCCTGGCCCTCCTCGGGGTCGGCCTCCTGCTCGGCACCGGGCTCACCGGTTCCTCCGGGGCGCTCGGCACCGTCACGGTCACCCCCAACCCCATCCCGGTCACCGCCAGCCAGGCCGTGGCCACCACCACGGTCAACTGGGTCGGCCAGAAGCCCAACCAGCTCATGTACGTCGGCATCTGCCGCAAGAGCATCAGCGATCCCACCTTCAACTACGCGGTCGACTGCTCGCTGCTGTCGGAGCTCACGCCCAACGGATCTGCGACCGGCAACGGCTCCACCCAGCTGGACGTGTTCCGGGGCGAGAACCCCGACGGTGACAACGGTTCCGGCACCTGGGGTTGCTTCGCCGCCGGCGACACCGCCCCCGCCGGCGTCCAGAAGAACACCACCTGCTACGTCCGGGTCACCAACGGCTCCAAGAACAACGCGACCGACGCCGCCGAGCAGGCCTTCACCTTCCAGGTCGGCGGCGACGTCATCCCGGAGGCCCCGCTCGGCATCCTGCTGCCCATCGTGGGCGGCTCGGTGGCCCTCGGCGCCTTCTTCTTCCTGCGCCGCCGCCCGGCGATGGGCTGACCCATCGCACCCCACATCGCCAACCCCCCAACCAACAACCAAGCAACACCACAACGAGCAAAGGATGCACACATGAAACTCAAGGTCCTGGTTGCGAGTGTCCTCGCCGCCACCACCCTCTTCAGCGTCGCCGGCCTGGCCGGTGCCACTGCCCCCGAGCCATCGGGTTGGGACGACGTCAACGACCAGGTCGTTGGCGGCGGGTCCGACACGACCTATGCCTTCATGCAGAAGGCGGAGCTGATCTACAACCAGGCCAACGGCTGCGAGACGGACAACGTCACCGGTTCCGCAACCCTCGGCCAGTGCCTGAAGCCCGCCAACGCCTCCACCGCGGTCAAGGGCAACTGGGACCACGACTACTTCGTGGGCCGGTACCCCAACGGCTCGTCGGCCGGCGTGAAGGCCCTCCAGCTGGGCCAGATCGACTACGCCCGCTCGTCCCGTGCCCCCAAGACGTCCGGCGAGTCGGACCTGAACTTCTGGGCCACCGGCAAGGACGGACTGGCCATGGTGTCCTACGGCACCCGGACGCCGGGCAACCTGACCAAGGCCCAGATCCAGGGCATCTACAACTGCTCGATCACCAGCTGGCAGACCATCACCGGCAACGCCGCTGATGCCGGCAAGACGATCGAGCCCATCGGGATGCAGCCGTCCTCGGGGACGAAGGCGACCATGGACACCTACCTGGGCTTCGACGCCAACGCCGGCGCCTGCGTCAAGAAGCTGGCCACCGGCTTCTACCCGATCGAGAACGACGCCAAGCCGGTGATCAACGACCCCGTGATCAACGAGGACAACGCCCTCTGGTGGTCCAGCTACGCCGAGTTCCGCGCCTTCTCCTACAAGCGGCAGTCGGGCCAGGCCTGGACCGTCGACGGCATCGGTCCGAGCTCCGCTGCGATCTCCAACAACTCCTACCCCATCACCCGGTTCATCTACCACGTCACCACCAAGACCTCGACCACCGGCGTTGCCGGCTCCGAGGACCTGGGTGGTGCCGACGGTGGCAAGGCTGGCGCGGTCCGGGAGTTCACGGAGTTCCTGTGCAAGGGCAGCACCTCGCACGACCCCAACGACTTCTCGGGTCTGACCAACTACCAGGAGATGACCGCTGTCTACTCCGACACCGGGTACATCCGTCTCCCCGTCACCGAGCGCACCAACGGCATCTGCCGCCTGGTGCCCGGACCGTGATCGCCTGATCACGACCTGATTCCCGGAGCCGGAGGGGGCGCAGCAGCCGCTGCGCCCCCTCCCTCCGTTTTCGGCCCGCCGGGAAGGTTCCGATCCGTTCACCCTGACGCCATGTCGCGGCAAGGTCCGGTTCAGGGCCGCCTTCTACCGTCCTGTGCGGCGCACGACCTCACCACGTGAACCTGGGAGCAGCGGGGCAATGAGCATCGATGAGCTGTCCGACGACAGGGAGCGACTGGCCGCCGGGGCCGGCTCCGCGGAGGAGCTGGCACTCGTGGCGGCCGAGGCGGTGGCCATGATCGAGCACCACCGCGATGAGCTCCGTGCCGCCATGGCCGAGCTCACCGCCCTGCAGCGCACGGTGCGGGCCGAGATCCGCGACGCCATCCACGAGCTGGACCGCATCGCCGCCGGCGTGCCCGCGGCCGCGGCCCCCACCGGGACCGCTCCGACCGACCAGTCCCGGCGCCCGCCCCGCGGGATCCGGCGACCGTTCCGTCGCTGATCCGGACGATCCGACATGACCGACCCCCGAGCGGACCGCGGGCCCCAGGACGCCGTCGCCGTCCCTGGCCCGGACCGCCCCGGACCGCCCACCGCCTCGGCCGAGGCCCGCGAGCTGGCCGGGACGATGGCCCGCCACCTGGCCCGCCAGGAGGTCCGGGTCAGCGTGGCCATCGCCCTCCTGGAGCGGGCCGAGGCCGGGGCCGACGCCGCCGCCACCCGCACCGCGGACGCGGCCCGGGCGGTCGCCCACGCCGGCGGGGTGGGTGTTCCCCGGTACATCGTCGACCCCGGGAACGACAGCGGCCCGCTCCATCCCGCGGTGGCGGAGGCCGAGGAGATCATCCGGCTCCGTGCCGCAGAGATCGCCCGCGCCGCACGCCGCCGTCGCCGGCCGCCCATCCGGGTCGAGTCGTGGGTGCTGGGGCTCAGCTGCTTCGCCCTGTTCGTCACGGTGGGTTCCGTCGCCGCGGTCGGTGCCGGCATCCTGCCCGGCGACGCCCTGTCCCGGGTGCAGGCCGCACAGTCGGTGCTGTCCAGCCGTGATCCGCACCTGGAGGCCATCGGCTTCATCTGGGGGCCGTTCCCCACGCTGTTCCAGGTGCCCCTCGTGGCCATGCGGTCCTGGTGGCCGGCCCTCACGGCCAACGGCCTGGCCGCCGTGGTGGTGTCCGCCGCATTCATGGCCGGGACCGTCGTGCAGCTGGTGGCCTGGGGCCGCGACGCCGGGGCGCCCCGGTGGTTCCGCATCGCCGCGGTACTCGTGGCCGTGGCGCACCCGCTGGTGTGGATCTACGGCGCCAACGGCATGAGCGAGGCCTGCGGCATGTTCTTCCTGGTCCTGGCGGCGCGGCAACTGGCCCGCTGGCTGGAGTCCGACGACGTCCGGCCGCTGTGCCTGTGCGGGATCGCGCTGGGCCTGGCCTACCTGGCCCGCTACGAGGCGGTGACCGCGGTCCTGGCCACGGGTGCGGTGGTCGGCGTCGTCTCGCTCGGCCGCCAGCCCCGGGACGGGTCTCCCACCGAGCGGGTGCGGGGGATGGCCGTGGACCTGGCCGTGGTGGCGATCCCCGCGCTGGCTGCTGTCGTCGGGTGGGCCCTGGTGTCCTGGGTCATCGTGGGTGAGCCGTTCAGCCAGTTCACGTCCGAGTACGGCAACAGCGCACTGGTGGAGGCATCGGGCAGCGGGACGGCGGCGATCATCGGTGACCTGTCCGCCCCCGGACGGGCCTGGTTCTTCATCCGCCAGGTCGCCTTCGCCGCCCCCCTGCTGGTGGCACTGGCCCTGGGCGCGTTGTGGGTGGGTGACCGGGCCGCGGCCCGGGCCACCGCTGCGCTGGCGGTGGTGGGCAGCCCCGTGGCCTTCCAGCTGCTGCTGTCGGTCCAGGGTGGGACCTTCCCGTGGTTCCGCTACGTGGCCGGCTCGGTGACCCTGTCGGTCCTGCTGGCCCTGGTCATCGGCGGGGCCCCGTCCCGGACCCGAGGGCGCTGGCTCCGGCCCCTGGCCCTGCTGGCCCTGGTGCCCGGGGTCGTGGTCGCCACCGCCGTGGTCCGCTCCGGCGACCTGGGGGCGGAGGACGACGCCCGGTTCGTCGCCGGCGTCCGGGGCGCCCTCGACGGCGAACGGCCGGTGGAGTCACGGTCGATGGTGACCCGGGGCATGACGGTGGCCGAGGCCATCGACCGACGTGACGGCGTGGTGCCCGGATCGGTCCTCACCGACACGTCGTCCACCTTCGCCGTGGTGGCGGCCGCCCCCCGTCCCGACGTGTACCTCATCCCCTCCGACCGTGACTTCGAGGCCGTCGTGTCCGATCCCGCCACGTTCGGGGTCCGCTACCTCCTGCTCCACAGCCCGGCCACGCCCGGGGACGCGCTGGTCCGCCAGTACCCCGCACTCTGGAACGACGACGGCACCCCGATCGCCACGCTGGTGGCGTCCTGGGGCGACGAGCAGGACCGCGTCGGTGAGTACCGGCTGTACGCCGTCGACGACCCCGCCCCCCGCCCGCGTCCCACCCCCGAGGACGGATTCAGCCCGTGACCACGCTCCTGGACCGCATCCCGCGTGACAAGACGCTGCTCCTCCTGTTGGCCCCGGTGATCGCCGTGGTCGCGGTCCTGGGCGCGGTGCGGATGGACGACGGGTCGGAGGCCGCGGCGCGCCGGTCGAGCGCCGAGGCCCCCGCCAGCACCACGACCACCGCGGCGGCCGCTGCCGACGCCGCCGCTCCCGCCGGGGACCCGGCTGCCGCCGCGGCGACCGAGGAGGCCGCGGCCGACGACACGTTCTCCGCGTCGGCCAACGCCGACTACTCGGGGAGCGGTTCCGCCGAACGGCAGGCCGCCCTGGGCGATGACCCGACCTCTGCGGTGCTGGGCGCGTCCGCGGAATCGTCCGCCCCGTCGGCCACCCCCGATGCCGCGGCCCCCGACCGCGCCGCCGCACCCGCTTCCGGACGGCGGCGCCACCACCGTGCCCACCACCGCGCCCCTGATCACCTCGCCCCCCACCACTGCGCCGCCGACGACCACGACGACGGTGCCCGGTCCTCCGGCCGCGGTGAGCGAGAGCCCCATCGCCGCGCTGATCCCGATCTCGGCCGTGGCGGTCACCGCCCTCGGGCTGGTCGCGGTCACCCGCCGCCGGCGCGTCCGCCGGGCCCGGACGGGTCCCTGATGCTGGTCGACTCCGTCCCCGGCGACGGGCCCGCCGCCCTGGCGGTGACCCGTCCGGACGCCGACACCCGCAGGGTCGCGCTGCGGACCGTCGGTGGCCTCGCCGTGGTCCTGGCCTGCTACCACACGTCGCTCTGGTCCCTGATCCGCGGTGTCACGGTGGACACGCCGCTCGCGTACCTGGGACTCGTCCCGGTGATCGCGGCCGGGCTCGGCTACGCCCTGGCCCGTCCGCCGGCGGGGGAGCCGGAGATCCACGACCGCCACATCGACCGCATCGTCGGCGTCCCGCTGGTGGTGGCGGCCCTGGTCGCGCTCATCCTGCTGCCGGCCCGGATGTCCACGATGTACTGGCTGTGGCGGATCGACCTGCTGACCATGCCCCTGTTCGTGGCCGGCGTGGTGGCCCTGCTGTTCGGCATCCGGGTCCTGTGGCGCACCAAGGCCGCGGTGCTGCTCCTGCTGCTGGCCTGGCCCATCCCGTTCCGGTTCCTGGTCACGGTCCTGCTCGAACACCTGGCCGACCTCACCGCCATGGCCGTGCGGGGCGTCGTGGGCGTGGTCCCCCTGGCCGAGGCCGTCGCCGGCGACGGGATCTCGTTCCGGATCCCGCACGGCGCGGACGGGTTCCAGGTCCAGATCGCCTCGGCCTGCTCCGGGGCCAACGGGTTGGTCGGGTTCCTCCTGGTGGCGTCCGCGGTGGCGATCGCCATGACCGGGAGCCGGTGGCGCAAGGTGGCCTGGGTGGCCGTCGGCTCCGGGCTCGTCCTCGCCCTCAACGTGGCCCGGATCCTCCTGATCCTGGGCGTCGGGCGGTTCGCGGGGCAGTCGGCGTCCATCGACGTGCTGCACCCCACCGTCGGGCTGGTCACGTTCAACGCCGGGGTGCTGGTCATGGTGCTCAACGCCCGCCGGTTCGGCCTGGAGCTGCCGGGCCGCAGCGGACCGAGCCGCACCCGGACCATCCTGGCGGCCGTTCCCGTCGCCTCCACGGCCATGGCCGCACTGGCCGTGACCGCACTGGTGGGCGGGTTCTTCAACCACGGCCTGTCCGCCTACGACCCCATCGCCTCCTCCGTGGGCGCCCCCCGCATCGCCTCGTTCTCCAAGGTGGCGACCCAACCCGAGGGCTTCTTCGCCGAGCCGGTCGCCTCCATCGAGACCGGCAAGCGGTTCTTCGGCGAGGACTCGTCGTGGATCCGCTACTCCTACGCCGGGTTCGGCCTGCCCGGGCTGCGCTCCGACGTCCCGGTGCTGGCCGACGTCATCACCACCTCCAACCTGCAGTCCTTCAGCGACTTCGGGCTGGAGGCCTGCTACCGGTTCCACGGGTACTCCATGACCGGGGCCGACCAGGTGGACCTGGGCAACGGCGTGCGGGGAACGGTGCTGTCCTGGCAGGACCCCAACACGGAGCTGAAGTGGACCAGCCTCTACTGGATCTGGGCCGTCCGCCAGGGGTCCGAGGTCCGCTACGAGCGCGTGGTCCTGTTGCTGAACGACGCCGACGGCGCCCGGGTGGAGGCACCGCCGGCCGGCGACGACGCCGCGTCCCGGTTCGCCATCGACGCCGACCAGATGGTCCGGGGCGGTGCGGGCACCGGGCTGTCGGAACGGCAGGCGGACCTGCACAACTTCCTGGTGGTGTTCGGCCGCAACGTGATCGCCTCGGCCGCGGACCGCTCGGCCCAGCTCCCCCGACGTCCCGAGCTGGGCGGATGAGGATCCGGGAGGTCCCGGCGGAGCAGGCCGAGCGCGAGTTGGCGGCCGCCCTGGGGGCGGTGGAGGCGGTGAACCCGGGCATGACCGCCGCGGTGCGCTCCAGTCGCGGCCAACGCCTGGGTGCCGTCGCCGTCGGGCTGGTGCTCCTGGCCGCGCTCGTGCTCGTCCCGGTGACCACGGCGGTGGTCCTGACCACCGCCGGGACGTTGCTCTACCTGGCCACCGTGGTGCACCGGGTGGCCCTGGTGCGGGTCTCGCTGTCCCGGGACCCGTCGATCCACGTGTCCGACGACGACGCCCGGGCCGTCCCGGACGACCGGCTGCCGGTCTACACGGTGCTGGTGCCCGCCTACGGCGAGCCCACCGTCGTCGCCGGGCTCGTCGCGGCGCTCGAGCGCCTGGAGTACCCCCGGGACCGCCTGGACATCAAGCTCCTGCTGGAGGTCGACGACCTGGAGACCATCGGCGCGGCCCACGCCGTGGTCACCGACCTGGATGTGGACGTGCTGCTGGTGCCCCCGGGGGAGCCCCGGACCAAGCCGCGTGCCCTCAACTACGGCATGCGCTTCGCCCGCGGGTCGATGGTGACCATCTTCGACGCCGAGGACCACCCGGAGCCGCTGCAGCTGCGCCGGGCGGTGGTCGCCTTCGACCGGTCGTCGCCCGCCACGGCGTGCCTCCAGGCCCGGCTGTCGTTCTACGGGGGCGACCGCAACCTCCTCACCCGGTGGTTCACCGCGGAGTACGCCACCTGGTTCAGCCTCTACCTGCCCGGCCTGGTGGTGCAGGGCGCCCCCATCCCGCTCGGCGGCACCTCCAACCACTTCCGGGTCCCGGCCCTGGCCGCGGTCGGCGGGTGGGACGCCCACAACGTCACCGAGGACTGCGACCTGGGCATCCGGCTCCAGCGCGCCGGGTACGAGATCGGCCTCCTGGACTCCACCACCATGGAGGAGCCCAACAGCGACGTCGTGAACTGGGTCAAGCAGCGCAGCCGTTGGTACAAGGGCTACCTGCAGACCTTCCTGGTGGCGTCGCGCCACCCGCGTGCACTGCTGGCGGACCTGGGGTGGCGCGGGGTGGCGCAGTTCGTCCTGTTCGTGGGCTGCACGCCGCTGCTGGCGGTGATGAACCTCTGGTTCTGGGCCCTCGCCCTGGTGTGGGTGACGACGCGGGCCTCGGTCGTGCAGGCCATGTACCCCGGCGTCGCGTACTACCTGGCCGTGCTGGTGTGGATCGTGGGCAACCTGTCGGTGGTGTACCTGTCGGTCGTCACCGTGCGGACCATGCGCCGGCCCGAGTTCCTGCTCTCCGCCCTGCTGTCGCCCCTGTACTGGGTGCTCATGTCGATCGCGGCGTTGCGGGCGTTCCTGCAGCTGCTCACCGACCCGTCGCACTGGGAGAAGACCACGCACGGCCTGGCCGATCCCGACCGCGGCGGCGCCTCCCCCGGACGCGGCGCGGTCGGTGCGGGGCTGACAGACTCCGGGTCATGGCGACACCGGACCCGATCGACGAGGGGCGTCACACCCCGGACGACGAACCCCTCTGGAACGAGTCGTACTACCTGGACTGGTTCGCGGACGACCTCTCGGTGGGGGGCTACGCCCGCATCGGCTTCTATCCCAACCTGGGGCGGGTCTGGTACTGGGCCTGCCTGGTGGGCCCGGACCGTCCGCTGGTGACGGTGATCGACCACGAAGTGGCCCTGCCCCGGTCGGCCACCTCGCTGGAGGTGCGCCACGACGGGCTGTGGGCGGACCACACCGTGGAGACGCCGAACGAGCACATGTCCATCAACCTGGAGGCCTTCGGGCTCCAGCTGGACGACCCCGCCGACGTCTACGGCGACGCCCGCGGAGAACGGGTCCCGTTCGGGTTCGAGCTGGACTTCGAGACCGACCGCGCCGCCTACCTGTGGCCGCCGGTGACCCCCCGCTACGAGATCCCGTGCCGGGTCCACGGCGAGATCCTGGTCGGCGACGAGCGCATTGAGTTCGACGGCTGGGGCCAGCGGGACCATTCGTGGGGGGCGGCCCGGGACTGGTGGACCAACCAGTGGTGCTGGACCGCGGGTCGGCTGGACGACGGCACCCGGTGGCACACCGCCGGCGGGTTCTTCCCCGGCGAGGACTGGGGCGTGGGCTACGAGCTCCCGGCCGGGTCCGACCGGTTCGTGGAGGGCCAGTCGGTGAAGATGGCGGTCACCGAGGGCCGGGAGCGGCTGCCCACCCGGACCCGGGAGCAGTTCTGCGGCCTGGACCTGGAGTTCGAGCCGCTGGCGTTCTCGCCCGTGCTGCTGGAGCACCCCGACGGCCGTGCGGCCCGGTTCCCCCGGGCCATGGCCCGCGTCACCGCGGCGGACGGCCGGACCGGCGGCGCGTGGATCGAGTGGAACCAGCCCCCGACCGGCACCAAGCTGCCCGAAACCCTCTAGGTAGAACGGGTTCAGACCGTCGACGCCCCGTCGCCAGGGTCCCCGTGACACAACGTGACCAGAGGAGCTGGGCCAGGAACCGGACGCGGGTGAGCCACTGCCGGGCCGATCCGGCTTGCATGGTCCGGTAGCCGGTGACCCGTGCGCAGCGTCGACAACCGCGCGGCAGCGCTTCCCCGCCTCGGACCGTTGCTCACGGGGCGCATGATGCAGCGATTGACTACAACCTCGTCTCGGCGGATCGGGCTCAGCGGTTCCTGTTGCCGCCAGACATGGCGGACTGGCTGCCGGAAGATCACCTGGCCTGGTTCGTGATCGACGTCGTTGATCAGATCGATCTCGGCCGGTTCCTCGATCAGCCGCCACCGAGGACGGTGACCGGGATGACCGAGCTGAATTCGCCGGGGTTCGCGACCGCCCCGTAGTTGTTGGAGCCCCAGCACTTGACCGTGCCGCCGGTGACCAGGGCGCACTCGTAGCCGACGTCCCCGCTCACTGTGCTCACCCCGCTCAGACCGATCACGTCGACCGGAGTGGGCGAGCCGACGTCCTTGATCCGGTTGCCGAGCTGGCCCTCCCAGTTGAGCCCCCAGCACCTGACCGTGCCGCCGGCGACGACGACACACGTGTGGCTGTCCCCGGCGCCGATGGCGGACACGCCGGTGACGGTCACCACGCTGCCGGGGACGCTGCTGGTTGACCCGCTGATCCCCCTGCCCAACTGGCCACGACCGTTCTGTCCCCAGCACTTGACCGTGCCGCCGGCCAGCACCGCGCACGAATGCTCGTTCCCGACCACGACGGCGGTGGCCCCGGTGAGACCCACGACGTCCACGGGGGGATTGCCCGCAGCCCCGAGGACGCCATTGCCCAATTGGCCGTACCAGTTGTCGCCCCAGCACTTGACCGCACCGGCGGCGACCAGCGCACAGGCGTGGAAGGCACCAACGCTGACGGCGGTCGCTCCCGTCACGCCGACCACGGCGATCGGGATGAGGCCGGTGTTGCTGGTCCAGCACTTGATCCCGCCATCGGCCACCACCACGCACGTGCGTTGGCCGCCGGCGCTGATGGCCACGGCATCGGTGATGCCGACCACGTCGGTGGCGGTGGTGGGGGTGGTGTTCCCCTGTGCGTCGAGGCCCATGCCCCAGCACTTGACGTTGCCACCGATCATGAGAGCACACGTGTGGAAGTAACCGGCGGCGACGACCGACGCCCCCGCCACACCGATGACGTCGACCGGGATCGACGACCCGGCGGCGGTGCCGTTCCCCAGCTGACCGAAGGAGTTGAGCCCCCAGCACTTGACGTTGCCACCGACGACGATGGCACACGCGTGGTGGAAGCCGGCGTCGACGGCGGTCGCGTGGAGCGGTGCCGGCGGCGGCGGTGGGGGCGGCGGGGGTGCCGTCGTCGGGGGTGTCCAACTGACGGGGCCGACGACCAGGCCCGTCGGGGTCTGGTCCGTGATCGGGGTGAGGGCCGCGTTCGATTCGTCGAGGCCCACCACCACCTGGGACGAGACGACGAAGGGACTGGTGGAGGCGATGGTTGCGACACCCATGGCGAGGTGAGTGCCCGACGGCGAGAACCGGGGAGGCAGGTACGAGGTGCAGGGTGCCACGGTGCACGGGGTGGACGGGGCGACGACCCGGGCGTCGGTGCCGTCGATCGCCGAGGCGGTGACGACCCCGGCCGAGCAGTTGAGGGCAACCCGATTGGTGTGTGACCAGTCGGTGATCTGGGAGCACGACTGACCGGCGATGTTCAGGTAGCGGTCCGCGTCCGGGTTGAGGACGGATCGCACGAGGAAGGCTCCCCCAGTGACGCCCGGAGGAATGAGCTCCGTCGAGTTCGGCGACCAGACCGGTTGACCCGGGCTGTTGGTGAGGAGCGTGCGCACCACCGTCCAGGTGGTGGTGTCGAAGACCCGCGTCGTCCCCGCCGGATCGCCGAGCGCCAGGTAGGCGCCGTTC
Organism: uncultured Actinomycetota bacterium; assembly: GCA_963773765.1. Lineage (GTDB taxonomy): Bacteria > Actinomycetota > Acidimicrobiia > Acidimicrobiales > Microtrichaceae > CAVZCC01. The sequence goes on along the minus strand of CAVZCC010000005.1, from coordinate 347,393 downwards.
GGGGAGAATGACACCGAGCCGATCTGGAACGAGGGCGACGGTTCGAGGGTGGCGATGGGCGCACCCGTGTCTCCGTCCACCACCACGACCGGGCCGGTCGAGGGTCCCGGGGTCGGCGGCAGTGTGGACGTCACGACCCGCGTGCCGGCGCGGTTCACGGGGCCGGGCACCTCGGCGGCAAGACGGTCGACGGACAGGGTCCCGAGCCGGGACAGGGTGCCGTCGGTCAGGTAGGTGCCGAGCCAGGTGGCTCCGGGACCCGGGTAGGCGGTCTGCGACATGGTGATGCCCGTGCCGTCGGGGAGCGCCAGCCCGGTCGCCGACGGACCCGAACTGGCGAGGGCGACCAGGGTGAGCAGCTTCGTGTCGCTGGTCGAGCCGTCGGTCGCCTGCACCCGGACGAAGCTCGGGCCCGCCGACCCCTCCGGTGTTCCCGACAGCACTCCCGAGGCGTCGAGCGTGATCCCCGTGGGAAGCGCTCCGGACAGGACGCTCCAGGTGGGTGTTGCCGGTCCCGGCCAGTCGGCCTGCAGCTGATGGGTGAACGGCTCGCCGGCGGTCATCGTCGGAACGCCGTCCGAGGTGATGGTCACCTGTTCGATGCCCGGGACCAGGGGGTCGACGATGGTGCCGTCGGCGACGCCGTCGCTGTCGCCCCGGCCGCCGTCCTGGAGGTCCAGGGTGACCGTCAGGCCATCAGGCGAGAGGCTGGCCCCGGTCGTCCCGTCGGGTGCGAACGGATCCCAGACCCCGGAAATGAGCTTGCGGACCGTGGTCACCGGACTCGGCAACGCGACCGAGATGCGGGCCACCTCCCCCGGCGACACGTTCTGGACATCGATGGCGATCGCACCGAACGGCAGCACGAGGCCCGCCGGGGTCGCAGGAAGCGCCGCGGGGTCCGCCGAGGCGACGGTCACGGTCAACCCGACGGGAACCGAGACGGTGACCTGCTGTCCCCCGACCGTGAGGGTCGCAGTCGAACTCGGGGGCGAAGTTCCTGGTGTCGTGATCGGTTGCGGGGAACACGCCGCCCCGACCAGGACCACAGCAACAGCTGCAACAAGTACCGAGAACAGACGCATCACGACCCCTCCCGCCACCCCAAGCTGGAGGGCGCACTCCCGGCGGGGACCCTATGCGCAAGAACCAGGTGATGCAACGTTCGGTCGATCCCTGCGAGTCGGCCGAACGGGACCCCGGCGGGGCATGATGACGAGGCAGCGAGGTGAAGTATGTTCCTGCCGCTCCCCGACGGGCACCAAGCTGCCGGATTGCCTGACCCCGTAGCGGTACCCGTGCGTCCCTGCGTCGCGTGCACGGGTGTCTGCCGGCCCCGGTCCGCCGGGACGTCTGACCCTTGACGCGGGTGCCGGGGCCAAGTTGGATTGGGCCGGGCCAGGGGAGGGGATGTCCGATGCGCTCATGTCGTAGGGAACGGACGCGCCGTGTCACCACCCGGGCGCGGCGCCGGGGCGGGATCCTGTGCGTGGCGGCGGCGGCCAGCTTCCTGGTCGGCGGCTGTCAGGTCCCGCTCGGTCCGGTCACCAAGCTCGGTGCCATCGAGGCGGTGCGGTTCCCGGAGAGCTCGGATCCGTTCGTCGTCGCCGCCGGCGGCCAGTACTACCTGTACGGCTCCAACAACGACAAGCGGGCACCGATCACCCGGGTCAGCGACATCAACCGCGCGTACAGCCTGACGGAGAAGAACGCGCTGAGCGTCGAGGGCATGCCCACCAAGCCGGCGTGGACAGCGACGTCCAAGCAGCTCTGGGCCCCGTCCGTCGCGGCACTGGGCGGTCGCTGGATCATGTGGTTCTCCGCCGACCGCATCAACCCGTCCGACCCGGCGAACCCGCAGTGCGTGGGTCGGGCCATCGCCGACAACCCCATGGGTCCGTTCGTGCCCGAGGCGCTGCCGGTGCACTGCGGGGTCGACGGCCACGGCGCCCTGGACCCCAACGTCTTCACCGATGCCGACGGCAAGCACTGGCTCCTGCTGGCGTTCGGGAACACCGACTCGCCGATCCACACCATCCCCCTCGACGCCGAGGGCAACTTCGCCGGAGCCCCGGTGACCATCCTCGGCCGGAACTACCCGTGGGAGTACTGGTTCATCGAGAACCCGTCCATGGTCTACGACCGGGCCAGCAGGAACTACCTCCTCGCCTACTCCGCCGGCCGCTGGTACGAGGGCAACTACTCGACGGGCATCGCCCGGTGCACGACCCCCGCCGGCCCCTGTGTGGGGGACCCGTCCGGACCGTGGATCGCATCGTCCAACGGCCGCAGCGGTCCGGGGGGACTGACCTTCTTCCAGGACCACGACGGCGCCCAACGCGCCATCTTCTCCACGTTCGCGGCCGGCGCCGAGACCACCAACGGCGGGCGCTCCTCCTCGACCATGTACCTGAGGACCGACCCCTCGGTGGCCCTCACCGTCGTCAAGTAGCCGGGGCGTCTCCACCGTCACGTGGACCGGTCCTTGACCCGTCCGACCCTGCACGCTGTAGTGGTCCCGACGTCATGGACTGGGTCGGGAAGGGCACTCGTCGTTGACTGATCGCAGATCGAGCCCGAGGGCGCCCACATGAAGCGCCGCCGCAGGGTCGTGCCGTCGGCACCTGAGTTGTCCGTGTTCTCGCGGTACCCGCCGGAGATCCGTGCCGAGGCGGTCCAGGTCGCCAGGTCCTCGGACCGACCGCTGGGGGAGATCGCCCGCTCGCTCGGGGTCGAGGAGTCCGTCCTGGCGGACTGGATGCAGTCCGACCGCGTCGGCCGCATGGAGGCGGATGACCCGGAGGATCTCTCCGGGTCGGAACGGGACGAGTTGGAGTGCCTCCGCAAGGAGGTGATCGACCTGCGGTCGGAGCGGGAGATCCTCCGGAAGGCAGCCGTGATCATCGCCCGGGAGTCGACGACCTGACCGCCACGGCGCGGACCTGTCCCCGGACGCGCCTCGGGGCGGGTCCGTGGACCCGCCCCGAGGCTCGGTGATCACTGGTGGCGATCAGCCGATGGACTGGCCGACCTCGGAGAACTTGTTCTTGGCGTTGCCGCCGAGGAAGCTGATGGCGCCGATGCAGACCACGGCGATGAGGGCCACGAGGAGCGCGTACTCCACGAGGGAAGCGCCCCGCTCGGTCTTGGTCTGGGCCTGGAGCCATGCCTTGATGAAGTCGTACTGGACCATGGTGGTGTCTCTCCCGTTTCAGGTGCTTCGGTTCGACCCACCCCGTTGGCAGGCCTCATGTGTCCTTGGTACCGACATCCGCGGCAGCCGCCCATAGGCCGATGGGTCTTCGGGGCCGGGAAGAACTACCCGTCGGCCGGACCGGGGCCGCACGCGACACGACCCCGGCTGGGGAGCCGGGGTCGTGACGGGTGGTCGCCCCACCACCACGTCCAACGTGCGGGAGGGGTGCTGCGTTGACAGCCGGAGCGGGGAAACGGGCGGAAAATGAAGACGGTTGCGGTGGGTCTCCCCTCCGCAACCGTCCATTTCCGCCTTGTGTTTCGGTGAGGTCCGGGTCGCCGCCCGGATCTCCCTCCTGGTTCCCGCAGAACGAGTTCCACCCTACGGACACCAGGGATGGGCGGGTAGGGGCAGAACTACCCACCGGGCTCCGCCGGGGAGGGGACGGGGCGTCAACCGGGGACGGGGTGCTCCACCACGGTCACGATGCCGCCCCTGGCGTTCTGGCTCAGCACCACGTGGACGTCGGCCACGCCGGGACCGTGGGCGGCCAGCCCGTCGTGGAGCTCCACCGCCAGGTGCTCGGCGAAGATGCGCCGGTCGCGGAAGGTGGTGAGCCACAACTTGAGCGACTTGGACTCCACGGCGTGGGTCACCGCGGTGTAGGAGATCTCCGCCTGGTAGATGTCGGGCTGGACGCCCTCCACCGCCGGGCAGAGGGCCTGCAGCTCGTCGGTGAGGAACGTGACCCGGACCGGGCGGTCCACGGCGAAGAACTCCAGGCGGCCGTACTCGTCGTCGGCGACCGACCGGCCCAGCATCGTGACCGGAGGGACCTCGGGCCCGGTCATCCGCCGGAGCAGGTGGTCTGCAGGTAGTCGGTGATGTTCTGGTTGGCGGCGGTGAACTCGGGGTCGTTCAGTTCGCCGGCGCCGTCCAGGAACCCTTCCTGGGCGATCTTGCCGAAGGTGTCCGCCACCACGTCGATGTCGTCCTGGAGGTCCTCGGGGAGCTGGGCCTTGAGCTCCTCGGCCTGCTGCTGGGCCTTGGTGGCGCCCTCCTCGCCCTGGATGGCGGTGAGGGCGAGGGTGAAGTACACCCCCGCGGCATCCAGGCAGTCACCCATGTCGCCGGCCACGTCACCGAAGTCCGGCAGGGTCGAGTCCGACGAACCGCCGTCCGAGCCGCTGTCCGAGCCGCCGGAACCGTCCGTGGACTGCTCGCGGGGCTCGGAGGTCTTCTGCGCCCCGGACTCGACGGTGTCGTCACCGCTGCAGGCCGGAGCCGCCAGTCCGACGATTGCGACGAGGGCCGCGGCGGCCACCAGACGTGTCTTCATCTCCACACCCTTCAACGGGGACCGGAGACCCGGCCCTGTCCCGCGAGCGTAGCGACGGGCCCCCGGGCCGGAGACGGCGCTGGGGCGGCCTCCCCAGCGAGGTCTCAGGTTGGGCTCAGCCCACCTTGCGCTGGCCCAGGCGGCGGGCGTTCACCAGCTTGGACTTCACGTAGTCGCGGTTCATCATGGCGATGAAGTCGATCGAGATCTCCTTCGGGCACGCTTCCTGGCACTCGCCGTAGTTGGTGCAGGAGCCGAAGAACTCCTCCATCTTGTCCACCATGGACTCGGTGCGGTCGTAGCGCTCCGCCTGGCCCTGGGGCAGCAGGTTGAGGTGCTGCAGCTTGGCCGCGGTGAACAGGTTGCCGGCGGAGTTGGGGCACGCGGCCACGCAGGCGCCACAGCCGATGCAGGCCGCGGCGTCCATGGCCGCGTCCGCCGCCTCCTTGGGCACCGGGATCTCGTTGGCGTCCGGGGCGGCACCGGTGTTGACGGTGATGTAGCCGCCCGCCTCCACGATCCGGTCGAACGCGGCCCGGTTGACCACCAGGTCCTTGATGATCGGGAAGCCGGCCGCACGCCACGGCTCGATGACGATCTCGTCGCCGTCGCTGAACTGGCGCATGTGGAGCTGGCAGGTGGCGGTGCCCTTCTGGGGACCGTGGGCCTGGCCGTTGATCATCAGGCCGCAGCTGCCGCAGATGCCCTCCCGGCAGTCGTGGTCGAACGCGATCGGCTCCCGGTCCTGGTCGATCAGCTGCTCGTTGACGTAGTCGAGCATCTCCAGGAAGGAGGCGTCGTCGGCCACCGTGGTGCTGTAGGACTCGAAGTGACCCGGGCCGTCGGTGCCGGGCTGGCGCCACACCTTCAGGTTCAGGTTCAACATGGTGCTCACGTTGCGTTACCTCGTGCTCGTTCCGGCGCCGGCTACTTGTAGCTGCGCTGGGTCAGGGTGACGTTGTCGAAGACCAGCGGTTCCTTGTTGAGGACCGCGTCGTTCTGGATGTCCGGGCCGCCGTACTCCCAGGCGCCGACGTAGGCGAAGTTCTCGTCGTCGCGCTTGGCCTCTCCCTCCGGCGTCTGGTGCTCCTCCCGGAAGTGCCCGCCGCAGGACTCCTCGCGGTGCAGTGCGTCGCGGACCTTGAGCTCGGCCATCTCCATGAAGTCCGCCACCCGCAGGCCCTTCTCCAGGGACTGGTTGAACCCGGACGGGTCGCCCAGGATCTTCACGTCGGACCAGAACTGCTCCCGCAGGGCAGGGATCTCCGACAGCGCCTTCTCCAGGCCGGTCTTGTTCCGGCTCATGCCGCAGTAGTCCCACACCAGGCGTCCCAGCTCCCGGTGGTAGTGGTCCACCGAGCGGGTGCCCTGCACCGCCATGAGGCGGTCGATGCGGTCCTGGCTCTCACCGATCGCGGCGGTGAAGGCCGGCTCGTCGGTGGCCATGGGCGACGTGCCCAGCAGGTCCGACAGGTAGCCCGCCACCGTGGACGGGGCCACGAAGTAGCCGTCGGCCAGGCCCTGCATGAGCGCCGAGGCACCCAGGCGGTTGGCACCGTGGTCGCTGAAGTTCGCCTCGCCCAGGGCGAACAGGCCCGGGACGGTGGTCTGCAGGTTGTAGTCCACCCACAGCCCACCCATCGTGTAGTGGGTGGCGGGGTAGATGCGCATGGGGACGTCGTAGGGGTCCTCGCCGGTGATGCGCTCGTACATGTCGAACAGGTTCCCGTAGCGCTCCTTGACCGTGTCCTTGCCGAAGCGGGAGATGGAGTCGGAGAAGTCCAGGTAGACGCCGTTCTTGAGCGGCCCGACACCGTGGCCCTCGTCCACCACGGTCTTGGCGTTGCGGGACGCCACGTCGCGCGGCACCAGGTTGCCGAAGGCCGGGTACTTGCGCTCCAGGAAGTAGTCGCGTTCGGACTCCGGGATGTCGCCGGGGGTGCGGGTCTCGTCGAACTGCTTGGGGACCCAGATCCGGCCGTCGTTGCGCAACGACTCCGACATGAGGGTGAGCTTGGACTGGAACTCGTCCGCGGGCGGGATGCACGTGGGGTGGATCTGCGTGAAGCAGGGGTTGGCGAACGCCGCGCCCTTCTTGTGGGCCCGCCACGTGGCGGTCACGTTGCAGGCCTTGGCGTTGGTGGACAGGAAGTACACGTTGCCGTAGCCGCCGGTGGCCAGCAGGACGGCGTGGCCGGAGAAGGCCTCGATCTCGCCGGTGAGCAGGTCTCGGCAGGTGATGCCCTGGGCCCGGCCGTCGTGGATGACGACCTCCTGCATCTCCATGCGGTTGTACAGCGTGACGGTGCCCAGGTGGATCTGGCGGGCCAGCGCCTGGTAGGCGCCCAGCAGCAGCTGCTGGCCGGTCTGGCCCCGGGCGTAGAAGGTGCGGGAGACCTGCGCGCCACCGAAGGAGCGGTTGTCCAGCAGGCCGCCGTACTCCCGGGCGAAGGGGACGCCCTGCGCGGTGCACTGGTCGATGATGTTGACCGAGACCTCGGCCAGCCGGTGCACGTTGCCCTCGCGGGAGCGGTAGTCGCCGCCCTTGATGGTGTCGTAGAAGAGACGGTGCACGCTGTCGCCGTCGTTGCGGTAGTTCTTGGCCGCGTTGATGCCGCCCTGGGCCGCGATGGAGTGCGCCCGCCGGGGTGAGTCGTGGTACGTGAAGACCTTCACGTTGTACCCGAGCTCCCCCATGGTGGCGGCCGCGGCGGCGCCGGCCAGGCCGGTGCCCACCACCAGCACGTCGAACTTCCGACGGTTGGAGGGGTTCACCAACTTCAGGTCGAACTTGTGGTTGGTCCACTTGTCCGCGAGGGGACCGTCGGGAACCTTGGAATCGAGCGTCAGTGCCACGGTGTGTCTCCTTCCTCGTCCGGCGTCAGTGAACGACGCCCGCGAGGACCATGATCGGGAAGAGGCAGTTGATGCCCGCCACCAGCACGGCGAACCCGGCGGCGAAGGCCCGCCGGACACCGTTGTAGCGGGGGCTGTTGAGCCCGAGGCTCTGGAACATGGACCATCCGCCGTGGAACAGGTGGATGCCCAGGGCGATGTTGCCGGCGATGTAGATCAGCGCGATGGGCCAGCGCTCCAGGCTGGCCACCAGGTTGTCGTAGGCCGCGCCGTAGACGTAGTCCGGGTTGGCCCAGCCCCAGGTGAGGTCGGCCAGGTGGAACAGCAGGTAGAGCAGCACGATGATGCCGGTCCAGCGCATGGTCCGGGCCGCGAAGCTGGCCGCGATGTAGTCCCGGGGTGACTGGTACCTGGTGGGTCGTGCCCGGTGGTTCATCCGGGTCAGCTGGTAGGCGCTGAGGATGTGGAGGCCGAACATCACGATCAGGCCGATGCGCATCATCCACAGCACGAACCCGGTGGGGGCGATGGGGTGCAGCAGGTCCCGCAGCGCCTCGGCGTAGGCGTCGAACTCGGTGCGTCCCAGGAACATCTTGAGGTTGCCCACCATGTGGGCGAACACGAACCCCATCAGGCCCAGGCCGGTGACGGCCATGACCCACTTCTTGCCGAGGGCGGTCGAGTAGAAGTCGAGCGGCCAGGGCCGCTTCGCCTTGTGCGGGCCGTTCACGTCCGGGGCATCAGCCCCGGGGCGACGTTCCATGGCCTGGGTCATACCCGTGCCCTCCCGGAATGCGTTCTGGTGCGGGCCGACCCGGTTGTCGGTCCGAGGTCGAAGCTACTTCGGACCGGCACCACCCTCCCAACCAAGGCGGGCGCGCCGCCTACCGTGCGGTGGTGGCCGGAACGGAGTCCGGGGCCGACGGCCCCCGTGTGGTGGTGGCGGTGCCGGTGGACGGACCGACCGCGGACGTGGTGGCCGACGAGCTGTTCGGGCTGGGGGCGTCCGCCGTGTCCGAGCTCGACGACGGGACCGGCGTCGCCCTGGTGGCCGACCTGCCGGCCCGGGCGGCCGGCCTGTTGGACCGCCCCCACCGCGTGCTGGAGCCCGAACCGGACTGGAGCGACGGCTGGCAGGCCCATGCCGGGACGGTCCGGGTGGGCCGGCTGGCCGTCCGGCCGTCCTGGGTGGCCCCGGACGGGGTGAGCCGAGGGGTGGAGCCAGGAGTGGTGGCGGACGGGGCTGGGCGTGGGGCGGGCGACGTGGAGGTGGTGCTCGACGCCGCGGAGGCCTTCGGCTCCGGCAGCCACCCGACCACCCGCCTGTGCCTGGCCCAGGTGGAACGGCTGGTGCGTCCCGGTGACCGGGTGCTGGACGTGGGGTGCGGCACCGGCGTGCTGGGCGTGGCCGCCCTCCTGCTGGGCGCCGGGCGGCTGACCGCCGTGGACATCGACCCCGCCGCGGTGCGGGCGACGGCCGGCACGGCCCGCCTCAACCGGGTGGCCGACCGCACGCAGGCCTCGACGACGCCGCTGGAACAGGTGCGCGACCGGTTCGACCTGGTGCTGGCCAACCTGCTCATCCCCGCCATCGAGCTGCTCGGGGCCGACCTGGCCCGGGTCGTCGCACCCGGAGGACACCTGGTGGTGAGCGGGGTGCTCGCCGGCCAGGTCGACCGGGTCGGCGCGGCCCTCGGTGCGGCCCCGGCGTCGGTCACCGGGGAGGACGGCTGGGCCGCGCTGGTGTTCGCCCCGGGCTGAGCGGCTGCGTTCCGGGCCGGTCACGGGCGTGTGAACCGGCTGTGAACAGGCCGTCCCCGCCCTTCCGGCCCGCGCCGGGAGACCATACGGTCCCCTCCGTGGGCAACTGGTTCGACGAATACGACCTCGGCGGGTTCTTCGACGAGATCGTCGGGGGGGACGGCCGGGTCCGGCCCCACTACGACCAGTTGGCGTCCGCCCTGGACGGGCTGGGACCGGAGGACCTGGCCCGGGCCGAGCGACGGCGCACCGCCGCGTTCCGGACCCAGGGGATCACCTTCACCGTCTACGGCGACGACGAGGACGGGGCCGGCGGCGTGTCTGACAGCAGCGCGGCGGGGGCCGGGGGCTCGTCCTCCGGCGGGATCGAGCGCACCTTCCCCATGGACCTCCTGCCCCGGGTCATCCCCTCGGAGGAGTGGGAGCACCTGGAGCGGGGCCTGGTGCAGCGGGTGCGGGCCCTCAACCGCTTCCTGGACGACCTGTACGTCGGTGGCATGCAGATCGTCGCGCGACGGGGTGGTGCCGCGCTGGCTCGTGCTGTCCTCGGACGGCTTCACCCGGGAGGCGTTCGGCGTGCCGGTGCCCCAGGGCGCCCGCTGCCTGGTGGCCGGCATCGACGTCATCCGGGACGCCGAGGGCACCTACCGGGTGCTGGAGGACAACCTCCGCTGCCCCAGTGGCATCTCCTACGTGGTGGAGAACCGCGCCGCGCTCACCCGGGTCCTGCCCCAGTTGTTCGGGGGTGAGCGCGTCCGGCCCGTCGACCAGTACGGGCCCATGCTGCTCAACGCCCTGCAGCGGGTCGGCCCCCCGGCGGCCGGCGACGCCCCCACCGTGGTGGTGCTGACCCCGGGCATCTACAACTCGGCGTACTTCGAGCACGTGTTCCTGGCCACGCAGATGGGCGTGGAGCTGGTGGAGGGCCGGGACCTGGTGGTGGAGGACCACGTGGTGCACATGCGCACCACCAACGGCCTGCGTCGCGTGGACGTGATCTACCGCCGGATCGACGACGACTTCCTGGACCCGGTGGTGTTCCGCCCCGACTCGTCGCTCGGCGTGCCGGGCCTCATGGCCGCGGCCCGGGCCGGCAACGTGACGATCGCCAACGCGGTGGGCAACGGCGTGGCCGACGACAAGGCCGTGTACGCCTACGTGCCGGCCATGATCCGCTACTACCTGGCCGAGGAACCGATCCTGCCCAACGTGCCGACCTACCTGTTGTGGGACCCGGACCAGCGGGCCGCGGTGCTGGACCGGCTGGACCAGCTGGTGGTCAAGCCGGTGGCGGAGGCCGGCGGGTACGGGCTGGTCATCGGGCCGCAGGCGACCGACCAGGAGCTGGCGGAGGTCCGGGCCCTGATCGAGGACGATCCCCGCAACTACATCGCCCAGGAGGTCGTGGCGCTGTCGCGCCACCCCTGCCTGGTGGAGGACCACCTGGAGGGCCGCCACGTGGACCTCCGTCCCTTCGTGCTGTCCGGCGACCAGGTGGAGGTGGTGCCGGGCGGGCTGACCCGGGTGGCGCTGCGCAAGGGATCACTGGTCGTGAACTCGTCCCAGGGCGGCGGGTCCAAGGACACGTGGGTCCTGGCGCCGGAGCCCACACCGGACGAGGAGGAGACCGAGGAGGCGGACCGGACGGTCCGCGGCGCCAACCTGGGCACCGAGCACGACCGCGACCTCGAGCAGGCCCGGGCCCTGGCCGACCGGGACCCGTCGGGTGCCGCCACGGAGCTGGACCTGCGCCAGGTCGCCGCCCATGCCGTGCAGGTGGAGGCACCCTGATGCTGGCCCGCACCGCCGAGTACCTGTTCTGGACCGGTCGCTACCTGGAGCGGGCGGAGGACACCGCCCGCTTCCTGGACGTCACCTACCACCGGCTGCTGGAGGCCACCCCCGGGGAGGAGCAGCAGGCCTGGTCCGACCTGCTGGTCGCCGTGGGCCTGGAGGACGAGTTCGCGGAGACCGGCCAGGCGTTGACCTCGGCCGCGGTGTCGGAGTTCCTGGTGCTGGACCCGGTCAACCGTGGTTCCATCCGGGCCTGCATCGAACAGGCCCGGGCCAACGCCCGCGGCGTGCGGGAGCACCTGGCCATGGAGATGTGGGAGGCCCTCAACTCGCTGCACCTGGAGATGGCGGCACGCAACCTGGGCATGGACCTGCAGCGCCAGCCCCACGAGCTCTACGGGTTCATCCGCCAGGGCGTCCAGAGCGTCATCGGCGTCGCCGACGGCACGTGGTCCCGGGAGGAGGGCTGGCACTTCTTCATGCTCGGCCTGCTGCTGGAGCGGGCCGAGATGGGGGTCCGGTCGCTGCGGGCCCGCCACACACGGCACCAGCCCGACGCCATCCACGAGTGGTACGCCACCCTGCGGTCGGCATCCGCGCTCGGTGCCTACCGGCGGCGCTACCGGGACTTCGACGAGGTCGCGCTCATCGAGCTGCTGCTGCTGTCGCCCACGCTGCCCCGCAGCGTCCTGTTCTCCCTGCGCGGCGCGGAGGGCATCCTCTCGGTGCTGACCGGTGACCGCCGGTCCCTCGCCCTCCGGCTGCTGGGGCGGGTGCGGGCCGAGCTCGAGTTCGCCGACGCCGCCGAGCTGTGCGAGGACGGCCTGCTGGACGTGTTGGAGGTCCTGGAGGTCCAGATCCGCGACGTGGCCAGCGCGGTGGCGGCGGAGTGCTTCCTGTACCGGGTGGAACTGGACCTGCACGCCCTGCACCTGGTGCCGGGCGACGAGGTCAGCCGGGACGGCGAGGGCCACCCGCTGGCCCGCGGCGACCGGCGGTTCGAGCGGGTCGAGACGGTGGGGGACCCCCGGTGAGGCTGGACGTCCGGTACCGGACCACCTTCGAGTACAGCGAGCGCACCAGCGAGTCCCAGAACGAGCTGCGGGCCTGTCCCACCACGGACAGCTGCCAGCGCCTCCTGGACTACCGGGTCGCGGTGGATCCGGCGGCCCGGGTGTTCAGCTACCTGGACGCCTGGGGCACACGGGTGGACGCCTTCGGCATCCGCAAGCACCACTCGTCCATGACCGTGACCGCCGACGCGTCGGTGGAGACCAGGCCCCGGCCCCTGCCCACGGCCGCCCCCCGTACCGAGGCCCTGCGCAACGGCGACTTCGTGGACTCCCACATCGAGTTCCTCCAGCGTGACCGCCATACCGACCACGGCCCGGGCGTGACGGCGGCGGCCCAGCAGCAGCTGGCGCTGGCCGGTCCCGACGTGGTCGGCGCCGTCCTGGCCGTGCACCGGTTCGTGGGCACCAACATCGTGTACCGGCCCGGATCGACCGAGGTCGGCATCGAGGTGGAGGACGTGCTCGCCAACGGCCACGGCGTGTGCCAGGACTTCGCCCACCTGGCGGTGGCGATGTGCCGGTCGCTGGGGATCCCGGCCCGCTACGTGTCCGGCTACCTGTTCACCGACAGCGACGACGGCGGCGAGGTGCCGGTGGGCGACACCGTGGTGGTCCAGACCCACGCCTGGATGGAGGCCGCGGTGCCGGGGTGGGGCTGGCTGGCGCTGGACCCGACCAACGGCCAGGTGGTGGGGGAGCACCACGTGAAGATCGGCCACGGCCGCAGCTACGACGACGTGCAGCCGCTCCGCGGCGTGTACCTGGGCCCCGCCGCGTCCAGCGTGCAGCCGTCGGTGGAGATCCGCAGGGTGGACGGCAGCGACCTGTGGCGGGCGCCGTCGATCGAGAACGGGCCCAGCGGCTTGCCGCCGGACCTGGTCCGGACGGCCCGGCGCCCGCCCAGTCCGGCCGGGTCCTCGATCCGCCAGCAGCAGCTCCAGCAACAACAGGACGGGCCGCACCGGGCAGGAGCCCGTGGCCACTCCCACGACCAGCCACACCACGAACAGCCACACCACCGGCAACCAGACCAGGAACCACCGACCAGGAACAAGGAGGGCATCCATGAGGATCGCCACGCCCGACCGTCCCCTGACCAAGCCGCTCCGCAGGGAGCTGCGCCGCCCGCTGCGCGTGCCGGCACAGAGGTAGGCGAGGCTCGCAGCGCGAGCGCCACGGGTAGCCTCCGGTCCATGGCCGACCCCATCACCACTGCGCCGACCGACCTGCCCACCACGCTGGGGGAACTGCGGGCCTCCGGCTGGGAGTCCGTCCCGGTCAAGTCCGAGATCCGGCGCAACGCCGCGGCCCGCATCCGGGCCGGCCAGGCACTGTTCCCGGAGGTGCTGGGCTACGAGGACACCGTCTTCCCCCAGCTGGAGAACGCCCTCCTGGCCGGCCACGACGTGATCTTCCTGGGCGAGCGCGGCCAGGCCAAGACCCGCATGATCCGCTCCCTGGTGGACCTGCTCGACGAGTGGCTGCCCATCGTCGAGGGCTCGGAGATCAACGACGACCCGTACGCGCCGATCTCGTCGCATGCCCGGTCGCTGGTGGCCGAGGCCGGCGACGAGACGCCGGTCGCATGGGTGCACCGGTCCACCCGGTTCGGCGAGAAGCTGGCCACCCCGGACACCGCCATCGCGGACCTGATCGGCGAGGTCGACCCCATCAAGGTGGCCGAGGGCCGGTACCTGTCCGACGAGCTCACCCTCCACTACGGCCTGGTGCCCCGGACCAACCGTGGCATCTTCGCCATCAACGAGCTGCCCGACCTGGCCGAGCGCATCCAGGTGGGCCTGCTCAACGTGCTGGAGGAACGGGACATCCAGATCCGGGGCTACAAGATCCGCCTGCCGCTGGACGTGCTGCTGGTGGCGTCGGCCAACCCGGAGGACTACACCAACCGCGGCCGGCTCATCACCCCGCTCAAGGACCGGTTCGGCTCGCAGGTCCGCACCCACTACCCGCTGGACGTGGAGACCGAGGTGGAGATCGTCCGCCAGGAGGCCACCCCGTTCGTGGTCGACGGCGTGACCGTCACGGTGCCGGACCACATGTCGGACATCATCGCCACCATCTCGCAGCTGGCCCGCCAGAGCCCGCACATCTCCCAGCGGTCCGGCGTGTCGGTGCGCCTGTCGGTGTCCAACCAGGAGACCATGGTGGCCAACGCGGCCCGGCGGTCGTTGTCCGCCGGTGAGGACGAGGTCGTCCCCCGCATCTGTGACCTGGAGGCCCTGCCGGCCTCCACCGCGGGCAAGGTGGAGATCGAGACGCTGGAGGAGGGCCGGGAGGGCCAGATCCTGGACCACCTGGTGGACAGCGCCGTGCTGGCGGTCTTCCGCGAGCAGGTCACGCCCGAGAACCTGACCCGGGTGGTGGAGGCGTTCGAGGGGCGGGAGCCGGTGGAGATCGGTGAGGACGTCCCGGCCGCGGACTACGTGTCCCTGGTGACCGAGCTCCCCGCCCTGGGCGTTCCGGTCAACCAGCTGGTGGGGGAGCAGGCCAGCGCCGGTCTCATCGCCTCTGCGGTGGAGCTGGTGCTGGAGGGGCTGCACCTGTCCAAGCGGCTCAACAAGGACGCCGTGGGCGGGCGGGCCCAGTACCGCGCCCGCGGCTGACACGATTCCCCTCACCCCCAGGCCGTCCCGACCCGCCTCCCGGTGGGCGGGGCGTCAGGTGGAGCCGGTGGCCCAGCGCCGGGCCACGTCGGCGGACCCCTTGGGGTCGCGGCCGCGGTCGACCAGGCCGAAGTCCACGTCGTGGCCGTGGGTCCACTCGTAGTTGTCCACACCGGTCCAGTGGAAGAACCCCCGCACGTCCACGCCGTCGGCGATGGCGTCCCGCGTGATCGCCAGGCAGTCCTCCAGGTAGGACGCCCGCCACTCGTCGTCGTCCGCGTCGGCCGGTGTGCCCAGGCCGCACTCGGCGACGACGAGCGGCCGGCCCGGGAGCTCCTCGTCCAACCGCCGCAGCACCACGCCCAGTCCCTCCGGCCAGGGTGCGTAGCCCAGGGGTCCGGTGCGGGCATCCGCGGGAAAGGGCCCGGTGGAGAGGTCGGCGTGCACCGCCAGGGCGTTGTAGTAGCTGAACCCGATCAGGTCGAAGGACCCGGCCATGTCCTCGACCTCGCGCTCGGCCCGGCCGGGGACCGACAGGACCCCGTCCCGCATGGCCCGGGTCCACGACGCCCAGATGACGTCGTCGAACAGCCTGGCGTTGGCCTCGGCCGGCCCCCGCTCGCGCTCGTCGCCCGACGGCCAGGCCGCGTGCACCGGTGACAGGTTGAAGATGGTGCAGGTGGGCTGGTCGCCGGAACGCAGCAGGCGCCAGGCCTCGTGGTTGGCCAGCATCGTGGCCTCCAGGGCCTCGGCGAACGCGGTGAAGTCGGAACGGCCCGGCGGCGTGGCCCCCAGCAGCCATCCACCGGCGGCGTAGGCCACGGGCTCGTTCACCGGCTTCCAGCCGTGGACCAGGTCGCCGAAGGTCTCCGCCACCCAGTCCACGTGGCGGGCCCAGAAGTAGGTGCGGGCGCGGCGGTCCAGGAACCCACCCTCGTCCTGGCTGAACCAGCCCGGGAGGGTGAAGTGGTGCAGGCAGGCCCAGATCGACAGGCCGGCGTCGCGCCCGGCGCCCAGCACCTCCCGGTAGTGCTCGACCGCCGCCGGGTCGTGCTCTCCGGCCCGGGGCTCCAGGCGGGCCCAGTCCAGTGAGAGGCGGTGGTGGGTGAGCCCAAGCGCGGCGAACTGGGCGAAGTCCTCGGCGTAGCGGGTGCCGAAGCCGTTCCCGTTCCCGGACGGCGGGACCCGGCCGGCCCGTTCCCACGCCAGCCAGTCGGATCGCGGCGACGCGCCCTCTGTCTGGGTGGACGACGCGGCCGTCCCCCACATGAAGT
Organism: uncultured Actinomycetota bacterium; assembly: GCA_963773765.1. GTDB lineage: Bacteria > Actinomycetota > Acidimicrobiia > Acidimicrobiales > Microtrichaceae > CAVZCC01. The sequence goes on along the minus strand of CAVZCC010000005.1, from coordinate 331,476 downwards.
CGTCGGGGAACCCACTGGTGGTGGTCACGCCCCCAAGTTCGCACACCCGGGTCCGACCGCCCGGCCGGAAGGCCCACGGGTAGCCTCGGCCCATGCCTCGATCCCGGTTCCGCTACTCACCCTGGGACGGGACGCAGGTGGGCTACGAGCTCGACGCCCTGGACGTCATGGAGCAGCTCACCGACGACCTGCTCTACCACGGCGACCTCAACTCGGCGCTGCGGCGGATGATGCAGCAGGGGTTCGAGGACCGCAACGGCGAGCAGATCCAGGGCCTGCGGGAGATGCTGGACAAGCTCCGTGAGCGTCGCCAGGACACCCTGGACCGCTACGACCTGGGCGGTGTGTACGAGGACATCGCCAAGGAGCTGCGGGAGGTCGTCCAACAGGAACGCGACGAGCTCCAGCGCCAGTTGGACCAGGCCCGCGAGTCCGGTGATCCCCGTCGCCAGGAGCTCACCGAGCAGTCCACGGCGGGCAGGAACCTGGAACTGGACATGCTCCCACCCGACCTGGCCGGGCAGGTGAAGGGGCTGGAGGCCTACGACTTCGCCTCCCAGGAGGCGGCGGAGCACTTCGCCCAGCTCATGGACCAGCTCCGCGAGGAGCTGATGCAGCAGTACGTGAACCAGATGTCCGGGGCCATGCAGGACATGTCGCCGGAGGACATGGCCCGCATGAAGGACATGATGGCCGAGCTGAACCGGATGCTGGAGCAGCGGGCCGCGGGGGAGGAACCCGACTTCGACGGCTTCATGGAGCGCTACGGCGACTTCTTCCCGGAGAACCCCCAGAACCTGGACGAGTTGCTGGAGGTCATGGCCCGGCGCATGCAGGCCATGCAGGCCATGCTCAACTCCATGACGCCGGAGCAGCGGGCCCAGCTCCAGCAGCTGTCCGACCAGCTGATGGAGGACATGGACCTGCGCTGGCAGGCCGAGCAGCTGGGCCAGAACCTGCGCGACGCGTTCCCGGACATGGGCTGGGACGCCAGCTACTCCTTCGAGGGCCAGGACCCGCTCAACATGGCCCAGGCGGCCTCGCTCATGAACGAGCTGGGCGACCTGGACCAGCTGGAGCAGCTCATGCGGGGCGCGTCCAATCCCGGCGCGCTCCTGGAGGCGGACATCGACCGTGCCCGGGAGCTGCTGGGTGACCAGGCGGCGGCCAGCCTGGAGCGGATGGCCGAGATCACCCGCATGCTGACCGAGGCGGGGCTGATCGAACAACGCGAGGGCCGGCTGGAGCTGACGCCCAAGGGCATGCGGCGGCTGGGCCAGAACGCCCTGGCCGAGCTGTTCAAGAAGTTGGACCGGGACCGGATGGGTCGTCACGAGATGGAGCGCAACGGCGCCGGTCACGAACGGAACTACCAGACCAAGCCCTACGAGTGGGGCGACCCGTTCAACCTGCAGATCGAGAAGACCATCCGCAACGCCATCGTGCGGGGCGAGACGGCACCCGTGCGACTCCAGCCCGACGACTTCGAGATCGAGGAGACCGAGCACGTGGTCCGGTCGTCCACCGTGCTCATGTTGGACCTGTCGCTGTCCATGCCCATGCGGGACAACTTCCTGCCGGCCAAGAAGGTCGCCATGGCGCTGCACAGCCTCATCTCCATGCAGTACCCGCGTGACTACCTGGGCATCGTGGGCTTCTCCGAGGTGGCCCGCATCCTGACCGCCCAGCAGCTGCCCGAGGTGTCCTGGGACTTCGTCTACGGGACCAACATGCAGCACGGCTTCCAGTTGGCCCGCCAGCTGCTGTCCCGCCAGTCCGGGACCAAGCAGATCATCATGATCACCGACGGCGAGCCCACGGCCCACATCAACGCCTACGGCGAGCCGGAGTTCCACTACCCGCCGGTGCGGGAGACCGTGGACGCCACCCTCATGGAGGTGGCCCGCTGCACCCGGGACGGCATCCGGATCAACACCTTCATGCTGGATCCGGACCGCAGCCTGCAGCACTTCGTGGAGAAGCTGACCGCAGATGAACCAGGGCCGCGCCTTCTTCACCACCCCCCAGACGCTCGGTGACTACGTCCTGGTGGACTTCATCGAGCAGAAGCGCGAGATGCTCCGCTCCCGTCGCTGACCCGGTGGCCCCCCGGGGCCGTCACCAGGGCGGTTGTCCGTCGATCCCGCGCGGCCCGGTTCCGCGTCGCGCGATCTCACGCGGAGCGTTCGATCCGCTGACCACGGTGCAGAAACGGCTTGCGCTTCTTGGCCGCGGGCGTCAGGATAACCAGTTACACCGCTGTAATTACACAGCTGGGCGCTGACATCACGGCCAGTTCCAGGAATTGCACAGCACGAACGACACGGACACACGCCGCCCGCGCCGGCCGGTCCCAGGGGGGAAGACATGAACGACGGTACGGAGGCACCCAGGTTGGAGACACAGGTGAACGCAGACATGGACGAGCCGGTGGCAGAGAGCTGGCAGATGTTCGCCAACTGCCTCGGCGTGGATCCCGACCTGTTCTTCCCCGAGCGCGGAGCGTCCACCAAGGAGGCCAAGCAGGTCTGCCAGGGTTGCGTCGTCCGGGAGGACTGCCTGGAGTACGCGCTGGCCAACGGCGAGAAGTTCGGCATCTGGGGTGGCCTGAGCGAGCGGGAGCGCCGCCGCATCCGGCGCCAGCGGGCACTGGCCCGCGCCGCCCAGCAGACCCGCACCGCCTGACCTACCGGCTCCGGCTCAGCCGAGGTCCGGTCTGGTCACGCCGGACTCGGTGACCACCACGTCCATGACGACGTCCCAGTCCTGGTGGGGCACGGCGTCCTGGACCTGGACCGCGTAGGCGACGCCCACACGGGTCGTCCCCGGGCCACACCCGGCCAGGGCCCGGTCGTAGTAGCCCTTGCCGAATCCCAACCGGTTGCCCCGGTGGTCCACGGCCACGCACGGCACCAGCACGACGTCCAGGGTGCCGGGATCGCACAGGGCCGACCCGGTGGGCTCGGGGATGCCGAACCGGTTGGCCACCAGCGGCGTGTCCACGTCCCACTCCCGGAACACCATCGACGCTCCGTCGCCGATCACCGGCAGGTGGAGCACCCAGCCGCGGGACCGCAGGTCGTCGGCCAGGCCGGACACGTCCACCTCACCGTCGGTGGGCAGGGACAGTGCCAGCCGTCCGGGGTGTGCCAGCTCCTCGAGCCCCAGCAGGTGCTCCCGGATCCGGGACCCGGCCCGGGCCCGTTCCGCCGGCCCCAGGCCCCGACGGGCGGCCCGGGCCCGACGCCGGACCTGGTCCGGTGTCGGGCGGGAGGCTGGATCGGTCATGGCCGGATCACGATTCCACACTTTGCGGGACCGATGAGGATCGGCCCCGGACGCCCGGTATGGTGTGGGGATGTTCAGTGGCAACGAATGGCTGATCGTCGTGATCATCGCTCTCGTGCTCTTCGGCGGTTCCCAGATTCCCAAGCTCGCCCGCAACGTGGGTCAGGCGCAGAAGGAATTCAAGAAGGGACTGCAGGAAGGCCAGGAGGACGAGGTCGCGGACGAGAAGAAGACCACGACCTGATCCACCGTCCTCCGGGACGGTGACCGGTGGTGGCGCCGCGCCGAGCGGCAGCAGGGGGTCAGCCGACGGGCGTTGCCCGCCGCTCTGAGCGCGCCTTGAGGATGCGGCGCCGCTCCCGTTCGCTGGTCCCACCCCACACGCCATGGTCGATGCGGTTGTCCAGGGCGTACTCCAGGCACTGGGACTTCATGGGGCAATCAGCGCAGACCCGCTTGGCCACCTCCACTCCGACGCCGTCGGAGGGGAAGAACAGGCTCGGGGGCTTGTCGGCGCAGTTGCCTTGGGCCATCCAGTCGGTGTCGAGTACCGAGTTCATACGGGGAGTCTGACGCCCTGGGGGCCCGTTTTGTTCCCCGATTCCTGAGGGTCTGAGAGGTGGCTCAGAGCCCCGTCCGGACCCTGGGGCCAGATCCGCGCCGGGGGTGCGATCGCGGCCTGTCCTTGCGGCGGGCGCGGGTCCGCCGGGCTGAGAGCCGTCTCGGTTCGATTCCGCCGTGCCCGCGCCGCGAGCGTCCGGACGGCACATACTCACACCCATGACGCAGGAACGATCCGACGACGTGACGGATGCCGGCCCGTCGGCCACGCCCGCCACGGGTCATCCCGGGACGGCGCCGTCAGGCCCTCCGACCTCCCCGCTGCTCCGTCCCCCCACCGCCCCGCCGGGCGCGCCGGTGGCGCCGCAGTGGACCCCTCCGTCCGGCCCACCCGCACCGGGGCCGTCCGCACCGTGGGCACCCCCCACCCTTCCTGGATCCGGCGGGAACCCCCCGGCCGGCCCGCCCTACGGGCCGGCCGTCTCCTCCACCCCGGTCGGACCGGGCGCCCCCACCCCCTCCGGGGGACCCGCGTCCGGCCGGGGCGGCGGCATCCGTGCCGCCCTCATCGGCGGCCTGGTCGGCGCCATCGTGGCCGGCGGCGTCACCGCCGCCGCCCTGTGGGACCGCGGGGGTGACGGTCCCTCGGCAGCCACGGTGAGCACCCCGTCCCGCCCTGCCGCCACCATCCCCGGCGGGAACCTGGACATCCAGGCCCTGTTGGAGAAGGTCCGTCCCTCCGTCGTGTCCATCCACACCGGTGTGCGCGGCGGCGAGGCCGCCGGCTCCGGGGTCGTGCTGTCCGACGACGGGCTGGTCCTGACCAACGCCCACGTCGTGGAGGGCGCCCAGACCATCGAGGTGGACTTCGCCGACGGACGCACGTCGGAGGCCCGCCTGCTCGGCTCGGTCCCGGAGGCCGACGTCGCACTGGTGAAGGCCGAGGAGCTGACCGAGCCGGTGACGGCGGCGGAGCTCGGCTCGTCGTCGGACCTGCAGGTCGGCGACGACGTGGTCGCCATCGGCAATGCGCTCAACCTGGGCGAGGCGCCGAGCGTCACCACCGGCATCGTGTCCGCCCTCAACCGATCGATCACCGCCCCGTCCGGTGACTCGCTGGACAACCTGATCCAGACCGATGCCGCCATCAACCCCGGCAACAGCGGTGGTCCACTCGTCAACGCGTCGGGGCAGGTGGTGGGCATCAACACCGCCATCCTGGCCGACGCCCAGAACATCGGCTTCGCCCTCTCCATCGACTCGATCCGCAGCATCGTGGACGACCTCCAGGCCGGCCGGCCCGCCGCCCAGACCCGTCCCGTGCTGGGCGTGGAGACGCTGGACGTCGCCGGCGTGGACACGGCGGTGGTGGACCGGTTCGGCATCACCGCCACCTCCGGGGCCTTCGTGCAGAAGGTGACCTCGGGCAGTGGGGCCGAGGCGGCGGGGATGCAGCAGGGCGACGTGATCGTGGCCATCGACGGCAAGCGGATCCGCACCGCGGAGGACGTGGGCCAGGCCGTGCGTTCCAAGCAGCCGGGCGACTCGATCCAGATCACCTGGGAGCGCAGCGGCCAGGAGCAGCAGGGCACCGCCACGCTCGGCACCCGCTGATCCGTCGGGGCCCCGCTCGGGGGACGGACGCTCCCGGGGCTATCCTCGGCTCCCATGTCCGACCAGACCGCCACCGATCCCGACGCTCCGGCCGAGCCGCCCCGGGCCCATGCCACGATCGTCTACCTGGGACCGATCGCCCCGCACTGGGACATCCGGTCGGACTTCGGTGACCAGAAGATCATCGACGACTTCCGCACCCGGGTGAACGCCCGGCTCATGCTGCTGCCGCCGCACGACCCCCAGTTCAAGCGCAACCGGGAGCGGGTCAACCGCGACGCCGAGCGCGAGCTGATCCTGTTGGACTGGGACCTGGGCGACGACGACTACTACGCCAACCGCTGATCGGCGCCGGGCCGCCCCCACACCCATCCCGCCGCCGTCCGCCTGTCGGTGGTCGCCCGGTAGCCTGCGACCATGTCGGCCGACCACGACCCCACCGACGGCCAGCGCCTGTACCTCAACCGTGAGCTGTCCTGGCTGGACTTCAACGCCCGGGTCCTGGCCCTGGCCGAGGACCCCCAGACCCCGCTCCTGGAGCGGGTCAAGTTCCTGGCCATCTTCAGCCAGAACCTGGACGAGTTCTTCCAGGTCCGCATCGCCGGCCTGAAGGACCAGATCGCCGCCGGGGTCAAGGGCCGCTCGCCGGACGGTCGCACCGCCGTGGAACAGATCGACGTGGTCCGGGAGCGGGCGGGGGAGCTGTCGGCCCGGGCCGACGAGGTGTTCCTCGGCCCGCTCTGCTCCGGGCTGGCGGACCAGGGCATCGTCTTCTCCACCTGGAACCAGCTCGACGAGGACGACCGGGAGTGGCTCTCGGTGGAGTTCGAGCGCCGGATCTTCCCCGTGCTGACCCCCCTGGCGGTGGACCCCGGCCACCCGTTCCCCTACATCTCCAGCCTGTCGCTCAACCTGGGGGTGATCGTCCAGGACCCCACCACGGACCAGCGCCGGTTCGCCCGGGTCAAGGTCCCACCCCTGCTGCCCCGCTTCGTGGTCATGCCCGACGGCGAGCGGTTCGTGCCGCTGGAGCAGGTCATCGCCGCGTTCATGGAGCGCCTGTTCCCCGGCATGGAGGTGGTGGACCACGTGGCGTTCCGGGTCACCCGCAACGCGGACCTGACCGTGGAGGAGGAGGAGGCGGACGACCTCCTGGCCGCCATCGAGATGGAGCTGCGACGTCGCCGGTTCGGCAAGGCCGTGCGCCTGGAGGTGGAGGACGACATCTCGGGCGAGGCGCTGGAGCTGATCCGTGACGAGCTGGAGCTGACCGACGCCGACGTGGTCGCCCACGCCGCGCCGATCGACCTGGGAGGCCTGTTCGCGGTCTACGAGGTGGACCGGGGCGAGCTCAAGTACCCCGACTTCGTCCCCGTCACCCAGCGGCGGCTGGCGCCGGAGGACGAGGACGAGGTGCGCGACATCTTCGCCGCCATGTCCGAGGGGGACATCCTGGTCCACCACCCCTACGACAGCTTCAGCTCGTCGGTGGAGGAGTTCATCCGTCAGGCCGGCATGGACCCCAAGGTCCTGACCATCAAGCTCACGCTGTACCGCACCTCCGGTGACAGCCCGATCGTGGCCGCGCTGATCCGGGCCGCGGAGCAGGGCAAGCAGGTGGTCGCCCTGGTGGAGCTCAAGGCCCGCTTCGACGAGGAGCGCAACATCGAGTGGGCCCGGCGCCTGGAGCAGGCCGGTGTGCACGTCGTCTACGGCCTGGTCGGGCTGAAGACCCACACCAAGACCTGCCTGGTCGTCCGGGAGGAGGGGGCGGGGGTCACCCGCTACTGCCACATCGGGACCGGCAACTACAACTCCAAGACCGCGCGCCTCTACGAGGACGTCGGCCTGCTGACGGCCGACCCGGCCATGGGTGCGGACCTGACCCAGCTGTTCAACTACCTCACCGGCTACGCCCGCGACGTGCGCTACGCCAAGCTGCTGGTGGCACCCCACTCGCTCCGCCCCGGGTTGGTCGCGCTCATCCGCAACGAGCGCCGGGCCGCCCCCGGCACCGGCCACATCATCATGAAGATGAACAGCCTGGTGGACGCGGACATGATCGACGAGCTGTACGCCGCGTCCCAGGACGGCGTCCGGGTGGAGCTGATCGTCCGGGGCATCTGCTGCCTCCGGCCCCAGGTACCGGGCCTGTCGGACAACATCACGGTGCGCAGCGTGGTCGGGCGCTACCTGGAGCACTCCCGGATCTACCGGTTCGCCAACGGTCGGGGAGCGGGCCAGGAGATCCACTTCATGGGCTCCGCCGACCTGATGCCCCGGAACCTGGACCGCCGGGTGGAGGCCGTGGTGCCGGTGGAGGCACCGGACCTGCGGGCCAGGCTGGACGAGATCCTGGCCGTGTCCCTGGCCGACGACACCCTGGCCTGGCGCCAGGTCGACGACACCTGGTCCCGGGTGGACCGCCACAACACGGTGGAAGCCCACCTGGACCTCCAGGAGCAGGCCCACAAGCGGGCGGCGGTGGAGCTGCGGTGAGCCAGGGCGCGGCACGTCCCACGGTGCTGGCCGCAGGCGGCCTGGTGTGGCGCCATGGTCCGGACGGGGTGGAGGTGCTGATCGTGCACCGACCCCCGCCCCGTGACGACTGGTCGCTCCCCAAGGGCAAGCTCGACCCGGGCGAGCGGCACCGCGACGCGGCGCTGCGGGAGGTGCACGAGGAGACCGGCATGCGGTGCGCGCTGGGACCCAAGCTCGCCGAGGTGCGCTACACGCTCCCGAACGGCGACGAGAAGCGGGTCCGGTGGTGGGCCATGACCGTGCTGGAGGACGACGGGTTCCGTCCCAACCGGGAGATCGACGCCATCAGGTGGGTCCCACTCGACCGGGTCGCCGCCGAGGTCGACCTCCCCTCCGACAGCGACGTCGTTCACTCGTTCGTCACCTCCGGGGCCATCCCAACCCCCTGAATCGGGTCCCCGCACCCACCTTTCAGGGGCCGTTCACCTCTCGTTCACCCGACGTGCCCCGGGCCGTCACCGTGCTTTCCTACGTTGCGCGGAGGTGGCGAGTGCCGTCACCCCCAAGAGAACCTCCCGAGGAGGCGATTGCATGTTGCGGAAGAGCCGTTTGGTCTCTCTCATGGCGTTGTTCGCGGTGTTCGGCCTGGTGGCCGCCGCCTGCGGTGACAGCGATGACTCGAGCAGCGAGTCCAAGGACTCCACCACGACCACGGAGGCTGCCGCGTCCGCAGCTCCGACCGATGCGGACATCAAGGCCCTCACCGCCACCATCGCCGGGGGCGGGGCCAGCTTCCCCGACGCCTTCTACCAGGCCGTCAACGCGGACTTCAACGGCGTGGCCGGCAAGGAACTGGTGACCTACGCCAAGAGCGGGTCGACCGACGGCCGCAAGCAGCTGAGCGCGGGCACGGTGGACTTCGCCGGCTCCGACTCCCTGCCCAAGCCGGAGGAGACCTTCACCGGCCCCATCCTCTTCTTCCCCACCGTCGCGGCCCCCATCACGGTCAGCTTCAACCTGGACGGCGTGGACACGCTCCAGCTCAGCCCGGACACGATCTCCAAGATCTTCCAGGCCGAGATCACCACCTGGGACGACGCGGCCATCAAGGCCGACAACCCCGACGCCACGCTGCCCGCCACGCCCATCACGGTCGTGCACCGTTCTGACGGCTCCGGCACCACCGGCAACTTCACCAAGTACCTCAAGGCTGCTGCTCCCGACACCTGGAAGCTCGACAGCGGGGACACGGTCAACTGGCCGGCATCCACCCAGGGCGCGGAGAAGAACTCGGGCGTCGCCGCCCTCATCGGCCAGACCGCCGGGTCCATCGGCTACGTCGACCTCGCTGACGCCATCAAGGCCAAGCTGACCTTCGCCGCCATCAAGAACTCCGACGGCAAGTTCGTCGAGCCGACCGCCGAGGCCGTGACCGCGGCCATCGAGAACGCCGAGGTCAACCCCGACCTGACCTACAACCCGCTGAACGCACCGGGTGCGGACAGCTACCCGATCACGGCGCCCACCTACATCATCGTGTACAGCGCCCAGACCGATGCGGCCAAGGCCTCCACGCTCCGGACGTACCTCCAGTACGTCCTGACCACCGGCCAGGACCAGGCCCAGTCGCTGGGCTACGTCGGCCTGCCGGAAGGCCTGGACCAGCAGGCGATCGACCAGATCGACAAGATCACGGGCTGAGCCCGATCCGGTGGGGAGGGGCAGGAGCCCCTCCCCACCGATCCGGGCCGCACGGCCCGTAGGATCGACCCGACGACGCAGGACCAGATCGGCCACCCCCTCCGATGACACTCCAGCTGGACAAGGAACCCCCAGGGCCCCTGGGTGCCGAGCCGCCCGACCTGACCCAGGAGGGATCCGGCGGCCGCGCCGACCGTGCCTTCCGCCGCGCCGCCCTCCTGGCCGGCGCCACGGTGCTGCTGATCCTGCTGCTGATCGCGGTCACCACCACCCACCGGGCGTGGCCGGCGTTCTCCGAACTGGGGGCCAGCTACTTCTTCGGCCTGGAGTGGATCCCCTCCGAGGGCCTCTACGGGATCGTCCCGCTGGTCTACGGCACCATCCTGGTGGCCGTCATCGCCATCGTGCTCTCCGTCCCGATCAGCATCGGGATCGCCCTCTTCGTGACCGAGGTGGCCCACCGCCGGGCCAAGGGGACCGTGGTCACCGTGATCGACCTCCTGGCCGCGGTCCCGTCGGTGGTGTTCGGCCTGTGGGGCTTCTACTACCTGATCCCACGTTTCCAGAGCCTGTTCAACGCCATCTCGGACGCGGTGTCCTCCATCCCGGTCCTCAACGCCGTGTTCGGGCCCTCCACCGGGTCCAGCTTCGCGTCGGCAGGGATCGTGGTGGCCCTCATGATCACCCCGATCATCACCTCGGTGACCCGCGAGGTGTTCATGACGGTGCCGGACAACGACAAGGCCGGCGCGCTGGCCCTGGGGGCCACCCGTTGGGAGATGATCCGCGGGGTGGTCTTCCCCCACGCCAGTGGCGGCGTGACCGGAGCGGTCATGCTGGGCCTGGGCCGGGCCATGGGCGAGACGGTGGCCGTGGCGCTGCTCATCGGTGCCCGTCCCGAGATCACCGCCAACATCTTCGGCGTCGGTGAGACCATGCCGTCGCAGATCTTCCGCAACCTGTCGGAGGCCGACGACCTGTTCCGGGCCGCACTGATCGGCCTCGGCGTGTGCCTGTTCGTGCTGACCATCCTGATCAACGTCTCGGCCCGACGGATGGTCGTGCTGGTCGACCGCCGGACCAAGGGCACCACATGAGCCCGGACACGGACCGCCCCTCGGCGGAGCAGATCCGCCACGACCTGAGCGGCGCCAACATGCGGGCCTCCCGCCGGGTCCGGAACCGGATCGCCACCGTGGCCATGTTCCTGGCCTTCCTGGTCGCGGCCGTGCCGCTGGTGGTCATGGGGGCCAACGTCCTCGTCCAGGGCATCGGCGTGGTGACCGACGTCGACTGGTGGACCCAGCCCATCCCCGGTGACGTGGGCCGGGCCGACCTGGCCGACAACGAGCAGCTCAACGACCTGGGCTTCGGCTCCGGCGGCTCCGACGGCTCGGCGGACCAGGCCGACACGTCGGTGGTGCTGGGCATGCAGCCTGCGATCGTCGGCACCTTCCTGACCGTGTTCGGGGCGTCGGTCATGGCCATCCCGCTGGGCATCATGGGCGCGATCTACCTCCACGAGTACGGCAAGAACCACCGCCTGGCCCGGTTCATCCGGTTCATGACCGACGTGATGACCGGCGTGCCGTCGGTCGTCATGGGCGTGTTCATCTACTCCATCTGGGTCCTGCGCTTCGGGACCCAGGGCAAGTCGGCCTTCGCCGCGTCGCTGGCCCTGGCCTGCCTCATGCTGCCCATCGTCGTGCGCTCCACCGAGGAGATGCTGCGGCTCGTCCCGGACGCGCTGCGGGAGGCCTCGGCCGCTCTGGGCACCCGGACGTGGAAGACCACCGTCAAGGTGGTCCTGCCCGCCGCCCTGCCCGGCATCACCTCCGGCGCCCTGCTGGCAGTGGCCCGGGCCGCGGGCGAGACGGCGCCCATCGTGTTCACCATCGGCTTCGTCACCACCACCAACTGGAGCTACCGGGGCCAGAACACCACGCTGAGCGCCCAGATCTACTCCCAGTTGCAGAACGGTGGCGACCTGGCCACCCAGCTGGCCTGGGGGGCCGCCGTCACCCTCATCGGTATCGTGGTGGGACTGACCCTCATCGCCCGGTTCATCACCAGACGGTTCGCCACCCAATGAGCACCCAGGACCTGCCCAAGCCCATGACCGAGCCCGATCAGGAGCCAGTTGACATGTCCCAGGACGTCGTGGATCACGTGACGATGGCCGACGCCGTCCCGGATGCGGGCACCGATGCGCCGGATCCGGAGTCGCTGCCGGTCGTCTTCGACGTGGAGGGCCTGAGCGTCTACTACCGGGACTACCGGGCGGTGCGCGACGTGGACCTGAAGGTCCGCCGCCACGAGATCACCGCCTTCATCGGGCCGTCCGGCTGCGGCAAGACCACCGTGCTGCGGTGCTTCAACCGCATGAACGACCTGATCGAAGGCGCCCGTGTGGAGGGCACCCTGAACTACCACGGGGTGAACCTCTACGACCCCGCCGTGAACGTGGTGGAGGTGCGGCGCCGCATCGGCATGGTGTTCCAGAAGCCCAACCCGTTCCCCAAGTCCATCTACGACAACATCGCCTACGGGCCCCGCATCGGCGGGATGAAGAAGAAGTCGGACCTGGACGACGTCGTGGAGAGCTCGCTGCGGCGGGCCGCGCTGTGGGACGAGGTCAAGGACCGGCTCAAGGCGTCCGCGCTGGGCATGTCCGGCGGCCAGCAGCAGCGCCTCTGCATCGCCCGGGCCGTGGCGGTGGACCCCGAGGTCATCCTCATGGACGAGCCCTGCTCGGCCCTGGACCCGATCGCCACGGCGCGCATCGAGGACCTCATGCAGGAGATCAAGACCGACTACACGATCGTCATCGTCACCCACAACATGCAGCAGGCGGCCCGGGTCAGCGACGCCACGGCGTTCTACTCCACCGAGGTCAACCCGGAGAGCGACATCCGCACCGGCCTGCTGGTGGAGTTCGACCGGACCAGCACCATCTTCTCCAACCCGTCGGACGAGCGGACCGAGAACTACATCACCGGCCGTTTCGGGTGATCCGCAGAGGGAAGGGCCCCCACCGTGGATGAGATGAGGATCGAGTTCCATGAGGAGATGGAGGCGCTGCGCTCCGACCTCATCCGGCTCGGCGCCATGGTGTCCGAGACCATCGGGCGCGGCACCGCGGCCCTGCTGGACCGCGACCTGCACGCCGCGCAGGTCCTGATCGACGGCGATGACGTCATCGACGACTTCTGCCTGGGCCTGGAGGAGCGGTGCTGTCAGATGCTCGCCCTGCAGGCACCCATCGCCGGCGACCTGCGGTTCGTGCTCACCACCCTGCGCCTGATCTCCGAGCTCGAGCGCTCCGCCGACCTCATGGTCAACGTGTGCAAGGCGTCCCGCCGCATCTACGACGTGGAGTTCGGTCCCCAGCTCCGGGGGTTGATCGAGCACATGGGCGTGGAGGCGGCCTTCCTGGTCCGGGCCGCCATCGACTCCTACGTGGACGCGGACACGTCGCTGGCCGCGGCACTGGACGACATCGACGACCGGCTGGACGAGCTCCAGGTCAACTACGTCCAGGCCATCTTCACCTCGCACTCCGGTGACAACCTGAACCTGCAGGGCGCGGTGCAGCTGGCCATGATCGGCCGCTACTACGAACGCATCGGCGACCACGCCGTCAACATCGGCGAGCGGGTCATGTACATGGTCACCGGCTGGCTGCCGGAGCACACGGGCTCCGCCCGGCACCGCCTCCGCGGCGTGGACGGCTCCGGCGAGTCCGGCGACGTGGTCGACGGAGCCCCGGCCGATGGAGCCGGGGCCGCGGATCCGCCCCCTGACGAGTTGACCGACGAGGGGTCGTGAGGATCCTGGTCACCAACGACGACGGTCTCCACGCCCCGGGGCTGTCGGCGCTGGCGGCCGCGCTGGTCGACGCCGGCCACGACGTGGTCGCCGTCGCGCCCGAGGGTGACCGGTCCGGCAGCGGTGCCGCCATCGGCAACCTGGGTGACGGCGCGTTCCTCCGGTACCGGCCGATGCCCTTGGCCGGTCTGGACGGGATCGAGTCCATCGAACTGGACGCCCCCCCGGCGTTGTGCGTCATCGCGGCCTGCCTGGGTGCGTTCGGGGATCCCCCCGACGTCGTGGCCTCCGGCATCAACCCGGGGCTCAACACGGGCCGTGCCACGCTGCACTCGGGCACCGTCGGCGCGGCGTTGACCGCGGCCAACTTCGGACGCTCCGCCGTGGCCGTCAGCCTGGACGCCCGGGAGCACGAGGCCCGCCACTGGGACGTGGCCGGCCGGTTGGCCGCTGCGGTCGTGGACTGGCTGGGTCGGGCCGAGGCCCGCACCGTCATCAACCTGAGCGTCCCGGACCGCCCCGCGGACCAGCTGGCCGAGGCCCGTCACGCCACGTTGGCGCCGTTCGGTTCCATCCGGACCGCGGTGCTGGACCGGACCGAGGACCGGATCGAGCTGGGCTTCGTCCCCACCCGGGACCCGTTGCCCGCCGACTCCGACACCGCCCTGGCCCGGGCCGGGCACGTGGTGGTCACGCCGCTGGTCGGCATCCGGCCCGGCGGGCAGACCGACCTGGTGGAGCACCTGGGCGCCGGGAGTGTCGTCCCGTGATCGTCGCCGTCGTCCTGCTCGCGGTGGCCGCACTGGTCGCCACCGGCGCAGCCCTGCACTACGCCCGGGTCGCCGCCGCGGCGGAGCGCACCTCCCGCGCCGCCCGGACGCCGGTGGTCCGGGAGCCGAACCCGACCCCCGCGGCCCCGGAGGTGGCGGCGGCGGACGCCGGGCCCGACGCCACCGAGGATGCCGCCCTCCTGGGGCGGCTACGCCAGGCCGTGGACCAGTTGGAGCACGGCGTGGTCGTCTGGGACGCCCGCGGTGGCGAGCTGTTCCGCAACCGGGCGGCCCGGTCGCTGGCCGAGGCCCGCGACGGGCGGGTACTGGTGGCCGCGGCCACCGAGGAGCTGCTCGGCCAGGCCGTGGCCGGCCACACGGTGCGCCGGGTGGTCGAGCTGTTCGGGCCGCCCGCCGAGTCCTTCGTCGTCTCCGCCTACCCGTTCACCGACGGGTCGTCCGAGGGTGCGCTGGCCGTGGTGGAGGACCGGTCGCTCCAGCGCCGCACCGAGACGGTCCGCCGCGACTTCGTGGCAAACATCTCCCACGAGCTCAAGACCCCGATCGGCGCCCTGGGACTGCTGGCCGAGACGATCCGCGACGAGCCGGACCGCGGGATCGTGGAGCGGCTGTCGGAGCGGATGATCCTGGAGGCGGACCGCGTGAGCCGCACGGTGGACGACCTGCTGGAGCTGAGCCGGATCGAGTTCGGCGACGACGCCGAGTTCGAGGAGGTCAGCGTGAGCTCGGTGGTGGGCGAGGCCGAGGGGCGGATCGCCTCCGCGGCGGAGAACGCCGGCATCAAGGTGCGGACCGACATCCCGACCAGCCTGCACACCCAGGGCGACCGCCGGCAGCTGGTCTCCGCCCTCTTCAACCTCCTGGACAACGCGGTGAAGTACTCGTCCGAGGACTCCGAGGTGGTGGTGGAGGCCGTCGACGACGCTCCCGCCGGTGTGGTGCGGATCTACGTGAGCGACAGCGGCGTCGGTGTGCCCCGTCGCGACCTGGACCGCATCTTCGAACGCTTCTACCGCGTGGACCGGGCCCGGTCCCGGGAGACCGGGGGCACCGGGCTGGGACTGGCCATCGTCCGCCACGTCGCCAGCAACCACGGAGGTGACGTCTCGGTGGAGTCCACCGAGGGCGTCGGCTCCACCTTCACCCTGACCCTGCCGCGCTGGGGCGGGGCGAGCGAACCACGTCCCATCGGGGACGGGCCGGGGCTGACGCCCCTGCCGACCGACGTCGGAGGCTGAACATCACCATGTCCACAACTACACCCACGGTGCTCGTGGTCGAGGACGAAGAGGCGTTCATCGAGGCGCTCTCGGTGGGACTCCGCCGGGAGGGCTTCGACGTGGAGATCGCCCGGGACGGCGCGGAGGCGCTCGACCGCTTCGACCAGGTCCAGCCGGACCTGGTGCTGCTGGACGTCATGCTGCCGACCGTGTCGGGCCTGGACGTCTGTCGGGAGATCCGCCAGCGCAGCACCGTGCCGATCATCATGGTCACGGCCAAGACGGCGGAGATCGACACGGTCGTCGGCCTGGAGGTGGGGGCCGACGACTACGTCACCAAGCCGTACCGGCTCCGTGAGCTGGTGGCCCGCATGCGGGCGGTGCTCCGGCGCCAGCCCCGCAGCGCCGACACGGTGGGCGAGGCCCACGACGTGCTGCGGGTGGACGGCATCGAGCTGGACCCGGACAGCCACGAGGTGCGGGTGCGGGGAGACCTGGTCAGCCTGCCGCTCAAGGAGTTCGAGCTCCTGGCCCTGCTCATGGAGAACGCGGGCCGGGTGCTTCCCCGGGCCACCCTGATCGACCGGGTCTGGGGCAGCGACTACGTGGGGGACACCAAGACCCTGGACGTCCACGTGAAGCGGTTGCGGTCCAAGATCGAGGACGATCCCTCCCACCCGCTCCGGATCGTCACGATCCGGGGCCTGGGCTACAAGTTCGCCGGCGGCCGCTGATCGCCCCGGTCCGTGCGGTCCCGTGGCGGCCCCGGGCCCGCCCCGGTGGCCGTCCGGACCCACCCGTAGCATGGGCCCCGTGAGCGAACCGGGCCCAGAGGCCCCTGGAGGGGCGCCCCGGCGACCGGTGCCGGGAAGCGTCGGGCCACCGGCCGGGCCCGACCCGGCCTGGGTGGCGGCGGACCGCGCCGAAC
The DNA here is from genome assembly GCA_963773765.1 of uncultured Actinomycetota bacterium. GTDB lineage: Bacteria > Actinomycetota > Acidimicrobiia > Acidimicrobiales > Microtrichaceae > CAVZCC01. The sequence continues at coordinate 315,064 of CAVZCC010000005.1, read as the reverse complement.
GGGCCGAACGGCTGCGGGCCATGCGGCCCCAGCCCCGCGTGGACGTCCAGACTCCGTTCGGGCGCCTGGCGCTCACCCATGTGCTCTCACTCGCCGGCGACGCGCTGGTGGCCATGGCGCTGGCCGGCTCGCTGTTCTTCGACGTGGACCCGTCCGGTGCCCGGTGGCGCATCGCGCTGTACCTGGTGTTCACCATGGCCCCCTTCGCCATCGTCGGACCCCTCATCGGGCCGGCCATGGACCGCGCCCGCGGCGGCCACCGGATCATGCTGGTCGGCTCCGCGGTGGGCCGGGCCGTGGTGGCGCTGCTGATGGTGTCCAGCGTCGGGGCGGACAGCCTGCTGCTGTTCCCCGAGGCGTTCGTGATGCTGGTCCTGGCCAAGAGCTACCAGGTGGCCAAGGCGGCGATCGTGCCGACCGTGGTGCACAGCGACGCCGGCCTGGTGGAGGCCAACAGCAAGCTGCAGCTGCTGTCCGGCCTGAGCGGCTTCGCGGCCGGCATCCCCGGCGCCCTGCTCCTGCTGGTGGGACCGGGCGCCGTGATGGCGTTGGCGTCGGTGATGTTCGTGGCCGCGGTGGTGGCCGCCCTGCGCGTCCCGGCCACCACGGTGGCGGCGGAGCCGGCGGGCACCGCGGAACGGGCGGAGCTGCGCAGCGCCGGGGTGTTGTCGGCCTCGTCGGCCATGGGCACGCTGCGGGCCGTGGTCGGGTTCGTCACGTTCCTGCTGGCCTTCGCCCTGCGGGGCAGCGACGGGCCGCCCCCGCTCGGCACCGGACTCGGGCGCCTGGCCGGCGACGCCACGGCGGACGTGCAGGCAACTGCGTCGGACCTGGTTGCGCCGCTGGGGCCGCCGGCGTGGCATTTCGGCGTGATCGTGGTGCTGAGCGTCGGAGGCGGGCTCCTGGGCGCAGCGGTTGCCCCCGTCGTGCGCCGCCACCTGCGGGAGGAGCTGCTGTTGCTGGGGGCCACGGGCGTGGCCGTGGTCGGCGGCCTGGCCGGGGCGCTGCTGGGTGGACTGCTGGGCCAGTCGATGCTGGCGCTGTTCATCGCGGTGGCGGCGTCGGCCGGCAAGCAGGCCTTCGATGCCGTGGTCCAGCGGGACGCCCCGGACGCCAACCGGGGGCGGTCCTTCGCCCGGTTCGAGTCCCGTTTCCAGGTGGCGTGGGTGCTGGGTGCGTTCGTGCCGGTGGTGGTCCCCCTGCCCACCCGGCTGGGCGGCGTCGTCGTCGCCGCCCTGTCCCTGGCCGCCGGTGCGTTCTTCGCCGTGGGCATGTCCGCGGTGCAGCGGGGCCAGGCCCCGCCCCGGCTCCCGACGGCGCGCCAGGTGGGTCGTGGGGTGATCAGGACGGTGGGCCAGCGGGGGTCCAGGCGTCCGGGCGACGCCCCGGAGGGCGAACCGCCGCCGGGGCCGCCCCCCGGGCCGCCGCCCACCCCGCCGGTGGCCTGACCCGCCCCCACACCGTCCCCCCCCCCCCCCCCGAGAACATGCGTCACTTTCCGGTGGCACCCACCGGGAAGTGACGCCGAACCCGTGGAGGAACGGGGTCCGAGGGCTTGGGCGGAGAAGGAAGGACCCCAGCCGTCAGCCCAGGATGACCAGGGCCAACGGCCCGGCGAGGGCGGCGGCCGCCGTGGCGTCCGCCTGGGCGCGCGGCACGGCCAGGAGGACGAAGTCCTCCCCGCGCCGGAGCACCACAGCGCCATCTGCCACCCTCCGTCCGGGTGCCCCGGCGGCGGATCCCAGGGCGGCCGGGCCCCGGTCGCTCCCCGCCAGGTCCGTCCCGACCACGTCCACCCGGTCCCCGACCTCCGCCGGGGGCACGGGTCCGCCGAGCGGGACGGTGACGCCGACGGTCCCGCGGGGAAGGGCCGCCGGCACCGGGCCCCGCGCCCCGCGGTCCAACCGGGCCGGTGTGAGCACCTCACCGGGCACCAGGTCAACCGTGGCCCGGGCCGGTGGTCCCAACCTGCGGAGCGCACCGTCCGGCACGGTGGCGCCCGGTCGGCGCTCGACGGCGACCGCGGCGGCCTCGACCTGGTCCCCGGCCGGCACGGGCCTGGTCACCACGACCACCTCCGTGGTGGATCCCCACCCGGCCCTGACCCGTTCGGCCCCGGTCAGCGACTGGTGCACGATGAGGACGGTGGCCAGGACCAGCACCGAGGCCAGCACCCGTCGGCGTGCCGCCCGCAGCAGCACGGGATGGGGCCACCGAACGGTGGGTGCGGAACGACGAGCCACCTGGGCCTCCTGGTCCGGCGCGACCGGACGGTGCCGGAGCGCTGCATCGGGGGAAGGCGTTCCGGACGGGCCGGACGGGCCGGGCGAGCGCCGGCGTCAGTCGGTGGCGGGTGCGGTGGCGGCACCCTCACCCATGCGTTCACCGGCGAACCGCACCTCTGCCGGTGCGCCGTCGGTGGGCAGCGTGAGGAGCTCGTGCCCGTCCTCGGTCACCAGCAGGGTGTGCTCGAACTGGGCCGATCGCTGCAGGTCCCGGGTGACGACGGTCCAGCCGTCGTCCCACATCTCCAGGCGGGGTCCGCCCAGGTTGATCATGGGCTCGATGGTGAAGGTCATGCCGGGCAGCAGGACGGTGTCATTGCGGGGGTCGTAGTAGTGGGGGATCTGCAGCGAGGTGTGGAACTGGTCACCGATGCCGTGGCCGATGAACTCCCTCACCACGCTGTGGCCGAACGGCGCGACGGCGGCCTCGATGGCCCGCCCGATCTCGTAGATGCGCGCCCCCGGGCGGACCACCGAGATGCCGGCGTGCATGGCCTGGCGGGTGTGCTCCACCAGCGCCGCGGACGAGTCGTCCACCTCTCCCACCAGGAAGGTGGCGGAGGTGTCACCGTGGACCCCGCCGATGTAGGCCGTGACGTCCACGTTGACGATGTCTCCGTCCGCCAGGCGCCGGGAGTCCGGGATGCCGTGGCAGATCACCTCGTTGACGGAGGTGCACAGCGACTTGGGATAGCCGCGGTAGTTGAGGGTGGAGGGGTAGGACCCTGCCTCCACCATGGCGTCGTGGCCGATGCGGTCCAACTCGTCGGTGGTGATCCCGGGTCGTACGTGTCGCCCGACCTCCACCAGGGCATCGGCCGCCACCCGGCCGGCCACCCGCATGGCGTGGATCTCGTCGTCGGTCCGGATGGCCCGTGAGGCCCGGTCCGACGGCTGGCCCGTCAACGCGTAGTCGGGTCGGGTGATGCCGGCGGGGACGGTGCGGAGGGGGCCGACCAGGCCGGGTCGGACCGGGGGAGAAGGAGGAGGTGGTGCGGCGGAGCGCCGCTTTCGCTTGGCCATGGACCACCCATGCTACGTGCCGGGCCGGAGCCCGGCCCGGCGGCCGTCCGGGGACCGCGACCCGGTCCGGAACCCCGTCCGGATGGGGCACTGGGCCGGGCCGACCGGGCCGGCCGACCCCTGGACCGGTACCGGAACCGGTCCTTTTTCCTCAACCCGCCGCCCGGACTGGTCGATTCGCTGGACTGATGGCACGGCGACCGACAACCCAGCGGGACCAGCGCGGACGGATGCGGATCCGCAGCCGCCTTGCTCTGCTCCTCATCGTCCCCCTCGTTGGCCTCCTGGGCGTGACAGCGTTCCAGGTGACCAATGCGGTCCAACAGTCGCGCGAGGCGACCGACCTGAAGTCCGGTGCCGAGCTCGGCCTGGCGTCCTTCCAGCTGATCGACGCGCTCCAGGCCGAACGCCAGCTCCTGGCCGCGGACCAGCCGGTGACCCCGGAGACGCGCGCCGCGGTGGACGCGGCGTCAGCGGAGGTCCGCAGCCGGGCCGCGGTCGAAGGCGGTGCACTGGAGGCCATGGCGACGCGGGCGCTGTCCCGGACCGAGGGTGCCAGTGCCCTGGCCTCCACCAGCACCGGCGGCATCGTGGCCGTGGACGGGTACTCCCCGGCCATCGACGACCTCCTGGTCCTGAGCCGGGCATCGTTCGATCCCGGTGACTCCGTCGACGACGCCCCCGCCGCCGCCACCGACTTCCTGGCCGAGGCCCAGGAGGCGGCCGCCCGCGAGCGTGACCTGATCACCAGCCTGGCCGCCGACCAGGCGTTGGTGCCCGAGCAGTTCCAGGACGTCACGGCGCTGGCGTCCGGCCAGGGCATCCTGGCCGAGCAGGCCGCCGCGGTTGCCACTCCCGCCCTCCAGGTCCGGATCGACCGGATCAACGACGGGCTGGCCGCGGCCAGCACCGGACGTGACGCCCTGTTCTTCTCCACCGTCGAGGCCGAGGACCTCACCGCCTGGCTGGCCGGTGCGGACGCCCGGGTCGATGAGCTCCGGTCGCTCCGTGACGACGCCGCCACGTTGGCCGTCGCCGCGGTGGACGACCTGGCCGGCTCTGCCCGCCGGGTCCTCATCCTCTCCGCCCTGGCCGTGGTCGCCACGGTGCTGATCAGTGCGCTGCTGGTGCGCAGCGCCACGCGCTCCATCGCCCGGCCGCTCCAGGAGCTGGCCACGCAGGCCGAGGAGGTGGCGCTGAGCCGGCTCCCGGATGCGGTGCGGGCCCAGCAGAGCGAGGACACCGACGTGCACCTCCCGGCGCTCCGGGCCACCGGTGCGTCCGAGGTCCGGGAGGTGGCGGCCGCGTTCAACGACGTGCAGGAGACCGCCCTGCGCCTGGCCGGCGAGCAGGCGGTGCTGCGACGCAACCTGGGTGACGCGCTGACCAACCTGGGTCGCCGCAACCAGGCGCTGCTCGGCCGGCAGCTCGACTTCATCTCGTCCCTGGAGAAGCGGGAGACGGACCCCGCGTTCCTGGACCACCTCTTCAAGCTGGACCACCTGGCCAGCCGCATGCGCCGGAACGCCGAGTCACTGCTGATCCTGGCCGGGTCGGAGACGCCCCGCCGTCGCCGCAAGCCGGCCGAGGTGGCGGAGATCGTGCGGGCCGCGATGAGCGAGGTCGAGGACTTCGAACGGGTCCGCCTGGGCCACCTGGGCCGGTCCACCCTGGGTGGACCGGTCGTGATCGACCTCGTCCACCTGCTGGCCGAGCTGATCGAGAACGCGCTCGGGTTCTCCCCGCCGGACACCACGGTGGAGATCGACGGCCGATCGCTCGGCCAGGGCGGCTACCAGTTGGCAGTGATCGACCATGGCGTGGGCATGTCCGACGTGGAGCTCGTGGCGGCCAACCACCGGCTGGCCGGGTTGGACGAGGTGGACGGCATGCCCACCCGTTACCTGGGCCAGTACGTGATCGCCAAGCTGGCCGCCAAGATCGGCGCGCTGGTGAGGTTGCAGCCCAGCACCGGTGGCCGTGGCGTCACCGCGGTGGTCAGCCTGCCGGCGACGGCCGTCATGGGCGCCACGGACCGGTCCAACATCGCCCAGCCCCTTCCCGGCTCCCGGGCGGCGCGTGAGCAGGGCCCGGTGCCCTTCGCACCCGGTGCCGGCATCGCCGCCGGTTCGGTCCAGCCCGAGCCCGTGATCGATCCCGACGCCGACCCGTTCGCGGAGCCGGTGCCCACCATCGCAGAGATGGAGCCCACGGCGTGGGGGAACGTGCCAGGCACCTTCGAGGATGCCGCGCCGCCGGACGAGTTCCCGGCGCTCCCGGCCGCCGCCGTGGCGGCCCTGGACACCAGCGGGCTGGAGGGCACGGATCCGACCTCACTGTGGCCGTCCCCCTCCGCCGAGGTGCCCGTGCCCGAGCCGGTGCTGCCGGTCCCGGCCGTCACCGAGCCGTGGGCCGCACCTGATCCGGCGTTCTCCGACCCCATCGAGGCTGACGCCGTCGGTGCCGAGCCGGTTGCGACCGACTCCTGGACGCTGCCCGACCCCGCGACCGATGCGCTGCCCGACCCCGCGACCGATGCGCCGGTCGATGATGCGCTGGTCGACGACGGGTTGGCGACCGATGTGCTGGTCGACGATGCGTTGGTCGACGATGTGCTGGTCGACGATGTGCTGGTCGACGACGGCTGGTCGACCGATGTGCTGGTCGACGATGTGCTGGCGAGATGGCTGGCCGAGGACGGGTTGGCGACCGATGTGCTGGCCGAGGACGGGTTGGCGACCGATGTGCTGGCCGACGATGTGCTGGCGACCGGCGCGCCGGGCGGTGAGCAGGTCGATGACGACGGGAACGGCTCCGGTCGGTGGGACGACGTCGAGGCGTCGACACCGTTCGAGCCCGTGGTGTCCGATCCCTGGGGTCGGCCCGACCCGTGGGTCGCTCCGACGGTCGATGGGGACCTCGCCTCCGGTGCCTCCGAGGTCGAGGCCGAGGTGGACGGGGGCGCCCCGCCTCCCCCTCCCGGTCCCGCGGTCGAGCAACAGGCATGGTCCGTCCCGGTGCAGGAGTGGACGGCCCCGGTGGAGGAGCCTGCCGCCCCGGCTCCGGCGCAGTCCTGGGCGGCGCCCGTCCAGGACCCGGCAGAGCCCGCACCGGCGTGGTCCCCGGAGCCCGCGGACCCGTCCGCGCCGGTGCCCAGCGCCGCGGCGGACGCGCTGTTCGCACCCCTGGCCCCCAGGGAGGCCGAGGCCTTCATGCCGATCGAGCCCGACATCGCCCCTCCGGCCGCCGACGGCGCCGGCCTGGGCGGGGGCCTGGGTGGTGGCCTGATCAAGCGTGTCCCCGGCGCCTCCCTGGCGGAGAGCCCCCTGGGTGAGCCGGCACCCGAGCCCGTTCCGACGGGCACACGATCGCCCGACGAGGTGCGCTCCATGCTCTCGTCGTTCCAGACCGGCCGACACCGCGGACTCGACGGCGCCGCCGTCTCCGTGGACGACCAGCCGCCGGCTCCGCCGGCCTGGCCGGGCGAGCCGGCCGCGATGCAGCACACAGACGCCGTTCCGGCGACCGATTGGGAGGATTCCCCGTGATCACTGATGTCAATGAGCAGGTCCAACAGATCCCGTGGCTGCTGTCGCGGTTCGTGGAGCAGACGCCGGGCGTGAGTGACGCCGTCTGCGTCAGCTCGGACGGTTTGCTCATGGCCATGTCCACCGACCTGGACCGGGCCCGGGCCGACCAGTTCGCGGCGATCGCCGCCGGACTGACCAGCCTCTCGCTCGGGGCCTCCCGCTGCTTCGGTTACGGCGAGGTCGACCAGGTGATGGTGGAGATGAGCACGGGCTTCCTGTTCGTGGCCTCCATCTCCGACGGCAGCGCACTCGGGGTCCTGTCGACCAAGGATGCGGACGTGGGACTGGTGGGCTACGAGATGACCCTGATGGTGGAGCGGTTCGGCTCCGTCCTGACCCCCCAGGTGCGCGCCGGTCTCCGTAGCGTCCTGGCCGTCCACTGACCGACGTCCTGATCGGGGGGAACGACCACATGTCCGGATGGGAGCCGACGCCGCCCTCCGGTCCCGTCGCGTTCCCGGATCCGGACGACGGCGTCGACGACGAGGTCGACGACGGCTTCGACGACGAGCTGGTCCGGCCCTTCGTCATCACCGGTGGACGGACCCGACATGCGACGGTCCACATGCGGGTCGAGGCACTGGTGGTGTCCACCGGATCCGTTCCGGCCCGTGACCTGCAGTTCGAGCACGCCGCCATCGTGGAGGTGTGCGCATCACCCGTCTCGGTCGCGGAGGTCGCGGCCCGTGTCGGTGTGCCCCTCGGGGTGGCCCAGATCCTGGTGGGCGACCTCGCCGAAGCGGGCCTGGTCCAGGTCCACGAAGCCAGGCAGGTAGCAACGCCCGCACTTCTGTTGAGGATGATCGATGCAGTACGAGCACTCTGACCAGACCCCGGCCCTGCACCAGGGCGCACCCCAGCCGGTGAAGATCCTGGTGGCGGGCGGATTCGGCGTGGGCAAGACCACGTTGGTGGGGGCCATCTCCGAGATCGAGCCGTTGACCACGGAGGCCACGATGACGGCCTACTCCGAGTCCGTCGACGACCTCTCCCAGGTGGACCGCAAGACCTCGACCACGGTGGCGATGGACTTCGGTCGCATCACCGTGGACGCGGAGCTGATCCTGTACCTGTTCGGCACCCCCGGTCAGGAGCGCTTCTGGTTCATGTGGGACGACCTGGTGGACGGGGCCCTGGGGGCGGTGGTGCTCCTGGACACCCGCCGGATCGAGCAGTGCTTCGCCGCGGTCGACTTCTTCGAGAGCAGGGGCGTGCCGTTCGTCGCCGCCGTGAACCAGTTCCCGGACGCAGGTTCGTATTCGCTGGAGGAGGTGCGGGACGCGCTGTCACTGTCGGCCCACGTGCCCCTGGTCCGCACCGATGCCCGGTCCAAGGACTCGGTCAAGATGGTGCTCATCGCCCTGCTGGACCACCTGATGCAGCGGGCCGTGCGGGAGTCACACGCGACGATCCAGCAGGCCTGATCCAGCAGGCCTGATCCTGCGGCCGGTGCCGTGCCCTGGCGTCAGTCCTTGGAGGACGACGTGCTGGGTGTGCTGGTGGCCGTCGAGGACGAGGACGAGTCCGAACCGCCCGAACCGCTCGATGACGACGTCCCGGAGTCCGACGAGGACGAGGAGCTGTCCGACCCCGAGCCGGACGTCCCTGAGGTGGTCGAGGGCGAGCTCGACGACCCCGAGCTGGACGAGCCGGCCCGGCTGTCGGTCTTGTAGAAGCCGGATCCCTTGAACGAGATGCCGACGGCGGCGAACACCTTGCGCAGCTCACCCCGGCACTCGGGGCACTCGGTGAGCGCGTCGTCGGTGAACGACTGCTGGATGTCGAACTGGTGGCCGCAGGTGCGGCAGCGGTACTCGTAGACGGGCATCGGGTTCTCCGGGGAGCGTTAGCAGTCGCGTGGGACGAGTGCTAATGCTACCGGACCTCCCGGGACCCTCCGCCAGTCAGCCCCGGGGCGGCCCACGGGTAGGAGTACCCATGCGGAACGGCGACGTCCGTTCGGTACCATCGACCGCACACCACGGGAACGGGGAGCGAGATGGGGATGGTCAGGTCATGAGCACGGTCACCAAGGCGGTCATCCCGGCGGCGGGCCTGGGCACCAGGTTCCTGCCCGCCACCAAGGCGCAGCCCAAGGAGATGCTGCCGGTCGTGGACAAGCCCGCGATCCAGTACGTGGTGGAGGAGGCGGTCGCCGCCGGCATCGACGACATCCTCATCATCACGGGCCGGAACAAGCGCAGCCTCGAGGACCATTTCGACCGCAACTTCGAGCTGGAGTACCAGCTGCAGGCGAAGGGCAAGATGGGCGACCTGGCCGAGGTGGTCGAGCTGGCCGAGCTGGCGGACATCCACTTCGTCCGCCAGGGCGAGCCCCTGGGCCTGGGCCACGCGGTGTCGGTCGCCCGCAAGCACGTGGGCAACGAGCCGTTCGTGGTCATGCTGGGCGACGACATCATGGACGAGCACTCCACGGTGCTGAAGGACATGATCAAGACCTTCGACGAGCAGCGCAGTTCGGTGGTGGCCCTCATGGAGGTCCCCCGCGACCAGATCTCCGCCTACGGCTGCGCCGCGGTGGAGGACCGGGACGGTGCCCTGTGCCGCATCACCGAGATCGTGGAGAAGCCGGAACCGGCCCTGGCGCCCTCCAACCTGGCCGTCATGGGCCGGTACCTGTTCACGCCGGCCATCTTCGAGGAGATCTCCCACCTCGAGCCGGGTGTGGGCGGCGAGATCCAGCTCACCGATGCCATCGCCACGCTGCTCACCCGGGAGCCGGTGTTCGGCTACGTGTTCAGCGAGGGGCGCTTCGACATCGGCAAGAAGATCGACTACCTGCGGGCCACGGTCGAGCTGGCGCTCGAGCGGGAGGACCTCGGCCCCGAGTTCCGTTCCTTCCTCACCGACGTGTGCCGGCGCGAGGGTCTCGTCTGACCGTCCGGTCTGGTCAACTGGCGGTGTGATCTCGCTTCCCGACGCCTGGGCCCACGTCCGAGACCGGCTCCAGGTCCTGCCCCCGGCAGTCCCTGCCGCTGGACCAGGCCCATGGCCTGGTGACCACGGAGGCCGTGGCGTCCGCCGAGGCGGTGCCGCCGTTCGACAACACCGCGGTCGACGGTTTCGCCGTCCGTGCCGGCGACCTGGCCGTGGGGGTGGACCTCCGGGTGGCGGGCACCGTCGCCGCCGGGTCCCGGGGCGACGTGCCGGTCGGCCCCGGACAGGCCGTGCGGATCATGACCGGCGCGCCCGTCCCGCCCGGGGCCGATGCCATCGTGATGGTGGAGGACACGTCGGTCCGCGACGAGGGCGGCGCCGAGGTGGTGACGGTGGGCCGGATCGTGGAGGCCGGGTCCCACATCCGCCCGGCCGGGGACGACGTCCGCCCCGGTGACGTGGTGGTGGAGGCCGGCACGGTGCTGACCGCCGGCCACCTGGGGGTCCTGGCCACCGTGGGCCGCACCCACGTGGACGTGGTGCGCCGCCCGGTGGTCGGGGTGGTGTCCACCGGCGACGAACTGGTCCAGGGCGGTGGACCGCTGGAACGGGGCCAGATCCGCGACTCCAACCGGTTGGCGCTGCTGGCCCTGTGCCAGAGGTCGGGGTTCCACGCCGTGGACCTGGGCCTGGTGCCCGACGACGAGGACCGCATCGAGGGCGCGCTGCGCAACGGCGTGGACCGCTGCGACGCGCTGCTCACCAGCGGGGGCGTGTCCATGGGTGACTTCGACTTCGTCAAGGCGGTGCTGGGGCGGATCGGCGACATGCGGTGGATGCAGGTGGCCATCAAGCCGGCCAAGCCGTTCGCCTTCGGGCTGGTCGACGGCGTGCCGGTGTTCGGCCTGCCCGGCAACCCCGTCAGCTCGATGGTCAGCTTCGAGCTGTTCGCCCGGCCAGGGCTGATGACGATGGCGGGACGGGACCGTGTGGACCGTCGCCGGGTCCGTGCCACGGCGGCCGGTCCCTTCCGGCGTCGGCCTGACGGCAAGACCCACTTCGTGCGGGTGCGGGTGGACCAGGACGACGACCTCGGGTTCCTCGCGTCGTCGGCCGGGGGCCAGGGATCGCACCACCTGTCGGCCATGGCGGCGGCCGACGGTCTGGCGGTCCTGGCCGACGGTGACGGCGTGGCGGAGGGTGGAACGGTCGAGGTGATCCTGCTCGATCCGTGAGGGGCGGGGGACCGACCGGCTCCGTGCACCGTACGATGGGCCCGTGGCCGACCTCGTCGACTCCTTCGGGCGCGTGCACCGCGACCTGCGCATCTCGGTCACCGACCGCTGCAACTTCCGGTGCTCGTACTGCATGCCGGAGGAGGGCATGGACTGGTTGCCCCGCTCCGAGGTCCTGACCTTCGAGGAGATCGAGCGGATCGCGGGGCTCATGGTGCAGCGCTACGGCATCGACTCCATCCGCCTGACCGGGGGCGAGCCCACCATCCGTGCCCACTTCCCGGTCCTGGTCGGCAAGCTGGCCGCCCTCGGGGTGGACCTGGCCGTGACCACCAACGGTGCGACGCTGGCCAACCAGGCCCACGACCTGGCCGAGGCCGGGCTGAAGCGGATCAACGTGTCGCTCGACTCCCTCCGGCGGGACCGCTTCGAGCAGCTGACCAGGCGGGACGAACTGGACCGGGTCCTGGCCGGGATCGACGCCGCGGTGGCCGCGGGCCTGGCACCGGTCAAGGTCAACGTGGTGATGATGCGCGGGGTCAACGACGACGAGGTGGTGGACTTCGCCGCCTTCGGTCGCGACCGGGGCGTGACGGTCCGCTTCATCGAGTTCATGCCGCTGGACGCAGAGCACCACTGGACCCGGGACCAGGTCGTGTCCCAGGACCAGATCGTGGCGGCCATCAACGAGGTGTACCCGGTGGTCGCGGTGGACCGCGGCCACCAACCCGCGGAGCGGTTCCGCTACCTCGACGGCGGGGGCGAGGTGGGAGTGATCCCCAGCGTCACGCGGCCCTTCTGCGAGTCGTGCGACCGCGTCCGCCTCACCTCGGAGGGACGCATGCGCAACTGCCTGTTCGCGGTGGAGGAGTTCGACCTGCGGGGCGTCCTGCGCTCGGGCGGGTCCGACGACGACCTCGCCGAGGTGATCGAGCGGTGTGTCGGCGCCAAGTGGGCCGGCCACGCCATCGGCCAGGTGACCTTCATCCGGCCCCGCCGGTCCATGTCCCAGATCGGGGGCTAGGCACCGCGCCCGGTCACCGCGGTCCGGGCCCGAGCGGAACGCGGGGGAGCCGGGGTGACCGCTGGTGCTACCAGCGGTCGTCGGGGTCGAACCAGGTGGGCCGGTGCGGCTCCGGGCCGTTGTCCACTGCGGCGGCCACGGTGCGGCGGCGGGCGGAGACCACCAGGACCAGGCCGGCCACCAACAGGGCGGCGCCGACCAGGGCCACCGCGTCGGAGTTGGCGCCCGTCAGGGCGAGCGAGGTGGAGGCGTTCGTGCTGGTGCCCGCGGTCTGGACCGCCGGCGTCCGGGTGGCCGAGATGCCGGCCACCGTGACCGTGGTGGTGGTCGCGATGGTGGTGGACCCGTTGACGGCGGGCGGTGGGAGCGTCGTGGAGCCGTTCACCTCCGGTGGGGGCGTCCCCGGGGTGGACGTGGTCGTGGTCGTGGTGCTGGTCGAGGCCGGCACGCACTGGTTCTCCTGGCGCCACTCCGCATCCGGCTGCCACTGGAGGGATGTGCCGACGTCGCCGGGGAACAGCAGCGGACCGTGCCAGGCGCCGTTCGGTGAGATCACCGGGGGCGTGGCGCCGGTCAGCACGTCGAACTGCTCCGGGTCGCACGCCTTGGTGAAGGTGATCTCGGTGACGCCGGCCTCGGCGATGGTGAAGTCCTTGCGCTCCTTGAGCGACTGTGGCCACTGGGACCCGTCGGTGGGCATGGAGTAGATGGCGGCCGCCGCGTTGATCGGTGTGCACGGCTTCTCCGGTGCGGTGACGACCAGGCGGTAGGTGGAGAAGCCCTGTTGGGTCACGTAGGTCAGCTGGGGCAGGGGGGTGCATCCCTCGGTCGGTGTGACGTTCTGGACGATGGAGATGCCGCTGGACTCCGCGGCGCCGGCGCCTCCCACGAATGCGGTGGAGACCAGGGCCAGGCCGGCGACCAGTGCGGCGAGGCCGGCGGCGAGCCGGGCCGTGGCCGATCGACTGCGGGCGGGTGTTCCGGGTGCTGCCTTCACGTGCTGACTCCAGTTCCACTGGTGCGGGCGGCCGACGCGCCCACTCCCTGGCATCCCCAAGCGCTGCCGACCGAATGGTAGCCCGAAGGGTGGACCGGCCCGGGTGATCCGTCCATGGGTTGTCTGCCCTGCCACCGCGGTCCGTTGCCGTCCCGTCGGTCCCGCCCGTGGGGCCCGACCGACGGCCTACACTCGCCCCATGTCCGACCGGGGTCTCACCCATCTTGATCCGCTGGGCCGTGCTCGCATGGTCGACGTCACGCCCAAGGAGCCGACGCACCGTCGGGCCATCGCCCGGGGCCGGGTGAACATGAGCACCGACACCACCTCCCTGGTGGCCCGTGGTGCCATCAACAAGGGCGACGTGCTGTCGGTGGCCAGGGTGGCGGGCATCCAGGCGGCCAAACGGGCCTCTGACCTGATCCCGTTGTGCCACCCGGTCCTGGTGGGCGCGGTGCTGGTGAACTTCCGCATCGAGGACACCTTCATCGAGGTGGAGGCCCAGGTGGAGACCGTGGACCGCACCGGCGTGGAGATGGAAGCCCTCACCGCGGCCAACGTGGCGTGCCTGACCATCTACGACATGTGCAAGTCCGTGGACCGGTCCATGGTGATCTCCAACGTGGCGCTGTGGGAGAAGACCGGCGGGCGTTCCGGGGTGTACCGCCGGGACAACGACCACGACCTGCTCGAGACCTCCCTCGACGACCTCTGAGCGACTCCGGCCGGACCCCTGTCGGGTCCGGTGGCGCCGCGGTGTCGGCCGGACGGTCGGGACATGTCCTCCCCATGGCCCGGACGTGGCCGCTCCCGCCCCTAGGATGACATCGGTGTAGTTCGTCACCGACTTGTAACAGTTGCGACATGACCACTAGGTTCGTGCCCGCAACCACAGGGGTCCTCGAAAGGAAACCGCGCTGACTCATGAGTGTCTCCACACTGGTGTTGCTCGGCCTGGCAGTCGTCTGGGCCATCGTCCTGCTCCCGGAAGCCGTCAAGAAGTTCTCCGGCGTCCGCGGCGGTGACAGCATCCGATCGTTCAACCACCAGCTGTCCTCGCTGCAGCGTCCCGGTTCGCGTTCCTCGTCACTGGGTGACGGTTCCAACGTGATCGACATGCGGACCCGGTCCGCCTCCGCTCCCGCCGCCCCGGCCCGGACGGTCTCCCCGGCAGTGCGCAAGCGCCGCCAGGAGGTGCTCACCGTCCTCGGTGCCGCTGCCATCCTGACCCTGCTGTGCACCGTCGCCTTCGGTGGTCCGTTCCTGCTCCTGCACCTGGTGGCGGACGCGCTGCTGGTCGCGTACGTGGTGCTGCTGGCCCAGGTCACCAACGCCCCCGCCCCGCAGCGGCGCACCGTCGGTGGGTTCGCCCCGCAGGTCAACTCCATCCAGGAGTTCGGCGCCGTCGGCCGGGTCACCCCGGTCAACGCCCGCCGCATCGCGAACTGACCACCGGGCGCAGCGTGCCCGGGGACGCAGCCGACCGCCTCGCCCGCAACGTCGAGTCCGTCCGCGCCACCCTGCAGGCCACCAACGCCGCCCGGGAGGCGGCGCTGCCCGGGTGCCGCACGGTCATCCAGCTGTGCGGCTCCTCCATCAAGAGCGTGCACCGGCTCCAGCCGGAGCGGGCCCTGGAGCTGGCCGACCGGGCCGAGTCGGCCCTGCGGGAGGTCCAGGCCGCCCTCGACGGGTTCCCGTCGGTGGAGCACGCCGGCTTCCTGCACGACGCGGAGAAGGAGTACGTGGAGGCGCGTTCCGTCATCGCCCTGGTGGCCGGGGACCCCTTGCCCTCCGCCCAGGACCTGCGCGTCGGCGGCCCGGCCTACCTCAAGGGGCTGGCCGAGGCCGCCAGTGAGCTGCGCCGCCACCTGCTGGACCGGCTGCGCGACGGCGAGCTGGAGCGGGGCGAGGAGCTGTTGGGCCTGATGGACGACGTGTACGAGTCGCTCAGCGTGGTCGACTTCCCCGACGCCATCACCGGAGGCCTGCGCCGGACGTTGGACGCCCTGCGGGCCGTGCTGGAGCGCAGCCGGGGTGACCTGACCACCACGGTGCTGCAGACCCGGCTGCAGCATGCGTTGGAGGAGGCGTCCCGTCGCGGCGCCGGTTCGGGGCCCGGCTGAGGGACCGCTACACTTCGGTCTCCCATTCGGGGGTGTAGCTCAGCTGGCTAGAGCGCTTCGGTCGCATCGAAGAGGCCGTGGGTTCGAATCCCATCACCTCCACCATCTCGAACGTGATTGCCGCCTCATTCCGGCCGACCGATTCCGACCGACCGGGTTAGTGTCGACCGGTGGGCAGACTGCCCAGGGAGGGGACCTGATGGCAACGAACAGCGAGATCATCGAAGGCGCCTATGCGAGCTTCGCCGAGGGCGACGTACCCGCCGCCCTCGGCGTCATGGCCGACGACATCCAGTGGGCCGAGGCCGATGGATTTCCGCTCGCCGGCACGTATGTCGGCCCCCAGGCCGTTCTGGAAGGGGTGTTCATGCGCCTCGGTGAGATCGGCGACGAGTTCGCGGTGGTTCCCGAGCAGTTCGTCGCCGAAGGCGACACCGTCGTGGCGCTCGGGAACTACACCTGGAAGCACACGAGCTCCGGTGAGCCGGCCGTGGTGAAGATGGTCCACGTGTGGACCATGGATGGCGGCAAGGCGGTCGCCTTCCAGCAGCACGTCGACACCCTCAGGGTTCGCGACCTCAGCTGACCCACAGCGTTCTTGTGGGGATCCGACCGGTGAGGGGTCGGATTCCTACAAGTTCGCGGTCCGCTGGCGTTCAGGCGTCGGCCAGGCGGCGGGCGTAGTCGTCCGCCAGTTCACCCAGGGCCGCCGCGCAGTCGCCGGTGAACGCGGGACCGTGCATGAGGCAGAGCGTCCCGGCGTCGAGGTCCGCCAGCGTGCGGATGGTCGGCGCGGTGGCCGGGGTGAGGCAGGTGGCGCCGAAGAGGTCCTCCGCGGCGACGGCCGGGCCGACGATGTCGCCGTCGGTCGTGGCCGGAACCCGGCCCGTCGACGTGAACAGGTCGCCGCACAGCAGCGTGTGCGTCTCCTCCTCGAGGAGCAGGTGGGCGTCCCAGCCATGGGGGACGTGCGGCGTGTCGAGCATCCGCACCCGCTTGCCGCCGAGGTCCAGCACCTCGCCGTCACCCATGGAGTGCGGCGGCCGGTCACACAGGTCGAACAGCGACAGGATGTTGGCCAGGTGCGAGCCCACCACCTGCGCGTTGGGAGCCGCGGCGAGGAACTCGTTCATCGCCCCGCACTCATCGGACTCCAGGTGCCCGAACGAGATCCAGCGCAGCCGGTCGAGTGGAACCACCGACGCCACCGCGGCCGAGACGTCCGGGAACAGCGCCCGCTGGCCGGTGTGGAACAACAGCGGTTCCTCCGCATCGAGCAGGTACTGGTTGAACACCAACCCCGCCTGCTCCAGCCAGGTCGAGAGGCGGTAGACGCCGTCTCCGACCTCGTCGACCTTCGTCTCGTCTGCCATTGGACGGCACCTCCGTGGTGGGCAGCATCCCGCCGGGTCACGCCACGTCCCCCCGTCGGTGATCGTAACGCCGATCCGTCCTCCACCCCGGTTCCGGGGTCATCAGCGGCGCCGGGCGTCAGCCGGTGAAGGCGGCGCCGGACCGGTTGATGGCGGCGGCGTCGGTCCCCAGGTAGGACGCGACCACGGCGGGGTGCTCCAGCACGTCGGCCGGCGTCCCCTCCACCAGGACACTGCCCAGCTCCATGGCCACCAGCCGGTCGCACAGCCCGGCAAGGAGGGGCATGTCGTGCTCGATGATCACGCAGCGCGGCGCCGGTGTGGTCGCGGATGCGCCCGAGCAGCGGGCCCAGCGCCTCGGTCTCCCGCTGGGCCACGCCCGCGGACGGCTCGTCCAGCAGCATCAGCACCGGGTCCTCGGCCAGGAGGCAGCCCAGCTCCACGATCCGGCGGGTGCCGGTGGACAGGGCGGAGGTGGGCGTGTGGGCGTAGCGGCCCAGGCCCAGGAGGTCGACCAGGTCCCCGACGCGGGCCTGCGTCTGGTCCTCGGCCAGGTAGGAGGCCGGCAGCCGCGTGGCGTCCGCGATGAGCGAGCGGTTGGCCACCGTGCGCTCGCAGGCCACCGACAGCGTCTCCGAAACGGTCAGCGACGGGAACAGGCGCGCCTCCTGGAACGTGCGTCCCATGCGCCCCCGGGCCCGTTCGAAGGGCGCCCATGCCGTCACGTCCACCCCCCGGAAGGTGATGGTGCCGCCGTCCACCTGGTGGAACCCCGAGACGCAGTCCATGAGCGTGGTCTTGCCCGCCCCGTTCTGGCCGATCAGGCCCACGATCTCCCCGGGGGCGACCGACAGGTCGACGTGGCTCAGGGCCTGGACCCCGCCGAAGCGCTTGGTCACGTCCGCGCAGACCAGCACCGGGTCGGCCCCGGGGCGCGGCTCGGGACCGGCACCCGGGGACCCCAGTGCCGTGAGGTCGATGGCGGCGATGGCCCGCTCGTCCCCGGCCCCATCCTCGCGATCGTCGTCCGCGGTGCCGTCACCCTCGCCCGATGGTCCCGTGGCCGTGGCACCGTCGATGAACACCGACCGGAGGAGGTCCGGCCGGTCCAGCAGCTCCCTGGTCGGTCCCTCGAACCGAACCGTGCCCTTCTCCATGAAGACCGCCCGCTCCGCCAGGGTGAGGGCCACGTTCACCGACTGCTCCACCACCACGATGGTCATGCCCCGGCGGTTGAGCTGGCGCACCACGTCGCACAGTGACGCCACCACCAGGGGTGCCAGGCCCAACGACAGCTCGTCGATCAGCAGCACCTTGGGCCGCAGCAGCAGGGTCATGGCCAGCGCCAGCTGCTGCTGCTCGCCGCCGGAGAGGTCGCCGGCCAGTTGGGTGCGCCGCTCGGCCAGGATGGGGAAGAGGCGGTGCACCTCGGACAGGGACGCGGCCATGCGGGGGGCGTCGCCGCGGAAGGTCCAGCACGACAGGCGGAGGTGGTCCGCCACCGACAGCGTCGGGAACACCGCCTTGCCGCCGGGCATGAGGGCGATGCCGTCCCGGACGATCTGCTCGGCGGGCCGTCCCGAGATCCGGCGGTCGCCCAGGGTGATCGTGCCCGTCGATCCGGACAGGCCGCAGATGGCCCGCAGGATGGTCGACTTGCCGGCGCCGTTGGTGCCGAGCAGCGCGACCACCTCCCCCTGTTGCACCTCCAGGTCCACCCCGAACAGGACCTGCAGCTGGCCGTAGCTGACGTCCACGCCGGTGGCCCGCAGCACCGGCTCGGGCCGCTGCCACATCGGCACCGCCACGGTCCCCACGAACGGCGGCGGGCCGGCCGGGACCGCCGGCGCCGCGGTCACGGCAGGGGCGGTGTCGGCGCCGGCCCGCAGTGGTTGGCCCTCCAGGTCCATCCCGGCCCGGGCCGCCACCGGCCGGGCCAGGAGGTCGCGCAACCGGGCCGCCACGCCGGCCAGGCCTGCCGGCACCACCCACAACACGACGAGCACCCCCACACCGGCGCCGACCAGGCGGATGGTGGCGTCCAGGTCCTGGGCGCCCCGCAGTCCGGCCGCGCCCGCAGCCGCGCCACCCAGGGAGCCGAGGCCGCCGATGGTGGCGCCGGAGAACACCTCGACGGACTGCACCACCTGGTACGAGCCGGCACGCGCCCCGTGCAGCAGCAGCACGTGCAGGCCGCCGGCCAGGCCGGCCAGGGCACCGGAGAAGACGAACGCGGACAGGGTGGACCACCGGCTCGGCACCGACGCCGCCTCCGCGGCCTTGCGGTTGTCCCGCGACGCGATCATCAACCGCCCGGACCGTGATCGCCGCACGCCCCGGGCCAGGGCCACGCACAGGGCCAGGGTGGCCAGGCAGAACCACAGCATGGTCCGCTCGTCCTCCAGGTCCAGCCGTCCCCACAGCAGCGGCCGCACCACGCTCTGGGGGATGAGCTCGGGGAAGACGTTGGGGTTGAGGACGTACCCGTCCAGCACCACGGCGAAGGCCAGGGTCACCACGGCCAGGAACGGTCCCTTGATGCGCAGCGCCGGGATGCCCAACAGCACCGCCACCACCGCGCCGGTGGCGGTGGCCACGGCCAGCGTGATGAACAGGTCCACGTTCCAGCGGGCCACCAGGTTGCCGGCCACGATGGCGCCCGCGCCCACGATCGCGAACTGGCCCAGGCTGATCTGGCCCGCCCAGCCCGTGAGGACCACCAGGCTGACCGCGACGATGGCCCAGATGCACATGACCGACACGGAGAACGCGTCGCTGGGACCGAGTGCCAGGGGCAGCACCACCGCCGCTGCCACGAGCAGGGCCAGCCCGGCCCGCCGGGCCCACCGGACCAACGGGAGGCCGGCCACCGCAGGGACCAGGCCCCGGACCAGGTCCGCGTTGCGCCAGCCGCCGTCGGCGTCATGGGCCCGTGACCGGCGACCCTCACCGGTCAGCAACGCCACCAGGATGACCACCAGGAGGGCGACGTCCACCAGCGCCGGGACGTCGGAGTTCCAGCGGACCAGCTCCTCCATCACCCCCAGGCCGACGGCGGCCACGAAGGCGACCGGCAGCGACTCCATGCGGGCGACGATGGCGGCGGCCAGCGCGGGCAGGAGCACGGCGGGCCCGGCCGCGGCGGAGGGCGACGCGCCCAGGAACGGGGCCTTGAGCACGAAGGTGAGGGCGGCCAGGCCTCCGGCCAGGGCCCACACGATCGTGGTGAGGTTCCGCACCGGTACCCCCAGCAGGCGGGCCCGGTCGGTGTTCTCCGCCGCGGCCCGGATGGCGGTGCCGGCCAGGGACCGACGCAGGAACCAGGCCAGCGCCCCGACCACGACGGGCACGACCGCCACCGCCAGCAGGTGGTTGCCGGTGATGAGCGCCGGGCCCACCTCGAACGACAGCGAGCTGAGCGGCGTCTCGAACGCGCCCAGCACCAGGCCGTCGGCTCCGAACAGCTTCTGGGGGATGAGCAGCTCGATCCCGCCCAGGACCTGGGCCAGGCCGATGGTGGCGACGGTCAGCACCAGCCGGGGCGCATCGGCGAACCGGCGCACCACCGCCACCTCCACCAGCGCGCCCACCCCCAGGCCCAGGAGGGGCGCCAGCACCAGGGTGACCGCGTAGGGCCAGCCCCAGCTCAGGAACAGGTGCACGGCGGTCAACCCGGCCACGCCGGCCATCGCGCCGTTGGCGAAGTTGATGACCCGGTTGGCCCGCCAGATCAGGATGAGGCCGACGGAGGTGAGCCCGGTGGCCGAGCCGAGGATGGCGCCGGCCAGCACGTTGCCGGGCGGCGCGCCGTTGGGCAGCGCCACGGCGGCCACCGCCCACACCACCAGGGCGACCCGCGGTCCACACCGCGGCGCGGGCCCACGGGGGCAGCGCCGACCAGGTGCGCGGATCCGGGGTCCCGGCGCCGTCGGACGGCGGGGCCGGCGTCTCCTCCGCAGGCGGGGACCCCGGCGTCGTCATCACCCGGCCGCCGACCGCGGCGGCGTGGCCGGCCACTTCCCGATGGGGTAGCGGGCGCCACCGTTGGGGTCCTGGTAGGTCCCGGCGCTGCGGGTCTGGATGGAGGCGGCCCCGGGGTTCCAGAACACCTCACGGGCGTCGTCCGAGGTGGTGTAGTCGCCGGGCGCGAATCCCCAGGTGCCGGACGGGCCCGGTGCGGCGCGGGTAGTCGAACATGGCCTTCTCGAACGACTGCGGGTTCAGGTTGGGACCCGCCCCCTGCACGCCGATGGCCAGCAGGTAGAGCTGGTTGTAGATGAGCTCCACCCCGATGGACGGCTCGTCGGGCCGCACCGACTTGTAGGCCCGGTAGCCCAGCCCCTGGCCCGCGGCCTGGGGTGGACCGGCGAACGAGACCCCGAAGGCACGGCTCCACTGGTCGGGCTGCAGGATCTGGCCGATCAGGTCGTTGTCCACCAGCGCGACCCCGGTCACGACCCACTCCGGGGAGTAGCCCTGCTCCTTGGCCTTGGCGGTGAGGAAGGTCATGATCAGCGGGTCACAGCCGCAGATCACGGTGGTGGCCTGCTTGTCCTTGAGCTGGCGGATCAGCGTGTCGGCCTGGCCGGACATCCGCGGGATGTCGATCTGGTACTTGGCGTTGAGTCGACCAGGTCGCCGTCCTTGCCCGCCTTCTGCAGGATCCCGATGCCGGCGTTGACGCACTCCTGGTACCACGAGTTCTCCGGGGCGATGATGGCGCTGCGCCGGGGCTGGCCCTTCAGGTCGCCGCCGGCCAGTGCCGCGGGCTGGCCGGCCATCTTCGTGGCGTAGTAGCTGGCGACGCTCTCCACCACGGTGGAGCAGTCGGTGAACTGGCTCCAGGAGTAGGGCCGACGCTGGCTCATCCACTCCCGTGAGGTGAACGGCACGCCGATGTTCACCACCTGCTTGGACGCCAGCGCGTCGGCGTACACCGGGCTCACCGCGGACACGTCGGCAAAGGCCTGGATCTCCTGGGCCACCTTGAGTGCGTCGGCCTGGGCCCCCTCCTGGCCGCCGCCCGTGGTCTCCTTGAGCACGTCGCCCTTGCCGTTGTAGATGACCAGCTTGAGCTTGCGGCCGTAGAACTGGAACCGCTTGTTGAAGTACTCCACCAGGCCGGTCAGGGTCCGGGCGATGACCTCCGGGCTCTCGGTCGGGATCTTCGCGTTGGCCACCCGGGACACGGCGTCGAGGATCCCGTTGGAGAACCCCTCGATGCGCACCGAGACGGTGACGGCATCGCCGCTGACGCCGCGGCTGGTGGCGCCACCGTTCGCGCCGCTGAACTGGACGCACACGGGGGAGTAGGGGTCCCCCGGCACCTGGGCCTGCCCGCACCCGGCCAGGGTGGGCCGGCCCGCGGCCCCGGCTCCGCCCTTGGCGCCCGCAGCCCCGCCCGTGCCGGTCCCGCCCCCACCGGTGCCGGACGCCGCGGCCGCACCCGGGTCGGCCGCGGCCGCGGCGTCGGCCCCGGACACGGTCTCGGTGGCACCCGCCACCGACGCGTCCAGCTCCTCCCCACCGCCCGTCGCCTCCGCGGACGATGCGTCGCCGGCGGACTCGACCCGTACCTCGCGCTGCTGGCTCGGGACCAGCACCGCGACGGCCAGGAACATCGCCGCGAACCCGATGAGGGGTCCGTACCCGCGGAACAGCCGGTCGCGGGCCGGCGTCCCTCCCGGTGACTGGTCGCTCACGGAATCCTCCTTCGTGTCCGTCGTCCGACGAACCGGTCACCGGTGGACAACCCGAGCGCGGCCAGGAGGGCCGTCACGCCGACGACCACCGCGGCCCGACCCGCCGCGCCGTCCTCGAACCGGCTCAGTGCGGCCGACGGCAGCACCTGGTCGGTGGCCCGGCCGGTGCCGGCACCGGCCACGGCGGCGTCGGGCGCGGCGCCCGTGGTGGCGTCCAGGCCCAGGTCGGTGAAGGTGCCCTCGTCGAGCGGCGTCGCCCCCAGGTCCGTCATCGACGGGTCGAACTGGCCCAGGTCGTCGAAGGCGAGTGCGTCGGGTGCGAACGCCACCGGCGGCGATCCGGCCTGGTCCGACGGCGCGTCGCCGGCCGGTTCCGGCGGTGGAACCGAGTAGTCCACGTCGTGGGTGGCAGCGTCGACCCCACCGGCCAGGACCTCCACCGCCCCCGATCCCCCCAGCACGCCCAGCAGGATGTCCAGCACGGTCAGGACGGTCTCGTTCTTGCAGTCGTCGCGGACGGCCTGCTGGCGCAGGGCCTGGACCAGGGGGTCGACCTGGCCCAGGAACGGGACCAGCACCTGGGTCCCGAACGGCGGATCCACGATGCGGAACGCCATGGGGGTGACCCGGACGCCGTCGTCGCGGACCTGGACCTGGGGGAGCTCCAGCCGCACGCCCAGTGGAGCCAGCAACTCCTCCAGGCCGGCCTTGAATCCGGCCAGGTCGGCCAGTGCATCGGGCGCGGAGCGGGGGATGCCCAGCACCGTGGCCCGCTCGAAGGTGAACGACCCCTCCGCGGTGGTCCGCTCACCGCTGCGGGCGGTGGCCTCCCAGCGGGGGGCGTCGAAGGTGAACAGACCGCCGAAGACGCGCAGCTGGTCTGCGGTGGACACGGCACGGGCCTCCCGGACCTGGCCCTCCAGCCGGGAGGTCACCTCGGTGCGGCCTCCGTCCACGGCCACCAGGAACACGTCCGCAGGCACGGACTCGGTCACCGCCCGGGACGCCGGGAGTGGCGTGGCCGTGGCGTCCTGGAAGCCCACGGGATCGCCTGGTGGACCGCCGTTGAGACCGGGCAGGAACGCCTGGGTCCGGCGGGACCGGTCCGAGCCCGCGTCGGTGGAGTCGGCCCGGGTCAGGGGAGGCACGGTCGCAGGGTTGATCAGCGGGGCCGAGCCGTCGCACTGCTCGCCGCCGAACAGGGTGGGCAGCGCGCCCAGGTCCAGGGCCCGGCCCTCGGCGGAGCCGGTCCGGTCCTGGTACTGGGCGATGGACCGGCCGTAGGTGAAGCCGATGGTGGCGTTCGCAGCCTTCACGTTGAGGGCGAAGGTGTCCGCCGTCGCCTGGGCGTCACCGGTGTTGAACCCTGCCGCCGCGCCGGGCCGCTGGCCGGCCAGCACGAAGGCGCACGCGGCGACCACCACCAGCACCATCCGCGCCGAGCGCGTGCGGTTCGTCCGGGCTCGCCCGTCCATGCCTTCCCCCCGGGACCGCTCACCCCCCGATGTCCGGCCCCCGCCGGATCGGTCCCGGCCCGACCCTATACCGGCCCCGTTCGCCCGCGGCCGACGTTCGGGTGTTTTGGCCCGAACGATCCCGCGGGCCACCATGGAACGCTGCCGGCGGGGCCGTGTGCACTTGAATGGTGCCGTCCGCCGACCCGAGGAGCGACCGGGCCCGTGCTGTTCCCCACCATGACGTTCGCGTTGTTCTTCGTGGTGGTGCTCGGCGTCTCGTGGCGCCTCAACGACCGACCGCTGCAGTGGCGACTCTTCGTCCTGGCCTCCAGCTACGTGTTCTACGGGTGGTGGGACCCGGTGTTCTGCCTCCTCCTGGCCGGATCAACGGTGGGCAACCACCTGTTCGTCCACGCCATCCACCGGTCCCGCTCGGACCGGGGCGCCCGCACCTGGATGGCCCTGGGCGTGGCGGCCAACGTCATCCTGCTCGGGTTCTTCAAGTACTACGGCTTCTTCGTCGACTCGCTCCTGGCCGCGCTGGAGCCGTTCGGCATGGCGCCGACGGCCATCCTGGTCAAGGTCGTGCTGCCCATCGGCATCTCGTTCTTCACGTTCTGCGCCATCAGCTACCTGGTGGACGTGTACCGCCAGGAGCAGGAACCGATCCCGCTGCTGGACTTCGCCGTCTACCTGTCGTTCTTCCCCCACCTGGTGGCCGGTCCCATCGTGCGCGGTCTCGGAGTTCGCCCCCCAGTTGAGGCGCCTGCGCAACCCGGACGCCATCGACACCACCCGCGCCGCCCGCCTCATCTGCCGCGGCCTGTTCAAGAAGGTGGTGATCGCCAACTACCTGGGCACCGCCATCGTCGACCCGGTGTTCCTGGCCCCCGGCCAGTCGACCAACTGGGAGCTCGCGGTGGGGGCCGTGGCCTATGCGGTGCAGATCTACGCCGACTTCTCCGGCTACACCGACATCGCCATCGGGATCGCGCTCATGATGGGCATCAAGTTCCCGGACAACTTCGACCAGCCGTACTCGGCCACGTCGATCCAGGAGTTCTGGCGGCGCTGGCACATGACCCTCTCGCGCTGGCTGCGGGACTACGTCTACATCCCGCTCGGGGGCAACCGGGGCGGCGAGCGGGCGGAGATGCGCAACCTGGTCGCCACCATGGCCATCGGTGGGCTGTGGCACGGCGCCAACTGGACCTTCGTGATCTGGGGCTTCTACCACGGGTTCGGCCTGGCGGCGGAGCGCTGGTGGAAGGAGCGGCCGCCCTCCCCCCGACGCCGCCTCATCGACCTGCGGCGGCCGGTCGACGACCCCGGAGAGGACCCGAGCCCGGCCCCGGGCGGGCCGGCACGGGAAGCCCCCGCCCCCGGCCAGGCCGTGCGAACCGAGGAGACGACCGCGGTCCTGGCCCGGCCGGTGACGCGGGTCGAGCCGAACCGGTGGCTGGCCCGGCTGCGGGTCTTCACCTTCGTCACGGTGGGGTGGGTGTTCTTCCGGGCCGCCGATCTCCCGACGGCGCTGTCCTACCTGATGGGCCTGCTCACCAACTGGGGCGTCGGGACGCTGGTGACCCCCACGGTCCTCCTGGCCATCGCCGTGGGCATGGTGGGCCAGTTCGTGCCCCGTCGCGTGGGGGACGCCGTCGAGTACCGGGTCTCGTCCCTGCCCCCTGCCGTCATCGGCCTGGGTGTGGGCCTGTGGCTCGTCGTCATCAACCTGCTCGGCCCCCAGGGGGTCGCGCCGTTCATCTACTTCCAGTTCTGACGCCATGGACACCCGACCCCGCGCCCCGCAGACCCGTCCCGCACCCCGGGCGACCGCGCCGCGCCGCCGCGTCCGCCACACCATGACGGCCGACCAGACGTGGAAGGGCACGCTGCTGGCCATCGTGGTGTTCGCGTTCCTTGCGTCCGGGAACCTGGTCGACTCGGCGGAGGGCATGCCGTTGGGGTGGCAGCGGAGCGTGGCGTTGGGCGTGTCCAGGAGCGTCGACCGCGTGGCCAACCTGTTGTCGCTCAACCGGCCCTACGACTGGGCGGCCGACCAGCTCGGGCTGCAGCAGGCAGACGCGGACTTCGAGTTCCCGCCGGAGTCGGCCGAGCCGCCGTCGGCCACCACCACCACGGTGCCGCCGCTGCGGGTGCCGACCCCGGAGGATCCGCTCCGCGTGGTCGTGGCGGGTGACTCGACCGCCATCGGTGTGGGGGACCGGCTGAAGGTGGCGGCGGGGGAGGACCCGGCGCTGTCGGTCGACGTGCAGGGCAAGGTGGCCACCGGCCTCACCCGCTCCGACTACTTCAACTGGGGCGCCCGGACCAAGGAACTGGTCACCACGCTGGATCCCGAGGTGATGGTGTTCATGGTGGGGGCCAACGACACGCAGGCCGTCCTGGACCCGGACGGCACCGTGGTGGCCCAGTACGGCACGCCGGAGTGGACCGAGGCGTACCGCCGGAGGGTGGCGGGGATCATGGACCTGGCCAAGGGTGGGTCGCGGCGACTGGTGTGGGTGGGACAGCCCCGGGTCGGCGACGCCGACATCGAGCGGACCGTGTCACTCGTGAACTCCATCATCGAGGAGGAGGCGACGAGCCGTCCCTGGGTGTCGTACTTCGACCTGGCGTCGGTGGTGGGCGGCGACGGACCGTTCTCGCCCTACGTCACCTTCGACGACGGCAAGACGGTCAAGTGCTACGCCGGTGACGGCGTGCACCTCAGCCTGCAGTGCCTGGACCGGTCCATGGAGGAACTGCTCCCCATGGTCCAGGCCCTCTACGGCGGCGGGGCCGCCGCGTCGACCACCGCACCCCGGTCGACCGCACCACCGGCGAGCCCGGTCCCGGCGCCCACCACCACGGCCCGGCCTCCGGCCGACCGCTGAGCGGGCCCGGCGACCCGTCCCGGGCGGGGCCCATGCTGTGTCAGGCGGGGCCCGTGCTGTGTCAGGCGGAGCCCATGCTGTTGAGCAACGGTGTGTGCAGCCACACCGCCAGGAGCGCGCCGAGGGCCAGCGCGGGACCGAACGGGAACCCGGCGCCCTTGCGGACCAGGAGCGATCCCAGACCCATGACCAGCCCGATCACGCTGCCGAAGAGGAGCCCGTAGATCGGGAACAGCGGGTGCAGCCACCCCAGGTACATGCCCAGGAGCAGGACCAGCCGGACGTCGCCGAACCCGAGCTTGCCCGGTGCGGCGATGTGCAGCACGAAGAACAGGGCGAACGATCCCACCCCGCCGACGATGGCCCAGACGATGGCCTGCGGGACGCCCAGTGCGATCGACACCACGCTGATCAGGACCAGGCCGACGGCCGCGCCCAGCCACGGCATCCACCACGGGATGAGCCAGATGCGCAGGTCGATGACGGCCACGGCGGCCAGCACCACCACCAGCCAGAGGTAGGGGAGCGCCACCCAGCTCCCGTTGAGCAGGCCGACGGTCAGGACCATGGCCACCGGGACACCCAGTTGCAGCAGGGGGACGGTGCCCGGGAGCCGCGTCCCGCATCCGGGGCATCCCCGGAACCAGCTCACGATCGGCACGACGTCGGCGGCGTGGTACACGTGGTGGCAGTCCGGGCAGCGGGCCTCCCGGTACTCGGCGCGGATGACCGGTGCGGGGCGGTCCACGCTCCCGACCTCGCCGGCCAGGTCGCGGGGGGTCATCGGGCGGAGCTCCTTGTAGCGGTGCACGGGCACCGTCAGGGCCCAGCCCACCACCAGTCCCAGGAGCGCGGTCAGGGAGAGCAGCAACGCCATCGTCACAGGGAACCCTTCGGCCGGAACCGGTGGGTCCTGAAGGTTCTGCCCGGACCGCTCACGCCCCGGTCGACCATCCGCCGATGACGGGCTGGGCCAGCCGCAGGCGTTCGTCGTAGCCCTCGTCCCACGGGAGGAGCCCGGCCCGGTCCGGCCACACGAACTGCAGCATGCGGTACCCGCGGTCGCCGTGGAACGCCCCGGCGTCGGGGAACAGCGCCCCGTGCACCGCCAGGTCCACCTCCAGCAGCGCGCACCGCAGGTCCCCTTCCAGCAGGCCCACGAAGATGCCGCCGACGGGGAGCTGCACGCCGCCCCCGTGCTGGTCGGCGATCATGCCGAGCAGGCCCCGGGCCGCCACGGGCCGGAGTCCGAAGATGACCACCTCCGGCATCGCGAAGTGGGATTCGAAGCCGATCGTGTAGGTGTATCCGGGGCGGGGCTCCGGCCCCGTCACCGGTGCGACCGGCTCGGCGGCCCAGCCGTTCTCCTCCACGATCCAGGCGATCTTGTCCCGGTGGTCCATGTCCCGGTCGGGGAACACGTCATCAGTCACCCGGCACCCCCTTCCGGTCGATCCGGCCGCTCGCCGACCAGGTTCGCGAGCGCGGCGCGGTCGACCTTGGACACGGTGGTGAGCGGCAGCCGGTCAACCACCACCAGGTCCTCCGGCAGCTTGTGGCGGGCCAGCCGTCCGCCCGCGTGGTCCCGCAGCGACGCCAGGGTGGGCGGTCGACCGGGGTCCGCCGGCACCACGACCGCCACGCCGACCTCACCCATGACCTGGTCCGGGCGCGGCGCCACCGCCACGCCCGCCACGTCGGGGTGGTCGGCCAGCACGGCCTCCACCTCCAGCGGGAACACGTTGTACCCGCCGCGGATGAACATGTCGGTCCGGCGGCCCGCCAGCACGAAGCAGCCCGAACCGTCGACACGGGCCAGGTCGCCGGTGCGCAACCAGCGGTCCGGGGCGAGTGCCGCCACGGTGGCCGCGGGGTCGTTCCAGTAGCCGTCCATGACGGCGGGGGAGCGGAGCTGGAGCTCGCCCACCTCGCCGTCGGCGACCGGGCGGTCCTGCTCGTCCGCAACACGGGCCTCCACGCCCGGTCGGGGCCGACCGATGGTGTGCAGCGCTTCCTCGTCCGGAGCGCCGGGGTCCGTCCCCAGGCCCACGCCGCCCGACTCGGTCGAGGAGTAGCGGATGGAGTAGCCGGCGCCGAAGCGCTCGCGGGCCTCGGCCACGAGCGCCGGTGGGGAGGCCGCGCCGCCGGCGATGATCGAGGTGACCGACGACAGGTCCAGGGTGTCCATCAGCGGGGAGCGGAGCATGAGGGCCAGCTGCGGGGCCACCACACCGATGGCCGGCATCCGTTCGTCGGCCACCAGGCGCAGCGCGTCGTCGGCCCGCCACGGTTCGAGCACGTGGAGCGTGGCCCCGAGGCGCAGGTACCAGGGCAGCTTGAGCGCCATGCCCACGTGGGCGAACTGGGTGGAGGCGATCATGGGCGACCCGCCACCCCAGCGGTCGGCGGCCCCGGGCCCCAGGTCCAGGGCCTGGACGGCCAGCTGGTGGCGCACCCGGAACACCGCACCCTTGGCACGGCCGGTCGTGCCCGAGGTGAAGCAGATCGTCGTGATGCGCTCGGGGTCCTCCGTCGCCGGGTCCCCCACCGGGCGGGGCGGGGCGGTCGTGGGGTCCGCAGCCAGTTCCGATCCCAGTCCCCACGGCTCCAGCACCGACACGGCCGTCCGCAACGGCAGGCCGTCCACCAGGTCCGGGCCGGCGACCACCAGCGCGGGCCCGACCAGGCGGACCAACTCGGCCCGTTCGGGCGGGGCCAGCTTGGCGCTCACCGTGGCGAGGACCGCGCCGACGCGGTCGAGCGCCACGGCCAGGAGCATCCATTCCGCCCCGGACGGCAGGACCGCGGCAACCACGTCACCGCTGCGGAGGCCCAGAGAACGAAGTCCGGCCGCCAGCACGTCGGCCCCCCGGTCGAGGTCGGCGTAGGTCAGGGTCCCGTCGGGGCGGACCAGGACGGGTCGCTCCCCGAACCGCCGGGCCGCCTCCCGGGCGATGGAGCCGAGCACGGCCGGCTCAGGACCGGACGGGCCGGCCGTCACGGAGGATCGGCGCGTGCAGCACCGGGTCCTCCAGCGGTCGGGTGGTGCCCGGTCCGGCGTCGGGGTCGCCGTCGCGGGCGACGGCGCCGTCGGGGATGTACTGCACGATGTAGGCCTTGCGCACCTGGTCGGTCAGGTTGCGACGCGTGGCGTGCGGCGTGAGGGACGTGAACACGACCACGCTGCCGGCGGTGACGGGGACGTCGAGTGCCTGGTCCCAGTCACCCCAGCACTCCTCGCCGATGGGCGTGCTGCGGTGGCGCAGCGTGCCCAGCGTGTGGGCACCGGGGATCACCGAGACGCATCCGTTCTCCGGGGTGGCATCGGTCAGCGCCACCCAACAGGTCAGGTAGGCCTGGGGCTCCACGTACGTGTAGCCGTTGTCCTGGTGCCACAGGACCGGTTCGGCCGAGTGCGGTTGCTTGTAGACGGCCTGCTCCCAGTACAGGCGGACGTCGGGCCCGATCAGGTCGTGGCACAGGCCGGACAGGACCGGGTGGTGCACGAAGTCGGCCAGCACCCCGGCGCTGCCCACCTGGTTGGGGGCGACGATCTGGGTGTCGGTCCCGGCCACGGACAGCCGTCCGTCCGGGAGCTGGTCCAGCAGGTCCCGGACCAGCTCGGTGCCGGGGGTGAGGGCCCGGTCCACCGCCCGGACCTCGTCGGGGTCGAAGGCGTCCTCCAGCACGAGGTACCCGAACTGGTCGTAGCTGCGGGCCTGGTCGTCCGAGATCGTGGTGAACGGGCCCCGGGGAGGGGTCCAGTGGAACTCGTCGTTCCACGGATGGCGTTCCGACGCGGCCGGCCCAGGCATGGGCGCAGCGTACGCGTGCTGCCCGGCCGGGGTGGACGGCCGCTGGATCCGGTCATCCATGACCGGATATCGACAGCAGTGCTACTTGCATGTGACGGAATCGTCTTGGTCGATTGTCGACAGTACAACTGCCGGTGGGGCAGAATCCTGCGGGGTTCAACAGAAAGGGGAGACTTGTGTCTGACGAGTCGCCGGCGGAGAAGCCGGAGAACCCGTACTCAACGTTGCTGGCCATCCTGGGTGGTGGCGTCGCCATCGCGCTGATCATCATGGCCATCGGCTTCGTGACCAAGGACGACGGCGGCTCGCGGCGAGTCCGGCGGCGGTGCCGACAGCAGCGAGATCTCGCTGTCCGAGTTCCAGATCGACGGCAACCTGAACGTCGCCGAGGGTGCCACCCTGAACGTCACCAACGCCGGCACCCAGGTGCACAACCTGAAGATCAAGGACGACGGCGAGCACCGCGGACCTCCAGCCCGGTGACCAGGAGGCGCTCGCGACCGACGGCCTCGCCGCTGGCGAGTACCAGATCTACTGCTCCATCGCCGGTCACCAGCAGGCCGGCATGGAGGCCACGTTGGTGGTCGGAGGATCCGGCGACGACCGCGGCAGCCGGCACCGAGGCGCCGGCCGCTGCGCACGGCGGGTCCACGGCGACCGACTACGCCGCGAACGACAAGTCCATGATGGACTCGTTCCAGCCCTTCGTGGACCAGATCACCTCCGGCAAGCCGAACACCGAGGGCCAGGGTGGCGAGGAGCTCGCCCCCACCATCGGCCCCGACGGCGTGAAGGAGTGGAACATCACCGCCGAGATCACCGACTGGGAGGTCACCCCCGGCCAGGTGGTCAAGGCATGGACGTTCAACGGCACCGTGCCCGGCCCCACGCTGCGGGGCGAGGTCGGTGACCGCATCCGGGTGAAGTACCTCAACAAGCTGCCGCTCGGGCCTGGACATCCACATGCACGGCATGGTGCTGCCCAACAACATGGACGGCGTGGCCCCGCTCACCCAGGAGCTGATCGCGCCGGGCGAGACCGGCGTGTACGAGTACACCGTGACCGATCCTGCGGTGGCCATGTACCACCCCCACGCCCACGGTGCCCAGTCGATCCCCGATGGCATGTGGGGCGCCATGATCTTCTCGCCCAAGGGCGGCGGCGGGTCCACGGACTGGCTGATCCCCAAGGGCAGGACCATCTCCGGGGTGGAGATCCCGGCCGACATCGAGCCGGTGATGGACAAGAACATGGTGCTCAACGACGCCGGCGTGATCGGCCTGTCGCTCAACGGCAAGGGCTTCCCGGCCACCGAGCCGTACTCGATGAAGGTCGGCGACTGGGCCGTGTTCAACTACTACAGCGAGGGTCAGCTCTACCACACGATGCACCTGCACCAGTTCCCGCAACTGGTGATCGCCAGGGACGGCATCCCGCTGGAGTCCCCGTACTGGGCCGACACCATCAACGTCGGACCCGGCGAGCGGTACACGGTGCTGTTCCAGGCCAACAAGCCCGGAGCCTGGGTCTGGCACTGCCACATCCTGAACCACGCCGAGTCGGAGTCCGCCATGATCGGCATGGTGACGGCGATCGCCGTCAGCTGACGCGAACCCCACCGGGGACCCGACGGGTCCACCGGACGCACGGACCCGGGCCGCACGGCCCGGGTCCGTCCGCGTTCCGGGCCGGGTGCAGGCCGGGACCGATCCCGTGCATGCGGGCCGGGCGCATGCGGGCTCGAGCGCACGCCCTGACGCGGCCCTCCGCCGCTCCGGGTGCCGGCCGGCGCGGGACCTCGTCCGGTCGACCACGACGGGTGGGGGTGGGACGGGCGGTGGATCCCATGGCGGCTCCCGCCGAGCCGGATGCCAGCGACCCGTCAGTGTCCCGGGGGTCTCAGGGACCCGGAGGTCCCGCCCCGTCGATGGCCGGCCGGGTGCCCAACCATGCCATCGGGCCGAACCGCTCGCCGACGTTCGTGGCGTCCACCCAGCGGCAGGCCAGGCTGACGGCGAACGGCCAGACGAGCCAGCCGGTCCGCAGCGTCAGGTCCGTGGAGACGATCGAGTAGAGGTTGAGCAGGACGACGAGGGCGAAGCCCACGACATCGGGACTCGCCGGTCCGTCGAGGAGCGACCGCCAGCCGGACTCGCGCTGCATCCGCCAGATCTCCAACAGCGCCGGCACCACGACGGGCGCCATGCCGATGGCGAAGAAGAGCGTGGACTTCAGGCTGCCGAGGTTGAAGAGGAAGGTGCTGAGCTTGGGCGCGACGGTGTACAGCATCACCGGTTCCGGTGCCGCGGCCTGCACGGCCCGGCCGACGACCAACCACCCGACGACCGAGACGAGCGCGCCCACGATGAACGCGGGCTGCCGGAAGGAACGCCCTGCTGCCCGCCACTCCATGGCCGCCACCGGGGCCAGGAGGATCAGCACCTCCTTGGCGGTGTAGGACAACGGGAGGAAGACCACCACTGCGGGCCACCACCGTCGCACGATGAGCCAGTACCCGATCATGAGCAGGCCGACGGTGCCACCGTCGATGTACAGCGATGACGCGAACACCAGGACCGGCAGCGCGATCACGTAGAGCAGGCCACCCAGGAACTGGGCCTTGGCCGAGTACCCCTTCACCCGGAGCGCGTCGAACAGCGCCCACAGTCCGAGCACGACCAGCAGGAGGTTGACCGTTGCGAAGCTCTCCGGTGAGTCGAACGGCAGGAGCGACGCCAGGTAGGGCAGTGCAGGCCGGTTGATGAACGGTGCGACGGGACCCTTGGTCGCGGTCGGCTCGTCGGCGAACTCCGGGTAGGGCTCCTGCTTGTAGAAGGCCCGTTCCACACCACGGAAGTCCTCGACCATCGAGAGGTACTGCGAGATGTCGATGTTGAGGTGCTCGACCGTGCGGCCACCGTCGGACTCGAAGGTGTAGTACCGGTCCTCGGCGAAGAAGCTGGTGCCGAGGAGGTCCATGCGGGCGAACCGCAGGCCGCCGATGAGGACGAGGAGCAGGGTCAGGACGACCTTGATCCACAGGTGCAGCCGGGCCCCCCCCGACGTCGATCGCCCTGACGACATCCGGCCGATGGTATCGAACGGGCAGGATCGCACCGAATCCGCGGGAACGGGCCGCTTGGTCGGCCCCTCGGGCCGCGGCGTAGTATCTGACGACCCGTCAGATACTGGCGCCACACGGCGCGGGAGGCACCATGACCGCAGCAGAGGGACCACCGCCGGCGCCCCTGGCCGGACTCCGTGTGATCGAGGTGTCCCTCCTCGGCCCGGGGGCGGTGGGCACGCACCTGGCCGACCTGGGGGCGGACGTCATCAAGGTGGAGCCGCCGTCGGGGGACTACATCCGCCAGATGACCTGGCCCATCATCGAGGGGTCGTCCCTGCTGCACTGGCACATCCACCGGGGCAAGCGGTCCATCACCCTGGACCTGCGCACCGAGGAGGCCCAGGAGGTGTTCCGGGACCTGGTGCGGGACGCCGACGCCGTGATCGAGGCCATGCGGCCCGGTGCGCTGGCCCGTCGGGGGCTGGGGTTCGAGGACCTGGTCAAGGTGAACCCGAAGATCGTCTTCTGCACCATCTCCGGCTACGGGATGACCGGGCCGTACGCCAACCTGCCCAGCCACGGCATCGCGTACGACATGTGGGCCGGCCTGGTGAACCCGGCCTTCGACGACGACGGCCTGCCGTACATCCCCGAGCACCCGTCGGTCGGCATCCACGCCGGGCCGCTGTTCGGTGCGTTCGGCATCCTGGCCGGTGTCATCCGGGCCCGGGCCACCGGCGAGGGGTCGTTCCTGGAGATCGCGCAGTCCGACGCCTCCGCCGCGATGGACTGGCTGCGGTCCGAGACCTGGAAGGCCTACGAGCGTCCGGAGTCCGAGGTCACCGGCAACCGGTCCGACGACTACGAGCGCCGGGCCCCGGGCACCGCCGGCATGCAGAACGGCGTCCGGTACCAGATCTACGCGTCCGTCGGACGGCTACGTGTTGTTCATGGCCTCCGAGCAGGAGTTCTGGAAGAACTTCTGCAACGGCGTGGGGCGGCCCGACATGTTCGAGCGGTGGCCCGGCAACCAGTACGGCGACCACGCCCGGGGCAACGCGGAGATGCGGGCCGAGCTGACCGAGATCTTCCGGACCCGGACCACCAACGAGTGGGTCGAGTGGTCCGGCGACCGTCAACACCACGATCGCACCGGTCAACACCCCGCAGACCCTGGCCGACGACCCGCAGTTCCAGGACCGCCTCGGCTTCATGCCGCACGAGACCCACGGCGCGGACATGATCCCGCACCCGGTGAAGTTCGTGGACGGTTCCCTGCCGGACCCCGCACCCGCTCCGACCGCCGGTCAGCACAACGACGAGATCCTGGCCGACGTGCTGGGCTACGACGCCGACCGCATCAGCAGCCTCCACGACGCCGGCGCGCTGGGCGTCCAGCCGGAATGACGCGTCCGGCACGAGGGCGTAGAGTCGGCCCCGATCCGGGGGGTGTGATGAGCGAGGTCGGCCAGGGGACAGGACCGGAAGGCACGCGTGGTGACCTGCGGTGGGGAACCATCCCCGCACTCGTCCGCGACGCCGCCGTCGTCCGCGGCGACGCCGAGGCGATCGTGGACCGCTCGGCCACGCCCGAGGTGCGGCTGACCTTCGCGGGGCTGCGCAGCCGCGTCGGATGCCATGGCGGCGGCCCTCGTCGGGTCCGGGGTGCAGCCCGGGGACCGGGTGGCGATCTGGGCGCCCAACTGCTGGGAATGGGTGGTCGCGCTGCTCGGCCTGCAGACCGCCGGCGCCGCGCTGGTCCCGCTCAACACCCGCTACAAGGGGGTGGAGGCAGCCGACATCCTCCGTCGCAGCCGGGCCCGGCTCCTGTTCACGGTGGAGGGGTTCCTGGGCAACGACTACGTCTCCATGCTCCGGGAGGCACCCGGCACCCTGGGTGACCTGGAGGGGATCGTCCTGCTGCGCCATGAAGGTGCGACCCCGGTCGACACGATGACGCTGGACGCCTTCCTGGCCCGCGGCGAGGGCGTGGACCCCGTCGTGGTGGACGAGCGGGTCGCCTCCCTGGAGGGCTCGGCCATGTCCGACCTGTTGTTCACCTCCGGCACCACGGGGCATCCCAAGGGGGTGGTCCAGACCCATGCCCAGACGCTGCGGGCCTTCTCGGACTGGGCCGACCTGGTGGGACTGCGGGAGGACGACCGCTACCTCATCATCAACCCGTTCTTCCACGCCTTCGGCTACAAGGCGGGCATCCTGGCCTGCCTCATGACGGGGGCGACCATGGTTCCGCAGGCGGTGTTCGACGTGGACGCGGCCATCGACACCATCGAGGCCGAGCGGATCAGCATGATCCCGGGTCCACCGACGCTCTACCAGACGATGCTCAACCACCCCGGTTTCGACCGGGAACGGGCCGTCACCCTGCGCCTGGCCGTGACCGGCGCCGCGGTGGTGCCGGTGGAACTGGTCCGGCGGATGGGCGACCGACCTGGGGTTCGAGACCGTGCTCACGGCCTACGGGCTCACCGAGGCCTGCGGTGTGGTGACGGTGTGCCGCCGTGACGACGACGCCGAGACCATCGCCACCACCTCCGGGCGGGCCATTCCCGGGGTGGAGGTCCGTGTGGTGGACGACGACGGCGACCGAGCAGCCGGCCGGGTCGTCGGGCGAGGTCGTCGTGCGGGGCTACAACGTGATGCGCGAGCTACTT
Organism: uncultured Actinomycetota bacterium; assembly: GCA_963773765.1. Classification (GTDB taxonomy): domain Bacteria; phylum Actinomycetota; class Acidimicrobiia; order Acidimicrobiales; family Microtrichaceae; genus CAVZCC01. Next base: position 278,902 of record CAVZCC010000005.1, on the reverse strand, counting down.
CGAGGAACCGGAGCAGACCGCCGAGGCCATCGACGCCGACGGCTGGCTCCACACCGGCGACGTCGGCGTGATGGACGAACGCGGCTACCTGCGCATCACGGACCGGACCAAGGACATGTTCATCGTCGGCGGGTTCAACGCCTACCCGGCCGAGATCGAGCAGCTGCTGCTGGCCCATCCCCACGTGGCCCAGGCCGCGGTGGTGGGGGTGCCGGACGATCGCCAGGGTGAGGTGGGCTTCGCCTTCGTCGTGCCCACCGCGGGTGCCCGGCCCGACCCGGCGGAGATCGTGGCCTGGGCCCGGAGCGAGATGGCCAACTACAAGGCACCGAGGTTCGTCGAGGTGGTGGACGTCCTGCCCCTCAACGCCAGCGGCAAGGTGCTCAAGTACGAACTGCGCGAACGAGCGATCGGGGAGCTGCTGTGAGGTTCTGTCAGGCGATGATCGGCGCCCGCCCGGAGCACTGGGCCCGGCTGGCGGTGGCGGCCGAAGCGGCGGGGTTCGACTCCGTTGCGGTGTCCGACCACGTCGTCTATCCCAGCTACCTGGGCTCCAGGTACCCCTACACGCCGGACGGGACACCGCTGTTCAGCCCGGAGGAGGACTGGCCGGACCCGTGGGTGGCGATCGGGGCCATGTCCGCGGTCACCACCCGGCTGCGGTTCCTGACCAACGTGTTCGTGCTCCCGTTGCGCAACCCCTTCGTGGTGGCCAAGGCGGTCGGTACCGCGGCCTACCTGTCCGGCAACCGGGTGGGCCTGGGCATCGGGGCGGGGTGGATGGCCGAGGAGTTCGAGCTGCTGGAGCAGCCGTTCGCCCGGCGCGGCAAGCGCATGGACGAGATGGTGGACGTCATGCGGGCCCTCTGGGGTGGGGGCATGGTCGAGTACCACGGCGACTTCTACGACTTCGACCCGGTGGAGATGCGCCCGGCGCCGGGCGAGCCGGTCCCGATCTACGTCGGTGGGCACTCCGACGTCGCGTTCCGGCGTGCCGCCCGCCTCGGTGACGGTTGGCTCGGCGTGCACTACTCGGTGGACGAGCTGCTCGGGTACTGCGAGACACTGCGGCGGGCCCGGGAGGACGCCGGCACCGCCGACCGACCGTTCGAGATCATCGCCTCGCCCCTCGCCGCCCCCACCGCGGACCTGCTCGAGCAGCTGGAGTCCGTGGGCGTGACCACCATCCTCACGTCGTCGTGGATGGCGGCGGGCATCACGGCGCCGGCGCAGGTGGAGCAGGCCGAGGAGCTCATCGCCACCTACGCGGAGCGCTTCATCCGCTGATTCTCAGGATGCGGGCCCGACGGTCCCGTCGTCCGGGCCCGGCGGGGCAGGATGGTGGGCGTGCCGGAGGACGTCCGCGACCTGGGCCCGATCGAGGGCCGCGAGATCGGCCCCGACGCGGCCCCCGCCCCGCCGCCCCCGTTCCCGCCTCCCCCCGGTCCCGGAGCCGCCGAGCCGTCCGGTCCGCCGCCCCCGTCGACGGATCTGGTGCCCGTGCCGCCCCCGTCGGGATCGGTCGTCCAGTCCGTCCGCAGCGAGGCCGTGGAGGCCTGGCACGACATCCGTGACGCCCACCGGCGCGGCCCGAAGCCCAACTCCCGGCCCCTGCCAACGTGGGTCGGGCGCCTGGCCTGGGTGCTGGACGACTCCATCCCCATCCCCGCCACCGGCGGCCGCCGGATCGGCATCGACGGCATCCTCACGCTGGTGCCGGGCATCGGTGACGCCGCCGGCATCGTGCTGTCCATGGTGGTGGTCACCGCCGGGGTGGCGGCCGGGGTCAGCGTGCCGACCATCCTGCGGATGCTGCTCAACGTCGCCTTCGAGGGCACCGTCGGGCTGATCCCGTTCGGAGGTGCGCTGTTCGACATGGCCTACAAGGCCAACGAGAAGAACGTGCGCCTGATCGAGGCGGACCTGGCGGACCGGTCCCGGACCAGGCGATCCAGCCTGGCCATCATCGTGGCCCTGGTCCTGACCCTGTTCGTGGGCATGGTCATGACGGTGGTGCTCGCCCTGCTGGGCGTGACGCTGTTCGTCTGGTTCCTGTTCCGCGTGTTCGGCTGACCAGCCGGTCCCCCCCGCCGTCCTGAGCGGCGTTCACCCGCCCCGGTGCGCGCCGGTACGCTCTCGGCGTGTCCTCCGCGCAGGCCCCCACCGGCACCGATCCCGACGACGACGGCGACCTGCGGGCGGTGGACGGCCGGGTTCCCGGCCGCCGGGGCCTGGCCACCCGGGCCCGGTTGCTGGACCAGACCCGGTCCCTGCTCGGCACCACCAGCTACCGGGACCTCAAGGTGGTGGACATCGCCCGCGGCGCGGGGACCTCACCGGCGACCTTCTACCAGTACTTCCCCGACGCGGAGTCGGCACTCCTGGCCCTGGCCGACGAGCTGGTGGGGGAGGGCCGTGAGCGGCTGACCCGGCCCGTGAAGGAGGGCAGCTGGAACGGCCGCGCCGCCTATGACACCTGCGAGCGCATCGCCGCGTCGTTCCTGGACTTCTGGGACGAGCACCGGGCGCTGCTGGCCGTGATCGACCTGGCCGCCACCGAGGGGGACCAACGGTTCCGCGAGATCCGCATCCAGTTGCTCAACGCGTTCACCGAGGCCATCGGTTCCGAGGTGGAGGTCCAGCGCGACGCCGGCAGGCTGCCCGCCGACCTGGACCCCACGGCCACCGCCTCGGTGCTGGTGGCCATGCTGGCCCAGGTGTCCGGGCACCGCTACGGGATCGAGCGCTACGGCACCACGGGCCGGGAGATCCAGCGGGCCCTGGCCCGCCTGCTGTACTCCGGCGTGACCGGTCGCAAGCCTCCGGCCTGATCCGGCGGCTGGGCGCCGGAACCGGTGCCGCGTCTAGAATCTGACGGTCCGTCAGATTTGAGCGATCCGGAGCCGACGCCATGGACTTCCAGTTCTCCGAGGAACAGCAGGCCTTCGCCAAGGAGGTCGTCGCGTTCTGTGACGAGCACGATGACATCGCCATCTTCGACGTGACCCGGGAGAACATGGCCCAGATCGTGGACACGCCGGAGCGGCGGGCGTTCATGAAGGAACTGGGTCACAAGGGCTGGCTGGGGATGACCTGGCCCGAGCAGTACGGCGGCACCGAGGGCGAGGGCGTCTACGAGTACATCCTCAACGAGGAGCTGGCCGGCCGCGGCGGCCCCCAGATCGGCAAGGGCGTCGGCATCATCGGCAAGACGCTGATCGCCCACGGGTCGGACTTCCTCAAGGAGAAGTTCCTGCCCATGATCCTGGAGAACGACGTCGAGTTCGCCGTCGGCTACTCCGAGCCCAACGCCGGCTCCGACGCCGCGTCCATGCGGCTCAAGGGCGTGCGCCACACCGACGAGAACGGCGTGACCGGCTGGCTCTGCAACGGCCAGAAGACGTGGACCACCTCGGCCCACTTCGCCGAGTGGTACTGGTGCGGCGTCCGCACCGACCCGGACAACAAGCACATGGGCATCACGTTGATGCTCATCCCGCTCGACCATCCCGGCATCACCATCAACGGCATCTGGACCATGGGCGACGAGCGCACCAACGAGGTGTGGCTCGACGACGTGTTCGTCCCGGACGAGTACGTCGTGGGTGAGGTCAACCACGGGTTCCGCTACATCTCCCAGGCACTGGACCTCGAGCGGTTCACCATGTTCACCTACAGCCCGATCAAGCAGCGGCTGGACCTGCTGACCGAGTTCGTGCAGACGGCGGAGCGTGACGGCCGGCCCCTGCGGGAGGACCCCGTGGTGCGCTCACGCATGGCCAACCTCCATGCCGAGGCCGAGGTGGCCCGCGTCATGGGGCTCAAGTTCGTGGCCGAGGCCGTCAAGGTCGAGGAGCTGGTCCGCGAGGGCAAGGACTACCAGCCCCCCACCGTCATCGCCTCCGAGTACAAGCTCTACGCCACCGAGCTGTCCAAGCGCCTGGCCGATGCCGCCATGGACATCGCCGGCCCCGGCAGCCAGCTGCGGGTCCACACCGACGACGCCCCCATGAAGGGCCGGTCGGAGTCGACCTACCGCTACACCGTCATCGACACCATCGGTGGTGGCTCGTCGGAGATCCAGAAGAACATCATCGCCCGACGGGGCCTGGGCCTCCCCAAGAACTTCTGAGCGATGACCGGCTCGGCGGCTCTGGAGGGCGTGCGCGTCCTGGACCTGGCCTCGGTGGGCCCGGCCGCCCGCGCCTCGCGCACCCTGGCCGACTACGGGGCCGACGTGGTCAAGCTGGGCCCGGTGCCCCGGGCCGGTGCGGTGCAGATCGTTCCGCCCTTCTACGCCTACTCGGGCAACCGGGGCATGCGCCGTGCCCTGCTGGACCTGAAGGCCGACGACGGGCGTGACGCCTTCCTGGACCTGGTCGAGGGGGCGGACGTGGTCATCGAGTCGTTCCGCCCCGGCGTCGTCGACCGCCTCGGCATCGGCTACGCCTCGGCCCGGGAACGCAACGGCGGCATCATCTACTGCTCCACGTCCGGCTACGGCCAGACCGGCCCCCGCCGGGACTGGGCCGGCCACGACGTCAACTACCTGGGGGCGGGCGGGTTCCTGCACTGCTCGGGACGGCGCGGGGACGGGCGGCCGGCGTTGCCCGGTGCCACCGTGGCCGACATCGCGGCGGGCGGCATGCAGGCGGCCATGGCCATCATGGCGGCGTTGCTGGAGCGTGGGCGCACGGGCGTCGGCCGGTACCTGGACGTGTCCATCGCGGACGGGGTCCTGGCCATGATGAGCCTGTACGTGGACGAGTACCTGGCCACCGGGGTGGAGCCGGGCCCGGGCCACTACATCCTGACCGGACGGTACGCCTGCTACGACGTGTACGAGTGCGGCGACGGCCTGTTCGTCACCGTGGGTGCCATCGAGCCCCAGTTCTGGAAGAACCTCTGCCGGCTGCTCGGCCTGGAGCAGTACGCGGGTTCGCAGATGGACGACGACGCCCAGGACGAGATCCGTGCCGCCATGGCCGGGGTGTTCCGCACCCGGACCCGGGACGAGTGGGTGGCGGTGCTGGGGCCGGCGGACACCTGCGTCGCACCGGTCAACACCGTCTCCGAGGCCGTCGTGGACGAGCAGTACCGGGCGCGGGGCTCGGTGGCCGACGCCGTGCACGTCACCGAGGGCCCGTTCCGGCAGTCCGCCCCCATCTGGGCCGGCACCGTCGTGCCGGACGGCGCCTACGAGATCCGGGAGGGAACCGTGACCGACACCGCGGAGCTGCTGGCCGAGGCCGGCTATGACGAGGCCACCGTGGCCGCCATGGCGGAGTCAGGGGTGATCGCGTGACGGACCAGGCGCCCGGCGTCGTGGACGACCTGCCGGAGGCGGTCGCCGCCATGATCGGCATCCCCCTGTACGAGCACGCGGCGTCGTTCGACGTGGAGCGCGCCTACTCCTACGACACGTGTGCGGCCACGCAGAACGCCAACCCGATCTTCTGGGACGACGACGTGGCCGCCGCCGTCACCGGTGGGCCGATCGCCGTGCCCACCACGCTGTCGTTGTGGATGCGACCCCACTACTGGGAACCGGGCGCCACCGGCGAGCAGGTGGCGCTGCAGGTCCACTTCGACCTCAAGGAGGCGTTCGGCCTGCCGGAGGCGGTGATGACCGACAACACGCTCATCCTGCACGAGCCGGTCCGCCCCGGGGATCGCATCAGCCACCGCCAGGTGCTCCGGTCCGTCAGCGGGCCCAAGACCACCAAGCTGGGCGCCGGCCGGTTCTGGGTGATCGACATCGAGTACCTCAACCAGGACGGTGTGGTGGTGGGCGTGGAGTCCTACACCGGCTTCGGGTACCGGCGCGACGGGAGCCCGACATGACCGTGACCGTGCCCACCCCGGTGGTGCTGGACCAGGTGGCGGCGGGCGACGCCCTGCCGGAGCTGGCCGTGGACGTGACCCCCACCCTGGTCGTCCTGGGTGCCCTGGCCAGCCGCGACTGGCGGCCCATGCACCACGACTACAAGTTCGCCACCGAGCGCAACGGCGTGGCCGACATCTTCCTGAACACCCCCAACCAGGCCGCGTGGTTCGAGCGCTACATCACCGACTGGACCGGCCCCAAGGGCCGGATCGGTCGGATGACCTTCCGCATGCGGGACTCCGTGTTCCCCGGCGACCGCATGGTGTTCAGCGCCACGGTCACGGGCACGGAGGTGGACCAGGCCGGCTGCGGGTGGGTCAGCCTGGAGGTCACCCTCTCCGCGTCATCGGCCGAGCGGCCGGAGCGCACCTGCAGCACCTGCGCGGCCCGCGTGGCCGTGCCGACCCGGACCGATGACAACCCCTGGTCCCGACACGGCGACCAGTGGCGCCCCTGATGGCGCCGTTCCCGATCGAAGCGAACCGGAGCACCACATGTTGAACCTGGACTTCACCGACGAGCAGGACATGCTGCGTGACATGGTCCGCGGACTGTGCGCCCAGTACGCGCCCGACGAGGTCGTGCGCCAGTACGAGGACGACCCCACCGGCTACCCGCCGGAGCTGTGGGGCCAACTGGCCGAGCTCGGCCTGCTGGGCCTGATGCTGCCGGAGGAGTACGGGGGCGCCGGGTCCTCCATGCTGGACGGCGTCATCCTCTACGAGGAGCTGGGCCGGTCCCTGGCCCCCATCCCGCACCTCGAGAGTTGCGTGATGTCCGCCGGGGCGCTGCTGGCGGCCGGCTCCGACGACCAGCGACGGGAGTGGCTGCCCCGTCTGGCCTCCGGCGACGCCATCGTGGTCCCGGCCTGGCTGGAGCCCGGCAACGGGTTCTCACCCCAGGGCGTGCAGCTGCGGGCCACGCCGTCCGGGGACGGCTTCGTGCTGGACGGGACGAAGATGCACGTGCGGTTCGCCGCCGCGGCCGAACGCCTGTTGGTACTGGCCCGCACCGGCGACGGCCCGGAGGACGTGGACCTGTTCCTGGTGGACCCGTCGGCCGACGGCGTCACGCTGGACCAGCGCATGTCCATCAGCTCCGACACCCAGTACCGGGTGGACCTGGCCGGTGTCGCGGTGCCCGCCTCGGCCCGCGTCGGTGACGCCGGGAGCGGCTGGGCCACCTGGTCCACGGTCATGGTGGACGTCATGATCCTGACCGCGGCCCTGGCCAACGGCGGCTGCGACCACGCGCTGGAGGTGACGGTCCAGTACGCCAAGGACCGTGAGCAGTTCGACAAGCCGCTCGGCGCCTTCCAGGCGCTGGCCCACAACATGGCCGACGCCCGGACCGTGGCGGACGGCTCCAAGCTCCTCGCCTACGAGGCCGCCTGGGCCCACTCCACCGGCGGCCCGCTGGCCCGCCTGGCCCCCATGGCCAAGCTGACGGCCTGCAACTCGTTCCGCGACACCACGGCCATGGCCCAGCAGATCTTCGGTGGTGTGGGGTTCACGCTGGAGTACGAGATCCAGCTCTACTTCCGCCGGGCCAAGCAGCTGCAACTGTCCTTCAACGACACCCGTCGCTGCGAGGACCTCATCGCCGCTGCCGTGCTGGACGCCGCCTGACGACCGGCGCTAGTGGCCGACCGTGGCCTGCATGTCCCTGGGCACGGCACGTGAGGCCACCAGGGCCATGACGAACAGGAGGCCGGCCGACACCATGAACGACGTGTTCATGGCGTCGGTGAACGCGCTGCGGGCCCCCTCCGTGAGGGCATCCGCGAACTGCGGCGGGACCTTCTCGGCGATGGCGAGGGCGGCGTTGACCGACGTGCGGGCGCCGGCGCGGACCTCCTCGGGAGCGGCGGCGGGGATGCGGTCGTCCATCAACGAGGTGAACCGGGAGGTCAGCACGGTGCCCAGCACCGCGATGCCCAGTGCACCGCCGACCTCCCGCGTCACGTCGTTGACCGCGGAGGCGACGCCGGCCTTGGACATGGGGAGGGACGACACGATGGCGGTCGATGCCGGGGCCATGGCCAGGCCCATGCCGCTGGCGATGACCACCAGGCCGAGGGCCACCATCAGGTAGGGCGAGTCCGGACCCAACAGGGCGAAGATGCCGAAGCCGGTGGTCACCAGCAACATGCCGACCACCACCACGCGCCGGGCACCGAAGGTGGCGACCAGGGTGGGGGAGCGCGGTGTCACCAGGATCAGCGTGGCTGCGCTGGGGAGCGTGGCCACACCGGCCATGAGCGCGGAGTACCCCTTCACGAACTGCAGGTACTGCGACATGAGGAAGAACATCCCGAACATGCCGAAGAACAGCGAGGTGATGACCGCGCTGCCGGCCCGGAAGGCGGGGATGCGGAAGAACCGGGGGTCGAGCATGGGCTCCGCCACCCGCAACTCCCACCACACGAACACCAGCGCGGTGAGCACCGTGAGCCCGAACGCGCCCAGCACGAGTGGTGAGGTCCACCCCTCCTCCGGGCCCTGGATGATCCCGAAGAGCAGCAGGGCCAGGGCGGCCACGGAGAGGATGGCGCCCACCACGTCCAGGCGGCGCTCGGTCTCGTCCCGGCTGCTGGGCACCCGCACCGACACCAGCACCAGGGTGGTGACCGCGAGCGGCAGGTTGACCAGGAACACCGAGGCCCAGCCGTAGTGCTCCACCATGAACCCGCCCAGCAACGGTCCCAGCGCGCCGCCGGCCCCGGCGAACGCGGCCCACGTGGCGATGGCCTTGGGGCGCTCCACCGGTGGGAACACCGAGGTGACGATGGACAGCGTGGCCGGCATGACGAAGGCGGCACCCAGGCCCATGATCGATCGCATGGCGATGAGCAGGTTGGGGTCGTCCACCCGGGACGCGGCCAGCGCCCCGAGGGCGAACACGACCAGGCCGCCCTGGAGGGCGCCCTTGCGGCCGAACCGGTCGCCGATGGCGCCGGCGAGGAGCAGGAACCCGGCGAACACGAGGGCGTAGGCGTCGACGATCCACAGCAGCTGCGTGGAGGAGGGCTGCAGGTCCCGGAGGATGGTCGGGATCGCGACGTTGAGGCTGGACACGGCCATCACCACGATCACCAGGGACAGGCAGGAGATGGCCAGGATCTGGCGGCGGTGGGGGTGGCCGACGTGCGGGTCCCAGGCGATGGAGCGCGACGGCTGGTCGGTGTCGGTCATGGAGCGACTGTAGGACGGTACTGTCCGATAGCGCAACACTTGTGTCCGAAAGATCGTGTAGAGTCCCTTCGGTGGGAACGCGACCGGATGAGGCCATGGACCCCCGTGTGGAACGGACCCGGGCCGCGGTGCTGGGCGCCACCCGGGACCTGCTGGTGGAGATCGGCGTGGAGCGGACCTGCATCGAGTTGGTGGCGGAACGCTCCGGCGTGGCCCGCAGCACCATCTACCGCCACTGGGACAACAAGCCGCAGTTGGTCATGGACGCCCTCGAGGCGTTGCGGTCGCCGGACGCGCCGGCCCCGGTGGGGGATGCCGAGTCCGACCTGCGGGCGCTGATCCGGGACTTCGGCGCGGCCCTGCGTGCTCCCACGTCCAACATCCTGGGTGACCTGCAGGCGGCTGCCGGCCGGGATCCCGAGCTGGCACGCGTCCACCGCGACTTCATCCGCCGCAAGCGGGCCCGGGCCCTGGGCGTGATCGAGCGGCTCCAGGACGAGGGCCGCCTGGATCCCGCGTTGGACGTGTCCTACCTGGGCGAGGTCGCCTCCGGCCCGCTGGTCTACCGACGCTTCAGCCTGGGCGACCCGATGACCGAGGTGGAGATCGACCACCACCTCGACGAGGTGTTCCATCGCTTCGGCCCCTGAGTCGGCCTGGGCAGATGTGCCCAGGCCGTGGGTGCCGGGGACCCATGCACCAAGGCCACTCCCGGGGTCACGCTGGGGACATGGCTTCTTCGGCACTGCTGTGGGCACTGATCGTCGCCGGCCTGTTCGTGGGAGGCCGGGTCATCCTGGGCGGGTCCCGGCCCCGGCCACGAACCCGGGACTGACACCCGGCACCGGCGTCAGGCGAGCGGGCTCAGGGCGTCGGCGCGAGCCCGGCGAAGGCACGGGCCCGGTCGATGCCGGCCTGGCGCTCGTCGTTGTCGGTCGACCCGACCAGCACGTAGTCGTCGCGGTACTCGGGGCGGAGTCCGCCCTCGTCGTCGAGCAGCCAGCCCAGGCCCGCGGCCAGCCGCCGGGGGACCTTGACCACGTCCGGCGCCTCGTAGGTGCGGAACACCACGTCCCACACCGGCATGCTCACGCCGTGGTTGGACATGGGCCGGCCGAAGTGGTGGTGGAAGTGGTGCTTGCGCAGCCACCGCTGGTAGGCGGTGTGCGGTGCCCGCAGGTGGGCTGCGGCGTGCTGGTACTCGTAGAAGGCGTACCCCATGGCCCAGCCGACCCCCATGGCCAGCCCGACCTGCCAGCCGGAGATCCACCAGCCGACCGGGAACCACACCGCGCCGCCCACCAGGCCGACGCCGGCCCAGGACAGCAGGTGCGTGTAGCCGAACGTCCAGCCCGCGCCCACGTGGTGCAGCAGGTGCTCCCGGCTCATCATCCCCCTGCCGTGCAGTTCGTGCATGGCGAAGCGGTGCAACAGGTACTCGAACAGGAACCAGAGGTTGATCCCGGCCACCAGGGCCAGGAGCACGCCGGCCGCCGTGCTCACGATGTCTCCTGCGGCTCCGGGAGCAGGACCCCGGCGGCCCGGAGGCGTTCCCGGCGCTCCACGGCCAGCTCCAGGGTGCGGGGCTGCGCGCCCCACGCCAGCAACAGGTCCTCGGTCAGGAGCTGGGCCAGGCGCCGGGACTCGAACGCCTCCACCTCGGGCACGCCCGGCACGCCGGCGCCCCCCACCAGCAGCGCCCCGTCCAGTCCACCGGCCAGGCGCAGCGTCCGGCGCAGGGAGTCGTCGTCCGGGCGGGTGGTCACCGGCGCCAGCGCCCCGCTCTCCATCGCCTCGTCGATCAGCACGCGGGCCTCGGTCAGGAGGGCCATGACGTGGGGCAGCACACCCAGCAGGTCCTCCGTGGCGATCACCTGGCCCCGGGCGGTGATGAGCAGCTGGAGCAGCTCGAACTCACGGGGGTGGATCTGGGGGCCGGCCACGAACAGCTCGCAGAACCCCATGATCCGCACCAGGGCGGCGACGTGCTCCTCGGTCTCCATCTCCACCAGGGCGTCGTCCCAGGACTGGGCGCAGCGGTGGTAGGTGGCCAGCATGGTCTGGACCGCAGCGGTCTGCAGCGCCGCCACCAGGGCCGACTTGGACGAGAAGTAGGTGTAGATCGTGCCGACCGCGCAGTCGACCTTGTCCGCCACCCCCTGCATGGTCAGGCCGTCGAGCCCGTGCTCGGCCACGATCTCCATGGCTGCGGCCAGCAGCTGGTCGTGGCGGGCGGCCCGGTTCCGGGCGCGACGACCCACGGGTTCCACGGTGCTGGGCTGGGATTCCATGGACCGAGTCTGAATCAGGTTCAAATAGGGGTCAAGGCATGTGACCGAAACAACGGGTGTGGCGCACGGGCTCCCAGCCATTTCTGACGGGCCGTCAGGTCGCCCTACACTCGCCTCCTCTACCCGGCCAGCCGTCCGGGGCCGCTCGCCCAGGGGGACCGCCATGCGAGGCATCATCAGCTCATCGGCCTACCTGCCCCACTGGCGCCTGCAGCGCTCCGCCGTCGGCGCGGTGCTGGGCAGCGCTGCGGGCAAGGGCACCAGGACCGTCGCCTCCTACGACGAGGACGCCGTGACCCTGGCCGTGGAGGCCGGTCGCCGGGCGCTGCGCTCGGCCGGTCCGGCCCCGGTGTCGGCATTGTGGTTCGCCACCAACTCGCCCACCTACCTGGACAAGACCAGCGCCCCGATCGCCCACGCCGCGCTCCGACTGGACGGCGACGTGGTGGCCGCCGATGCCGGGCCGGGGCTCCGGGGCGCAGGTGCCGCCCTCCGGACCGCGTTGCGTTCCACCGAGGCCGGGGTCCTGGTTCTTGCCGGCGACGTCCGCGCCGGCATGGCCGGCTCCGCCGAGGAGCGCGAGGGCGGCGACGCCGGTGCCGCGGTGCTGGTCGGTGACGACACCGACGGCCCCCTCACAGCCGAGTACCTCGGCGGGGCGTCGGCCACCCAGGAGTTCCTGGACCGGTGGCGGGTCCCGGGGGAGCTGCGCACCCGGGGGTGGGAGGAGCGCTTCGGCCAGCAGCGGTACGACGAACTGGCCGGCCGGGCCTGGGCCGCGGCGCTGAAGGACGCGGGGATGGAGGCGGACCAGGTGGCGCGGGTCGCCATCACCGCCCCCCACGCCCGGGCCGGCGCGGCGCTGGCCAAGCACCTGGGCGCGGCCGGCGTCGACGTGGCCGACCCGCTGGCCACCACCGTCGGGTTCGCCGGCGCCGCCCATCCCCTGGTGCAGCTGGCGGCACTGGTGGAGCAGGGCGAGCCGGGCCAGGTGGTGGCGCTGGTGGCGCTGGCCGACGGCGCCGACGTGTTCCTGTTCCGGGTCACCGACGCCGCCCCGTCGGCCACGGACACCCACTCGGTGGCCTCGCAGGCCGCCGCCGGGGACGACTCGTTGCCCTACGCCAAGTACCTGTCGTGGCGGGGCGTCCTGCCGGTGCAGCCCCCCAACCGGCCCGAACCGGCCCGGATGTCCGCCTCGGCGGCCGAGCGTCGCCTCGACTGGAAGTACGGATTCGTGGGCAGCCTCGACCGAGCGTCCGGAGCGCTGCACCTGCCCCCGGCGCGTGTGTCGTTCCTGGGCCACAACGTGGACGACATGGAACCCGCGCCCATGGCCGACGTGGCCGCGACCGTGGCCACCTTCACCGTTGACTCGCTGGCGTACTCGCCGTCGCCCCCGGTGGTGTTCGCGGTGTGCGACTTCGAGGGTGGCGGCCGGTTGCCGGTCGAGCTCACCGACGTGACCGCGGCGGAGGTCTCCATCGGCATGCCGGTGGAGATGACCTTCCGCCGGCTCAACACCTCCGACGGGATCGCCAACTACTTCTGGAAGGCCAGGCCGGTGCGCACCGGCCCGGGCCCCTCCGACAAGGGAGCGCACTGATGGGGAGCCACGGCATCAAGGACCGCGTCGCCATCATCGGCATGGGGTGCACCCCGTTCCGTGAGCACTGGGACAAGGGCACCGACGACCTGGCCATCGACGCGGTGCTGGCCGGGACGGCGTCGGCCGGGGTGGAGATCCCCGACATCGACGCCTGGTGGCTCGGTACGGCCCAGTCCGGCATGTCCGGGGTGACCCTGGCCGCGCCGCTCAAGCTGGAGGGCAAGCCCGTCACCCGGGTGGAGAACTACTGCGCCACCGGATCCGAGGCCCTGCGCCAGGCCTGCTACGCCGTGGCCTCCGGGGCCTACGACGTGGCGGCGGCCGTGGGCGTGGAGAAGGTGAAGGACTCCGGCTACCAGGGCCTGAACGCCTTCCCCATCCCCACGGACGGCACCCAGCGCACCCTGACTGCGGCCGCCATGTTCTCCCTGGTGGCACCCGCCTACGCCCAGAAGTACGGCGTGGACCCCAAGGAGCTGCGTCGCACGCTGGCCCGGATCGCCAGCAAGAACCACGCCAACGGGGCCAAGAACCCGCTGGCCCAGTTCCGCCGCGAGATGGACGTGGACGCCATCTGCAAGATGCCTGCGGTCGCGGGCATGTTGTCCGTGTTCGACTGCGCCGGCGTGGCCGACGGTGCCGCGTCCGCCATCGTGGTGCGGGCCGAGGACGCCCACCGCTACACCGACAAGCCGCTGTACGTGAAGGCCTTGTCCTTCGTGGCCGGCAACGGCTCCGGCCTGCTGGACCCGGACTTCGACTACACCCACTTCGACGAGTGCGAGTGGGCGGCCACCGACGCCTACGCCCAGGCCGGCATCACCGACCCCCGTCGGGAGCTGGCCATGGCGGAGGTGCACGACTGCTTCACGCCCACGGAGCTGGTCCTCATGGAGGACCTCGGGTTCTCCGCCCGGGGCGAGGCATGGCGGGACTGCGAGGCCGGGGTGTTCGACCTGCACGGCGAGCTGCCGGTCAACACCGACGGCGGGCTCAAGTCCTTCGGCCACCCGGTCGGCGCGTCCGGGCCTGCGCATGTTGTTCGAGTGCTGGCTCCAGCTGCGGGGCGAGGCTCCCGAGGACCGCCGCATCGACACCGCGGACCGCGGCCTTGCCCTGACCCACAACCTGGGTGGCTACCCGGGCGAGATGGTGAGCTTCGTCGGCATCTGGGGAAGCCGACCGGGGTGATCGGCATCTGGGGAAGCCGACCGGGGTGATCGGCATCTGGGGAAGCCGACCGGGGTGATCGGCATCTGGGGAAGCCGACCGGGGTGATCGGCATCTGGGGAAGCCGACCGGGCTGAGCGGTACCCTGCGAAGGACGGGTCGGGCGGCGGCCCGGCGGGGCAGAGCACAGAGGGTCGATGGGCGTGGACGCAGATGGGGTGAACGGGCTTCCGGGGCCGACCGACGTGGCGGACCGACTGGACGCGCTGCTGGCCAGGGGGCAACGCCCGGCGGTGTACCTGGTGTCCGTCGACGGGTACGACACGTTGGTGTCTGAGGATCCCGAGGGGGCGCGGGCGGCCATGCGGGAGGCGGCCCGCCGCCTGGACCGGCTGGTCCGGTCCTCCGACGTCCTGGGGACCGTGGCGCCGGGCACCTTCGTGCTGGTGGGAGCGGGCGTCACCCCCGACGCGGCCGGTGCCCTGGTGGAGCGCATCGAGGGCGCCGCCGCCCTTCCGGTGGAGGTCGGTGGCCAACCCGTGTCGCTCAAGGTGGACATCGGCCTGGCCTTCGCCGCTTCGGGATCGTCCGCGGACGAGCTGCTGGGACGGGCCCGCGCCGACCTGGACCGGGTCCGGCGGCGATCGTGATCCCCGTCCGGGTTGCGTCCGGGGTGGACCGCTGATGGAGATGCTCCACGGACCCGTCGACGGCCCGGCCCGGCTCCGTGACCTGCTGGACGGCCCGGCGCCGGTCGTGGCGGCCGGGTGCGCCGATCCGTTCTCGGCCCGCCTGGCCGAGGCCGCCGGCTTCGAGGCGCTGCACCTCACCGGCAACGGCGCGTCCGCGGTCCGGTTGGGCCGGCCCGACGTGGGCCTGATGACGCTCACCGAGATGGCGGACCAGGCGGCCCGGGTGGTCGACGCGGTCGCCGTGCCCGTCGTGGCCGACGCCGACACCGGCTACGGCAATCCGCTCAACGTGATCCGCACGGTGCAGCTCTACGAGCGGGCCGGCGTGGCCGCGCTGCACCTGGAGGACCAGGTGATGCCCAAGAGGTGCGGGCACATGGTGGGGAAGCAGCTGGTTCCCGCGGCGGAGCACGCGGCCAAGGTCGCGGCGGCCGCCGCGGCCCGGACCCGCCCGGACCTGGTGATCATCGGCCGGACCGACGCCCTCCCGGTGGAGGGGCTCGAGGCGACCCTGGACCGGGCCCGGGCCTACGGCCGGGCCGGGGCCGACGTGCTGTTCGTGGAGGGCCTGGCCGACGAGGCCTCCATCCGGCGCACGGCCGAGGAGCTGTCGGACTGGCCGCTGATGTTCGCCTGGGTGGAGGGCAAGGTGCCACCCCTCACGCCCGCCGAACTGGGCGACCTGGGGGTCCGGCTGGTGATCTTCCCGATCACCGGCATGCTCGCCACCATGCGGGCGCTGGAGCGGGCCTACCGGCGACTGCGGGCCGACGGCACCTCGGTGGGGTTCGCGGACGACCTGGCCACGCTCGACGAGTTCAACTCGTTCATGGGTGCGGACGAGGCCGCGGCCCTGGAGGCCCGCTTCCCCACGCAGTGACGGTGCGTCCGGGGGGAGACCGGTAGCGTCGCCCCGTCCGGTACCCGCTCGACTGTGACCGAGGAGCAAGGCATGCGTTTCGGAGTGTTGCCGCCGTACCGGGCCGGGGTCACCGCCGACCCGGCCTGGATGACCGCCTTCGCCCAGGAGGCCGAGCGCCTGGGGTTCGACTCGCTCTACACCGTGGAACACGTCGTGGTCCCCACCGGCTACGACGAGACCTACCCCTACAGCGAGTCGGGCCGGATGCCCCTGCCCGAGGACTGCCCCATCCCGGACCCGCTCGACCTGCTGGCCTTCCTGGCCGGGCGGACCGAGCGGATCCTGCTGGGCACCGGCGTGGTGGTCGGCCCGCACCACCACCCGCTCATCCTGGCCAAGCGCCTGGCCACCATCGACCGGCTGTCCGGTGGCCGCATGCTGCTGGGGGTCGGCGTGGGCTGGATGCGCGAGGAGCTCGAGGCCACCGGCGTGGACTTCTCCACCCGGGGGAGGCGGCTGGACGAGGTGTTGGCCGCGGTGCGGGCCGTGTGGGCGGAGGAGGAGGCGTCGTTCGACGGCCGGTTCTTCTCCTTCCGCAACGTCCGCAGCGAACCACGGCCGGTCCGGCCCGGCGGCGTCCCGATCCACATCGGCGGCCACAGCGAGGCAGCGGCCCGCCGGGCGGGACGGTACGGCGACGGCTTCCACCCCCTGGGCCTGGACGACGACCTGCTGGCGGACCGCTGGCAGCTGGTGCGGTCCACCGCCGAGGAGGTCGGGCGGGACCCGGACGAACTGGAGCTGTGCACGACCATGTACGTGGGCGCGGTCGACCCGGCCGCGGTGGACCACGCCGCGTCGCTCGGGGTGTCCCGGATCGTGTGTTCCACCGCATCGGCGGACTGGGCCCGGTTGTCCGAGGAACTGGCGGAGATGGCCGACCGCGTCGGCCTCGCCCCGGCCTGAGGCGGCGTCCGGTGGCCCGGCTGCTGATCATCCACCACACCCCCTCGCCCGCGCTGCACGCCATGTTCACCGCCGTTCGTGAGGGGGCGACCGACCCGTCCATCCGCGGCGTGGAGGTGGTGACCGCCGCCGCGCTGACCGCCGGCGCCGCCGACGTGCTGGAAGCGGACGGCGTGGTGGTCGGGGGGCCGGTGAACCTGGGGTACCTGGCCGGAGCGCTGAAGCACTGCTTCGACCAGATCTACTACCCGTGCCTGGAGGAGACGGTGGGCCTCGCCTTCGGCGCCTACCTCCACGGCAACGATGACCTGACCGGTGGGCTGGCCGCGCTGGAGCGGATCACGACCGGGCTCCGGTGGCGACGGGCCCAGGCCACGGTGGAGGTCACCGGCCCGCCGCGGGCCGAGGACCTGGAGCGGTGCTGGGAGCTGGGGGCGGCCATGGCTGCCGGGATCGTCTCCTGAGCCACCTGGGGTGCGACCCCAGGTGCACGGACCCGTTCCGCCTGTGTCAGGACGCTTGTGCCGACGATTGTGTTAGGTATACCTATCACCTACGCTGTCACAACGTGGACGTCCGCTCGACCGGGCGGGACGGGCCGGGACGAGGTGCGACGTGCTCCAGACATTCCTCACGGGTCTGCGGGAGGGCCTGGAGGCCGCGCTGGTGGTCGGCATCCTGTTGGCGTTCCTGGTCCGAGGAGGCCATCGTGACCGGTTGCCCGCCCTGTGGGCCGGGGTGGGCGTGGCCATCGTGCTGTCGATCGGCTTCGGGGCGGTCCTGCACTTCTCGTCCGTGAACATGACCGTCGAGGCCCAGGAGGCCTTCGGCGGCATCCTGTCGATCGTGGCCGTCGGGTTCGTCACCTGGATGGTGTTCTGGATGCGTCGGGCGTCCCACACCCTCACCGGGGAACTCCACGCCAGGATGCAGGCCGCCGTTGACCTCGGCGGCATCGCAGTGGGGTTGGCCGCTCTGCTGGCGGTGGGGCGCGAGGGGCTCGAGACCGCGCTCTTCATCTACCCGACCTTCCAGTCCCAGGGCGCCGGGGCCGGACCAGCCATCGGTGCGGTGCTGGGCATCGGCGCCGCCGTCGTCCTCGGCGTGCTCACCTACCGGGGCGCCCTGCAGATGAACCTGTCCAGGTTCTTCCGCCTCACCGGCATCGCCCTCATCGTGATCGCCGCCGGTGTCCTGGCCTACGGGGCCCACGAGCTGCAGGAGGCCGGCATCCTTCCCGGCCCGGACACCCTGGCCTGGGACATCCAGGGCTACGGGGTGACCAGCTGGTACGGATCGCTGCTCAACGGAGTGTTCAACTTCGGCCCCCGGATGACGGTGTTGGCCGTCGTCGCGTACCTGGCCTACCTGATCCCCACCCTCGTCCTGTTCCTGCGGCCACGGCGGCCGGTCGATCGCCCGCCGCTGCCGGCCTCCGTCGCTGTCGGCGTGGCGGTGCCGGTCGTCGGAGACGCGAACCGTCCTGATCCTTCCGACGACGTGCCCACCTCCACCACGGCCTGAGGCCCGCTCGTGGCCACCCGCATCAGCTCGCGGGATCGTCGGACAGTGCGGCCACCGTCTCCACCATCACGAATGAGGACGGCGGCCGGTCGTCGTCCACGAAGGGCGGCACCCGCGGGTGGCAGTGGGTTCAGCCATCGGACGGTTCCTCCGGGGTCCTGGCCCCTCTACTATCTGACGACCCATCAGCCGGGGGTCGGTCCGGTTCCCCCGATCAGGAGCACACGTGGCCTCCATCATCCCGAACGGAAACATCGCGTGGGGGATGCAGCTTCCCATCCAGTCCCAGTCCACGGTGTACGTCCAGCCGTGGGAGGCCGACGCCGGGCCGTCGGACCTGGCCTCCATCGCCCGGGCCGCCGACCGGGCCGGCGCGTTCTACGTGGCGGTGTGCGACCACGTCGGGATCCCCCGGCCGGCCGACGAGACGATGTCCGCCGTCTGGTACGACACCATCGCCACGTTGGCGTGGCTGGGGGCGCTCACGGAGCAGGTCCACCTGTTGAGCCACGTCTACGTCCTCCCGTACCGCCATCCGCTGGTGACGGCCAAGGCCTTCGCCACGCTGGACCACCTCACCGGTGGCCGAGCCATCCTGGGAGTCGGTGCCGGCCACCTGGAGTCCGAGTTCAAGCTGCTCGGGGTGGACTACGCCTCGCGGGGCCGTGCCGTGGAGGAGGCCATCGAGGTCCTCCGCGTCGCGTTCGCCGAGGACCACCCCACCGTGGGCGGGCCCGGCGCCGAGGTGGGCGTCGGCATGTTCCCCCGGCCGTCCCGACCCGGTGGCCCACCCATCTGGATCGGTGGGTCGTCCAAGGCCGCCATCCGCCGTGCCGCCCGCTTCGGTGACGGATGGCTGCCCCAGGGTCCGCCCAAGATGGGCATGCGGGCCGCGATCGACTTCATCCGGACCGAACGCCAGGCCGCGGGGCTGCCGGACCGGTTCGACCTGGGTGTGAACTGCGAACCGATCCACATCGGCACCCCGTCCTTCGAGGTGCCGTCGTGGGCCCTGACCGGCGAGCCGGCCCAGGTGGCCGAGGGCCTGCGCAAGTACCCCGAGCGCACGTTCAACCAGCTGCAGCTGCGCTTCCTGGCCCGGTCCGCCTCCGAGCTGTGCGACCAGATCGAGCGCTTCGGGGCCGAGGTGTGGCCCCAGGTCCTGAGCTGAGCCACGTCCGTCGGCCCACCGGCAGGCCGCGGTGGGCGGATAGCTTCTGTCGATGCGCGTGGACATCGGTGACGGCTGCAGGCTCTTCTTCGACGTGGTCGGCTCCGGCCTGGAGCCCACGGACACCGCGATGGTGGACCGGCCGACCCTCCTGCTGCTCCACGGCGGACCGGGGTTCGACCATTCGCTGTTCCGTCCGTACTTCGACCGGTTCGCGGACACCCACCAGGTCATCTACCTGGACCACCGGGGCCAGGGGCGCAGCGACCAGCGCCGCGACCCGTCCGGGTGGGACCTGGACACCTGGGCCGACGACGTCGTGCGGTTCTGCGACGCGCTGGGCATCGAGCACCCGGCGGTGCTGGGCGGGTCCTTCGGCGGGTTCGTGGCCATGCGGTACGCGGCGCGTCATCCCGGGCACCCGTCCCGGCTGGTCCTGGCCAGCACCCTGGCCCGCCGGGACACCGAGCTGACGGCCCGGAGGTTCCAGGAGCGGGGCGGGCCCGAAGCGGAGGCGTCCTACCGGCGCATCTACGTGGACCACGACCTGTCCCCGGAGGCCTGGGCCGAGTACATGACGCGCAACATGCCGCTGTACAACAACCGGCCGGCCCCGTTCGGGCCGGAACGGGCCTGGACCAACCTCCGGGTGACGCAGCACTTCGACGCCCACTTCGCGGACATGGACCTGCGCGGTGACGTGGCGCGGATCGTGGCCCCGACCCTGGTGCTGGCCGGACGGGACGACCCGATGGCCCCGCACGAGGCCGCGGCGGAGATCGCCGCGCTGCTGCCGGCCGGGACGGGCCGGCTCGAGATCATCGACGGGGCCGGCCACGGAACGTTCCGGGACCAGCCGGAGCGGACCGAGCAGGTCCTGCGGGACTTCCTGGGCTGACCGCGCACCCTCGACGGGGAGGGGGAGGTGGTCAGGCCTCGGTCAGCACCGGGCCGGACTCGGCCGGGGCCGGGTCCACGTCGCTGTCCACGACGGAGAAGTCGAACGGGAACAGCGCCAGCTTGGCCATGGAGAAGTTCTTGATGCCGAACGGGATGCCCAGGATGGTGAGGCACAGGACGATGCCCAGCAGCAGGTGGGCCAGTGCCAGCCAGAGACCGCCGACGATGATCCAGATGATGTTCATGACGCCCTTGGAGAACCGGTTGCCGGGGCTCTCCTGAAGGGTCCGGCCGAACGGCCACATGACGTAGCCGGCCAGCTTGAAGGCCTGGATGCCGAACGGGATCCCGATGATCGTGATGCAGGCGATCACGCCGGCCAGCAGGTAGGCGATGCCCAACCACACCCCGCTCAGGATGAACCAGAGGACGTTGGCGATGGTCTTCATGCGGGCTTCTCCGTGGGTTCGAGCTGCGACCGCAGCTGCTGGCACTCGTCCTCCAGCTGGGCCAGGCGGCGGGCGGTGCCCCGCAACATGGACCGGGAGAGCCGGGGGAGGTCGTCGAGCAGGGTGTTGAAGCCCCGGCGGTCGATGACCTCGAGCGTCATGTCGGTGGTGGCCACGATGGATGCGGTCCGGGTGACGGCATCCAGCAGCGCCACCTCCCCGAAGTAGGCGCCGGGCCCGATGGAGGCCACGACCTCGCCGTCCTTGACCACGTCGGCCTGGCCGGAGACGATCACGGCGAACTCCTGGCCCAGGTCGCCCTGGCGGATGATCGTGCGGCCGGTCTTGACGTGGACCTCGTCGGCCAGGCGGTCGATCTCCGCCAGTTCGTCCTCGGTGCACCCGGCGAAGATGGGCAGGTTGCGGAAATGCGCATGGGAGTCCGGACGCGGGTTCACGCCAGCGAGCCTAACCTCGCCGCTCGGGCATGCGCTGGGGACGGCATGCAGAACCAGGAGGAACCCGTGGTCAAGATGTTCGCCATCCTGCGGCGCAAGCCGGGCACCACCCCGGAGGAGTTCCGGGCCCACTGGAGGAACCACCACGGCCCGCTCATCCGGGACACCCCGGAGCTGGCCCGCCACATCGTCCGCTACGAGCAGCACGTCCGGCACCGGCCCGACGGCCTGTCCGGCAACGAGGACATCGACGGGGTGGCCGTGCAGTGGTTCAACAGCATCGACGACTTCGCCGGCTTCATCTCCGAGCCGGCCTACCCGGAGCTGGTGGCGCCCGACGAGCTCCGCTTCATCGACATGGACCGCATCGAGTTCCTCATCACCGAGGAGCCCAACGTGGTCATCGACGGGCCGCGCACCCCCGCCGAGGGCGGTCCGGCGTGAGTGGACGGTTCGCGGGGCGGGCGGTGGTGGTCACGGGCGGGGCGTCCGGGATCGGCGCCGCCACGTGCCGCCTCCTGGCCGACGGCGGGGCCCGGGTCGCCGTGCTGGACCGGGACGCCGATGGCGCCACCGCGGTGGCCTCGGAGGTGGGCGGGCTGGCCCTGGTGGCCGACGTGGGCGACAGCGCCGCGGTCGACGCCGCCCTGGCCCGTGCCGATGCGGAGCTGGGTGGCCTGCACGGCCTGGTCAACAACGCGGGGGTGGGCAACCTCAAGCCGCTGGAGGCCTACTCGGACAAGGAGCTGGACCTGATCTGGCGGGTCAACCAGGCCGGCACCTACTACGGCCTGCGGGCGGCGGCGCCCTTGTTGCGGGCGACCGCCCGGCGCACCGGCACCCCGGGTGCCGTGGTGAACGTGGCCAGCGTGTCGGGGGTGCGGCCCACCCGGGGCGAGGCGCCGTACTCGGCGGCCAAGGCCGCGGTGATCGCCCTGACCGCCTCGGCCGCCCTGGAGTGGGCGCCGGCTGTCCGGGTCAACTGCGTGTCGCCCGGGTTCGTCCACACCCCGCTCAACGAGATGCTGGTGGCGGACCCGTCCGGCCGGGCCGGGATCGAGGACCGGACACCCCTGGCCCGGGTGGGCACGGCCGGGGAGACGGCGGCGCTCATCTGCTTCCTGCTGTCCGACGACGCCGGGTACCTGACGGGCCAGAACATCGTGCTGGACGGGGGCACCATGCTGCCGTCGGCCCAGATGGACCCGGTGCTGGGGCCGTTGCTGGAGATGTTCGGCGGCGGGGACGGCTCCGACACGGAAAAGTAGAACGCGTTCCAGTTCGGGGGTACGCTCGTCCCATGACGCCTGAGCCCGCTTCCAGCTCTGCCAGCGACCTCCCCAAGATCATCTCGGTGGATGACCACGTCATCGAACCGCCCACGGTGTGGCAGGACCGCCTGCCGGAGAAGTTCAAGGACGTCGGCCCGCGGTCGCTCCACGAGCGCGGCCGCATGGACTTCGTCGGCGGCGTGTTCAGCTTCGAGCCCGACCCGGAGGGGGAGGTGGGGGACTGGTGGTCCTTCGAGGACGGCAAGTTCCCGCTCACCCGCCTGGAGGCAGCGGTCGGCTTCGAGCGGGACCAGGTCCAGGTCGTGCCCATCACCTACGAGGAGATGCGCAAGGGCTGTTGGGACCCCACCGCCCGCCTGGTGGACATGGACGCCAACTGGACCGAGGCGTCCATGTCGTTCCCGTCCAGCTTCGTGCGGTTCTGCGGCCAGCGTTTCCTGGAGGCCCAGGACAAGGAGCTGGCCGACCTGTGCGTGAAGGCCTACAACGACTGGCAGGTGGAGGAGTGGTGCGCGGACACGCAGGGCCGCCTCATCCCGCTGATCATCGTGCAGCTGTGGGACCCGGAGCTCGCTGCGGCCGAGGTGCGCCGCAACGCCGCCCGGGGCGTGCGGGCCATGACGTTCTCCGAGATCCCGCCCTACCTCGGCCTGCCCTCCGTGCACGACGCCGGCGGCTACTGGGACCCGCTGTTCCAGGCCTGCGCCGAGACCGGCACGGTGGTCAACATGCACATCGGCTCGTCGTCGAAGATGCCGTCCACCTCCGCCGACGCACCCGCCGCGGTGGGCTCCACCCTGACGTTCAACAACGCCATGGCGTCCATGACGGACTTCCTGTTCTCCGGCGTCCTGGTCCGGTTCCCCACCCTCAAGCTGGCCTACTCGGAGGGCCAGATCGGCTGGATCCCCTACATCATCGAGCGGGCGGACAAGGTCTGGGAGGAGAACCGGGGCTGGGGCGGCATCGGTGACAAGGTCCCGGAGCCGCCGTCCACCTACTACTTCCGCCAGATCTACGGCTGCTTCTTCGACGACAACTACGGCCTGCACAACATCGAGGCCGTCGGCGTGGACAACGTGTGCTTCGAGACGGACTACCCGCACTCGGACAGCACCTGGCCCCACTCCAAGGAGGTGGCGCTCAAGCAGATGGGCGACCTCCCGGCGGACATCCAGCGCAAGCTGGTCCGGGGCAACGCCATCGAGCTGCTCGGCCTGGACCTCGAGCCCTGAGCCGACGGGCTCATTGCTCCCTCGCACGGTCGGTGGACCTGACGGGTCGTCAGGTCCACCGGTAGCGTCTCGGGCCATGGCAGCACGCACCTACGGCTTGGTCATCGACGGCGAGACCGTCGAACCCGACTCCCGCTACGAGATCATCAACCCGGCCACCGAGCAGGTGGTGGCCGAGGCGCCCGAGGCCTCGGTGGCCCAGGCCAACGCCGCGGTGGACGCCGCGGCCGACGCACTGCCGGCCTGGTCGGCCACCTCGCCCGAGGAACGCGCCGCGCTGCTGGAGCGGGCCGCGGACCTGATCGATGCCGCCGCGGACGAGCTCGTCCCCCTGGTCCAGGCAGAGACCGGTGCCACCTACCGGGTGACCAAGACCATCCAGGTCCCCCAGTCCGCGGCCCGGCTGCGGCGCTACGCCAAGGGCGCGCTGGAGTCCCGCATCATCCCGCTGGAACCGGCGGTCATGCCCACCACGGCGTTGGCCCCCGGCGGGCTGATCTCCGCGGTCGGCCACCGGGCCCCCGTCGGCGTGGTGAGCTGCATCACGTCGTACAACTTCCCGATGGTGAACATGTCGGGCAAGATCGGTCCCGCGCTGGCCATGGGCAACACCGTGGTGGTCAAGCCCGCCCCGCAGGATCCGCTCGCCGTCATCCGCATGGTCGAGCTGCTCAACGAGGCCGGCTTCCCGCCCGGCGTGGTGAACGTGGTGGGTGGCACCGGCATCCCCGCCTCGGAGGCGATCGTCAGCCACCCCCGCACCGACATGATCTCCTTCACCGGCTCCACCGGCGTGGGCCGCCGCATCGGTGAGGTGGCCGGCGGCGACATGAAGCGCCTGCTGCTCGAACTCGGCGGCAAGGGCGCCTGCATCGTGTTCGACGACGCAGACCTGAAGGCCGCCATCGGGGGCATCAGCTCCGTGTGGGGCTTCCACTCCGGCCAGATCTGCACCGCGCCCACCCGGGTGATCTGCCACCGCTCCGTGCACGACCACCTGGTGGCCGGGCTGCAGCAGGCTGCCGGGTACCTCAAGGTCGGCGACCCGCTGGAGAAGGACACCGTCGTCGGTCCGGTGATCACCTCGGTGCACCGGGAGCGGATCATGGGCTACATCTCCGCCGGCCGGGCCGAGGGCGCCGAGGTGGCCGTGGGTGGCGGCATCCCGGAGGGGATGGACACCGGGTTCTACGTCGAGCCCACCCTGCTCATCGGCTGTGACAACACCATGACCCCGGTGCGGGAGGAGATCTTCGGCCCCGTCGTGGTGGTGGTGCCCTTCGACGACGAGGACGAGGCGGTGGCCATCGCCAACGACTCCGACTTCGGGCTCTACAGCTACGTGTTCACCAAGGACACCGCCCGGGCCTGGTCGGTGGCCAGGCGCCTGCGCTCGGGCAACGTGGGGATCAACACGCTGCAGCGCAACCACGAGGCGCCCTTCGGTGGGTTCAAGCAGTCCGGCGTGGGGCGCGACGGCGGCAGCTTCGGGTTGCACGCCTACTCCGAGCTGCAGTCGATCGTCTGGACCAGCTGAGGCCCGGGCGCCCCCGGTAGAGGCAGGTACGACCGGCTCCGTCAGGACCGGCGGTCGAAGTAGGCGGTGAGCCGGTCCCCCTGCGCCTCCAGCGCGCAGTCGAAGATCCGCGCTGCCAGTCTCGCCACGAGCCGGCCGCCGGGCAGGGTCGGGACGAACTCGATCCGCCACGTGTAGCGGGTTCGGTCCGAACCGTCGGACTCGAACCGGTGGATCGCCACCATCCGGAACGGGCGGCTGGGGGACAGGCTCCGGAACTCCGAGCGACTCGGCGGATCCCAGGCGGTGACCACGCTCCGCCCACGGATAGGCAGGCGACCCAGGTGCCCTCGGATGTCGAACCGGGTGCCGACACCGATCGGATCCGTGTCGGGCGTCCACGAAGTGACGGACGGATCGATGACCGGCGCTGTCGTCGGTGAGTTCACCGCGTCGAACACCCGCCCCGGCGGCGCCGGGAGCACCGTGGTGCGCTCGGCGACGATCGGACGTGGGTGGATCATGGCCGGATCGGTCTGCCGGCGTGGCACCTGGTTCGGTCCAGGACGAGCATGCCGTCGATCTCGATGAGCAGGCCCAGCTGCCGCAGGGCGGCAACAGCAGTCGGCGGCGAGGCCGTGTCGGCCTCCGTGCCGGCCAGGCAAGGTGGGTTGATGCGGTCGGTGACCATGGGCTTCCTCCCCAGGTCCGGTCGACCCTACGCAACGGGTCGGCAAGGCGCTCGGGAAGAGAATCCGCGAAAAGTGGTCAGGACCCGGTGGGTGGGTGCTCTGGACGCTCGAACGACGCCACCGACGGCGTCCCGAGCAACAGGAGACAGACCAATGGAGACCACCGAGCACACCGATCGCACCACCGACCGGACCACTCGCCGGAGCATCCTCCGGCGGACCGGCATCGTGGCCGGCGTCATCGGCTTCGCCGCCATGGGGCCGCTGGCCGCTGCGGCCTCGGCCGAGACCCAGCCCTTCCCGGGCGATGGGCCGGTCATCGTCATGCCGGCTCCGCAGCCGCCGCCCACCATCCCCCCGATCGTCGTGAACCCCGTGCCGGACCCCCAGCCGGGCCCCGGCGACATCGCCGTTCCCGACCCCGGCCCCCAGCCGGACCCCGGCCCCGAGGGCCCCGGCGACATCCTGCAGCCCACCGGTCACGGCGACCCCGAGCCGGGCCCGCACGACGGCCCTGGTGACCTCACCAACGGCGAGGACGACGACGACCCCTTCGACGGTCCCGACGACTTCACCGATGGCGAGGACGGCCCCGGCCCGCAGGACGGTCCCGATGACCTGACCACCGGCGACGTGCCCCCGACCACCGTGCCGGACCCGGAGCCGGAGCCCGAGGTGGGGGCGGAGTCGGCGTCGGCCGACGAGGCTCCTGGCTCCTTGGCCTTCACCGGCGGCAGCGCGGCGCTGGCCCTGGTCGGCGCCGGCATCGCTGCGGCCGGTGCCGCCACCGTGGCCGGCACCTCCCTGGCCCGGCGGCGCCGGGCGTGAGCCCGGCCCATCGCTCCGGGGGAGCGATCCGTGCCGCGGCGTGGTGCCCCGGGCCATCCGGCCCGGGGCATCACGCCGTCGCACTCCGCCGACGGGACCCGGCAGTGCCGGACCGGATCCACGGACAGGACTGGAACAATGGACTTCGGAACACGGGGGACCGACGACGGATGGATGCCACCGCCACAGACGACGCCACGATGGTCGCGGGGGCCGTGGCCGGCGACCGGGATGCCTTCGCCGCCATCTACGACCGCTATGCCGACCGGGTGCACACGATGTGCACCCACCTGCTGGGCAACCGCGATGACGCCGCCGACG
Organism: uncultured Actinomycetota bacterium; assembly: GCA_963773765.1. Lineage (GTDB taxonomy): Bacteria > Actinomycetota > Acidimicrobiia > Acidimicrobiales > Microtrichaceae > CAVZCC01. The sequence goes on along the minus strand of CAVZCC010000005.1, from coordinate 251,845 downwards.
TGTGCGGGGACGTCTTCCTCACCGCGGCGGAGCGCCTGGGCCAGCTCCGTGACCCGTCCCGGCTCAAGCCGTGGCTGTTCGCCATCGCCCGCCGGCAGGTCTACCTGCGGACCCACCGCCGTTCCCGCAACGTGCTGGTCGGGGAGGTGGACGACGTGAGCACCGCGACCCCGGCCGACCACGTGGAGTCCGCCGCCGAGGCCTCCGAACTGGCCGCCGTGGTGCGCGAGGCCGCAGCCGGCCTCGACGACACCGACCGCCTGGTGCTGGAGCTGTCCCTGCAGGGCCTGGAGGGCTCCGACCTGGCCGCCGCCCTGGGCGTGTCCGCCACCAACGCGTACCAGGCCGGCCACCGCATGAAGGAGCGACTGGAGCGTTCCCTCGGCGCGCTGCTGGTGGCCCGGCTCGGCCGCGAGGACTGCGCCGACCTGGATGCGGTGCTGCGGGGTTGGGACGGCACCTACTCGGTGCTGTGGCGCAAGCGCGTCGCCCGCCACGTGGACGTCTGTCCGACCTGCTCCGAGCGGCGGCGCACGGTCCCCGCCCTGCTGCTGGAGGGCGTGGCCGGCGCATCCCCGTTGGTCATGGCCCCGGTGTCGGTGCGGTCCCGTGTCCTGGGCGGCATGGACCTGGGTGGCAAGGACCTGGGTGGCAAGGACCTCGGAGGCGCCATCGGCCGGCCCTGGCGCGGTGACGGCTTCCCGCCCCCGGACGGACGCGCCCGTCGGCGGGCGCTGGTGCTGGCCGCGGCGGCCGCGGCGCTGGTGGTCGCGGTCGGCGGAGCGCTGCTGCTGGGTGGGGGTGACGTCGAGGACGTCCTGGCCGACGGCACGGCATCACGGACGTCCGACGAGCGCCCCACCACCACGTCCAGCACCACCACCACCACGGTGCCGCCGGAGACCACCGTGCCCGATGCGCCGGCGGAGACCACCACGACCACGACGACGTCGGTCCCGCCCGCCACTCGGCCGACCGTGCCGCCGGCCCCTCCCTCCACCGTTCCCCCGACCACGGTGCCGGCCCCGCCGACGGTGGGGTCGTTCTCGGCCCAGGTGCCGGCCAGCCCGGTCGGGCCCCCCTGCCTCGCCGGGGCGCTGTTCCGCACCGATCTGTCCTGGTCGACCGCAGGAGCGGAGTCGGTGTCCATCTCGGCGGACGGGGTCAACCTCACCGGATTGGCGGCATCGGGTGCCACGGTCGCCTGCCGGGCCACCCCGGGAGCACCTCCCGGGGGCTGGACGCTGACGGCCACCGGTCCCGGTGGCACGGCCACGGCCACCGTTCCCTAGCTCGGCGGGCGTTCGGTCCTCTGGGTCGTTCTGCCCATTCGTCCGGCGATCCCGTCCGGAACGGACGGAAAAGTGTCAGGTCCGCCACGGCGCGACTCCTGCAACGTGACGGTGGCCGACCGGCCGCCTCCCACAAGGAGCAGGACCGACATGACGAACCACACGACTTCCATCAGCCAGCCCTCCGCCACCCAGACCTCCACCTGCCACAACGGTTCGAACCGCCGCCCCGCCGCCCGCCGGCTGGTGGCCCTGATGGTGCTCGCCACCACCGGCCTGGCCGCAGGTTCCGTCCTGGGCGGGTCGGCGGCCGGGGCGTCCCCCGCACCGAACCCGTCGCCCGTCACCATCCCCGGGCCGAAGCCCATCCCACGGGCTCCGATCAGCCTCCCGCCCACCACCGCTCCCCACATCACGGTCCCGACCGGTCCCCAGCTCCCGGACCTGACCGCTGAGGTGAGCATCCCGCGGGTCTCGATCCCGCCGGTGGTCGACGGGGGCGGCGAGGTCGACGGGCGGGTCGACCTGGGCCTCGGGTCGGAGGACTACACCGACCCCGGCCGCTTCGACATCGATCCCGATGCGCTGGACCCGGTGACCCCCGACCTTGGCGGCGTGGCGGACGATCCCGCCGAGGGCGACGCGCCGGCCGACGGTGCGACCACGGAGACCACCGTCGCCGTGCAGGACGATGCCGGGTCCGAGGCCGCCGGGCAGGACGACACCGTGCAGGACGACGCCGTGCAGGACGACACGGTCCAGGACGGCGCCGGAGCCGAGGCCGCCGGGGAACAGGTCGCCCGGCAGGGTGCCCTGGCCTTCACCGGGTCCAACTCCGTCCTTCCGCTGCTCGGCGGGGTGCTGCTGGTGGCGGGTCTGCTGGCCGCCGGGCTGGCGGCGTGGGCCCGCCGGAACCGCAGCCACACCGCCGGGAACCGGGCGTGACCTCCCCCGTCCCACGGCGTTCCCGCTTCCAACGGCCTCCCCGGCCGTTGGAAGCGGCGCGTCGTCCCGGTTCACTGGACTGGACGCCCTCCCCGGGAACCACCATGGCCACCCTCACCGACGCCGCCCTCGCCGACCGGATCCTGAACGGGGATCCCGACGCCCTCGCCGCCCTGTACGACCGCTACGCGGACCGGATCCACACCATGTGCGTCCACCTGCTCCGGGACCGGGACGAGGCCGCGGACGTGACCGCCGAGGTCTTCCTCACCGCCGTCGAACGGATCGGCCAACTGCGGGACCCGGACAAGCTGCGGCCCTGGTTGTACGCCATCGCCCGCAACGAGGTGTTCCGCCGCACCCGGCAGCGCACCCGTGTCACGCCCATGGCCGACGTCGGAGCGGCGTCGGTCGACCTGGGTCCGGACGAGGGTGCCGAACTGGACCCGGGTGCCGGTCCCGAGGAGCTCTCGGCGCTCCTCCAGGACGCGGCGGCCGGCCTGGACGAGCGGGACCGCACCGTGCTGGAGCTGCACCTGGCCCAGGGCCTGGACGGCCAGGACCTGGCCGATGCCCTGGGCGTGACGACGGACCACGGCTACCAACTGGTGCACCGCATGAAGGAGCGCCTGGAGCGTTCCATGGGCGCGCTGTTGGTGGCCCGGGCCGGGCGGGACCTGTGTGACGGCCTGGACGAGGTGGCCGACCGCTGGGACGGCACCTACTCGGTCCTGTGGCGCAAGCGGTTCGCGCCGCCACGTGGACCGGTGCGACTGCTGCTCCAGGGTGAAGTCCAAGCTGCCCAGGGCGGTCCTGGCCGGTGCAGCCCTGGCCACCGGGGCCCAGACCGCGGTGCTGGCCGCGCCGGTGTCGGCCCGGGAGCGGTTCCTGTCCGAGGCCCCGGCCCGGGTGGGCCATCCCGGCGGTCGGCCCTGGCGGGGCGACGGGTTCCCGCCGGCCCGCGGTGCGCGGCGGCGCTGGCCGCTGGCCCTGGGGCTGGTCCTCCTGGTGCTGTTCGGCCTGGCCGTGGCCACCTCCGACGGGGACCAGCAGGTGGAGACATCCGCCCCGGTGATGGAGGTGAGTCGGGAGGTGGCGGAGGACCATCCGTACGGCAGCGCTGCTGCCGCCCCCCACCACCACGGTGCCGGTCACGACCACCACCACGACGCGCCCGGCCACCACCACCACGGCCGACCAGCCGGCCAGGACGACCACCACGATCCGGCGGACCCCGGTCGCGCCCCCGCCGCCGCCCGACACGGCACCCACCACCACGACGGCACCGCCCGACACCACCGCGCCCACGGTGTCGCTGTCCGGACCGGGGTGCGCCGCATGGGGGAGCTCGGCGTCCTACACGGCGTCGGTGTCCGACGCCGGGGGCATGGGCTCGGTCACGCTGTCCTGGAGCGGGTCCAGCTCCGGCTCGGGGTCCATGTCCGGCGGCGGATCCAGCTGGACCCGCAGCATCTCCTTGGGTTCGCCCATGACCTCGATCAGCGTGCGGGCCACCGCCACCGACGCCGCCGGCAACTCCCGGACGTCCAACACGGTCACCACCACGTCCGGGCCCACCTGCACCTGACGGGGCCTCACCCGCCGATCGTGGTGAAGGTCCCCGCCGCGGTGGCGACCAACCGGCCGTCGTCGCCGTCGATCCGGCCCTCGAGGTGGATCACGTGGCGGCCCTGCTTGAGCACCTCGACCGCGGCGATCAGCGATCCTGTCGACGCGGGCCGGACGAACCGGAACTGGATGTCCACCGACGTGGCGAACTGCCCGGCCGGGAGCACCGACATGGCCGCTCCGCCCATGGCGGTGTCCACCAGGGCGAACAGGACCGCCCCGTGCACCACGCCGTTCGGGTTGAGGTGCTGGGCGGCGATGTCGATGTGCGCCGTGGCCCGGCCGTCACCCACCTCGGTGAGCTCCATGCCGAGGAAGTCGCGGAGCGGGAACCTGCCGTAGTCCTCCGGGAGGGACATGGGCCCAGCATCGCACGCCGGATGGGGGCGGGACTGGAACGTGTTCTATTCTCGGTCCCCTGCCGAAAGGGGAGTCCGTGAAGGCGATCGTGTGGGACGGCAAGGAAGCGTCGGTCGAGTCCGGCATCGAGGTCCGGGACCTCCGGGCCGGCGAGGTCCGGGTCCGGATCGAGGCCGCGGGGCTCTGCCACAGCGACGTGTCGGTCCTGGACGGCACCATCATGTTCCCCCCACCGGTGGTGATGGGCCACGAGGGAGCGGGCGAGGTCGTGGCCGTCGCCCCGGACGTGACCAACGTGGCGGTGGGCGACCACGTGGTGCTCTCCACCCTGGGCAACTGCGGGCAGTGCGCCCAGTGCGACCGGGGCAAGCCGACCTTCTGCCGCCAGTCCCTGGGCAAGTTGTCCCGGCCGTTCACCCGGGGCAGCGGTGAGGACACCGAGAAGGTCTTCCAGTTCGCCAACCTCGGTGTGTTCTGCGAGGAGACGGTGGTCAAGGCCACCCAGGCCGTGAAGATCCCGAACGACGTCCCGCTCACCTCGGCATCGCTCATCGGCTGCGGCGTGCTCACCGGCGTGGGCGCCGTGTTCAACCGGGCCAAGGTGGCCCACGGCGAGTCCGTCGTGGTCATCGGCGTGGGCGGCATCGGCCTGAACGCCATCCAGGGTGCCGCGCTGTCCGACGCTCTCCCGATCATCGCGGTGGACACCAACCCGGCCAAGGAGGAGTACGCCCGCCTGTTCGGCGCCACCCACTTCATCCAGGCCGGCCCGGACGTGGACCTGGTGGAGGCGGTCAAGGAGATCTGCCCCAACGGTGTGGACTACGTGTTCGAGTGCGTCGGCTCCACCCAGCTCATCCGGACCTCCACGGACCTCCTGGACTGGGGCGGGACGCTGGTCATGCTGGGTGTCCCCAAGATGGGCTCCGAGGCCAGCTTCGTGGTCAACACCATGTACAACGACAAGACCATCATGGGCTGCCGGTACGGCTCGGCCCGGCCCCAGTACGACATCCCGCTCATGGTGAAGCTGTACCAGGCCGGCCGGCTCAAGCTGGACGAGCTGGTGTCCCGCACCTACCCGCTGGAGGACTTCACGGTGGCGCTGGACGAGCTCCACGCCGGCAAGCTGGCCCGCGGCGTGCTCACCCTGACGGACTGACCGGAGGCCTTCCATGCCATTGCCGGAGGAGCTGACCGAACTGGCCGCGCGCGTGTCCAACTGGGGCCGGTGGGGCGATGACGACGAGCTGGGGACGGGCAACCTGCTGGACGACGACGCAGCCCGCCGCGGCGCGGCTGCGGTCCGCTCGGGTCGCCGGTTCGACCTGGCCGCGGACCTGAAGGCGGACGGCATCCAGGTGGGCCAGCCGGCCCGCCGCTACAACCCGATCCTGACCGTCACCGCGCTCAACGAGCGGGACCAGTTCGCACCCGGCATCTGGGAGGGCACCGACGACCTGGTGACCATGTCCACCTGCGCCGGCACCCACATGGACGCCCTGGCCCACGTCTCCTACGACGGCCGGCTCTACAACGGCTACCCGACCTCCGTGGTCACCGCCCAGTACGGGGCCACCAAGCTGGGTGCCGAGAAGCTGCCCGCCGTGGTGACCCGGGGCGTGGTCCTGGACATCGCCCGCCTCCACGGGGTGGACTCGCCTGGACCAGGTCGACCCCGGCTACGCCATCACCGGCGACGACCTGGACGCGGCGGCCGAGCAGGCCAAGGTCACCGTTCAGCCGGGTGACGTGCTGCTGGTCCGGACCGGGCAGATGCGCCACTACCTGGCCGGGGACCGCATGACCTACGCCTGCGGGTCCGAGTTCAAGCTGCCCGGCCTGTCGGTGCACACGATCCAGTGGATCCGCGACCACGACGTGGCCGGCGTCTTCAACGACACCTATGCCTACGAGGCGTTCCCTCCCACCCAGCCCGACTGGTCCGACTGCCTGGCCGTGCACCTGCTGCACATCCGGGACATGGGGCTGCTCCAGGGCCAGAACTGGGACCTGGAGGCGCTGGCCGAGGCCTGCGCGGAGGAGGGCCGGGGCGACGTGCTGCTCGTCGCCGCCCCCGAGCCGTTGGTGGGCGCCGCGTCCACGCCGGTTGCCCCCGTCGCCGTGCTCTGAGCACCTGGCCCGGGACCACGCCGGGTTCACCCCCGTCTGGAGGGTCAGGCCCGGAAGCGCTCCACCAGCTCGGCCCGGGACGTGACCCCCAGCTTGACGTAGGCACGGTGGAGGTGGCCCTCCACCGTGCGCACCCCTACCGTGAGTCGTTCCGCGATGCTCTTGTTCGACAGACCGGCGGCAGCCATCTCCACGATCTCCCGCTCGCGTCGGGTGAGGGGCGTCGCCTCGTTGATCTCCAGGACGGTGGGTCCCTTCGCTTCACATCGCTGGATCAGCCCACGACCACGGGACCGTGCGTCCGTGGCCGACCGCGCCCGGCCGTGCTGCTCCAGGAGTGCCGCAGCCTGCAGGTAGGCCTCACCGGCGCGGAGTCTGGTCCCCGCCTGCTCGAACCGCCCGGCGGCGGCGAGGGCGCGGTCCGGATCCCCGTCCCGCATGGCGAAGACGTGGTCGCGCATCGTCGGGCCGACGGTTCCGTCCACGACGATGTCCTCCGTCATCGTGAGGGCGGACCACGGTGCCCCGAGTCGGAGCGCGAGGTGGAGGGACCGGAGCGCGTCCAGGAACAACCCGGCGTCGAACGCCCGTATGGCAGCGCCGACCAGGACGTCGACCGCCCGGGTCCGCTCACCGCCCGTCGCGGCAACGAGCGCTTCGGCCTGGGCCACGTTGTTGGCGCCCAGCAGCAGGGGACCGGCGAGGCGGGCGACCGCCTCCTGCAGGAGCTCGGCGGCCAGGGACACCTCACCGGCCAGGGCCAGGGCCTGGCTCGCCAGGCTCAGGGCGAAGCTCGCACGGAAGCCGGCAATGGTGCTCTGGGCAGCCCTCGCCCCGGCGAGCAGGGTGTGGCCCGCGACCCGGACGTCACCCTGTTCCAGCAGGATGATCCCGTTCAGGATGTCGGCCCATCCCATGCCCATGTCGTCGGCCGCGGCGATGTCCGCCGTCGACTCGCGGGCATCGTCGAACCGGCCACTGACCACCTGGGCGATGGTGTGGGCCATGGCGAGGTCTCCCGCTTCGGAGACGAAGGTCCGGGCCTGCCCCCGGGCGAGCTCGACGTGGGCCGATGTGAGGTCGATGGCCGCCCGGGTCCGTCCCCCGAGGGCATCGACCATGGCCCGGGCGTGGACCAGTCGCATCCGGGCGGGGGCCGGGAGGTCGGCCGGAAGCGCCGAATCGGTGACCCGTCGCACCTCATCGACGTTGCCGCTGATGGCATGGACCTGGGCCAGGCGTGCGGCCAGCTCCGCGCCTGCTGCCGGTCCGATGTCGTCCAGGACGCCCTGGGCCAGCGAGCTGGCCGCCGGGAGGTCGAGGCGCAGGAACATCAACGCGCTCGCCAGCGCGTCGGCCGCCCGTGCCTTGGCCCGGTCCGACGCGGACTCGTCGTCGAGGACGGCGCGGGCATGCTTCTCGGTCAGGTCGAACTCGCCGTTCCTGCTGGCCCGACGGGCCAGGACGGCGCTCGCCAGGCCATGGGGGCCTTGCGTGAGCGCGGCCGAGGCGAGCCGCTCGGCGAGGGCGGGGTCGAGGTCCACCGCCTGGTCGGCCGCCCGGGCGAGCAGGTCCACCCGGTGCCACTGTCCGGATTCGAGAGCCAGGACGGCGCCGCTGCCGAGGTCCTGACGGCGCCGGGCCCCGTGGACCTCGAGTGCCTCCAGGAGCGCGTTCGCCAGCTCGGAGCGCTCCTCCGGTTCGAGCAGCGACCGGACGACGTCGCCGTAGAGGGGATGACCGAGCCAGACCATCTCCCGACGGCCGTCCCGGCGCCGGGTCACCAGGCCCGTGGCCAGGCCTCGGGCGAGGGGTTCGCGTCCTGCGATGTCACTGAGCACCGTCCATGCCACCGGCTCCCCCAGGGCGACCAGGGCCACCACGCGCCGTTCGCTGCCGTCGAGCGGACCCAGCCGCCGGCCGATCAGGTCCACGAGACGCGCCCCCGGCCCGCTCTGGCGCTCGAAGTGCCACGTGCCATCGGTGACTGCCAGGTCACCGCTGGACCGGGCGTCGTGGATCACCTCCTTGGTGAACAGCGGGTTGCCCCGGGTGAGCCGCCACAGGCGGGAGGCGCTCTCGCCGTCGAGCTCCCCACGCAGCTCGGACGCGGCCAGCGCTGCGGTGTCGGCGCGGTCGAACGGGCCCAGGTCGACCCGTTCCATGGCGCCCGACTCCCACAGCCGCGCCACCGCGTCGGGGACCGGGTCCGTCGTGCGGACGGTGACCGCCACGCGGCACGGCGTGCCCTCCATCAGCTGCTGCAGGAGCACACAGGACCAGCTGTCCAGGAACTGGGCGTCGTCGACCACCAGCAACTGGTCCTCCCGGCCCAGCCTGGCCGCGGTGATGGACAGGACGGCGCCCGGCCCACCGGCCAGCGACTCCGGAGGGATCAGGCTCATCAGTGCCCCGAACGGGACCTCGCTCAGGGGTGCCGGCGCAGACGCCGATGTGGGCCGTGCCGCCGAACCCGTCCGCCAGGGCCCGGCCCAGGTGGGTCTTGCCGGTGCCGGCAGGCCCCGTCAGGGCGACGCCCCTGCCGTCGGCCAACGCGGACCGGACCTGGTCGAGCTCCTCCGTTCGGCCGATGATCACCGGGTGCCCCCTTCCCCGACCGGCGATGGTACGGGACGGCCGGGGTGCCATCACGCAGAACCGTTGATGCATCAAGGGTCCGAGGGCCTGCGTTGCAGGGGACGGTGCCGTGCCGATAGGCCTAGGCGCCGTGGCCGACGACGACGAGCCGAGGACGTTCAGCATCTGGGCCTTCGTGGCCGTGTTCGTCCTGCTCGGCGCCGTGGGCCTGGTGGGAGTGCTCATCGTCGGGAACTCCAACTCCGAGACGGTCCAGCTGCCGGTGGAGCAGACCACCTCCACCACGGAGGCGACCACCACCACCACCGCCGCCGGCGGTGGGACGACCCCGGTGACCATGCCGGACGGCACCCCGGCGCCCGAGGGGGTCCAGGACGTCGTGAGTGAGGCCGGAGCCACGTCGTACGCATTCGTCACCCCGCAGGAGCTGGCCGAGGTGCCGGTCCGTACCGTGGTGGCCCCGGCCACGGCCGTGCCGGACGCCGAGGGGACCTCCCTGGAGGTCACCGTCACCTGTGCCGCCGCGGTGGGGGAGGCCCTGGCCCAGCTCAGCATCACCGAGGACGGATCCACCGTCACGGTCCTACCCGTCGTGCTGGCCCCCGCCGACGCGCCGGCCTGCGACCCGGCCACGGTGCTGCGGACCATCACCGTGCCGCTGGCCGCGCCCGTGGCCGGACGCCAGGTGGTGCTGGTGCCGGCGGGCACCGAGGTCCCCACGCCGGTGGCCCGCTGACCGCCCCGGCGCAGGTGGCTCCCGGGGTTCCCTAGACTGACGCCCCGTCAGAACTTTCCCGTCCGGATGGGCGTGGACGCCGGAGCCGAAGGGGGCCGTGATGCTGCAGGGTCGCACGCTGTGGGAGCTCATGGAGAAGCGGGTGGACGCCACGCCCGACGCGTTGATGGCGGTCGACGAGGACATGCGCACCCTCACCTTCGCCGAGTTCTGGTCGGAGTCGGAGCGCGCCGCGGCCGGCCTGTCCACCTCCGGCATCCGGGCCGGCGACGTGGTGTCGTGGCAGCTGCCGACCTGGATCGAGTCGCTGGTGCTGGTCGCGGCCCTGAGCCGGCTGGACGTCATCCAGAACCCGTTGCTGCCCATCTACCGCGACCGGGAGGTGGGCTTCATCACCCGCCAGGCCGATTCCCGCCTCATGGTGGTGCCATCGGAGTGGCGCGGCTTCGACTTCGAGGCCATGGCCACCGGCATCGCCACGGAGAAGGGCGACATGCGGGTCCTGGTGGCGGACCGGGCCCTGCCCCAGGGTGACCCCGCGGTCCTGCCCCCGCTGCCGGACCCGCTCGACGCCGACGACCAGCCGGTGCGGTGGCTCTTCTACACGTCGGGGACCACGGCGGACCCCAAGGGCGCGCAGCACACCGACGCGTCGATCGCCGCGGTGGCGGCCGGCATGGGCCAGCGCCTGGCCCTCATCGAGGCCGACCGCAACGCCCTGGTGTTCCCGTTCACCCACATCGGCGGCATCACGTGGCTGTTCTCCACCCTGCAGTTCGGGTGCTCGCAGATCCTGATGGAGGGCTTCCACCCGGAGGAGACCCCGGAGGTGCTGTCCCGGGAGGGAGCCACCCTGGCCGGTAGCGGCACCGTGTTCCACCAGGCCTACCTGGCGTACCAGCGCAAGCATCCCCAGCCCGTGTTCCCGCACGTGCGCGGCTTCCCCGGCGGTGGTGCCCCCAAGCCGCCGGCGCTGGTGGCGGAGATCCGCGAGGTGTTCGACGCCCCCGTCCTGTCCGGCTACGGGCTCACCGAGGCGCCCATCCTGACGATGGCCGACGTGTCCGACTCCGACGAGGAGCTGGCGGCCAGCGAGGGCAAGGCCATGCCCGGCGTGGAGCTCAAGCTGGTCACCCTGGACGGCGAGGTGGCCGCTCCCGGCGCCGAGGGAGAGGTCCGGGCCAAGGCGCCGCAGCTCATGAAGGGCTACCTGGACTCCTCGCTCGACGCTGACGCCTTCGACGAGGAGGGCTACTTCCGCACCGGCGACCTGGGCCGGCTGGACGAGCGCGGCAACCTGATCATCACCGGCCGGGTCAAGGACATCATCATCCGCAAGGGCGAGAACGTCTCCGCCAAGGAGGTCGAGGACCTCCTCTACACCCACCCCAAGATCGCCGACGTGGCGGTGATCGGCCTGCCCGACCCCGACTCCGGCGAGCGGGTGTGCGCCATCGTGCAGACCGCCGTGGGCGAGGAGCCCATCACCTTCGACGAGATGGTCGGCCACCTCAAGGAGCAGGGCCTCATGACCCAGAAGCTGCCCGAGCAGCTCGAGGTCATCGACGTCATCCCCCGCAACCCGGCGGGCAAGGTGCTCAAGCACGTGCTCCGGGACCAGTACAAGGGGTGACCGGGTCGGCGCTGCTGGCCGCTGCCACCGGCACGACCGCCGCGGCTGCGGCGCTGACCACCTTCCTGGCCGTGTTCCCGGCCGAGCTGCCGGACAAGACCATGATGGCCACCCTGGTGCTGACCACCAGGTTCCGCCGGCCGTTCGCGGTGTGGTGCGGCGTGGCCGCCGCCTTCACCATCCACGTGGTCATCGCCGTGGCACTGGGCAAGGTGCTGTCCGAGCTGCCGACCCGGCCCGTCAACGCCGCCGTCGCCGTGCTGTTCGGCATCGGGGCGGTGGTGTTGTGGCGGTCCGCCGACGACCAGGAGGAGACCGAGGAGGTGGGCGAGGCCCACGGGTTCGGCGGGATCGCGGCCCGGAGCTTCGGGCTCATCCTGGTCGCCGAGTTCGGCGACCTGACCCAGCTGACCACCGCCGGCATGGCGGCCAGGACGGGCCAGGCCCTGGCCGTGGCCGTCGGTGCGCTGGCCGCGCTGTGGTCGGTGGCAGCCATCGGCGTGGTGGCCGGCCAGCAGCTGTTGCGGTGGCTGCCGATCCGGGTCGTGCGCCGGGTGGCGGCGGTCATCTTCGCCCTGCTCGCACTGTGGACCGCGGTGGAGGCGGTGCAGGGATGACCTCGGAGCGGTGGTCCCTCAGGCCCCTGGCCGATGCCGACCTGGACGACGTCCTGGCCCTCAACCAGCACTGGGTGCCCCATGTGGGCAGCGCCACCCGGGAGGCGCTCGTCGCCATCGTCTCGGCCTGCAGCCTGGCCCTGGTCGCCCGCGACGTGGACGGCACGCTGGGTGGGTTCGTGCTGGTGCTGCCGCCCGGCGCCGACTACGGCTCACCCAACTACCGGTTCTTCTCGGAGCGCTCGGACGACTTCCGCTACGTGGACCGGATCGCGGTGGACGAGTCGGCCCGGGGCTCCGGCCTGGGCCGGCGGCTGTACCAGGCGGTGTTCGCCCACGCCGAGGCCCATGGGGCGTCCAGGGTCGACGCCGAGGTGAACCTGGAGCCGCCCAATCCCGGCTCCCAGGCGTTCCACGCCGCGCTCGGGTTCGTGGAGGTGGGACGGCAGTGGACCTACCGGGGCACCGTGCAGGTGCAGCTGCTCGAGCGCGTGCTGGCTCGTCCCGCGGTCACGCCTGCCGACTGAACCGCTCCACGTCGCGGGTCGACCCGGCCACCATGACCACGTCCCCCGCCCGGAGCATCCGTTCCGGTGTGGCGTGGGTGAACCCACCGTCGGCCGGCTTCACGCACACCACTGTGACGTCGTGCTCCTCCCGGATGGCGGCGTGGGCCAGGGTGGAGCCGACGTAGCGCCGGGGCAGCGGCGTCTCCACCAGGGCGAAGCCTTCGTCCACCTGGAAGTACTCCAGCACGTTCCCGCTCAGCCGGTGGGCCACGCGACGACCCATGTCGCGTTCCGGGAACACGACGTTGGTTGCTCCCACCCGCTCCAGGATGCGGGCGTGCTGCTCGGTGACGGCCTTCGCCAGCACCGAACGGACGCCGATGTCGGCCAGGCCGGCGGTGGCCAGGATGCTCGACTGCATGTCGTCACCGATGGCCACCACGGCCCGGTCCACGGAGTCGATCCCGAGCTGGCGCAGCACCTCGGGGTCGGTGGCGTCGCCCTGGACCACATAGGTCACCAGGCCGGCCGCGGCCTGGACCAGGTCGGGCCGGGAGTCGATGCCCAGGACCTCCTGGCCCAGTGCCTGGAGCTGCTCGGCCAGGGCCAGGCCGAAGCGGCCCAGTCCGATCACCACCACGGTTTCGGGTCGGAGACGTCGCTCAGCCAATGAGGGGTCCTTCCTCGGGGAGTCGGTAGCGGTTGGGCCGGTTGCGCAGCACCAGGGCCGCTCCCAGGGTGATCGGCCCGACCCGGCCGACCAGCATCAACAACATCAGCACGACCTGGTCGAACCCCGGTAACCGGGGGGTGATCCCGGTGCTCAGCCCGACGGTGCCGAAGGCCGAGACCGCCTCGAACACCGCGGCCCCGAGGGCGAACCGGGTGGGCGCCAGGATGACGGCGGCGGCGCCCAGGACCACGGTCATGGCCAGGGCGGTGACGGTGATGGCCTGCTTGATGGTGGATTCCGGGATGCGTCGCCTGAACCCGGTCACGTCACGGTCGCCTCGCACCTGGCTCCACACCACCATGGCCAACACGGCGAAGGTCCCCACCTTGATGCCACCGCTGGTGCCGGCCGAACCCGCCCCCACGAACATGAGGGCGATCGTGGTCAGCTGCGACTCGGGCCGCATGGCCCCGATCTGGATGGTGTTGAACCCGGCCGTGCGGGGCGTGACCGAGGCGAAGGTCCCGTTGAGGAACTTCTCGCCGACCGGCATGGCCCCGAGTGTCTCCGGGTTCCGCCACTCGAAGGCCGTCAGGAGGAGGAACCCGGCCAGCAGCAGGCCGCCCGTCGCGGCCAGGGTGACCTTGGAGTGCAGCGTCAGGACCCTCCATCGCGCCCGCGTCCGGTACAGGTCGACCAGGACGGGAAAGCCCAGTCCACCGATCACGATGCCCACCATGATCGGCACCAGGATCAACCAGTCACCGGCGAAGCCCACCAGGTTGTCGGGGTAGAGGGAGAACCCCGCGTTGTTGAACGCCATGACCGAGTGGAACAGGCCGTACCACACGGCCCGGCCCGGCCCCAGGTCGGTGGTGGAACGCAGGCGGAGGGCGAGCACGACGGCGACGGTCAGCTGCACCACCAGCGTGACCAGGCCGACGCTGCGGAGCACGCTGCGGACGTCGCCCAGGCTGAGCACGCCCCGCTCCGTGGACGCCACCAGTTGGCGTCGCAGGCCCAGCCGGCGCGACAGCAGGATCACGATGAGCGAGGCCAGCGTCATGAACCCCAGCCCGCCGACCTCCACCAGGACCAGCAGGACCACCTGTCCGAACCCGCTCCAGTGCGTCCCGGTGTCCACCACGGACAGGCCGGTGACACAGACGGCGGAGGTCGAGGTGAACGCGGCCTGCAACAGGGACGTGGACCGGTCCGGGGCACTGGAGAAGGGCAGGAGGAGCAGGACGGTGCCCACCGAGATCGTGACCACGAACGACGTCAGGACGTAGCGCGCCGGGTGGTCGATCAGGGAACGCCGGGGGCGCGTCGGGCCGGACATTGCCGGGAAAGCTAGGTCCGCGGCCCGCCCCGTCGGTGTCAGTACCTTTGACGGAGTTGTCGCGTCCCCTGCACGAACGGAGCATTCCATGGACCTGGGCAAGAAACTCGGTGCCGAGTTCATCGGTACGTTCCTGCTGGTGCTCGGAGGCTGCGGCTCCGCCATCTTCGCGGCCAAGGCACTCAACGGGGCCAAGGGGAACGTGGGCGTCGGCGGACTGGACATCGGCGTGGCCGGCGTCGTCGACTCCGGCATCGGCTACCTGGGCGTCAGCCTCGCCTTCGGCCTCACGGTGGTCTGCGGTGCCTACGCGCTGGGCCACGTGTCCGGCGGGCACTTCAACCCGGCCGTGTCGGTGGGGCTGGCCACCGCCAAGCGCTTCGACTGGAAGGACGTCCCGGCCTACGTGATCGTGCAGTGCGTCGCTGCCATCGCCGCGGTGGGGGTGCTGTGGGCCATCCAGGCCGGGCGGCCGGGCGGTTTCGAGATCACACAGGGCGCCTTCGCCTCCAACGCCTACGGCCAGGAGAACGGGCGGTTCTTCTACGACCTGCCGGCCGCCTTCATCGCCGAGGTGGTGCTGACGGCGCTGTTCCTGATCGTGATCCTGGGCGTGACGACCAAGGCCGCGTCCAAGGCCCAGGCCGCCCTGGGCATCGGCCTGATGTTGGCGCTGATCCACATGATCAGCATCCCGATCACCAACACCAGCGTGAACCCGGCCCGGTCCCTGGGCCCGGCGTTGTTCGAGCGTGGCACCGCGCTCACGCAGCTCTGGCTCTTCATCGTCGCCCCGCTGATCGGCGGCGTGCTGGGAGCTGTCGCCTGGAAGGTGGCAACGGGCGGTGACGAGTTCCAGACCGGCGAGTCCGAGGCCGAGGGCGTCGAGGAGGCCTGAGGCCCGTCCGGCCCGCGGCGGGGTGCCTTTTGGGCGCCCCCGAGGCCGCCCCCTAGGATCTGACGACCCGTCAGGTACGGGGATCGGTCTTCGGAGGAGTCATCCATGGGCATGCTCGACGGCAAGGTCGCGATCGTCACCGGCGCAGGGCACGGCATCGGCCGTGGCCACGCGCTGGAACTGGCCAAGCACGGTGCCACCGTCATCGTCAACGACCTGGGCGGGTCCGTCACCGGTGAGGGCGCGGGGCGCGACGCCGACCTGACCGTGGGCATCATCACGGAGCGGGGCGGCACCGCGGCGTCCAACTACGCCGATGTGTCCGACTTCGACCAGGCGGGCGAGATGATCGCCCAGGCGGTCGACCAGTTCGGTCGCCTGGACATCCTGGTCAACAACGCCGGCATCGTCCGCGACGGCTCCATCTTCAACATGACCGTGGAGGACTTCGACGCCGTGCTGAAGGTCCACCTGCGGGGCACCTGGATCCCCTGCAAGCACGCCGCGGTGCACTGGCGCTCGGTCAACAAGGCCACCGGCCAGAAGGTGGACGGGCGGATCATCAACACCGTGTCCGGTGCCGGGCTGACCGGGAACTTCGGCCAGTCCAACTACGCCCCGGCCAAGGCCGCCATCGCCAGCCTGACCCAGACGCTGAGCCTGGAGCTCTACAAGATGGGCGTCACGGTCAACGCCGTGGGCCCCGCGGCCGCCACCCGGATCACCGGCACCATGCCCAACGCCCCCGCCGTCATCGAGGCCGACGAGGTGCCCGAGGAGGAGTGGAACCGGATGGACCCGGCGGTCTCGTCACCGTTGGTGGCGTGGCTGGCCTCCGACGAGGCCGACCACGTGACCGGCCAGGTCATCCGGGCGGTGGCGGAGAACATCATCCTGATGACGGGCTGGACCGACGGCGCCACCATCAACAACGGCGGCAAGCGTTGGGACGCCACCAAGCTCGGCATGCAGCTGGCCACCGACGTGTTCGGCACCCGCGCCCCGGGCCTGCGGTACTGAGGTCGGCCCGGCGGGGCCGTCCCGGGCAGCCGGCGCCACGGCCGGCCACGCGCCGACGAGTGACGCCGGGGCCGTCCGGCCCGTTCACTGTCGGTCCTCCCGCGTAGGATCCGTCCGTGCCCAGCACACCCGCCACGCCGGACCCATCCGGTGCCCCCAAGAAGCGTCGCCGGACCGCGTCCACGTCCACCTCGGCGTTCGGCGTGTCCAAGCGGGAGAGCCACGACTCATCGGAGTTCTACGCCCGCTTCGCCGCTCCGGACGTGACCACCTCGGAGGCGCCGGCTGCGGCCGGTGAGGCGGAGCGGGCCCTGGACGACGTGTTCTGCGGGGACTCCCGTTCCATGGGCAAGGTGGCCGACCGCTCCGTGGCCCTCGTGGTCACCTCGCCCCCGTACTTCGCGGGCAAGGAGTACGAGGAGGCGCTGGGGGAGGGCCACGTGCCCGGGTCCTACCTGGACTACCTGGAGATGCTCACCGAGGTCTTCGCCGAGTGCGTCCGCACGCTGGAGCCCGGCGGTCGGATCGCCGTGAACGTCGCCAACCTCGGACGGCGGCCCTACCGGTCGCTCTCGGCGGACGTCATCGCCATCCTCCAGGACCGGTTGCGGCTCCTGCTCCGGGGAGAGGTCATCTGGCAGAAGCAGCGCGGCGCCGCAGGCAACTGCGCCTGGGGTTCCTTCCAGCGCCCCGGGAACCCGGTCCTGCGGGACCTCACCGAGCGCGTGGTCGTGGCGTCCAAGGGACGGTTCGACCGGGCGGAGACCGCCCGGCGCCGGGACCGGGACGGTCTCCCGTCGGTGTCCTCGCTCACCCGTGACGAGTTCATGGACGCCACCCTGGACGTGTGGGAGCTCCCGGCGGAGTCGGCCACCCGCGTCGGGCACCCCGCCCCGTTCCCCGTGGCCCTGCCGGAACGGCTCATCCACCTCTACACCTACGTCGACGACCTGGTCCTGGACCCGTTCATGGGGTCGGGCACCACGGGGGTGGCCGCGGTCCGCACCGGCCGCCACTTCGTCGGGTACGACACGGACCCCGCGTACGTCGAGCGGGCCCGTGGGCGCATCCAGGTGGAGGTCGACGCCGTGGCGGACGGCGCGGCGCTCCCGGTGCAGGTCAGGATGGCGCCCACATCACGCGTGCGGAGACCGCTCCCGACGCCGGTTCCGGCGCGGGTTCCGCCGTCGGCCCTGTTCCCCCGACCGTCGCTTCCGCCCTGGCCCAGGGATGGTCGGCCAAGGACGTGGCCCGGACCGCTCTGGAGCGGGCCGGGTTCTCGCAGGTCACGCCGGACGTGCGGGCAGGCGCCGGTGTGGACGTCAGCTTCTCCGCCGTCGGCGCCGATGGCGCCACCGTCCTGGTGGACGTGTGTGGCGCGTTCTCCGGCACGCGGCCCGGCCTGCGGCGCGCAGACGTGCTGTGGCGGGCCCTCGGCAAGGCCGCCGTCCTGCGCGAGATGGACCCGGCCCGCCCGCTCCTGTTGCTCACCACGGACCTCCCGGCCCCGGGCACACCCCCGGCCGCGGCACTGGACGCGGTCCGCGGCCCCGGCCGTCCGGTGTGGGACGTCATCGACCTGCGCTCACCCGACGACCTCTCCCGCCTGACGGACCTGGCCGTCGGAACCGGCACCGCCTGACGGTCAGGCCCGGGGGATGCCGCCGGCCTCCTCCTCCACCACCAGCCACAGCTCCGCAGCAACCACCGCCAGCGGATCCAGCCGGTCGGTGGCGTTCTCGATCGCCTCGTCCACCCGGGGCTCCAGCGCCGCGAGGCGGCCGTCCAGCTCGGTCAGGTCCACGCCCCCCAGCAGGACGCCGGCCGCGGCCCGGCGCAGCCGGTCCAGGTCGAACAGGAGGCTCTCCCGGTGCCGTTGGCTCCAGGTGTCGGTCGGGTCCAGACCGCACCCGAACACGGCCCACGTCAGGCGGTCCAGGCCGAACCGCTGCCCGGCGTCCAGGAACGCGGTCACTGCGTCCTCCGGTGGGATGCCGGCCTGCTGGGCCACCTCGGCCAGGCTCGGTGCCAATGCCAGCCGCCGCAGGCGCTCCGCCCGTTCGCCGGGGTGTTCGCCGGGGAGCGTGGCGTCCTCGGCGTCGGTGCCGTCGGAGCGGAGCCGGGCCAGCACCGCGGCGGCGGCGGCGTTGCGCTCGATCTCGGTCCAGCGCCACGCCTGGGCCACCCCGCGCCGCAGGTAGTCGCCGGCCAGGGCGTCGATGACCTCCTCGGCGGGGTCCCACAGCGTGTCCCGGTCGGACAGGTCCGCACCGTCGATGGCCTGCCACCACGAGCCGATGCGGGCGGTCTCCCGTGCCATCCAGTACGCGGCCATGGCCACTGCCGGATCCTGGCCGCTGCGCCGCACCAGCTCCGGCACCCAGGTGGCACCCATGCGGTCCACGATCTCGTTGGCCAACCGGGAGGCGATGATCTCCCGCCGCAACGGGTGGCCGTCCACGGCAGCTGCGAACCGGGCGGCGAGCACCGCGGGGAAGTACCGCTCGGCGAGCTCCCCCAGTGGCTCGCGCTCGGGGAGGTCGGATGCCAGCAACTCGGTCGCCAGCCACTCCTTGGTCGCGGCCAGGATCACGGCCAGCTCGGGTCGGTACAGGCCGTCGCCCCGTTCGCGCCGGTTGCGTACCTCGCTCCCGGCCGGCAGGGCGTGGGTCTCACGCTCCACCGCGCCGGACGCCTCCAGGTTGAACAGCAGGGAGAGGTAGGGCTCGAGCGCCGCCCGGGACTGGGCCACGCCCCGGGTCAGCGCCCGGTTCTGCTTGGCCACATTGCCCAGGACCCGGTCCACGACGTCGGCGACGACCTCGTCGAGCAACTGGTTCCGCTCGGCCCGGTCGATCCGCCCCGACCGCTCCGGCCCGGACAGCAGGATCTTGAGGTTCACCTCGTGGTCGGAGGAGTCCACGCCGGCGGAGTTGTCGATGGCGTCGGAGTTGATCAGGCCGCCCCCGGCCGCGAACTCCACCCGGGCCGCCGGCGTCATGCCCAGGTTGGCGCCCTCACCCACCACCCGGACCCGGAGGTCCGCGGCATCGACACGGATCTCGTCGTTGGGGGGGTCGCCGACGGCGCCGGCGGACTCGGCGGAGGCCTTCACGTAGGTGCCGATGCCGCCGAAGTAGAGCAGGTCGGCGCTCGAGCACAGCACCGCCCGGATGAGGTCGGGCAGGGCGAGCTCGTGGGCGTCCACCCCGAGCAGGGCCCGGACCTGCGGGGTCAGCACCACCCGCTTGGCCGACCGCGGCACGATCATGGCGCCGGGGCTGAGCACGGTCCGGTCGTAGTCGTCCCAGGACGAGCGGGGCAGTTCGAACAGGCGGGAACGCTCCTCCCAGCTCCGCTCCGGGTCGGGTTCGGGATCCAGGAACACGTGCCGGTGGTCGAACGCGGCCACCAGGCGCAGGCTGTGCGACAGGAGCATGCCGTTGCCGAAGACGTCGCCGGACATGTCCCCGATGCCCACCACGGTGACCGGGTCGGCCTGCACGTCCAGTCCCAGGCGGGCGAAGTGCTCCGTGACCGAGACCCAGGCGCCCCGAGCGGTGATGCCCAACTCCTTGTGGTCGTAGCCGTCCGAGCCCCCGGAGGCGAAGGCGTCGTCCAGCCAGAACCCGCGCTCCACCGAGAACGAGTTGGCCAGGTCGGAGAACGTGGCGGTACCCCGGTCCGCCGCCACCACCAGGTAGGTGTCGGGGCCGTCCGCGGCCCTGACACCGGCGGGCCGTACCGTCCTGCCGTCCACCAGGTCGTCGGTGACGTCGAGCAGCGACCGGACGAAGGTGGAGTAGGCGTCGCGCACCGCGCCGGGGAGGTCGGCCGGCTCGTCCGGACGCCGGCGCAGGACGAACCCGCCCTTGGCCCCGGTGGGCACGATCAGTGCGTTCTTCAGCTCCTGGGCCTGCATCAGCTGCAGCACCTCGGTGCGGGCGTCGCCCTCCCGGTCCGACCAACGCAGCCCGCCGCGGGCCACGGGCCCGGCCCGGAGGTGCACGCCCTCCACGTCCGGCGCCGACACCCAGATCTCCCGCCACGTCTCGGCCCGGGCCTGGCCCGGGATCCGTTCCCCGTCGAGCGAGATGACGATCCCGCCGGAGCGGACCGTGGCCCACCGGTTGGTGCGGACGGTGGCGTCGACCAGGTCGAGCAGGCGGCGCAACAGCCGGTCCTGGTCCAGACGGGCCACCTCGTCACAACACGTCAGCACCCGGTCCCGCGACGGCTCGTCCCAGTCGGCGTCCTCCGTGCCTCCCGCTGCGGTGGGCTCGAACCGGGCCCGGAACCGGTCCCACAGCGCCCGGGCGGTGTCCGGGTTGTCCGCCAGCGCGTGGAACAGGGTGGTGGGACGCGTGCCGGTGGACAGCTGCGACAGGTAGCGGGCGTAGGCCCGCAGCACCGCGACCTCGTCCCACTCCAGGTCCGCCGCGAGCACCAGCTCGTTGAGCCGGTCCACGTCGGCCCGGCCCGACCAGCAGGCCAGGACCACCCGGGCCAGTCGTTCCCCGTCGGCGCGGCGCTGGTCCTCGTTCCGTTCCGGTGCCGCCTCGCGGCGGGCGACCAGGAGGTCCAGGACGGAGGCCGGCCCGCCGGTCTCCCGGTGGTCCGATGGGTGGATGCGGGGCCCGCTGAGGGCGAAGGTCATCTCCTCGGCCACCACCAGCCCGACGCTCTCCAGCACGGGGATGAACCGGGACAGCTCGAGCGGTGGACCGGCGACGACCACCCGCAGGTGGTGCCAGCCCTCGTCGTGGCCGGGCAGGATCCGCAGGGCCACGGCGCCGGAGCCGTCCATGTCGGCCAGGGCGACCAGGTCGGCCGCGGCCAGGGCGGGCGCGGTGGCCTCCCGGTACGGGGCGGGGAGCCGACCGAGCCAGCGCTGGGCCACCTCCGGTCCGGCCGGGCCGGCCAGGTTCGTGAGCTCACGGGTCAGGCGCTCGCTCCACGAGCGGCACGCCTCCGTCACCGCCCCGACCAGGGCATCGCGGTCCAGGCGTTCGAGCTCCCCGGCCTGCAGGCAGGCCACGAAGGACAGCATCGTCATGCCGCTGGCGCTGAGCTCGGCCTCGGTCTCCATGGAGGCCGGGGAGAGGTGGGTGCGGAGGAGGTCCTCGATGTCCGCGGCCATGGTGGTGCGGACGTCCTCCTGGGGCACGGCGACCACCACCGTCAGCGCGTCGGACTCCGGTTCCTCCAGGAGCCGGATGCAGGTCCGGCCCGTCTGCTGGGCCTGGATCAACGCCACGAGCGTGTCGTGCATCCAGGCGTCGTCGGCGACGAGCAGGGCGTCCCACGGCAACCCGTCGAACAGGGCCCGGATCATCGTCTCGTCGTGCGAGCCGGCCAGGACCTTCTCCTGCTCCAGGGTGGCGGCCAGCTTGGTGCGGACCCAGGGCGTGCCGGAGGGTCGTTCGGAGCGTCCCCGCAACGTGGTGAGGCCCAGCAGCTGCACCGCACCGCGGAGCTCGCCGTCGTCGTCCAGGTCCGCCACCAGCAGCTCCGCCAGTCGCTCCGGCCGGCTGATGGTGGAGGCCCGCAGGGACCGGCGGACGGCCAACGGGCGGGCCGCGAACCGCGTCGCGGGGTCGAGCGGCGCCTCGCCCTCGTCCGGGCCGCACACGCCCAGGCACCCGTCACCGGGCACGTGACGGAGCCCGACGAACAGGAAGTTCCCCGCCAGCAGCCACCGGCAGAAGGCGGCTGCCTCCGCGCCGTCCCGGGCGTCGTAGCGCTGCGGGCCCAACTGCTCCAGGCGGGTGGCGGCCTCCTCCAGGGCCACGCGCATGGCGTCGGTGTCCCGGGCCGCCGCCATCAGGTCCTCGATGGCGGCGGCCACGTCGGCGGCCACCTGGTCCCGGGCGTCGTCGTCCAGGGTCTCGTTGACCTCCACGTGGACCAGGACCTCCTGGTCCTGGGCGCCGAGGGCGGTGCCGATCCCGCGGATGCGACCATCGTGTGACCGGTCGACCCCCATGATCGGGTGGGAGAAGCGCTGCACGGCGAGACCGGCCCGCTCCAGGGTGGCCAGGACCGTGGAGAACAGCAGCGGCCGGTCCGCCATGGCCACCTCCACCGCGGTGTGCCCGCCCTCCGGTCCGAAGATGGACCACGGCAGGGGATCGACCCGGACGGCCACCTGGCCCTCCTCCCGGTCGGCCAGCAGGTCGAACGCAGCCAGGATCCCCGGCGCCACGCCCTCGGGGTCCGTCATGGACAGCTCCGTCGGGGCCACACGCTGCAGCAGGGCCCGGCAGAACGCGGTCACGGCGTCCGGATCGCGGTCGGTGGGGTCCGGGGACGCTGCCTGTTCGGCGGCGAGGGCCCGCACGGCGGCAACGACGGCTTCCTCGGCCGATCGGTCGTCATCGGTGGTCCTGGCAGGGCCCATGGCCTGTGTCCCCCCTCACGGGCGTCGTTGCCCGGGAAGCCTCGGTCCCTCCTTTCTACCGCTGTAGCGTCCCAGCCGTGCCCCCGCCGACCTCCGACCGCCGCGTGCCCCCCGGATTCCGTGACGTGCTGGACGAGGCCGGGCCCCGGCGGATGGCCGACAGCTACCCGACCGCACCCGCGACCGCGGACCTGGAGGTCCTGCACCGCTCGAGCGGCCTGCGGGGCCGGATCTGGAAGTTCACCGGTGAGTTCGTGGTGGTACGGGACGTCCGCGGGCGCGAGCACCGGTTCCACAACCTGCCCGGTGCGTTCGCCGTGCGGGGTGAGACCGTGACCCTGGTCCGTGCCACGCCCGCCCCGTCCCCGGGGGGCCCGGCCCGGCGTCGCAGCGCCGCGGGTGCGTTGGTGGCGGTCGACGCCGCGGCACGCACGGCCCGGGCGTCCCGGCTGTGGGTGGAGGGGGACCACGACGCCCGGCTGGTGGAGCGGGTGTGGGGCGACGAGCTGCGCGAGCTGGGCATCGTGGTGGAGCCCCTGGGCGGCATCGACGACCTCGAGGCCCAGGTGCGCGGGTTCCGGCCCGGCCCCGAACGCCGACTCGCCGTCCTGGTGGACCACCTGGTCCCCGGGTCCAAGGAGACGCGCCTGGCCGAGCGGGTCGCCGGCCCCCACGTGCTGGTGGTGGGGCACCCCCACGTGGACATCTGGCAGTGCGTGCGGCCCCGGTCGCTGGGCATCGACGCCTGGCCCACCGTGCCGCGGGGCGAGGACTGGAAGACCGGCATGTGCCACCGCCTGGGGTGGGGCACGCCGCAGGAGGGGTGGCGGCGGGTGCTGTCCGCGGTGGACACGTTCGCCGACCTGGAGCCCGAGCTGGTCGGCGCGGTGGAGCGGGCGCTCGACCTGTTGGACCAGGGCACATGAGCGAGGACGGTCGGAGCGTCCAGGACCTGCTGGTGGCCCGCCTCCGCTCGCTGGGTGTGACCCGCACCTACGGCCTGGCGCTCGACGGCCTGGACTGCGTGCGCACCGACGACCCCGACCTGGCCGTGCTGCTGGCCGATGCCGACGGTCGCCTCGGCGCCCGTGACGGCAGCGGCAGGCTGGGAGCAGCCACCCTGGCCGGCCCGATCCTGCACCTGTCGTCGGCCCCCGGGGGTCGGGCACCGCTCCAGACCGTCGGCTCGGCCGAGGAGCTGCTCGATGCCCTCGTGGACCCGCCGGGCCTGACCGTTCCCGGCACGCTGGCGCTCCACCTGGACCTGGACCTGGACACGCCCGTCCCGGACGGCCTGGTGCCGTCGGTGGCCCCGGAGCGCTCCGCGGTCCTGACCCTGGACCCGTCCCTCGCCTCCCTGCGGCTGCTGGTCGTGGTCGGACCGGGCGTGGTGCGGGCCGGCGCGCTCGACGGACTGCGGACCGCGGCGCGGTCCGCGGTGGCCCCGGTGCTGGCCACCTGGGGTGCCATCGGGGTGGAACGGTGGGACAGCCCGTTCCACGCCGGCGTGGGGGGCCTGCAGGCCGGCGACCTGGCGCTGGGCGGCCTGGACGGGGCGGACGTCGTGATCACCAGCGGCCTGGACCCGGACGAACTGCCGCCGTCGCGGCTCGCCGCCCTGGTGGTCCAGGACGTGCCACCGGCCCAACTCGGGGTGCTGTGCCGGACCTGGGCCACGCCCACGTCGACGGAACCCGACCCCGGCCGCCCGTCGGTCCGCGACGCCCTGGCCCCGGTGCTGACGCCCTTGTGGGAGTCCGGTGCGGTCCCCCTCACCGGGGCGCGTGCGGCGCTGCACCTGTCCGGCGCCCTGCCCGAGGGTGGTGTCGCGGTCGGTGATCCGGGCCCGGCGGGGTTCTGGATGGCCCGGGCCTTCCCCACGTCGTTCCCCGGGAACCTGTGCGTCCCGGCCACCGCGGAGCCGGGGTTCGCCGCCGCGGCCTCGCTGGTGTGCTGGCTGGACGAGCGTCCGTGCCTGGCCGTCACCGATGCCGGGGGATCGGACGACGAGGCCACCGCGGCCGTGCTGGACCTGGCCCGCACGCTGGGCGCGGACGTGGGACTGCAGGTCTGGGACGGTGACGGCGCGCGGCCGGGGACCACGACCACGTGGCCCTGATGGAGCAGCACCTGTCGGGCGGCGGTGTCCGCGTGGACCGCGTGCCGGTGGACCTGGCCGTCCCCGACGACCTGGTCGCCCTGGCCGGCCCGGTCGTGGCGTGGACCGTCTCCGGGACGACGGACGACTGAAACGAGAACAGGTTCCAGAAATCTGGGATCATGGTGGGAGCGGCCCGACGGGAGAGCAGGAAGTTGGCGACAGGCACATCGAGCATGACGGAGTCACAGCAGGCCCGCCGGGCCCGCATGTTGTCCGCCGCGGAGGACCTGGCCATCCAGGGCGGGTGGGACGGCGTGCAGATGCGGGAGGTGGCCACCCGGGCCGACGTGGCCCTGGGCACCCTCTACCGGTACTTCCCGTCCAAGGAGCACCTGTTGGTCTCGGTCATGCTGGGCGAGGTCGAGCACCTGGCGGACCGACTGTCCGTGCGGCCGCCGGAGGGCGACGATCCGGTGGAACGGGTGATCGACGTGCTGCGCCGGGCCAACCGGAACCTGCAGAAGCAGCCGCAGGTGACCGTGGCCATGATCCGTGCCCTGGTGGCGGGCAACCAGGACGTGGCACCGGTGGTGGCGGCCAACCGGGACGTGATGCGCCGGATCATCTCCGACGCCCTGGGCCACGACGGGGCCGCGGCGGGGGAGGCGGGGGGCCGGGACGTGCTGGCCATCGACCTGCTGTCCGACGTGTGGCTCGCGGCGCTGGTGAGCTGGATCTCCGGTGTGGAGTCGGCGGCCACCGTCATCCGCAAGCTCGAGGATGCCAGCCGGATGCTCCTGGGCTGAGCCCCTTCACTCCCGCACGGTGACCTCCTGGACGGAGCCGGTGGGCGTGAACGACCCGCCGGTGCCGACCACCGGCGCCGACCACGACGACGTGCCGACGGTGGCGCGTGCCACCGAGACCGTCACCGACGGGTGGGGCATCGGTGGCGCAGTGCCCCCGGCCAACGCCTCCGCCGCCGCGCCGGGCCGGCCGTGGGCCAGCTCGTCGAGGGCCGCCGCCAGGCGTGCCCCGGCCGGACCGGCGGCCCGCAGGTCCACCGCGGCCCGCACGATGACGCGGTCCCGCCCCGTGGTGCCGGTGAGCGTGACCAGCGCCGTCCGTGGTGGGTCGTGGCGGCCGGGGCCGACGGGGACCTCCACCCGGGCCTGGAGGTCCGCTGCGCCCGGCAGCGACGAGCCGACCCCCAGCACCCCGGCCAGTCGCCGGGTCAGGCCGGCGGACCCGCCTCCGTCCACCTGGAGGACCAGTGCCTTGCCGTTCGGCCCGGACGCCGTTCCCACCGACAGGGACTCCCGCACCGAGGCCGACCCGCCGACGCCACCGGCCAGTCCGGTGACGGATCCACCGATCGCGATCCCGGCCAGGTGCTCGGTCCGGTCCGGTGCCGGGACCAGGGGCATGGAGGAGTCGTCACCCAGCGGTGTGTCGATCCCCAGGAGCCCGAGCGCGTCATCGATGCCCTGGCCGATCCCGTCGGCGGCCCGGAACGGCAGGCCGAGCGGTGTGGACTCCGCGGCGAGCCCGGCCAGCAGGAGCGGCAGGTGGCCGGCCTCCACCGTCCAGGTGCGGGTCTCGGTGGCGCGGAGCTGGGCCGTGGCGGAGGCGGAGGACCCGACACCGGCGGCGGGGGCACCGTCCACGGTCCCGCCTGCCGACGCGCCGGCGCCCCCGGCCCCGCCGCCGGCGACGGCGGTGGTGTAGCTCACACGGCGCCGGCCCCCGGCGAGGTGCTCCACCGTGACGACACCCGTGAGCGTGCCGGCGAGGAACCCGACGGTGGCCTCCACCGAGCCCGAGTACACCTGGGTGGAACGGGGCAGCGCCGGGAACGCGGTCCCACGGTGCCCGGCACTCCGGCCGGCCGAGGCCTGCCGTTGCTGGGTGGCGTCGTCCTGCACCCCACGGGCCAGTGCCGTGCACGACGCCGCCGTGGAGCGCAGGGCGGCGCCGTGGCGGAGGTCCCAGTCCCGCCGGAAGCGGGCCGCGTCGGGACCCTCCCAGTGACCGGCACGCAGGCGCCGGTCCGTGCCGCCGGCGATGTCCCGGAGCTGCACGGCGGCGCGGCGGAGGCCGACCACCAGGTCCTCCAGTGCCTCCGGGTCCGCGCCGATCGCCGCCACCGGAACGAACCTACGGTGGCCGGGCTCCGGGGTCACCGGGGACCGGTCCCCGGGCGGGGGAGGTCAGTCGGCCAGGTTCAGGACGCTGCGCGCGTTCTCCCGCAGGAACTGGGGCCACACCTCGTCCTTGAACGGCACGCCGGGCATCTCGGACATGATCCGCTCGTAGGTCAGCCCGGCCGGGAAGTACCCGGCGTACAGGATCTTGTCCGCGCCGCGGGTGTTGGCGTAGTCGATGATCGCCTTCGGGTAGTGCTTCGGGGCGAAGGCGGACGTGGAGTAGTACAGGTTCGGCCACTTGATCATGAGCTTCACCGCCAGGGCCTCCCACGGCTCGGCGCCGTGGCGCATGACGACCTTCAGCTCGGGGAAGAACCAGCAGACCTCGTCCAGGTACTCCACCTTCTGCGGTCCCAGCGGGACCCGGGGCCCGGGCACGCCGGCGGTGATGAAGATGGGCAGCCCCAGCTCCACGCAGGTGGCGTAGATGGGGTAGTAGGGCGCCTCGTTGATGGCGGTGCGGCACCCGGCGGGGAAGGTGCTGACCGACACCAGGCCGAACTCCTGGTGGAAGTCCTTGATGCGCCGCACCTCGTCCATGCCGTTGCGGGGGTCCACCTCGAGCGAGGGCAGGAACCGGTCGGGGTGCTCCCGGGCCGCCCGCCTCGGCTCGTCGCGGGTCGGATTGCCGACGTTGGTCATGGCCCGTTCCACCCCGAAACGGTCCATGTTGTAGAGCGTGACGGCCACGGGGTCGACGCCCTCCTCCAGCTCGGCGGGGATGTCCTTGAACATGTACTGCGCCGGCATCTTGAACGTGCCGGACTCCTCGTCCCGGAGCTCGGGGGCGAGGAACTTGTAGATCTCGCGGCGGTCCTGGCTGGGGAACCCGATCATGGTGTCGATGATCGGGATGTCGGTCGGCATGCCCATGGCGGGGAAACTAGAACAGATTCCATGACCGACACGCAGCCCTGGTGGCGGCGGTTCCTGGGTGGGGGCGGCGGGGGCCGGACGACCGGCTCCCCACCGTCGGCCAACGGCGCGTCGTCGATGCACCTGCGCTGGGAGTACCGGGGTGATGCCGTGGCGGCCTCCGTCACCCTGGAGGTCCTGGAGCCGCCCGTGGTGGACCGGCTCTACTTCTGGGCCCTGCAGGCGGACTTCGCCGACGGACGGGGCCGGCCTGCGGGAGGCGCCCACCTGGGCCTGCAGTGGCACCCCCAGCATCCGGGGTCCACCGCGGCCAACTGGGGTGGGTACGACGCCTCGGGCCGCATCCTCGACGGCACGGACTCGGCGCTGCCCTCGGCGCTGGGCAACCCCCACACCCGGGACTACCCGTGGCGACCCGGCACGCCCTACCGGCTGACGATCGCACGGGTGGCGGGCGGGACGGCGTGGCGGGGGTCGGT
Source organism: uncultured Actinomycetota bacterium (assembly GCA_963773765.1). Lineage (GTDB taxonomy): Bacteria > Actinomycetota > Acidimicrobiia > Acidimicrobiales > Microtrichaceae > CAVZCC01. The sequence continues at coordinate 223,397 of CAVZCC010000005.1, read as the reverse complement.
CACCGACGCCGACGGGAACCGGACCGTCATCCGGGACCTGCTGCCGGCCGGCGACCGGATCGTCGGGGTGGTGATGTGGTCCGAGGTGTTCGCCCGCTGCGACCACCCGTCGGTGGCGGTGCGGTGGTCGGACCCGCAGGTCATCCGGGCCGACGGCTCCACCGACGCCCCGCCGACCTGTTCGGTGAACTACCAGCGCCACGCCGACGGCGGGTGCGCCAACACCGTGTCCGTCACCGACGGCGTCGGCATCGTGCAGCGCACCGCGGTCGAGCGGACCACGCCGCAGGGGGCCCGCCTCGCTGTGCCATCCTGAGGGCCGCATGGCCACACGGAAGGGTGAGGCCGCCCGTGACCGGATCCTCGCGGCGGCCTGGGACGAGATCGACGACCTGGGCGTGGAACAGCTCCTGGCCGGGGTGTCGATCCGGGACGTGGCCGCCCGGGCCGGGGTCGCTCCGTCCTCGGTCACCTACCACTTCGGCACGACGGCGGAGCTGGCGGACGCCATGGCGGACTGGCTGCTCGAGCGCTCCACCATGGCGCCCCTCACGGACCTGGAGGGTGTCGAGGACGTGATCCTGGACCACGCCGGCAACCTGGCTGATGCCATCCGGCTGGCGTCGGACCTGAACTGGGCCCGCCTGACCTCCGACGAGGAGCAGCGCTTCGCCCGGCGGATCATGCGCCTGTTCGCCGCCACCGGTTCCACGGTGGACGGCGATCGCATGTCCGACCGCCTGAACACCAAGTACTGGGGGTCCTTCCTCCCGAAGGTGGCCGCGCTGTACGACCGGGTCCTGGGGCGCCTCGGCCTCCACTGGGTCGAGCCGTTCGAGGCGGAGACCCTCGCCCGGATGGGTCCGTCCTGGCTGATCCAGCAGTGGATGGTGGACCGATCGGTCCGCCCGACGCTCTACGGCGACATCGTGGTGGGCCTGGTGAGCGCCATCACCGCGCCGGTCGAGCGTTCCCGGGAGCTGGCCGAGCTGGAGGTCCGCCTGCCCAACCTGGTGGACCCCCTCGGCCTGGTGGAGCCCTCGGACCGGGAGCTGGCCGACGTGGAGGAGCAGCGGGAGCTCGCGCCCGCGGCCGCGGAGCTCTTCGTGGAGCGCTTCGACGACGTCACGATGACGGAGGTGGCCCGGACGATGGGTCGTCCCGTCCGGGACGTGGCCAACCGGTTCGGCACCGTGCGCCGGGTGGCGGCGGTGTCCTTCTTCCGTCATGTCGAGGCAGTGGAGGAGGCAGCCACCCGCCGGGCGCACGTGGACCCGCTGCTGGGGGTGGTGGACCTCATGTGCGAGCTGGCCCGTCGGGCCCAGGCGGACCGCCAGTGCGCCCGGGCGCTGTTGGCGGAACGGCTGGGCGCCGAGCTCGTCGCGCCGAAGGTCTCCGCGATCGACGACGTCCGCTTCCAGGTGCCCATCGGCCCGATCCTGTACGCGGCTGCGGAACCCGTGACGGACCTGTCCCCCGACGGCCTGTACGAGCTGACGGCGCTCATGATCGACACCCTGCTGGGCTTCGCCATGACCAGGCCCGATGTCGCTCCGGCCCACATCGCCGACGTGGTCATGCGACTGCTCCCACAAAACTGAACAAGTGCGCGGGAATCCTCGCCGGAAACGGTGAACGGGCGGTGAAATCGGGCCCCCCGCTTCTGACCGCCCGTGTCGTTGAGGGCACACTGACGAACGAGAGCGGGTTCAGCGGTTCGCCCCATCGCCGTCACCCATCTCAGCCAGCCGGGCCCGGTTCCGTCCCCATCAGGCGGAACCGGGCCCGATGCGTTCCCGGACCATGGCGCCCTCAGGACCGTGGCGCCCTCAGGAACGTGGCGCCCTCAGGAACGTGGCGCCTTCAGGAACGTGGCGCGGGATGCGGCTACCGTCCCCGGCCATGGTGGAACCGCACACGTACAACCTGGCCGACCAGTGGGAGGCCGTGGCCGACCGGGTCGGTGACCGCGAGGCCGTGGTCTGCGGCGGGCGCCGCCTGACCTACGCCCAGCTGGAGGGGCGGGCCAACCGGTTGGCCAACCACCTCTCGGCCGAGGGGGTGGGGCCGGGGGACTTCGTGGGCTGCTACCTGACCAACAGCACGGAGTACCTGGAGACGCTGCTGGCCTGCTTCAAGCTGCGGGCCGTGCCCGTCAACATCAACTACCGCTACGTCACCGACGAGTTGCGCTACCTGTTCAACGATGCCGGCCTCGTGGCCGTGGTGTGCCAGCAGCAGTTCGGGCCCCGCGTGGCCGAGATCGCCCGCGACGTGCCGACGCTGCGCCACACCCTGGTGGTGGCCGACGACTCGGGGCTCGACCCCAGCCTGGACCGGGTGCCCGGTGGCACCGACTACGACGCGGCGCTGGGAGCGGCGCCCTCCGACCGCCCGGTGGTGGACGGCCGCGGGGACGACGATCTCTACGTGATCTACACCGGCGGCACCACCGGCATGCCCAAGGGCGTGGTGTGGCGCATGGGCGACGCGTTCTTCGGCTGCATCGGCGGGGGAGACCCCATGCGCCTGAACGGCCCGGTGGCGTCGCCGGAGGAGATGGTGGGCCGCATCATCGACTTCGACTTCGTCTTCTACGCGCTCGCCCCGCTCATGCACGCCGCGGCCCAGTGGGTGTCGTTCATGTGGCTGCTGTGCGGGGCCAAGGTGGTGCTGCACACCGGGCCGTTCGACCCCGAGGTGGTCTGGCGCACCATCGAGGAGGAGAAGGTCTCCACCACCACCGTGGTGGGCGACGCCATGGCCCGGCCGCTGTGCGACGCCTGGGACGAGCACGGCCCCTACGACACCTCCACCCTGTTCGCGTTCTCCAACGGCGGCGCCCCGCTGACGGCGGGCACCAAGGCTCGCCTGCAGTCGATGATGCCGGGCGTGGTGCTGACCGACGGGTTCGGGTCCTCCGAGACCGGCATCCAGGGCAGCCAGCGGCTCGAGCCCGGGGCGGACGCCGGCTCCGTGACCCGGTTCGACAACGTGATGGACGGCACCAAGGTGCTCGACGAGTCCCACCGGGAGGTGGCGCCGGGCAGCGGCGTGATCGGCCGGGTGGCCCACACCGGGTACCTGCCGCTGCGGTACCACAACGCGCCGGAGAAGACGGCGGAGACCTTCGTGGAGATCGACGGCCGGCGCTACGTCCTGTCCGGTGACATGGCCACGGTGGAGGCCGACGGCTCCATCGTGCTGCTGGGCCGGGGATCGGTCAGCATCAACACCGGCGGTGAGAAGGTCTACCCGGAGGAGGTCGAGGGCGTCCTCAAGGGCCACCCCGCCGTGTACGACGTGGTGGTGGTGGGCGTGCCCCACGAGCGCTGGGGTGAGCAGGTCACCGCGGTGGTCCAGCCCACTCCCGGCACCGTGGTGGTGCTGGAGGAGCTGGTGGAACACTGCCGGGGCCAATTGGCCGGCTACAAGCTGCCCCGTGACGTGGTGGTGGTGGACGCCGTGGTCCGCTCGCCTGCGGGCAAGGCCGACTACCGCTGGGCCAGGACGGTCGCGGCCGAGGGCTGATCGGCCCGTGGCCGCCGGGAGCCGCTGCTGGTCGGCCGCCCCGCGTCACCTACCGTGTCGGGCCGATGATCTCCGTCTCCGGCCTGGCGAAAGCCCACGGTGGCCGCACCCTCTTCAGCGACGTCTCCCTCCGGTTGGTCCCGGGTCGGCGGGTCGCGCTCGTGGGTGGCAACGGGGTGGGCAAGACCACGATCCTGGAGATCATCGTGGGGCTGCAGCGGGCCGACGCCGGTGAGGTCCACGTGGCCAAGGGGTCCCGGATCGGCTACCTGCCCCAGGAGCTGACCGAGCAGATCGACGGCTCGGTCATCGACGAGGTGCTGCGGGGGGCGGCCCACGTGACCGACCTGGAGGACCAGCTGGCCCGTCTGGCCGCCGACGTGGCCGCCACCGGGCCCGACGGACCCGACGCGGACGACGACGCCCACCAACACGCCCTCACCGCCTACGGCGAGGTGCAGCACCGGTTCGAGACCCTGGGCGGCTACGGCGTGGAGGCCGAGGCCCGCCGGGTGCTGGCCGGTCTGGGCTTCTCCCACGACGACGGCGACCGACCGGTGCAGGACCTGTCCGGCGGGTGGCGGATGCGTGTGGCGCTGGCCCGGCTCATGTTGAGCTCGCCCGACCTGCTGGTGCTGGACGAGCCGACCAACCACCTGGACGTGGAGTCGGTGGCGTGGCTGGAGCAGCACCTGCAGTCCTGGCCCGGGGCGATCCTGTTCGTGAGCCACGACCGTGACTTCATCGACGCGGTGGCCGAACGGGTGGTGGAGGTGGCCGACGGGCACGCCACGGAGTACGTCGGCGGGTTCGCCGAGTTCGTGGTGCAGCGGGAGGACCGCCTGGCCGCGGCCCGGGCCGCGGCGTCGGCCCAGGAGCGCCAGCTCGCCCACGCCGAGCGGTTCATCGAGCGGTTCCGCTACAAGGCCACCAAGGCCCGCCAGGTGCAGTCCCGCATCAAGACCCTGGAGCGGCTGGAACGTCTGGAGGCCCCTGCCCCCAAGGAGCTGAAGGCCCGGTTCGCCTTCCCGGAGCCACAGCGGTCGTCCCGGGTGGTGGTGGAGGTGTCCGGCGCCAGCGTCGGCTTCGACGGCGTCCCGGTGCTGAGCGACATCGACCTGGTGGTGGAGCGGGGCCAGAAGCTGGCCCTGATCGGCCCCAACGGGGCGGGCAAGACCACGTTGCTGAACCTGCTGCTGGGCCGGCTCCGCGCCGATGGCGGGCACGGTCACGCTGGGGGCGAACGTGGACATCGCCGAGTTCGCCCAGCACCAGGTGGACGCCCTCCGCTTCGACCGCACGGTGCTGGAGGAGCTCCGGGCCGCGGTGGGCGAGGAGCACGGCCGGAACCTGCGCTCGGTCCTGGGCAGCTTCGGGTTCCGGGGCGACGCGGTGGACCGGCGGGTCGGTGACCTCTCCGGCGGCGAGCGCACCCGGCTGGCGTTGGCCCGGATCATGGTCAACCCCGTCAACCTGCTGGTGCTGGACGAGCCCACGAACCACCTGGACCTGCCCAGCTGCGACGTGCTGGAGGACGCGCTCGTCGCCTACCCGGGCACGGTGCTGCTGGTCACCCACGACCGGTACCTGATCCGCTCCGTGGCCGACGCGCTGCTCGAGGTCCGCGACGGCAGGGTGACCTACCACCCGGGTGTGGAGGAGGAGGTGCTGGCGCCCCGTGGTACCACCGCGGCCGCCGGGCGGGCATCGGCCGCGCCGGTCGCCGCGGCTGCGGTCGGGGCCGGGCGCGGGACGCCGGCCGAACAAGGCCGAGGCCCGCCGCCAGACCGCGGGGGAGCGCCAGGCCCGCCAGCGGTCGACCAAGGACCTGCGGTCACGGGTCCAGAAGCTGGAGCGCCGGGTCCTCAAGGCCGAGGCCGAGGTGGAGTCGCTGCACGCCCAGCTGGCGGACCCGGAGATCTACGACGACCACCAGAAGGTGCGGGAGCTGGCCGACCTGCACGAGGCGGCCCAGGAGCAGGTGGCCGCCCTCATGGCCGAGTGGGAGCAGGCCCAGGAGGACCTCGACGCCGCCGGCTGACCCGACCGGACCGCCCTCCCCACCTGCCCGCCCGCCCCGCCCCGCCCCGCGTGCCCGCCCTGCCCGCCCCATCGCGTTGTTGTAGGGATGCGACCGCCGAGAGGTCGGATTCCTACGAGTTCGGCGCTCGGGGGGCACTCGGGGGCGCCGGAGACGACCGGAGGAACGATGCTCACTCCACGTCGCGGAGCAGGATGCGGGTGGAGCTCTCCTCCACGCCGGACTCCATCTTCCAGTGGGTGAGCAGCCGGTCCAGGGTGGGGACGTCCGGACAGGCCAGCAGCAGGACGTAGTCCAGGACCCCCGTGACGTGCATGGCCGCCTGCACCTCGGGGGTCTCCATCAGCTCGGCCTCGAAGGCGTGCGGGTCGGTGCCCCGGCTCAGTCCCAGCTCGGTGATGGCCCGCAGCCCCAGGCCCAGGGCCGACAGGTCCACCTCTGCCCGGTAGCCCCGGATGACGCCCAGCTGCTCCAGTCGGTGGACCCGGTCCGCGGTGGCGGTGGGGCCCAGGCCGATGCGCTGGCCCAGCTCCCGCCAGCTGATCCGGCCTTCCCGTCGCAACTCGTCGAGGATCACTCGGTCAAGGACGTCGATCGACGGGGTATCCACGGTCAATCACCCTACCGGCCCGGTCTCGCCCTCTGTCACCCGGTCCGAACCGGTGCACACTCGGTGCATGCGGGCAACCAACGTGATCACCGGCTTCCTGACCGGCCTCCCGGCCCTGGTCGCGGTGGGGCCGATCGCCCTCCTGCTCATCGAGCAGGGCCTGGCCCGGGGCATCCGGGCCGGGTACCCGGCCGCGGTCGGCGTGGCCGCGGGTGACACCGTGTTCGCCGTGCTGGCGGCCGTGGCCGGGACCGCGCTGTCGGCCGCGCTGGCCGACTACGCCACCTGGCTCCGTCTGGTCGCCGTCGGCGTGCTGGCGGCCGTCGCCGTCCGACTGCTCGTCGAGGCCCGTCGGGCTCCGGCCCGGGACTCGGGTGCCGTGGGCGGTCGGACCGTCGACGAATCGACACCCGGGGCCCTGGCGACGGTTCGGGGGACACGCCTGGCCGGTGGGTTCCTGGGCCTCACGGTCCTGAACCCGCTGACGATCGTGGTGTACGCCGGGATCGTGGTGTCGGGCGGTGCGGGCGTCGGCACGGCGGGGTGGGTGCTGGGCATGGCCCTGGCGTCGCTGGCCGTGCACAGCGGGTTCGTCGGCCTCGGCCACGTGATGGGCGCGACGCTGTCCGGGCGTGCGGTGGTGGGCGTGCGCTACGGCGCGGTCGGTCTCATGGCGCTGCTGGCCGCCCACCTGCTGCTGGGCTGAACGGTCCGACGGGGTGGGTCAGGGACCCTCGACGTGGGCCGCGCCGGACTCGGCCAGCTGCTTGGCCCACGGGTAGTCGGGCTTGCCCGACGGGGACCGGACGATCTCGTCCACCTGGTGCAGCTCCCGCGGGACCTTGTAGCCGGCCACGTGCTCCCGGGCATGGGAGCACAGGTCGTCGAGCGTGGCCCGCTCGCCGTCCCGCCACTGCACCACCGCGGCCACCCGCTGGCCCCAGCGCTCGTCCGGCACGCCCACCACGATGCAGTCGAACACCGCACCGTGGGCCTTGAGCGCCTGCTCGACCTCCTCGGGGTAGATCTTCTCGCCGCCGGAGTTGATCGACACCGTGCCCCGGCCCAGCATCACCAGCTGGCCGTCCTCGGTCCAGCGGGCGAAGTCGCCCGACACGGCGTAACGCCGGCCGTCCGCCGCGATCACGAAGTTCTCCGCGGTCTTCACGGGGTCGTTGAAGTACCCGAGCGGGATGTTGCCACCCCGGCCCATCTTGCCGACGCGCTCGTCACCCAGCGGGATGACCTGCAGGTCGTCGTCGAGGATGACCACGTCGCGGCCCGGTGCCACGGTGGGTCCGCCGCCCTCGCCCTTGTCGCCCTTGGCCGCGTAGGTCAGGCCGTTGAAGCCGGACTCGGTGGACCCGATGGAGTCGGTGATGATGAGGTTGGGGAACCGGTCGAGGAACCGGTCCTTGACCGACTGCGAGAACAACGCGGCACTGGAGGACAGCGACACCAGGCTGTCGGTGTTCCACCGGCCCTCGTTGGCCTCCAGCGCCTCGATGAGCGGGCGGGCCACGGCATCGCCGGTGATGATCACCGAGTTCACGCCGTGGTCGTTGACCGCCTGCCACACCGCCTCGGCGGAGAACTTGGGCAGGAGGACGATGGTCGATCCGATGAACCACTGGCTGAGCGTGGCGATCTGCGCCGCACCGTGCATGAGCGGTGGGATGACGCAGAAGACCAGGCCGGTGGGCGACGCCGCCGCCATCTGGGACTTGGTGAACTCGTCGGCGACCCGCTCGTTGGTCAGGGCGTCGATCCCCTGGCCCAGGGCGAAGAAGATGTCCTCGTGGCGCCACATGACGCCCTTGGGCATGCCCGTGGTGCCGCCGGTGTAGATGATGTAGATGTCGTCGTCGCTGCGGTCGGGGAAGTCCCGCTCCGGTGACCCGGCGGCGCACGGCGTCCTCGAAGTCGACCGAGCCCAGCGCGCCCAGGTCGGCACCGGAGCCGTCCTCGATGTGGACCAGCGTGCGCAGCCTGGGTGATGCGTCGATGACGTGGGACAGGCGGGGGGCGTACTCCGCGGTCGAACACGCAGGCCACCAGCTCGGCGTTGCCGATCAGGTAGGACAGCTCGTCCTCCACGTAGCGGTAGTTGACGTTGATCGGGACCGCCCGGACCTTGAGGCAGCCCAGCATGGCCGTGACCCAGGCCTCGGAGTTCATGGCGTAGATGCCGACGTGGTCGGCCGGCTGCACGCCACGGGCGGCGAGGTAGTGGCCGAACCGGTTGGCCCGGGCATCGAGCTGGGCATAGGTCAGCCGCGTGTCCCGGTCGATCAGGGCCAGACGGTCGGGGACGACGTCCGACGGTGTGTTCGAACAGGTCGGCGATGTTGTACGGCACGGCGGAAAACTAGAACACGTTGCAGACGTCCGTCACACGGATGCCCGTTTCCTGGCCGCCGGAGCCTTCTTCTTGGCGGTCTTCTTGGCCGCCTTCTTGGCCCGCGTCGACGTGGGCGTCACCGGGGCCGCGGACTTGGTGATGGTGGGGTCCACCAGGCCGGCCAGCTGCTTGATCTCGTCGAAGGCGGGCTGGACCGCGGCGGCCAGGTCCCAGATGTCGCCGACCAGGTCCCGGCAGGCCAGGAAGCCGATGTCCACGTTGTCCCGGTACGACAGCACCGTGATGTTGAGCCCGGCGCCGTCCATGATCGGACCCATGGGGTAGGCCGCGACCATCTCCGCCCCGGCCAGGTACAACGGGAACGGCGGCCCGGGCACGTTGGAGATGACCAGGTTGTGGATGGGCCGGTGCGAGTCGGCCAGGTTCATGGAGCTGTAGAGCCGGGAGGCCAGGCCGAAGGTGCGGGGCGCGGCCCACTCGGCCCAGTCGGTCAGGGTGCGGGCCCCGATCGCGTTGTGGTCCTCCTTGGCCCCCTCGGTGCTGGCGCTGATGGCGGCCAGTCGCTCCCCCACGTCGTCGATGTCGGTGGCGAGGGAGGTGAACATGGCCGAGACCTTGTTGCCCTGCGTGCCCCGTTCGGCGTCGTCGCGGACCGACACCGGCACCACGGCGACCAGCGGTTCCTCCGGCAGGGCGTCGAGGCCCTCCAGGTAGTGCCGCAGCGTCCCGGCGCAGACGGCCAGCACGATGTCGTTCACCTTGACCCCCAGCGCCTCCTTGACCGCCTTGACCTCGTCCAGGGGCAACCGGGAGAACGCCACCGAGCGGTGGGGGCTGATGGAGTGGTTGAACGGGGTGCGTGGTGCCGTCAGCGGCAGCGCACCGTGCTTGGACAGCGGGTTGCGGGCATTGCCGATGAGGGTGGCCACGGACCGCACCGTCCGGTCGATGAGGCCGATCGTGTCCCGGTACAGCCGCAGCTTGGACATGGCGGCGTAGGACGACCAGTTCCAGGTCGGTGGGGATGTGCTCGGGCTGGACGGGGTCCGCCTCCACCTCCCGGCCGTCGGGCGACAGGTCGTAGAGCTCGGTCATGATCTCCGCACCGGACGCGCCGTCGATGGCGGAGTGGTGGACCTTGACCACGAACCCGATGCGGTCGTGCTTGAGGCCCTCGATGACCCACGCCTCCCACAGGGGCCGGGTGCGGTCGAGCGGGATGGAGGCGATCTGGCCGGCCACCTCGGCCAGCTCGCGGCGGCCACCCGGGGCAGGACACCCGATCCGGCGGACGTGGTAGTCCAGGTTGAAGTTGGGATCCTCGATCCAGACGGGGTGGTGGAACTGGAACGGGACCGCCACCAGCCGGCGGCGGAACGGTGGCACCAGGGGGAGGCGCTGGGCGATGGTCTCCTTGATCTTGTCGAAGGAGTAGCCGCCCTCCATGGTCGACACGTCGTAGATGCCGGTCATGGCCACGTGCATGTGGCCGGCGGGCGTCTCGACGTAGAGGAAGGTCGCGTCCATGCCCGACAGGCGTTCCATTCCCTGCTCCGTTCCCTCGGCGCCGGAGTGGACCGGCGGCCCGCCATTCTCCCCCAACCGTCCCCGCCGTGCCGGGCCGTCCCTGAGTCCGCCTTGTGGGTCGTCGGACGGGGCCAGCACACTGGGAGCCCATGGCCCCCCTCCAGGATCCCCCGTCCGGGCCGGACCACGGCCCGTCCCACCTGTTGCGCCAGGGCGTGGCGGCGGCCGTGCTGGCGTTCAACGCCCGCCGGCCGGTGCACCGCAACCGGTTCCTGACGATCCCGTCGTTCATGGGCTCGTGGGTCACCACCGAGGCCGCGCCGGTGGTCCTCGGTGCGTGGGCCGTGCGCACGGCCTGGGAGCTGCATCGCCGCCGGGGCCACCTCACGGTGGCGGACCGGGTCGGGCTGGGCCTGACCATGGCGGCCTCGGCCGGGTTGGTGCTGGAGATGCGCGACGCGGCCCGCTCGGACGAGGAGCTCCACGCCGCCCTCAGCGGCCTGGTCCCGGCCGAGCACCTGGACGACCGGCCCAGCTCCGTGCGCACCGGCGCGTGGCTGCCCTTCCTCAACGGCCGGACCCGGCGCCGCAAGACGCGTGGGGTGGTCTACTCGGACCTGGACACGCACCGGCTGAAGCTGGACGTGTACGAGCCGCTGGACAAGGTGCGGGCCGGAGAGAAGCGACCCGCCATCGTGCAGATCCACGGTGGGGCCTGGGTGGTCGGGTCGAAGGACGAGCAGGGCGTCCCGCTGCTCAACCACCTCGCCGCCAACGGGTGGGTCGGGTTCAACGTGGAGTACCGGCTGAGCCCCAGGGCCAAGTTCCCGTCCCACCTGGTGGACTGCAAGGCGGCCCTGGCCTGGATCAGGGCCCATGCCGAGGACTACGGCGTCGACCCGGACTTCATCGCCGTCACCGGCGGGTCCGCCGGTGGCCACCTCACCGCGCTGATGGCACTGACGGAGAACGACCCCGCGTTCCAGCCCGGGTTCGCCGAGGCCGACACCTCCGTGCAGGCCGCGGTGCCCTTCTACGGCGTGTACGACCTCCTGGACCGGGAGCAGGACCAGCTGGACACGTTCCTGCGGTTCATCGAGGACCTGGTCATGGGCAGCCACCCGGAGACGGACCCGGAGGGGTGGGCGTCGTACTCGCCCATCGACCGCGTCCACGCCGGAGCGCCGCCCATGATGGTGATCCACGGCGACAACGACGTGCTGGTCCCGGTGGCCGGTGCCCGCCGGTTCGCCGCCGCCCTCCGGCGGGTCTCGACCAGTCCGGTGGTCTACGCCGAGCTCCACGGCGCCCAGCACGCCTTCGACATGTTCCCCAGCATCCGCACGGTCCGGACCGTCGAGTACGTCGAGCGGTTCCTGTCCTGGGTCCATGGGGAGTACCTGGCCGGGCTGTCCGCACCCGAGCAACGGGAGCGGGCCGTGGCCGACACGCCGAAGGCGGCACTGGCAGGTCCCTGACAGGTCCCTGAACCGGGGAGCAGTCCCCGCGGGGACTGCTCCCCGGAGGGAGTCCTCCCCACTGGTCGACGGTCCTGCGGGATGGTCCACTCAGCCCGAGGAAGAGGGTGGGAGGGAGTGCTCATGATGACCGAGGTCGAACCGCGCCCTGCGTCGGGGGAGCCCCGGCCGGGCCGTTCCCCCCGCCGGGTCCCCGGTGGGCGTCAGGCCGTCGGCACGGTGGCGCTGGTGGGAGGGGCGCTGGCCGCGACGCTGTACCCGGTCGTGGTCGCGGTCGACGGCGCGACCCGCGCCGACGGCTACCGCCCGGCGGAGCACTGGGTGAGCCTGCTGAGCCGGGGCGAACGGGCCTGGTTGGGGACCACGGCGTTGGTGGTGACCGGAGTGCTGCTGTTCGCTGCGGGCCTCGGCCTGCGCTCCCGGCTGCCGGCTGCGCGGTCGTCGCTGGCGTCCCGATGCGTCGTGGCGCTCGGAGCCGCCTTCCTGGTGGCCGGCGCCTGTCCGATCGATCCCGTCCGCACCTACCCCATCGGCTCGCCCGCTCTGGCCCCCTCCGTGGTCGGCACCCTGCACTCGGTCGCCGGATGCGCCGTCGTCCTCCTCCTGGCCACCATGTGCTGGGCCGGTTCGGGGTTGTTCCACGGGATGCCGGCCACTCGTCGCTGGCGACGGTTCTCCTACGGCTGCGCCTGTGTGGTGGCGGGGAGTGCCTCGGCCGCCGTGGTGCTGGCCCTGGCGGCCGGTGGGAACTGGGAGGTCGCCCGTGCCGGCCTGTTCCAGCGCGTCTCGCTGGCGGCCGGGCTGGTCTGGCTGGCGACGGCCTGCGCCGTGGCGGCTGGGGCACATCCCCGATCGGAGGTGCCGGACCGGCGAGAATGACCGGATGGGCGGGCATTCCCACGGCGGGCATGGTGACGTGGGCACGGACACCGCGTTCGAGCCCCGCCTCCGCCGGAACCTGAGCATCGTGGCCGTGGTGCTGGGCCTGTTGACGCTCATCGGCCTGGTGGTGCTGTGGCCGTCCGGCGGGGAGCAGGACGACCTGGGGTCCCTGGGGGTGGCCGACGAGTACTTCGACGCCACCGTGACCAAGGTCGAGAACTTCGCCTGCCCGGGCGAGGAGGAGTCCGCCGGGGGTGCCGGGGATGGTGGCGGCGCCGGTGCCACCACCACGACGTCGGAGTTCTATTCGGGGATCCCCAGCCTGTGCCAGAACGTGACCTTCGAACTGGAGCAGGGACCGGACACGGGCACCGAGCGCACCGTCCAGTTGTTCGACGTGGGCCCGTACCCGTCCATCTCGGAGGGTGACGGCGTGGTGGTGCCCTACCTCGCCGACGCCCTGCCCGAGTTCCAGTACACCCAGGCCTTCGAGCGGGAGCGGTGGTGGCCGATGGTGCTGCTCGGGCTCATGTTCGCGGCGCTGGTGGTGATCCAGGGCCGGCTCCGGGGCCTGGCCGCGCTGGCCGGCCTGGTGGCCAGCATCGGCGTGATCATCGTCTTCGTGCTGCCCGCCCTGGTGGAGGGCTCACCGCCGGTGGCCGTCGCCATCGTCGCCGCATCGCTGGTGGCGTTCCTGGCGCTCTACCTGGCCCACGGGGTCAACCCGCTCACCACGGTCGCGCTCATGGGGACCCTTGCGTCCCTGGTGCTGGTCGGGGTGCTGAGCTGGGTGTTCACCGGCCTCACGGTCCTGTCGGGCCTGAGCGAGGAGGGCCAGTACATCCGGGCCTTCGGGGGTGACCTGAACTTCCAGGGACTGCTCCTGGCCGGGATCATCCTGGGTGCGCTCGGCGCGCTGGACGACATGACGGTGACCCAGGCCTCCGCCGTGGCCGAGCTCCGCTCCGCCAACCCGTCCTACGGCTTCAGCGAGCTCTACCGCGCCGGGTCCCGCATCGGGCGGGACCACATCGCCTCCACCGTCAACACCCTCGCGTTGGCGTACGCCGGCGCGTCGTTGCCGCTGCTCCTGCTGTTCGTGCGTTCGGGGCGGCCCTTCGGACGGGTCCTGACCTCCGAGGTGGTCGCCACCGAGGTCGTCCGCACCCTGGTCGGCTCCATCGGCCTGGTGGCGTCGGTGCCGTTGACCACGTTGCTGGCCGCCCGGCTGGTGGCCGGCCACCGGTCCACCGGGACCGGCCCCGACGGCGGGGACGACGGCGGGGACGACGGCGGCGGTGACGACGGTGGGGGAGACCCCGGGGATCCGGACGGCCCGACGCCGGTGGTGGGCGCGGTCCCGTCCGGTCCGGATCCGGTGGACACCACGACCGACGACGCCTGGGACGCCTACCTGGAGCAGCACGGGGGCGGTCCCCCCGGCGGGCCGGATGGTGATCCCGACCGTTCCTGACCCGTACTTCAGCCGGTGGCCTCGGCGTTGCTCCAGCGGCGGGTGGCGTCGGCCCAGTCCAGGCGGCGGGTCACGGCGTGCTGCTCGAACTCGCCCCAGGCCTCCCGGGGCAGGCTCCACATGACCTCGAACTCGATCCCGTCGGGATCCTGGGCGTACAGCGAGAGGGACACGCCGTGGTCGGACTCGCCCACCAGGGCGCCCATCCGTTGCAGCGCGGCGCGGCGCTCCACGAGCGTGTCGAAGGCGTCGACCTCCCAGGCCAGGTGGTACAGGCCCGGCCCGCCGGCGCGGCCCGCCACCGGGGAGTGGGCGCCACCGTTGGAGAACAGGCCCAGGTCATGGTGGTTGCCGCTCTGCGGCAGGTTCAGGAACACGGCCTGGCCCAGGTCGTCCACGACCTGCATGCCCAGCGCCCCGCGGTAGAAGTCGGCCGATCGGCGGGGGTCGCTCACGAAGAGCACGGCGTGGTTGAGTCCGGTGACGGCCATGGTGGGAGGTTCCTTTCCTGGTCCGTGGGCGTCCACGGTACCGATTGGTGTGGGGGTGGCCTCCCCCGCCGGACGGATCCGCCCGGCGGGGGAGGCCGGTCGGACCGTCAGGCCTTGGGTCGCACGGCCTCGACCTCGAGGCTCACCCTGACCTTCTTGCCGACCACCAGGCCGCCGGTCTCCAGCGCCTGGTTCCACGTGAGGCCGAACTCGGTGCGGTCGATCTCGGTCCCGGCCGAGAAGGCGATGCGCTCCATCCCGTACGGATCCTCGATGGCGCCCTCGAACTCGGTGGCGAGTTCCACGGACCGGGTGACGCCGTGCACGGTGAGGTCACCGGTCACGACCCAGTCGTCGCCGTCCTGGCGGACGCCGGTGGAGACGAACGACAGCGTGGGGAAGTGCTCGACGTCGAGGAAGTCGGCGCTGCGGATGTGGGTGTCGCGCTGCTCGTCGCGGCTGCTGAAGGAGTCTGCCGCGATGGTGACGTCCACCGAGGAGGAGGTCGCCGGATCCGCGATCGTCACGACTCCGTCGAACTTCTGGAACTCGCCCTTGACCTTGGACAGGCCGAAGTGCTTCACGGCGAAGCCGACGTAGGAGTGGCCGGCATCGATGGAGTAGGTGCCGGGGGCGGGGAGGGTGCTCATGGTGTGTGCTCCTGTTGCTGAGGGGGTGTGGGGGTGTGCCTGAGGGATAAGTACCTGATGAATCAGACAACTAGGAACCTTACGGATATATTTCTGACCCATCAACATTTAGGACATCAGACATGTCCGGGGTATGCTTCGGGCATGAACGAGCTCGCAGCGGTCGCGCCGGCGGACGGCCGGGTCGCCCCACCGTGCGGGGCGGACGACGAGCGCATCTTCACCTTCGGACTCCTGCTGGAGTCCCACGCCCGGCTCACCCGCCTGCTGGACGCCGAGCTCCAGCACTCCGACGGCATCACGCTGCAGACCTTCGAGGTCCTGCTGCGGATCTCCCGGGCCCCGGAGGGCTACGTCACGATGACCGAGCTGGCCGAGGCGGTCTCGCTCACCACCGGTGGCATCACCCGGCTGGCCGACCGGCTGGAGTCCGACGGCCTGGTGGAACGGCGGTCGTGTCCGACGGACCGGCGCAAGGTGCACCTGACGCTGACCGAGACCGGCCGCACGGTGTTGGACCGTGCCATGGAGCACCACCTGGAGAGCCTCGACCGACACGTCGCGTCCCGGATCGACGCCGAGGACCTGCAGGTCCTGCACCGGGTGCTGGACCGCCTCCGTTCCGAACCGGGCTGAGGCCGCTCCCAGCCGCCTCGGTGCTCCGGCTCCGGCTCTCACCTCGCTCCAACCTGGCAGGCGCATCGTTGGGGCCATGGACGAGCAGCACCTCCCCCCGGTCCTCCCCACCGGATCGATCCCACCCCCGCCCCCGGCCGCCCCCTTCCAGTACTGGGTGCCCCCCGCCCCGGCTGCATCCCCGGCGCCGCCCCGCGCACCCGGGCCCACCCGGTCGGACCGGGCCACGGCCCGCCCTCCGGCCCGGAAGCGGCGCCACCCGGCGCGGCGGTCCCGCATCGCGGCCGGCGTGCTCTCCGCCGGCGCCTTCGTCGGCCTGGTCGGCTGCACCGCCCTGACCGGCGGCGACGAGAACGGCACCACCACCCCGACCAACACGCCCGTGGACCGGACCGGCGACACCTCCGTCGGCGGTGGCGGCCGGGGCTACGACGAGGGGCGCGGAGTACGAGTCCGACGACGAGGGGCGTGAGGACGAGTCCGACGACTGGGGCCGGCCCGAGTGGGGCGACTCCCGGAGTGGCGGCTCGGCCGTTCCCGGCAGTGGTTCGGCCGGGAGTGGTTCGACGGGTCCGTCGACCTCCTCCCGCGCGAGCTGAGCGGGCGGCACCGATGGCGCACGTGACCGAACAGCGGTTCCGGGCCATGGGCTCCGACGTCCACGTGATCGTGGTCGGCGGACCGGCGGGCCTGGCGGAACGCGCCCGGGACCGCCTCCGGGACCTGGAGGGCCGTTGGAGCCGGTTCATCCCGGCCAGCGAGGTCAGCGTGCTCAACCACCGCGCCGGACTGTGGACCGAGGTGTCGCCGGAGACGGTCGCGCTGGTGGAGCGGGCGCTGGTGGCGCGCGAACGCACCGACGGCCTGTTCGACCCCACCCGCCTCGCGGACGTCGTCCGGGCCGGGTACGCGTCCTCCTTCGGCGAGCCCGGCTTCGGGAACCCCCCGTCGGGTGCCGACGCGGAGGCCGTCCGTGGCGCCGGCGAGGTCGAGGTGGACCGGATCGGCGGTCGGGTACGTGTCGCGGAGGGAGCGGGCTTCGACCCCGGTGGCATCGGCAAGGGCTTCGCGGCCGACCTCGTGGCCGCGGAGGTGATGGACGAGGGTGCCGGAGGGGTGTGCGTGAACGTGGGCGGCGACCTCCGGGTCCGCGGCCGCGGTCCCGACGGCGGCGACTGGGCCGTCGGCATCGATGATCCCCGGGACGACGACCGGTCGGCCGACGCCGGTGCGCCGCTCATGGTCCTGTCGCTGGCCGACGGCGCCGTTGCCACCTCCAGCCGCTGCCGACGGCGCTGGACCCGGCCCGACGGGTCACCGGCCCACCACCTGATCGACCCCCGGACCGGTGACCCGGCCGAGACCGAGGTCCTGGCCGCCACCGTCGTGGCGGCCGACGGGTGGCAGGCGGAGGCACTGGCCAAGACGGCCTTCCTCCTCAGCCGGCCGGCCTTCCTGGCCCGTCTGGCCGAGGCCGGGGCCACCGGCCTGGTGGTGACCACCGACGGTGTCACCCGGGCCCCCGGCCTGGGCCGCTTCGTGGCGTGATCCGGTTCCCCGTCCGGCCGACGCCGGCGCGGGGCCCGGTGCTACAACGGGCGGCGGCGGGACGTGCCGAGTCGCTCCGGGAGCAGCCGTGGAGATCCCCGACCCCATCGCCGTCCTGCGGGACGCCCTGAGGGCGCGGGACCTCCGACGCCTGGTCCTGTCCTACCTGGGGGTGCGGATCGGCGAGTTCGGCGTGTGGATCGCGCTGGCGGCGGAGGCCTACCGCCTGGGCGGGGTGGGGGAGGCGACCGCGGTCATGGTGGCGCAGCTGGCGCCCGCCGCGTTGTTCGCGCCCGCCGTCGGTACGTTGGCGGCCCGGTTCGGGCCGGTGCGCATCCTCACGGTGGGCGACGCCACGCAGGTCGTGGGCATGACCGCCGCAGCGGTGGCCTTCGCGGTGATGCCGGCGGCGGGAGGGCCGGTGCGGTTCGTGGCCTACGCCGGGGCCATCCTGGCCGCGACGGCCATCACCGTCGTCCGGCCGTGCCAGGCCTGCGTCGTGCCCGCCGCGGTGCAGCAGCCCGAGCAGCTGACGGCGGCCAACGTGGCCTTCGGCTGGGCCGACGGCGCCGGGGTGCTGGTGGGGCCGGCGCTGGCCGCGGCGCTCATGGGCGCCGTCGGGGCCTGGGCGGTGTTCGCGGTGCTGGCCGTGGTCGTCCTGGGATCGACGGTGCTGGTGGCGCGGGTGGTGGAACCTCCGGCCAGGATCCGTGACGAGTCACCCCCGACGCCGCGCGAGGTGGCCACGGTGGTCCGCGAGATCGCCCGGCGGCCCGCGGTCCGGCCCCTGGCCGTGGTCCTGGCCACCGGCGCCCTGGTGGCAGGGGCACTGGACCTGACCTACGTGGTGGTGTCGGTGGAGCTCCTGGGCCTGGGCGAGTCGGCCGCCGGGTGGCTCAACGCGGCCTTCGGGGCCGGCATGGCGGCCGGCGGGGTGTCGGCGGTCCTGCTCATCGGCCGGCGGCGGCTGGCCCCGCCCCTGCTCGGAGGCCTCTGCCTCCTGGGTGTGAGCGTGCTGGGGATGGCCCTGACGGAGCGGTGGGTGGTCTCGGTCGCCGTGCTGGTCGCCGCCGGCGTGGGCGCCGCGGTGGGTGAGATCGGGGCGCGGTCGCTGCTCCAGCGCGTGGCGGGCATCGAACTGCTCGGTCACGCGTTCGCCGCGGTCGAGGGCGTTCAGATGGCGATGCTCGCGGCCGGTGCCCTCTACGTGTCGGCCCTGGTGGCGGTCGGCGGACCGGTGGCCGCGCCGATCGGGGTGGGGGCGCTGGTGCTGGTGGTGGCCGGGGTGTCGGCCCGCCGGATCCTGGACACCGACAGCCACGCCGACGCGCCGCTGGTGGAGATGACCCAGTTGCGCCACGTCCCGGCCCTGGCCGCGCTGGGCGCTCCGGAGCTGGAGACGCTGGCGCGGTCCGCCCGCCGCCTCGAGGTCGCGCCCGGCACCGTGCTGTGTCATCAGGGTGAGGACGGTGAGGAGTTCTTCGTCGTCGTGGGCGGGGAGGTCGCGGTCGCGGTGGACGGGGACGTCCGGGCGACGCTCGGGCCCGGCTCCGGATTCGGTGAGATCGCCCTGCTGCGCGAGTGCCCACGAACCGCCACGGTGTCGGCCACGGCACCGACGTCGCTGCTGGGCGTCGGTCGGGATGCCTACCTGACCGCCGTGACCGGGGACCCGCTGGCGGCATCCCTGGCCGTGGCCGGCATGGCGGTCCACACCGGGCGGTCCGGATGAGGGCCGGTTCGCCTCAGAGGGCCACGCCCAGGGCGGAGAGCAGCTCCCGGCCCCGGGCCCGGGCCTCGGTCGCCTCGTCGGTGCGGCCCAGGTCGTCCAGCACCTCGGCCCGGAGCTCCAGGGACCGGCCCAACTCGTAGGGGAGGCCGGTCTCCTCCGCCACTTCGGCCGCCTCGTCGGCGCTAGCGCAGCGCCTCCTCGGCCCGGTCCAGGCTGCGCAGGGCCCTGGCGTGGTAGCGCGCGACAGCTGCACCGACAGCATGGGGTCGTCGACCGCCTCACCGGCCGGCCAACGCGTGCGGCCGCCACCGTCGCCTCGGCGGGTCGACCGGCCCGCACCAGGCCGTCCACCGTCGGACGGCGAGGTAGCACTCGACACCCGCGGCGCCGATCGACGCGGCACCGCTCCGTGGCCTCCCGGAGGGTCTCGAGCCCGCCCTCGGGGTCACCCGTGCGCACATCGAGGTGGCCCAGCATGCCGATGGCGTAGGCCAGTGCCCCAGGCGTACCGGGCCGACCGGAACACCCGCAGCACCTGCTGGAGCATCCGGCGTGACTCCTCATACCGGTTCTGGAGCAGGAGGAGCTCGCCACGGTTCAGTGAGCTGGTCGCGGCACCGACCACGTCACCGGCGCGTTCGAAGGCGCGGCTGCTCTCCGCCCAGGAGGCGGTCGGCCTCCTCCCAGCGCCCCTCCTCCTGTGCCGTGACGCCCAGGTTGTTGAGGACGTTGGCTCGGCCGATCTCGTCGCCGAGTTCGGTGTAGATCCGTAGCGGCGCCTCGTGGTACTTCGCCGCCTCGTTCCGGTCGAGGGGTGCGTACCCGCTCTCGAGCAGGTAATAGGCGCGAGCCAGCGCGGCGCGGTCCCGTGCGGCCTCGGCGTACCCGGCTGCGGCGTGGGCGGCGGCCACCTGCTGTTCGTAGCGGCCCTGCCGGTGGCGCACGCCTGCGACCTCCAGCTGGAGCACGGCGCGTTCGGCCGCCACCTCGGGTCCCTCGGGCAGCCCCTCCAGGAGCTTCGCGGCCCGGGTCCAGCGTCCCAGCGCCGCTTGGTACCGACCGGCCCGTTCGTGGACCAGGCCCTCCTTGCGCATCAGGCGTACCCGGTCCAGTGTCTCGGTCCGCAACGCCCTGGCCCGGCGGTAGGCGTCCGACGCGGTGTCGTAGCGGCCGTCGAGCTCCGACACGTCGCCCAGGGCCTCAGCCACCTCGGCCACGTCGGACCCGGCCACCCACGGCAGGTGTCGGGCCGCCTGCAGGGCGCGGTCGAAGAAGCTCGCGGCCTCCACGTTGGCCGACTTCTCCTTGGCCTCCCGGCCTGCGGCGGTGGAGTAGGTCCAGGAGCGGTCCTGGGCCGCGGCGTGGTGGAAGTGGGTGGACAGCAGGTCCGGGCCGGCGGTACCCGACCGCTCGAGCGCTTCGCCGACGCGGAGGTGGACCTCCCGGCGCCGCCGGAAGGACAACCCCTCGTAGGCGACCTCCCGGACGAGGCCGTGTCGGAACCGCAGGCGATCGGGACCGAACGGAACAAGGAAGCTCTCCAGCTCGGACCAGGAGGACGGGTCGGCGTGCGCGGGGTCGTCGAGGGCGTCGGCCAGCACCGTGAGGTCGACGGCCATGCCGAGCACCGAGGCCTCCCGCAGACGGAGGCGGTCGGCCGGCGGCGCGGCGTCGATACGGGACATGATCAGCCGCTCGACGGACTCCGCCAACGCGTCCCCGGAGCCCGGTGCGGCAGCTGCCTCTGCCAGCTCGATCACGAACAACGGGTTGCCGCCGCTGCGCTCGGCCAGGGCCACCACCTCGGACGGGCGGAGATCGACGCCCGCGCCGGCCAGCCGGACGAGCTCGGCCGAGGCGTCGTCGCCCAGGGGTCCCAGCTCCACCACGGGTGGGGCGGGGTCGAGGTCGGTGAAGGGCGATCGGCCCGGACGACGGGACAGCCCGATGACCCAGGGGTGGGTGGCGGCCCGTGCCGCCAGGACACTCAACAACTCGGCTGAAGCCTCATCGATCCAGTGGGCGTCCTCCACCACCAGTGCCGTGGGGGTGGTGATCCCGGCTGCCAGGAGGTCGCTCACCGCCTGGTGGGTGCGGGGTCGGCGGAAGGCTGGTGCGATCCGGTCGGCCTCGGGTGTGGGCTCGACCTCGGCGTCGACCACCACCGCCACGAGCGGGAGCCAGGGTGCCTGGTCCGGGGCATGCCGCTCCATCCAGGCCCGCAGGACCTCGCCCGCCTCGGGCCGTTCGGCACGGCTGCTGATGCCCAGCAAGGACCGGAGGAGCACCCTGGCCACGAAGTACGGCGACCCGGCTGCGTACTGGCCGGACTGTGCCACGTGGGAACGCAGTTCGGGGCGGACGCGTCGGACCTCCTCCAGGAGCCGGGTCTTGCCGCTCCCGGGTTCACCCAGGATCTCGATCGGACCGCCGCCACCGAGGACGGCACGGTCGACCACCTCGAGCACGGCGGCCATCTCCCGCTCGCGCCCGAGCAGCGGGAGATGGCCCTCCCCGGGGAGCAGCCCGCCCCCGGAATCGCCGATGGCCCCGACGACGGCCGCGTGCACGGGCAGGGACTTGCCCTTGACGAAGAACGGCTCGAGCGGATCCAGGTCGAACCCCGTGCGGACCCTGTCGAGGAGCGCGTTGGAGGCGACGATCCGGCCGTATCCCGCGGCCTGCATGAGGCGAGCAGCCAGGTTCACGGCGTCGCCCATCACGGTGAAGGCCCGGCGCTGGGATCCACCCAGGTCACCGACGAACACCCGACCGGAGTTCGCCCCGATGCCGACCTTCAGGCCGCTGGGCTCGTCCATGATGCTGCGCAGCGCCTGCAGCATGCGGTCCTCGTCGTCGCCGTAGGACACAGGGACGCCGGCGGTGAGGATGATCTTGCCGCCGTCGGGTGCGATGTCCGAGGCCATCCAGTGCACCCCGAAGGTGGAGCATGCCGTGCTGACCCGGTCAGCCAGATCGGCCAGTCGGTCCACCACCTCGGCCGGGCCGAGCTCGTGGACCAGGCCGTCCACACCGGAGAACTTGAGGAAGGCCACGCTGACCCAGCGGTGCTCCGCCGGCGCGCCGGCGTCGATCTGGGCCAGCTGTGCGTCGGGCAGGAACCGGGGCGCTGACTCGGACCCGTCCGCCCGTCCGTCGGCCGCCGCGGGGGCCCTGAGGTCTGCGGCGGCATCGGGCAGGCGTCGGCGCATGAGGACCCCGGTGGGGGTGGCCGCGCCCAGCCAGGAACGGGGCACCAGCGCCGCCGCCTCGGGGCTGAGCAGCACCTGCCCCGGCGTGGCGTCGCCCTCACGGTCAACCGTCGAGGTCGCCCCGGGCCCCGTGACGACCAGCTCCAGGTGCCCGCCGGACGGGACCAGGGCCAGGAGGAAGTCACCCGAGTGCATCCCCTGGGAGATGCGGAGCTGGACCTTGCCACCGTTTCCGGTGCGGAGCGGTTCGGCCACGATCCGGCGCATCTGCTCCGCCGACCGGCAGGCCCGGAGGGCGTGGTCGTCGCCGGTGTAGAGGATGAGGAGGGCGTCGCCGCCGAACTTGAGGACGTCGCCACCCTGGTGGTGCACCGCGCCGATCATGGGCTCGAACACCGAGTTGAGGAGGATCGTCAGCTCCTCGGCGCCCTCCTTGCCCATGGACGCGAGCTGCTCGGAGAGCTTGGTGAACCCGGACAGGTCGGCGGACAGGAGGGTGCCCTCCACCTCCCGCCACGCGCCCTCGTCACCGACCTCCTCCGCCCAGCTGAACAACGTTCGTGGCACGTAGGGCGTGAGGTGCCCCCACGGCACCGCCGACGGGGCGTCGGTCGGGGCGGTGGGGGAGGCGCTCACCGGGGCATCATCTCAGGGTGAAGGGCAGGACGTAGTTCGGGGCGGCCGCCCCGTTCACCGTGAATCCCAGGTTGTGGACCCCGGCACCGATCCCGATGGTCGGCAGGGCGTAGATGTAGGTCCGGCTGGGGGCGTCGTAGTAGAAGGCGAAGTCCAGGTTGAACAGGCCCCACACGTTCTTGCGTGGGGTGATGGTCCCGTCGACCTTGGTGGCGGCGACGGCCAGCCCCGGTGCCGACACGTTGGTGCCGGCGGCGTCGCACAGCCGGAACCTGAGGACCAGCGTGGCCAGGATCGGCTGGGCGGTCGCCGGGTTGTAGTTGAGGCACACGGCGTAGCCGACGGTGTAGGGCAGGCTGGCGCTGGCGGTGTTCCCGGCGACGTCGGTGGAGGTCACCGTCAAGGTGTAGGCGCCGGTGGCTGCGGTCGGCAGCGGGTCACCGTTCGCGACCGGCTGCAGGATGCCCGGACCGGTCAGCGTGGCCGTGCACGAACCCACGCCGGACGTCTGGTCCGTGCAGGTGAAGCCGGCGGTGGCAGTCGCACCGGTGGCCACGTTCGCCGGGGGCGACGTGATGGCGATGGCCGGTGCGACGGAGTCGATCCGGACCTCGGTGGACCCCGAGGCCTCGTTGCCGGCCCGGTCCACGGCGGTGTAGCTGACGGTCGTGGCGCCCTGGGCCGTGACGGGAACGGACGCCGACCCTCCCGGCGTGACCACCGGTGCCGCGGCGCCGACGGCGGTGCGGATCTCCCGGATGCCGGTCTCGTCGTCGGTGGCGGTGACGTCCACGCTCACCGGCTCCCGGTTCCAGCCGTTGGCCGGGGCGGGCGCGATGACCGACGTAACGGTGGGTGCACCGCCGTCGATGCGGATCGTGGTGGAACCGGTGGGGCCGGTGTTGCCGGCGGCGTCGACGCCGGAATAGGTCACCGTCGTGTCGCCGCGCGAGTCGACCGGGACCGTGGCGGTGTCGCCGTCCACCGTCACCGGGGCCCCGCCGTCGACGGAGTAGGTGACCTGCCGGACACCGGACCCACCCGGGTCCGAGGCGGTGACGGCCAGGTTCACCGGTCCCTCGTTCCAGCCGCCCTCGTTCGGGGCCGGGTCCAGCGAGGCGCCGACCTCCGGGCCCCGTGTGTCGATGGGGACGATCACGGTGCATCGGGCATCGGCGGAGTTGGCCGTCACCCGGTGCACGCCCTCACCGGTGATGAGGAGGCCGCCCGCGGGGACCGCCTCGAACGCCCCGCCGTCCACGCTGACCTGCAGGCCCTGCTGGGCGAAGGTCACCGTGACGCCATCGGCGGCCCGGTACCAGCCGGAGTCGGTCAGGGTGTCCTGGGGTGAGAGCGTGGCGTCGAGCGAGCAGTCCTCGGCCGGCGCGGCCAGGAAGTTGCTGGTCTTGTTGTCGGTGTAGGCGACGTTGCCCGCGGCGTCGACCGCCTGGCCCAGGTACTCGATCTTCAGGTCGGCGGACGGGAGCACCGCGCCGCCGGTCCACAGGGCCGAGCCGTCGACCGGATCGGTACCGGTGCGGACCAGGTCCACACCGTCCCAGTTGCCGGCGCCACCGTCGGCGACCTTGTACAGCAGGTAGACCCGCTGCGTGTCCGTGCTGGTCCGGACCGAGAAGCCGACGGTGCTCTCCACGACGGATGCCTCGCTGCGCACGATGGACGGTGGATCGAAGTCCGTCTCCGACTCGTCGGCGTAGGTCACCGCGGTGTCGAGGCGGGTGAAGAGGCGCTGCACGCCGGTGCCGGCGGCCTCGCCGTTGCGTCGGAACTGTCCTGCAGCCACCACCAGGGAGCTGGAGGCGGAGCCATCGGCGGCGACCGGGTTGGCCACCCGTGCCAGCGTGGCCGGGAAGACGGCGTCCCCGACCGGGTCGGTCGACTGCTCGTTGGCGGCCTCGTCGATCACGGGCTGCACGTAGTAGGGCTTGAAGCCGCTGAGGTCCTGGGACTCGGCGTCCAGGATCAGCGCGCCGTGGGCACGACGGCCGGGACGACTGACGTCGCGGTCGACGGAGGGCTGTGCCGGCCGGTACTGGACGGCCAGGACGTTGCCGTCCACGTCGTAGTAGGTGCCGTTCCCCGTGTTCTTCGGGGCGAGCACTCCCGGGCCGGACGGGGTGCCAGGCCCTCCCACCGACAGCACGAACGGCTCCTGGACCACGGTGTCGGGCGGAGCCGGCGCGAGGTCGGCGGCCGGAGCCGGCACGGCGGCGGCGCCGGCCGGTGCTGGCGCGAACGACCCGCCGACCTTCCACATCGGGAGCCCGTACATCGTCATCTCGGAGATGACCTTCTGGTCGTAGGGCGTCAGGACCGCGAGCTCGGCGAAGTACGCCTGCTTGGCCGCCATCAACGCGGACCCGACCGGCGTGCCGCCCCGGAGCTGCTCGGCGAAGAGCAGCTGGAGCCGCTCGGAGTAGGCGACGAGCTCGGTGTCGCCGAACCCGTAGCCGGTGTTGCCCAGGTAGGTGGCGCCCTCGCCTGCGAAGGTCTGCGCCCAGTCGGTCCGGTCGGTCAGGGCAAGCTCCACGTCCGGCACGGACAGGCCGGAGTGGCAGCCGATCGAGAACACCAGCGCGTTGGTCAGGTTGCCGGCACCCGCCACGTCGCTGACGGTGAAGTTCTCACCCAGGCCCGTCTTGTTGCCGGACGCGGGCAGGGCCCGGTTGTGGTCGAAGTGGGCGGAGATGGACGCGAGGTCGGGGTCGCCGCCGATGAGGCCGTCCTTCAGGTCCTGGCGGTCCCACGTCTCGTTGATGAGCTCGTCCACGTCCGCACCCTGGTCGCGGAGGGCGTCGGCCGCCGCGGCCGCGCCGTCACCGATGAAGTCGTAACCCGACACGAACGCCGAGGTCGCGGTGGAGGGATCCAGGACTCCGCCGAAGTCGACGAAGCGCCCGAGGGCGTTGCGGATGTCGGCGGGGCTCTCCACCAATCGGCCCACCGCCCGCTCGGGGACGTAGAGCTCGGCGGCGTTGATCGCATACCCGGCCGAGGTGCCGTACGGGTTGTCGGTCTGGACGTAGCCCCCAGCGAGTGCAGCCGTCAGCGACGTGTCCTGGCCGGAGCCGACACCCGGGTCGTAGGAGCTCTCGTTGGCGACCGTGGTTCCGTCCGGGACGAGGCCGAACGGGGTCATGACGTGGGTGCCGAGGAGGGTCACCGACGCCGCGTTCGGCGACTGGGCCTCCAGCCCGTCGAGCACCTTGCCGATGGCGCGGACCACGTTGTTGGACGCGTCCACGGAGCACGGCTCGGCGTCCCACGCGTCGTACGCGGCCTTCACGCCAGGGTCGGCGTCGATGCGCACCACCGCAGCAGAGCTCGCGGTCGCGACCGCATTCAGGGCGTCGAGCACCGATTGTGCCTCGGCGTCGCCGTAGTGCTGGCGGAACCGACCCTCGGGCACGAGCATGTGACCGGTGGCGGTGGCTGCGGTGATGCCGGCCGGGTAGGTCACGAGCGGGCCCGAGGCGGTCGGGGAGGAGGACCGCGGGGCGCAGGCGCCGAGCGGCTCGCCCTGGGCGTCGATCCGACGAACGACGTAGGGCTCGGGGCCGAAGGCCCCGTTGTAGCCACGGACCTCGACCCAGTAGGTCCCTGCGATGAGGGTGCCGGTCTCGATCAGCTCGTTCTTGGTGCCGCGCTGGGCGGACACCGCGAAGGGTTCACAGGACTGCGGCGTGCCCGGCACGCCGCAGTCGGCGGGCGGGGTCAGGGGCACGTCGCCCTGGATGTCCGGTGCCACCTGATCTGCCGTCGGGTCGATGTTCAGGCCGGTGTCGTCCACCGGTTGGAGGCGCGCCCTGGTCGCGTCGCCCCGGAGGGACACGGCGCTGGGTCCGTAGAGGACGAGGTCGTAGTCGCCGGTCAGGTTGGACAGGTCGAGTCGGGTGGTCCGGTTGCGGGAGGCGTCCTCCGGTGAGACGTAGAAGGAGTAGAGGTCTCGGTCGTAGGACGAGCTGAGGTGGGCCACGTTGACCGCGCCCGGGTTGAGTGTCCGGAAGTCGTCAGGTGCGCCGTTCTTCTCGAACGACTCGACCACCACGAGCACCGACGCGGTTGCCGAGTCGGTGACCGTCTGCGAGCCCGCCGTGGCACGCACGTCGACGGAGGCCTCCTTGGACCCGAGGTCGATGCCGGCGCGGGCGTCGACGACGAGCGTGTGCTGGCCGACCGCCAGCGACGTGCGTTGGAAGGTCAACGTCTGGCCGTCACGTGAACCGTCCGCGATCGGGGCGCCGTCGAAGGTGGCCGAACCCGCGACGGGCTCGAAGCCGGGGGGCAGCGTCAGGCCCACGGTGGTGTCCGCCGCGGATCCGCCGCCGGACGTGATCGTGGCGGTGAAGGTGGCAGGGGCTTCGAGCGGATCCGACAGGTTCTGCAGGGGAGTGGCCCGCAGGTCGATCTGCTCGATGGCGACGGCCTCACCCGGGAAGACCACCGGCGTGAGGATGAGCAGCAGGTCCACGATGTTGAGGCCCTGCGCCTCGGGGTGCGCCGAGAGGTACTCGAGGAGCTCACCGATGGTGGCCCCGTCCTGGATCGCGCCCGCCGCCTGGGCCCCGGCCAGGGTGACGGTGCCGTTGCACGCGATCTTGGTGCAGTCGAACAGCGAGTCGACCGGCCCGACCCGGCGAACGTCCAGCTCGCCGATCCGGCCTCCGCTGAGGTCCGTCCGCTTGAAGCCGATGTCAGCGAGGTAGGTGCCGGTGACGTCGGTACGCTTGAAACCGATGTCCTCGAGCGGGATGTCCTCGATCCTCACGCCCGACAGCTCGAGCGTGACCAGGCCGACACCCGCCGCGGTGGCGGGGTCGCCCGGGTCGATCTCCAGATCAGCACACCCGCCCTCGGACTGCGTGGCGAGGAAGTCGCACCATCCGGCCAGTGGGTTCGGGTCGTCCCCGATGGGGATGTCATCGAGGTTGAGCGGGGCGAGGGCCAGGGATGCTCCCGAGAGCCCCTGGAGCGCGGTCGAGATGAAGTCCGCCTCGCCCACGGTGAGCGCCTGGATCTGCGGGAGCTCGACGACGTCACCGAGGGTGATGTTCTGCAGGGGGACGTCCTCGAACTCCGTCCCGGTGAGCAGGTCCTCCCATGTGCGGCCGCCGGACAGGTACAGCGGGATCTGGGAGAGCAGCACCTGATCCAGGATCGAGGTCCGCTTGAAGCCGGTCCGCTTGAAGCCGGTCCGCTTGAAGCCCAGGTCCTCCACCGTCAGCTCCGAGACCGGTGAGGACAGCAGGTCCGTGCGCTTGAAGCCCAGTCGGGCGGCGTCCGTGCGCTCCAGGAAGGTCCGCTTGAACCCGGTCGGGTCGGCGTCCGGGTCGGTCTCGGCGACGAGGGCGGCCGACGGGATCCTGTCGATGGGCACCGAGGAGACGCCCGTGCCCACGCAGACGGTCCCTTCGTCACAGGCGGGGGTGCGGGGCGGTGACGAGGAGGTGAGTGTGACATCCACCGTGATGGGGTCGACCTCGACCGAGCCGATGTCGCACCTGCCCCCTGGAGCGGGCGAACGGGACAGGCCGCGCTGGTCCACGCTGGTCACGCA
Source organism: uncultured Actinomycetota bacterium (assembly GCA_963773765.1). Lineage (GTDB taxonomy): Bacteria > Actinomycetota > Acidimicrobiia > Acidimicrobiales > Microtrichaceae > CAVZCC01. The sequence goes on along the minus strand of CAVZCC010000005.1, from coordinate 195,009 downwards.
GGCCGGGGCGTAGGCATTGATGGCGGGGGAACCCGCGCCGGGGAGGCGGGTCAGGGTCGCTCCACCGTTGTTGGCGAGCGGGCCGAGCTTGGGATCGGTGATCAGCAGCGGCGTGCCGCTCGGGTTGCAGCCCGGGGTGTTCTGGACGATGTTCGCCACGGCGAAGGCGGGTGAGCCGTAGCAGTCGCGCCCGGTGGCACCGTTGTTGCCGGCCAGGATGGACCCGGAGACGGTGAAGCTGCCGCCGGTGCGGGCGATGCCACCGCCGTTGGAGTTGTTCGACGTGTTCGCCACGACGTCGACGGCGTCGAGCTTCACCGTGCCCGAGCTGTTCACGCCGCCGCCGCCGTTGGCGGAGTTGCCGTCGATGGTGGAGTTGGAGGCGATCAGGCTGCCCTTGCTCTCCACGTTCACGCCGCCACCACGACTGGTCGCCGTGTTGCCGGACAGCGTGGAGCGCTCCAGTCGGACGATGCCGTAGGTCTTGATGGCGCCGCCATAGGCCGCCTTGTTCCCCGAGAGGGTGGAGTTGCGGACCGTGACGGCCTTGCCCGCGTTCACATAAACGCCACCGCCGTAGTTCTTGCCGGCGTTCCCGTTGGTGATGACGAGTCCGTCCAGGACGACGTCGGTGGAGAGGACCTCGAACACCCGGTCCTTGGCGTTGCCGTTGACCGTGGTGGCCGCGGCGCCCGGCTGCTTGCCCGCGCCGGTGATCGTCATGGGCTTCTTGAGGTCGAGGTCGCCGGTGTCGGTGCCCGACGCGGAGTTGAGCAGGTAGGAGCCTGCCGGGACCACGATCTGGGCCCCCGTGGTCGCGTTCGCCTCCGCGACCGCAGCGCGGAGGGAGCACACGGCTGCCGCGGTGGCACAGACGCCGTTGCCGATCGCCGCGTCCGGTGCGTCGACCGTGCTGTTGACGGTGAAGCTGGGAGCCGCCGACGCGACGGACGCGTCCAGCACCAACGCTGGTGGGACGAGCACGGCCATGGCCAGCACCGCGAGCGCGACGCGTCGCACCCTGGTCGACCCGGGCCCGCCCGTCGCCCTCGGACCACTGCCTGCCACGGACCTGCTCGCGCGGGGAACAGTCGACATGACACTCCACCTCTCCCAACCCGGTGGTGACCGGGCTCTCCGGGAGGAAACTACGGTGAGACCTACTGCCAGTCAACGGGACAGTTGTTCATTCACTGCCCGTGGCCGGGGTGTCACAACGTGCCCGCGCAACGACCTGGGCCCGGCCGTTGCGCTGCCTACATCGCGGTGAGGTGGGACCGGGCCGCGACGAGCTGGGCGCTGGCCTCCCGGAGGCGGGTCCCCAGGACGGCGAGCATCTTGGGGGCGACCGACGGCGCCTCCTCGGTGATCAGTCCCAGGAACGCGCCGCGACCCAGGATGAGGACGTCGCTCTCCCCGGACGCGGTGACCGTGGCCGACCGTGGCCCACCGTCCAGCAACGCCATCTCGCCGAAGAAGTCGCCCGGCTCCAGGCGGCTGACCACCGTGCCGCCCGCCGTCGCCTCGGCGGCGCCGCTGATCAGCACGTAGAACTCGCGGCCCGGGTCACCCTCCTTGACGATGACCTTTCCGTCCGGGACCGTGACCCGGTCGGAGATGCCGGCGAGGAGCTTCAGCTCCTTCTTGGTGCACGTGGAGAAGAGCCAGACGCCCTGGAGCAACTCGATCTTCTGGTCGACGCCTCGTCGCATGTCTCCGTACCTCTCCTGGCCCGTTCGGACCTCGGTCGGCATTCTGTCGCGATCCTCCCGGGCTCGCGCAGGGAATGGCGGGTCACGATGCCGGCCCGGATGACGGTGGGTGGCCGTCCTGCGAGCTGTGGTAGAGCACTCCCCATGACCGCGCCGACGTTCGCGACCGAGCCACTGTGGGTGCCACCGGCGGACCGGGTGGCGGGATCGGCCATGGAGCGGTTCCGCCTGCTGGCCGCCGACCGGTCCGGGAGGGACCTGGTGGACTCCGTGGCGCTGCACCGTTGGTCGGTGGACGAGCCGGAGGCGTTCTGGGGCCTGCTGGCCACCACGCTCCTGCCCGGGGCGGAGCTGGGGGACCGGGTGCTGGTCCGGGGCGACCGGATGGCGGCGGCACGGTGGTTCCCCGACGCCCGGCTCAACGTGGCCGAGCGCATCCTGGGCGGCGGCCCCGGTGACGCGGTGTTGATGGTGTCGATCGACGAACGGGGCCGGCGTCGTGAGTGGACCCGCGCCGCGGCACGCGCCGCGGTGGGGGAGGTGGCCGCCGCGCTCCGGGCATCGGGGGTGGGGCCCGGCGACCGGGTTGCCGCCTGGCTGCCCAACATCGCCGAGACCGTCCTGGTCATGCTCGGTGCCGCGTCGTTGGGTGCGGTGTTCTCCTCCACCTCACCCGACTTCGGGGTGGACGGGGTGCTGGACCGGTTCGGCCAGATCGAGCCCACGGTCCTGGTGGCGGCGGACGGCTACACCTACGGCGGCACCGCTCACGACCGTCGGACCCAGTTGGCCGAGATCGTGGCGGGGCTCCCCACCCTGGCGCGCCACGGTGGTGGTGCCCTTCCTGGACGACGCGCCCGACCTGTCCGGCATCCCCGGCGCGGTCGGTTGGGCCGAGTGGCTCGCCCCCCACCAGGGCGCCGCACCCCATTTCGAGCAGCTGCCGTTCGACCACCCGTGGTACGTGCTGTACAGCTCGGGCACCACCGGTGTGCCCAAGTGCATCGTGCACCGCGCCGGGGGCGTGCTCCTCCAGCACCTGAAGGAGCACCAGCTGCAGCTGGACGTCCGGGCCGGGGACGACATCTGCTACTTCACGACGTGCGGCTGGATGATGTGGAACTGGCTGGTGTCGGTCCCCGCGTCCGGGGCCACCGCCGTCCTGTACGAGGGGAACCCGTTCCATCCCGGCCCGGAGCGCCTCTGGGACCTGGTGGCGGAGGAGGCGCTGGCGCTGCTCGGCGTGTCGGCCAAGTACCTCGACTCGGTCAGGAAGGCCGGCTACTCCCCGGCGGCGTCCACGGACCTGTCCTCGCTCCGCACGTTGGCCTCCACCGGCTCGCCGCTGTCGCCGGAGGCCTTCGACTGGGTGATGGCCGAGGTGGCGCCGGGCTGCGGGCCCGACGGCCTCCACCTGGCATCGATCTCCGGCGGGACCGACCTGTGCGGGTGCTTCGTGGGTGGCGACCCGACCGTTCCGGTGTACGAGGGCGAGATCCAGGGCGCGGCCCTGGGCATGGCGGTGGACGTGTGGGACGAGTCCGGCCGGCCGGCCGGTGCCGGCGTGCGGGGCGAGCTGGTGTGCACCGAGCCGTTCCCGTCCATGCCGCTGTGCTTCTGGGGGGACGGTCGACCTGCGGGGTGACGGCCGGGGTACCGGCGGCGCAGGTCGGCCCGAAGTACCTCGCCGCCTACTTCGAGCGCTTCCCCGGCGTGTGGGCGCACGGCGACTTCGCCACCTGGACCCCCCACGGCGGCATGGTGATCCACGGCCGCTCCGACACCACGTTGAACCCCGGGGGGGTCCGCATCGGGACGGCGGAGATCTACCGCCAGGTGGAGCAGGTCCCCGAGGTGCTGGAGTCGCTGGTGTTCGGCCAGGAGGTCGGCGACGACGTCCGCATCGTGCTGCTGGTGCGCCTGGCCGACGGGGTGGACCTGTCCGACGGGCTGGTCGCGGACGTCAAGGCCCGCATCCGCCAGGGCTGCACTCCCCGCCACGTGCCTGCCGTGGTGGTGGCGGTGGACGACCTGCCCCGGACCCGTTCCAACAAGCTGGCCGAGCTGGCGGTGGCGGACAAGGTCAACGGCAGGGAGGTGCGCAACACCTCTGCGTTGGCCAACCCGGAGGCGCTCGACGCCATCGCCGCGGCCGTGCCGCGGCGCTGACACTCCGCCGGCAGGCCGGTTCAGGTGGGTCGGCCCAGGTGGGACGGCTCGGGCGGCTCGGCCTCTGCCGCGGGCGGCATGACCCGGTCGTCGAAGCGGCGTCCGGCCCCCGCGGCGACCGCTGCGGTGGCGACGGCGATGCCGGCCCCCACCGCGAACGGCGCGGAGGGGCCGACCCCGCCGTACCAGGCCCCGGCCTGGAGCGGTCCCACGATGCGGACCAGGCCCTGGGCGCTGGTCTGGGTCCCGATGGCCGCGCCCCGGTGCTGCGGGGGCACCGCGTTGGACACCGCGGCGGTGCACGTCGGGCGCAGCAGCCCCTGGCCCAGTGCGTTGCACGCCACACCGGCGAGCAGGACCCACACCCGGTCCGCGGCGGCGATCAACGTGAAGCCCGCCGCGTTGACCAGCAGTGCGGCCACCACCGTGCCCCTGGTGCGCAGGCGGGCGTTGACCGGTCCCACCAGTGACACCTGCACCACGGCCAGGACCAGGCCGATGAAGACGTAGATGAACGCCACCTGGGACTGGCCCAGTCCCAGCTCGGTCGTCGGCGAGGAGGGTGAAGGTACCGCCCTCCACCGCGGCGAAGGCCAGCAGTCCGAAGGCCAGCACGCCGATGTAGAACCACGCCGCGGGGGTGACCATGCGGGCGTGACGGAACACCCCCAGCGGGTTGCGGTCCTCCGCTCCCGGTGCGCCCGTGACAGCGGCGCGGGTCGGTGGCGCTGCGGGTCTCGGGCAGCCGCACGATCGCCACCAGGGCGTTCACCGTGGCCAGCGCGGCGGCGATGAAGAAGGGCAGGCGCCGGTCCACCAGGGACAGCAGGCCCGACAGGCCGGGCCCGACGATGAAGCCCACCGCGAAGGCGGAGCCCATCAGGCCCAGGTAGCGGGCCCGTTCCCGGGGGCCGACCATGTCGGTGATGGCGGTCTGGGCCGAGACGAGTGCGGTGCCGGACATGCCGTCCACGGCCCGACCCAGGAACAGCAGCGGGAGCGATCCGGCCAGGCCCAGGATGAGGGAGCCGACGGCGGAGCCGAACAGCGAGATGACCAGCACCGGCTTGCGGCCGATCCGGTCCGACAGCGCACCGACGAAGGGGGAGAGCACGAACTGGGCCAGCGCGAACACCGAGACCAGCGCCGTCACCTGCAGCGGGCCGGCGCCGTAGCGGCGGGCCACGAAGGGCAGGACGGGCAGCACCATCGAGAACACGATCTGGTCGATGGCGACGGTCGACCAGATGACCCAGAACCCCGTGGGCGGCTTGGATCGCTTCGTGTCGGCGGCGGGCATGGAGGACCAAGTCAATGCCCGTCGTGGGCACCGGTCAAACCCGGCCCGACGCCGTCCGTCGGCCGTCACGTCAGACCGACGGACGGGACCTGACGTATCGTCAGATCCGGCATCCGCGCCGACCCGGCGTCCACCGGGCCGAACCAGGGGGACATGAACCAGATGAGCCAGACCACGACGATCGACCCGGCCGTGGCCGCGGCATACCAGTTCGGCGGCCAGGACATCCCCTGGCTCGTGGACCACTGGGCCGAACACCAGCCCGACCACCCGTTCCTCGTCTGGGAGCCCAAGGACGGCGGCGGTCGCACGCTGGACCTACGCCGAGTTCGCCGAGGCCAGCCGCCAGGTGGCCGCCGGGCTGGCCGCCCGAGGCGTCGGCATCGGCGACAAGGTGCTGATCCACGCCGAGAACTGCCCCGAGGCCGTCATCGCCTGGTACGCCTGCGCCCGGGTCGGCGCCGTGGCGGTGACCACGAACACCCGCAGCGTGGCGGCGGAGGTCAACTACTTCATCACCCACACCGGCTGCGTCGGCGCCATCACCCAGCCGCAGTTCGCGTCGCTGGTGGCACGAGGCCGGGCCCGACCTCGGGCTGGATCGTCGTCACCGACGACAACTCGGGCGTGGCCGCCACCGCCGAGGAGTCCGCCCACGGCCGTCGAGCCCTTCGCCGCGCTGCGACGGCGACGCCGCCGACGCGCCGGTGCGCACCGCCGACCCGATGCTGCCCGCCGGCATCCTGTTCACGTCGGGCACCACCTCCAAGCCCAAGGCCGTGGTCCACACCCACGCCAACGCGCTGTGGGCGGCCAAGGTCAACCCGACCAACATCGACCTCGACGCCGGACGACGTCTACCTGGCGTCGCTGCCGTTCTTCCACGTGAACACCCAGAGCTGGGCCATCTGGAGCGTGCTCGGCGTGGGAGCCACGGTGGTCCTGCAGCCGAAGTTCTCGGCCAGTCGCGTTCTGGCCGGTCATCGAGAAGCACGGCGTGACCCACATCTCGCTGATCCCGTTCGTCATCAAGGCGGCGTTCGAGCAGGGCATCCCCGAGCGCCACACGGTGCAAGGTCGGCGTGTTCGGCCTGATCATGCCGGTGCTCGACCAGATGCTGGGCATGCGGGTGGTGGCCGCCTACGGCATGACCGAGCTGGTCACCCACTGCATCCACTCCAACCCGTTCGAGCACCTACCCCGGACCTGGCCATGGGCAAGGTGTCGCCCGGCTACGAGTTCCTCGTCGTCAAGGACCGGACGGCTCGGTGGCCGAGGTCGGCGAGACGGGCGAGCTGTGGATCCGCGGCATCCGGGGCATGCCAGTCTTCCTCGAGTACTTCGACAACGCCGAGGCGAACGAGAAGTTCTTCACCGAGGACGGCTGGGTTCGCGACCGGCGACATGGTCCAGCTGCTGGAGCGACGGCAACATCGTCTACCGGGACCGCGACAAGGACGCCCTCAAGGTCGGCGGCGAGAACGTGTCGGCCCGCGAGGTCGAGGACGCCATCCGCGCCGCCGGCGCGCCGCTCGCCGACATCGCGGTCGTGGCCAAGCAGCACGACATGCTCGACATGGTGCCGGTCGCGTTCGTGATCCACGCCGACCCGTCCGGACGACCGGATGCGCTGAGCACGCCAGATCATCGAGGCCTGCCGGCCAGAACCTGGCCGACTTCAAGGTGCCCCGCGCCGTCTACTTCGTGGACGAGTTCCCGACCGCGGCGCTCGGCAAGGTCTCCAAGAAGGACCTCCGGGAGCTGGCCGACACCTTCCCGGACGTCTGAGAGCGGGCACGCGACCGGAGCTCGTGCGCACAACGCCCGCACCGCAACCCAACCCGGATGGTGGATTCCAACTGGGGCGACCCGGGCCGCCCAGGGCGGCTCGAGGGGCCCGAGAACGGCGTTGGGTGGGACGGGTTCAGGCCGGGCCCTCCCAGTAGGGGTCGCGCAGCTTGCGCTTGTAGAGCTTGCCGTTGGGGTCGCGGGGCAGCTCCGTCGAGGAAGTCGATCGATCCGGGGGCGCTTGAACTTGGCCAGCGTCTCGGCGCAGCACGGCCAGGATCTCGGCCGCGCAGCGTCGTCGCCGCGCCTCGACGCCCGTCGGCGGGCTCGACGACGGCCTTGACCTCCTCGCCCCAGTCGGCGTGCGGGATGCCGAACACGGCGACGTCGGCGACCTTCGGGTGGCTGAGCAGCTCGCCCTCGATCTCGGCCGGGTAGATGTTCACGCCGCCCGAGATGATCATGTCGGCTCTTGCGGTCGCACAGGAACAGGTAGCCGTCCTCGTCGAGGAGCCGGAGTCGCCGACGGTGAAGAAGCCGTCGATGCGGTTGGCGTTCGGTCTTCTCCTTGTCGCCCTTGTACTCGAAGTCGCCAGGGCCAGGCGCATGTAGACGGTGCCCTCGGTGCCGGCCGGGCACGCTCGTTGCCGTCGTCGTCGAGGATGCGGATCTCGCGAGCCGGGCCAGGCGCGTGCCGACCGTGCCGGGCTTCTCCAGCCACTCCTCGGCGGTGACGATCGTGCCGCCGCCCTCGGTGGCCGCGTAGTACTCCTGATCGAGTCGCCCCACCACTCGATCATCTGGCGCTTGACCTCGGGCGGGCACGGCGCCGCGGCGTGGATCATGTTGCGCAGCGACGACACGTCGTACCTGGCCCGCACGTCCTCGGGCAGGCGCCAGCAGGCGGTGGAACTGCGTCGGCACCATGTGGCTGGTGGTGACCTGGTGCTCGTCGATGAGGCTGCAGCATCTCCTCGGGCGTCCACTTGTCCATGAGCACGACGGTGTGGCCGATGTGCAGCGAGTTGGCCGTCCACATGAGCACCGCCGTGTGGTAGAGCGGCGAGCCGCGTGATGTGCGACGTTGCCGTCGAGCGGGCTGGATGCCGAACATGCCCAGGAAGCCCGGCGACAGCAGCTCGCCGATGTCGTCGGGGTCGATGTCGGACAGCGCGCCGCCACGCCCTTGGGCCGGCCGGTCGTGCCCGACGTGTAGTGCATGACCGCGCCGGCGGTGCGGTCCTCGGGCGGGGTGGTCGGGCTGGCCCGTCGGTGAGCTCGGCGCAGGGCCGGAAGCCCGGCGATGTCGCCGACGGCGAAGCGGCGCTCGGCGGGGAACGTCGAGTCTCGGTGCGGCGCCTTGGTCACGGTCGTCGGCGAAGCGCTCGTGGGCGACGAAGCACCTTGGCCTCGCAGTCGTCGACGATGTACGCGATCTCGGGGCCGACGAGGTGGTGGTTGATCGGCGTGAGGTAGAGCCCGGCCTGGAGCGCGGCCGAGGTACAGCTCGACCATCGGCAGGCCGTTGGGCAGCACCACGGCGACGGTGTCGCCCGCGGTCAGGCCGAGGGCGCGCAGGCCGTGGACCAGCTGGTTGGCCCGGGCGAGCAGCTCGCCCCGCGTCACCGTCCTGCCGTCGGGCAGGTGCATCGCGATCACGTCCGGTTCGGCCGTGGCCAGTCGCCAGAAGCCCAGCTCGCTCATCGTTCCCCCCGAGGTCGGCCGGTCCACCTCCTGCGGACCTGACAGCCGTTGACGCTAGGCGACGGCGCCCACCCGAACGCGGGCTGCGGCTGCCTCGGGAGGGGACTCGTCCCCACGACCAACGGGACCCGCGGAGCGTAGAATTCGGGTGAGGAAGTCCGCCCCTGGCGAGGAATCCTCGAGTCGGTCGTTGTGGAAGGAGGCCGACATGAGCCCGTCACGCTGTGCGTCCCTGCGTCGTGGTGGTGCGGTCCTGGCCGTCGCTGCGCTGCTCTCCCTCTGGAGTCCGGCCTGCGTCGCTCCCCCCGCCTCCACGGTGCCCCCCACCTCGGTTCCGGTCATGGTCAGCGAGTACCAGTACGGCGCCCTGGCGGTGCAGCACCTCACGCTCTACCGGCCCGCCGCGCCCGAGGGCGCAGCAGACCACGAACGGTTGCCGTTCGTGTTGTGGTCGCACGAGGGCGCGTGGATCACCGGGGACAACGACCAGATCCCACCCGTCGTGGCCGCCCTCCCGCAGGTCGGGATCGCCGTGGCCGCGGTCAGCTACCGGCTGGCCGATGCCGGGGATCCCCACCCGGCCCAGGTCGTCGACCTCAAGAGCGCAGCGACGTGGCTCGCGGGCCACGCCGACGATCTCGGGCTGGACCCGGGGCGCGCCGGGCTCATCGGCGAGTCCTCGGGAGCGCACATCGGCGTGCTCGCGGCCATGAGCTTCGGCGAGGAGGGACTGGCTCCTGTCGGCGGGACCGAGCTGCGCCTCCGTGCCGTGGTCTCCATCGCGGGGCCGGCCCGGCCGGAGCTGTTCCTGGGCACGGCCTTCGACCATCCCGTACGCAGGTTCCTGGGCTGCCCGATCTTCGGCGAGTGTTGGTACGACGGGGGGATCGACACCATGACCCACTTCGACGACTCGGATCCGCCCTGGCTCGGCCTGTACGGCGACGCAGATGTCGTGGTGCCGGCGTGGATGGGTCAGGACCAGGCCGACGCGGCCCAGGCGGCCGGGATCGACTCGACGATCGTCATCGTCCCGGGCGCCGACCACGGGACCATCGGTCAGGTCGCCGACTTCCCTCAGCTGGTGGCCTGGCTCCTGGTGCGCCTCGCGCCACTGCCTGCGTAGCCGGGCGACACCACGGCAGCGTCGATGACGGAGCCGGCGCCAACCGGCTGAGCGGCCTCAGCTCAGCAGCACGCGTGACAGCGCGTCGGGCACCGAGGTGGGCCCGCCCAACTCGGTCCACCGGGCACCCAGGGCGTCGGCCAGTGCCTCGGCGTCTGCCGTGTCGTCCTGGGGTGCCAGCACCAGCAGCTCGGGAAGGGCGCCGGCGTGGGGGAGGGGATCCCCGCCGGTGGTGGCCCGGCAGTCGGACATGAGGATGGTGATGCGCCGCCCCGCGGTGGAGCGCTCCAGTTGGCGGGACGCGGCCCGCAGCGCCAGGCCCAGGTCGGTCACCCCGAAGCCGCGGAGACGGAGCAGGTCGCCGACCACGTCGTCGGGAGCGCGGGACTGGTCCTGGGCCTTGAGGACGACGGCATCCTCGGCGAACGCCACCACGGAGCAGTCCACCGGGGCCCGGAACAGCACCGATGCCGCCGCCACCGCGGCCGATGCCAGACGGTCGCCGGCCATGGAGCCGGATCGGTCCACCAGCAGGCACACCGCGGTGGAGGGCCGCTGCCAGGCCTGGACGCGGAGGTCGTCGGGATCCGGCGCGCCGCCGGCCCGGCCCAGGACCACGGCGTCGAGCGAGGCGTCCAGGTCGATGTCCCCGTCCGCCTCGCGCAGTGGCACCCGACGGATCCGGCCGATGCCCCGGCGGCGTTCGGGTCCGATCCGGGCCAGGTCCACCATCACCCGGCCGGCCAGGCGCCGGGCCAGGGCCCTGAGGCGCTCGTCGGTGGCCCCGGTCATGTCGGCCAGCAGGGCCAGCGCCTCGTCCGGGGCCTCGTCCATGGCGCGGTCGAACGCGTCCTCGTCCAGCACCCCGACCTCGGGGGAGATGTCCTCGAACCGCTCGTTGCGGCCCAGGTCCCGGCGGGAGGTGGTGCGCCGGCCGGCCTCGGCCACGGCCTCCTGCGCGTCCTGCCCCTCCTTGATGTCGTCGTCGGGGTCCTGGCCCCCGCCCGGCGGCGGGGTCAGGCTTTTCCCGACCCGCCCCCGTCGGAGCCGTCGCCGGCCTCGTCGTCCGGGGCCGGGCCGAAGTGCCGCGACCACAACTCGGTCACGACCTCCTCCGGGGAGCGACTGCTGCCCTCCCGGAGGCGGACCCGGCCGGACAGGGCCAGCAGCGCGGCATCGAGCGTGACCGCGGGGTCCAGGGGCTCGGCGCCCCGGAGGCCGGCCAGCTCGTGGGTGATGAGGGCGAAGTCGATGGCGCCCCGCACCGACGAACCGGTGCGCACGTCGGGGTGGACCCGGCTGTCGCGGACCATGGCGACGGCGGACATGACCGCGCCCGGTCCCAGCTCCGCGGCGGCGTCCGGCGCGGCCGCACCGACGATCAACGCCTCCTCGCCGGCGTCCTGGTAGCCCATGGCCAGGCGGCAGCACCGGTCGTAGACGGCGGCGGCGATGCGGGCGGTGCCGACGGCGTCGAAGGGGTTCATGGCGGCCACGAGCCGGAACCCGGGCGCGGCCGCCACGTGGCCCAGCCGGGGCACGTGCACCTCGCCCTCGCTCATCACCGTGATGAGCACGTTGAGGGTCTCCTCCGGGATCCGGTTGATCTCCTCCACGTACAGCAGCGAGCCGTCACGCAGCGCGGACAGCAGCGGGCCGTCCACGAACACGTCGGGGGAGTAGCCCTCGGCCAGCACCGCGGCGGGGTCGAAGGTGCCCAGCAGGCGGCCCGGGGTGAGCTCGGCGTTGCCCTCGACGAACTCGAAGCCGATGTCGGCCTCGTCGGAGATGGCCCGGAGCACGGTCGACTTCCCGGTGCCGGGTGGTCCCTCCAGCAGCAGGTGGCGCCCTGCTGCCAGGGCGGCCACGACGGACTCCAGTTCGCGGCGCCGCCCCACGACCTTGGTCGTGAGGCGGCGGAGCAGGTCGGGCGTGTAGGCGTGACCCGTGACAGGACCGCCTGTCATCTGGGGCGGCCCGTCATGTGAAGTCGATCACGCCACGGATGTTCTTGCCGTCGCGCATGTCCTGGTAGCCCTGGTTGACGTCGTCCAGCGTGTACCGGGTGGTGATGAGCTCGTCGAGCTTGAGCTGCGCCCTCGCGGTACATGGACAGCAGGGCCGGGATGTCGGCCCGGGGGTTGCCGGAGCCGAACACGGTGCCGGCCACGGTCTTGTTGGCCATGGACAGCATGAACAGGTTGAGCGAGACGTCGTTCTCCATCAGGCCGGCCAGTGCGGTCACCACCAGGGTCCCGCCCTTGGACGTGAGGTTGAGGGCGGGCTCGATCATGTCGCCGGTGACGACGCCCGGGGTGAGGATCACGGCCTCGCACAGGTCGCCCCAGGTGAGGTCGGGCACGGCCAGCAGCGCCTCGTCGATGGAGGCGTAGGTGTGGGTGGCCCCCATCTCCATGGCCTTCTCCCGCTTGAACTCCACCGGGTCGATGGCGATGACGCGCTTGGCGCCGGCCATGCGGGCACCCTGGACGGCGTTGATGCCGACGCCGCCGATGCCGATGACGGCGACGTTGTCGCCGGGCTGCACCTTGGCCCGGTGCACCGCCGAGCCCCAGCCGGTGGCCACGCCGCAGCTGACCAGGGCGGCCACGTCCAGGGGCAGGTCGGGCTCGATCTTCACCAGCGACGTCTCCGCCACCAGCAGCTGCTCGGAGAAGGTGCCGAGCTGGGCGAAGCGGGCGGCCTCGGCGTCGCCGATCTTGTGGGAGCTCTGTCCCTCCGAGCGGGTCATCATCTGCAGGTCGAACAGCTTGGCGCCGTCGTTGCACAGGTTCTGGCGGCCGGTCGAACACCACTTGCAGCGCCCGCAGGACGGGATGAACGACATGGCGACGTGGTCGCCGGGGGCCACCGCGGTCACGCCGGGGCCGACGGCGCGGACGACGCCGGATCCCTCGTGGCCGCCGATGAAGGGCAGGAACGGCACCGGCAGGTCGCCGGTGACCACGTGCTCGTCGGAGTGGCACATGCCGGCGTAGGCGGTGTCCACGAGCACCTCGCCCGGCCCGGGGTCGTCGAGGATCATGTCCTCGACCTTCCAGTCCTGGTGCGGTCCCCACAGAACTGCGGCTCGGGTCGTGGTCGGCATCGGATCCCCCTGTGGCTCCTGCGCGGTGTTGCCGGTCGCAACTGCACGTCGGGGTCGAGTTCTACACCAGTCCGATGCCGTCTACCATCGCAGCCGACCGACCTGCCGAGCATCCGGGGTGACCACGTGGACAGTCTGACCATCGAGCCTGTGACGATCGAGCCTGTGACCGTCGACACCGAGCGTGACTCCCGGGACCCCGGGACCGGGGCGCCGGTCGCGGAGGCCGTGCTGGTCGAGGAGGAGCTCCTCGTCGAGGAGGTCTCCATCGACGGCATGTGCGGCGTGTACTGACGGACCCCTCCGGTCCGAACGAGCACCGCATGGCCGTCTCCCTGGGGGCCCACCTGGAGCTGGACCCGCAGGTCTCGCTGCGACCCGAGCGCTTCGGCGCGCTGGCGTACCACTTCGGCACCCGCAAGCTGAGCTTCCTCAAGCACCCCGACCTGGTCGCGGTGGTGGAGTCGCTGTCCGGCGAACGCACGGTGGAGGACGCCCTGCTGGCTGCCGGCGTGGACCGGGCCCGCTGGCCCAGCTTCCTGGCCGCACTGGCCACCCTCGAGACCTCGGAGATGATCCGTGCCGCCTGAGACCGTCACCGGCCGGCCGGTGACCGGACCGTCCGTGACCCGCCAGCCCCCCACCGCCACCCGACCGCTGGTGGAGGAGTTCAAGTCCGGCCTGGACGCTCCCATCTGCCTGACGTGGGAGCTGACCTACGCCTGCAACCTCAGCTGCGTGCACTGCCTGTCCTCGTCGGGGCGGCGCGACCCGCGGGAGCTGACCACGGCGGAGTGCAGGGCGGTGGTGGACGAGCTGCAGCGCCTGCAGGTCTTCTACGTCAACATCGGTGGCGGCGAGCCCATGCTGCGACCGGACTTCTTCGAGATCCTGCAGTACTCGGTGGACCACCAGGTGGGGGTGAAGTTCTCCACCAACGGCACCTTCGTGGACGCCGCCGCGGCCCGCCGCCTGGCCGCCATGGACTACCTGGACATCCAGATCTCCCTGGACGGCGCCACCGCCGGGGTCAACGACCTGATCCGGGGTGACGGCTCCTACGCCGCGGCCCGCCGGGCCATGGACCACCTTGCCGACGCCGGGTTCGGCCCGTTCAAGGTCAGCCTGGTGGTGACCCGCCGGAACGTCGACCAGTTGGACGACTTCAAGGCCCTGACGGACTCCTACGGTGCCCAGCTCCGGGTCACCCGCCTGCGGCCCTCGGGCCGTGGGGCCGACACCTGGCAGGAACTGCACCCCACCCAGGCCCAGCAGCGCGACCTGTACCACTGGCTGATGGGGCGTGACGACGTGCTGACCGGTGACTCGTTCTTCCACCTGTCCGCGCTCGGCGACCCGCTGCCGGGGCTCAACCTGTGCGGGGCGGGGCGGGTGGTCTGCCTGATCGACCCGGTCGGCGACGTGTACGCCTGCCCGTTCGTGATCCACGACGAGTTCCTGGCCGGCAACGTCCGCGACGCCGGCGGGTTCACGAAGGTGTGGCGGGAGTCGGACCTGTTCGCATCGCTGCGTGAGCCGGAGAGCCCGGGGGCGTGCGCCAGCTGCGGGAGCTACGACGCATGCCAGGGCGGGTGCATGGCGTCGAAGTTCTTCGTCGGCCTGGAGCTGACGGACCCGGACCCGGAGTGCGTGCTGGGCAACGCCGAGCCGCTCCTGGCCGCCGTCGCCGCCGGCGGGGGGGCGTCCGAGCTGCCGCGACCCGGGGCGGACCACTCACGGCCGGGCGTGCCGGTGCCGTCACCGGTCACGCTCCGACCCACCCGCCGGGCCCGGTCCTGAACGCGTAGGTTGCCGGGATGGCCGACAAGGGCATCCCCATGACCGACGAGCTCCGCGCCTACCTGCTCGCGCACTCCCTGCCCCGCTCGGAGGTGCACGCCGAACTGGTGGCCGCCACCAGGCAGGCCATGGGTGACCTGTCGATCATGCAGATCGCGGAGGAGCAGGGCCCGTTCATGACGTTCCTCACCCGGCTGGTGGGCGCCCACCGGGCCGTGGAGGTCGGCACCTTCACCGGGCTGTCGGCGTTGTGCATCGCGGAGGGCCTGCCGGCCGACGGGCACCTCACCTGCTTCGACATCAGCGACGAGTACGTCGCGGTCGGCCGGCCCTACTGGGAGCGGGCCGGGGTGGGGGACCGCATCGACGTGGTCATCGGCCCCGCGGTGGAGACGTTGGCGGCGTGGGAGCCGGACGGGCCGGTCGACCTGGCCTTCATCGACGCCGACAAGGTCAGCTACGGGCAGTACTACGAGCGGCTGTTGGAGCTGCTCCGGCCCGGCGGCCTGGTCGTGTTCGACAACTCCCTGTACTTCGGGGCCGTCCTCGAGGACCGCGACGACGACAACATCCGGGCCATCCGGGCCGTCAACGACGCCGTGGCCGCGGACGACCGCGTCGACGCCGTCCTGCTGAACGTCGGCGACGGTCTGCTGCTGGCCCGCAAACGCTGAGCTCCGCCCTTCCCGTCAGGGAGTGACTCCACCATTCCCGTCAGGGAGTGAAGGGTGCGCCGTCGAAGCGGTCGACGGTGGCGAACGCCTCCACCGGGTCACGTCGCAGCCGGGTCACCTGCTTGACGGGGTGGCCGAGCAGGGCCATGGACGCGATGGCATAGCCCTCCGGCAGGCCGACCACCGCCCGGGCGTCGTCCTCGACACGGGCCAGGAACGTGGTCATGACCCCGCCGATGCCCCGCTCCCGGGCCGCCAACAGGATGTTGTGGCAGAACGGGTAGATGGACCCGCCCCCCACGATCGACGGCCGGTCGAGGTCCTTGTCCGACACGGCCAGCACCGACAGGTCCACGGCGATGACCAGCACCACCGGCGTGTCCTCGATGTGGTCGAACAACGGGTTGGGGGGCGGGTGCGCCGCCGCCCCGGCCAGGTCGGCGGCGGTGGGGCGCACCACGGAGAACGGCGTCTCCCCCAGCGCCAGTTGGGCGTAGTACTCGCCGGAGGCCGGCGCGCAGGCGTCGGCCAGCCGACGCCGCACCGCGGGGTCCTTGACCACCGCCACCTTCCATCCCTGGCGGTTCCCCCCGCTGGGGGCGAACCGGGCGTCGTCGAGGATGGCGTGGAGGACCTCGTCGGGGACCGGCTCGTCGGTGAAGTGGCGGACGGCGGCGGTGGTGCGCATGGCCTCGGTCAGTTCCATGCCGTCTCTCTAGTCGGTGGGCCGGCCCGGAACGTGCGGAAAAGTTGTCAGGACCGCGGGGATCGGTGCTCTGGACCCCTGACCGGCCCGCCGGGCCGCAGGACACGGAGGACCCACCATGGCCACCGATGCGATGACCCGCCAGCCGATGACCCGTTCGCCGATGACCCCGCACCGGACCCGCCGGCGTCTCGTCGCGGCCCTGGTCGTGGCGACCGCAGCGGTGGCGGCCACGGTCGTCACCGGGGCGACGGCGTCGGCGGGCCACAACTCCGGTGTCAGGTACGTGCACTTCGGCGACGGAGCGCAGGCCTGCCTCCCGGGTCAGGCCCTGCCGTGCACCGCCGGCGCCGGCGCCGGCGTCTCCAACACGCTCTACGTCACCCAGTCCCTGGTGGACGGTGGGTACCGCTACACCGACGTCATCGGCACGGCGCTGGATCCGTCGATGGCCTGGCTCGCCGTCACGCTCGGGGCACGGTGCAGGGCCGACTACCGGATCGACCGCGCCCACGTCGAGCTGGGCCACAGCACCTGGGAGGGGTGGAACGATCCCGACGAGGCCGGCCAGTGGTCCCACGGGTTCGAGGCCCGCCAGATCGCCGTGGGCGCCAAGACGATGTCGGACCGCCACCTGCCGGTCGACGTCGACGTCGACACGCTGCTCGAGGACCTGGTCTGGGGCCAGCACAGCGTCCAGCAGATGGTCGACTGGGGCGAGGAGATGGTCGACACCTGGACCGACCTGGGCGTGGACCGGGAGGAGGCCCGTCGCCGCTCGTACCTCGAGACCTACGAGATCCCGATGCACGCCGAGGTGCAGTGCCGGCGCAACAGCCTCTTCGGGCTGTTCGAGGTCCGGGAGATGCACGACTCGGCCACCGTGCCCGTCCGGGTCGTGTGGTTGGGTGTCGGTGCCGAGCCCGGCGAGGAGTGGACCGGCGGGTGGCGCGATGCCCAGCTGCCGGAGCCCGACCCGGTGCCCGAGCCGCCCACGCCGCCGGAGCCTGCCGGCGTGCCGCTGACCTCGGACACCTGGGTCACCCAGGCCCACCTGTCGGTCATCCCGGACCCCGACGACATGTGCCGCCTGCACCTGTCGGGCACGATCGTGTCCAACGGGGAGACCGAGGTCACCTACCGGTTCGTGGACCAGCTCGGCAGCCACAGCCAGACCTACGCCACCACCCTGGACGGCACCTTCACGGGCTTCGTCGACCACCACGTCGACCTCGAGCCGGTGCCCACCGGCGACGGGTTCGACCCGGGCCTGGCGACGGCCGACGACGGGGCGGTCGGCGGCCTGACCGCGGCGCCGACCGACCGGGTCCAGGGTGCCTACCGCCTGCAGGTCCTGACCCCGAACCCGCTGCAGTCGGCCGTGGCCGACTACAACGTCCCGCCCTGCGTGGCCGGGGCCGGGGAGGCGCCGGAATCGACCCCGACCACCACCACGACCGTCCCGCCGGGCCCCGTGGTCGGGCTGTCCGCCGCCACCACCACGACCACGTCCACCACGCTCCCGCCGTCATCCGGTCGGCCCGGTGGCCTGACCGCCCGGTGATGCCAGGTGCCGGGAACGCGGTGACGGGGTGGCCGGGTTGGGGCGCCCCGTCCCGGACGCGGCAGCATGTGCGCCGTGCCGTCGCTCCTCGACCCGATCGACCTCGGTCCCCGCACCGCCCGCAACCGGGTGGTGTTCGGCCCGCACGAGACCAACCTGGGTCGGGGCCGCAGCATCTCGGACCGCCACGTCGCCTACTACCGGCGGCGGGCCGAGGGCGGCGTCGGTGTCATCGTGACCGAGGAGGCCTCGGTGCACGACTCCGACTGGCCCGGTGAGCGGGCCCCACTGGCCGCGGACTGCGCCGACGGCTGGGCCGCGGTGGCCGGCGCCTGCCATGCCCACGGCACGCTGGTGCTGGCCGGACTGGGCCACGCCGGGGGACAGGGAACGTCGCACTGGAGCCAGCGTGAACTGTGGGCGCCGTCCCGGGTCCCGGAGGTCAACACCCGGGAGGTCCCCAAGTGGATGGAGGCCGAGGACATCGCGGCGGTCGTCGACGGGTTCGCGACCGCCGCCGCGCTGGCCGTGGCATCTGGGTGCGACGGTGTGGAGGTCAACGCCGGCCAGTACTCCCTGGTCCGCCAGTTCCTGTCGGGGCTCACCAACCTGCGGGACGACGAGTGGGGCCAGGACCGCACCCGCTTCGCCCGGGAGGTGCTCACCGCGGTGCGGGAGGCGGTCGGACCGGACGCGGTGGTGGCGCTGCGCCTCAGCTGCGACGAGCTGGCCCCCTGGGCCGGGATCACGCCGGACGCCGCCACGGAGCTGGCCGCAGGCCTGGCGGCCGACGCCGGGGCGGCCCGCATCGACCTGCTGACCGTGGTGCGGGGCTCCATCTTCTCGGTGGGCGCGACCCGACCCGACGGGCACACGCCCGCGGGGTTCAACCTGGACCTCACCCGCCTGGTGCGCGACGCCGTGCGGGCCGCGGCCGGCGACCGCGTGGCGGTGGCGGCCCAGGGCTCCGTCGTGGACGTCGGCCAGGCCGAGTGGGCCGTGGGCGACGGCGTGGCCGACGCGGTGGAGATGACCCGGGCCCAGATCGCCGATCCGTTGCTGGTGTCCAAGCTGGTGGACGGCACGCCGGAGCGGATCCGCCCCTGCGTGTTGTGCAACCAGCAGTGCATGGTCCGGGACAACCGGAACCCGGTCGTGACCTGCGTCGGTGAGCCGTTCAGCGGCCACGAGACGGAGGACACCCCGGTGCGGGGCACGACCCTGCGCCCGGTGGACGTGCTGGTCGTGGGCGGTGGGCCGGCCGGCCTGGAGGCCGCCCGTGTCGCCGCGCTGCGCGGCCACCGGGTCCGCCTGGAGGATGCGGGGCCCGAGCCCGGCGGCATGCTGCGGACCGTGGCCCGCCAGCCCGGCCGCGAGCGGTTCGCCCTCCTGGCCGACTGGCTCGCCTCCGAGTGCCGGGTGCTGGGCGTGGACGTGCGCCGGGAGCATGAGGCCACCGCGGCCGAGGCCAGCCACGCCCCCCACCTGATCGTGGCCACGGGCGGCCGGGCGGGTGAGCCCGGCTACGGGGTGGAGCCGGACGCCGTCGTGGTCACCGCGGCGCAGGTGCTGGACGACCTCGACGGGTTGCCCGACGGTCCCGTCCTGGTGTGGGATCCCATCGGCGGTCCCACCGCGGTGGCCGTGGCCGAGTTGCTGGCCGGCGCGGGCCGGGAGGTGCACCTGGCCACCCCCGACTACATCGTCGGCAACGAGCTGGCCCGCTCCGGTGACCTGGCCCCGGCCAACGCCCGCCTGGCCCAGGCCGGGGTGAGGTTCCACAAGCGGTGTGTCCTGCGCTCGGTCGAGCCCGGTGGGGCGGTGCTGGAGGACCGCTTCGGTGCCGACGCCGTGGTGGTCCCGGCCGCCGTGGTGGTCGACGCCGGGCACCGGCTGCCGGAGGAGTCGTTGTGGGACGAGGTCCGCGATGCCATCGGGACCAGGCCCAGCCGGGCCGGTGACTGCGTCGCCCCCCGGACCGTGCACGAGGCCGTGCTGGAGGGCCGCCGCGCCGCGCTCGACCTGGGGTGAGCGCAGCCGCGGCCCGGTCCGGTCGGGCTCGGTACCGGTGTGAGAACACGTTCTAGTAACCTGTTCGGAACGGGTGACCGTCGCAACGGAGCGGCGTTCCGAACCTGACCCAGGAGGGGATCCGGGGGGTCGGGAGCGGCACCCGATGCAAAAGGGGATACTGCGTGACCGACGGGAACAGCGGCGGGATCGAGTTGGATCCGGACGCGGACGATCAGGGGCCCGGGGCAAAGCCGATCGAGGAGATCTCCGACGTGGTGATCCGCCTCGCCGGCGACTCGGGCGACGGGATGCAGCTCACCGGCAACCAGTTCACCGCCGTGAGCGCGCTGGCCGGCAACGACCTGGCCACCCTGCCGGACTTCCCGGCCGAGATCCGGGCACCCGCCGGCACCATGCCCGGCGTGTCCGCGTTCCAGGTGCACATCTCCAGCCAGGAGGTGACCACCCCGGGCGACGCCGCCAACGTGCTGGTGGCCATGAACCCGGCCGCGCTCCGGTCCGAGCTGCCCAAGGTGATCCCGGGCGGGACCGTCATCGTCAACACCGACGCCTTCGGCGAGCGGGACCTGGCCAAGGCCGGCTACGACGCCAACCCGCTGGAGAACGGTGAGCTGGAGGGGTACTCCGTGGTGGAGGTCCCCATGACCAGCCTCACCGCCAACGCGGTCAAGGAGCTCGGGGTCAAGGCCCGCGACGCCGAGCGCTCCAAGAACTTCTTCGCCCTCGGCCTCCTGTGCTGGATGTACCACCGCAACCCGGAGGACGTGCAGGACTGGATCACGGACCGCTTCGCCAAGAAGGAGCAGGTCCTGGCCGCCAACATGCGGGCGTTCGAGGTGGGCCTGGCCTTCGGCGAGACCACCGAGCTCATCCCCACCACGCAGCTGATCGCACCGGTGGAACGGGACACGGGCACGTACACCAACATCGCAGGCAACACCGCGTTGGCCTGGGGCCTGATCGCGGCCGGCCAGCTGTCCGGCCTGCCCATCTTCCTGGGCTCCTATCCCATCACCCCGGCGTCGGACATCCTCCACGAACTGGCCCGCTATCCGCAGTTCTCGGTGCGGACCTTCCAGGCGGAGGACGAGATCGCGGCCTGCACCTCCGCCATCGGCGCCGCGTTCGCCGGGGACCTGGCCATCACCACCACGTCCGGCCCCGGGCTCTCGCTCAAGGCGGAGGCCATCGGCCTGGCCGTGTCCCTGGAGCTGCCGCTGGTGGTGGTGAACATCCAGCGCGGCGGCCCGTCCACGGGCCTGCCCACCAAGACCGAGCAGGCCGACCTGCTGCAGGCCATGTTCGGCCGCCACGGCGAGTCGCCGGTCCCGGTGGTGGCAGCCTCCCGGCCCTCGGACTGCTTCGACGCCGCCATCGAGGCCGCCCGCATCGCCCTCAAGTACCGGACGCCGGTGATCCTGCTGTCGGACGGCTACCTGGCCAACTCGGCCGAACCGTGGAAGCTGCCCGACGTCGCCACCCTGCCGGACCTGTCGGTCGAGTTCGCGACGGAGACCAACCACACCAGCGCCGACGGGACCCCGGAGTTCTGGCCCTACCTCCGGGACCCGGACACCCTGGCGCGGCCCTGGGCCGTGCCCGGCACGCCGGGCCTGGAGCACCGCATCGGTGGCATCGAGAAGGCCGACGGGTCCGGTGACATCTCCTACGACCCCGAGAACCACCAGCGCATGACGGACCTCCGGGCGGCCAAGGTGGCCGGCATCGCCAACGACATCCCCCTGGCGGACGTGGTGGGAGACGTGGACGACGCGGACGTCCTCCTGGTCGGGTGGGGCTCCACCTGGGGTGCCATCACCCACGCCATGGAGCGGGCCCGGGCCGCCGGCCGCAAGGTCGCCCACGTCCACCTGCACCACCTCAACCCGTTCCCGCCCAACCTGGGGGAGGTGCTGCGGCGCTATCCCAAGGTCCTGGTGCCGGAGATGAACCTGGGCCAGTTGTCCCTCCTCCTGCGTGGCACCTACCTGGTGGACGCACGGTCCGTGTCCAAGGTGGCGGGCCAACCCTTCACCGCCGCTGAGCTCACCGTCGAGATCGAGAAAGTCCTGTCATGAACCGAGTCCTGTCATGAACCCCCCCGCCACCCCCGTCACACTGGAACGCGGCCCGGTGCCGGAGACCTCGCGCGCCGACTGGCAGACCGACCAGGAGGTCCGCTGGTGCCCCGGCTGCGGCGACTACTCCATCCTGGCCGCCATGCAGTTCGCCCTGCCGGACATGGGTGTCCGCCGCGAGGACGTCGTCGTCGTCGGCGGCATCGGCTGCGCGGCGCGGTTCCCGTACTACGTCAACAGCTACGGCCTGCACGGCATCCACGGCCGCGCCCCGGCCATCGCCACCGGCATCGCACTGGCCAACCCGGGGCTGTCGGTGTTCGTCATCGGTGGCGACGGCGACCTGTTGTCCATCGGCGGCAACCACCTGCTGCACGCACTCCGCCGCAACATCAACCTGACCATCGTGATGTTCAACAACCGGATCTACGGGCTGACCAAGGGCCAGTACTCACCCACGTCGGAGCAGGGCAAGGTCACCAAGTCCACCCCGCGCGGCTCGGAGGACGCCCCGCTGCACCCGCTGTCGGTGGCGTTGGGAGCGGACGCCACGTTCGTGGCCCGGACCCACGACATGGACCGCAAGCACATGATGGAGACCTTCGCCCGGGCCCATGCCCACCGCGGTGCGGCGTTCGTGGAGGTGCTGCAGAACTGCAACGTGTTCAACGACGGCGCCTACGAGAACATCACGGCCCGGGCCAACCGGGAGGACATGCTGATCCCGTTGGTGCAGGGCCAGCCCATCCGGTTCGGCCCGGACGGGTCCAAGGGCGTGGCCCTGGACCCGACCAAGGGAGCGGTCGTGGTGGACGTGGCCGACGTCGGCGTCGACGCCCTGCTCGTCCACGACGAGGCCCGTCCCGATCCCGGCATCGCCTTCGCCCTCAGCCGGTTGGCCCCGGACCCGACCGAGCCCACGCCCATGGGCGTGTTCCGTGCCGTGGAACGGCCCGTGTACGGCGTGGCCAACCCGGTCAACGAGGCACCTCCGGGCCGGGAGGCCCTGGCGGGCCTCCTCACCTCCGGCTCCACCTGGACGGTGGACTGAGCGGCCGGCTCCCGCAGGTCGACGGTTCCTGAGAGAGCCGGTCGGAACGGCGGCGGATCCGCCTGTTGATCCCACGCCGTCCGCAGGTACCCTGAACACAGCGTTACCGCGTTCGGGGGGAGTGCGGCAACGGTGCCGTCAAGGGAGGCGACATGCTGACAAACACCAAGGCACTCGTCGAGAACACCGTCCAGCAGGCGCTGGACCTGGCCAAGGCGGCCAACACCGCGTTCCGCAGCCACGACGACGTGGCCGTGGCGCTTCCCGGTGGGTTGTTCGGGCACGTCCGCAACGGTCGCCTGGTCGGGTTCGGCCTGGAGCCCGTCGGGGACGTCTACGTGGACCAGGAACGCCATGTCTCGGACCTGCCCGACGGCGGGCCGGGCCACCTCCTCTGGGGCCGCGTGGCCGCCGTTGCCGGTGGGGCCGCCGCGGCGGCGTCGACCGTCGCCGGTGTGGTCACCGCCATCGTGCTGGGCCGTCGCCGCACGGAGGCCTGAGCCCGCTCGAATTCCTGACCGGCGTGCGCTTGCGTAGCCTGCCGGCATGGCGGAGCAGCTCCTCTGGACACCCCTGCAGCTGGGCCCGGTCACGGTCCGCAACCGCATCGTCTTCTCCGCGCACCTGACCAACTACGCCCTCGACGGCCTGCCCACCGAGCAGCACGCGGCCTACTACGCGGCCCGCGCCGCGGGCGGGGCGGGGCTGATCATCACCGAGGAGCACTCGACCCATCCCACGGACTGGCCCTACGAGAAGCTCATCCACGGCTTCCACCGCGAGGCCATCCCCGGCTACCGCCGCATCACCGAGGCCGTCCACCGCCACCGGGTGCCGATCTTCGCCCAGATCAACCACAACGGTGGCCAGGCCTCCTCCATGTACTCCCGGCTGCCGGTGTGGGCGCCGTCCCCGGTTGCCGACCCGCTGTTCCGCGAGGTGCCCAAGGCGGTCGACCACACCGAGATCGCCGAGATCGTGGCGTCCTACGGTCGGGTGGCGGAGCACTGCGCCGAGGGTGGCTTCGACGGCGTCGAGCTGCAGTGCTCCCACAGCTCCATCGTGCGGGGCTTCCTGTCGCCCGCCACCAACGCCCGCACCGACGCCTACGGCGGGTCGCTCGCCAACCGGGCCCGTCTCCTGGTGGAGATCGTGGCATCGGTCCGTGCCGCCATCGGGCCCGACCTGGCCCTGGGGGTGCGCCTGTGCGGCGACGAGCTGATCGAGGGCGGGACCACCATCGACGACGCGGTGGAGGTGGCCCGCATGGTGGAGGCCACCGGGCAGGTGGACTACATCAACACCTCGATCGGGGTGGCCACGGCGTCGTTGTTCATGATCGAGGCGTCCATGCACATCCCGCCGGGGTACGCCATGTACATCCCCAGCGCCCTGCGCAAGGCGGTGGACCTGCCCGTCGTGGGCGTGGGGCGGTTCAAGGACCCGCTGCAGGCCGAGCGGGCGCTGGCGGAGGGCCACTGCGACCTGGTGGGCGTGGTGCGGGGCCAGATCGCCGATGCGGACTTCGTGGCCAAGGCCCGGGCCGGCTTCACCGACGACACCCGGCTGTGCCTGTCCTGCAACCAGGAGTGCGTCGGCCGGATGGGCCTCAACCGCTGGTTGGGCTGCATCGAGAACCCCCGGACCGGTCGGGAGTCCGAGGGCGTGGGCGAGCCCCGGCCCGTGACCGTCGGGCGACGGGTGCTGGTGGTGGGTGCCGGGCCTGCCGGCCTGCAGACCGCCATCGCCGCGGCCCGCAACGGCCACCGCGTCACGGTGCTGGAGCGCGCCGATGCCGCCGGTGGCCAGGTCCGCCTGGCCGCCACCGTGCCCAACCGGGCCGAGTTCGGTGACCTGGTCCGCAACCAGCTGCACGAGTGCGGCCGGCTGGGCGTGGAGATCGAGTACGGCGTGGAGGCCACCGTGGACGAGGTGGTCCGCCGGTCGGCCGACACCGTGGTCATCGCCACCGGGGCCGTCGCGGCCCGGCCGTGGTGGGCGCCGGCGGAGGCCGACTGGATCGTGGACGTCCGCGACGTCCTGGACGGCTCGGCCCACCCGTCGGGGTCGGTGCTGGTGCTGGACGAGCTGGGCTTCCACCACGCCACGTCCGTGGCCGAGGTCCTGGCCGACCGCGGCTGCGAGGTGGAGGTCGTGAGCCCGGGCATGGTGGTGGGCCAGGACCTGGGGATCACGCTGGACCTGGAGAACTGGTGGATCCGGGCCCAGGCCAAGGGGGTCACCCAGTCCACCGAGTTGGTGCCCATGGGGGTGGAGGGCCACGTGCTCGACCTGCAGCACCACCCGACGGGGCAGATGGTGACCCGCGAGCCGGACTGGATCGTGCTGGCGGTGCCGGCCGACCCGGCCGACGCGCTCTACCACGAGCTGCGGGGCAGGGGTGTGGAGGTGCAGCGCGTCGGTGACGCCCTGGCCCCCCGTCGGGCGCACGCCGCGGTGATCGACGGCGAGCGGGTGGGCGCCGCCATCCCGGCCGCCGACCGGGCCCTGGCCGTCACACCCGCTTGAGTCCGGCACGGCCCACCCTCGGTTCCGCCGTTCCGTGATGCGAGCCGCGACCCATAGGTCGCGGCTCGCATCACGAAGCGTGGACCAGCTCCGCCCGGGATCGGGAGGGGTCAGCTGGTGATGCGGCCGGTCTCGTAGGCCCACATGGCGATCTCGACCCGGTTCCGCGCGCCGAGCTTGTTCATGAGGCTCGCCAGGTGGGTCTTGACGGTGCTCAGGCTGATGAAGAGCTCGTCGGCGATCTCGGCGTTGGTCCGGCCCCGAGCGACGGTCAGGAGGACCTCCTCCTCGCGGGCGGTGAGGGGCTCGACCGGTTGGGCCGGTGGTGTGCCGTCACGGGGGCCCGAGAACGCGGCGAGCAGCCGGGCGGTCACGTTGGGGGCGATGAGCGCGTCCCCCCGGGCCGCGGCCTGCATTGCCTGCACGAGCAGCTCGGGTCCGGCGTCCTTGAGCAGGAACCCCCGGGCGCCGGCCTTGAGCGCGCCGTGGACGTACTCGTCGAGATCGAAGGTCGTGATCACGACCACCGCCAGCGGATCCCCGACGTCCGGACCGGCGAGCTGGCGGGTGGCCTCGATCCCGTCGAGGTCGGGCATGCGGATGTCGAACAGGCAGACGTCGGGCCGGAGCCGCCGCGCCAGCGCCACCGCCTCCGCGCCCGTCGGCGGCCTCGCCGACGACCTCGATGTCGGGGTGGGCGTTCAGGATCATCCGGAGCCCGGTCCGGATGATCTCCTGGTCGTCGGCGAGCGAGCACGCGGATGGTCATGACCGGCCGGGGTCCCTGGGCAACGAGGCCTGCACCGTCCATCCCCGGTCCGGGTTCGGACCCGCCTCGAGGGTGCCGCCGAGCAGCTTGGCCCGCTCGGCCATCCCGACCAGCCCGAACCCCGACGCCGAACGAGGGTCGAACACGACCGGGTCGCCGTCGTCGCCGACGGTCAGCTGCACCCGGTCGCCGTCACCGCGGACGGTGACCCGGACCCGGGTGGCGTGACGGGCGTGTCGGCGGGCGTTGGTGATCGACTCCTGGGCCAGTCGGTAGAGGGCGGCATCGACGGACGGACGGAGTCCGTCGAGGTCACCGGCGAGCTCGAGGTGGACCCGTGGCCGGTCCCCGGCGCCGGTGGTGAGCCGGCTCAGGTCGGTGACACCCCGCTGCGGGGCGAGGTCGGGCTCCTCGCCCTGGCGCAGGGCGCCGACCATGGCCCGCATCTCCGCCAGCGTCCGCGACGCCTCCTCCTCGATGACGACGAGGGCCTCCAGGGCGGCGGCGGGATCGGACGGGGCGACGACACGCCCGGCCTGGGCCCGGACGGCGATGGCCGAGACGTGGTGGGCGACCGTGTCGTGGAGCTCGCGCGCGAGCTGCTCCCGTTCGAGCAGCTTGACCTGGTCCAGGTCGCGGACCCGGGCCTTGTCCTGGTAGCGGACCGACGCACCCAGCGCGGCTGCGACCAGGACGACCAGCGTGCCGCCGACCACCTCGCCGGCCGGGACCCCGTCGGCCGGCGGACGGACCACCAGTTCGACGGTGCTGAGCAGGACCGGGACCGACACGACTGCCAGGCCGATGGTGGCGTGGCGACCCGATCCCCAGCGGAACAGCGCATAGAGCAACAGGAGCACGTAGACGTTGGTGCTCAGGCCGTCCCACTCCACGCCGGACGGCGAGAGAGACGATCTCGACGGCGGTGATCGTGCCGAAGGCCACGACGACGACGCCGAGCGGGTAGGTCCGCCGCCAGAGCAGCGTGGGCAACAGGCCCAGCGCCACCACCATGGACACGACCGGCCAGGCCAGGTGCTCCGCCAGGACGCCTTCGAGCACTGCCACCGGCACGAGCGCGGCGACGAGCGCCCAGTCCCGCCACCCCGGTGCCGGCGGGTCCGGCACCCGGGGCTCGGTCCACCATGAA
The DNA here is from genome assembly GCA_963773765.1 of uncultured Actinomycetota bacterium. Taxonomy (GTDB): domain Bacteria; phylum Actinomycetota; class Acidimicrobiia; order Acidimicrobiales; family Microtrichaceae; genus CAVZCC01. The sequence goes on along the minus strand of CAVZCC010000005.1, from coordinate 167,745 downwards.
CGAACCGCGTCTCGGAGCACCGTGCCCAGCGTAGAGAACCGCGGCGGGACGCGGATCGGCCGAAAGGACGGGACGCGGACCCTTCCATCGGCCGACCGCGACCGGCCGGAGTCCCGATGTGGCCACCCGACGCGACGAGGACGATGCGGTCATGGAGACCTCCACCACCACAACGCGCCCGACGACGTCCGCCACCGGCAGCGGGCCCTGGGCCGCTCCGGCCGGTCACCCGCCTGGGCCGGGTCGCCGGCTGGTGCTTCGACCACCGGGGCAGGGCGGTCATCGTCTGGCTCGTCGCGCTGTTCGCCGTCTTCGGCCTGGCCGGCGCCCTCGGCCCGCACTTCAGCAGCAGCTCCGGCGTCCCGGACTCCGGCAGCGCCGCTGGCTTCGCGGTGCTCGCGGAGCACTTCCCGGAGCTGGGCACCGGCGGGCAGTCGGGGACGATCGTGTTCACCGCCCGCCAGGGAGTCGACGACCCCGAGGTGCGCGCCGCGATGGAGGCGTTGTTCGCCCAGGTCGACGCAGGGTTCCCCGACGACGCCGGTGTGCCCCAGCACCCGGGGGGCACGGTCATCTCGCCCTACGCCGATGGGGGAGCGGCCCAGATCGCACGCAACGGTCCCCTGGCCGGCCGGGTGGCCTACGCCCAGGTGAACCTGTCCGGGTCCGTGGACGACACCGAGTCCGGCCTGCTGGGTCGGGCGATCAGCGATCACGCCCCGGCGGTCGACGGCCTCGAGGTCCTGCCCGGCGGACAGTACCTGGCGGTCGTCGACCCCCCGCAGACGGAGCTGATCGGCCTGGCCTTCGCCATGGTGGTGCTGATCCTGGCCTTCGGGTCGGTCCTGGCCATGGGCCTGCCGATCGCCGTGGCACTCGGCGGTGTCGGCGCCGGCATCGCCGCGACGCTGGTGCTCAGCCACGTCCTCACCATCCCCGAGGACACGATGCTGCTCGGGATGATGATCGGTCTCGGCGTCGGGATCGACTACGCGCTGTTCATCGTGTCCCGCTACCGGGAGGGGCTGCACCACGGCCGCTCCCCCCGGGACGCGACGGTGGCCGCCATGGAGACCGCCGGACGGGCGGTGGTCTTCGCCGGCACCACCGTGATGATCTCGATGCTGGGCCTCCTCCTGGTGGGGATCGGATGGATCGGCGGGATGGGCATCGGTGTGTCGGTCACCGTGCTCGCCACCATGCTCACCTCCACGACGCTCCTGCCGGCGCTGCTCTGCTTTGCCCGGGAGCGGGTCGAGCTCACCCGCTGGCGCGGCCTGATCGCCGCCGGGTCCGTCGCCGCCGCCCTCCTCGGCCTGGGGATCGGGTTCGCGCCCCTGGCCGTGGTCGGCGCCGCGCTCGCCGTGCTCACCCTGCTGGCGAGCGTCGCCGTCCGTCCGCTGCGCCGCCCCGTGCCGCGACGCGTGGCCAAGCCGGCGCGGGCCACCACTGCCTACCGCTGGAGTCGCATCATCCAGCACCGCCCGTGGCGTTGGCTCATCGGGGCGACGGCCGTCCTCCTGGTCCTGGCGGCACCGGTGACCGGCATGCGCCTCGGGTGGGCCGACGAGGGGAACTTCCCCGAGGGCACCACGACCCGCCAGGCCTATGACCTCCTGGCGAAGGGCTTCGGCGACGGGTTCAACGGCCCGTTCCTGGTCACCGTCGTCCCCGGGGCCGACGCCGACGACCTGTCCGGCGCCGTCCAACGGCTGCAGCGGACGCTCGAGCAGACCCCCGGTGTCGCGGCCGTCACCGCGCCCATCGCCGACGATCCGACCCGGCCGGGTGCCTACGTCATGAGCGTCGTCGCCACGTCGGCACCCCAGGACGAGGCCACCGCCGAACTGGTCCACCGACTGCGTGACGACGTCATCCCGGGCGCGGTGGACGGGTCCGGTCTCGACGTGCAGGTGACCGGCAGCGCGGCGACCAGTGTCGACATCACGGACTTCCTCGCCCGTCGCATGCTCGTCTTCTTCGGCGCCGTCCTCGCCCTGTCGTTCCTGCTCCTGATGACCGTGTTCCGGTCGCTGCTCGTCCCGGTCAAGGCCGTGCTCATGAACGTCCTGTCGATCGGAGCGGCCTACGGCGTGGTCGTGGCCGTCTTCCAGTGGGGCTGGGCCGGCGGGCTGCTGGGCATCGAGGGAGGACCGATCAATCCGTTCATCCCGATGATGCTGTTCGCCGTCGTGTTCGGCCTGTCCATGGACTACGAGGTCTTCATGCTCTCCCGCATCCGGGAGGAGTACGTGCGGACCGGCGACGCCTCGACCTCCGTGGCCGACGGCCTGGCCTCCACGGCCCGGGTGATCACCGCGGCGGCCGCCATCATGGTGGTCGTCTTCGCCTCCTTCATGCTCGAGGACGTCCGGGAGATCAAGCTGTTCGGCCTCGGCCTCGCGCTGGCGGTCCTGCTCGACGCCACCCTGGTCCGCATGGTGGTCGTCCCGGCGACCATGGAGCTGCTCGGCGACCGCAACTGGTGGATCCCGACCTGGCTCGACCGGCGGCTGCCACACGTGGAGATCACGTAGGTCCGGCCGCGGACCGGCCCGTACGGGCCCCGCGGTTCAGCCCAGGTGGGACCGGATGGCGGTCAGGCAGTCCTCCGGTGCCTCCATCTGCACGAAGTGGCCGGCCCCGGCGATGCGGTCGAGCGTGGAGCCGGGCAGCTCGGCGGCCCACTCCTCGGCCCAGTCCCAGGTGAAGATCATGTCGGCGTCACCGAAGACCAGGTGCTTCGGGATGTCCCAGTGGGGGAGGCGGGCCCGGGTCTCGGCCTGCAACCCGCCGTCGCCCAACTCCGGCTCGGCGAACGGGATGAGGAACGGGAACCGGCGGGCGCCGGCCTTGGACCGGACGTCGGGGAACGGGGCGTCGTAGGCCCGTGCGACGGCCTCCGCGTCCAGCCCGGGCCGTTGGATCGACCCGGCCACGATGCCACCCACCGGCATGTCGCCACCGAACTGCCCGGGGTCGAGCGCGGCCTGGCGCCACCAGCGGACGCCGTCGGAGTACTGGTGCGTCTCGTCGTGGAGCCACGTGTTCAGGATGAACAGCCGGGCGTACCGGTCGGGGTCCGCCACCGCCGTGCACAGCCCGATGGGGCCGGCCCAGTCCTGGACCACCAGGTGGATGTCCCCGAGGTCCAGCTCCCCGATCAGGTGGGCCAGTGCCAGGCGATGGCGTTCGATCGTGTACCAGTCGTCCTCGACGGGCTTGTCGGAGCGACCGAATCCCAGGTGGTCGGGGGCCACGACCCGGTAGCCGTCCTCCACCAGGGCCCCGATCCAGTCCCGGTACAGGTAGGACCAGGTCGGCTCGCCGTGCAGCAGCAGGAAGGTGCCGCGGCGGGTGCCGGCCGGGACCTCGTCCACATAGTGCTGGCGCAGCCCGTCGGGGTGCTCCAGGTAGTGGGGCCGGAAGGGCCAGTCGAGGTCGGCGAACCGGTCCTCCGGCGTGCGTACGTGGTCGATGCTCACGGGAATCCCCTGATTCTTCTGGCAGGGCAACTGACACTAGCCTGGGGCGCTGAGGTTGGCCGCGGTGGCCGGTGACCCGTCGCCGGCGAACCCGGCGGTGCCGTTCCCGGCGAACGCGTTGATGGACCCCCGACAGGTGTTGGTGGCGATCCGGCGGGTTGGGTCGAGACCCACGAGCCCACCGACCTCCTGGTGTTGGCCGTGAGCCACCGCACCGTGGTGACCGGTGCCGGCGGGTGACGGTGGCGGTCGTGGTGGCGACCGGCACGTTGGCGGCCAGCGTCTGGCCCCGACCGTGGTGTCCGAACGCCAGACGTCCGTGGACGACTCCACGCCGGTGGCGTGAGCAACCACGAGAGCTCCAGCTGGGTGGCGGAGGTCCAGCGGCACGACGTGGCGGTGGCGCGCCAGGGTTGCGCTGGCATAGCCGGCGGGGTGCCCGTCTGCCCCGTGAACGACGCCCGACCCTGGCCGAACTCCGCCATCGTGATGACCCCGGCCAGGAGGCGGCACCGCGCCCGCCGCTCACCAGTCCAGTTCGTCACACCCGGCGTGGTCCTCGGGCTCCACCTGCAGGGTGGCGTGGTGGACGCCGTGGCGCTCGGCCAGCAGCTCGCGGGCCGCGTCGAGCACGGCGTGGTGGTCGGCAGCGGCGGTCACCATCACATGGGCGGTGAGCACCTCCATGTCCGACGTGAGGGTCCACACGTGCAGGTCGTGGACCTCCACCACCCCGGGCAGGGCCTCCAGATCCGTCGTCACCCGTGCCAGGTCCATCGTCGCCGGGGCGGCCTGGACCAGCACCCGGAGGGCGTCGGCGGCCAGGCGCAGCGACCGGGGCACGATCCACACCGCGATGGCCAGACCCACCCAGGCGTCGGCCACCTCCGCCCCGGTCGTCAGGATGACCACCGCGCCGACCATCACGGCCACCGAGCCGATGGTGTCGGCCAGCACGTCCAGGCGGGCCCCCTCGGCCACCATCGACCCGCCGCCGGACAGCAACCGGAGCGCCACCAGGTTGGTCACCAGGCCGAACGCGCCCACGACCAGCACCGGTCCGCCCGGCACGTCGGGGGGATCGCCCAGTCGCCCGATGCCCTCCACCAGGGCCCAGATCGCCACACCCAGGAGCAGGAGGGCGTTGACGAGCGCGGCCAGCACCTCCAGCCGGTAGAGCCCGAAGGTGCGCTCCGGGCGGGTCGGTCGCCCCGCCACCGCCACCGCGGCCAGCGCCAGGGCGATCCCGACGGCATCGGTCAGCACATGGGCGGAGTCGGTCAGCAGTGCCAGTGAGCCGGTGGCGAGGGCGACCACGATCTGGACCACGAACGTGAGCAGGCCCAGGCCCAGAGCGATCGTCAGCGGCCGTCGGGCCGACTCGCCGGAGCGGGCCAGGGCGCTCCCGTGGGCGTGGGAGTGCGAGCCCCCGCCGGTCCCGCCGTGCCCGTGCCCGTCACCCATCCCCACAGTCTGCCCACTGCGGGAGTGCGAACCCGCCCCGTGCCGAGCGGACGCATGACTTGGGGAGCCTCGACCGCCGCGGACTACCTTCGGCCCATGTCCGTGCCCGCCGGAGCCCGTCGCTGATGGTCGAACCGTCGATCCTGGCCGTGGTGCCCGTCCGCGACGGGGCGCTCCCCGCGGGCGGGGCCGAAGCGGTGGCCGAGGCCGGTGGCCGGGTCGTCGTGGTGGGAGCGGGGGCCGCCGCGGCCGCCGCGGACCTGGATGGGCTGGCCACCGAGGTCCGGGTGTGGGACACCCCGGGCTTCGCCCCCGGCGCCTGGGCCGTGGCCCTGGCCCCGCTGGTGATCGACGAGTTCGTGGTGCTGCTGCCCGCCTCTCCCGACGGCCGGGACCTGGCCCCCCGGCTGGGGGCGGTCCTGGAGCGCGCCGTGCTGGCCGGGGCGGTGGAGGTCCGGACCGGGCACGCCTCCACGGCATGCTTCGGCGGGGCGGTCATGGCCGACCACGCCCTCCGCCAACCGGTGGTGATCACCCTGCAGCCCGGCATGCGGGGCGTGGAGCACCAGGGCCCCGGTGGGGAGCCCGCCACCGTCCAGCACCTGGCCCTGGACCTGCCCTCCGTGCCGGACGCCGAGGTGCTGGAGGTGCTGCCGCCGGACGTCTCCACCATGGACCTGGCCGAGGCACCGCGGATCCTGGGTGGCGGCGCGGGTCTGGACTCCGCGGACCGCTTCGCCGAGCTCGCCGACGTCGCCGCCGCGCTGGACGCGGCGATGGGCGCCACCCGCGTCATCACCGACCGGGGCTGGGTGCCCCACACCCGCCAGATCGGCACCACCGGCGTGGTGGTCGACCCCGACCTGTACCTGGCCTTCGGGATCTCCGGCGCGGTGCAGCACACCGCCGGCCTGGGTGACCCGGACCACATCATCAGCGTGAACACCGAACCCCACTGCCCGATGATGGGCATGGCCGACCTGGCCGTCGTGGCCGACGCCAACGCCACCCTCGACGAACTGGCCCGACGCCTCGCCGCGCCGGTGCCGGGGAACCGCACCGCAGGGGCCGACCATGGCTGACTTCGACGCCATCGTGGTCGGCGCCGGCCCCGCCGGCGCGGCCGCCGCGCTCGAGCTGGCCCGGGCCGGCCGGTCCGTGTGCCTGCTGGAGCGGGGACCGTTCCCCGGGTCCAAGAACATGTACGGCGGGGTGGTCTACGGCCGCATCCTGGACACGCTGATCCCCCGAGTGGTGGGAGCAGGCGCCCATCCAGCGCTGGGTCACCCGCCGGGCCACGATGATCATGACGGGCCACCAGGCGCTCACCGTCGACTACCGCACCGAGTCCTGGGGCGAGCCGCCCTACAACGGCGCCACCGCGTACCGCCCCGACTTCGACGCCTGGCTGGCCGGCACGGCCGAGCCGACGCCGGTGCCACGCTGCTCTGCTCCACCACCGCCACCGGGCTGCTCCGGGACGGCGACCGGGTGGTGGGGGTGCGCACCGACCGCCCCGACGGCGACCTGACCGCGGACGTGGTCATCGCCTGCGACGGGGTGAACTCGTTCCTGGCCAAGGAGGCCGGCCTCTACGGCGAGGTCGACGCCGCCAACTACACCGTCGGGGTCAAGGAGACCATCGCCCTGCCCCGCGACGTGATCGACGAGCGGTTCGGCGTCCGGGGCGACCACGGCGTGGACTACGAGATCATCGGCTGCACCGGCGACGTGCCCGGCGGCGGGTTCATCTACACCAACGCTGGACACGCTCGGCGTCGGGCTGGTGCTGTCGCTGCCCGCGCTGGCCGCGGGCGGGACGCCGCCCGGAGGAGCTGCTGCGCCGCATGAAGGCCCACCCCGCCGTCGCGCCGCTCGTCGAGGGTGGCGAGGTCAAGGAGTACTCGGCCCACGTCATCCCCGAGGCCGGCTACGACATGATGCCGCGAGCTGATCGGCGACGGGCTGCTGGTGGCCGGTGACGCCGCCGCCATGTGCCTGGCCGCGGGGATCTGGCTGGAGGGTGTGAACTTCGCCATCGGGTCCGGCGCCGCTGGCGGGGCGGGCCGCGGCCCGCGCCGTCGGTCGTGGTGACACGTCCAGCGCCGGCCTGGCCGGCTACCGAACGCGCCTGGAGTCGAGCTTCGTCCTCAAGGACCACCGCAAGCTGCGTGACGCCCCCCACCTGGTCATGAGCGACCTGGCCCAGCAGCAGCTGCCCGCCCTGGCCTGCGGCGTGGCGGAGCGCATGTTCCGGGTGGACAACCCCGACCCCAAGCCGGGGTTGCGCCGGATCCTGCGTTCGGAGATGAAGTCCAACGGCGTCCGCCTCCGGGACGCGGTGTCGCAGGGGCTGCGGGCCCTGAGGACGCTTCGGGTGAGCGATGCTGGACACGCCATGACGCCACGCGCCTACCCCGAGATCAGCTTCGAGGCCCGGATGGCCACCGTCGAGTTCCGCATCGACGGCGACCGGGCCCACATCACCGTCGACGACACCAAGTGCCGCGACTGCTCGGTCCGGGGCTGCATCACCGCCTGCCCGGCGAACCTGTTCGTCCCCACCGCCGACGGCGGCATCCTGTTCAACTACGAGCAGTGCTTCGAGTGCGGCACCTGCTACCTGGTGTGCAACGACGAGGGCGCCATCACCTGGTCCTACCCCGAGGGCGGCCACGGCGTCGTCTTCCACCGGTCCTGAGGTGCACCCGTGCTGATCGCCGCCTGCGTGAAGTGGACCGACCTGCGGCCGGAGATCGACCCGGTCCACGGCAACGTCGTGTCCACGGGCAAGGGCGACGGCTTCTCGATGGCCGACCTGGCTGCGGTCGAGGTGGGACTGCGCCTGGCCGACGCCTGGGGCGGCCAGGTCGTGGCCGTGTGTGCCGGCGCCCCCGATGCCGACGCCGGACTGCGGGACCTGGTGGCCGCCGGCGTGCACCGCGCCGTGCGGGTCGAGACGCGGGCCGGGACCAGCTGGGGGAGGCGACCGCCGACATCCTGGCCCCGGTGCTGTCCGAGGCCGACCTGGGCGCACAGCTGGTGGTGTGCGGCGACCACAGCGCCGACCGCGGCTCCGGGACGGTGCCGGCCTACCTCGCGCACCACCTCCGCGCCGCCCAGGCGCTCGGGCTGGTGGAGGTGGAGGCGGACGGCCCGGGTCGGGTCCTGGCCGTGCGACGCCTGGACGGCGGCCGGCGCGAGCGGCTGGCCGTGGCCGGGCCCGCGGTCCTGTCGGTGGAGGGTTCGGTGGCGGAGCTGCGGCGGGCCCCGTTGGCCGCGTCGCTGGCCGCGCAGGGGGGCACGGTGGAGGTCCGGAGCGGGCGGATCGAGCACCACGTGGAGCCGCCCCGCCTGCGGCCGTGGCGCCCCCGGGCCCGGGTGCTGGCCCCGCCGGAAGGGACCCATGCCCTGGACCGGGTCGTGCAGCTCACCGGTGCGCTGGTGGACCGGACGCCGCCCCGCACCCTGGAGCTGGACCCGCCGGAGGCGGCCGACGCCATCATCGAGCAGCTCCGCACCTGGGGCTACCTGGCGCTGATGCTGCTCCACGACCTGGCCTGGCCCGAGGTGCCCGACGGCGTCGATCCTGGTCGGTCCCGCTCGGCAGCTGCGAGCAGCACGGCCCGCACCTCCCGCTCGACACCGACACCCGCATCGCCTCGGCCTGCGCCGCGGCCCTGGCCGACCGGCGCGACGACGTGGTGGTGGCGCCCGCGGTCGGGATCGGGGCCTCGGGCGAGCACGAGGACTTCCCCGGCACCCTGTCCATCGGCACCCTGGCGCTGGAGACGGTGCTGGTGGAACTGGTGCGCTCCGCGCTGCCGCCGGTCGGGCTCGTCCCGACCGGCACCGTTCGTCGGTGTGGTGCTGGTCAACGGCCACGGCGGCAACGTGGAGGCGGTGGCCCGGGCCGCTGCGCTGTTGGGCGACGAGGGACGGGCCGTGCTGGTGTGGCATCCCCACGTGCCCGACGGGGACTCACACGCGGGGCGGACCGAGACGTCGCTGCTGCTGCACCTGGCGCCCGGGGCGGTCCGCATGGAGCGGGCCCGGGCCGGCTCCACGGCGCGCTGGCGGGAGATCGGTGACGTGGTCCGCGCCGAGGGCCTGGCCGCGGTGACCCCCAACGGCGTGCTGGGCGATCCGACCGCGGCCACGGCCCGGGAGGGCGAGGGCCTCCTGGCCGGACTGGCGGACCGGCTGTGCGCCGCGGTCGCGGCCTGGCGTGCCACGCTGGACCGGTGAGCAGCCCCGTCGCCCTCGTCACCGGTGCTGCCCGCGGGATCGGTGCCGCCACCGCCCGCCGGCTCGCGCTCGACGGATTCGCCGTGGTGTGCGCCGACCTGTGCGCCGACGATCCGTCCCTGGACTACCCGCTGGCCACGCCGGAGGACCTGGCATCCACGGTGGAGGCGTGCGGACCGGATGCCCGGGCCCTGGTGCTGGACGTGCGGGACGGCCGTGCCGTGAGCGACGCCGTGGGGCCCCTGGCCGGCCTGGAGGCGGTCGTGTGCGCGGCGGGCGTGGTCTGGGGCGGCTCACCGCTGTGGTCCATGCCGGAGTCGGCGTGGCGTGCGGTGTTCGACGTCAACGTCACCGGGGTGTTCAACGTGATCCGGGCCGCGGTTCCCCTGTTGCTGGGAGCGGCGGAGCCCAGGCGGGGTCGGTTCGTGGCCGTGGCCTCCGCGGCCGGGAGCCGGGGAACTCCCTCGATGGGTGCCTACGCCGCGTCCAAGCACGCGGTGGTCGGCCTGGTCCGCAGCCTGGCCGGTGAGTTGGCCGACTCCGGCGTCACCGCCAACGCCGTGGCCCCGGGTTCCACCGACACCGCCATCCTGGGGGCGTCCGCCGCGGTGTACGGGCTGGGCGCTCCGGAGGAGTTCGCCGTGCACCACGCCAACCGGCGCCTGCTGCACCCCGACGAGGTGGCCGATGCCGTGTCCTGGCTCTGCTCGCCCGGAGCGTCCGGCGTCACCGGCTCGGTGGTCGCCGTCGACGGCGGCATGACGGCGATCTAGGGGGCACCGGTGCGGTACCTGGTCGACCCGTCGGTCCGACGGACCGCGGAGGGCCGCGTGCTCATCGGTGGCTCGCCGTTGCGGCTGTTCCGGCTCACGGCCGCGGGGCGGGCCGTGGTGGAGGAGGCGGTCACCGGGGGCGACGTCGCACCGTCGCCGGCCCGGATCCGGATGCTGGGCCGATTGGTGGAGGCCGGCGTCCTGCACCCCCGGCCGGAGGTGGGACCGTTCGCCGGCACCGACGTGACGGTCGTGGTCCCGGTACGGGACCGGGCCGACGGCCTGGACCGCCTGTTGCGGTCGGTGGCGGAGGCCGGTGCCCGGGACCCGGCCGACCTGCCGGCGGCGGTGGTGGTGGTCGACGACGCCTCCTCCGATGCCGCCGCGCACGCCCGTGTGGCGGCGGCCCACGGTGCGGAGCTGGTCCGTCGCGAGCGGTCGGGAGGTCCGGGTGTGGCGCGGTCCGACGGGATCGCCCGCGTCCGCACGCCGCTGGTGGCGGTGCTGGACAGCGACTGCGTGGTCACGCCGGGATGGCTGGGACCGCTGCTCGGGCACTTCGCTGATGACCGTGTCGGCGCCGTGGCCGCCCGCGTCCGGGCCCGCAACCCCGTCCCCGGCCGGTCACCGGGAGCACTCGACCGGTACGACGCCGTGCGCTCGCCGCTGGACCTGGGCCCGGTGCCGGGCCGGGTCGCGCCCCGGACCCGCATCGCCTACGTGCCGGCGGCCGGGGTGGTGCTGCGTCGGGACGCCTACGACCAGGTCGGGGGCTTCGACCCCGGCCTCCGCATGGGGGAGGACGTCGACCTGGCCTGGCGACTGGTGGGGTCCGGGTGGCGGGTCCGCTACGAGCCGTCGGCCGAGGTCCACCACGAGGTGCGACCGGATCCCGTGTCCTGGCTCCGGCAGCGGTTCGACTACGGCACCTCGGCCGCGGCCCTCGATGCCCGGCACCCCGGACTGGTCGCACCGGTGTCCTGCTCGCCGTGGAGCGCCGGGTCCTGGGCCGCGGTGGCGGCAGGCCATCCGGTGCTGGGAGCGACGGTGGCCGCGGGATCGGTCGCGGCGTTGCCCCGCCGCCTGCCCGATGTCCCGGTGGGGGAGTCCGTGCGCCTTGCCGCGCTGGGCCACCTGGGGGCAGGCCGGCTCCTGGCCCGGGCCGTGGTGCGGGTGTGGTGGCCGGTGGCGGTCTGTGCCGGGCTGGTGTCGCGCCGTGCCCGCCGGGTGCTGGCCGCCAGTGCGGCCGTGGTGGTGGCCGATGCCTGGGTGTCCGGGGGTCGTGGCGCCGGGCTGGACCCGGCCCGGTTCGCGGCGCTGGCCCTGGCCGACGACGCCGCCTACGGCGCCGGGGTCTGGTGGGGCTGTCTGCGGGACCGGTCGTTCCGTGCCCTCCTGCCGTCCCTCACCGGCTGGCCCGCCCGGGCGGACCAGCCGACGAAGGACGCAGGGCGCGGTGGGGCCCTAGCGGCACCCGCCCAGGCGTTCCTGCGGCACTTTTCGGGCTGACGACCCGATCGGTGACGCAGGTCTGGCCGCGGGCCGCGGGCAGCGGGGTCAGGGGCGGCGTCGGTCGGTGGCGATCAAGGCCGCACCCCCGCCGTGCCGATAGGGCGGGGGACCGAACGGGGACGGTGGCCATGGTGCACGGACGACGGTGGATGCTCAGCGGTGTGGTGACGGCCGCCCTGGTGGTGGCGGCGTGCGGTGCCGCACCCGGGAGCCGTCCCAGTGGTGGCTCCATCGGGGCCTGTCCCATGTTCCCGGCCGACAGCGTGTGGCACGCCGATGTGTCGGGGCTCGCCGTGCACCCCCGCTCCACGGCCTGGCGCAACGCCATCGGGGCCACCAAGGGCCTCAAGGCGGACTTCGGCTCCGGCCTCTGGAACGGAGGGACCATCGGCATCCCGTGGACGAGCGTGGGCGCCGGCCAGGCCCGTGTCCCGATCAGCTTCGACTACGCCGATGAGAGCGACCCCGGCCCCTACCCCATCCCGCGGGACGCTCCGGTGGAGTCGGGTGGGGACCACCACGTCCTGGTGGTGGACAACGCGAACTGCATCCTCTACGAGGTCTACGCGGGCGACCTCCGGCCCGACGGGTCATGGGCCGCCGGCTCCGGGGCGGTGTGGGACCTGCGCTCCAACGCCCTGCGGCCGGACGGCTGGACCTCGTCCGACGCGGCCGGCCTGCCGGTGCTGCCCGGTCTGGTGCGCTACGAGGAGGTGGCGGCCGGTCGGATCGACCACCCCGTCCGCTTCACCGCGCCGGTCACCCAGCGGGCCTACCTGTGGCCGGCCCGTCACTTCGCCAGCTCCAACACCAACCCGGACCTGCCGCCCATGGGGGCGTGGTTCCGGCTGCGGGCCGACTTCGACACCTCACGCCTGGCGCCGCAGGCCCGGGTGGTGGCCGAGGCGCTCAAGGTCCACGGCATGATCCTGGCCGACAACGGGTCGTCGTGGTACCTGTCCGGCGCTCCCGACGAGCGGTGGGACAACGACGGCCTGCGAGGCCTGGCCACCATCACCGGCAACGACCTGGTGGCCGTGGACGCGGCCTCGATGATGGTCGACCCCGACTCGGGCCGCCGTCGCTGAGCCCCCGGTCAGGACCCCTCCCGCAGGGTGGGCAGACTGGGCCCATGCGCGCCCTGCACGTCCACCACGACGCCAACTCGCTCCCGGGCCTGGTGGGGGAGGCGCTGTCCGACCGAGGGGTCGAGGCGGTGGTGCACCAGGTGTGCGGCGGACCGGGGCCGGCGGGGTCGACCTCCTTCCCCGACCCGTCCGGGTTCGACCTGGTGGTGCTGTACGGGTCCCGCTGGTCGGTCTACGACGACCGGGTGGCCCACTGGGTCCAACCGGAACTGCAGTTCATCCGCGACGCGGACCGGGCCGGCGTGCCGGTGCTCGGGCTGTGCTTCGGCGGGCAGATCCTGTCCACCGCCCTCGGTGGCTCCGTCGCGCCCACCCCGCACCCGGAGATCGGCTGGTTCGAGGTGGAGCCCGCCGACCCGGTGATCGAACCCGGGCCGTGGCTGCAGTGGCACTTCGATGCCTTCTCGGTGCCCGAGGGAGCCCGCGAGCTGGCCCGGTCCGTGGCCGGCCCCCAGGCCTTCCGGCTCCGGGCCAACCTCGGCCTGCAGTTCCATCCGGAGGCCGACCGCTCGGTGCTGGAGGCCTGGCTCACCGACGACCTGGACCAGTTGGAGGAAGCGGGCCTGGACGCGGAGGCCCTCCTGTCCGGCGCCGACCGCCACCTGGGGGCGGCACGGGGTCGGGCCCGGCGCCTGGTGGCGGGAGTGCTTCGCGGCCCGTCGTAGCATCGGGCCCACGAACCGCCGTCCGAGGCGGGAGTGAGAGAAGGACCGTTTCCATGGCGTTCACCGAGTTCGACAAGCTGGGGCCCCTCGAGCCGTTGGTCGGCACCTGGGAGGGTGAGGGAGGGGTGGACTTCTCGTTCCACCACGAGGAGGGCGAGTCCGCCGACACCGTGTACCGGGAGCGCCTGACGTTCAGCCCGTTCGGGCCCGTGGACAACGGTTCGCAGAAGCTCTACGGGCTGGACTACCGCATGGCGGCGTGGCGGAACGACGAGGTCGACCCGTTCCACACCGAGGTCGGCTACTGGCTGTGGTGCGCGGACTCCAGGACCGTGATGCGGGCGTTCATGGTGCCCCGCGGCACGGTGGTGCTGGCCGCGGCCACCGCCGAGCCGGATGCCCGGGAGTTCACCCTCACCGCGGAACTGGGTGACCCGGTGTACGGGATCCTGGAGAACAAGTACCTGTCCACCAACGCATCCACGGTGCGCTACGAGTGCGTGGTGAAGATCGGTGACGGCACGTTCACCTACGACGAGGTGTCGGTGCTGAAGATGAAGGAGTTCGACGAGCTCTTCAACCACACCGACAAGAACGTGCTGCGCAAGGTCGACTGAGTCGACCCGTGGGATGGGTCGACTGAGTCGACCCGTGGGATGGTCGACGCGACCCGTGGGCCGGGTCGCCCCCCGGTTTCCCAGAAACGAGAACGTGTTCTAGTCTCCGGCCCGGCATCCCCGGGCCGGACCCGGGGCCACGAGGCTCAGGGGGGTCACACGTGAACGACTCAGCCGGCGGCGAGGACCTGCTCCACGCGCCGCTCGTCATCGAGTACGGCTTCATGCGCACGACCGGTCCGGTCATCGGCGCGTTCCTCACCGCGCTGCGGGACCGGCGGGTGCTGGGCATCCGGGGTGCTGACGGCCGGGTGGTGTGCCCACCCGTCGAGTACGACCCCGCCACCGGTGAGCCGCTGACCGAGATGGTCGAGGTCGGCACCGAGGGCACGATCACCTCGTGGAGCTGGGTCTCCGGCGTGCGTGACGGCCAGGCGCTCGCCACGCCGCACGCCCTGGCGCTGGTGCAGCTGGACGGTGCCGACACCGCGATGCTCCATGCCCTGGACGCCCCCGGCCCGGAAGCGGTCAGCACCGGGGCCCGGGTCCGCATCCGCTGGGCCGAGGAGCCCGAGGGAATGATCACCGACATCGCCTGCTTCGAGCTGGCCGGAGGTGCGGCATGAGCGCCCACGACGACACCGACCGCAGCGTCTCGACGTTGCCCGACGGGCTCTGGTCCCAGCCCCAGCCCACCGTCCCGGACCTGGGTGGGGCCGAGCCGGTGCAGCGGCTCCGGGTCCCCGCCGCCATGCAGTACGACTACACGCCGGGCCTGGCCCAGTCCCGCTTCCTGCGGGGCCTGGCCGACAAGAAGATCCTGGGCGAGCGCTGCCCCGCCACGGGCGACGTCTACGTCCCGCCCCGTGGTGTGTCGCCGGTGTCCGGCCTGCGCACGACCGAGCAGGTCGAGGTCGGGCCCAGGGCGACCATCACCTCGTTCTGCGTCGTGCACATCGGCTTCGGGGTGAACGCCCCACCCACGCCGTTCGTGTCCGCGCTGTTCCTGCCCGACGGCGCCGCGGTGTCGTTGTACGGCACGGTCCAGGAGATCCCCCACGACCAGGTCCGCATCGGCATGCGGGTCGAGCCGGTGTGGGTCGATGACGCCGAGCTCACGACGTCGATGGAGAACATCAGGTACTGGCGCCCGATCGACGAGCCCGACGTGCCCGCCGAACAGCTGAAGGGACACATGTGATGGCCGCCCGTGACGTCGCCGTCGTCGCCACCGCCCAGACCGACCACCGCCGGTCCGCCACCGAGCTCAACGAGGTCGAGCTGATCCAGCCCGTCATCCGCGAGGTCCTGGACGAGGTCGGCGGCATCTCCGAGATCGGGTTCACCGTCTCGGGCAGTTCGGACTACCTGGCCGGCCAGGCGTTCAGCTTCGTGATGACCCTGGACGCCGTCGGCGCCTGGCCCCCCATCGTGGAGAGCCACGTGGAGATGGACGGGGCGTGGGCGCTGTACGAGGCCTGGCTGAAGATCCAGGCCGGCCACGCCGACACCGCGCTGGTGTACAGCTACTCCAAGGCGTCACCCGGTGACCTGCCCCGGGTGCTGTCCCGGCAGCTGGACCCGTACTACTACGGCCCCCTGTGGCCGGACTCGGTGGCCATGGCCGGCCTCCAGGCCCGGGCCATGTTGGACGCCGGCGCCATCACGGAGCGGGAGATGGCGGAGATCGCCCACCGCAACCGTTCCGCCGCGGCCACCAACCCCCATGCCCAACTGCAGGGCTCGCCGTCGGTGGACGACCTGCTGGGCGCCGACTACCTCTCCGATCCCCTGCACGTCCACGACTGCCCGCCCATCACCGACGGTGGCGTGGCGGTGGTGCTGGCGGCGGGGGACCGGGCCCGGGAGTGGTCGGACCGGCCGGCCTGGATCCGTGGCATCGACCACCGGGTCGACAGCCACAACTTCGGCGCCCGGGACCTGACCCGGGCCCCGTCGATCGCCGTGGCCGCGGCCAGGGCCGGCGTGGGCGACGGGCCGGTCGACGTGGCCGAGCTGCACGCACCCTTCACCCACCAGGAGAAGATCGTGCGCACCGAGCTGGGGCTGGGCGGCGACGTGGACGTGAACCCGTCCGGCGGCCCCCTGGCCGCCAATCCGATGATGGCCGCCGGGCTCATCCGCATCGCCGAGGTGGCGGACCGGATCTCCGGCGGCGCCGCCGACCGCGGTGTGGCCCAGGCCACCAGCGGTCACCTGTTGCAGCAGAACCTCGTGGCCGTCCTGGAGGGTGAGTGATGGGTGCCAACCGAGTGGCCGTGGTCGGCGTCGGCCAGACCAAGTACGCGTCGGTGCGGGGTGACGTCTCCCTGCCCGGCCTCCTCCGTGAGGCGGTGTACCGGGCGTTGGCCGACGCCCACATGACGATGGACGACATCGATGCCGTCGTGGTGGGCAAGGCCCCCGACTTCTTCGAGGGCATGATGATGCCCGAGACCTACCTGGCCGAGGCGCTGGGTGCGGTGGGCAAGCCGCTGTTCCGGGTGCACACCGCGGGGTCGGTCGGTGGGTCGACCGCCATCGTGGCCGCCTCCCACGTGGAGTCGGGCGTGCACGACCGGGTGCTCACCATCGGCTGGCAGCAGCAGTCGGTGTCCGAGGCGATGTGGGCCCTGTCGTTCCCCATCCCGTTCCAGCAGCAGCTGGTGGCCGGTGCCGGTGGCTACTTCGCACCGTTCATCCGGGAGTACATGCGCCGCTCCGAAGCTCCGGACGACATCGGCATCCTGGTGGCCCTCAAGGACCGGCTCAACGCGCTGAAGAACCCGTACGCGCACCTCCACGAGCCCGACATCACCTATGACTCCATCAAGGAGTCGTTCATGTTGTGGGAGCCGATCCGCTACGCGGAGACGTGCCCGTCCTCCGACGGCGCCATCGCCATGGTGCTGGCGTCGGAGTCCGCCGCGGAGGCGTCGGCCGCGTCGTCGGGTGTGCCGCCGGCGTGGATCCACGGTACGGCCATGCGGTCCGAGCCCGCCACGGCCGCGGGCCGGGACCAGATCACCCCGGATGCCGGCAAGGAGTGTGCGGCCGACGTGTTCGCCCAGGCCGGCATCACCGACCCGCGGGCCCAGGTGGACGTGGTGGAGATGTACGTCCCGTTCTCCTGGTACGAGCCGATGTGGCTGGAGAACCTCGGGTTCGCGCCGGAGGGCGAGGGGTGGAGGATGACCGAGTCCGGCGCCACGCAGATGACCGGCGACCTGCCGGTGAACTGCTCGGGCGGCGTGCTGTCGACCAACCCGATCGGTGCCTCCGGCATGATCCGCTTCGGCGAGGCCGCCATGCAGGTCCGCGGCACCGCCGGCGACCACCAGGTCGACGGCGCCCGGGTGGCCCTCGGCCACGCCTACGGCGGCGCCGCCCAGT
Source organism: uncultured Actinomycetota bacterium (assembly GCA_963773765.1). Taxonomy (GTDB): domain Bacteria; phylum Actinomycetota; class Acidimicrobiia; order Acidimicrobiales; family Microtrichaceae; genus CAVZCC01. Next base: position 150,440 of record CAVZCC010000005.1, on the reverse strand, counting down.
TCTATGCGATGTGGGTGGTGGGGGCGGACAAGCCCTGAGTCGCACCCACAGGGCGATGAGCGCTTCGCGAAGAGCGGATGTGGATGTGGGTGGTGGGGGCGGACAAGCCCTGGTCGCACCCACAGGGCGATGAGCGCTTGCGCGAAGAGCGGATGCGAGGGCCCGTCACCGGTCGGGGACGGGCCCTGTCGCCGGTAGCGTGACGCGGTGACCGTGCTGCCCCCGTCCGTCGCCCACGTGGGCCCCGTCGCCCCCAGGAAGCGGGGGAAGGGCCTGGTCATCGCGGGATCGGTCCTGCTCGCCGTGTCCGTGGTCGGGGGGATCATCGGCTTCGCCGTCACGCTGGGCCGCCTGAACCTCGCCGACTTCGACCGCGACGTGATCATCAACGGCCAGGAGGTCGTGGCGATCCCCGGGCGCATCGCCTTCACGGTGGCCGAGCCCCTGGACGACTCCACCGACCCGGACATGAGCGTGGGAGTGGCCACCACCACGGGGACCTTCCCGACACCGACGTGCACCCTGGTGACGGTCGGCGGCGAGTCCATCCAGTTGACCACGGCCATGTTCGACACGACGCTCTACCGCGACAGCACCGACCAGTACGAGGTCATCGGGTTCGCCCGCCTGACCCCCGGTGAGTACGAGGCCCGCTGCACGGTGGCGGGAGAGCCCTCGCAGAGCGGGCCCGCCTCGTCCTTCACGGTGGGGCGCACGTTCGGCACGGAGGAGTTCGACGACGCCGTCGGCCCCGTCCTGGGGTTCTTCGGTGTGCTCGGCGTGAGCGGCCTGCTGTTCGTGATCGGCACCATCCTGCTCATCGTGGGTCTGGTGCAGCGCAGCCGGTCGGGCCGGCCGCCGACCACCCCGTACGGCGGCATGCCCGCCCCCTGGGGCCCGCCCCAGCAACCGTGGGGGCAGCCGTACCCGACCCAGCCCCAGGGCTGGCCGCCGCCGGCACCGCCCACGCCGCCGCCCGCTCCGGGGTCGGGGTGGACCCAACCCCCGACGGTCCCGCCCCCGGGACCCCCGCCGGCGGCTCCTCCGGCCGGGCCGGACGCGGGGTGGCCGACGCCGCCGGGATCGGGCTGACCCCGTCGGGCCGGGGGCTCAGTCGGCGAAGGGATCCGAGCCGAACTTCCGGCTGGCGGTCTCGATGGGCTCGAACGGGAAGCTGTCCTGGGGGTAGTACACCAGGGCCGAGTCGTCGACGCCCTCGGCGTAGAACTGCGAGGCCCACTTGCGGAACTTGGTGAACGGGCCGTCGGTGTCCGCCAGGGCGGGCCGGGCCAGGTACGCCTTGTTCTGCCAGATCGGGGTGTCCTCCTGGACCTGCTTGTCGATCTCGTCCACGAACGCCTGGCCCACGGTGGAGCTGAGGGCGTCGTCACCCATCTTGCGCACGGTGAAGCTGAAGCGCATGTGGCACTTGTTGTCCGTCAGCGGTGTGTTGCAGCCCATCAGCACGGTGTCCACGATCCCGGAGAAGCGGATGACGCTGAATCCGGGCCCGAACGAATCGGCGTCGATCCGGCCGTCCACGACGCCGCGGGGGGTCGGGAACTTCTGCAGCGACCGCATCTTGGTGAAGGGCCCGTCGGTCTGGTAGCTCTCGAGCTCCGGGACGATCTCGGTGTGGTGCACGTAGCGGAAGTGGGCGGCATCCACGCCGTTCTCCGCCAGGTCCTGCCACGGTGCCTCGATGGTGTACTCCCGGGTCTCCATGGGCATGAAGTTGTCGGGGTCGTTGAACTCGGGGACCTCGGGGATCTCCCACTGGGGGGCCTCACCGAACGGGTGGTACCACGCCATGAGCAGGCCGTTGCGCTCCGTCACCGGGTAGGCCTGGACGCAGGCCTTCTTGTTGATCCGCTCCGAGTAGGGGATGAGGGTGTTCTGGCCCTCGGGGTTGAACCGCCAGCCGTGGAAGGGGCAGACCAGGTTGTCCTCCGACACCGACCCGCCGTAGGCGAAGTGTGCGCCCAGGTGGGGGCAGAACGCGTCGTTGACGTGGGCGGCGCCCTGCTCGTCACGCCAGGCCACCAGGCTCTTGTCGAAGTAGTCGACCGGGACCACGTCGCCGGGCTTGAGGTCGGCCGACCAGCCGACCTGGAACCAGCCGAAGGGGATCGGGAACGGCGAGCGCTTGGACATGTCGGATTCCTCCCGGAGCGGGCGGTCGTTGGTGGAGCGGTCCAGCTGCAAAAACTAGAACCTGTTTCAGTTTAGACCACAACGACCGCCCCGTCACGGGGCGGTGGGAGGACCGCGCCGTGCCGGTTCACGGGGGACGCCGGCGGCTGGTTTACGCTGGCGACGTGTCGGTCCAGGACGCCCCCGCCGACAGCGTCGTCCCCGGACGGCGGTGGCGGTCCGCGCTGGCCGTCGCGGTGGTGCTGGGCACCCTGGTCGGGTCCGGGTTCCTGACCGACGACTCCTGGCCCTTCGCCCCGTTCCGCATGTTCTCGGTGGCCGTGCGGCCGAACGGCCGGGTGGTCAAGGTGGACTTCGTGGGCACCACCCGGGCCGGCCGTGAGGTCGTCCTGGACGCATCCGCCTTCGGCCTGCGCCGTGCCGAGGTGGAGGGTCAGCAGGGACCGGGAGGTCGGCTCACGGACGTCCAACTGGCTGCGCTGGCCCGGGTCTACAACGACCGGCACCGCAGCGACCCGCTGGTGCGCCTGGACTTCCGCCGTATCGGCCGGGAACTGGTCGACGGCCGACCCGGCGACCCGATCGAGCAGGTCCTGCAGACCTGGCCTCCCGGCCCGGGCGAACCGTGAGCGGCACCGAGCCGTCAGTGGTCGGCTCCGGGGAGCGGGTCCGACGGTGGTGGGACGAGTACTGGTTCGACCCGGTGCCGGTGGCCCGGGTGGACGTCTTCGCCCGCATCATCGCCGTGACCGCGGCGTTCACCGTGGTCGTGACGGACCGGTGGGCCCTGGACCACCGGTTCGCCCCCTCGGAGTTCTACCGGCCCATCGCCCTGGCACGGGTGCTGGGCCTGCCCGCGCCCACGCCCACCACCATGTCGCTCCTGGTGCCGGCGGTCCTGGCCGCGTCGGTGTGGGTGTTCACCCGCCGGGCCCCCCGGGCCGCCGGCGCCGCCCTGTTCCTGACCTACGGGGTGTGGCTGTTGTGGGCGTTCTCCTGGAGCAAGGTGGACCACGACCGGCTCACGATCATGGTGGCGCTGGGGGTGCTGGCGGTGACCCCGCGCACCGGCGCCGCGGTGGAACGCCTGGGCGGGTGGGCACTGCGCACCGTGCAGGTGGTGTTCGTCCTGGCCTACCCGTTCTCCGCCTGGTCCAAGATCCGCTTCGGCGGATGGGGGTGGATGAACTCCGCCACCTTCGCCCGGGCCATCGTGCGGCGGGGCTCGTTCGTGGGTGACTGGTTCCTGCACGTGCCCGGCCTGCTGGTGCTGGCCCAGTGGTCCTTCATCGCCTTCGAGGTGGCGGCGGTGGTGCTGTTGTTCCCGAAGGCGCCGCGCAACCTGCGTACGATCGCACTGGTCGGCGTGGTGCTGCTCCACGCCATGACCTTCCTGATGATCGGGATCTCGTTCCTGCCCCACACGGTGTGCCTGGCCGCGTTCTTCCCCCTGGAGCGGTTGAGCCGGCAGTGGCGCCTGCAGCGGGAGCCGCAGGGTCAGGCCGGCACTGCGGTGGGGGCGGACGGCAGGTAGGGCACCCAGGCCTCGGGCAGTGTGCGGATCCCGGCCCGGGCCAGCAGCACCAGTTCTCCCCGCGGGGCCACCGGCTCCCGCTTGAGGTGCCAACCCAGTTCCGACAGGAGCCGGGCTCCCTTGTGGGAGTTGTGGCGGGTGCACATGAGCACGACGTTGGTCCACTCGTGGGTGCCACCCCGTGAGCGTGGCACCACGTGGTCCACGGTCTGGCCACCCCGGTCGCACCCCGCCACCTGGCAGCGGCGCTCGTCGCGGGCATCGATGGCCCGGCGGGAGAGCGGCACCGTGGACTGGAAGGGGACCTTCACCATGTAGCGGAGCCGGACGACCACGGGGATCTCGTAGGCCGCCCCACCGGCGCTGCGCAGCACCTCGCCGTCGTGGGACTCGAGCAGGTCGACCTTGCCCGCCAGCACCAGCCCCAGGGCCCGGCGCAGGGTGATGACCCGCAGCGGTTCGTAGCTGGCGTTCAGGAGCAGGACGGTCACGTGCGGTTCACCTCCAGCAGCATCGGCAGAAATGCTGCCCCAAAGCGGCCTGACGTGCTCGGCAGTTGGCCCGGGGTGCGCCGGATGGCGCCACCGCCCCGGCACACTGGGGCCATGCGACTCCCGTGCCCTCCGCACCTCCGCCGCTGGCTGGTGCTGCCCGTGACCCTGCTCGGACTCTGTGCTGCGGGATGCGGCGGGAGCGACGACGAGGGCGCCCCGGTGTCCCTGCAGTCGGCGGAGCGGGAGACGACGACCACCTCCGACGGACCCCCGCCGGGGTCCTCCGAGGAGTTCTGCGCCGAGGTGGAGCGACTGGACTCGGACCCGGCCCTGGACGCCGACGCCGACCCGGCCGCCGCGATCGAAGCCCTGCAGGGCCTGGCCGACCTGGCCCCGGAGGAGCTCTCGGCGGACTTCGCCCTGCTGGCCGGCGTGGCGGAGGACCTGGCCGCGGTGGACCCGGAGGACCCCGAGTCGATCGACGAGGTCTTCGACATCGTGTTGCGGCCCGACGTCATCGAGGCCTCCACCAACATCAACGACTACACCAAGCAGGAGTGCGGGATCGACCTGGAGGCCGACGACGAGCCGGTGGACGAACCGGACACGACGGTCGCGGACGACGCCACCGGGGACATCGACCTGGAGGACATCGACGCGGTCGAGGAGGCCAACGCCTCGGCCACCTGGCCGGCCAAGATCACCAGCACCTCCATCCTCAACGACACCGACGTGGAGCTGATCGCCTCCGACGACGCGCTGCTCACCGCCGACGAGGGCCTGGCCGCCTGCGTGGCGGTGCGCGACGCCCTGGTGGTGATCAACCCGCAGGTCACGGTCACGGTGACGAGCGGTGGGACCCGGGTGGCCGCGGCGCCCGCGGGCGGGGCGTGCGCCCCGGCGTGACACGCTGTGGGCGTGAACGACACCCCCGCCCCGACCGAGCCCCCGGAGGGCATCCGCCAGCACCGGTTCGTGCCACCGCCCGGCGCCACGGTGATCCTCCTGGTGCGCCACGGCGAGTCCATGCCCGAGCACCCGGACCGGCCGTTCCCGCTCCGCGACGGCCACGGCGACCCGCCCCTGGCCCCCGAGGGGGAGGACCAGGCCCGGCGTGTGGGGGAACGGCTGGCCGCGGAGCACCGTGACGGCCGGCCCATCACGGCGGTCTACGTCACCACCCTGCAGCGCACCCACCAGACCGCCGCGCCGCTGCTGGAGCAGCTGGCCGCCCGGCCCCGGGTCGTCCCCGAGCTGCGGGAGGTCCACCTGGGGGACTGGGAGGGCTCGTTCCGGTCGCGCGTCGCGGCCGGTGATCCGGTGTTCTCCCAGGTGATGGAGGAGGAACGCTGGGACGTGATCCCGGGGGCGGAGCCGGCAGAGGACTTCGGCCGCCGCCTCCGGGCCGGCATCGCGACGATCGCGTCGGCCCACCCCGACCAGCGGGTGGTGGCCGTGGTGCACGGCGGCGTGATCGGGCACCTGATGCACCTGGCCACCGGAGCCACGGCGTTCGCCTTCACGGGTGCGGACAACGGATCCATCAGTGAGCTCGTGGTGCTGCCGGACGGGTCGTGGCGGGTCCGCCGGTTCAACGACGTCGCCCACCTGGCCTGACGGCCGGCCCGGCCGGTTCAGCCTGCCCGGGTCAGCCTGCGGGGTCCGGCACACAGCGGCCGGCACGGGAGGCGATCCCGACGCTCCGGCGGGCCTCTCGCAGGAAGTCCCGGTCCACCCCTGCGGTGGTGAAGCCGAACGACAACCCGGTGTCGGGGTCGGCCCACGCGATCTGGCCGGCCGCACCGTTGTGGCCGAACGTCCTGGGCCCCACGGTGTGCCCCATCCCCCGGAACGCCGACTTCCCGTCATCGCCGGCGATGATCACCCCCAGGCTCCGGTTGGCCGGGACGCCCGTCACGGGATCGGGGAAGGTGGTCCGGACGTGGCCGGTGCCGTCGGCCAGCACCGCCGGATCCCAGAGGCCGCCCGGGTTGTGGAGCAGGCCCTGGTAGTACAGGGCCAGGTCCGCGGCGGTCCCGATGCCCCCTCCGCCGGGCACGCCGACCGCACGGACGTCGGGACGGTTGAACTCCAGCAGCGCGTCCGGGGTGACCTCACCCCGGTCGAACTCCGCCACGCCGAACACCTCCATCAACGCCTCGGCGCTCGGCTCCTCCCCGACGGCGACCAGCTCCGCGATGCCGCCCTGCTCGCCGACGGGGACGCCCAGCCCGAACGAGGGCAGGGACAGGGGGCCGGTGATGCGGTCCCGCACCACCTCGCGGTAGTCCCGGCCCTCGACCACCTCGATCATCTCGGCCACCACCCAGTGGGCCGCCGTCGGGTGGTACTCGAACCGGCTGCCGGGCGGGAAGCTCAGCCTCCACCGGGAGAACGCCTCCAGGCGACCCTGCCGCGTGTCCCACCGGGGAGGGCCCAACGGGGCGTACGGGAACCCCGCGGTGTGGGTCAGCAGGTGCTCCAGGGTGATCCGTGCCACCTCCCCGGCCGACCCGCCCTCCGAGCCGAACCCGGGGATCAGGTCCACCACCCGGGTGTCCGTGGCCAGCCTCCCCTCGCCCAGGAGCTGCCACACCACGCCGGCGATGAAGGCCTTCGTGCAGGAGAACACGGTGAACCTGGTCGATTCGTCGGCCGCGCCGAACGACTCGAACACGACGACCTCGCCGTCGCGGGCCAGCGCCATCTGCGCCGCCGGGGTCAGCCCGGCGTCCACCTCACGGCGGATCCGGTCCCGCAGGTCCCCGAGCGCCGTCGTGTCGATGCCGGCAGCCGCAGCCGCCGTGGTCAGGTCGCTCAAGGTGGTCCCCCTGGTTCGTCGTCCCCGCCGCTCGGGCGCCGCCTCCGGCCCGCTCCGGCCGCTGCAACCTAGCGCCGGCCGGTACGGTGCTGGCCCGTGACGGAAGGCCCCGACGAGGAGGCCGGCGGGACGGTGGCGGTCGCCCTGCTGGTCGGCAGCCTGCGCGCCGGCTCGTGGAACCGGCTCCTGGCCGGTGTCCTGGTCGCGGCCGCGCCCGCCCGCTGGGCCGTGCAGGAGGTGCCGGTCCGCGACCTGCCGCACTACGACGAGGACCTCGACGGCGGCCGACGCCCGCCGGAGGTGCGCCGGTTCATCGACGCGCTGGCCGGTGCCGACGCCCTGCTGGTGGTCACCCCCGAGTACAACCTGGGGATGCCGGGTCTGCTCAAGAACGCGCTCGACTGGGCCAGCCGGCCGGTGTTCGAGGGCCCGCTGGTGGGCGCGCCGGCTGCGGTGGCCGGCATCGTGACCTCCCGGCGGCACGGACCGGAGCGGTCCCTGGACCAGGCCCGCACCACGCTGGCCGTCTGCGCGGCCGCCGTCATGGACCCTCCCGACCTGTCGCTGGGGTCGGCCGGGGCCACCTTCGACGCCGGTGGAGCGCTGGTCGACCCCGCCATCGCGGAAGCGTGCCGCTCGTTCCTGGACCGGTTCGACGACCACATCAGCGCGGTGCGGACCGCGCCATGACCACCGGAGGTACCGCACCGTGTTCGACCTGACCGATCGGGTGGTGGTGGTGACCGGCGGCAACGGCGGCATCGGCCTGGGCATGGCCCGCGCCGTGGCCGGCGCCGGCGCCGCGGTGTCGGTCTGGGGTCGCAACGAGGACAAGAACGCCGATGCCGTGGCCCAGCTCCGCGGCCTCGGGGCGGACGCCGACGCCGTGACGGTGGACGTGTCCGACGAGGACGCGGTGGGCGCCGCCATGGCCGCCACCCTGGACCGGTTCGGTGCGGTGGACTCGTTGTTCGCCAACGCGGGGATCGGCGGTGGGGCACCGTTCGTGGACCAGACGCTGGAGGGGTGGCACCGGGTCATGTCGGTCAACCTGGACGGAGCGTTCCTGTGCTTCCGGGCCGCGGCACGCCACATGGTGGAACGGGGCGCCGGGGGATCGCTGGTCGGCGTGTCGTCCACCTCGGCCATCCACGGGGCACCGGCCAACCAGGCCTACTCCTGTTCCAAGACCGCCCTGCTGGCGCTGGTCCGGGGCCTGGCGGTGGAGCTGGCCCGCCACCGGATCCGTTGCAACTCGATCATGCCGGGATGGACCGAGACGGACATGACCGCGCCGTTGCAGGGCTGGGAGAAGTTCATGCGGAGCACCACGGCCCGCACCCCGGTCCGGCGCTGGGGCGTCCCGGACGACTTCGGAGCCGCCGCGGTGTTCCTGGCCGACCCGACCCAGGCGTTCCACACCGGGGACTGCCTCGTCGTCGACGGCGGCTACACCATCTTCTGACCGCGGACCGTCCCGACAGCGCAGGGACCGGCAGCGGTGCCGGGCGGGGTTAGAGTGCGGAAAGGTTCGACGGACAAGGGGATTCCAGATGAAGGTTGTCGTCAACTACGACCTGTGCGAGAGCAACGCGGTGTGCATGGGGATCGCCCCCGAGGTGTTCGAGGTGCGTGACGACGACTTCCTCTACGTGCTGCAGGAGCACCCGGCCGAGGACCTGCGGGACAAGGTCACCGAGGCGGCGCGGCGCTGCCCCAAGCAGGCCATCACCATCGAGGACTGACCGGGCCCGCCCCGGTCAGACAGGTCACCGCCCATGTCCCCGATCGTCGTCGTCGGCGCGTCCCTGGCCGGGCTGAGCGCGGTGGAGGCCCTGCGTGACGGCGGCCACCCGGGACCGGTCGTGGTGGTGGACCCGTCTCCCACCCTCCCGAGCGACCGCCCACCGCTGTCCAAGCAGGTGCTGGCCGGCGACTGGGAGCCGGAACGGGCCACGCAGCCGCTGGCGGCCCGGCTGGCGGAGCTGGACGTGGATTTGCGCCTGGGGCTGTCCGCCACCGCGCTGGACGCCGGTTCGCGCACCCTGACCCTGTCCGACGGCTCCCAGGTGGGCGCGTCGGGCATCGTGCTGGCCATGGGCGCTTCCGCCCGCCACCTGCCCGGCGACCCGCTGGCCGGGGTGCACGTGGTGCGGACCATGGAGGACTGCCTGGCGCTGCGGGCCGACCTGGACGCCGTGCCGTCCCGGGTGGTGGTGATCGGGGCCGGGTTCATCGGTGCCGAGGTGGCCGCCACCTGCCGGGGCCGGGGGCTCGAGGTCACCATGATCGAGGCCGCACCCGTGCCACTGGGCCGGGTGCTGCCCGGCACCATCGGCGGGTTCATCACGGACCTGCACCGCGAGCACGGCGTGGACGTGCGCCTGGGTGTGGGGGTGGACGGCCTGGAGGCCGACGGTGACGGCCGGGTGCGGGCGGTCCGCATGGCCGACGGCACCGAGATCCCGGCCCAGGTCGTCGTGATCGGCATCGGTGTGGTGCCCAACACGGCCTGGCTGGAGGGGTCGGGGCTGGACCTGGACAACGGCGTGGTCTGCGACGAGACGTGCCTGGCCGCTCCCGGGATCACCGCTGCGGGCGACGTGGCCCGCTGGCCCAACCCGCACTACGGCGAGGTCATGCGGGTGGAGCACTGGGAGCACGCCATCGAGCAGGGGGAGGCGGCCGGCCGCCGCCTGCTCGCCGGTGACGGGCCCGGTGAGCCGTTCGGCGCGGTGCCGTGGTTCTGGTCGGACCAGTACGACCGGAAGATCCAGATGGCGGGCCGCCCCGGTCCGGGTGACGAACTGGCGATCGTGGACGGCAGCGTGGAGGAACGCCGGTTCGTCGCCACGTTCCGTCGAGGCGAGCGGTGCACGGCGGTGCTCGGCGTCAACCGGCCGCGCCTGGTCATTCAGGCCCGCATGAAGCTGACCGAGTCACTCGACTGGGCGCCCGTCGCCGAGTTGTTCGACTAACCGTGTTCGCCGTCCTGATCGCCGCCACGGTGGGGGTGGCCGCCGCGGACTGGTGGGCCGTCGGCACCGACCGGCGGCAGGCGGAGTACGTCCTCAAGCCGTTGACCATGGTCGTGCTCATCGCCGCCGCGGTCGCGTTGCCCGACCCGTCCTCCGGTGCGGCCCGGTGGTGGATGGTGGCGGGGCTGGTCTGCTCGCTGGCCGGCGACGTGTTCCTGATGCTGGATGGCTACTTCGTGCAGGGGCTGGGCTCGTTCCTGGTGGGCCACATCGCCTACGTGGTGGCGCTGTGGAACCTGGGCGTCGAGACCGGGCCGTTCCTGCTCGGCCTTGCCCTGGTGGTGGTGCTGGTGGTGGTGGTCGGCGTGCGCATCATCCGCGCTGCCCGTGGCCGGGACCCCCGCCTGGGGGTGCCCGTCACGCTGTACATCACCGCCATCTCGGTCATGGTGGCCAGCGCCGTGGGCACGCTCCTCCCGGCCGCCATCGTCGGCGCCCTGCTCTTCTACGCCTCCGACGCCTGCATCGGCTGGAGCCGGTTCATCCAGGAGTTCCGCGGCCAGCGGCTGTGGATCATGACCACCTACCATCTGGGCCAGGTCGGCCTGGTGCTCGCGCTGGCGGCCTGACACCACCGGGGGACCCTCATGACCATCACGGACACGCTGTTGGACCCGGCCGGGGACCTCCTCCCGGACGTCGTGGAGCTGCGCCGCACGTTGCACCGCCACCCGGAGCTGGGCCTGGACCTGCCCCGGACCCAGGCCGCGGTGCTGGAGTCGCTGGACGGCCTGGGCCTGCAGGTGCGCACCGGCACCGCGCTGTCGTCGGTGGTGGCGGACCTGGAGGGCGGCTCGCCCGGCCCCACCATCCTCCTCCGGGGCGACATGGACGCCCTGCCCATGCCGGAGGACACCGGCCTGGACTTCGCCAGCGGCGTGGACAACACCATGCACGCCTGCGGCCACGACGCCCACACCGCCATGCTGGTGGGCGCCGCCCGCCTGCTGGCCGACCGGCGCGACACCCTGGCGGGCCGGGTCCGGTTCATGTTCCAACCCGGTGAGGAGGGTGACGGCGGCGCCGTCCACATGATCGACGAGGGCGTGCTCGACGGCGTCGACGCCGCGTTCGCCATCCACGTGGCCCCCAACCTGTGGTCCGGGAGCGTCGCCTACCGGCCCGGGCCGGTCATGGCGTCGGCCGACGTGATCCGCATCACCGTCACCGGTCGCGGCGGCCATGCCTCCACGCCCCACTGGGCCACGGACCCGGTGCCCGTCGCGTGCGAGACGGTCCTGGCCCTGCAGTCGATGATCACCCGCACGGTGGACGCGTTCGACCCCGCCGTGCTGACCGTCTCCATGCTGCGTGCCGGCACCACCGACAACGTCATCCCCGAGTCGGCCCAGCTCACCGGCACCCTCCGTGCGGTCAGCGAGAAGACGCGCACGGAGGTGTGGGAGCGCATCAGCACCGTGGCGGACGGCATCGCCGCCGCCCACGGGTGCACCGCCGAGGTGCACATCAAGCAGGGCTACGGCGTGACCGTGAACGACGCCGGCTTCGCCGCCTTCGCGGCCGAGGTGGCCGGCGGCACCCTGGGCCGGGACAAGGTCATCAAGATGCCGTCGCCGGTGATGGGGGCCGAGGACTTCTCCTACGTCCTGCGCAAGGTCCCGGGTGCCATGGTGTTCCTGGGCGTGTGCCCACCGGAGCACCCCAACCCGCTGGTCGCGCCGGCATGCCATTCCAACCGGATGATCCTGCACGAGGACGCCATGGCCGCCGGGGTGGCACTGCACGCCTCGGTGGCCGCCACCTACCTGGCCCGCGGCGGCGTGTTCGCCTGAGCCGTCACCAGCGCAGCGCGAAGCACCGGTCGGCCATGGTGCCGGTGGCCCACAGGGCCCAGACGCCCCCCAGCATGTCCCGGGTGTGCTCGGTCCAGGCCAACGTGTCGTGTTCCGCGGTGCGGCGCACCGTCTGCATGATCCCGCCCTCGAACACCCGGTAGCCGGCCCACACGCCGGGGAAGTGGTTGGTGGCCGCCACCTCGGTCCAGGTGAGGCCCTGGACCCGTCGCCTCCGGTTCCGGTGGGTGTGGCCGGAGGAGGCCATCACCCGGGGGTTGGCGGCGACCACGGCCCGGGCGAACCGTGCGGCGTCCGGGCCCGGGATGCCGTGGGGCCAGTACAGGGGGACCCGGAACCGCTGGGGCTGGTGGTGGGTGGCCACGAAGACGCCGCCGCCCGCCTCGGCGGCCAGGGTGGTGACCGCATCGGCGTGCTGCGCCACCCGGCCCCACCCCGTGCCGGGGACGGCCGAGTCCACCAGGACGATCCGCAGGCCGGGCACGTCCAGGTGCTCGACCCCCCGGGTCATCGCCAACCCGTGACGGGCCGCGCCCTCCTCCGGCTCGAAGTGGCGCAGCCGGCCCGTGTCGTGGTTGCCGGGCAGCATCGCCACGGGGACGGGGACGTCCACGAGGAGCTTGGCCACCTGGTCCCAGGTCCAGTCCCGGGTCTCGTCGCAGATGTCGCCCTTGATCACCAGGAGCTCGGCGCCCCACGCCACGGCCTCGTCCACCGCGGCCCGGGCCGCCAGGTACGGGTGGCTCGCCGCGTCGCGGTCGATGCTGCGGACGTGTCCGTGCAGGCCCTGCTCCCCGCGCCCCAGGTGCAGGTCGTTGACCGTGGCGAAGCGGAACAGCTCCGCCCCGGCCGGGGTGCCCAGCGTGTGGACGCGGCGGCGGAGGGTGGTGCCGTCCGCCGCCCTGACCTCCACCGTGGTGCCGGCGCCGGCCCGCAAACCGCACAGCTCCAGCGCCCCGTGGCCTCCGGCATGGTCCACCGTCGTCGTCCGTCCGGCCACGGCGACCCGCAGCGGCCCGGCCACCAGTCCCGACCAGACGACCTGCGCCGAGTGGTCCTCCACCGCGAACACCTCCAGGCCCGGGCCCGCGGTGCGGGGCCGGGCCACGTGCTCCAGGGTGCGGGGTCGGGCCGGTGCCACGCTCAGCCCGGTTCCCCGGCCTCGCCGGACCGCAGCCGGGCCGCCACCGCGGCGGTGACGTGCATCCGCTCGATGTGCTGGGCCACCACCAGCTCCGCGCCGGGGAGTGGGTGCTGCCCGAGGAACGCGGCGATCCGCCCGGCCAGGGTGGGGTCGGTCACGCTGCGGACACCCTCGAGCATCCGGGGCAGGCTGGAGGACGGGAACCGCTCCACCAGCTCGTCCCAGTGCCCGCTGACGTCGTCCCACGCCCGGTCAGCCAGGTCCGGGTGGGCCAGGGCGCGGCGCAGGAGGTAGGGCGCGTTCTGGGAGCGGACCTCGGTCCGGGCCAGGGCGAGGGTCCGGTCGAACAGCTCCGGCACCGGAGTGTCGGCCAGCGCGTACAGGTACCGGATCTCCTCCTGGGGGGTGGCCGAGCTCCGCCAGCGGGCCTCGATGGCGGCGTGGTCGTCGGCGTCGCCGGTGGCGGCCACCACGTCCAGGGCGGCGGCCTCCAGCGCCGCGTCGGCGCTGGGCCCGGTGCCGGCACCGGCGAGGAACAGCTCCCGTGCCAGCAACCGGGTGGAGGCGTCCTGGCCGACCGTGCCCAACAGCGAGACCAGCACGCCCCGGAGGTCCTCCCACCGGTCGCGGTCGGTCTCGGTGAGGGTGCCGAGCAGGACCTCCAGGTTGGCGAGCGGGCCGTCGGCCATGTCCCGGGCCAGGTCGCGGGCACGGTGGCCCAGGGAGGAGGTGTCGTGGCCGAGCAGCCGACGGAGCCCCCGGGCCGCTCCGGCCAGTCGCCGCCACACCGACGGATCCGTCTCCCGCCAGGCCGCCAGTCGCAGGACCGACTCCACGTCGGCCAGGGTCGACCGGCCGGCCAGCAGCGCGGCCCACGCGTCGTCGACCAGCACGAACCGCTCCAGGGGAGAGGTGTCCTCGCCCACCGCCAGCGATGCGGTGGTGGTGACCGGCAGGACCGTCCGGTAGAAGCCGCTGCCGCCGGTGTTGGCCTGCACCGCGGTCGGTCGTCCCCCGAGGGCCAGGTCCACGGGATCCTCCAGGAGCACCCGGTGGTGCTGGAGGCGGTCGTCCACCCGGGCCGTGACGACCATCGGAACCGGCCAGGTCGCCGCCCCGTCGGTGCCGTCGGTGGTGTCGGGACGGTCGGGACGGTCGGGGGTGTCGGTGCTGTCGTAGGACGACCGCTCCTGGGCCAGGCGCACCCCGTCCTCCGTCGGCGTGACGACCACACGGGGATGACCGCCCCGGAAGATCCAGGCGTCCATGATGCGGCGGACCGGTTCCCCGGTGGTCTCCTCCAGCGCGTCCCACAGGTCGGTGGTCTCGGTGTTGGCGTAGGCATGGCGGCGGAGGTACTCCGAGATGCCGGCCCGGAACGGCTCCGCGCCCAGGTACTGCTCCAGCATCCGGACGACCGACGCGCCCTTCTCGTAGGTCAGCACGTCGAACATGGCCTCGGCGTCGGCCGGGCTGTGCACGGGGAACTCGATGGGTCGGGTGGCGTGCAGGGTGTCGGTGTCGAACGCCTCCGCCCGGGCCAGTCCGAAGGAGGTCCAGCAGTCCCACTCCGGGCGGAACGAGTCGGTGGCCGCCACCTCCATGAACGTGGCGAACGCCTCGTTGAGCCAGATGCCGTTCCACCAGCCCATGGTGACCAGGTCGCCGAACCACATGTGGGCCAGCTCGTGGTTGATCACGTCGGCCACGCGCTGCAGCTCCTGCTGCGTGGCGCGCTCCGGGTCCACCAGCAGCAGCACCTCCCGGAAGGTGATGCAGCCCAGGTTCTCCATCGCTCCGAAGGCGAAGTCGGGCACGGCGACGAGGTCGACCTTGTCCCCGGGGTAGGGCAGGTCGTAGTAGCGCTCCAGGAACCGCAGCCCGGCGTCGGCCACCTCCAGGGCGAACGAGCACAGGTGGGCGCTGCCCGGGGGGTGCACGATGCGGAGCGGGATCGGCCCGGCCGTGCCCGCCACCAGGTGGACCTCGGTGGCCTCGAGCGGCCCGACCACGAACGCCACCAGGTACGTGGACATCGGCATCGTGTCGGCGAAGCGGATCCGCACCCGGCCGTCGTCGGTGCCGGCCCGGTCCACCTCGGCCGCGTTGGAGACGGCCAGGAGTCCGCTGTCCACCACCAGCGTGATGGCGAAGGTGGCCTTCATGTCCGGCTCGTCGAAGCAGGGAAAGGCCCTGCGGGCGTGGGTGGACTCGAACTGGGTGACGGCCAGGGCGGTCGTGGCGCCGTCCAGGTCGAAGGTGGACCGGTAGAACCCGACCAGTTGGTCGTTGAGGGTCCCGTCGAAGGCCAGGTGGATCTCGGCCGAGCCCGCCGGCAGGGTCCCGTCGAGGTGCAGTGTGACCCGCTCGAGTCCGGGGTCGTCGGTCACCGTTGCGTCCAGCTCCACCCCACCGCCGCGGACGCGGACCGCGCCGATGTCCAGGTCCAGGGCGTTGAGCGTGATCGTCCCGACCGGCTCGACCACCTCCACCGAGATGGTGACGGTCCCACGGAACGAAGCGGCCTCCAGGTCCGGGGTCAGCTCCAGGTCGTAGCGGACGGGCAGGACCGTCCGGGGAAGGCGGTACGGGTCGGCGGTGGGCACGCGGGCGGCTCCTGATCGGGTCGGTCCAGCGTACCGACGGCCGTGCCCGCTCCGACCGCACCGGTGGGCCGGTCAGGGGTCACCTGCGTTAGCGTCGGGGCGTGCCTGAATGCTTCGACGTCACCATCGAGAACAAGGTCGCCCACCTCCAGCTGAAGCGGCCCGACGAGCTGAACACCATGATCCCCAGCTTCTGGACCGAGCTGCCGGAGATCGTCCGGGACATCGATGCCGGGGCCAGGGCCCGTGCCATCGTGATCTCGTCCACCGGCCGCCACTTCTGCGCCGGCATGGACCTGTCGGTGTTCACCGGCTCCTCCGGTCTCGGCGGCAGCGGGGGGGTCACCGAGGAGGGCCGCAGGCGCGGCTACCTGTGGATGATGGTGCAGCACCTCCAGGACTCCTTCACGGCGTTGGAGGAGGCCCGCATGCCGGTGCTGTGCGCCATCCAGGGCGGCTGCATCGGCGGCGCGGTCGACATGGTGTCCGCGGCGGACATGCGGTACTGCACCGCGGACGCCTTCTTCTGCGTGATGGAGATCAACATCGGCATGACCGCGGACGTGGGGACGCTGCAGCGGCTGCCCAAGATCATCCCGGAGGGCGTCGCCCGGGAACTGGCCTACACCGGCGACCGGATGCCGGCCCAGCGGGCGCTGGAGTGCGGCCTGGTCAACCAGGTCTTCGACGACCACGACTCGCTGGTGTCGGGCACCCTGGAGATCGCCGAGCGGATCGCCAGGCATTCGCCCCTCGCCATCTGGGGCACCAAGGAGATGATCAACTACACCCGCGACCACTCCGTGGCCGACGGCCTGCGCCACATCGCCGGGTGGCAGACCGGCATGTTCCAGGCCGGCGACATGATGGAGGAGTTCGCGGCCAAGGCGGAGAAGCGGGATCCCGAGTTCGAGGACCTGCCGGTCCGCCCCGGCGGCATCTGACCGTCGCGGCTCAGCAGCCAGAGTTCGGCCGCGGTGAGGTGAATGGCGGGGAACGCCAGCGCCCGCTCGAGGTCGTCAGGCGCGGCGGCCACGTTCTTACACCGGCAGGAGCTTTCCCCCCCCAGAGAACTCACCTTGCTGCCGAACTCAGGCAGCCTGACCACCGGCGCGGCGGTCGGCGGGACCGGGAGCCCGGGGAGCGGGAGCACGCGAGCCCGCCGGATCAGAGCTGGGTGCGGCCCCGCTCGGTGACGGCCCGCCGTCGGGCGTCGAAGTCGGCCTCGGACCGGTTGGCCAGCCAGGCCCGGCTGTGGCGCTGCTCGACCTCGTAGGCCTCCGCCCCGGTGACGAGCGCGCCGGCCTGGTAGGTCGCCAGGATCTGGCGGACGCCGCCGGGGTCGTTGCCGGCGATGTCCGCGGCCAGCTTGCGGGCGAAGGGGAGCAGCCGGTCATGCGCCACCACGTGGTTGACCAGGCCCCAGGTGAGTGCCGTCGCGGCGTCCAGGAAGTTGCCGGTGGCCGACAGCTCCTTCGCCCGCCGCAGGCCGACGGCCTGGGGCAGCAGCACGGTCAGGCCCCAGCCCGGCATGATGCCGATCCGGGCGTGGGTGTCGGCGAAGCGGGCGTGCTCCGACGCGACCAGGAAGTCACAGGCCAGGGCCAGCTCGAACCCACCGGTGATGGCCACGCCGTTGACGGCGCCGATGACCGGCTTGGTCATGTCCGGGAAGGGCCGCCGCAGGGACGCCGTGTCGTCGAACCCACCGGCGAGTGCGTCGGGTTCCGCTCCCAGCTCCTTGAGGTCCAACCCGGCACAGAAGGCGGGGTCGGCGCCGGTCAGCACGACCGCGGCGATGTCCGGATCACCGTCCAGGGCGCGCATGGTCCGGTGCAGCCGGCTGCGCAGCTCGGCGTTCAGGGCGTTGCGGGCACCGGGCCGGTTGAGCGTGACCACGGCGTACCCGCCGTCGCGCTCCACCACCAGCACCTCGGATGTCGGGGTGGCATCGGCCATGGGATCAGTCCTCGTCCTTCTCCAACGGCGGCAGGAACTCGAAGTTCAGGTCACCCAGGCGCACCAGCGTCGACGAGATCCAGCCTCCCATGGCGCTGAAGTGGTCATCCAGGGTGGAGCCGTCGGCCAGTGTGCCCTCGTCCAGCTCGTAGCTGCCCTCGTAGGAGATCTCGATGGCGTGCTCGGTCTCGGTCAGGTCCTCGTTGGACACCGCCTCCACCGTGGGTCCGGACCGGTGCAGCCGCTCGCCGCCGATGGCCGGGCTCTCCGGGGGCAGGGCGTCCAGCACCCGGCGGGGGTCCGGTGGGGAGACCAGCCGCTGGATGCGCAGCACCACCTCGATGTCGATCCGTGGCAGCTCCGGGAGCTCCTCCTCGATGTACCAGGACCGGTAGGCGGCCTGGGACCAGGTGGGCCACTCCAGGGTGAGGTCGGCCCGGACCCGGGGCGGGAGCCCCTCGCCGGGAAGGCCGTAGCTGGTCTCCCAGGTCAGGTCACCCAGCAGGACGTCGGACTGGAAGCGCTCCTCGAAGGCCTGCCGCTCGAGCAGCGCCTTCTCCAGCGCGTCGCGGAGGGCACCGATGGCATCGGTGAAGACGTGGTCGAGCATGTGGCGGCGAGGCTACAGGTCGAGGTGACGGGGCACGACGCCGGATGCAGGCGGAGGACCGGGCCCGGTGCCGGATCAGACCGAGGCGAGGCTGGTGGCATCCACCGCGTACAGGTCGTCGGGACCGGCGGTGACCGCACCCACCAGGCCGGCCACGCGGGGGAGGTACTGCTCGGCGAAGAAGCGGGCCTCGGTGACCTTGGCCTGCAGGTAGGCGGTGTCGCTGGAGCCGGCGTCGAGCTCGTCCCTGGCGGCCAGCGCCAGGCGGGCCAGCAGCCAGCCGCCGGTGACCAGGCCGAACATCTCCAGGTAGGGGGTGGCACCGGCCAGGGCCTGCTTCGGATCGGCGAGGCCGTTGGTCATGATCCAGTCCGTGGCCTCCGTCAGCGACTCGCACGGCGGAGGACAGGTTGGAGCGGACACCGGCGAACTCGTCACCGGCGGCGGCCAGGTCCGCGTCCAGGTCCCGGATGCGCTGCAGGTGCGCCCCCACCACGCCACCCATGCGCAGCGGCAGCTTGCGGCCGACCAGGTCCATGGCCTGGATGCCGTTGGTGCCCTCGTAGATGGGGGCGATGCGCATGTCCCGGAAGTGCTGGGACACGCCGGCCTCCTCGATGTAGCCCATGCCGCCGAACACCTGCACCGCGGTGGAGGTGACGGCCAGGCCCACGTCGGTGCACCAGGCCTTGGTGACCGGGGTGAGCAGTTCGGCGATGTCGTCCCACAGCTCCGCCTCGTCGCCCTCCAGGGCGCGGGAGAAGTCGATGGCGGCCGCGTTGTAGACCACGAGGGCCCGCATGGCCTCGATGTGGCTCCGCATGAACAGCAGCATCCGGCGCACGTCGGGGTGGGCGATGATCGGCGCCGGCCCCTTGGAGTCGCCGCCGACCTCCCGGCCCTGGAGCCGCTCCTGGGCGTAGGCCAGGGCCTTCTGGTAGGCGGCGTCGCCCAGGGCGACGCCCTGGATGCCGACCGCGATGCGGGCGGAGTTCATCATGGTGAACATGGCCCGGAGGCCCTGGTTCTCCTCGCCGACCAGGTAGCCGACGGCGCCGCCCTCGTCGCCGTAGCTCATGACGCAGGTGGGGGAGGCGTGGATGCCCATCTTGTGCTCGATGGAGACGCAACGGACGTCGTTGCGCTCGCCCGGGGCGCCGTCGTCGGTCACCATGAACTTGGGCACGATGAACAGCGAGATGCCCTTGGTGCCGGCGGGCGCGTCGGGTGTGCGGGCCAGCACCAGGTGGATGATGTTCTCCGCCATGTCGTGCTCGCCGAACGAGATGAAGATCTTGGTGCCGGAGACCAGGTAGGTGCCGTCGCCCTGCGGGACCGCCTTGGTCGTGCACAGCCCCACGTCGGAGCCGGCCTGCGGCTCGGTCAGGTTCATGGTGCCGGTCCACTCGCCGGTGACCAGCTTGCGGAGGTAGGTCTCCTTCTGCTCCTCGGAGCCCCAGGCCTGGAGGCACTCGATGGCGCCGGTCGTCAGTCCGGGGGCCATGGTGAGGGCGCCGTTGGCCGCGGTCTCGAACTCGGCGGCGCAGGCGAACACCGACTCGGGGAAGCCGGCCCCGCCGTACTCCACCTCGGCGTTCAGGCCCTGCCAGCCGGCGTCGACGAACTTGGCGTAGGCGGACCTGAAGGCCTCCGGGACGGCCACGCCCTCCGGGCTCCAGACCAGGCCCTCTCGGTCACCGATGGCGTTGGTGGGGGCGAAGACCTCCTGCATGAACCGTCCCTGCTCCTCCAGCACGGAGGCCACGGTCTCGGGATCGGCGTGGCTGTAGCGCTCCGTCTTGGAGAGCTCCTCCAGCATGCCGATGTGGCGGAGGGTGAACAGGGCGTCCTTGACGGGTGAGCGGTAGTCGGCCATCCCGCCATGTTACCGAGCGGTAACCGGCGGCAACAGTCCGGGCCGGGGCCCCCGGCCCGCCGAAACGCCGGGGGACGCCATGCCGTGCGGAGTACCGTCGGCCGGTGGACATCGTGCTGATCCCCGGCTTCTGGCTCGACGGTGCCTCGTGGGACGAGGTCGCCCACCCGCTCCGGGACGCCGGCCACACCGTCCACGCGCTCACGCTCCCCGGGCTCGAGTCGCCGGAGGCGGACCGCGCCGGCATCGGCCTGCGCGACCACGTGGCCGCGGTGGTCCGGGTCGTCGACGACCTCCCCGGCGCCGTCGTGCTGGTGGGGCACAGCGGCGGTGGCGCCATCGCCTACGCCGTGGCCGACGCCCGGCCCGACCGCATCGCCCGGGTGGTCTACGTGGACGCCGGCCCACTGGGCTCCGGCCTGGCCATCAACGACGGCCTCCCGGAGGTGGGTGGCGAGATCCCGCTGCCGGACTGGTCGGTCTTCGATGACGCCGACCTGGTGGACCTGGACGAGGCGCTGCGGGAGCGGTTCCGGGGCATGGCCCGTCCCGAGCCCGTCGGGGTGGCCAGGGATCCGCAGGTCCTGGTCGACGAGCGCCGCCACGACGTGCCCGCCACGGTCATCGCGTGTGAGTTCTCCTCCGAGCAGCTCCGGGACTGGATGGCCCAGGGCGTGCCGATGTTCGCGGAGCTGGCCCGGCTGACGGATGTGGAGCTGGTCGACCTGCCCACGGGGCACTGGCCCCAGTTCACCCGGCCCGCGGACCTGGCCTCGGCCATCCTCGCCGCCGTCGACCCGGACCGGTAGCCGGCTCAGGTCGGGACGAAGGCCGGGTCGGTGCTCAGGACCATGCGGTCGATGGCGTAGCCCCGCTCGCGGACCCGCAGGGCCAGGTCGTGGGTGCCGGGGTCCAGGTCCAGCGGCTCGTCCACCCGTTGCCACACCCAGGCGTCGGTGGCGCCCCCGGCGTCGTCCACCACCAGCGACGGCCCGTCGTCGACCGACAGCCACACCGAGTCGCTGGCCCCGGCCCCCAGGCCGTAGCCCCAGCGTTCCGGCACCCAGCGGCGGACCCACAGGGTGTAGGTCCCGCCGGTCACCTCCACGGTGTGGTGCACCGCGGGGAACCGGTCGGGGCCGATCCTGTTGGCGGCCCGGTCCTCCGCGGGGAGCGTCTCGTCGAACAGCGGCCCGATGGCGTTGTGGGCCTGCAGGTAGCCGTCGCCGGACCAGCCCGCGTAGCGGCCGCGCTCGGTCCACTGCCCGTCATCCACCCGGGCGGCGCGCTCGGCCTCCACCTCCACCCGGTCGCCGGACTGGGTGGCCACCGGGGCGGCGTCGCCCTCGACGTTCTCGAACCACACCACCGCCACCGTGGACGGGTCCACCACCGGGTCGAAGTAGGACGCCGTCTCCAGGGCCTGCTGCATCCACCACTCCTCGCAGTTGGCCACGATGTCGGGGTCACCGTCGCCGTCCACGTCGCGGATGTCCACGTTGTCCCACTTCTCGCCGAACTCGGGGATGAGGGCGGTCTTGCCCGACCCCCAGCGGATGACGTGGGTGGTCCAGTTGGATTCGGTGGGAGCATCGCCCGAGTACTCCATCCAGAACACCGCGGCCTTGGACTGCGGCAGGACCGAGTCCCGGTGCGTCATCATCCCGACGATGTCCAGCCGTCCGTCGCCGTTCACGTCCAGGATCCGCACCGGCCGGGTCAGGAACCGGGTGGCGTCCACCTTGGGGATGCGCAGCAGGTCGAACGTGACCGGCGCGGCCGAGGTCTTGAGGAAGAGGAGGACCTCGTCCTCCACGCCGGTGGCGTAGTCGGTGAGCCCGTTGCCGTCCACGTCGCCCACGCCGATCTGCGGCTTGGTGTGGAACTCCGGTCCCACGTACATGACGTGCTCGGTCCACGGGGAGCGCAGCGCGGGTGATGCCGCCCCCGGGTTCTCGTACCACGAGACCGACTCGGCGCTCGAGGGCGTGTCGAAGTCGTTGTTGGCGTCCACCAGGTCCACGTCACCGTCGCCGTCCACGTCGTCGTAGGCGAACCCGTGGCCGCTGTACTGGTCGGCGTCGATGGCGTGGAGCTGCCACGTGGACAGGTCCCGGCGCCGGGCCGGGTCCGCCGGTGCCTCCAGCCACACGATGCCGGCGAAGTCGCCGGTGGTGTCGGCCTGGCGGCCCCCGGCCACGACGTCGGCGATGCCGTCACCGCTCAGGTCGCGGGTGGTGACCCAGTGGAAGTGGCCGTAGGTGGTGGTGGGGGGGACCCGTCCGCCGTCGACCCAGCGGGCCGGGTCCAGTGCGTCGGCGCCGCCGGGGCCGAAGATCACCCGGATGCCGGGCGAGTTGCCCTCCCAGAACTCCAGGAGCGACTCGCCCTGGGCGCCGATGACGTCCAGGTTGCCGTCGCCGTCCACGTCGCCCAGCACCGAGTTCTCCGGGTTGACCCCCGCTCCCTGGAACGGTGCCCGACCGTCCGGCGGCCACACCTGCACCTGCGGCCAGGGGCCCTTCTGGGCCGGGTTCCCGACGCCGGGGTTGATGGACAGGACGTACCGCTGGTCGAACTCGTAGTTGGTGACGTAGTCCACGTCACCGTCCCCGTCGACGTCACCGGGACCCAGGCCGTTGGCACCCCGGTAGGTGCCGGCGATGGTGTGCATGGGCCACGGCCGGTCCCCCAGGGGCGGTTCCGGCGCGTCGACCGGGGGTGGGCCCACCCCGGTCGGGGCCGGCGCACACGCCACCGCCACCGCGCCGATGGCGACCAGGGCGCACGCCGCCACGCATCGCCGTCCCCACCGTGCCGGCCCCCCGATGACTGCCCGCCGCATGGGGGACAGCTTGCCAGGAACTCAGGACGGGTGCGGGCTCATGACGGCGATGGGGAGGCCGATGCCGGCCTCGCGGCCCCGCAGGCCGGCGATGGACCGACCCTCCTGCACCGCAGGCCTGGGGGTGCCCAGCAGGTCGCCCAGGAACGCAGCGGTGGCGTCCAGGTCGCGGGCCACCAGGGCCAGGCCGAAGACGGACGTCGGCTCGTCCGTGGTCGGCTCACCCCGGTCGGGGCCGACCAGTTCCAGGATGACGTCGCCGGCCCAGAAGAACGTCTGGCGCATGGGCGCGCCATAGCTGGTGGTGCTGCGACCGCCCCGGACCTCCAGCCCGGCGGCCTCGAACGCGCCGATGGTGCGGGTGCAGTCGCCGCTGCGGACCACGACGTGGTCGATGCGGGTGATCCCGTTGGGGTGCTCCGCCGGCCCGGCGTCGCCCGACCCGGCCACTGCGCCGGCGGTGGTCGGGAGTCCGTCGAGGTCGCCGTCGATCCCGTCGAGGCGCCAGCCGCCGAACGCCGGGCCGACGCCGGTCAACGCCAGGACGGTCGACCCCAGGCGGAGGTGCCCGCCGGCGTCCACCGCGAACCCCGCCGCGGTCCACGCGTCGGGGGAATCGCCCAGGTGCAGCGTGCGGAGCTGGTGGTGTGGTGAGGTCACGGCCCGCACCGTACCGACCGACGGAACCAGGGGTCAGGCCCCCCGGGCCTCGGCGTAGGCGGCGAGGGTCCGGTCGCGGGCCGCGGCGTGGTCGACGAGGGGGAACGGGTAGGTCTCGCCCAGCACCACACCCGCCCCGGCCAGGTCCAGGGGCGGGACCTCCCACGGGGCGTGGACCTGGCGGGCGTCCAGGCCGGACAGCTCCGGCACCCACCGCCGCACGTAGTCACCGCCGGGGTCGAACCGGCGGGACTGGGTGACGGGGTTGAAGATGCGGAAGTAGGGCGCGGCGTCGGGCCCCGTGCCGGCCACCCACTGCCAGTTCCCGGCGTTCTGGCTGACCTCCCAGTCCACCAGCAGGCGCCGGAAGTGGGCCTCGCCCGCCCGCCAGTCGACGAGCAGGTCCTTCACCAGGAAGCTGGCGGTGATCATCCGCACCCGGTTGTGCATCCATCCGGTCGCGGCCAGTTGCCGCATCCCGGCGTCCACGATCGGGTACCCCGTCCGGCCGGCCTGCCAGGCCAGGAGCCCGTCGGGGTCATGGCGCCAGGCCACACCGTCCATCTCCGGCCTCATGGCGCGCCGGGCCAGGCGGGGCTGTTCGGACACCAGGTGCGCGTACCAGTCCCGCCACGCCAGTTGGCGGACGAAGGCGGCCCGTCCCGGCGTTGCGGTGCCCACCACCTCGGCCACCGTGCGGGGGGACAGCGTGCCCCAGCGCAGGTCCGCCGACAGGTGCGACGTACCGGTGTCGTCCGCAGGGAGGTCGCGCCGTTCCGTGTAGTCGTCCACCCCGGCCAGCCAGGCCGCGAGCCGGTCCGACGCCGCGTCCTCGCCCCCGGCCATGACGGGTCCGGCCCCGGGTCCGGGCACCTCCTCCGCCCGCAGCGCCGGCAGGGCTCCGGGGTCCACGACGACCGCGGTGCCGGCCTCCGGCCAGGGTTCCCACGGGGTGGTGGCCCACACCTTGGAGAACGGCGTGAACACCCGGTGGGCCCTCCCCGTGGTGGGGGACACCACCGTGCCGGGTCGATGCACGAGCGAGCCCCAGTGGGCCTGCACGGCAACGCCGGCAGCGGTCAGCCGGTCCGCCACGGCCCGGTCCCGTCGCTGCGAGTAGCCCGACACGTCGGCGTTCAGGTGCACCCGGGACGCTCCCACCGATGCCGCCACATCGGCCACGACGGCAGCAGGGTCACCCGACCGCACCAGCAGCGAGCCGCCCCGGCGCCGCAACGACCGGTCGAGGGCGCCCAGGTGGGCGGCCATCAGGTCCAGGCGGAGGGGGCCGGCGGTGTCCAGGCACACCCGGTCCATGACGAACAGGGCCAGGACCCGGTCCGCGGACGCGGTCGCGGCGGACCAGGCCGGGTTGTCCTCCAGCCGCAGGTCGCGACGGAACCAGACGATGGACGGCCCTGTCGGTGATGGATCGGTTGCGGCGGAAGGGGGCATCGGCTGGGGCCAACACCACCGCGGTCCTGACCCATCCCCCGGGGAGGAAGGGGATCCGCCCCGGAGGGGGCGGGATCCGGGTCACTCCGGGACGGAGCGACTCAGGAGTTGCGGCCGGTGTTGGGCTTGCGCCCGTGGTTGGCCTTCTTGCGCCGAGCGTTTGCCTTCTTCTTCTGGGTGCGCTTCGACATAGGGGGACCACCCTACCGGAGGGGTGCCCGACACCTCCAACCGCGGCCGGCCCGCCTACGCTGGTCATCCACGCCTGATTCCGGGGGGTACCAGATGGGCGGGACCGCGACGATCGAACGACCCGGGGCCGGGCCACCTCAGGGATCCGGTGGATCCGGGGACGCCCAACCGTCCGTGGGCATCCTCCTGGCCGGGCTCCTGGCCGGCGCGGGGATCATCCACCTGGTCATGGTGCCCGCCCACCTGGGTGACAGCTGGCTCGACCCCTTCGCCTTCGCCGTGGTCGGGTGGCTGCAGCTGGGCGCCGCGCTCGCGCTGGTGCTCGGCCGTGGGTCCCGGTCACTGTACGTGGCGACCATCGTCGGCAACCTCGGCGTGGTCGGCCTGTGGATCTGGAGTCGGACGGCCGGCCTTCCCGTCGGTGCCCACGCCGGCGTGGTGGAGGACGTCGGCGCCGTGGACGGTGTCGCCGCCGCGCTGGAGGTGGCGGCGGTGCTGGTCGCGGCCGCGATGGTCACCGCCCCGTCCCGGCTCCGCGTCGGCGTGCTGGGACCGGCGCTCGCCGCGGTGGCGGTGCTGGGCCTCACGACCGCCGCCATCGTGTCGCCCGACGCCGCCTCGCACGGCGGCCACGACCACGGGACCGACGCCGCGCACGACGGCACCGCGACCCACGCCGCGGACATGGTGACGATCGACTCGCAGCGCTGCGACCTGGGGTTCAACCCCCGTTCCTACTGGGAGGACGCTCCCCGCATGGGCGTGGACACCTACGCCGGGGGCACGATGGGCATCCACGCCACGCCCACGTTGATGGACCAGGTGACGGCGACGGACGCGTTCGAGGGGCGGGGCTCGCCCGGGCTGGACCAGCTGATCGCGGCCACCTCCGAGGCAGCCGGGGGCGAGGCCGCTGCGGCCCGGTTGATCGATTCGCTGTCCAACGCGTCCACCGAGGACTACGAGGCGTGGGTGCGCTGGACCGGCGACGCCGCCCTGGCCGCGGCCGGAGGGTCCTCCGGCGGTCACGCCCACGGCGCCGCCTCGGCCTCCGGCGGGGCAGCGGCGTCCACGAACGCTGCGGCCCCCGACGACAACCACGGCCACGGGGGGCACGCCGGCCCGCAGCCGTGGGTGGCCATGGTCGACCAGGACCAGTGCGTGACCCTGTCCAAGGAGCTCGAGCTGGCCCGGACCACGGCGCTGGCCTACCCGACCGCGGCCGATGCCATGGCCGCGGGGTGGGTCCGGGTCACCAACTACGTGCCGGGCATCGCGGCGCACTACATGAACTTCGGGCTGGTGGACGGGACGTTCACGATCGACGAGCCGGAGATGATCCTCTACGACGGTGACGACCCCGACGCCCGGGTGGTGGGGCTCAGCTACTACATGATCCACGCCGGCGAGGCCGAGCCCAGCCAGGGCTTCACCGGGGCGAACGACCACTTCCACCGCCACGTCGGGCTCTGCACCAAGCCGGGGGCCGGGGTGATCGGTGATTCCACCACCACCGCCGAGCAGTGCCGGGCCATGGGCGGGTTCAAGGCCGACGGGTCCAAGGGGTGGATGAGCCACGCCTGGGTCGTGCCCGGCTGTGAGAGCCCGTGGGGCGTGTTCAGCGGGGCCAGCCCGGTGCTGGACCGGACGCTGGCCGATGCCTCGGGCACGAACGACGGCGCCTGCTCCGCGTCGGGGGTGCGGGACCGCTACGACCTGCGGCCGGCCGGCAAGGAGACCACCGGCACCGGGGAGTCCGCCGGCGGCGACTGACCGCGGGCGGGAACGCGAGGCGGGTCGGACCGCTCAGCCGGTGGGGTGGCTGTCGGCCCAGGCCAGGAGCTCGTCGGCCTCCCAGGTGTTGACCACGGCCTCGACGGGCAGCGCCGTGCGGACGGCCAGGTCGCATCCCCAGGGCTGCCATTCCAGTTGGCCCGGGGCGTGGGCGTCGGTGTCGATGGACACCTTGCACCCCCACTCCAGTGCCAGGGCCAGGAGGTCCTCGGGTGGGTCCTGCCGCTCGGGCCGGCAGTTGATCTCCACCGCGGTGTCGAAGCGGGCGCACGCCGCGAACACGATGTCGGCGTCGAAGCGGGACGGTGGCCGGCCCCGGCCCGTGACCTTGCGCCCGGTGCAGTGGCCCAGGACGTCCACGTTGGGGTTGGCCACCGCCATCACCATGCGCCGGGTCATCTCGCGGGGCTCCATGGCCAGCTTGGAGTGCACCGACGCCACCACCAGGTCCAGCTCCGCCAGCATCCCGTCGGACAGGTCGAGCGACCCGTCCTCCAGGATGTCCACCTCCATGCCGGTGAGGATGCGGAACGGGGCCAGCTCCATGTTGAGCACCGCCACCTCGGCCAGCTGGTCCCGCAGCCGGTCCTCGTCCAGGCCGTGGGCCACGGTGAGGCGGGCCGAGTGGTCCGTGACGGCCAGGTACTCGTGGCCCAGGGCGGCCGCCGCGGTCGCCATGGCCCGGACGGACTCGGCCCCGTCGGACCAGGTGGTGTGGCTGTGGAGGTCACCCCGGAGCGCGGTCCGCACCGGTGCGCCCTCGCCCACCTCGATGCGTGTCGTGCGCTCCAGGTTCGCGAGGTAGTCCGACGGGGCGCCGGTCACGGCATCGGCGATGACGGAGCCGGTGGACGGGCCGATGCCGTCCAGGTCGGTCACCGTCGCGGTCCTGACCAACCGCTCGAGCTCGCCGTCGTCCAGGTCGGCCACGATGGCCCGGGCCCTGGTGAAGGCGCGGACCTTTCCGGTGGGGGCGAATCCGCGGTCCAGGTAGTACACGGCCCGGGCCAGGGCGGCATCGACCCGTTCCCGCGCCGGCAGGTCGGCGGCGGGACGGTCGGCCGCAGGAGCGTGTTCGGTCGGATCGGTCCGGTCGGAGCTGGCCACCTCCCGAGGCTACGGGCGATGGAGGTGGCCGTGGATGCGGTCCGCCAGACCGGGTGCGATGACCGTGTCCGGGTCCCGCAGCCGGCCCAGGCCGGCCTGGGTGCCGGTCAGCGCGGCGTAGAGCGGGGGGCAGGTCGGGCATCCCGCCAGGTGGTGCTCCACGGCCCGGGCCCGGTCCGGGGTGAGGTCGCCGTCCATGTAGTCCGACACCAGCCGCCGGGCGTCCCAGCACCGCAGCGGCACCCCGTCGGTCCCGCCCCGCCGTTCGGCCCCGGCGGCCAGGGCGGAGACGAGCATCATCCGGCCCCGTCGCAGGCGCTGCTTGGCCGCGGGAAGCTCGACCTGGGTCATCTCGGCCACCTCCCGCATGGTGAGTCCCTCCACGTCATGGAGCAGCACGGCGGCCCGGTTGACGTAGGGCAGGTGGACCAGGGCGTCCTCCAGCTCGGCCCGGGTCTCGGCCCGTTCCACGACCCGGGCCGCGTCCACGGTGTAGTCGTCACTGCGCCACCGCGACTCCACCTCCTCCACGTCCTCCACCGGCACGGCACGCCCGTCGGCCCGGGCCCGGTCCACCGACAGGTGGAACAGGATGCGGTGCAGCCAGGTGCGCACCGACGACTCGCCCCGGAACTGGGCGGACCGCTCCAGGGCCCGGGTCACCGTCTCCTGGACCAGGTCGTCGGCCCGTCCCGGATCCCTGGCCAGGACCCGGGCGTAGCGCTGCAGCGACGGCAACGCCGACACCATCCGGTCCGCCAGCTCCTGATCGCCCGGTCGCCCCTGGGTCGGGTGCCCGTCGCCGTGGTCGTCGGTCATCGGCGGCGAGTCTGGCAGGTGCCCGTCCCGGCGGCGCCGCTCAACCCTGGCGGACGGGGCAGGTGCTGAAGCCGAACAGTGCGTACAGCGGGCAGAAGCCGACCGCTGCGGTCACGGCCATGATGCCCGCCACCACCAGCAGGATGATCCCCCCGACCGTGCCGAACCCGATCGCGGCCGACACCCCGACCGCCACCGCGGCGACCACCAGCCGGACGACCCGATCCACCGTGCTCTCGTTGGTGCGCATGTCACTCCTCCGTCCCCGGGGCGTTCCCGCCGGTGCGGGCCCCGCTCGACCTGTTCACCCCCATGGACGGCCGAGCGGCCCGGATGGATACCGGTTCGTCCCGGAAATCTCCTCCGGAGGTCGAACCACTACCCTCAGGGCGTCCCTCGACCCCTGGAATGACGTGGAACGCTTCGGTTTCGTGGGCCTGCCCAACGCGGGCAAGTCCTCCCTGTACAACGCCCTCGCCGGTGGTGGCGCCCTGGCCGCGCCCTACGCCTTCGCCACGGTGGACCCGAACGTGGGGGTGGCCAAGGTCCCGGACCACCGCCTGGCGCTGCTGGCCGAGATGAGCCGGACCAAGGTCGTCATCCCGGCCAGCGTGCAGTTCGTGGACATCGCCGGCCTGGTGGAGGGAGCGGCGCAGGGTGAGGGCCTGGGCAACCGGTTCCTGGCCCACATCCGCGAGGTGGACGCCATCGTGTTCGTGCTCCGGGCCTTCCACGACGATGACGTCCCCGGTTCGTCGGATCCCGTCGAGCAGCTCTCCACCCTGGAGGTGGAACTGGTCTACGCGGACCTGGAGTCGCTGGAGAAGCAGGTCGACAAGCGGCGCAAGGCCGCCCGGGCGGACAAGACGCTGGCCGACGAGGTGGCGGCCATGGAGACCGCCATCGGGTTGTTGCAGGCCGGTACGCCGCTGTACCGAGGCGACCTGGATGCCGGCACGCGGGCCCTGCTCCGACCCTTCTTCCTGCTGACGGCCAAGCCGGCCCTGGCGCTGGTGAACCTGGACGAGGAGCAGCTGGAGGACCCCGAGCCCCACCTGGCGGGCGTACGTGCCGCGTTCGGGGTCGATGCCGACGACCACGTGCTCGGCCTGTGCATCCAGCTGGAGGCCGAGGCGGCCATGCTGGACGAGGGCTCGCGGGCGGAGATGCTGGAGGCGCTGGGGCTCGGTGAGGGAGCGCTCCCGACCTTCCTGCACACCGCCTACCGGATGCTGGGCCTGCGCACGTTCTTCACCACCGGGGAGAAGGAGACCCGGGCCTGGACCTTCCGGGCCGGCTCCCGGGCGCCCCAGGCCGCCGGCGTCATCCACACCGACTTCGAACGGGGGTTCATCCGGGCCGAGGTGATCCGCTGGGACGAGCTCCTCGAGATCGGGTCGTGGTCCAAGGCCCGCGACGTGGGCAAGCTGCGGGTCGAGGGCAAGGACTACGAGGTGGCCGACGGTGACGTCATGGAGTTCCGATTCAACGTCTGAGGCCTGCCCGACCGGTGCGGCCCGCCCCACCGGTGCGGACCGGCAGCATGTGAGGACCGTGGATGCCGTGGTTGGTGCGTGACGGAGAGGTGCTGGCCAGCGTGGAGGTGGCCGAGTCGCGCCGGGACCGCCGGGTCGGGCTGCGGGGCCGGGACGGCGTGGACGGCGTCCTGCGGATCCGGGCCCGGTCCGTGCACACCGTGGGGATGCGTTTCCCGATCGACGTCGCGTTCTGTTCGGAGGCCGACGACGGCACGCTGCGTGTGGTCCGCGTGGTGACCGTCGGTCGCAACCGGGTGACCCGGCCGTGCCTGCGGGGTCCGGTGGCGCTGGAGTCGGAGGCCGGCTCGTTCCGCCGGTGGGGTGTGCGCCGAGGCAGCCGCCTGGAGCTCCGCTGATGGGGACCGGACCGGCCCGCCTGGTGGTGGTCGGCACCCCGATCGGCAACCTGGGTGACCTGTCACCCCGGGCGGTCGAGGCCCTCGCCGCGGCCGACGTGGTGGCCTGCGAGGACACCCGGCGGACCGGGCGCCTGCTGGCCCATGCCGGGGTCCGGGCGCCCAGGCTGGTCCGGGTGGACGAGCACACCGAGGTGGACCTGGCCCCGGTGCTGGTGGCCCGCATCCGGGCCGGGGAGGTGGTGGCCCTGGCCAGCGACGCCGGCATGCCCGCACTGTCGGATCCGGGTGCCCGCCTGGTGCTGGAGGCGGTGGCCGCCGGCGTGACGGTGGAGGTGGTCCCGGGGCCGTTCGCCGCCGCGGTGGCCGTGGTGGCGAGCGGTCTCCTGGACCCGTCGGGGCGGTTCTGCTTCGAGGGGTTCCTCCCGCGCAAGGGCCCGGCCCGACGTGACCGCCTGGCCGAACTGGTGGGGGAGCAGCGCACCGTCGTGCTCTACGAGGCGCCCCACCGCCTGGCCCGCACCGTGCAGGACCTGCATGACGTGCTGGGCGGCGACCGAGGCGTCGCCCTGTGCCGGGAGTTGACCAAGCTGCACGAGGAGGTGTGGCGCGGCACGTTGTCGGGGGCGGTGGCCCACACCGACCCCGACGCCGCTGGCATCGAGCCCCGCGGCGAGTACGTGGTGGTGCTGGACGGGGCGCCGCCGCCGCCCGCCGCCACCGACGACGCGCTCCGCTCCGCACTGGACGCGGAGCTGGCCGCCGGCGCCACCCGCCGGGACGCCGCGGCTGCGGTGGCCGACCGCTTCGGCGTCGCCCCCAACCGGGTGAAGCGGCTGCTGACGTCCTGACCGGGGCCCCGGGGATCCGCGCTCAGCCGATGCGGTCGAACACCAGCGGACGGGGTTCGGCCCGCTCGGCACCGATCTCCACGGCACCTTCCAGGGCCAGCAGCGCGGGGTGGAACAGCGCGGTGTCCTCGGCGTGGAGCTCGAACAGCACGTCGCCCCGGTGCACGGTGTCGCCGGGACGCACGGACCACACGACACCGGCCGAGGCCGACACGGGGTCCTCCTTGCGGGCCCGGCCCGCCCCCAGGCGCCACGCGGCCTGGCCCACCTGCAGGGCGTCCACGCGCCTGACGACCCCGTCCTCGGTGGCGGTGACCGTCTCCACGTGGGGGGCCACCGGGAGCGCTGCGTCCGGGTCTCCGCCCTGGGCCCGGATCATGGCCCGCCACACGTCCATGGCCCGGCCGTCGGCCAGCACCTCGGCAGGGTCGACGGTGTCGCGGCCGACGAGCTCCAGCATGCTCCGGGCCAGGGTGAGCGTGAGCTCCACCACGTCGGCCGGCCCGCCCCCGGCCAGGACCTCCACCGACTCGGCCACCTCCAGGGCGTTGCCGGCGGTGAACCCCAGCGGGGCGTCCATGTCGGTCAACAGCGCCGCGGTACGCACCCCGTTGGCCTCGCCCAGCGCCACCATGGTCACCGCCAGCTCCCGGGCCACGTCCAGGTCGGGAAGGAACGCTCCGGAGCCCACCTTCACGTCCAGCACCAGGGCACCGGTGCCCTCGGCGATCTTCTTGGACATGATCGAGCTGGCGATCAACGGGACGGACGCCACCGTGCCGGTGACGTCCCGCAGGGCGTAGAGCCTGCGGTCGGCCGGCACGATGTCCGCGCCGGCCGCGGTGAACACGGCGCCCACCTCCTGCAGCTGGCGGACCATGGCGTCCGGGGTGAGCTCGGCCCGCCAGCCCGGGATGGCCTCGAGCTTGTCCAGGGTGCCGCCGGTGTGCCCCAGTCCCCGCCCCGCCATCTGCGGGACGGCGGCCCCGCACGCTGCGACCAGGGGGCAGAGGGGGAGCGAGACCTTGTCGCCGACGCCGCCGGTGGAGTGCTTGTCCACCGTGGGCCGGTCCAGGCCGGACAGGTCCAGGCGGGTGCCGGTCGCGATCATGTCCGCCGTCCACCGGGTCAGCTCCCGGGGTTCCATGCCCTGGAACACGATGGCCATCAGGAGCGCGGAGGCCTGCTCGTCGGCCACCGTGCCGTCGGTGTAGTTGGTGATGAACCAGTCGACCTGTTCGTCGGTCAGGGCCTGGCCGAACCGCTTGGCCCGGATCACGTCCAGCATGCTCACGGCCACGGCCCGCCTCCTGGTGCTCAGCCCGCCCGGTCGGGCAGGTCGTCGGGGCCGAAGGCGTCCGGCAGCAGGTACCCCAGGGTGACCACGCCGTCGGCGCCTTCCACCAGCAGGTCGGGTCCGCCGAACTCGTAGAGGAACTGGCGGCAGCGGCCGCAGGGGGAGATGGGCAGGCCGTCGCCGGCCACCACCGACAGCGCCACCAGTCGCCGTCCGCCACCGGCCACCAGGTGGCCGCACAGGTTCACCTCGGCGCAGATCCCGATGCCGGTGGACGCGTTCTCCACGTTGCAGCCGGTCACCACGGTGCCGTCCGCAGCCAGCGCGGCGGCCCCCACCCGGACCTTGGAGTACGGGGCGTAGGACCGCTCGGTCATGGCCACCGCGGCGGCGCGCAGCCGGTCCCAGTCGATCCCGCCCGGATCCGTTCCGTGGTCCGCCACCGTGGTGCTCATCCCTTCACGTAGGGCTGGCCATCGGCCGCCGGTGGCCGGGACCGTCCCACGAACCCGGCCACCACCAGCAGGGTCAGCACGTAGGGGGCCATCAGCAGGAACTGCGACGGGATCGGCGTCTCCAGGATGGCCAGCTTGGTCTGCAGGGACTCGGCGAAGCCGAACAGGAGCGCCGCGCCCAGGGCGCCGACGGGGGTCCAGCGGCCGAAGATCATGGCGGCCAGGGCGATGAAGCCCCGGCCCGCGGTCATGTTCTGCTCGAAGGACCCGACGGACCCGAGCGTCAGGTAGGAGCCGGCCAGGCCGGCCATGGCCCCACCCAGGACCACGCTGCGGTACCGGACGCGGAACACGTTGATGCCCACGGTGTCCGCCGCCTTGGGGTGCTCGCCCACGGCCCGGACCCGGAGTCCCCACCGGGTGCGGAACAGGAACCAGGTGAGCAGCGGGACCAGGATCAGCATCAGGTACACGAACACGTTGTTGCGGAACAGCACCGGGCCGACCACGGGGATGTCCGACAGCAACGGGACGTCCCAGGACGAGAAGGTGCCGGACCGGTTCAGGTCGGGGTAGTCCGAGAACAGCCGCGACGCCAGGTAGCTGGTGATGCCCAGGGCGAAGATGTTGATCACCGTGCCGGAGATGATCTGGTCCACCCGGTAGGTGATGCTCAGCCCGGCGTGGACGTAGGCCAGCACCGCTCCGGCCAGCAGGCCGATGACCAGTCCGGCCCACAGGCTGCCCGTCACGCTGGCCCCGAACGACCCCGCGAAGGCGGCGAACAGCATCATCCCCTCGATGGCGATGTTGACCACGCCAGAGCGTTCGCAGAGCACCCCGGCCATGGCCCCCAACGCCAGGGGCGTGGCCCGTTGCAGGGTGGTCTGCAGCATGCCGACGAGCGAGAAGTCCTGGCCCCGCGACGCCCACACCAGGAAGGCGAAGGCGAACAGCACCGCGATCACGGTGGTGGCGATGGCCCGGCGCTTGAAGCCCCGGGCCAACTGGATGCCGCCGAGGACGGTGCACATGATGCCGATGGTGAGGGCGGTGGCCTGGCTCGGGACCACCAGGTCCATGGCGCTCTCGTCGCTGGTGGCCAGGCCGAAGGTGGAGCTGAGCCCCGATCCGCTGCCCAGGCCGAACAGCACCACGATGAGCACGCCCACGACGATGTAGGCGATGCCGGCGATCCGGGCACC
The DNA here is from genome assembly GCA_963773765.1 of uncultured Actinomycetota bacterium. Classification (GTDB taxonomy): domain Bacteria; phylum Actinomycetota; class Acidimicrobiia; order Acidimicrobiales; family Microtrichaceae; genus CAVZCC01. The sequence goes on along the minus strand of CAVZCC010000005.1, from coordinate 115,816 downwards.
GCGGCGGTCGGCCCGGTCCAGCACGTCCTGGGACGCACTGTGGTCGCCGGCGCTGTGGTCGCCGGCGCTGTGGTCGCCGGCGCTGTGGTCGGGAACGACGGCGCCCATCACCTGCCCCAGTTGGTGGTGAAGGTGGGTGTGTCGGTTCGTTCCGCCTTGATCCGGTAGATGGCGCGGATCAGTTCGGGGGCGGCCACGAACACCAGGATCAGGGCCTGGATGACCGTGACGATGTCCACCGGGGTGGAGGTCTCGGCCTGCATCCGGAGCGCTCCGGCCTGGAGCCCGCCGAACAGGAGCGCCGCTCCCAGCACGCCCACCGGGGCGCTCCTCCCCAGCAACGCCACCGCGATGGCATCGAAGCCGATGGACCCCGCCACCCCACCCGTGAGCACGGGGGAGATGCCCAGCACCACGGTGGCGCCGGCCAGTCCGGCCAGGCCACCGGCCGCGGCCATGGCCAGCGAGATCACGAGTGCCGTCCGCATGCCTGCGTAGCGGGCCGCCGACTGGTTCAGGCCCATCGCCTGGACCTCGAAGCCCCACGTGGATCGGCGCAGCACCCACCACACCACGGCGACGGCCGCCAGGGCGAGCAGGATGCCGAAGCTCACCCGCAGGTCACCGGAGAACTTGGGGAGCCGGGCGCTGTCCGGGATCGGCCGTGACACCGGGTTCTTCTGGCCCTTGGGCAGGAAGACGGACGTGGTCAGGAAGTACTCCAGGAGCCGGAGCGCGATGAAGTTCAACATGATGGTGGTGATGACCTCGTGGGCGCCGGTGGTGGCCCGCAGCACACCGGCGATGCCGGCCCAGATGCCGCCGCAGACGAAGGCGGCCAGGAGGGCCACCACCAGGTGCAGCGGCCCCGGCAGGTCCACGTTCAGGGCCACGAACGCGGCACCGGCTGCGCCCATGATGAGCTGGCCGTTGGCGCCGATGTTGAACAGCCCCGCCTTGAAGGCGAAGGCCACGGCCAGGCCGGCCAGGATCAGGGGGGTGGCCAGGGTGAGCGTCTCGGAGATGGCCCGGCGGCTGCCCAACGCCCCCATGAACAGCGCGGCGTAGGCGCTGGACACGGCCTCCCAGGACCGGGACAGGGCCCGCAGCGGGTCGTTGAAGAACCGGGCCCAGGCGTAGAGGCAGTCGGGGTTGGTGAAGATGATCAGCAGGCCGCCCACCACCATGGCGGAGAAGATGGCCAGGACGGGTACCTTCATCCGGTCCACCACCAGCCGCAGGCGCGACGGGCCGGGGGCGGGTTCGGCGGGCGATGGGCCGCCGGCGTCAGCCGGTTCGGGCGGGGCGAGGGTGGTCACTCGAGCTCGCTCTCGGTCAGGTGGCCGTGGGCGTCGTCGGCACCGGTGACGGGGGGCAGGTCCTGCAGCGGGGTACCGGCCATCATCAGGCCGATCCGTTCGCGGTCAGCCTCCGAACGGTCGACGATGCCGATGAAGCGACCGCGGTACATCACCGCGATCCGGTCACCCAGGGCCATGACCTCGTCCAGTTCGGAGGACACGATGAGCACGGCCGCGCCAGCATCGCGCTGGGCCACGATGCGGCCGTGGATGTACTGGATGGACCCGACGTCGAGTCCGCGGGTGGGCTGGGACGCGATGAGCAGTCGCTGGGCGTGGGAGAACTCACGGGCGACGATGACCTTCTGCTGGTTGCCGCCGGACAGGGTGGACACCTGGGTGTCCACCGATGGCGTGCGCACGTCGAACTGCTCGACCAGGTGCTCGGCATGTTCGCGCACGGCGGCCCGGTTGCGGGCGGGCCCCCGGGCGAACGGGGGATCCCTGAAGCTGTTGAGGACCATGTTGTCGGCCACGTCGAACGCCCCGACCAGGCCGTCGGCCTGCCGGTCCTCGGGCACGTGGGCCACCCCCAGGTGGAACAGGTCCGCTGGGCGGAACCCGGTCACGTCCTCGCCGTCCAGGCGGACCCTGCCCTGGGCCGGCCGGGCCAGTCCGGTGAGTGCCTCCACCAACTCGGTCTGGCCGTTTCCCGTGACGCCGGCCACGGCCAGGATCTCGCCCGAGCGGACCTGGAACGTGACCCCGTCCACCGCCACCTGGTCCCGTTCGTCGGCCACGACCAGGTCCTCCACCTCCAGGACGGGGTCGCCGGGGTGGGCCGGGGCCTTGTCCACCACCAACTGCACGTCGTGGCCCACCATCAGGGACGCCAGTTGCTGCTGGTCGGTCTCGGCGGGCGTGGTGTGGCCCACCACCCGTCCGCCCCGGAGCACGGCGATGCGGTCGGCCAGGCGCATGACCTCGCCCAGCTTGTGGGTGATGAAGATGATCGACCGGCCGGAGTCGGCCAGGCCCCGCACCACCCGCTCCAGGTCGGCGATCTCCGAGGGCGTGAGCACGGCGGTGGGCTCGTCCAGGATCAGGCACCGGGCGTCACGGTGGAGGGCCTTGAGGATCTCGGCCCGCTGCTGGACGCCCACCGGCAGGTCCTCGACCACGGCGTCGGGGTCGACGGCCAGGCCGTAGCGCTCGCTCAGCTCCAGGATCTCGGCCCGGGCCGCCGCGATGTCCAGGCGTCCCAGGCCGCGTGTGTCCTCGTTGCCGAGCATGAGGTTCTCGGTGACGGTGAACACCGGCACCAGCATGAAGTGCTGGTGCACCATGCCGATCCCGGCCGAGATGGCGTCCGCCGGCGACGCGAAGTCCACCTCGGCGCCGTCGACCAGGATGCTGCCGCCGTCCTGGCGGTACAGGCCGTAGAGGACGTTCATGAGCGTGGACTTGCCCGCGCCGTTCTCGCCCAGGAGGGCGAGGACCTCTCCGCCTTCGACGGAGAGGTCCACGTCCGCGTTGGCCACGACACCGGGGAACCGCTTGGTGATCCCCCGGAGCTCGACTCTCATGCTGAGGGTCTTGGCTGGTGTGTGGTCGCTGCTGGTCCGGTGGACCGTCAGGCGCCGGCGGGGGTGACCGGCTGGGTGCCGTCGATGATCTTCTGGCGGTACTCGTCGAGCTTGTCCTTCAGCTCCTGGGGAACCTTGGAGTCGAACTCGTTGAACCCGGCGATGTCCACGCCCTCGTTCTCCAGGGTGCCCTGGACCACGCCGGCGGTGAACTTGTCCTCGGTGACCGACTTGATCGAGTCGAACACGGCGTTGTCCATCTTCTTCTCGACGGTGGTCAGGAAGTACTTGCAGTCGTCGGGCAGGCTCGTGCAGCCGTCGACGTCCACCCAGATCACGCTGAGGTCGGGGTTGTCGGCCTCCTTGACCTGGGCGATGGTGCCCAGCCCCACGGGACCGGCCACCGGCATGATGATGTCGGCGCCCTCGTCGATCAGCGACTTGGTGGTCGACTTGCCCTTGTCCTGGTCCTGGAAGTCACCGGTGAAGAGGCCGTCGGTGCCGTTCCAGCCCAGGACCTCCACGTTCTTGGCGTTGTCCTTGTTGTACTGCTGGACGCCGGCCAGGAAGCCGTCCATGAAGATGGTCACGGTGGGGATCTGGATGCCGCCGTAGGTGCCGACCTTGCCGGTCTTGGTCATGCCCGCCGCTGCGTACCCGGCCAGGAACGCGGCCTGGTCGGTGGCGAAGGTCATCTCCTCGACGTTGTCGTAGCTGATGTCCTTGGGCGGATCCGACTCGGTGTCGAAGAAGTCGACGTCGACGATGGCGAACTTCTGGTCCGGGTTGGCCTTGGCCGCGGTCTGGGTGGCGCCATCCAGGAGGAAGCCGACCGGGATGATCAGGTCGCACTTCTGGTCGATGAAGGTCTGGATGTTGGGCTCGTAGTCGGCCTCGGACTTGGACTCGAGGACCTTGCCCTCCACACCCAGGTCCTCCTCGGCCCGGACCAGGCCCTCGTTGGCGGTCTGGTTGAACGACTTGTCGTCCACGCCGCCGGTGTCGGTGACCTGACAGATCTTGACCTGGTCGCCGTCGGCGGCCGTGGTGGCACTGCCGCTCTCGCTGTCGTCCTCGGACGCACACGCTGCGGCCAGGAGCCCGAATGCTGCGAACAGCACCAGGAGGAACCGGAATCGTCGGGACACGTCACACCTCTGCAGGGTCGTACGGGTAGGGCGGGTTGCTCGGTGAGCGGACACTAGTTCGTCACCTCGCGCCCCCTGCCGGTCGTGCGCACCACAACGAGGCGTGGGGCGCCGGGGCCCCGTGGTTGTGCGCCGGACGCCGTCGCTCCCTACCGTGTTCGGGTGCAACAGGACTCCGGGACAGCGCCGACCATCGACGTGGTCGGGATCGGCAACGCCCTGGTCGACGTGCTCAGCCACGAGACCGACGCCCTCATCGAGCGGCTCGACATCCCGAAGGGGGCGATGACCCTGATCGACGAGGAGCGGGCCACCGAGCTGTACGACGTGATGGGGCCCGGCGTCGAGATCTCGGGCGGCTCGGCCGCCAACACCATCGTCGGGGTCGCCTCGTTCGGGGGCACGGCCCAGTACCTGGGCAAGGTGCGCGACGACCAGCTGGGCAAGGTCTTCGCCCACGACATCCGCGCCACCGGCGTCCGCTACGACACCGCGCTGGCCGCCGGCGGGCCGTCCACCGGGTGCTGCCTCATCCTGGTCACACCCGACGCCCAGCGCACCATGAACACCTACCTGGGGGCGTCGGTGCACTTCTGCGCCGACGACGTCGACCCCGAGGTCATCGCGGCCGGCACCGTGCTGTACCTGGAGGGCTACCTGTTCGACCCGCCCGAGGCCCAGGAGGCCTTCCGGGTGGCGGCCCGGTACGCCCACGACGCCGGCCGGGTCGTGTCGGCCACCCTGTCGGACAGCTTCTGCGTGGACCGCCACCGCGACGCGTTCCTGGACCTGGTCGAGCACCACGTCGACCTGCTGTTCGCGAACGAGGCCGAGATCATGGCGCTGTACCGCACCGACGACTTCGACGTCGCCGTGGAGGGCGTCCGCCGCCACGGTGCCGATCGCGGCCCTGACCCGCTCCGAGCAGGGGTCGGTCGTGGTGACCGAGGACGAGGTCATCGAGGTGCCCGCGCACCCCGTGGAGGAACTGGTGGACACCACCGGCGCCGGCGACCTCTACGCCTCCGGCTTCCTGTTCGGCTACAGCCGGGGCATGGACCTGGCCACGTGCGGCGCCCTGGGCTCGCTCGCCGCGGCCGAGGTCATCTCCCACCTGGGGGCCCGTCCCGCGGTGTCGTTGGCCGACCTGGCCGCGTCGTTGCCGGGGTCCTGACGTGGCTGACGGAGCCGGTCGTCCGGGCCTGACCGTGGTGGAGCACCCGCTCGTCCAGCACAAGCTCCACCTGCTCCGGGACCGGAGCACCGAGTCGGGCGAGTTCCGCCGGCTCTGTCGTGAGATCACGCTGTTGGCCGCCTACGAGGCACTGGCGGACCTGGAGCTGGAGCCGGTGACGGTGGAGACGCCGATCACCTCCACCATGGCGTTCCGGCTGCGCCACCCGGAGCCGGCGGTGGTGGGGATCCTCCGGGCCGGCCTGGCCATGGTGGATGCCGTGCTGGAGCTGCTCCCGCAGGCCGCCGTGGGCCACCTCGGCATGTACCGGGACCCCGTGACCCACCAGCCGGTGGACTACTACGCCAAGTTGCCCGACCGCATGGACGAGCGGGCGGTGCTGGTGGTGGATCCGATGCTGGCCACCGGCGGGAGCGCGGTGGGCGCCCTGGACCAGCTGGTGGCCCGGGGATGCACCGACATCCGCCTCCTGTGCATCGTGGGGTGTCCCGAGGGCGTGGCCGCGGTCCGGGAGGCGCACCCGGAGGTGCCGATCACGTTGGCGGCGATGGACGAGCGCCTGAACGACTCGGCGTACATCGTGCCCGGCCTGGGTGACGCGGGGGACCGGATCTTCGGCACCCGCTGACTCCTCGGCAACGCTGAGCGTCCGGGTCGACCTCAGCCGGCCTCGAGGTTCTCCCGGGGGGAGGGCATCGGTTCGCGCAGGTCCACCACGGCTGGCCCGTCGGCGGCACCGTCGGTGGGCTGGTGACGGGAGCTGGGGAGCCGGGGCCAGAGCTGTGGCGCACGACGGGCCGCCACGTCCTCCGCCCACCCGAACACCACCACGGTGACGGGCAGCAGCACCACGCACCAGGCGATGCGGGCGAACACGTTGTCCCATCCCGGCAGCGCCCACTCGGTGATGGCGTACAGCACGGCGCCGTGCCAGAGGTAGAGGGTGAGCGATCGCTGGCTGAACCACGTGATCACGCTCCGGGCCCGCCGGGCCTCCAGGTGCGGTTCGATCACGGGTTGCAGGCCGATGGCGAGGCAGAGCCAGAACGCACCCAGGAACGCCACGCCCACCGCGGCCACCATGGGGGCGGCACGGTAGAAGCCGATGAAGGCGACCAGGCCGAGTGGGCCGAGCACCGCACAGAGGGGCTTCCACGTGGTCCGGAGCCGGGACTCGAGCCGTCCGTCGAAGTGGTAGTAGCCCACCACCCAGCAGGCGGCGTAGAAGATGGCGATGGCCAGCGCCGGCGCGGCCACCGCGGACAGTGCGAACAGCACGCAGATGGTGCCCCACATGACGCGGGGGCGGTTCCGCTGGGCCCGGCGCAGGGCCGGTCCGGCCAGCGACAGGATCAGGTGCATCTGCAGGTACCACAGGGCGAACCAGGTCAGGTGCAGGGCGGTGTCGGCACCGGGCCCCTGGGGGCCGTTCAGCGAGATGACGGGGAACACGAAGCCGACCCAGTTGAGGGGTGTGATCTCGCCCAGGACGCCGAGCGAGGCCCACAGCACCACCATGCACGCCACGTAGACCCAGTAGGGGATGAGGATCCGCCGGTATCGGTCGCCGATGACCGTGCGGGCCGGCCGGCGTTCCAGGGAGGCCGCGAACAGCGTGCCGGCGATGAAGAACATGAGGGGCATGGCGGTGAACGCGGTGACCCACCAGGCCGAACTGGCGTGGTAGATGATGACCCGCACCAGTGCGACGGCGCGCAGCGCGTCCAGGTAGACGCTCCGTGTGGCCAGTCGACGGCTCATGCCCTGAGTCAACCTGTGCCCCCTCGCCCCTTCTCCCCGTCGCCCCGCCCGGGTCCTCCTCGTGGCCAGACGACCGCGATCCGGAAGCCCCTACCTTACGGAGCCGTCCCGCGCGCTGCAACGGACGAGGTCGCCCACCGCACCGACCGCACCGGTCAGGCCGGTCCGGTCCCGCCGTCCCACCAGCGGTCCAGCAGGTCGGGCAGTTCGGCCAGCGACCCGAGCACGGGGACGGACCCGTCACCTTCGGCCTCCTCCAACGCCCAGGTGACGTGGTACGGCACGTGCACCGCCCTGGAGCCCAGCTCCAGCACGGGGAGGATGTCGGAACGGACCGAGTTGCCCACCATGACGAACTCGGGCTCGGCCACCTGGTGGCGGTGCAGGATCCGCTCGTAGGTGGCGACGTCCTTCTCGCTGACGATCTCGATCCCGGTGAAGGCCTCGGCCAGCCCGGAGCGGGCCAGCTTGGACTCCTGGTGGAACAGGTCGCCCTTGGTCACCAGGATCAGCCGATACCGGGCGGCCAGCCGGTCCACGGTCTCGGCCACGTCGTCGAGCAGTTCCACGGGGTGGTCCAGCAGCTCCTTGCCCCAGTCCAGGATCTCCTGGACGGCCTGCGCCGGCACCGTGCCCGTCGGAGACCTCGATGGCCGTCTCGATCATGGACAGGGTGAAGGCCTTCACGCCGTAGCCGAGCAGGCCCAGGTTGCGGCGTTCCACCTCCAGCAGGTGCTGTTCCGCCGCGTCGTCGTGCGCCAGCCACGGCCGGAGGAGCTCGGTGAGCCGTGTGGTGGTGACGGCGAAGTGCGACTCGCTGTGCCAGAGGGTGTCGTCCCCGTCGAGCCCGATGGTGGTGATGGTCACCGCGGCAGTCTTGCAGGACCGACCCGGCAGTAGGTTGGTCCGATGTCCTCCGCCGTGCTGCGTTCCCTCCCCCCCGAGACGCCGCTGACCGGGGACCAGGCCGTCCGGATGCCCAAGGTCCTGCTGCACGACCACCTCGACGGCGGTCTGCGGCCCGCGACGGTGGTGGAGCTGGCCGCGGAGTACGGCTACGACGACCTGCCCACCACCGATGTCGACGAACTGGCGGCGTGGTTGCGCCGGGGGGCCAACCGGCGCGACCTGGGCCTGTACCTGCAGACCTTCGCCCACACCGTGGGCGTGATGCAGCACGCCGGTGCCCTGTCCCGCGTGGCCCAGGAGTGTGCCGTCGACCTGGCCGCGGACGGCGTGGTGTACGCCGAGGTCCGCTTCGCACCGGAGCTGCACACCGAGGACGGCATGTCCCTGGACGAGGTGGTCCGGTCCGTGCTGGACGGGTTCCGGGCCGGTGAGGCGGCGGCCGCCGCGGCGGGCCGGCCGATCATGGTGCGGGCCCTCATCACCGCGATGCGCACCGCGGCGCGTTCGGCCGAGATCGCTGCGCTGGCCCTGCGGTTCCGGGACGAGGGCGTGGTCGGCTTCGACATCGCCGGGGCGGAGGCGGGCCATCCTCCCAGCCGCCACATGGACGCCTTCGACCTGATCCGCCTCCACCACTTCCACATCACGATCCATGCCGGCGAGGCGTTCGGGCTCCCCTCCATCGCAGAGGCGCTGAGCTACTGCGGGGCGGAGCGCCTGGGTCACGGGGTGCGGATCGTGGACGACATCACCCGGTACCCGGAGGGCGGCGTCCACCTGGGACGGTTGGCCGACTACGTGCGCGACCGACGGGTGCCGCTGGAGATGTGCCCGACCTCCAACGTGCACACCGGCGCCGCGGTGTCCTACGACGACCATCCCATCGGGCTGCTCATGGACCTGGGCTTCCGGGTCACGGTCAACACCGACAACCGCCTCATGAGCGGCGTCACGCTGAGCGACGAGTTCATGCACCTGTCCGAGGCGTTGGGCCTGGGCCTGGCCCGGTCGCAGTGGCTCAGCGTCAACGCCATGAAGTCGGCCTTCATCCACTTCGACGAGCGGCTGGTCCTGATCAACGACGTCATCAAGCCCGGCTTCGCCGCGCTGCGGGCCGAGGCCGGTGGGGCGGCATGACCGACCGGGACGACATGACCGCGCCCGGGCTCGCGGCCCGGATCGACCACACCATCCTGCGTCCGGAGGCCACCCGGGCCGACGTGGAGCTGGTGGCGGCCGAAGCGGTGTCGCTGGGGTGCGCGTCGGTGTGCGTGCAGCCGGCCATGGTCCGATTCGTGGTGGAGATGGTGGGTGACCGCCTGCCGGTCTGCTCCGTGGTCGGGTTCCCCCACGGGGCGTCGCTGTCCCGCACCAAGGCCGGCGAGGCCGCCGCGGTGGTGGCCCAGGGTGCGTCGGAGGTGGACATGGTGGTCGACCTGGCCGCCGCGGCCGAGGGGGACCTGGCGACCGTCGGCGCCGACGTGGCCGAGGTCCGGGCCGCGGTGCCGGGCGTCGTGCTGAAGGTGATCCTGGAGTCCGCCCTGTGGCCGCCGGCCGCTGCTGCGGATGCTGAGTGAGGCCGTGGTCAACGCCGGGGCCGACTTCGTGAAGACCTCCACCGGCTACCACCCGTCGGGAGGGGCCACCCCGGACGCGGTCCGGACCCTGCGTGACGCCGTCGGCGGGCGTGCCGGGGTGAAGGCCTCGGGCGGGATCCGGACCCTCGGCGACGCGCTGTCCATGGTGGATGCCGGTGCCGACCGCCTGGGGCTGTCCGCCACCGCCGCCATCCTGGCCGAGTTCGACTGAGGCCGGGCCGTCCCGCCCGGCCGGTCAGGTCACCAGCTCGGTCACGGAGGCCACCACCCGGTCCAGGCGACCTCGGGCCCGGTCCCGGGCCGCGTCCACCCCGTCATCACCGACGGCCTCCACCGCCTCGCAGTAGTACTTGAGCTTCGGTTCGGTTCCCGACGGCCGCACCACCACGCGGGTGTCGTCGGCCAACCAGAGGCGGAGGACGTCGGGGGCCGGCCGGTCGTCGGCCACGACCTCGGTGCCACCCAGGTGGGACGGCCGGGCCGCGACCAGCCGGTCGGTCAGGCCGGCCAACCGGTCCTGCCAGCCGGGACCCTCCACGGCCACCGAGCCGTTGGCCGTCACGTGGGCCCCGAAGGCGCGGGCCAGGTCGTCGAGCACGTCGCCCACGGTGCGGCCCGCGGCCCGCAGCCCGGCCACCAGGTCGGCCACCACCAGGGCCGCGGTGATGCCGTCCTTGTCCCGGCACCCCGGCCCGATGGCGTAGCCGAGCGCCTCCTCGTACAGCAGCACCTGATGCCAGTCGGGGTGGGCCAGTCCCGGCCGGCACAGCCACTTGAACCCGGTGAGGGTCTCCTCGAAGTGGGAGCCGGACGCGTCCGCCATCCGGCGGAGGAGACGCGAGGACACCACGGTGGTCGCGACCAGGCGGTCCCTCGTGCCGCGGGTACGCCCCAGCAGGTGCCAGGCCACCAGGGCCCCGGTCTGGTCCCCCGTCAGCGCGGTCCAGAGCCCGTCGCGGTCCGGCACGGCCACGGCCACGCGGTCGGCATCGGGATCGTTGGCCAGCGCGACGTCGGCGTCGACGTCACGGGCCAGGTCGAGCAGCAGGTCCAGTGCGCCGGGCTCCTCGGGGTTGGGGAACCGGACCGTCGGCGAAGTCGGGGTCGGGGTCGCGCTGCGGTCGCGACCACGTGCAGGTCCTGGTGTCCCGCGGCGCTCAGCACCCGCTCCAGCAGCGGCCCGCCGACCCCGTGCAGGGGGGTGGCGGCGATCCTGACGGGTGGTCCGGGCAGGGGGTCGACCAGGGCGAGGGCGGCCTCCACGTAGGCCTCGGACAGGTCCCCGGTCAGTGAGCCACCGAGGCCGTGCCGCGGTGCCGTCGGCCCCGTCGGCAGGAGCACCGCCCCGGCATCCGTGGGCGCGGCCGCCATCTCCTGGGCCACGACGTCGATGGCAGCGGCGATGGCGGCGTCGACCGGTGCGACGATCTGCGCGCCGTCCTGCCAGTACACCTTCATCCCGTTGTCCCCGGCCGGGTTGTGGCTGGCGGTGATGACCACGCCGGCCGCGGCGGCCAGCCGGGCGCACGCGAACGCCACCAGTGGGGTGGGGACGGCCTCGTCGAAGGCGTGCACGACGATGCCGTGCGCCGTGAGGACCTCCGCCACGTCCGCGGCGAACGCGGCGGAGCCGTGCCGGGCGTCCCGTCCCACCACCACCCCCCGCTCCGTGGCGGTGGGCACCAGGTCGGCCAGGGTGCGGGCCAGGCCGGCGGCGGCCTGGCGGACGACCAGCCGGTTCATCCGGTTGGGCCCCGGTCCACGGGCGGCCCGCAGCCCCGCGGTGCCGAAGGCCACGCGCCGGCCCACGTGGTCGGCCAGCGCCGCCGGGTCGCCGGCGCGGAGGAGCGCGTCCATGGCATCCCGGGTGGCGGGGTCCGGGTCCAGGTCCCGCCAGGCGGTCGCCGCCGCCACCAGGTCCTGCCGGGGACCGCTCACAGCGCGGCGATGACGGCTCGGAGCAGGCCGACCAGCGTGTCCTCGGCGGCGACGCCCGCGGCCAGGACCTCCTGGTGGTCCAGCTCCGCGGCCAGGCCGGCCGCCAGGTTGGTCACGAGCGAGACCCCGAACACCTCCGCGCCCAGGTGGTGGGCGGCGATCGCCTCCAGCACGGTGGACATGCCCACCAGGTCGGCTCCCAGGAGCCCCAGCATGCGGATCTCCGCCGGCGTCTCGAAGCTCCCCCCGAGCAGCCCGGCGTAGACCCCGGCCGTCACGGAGGGGTCATGCGCCAGGGCCGCGTCGCGCAGGCGGCCGCTGTAGAGGTTGGTGAGGTCGGCGAAGCGGTTCCCGGGGGGGCCGGGCGGTTCCGGCCCGGTGAGCGGGCTGGCTCCGGTCAGGTTCAGCTGGTCGGAGATCACCACGGCCCGGCCCACCCCCACGTCGGGGCGGAGGGAGCCCGCCGCGTTGGTCAGCAGGACCGACGCGCATCCGGCCAGCACCGCGGTCCGCACGGCATGGACGACGGTGGCGGGGGGATGGCCCTCGTACAGGTGGCACCGGCCGGCCAGCACCAGCACGGGCGTGCCGTCCACGTCCACCGACGACACCGTCCCCCCGTGGCCCAGCACGGTGGGGGCGGGGACGCCCTGCAGCTCGTCCATGGGGAACGCGTCCTGCAGCCGGCCCAGCGCCGGGCCGACGCCGGCCCAGCCCGAGCCCAGCACGACCACCGCCCGGTGCCGCCCGACCCGCTCCACCAGCCTGGCCGCGTCCTCCGCGGCGAGTTCGAACGGGTCCGGCGGTCCGCCCGGGGCGGTCGGCGTGCTCACCCCGGGAGTCTGACATCCGCGCCGGGCCGGCGCTGTCGTCAGCGGGGGGTCGGCCGGTACCCTGACCGACCTGAAGTGAACCGGGGCGCGCCCGGGGAGCCACGAGGGGCCGCGTGCAGACCATCGACCGACCGTCCGAGCAACGCGAGCCCCGCGGCCCGCGCCGTGGTGAGCTCGCGGCGGTCGTCCTGGGGGTGCTGCTGCTGCCGGTGGCGGTGTTCCTGGTCCTCAGCAAGTGGGGCGTGCTGTTCGCCGTGGTGCTGGCCGGGATGTTCGGCCTGGGGCTGTGGGTGTGGCGCCGTGGCTTCATCTTCATCGAGATGGTGGCCTTTCTGATCCACTTCGACGGACTGGGCTTCTCGCTGGTGCGGATGGGTCGGGTCATGGCGGCGGCGATCTTCGGGGTCATCTGCTGGAAGCTGGTGGTGGAGCGGTGGCGGCCGCCCGCCATCCCGGTCCGGCACTGGTTGCCGCCGCTGATGCTCACCACGTTCGCCGTGATGACCGGGGCCTGGTCGGAGTCGGTCGCGGGCTGGCTGTTCGCCATGGGCATGTTCGGCCTGGCGTTGGCCTACTTCGGTGCCTCCGCCCTGCTGGTGGACAGCCACGTCAAGATCCAGCAGTACCTGCGGGCCTACTGGGTGGGCGGGCTGTGGGGGTCCGGTGCCGGTGTGCTGGCCCTGTTCCTGGGCACCCGCTCGGTCGGCTTCGGAGGCGACCCCAACTTCTTCGGGCTGCTCCAGGCGTCCATGATCCCGTTGACCGTCTACTACCGGCGCAACGAGACCGACCCGGTCAAGCGCCGGTGGTACACGCTGGCCCTGCTGTTCGTGCTGGCCGGTGCCGCCGGTGCCGGGAGCCGGTCGGGCCTGATCGGCGGCGCCGTGGCCATCGTCGGCACCATGGTGACCCGGCCCCGCATCTCCGCCGGACGGCGGTTCCGGGTCGGCATCGGCGCCGTCGTCCTGGCCGGGCTGGCGTTCGTGATCGGCTTCGTGGCCAACCCCAACAACCTCCAGCGGGGCTTCGCCGACCGCGGTGCGGGCCGCCTGGACTTCTGGGCCGTCACCATCGACCTCATCCAGGACCGGCCCATCGTGGGCCACGGCGTCGGCCAGCTCGAAGTCCAAGATCCTCCCCAACCTGCCGACCACGCCAGGGGTCCAGCAGGTCATGGACACGCGGGCGGACGTCTCGTCGCACAACACCTGGCTCGACATCACCGGCGACCTCGGGTTCACCGGGCTGATCCTGTTCGTCCTCGTGTTCGTGGTCACCATGATCGGGTTCATCAGGCCGAGGTGGGCCCAGACCAAGGAACTCTCGACGACCCTGGCGGTGATGATGCTGCCGGTGTTCACCAGTTCCCTGTTCCTGCCGTTGTTCAACAACAAGCTGGCCTGGAGCCTCATCGGCCTGTCCGCCGCCCTGCAGGTCCCGTCGTGGGGGACGCGGTGGCGGGGCTACCTCAGCGCCGGCCATCGGGCCGCGCTCCCCGCCGGGTCCCAGGATCCTGTGTCGACCGTTCAGGGCCCGCCCGCCACGGCCCACACCGCCCGGCCCACACCGCCCCGGTCCACACCGCCCCGGCCCACACCGCCCCGGCCCACACCGAGGGCCATGAGGTCTGGGCCGAGCCCACCTTGGCCCGGTGGGACCTGCGGGTCTCACGCCGGTTCCGGCTGAGCATCCTGGCCGGCGCCGTGATCGGGTTCGTGGTGTTCGGGTCCGTGGTCGCCGGCGTGCCGGCCCGGTACACCGCCACCGGCGGCATCGTGGTGCCGCGGCTGGACGCGACCAAGGGCAACTCCCGGGTCGTCATCGACCGCACACAGATCCAGGGCCTGCACACGCTGGCCACCTCCGGTGCCTACGCCGCGGAGCTCAAGGAGCTGTCGGGCATCGACCTGAGCATCCAGGAGATCCGGGACCGCGTCACCGCCAGCCGTCCCGAGTTCGCGGCGTACATGGAGATCCACTACACGGACACGAACGAGGACAACACGCTCAAGGCGCTGCCGTACATCGTCGCCGCCCTGGACAACGTGGTGGCCGACGCCCGGGCCTTCGCGGAGGCCGGCGTGGCCGACGAGCTGCGGCCGATGTTCCCGGGTGAGCAGCGCACCTACACCGGCGAGCTCTACCTCCCGGTCTACGAGGATCCCGTCGTGGCCGTGGAGGTGCCCCGCCGGAGCTGGGCCTCCCTGGTGGGCGCCCTCACCGGCATGCTCGTGGCCACCGGCTTCACGTTGCTGCAGCAGCGCCGGCCCCGGGTCAACAACGACGACGACCTGTACGGGGCCCTGGGGGCACGGGTCTGGACCCACGTGGGTCGGGCCGGGCGACGCTTCGCCGCCACCCGGGACCAGTACGTCCAGGTCGTGACCGTGGCGCACGAGATGTCGGCCGCGGACAGCGACCCGCGCCACGTGGTGATCTCCACCCCGCGCCCCGACCGTGCGGCGCGGGGCCTGGCCATGGGGGTGGCTGCGGCACTGGCGGCGGAGGGACGCCGGGTGGTGCTGGTGGACGGCCAGTCGGACCACCCTCTGCTCTCCCTCCGCCTGGGCGGGTTCCTCCGTGCCGGCCTGCTGGAGGCGGCGGAGGGGTCGGTGCCGGTGGAGTCGGTGGTGCGCCGGGTCAACCGTTGGCGCCTCCCCACGTCGGTCCGGCGCATCGTGCGCGGCCACGGCGAGCAGCTGCGGTTCGTCCCGGTCGGCCGGTCGTTCCGACGGAAGGAACTGGAGGTCCGGCCCGACGTGCTGGACCGCTTCGGCCCCGACGTGACCGTGGTGATGCTGGCCCCGTCCTTGCTGGGGGCCGTCCCCGCCGGCCGCGTGCTGGCGTGGGGCGACGCCGTGGTGCTGACCCTGGTGGAGGGCCGGACCGTCACCTTCGACGCCGAGGATGCCGCGGCCCAGGTCCGCACGTTCGTCCACAGCCCGGCCGGCGTGGTCCTCATGGACGTGTGACGGTGCGCTGGTTCGACAACCACTGCCACCTGGACGGCGACGACGACCCGCAGGCCCTCGTGGCCGAGGCGCAGGCGGGGGGCGTGGCCGGGATGGTCACCGTGGGCACCTCCACCGAGCGGTCCGCCGCCTGCCTGGCGCTGGCCGCGGGCCTGCCCGGCGTCTGGGCCACGGCGGGGGTCCACCCCCACGACGCGGTGGACGGGACCGACGCCCTGGTGGAGCTGGTGGCGGCGCACCGGGGCGACCCCACCCTGGTGGCCATCGGCGAGTGTGGCCTGGACTACCACTACGACCACTCGCCCCGGACCGTGCAGCAGGAGGCCTTCGCCCGCCAGATCGCGCTGGCGCACCGGGTGGACCTGCCCCTCGTCATCCACACCCGGGAGGCATGGGACGACACGTTCCGGATCCTCGGGACCGAGGGCGTGCCCCGCCGCACCGTGTTCCACTGCTTCACCGGCGGGCCCGACGAGGCCGAGCGGCGCCGTCGCCATCGGCGCCCACCTGTCCATCTCGGGCATCGCCACGTTCCCCGGCGCAACCGACCTGCGCGCCGTGGTGGCCGCGGCCCCGCTCGACCGCCTGATGGTGGAGACCGATTCGCCCTACCTGGCGCCGGTGCCCCACCGGGGCCGTCCGAACCGCCCGGCCCTGGTGGCGCGGGTGGGTGAGGAGGTGGCGGTGCTGCAGGACCGGCCGGTGGCCGAGGTGGCCGATGCCACGACGGCCACCGCCCTGGCGTTCTACGGCGTGGCCCTCCCGTGAGCGACCCCTCGCCCCACGGCGTGCCCTGGGCCCACCTGCCGCCCCGGGTACTGGTCGCCGCTCTGGTCAGCGTCGTGGCCGTGGTGGTGCTCGTGGTCGCGGCCGTCATGGGATCCGGCGACGACCAGGATGCGTCGGCCACCTCCACCACCACGGCACCCACCACCACGACCACCGCGGTGCCCTCGGTGTCGACGTCGATGGTGCTGCGCCCGGACTGGTACCCGAAGGGATCGAGCCGCTACTCGGACCGCCGGCCCGAGCAGCCGGTGTCCACCCTGCCCCCCTCCACCCTGCCCCCCTCCACCCTGACGCCCACCACGCTCGCCCGCTCCAGCACCACCGCGGTGGGGGCGTCGACCACGTCGCGCTCCTCCGCCACGACCACGACGACCCGGGGCTGAGTGTGCTGGGCACCTCGGAGGTCCGGGCCCTGCTGGACCGCCACGGGCTGTCGGCCCGCCGTTCGCTGGGCCAGAACTTCGTGGCCGACCCCAACACCGTGCGGCGGATCGTGCGCCTGGCCGGCGTCGGGTCCGGTGACCGGGTGGTGGAGGTCGGTCCCGGTCTGGGGTCGCTGACCCTGGCCCTGGCCGGTGCCGGGGCGCAGGTGCTCGCGGTGGAGAAGGACACCGACCTGGTGCCGGTCCTGGAGGAGGTCCTGGGCGGGTCGGCCTCGACCGGGCCGGTGGCGGTGGGTGAGGGGCGGGTCCGGCTGGTCCCCGCCGATGCCCTCACGGTGGACTGGCCCGGCCTGCTGGCCGCCGGGCTGGACGGGTCGGGGGACGGGCCCGCGCCGGTGCGGTGGACGCTGGTGGCCAACCTGCCGTACAACGTCGCGGTGCCGGTGATCATGGGCGTGCTCCAGGGCGCCGCCGCCGTCGAGCGCCTGGTCGTGATGGTCCAGAAGGAGGTGGCCGACCGGCTGGTGGCCACACCGGGCGGCCGCACCATCGGGATCCCCACCATCAAGGTGGCCTGGTACGGCGGGGCCAGGGTGCTGGCCACCGTGCCGCCCGAGGTGTTCGTGCCCCGTCCCCGCGTCATGTCGGCCGTGGTGGGAATCGACCGCCGCCCACCACCCTCGACCCAGGTCGGGCCGTCCGATGTGTTCCCGCTGGTGGAACGGGCCTACCACCAGCGACGCAAGATGCTCCGTTCCACGCTGGGAGCCGTCGTGCCGGCCGGGGCGTTCGACCGGGCCGGGATCGGGCCGACGGCCCGGCCCGAGGAGCTGGGCGTGCTCGAGTGGGCCCGGTTGGCCGGTGCCGTCCAGGAGCTCGCGGGGGAGCGGTCGTGACCCTCCGCCTGACCGCGCCGGCCAAGCTCACCCTGTCGCTCCGGGTGACGGGCGTGCGCGCCGACGGCTACCACCTGCTGGACGCGGAGATGGTGAGCCTGGACCTCGCCGACGTGCTGGAGGTCGACCCCGCCGGCGACTCGTTCGAGGTGGTGCGGGACGGCCGGCGCCGGACCGGTGCCCCCGACGACCTGGTGGCCCGAGCCCTGGCCCTGGCCGGGCGGACCGCCGGCGTGGTGCTGCACAAGGTGGTGCCGGCCGGAGCGGGCCTGGGAGGGGGGAGCTCGGACGCGGCGGCGATCCTGCGCTGGGCCGGCATCACCGACCCGCTGGTCGCGGTGGGCCTCGGCGCCGACGTGGCCTTCTGCGTGGTGGGGGGCCGGGCCCGGGTCCGGGGGATCGGGGAGGTGGTGGAACCGCTTCCGTTCCGGGACCAGGAGCTCACGCTGCTGACCCCGCCGATGCACTGCTCGACGCCGGTGGTGTACCGGGCCTGGGACGACCTGGGTGGTCCGAGGGGGTCCGCCGGCAACGACCTGGAGCCGGCCGCGCTGGCCGCGTATCCCGCGCTGGTGCGCTGGCGCGACGAGCTGGCGGAGCAGACAGGACGACGGCCCCGGCTGGCCGGGAGCGGATCCACGTGGTTCGTGGAGGGGGCCCATCCGGGGGTCGGCCGCACCGTGGTGCGGGCGGTCCCGGCGTCGTGAGCGGGCCGTGCCGGGCGGACCGGGGCCCGATCGGGACGGGGTCCGCTACTTGCCGCGGGCGCGTCGCTGGTGGCGCGTACGCCGCAGCAGCTTCTTGTGCTTCTTCTTCCGCATGCGCTTACGGCGCTTCTTGATCAGTGAACCCATGGCGTCGGACACCCTAGAGGCCCGAGGCCGAGGTTCCCAAAATGCCCACAGGTGCGACTTCCTCGTCCTCGGGGTCCACCGGTAGACTCGATCGTCGGGCCACGCGGCCCGGGAGGGGCACCACCAACGACGGCGGGGCCCGGGCGGGTGCGCGATGAGGAGAACCACGGGCCAATGACCCCGATGCGAGCACCGACCGACATGGTCGGGTACACGGGTGACACGGCTCCGGCGGCCGAGCGGCGCCAGTCGCTGCGACTCACCCGGGTCCAGACACTGATCGTGGTGGCCTCCTCGGTGCTGACCGCGCTCGTGGCGCTGGTCTTCGCCCAACTGTCGCCGCCCGTCTACAACACCAGTCGGTCCGTCATCGTGCTGTCGGGCTCCAACCCGAACGACAACGACGTGCTGTCCCGGGCCCTGGAGAACATCGTCAAGTCCAAGGGCATGGCGGCCGAGATCAAGCGCCGGGGCGACCTGCCCCAGTCGATCGACTCCATCTCGGCCAAGATCGGCACCAGGCGGTCGCCCGAGTCGCCCTACATGGACATCGTGGTCTCCAGCCCGAGCAAGGCGGAGTCGGAGCAGATCAGCGCCGAGGTCATCCCTGCCCTCCGCGGGGTGTTCGACGCCAACCAGCGGGAGATCCCGGTCGAGCAGCGCATCCCGGGCCCGATCTTCCAGGAGGTCTTCTCCAAGCCGTTGCAGCAGACCTCCAAGTTCCCGGCCTGGTTCGCGGCCGTGTTCGGTGCCCTGCTCGGCGGGCTGGTGCCCTACCTGTTCTTCCTGTTCCGCAACATGCGCAAGCCGGTGGTCTCCTCCGCCCAGGACGTCACCGAGGCGATCGACCTGCCCATCCTGGTCAAGGTCCCGTCGCTGTCCGGGCGCGGCAGCAACCCGCAGGACGCCGTGGCCGGCGTGATCTCCGCCGTGGAGCGACTGAGCCTCAACGAGCCGATCCACCGCCTCGTGCTGGTCGGGGCCGACGACGGCGCCGACCGGGCCCAGCTCGCCCTGGCCCTGGCCTGCGTGATCGCCCGCAGCTTCGGCCAGCCGGTGGCGCTGGTGGACGCCGACCTGGAGCACGGCATCCTCACCGACCTCGTGCACGCCGAGGACGTGGCCGGCCTCTCCGAGTGCCTCTCGGGCCAGTTGGACCCGGACAAGGCCCTGCTCACGCTGTCCGACGCCCAGCTGCCGGCCAACCTGGACGGGCTGCGGGCCCCGGAGGGCATGGTCCGGTTCCTGGGCGCGGGTGTCGACCGCAGCCGCAACATCCTGCGCATGCGCTCCACCTTCCACCGGGTCCTGGAGGGCATGGCCGGCCGGTACGTGGTGATCATCAACGGCCCCAAGGTCCCCGGCCCCGTGCCCACCTCCCAGCTGCTGAGCCTGGCCGACGCCACCCTGATGGTGGTCGCCGAGGGCCAGACCAGCCTCACCGATGCCCGGTCCGCCGGCGACACCCTGCGGTCGTTCAGCTCCGGCCCTGCCGGGGTGGTCGTCCTCCGTCGCTGACCCATGACGGGCGAGGGGGCAGAGGGCACCGCGTCCGACGGTCCCGGCGCGTCGGTGGATGCGACCGACGGCGCGCCCGAGGGGGACACGCCGTCCGGGGGTGACGGCCAGTCGCTCGGCACCAAGGCCAGCCGCGGGTTCCTGTGGGCCAACGTCGGCATCTTCACCCGCTACGCCTCGGCGCTGGTGCTGGCCGCCGTGCTGGCCCGGGTGCTGCCCACCGCGGACTACGCCGCGATGGTGACCCTCATGCTCATCACCTTCTACTTCGACAACGCGCTGGACCTGGGCATGGGCGCGGCGCTGGTGTACGAGCAGGAGGAGGGGGTCACCGAGCGGGTGCAGGTCGCGTTCACGGCCAACCTCGGCCTGGGGGCCGTGCTGGCCGCGGTGGCCTTCCTGAGCGCCCCGGTGATCGGCAACTTCTTCCAGCAGGAGGAGTTCGTCAACCTGTTCCGCTGCCTGGCCGTGATCGTCCTGCTCTCCGCGCTGACCACCGTGCCGTGGTCGCTGTTCATGCGGAACATGGACTACCGGCGGCGGGCCGGGGTGGAGGTGTGCCGGGACCTGAGCCGCTTCGGCGTCACCATCGGACTGGCCCTGGCCGGCTTCGGGGCCTGGGCGGTCATGGTCGGCCTGCTGGTGGCCTACGCCGTGCAGCTGGTCCTGACCTGGCTGGCGCTGCGCTTCCGGCCGACATTCCGCTGGGACACCACGATCGTCAAGCAGCTGTTCGCCTACGCCTGGCGCGTGGCCGGCAACCGGCTGCTCGGCATCCTGGCCTTCAACGGCGACTACTTCGTGGTCGGCAACCGGCGCAACGACCAGTACGCGATCTACTACCAGGCCTTCCGGCTGCCGGAGTTCGTGATGGGCGCCCAGCTCAACGCGCTCTCCGCGGTGCTCTTCCCGTCCTACTCACGCATTCGCAGCGAGGGCCCCGAGGCCCTCCGGGAGGCCATGTACCGGGCGCTGCGGCTCGTCGCGCTGTTCTCCATCCCGGTCGGCGTCGCCCTGGCCCTGATCGCCCGGGACGCGTTCACGGTGTTCTACGGCACCGAGTCCGACATCGGGATCCGGACGATGGAGGTGATCTCGTTGGCCGGCGCCGTGACCGGGATCGGCTTCGCCACCGGTGACCTCCTCATGGCCATCAACCGCCCCGGCGTGCTGCTGCGCCTGAACATGGCGATGGTGCCCACCATGTTGGCCGCCATGTGGTTCGTGGCCCCCCAGGGCATCGTGTGGGTGGCGGTGGTGCACCTGGTGATCCAGGTCGTGTTCATCGCCCTCCGCCAGACCATCGTCGACCACATCATCGGGGCCAGTGGCCTGACGTCGGCCGCCTGCCTGCTGCCGGGACTGGTGGTCGCGGCCGGGATCACGGCATGTGCGCTCCCGGTCCGCCTCGCCACCGACACCGGCTTCGTGTCGCTCGTCGCGGTCTCCGTCGCCGGCGCTGTGGGTGGCCTGCTGGCGGTGGCCATCTTCCCGCCGGCGCGGCAGCAGGTCATGGAGCTGGTGCAGAAGGTGCGGGGCTGACCCGCTCCCTGATCCGGTCCAGCGCGGGCCGGGCCCGGCGCCAGGCCGCCGCGCCGGCCACCACGGAGCGGCCTGCCGGGCCCACACCGAAGCGGACCCGGACCAGTTCGCGGCGCTCCCGGGCCCAGTCCGCCTTGTAGGCCTCGTCCCCCCGGAGGAGGTCGAACTCGACCAGACCCTCGGAGCAGGCCCAGTCGACGATGGCGGCCTTGAGGACCGAGCCGCTGCCGCGCCAGTCCCGGTCGGTGTCACGCCCCGCCTGGTAGAAGGCCAGCCGGTCGCCGCACACCAGGTCCAGCTCCGTGGCGACCACCCGGCCGTCCGCGGCCCGCAGCTCGTGGATGACCACCGCGCCGGAGGCCATGCCGTCGTGGGCCGCGGCCCGGAACCGGTCCCAGGAGGCCAGGAACCCGGACGCCTCGGCCCAGCGGTCGTCGTGGAGCGAGGCGAGCGTGTCCAGGGCCCGGTCGGCCTCCTCGGCCGGCACCCGCCGCACCGACGCGCCGACCTTGTCGAAGCGCTTGCGGCTGCGGGAGATGGTGCTGCGGAGCGTGCCGGGCCGATCGGCCAGGTACTCGGCGGGGTCTGCCGGGAGCGGGGTCCAGGGGGCGCCGGTCCGGTCGATCTCCGACGGTGCCAGCGCCCCGGCGAGGTGTCCGGTCGCGGCAAGGCCGTCCAGGTCCACCACCCGGGCGCCGGGCCGGCGGAGCCAGCCGATGACCCGACGGCACACCTCCTGCTCCCGCCCCGCCACGGCCACCACGTCCAGGTGGTCCGGCGCCAGCTCGCCCTGGCCCAGGCAGCGCACCCGCTCCAGGGACGCGGGCCCCCGCCCGATCCGGTCGACCTGGAGGGCGGCGCCGCCCACCAGCGAGCCGTCGGCGGCGTCCACGCACTGCAGCACGACGGGTCGCCCCTCGGCGGCCCGGTCGACCCACCAGCTGAGCAGGAACGGACTGGGCAGCGCCTGGCCCGCGACCAGGTCGTCCCATTCCCCGGCCCGTGGCCCCAGTCCGTCCTCCACCAGTACGCGCATCCGGGCGAGTGTGGCCGACCTCCGCCGCCACCGCCACCGGAGCGCTCCGTCCCGCAGGCCCGGGACCGTCACCGCGCGTGAACGGTCGTCGCCGTGGGTGAACGCCGACCGGCGTCCGTGAACGGGGCAGGGCGGCGTCGGGGACGATGGGGGAACTTCCCACCGTTGCCCCTTGACGGTGGCGACGGTCACACGTTTACTGGTGTCGGGAGATAGCGGCGGCGGAGCGGGGGATTCCGGCGAATTCTGGTGCGAGATGCGTTTGTCCGGTCCTTTTCTGGGGGGCTGGTGGGATCGATTGGGGCGACATGCTGAGGTATTCCGATGCGGAAGGGCTGTCCGCTGGAGCGCGGACGAGCCCGAACCTTCGACTGTTGGAGGGTGACCGGGCAACCATCGACCTGACCGACGGTGGGGGCACCGACGTGGTGCTCCTGGAGCAGCCGTCCCGGGAGATCCCGCAGCAGGACCGCCTCGCCGTTGGACGCACGCTGCGGCTGCTCGGCCACCTGCTCGACGCCGCGGCCCTGGTCACCCCCCTCATGATCTCCAGCTTCGGCCAGAACGCCGCGATCTCGATGCGGGTGGTGCTGCTGTTCGCCCTGGTCGGCACGATCCTGCTGTGGCCCACCCATCGTCGTGGACGCCTGGTCATCGGCCCGTCCGAGGGCCTCGTCTCGGTCATCGCCCGCGTGGGCCTGGCCCCGGTGGTCACGTCCGGGCTCCTCACGCTCACCCGCCTCGGTGACCTCTCCAACGCCGGCCGCTTCATCGACGTGGTCGCCATCGTGCAGATCCTCGTCCTCACCCTGCCGCTCGTGCTGCTGGGCCGGCTCATCAGCTTCCGCCTGTCCGGGCTGGCCCGACGGCGTGGCTATGACCTGGAGGACACCCTGATCGTGGGCACCGGCCCCGTCGGGGTGGAGGTGGCCGCCGCCCTGCAGGACAACCCGGAGTTCGGCCTGGTGCCGTGCGGGTTCGTGGACCGCTTCGACGACGAGCTCACCCTGCCGCTGGTGGGACGTCCCGAGCACCTTCCCGAGATCCTGGCCCGGACCGGCGCCCGCCACGTGGTGCTGGCCTTCGGTGCCGCCGGCGAGGAAGAGCTGGTGGGCATCATCCGCCGCTGCCACGACACGCGGGTGCAGTTCTACGCCGTGCCCCGCCTGTTCGAGCTGGGGGTCAGCCACGAGGACGTCGGCCACGAGGTGGACGGCCTGCCGTTGGTCCCGGTCCGTCGCCCCGGCACGGCCTCCGGCATGTGGCCGGCCAAGCGGGCCTTCGACGTGATCGCCTCCTCCCTCCTGCTCCTGCTCACCGCTCCCGTGTCCCTGACCTGCGCCGCGGCGGTCAAGCTGACCAGCCCCGGTCCGGTCTTCTTCCGGCAGGTGCGCATCGGCATCGGCGGCCGCCCGTTCGAGATCCTCAAGTTCCGGACCATGAAGGTCAACGACGACTCCGCCACCCAGTGGTCGGTGGACGAGGACGACCGGGTCACCGCGGCCGGCCGCTTCCTGCGCCCGTCCCACCTGGACGAGCTGCCGCAGCTCATCAACGTGGTCCGGGGCGAGATGTCCCTGGTGGGCCCCCGGCCGGAGCGGCCCCACTTCGTGGAGCAGTTCGGTGCGGAGATCGACGGCTACCACTACCGGCACCGGGTGCCGGTCGGGATCACCGGCTGGGCCCAGGTCAACGGCTTCTGGGGCGACAGCAGCATCGAGACCCGGGTGCGCCTGGACAACCGCTACATCGAGAACTGGTCCCTGTGGCGGGACCTGGTCATCGGCCTGCGCACCATCCCCACCCTGCTGGGCAAGCGCCGCTGATCCTGGAACCCACCGTTCCGGTCTGGACCGCGCCCCGCCCGCCGTGCTGGAGTGGTCGCCCGGTCCGCAGCCCCACTGAGCCCAGTTGAAGATCCTCGTCGTCACGCCCCGCTTCCCGTACCCCCTGGAGAAGGGGGACAAGCTCCGGGCCTTCCACCAGATCCGCCACCTGGCCCCGGACCACGAGGTCATCCTCGTCTCGCTCACCACCGACGAGGTCCCCGCGGAGGACCAGGCCCGGCTCCGGCCGTTCTGCTCGGAGATCCACCTGCTGCGCCGCGGCCGGTCCACCCTGGCCCGGGGCATCCTCCGAGCGGCCCGGTCGGGGCGTCCGCTGCAGGTGGGCTACTTCGACGACCCGCAGGCCCTGGAACGGGTCCGCGACCTGGTCGGCCGGACCCGGCCCGACGTCGTGTACTGCCAGCTCATCCGGGCCGCCGCCTACGGCCGTGACCTGCCGGTGCGCACGGTGATCGACTACCAGGACGCGTTCTCCGCCATCGCCCGTCGCCGCGCCGACGAGTCAGCGGTGGGCCTCCGCCAGGGCCTCCGGCTGGAGGCGGCCCGCATCGCCCGGTACGAGCGGGAGGTGTTCGACTGGTTCGACGGCCACCTGATCATCACCGCCCAGGACCGGGACCTGTTGGAGTTCCCCGAGCGGGACCGCATCGAGGCCATCCCCAACGGTGTCGACACGGAGTTCTTCCACCCGCCCGAGGACGGCGTGGAGCCTGCCCACGACGTGTGCTTCGTGGGCAACCTGGGCTACCAGCCCAACGTGCACGCCTCGCAGTTCCTGGTCAACGAGGTCCTCCCGTCGCTGCGGGCCCGGCGGCCCGGCGCGTCGGTCCTGCTGGCGGGAGCCCGGCCGGCCCGCCCCGTGCTCCGCCTGGAGGGTCCGGGCGTGACCATCCACGGCTGGGTCGACGACATCCGCACCGCCTACGCCGCGGGTCGGGTGATGGTGGCCCCCCTGTTCACCGGCGCGGGCCAGCAGAACAAGATCCTGGAGGCCATGGCCATGGGGACGCCGTGCGTGACCTCGTCGCTGGTCAACAACGCCATCGGTGCCGAGCCCGGCCGGGAGATCCTGATCGCCCGCACCGGGGCCGAGTTCGCCGAACAGGCCGCAGCACTCCTGGCCGACCCGGCCCGGGCCGACGAATTGAGTCGGAACGCACTGCGTTTCGTACGCTCGACCTACAGCTGGCCGTCGGTCGTCAGCCGGCTCGAGCAGGTCCTGGGAGGGTAGTCGGTGGAACGTCTGGTCCAGAGTGCGCTGCAGCGGATCCTCGGGTTCGACCGCTACCTGTACTGGTTCTCCCGCGTGAAGATCCGGTCACTGCGCTGGGACCGCAACGAGCGGGACGTGCTCGAGTTCATCCGCCGCATCCCGGAGGACGGCGTGGCCCTGGACCTGGGGGCGAACATCGGGATCATGACCGCGCTGATGGCGGAGCGGGTGCGGCGCGGCCACGTGCACGCCTACGAGCCGATCCCGGAGAACTTCCAGGCCCTGACGCGGATCGTCCGGCGGATGAAGCTGGACAACGTCGTCCTGCACCAGGTGGCGCTGGGCTCGGAGGCGGGCGAGCTGCGCATGGTCATGCCCGAGCAGGAACACGTCCGCATGCAGGGCCTCAGCCACGCGGTGGACCCGGACGCGGACACCGTGGAGGCGGGAGTGCAGTACACCGTCCCGGTCCGTCGCCTGGACGATGAGGCGGAACTGGCCGGGCTCCAGGTCGACGCCATCAAGATCGACGTGGAGAACTTCGAGGAGAAGGTCTTCCACGGCGGGGCCGCGCTCCTGGAGCGGTGCCGGCCCCTGGTGTACGCGGAGTTGTGGGACAACGACGTGCGCCGGGGCTGCTTCGAGCTCTTCGGCGGACTGGGCTACACGGTCAAGGTGTTCGACGGCGCCACGCTGGTCCCGTTCGACCCGGACCGCCACACCCAGCACAACTTCTTCCTCTGCCCGGAGTGAGCCGCGGGCGGGTCCGGCGGCGACCGGGCAGCTGGCGCCCCCCACTAGGATCGGCCCGTGCCCCGTGGCGGGTAGTTCAACGGCAGAACGCCTGACTTTGGATCAGGAGAATGCAGGTTCGAATCCTGCCCCGCCAGCATGAACGACCACATCCACGCCCCGTTGTCCGCGGTGGTCCTCGCCGCCGGCGAGGGCAGCCGCATGCGGTCCGAGCGGCCCAAGCCGCTGCACCGCCTGTGCGGCCGTCCCATGCTCATGTACGTCCTGGACTCCCTGGCCGGCACCGACGCGGACCGGGCCGTCATCGTGGTCGGCCACAAGGGGGAGTGGGTCACCAAGAAGATGCAGGAGCACACCCACGACCTGGACATCGACTACGTCGAGCAGCGGGTGCAGCGCGGCACCGGTGACGCCACCATGGTCGGCCTCGTCGGCCTCCCCGACGAGGACGACGAGGGCGACGTCCTGGTCCTACCCGGCGACGCCCCACTCCTGCGGGCCGGCACCGTGGCGGAACTGGTGGACCACCACCGTCGCACCGGTGCCGCCGCCACCCTGCTGACGGCGCGGATGGAGGACCCCACCGGGTACGGCCGGGTGGTGCGCGGGCCGGACGGCCTGGTCCGCCGGGTGGTGGAGCACGCGGATGCGGACGCCGAGCAGCTCGCCATCGACGAGATCAACACGTCCATCTACTGCTTCCGCCGCAGCCTGCTGGCCCCTGCCCTGCGGCGGGTGGAGCCGGACAACTCCCAGGGGGAGTACTACCTGACCGACGTGGTGGAGGTGTTGTCCATGACGGGGCACCAGGTGGAGGCGGTGGTGGCGGCGGACCCGGCCGAGACCCAGGGCGTCAACGACCGCGTCCAGCTGGCCGGCGCGGAGGCGGAGCTCCGGCGCCGCACCAACGACGCCCTCCTGCGCTCCGGCGTCACCATGCTGGACCCCAGCTCGGTCTTCGTGGACACCACCGTGACGGTGGGCAAGGACGTCACGCTGTTCCCCGGGGTGATCCTGCAGGGCTCCACCCGGGTGGGCGACGGCACCGAGCTGGGCCCGAACACCCGGATGGTCGATTGCGAGGTGGGCGCGGACTGTGTGGTGGAGCAGACCACGGCCCGCTCGTCACGGATCGGTGAGCGGGCGGTGGTGGGCCCGTACGCGTCCCTCGGTCCCGGCGCCGAGATCGCGTCTGACGCCATCACCGGCCCGTTCTACACTTCGGATGCCGCCTCCTGAGGCGTGGGGCGCACCAGGAGAGGCAGCAGCGATCGTGGAACTGGTCACCAAGAAGCGTCTGACGCTCGTCGCAGGCCGGGTCAACCGGGAGCTGGCCGAAGAGGTCGCGGAGCGGCTCGGGATCGGCCTGTCGCCCATCCAGGTGGCCGAGTTCGCCAACGGCGAGCTCCACTGCAAGTACGGCGAGTCCATCCGGGGCGCCGACCTGTTCATCTTCCAGAGCCACTGCTCCACGGCGGACATGTCCGTCAACGACGCGCTCATGGAGCAGCTGATCATGGTGGACGCGGCCAAGCGGGCGTCGGCCAAGCGCATCACCGTGGTGGCGCCGTTCTACGGCTACGGACGACAGGACCGGAAGGCGGAGGGCCGCGAGCCCATCACCGCCAAGCTCCTGGCCAACATGTTCGAGGTCGCCGGGGCCAAGCGCATCGTCTCGGTGGACCTGCACTCCGGCCAGATCCAGGGGTTCTTCGACGGTCCGGTGGACCACCTCACCGCCAAGCCCATCCTGGTGCAGTGGATGGCGGACAACCTGCCCGACGACCTGGTCGTGGTCTCCCCGGACGCAGGGCGGGTGAAGGTGGCCGAGCGGTACGCCAACACGCTGCACGCGGACCTGGCCATCGTCCACAAGCGCCGGGTCAAGGGCGTCAAGAACCAGGTGGAGGCCAAGGAGGTCGTGGGTGAGGTGGAAGGCCGCACCTGCGTCCTCATCGACGACATGATCGACACCGCCGGCACCATCGTGGCCGCGGCCGAGCAGCTGTCGGAGCGGGGAGCCAACGCGGTGTACTGCGCCGCCACCCACGGGGTGTTCTCGGGCCCGGCCATCGACCGGCTCAAGAACTCGGTGCTGGAGAAGATCGTCATCACCAACACGCTTCCGCTGCCGCCGGAGAAGCGCATCGACAAGATCGAGGTGCTCTCCGCCGCCGGCATCATCGCGGACGCCATCGACGCCGTGTTCGAGGACAGCTCCGTGAGCGAGATCTTCGACGGCCAGAACCAGCACTGAACCCGGCGGCTGCCGGGGACCGCGCTAGGGGGACGGTTGTTCCGGCGTGGCTCCTCCGGACGCCCTGGACTTGATGGTCAGGCCCTGCCAGAACACCGCGAAGCCCCCCAGCGCCAGCACGGCGCAGGCCACCCCGACGAGGGCCCAGCCGGTGGGCTTGGAGTCCGAGGCGTTCCACACGTCGATCCAGGTGAGCAGGGCGAGGACGGCGCCGAGCGTCCCGGCGATCATCATCCAGGACCCCAGCCGGATCTTGTCCATGCCAGGTCGGTCCACTGCCTGCGCCATCGGGCCTCCAGATCGTCCGCCGGTTCCCGACCGCTGATCCTAGGGCTCCCCGTCGGCGCTGGCGGCGCCCCGGCGGCGCCCGGTACACTCACCCGTCGGCCCGGAACCGGGCCGGACCCGTCTCCCCGGGGTGCCAGCACGGTCACGGGGCAAGACGCCACCGTCGAGAGTTCGCAGGAGTTCGTCATGTCCGAGGTCACGCTCACCGCCGAGACCGGCCGGGAGACCGGGACCCGTCCGTCCCGCCGTGCCCGGCGCGAGGGACGCGTCCCCGCCGTCATCTACGGCGCGGGGGAGCCCGCCGTCACGATCTCGGTCGACCGGCGCGACCTGCGCCGTGCCCTCAGCACCCATGCCGGCGTCAACGCCCTGATCAGCCTGAGCGTGGACGGCGAGGCCTCCATCACGGTGGTCAAGGAGCTGCAGCGCCATCCCGTCCGGCGCGACGTGACCCACGTGGACTTCCTCAAGGTCGACCCCACCGCCCTGTTCGAGGTGGAGGTGCCCATCCGCCTGGTCGGCGAGGCCAAGGAGGTGTTCACCAACGGTGGCATCACCGAGCAGCGCCTGACCGTGCTGAAGGTCCTGGTGCGCCCGGACAGCATCCCGGACGCCATCGAGGCCGACATCTCGGACATGACCCTCACCACCTCCATCCAGGTCAAGGACCTGGTGCTGCCGGAGGGCTGCGAGGCCGTCACCGACCCCGACCAGGCCGTCGTCACCGCCGAGCTCACCCGGGCCGCCGTCACCGAACTGGGTGAGGGCGAAGAGGGTGCCGAGGGCGAGGCCGGCGAGGGCGAGGAAGGCGCCGAGGCCTCCGACGCCGGTTCCGGCGACGACGAGGGCTGACCCCGGGCCCGGTCCGCTCCATGATCGGCCGGGGCCGAGGAGGCAGGGAACGCACGGGCACGCCGTGGGACCTGCTCGTCCTGGGCCTGGGCAACCCCGGTGAGCAGTACGCCGGCACCCTCCACAACGTGGGTGCGGACGTGGTCGAGGAGCTGGCCCGTCGCCACGACGGGCGCCTCCGGGCCGACTCCCGGACCAACGCCCGGGTGGCCGAGGTCCGCATCGACGGGCGCCGCGTGGTGCTGGCCGTCCCCACCACCTACATGAACGAGTCCGGGCAGGCCGCACTGCCGCTGGCCCGTCGCTACGGCGTGGACGATCCCCGCCGGATCGTGGTGGTGCACGACGAGCTGGACCTGGAGCCGGGCCGGCTCAAGGTGAAGGACGGTGGCGGCCTGGCCGGCCACAACGGCCTGCGCTCCATCACCGCCCACCTCCACACCCAGGACTACGTGCGCATCCGCCTGGGCGTGGGCAAGCCCCCCGGTGGCCCCGAGCGCGGCGCCGACCACGTGCTGTCGAAGGTGCCCAGGCGCCGCCGCGAGGAGCTGGACGTGATGGTGGCGGAGGCCGCCGACGCGGTGGAGTGCATCGTGGGCCAGGGGGTGGATGCCGCCATGCAGCGGTTCAACGGCCGGCCCTGAGCGGCCGCCGGTGCTCAGCCCACCGCGATGGCGGTGACGGCCACGGCGGCCAGACCCAGTCCCGCGAGCTGGTGCGCCGCCATCCGCTCCCGGAGCACCAACCGGGCCAGGACCACCGTGGACGCCGGGTACATGGAGCCGATCACGCCGATCAGGGTCACCAGGCCCTGGCGGCTGGCCACCAGGAACAGGGCGTTGGCCAGCACGTCGAAGCTCCCCGCCGTGGCCCCCAGGCGGATCCCGTCCCGCTGGGGCCGACCCGGCCGCCACAGGAGGACGGCGATGCCCACGATGACCACCGCGGAGGCCCGCGCCGCGGCCAGGGGCCAGAGCCCGCTGGAGGGCCCGGTGCGGGAGATCAACACCAGGAACCCGCCGAACCCCAGGCCGGACAGCAGCGCGGCGGCCAGCACGCGGCCCGCCCGGGCCGGCACCGGAGGCGCGGACTGCTCCCCGGGCCCGACCGGGTCGCCGGGCTCACGGGAGATGAGCACGATCGCCCCCAGTGCCGCCACGGCGCCCAGGAGGGCCACGACGGACGGTCGTTCACCGCTGGCCAGGCCGAACACCAGGGGGACCAGGGCGGAGGTGAGGGCGGAGACGGGGGCGACGACGCTCATCTGGCCCGCGGCCATGGCCCAGTAGAAGAGGACCACGGCCATGGCGCCCGACGCCCCGGCCGTCACGCCCCAGGCCCACTCGGCGCCGCTGGGGGTTCCCCCGGCCACCGCGGCCACGCCGACCAGCAGGACCATGCCGGTGAACTGGGCGGTCAGCCCGGACAGGGCGGCCGCCATGCGTCGGGCGGACAGCCCCCCGAAGAAGTCACCGACCCCGTACGCGACCGCGGAGACGGCGGCGAGCAGGATGGGCACCGGACCAGACTCGCGGCCGCCTTCGGCCGGCATCGCCCGCCTTCGGGCCGGCATCCGGCCGGCCGGCCGGGTCGAGGGTGTCGGCGGGCGGGGGTAGGTTCGCAGGGCGATGACCGACACCCCCACGACCACCGCCCCGGGCCCCGGCACCCCACCGCTGGGGGCCATCCCGGCCGCGCTCCGGGAGGAGCCCGGCCTGATGGGGGCCCTCGGACGGTCATCCACCGTCCTGGTGGTTCCGGAGGCCGCCCGGTCGGTGACGGTGGCCGCGTTGGCGGACCTGACCCGTCGCCGACCCGTCGTGGTGGCGCTGCCCGCGGTGGCCGACGCGGAGCGCCTGGCCTCGGACCTGCTGGCCTTCCTCCCCGAGGAGGCCGTCGAGTACTACCCGGCGTGGGAGACCCTGCCGTTCGAACGCGTCAGCCCCTCCATCGAGACCATGGGCCGGCGGCTGCGGGTGCTGTGGCGACTGCGCACCCACGACCCGTCCCTGCGGGTGGTGGTGGCCCCCGCCCGCGCCCTGGTCCAGCGCCTGGGCCCCCACGTGGAGGACGTGGAGCCCGTCGTGGTGGCCGCCGGGGACCGGGTGGACCTGCACCAGCTGGTGGAGCGCCTGGTGCTGGCCGGCTACCGCCGCGAGTACCAGGTGGAGCACCGGGGTGAGGTCGCGGTGCGTGGATCCATCGTGGACGTGTTCCCCGCCACCGCGGACGCCCCGGTGCGCATCGACCTCTGGGGCGACGAGGTCGACCGGCTGGCCGAGTTCTCCGTGGCCGACCAGCGCACCACCGTGGAGGTGGAGCGGGTCAGCCTGTTCCCGGCCCGGGAGCTGCTGCCCACCCCGGAGGTCCGGGAGCGGGCCGAGCGCCTGGTGGCCACGGACCCCTGGGGCCGCGAGCAGTGGCAGCGCCTGGCCGACGGCGAGGTGTTCGAGGGCATGGAGGCCTGGCTGCCGTGGCTGGTCGGTCCCCACGCCGGGCCACCCGGCACCCCGGGTGGTGGCGTCGGCGGGGAGCATGTCCTGTTCGACCTGCTCCCGGCCGACGCCCAGGTCCTGCTGGTGGAGCCGCGGCGGCTCCGGGACCGGGCCATGGACGTGCTGGCGGAGGAGGTGGACCTGGGCGCCACGCTCAGCCGCACCTGGGGCCTCACCGACGACCACGACCTGCCCCGGCTCCACGTGGACTTCGAGCGCCTGCTGGCCCACACCGACGCGCCGTCGTGGTCGGTGGCGAGCGTGGCCGACACGCCCGACTCACCCGCGGTGTCGGCGCTGGGCTGGCCGCCCGCGGTGGGCGGGGGAGAGGCGCTGCTGGCCCAGCTGCGCCAGGTCGTCGCGGACGGCTACCGGGTGGTGGTGTGTGCCGACGGCGCCGGTTCCGCGGCCCGGCTGGACAAGCTCCTGGCCGAGCACGGCCTGTCCTTCCCGGTGCTGGTGGCCCCGGACGGCTCACCGCCGGACCCCGCCCGCCTGCTGGCCCCCGGCGGGGCCATCGTGGTGGCGGCACTGGACCGGGGCTGCATCCTGCCCGCGGCCAAGCTGGCCCTCCTGGCCGAGGCCGACCTCACCGGTCGGCGCCGCACCCACCGACCCGCCCGCGCCCCCCGGCGTGATGCCCAGCGCTTCTTCGAGGACCTCAAGGTCGGGGACTACGTCGTGCACCACCACCACGGCGTCGCCCGCTTCGACGGCATGGTCACCCGGGCCATGGGCGGGGTGGAACGGGACTACCTGCTGCTCGAGTACCGCGGCGACGACAAGCTCTACGTCCCGTCGGACCAGATCGACACCATCCGGCTCTACTCCGGGGGCGAGACCCCGTCGCTCAACCGCATGGGCGGCGCCGACTTCGCCCGGACCAAGGCCAAGGTGCGCTCTGCGGTGGCGGAGATCGCCCAGGAGCTGGTCGTGCTGTACCAGACCCGTCTCAACGCCGCCGGCCACGCCTTCGCCCCGGACACCCCGTGGCAGCAGGAGCTGGAGGCCGCGTTCCCCTACCAGGAGACCCCGGACCAGCTGATGGCCATCGCGGACGTCAAGGCGGACATGGAGTCCACCGTGCCCATGGACCGCCTGGTGTGCGGCGACGTCGGCTTCGGCAAGACCGAGGTGGCGGTGCGGGCCGCGTTCAAGGCGGTGCAGGACGGCAAGCAGGTGGCGGTGCTGGTGCCCACCACGCTGCTGGCCCAGCAGCACTACCAGACCTTCGCCGACCGCTTCGCCGGGTACCCGGTCCGGGTGGAGGTGCTCAGCCGCTTCCTCACCCCGGCCCAGGCCCGGGAGGTCACCGAGGGCCTCGCCACCGGCGCGGTGGACGTGGTCATCGGCACCCACCGGCTCCTGTCCGGGGACGTCCGTTCAAGCAGCTGGGCCTGCTGGTGGTGGACGAGGAGCAGCGCTTCGGGGTGAGCCACAAGGAGGCCATCAAGCAGTTCAAGGCGCGACGTGGACGTGCTCACCCTCACCGCCACGCCCATCCCCCGCACCCTGGAGATGAGCCTCACCGGCATCCGGGACCTGTCGCTGCTCGACACCCCGCCCGCGGACCGCCAGCCCATCCTCACCTATGTGGGCGACTACGACGAGCGGGCGGTGGCCGAGGCCATGCGCCGGGAGCTGCTGCGGGAGGGCCAGGTCTTCTACGTCCACAACCGGGTCGAGGACATCCAGGAGCGGGCGGCCCGCATCCGGGAGCTGGTGCCGGAGGCCCGGGTGGCCGTCGCCCACGGCCAGATGGACGAGGGCACGTTGGAGAAGGTGATGCTGGACTTCTGGGAGGGCCAGTACGACGTCCTGGTCTGCACCACCATCATCGAGTCCGGCCTCGACATGCCCACGGTCAACACCCTCATCGTGGAACGGGCGGACCTCCTGGGCCTGGGCCAGCTCCACCAGTTGCGGGGCCGGGTGGGCCGGGCCGGGCAGCGCTCGTACGCCTACCTGTTCTTCCCGCCCGACCGGCAGCTGTCGGAGGAGGCCTACGAACGGCTCAAGACCATCGGTGAGACGACCGAGCTGGGCTCCGGGTTCCGCATCGCCATGCGTGACCTGGAGATCCGGGGCGCCGGCAACCTGCTGGGGACCGGCCAGACCGGCCACGTGGCCGCGGTGGGCTACGACCTCTACTGCCAGATGGTGAACGAGGCCATCGCCGAGCTCAACGGCGACCGGGTGCAGGAGCCGGCCGAGATCAAGTTGGAGCTTCCCCTGGCCGCGCACCTCCCGCCGGACTACGTCGAGCGCGACGACCTGCGCCTGGACGCCTACCGGCGGCTGGCCGCGGTGCAGACCGAGGCCGACGTGGACGACATCGCAGCGGAGTGGGCGGACCGGTTCGGCCCGGTGCCGGAGCCCGCCTCCAACCTGCTGCAGGTGGCGTACCTGCGGGCCGAGTGCGTCCGCACCGGCGTGCAGGAGGTCACGGTCACCAAGAGCTCCGGGCTGTCCGGGGGTGGGTGGCTGGCCCGCCTGTCGCCCGTCGTGCTGGCCCAGTCCAAGCAGATGCGCCTGGCCCGGCTGTTCAAGGGCGCCCTGTACAAGGAGGACCAGCACCAGCTGCAGCTCCCCATGCGCTCCGGTCCCACCATCGGCTCGGACCTGGTGGAGGCCTTGCGCCAGCTCGTTCCCGCAACGGACCCCCAGGTGCCGGCGGTGCCGGGGGCGCCGGCTTCCGGTGGGACCGGCACCCCGCAGTAGCATCCGCCCCCATGCGTCGGGTCCTGGTCCCTCTGTTCGCCGTGCCGCTGCTGGCGGTCGCCCTGGTGGCGGTCGCGGGCTGTGGCACCACCGCCGACACGACGGCCGCGACGGTGGGTGACCAGGCCATCAGCACCGACACCGTCGACCAGCTCACCCGTGACGCCGTCTTCGTCCAGACGGTGCTCAACGGGACGCCGCCGCCGGAGGACCAGAGCGTGCTCCCGGGCGACACGGCCCGCTCCAGTCTGCTGTTCGAGATCCAGCGCACGGCGCTGATGGCCGAGCTGGACCGCTGGGGCCTGGAGGTCACCGACCAGGCCCGGGACCAGGCCCGCTCCAGCATCACCCAGCAGCTGCCGCAGAAGGTGGAGGCCGCCAACCTGGAGCGCCTGACCGACTACGTGGTGGCCAACGGCCTGCTCGAGCAGCGCCTGGCCAAGCTGGACCCGGAGTCCGACACCGACCTCCGGACGCTGTACGACGGGGCCCCGTCGCTGTGGGACCGGGTGTGCCTGGCCGCGGTCCAGATGTCGGGTGACGACATCGGCACCGCACAGGACGCGTTGGACGGTGGCACCGAGCTGGAGGACCTGCAGGACAAGGTGGACGGCTCCCAACTGGTGGCCGATCCCGCCCAGGGCTGCACCTCGCGTTCACAGCTGCCCAAGGAGCTCCGCGACGACGTCGCGCTGGCGGACGACGGACAGGTCCGCGGTCCCGTCGTGGTGGCCACCGCGCAGGGCGACGTCGCCTTCTTCTACCGGGTGGACGAGTCCAAGCGACTGGCGTTCGGGGACGACGAGGCGCAGGGGGACCTTGCCCAGCTGGCCCAGGCACTGCAGCAGCGGGCGGCGCAGCAGCAGGCAGCCGCGCTGTGGATCGGCCTGGTCCTGCAGGAGGGCGTGGAGGTCAATCCCCGGTACGGCGCCGGCGTGTCGATCGACGCCCAGGGCCAGCTGTCGATCGAGCCGCCGGAGGCGCCCCCCACCACGCTGGCACCCCAGGTGCCCGGCGCCGGTGGCCTCGAGCCCACCGGCCCCTGACCGTTCCGCCCATGTCCGGCCCCACCGGCGCGTCGACGGGCCCCGCCGCCGGGGTGGGTCCGGCCCGGCCGGTGGTCCACGTGGTGGGCCTCGGGCCCGGCGGGCCCGACCTGGTCACGGCGGGCACGCTGGCGCTGATCGAGCGGGTCCCCACCCGGTTCCTGCGCACCACCCGCCACCCGGCCGCGGCCGTGATGGACGGCGACGCGTCCTTCGACCACCTGTACGAGTCGGAAACGACCATGGAGGGCGTGTACCGGGGGATCGTCGACGCACTCGTGCGGGCGGCCGGGGACCGGGGCGAGGTCCTGTACGCCGTGCCGGGGTCACCGGTGGTGGCCGAGCACACCGTGGAGCTGCTCCTGGCCGACGAGCGGGTGCGCGCCGTGTGCCATCCCGCGCTGAGCTTCCTGGACCTCACCTGGGTCCGTCTGGGGGTGGACCCGGTGGAGCGGGGGGCGCGGCTGGTGGACGGGCACCGCTTCGGCGTGGAGGCAGCGGGGGAGCGCGGTCCGCTGCTCGTGGCCCAGTGCGACTCGGCGTTCGTGCTGTCGGACATCAAGCTGGCCGTGGACGAACCGCCCGGTGCGCCGGTGGTCCTCCTGCAACGGCTGGGCCTGCCCGACGAGGTGGTCGTCGAGGTGGCGTGGGAGGACCTGGACCGCACGGTGGATCCGGACCACCTCACGTCGCTCTGGATCCCGGAGCTGGCCGAGCCGGTGGCGGCCGAGGTGGCGCGCTTCGACGAGCTCATGCGCCACCTCCGTACCGCGGACCCGTGGAAGGCGGAGCAGACCCACGACTCGCTCAAGCGGTTCCTGCTGGAGGAGGCCTACGAGGTGTTCGAGGCGATCGACGCCTACGACCCCGCCACCGGCGAGGGCGCCGACGACCTGTGCAGCGAGCTGGGCGACCTGCTGTACCAGGTGGTGTTCCACTCCGCGATCGGCGCCGAGGCGGGGTGGTTCACCCTGGCGGACGTGGCCCGGTCCATCCAGGACAAGCTGACCGGCCGCCACGACCACCTGCTGGCCACCACCGAGGGGGACCCGGGCCAGGGGGGCGTGGCCGGGGCGGTCACGGCATGGGAGGTGGCCAAGCAGGCCGAGCAGGGCCGGGCGTCGGCCTTCGACGGCATCCCGGCCTCGTTGCCGGCGCTGACCCGGGCCATGAAGGTGGCGCGCAAGGCGGAGGCGCTCGGCCTGGCGGGGGCAGGCGTCGCACCCCGGCCTGCCGGCGCCGCCGAGGTCGCCCGGCTGCGGGCCGGGACGGACCGGTTGTCCGACGGTCTGGTCGGCGTGGACTCGGTGGGCGACGTCCTGGCCGCGGTGGTGGACCTGGCCCGTCGGGCCGGCGTGGACCCGGAGGACGCCCTGCGACGGGCCACCGCGGCGGCGGAGGCGCGCTACCGGGTGGCAGAGGGCCGGTCCGGCGACCCCGCCTAGAGTGCGGCCATGCCTGAACCGCTGCAGATCGCTCCCGCCACCGGCCGACTGGGGATCCTCACCCCCGGCATGGGAGCCGTCGCCT
The DNA here is from genome assembly GCA_963773765.1 of uncultured Actinomycetota bacterium. GTDB lineage: Bacteria > Actinomycetota > Acidimicrobiia > Acidimicrobiales > Microtrichaceae > CAVZCC01. Next base: position 78,555 of record CAVZCC010000005.1, on the reverse strand, counting down.
CCACCGCCTATGCCGGCGTCCTGGCCACCCGGCAGGGTCTCGCCGCCCCCATCGGCTCGCTCACGCAGATGGCCCACATCCGCCTGGGTCGCCGGGAGGAGGGCCGCAACCCCAAGATCAAGGACTTCGTGCCCCTCGCCGGCCTGGACGACCTGGTCTTCGGCGGGTGGGACCCGATCTCGCCCAACGCCCTGGAGGCGGCACGGACCTGCGGCGTGCTGGACGAGCGTGACCTGGCCCCGCTGTCGGGCGAGCTGGAGGGGATCAACGCCATGCCGGCGGTGTTCGACCAGCGCTGGGTCAAGAAGCTGGACGGCGTCCGGGTCAAGACCGGCGAGTCCAAGTGGGACCTGGCCCAGCAGGTCATGGCCGACATCGAGAAGTTCCGCACCGACAACGAGTGCGACCGCCTGGTCATGGTGTGGTGCGGGTCCACCGAGGCGTACCAGGAGCCCAGCGCGGTGCACCAGAGCGTGGCCGCCTTCGAGGCCGGGCTCAGGGCCGACGACGAGAACATCTCACCCAGCCAGATCTACGTGTACGCCGCGCTGATGTCGGGCGTGCCCTACGCCAACGGCGCACCCAACCTGAGCATCGACCTGCCCTGCATGGAGGAGCTGGCCCGCACCAACGGCGTGCCCATCACCGGCAAGGACTTCAAGACGGGCCAGACCCTCATGAAGACCATCCTGGCGCCGGGGTTCAAGGCCCGGATGCTGGGCATGCGGGGCTGGTACTCCACCAACATCCTGGGCAACCGGGACGGCGAGGTGCTGGACGACCCGGAGAACTTCAAGACCAAGGAGGTGTCCAAGCTCGGGGTGCTGGACACCATCCTGCAGCCCGAGGTGTACCCGGAGCTGTACGGCAACATCGACCACGTCGTGCGGATCAACTACTACCCGCCCCGCGGGGACAACAAGGAGGGCTGGGACGCCATCGACATCTTCGGGTGGATGGGCTACCCGATGCAGATCAAGGTCGACTTCATGTGCCGGGACTCCATCCTGGCCGCGCCCATCGTGCTGGACCTCGCACTGTTCCTGGACCTGGCCCAGCGGGCCGGGCAGTCGGGCGTGCAGGAGTGGCTGAGCTTCTACTGGAAGGCACCCCAGCCCGCGGGCGGCGTGCCGCCGGAGCACGACATCTTCATCCAGCAGACCAAGCTCAAGAACACGCTCCGGGAGTGGATGGGCGAGGCCGCGGTCACCCACTCCGAGGTCGGCTGACCCCGTGGGGGACGACGCTGCGGCTCCCGTTCCGTACCTGGACCACCTGCGAGCCGACGCCGCCCGCGTGGCCGAGGTGACCGCGGCCGGTCCGCTCGACGCCCCGGTGCCGGGATGTCCCGGCTGGACCCTGCGGGACCTGGTCGTGCACCTGGGCCTGGTCCACCGCTGGGCCGGCACCGCGGCGGCCACCGCGGCCGAACCATCCGGTGACGACTGGCTGGCCGCGGCGCCCGCCGACGACGTCACGGCCGCACGCCTGGCCGACTGGTACCGCGACGCGGCGGCCGACCTGGTGGCGACCCTGGAACGCCTGGACCCCGATGACGCCACCTGGCACCTGTTCCCGGCCGAACAGCGGGTGGGGGTGTGGATCCGGCGCCAGACCCAGGAGACCTGCCTGCACCGCTGGGACGCCGAGTCCGCGGTGGGGGAGCCCGGTCCGATCGACCCGGTGCTGGCCGCCGACGGCATCGACGAGTACTTCTCCCTGCTCCTGGCCCGCATGGTCGCCCGCGACGGACTGGTGCTGCCGTCGACCAGCCTGCACGTGCACTGCACCGACACCGCGGGCGAGTGGACGGTACAGGGCGCGGGCGGGACGCTCGAGGTCACACGGGAGCACCGCAAGGGTGACGCCGCGCTCCGGGGCCGGGCCCAGGACCTGCTGCTGGCGGTGTGGGGCCGCCCGGTCCCCGACGGTGCCGTCGACGTCGTCGGCGACCCGGACGCAGCCGCGGCCTGGCTCGCCGTCGGCGGGGTCTGAACTCCCCGTTCCGGGGCCGACTCCGCGGAGTCGTCGCCGCGTCAGCGCCGGCGCGACGGTGACGCCCATCCGACGGAACCGTCGTCGGGTGTCACCCCTCGTCGAGGCGGGAGCCGAACGCGGCGCGGACGGCGGATGGGAGGACCTCCTCGGTGGGAGCGGAGATCTCGAGCGCCCAGGGGATCCGGCGGCCGTGCCAGGCACCGGGATCCACACGGACGCAGGTCACGCCGTAGTCGGCCGCGAGCCACGGAAGGTCCGCCGCTGGGCTCACGGTGCCGGAGGTTCCGGTCACGACGAGCAGGTCGGCGTGCTTGACCGACCGCTTGACCAGGTGGAACTGCGCCTGGTCGAGCAGCTCGTTGAACATGATGGCGTCGAGGCGGGCGGGGCGACCGCAGGTCGGGCACGGCGGGGCCACCGTCCGCACCTCGCGGTCCGGCCACGGCGGCTGCCCGCACCCGGGAGCGCTGCAGCGGTTCCTCCAGAGACTCCCGTGGATCTCCCGGACGTCCCTGGTGCCGGCAAGGGCGTCGAGGCCGTCGACGTTCTGTGTCACGACCACGAGCTCAGGAACGGTCGCCTGCCATGCACACAGCGCCAGGTGGCCCGGGCTGGGGCAGGCACGTGAGGCACGCTCCCGCATCGGTCCCCAGAGCGACCACGACCGGTCCCAGTAGTCCCGGACCTCATCCTCGGGAGCGTCGGCGGCCGGCGGTCCGGGCAATCGCTGTGCCTCCGGGTCGAGCGTCCAGAGGCCTTCGGGTCCTCGATAGGTCGGCAGCCCCGAGGCGACCGAGATCCCGGCACCGGTCACCACCACCGGTCGACCCGAGCGGGCGATCAGGTCGTGCAGCAGGTCGGTCACCAGGTCCACCAGGTCAGGGTGCCAGGGAGCCGGCCGGATTCCTCGCTGCTGGTCGCCGGACCTCATCGAGGGCATCCGGGCCACCTCCGGCCATCGGCACGACCTCTGGACCTCGGGTGACCCGATCCGTCATGTGGCATCCGGAGTTCGCCCGGGCGGGCAGGTACCGCTCCATCCAGTTCGTGTGACAGCCACCGGACCGTCCGGGCGGGGCAGACTGGCCGCCATGTCGAGCACCGTCACCAGCGCCACCCGACCGGACGTGGACCTGCTGGATCCCGGCTTCTACCAGGCCGACCCACACCCCACCTACACCTGGATGCGCGCCAACGAGCCGCTGTTCCGGGACGAGCGCAACGGACTGTGGGCGGTCACCCGCCACGCGGACGTGCTGGAGGTGGAGCGCAACAGCGCCACCTTCGTCTCCGGGCAGGGCTACCGCTCGTGGTGGTCCCCGGAGGAGAACAACATCATCGCCCAGGACGACCCGGCGCACCTGGCCCAGCGCCGGCTGGTCTCGGGCCGGTTCACGCCCCGGGCGGTGCGGAGCCAGGAGGAGTGGTTCCGCTCCGTCATCGCCGACCTGCTGGATCCCATCGAGGCCCGACGGCGGCGACGTGGACGTGATCCCGGACCTGGCCGCCCAGCTGCCGTGCCGGCTCACGGCCAGGCTGCTGGGCTTCCCCGAGGACCGCTGGACCGACATCCAGAGCTGGTCGGAGCGCCTCATGCGCATCGACGAGGCCCCCCGGGACGGCCAGGTCATCATGGACCTGTTCAACGCCATCACCGAGTTCGGCGGCGCTCCTGGCCGAGGTGGTGCCCGAGCGCCGGGGCTGCCCCATGGACGACCTCATCTCGGTGTGGGCCAACGCGGAGGTCGACGGGCACGCACGGCTACACCGAGGACCGCATGGTCAACGAGGTCGGCCTGTTCATCGCCGGCGGGGCCGAGACCACCCGCACGGTGATCGCCCATGGCCTGCGCACCTTCGCCGACCACCCGGACCAGTGGGACCGCATGGCCGAGGACCCCGACGCTCGTCACCGCTGCGGTCGAGGAGCTGATCCGCTGGGTCACGCCGCTCAACAACTTCTTCCGCACCGCGGTGGCCGACGCCACCATCGGCGGCCGGCCGGTGGCCGAGGGGGACCGGATCATCCTGCTGTACCCGTCGGCCAACCGGGACGAGGCCGTGTTCGTCGGACCCGTTCCGGTTCGACATCACCCGCAGCCCGAACCCGCACGTGGCGTTCGGCCACGGCACCCACTTCTGCATCGGGGCCAACCTGGCCCGGGTGGAGCTGCAGCTGCTCTTCGGGGAGATGACCCGCCGGTTCCGGGCACCGGTGGCGGTGACCGAGCCCGAGGTGGAGCGCAACATCTTCGCCCGCGTCGGTCCACTCGTTCCGGGTCCACCTGGAACCCCGGTCGCCCGCGGCGCGGTGAGGCAGATCTGCCCACGGGAGGCAGGTGCCCACTGGCACCAGCCCGGCACGGCCAGCGGACAGAATGGCCCCGTGACCACCACGGTCAGCGCCAGCGCGCCCCCGAAGCTCGGCTACCGACCCTCGCTCGACGGCCTGCGCGCCGTCTCGGTCATGGCCGTGGTGCTGTACCACGCCGGTGTGAGCTGGATGCCCGGCGGGTTCCTGGGCGTCGAGGTGTTCTTCGTCGTCAGCGGGTTCCTGATCACCGCGCTGCTGATCGACGAGCGCCACCACTCCGGGGCCATCTCGCTGCGCCAGTTCTGGATCCGTCGGGCCCGCCGTCTGCTCCCGGCGCTGTACCTGCTCCTGGCCGTCGTGTCCGTCGCCTCGATGCTGGTGTACCGCGATGCCGCCGGCCGCATGGGTGGCGACGTGCTCGCCGCGCTCTTCTACGTGAGCAACTGGTGGCAGATCTACCTGAGCGAGTCGTACTTCGCCCAGGCGGGGCGGCCGCCGCTGCTGCAGCACCTGTGGTCGCTGGCCATCGAGGAGCAGTTCTACCTGGTGTTCCCACCGCTGTTCGCGCTGGGGCTGGCCCGCAGGGGCCGCAAGGTCACCCGCTGGGTGCTCATCGGCCTGGCGCTGGCGTCCTCGGCCTGGATGGCGCATCCGGTTCGAGGAGTTCACGGACCCCTCCAACGTCTACTACTCCACCTTCACCCGGGCCTCCGGCCTGCTGCTCGGCGCGGTCCTGGCCCTCAGCTGGGCCCCGTGGCGGACTCGGCGGCCGGGCCGCCCCCGGCGCCGGCACGGCCCTGAACGTCACCGGTGTGCTCGGCCTGGCCATCATCGCCTGGTTCTTCACCCGGGTGAACGCCTTCGACCCGTTCATCTACCGCGGCGGCTTCCTGCTGCTGGACATCGTGTGCGTGGTGGTCATCGCCGTCCTCGTCCACCCCACCGCGGGCCTCAGCACGGCGCTTGGGCTGGGCCCCGCTGCAGTGGATCGGCCAGCGGTCGTACTCCATCTACCTGTGGCACTGGCCGATCTTCATGGTCACCCGGCCGGAGCTGGACCTGCCCTTCACCGGCTGGCCCGTGTTCGTGCTCCGCATGGGACTGACCTTCGGCGCGGCGGAGGTGTCCTACCGCTACGTGGAGCAGCCGCTGCGCAAGGGGGCGGTCGGTGACTGGTGGCGGGGCATCCGCACCAGCACCGGCGAGCAGCACGCCGCACTGGTGCGACGCGGGATGATCGTGGGTGGCACCAGCCTGGGACTCGTCCTGCTCATCGGCTGGGGCCTGCACCAGGCGGCCAGCAGCCCCGACCGGGAGAAGCTGGCCCTGGAGGCCGCCGAGCGCGTTGCCGGACCTGGAGGCCACCACCACGGTGGCCCCGCCCGCCACCACCACGACCGCCGCACCGGTCACCGCCCCCGGCGCCGCTCCCACCACCGCCCCGCCCAGCACCGCGGCACCCGTCCCCACCGAGACCACCGTGGTCCAGACGGCCACCAACGCCGTGGCCATCGGCGACTCGGTCATGCTGGGAGCCCAGGGCGCCCTCACCGACGCCATGCCGGGGTTGACGGTGGATGCCGAGGTGGCGCGCCAGTTCGACACGATCCTGGACCTGGTGGGCTGGTACGTGAAGGAGGGCAAGGTGCCCGGTGCCCTGGTCGTGCACGCGGGCACCAACGGGACGTTCACCGACGGCGACATGGACCGCCTGTTCGAGCTGGCCGGGAACCGGCCCGTGCTGCTGGTCAACGCCAAGGTCGAGCGACCGTGGCAGGACCTGGTCAACCAGCGCCTGGAGGCGGCGGCGGAGCGCCACGACAACGCGGTGTTGGTGGACTGGCACGCCCTGGCCTCCCAGCACCCGGAGTGGTTCGCGGCGGACGGGGCCCACCTCCGTCCTGCCGGGGCCCGCGCCTTCGCCGACCTCATCCGCAAGAACCTCTGAGGCCCCCGGCCCGCCGCCGGTCGCGGCGCCGAGCCGCGGTGCCGTGCGGATGCGGACCGGAAAGCCCCGCGCTGGCAAGATGCCGACGGTACGGTTTCCCCACGCCCTGCCGGCGCGGGCGCATCTGAGGAGTACGACGGCGTGAGCATCATCGAAGGCATCCTGGGGCGGGAGATCCTGGACTCCCGCGGCAACCCGACCGTGGAGGTCGAGGTCGAACTGGACTCCGGTGCGATCGGGCGGGCCGCGGTCCCCTCCGGTGCCTCCACCGGCGCCTTCGAGGCGGTCGAGCTCCGTGACGGCGACGCCGCCCGCTACCTGGGCAAGGGCGTGGCGGACGCGGTGGACCACGTCAACGGCGAGATCGCCGACACCCTCCTGGGCCTGGACGCGGTGGACCAGCGGGACCTGGACCGGATCCTGATCGAGATCGACGGCACGCCCAACAAGGCCCGCCTCGGGGCCAACGCCATCCTCGGCGTCTCGCTGGCCGTGGCCAAGGCCGCGGCATCGGAGCTGGACCTGCCCCTCTACCGCTACGTGGGCGGCGTCAACGCCTGCGTGCTGCCCGTCCCCATGCTCAACGTCATCAACGGCGGCGAGCACGCGGACAACAACGTCGACGTCCAGGAGTTCATGTTCATGCCGGTCGGTGCCGCGTCCTTCTCGGAGGCCGTGCGCTGGGGCGCCGAGTGCTACCACACGCTCAAGAAGGTCGTGCACGACCGGGGACTGTCCACCGCCATCGGTGACGAGGGTGGCTTCGCCCCCAACCTGGCCAGCAACGAGGAGGCCGTCACCCTCCTGGTGGAGGCCATCGAACGGGCCGGCCGCGTGCCCGGCGAGGAGATCGCCATCGCCCTGGACGCCGCCTCCACGGAGTTCTACAAGGACGGCAACTACGTCCTGGCCGGTGAGGGCCGCACGCTGAGCTCGGCGGAGTTCGCCGACTACCTGGCGGACCTGTGCGACCGCTACCCGATCGTGTCCATCGAGGACGGCATGGCGGAGGAGGACTGGGACGGCTGGGCCACCCTCACCGCCAAGCTGGGTGACACGGTGCAGCTGGTGGGTGACGACCTGTTCGTGACCAACACCGAGCGCCTGGCCCGGGGCATCGACGCCGGCGTCGCCAACTCCATCCTGGTCAAGGTCAACCAGATCGGCTCCCTCACCGAGACCCTCGAGTCGGTCGAGCTGGCCACCCGCAACCGCTACACCTCGGTCATGTCCCACCGGTCCGGGGAGACCGAGGACGTGACCATCGCGGACCTGGCGGTGGCCACCAACTGCGGGCAGATCAAGACCGGGGCCCCGGCCCGTTCCGACCGCGTGGCCAAGTACAACCAGCTGCTGCGGATCGAGGAGCAGCTGGCCGAGTCCGCCGTCTACCGGGGCGCCGCCGCCCTGGCCCCCCTGGGGCGCCGTCCGTGACCGACCGGCCCGCTGCGCCCCGCACCGGCGTCCGTCGCCGCCGCCTGGCGATCGTGGCCACCTTCATGGTCGTGATGGCCGCCCTGGTGGCCATGCCCGGCCGCTCCTACCTGCAGCAGCGGGGCGAGGTGGCCGCGGCCGATGCCCGGCTGCAGCGCATCGAGCAGGAGAACGAGCGGATGCAGCGCCGGAAGGACCGCCTGGACGATGCGGGTGAGATCCAGCGCATCGCCCGCCGTGACTACGGCCTGGTCGAGGTGGGCGAGGAGTCCTACACGATCCTCCCGCCCGCCACCGCGGGGCTGGTCCTGCCGGACGCCTGGCCGTTCGACCGCCTGGCCGGCGCGCTGGAGCGCGCCGCCGGCGGCTCGTGACCGCCGCCCTGCCGTACGTGGCATCCTTCGGTCCGTGAAGGGGGTCGTCGCATGAGCATCCTGGGGAACCGTGTCCGTCGCGTGGAGGACCCGCGGTTCCTCCTGGGCCAGGGCACCTACCTGGCCGACCTCCGCGACCCCCGCCTGGAGGGGGCCGCCCACCTGACGTTCGTGCGGTCGATGTTCGCCCACGGCCGGATCGTGGACGTGGACACCTCCGAGGCGGTCGGCGCCCCCGGGGTGCGGGCGGTGTTCACCGCCGCCGACCTCGACCTGGTCCCGGCCCGTCCCGGTGGGGCGGGGGCACCGGCGGCCATGGCCCGGCCCTGGCTGGCGTCCGACACCGTGCGGTTCGTGGGGGAGCCGGTGGTGGTCATCGTGTCCGACACGCCCACCCAGGGCGCGGACGCGGCGGAACTGGTCATCGTCGACGTGGACCCGCTGCCGGCGGTGATCGGTGTCGATGACGGCCTGACGGACCAGGTCCTGCTGTTCCCGGAGGCAGGGACGAACGTCAACAGCGTCCTGGACGAGGGCTGGGACGACACGGCCGCCGCCGGCGACGACGGTGACGGGTTCTGGGACGGGTGCGAGGTCGTGGTGCGGGCCCGGGTCGTGAACCAGCGGGTGGCCGGCGTCCCGATCGAGGGACGGGGCTCGGCCGCGTGGTGGGACGGCGACCGGCTCACGCAGTGGATCTCCAGCCAGGCCCCCCACGGCGCCCGGGCCGCGATCGCCACCGCGCACGGCCTGGAGCACCACCAGGTGCGGGTCATCACCCCGGATGTGGGCGGCGGGTTCGGGCCCAAGATCACCCCGGCGCCCGAGGACGTGCTGGTGGGCTGGGTGGCCCGCCGGCTGGGTCGCCCCGCCCGCTGGTCCGAGACCCGCACGGAGAACCTGCTGGCGCAGTCCCAGGGTCGGGACCACGTGCACCAGGTGGCCATCGGCGGCACCCGGGACGGAAGGATCCTGGCCTACGAGCTGGACATCCTGGCCGACGCCGGCGCCTACCCGCTGATGGGAGCGTTCCTGCCCTACTTCACACGGCTGATGGCCACCGGCGTGTACGACCTGCCCCGGGTCCGCAGCCGGTCCCGGGCCGTGGTCACCACCACCGTGCCCACCGAGGCGTTCCGTGGAGCGGGGCGGCCGGAGGCCACCGCCACCGTGGAGCGAGCCGTCGACCTGTTCGCGGCGGAGATCGGCATGGACGCGGCGGAGTGCCGCCGCCGCAACCTGGTGGCCCCCGACGCGTTCCCGTACACCACCGCGGCCGGCGCCACCTACGACGTCGGCGCCTACGAGGAAGCACTGGACCGGGCCCTGGCCGCGGCCGGCTACACGGAGCTGCGGGACGAGCAGGCCCGGCGCCGCGACGCCGGGGACCAGAGGATGCTGGGCATCGGTGTGTCCACCTACGTGGAGATCACCGGCGCGGGCACCACCACGGAGTTCGGTGGGGTGCGCATCCTCCCGGCCGACGACGGCGGGGTCCGGGTCACGCTGCTGACCGGCTCCTCGCCGCACGGCCAGGGACTCGCCACCGCGCTCACCATGGTCGCCTCCGACGTGCTGGGACTGCCGCCGGAGCGCATCGAGGTCCTGCACGGCGACACCGACGTGGTGCCCTTCGGCATGGGCACCATGGGCAGCCGGTCCCTGCAGATGGGCGGGTCCGCGGTGCACACCGCCGCCACCCAGGTGCTGGAGGCCGCCCGCCGGCTGGCCGCCGCGGAGTTGGAGGCCGATCCGGCGGACATCGTGTTGGACCCGGACGCAGGCGCGTTCCACGTGGTCGGCACCCCGTCGCGCCGGGTGGACTGGGCCCGGGTGGCCGCCGCGGCGGAGGAGGTGACCCTGCACGCCGCCGACGGCGGGGCGGCCGACGAGGAGGCCGCCAACCCGTTGTGGGTGGAGGGCCGATTCGAGACCGACGGGCTGACCTTCCCGTTCGGGGCCCACGTGGCCGTGGTGGAGGTGGACGTCGAGACGGGACTGGTGGACCTGGTCCGCCTGGTGGCCTGTGACGACGCGGGCCGGATCGTCAACCCGCTCCTGGCCGAGGGCCAGCGTCACGGTGGCATCACCCAGGGCGTGGCCCAGGCACTGTTCGAGGCCGTGCGCTACGACGCCGACGGCAATCCGCTCACCGCCACGCTGGCCGACTACGGCATCCCGTCGGCCGCGGACCTGCCCCGGTGGGAGCTCGTGGCCATGGAGACGCCCACGCCCATGAACCCGCTCGGCGCCAAGGGCATCGGCGAGTCCGGCACCATCGGTGCCACCCCCGCGGTGCAGTCCGCCGTGGTGGACGCCGTGGCGCACCTGGGCATCCGCCACATCGACCTGCCCCTCACGCCGGAGACCGTCTGGCGTGCCATCCAGGGCGCCGGTACCGCACCGCAGGGAGCGTCCGCCACACCATGACCGGGCAACCGACACGACCCATCGAGGCCACCGGCCTGGTCCGCACCTTCGGCGACGTCCGGGCCGTCGACGGTGTGGACCTGCACGTGGAGGACGGCGAGGTGTTCGGCTTCCTCGGTCCCAACGGCGCCGGGAAGTCCACCACGGTGCGCATGCTCACCACCCTGCTGCGCCCCACCGACGGCAGGGCCCGGGTGGCCGGCTACGACGTGGTCACCCAGGCGGCCCAGGTGCGCCGATCCATCGGGGTGGCGCTGCAGGACGCTGCCATCGACCCCCTCATGACGGGCCGGGAGCTGCTGCGGCTGCAGGCCGTGCTCCACGGCATCGGCCGCAAGGAGGGCACCGAGCGCTCGGAACGGCTGCTGGACAGGGTGGGCCTGACCGAGGCCGCCGACCGGCTGGTGGGTGGGTACTCCGGGGGCATGCGCCGCCGGCTGGACCTGGCCCTGGCACTGATGCACGAGCCGCGGGTCCTGTTCCTGGACGAGCCCACCACCGGCCTGGACCCCATGAGCCGGTTCAACCTGTGGGAGGAGGTCCGGCGCCTCAACACCGAGCTCGGCACCACGGTGTTCCTCACCACGCAGTACCTCGAGGAGGCCGACCAGCTGGCCCAGCGGATCGCCATCATCGACCACGGCCGCATCGTGCGGGACGGCACCCCCGCCATGCTCAAGGCCGAGGTCGGCGCCCCCACCCTGATCCTGGACGTGGCCCACGGCGACGAGGCCGGGGCCCAGCAGGCCCTCATCGGCTTCGGCGACTTCCGCCCGGCCAAGGCGGGACGGGTGGCCGTCGGCCTCAACGCCGGGGCCGCGGCCATGGCCGACGTGGTCCGGGCCCTGGACACCGCGGGCATCGAGATCGTGCACATGGAGCTCAACGCACCCAGCCTGGACGACGTGTTCGCCGAGGCCACCGGCCGCCGGCTGGAGGGTGCTGCTGACGACGACGAGACCGTGCCCACGACGGAGGCCCACTGATGGCGGCGGTCACGCCGACCCGCGCCGAGCCGCCCGCCCCCGGCCGGGACCACTTCGTGCGCCAGGCCACCGCGCTGTCGTGGCGGGCCGTGGTCCGCTTCGCCCGGCAGCCCTCGTCGTGGATCCCCGCCACGGTGTTCCCGCTGCTCCTGGTGGCGGTGAACTCCTCGGCCATGGGCCGGGTGGCGACCCTGCCCGGGGTGGTGCCCCCGGGCACCACGTTCCTGATGTTCCTGCTTCCCGCCGCCATCGTGCAGGGCGTCATGTTCGGTGGCATCAACGGGGGCTCGGAGCTGGCCACCGACATCCAGACCGGCTTCTTCGACCGGCTGGTCTCCTCACCGGTGAGCCGGCCCGCCATCCTGGTGGGTCGGCTGGGCGGGGCGATGGCGTTCGGCGCGGCCCAGGCGGTGTTCTTCCAGCTGGTGCTGTGGCCCTTCGGCGCGGACGTGGAGGGTGGGATCCCCGGGCGCCTGGTCCTGGTGGTGGTCGCGGTGCTGCTGTCGCTCGGACTGGGGGCGATCGCGGCGGGCCTGGCGGCGCGCACCGGCCAGGCCGAGGCGGTCCAGGGGTTCTTCCCGCTCATCTTCATCCTGTTGTTCCTGTCCAGCGCGTTCTTCCCCACCGAGCTGATGAGCGGCGTCTACCAGAAGATCGCCGAGGCCAACCCGCTGACCTGGCTCGTCAACGGGATGCGCTACCAGGTGCTGTACGGGTTCTCGTGGTCCGAGGCCGCGACCAGCATCGGCGTGTGCCTGGCCATCTGTGCCATCGGGCTGACCTTCGCCTCGGTCCAGGTCCGGCGCCGGTTGCGGGTGGCGTCGTGACCGCCCCCACCGCATCCGCCGGACCGGCCCCGGCCGACGCCCGCCGCGTCCTGCCCGACCACGTGCCCGCGGCGCCGATGGTCCACGTCCTCATGCTGCGGGGGCTCTCCAGCCTCCGGCGCATCCCGGCCGCCATGATCCCGGTGATCGTGATGCCGATCTTCTTCACGATCGCGTTCAGCGGCACCTTCCGGGGCCTGACCGAACTGCCCGGCTACCCCACGGACAACATCTACAACTGGATGGTCCCCTACGCCTGCCTGCAGACGGCGAGCTTCGGGGCGCTGGCCACCGCGTTCGGCCTGGGCCGTGACCTGGAGGGCGGGTTCTACGACCGGATGCTGCTCTCGCCCGCGGCCCGCTGGGTGGTGCCCGCGGCCGGCGTGCTGTGGGCCATGGTGCGGGCCGTCCTGCCGCTGGCCATCACCCTCACGATCGGCACCATCGGCGGCATGACCTACCCCGGCGGCGTCATGGCGGTGTTCTGGCTGGCGGTCGCCGCGTTCAGCATCGCCGGGCTCGGGTCGCTGTGGGGGCTGGGCGTCGTCTACCGGATCAAGAAGCAGTCCGCCGGCGGCCTGGTCCAGATCGGCCTGTTCGTCTGCATGTTCCTGTCGGTCGGCATGGTGCCCCTCGACCTGCAGGAGGGCTGGCTGCCCTACGTCGCCCGCTACAACCCGGTCACCTACATCCTGGGCCTGGCCCGGTGCGGGTTCATCGGCACCTGTGCCTGGGCCGACATCTGGCCCGGCCTCCTGGCCATCGCCGGCAGCGCCGTCCTGTTGTCCTGGTGGGCGGTGCGGGGCATGAAGACCCTCGATCCATGAGTGGGAGGCGAGCATGACCGAGGCAGGCCCGATCCGGTCCGTGGTGGACCGGTGGCACGACTTCCTGCGGGGCGTCCTGCCCGGCGGCCTGGACGAGCTGCTGCACGACGACGTCGTGTTCCACTCGCCGATCGTGTACACGCCCCAGGAGGGCCGCGCCCTGACCACCATGTACCTGGAGGCGGCGCGCCACACGCTGCCGGGCGACGGGGCCACGGGCCCCATGGGCTCCGACGGGGACCGGGACCGCCCGGGCCGCTTCCGCTACACCAAGCAGGTCCTGGACGGCGACACCGCCGTGCTGGAGTTCGAGACCACCGTGGACGGCACATACGTCAACGGTGTGGACATCATCCGCTGCGACGAGGACGGTCGCATCGTGGAGTTCCGGGTGATGCTCCGGCCCCTGCGGGCCGTCAACCTGGTGCACCAGCAGATGGCTGCCATGCTGGAGCGCATGCAGGCTGCCGACTGACGGGCGCCGGGGCCGGAGCGGCGGCCGCCGGAGCCGGTGGGTGGGCCGGAGCTACTGCAGTCCCCGGTACGCCCCGCCGTCCACGTGCAGGCCCACGCCGGTCACGAACCGGGCCTGCTCCGAGCACAGGAAGGCGGCCACGGCGCCGAAGTCCGCCGGGTCGCCGGGTGCGCCGGCGGGGATGTCGGCCCGGAGGTCGTCCAGCTGGCCGCCGGACAGCTTGGCGATGCGGTCCGTGCCGTGGGTGCCGGGCTGGAGGTTGTTGACCGTCACGCCGTCCGGTGCCACCTCGGTGGACAGCACCTTCAGGAACCCGGTCACCGCGGCCCGGGCCGTGGACGACGCCATGAGGAACCCGATGGGCTGGCGGGCGCCGACCGACGTGATGGCCACGACCCGGCCCCACCCGCGGGACTGCATGGCGGGCACCGCGGCCTGGCACATGGCCACCGTGGACAGGCAGTTCGTCTCCAGGGCGCTGCGGTAGGCGTCCAGATCGGTGGTGGCGAACGTGCCGGGCGGGGGCCCGCCGGCGTTGCAGACCAGGATGTCCACCGGGCCGCCCAGGCGTTCTGCCGCGTCGGTGACGAACCCCGTCGCGCCGTCGGTGGAGGACAGGTCCGCCACCAGCCCGACCGCACCGTGGCCGATGCCGGCCGCGGCGGCGGCCACCCGGTCCCGGTCCCGGCCGCAGATGGCCACCGAGACGCCCTCCGCGGCCAACGCCGTGGCCGCGGCCAGTCCCAGTCCGGCCGACCCGGCGGCCACCGCCGCCCGCTTGCCCGTGATGCCCAGGTCCATGGTCGTGCGATGGTAGTGCGGTCACGCCGGGGTCGACCGGGCCTGCGCCGCTAGCCTCCGCCCGATGAGCCCCGAACCGAACGACGGGTCCGCCACGGCCGGGGGACGTCCCACCCACCCGGAGCTCACCGCGGCGCTGTTCGACGACGCCTTCTACGCCGGCGACCCGTTCCCGCACTACGCCCGGCTGCGCCGTGAGGCCCCGCTGGTCTGGCACGAGGACCCCGGTGTCTGGATCGCCAGCCGCTACGCCGACGTGCTGGCCGTGTCCCGGGACCCGGCCCGCTTCTGTTCGGCCAAGGGGATCCTGACCATGGAGATCGGCGTGGAGTACCCCTCGCCGCCGACGATGATGCACACCGACCCCCCGGAGCACACGCGGTTGCGCACCGCCACCGCGGCCGGGTTCCGCCCGTCGCGCATCAGGGCGCTGGAGCCGGGCGTGCGGGAGCGGGTCGGCCGGCTGGTGGACGCGCTCCCGGCCGGCGAGCCGGTCGACGTGGTGCACGCACTGGCGGCGCCGCTGCCGTTGATGATGGTGTGCTCGCTCCTGGGGCTCCCCGAGGACGACTGGCCGACCTTCCTGGAGTGGTCCGACGCCGCCATCCCCGGCGCCGCCCCCCTGACCGACGAGCGGCGGGCCGAGCTGATGGCCACCTCGGAACGGGTGCTGCGGGACCACATCGCCGACCGGCGCCGGACGCCGGGGCGGGACTACGTGACGGACCTGATCGACGCCGGCACCGCCGGTGGCCCCCTGGACGACGACGACGTCTACGTCATCGTCAACCAGCTCCTGATCGCCGGCAACGAGACCACCCGGAACCTGATCTCCGGCGGCCTGGTGGCACTGGCGGAGGCGCCCGACCAGTGGCAGCGGCTCCGCGACGACCCCGGCCTGATCCCCGGCGCGGTGGAGGAGCTCCTGCGCTGGACCACCCCCGTGGTCGCGTTCATGCGCACCGCCACGGGCGACACCGAGCTGTCCGGGCAGCGGATCCACGCCGGCGACCCGATCCTGCTGCTGTACGCCTCGGCCGACCGCGACGAGGCCGAGTTCGGTCCCACCGCCGACCGCCTGGACGTGGGCCGCAGGCCGAACCACCACATCGCCTTCGGGTTCGGCCCCCACGTCTGCGTGGGTGCCGCCCTGGCCCGCCTGGAGGGCCGCGTCGTGCTGGAGGCCATGGTCGACCGGTTCGCCTCGCTGGCGGTGGCGGGCGAGGTGGAGCGCACGCCCTCCGGCATCATCGCCGGTGTGCACCGGGCCGTGCTGCGCCTGTCGTGATCGTCGCCGTGGTGCTGGCGGCGGGGGAGGGGCGCCGCTTCGCCGGCCCCGACCACAAGTTGCGGACCGGCCTGGACGGTGTGGCGGTGGTGCGGCGGGCGGTGGACGCGGCGGTGGCGTCCGGGATCGGCCCCGTGGTGGTGGTGACCGGTGCGGTGGCACTGGACGACCTGGTCCCGGACGCGGCGTCGGTGGTGGCCAACCCGGACTGGGCCTCCGGCCAGGCCTCCTCGCTGCGGGCCGGCATCGACGCCGCGGACGCCCTGGGGGCGGACGCCGTCGTGGTGGGTCTGGGGGACATGCCGTCCGTGCCCCCCTCGGCCTGGCAGGCCGTGGCACGGGGCCCGGGCGACCTGGTCACCGCCTCCTACGGCGGCCACCGCAGCCCACCGGTGAAGCTGGGCCGGACGGTGTGGCCGGACCTCCCCGTGACCGGGGACGAGGGGGCCCGGGCGCTGATGCGCCTGCACCCCGACCGGGTGGCGGTCGTGGCCGTCGACGGCTCGGCCCTGGACGTGGACCGCCCCGGCGACCTGCCCTGACCCGCCACCGCAGGCGGTAGCGTTCGGAGCGCCCCGCCTGCGAAAGGTCCCGATCATGGAGTTGAGCAACGAGTTCACCGTCGACATCCCCGTCGACCGTGCCTGGGAGGTGCTCACCGACGTGCCCGACGATCGCGCCGTGCCTGCCCGGGGCCCAGCTCCAGGAGGTCGAGGGCGACGAGTACCGGGGCATCGTCAAGGTCAAGGTCGGTCCGATCACCGCCCAGTACAAGGGCGAGGCCACCTTCGTGGAGTCCGACCCCGACGCCCGCCGGGTGGTGCTGCGGGCCGAGGGCCGTGAGACCCGGGGCCAGGGGAACGCCACCGCCGTCATCACCGCCGACGCTCATCCCGGACGGCGACCGGCACCCGGGTGACCGTCTCGACCGACCTGACCGTGACCGGCAAGGTGGCCCAGTTCGGCCGCGGCGTGATGGCGGACGTGTCGGCCAAGCTCATGGACCAGTTCGCGGAGAACCTGCGGACCACCGTGCTGTCGGACACACCGGCCGGGACACCGGCGGACACGCCGGCCGGCGCGACGGGCAACGCCGGCTCGGGCGGCAACGGCAACGGGTCGGCCGCGCCGCCGCACCCACCGCACCTGCTGCACCCACCGCACCTGCTGCACCCACCGCACCTGCTGCACCCACCGCGCCGGTGGAGGACGACCGGCCGGCCATCCGGACCTTCGACCTGCCGGAGCCCGAGCCGGTGGACCTGCTCGACGCCGCGGGGACCCCGGTGCTCAAGCGGGCCCTGCCCGCCGTGGTGGCCGCCGTCGTCCTGCTGCTCCTCCTGCGGTTGATCCTGCGGCGTCGACAGGGATGAGCGGGTCGGCCCGCACCGACCCCGGGAGCCCCACCGAGGCGGACCGCGCCGCGGTGGCCGAGCTGCTGGGCCGGGAGCCGCAGGCGCCGGTTCCAGGTGGTGGTCCGTGGCCCCGAGGCGAGCCGGTGGTGATCCGCAACCACCCGCTCCTCGACGACGGCACGCCCATGCCCACCCGCTACTGGCTGGTCGACCGTGACCTCAACCGGCGCATCGGGACCGCTGGAGGCCGCCGGTGGGGTGGACCGGGCCGAGGCGGAGGTGGACCCCGACGAGCTCGCGGCCGCCCACGCCCGCTACGGCGCGGAGCGCCAGGCCGAGCTGCCGACCGACCACCAGGGGCCGCGCCCGACTTCGGCGTCGGCGGCACCCGGGTGGGCGTGAAGTGCCTGCATGCCCACTACGCCTGGTTCCTGGCCGGGGGCGACGACCCGGTGGGCCGCTGGGTGGACCGACAGCTCGCCGACCCCAGGGAGGGAACCCCGTCATGACCGACCCGCTGTACGCCGCCATCGACTGCGGGACCAACTCCACCCGGCTGCTCATCTCCGACGGGCGGACCCCGGCGGTGCGCCTCATGCGCATCACCCGACTGGGCCAGGGCGTGGACCGGACCGGACGCCTGGACCCCGAGGCCATCGAGCGGACCCTGGCGGTCCTGCGCGAGTACCGGGCCGAGATGGACCGCCACGGGGTCGGGACCGTGCGCATGGCCGCCACGTCGGCGTCCCGCGACGCGGCCAACCGGGACGAGTTCCTGGGTGCGGCGGAGGAGATCCTGGGGGCCCGCCCCGAGTTGCTGAGCGGTGACGAGGAGGCCGCGATGTCCTTCGCGGGAGCCACGGCCGACCTGGACCCGGCCGACGGCCCCTTCCTGGTCGTGGACATCGGCGGCGGGTCCACGGAGTTCGCCGTCGGGGCCTCCCGGCTGGAGGGCTCGATCTCGGTCGACATGGGTTGTGTCCGCATGACCGAGAAGTACCTGCAGCACGACCCACCGCTGCCCGAGGAGCTCTCCAACTGCCTCGGCGGAGGTGGAGCTGCACCTGGCGGACGTCGTGCGGGAGCTGCCCGCAGGCCGCCGGGGCGAACCGCTTCGTGGGCCTGGCCGGCACCATCACCAACGTGGCCGCGGTGGAGCAGGGCCTGGCGACCTACGACCCGGAGCGGCATCCACCACTTCGTGCTCACCAACGAGGCCGCGGAGGACGTCTTCCGGACCCTCGCCACCGAGTCGCTGGAGGACCGCAAGCACAATCCCGGCCTGGAGGCGGCCCGGGCGGACGTGATCGTCGGCGGCCTGTGCGTGCTCGTCGGTGTCTTCCGGGCCTTCGGGTTCGAGGAGTGCCTGGTGTCGGAGGCGGACATCCTGGACGGTCTCGTCATGTCCCAACTCGGGTGAAACGGCCGTCGTGGGTAGGCTCCCGCCGGTGTTGCGCCGCAAGCCCCTGCCGGATCCGACCATGTCCCCGGTGACCCTCACGGGTCGCCGGGTGCTCCTGCGCCCGGTCACCGTGCACGACTTCGAGCAGTGGCGGGAGGTCCGCCGGCGCTGCGACGACTGGCTCACCCGCTGGGAGCCGCGACGCATCCCGGGCCAGCCCGACACGGTGGAGGACCGTCAGGCGTTCTCGGCCCGGTGTTCGGTGCGCATGCGGGAGATCCAACTGGGCACGGGCTACGGGTTCGGCATCTTCGTGGACGGGGCGTTCGCCGGTGAGGTCAACATCAACTCGATCCACCGGGGCGCCCACCAGAACGCGTACGTCGGGTACTGGATCGACGAGGCGCTGGCCGGCCGGGGCTACATGCCCGAGTCCGTGGTCGCGGTGCTGCGGTTCTCCTTCGAGCAACTGCTCCTGCACCGGGTCCAGATCTCCATCATCCCCCGCAACACGGCCAGTCGCCGGGTGGTGGAGAAGCTGGGCCTGCGCGACGAGGGGGTGGCGGTGCGCTACCTGGAGATCAACGGGGTGTGGGAGGACCACATCCGGTACGCCATCACCCGCGAGGAGTGGGACCTGCGCCGGGACGAGCTCCTGACGAACTGGTTGTTCTGACCTCGGCCAGGCGGCGCCGCAGGAAGCGGGCGTCCACCTCGTTGGGGTCCAGCGCCAGGGCGGCCCGGTAGGCCGCGGCGGCGTCCTCGGGACGATCCAGGCGCCGCAGCAGGTCGGCCCGGGTCGAGTGGTACAGGTGCCACCGGACCGCACCGGGCTCCGCCTGCACCTCCTCCACCAGGGCCAGGCCCACCTCCGGCCCCGACACCTCGGCCTCGGCCACGGCCCGGTTGACCCGCACCGGCACCGATGGCTCCATCGACTCCAGCGTCCGGTACAGCGTCACCACCTGGGCCCAGTCGGTCCCGTCGTGGTCCGGGGCCAGTGAGTGCAGGCAGGAGATGGCGGCCTTCAGCTGGAACGGGCCGGGCCGGCCGCGCCGCAGCGCCGCCTCCACCAGCGCCACCGCCTCCGCGGTGTCGTCGTGGTCCCACCGGGACCGGTCGGCCTGGGCCAGGAGGACGAGGTCCCCGCCGGCATCGGTGCGGGTGGAGCGCCGGGCCGCGGTGGACAGGAACAGGGCCAGGAGCCCCAGGCACTCGGGCTCGTCCGGCATCAGCTCCACCAGCAGTCGGGCCAGTCGCACCGCCTCGTCCACCAGGTCCACCCGGGTCAGCTCGGTTCCGGCCGGGGCGTGGTGTCCGGTGGTGAACACCACGTTGAGGACGGCCAGCACCGAGGACAGCCGGCCGGGGAGCTCCGCATCGGGCGGGATCCGGTAGGGGATCCGCGCCGCGCGGATCTTCGCCTTGGCCCGGGAGATGCGCTGGCCCATCGTCGGCTCGGGAACGAGGAAGGCCCGGGCGATCTCCGGGGTGGTGAGCCCGCACAGGGTGCGGAGCGCGAGCGCCACCCGGGCCGCCGGCGCCAGCGCGGGGTGACAGCAGGTGAACACGAGCCGGAGCTGGTCGTCGCGGACCGTCGACCACGGCAACGGGTCCTGCTCGGTGAGCAACGGGTGCTGCGCACCGAGCATGGCCCGCTCCTCCCTGCCGGGGCGCTTCGCGTCACGGCGGAAGCGGTCGAGGGCCCGGCGGCGGGCCACCGTGGTGAGCCACGCCGCCGGCCGTTCGGGAATGCCGCGTTCCGGCCACTGCTGCAGCGCCTCGAGCACGGCGTCGGACAGGGCGTCCTCTGCCGCGTCCAGATCGCCGGTCATGCGGCAGAGGGTGGCCAGCACGCGGCCACCCTCCACCCGCAGGATCTCCTCGAGGGTCTCGTGCACGGGGCCCGTGCCGTCTCAGCCGGTCCGTCCGCTCACATCGGCATGAGTGGGCGGACCTCCACCCGGCCGCCGTCGAAGGCGGCGGGGATGCGGCGCGCCAGGCCGACGGCCGCGTCCAGGTCCTCGGCGTCCAGGATGTAGAAGCCGCCCAGGAACTCCTTGGTCTCGGCATACGGGCCGTCGGTCAGCACGACCTCGCCGTCCGGGCCCCCGGTCACCTGGATGGTGGTGGCGGTCTCCGGGCCCAGCAGGGCGGCGCCGCCGGCGATGGCACCGCCGGCGTGCTCGCCGAACGCCATGTAGCCGCCCATGAAGGAGGCGAAGTCGGGCCCGCTCGGGTCGGGGCGGCCGGACTCGTAGATGATGGCTGCGAACTGGGGCATGCGGGTGTCTCCTTGGTCTCGTGGCCGGTGCGGGGTGCGCCGGTGCCATGACGTCGATCGGTCCCCCCGGATTTCGACACCGGGCCGGAACTTCTCTGGTGGGTCGCCTCGGTCAGTCGGCCGACGTGATGCGGGCCTGGAGGGCCGCCAGACGTTCGGCGAAGACGGGCTGGTCCATGGACCACACCTGGTCCACCAGCTCGCGTTCCACCGCCTGGTCGTGGTCGTCGACGGCGTCCATGTCCAGGATGGTGGCCTTCACCACCCGGGACAGCTCAGGGGGCATGGAGGCTGCCCGCTCCGCCATGGCCACCGCGGCGTCCTGCAGGTCCGCGTCCTCCACGCAGCGCCACACGAGCCCCACCCGCTCGGCCTCGGCGCCGTCCAGCACCTGGCCGAACAGCACCGCGGCCATGGTGGCCTGCAGCCCCGCGATCCGGCGGAACATCCAGGTGTGGCCCCCGCCGGGGTGGATGCCCAGGTCCAGGAACCGGGTGTCGAAGCGGGCCGATCGCCCGGCCAGGCGGACGTCGCAGGCCAGGGCCAGGTTCATGCCGGCTCCCACCGCCGCCCCGTTGACGGCGGCGAGCGTGGGCAGCGGCGACCGGGCGATGCGCAGGAACCCCTCGTAGATGGCCAGGAGCCCTTCCCGGCGGGACTCGCCCAGGTGGGACAGGTCGGCGCCCGCGCAGAAGGCGGGCCCGGCGCCGGTCACCACCACCGCACCCACCCCGTCGTCGGACTCCAGGTCGTCCATGGCGCCCGCCACGGCCTCGCACAGCCCGAGGGTGAGCGCGTTCCGTCGGCGCTCGTCGTCCAGGGTGAGGACGGCGACCCGGCCCCGGCGTTCGACGTGGACGTGTGCCATGGAGCAGCCCCTCCGGTACGGTGCGCCGAGATGAAGACCTTGGTCGTGGCGGCACTGTACCCATGGCCGGCGTCCGACGGATACAGGCAGCGGCTCACCAACGTGATCGGCGGCCTCGGCCTGGCCGGTGAGGTGGAGGTGTGCGCCCCGCTCCTGTCCGGTGCGGCCGGGCCCGGGGCCTCGCCCCTGGCCGGCGGTGGGACGGACCCTGCCGGTGCCCCTCGGCCCGGCCCGGGGTCCCCGGGACTGGTTCCCCGAGTGGGTGCGGGGCCCCGCGCCGCGCCGCGTCCTGGCCTACGACTGGTCCGGCTCTTCGGCGGTCGTTGTCGCAGTGGCGGGCCGACGACTACGACCTGGTCTGGTACTCCGACGTGGACCCGTGGTGGCACACCCACGACCTGTTGGAGGGCGTCCCCTCTGTCGTGGACCTGGACAACCTCGAGCACCTGGCCCTGCGGCTGCGTCGGCGGATGCCGCCGGCCATCGAGCCGGACGCCGGGCCGGGGGGAGCAGGCCCGGGCCATCGGCGCGGTGGGTCTACGTCGCGGGCCTTCGACCTGGTCGACGAGCGCAGGTGGGACCAGCTGCAGCGGCGGGGTGCGGCCTCGGTGGACCATGTCGTGGTCTGCAGCGAGCTGGACGGTCGAACGTCAGCGGGTGCCCCAACACCGTCGTGGTGCCCAACGGGGCGGACGCCCCGGACCGGCCGGTGACGGACCGCCGGGCCCTCCGGGGAGCGGCGCCCACGCTCGGCTTCGTCGGTGCGCTCGACTACGAGCCCAACCACCGGGCGGTCGAGTGGTTCGTGCGGGAGGTGCTGCCCGCCGTGCGGGCCCGGCCGCGGGGACGTCCGGTTCCGGGTGGTGGGCCGGGGCAGCGAGCGGCTCGGCTGGGCTGCGGGCGAGCCAGGGGTCGACCTGGTGGGCCGGGTGGAGGACCTGCAGGAGGAGCTCGACCGCACCGACGTGTCCGTCGTGCCCATCCGGGTGGGGGCCGGGACCCGGCTGAAGGTGGTGGAGGCGCTGTCGAACCACCTGCCGATGGTCACCACGACGGTCGGCTGCGAGGGCATCCCGGTCGTGGACGGGCGGTCGGCACTGGTCGCCGACGACGCCCCCGGGTTCGCCGCGGCCTGCGTGCGTCTGCTCGACGACGGCGACCTCCGCCAGCGCCTGGCGGACGAGGGGGCGGCGCTGTTCGCGGGCGTCCTACACCTGGGCATCCATCCGGGAGCGGGTCGCGGACCTGGCCCGACGGACCGCCGGCACGTGAGCCGGCACCGCCCGCGGGGCCGCGGTGGGGTCAGTCCCGGACGACGGCGGGGGAGTGGCGGAAGAACTGCTCCACGTCGCGCTCGTAGCGGTAGGCGGGAGCGTCGTTGCCGACGGTCCTGCGCAGTCGGACCGCCTCGATGAACGCCGTCACGGCCTGCGCCGAGGTGTACTCGTAGCGGAAGCCCAGGTCCTTGAGGCGCCGGTTGTCGACGCCCGCGGCCGAACCGCAGGAGCTGTTGGTACTCCTCGGGCAGGTCCACCAGGCCGAGGCGGGCCAGCGGGGCGGTGATGAGCCCGGTGCCGAACGGGGGCAGGGCGATGGTGCGCTTGCCGCAGATGTGGGCCACCTCGGACCACGGCAGGAGCCCGTCGCCGGCCACGTTGTAGACGCCGGGCAGGTTGTGGCCGAGGGCGAACAGGATCGAGCGCACCACGTCGTCCTCGTGGACGAACTGGAACCGGGGGTCGAACCCGGCGATCGACGGCACCACCGGCAGTTCCAGGGCCCGGGTGAGCGGCGTCTCGATGTCGGCCCCGATCACGTTGGAGAACCGCAGCAGGGCCACGTTGACGTGGGGGTTGTCCTCGGCGAAGTCGCGGACGTAGCCCTCGACCGCGTCCAGGCTGCGCTCCACCGAGGTGCGGGGCGTGCGGGAGCGGGGCGTCTCCTCGGTGAACCAGACCGGGTCCTCCGGGGCGCACGCCGTAGACCAGGGTCGAGGACTTCACGATCACGTTGCGCACCGTGGACGCCGGTGCCGACGCGGCGGCGAACAGGTTCATGGTGCCGATCACGTTGATCTCGTGCATGGCCCGACGCGACATCTGCGTGGGGTCCACGACCAGGAACGTGTGGATGATCGTGTCCACCTGTGCGGCCCGCACGATGCGGGCCAGGATCGAGTAGTTGGCGTCGACCCGGACGTACTCGGTGCGCTCCAGCTCGACCGTGGGCTCGGTGGTGTCCAGCCCGACGATGACCTCGACGCTCGGGGTCGGCCTCCAGGGCCTGGGCCACCCGGCCGCCCCAGAAGGTGCCCAGCCCGGTGACCAGCACCCGGCGGGGACGGTGCTCGCCGGGGCGGACCGACCCGTGAACTCGTCGTGACCCGGCTCGTCGCCGCCGGGCTGGACCAGTGGCGTGGGTGGGACCAGGTCCCCGGAGTCGTTCATCGGTCCGACCTCACCCGAACCAGACCGAGCGACGGTTGCGGAGCATGTCGTACAGCGCCTCCTGGATCCGGTCACGGATGGCCTCGGACTCGTCCATGACCCGGCGACTTGGAGTAGCGGTCCTGGTCGGCGGGCACGTCGAAGTGGACCGGGTCGAGCACCCGCAGCTTGAACTTGGCCGGGAAGTACATGCCGATGCCGAGCGGGCCGAAGGCGCAGCATGTTGGCGGTGATGGGCACGTAGGGGGCGCCGAGCGGCTTGGCCAGGCTGCGGGATCCGGAACAGCGATGGGCATGGACTCCTCGGCGCCCATCACCGCGATGGGCACGACGGGCACGCCGGCGCGCATGGCGATCTCGACGAACCCGCCCCGGCCGAAGCGCCGCAGCTGGTACCGCTCGTTGTAGAGCTTGCCGGGGCCCTTGGAGCCCTCGGGGAACACCAGCACCAGCTGCTTCTGCTCGCGCAGCAGCCGGTAGGCGTTGTCGGGGTGGGCCGGGCAGGCCGCCCAGGCGGGACCACAGGGTGCCGACCACCGGGCAGGGTGCGGAAGAAGTTGTCGGCCAGGCCGTAGACGGGCCGGTCCAGCTCCGTCTCGATGCCGTGCATGATCACCGGGGCGTCGGACGGGATGGCGGCGGCGTGGTTGGCCACCAGCAGGGCGCCGCCGTCGGTGGGGATCTTCTCGAGCCCCTCCCACTCCGCCCGGAACCAGTTCCGGTACATCGGGTCGTAGAGCTTGCGGGCCAGCTCCCGCATGTGCTCCGACCGGCCCCACTCGTCCACGTCCGACAGCCGGGGCTCGGGTCGCTCCTCCGGCTCGGGCTCCGGGGCGGGGACCGGGACCAGGGCCCGGCCGGTGGACAGCGCCCGCGCCGGGGGGGCGGGCTCACCCACCTTGGTTCCCTCCCGGTCGTCGTCCTCCATCGCCGACATGCTACGCAACTCCCCCGGGGCCGGGCTCCGCAGCTCCGTGGACCGCCCCGGGAGCGGGGAGGGCCCGGCTCCCGGGCCGGGGTACCCTCGCCCCCGATGGCCGACACCCGCCCGCCACGGCCCCTGGATGCCCTGCGGGAACGGGACTACCGGTGGTTCTGGATCGGCGCCTTCATCTCCAACACGGGGGGGTGGATGCAGAACGCCACCATTCCCTACGTGGTGTTCCAGCTCACCGGGAGCGCCGGCGAGGTGGGCCTGACCGGCTTCTTCCAGTACCTGCCCTTCATGGTGATGGGCATCGCCGGGGGAGCGCTGGCCGACCGCTTCCCCCGCCGTCGGCTCCTGATCTGGGCCCAGGTGGCCCAGGCCGGCGCCGCCTTCGCGTTGTGGGCCGTGGTGGCCAGCGGCACGGCCACGGTGGCCATGGTGGCCGGCCTGGCCTTCGTGGCCGGGTTGCTGGGCGGCGTGAACACCCCCATCTGGCAGGCCTTCGTGGTGGAGCTCGTGCCCCGGGAGCTGCTCCTGGGGGCCGTCACGCTCAACAGCACCCAGTTCAACGCCAGTCGGGCGCTGGGTCCGTTCCTGGCCGGCATCGTGATCGCGGTGTGGGGGGCGCAGGCCGCCTTCCTGCTCAACGCCGTGTCGTTCGGGGCGGTCGTCTTCGTGCTCCTGCTCATCCGTGCCGGAAGCGACGGCACACGGCGCACGGTCGAGGGCGGCGTCCTGGCCGGGCTGGGCCGGGCCGCCCGGTACACCCGGGCCACGCCGGCCATCTTCGCCTGCTGCCTCGCCATCATGGCGGTGGCCGGACTGGGCTCGCCGTTGTTCAGCTACCTGCCCGTGTACGGCGAGGAGATCTTCGGCGTGACGGGCGTGCAGCTGGGGCTGCTGTTCGGGGCGGGCGGGATCGGCTCGGTGATCGCGGCGCCGGTGCTGCTGTCGGTCGCGCCGCGGATGCCCCGGGCCCGCCTGCTGGCCGGTGCCATGGCCACCTACGGGGCCGCCGTGGTTGCGGTGGGGCTGCTGCCGGGGTACTGGGCGGTGCTGGGGGCGCTGCTGTTCTTCGGCGGGGCGTACCTGTCGATCGCGTCGACCATCAACACCACCATCCAACTGGTGGTCCGGGAGGACCTCCGCGGAACGGTGATCGCCCTCTACCTGATGTGCCTGACGGGGGCGCTGCCGCTGGGGCTGTTCCTGTGGGGCCAGGCGGCGGACGCCATCGGCCTGCGGACCACCACCGTGGTGGCCGGTGCCCTGTTGGTGGCGGTGACCGGGGTGTTCTGGGTGACCGGTCGGTTCCGGGTCATGGCTGCGGCCGATGATGCCCGCGACGCCGCGCTGGAGGGCGACTGACACGCCGATCGAGGAGGCGGGTTGGACCGGTGCGGCCGTAGGGTGGAGCGATGGCACAGCGGAAGTCGTGGTCCCAGATGACGCCCCGGTCCCGGGCCGGGGTGGTCGCCCTGTCGCTGGTCGAGCTCCTGCTCACCGCGGTGGCGTTGCGTGACCTGTCCACGCGCGACCGGGCGGCGGTCCGCGGTCCCAAGTGGATCTGGAGCCTGGTGTGCCTGGTGCAGCCGTTCGGGCCGATCGCCTACCTGGCGTTCGGCCGCCGTGGCGGCTCCGCCTCCACCGCGGAGGTCCTCGCGGCGGACTGAACGGCCTGCGGGTCCCCGTCAGGTGAAGGGCACGTGGTCGGTGCCCAGGGCCTGGGCCACCGTGGGGTGCGACACCGTGCCGGCGTACGTGTTGAGCCCGAGCCCGAGCGCAGGATCCGCCCGCACCGCGTCCAGGCCCCCGGTGGCCAGCTCCGCCAGGTAGGGCAGCGTGGCGTTCGTGAGCGCGTAGGTGGACGTGTGGGGCACCGCGCCCGGGATGTTGCCCACGGCGTAGTGCACGACACCGTCCACCACGTAGGTCGGGTCGGAGTGCGTGGTCTCCCGGGTGGTCTCGATGCACCCGCCCTGGTCCACCGCCACGTCCACGATCACGGCACCGTCGCGCATGCCACCCACCATCTCCGCGGTGACCACGGTCGGGGCCCGTCCGCCGGCCACCAGGACCGCGCCGATGACCAGGTCGGCGCGGGCCACCGCCCGTTCCACCGCGCCCCGGTTGGAGGCCAGGGTCGTGATCCGGCCCTGGTGGATCTGGTCCACCCAGCGCAGCCGGTCCAGGTTCTTGTCCAGCAGCAGCACCTCGGCCTCCATGCCTGCCGCGATCCACGCCGCGTTCCATCCCACGTGGCCTGCTCCGAGCACCACCACCCGTCCGGGGCGGACGCCGGGCGCGCCGCCCAGCAGGACGCCCCGCCCGCCGGCCGTGCGCTCCAGGTAGTGGGCACCCAACTGGGTCGCCATGCGGCCGGCCACCTCGGACATGGGCGCCAGCAGCGGCAGCGAGCCGTCGGCGGCCTGGACCGTCTCGTAGGCCACCCCGGTCACGCCGCCGCCCAGCAGGGCCCGGCCGACCTCGGGGTACGCGGCCAGGTGGAGGTAGGTGAACAGCACCAGCCCGTCGCGGAAGTGCGGGTACTCGGAGGGCTGGGGCTCCTTGACCTTGCACACCAGGTCGGCGCCGTCCCAGACCGCGGCGGCATCGGCCACGATGCGGGCCCCTGCGGCGGCGAACTCGTCGTCGGTGATGGAGGACGCGTTGCCCGCGCCCGACTGCACGAGCACGGTGGCGCCTCGGTGGAACAGCTCCCGGACACCGTCGGGTGTGATGGCCACCCGGTTCTCGTTGTCCTTGATCTCGGTGGGCACTCCGACGGTCAACGGCATGGTGGCTCCTCGATGACGGGCCCTCAGCGCAGGGCGCAGGCCTCGGTCAGCACCTTACGGACGATGCCGGCCAGTTCCTCCAGCTCGGCCGGCCCCGCGACCAGCGGCGGCGCGAACTGCAGCACGGGGTCACCCCGGTCGTCGGCCCGGGCCACCAGGCCCAGCTCCATCATGCGGGGGCCGACGTGGCCCCGCAGCAGCTGTTCCACCTGGTCGCGCTCGAAGCGGGCCATGTCGTCCTGGTCGCGGACCAGTTCGATGGCCCAGAAGTAGCCCTCACCGCGCACGTCGCCGACGATGGGCAGGTCCCGCAGACCCTCCAGGAGGTCCCGGAAGAGGTGCCGGTTGCGGTCCACGTTCGCCACCACGTCCTCCTGTTCGAAGACGTCCAGGTTGGCCAGCGCCACGGCACAACTCACGGGGTGGCCCCCGAAGGTGAGGCCGTGGGCGAACGAGGCCCGGTCGTCGGCCAGGAACGGCTCCATGAGGCGGTCCGAGCACAGCACCGCGCCCAGCGGTGAGTAGCCGGACGTGAGCCCCTTGGCCGTGGTGATGATGTCGGGCTGGTAGCCGTAGCGCTCGCAGCCGAACATCGTGCCCAGCCGCCCGTAGGCGCAGATGACCTCGTCGGACACCAGCAGCACGCCGTGGCGGTCGCACACCTCCCGCACCCTGGCGAAGTAGCTGTCCGACGGCGGGGGCAGGCAACCGCCCGCGTTCTGCAGCGGTTCCATGAACACCGCCGCCACCGTGTCCGGGCCCTCCGTGAGGATGGTCTGCTCCAGCGACGCCACCAGCGCGTCGGTCAGGGCGTCGCCAGCCAGCCCGGGGAAGGCGGGGCGGAAGGCGTTGGTGTTGGGGGTCTTGTGGAACCCACCGGGCAGCGGCTCGAACGGCTCCCGCAGCGCCGGGACGCCCGTGATGGCCAGCGCCCCCATCGTCACACCGTGGTAGGCGGTGGCGCGGGAGATCACCTTGTACCGACCCGGTTGGCCGACGAGCTTGAAGTACTGCCGGCTGAGCTTGAGTGCGGTCTCGACCGACTCGGATCCGGACACGGTGAAGAACACCCGGTTCAGGTCGCCGGGGGCGAGCGAGGCCAGCCGGGCCGCCAGCTCCACCGCGGGCGGGTGGGCGTGGCTCCAGAGGGGGAAGTAGTGCAGCGCCTCCGCCTGGCGCGCCGCGACGGACGCCAGCTCGCTGCGGCCGTAGCCGATCTGGTTGACGAACAGCCCCGACAGGCCGTCGAGGTACCGGCGCCCCGCCGTGTCCACCACGTAGCAGCCCTCGCCGCCCACGATGACCGGCGTCTCGGCCTCCTGGGCCCGCCCCATGCGGGTGAAGTGCATCCACAGGTGGCGGCGGGCCAGCTCCTGGAGGCGGTCGTGGTCCCCGGTGGGTCCGTTGCCGGATCTGCCGGTGACGGTGCTGCCCGTGCTGCCGGTGGGCGTGTGGTCGTCGTCGACGGTCACGGGGTGCCCCACTGGTAGGTCTGCTTGGCCAGCTTCAGGTAGATCACCGATTCCGTCGCCACCACCCCGGGGACGGATCGGATCCGGTCGTTGAGGAGGTCCAGCAGCGCCTCGTCGTCGGACACGACGACCTCGGCCAGGAGGTCCACCGACCCCGCGGTCATGACCAGGTAGTCCACCTCCTCGAACCGTGACAGCTCATCGGCCACGTCACGCACGTCGCCCTCGACCTTGATGAGCACCATGGCCTGGCGGTGCAGGCCCAACTGCAGTGGGTCGGTCACGGCCACGATCTGCATCGTGTTGCTCTCCATGAGGCGCTGGACGCGCTGGCGCACGGCGGCCTCGGACAGGCCCACCTCCCGGGCCAGCTGTGTGTAGGGCCGACGGCCGTCGGCCTGCAGGTGCCGGATCAGCTCCGCGTCGATGGGGTCCAAGGGAACTCTGGCCATGGCCGTCGATTCTCGACCCTGGACCCCGGTCCCGGCAAGGTGATCCGTCGTCGTGTCGGAGCAGTTCTGCGATATCCGTTGAATCGACCCGATCCTTCCCACGGAAAGGAATCCTCCCGGAGGGGCGGCTACGTTGCGGGGTGGAGAGACGTGGGAGAGCACATGGTCGGACGGAACCGTCGGCGCACCGTGTCCGGGACCGGGGCGGGGCGGTGAACGCGCCGCACACCGTTGCGGTGCTGGCGCCCGGAGTCGATGCCGGTCCTGGCCTGGACCTGAGCGTGGTGGTGGACGCCGAGCACCGCGTGGTCGCCCTCAGCGAGGGGGCGCGTGCCCTGGGCCGGTTCCCGGAGGACATGGAGCGCCCCCGACTGGCGGACCTGGTCGCCCCCGAGGACCTCGACCGTGTGCTCGACGCCTGCGAGGAGGCCCGCCGAGACGGGGTGTCCCAGAGCGTCGCCTTCTCGTTCCGGGACGGGTCCGGGCAGTGGCGTGTCACCTCTGCGGTGGTGGAGGACCGCCGGAGCGACCTGGCGGTGGCCGGGCTCCGGGTCCGCCTCGGCACCCAGGTGCTGCGTCC
Organism: uncultured Actinomycetota bacterium; assembly: GCA_963773765.1. Taxonomy (GTDB): domain Bacteria; phylum Actinomycetota; class Acidimicrobiia; order Acidimicrobiales; family Microtrichaceae; genus CAVZCC01. The sequence goes on along the minus strand of CAVZCC010000005.1, from coordinate 48,267 downwards.
CCTGCGGTCCACCCTCCTGGAGGGGGTGACCCGGTTCTCCACCGAGGCGATCGTGGTCCTCGGCCGCGACTGGTCCGTGGTGGACTGCAGCCCCGGTGTCCGGACCGTGTTCGGCGTGGAGCCCGAGGCGGTGCTGGGGCGGACGTTCGGTCCGGACAACGTGGGTCCGGAGTCGCGCCGCACCCTGGAGGACGCCGCGGCCCGTGTCGCCGACGCGCCCGCCGGCGCGTCCGAGGTGGTGCGCTACCAGGTCCCGTCGCCGGGCGGTTCCCCGGCGTGGATCGAGACCCGGCTCACCAACCTGTTCGAGGACCCGCTCGTCCGCGGCCTGCTGGCCACCAGCCGGGTGGTGACCGAGGAGCACGAGGCGCTGGAGGAGTTGCGGCGCCGGGCCGACCGTGACCCCATCACCGGCCTGCCCAACCGCGTCGCCATCGAGCAGGCGCTGGCCGCGGCGATCGGGGAGGGCGCGGACCGCCCGGTGCTGCTGGTGGACCTGGACGGGTTCAAGCAGGTGAACGACATGTACGGGCACCTGGTCGGCGATGACGTCCTGCACCGCGTGTCCCAACGCCTGTCCCGGGCCTGCGGGCCGCGGTTCCTGGGCCGGTTCGGCTCCGACGAGTTCGTCGTGCTGGCGGACCCCGACGACGATCCGCAGTCCCTGGTCGCTGCGTTGCAGGACGCCGTGGCCCGACCGCTCGACGGCGTGGCTGCAGCGGGGTGGCAACTGGGGCTGAGCGGCGGGTCCTGCTCGCTGGCGCCCTGTCCGGAGCCGGGCGAGGCCCTGCGCCGGGCCGATGTGGCGCTGGCCCAGGCCAAGGGCGCCGGCCGGTCCGTCTACGTGGCGTACGACGGGGCCATGGACGCCGCCCGGGCCCACCGGCGGCGGGTGGGCCAGGAGGTACGCCGGGCCCTGGCCGACGGGCAGTTCGAGATGCGGTTCGAGCCCATCGTCGACCTGGCCGACGGACGGCTGGTGTCGTGCGAGTCACTGGTCCGCTGGCGCCACCCCGCCCGGGGGGTACTGGCCCCGGAGATGTTCATGGACATCACCGAGGACGAGGGCCTGCAGGGCGACCTGGACCTGTGGGTGGCCGAGCAGGTCGTGATGGTGGCCGCGGACTGGGCCCGCGCCGGCTACCGGCTGGGGGTGGCCATGAACGTGTCCGCCCAGGGCCTGGCCCGCGGGTTCGCCGACGCCCTGGGGGCGCTGTGCGAGCGTCACGACCTGGCGCCGGAGCGGCTCACGGTGGAGCTGATGGAGAGCATCCGCCCCCAGCCGGAGCTGCTGCCCGAGATCGAACGGCTGGTCCACCTGGGGGTCGGCCTGGCCATCGACGACTTCGGCACCGGCTATTCGTCGCTGGCGACCATCCACCGGCTGCGGGCCTCCACGGTCAAGATCGACGGGGCCTTCGTCGACGGGGTGGAGACCGACGAGGGCTCCCGGGCCATCGTGCGGGCATCGGTGTCCATCGCCCGCACCTTCGGCATGGGGGTGGTGGCGGAATGGGTCCAGCGCGACGCCCAGCGCCAGGCGCTCCTGGACCTGGGGGTGGACGAGGGCCAGGGGTCGCTCTTCGGCGGTGCGGTCACCGCGGGCGAGTTCGAGCGCCGCCACCTGGCCCGTCGGTGAGCGCCCCCGTCCGGCCCAGGGCGGAACGGTAGAAGTCCGCGATCCAGCCGGCCACCACGGCGTGGTCCAGGGGCTCGTCCAGCGACGCCAGGGCCGCGTCGGCGACCTCCTCACCGATCGCGGCCCGGCGTTTGGTGGTCAACAGGGCCGACAGGCCGGGGACGAACTCGGGGTGGCCCTGCACGCAGAACACGTGGTCGCCCACCCGGTACGCGCCCACCGGGCAGTACTCGGCCGACGCGATGAGCTCGGCCCCGTCGGGAAGGCGGAGCACCTGGTCCTGGTGGCTCATGAGGATGTTGAACCGCTCGGCGTCCGGGTCCATCCACGGCGCCGGTGCCGACACGTCGAAGGTCCGCACGCCGACCCCCCATCCGACGTCGGCCCTGCCCACGTCGCCGCCCAGGGCCAGCGCGGTGAGCTGGTGGCCGAAGCAGATCCCCACCTGCGGCCGGCGCTCCTCCGCCAGGCGGACGATCAGGTCGCCCAGCTGGTGGATCCACGGCTCGTCCTCGTAGGCGGACCGCCGCGAGCCGGACACCATCCAGGCCGGGCACTCGTCGAGCGACGCCGGGAACTCGCCCCGGGTCACGTCGTAGACGCGCAGGTCCAGGCCGACCGGCCCGTACACGGCGGGATAGAGCTCGGTGTAGTCGCCGGCAACCGCCGCCGCGTCGCCGTCGAGGTGGTCGCAGAGCAGGAGCCCGACGGTGATGCGCCCGTCCTGGCCCACGTCCGGTTCCGTCGTGCTCATCGGAACGTGAACACCTGGTGGGCGTCGGCAGGGGCGGGCGAGGGCAGCAGTCCCCGGGAACGGAGCTCGGGCATGAGTCCTTCGCCGACGCGCCATGCCTCCTCCAGGTGCGGGTACCCCGACAGGATGAACTCGTCGAAGCCCAGGTCCCGGTACTCCTCGATGCGGTCCGCCACCTCGGCGTGGCTGCCCACCAGGGCGGTGCCCGCACCGCCGCGGACCAGGCCGACCCCGGCCCAGACGTTGGGGTGGACCTCCAGGTCGCGCGGGTCCTCCGGCACGGATCCGTCCGCGGCCTGGCCCGACAGCTCCGCCATGCGGCGCTGGCCCTCGGACCGGGTGGCGTCGAAGTCCGCCCGGGCCGCGGCGACGGCCTCGGGATCCATGCCCCGCAGGAGCCGGGCGGCCTCGGCCCAGGCCTCCGCCGACGTGTCACGGGTGATGACGTGGAAGCGGATGCCGAAGCGCAGCGGCCGGTCGGGCCCGCGCCCGGCCGCATCGGCCAGGGACCGCATGCGGTCCAGCCGCTCGGCCACCATGGCGGGGGGCTCGCCCCAGGCCAGGTAGACGTCCACGTGTTCGGCCGCGACCTGCTCCGCCGCGGGCGAGGCGCCCCCGAAGAAGATCTCGGGTGGGGTGACCGGTGAGTCCCGGGTGGTGGCGGCCTCCACCCGGTAGAACTCGCCGTCGAAGTCGAACGACGGGGACTCCAGCGCGCCCCGGAGGATCGTGAGGAACTCACCCGCCCGTCGGTACCGGTCGTCCTTGGAGCGGAAGTCGCCGAAGCGGGCCAACTCCGCAGGTTCGGCGCCGATCACGATGTTCAGGAGCAACCGGCCGCCCGACATGGCCTGGTAGGTGGCCGCCATCTGGGCGGCCTGGGTGGGGTTGAGCAGGCCGGGACGGAACGCGACCAGGAACCGGAGGCGTTCGGTGAGCGGGATGAGCGACGCGGTGCTGATCCAGGCGTCCTCGCAGCCGGTCCCGCACGGGGTGAGCACGGCGTCGAACCCCAACTGGTCACACGCCCGGGCCACGTGGCCCAGGTAGCGGTGCGACGGGGGGCGGGAGTCCAGGACGGGATCGGTCGGGACCACGTTGCGGCTGTCGCCGCCGGTGGGCAGGAACCAGTGCAGGGAGAGGGGGGATCGGGCCGTCACGCCCTCAGTGTCGCAGGTCCCGCTCCGCGGTCGAAAGGCGCCGGAGCGGCCGCGGGTCAGTGGCCGCCGGTGAACAGCCCGAGGGCGCGGTCCAGGATCTGCGAGGGCCGGCGCCGGCGTGCCTCGCTCCGGTCCGCGGCCGCGGCCACGCCGCGGCCGGCGTTGATGCCGATCCAGCGCAGGGGCTCCGGCTCCCAGGTGGGGGACCGGTGGCCGACCCAGGGGAGACGGGTCAGGTCGGTGTCCCGGCCCAGCACCAGGTCCGCCAGCGTCCGACCGGCCAGGTTGGTGGTGGACACGCCGTCACCCACGTAGCCACCCGCCCACCCCAGCCCGGTGGTGCGGTCGAGCCCGACCGACGCACACCAGTCCCGGGGAACGGCCAGGGGGCCGCCCCAGTGGTGGGTGATGCGTGGCATCGCGCGTGACGGGGAGCAGTTGGTGCAGCACCCGGGTCAGCTCGGCCGCCACGCCGTCGTCCCGGTCGTAGCCGTCCTTCACCGCGGAGCCGAAGTGGTACGGCGCCCCCCGCCCGCCGAACGCCAGCCGGCCGTCCGCGGTGCGCTGGCCGTAGACCAGCAGGTGGCGCCCGTCGGTGAAGGTCTCCCGGGCGGCCAGGCCGATGCGCTCCCACATCTCCTCCGGGAGCGGTTCGGTGGCGATCATCATCGAGTAGATGGGGACGACGTCACGGCCGTGGCCGGGCAGCCCGGGGTGTAGCCCTCGGTGCAGCGGAGCACCGTGGCGGCCCGGACGGTGCCGTGGTCGGTGCCCACCACGCCCGGTTCGATCCGCTCGACCCGTGTGCCCTCGTACACCTGCACGCCCGCGTCCTCCACGGCGCGGGCCAGGCCCCGGACGAGCTTGGCCGGGTGCAGCGCGGCGCAGTGCGGCGTGAACGCGGCGCCCACCGAGCCGTGCAGGCGGACCCGTTCCATGGTCTCGGCCGGGGTGAGCCACCGCACGTCCGCCTCCTCGAAGCCCCACCGGCGCATCTCGGTCACGCCGTCGCGGATGCGACCGACGTGGGCAGGGTTGGTGGCAACGGTCAGCGTGCCGCCGTGGGACCAGTCACAGTCGATGCCCAGGAGCGACGCCGTGCGTCCGACCTCGTCGACGGTGTCGATCATGGCCCGGTACTGGGCCACCGCCCCGTCCCGGTCCCCGATGCGGGCCAGTTGGTCCAACGAGGCGGGGAACAGCGCCGAGCACCATCCACCGTTGCGGCCGGAGGCGCCGAAGCCGCACACCCGGGCCTCCAGCACGGCGATGCGGCAGTCGGGAGCCGCGGCGCGCAGGGCGTGGGCGGCCCACAGCCCGGTCAGCCCACCGCCGACGATGGCCACGTCGACGGTGAGGTCCCCACCTGGTGCAGGGCGGGGGGCCAGGTCGTCGCCGCAGGACTCCAGCCAGAAGCTGCGGCTGCGGACGGGGAGGGGGTCGACCGCGGCCATCGCCGAGGAACGCTACCCGTGCCCGCGGCGTGGGCCCGGCCCGGGGCCGCGTAGGTTGGGTCCATGTCCGTGAAGCTGTACGTGCACGACGACAGGATCTCGATCGACCTGGACGGGATGGAACAGGTCTGGTGCCTGGCCCGGCACCTGGAGGTCCCGATCGAGCACGTCACGTCGGCCCGCGTCGCGCCGCTGGCCGAGGTCCGGGAGGGGCTGTCCTGGCGGGTGGGCGGCGCCTACTGGCCCGGTGTCATCGCCACCGGGAACTACCTGGTGCCGGGCCGGAAGGGGGCTCGTCAGTTCTGGTGCGTGTACCGGGACCAGGAGGTCCTGGTGATCGACACGGACCTGGACCGCCCGGCCCGGATCGTCCTGCAGCACCCCGATCGGGACCGGCTGGCATGGCTGGTCGCAGAGCGGATCCCGCACGCCACCTGATGGGGTGAGGACCGGCCCCCGCGGGAGTGGGGAGGTGGCTCAGGAGGTGAGCTCGGCCGCGAACGTGGCGAAGGCGTCGACGTAGCGGTCGACGTGCTCGTCGGTGTGCTGCACCGACAGCGTCCACTGCTCCTCGTCGCCGGGGGTCATGAAGACGCCCCGGTTGACCATCCACGGGTAGCTGGCGGTGTACAGGTGGATGTTGGTGTCGAGGAAGTCGCGGTAGTTGGTCAGCGGCTCGCGTGCGGTACGAGACGCAGCCCTTGCAGCCCAGGTCGATGGTGTGGGCCGGCAGGTCGTACTCGTCGATGATGGCGTTCATGCCGCCGGACGAGCCGGGCGCCCAGCCGGTCGAAGTGCTCGTAGGCCTCCGGGGTGAGGACCTGGGTCAGCGTGGCCAGCGAGGCGGACACCGACAGCGGGTTGCCGTTGAACGTGCCCTGGTGGGCGGCGCCCTGGTTGATCTCCTCCATGATCTCGGCCTTGCCGCCGAAGGCGCCGATGGGGGCGCCGCCGCCGATGGCCTTGGCCCAGCTGGCCAGGTCGGGCTGCACGCCGAAGCGCTCCTGGGCCCCGCCCTCGGCGATGGTGGCGCCGCACTTGACCTCGTCGAAGATGAGGACGACGCCGTAGCGGGTGCACAGCTCGCGGACGGCCTCCAGGTAGCCCGGGCTGGGGCACGCACGATGCCGATGTTCATCATCACCGGCTCCATGATCAGGCAGGCGATCTTGTCGCCCTCGGCCTGGAACAGCCGCTCCAGCGCCGGCGGCGTCGTTGAACGGCACGACACGGATCCAGTCGGCCATCTCCTTGGGCACGCCCTTGGACTTGGGGGTGGCCACGGGGGCGTCCCGGCCGCCCATCACGTCGGCGCCGGGCAGCACCGAGTACATGAGCTGGTCGACGTGGCCGTGGTACGAGCCCTCGATCTTGGCGATGACGTCGCGGCCGGTGGCGGCGCGGGCCACGCGGATGGCGGACATGTTGGACTCGGTGCCGGAGTTGGTGAAGCGGACCTGGTCGCAGTTGAAGCGGCGGCACAGCTCCTCGGCCAGGGCCACCGTCTTCTCGACCGTCACGGCGAAGTGCATGCCGTTGCGGGTGGTCTGCGTCGACGGCCTCGGCCACCAGCGGGTGGGCGTGTCCCACGGCCATGGAGCCGAACCCGTTGTGGAAGTCGTAGTACTCGTTGCCGTCGACGTCCCACACCTCGGCGCCCACGCCGCGGGTCGAGGTACACGGGGTAGGGGTCACCCAGCTGGAAGCTGGACGCGACACCGCCGGGCATGCGGCGCACGGCCCGCTCGTACAGCGCCTTGGACGCGGTGGTCCGGTCGAGCAGCTTGGGCATCTCGACGGCGGCGATCTCCTCGGCCCGCTCGATGAGGCGGTCGTGGCGCTCGGTGGTGGTGCTGTCGGTGGTCATTGGGGTCTCACCCTGTTCTGGTGCTCGTGGTGTGTCTGGACTGGTGTGTCTGGACGGTGTGGTCGTCGTGCGTTCGGTCGGTCGGTCAGGTCAGTGTGCTGCGGCGTGAGGCCGGATCGGTCACCACTTGACCATCACGTGCTTGAGCTCGGTGTAGTGCTCGACCGCGTACTGGGACATGTCCTTGCCGTAGCCGGACTGCTTGAAGCCGCCGTGGGGCATCTCGGACACCAGCGGGATGTGGTCGTTGACCCACACGGTGCCGAACCGCAGCTGGGCGCTGGCCTCCATGGCCCGCCCCACGTCGGAGGTGAACAGCGACGCCGCCAGGCCGTAGTCGACGTCGTTGGCCATGGCGATCGCGCCGTCCAGGTCGTCGGCCTGCTGCACGGTGACGACGGGTCCGAAGACCTCCCGCTGGACGATCTCGGCGTGCTGGTCCACGCCCACGATGACCGACGGCTCGTAGTAGTAGCCGTCGCCGTTGCGCCGTGCACCGCCGGTGACGGCGGAGGCGCCGGCGGCCGTGGCCCGCTCGACGAACCCCTCGACCCGCTCGAGCTGGCCGGCCGAGATGACCGGTCCCAACTCGGTGGCCTCGTCGCCGGTGGGCCCGACCACCAGGCTGCGGGCCGCGTCGGCGATGGCGTCCACCGCGGCGTCGTGGATGCCCGGGCCGGTGATGACCCGGCAGGCCGCGGTGCAGTCCTGGCCGGCGTTCCAGAAGCGAGCCGACCTTGAGCGACTCGGCCACCTTGTCCAGGTCGGCGTCGTCGAGCACCACCACCGGGGCCTTGCCGCCGAGCTCCAGGTGGACCCGCTTGAGGGAGTCGGAGGCGGCCTTGGCGATGGCCTTGCCGGTGCCGACCGAGCCGGTCAGCGAGATCATCTCGCACCAGCGGGTGCGACACCAGCGTGGCGCCGGTCTCCTTGCCGCCCGCCGAGCACGTTGAACACGCCGGCCGGGAACACGTCGGCCGCGATGTCGGCCAGCAGCAGCGACGACAGCGGCGTCAGCTCCGACGGCTTGAGCACCACGGTGCACCCGGCGGCCAGGGCGGGTCCGACCTTCCAGATGGCCATCATGAGCGGGTAGTTCCACGGAGCGATCGAGGCGACGACGCCGAGCGGCTCGCGGCGCAGCATCGAGGTGTAGCCCTCCAGGTACTCGCCGGCGGCCTGGGTCTCCATGGTGCGGCACGCCCCGGCGAAGAAGCGCAGGCAGTCGGCCGACGCCTCGATCTCGATGCCGGTGGCGGCCACGGGCTTGCCGGCGTTGGCGGACTCGACCGCGACCAGGTCGTCCTGGCGGGCCTCCAGCAGGTCGGCCAGCTTCAGCAGGGTGGCGGAGCGCTCGGCCGGGGTGGTGCGGCCCCAGGTGCGGAAGGCCGTCCGCCGCGGCCCGCACCGCGCTGTCGACGTCATCCGCGTCGGAGTCCGGCGCGGCGAAGATGGCGTCGCCGGTTGCCGGGTCGACGATGTCGGTCGTGCGCCCCGCGTGGGCCGCGGACCATTTCCCGCCGATGAAGTTCTCGTTGCGAAGGTCGGACAGTTGCACGTTGGCCCCCCTCGGCGCGTGGTTCGTGTGCTCTGATCGGACATGGCCCGTCGGTGGATTCTTGATGTCCTGCACTGGACGGGCAAGTGATTCGTCGCGGTAAGGTACCAAATCGTTCGGAATCCATCGCATGTGGGGGAGTTCGCTGCGAATGACTGATCCCCAGGTAGACGAGCCGGGCGTTTCGGATGCCGGCGCGCCGGTGGTCCGGCTCGAGCAGGTGACGAAGCGGTTCGTCGGACTTCGTCGCCGTCGGAGCACGCGGACTTCGACATCGGCGAGGGCGAGTTCTTCTCCATGCTCGGTCCGTCAGGCTGCGGCAAGACCACCACCCTGCGGATGATCGCCGGCTTCGAGCAGCCCACCTCGGGACGGATCCTGCTCCAGGGCGAGGACGTCTCCCGGACCCCGCCCCACAAGCGCGACGTCAACACCGTGTTCCAGAACTACGCGCTGTTCCCGCACATGAACGTGTTCGACAACGTGGCGTTCGGCCTGCGCAACAAGAAGACCAAGGAGTCCGTGGTCAAGGAGCGCGTGACCGAGCTGCTGGAGGTCGTGCGCCTGCCGGAGTTCGCCCAGCGCAAGCCCAACCAGCTCTCCGGCGGCCAGCAGCAGCGCATCGCCCTGGCCCGGGCCCTGGTCAACCTGCCGAAGGCGCTGCTGCTGGACGAGCCCCTGGGCGCGCTGGACCTGAAGCTCCGCCAGGTCATGCAGCTGGAGCTGAAGCGCATCCAGCGGGAGGTGGGCATCACGTTCATCTTCGTGACGCACGACCAGGAAGAGGCCCTGACCATGTCGGACCGCATCGCGGTCATGACCCAGGGCCGGGTCGACCAGATCGGGACCCCGACCGAGATCTACCACAGCCCCTCGTCCACCTTCGTGGCCGGCTTCATCGGCACGGCCAACCTGCTGCCGGTCACGGTGCGGTCACAGGACGCCGACCGCGTCACGGTGGACTCGGACTTCGGCGGGCAGTTCAGCGTGCCGGCCCGGGGCCACTCCTACGGGTCCGGGCACCGGCGCCACCCTGATGGTCCGGCCCGAGCGCCTGGTCCCGGCCGGCGCCCCCCTCTACGGCGGTGAGGCCGCCGGCACGATCGAGGCGACCGTGACCAGCCTGGTGTTCCAGGGCCCCGTGGTCCGCTGCCAGGTCCGCACCCGGACCGGCGCCGACCTGGTGGCCCACCTGGGCCCGGAGGACGACCCGGCGTCCATCGCGGTCGGGTCACCCATCACCATGACCTGGGCCTACGACGGCGCCTACCTGGTGCCGGAGGCGATCGACGCCGACATGGCCGGCGTCACCGAGTCGGCCGCCGAGCAGACCACGGCGCTGCAGCGGCGCCGGATCCTGACCGCACCCGAGCAACATCCCTTCCCGACGATCCCTTCCCGGCACCACCGCACTGGAGACAAGACATGGCGAATCGAGTCACCCGACGACAGTTCATGACCCGGACCGGCCTGGCCCTGGGCGGCCTGGCCATCGGCCCGCAGCTCCTCGCCGCGTGCGGTGGCGACGACGAGGAGAGCAGCAGCAGCGGTAGTGGGTCCTCGGGTGGCGGCGGGGACGACATCTGGTTCGACAACTGGACCCTCTACATCGACAAGCCGGACGACGAGCTCTACGGCAAGGGAGGCACGCTCGACTCCTTCCAGACCTCGTCCAAGCTGAAGATCAAGTACACCGAGGGCTACAACGACAACACCGAGTACTTCGCCAAGATCCAGCCGCTGCTGTCCAAGGGCGACCCCATCGGTCCCAACATCATCGCCCCCACGTTCTGGATGGCCGGCCGCCTGCTGGGCCTCGGGTGGCTGGACAAGCTGCCGCTGTCGGACATCCCCAACGCCGCCAACCTGCTCACCTCGCTGCAGAAGCCGCCGTCGGACCCCACCGGCGAGTACTCCTTGCCGTGGCAGTCGGGCATGGCCGGCATCGCCTACAACCAGGAGGTCACCGGCCGGGAGATCACCACGGTGGAGGACCTGTGGGACCCCGCCTTCAAGGGCAAGATCGGCATGCTGACCGAGTGGCGCGACACCATCGGCCTGATCGCCATGTCCGAGGGCATCGACCTGGACAAGCCCGACCTTCGACAAGTTCCAGCCCGCCTGCGACACGCTGGAGGAGCAGGTCCAGAACGGCCAGATCCGCCAGTTCACCGGCAACGACTACGTGGACGACCTGGAGCAGGGCAACTTCGCGGCGTGCATCGGCTGGTCCGGCGACGTCGCCCAGCTGGCGCTGTCGAACCCCAACATCAAGTTCGCCATCCCGGAGTCCGGCGGCACCCTGTGGTTCGACACGATGGTCATCCCCAAGGGCGCGTCCAACACCGATGCCGTCGGCCAAGTGGATGGACTACGTGTACGACCCGGTCAACGCGGCCAGGATCACCGCCTACGTGCAGTACATCTCGCCGGTGCAGGGCGTGCAGGACGAGCTCCGCAAGATGGGCGGCGAGGACGCCGCCCTGGCCGACAACCAGCTGATCTTCCCCGACGCCACCACGCTGGCCAACCTCCAGACCTGGGGCAACCTGGAGCGAGGACGAGGAGCAGAAGTTCGACGAGGAGTTCGCCCGGATCTCCGGGCGCGTGAGCCGGGCACGCGATCGGACGGGGCGACGGGACGAACGGGGAGGGTTGATGGCCAGACGGCAGCGGCCGACGATGACCGTGGGCTCCGCAAGAGCAGGTGGGCGCCCTATGGGCTGCTGAGCCCCGGCATCATCTGGCTGGTGCTGTTCTTCCTGGTGCCGGTGTTCATGCTGGCCAAGGCGTCGCTGTCCACCAAGCCGAGCCGGTTCGAGAACCCCGAGTTCGACTGGGCCTGGTCGAACTTCTCCTCCGCGTTCAGCGAGTACGGCGACGAGTTCCTCCGGTCGTTCCTGTACGCCGGCACGGCGACGATCCTGGCGATCCTGATCGGCTACCCCCTGGCGTACTGGATCGCCACGCAGGGTGGCCGGTTCAAGAACCTCCTGATCGGGTTGGTGGTGGTGCCCGTTCTTCACCTCCTACCTGATCCGGACGATCGCCTGGACCTCGATCCTGCAGGACGAGAACCCGATGGTGTCGTTCATGCGCAACTTCATGGGTGAGGACTTCCGGATCCTGGCCACGCCGTGGGCCGTGATCGGCGGCCTCACGTACAACTTCATGTCCTTCATGATCCTGCCCATCTACGTGAGCCTGGAGAAGATCGACTTCCGGCTGACCGAGGCCGCGGCCGACCTCTACGGCACGCCGTGGACGGCGTTCCGCAAGGTGGTCCTGCCCCTCTCCATGCCGGGCGTGTTCGCCGGCAGCCTGCTGGTGTTCATCCCGGCCGCGGGCGACTACCTGAACAACCGCTACCTGGGGTCGCCCAAGACCTCCATGATCGGCACCGTGGTGCAGAACAAGTTCCTGGTGCAGTTCGACTTCCCCCAGGCCGCGGCGCTGTCCATCGTGCTGATGGTCATCATCACGGTGATGGTGCTCATCTACTCCCGGTTCCTGGGCACGGAAGGACTGGCGGTATGACCGGGGTCGTCGTCCGCACGGGGAGGGACCTGCCATGACCATGTCCGGGGGTGCTGCCCCGCCGGTGTTCGTGGAGGTGGAGGACGGTCCCGTCACGGGGTCGACCAAGCCCCAGCGTGTGGGCTCCGGCTGGGGCCGGCGGATCCTGACGCTGTTCGCGATCGCCGTCTACATCTACCTGTTCCTGCCGCTGATCAACATCGTCATCTACACGTTCAACAAGCCAGCGGGTCGCTACAACCTGTCCTGGGAGCAGTTCACCCTGGAGAACTGGGCCAACCCCTTCAAGGACAAGGAACTGACCGACGCCTTCCTCCGCAGCCTCCAGGTGGCCTTCATCGCCGTGACCATCGCGGTGATCATGGGGTCCCTCATGGCCATCGCCCTGGCCCGCTACCGGTTCACGGGCAACAAGGTCACCGAGATCTTCCTGGTGCTGCCCCTCACCACGCCGGAGATCGTCCTGGGTGCCTCGCTGTACCAGTTGTTCCTGGGCCAGGACGTCACCTTCGGGTTCCCCACGGTGGTGATCGCCCACATCATGTTCTGCGTCAGCTTCGTGGCCCTCACGGTCAAGGCCCGGGTGCGCGGCTTCGACTGGACACTGGAGGACGCGTCGATGGACCTGGGGGCGTCGCCGCTGCGGACCTTCTGGAAGGTCACGTTCCCGCTCATCGTGCCCGGCATCCTGGCCGCGGCGCTCCTGAGCTTCGCCCTGTCCATGGACGACTACATCATCACGGACTTCACCAAGGGCGAGTTCCAGACCTTCCCGATCCAGGTCAACAACGCCTTCCGGGTGGCCTTCCCGCCCCAGGTGAACGTGCTGGCCACCATCGTGCTGGTGGTGAGCGTGCTCCTGCTGGTGCTCACCTCCATCCGGGGTGACCGTTCCAGCGTCACCGCCCGCTGAGCGACCCGGCGGGCCGGTCGGGCCGGCGCCGATCGGCAGTGTCAGACCCCCGTGGGACGATGCATCCGTGCAGGAACGACGTCTCACCGCAGTCCGGGATCGGCCACCGGCCGCCGCGTTCGCGGAGTGCGTCCGCACCGTCACCACGGTGGCCCGCCGCCGGCGGTTGGACACCCCGGCCTTCCGGTCCCCACCGCGGTTGGCCGGGGTGGACCGCACCCTGCGCCGTCGTCCGGACGGCACCGCCGTGGTGTCGGTCCGTCTCGCGGACCGGCCCTTCGCCGCGGTCCAGGGTGACGTGATCGAGGGCATCGTCGCCGCCAACGGCCTGGAGGGCCTCCCGGCGGACCGCTTCCGCCGGGCGGCCTGGGTGGCCCTGGACGGCAGGTCGCCGTCCCGCGGCCCGGCCCGTGACCGGCCACCCGTCCAGGCGGCCCCCCACCAGCGGGCCGGTCCCAGCGCGGCGTAGGTCGCCTGTCGGGTCCGTGTTGAGGCGATCTTGAGGTGGAGCTGAGCCGTCCCGGAGGTTGGGGTGGCAACCCTGAGTGCTCCGCATCCCGCCTCGAGGTCCCCGTTCGTGTCTCCCCGCCGTCTCCTCCTCTCCGCCCTGCTCGCCATCGGCGTCCCGCTGGCCGTCGCCGCCTGTGGGGCCGACGCCCCGTCCGCCGGCCGGGAGTCGGCGGCCGGACCGGCCTCGGTGGTCACCAGGGCCACCCTGCGTCCGGGCGACGCCGTGCCCGCCCCCCTCGGACCGGTGGTGCTCACGGTGACCGGCGCCATCGGCACCACCAACGTGGGTGACACCCTCCAGTTCGACATGGACACGTTGGAACGGTTGGGCCTGTCGGAGTACCGGGTGGACGACCGGCTGGCCGAGGGCCGGCCGGCCACGTTCCGGGGTCCCCTCCTGGAGTCCGTCCTGGCCGTGGCCGGCGTCGGGCCGGAGGCCACCACGCTGCAGACCCGTGCCCTGAACGACTACGAGGTGGCCATCCCGGTCACCGACGCGCAGGACTACCCGGTGCTGCTGGCCACCACCGTGGACGGTGGGCGCATGGCGGTGGACCGCTTCGGCCCGGTCCGGGTCATCTACCCCTACGGCTCGTTCGGCCTGGAGCCGCCCGAGGTGGACGAGAAGCTCATCTGGCAGCTGTCCAGCATCGAGGTCCGGTGAGCGCGGGGACCGGCCAGGGTCGGTTCCGGATCCCGTCCCCGGTGCTGGTGGCGACCGCAGCTGGACTGCTGGCCAGCACCATCGGCCTGGGGGTGGTGGTCGTGCGCCAGACCCAGGCCCTGGAGCGCAACGTCGCCGCCACCGAACAGATCGTCAACGCCAACGTCCGGACCCTGGGCCAGGTCCAGCGTGAGCTGCTCCGCATGGACCTGGCACTGGAACGCGACGGCGCGGACCCGGCCCGGCTGGAGCTCCAACGGTCCTTCGTGGCCCAGCGCATGCGGGAGGCGACGAACTCGTACCAGCTCCGCACACTGGGGACGGACTCGCTCCGGGCCGACTCGGTGGCGCTGGCCGCGCAGTGGTTCGGCACCGTGGAGCCCCTCATCGCCCGGGTCACGGCGGACCCGGCCGGATCGGCCGCGGCACGGACCGAGGCCGTCACCCGGATCGAGGAGCTCGAGCGCGGCTTCCTGCAGCTCACCACGACCGGGGAGACCAACCGCAAGGCCCAGGCCGGTGCGGCCAACCGTGCCTCGTCGGAGCTGCTGAGCAGCACCCGGTGGCTGCTCGCCGCGCTGGTGGTCACCCTCGGGCTGTTCGCCGCCGTCTCCGCCATCGCGCTGAGGTCGCTGTACCGCTCAGACCGGCGTCGTGAGGCCACCCGGCGCGAGCTGGAAGAGGCCAACGCGACACTGCGGCGGCTGTCGGAGGTGGCAACCCGCAGCGCGCAGGCCAAGTCGGACTTCCTGGCCAGCATGAGCCACGAGATCCGTACCCCGCTCAACGCCGTCATCGGACTGAACGAGCTGTTGCTGCAGACCGACCTGACCCCGCTGCAGCGGGAGTACGCCGATACCTCACGGGACAGCGGGAACCTGCTGCTGGACCTGGTCAACGACATCCTCAGCTTCTCGGCCCTGGACTCGGGCGAGCTGGCGCTGGAGGCGGAGCCGTTCGACCTGGCCGACCTGGTGTCCGACACCGTCCGGATGTTCCGGGAGGTGGCGGCGTCCAAGGGGCTGGCCCTGCACCACCACATCGGGGCCGGCGTCATCCCCACCCGTGTCGGTGACGCCGTCCGGGTCCGCCAGGTCCTGGTCAACCTGGTCGGCAACGCCATCAAGTTCACCGACACCGGCGGTGTGGAGGTCCGGGTGGAGGTCGTCCCGTCCGCAGGGCAGGGGGACCGCCTCCGGCTCACCGTGCTGGACAGCGGCATCGGCATCCCGGCCGACCACCTGGAGCACCTCTTCGACCCGTTCTCCCAGGGCGACGCGTCGGCGGCCCGCCGCCACGGTGGCACCGGCCTGGGCCTGGCCATCTGCGACCGCATCGTCACGATGATGGGTGGCCGCATCATCCTGGACAGCACCCCCGGGGTGGGGACGGTGGTGGAGGTCACCGTCGACCTGCCGGTGGCCCCGGACCCCGTGCCGGCCGCGCACCTCCCGGGGGAGGACCGTCGGGCGACCGCCGACCACGGCGGGTTGCGCGTGCTGGTGGCGGAGGACGATCCGGTCAACCAGCTGGTGGCGCAACACCTGTTGGCCGCCCTCGGGGTCACCCCCGACGTGGTCGGCAACGGTGCCGAGGCATGCGAAGCGGCCCGGCTCACCACCTACGACGTGGTGCTGATGGACATCCACATGCCGGACATGGACGGCGTGGAGGCCGCCCGACGGATCAGGGCCGACAGTCCGCCCGGGCGGCGGCCCCGTCTGGTGGCCATGACCGCCAACGCCCTCAGCGGGGACCGGGAACGCTTCCTGGGGTCCGGCCTGGACGACTACGTGGCCAAGCCGGTCCGGTTGGACGACCTGTCCGAGGTGCTGGCCCGGTGCGCGCCCCCGCTCGTGGACCTGCGCTGACCCCCGCCCGACGTCCGCGTCCGGCAGCCGCGGCGTAGCGTCGCTCCATGGCCCGCCCCGATGCCCGCCATCCGGACAACGTCGACGGCATCTGGTACGCGGACACCCGCTGCATCGCCTGCGACGTGGCGCGCCACTACGCCCCGGGCCTGATCGCGGCCGACGCGGAGGGCCTGTCGGTGGTGGTGCGCCAGCCCGTGACCCCCGAGGAGGAGGCCGCCTTGTGGCGGGCCGCGGTGGCGTGCCCCACGCGCTCGATCGGGACCGTGGTGCGCACCCCCGAGCCCCGCGACGTGTTCCCCTGGCCCCTGACCGGTGGCGTGCACCTGCTGGGCCACAACGACCGCAGCTCCTTCGGCGCCCACAGCTACCTGGTGCAGCGTGGGGGTCCCAACCTGATGGTGGACTCGCCCCGGTGGTCCCCGCGCCTGGCGTCCGCCATCGAGGACCTCGGCGGCATCGGCCACGTGCTCCTCACCCACCGCGACGACGTGGCCGATGCCGACCGGTACGCCCGGCACTTCGACGCCCGGGTCTGGATCCACGCCGCCGATGCCGCCGCCGCGCCCGGCGCGACCGACGTGGTGGACGGCACCGAGCCGGTGGACGTGGCCCCCGGGGTGCGCATCCTGCCCGCCCCGGGCCACACACGGGGCAGCGTCCTGTTCCACGTGGACGACGACCTGTTGTTCACCGGCGACACGCTCCACCTCCGAGAGGACGACGGCCGCCCCGACGTGTTCGCGGGGGCGATGTGGTTCTCCTGGGAGGAGCTGGCCCGCTCGATGGCCCGGCTCCCGGACCAGGCCCGCTTCCGCTGGGTGCTGCCGGGGCACGGCAAGTGGGGCCAGGGGGAGCCTGACGTGCTGGCCGGCCAGGTCAGGGCCATGGCAGCGGCCATGACGGCGGTTGGCCGGGCCGGCTGGGAACGCCGGGACCGCTCGGCCGGTTGACGTGCCACCATGGGCCGCCCCGCCCGGGTGGCGTAACTGGCAGGCGCAGAGGGCTTAAACCCCTCGGCTCTTCGGAGTGTGAGAGTTCGAATCTCTCCCCGGGCACCCTGCAATCAGCAGGCGAAACGGGCGGATCCGGGGAGTGATCCCCCGTCCGGAATCGGCCGATGCTCACGGATTGCTGACGCACTGGGGTTTGGGCGCCCGCAAGCTCCAGGCACTGACCGCCGTGGAGGTCGAGCGCTTCTACGCCCGCCTGGTGAACAAGGGCGGTCCCGCCGGCCGCCCGTTGGCGGCCAAGACGGTTCGCAACACCCACATCGTGTTGCACCGGGCGCTGGCCGACGCCGAGCGACTGCGGCTCGTGATGCGCAACGTCGCGCACCTGGCGCGACCGCCCTCGGTGCCCCACGTGGAGCGGGCCACCTGGACCGCGGAGGAGTTGGCCGCCTTCCTGGAACACGTCTCGGGTGATCGGCTCTTCGCCGCCTACGTCCTGCTCGCCACCACCGGGATGCGCCGGGGCGAGGTGTTCGGCCTGCGGGCGACGGGTCAGCATACGTTTGGCGTACGTGCCTCACGTCCGATTTGAGCGCAAGGCGACGACGTCGGCGCCTGGCTCGTCGTCGTCGGCGACGATGACGAGCGGCGGAGCGTTGTGGAGCTGGCGCACGACCCGGGCAGGTGAGCCCACCGCCACCGTGTACGACGGCAGGTCGTCGCAGACGACCGAGTTCGCGCCCACCGTCACGTGGTCGCCGATCGTGACGCCCGGGAGCACGACGACACCGGTCCCGAGCCACGAACCCTTGCCGATGCGGACGGGCTGCGCAGGCTCCATGCGGAGACCGATCGGGACGGTCGGGTCCGACGGGTCGTGACCGGCATCGGTGATGTGCACGCCGGGTCCCAGCCACACGTCGTCGCCGATCTCGATGTGGCGGTGCGCTACGACCGAGAGGCCCTGCGCCGCCCACACCCGCGAGCCGATCTCGATCATGGGCGCCGTGCCGCGATGACCGTCTCTCGGGAGCGGCCGCCAAGCTGGCGCCCGCCGCGATCAGCGTGTCGGCCCCGATCGTGATCCGCCCCACGCCCAGCAGCGTGGCGTACGGCTGCTGGATCATCGACCGCTCACCGAACCTTGCGAATCCCAGGCGGTGGCCGTCGGCAGCACCGATGTAGGCCCACCGCAGCGCGTGGCGGGCCACGCCGACGGCAGCGGTGGCGGCGGCGTGCAGCAACGGGTGGGCCAGCCGGACCTTGACCTCGTCAACGACGCGGGTCGGTGCAAGAGCGTGGAGGGACGGGACGGGCACCGCAGGACGGTATAGCGACGCCCTCCTTGGCGTCCAGCCCACCCCCCGTGGCCTTGACAGCGTCAGGGATGCTGCTTGGTCAGGCGCCTCTCAAGGTCATCGTGACCATCCTGGAGGACCTGAACATGAAGTTTGGAGAAAGCGAAATTGACTTGGCGCTCACGGGCACTGTCCAGGTCACGTCTTATGCTGGCGGCCCACCTGCGTCCAAGCAGCCTCTCGAAATAGGCGTGGAGCTCCTCGACGCGGCCTCTCAAATCGGGACAACGGAATCCAATCCCGTGTTTCTTCGGGCTTCGTCCTCGCTTGCACGTGCTGGTGCTGGCGCCGGACCCATCCCCGAAACGTCCTCGCCCTTAGCGTCCTTCTCATCGCCCGCGCCTTCTCCCATGGACTTTGTGTGTAGTCTTCCTTCCACGACGGATACTTTCGCCACGGCATCGCCTCTCAATCTCTTGCGGTACACAACCAAGCCCAATGTTCGCCCTCTTCCCGTCCGCCTGCTGCCGAGCAAAATCACTGTGGAAGGAGAAATAGCGCATGTGGTGGTACAAGCGACGACCAATCGCAACCTCTATGTACCCCTTTCTGCCATGTCCGTGACCGTTGAAGTCCATGTGCCCGGCCTTGAGCTAGGCTCAGGTATCGTCAGTGCCTTGCCCTCGATGGGCGTCTCCTGGACGCCTCCTCTTCTCCAGTGGGTTTTGTCCCCAAACGAGGAACTGTCACCCGGTCAATCACGCACCCGTCCCGCGCCAGCTTGCCGATTCTGAATGCAGCGCCGCCGTCCATTTCCTTCTCTCCATTCGATGAGCTCGCGTGCGTGTCGTCTCCTTCCTCGTCTTCAGTATATTTCCCTTCTGGCACCGTATTCAAGGCTCAGTCTAAGGCTGCTCTCACTAAGTGCACAGTGAGGCTCTATAAGCTCGACGGTGGAGCAGCAGAAGCAGCAGACGCACCGAGCTACGAAATTCAACAAGAGGTCAGGAAGAGGTATCGCATCACGGCGCGCGCAGAAGCGAGGTAAAATGAGTCGAGAAGATGAGGAAGTGTATTGTAAATGAAAAGAAGAAAGGAGGAAGCAAAGGCCAAAGATGCAAAGCAAAATAGCGAGCCCGACGAGAAGTTGAGGAGCTGTATTATAAATGAAGAAGGTAGAGCAAACCATCAAAAAAGCCAAAAGGAAAAGCGATTCATGGTGACATTG
This sequence comes from uncultured Actinomycetota bacterium, assembly GCA_963773765.1. Classification (GTDB taxonomy): domain Bacteria; phylum Actinomycetota; class Acidimicrobiia; order Acidimicrobiales; family Microtrichaceae; genus CAVZCC01. The sequence continues at coordinate 28,861 of CAVZCC010000005.1, read as the reverse complement.
CCGTTGTTGTTCTTAGTTGTTTGTTTCCTTTGTGTTGTTGGCTGGCGGTTTCCTTTCATGGGCTTTTTTTTCTCCTTTCGCCGCCTTCCCGTCAAGCGAAGCGGAAGGGGCAGGCACGGGCCTTGGCGACGAAGGTATGTATATAGATGACTTTTAGGAGCGCCGTAGGATCCGACACTTCCACTTTCCTAGGAGCCAACACTTTTTCTTGTGCGGAAACCGACAGATGGGTGGTGTGGGGGTGCGTGTGTGCGTGTGTTTCAAATTGTCTTCTTCTCTTGCTCTCTCTTATATCCTTACTACCTAATTAAACACAGATAAAGGAGGACGGACTACGTGTACTTCTTCTTCTTTCTTCTCTTCACCTCGGACTCTCAGACACAGCATGCGCTGCCAGTTGTGGAGGTGATAAGCTTTTTTATCAGCCCGACTCCCTTGCGCCAAAACAAAAATCAAGGACATCTCTCTCTCCCGTTCAAAGATAACTCTCCCTGCACGCGCCTGAACCCTCTCTTACTTAGGCGTCGGTGAAGAGGGGAGGGAGGCCAGTCCGTGAGCGCATGCGCTCGGCGATCAAGAAGGCCAACTCCAAAGCTTGCACACCATTGAGGCGGGGGTCGCAGTGCGTGTGGTAACGCTTGTTGAGGTCGTCCACCTTGATGTCCTGGATGGTGCCGCCCGTGCACTCCGTCACGTCCTTGCCCGTCATCTCCAAGTGGACCCCACCCGGGTGCGTGCCCATCTGGTCGTGCACGTCGAAGAAGGCGCGGAGCTCGTCGCGGATCTTCTCGAACGGCCGGGTCTTGAACCCATTCTCCGCCTTGATCGTGTTGCCGTGGACGGGGTCCGACACCCACACCACGAAGCGGCCCTCCTTCTGCACGGCCCGGATGAGTGCCGGCAGCTTCTCGCGGAGCTTGTCGGCGCCCATGCGGACGATGAGGGTCAGACGGCCGGGGATGTTGTTGGGGTTCAGGTTGTCAATCACCTCCAGCAGCTCCTCGGGTAGTGATCTTGTCCGAAATCTTCACACCCAGGGGGTTGCCGATGCCGCGGGTGAACTCCAGGTGCGCCCCGTCCAGCTGTCGGGTGCGCTCGCCGATCCAGAGCATGTGTGCCGAGCAGTCGTACCACTTGCCGGTGGTGGAGTCTTGGCGGGTCAGAGCCTCCTCGTAGGAGAGGAGGAGGCACTCGTGGGCGGTGAAGAACTGGGCTTGCTTGAAGGTGGCCGACTCGGTGTTGACGCCGATGGCCTTCATGAAACGCAAAGACTCATCCACCTTGGAGGCGAGCTTGCGGTAGCGGCTGCCCTCCTCCGACTTCTCGACAAAGTCCAAGTTCCAGGCGTGCAGGCGAGAAATATTGGCGTACCCACCCGTCGCGAAGGCCCGGAGGATGTTCAGCGTCTGGGTGGACTGGTGGTAGGCGTCCAGCATGCGCCAAGGGTCGTTGCGACGCCCCTCCTCGGTGAAGGCCTCGCTGTTGATGATGTCGCCACGGTAGGAGGGCAGGCGCAGGCCGTCCACCTCCTCGTGGGGCTCCGAACGCGGCCTGACGAGAAAGGCGGGAAAGAAGAAGAAAGAAAATGTGAGATTAAATTGCGGCGTGGCATTGAATGCTGCAGATTGCGAGCTACAGCCAACCCATATCATTTCCCTTCCCGCTTTCCGACTTACTTGGCAAACTGGCCGGCCATCCGGCCCACCTTGATGACGGGCATGGAGCCACCAAAGTCAGGACCAGGGCCATCTGCAGCAACACGCGGAAGGTGTCACGGACCGTGTCGACGTGGAACTCCTTGAAGCTCTCGGCGCAATCCCCGCCCATCAGCAAGAAGCTTTGCCCCATGGCGGCCTTGGCTGTGTGATTTAAGGGGGAGAGGAGGTCAGGAGTTAGATGGGATGGTATTAAATTGGCTAACATACAAGGGATATAAGTGACTACGCTCAGGAAGTCTTTGAGAGCGACCATTCAATCACTCGAGCACTCGCCTCCCCTTTCGCCCTCCCACCATTACTTACCAAGGTGCTCGTGAAGTTGCCGGCATTCGCCCGCAAAGACCAAAGGCGAGGACTGGCCAGCGCCTGCTCCACCTTTTTCAACTCCGCCTGTTATATAATATCAGTTAGTGTATGCATAAGTGTGTATTCTATTCCATATTACTCTCCTGCCTCCCGTTCGTCGCTTGACTTACATCATCGTCATAGACGGGCGGTCATGGCGGGGGGTGAAGTTGCGCCAAGATGTAGGCGACCACGGACCCTTTTCGGCAGAGGAGGAGGTACTGGTGGTGGTGGGCGGGGGCATGGACTGCACTGCTTCACCAACCCACGCGCTCGGGGTCCCATTGCCGGGCGGGCGCCGCTTAGCACACGACTTTGGGGCAGCACAAGGCCTGGCCTTCCTCCACCGCCACAAGCAGGGCTGCGGCACCCAGGTCGGCGGCCGACAGCCACGACGACGCTCTGTTCATCACCATAACTGTGTGGGGATTGTATGTGTGTTGGTGGGGCGTGCGTTTGTGAGCGACGGATATTCAAGTGGAGGAAGGCTGGGGCGAGGTGTTGCCGCCCGCAGGAGCCAGCCAGTCGATGAAAGGGAGCTTGCCTGCAGGACAACGCGTTGCTTGACCCAGTGCCCGCACCACCACCATGCCATGCACATTTACAAGGACACATTCAAGCGCGCAATACACTGCCATAGTTGCCGCTGCCCTTGCTTTCGTATCGCGCCCTCAACAAGACAGCAAGAACGGCAACGAACGCCAGAGGGCGGGGCTGATGATGATGATGGTGGGATGCGGGGACGAGGCTTGTGGCTAGCTAAGCCAGTGCGTCCACACACTGCACCAGTCCTGCAAGGGCTCAGGCATGTGGGCCACCCAGACAGGAACACTAGTAGGAGCAGCTCAAGCATCAAGTGTAAATGCTTCACCCCCTCCCGCACCAATGGTGGTGGGAGGGCATCGCCCCGGAGGGGAGATAACCGAAAGCGGGGAGGTTCGGCCCAATGCTGCAAAACACAAGAAACCAAGCACAAGCGCTACCCAACGTAGTTAGTTTTTATGAACCCTTTATTCTTTGTCTGTCTCTGCCCTGGTTTTGGGAGCTGGTGACGGCGAGGCTCTTTATCCTCCCTTTCTTCCTCCCTTGCCCACCCTCCCATGCCCCACCCATTACACCCCTCTTCTCGTTTTCTGCTCCTATTATTCATGTATCCACATTTATCTTATTCACACACACTTCCTATCTCTCTCGTTCTAGCCCTGATATTGCCCTCCTCTCCTTTCAAATCTCAAAAGTTGTCCGCCTCGACGTCCATCTGCAGACGGTCGATGAGATCCCCCTTCTTGCCCGACACGGGCAGCCCTCTCTCCTTACAACTCTCTTTCAGTTCAGGCACCGTCATTTTTGCCAGCTTCCCCATCGAAATCAATTCTTCCAAGTCCTCCTGCACCGAACCCCCGCCCCCGCCTCCCATCTCTTGTCCTCCTCTTCGTCCTCGTCCTCTTCCACCTTCACTTTCTTCTTGCCCTTCCCCTTCTTGGCAGCCGGCTCGCTCTTCACCTTAACCTTCTTCTCCACCGCATCCGCCTTCCGCTTTCCCCCACCCCCACCCCCGCCACGCGCGGCCTTCACTGGATCAGGACACACCTCCCACAGCTCCTCCAATTCTTCTTCTGCCCGCCCCAGCAACTCGTCCGAGGGCCAGGTGCTGTCATCCTTGTTCTCATCCCACTCCGCCTCCGTCTCCTCCAGCGCCAAGGCCTGCAAGCCCGAATAAAACTTCTCCAAGGCTGGGGTATGTTGAACCCCACGTTGGTGTACTGCTCGGGCTTCAACGTCAAGCGCCCCACCACCTTCTTAGCCGCCTCCAGCTGCTCCTTCGTGGGCGGCAGGGGGGGACAGTCCAAATGCGGGCTCTCCACCGAACGCAGATCGTCCAGAAAAGGCAACTTAATCAACTCCAACCCCTTGGTCGCCGCCGAGGCCAGCAACACAGCTAGACGGGGCTCCGACTTGGCCGTGGCCTGGTACGGACGACTGCCATTCCGCTCCCGCTTCAGCATCGCCTCCCGCAGGGAGATGAAGGCGCGGGTGCAACCCTTGAGGGAGAGCTCTTCCGGGTAGACCGTCGTGCTGCTCATCACGTTCAGCTCCCACGCCAATTCTGCGGCAGACACAAACCCCAGCAAATGCAGCCCGGGCTCGCTCAGACCTGTGCGGCGGGCTGCTTCAAACTCGGGGCGTTCAAAGGGGACGGTGGTGTTGGAGGAGCCAAATTCAAACCCAAACGCCGCCTCCAGCTCCACGTCTACGTACTGCACCAGCTCCTCACACAACCACTTGGTGCTCGTGACCAGGCGCCGGTTCGTCGCCGCGGCCAGCTGCACAGGCGCAGGCTTCTTGCAGGGTTGAATGGTTTTGTAGAGGGCGACGTTGAGGGAGAGGGGGGGAGTCCGAGACGTGCCAGGTGGTGCGGGCGTACCGACGCTTTTTGAACAGCCGGCCCTTGGCTGCCCCCAGCAGGGTGGCCAGATCCCCGCTCCCGATGTCCACCATCTTCGACTCAGATTCAGTCTCGTCCTCGTCAGCCTTGATATAGTCCAGCTCGGAGGGCTGCTTGCTCGCGGCGGAGAGAACGGGCCCGTAAAACTTTTGTTCGTCGAACTCCCAACCGTCGGGGCGGGGGAAATGCCCAGAGGCGCACGTCCACCCCGCCCTCTTGCGCGTCCTTGATCACCTGGCTAGGGTCATTGGGGCCCGAGGGGTCGTCTTCGTTGGTCAGGAGCCAGATGCGCCGAATGTCCCGTTCCTTCTTGGACCGGGTCTCGAGCATACGCAGACACGCGCGGACGCCGTCCCGCAAGCCCGAGGAGGAGGAAGAAGAGGAGGAGCTGTCCGGCCACTTCAAACGCAGCTCCTGGGCGACGTCAGCTTCGGGCTCGCACAACCGCTCCAGCTGCTTGATGCGCTTGGCGGTCGGCTCCCCCAACGGCTGCAACTCGATCGTTTGCCCCGAACAACTGGCTCGCGCCAAAGCCCATCGAGACCCTCCACATTGCCGTCTTCCCCCTCCATCTCCTCGTCCGGCGCCTTTTCCGCCCCAAAAGCATGATCCCGACCCAATCCCGCTGGCTCATCATGATCTTCTGTCGAAGCACGATTTTCACCAATTCCAAGGAACTCCTCAACGGGGCCTAGAGAGAGGAAAGAGAGAGGAAGGTGACAGGGATGAGGATGCAGAATCGAGCGCGAAGAGACCAAGCACGCCTACATACATCCCATCAAGCCAGGAGTGTCTTTCAGCATTCCTTTTGCATGCCTCCTTGTCGGCAGCCTTGTGATGCCGCTCCCAGCCAACCTCCTCCCTTTTTGCCGTCAAGCCCTCCCACCCTCTCCTGCCCCCTTTGCAGTCTCTCCCCTCCTCAGCACGTACCTTGCCCTCGGCATTCTTAACCAACATCGCGGGGCGGGCGTCAATGAGGATCATCAGGTTGTCCTCCACTGTCTGAAAGTCTTTCAAGACCGCCTCCTCCTCCTCGTCCACCTCCTCTTCTTCTCTTCGTACGGATAAGGCGACATGTGTGTGGCTTGGCTGCTTGCTGGACTTGGAAGCTGCTTGTGCCTGTGCCTGTAAGAGAGAGGAAGAAGGGAAGGGGAAAGAGAGGGTGAGGCTAGAGGCACAAAAAGGCAGAAAAAGGGGTCTCGCGAAACGCACCCCACAGAAGCAACTGCGGCGGGCGTCATCAGCGGCCCTTCTGTTCTAGGAGCTGGTTGTTCTAGGAGTTCCTCTTGTCTTGCTTTACTTAACCCTGCCCACACACATACTACACGCACACAGGCCACACCAGCACCTCGGACAGCGTCAGCGCCACCCGGTTCCGTGCCCGCACAAGCAACAGGTAAGCCCCGCTGGCTTGGTTCATCTCCCCCGCTCTTGCCCATCTTCAGAATATCCTTCGCGCCCGATTGGAGCCCTTGCCCATCTCACCGCGGCCCAAAACCCAACCACACCAACCCAGTCCCAGCATCATGGACCCCCAGAAGCTGTCGCTGTGCTACGCGAAGCTCTTTCAGAAACAACAAGCCTTTGCCGCGCAGCAGGCCGCGGTCTTTGCTAAGCTGGCCGCTGGGGACGAGGCCACCCTCGAAGCCGTGCTGAAGCTGCCCGAACCCAAGACTGCCGCGGAGGAGGCGAACGGCACGAATGGCAAGAAGCGCAAGGGGAAGCGGGACCCGGACTTGCCCAAGCGGCCTAAGAGCGGGTACCAGTTTTATGTCTGCGAGCACACCCCGACGCTGCGGGCGGCCCAGCCCGAGGCCAAGATGACGGACCTGATGGGGGTGCTGGCTGCCGACTGGAAGAAGCTGAGCGAGGAGGAGAAGGAGAAGTACCAGGAGCTGGCCAAGAAGGAGAAGACCGTGTACGAGGGCAAGATGGACAACTACAAGGCCAACAAGACCGGGCGCGGCGGTGGGGGTGGCGAAGGCGGGGGGGAGGAGCCGTGGCCAAGGCGGCTGCCCCGGCGGCGGCGGCCAAGGATGCAGAGGAGGAGGAGGAGGAGGAGGATGACACGGAGTCGGACACGTCAGAAGAGAAGGAGGTGAAGAAGTCGAAGAAGAAGAAGCACAAAAAACATAAGAAGCATCACGACAAGTCCTAAGCAGTGAAGGTCACCCATCGCCTGGAGGAAAGGGGAGCAACGAACGAGGGATTTCTCCATGATTTATGAATTGGATTTGCACACCTGATACGACAAGGGAAAGATCTGTTTTTTTCTGCCAATATACCAACAACAACAGCACCCACTCCCACACCAAATTGACACCGACTAAAGATGAGAGGAAGAAAAGGAAGAGAGAACGCCACATCAAGGCCCAAAACAACAAAGTTTGCCACACGAGCATCGTCATTCTATAAGCATTTTGTGTGTATGTGTGTAGGTACGAAGAGAAGAGAGAGGGAACCAAAAGAAAGGAAGGAAAAGCAAAAAGACTCGCGCAGGCAGCAAAAGAAAGAACCAGGAAGAAGAAAAAACATTGAACAGTCAGTCGTCGCCCCACGCACCACACTGGTGGAGAGAGGGAGAAGGAGAAGCATGGACATTATGCATTATATTTTCCTTTAAATCGATGGGTATGGGGTGTCCTGTCCCCCTCCAAAACTGTCACACCGCACATTTCGTTTCGCGTCAGTAATCCTCTCCACTCTCTTTCTCTCTCTTCTATATAGAGACCTCCCACCTCCCCTCCTTCCCTCCCTCCATCCCCCTCCTACTCGCCCGCCCGCACCCAAGGGCCTGGCTGGCCGATGTGCGTGCCCCTTAATATATAAAAATAAAGCAGCTACCCTTCCCCACCTCCCTCCATAATGGAGTCATTATCAGGGCAATTCATTCATTTGGTGTCCGCCCGCCTCCCTTCCTCCCTCCCTCCCTCGCTCCCTCCCAGCCAGCCTCTCCTTTTCTCCTTCTCCTTCTTCTACCTATCGTCTGTAACTCTACCTAAGCAGCCTCCTTCTCCTGCTGCTGCTACTGCTGCTGCTGCTGCTGCTGCTGCTCCTTCTTCTGCGCCTCCCCCCCCTTCTTATGAGGCAAGGGGCACGGGCTTGGCGACCACAAAGACGGACCGGTAGACCTTGGTGACCTGCTCGATGGTGAGCAGGATGATCATGGCGTGGGGCGCGCACCGGCCGTAGTAAGCGGGGAAGCCGGTCCAGAAGGCGAGCAGGCCCTCTTTTCTGAAGATGGCCAGCGTGCAGTCGGCCAGGCCGGAGTAGGGCATGTTGCCCTTGGCGTCGGGCTTCATGTCCTGCATCCGGGACTTGAGCATGTCGAAGGGAAGGGAGAAGAAGGCCGAGGTGAAGCCGGCCACGGCGGAGGAGAGGAGGTTGGTCACCACGGACGGCTTCTTCGGGTCCTTGTCCTTGGTCACGTGCACGGCGATGGCGTCCTTGGCCTGGTCGTAGCAGGCGAGCATACCCACGTTCATAGACATGCCGCGCAGAACGTTCGGGGCCAGCCCTGCGTACAACCGCTTGGGGCCCTCCTCCCTGAAGATGCGCCCGATGGCGTCAAACACGTTCTTGTAGTTCCGGCGCAGCTCGATGGGCTTCATGGAGTCGGCCTGCATGCGCACCAGGGCCACGTCGAAGGGCGTGCCGATGCAGACGGCGATGCCGCCCGACAACATGCCACTCAAGGTCTTCATCCAGAAGGGGATAGCCCCGCCCGTGCTCTTCTCCAGCTTGTCAGAAAAGGTCCGGTGCAAGCCAATGCGTGCCGTGCCGTAGATCGCTTGCCTCATCAGCGAGGCACTCAAGCCCGCGTAGGCCGCCGCCACGCCGTCGTTCTTGACCAGGTTCACGATCACGCTCACGGCGCCTGGTGCCTTCATGCCGGGGTTGAGCGTGGAGAAGAGCTGGAGGCGCACCTTGGCCAGGTCGATGGGGTGGATGATGCTGCTGGCGAAACAAGCACTCGCGCCGCCGCAGACGAAAGGCTGTATCGTCTCGGCCATGCTGGTCTGTTTTTCACCCATGGCTGCTGGCTGGCGGGCTGCTGCGAGCGTGTCGTGTGGTGGCCTGTGCGTGGGTGGTGGTGGCGGTGGCAAATTGCGTGAGAACAAACGAAAAGAGGGCATGAATCAGAGGAATGCAGGGGGACCGCTCGAAAGGCAAGAGGCAGGTTCCGCACTTGCGGCGAGAGGCGACGCAAGCGGGAGTCGACGGGGTCGGGCACGTGGATGGTGGGGAGGCAGAGGGCGTGGCCAGTGATTTGGCAGCCAGGCCGAAAGTCGTGTAGTGGCACGCCAAGATCGAGGCCTAGGAGCCAACTTCTCGCCACTCAAAAACAATGAATCGCGCATACGTGCATTTTCCCCCGCTTGTTGGTTCGTGGGATCGGTGTGTGGGCGACGTGTTCCATTTGAACGCCCAGTATGATGACCTGATTGGGGTCGAACGTTGCTTGCTTCCGAGGCGAAGCAAGGACGAGACTCTCCTGAAAATGCCCACCGTCCTCCTTACTATACTCAAGGTTTACCCATTACTACATCTACCCCACTCACAGGCAGGCACAGCCGGAAGTCGTTGCCGTCTGCTCCTGTCCTCCGCACAAGCACCAGCAACAACACTCCCCTCATCATCGTCATCATGAATGCCGTTGCTCGCCACGCGTCGCGCCGATGCCTGCTCTCACGGCCAGCAACAGCAGCAGCAGCAGCAGCGCCCACATCAGCATTGGCAGCAGCATCGTCGCTTCGTTGTGCGGCCAGGGGCTCGGCTTCGTCCTCGTCCGCCCGCTTGGAAGACCTGCGCAAGCAGTTGGAGGAAGAGGACGCCGCGGGGATTGCCATGTCCCTCATTCCACCCACCATGCCAGTGTCAGAGGTTGCCACTGCTGATGGGGCTAGCCCCGCTCCACGACGAAAGAAGCGCATGGAGCCCAAGCCAAGTACGTGATGCGGTCGGGTGGGTTGGATGTTCCTGCTCGACGACATATGGTGCTGACCCTCGATATCCCCCCGACCTCCCCACTACACAACAGGTTGGCTGAAGGCCGTGCCCGCTGAAGGCGAGAACTACCTACGATTGAAGAGCACGGTACGTTTAGCTGGAGATACAACTACATTTTGTTAGGCCCTTACTTCCTTTCCCTTGTGTCTCCGTTCTCACTTCTTATTCCCTCCCTCCCACCCCTACTCAACCCCACCCAAAAATAATAGGTCCGAAAGCTGAAGCTGGCCACGGTGTGCGAGGAGGCTCGCTGCCCGAACATTGGCGAGTGCTGGGGTGGGGGCAAGGACGGCACGGCTACGGCGACCATCATGATTATGGGCGACACGTGCACGCGGGGCTGTAGCTTTTGCGCCGTCAAGACCAGCCGAACACCGGCGGCATTGGGTAAGTAGTAGATGAAAAGGAGGGGGTAGAATAGCCAGAAGCAGATGAATGAAGGTGTAGTATACCAACTCACCTTCCTTAACTTTCTATCATCGACACGAAACAGACCCCTTGGAGCCCGAGCATGTGGCACAGGCCATCACCGAGTGGGGCTTGGATTATGTCGTCTTGACCAGGTAAGGGGGCTGGTGTCTAGCTTTTTGCAGCAGCAGCATTCCCTTCTTTAAACAACAACGCACCTAATAACATTCCTTTTGGTTTATCATCCTGACAGCGTGGACCGCGACGACTTGGAGGATCAAGGTTCGGAGCACTTCGCCCAGACCGTCCGAGGACTCAAGAGCCGCAAGCCCTCGCTGTTGGTGGAATGCCTGACCCCAGATTTCCGAGGTCAGGCCACCCTCATCGAGCGTGTGGCCACCTCGGGCCTGGATGTGTACGCGCACAACCTCGAGACCGTGGAACGGATGCAGCGGCGCGTGAGGGACCACCGGGCAGGCTACTCCCAATCGCTCTTCGTCCTGGAGCACGCCAAGAAGTGCGTGCCCACCCTTTTGACCAAGACCTCACTCATGCTCGGGGTGGGGGAACGCCCCGAGGATATTCGGGCCACACTGCGAGATCTACGCACGGCGGGGGTGGACGTGGTGACTTTCGGGCAGTACCTGCGGCCGACCAAGCGGCACATGCCTGTGAAAGAGTTTGTCACGCCGGAGCAATTCCGAGAGTGGCAAGTGGAGGCGGAGGGGTTGGGGTTCAAGTACGTGGCCTCGGGACCGCTCGTCCGTTCGTCTTACAAGGCGGGGGAGTTTTTCTTGAAGGGCCTCCTCAAGAAGCAAGGCCAAGAAGGCACTCTCCCAGCCGAGGGGCAGCCGCAGAAGGAGCAGCAGCGCGTCGGCGCAATGTAAATACAGAAAGAAGAGAAGAAATAGAAGAAACCAGTCCATAAACAATTTTATCTTATATTGAGTTGTATAGTATGCGCATTTTCTTGACTTTCCTCTTGGTGTGTGACATGTCTTCACGAGCGTTGCCTATCTACCCCTCGGCCCCTCACCCTGCCACACTATCGACACTATCGACTAGAGGGTCTTACGCTTCTTTCTCTTCTGCATTTTATGTGTCGTTGGGATGCTTTCTCATCTTCTTTCTTTCTTTTCTTTCGTCCGTCTATTGGCCCTAGAGAGGAGCAAACTGCTCGTCGATCAGTTCGTCCTCGGGGATGGAGCGGATGACGACGTCTGATTGAGGGTAGGCGCAGCAGGTGAGCGCGAAGCCAGCCTCGATGAGCGAGTCGTCCAGCGTCGAGCCCGTCTGATCTACTGTGCCCGAAACGACCTTCGCAGAGCAGGCCAAGCATGCACCGAGCTTGCAGTCGTGGGGTAGCTCGATGCCCTCGTCCAGGGCCGCCTCTAGTACCGACTTGTACGACTCCACGTTGATCGTGTGCGTCTTGCCGTCCAGCGTCTGACAGAGGGGGAGGGGAGAAATAAAAGAGCATGATAGTCAGTGCCTCGATGATGTGAAGGCAGGCCGTGCTTGGCCTCCAAGATCGACGACAAATACGATTGAGACCCCTCCCCCAAAAACCTCCCCACCGATCGATCCGACTGCAACGTACCTCGATCGTCACCTGGTGCCCGAATAGCGGGGCGGCCCGCACTGCAGAGCGAGCCCCAACCCCTCTTGGCATGGGCGGTAGGAATGCTGTGGTCGGAGACGTGGGAAAAGATAGAAAGAGGGACGGTCAGTCGTGTTGGGGTCGTTCGTCCTGGAACAAATGGAGCGGCGGGGGTCGTGTGTGCCTATGTCCCTACCAATACAGCGGCCATGGACGCAAAAGGCAACTGCGCGTTCTGTCTACTGTTCCACATCCTATCTACCCTCGTGTTACCGGGCCTGCACGCACCAACCATCGAGCTCAAACCCCACCCATCCCCACCCTTTGGATCAAAGCAGATGCCATGTGGAGGCACTGCACTGCAACTAGAGCGTATCCTAGCGTCTCCCCACCGCACTTACCGAGGGCAGACGAGGCGCAAGCGACAAGAAGGAGCAAGCAGAACTTCATGGTGGCAGGGATGGTACTCGTGGCCCTGTGTTTGGGAAAAAAGGGGAACATTGGTCAGTGTTGAGTCAGGCAAAAATGAAGCAGGATCGAAGGCAAGCACTCCTGCCTCGTTCAATCGTCGGCGACCCACCCGCGCAACATTTCATTCCTTCTTTTGCGTGCTCCAGTGTGTCAACCAAATGTACCCGCGCTCCCCTTCTCACGCCTTGCACACCACCACGACAACACACCCACTGACAGGAAGCGGCTGCAGCTGCCACTGGTTGTCCTACAATGGTCAGAAAGAGGGTCTGAGGAGAGCACCCCTGAATGGAAAGAAGCCCCACCATCATGGTCCGCCCCATCCCCTGCCTGCCCAGCCCGCAGCGCCATGGATGGCCAATAAGAAAGCCCCCGGTCCGCGTCGCCGCTCGTCCGAGGTACAGGAGTTGTTGGATGGGCTGATGTACCTGCATGCCCAGGCGGCGGGGCCGGGCAAGCAAAGTCGAGATGAAGCGGGGGTGGAGGCCAGGCGGCGGATGAAGGCCTGGTTTGGGAGCGTGCCGGTGGAGGAGAGGGTCAAGCTGCTGCAGCTGCACGAGCCAGCTTTTGTCAAGCTCCTCGCGCTACTGGCAAGCAAGGCGCGTGCATTGCCAACACGGAGGGGCCGGCGCCCGAGCATGGTCAAGTTCTTCATCTTTGCAGAATCTGTGCCGGCGCTGCAGCGAGTTCGGCAGGGCGAGCAAGGGCCGTCGACGACTAGGGTACGTTTTGGTTTACGTGTGTATGTGCACGGATGACTTTTACTTGTACGCTGCAAAAGAACGTAAGATGTGCCGGTATCTATTTGATCAAAGATCTACCCCACCATTCCCACCACAGAAGCAAAACCCTGGCAGCGATCCGATGAGCAGCCGCCTGCGGACAGCCCATTTGTTTGAGGACGAGCCCTTCGTGGTGCGGCCAGACGAGAGTCGACGAACAGCTTGGGGCGATCACGTGCGTTTGGCCACCCGGACCGAGACATGGCGGGCTTGGGAGACATTGACCGAGAAGCTGCTGCTGGTGCCGCCGCCGCACTCCGCTGGAGGCCCCACGAGAACGGCGGGGTCGTGAGTCACCAGCTCCTTCGGCCATGGGAATCTTCTCAACCGTCTTGGTGCAAGACGTCGATAGCTTCTTTGCTCTCATGAACGATGCCTCCGGTGGTAATTTTCTGCGGGGAGGGATGACGGACGTGGCGACGGCACAAGAAATGCTGGGAGAAGCGACCTGGTTCCGGTCCAAGGGCGATTACTCTCTGGGAGAGCTGCTGGCCAATAAGGTGGAGCTTCTGCTCTGCCGGGCCTGGCATGCACAGGAGCACAAGAGCAGCAGCAAGAAGACGGCACAATCTGCACGGGCGCTCATCCCTCCCTCCACGCCCTACTTCGAGGAGCGACAGGCGCTGGCCAAGTTCCTCTTTGACGACCTGTCCAACCCTCAGGCCCGACTACGGTGCCTTGTCTCTGCCGTGGCAAAAGCCATCCGGGTAGCGCTCCAAGAAGAGCAAGCGGAAGCAGCTGCGGTCGGCGAGCAGGAGGACTTCGCTCTTTGTCGGCGGCGGCTGGAGCTTTTGCTCTTGACCACGCGACTGCATCTCTTTCGACAGGAGGAAGGGGGCCTTGCCACGGCCGCAGCGGGTGCAACGGCGCAGGGTATGTCAGGGGATGGCCTTGGACAGCCTTTTGACCACTGATCTGACCAGTTGCTCGTCGATCGATGCGCACCAAGGCCGCGTGCAGGCCTTGCTTCGCACGGAGCTGCTGGAGAGAAGGACGGCATGGCACCAACACCGCCTGCTCGAGGAATTGGACGTGATGCCTGCAAGGTGGGGAAAGGACAGCCGTCTCGTGCTGCTGATGGGGCAGCATGCAGCCGCTGCTGCAGCTGCCGGTGCTGCTGCTGCTGCTGCTGCTGCTGCTGGCGCTGGTCTCCTTCAACGAAGGGCACCACCAACAAGAAGAAGAAGAAGAAGCGCCGCAACAAGGCTTCGGGTCCTGTCCTACCAGATGTCCCCGGCAGAGACGGAGGTCCCTCAGGAGAAGGATCAGGAGTCCATGCACCCCTGCAACGCAGCCGACAAGCAGGTAGAGGAGGAGGAACGAGGGAGGAGGAGGAGGAGAAGGAGGAGGGAGGCGGGGAACGTCACTTTTCGCGCGCCGTCTCGTCCCCGCCGTGCCTCATGTCATCGGTGCGGAAAGCAGGACCCTCAATAGGGAGGGAGCCCGAGAATTCGCTTTTGAAAGAGGAAGAGGGCAAGGAGAAGGACATTGGCATGGAGCAAGACCTGAAGCAGAAGGAGTCATTGTCAGTCAAGGAGGCAGCGACGCAGACCGGTTTGTGCAGTGGCGACGGCGAGGAGGAGGGAGCAGGGGAAGGAGAAGAAGATTGTGACCAGCAGGGGGAAGAGGAAGAAGGGGGGAGGGCGAGGAGGAAGAGGTGGCGGTGGAGATGCAGGAAGGGGTGGAGGAGGCTGCTGAGGCAGAGGCAGCAGCAATGGTGGCAGAGGAAGGGGAGGAGCTGGAGGAAGAGGAGGATGAGGATGCTTCATCCATGACCTGCGACGGCCAACAAGGCGGCTGGGGGGTGAGCATGGACAGTGCCTCCTCCTCCTCTCTCTCCTCATCGGGCGACGGGAACAGAGAAGCACATGGAGCTGCTTCTAACGAGACGCTCCTCAAGGACCTGTGCCTGAAGCTCGAGGCGGAGGTGGCCACGTTGCGCGGGGTCTTGGCGGCACAACGAGGGGCGCTGTCTCAAGGAGGAGGAGGAGGAGGTGGTGGCAACACCTACCCGCCCTATTCTGCTACCCCGCCGCATGGATTCGCATTGCCGTCCTACGGCTTTGCCCCGGCCCACTTGCACCTGCGGCACTTGCCCCCACACCAGCACCCCTTGTTTTCTCGGCATGGCCCCCACCACATGGAAATCATGAGTGACGATGGGCGCGGTGACGGCGGCGGCGGCAGTGCGGGAGCGTGGCAGGGAGGGGTGCCCCAGCCCCGGGCGGCCCTGGCTGCAGCGAGTCCCTTCCCTCCAACCAGCAGCGCCACTGTCTACTCGGCGGAGGGGACCAAGCACAGCATCGCCACCACCGCCGCGACTTTGGGCGCCATGGGTCGGCGGGCTCGGTTGGAAGGAGGTGGTACCGGCGGTGCGTTCGCAGTCTCCCTTCCACGCAATCCATCCGGCCCGCTTCATTTGTGGGGGGAAAGGCATCATCCCCACCATCCACAGCAACAACAACCGCAGCTTCAACACCACCACCACCACCAGCAGTCGCGGCAGGCTATCTCGGCGTCCGTCTCGCTTGGCGGCGACGACTTCGTCGTCCCTCCCCATCCCGCCTGCCCGCCGAGCTCCTCCCTCATTCCTTCGATCCATCATCACCCCGAAGACACCACCCTGCGTCTTCACTCGGCCGGACTGGACTTGAGTCAGCACGAAGGAAGCGCGCCCACCAACGTATTGGCTCACGCTTGCTCGGGCTTCACCTTGCGCCGACCTCTCCTCGACGTGCGTTCTCGCCTGTGCGACGATATTGCAGCTTTCGTCCGACGCGTTTCAGAGACAACGGCTTCCCGCCTCCCCCAGCAAACGGTGGCCGTCAACCGCTGCCGGCAGGTGGTGCAATCCTTGTGGCCGCGTGCTCAGGTCAAGGCCTTTGGCTCCTTCGTCTCTGGCTTGGCACTGCCCTCCAGCGACGTGGACCTGGTCATCTGCCTGCCCAAGGTCCGGCGAGACGCGCCGGCGGAGGCGCCCGGGGTCCTGGAAGGCCGCAACGCCATCAAGGAGACGTGGCAGCAGGAGCTCGCGCGCAGGTTGCGGGCGACGGCCTGGGTGAATCCAGCAAGCATTAAGATCATCTCCCACACGGCCATCCCAGTAATCAAGATGAAGGTCGAGCCCAGGCCCCCACCCCTTCCGATGCCTCCAGCAGGAGGAGGAGGAGCTGTGCCTGCGGCACCAATCCAGCCTTCCGAGCTCCAGGGGGACGGAGTGGACGAAGCAGCGGTGGCAGCAGGCGTAGCACTGGCGGCAGCGGCAGCGGGAGAAGGAGAGGTGTACCTGGACGTCTCCATCGAGGGCGGGCAGCACAACGGACTGCTGGCCAATCGAGTGATTGCCGAGCTTCTTCGGGAGAACCCCGCGCTCCGGCCTTTGGTGCTGGTCCTGAAGCACTTCATGAAGGAGCGCGGGCTCATGGAGTCCTACTCCGGGGGCCTTTCCTCCTACGGCCTGGTGCTGATGGTGGCGCGCTACCTGCAGGAGCAGTCCAACGCCATGGACACGGGCTCGCTCCTCCTGGGCTTCCTGGACTTCTACAGCAACCACTTCGACCCCCGCACCATGGGC
The DNA here is from genome assembly GCA_963773765.1 of uncultured Actinomycetota bacterium. GTDB lineage: Bacteria > Actinomycetota > Acidimicrobiia > Acidimicrobiales > Microtrichaceae > CAVZCC01. The sequence goes on along the minus strand of CAVZCC010000005.1, from coordinate 12,507 downwards.
GTCAGCACCAACCACCGCTGCTACTTCAGCCGAGGGGCGCAACAGCAGCAACAGCAGCACCACCACCAGCATCACCCGCAGCATATGCCCTCTCTCGGTCCCCACCGCCGCGTCAGCCTTGGTGGGGGCGGCGACCTGGACATGCCCGAGTACTACGTCCAGCAGCAACAACAGCAGCAACAGCAGGCCCGCCCCGCAGGTGCCCCCTTCCTGGAGAATCCCTACAAGTTCGACCCCCTCTACCTGGAGGACCCCATTTGTCCCAGCAACAACATCGGCCGGAATTGCTTTCGCATCTTCCAGATCCAGCGTGCCTGGAACGATGCTTGGCGGGCTCTGGATCCCGGTAGTGGCGAGGGTGCGCCGCGATTGAGTCGAATGCTCAGTGCCCAGGAGGTGGTTGAGGAGGGAGCATAGAGGAAAACAATTTGAATGAGCGTATAAGAAAAAAATGACTGTAGATAGCCAATCCATCCTGCAGAAGTGTGGGATGCGATTTGCCTGTAGATAAAAATAATTAGGAGTTGCAATCGATGGAAAGAAAGAAAATAAGGAAAAAAACAGCTACACGTCTTAGTTTGCTATCATTTTCTTTCTTTGCCCTTTGCTGCCGACCAGCAATCCCTTTTCACCCCGGTCTTAGATACTGCCCCTCGTGGTGCTGGTCTTGGCGAATCTCCGTTGCAGCTCTACATCCATGTACCGTCGCTCGGGCTGCTCTTCGCCCACCTGCTCCCTCTCCGGCAAGTCCAGCTCCTCCTCACCAGACGCAAACGGCTGGAAGAAACTCGACACCTGGTCGACCGACACGCCCTGCAAACCGGCCAGGCCAGCCTTAGAGGCCGCGGGGGAAGCGAGCAAGCGCTGCCCCACGCGGTAGTCCATTCGGAAGGCATCCTCGATCTCAGCCTCCTTCGCCTCCTCCAGCTGCTGGAAGACAATCTTGAGGCTGTGTGTGTGATGCGTACGATGGACGGGATGGGGTGAGAAACCAATCAAAGCAAGGAAACAAGGCTTAGGGAAGAAGAACGAAACCTCACCTTAAAGGCGACATGCCATCCATCCGCCGCAAGCACTCCTGGGCCCAGGCCGAGTTGTCCGCCCGCAGACCCTCCACAACCTCCTCCAGCGACTCGCCCTTGAAGCAAGCTTCCACCTTCTCGGCCAGCTCCATGAACTCGGGGAACCGCTCCGCCCGGTCCACGCTGCAGTCCCAGGGAGAGAGGAGCACCTAGCGGGGTTGGCGCGTGAGGTTGAGTGCGTGAGTATGAGGGTCGAATAACTTGCGATACAAAATATAGCAGGGAGGGTCTCACAATAGAGATAGACACGAAAGGCGACGCCAAGTCTTACCTTGTCAGCGTCCACCAGGCGCTTCCTCTCCGGATAGGTGACGTACTCGGGGAAATTACCCAGGAACTTCTCACTGATATTGGCCAGGCTCTCCATGCCCTCCTCCTGGACTCGTTCCTTGATGCGCGCCCTGTTCGTTTGTGGCAAAAAGGATTGATGAGAACGTGATGATCATACACAAAAATATAAAACAAGCACACCAAAAGCCACCCGATCGGTACGTACTCGATAAGTTCCCACTGCGCATTGAAGAGGGCGTCGTCGCCCTTGGCAAAGTTCCGGTGCCACCACAGGGAGCCCTCCGTGTCCGAGGGCAGCGCCGGCTGCGGGTGCGAGGGAGGAAAAAAATGTAGGAGTGAAAATACGTATAGCGCACGTGCATTCCATTCTTCTTTTCCCTTTGCACGTACCTGTGCGCTCTTCCGTTGGGCACCGCCACCGCCGATAAAGTCGCCCTCCTCCGCCGCCAAGGCCTGGTTCCGCGCCAAGAAGACCTTGGAAAGGGGCTCCATCTTGCCCAGCGTCAAGCGGATATCCGGATCCTCCTCGCCCTGTACAGTTGCGAGCGTGTGGTGTATAGGTCAAGAGTGAGTAAACAAGCATGTCGAGCCCCCCCTCTCCACCATCCTCCTTGCCAACCAATAGGACACACAACACAGCCTTCTTTTCATTTCCCAAATTTGAACGCACCTCCCCCTCCACAAAAGCCTCCATGGCCGCTTCTTCCTTGGTGTCGAAAGCCGCGGCGTCCACCTCCCGCTCCGGGGCTCCCCAGGCGTCGTCGTCGTCGTGATTGCCCCACCTGTCGTCGTCCTCGAAGCCCGTCATGACGCCCGAGGCACGCTTCATCAACCTGGAGGGGTAGATGGAGAGCAGAGGGTGAGATCCAGAACAACAAACATAGGCGACTGCATCTGAAAACGCCTTTCCCCTTCCCTCTTTCTTTCTGACTTACTTTTCTCGGTTCTCGTCGTTCTTGGCCCACTCGGCCCAGAGCTCCTGGTAGGGCGGGGGGTTGAGGTGGGTGTCGAGCTTGTAGAACATGGCGGCGTGCTCGCTCATCACGTCCTCCACCATGAAGTCCGGCTCGAACGTCAAATCGGCCAGGCGCTTGTGCAGCTGCCCCGCCACGCTGTCCTCCATGTGGTGCGTCGACAGCCCCGCGGCCAGCATGTCCAAGCCGGACAGCGACGCGCCCGTCAAGGCCAAGTACCGGGCGAACGCCAGGCTGCCGGCCGGGCCCGTGCGCAGGCGGGGCAGCAGGTAAGACAGGCCGCCGTCCAGAACCCAGCCGTCCTTGGGGCCGACTACCTGGAAGTTGGACTTCTCGGTCGAGACGCGGTAGCGGGTCAGGCCCAGCCCCATGCCCCCTCCCACAACGTCGCCCGTGTACCAAGCGATGGTGGGCTTGCGGAGCGTGGCCAGCAAGTAAGACAACTGGCAATGCCGACGAAAAGTCGCGCTCGGGTCGTTCCCGTTCGGCCCCATCCCGCCCTCACGCATCCAGCCCGCGCTGAACTCCTTGCCCGGCCTACCTTGGAGCACGACGGCCTGTGTGACAAAGGAAGAATGTGAGAGGAGGGATAAGCAGTCCGTCGTCTTTCCATAATACCCCCCCTCTCTCCTTCCTTACACCGTACCTGGATGAGGTAGTTGGTCTCCCATGATTGCAGCTGTGTGGCAATTGTGTGGGGAGGGTGTGTGTGTGTGTTTGAATCATCGGTGAGCGGCCGCATGCGTGAGAGCCTGTTTCTCCTCAAGACCGAACCGACATACCTTCCAAAGCAACGACTCGGCCGTCCTTGCGTCCACACGACCTTTGGGCCCGGCCAAGACCACGCGTCGACACCCTGGGGACTCCAAGATGCGGTATTGAGTGTCCGGCTTGGCCGTCTTGCCCGCCCCTGCCCGGGCCGTTGCTGGTGCTGCTGCCTTGATTTTCTTGGCCTCCGCAGCCAGCTTGGCCAACCGCGAGCGCATCATGGCTAGGCTCCTCCCGCTGCCCTCGTGACGACGAAATTATCCGGCCACTCCACCTGTGCTGCTGCGGTGTCCTTGGTGCACGCGTCCGTCAAAAAGCAAGATACCTGCCTGCCCTCCTGTGCGGATGATGGTGGGGAGGGTGGGGAGGGATGTGTGTGTGAGGCAAAGCGTATCGAAAAGCCTGCCAATCCAGGCCCGGCATAGTTTTGGCGTGCACTTGATGCGTAAGACCGCAGTGCTGGGGTGATGGGGGCAAGACTGTTGTCTGGGCGGTGTGGAGGGCGAGGGCATGAGCAAGCAAGCGGAATGAATGATGATGATGGCGTCGCTGATCTTCAGAAGACGAACTGCTAAAACGCAAAACCACTCTAAAGCCGCCCTTTGCACCCACACCACCACCACTACCAGCCCAGCTACCATGTCGGGGGCCTTGTCGTCCTTCTTTATCCTGTCTCCAAGAGGCGACACCATCATCAGTCGGGTAAGCGAGTGTGTGTGGCACGTGTAAAGGGGAGCGCGTGTACAGAGGGGGGGAGGGGGAAGGAAGGAGAAGCAATGCCAGCAAGCAGGACCACAGCCCTCCGACAGTCGACCAAATGCTCTGCCCTTGTCACCACATCTGCCACCAACAGGATTTTCGAGGGGACTCCTTGCCAAATGCAGCCGAGATTCTGTTTCGCAAGGTCAAGTTCTGGGAGAAGGGAGACGCTCCCCCCGTCTTCCACCTCGACGGCCTCAATTTCCTGTTTGTGCGCAAGAATGGCCTGCTGTTTGGAGCCACCACGCGCTTCAACGTGTCGCCTTCCACGACCATTGAGCTGCTGAATCGAATGGCCAAGGTGTTCAAGGACTATTGTGGCGTCTTGAGTGAGGTGCGTCTCTGTTGTGTCTTCCCTCCACCCTCCCTTCCTTCTTTCCCTCCCATCGCCCCTCCAACTTCCAGCTCGAATCCCTTACACCTCGTCCTACCCCACCCTTTCCGTCGCACGTAGGAGTCCATCCGCAAGAACTTTATCCTGGTGTACGAGCTGCTGGACGAGATGATGGACTACGGCTACGCCCAGGCCACCTCCACGGAGAGCCTCAAGAACCACGTCTACAACGAGCCCATCTTGGTCGAGTCCGCCAAGCCCAACCTGCGCATCCCCAACATCAACCCCAAAACCACACCCTCCACCGCCGTGCACAAGCCCATCACCATTTCTGGTACGTAGGGGGGAAAATCAACGGCGATGCGTGGCGCGGGAGCAACACATTTACTCACACAACACTTCCTCTCTCCTCTCCTCCCCTTACAGCGCAATCCGGCGGCAAGCAAAAGAACGAGATTTTCGTAGACATCTTGGAGCGCTTGAACGTGCTCTTTTCAGGCAGTGGGTACATTGTCAACTCCACCATCGACGGCTGTATCCAGATGAAGAGCTACTTGTCGGGCAACCCGGAGCTGAAGCTCGCCCTCAACAGCGACCTCGTCATCGGCAAAGGTGCGTACAGGCGAGGAAAGGAGAGGGGGGAGCAGGGGCGTAGTTCTCTGGAGAGTCGACACAAATTCAAACCTCCTCCTCTCCTATCTATACCTGCAGGTGGCGGCGGTGGGTACGGCGCAGTGGTCCTGGACGATTGCAATTTTCACGAGTGTGTGCGACTCGACGAGTTTGAGAGCTCACGGACGCTGTCCTTCTTCCCACCGGACGGGGAGTTCATCCTTCTCAATTACCGCATCACGGGCGAGTTCCGGGCGCCTTTCCGCATCTTCCCTACCGTGGAAGAAATGTCGCCCTACAAGGTGCGTGTGAAAAGGAAGAAAGAGCGGGCGCGTGGCAGGCAGGTCGCGGGAGAAGAGGGCAAGTTTGGTTGTTAATCTAGAATTTGATACATCCTTCTAACCCATCCCACACCTCCTCATCTGCCCCCCCTTCTCTCTACACCCTTCAGTTGGAGATGTCGCTGATGATCCGGGCCGACATCCCCGAGTCCAACTACGGCGCCAACGTGCAAGTGCGGATCCCCATGCCCCGCTCCGCCATCTCAGTCACCACCGAGCTGGTGGGGGCCGGAGGAGTAGGAGGGCCAGCAGCAGCGGGCCTGGCGGCCTCGGGTCAGGTAAGAAAGCAGATCGCACGTGGAATGTAAGGGTGTTCGAGTAGAACTGTGATTATTGCGCAGGTCTATCAGAAATGCTCACGTGCCCTTCTTTCCCCCCATCCCCATGCAGACGTCGGAGTACAACGCCAACGAGAAGCGGGTCGTATGGAACATCAAGAAGTTTCCGGGCGCCACAGAGCAAATGCTACGCATCAAGGTACGTGTTCAAATTGGGAGGGATTGCCACTCTCTTGCGTGACCTCTCTCTCTTCCTTTTCCTTTTTTCTGTCCACCCCTTTACAGATTACCTTGGCGGGAGGCAGTGGGAGCAGCAGCAGCAGTGGTAGCAGCAGCAGCATAGCAAGTGGCAACGTTGGCGGAGGCGGAGGCGGGACTGGGGCTACGCCGGGTGCGGGAGTAGGGAATGCCCGCAAGGAGATTGGGCCGGTGAGCATGAGCTTCGAGATCCCCATGTACAACGTCTCCAATCTCCAGGTCCGCTACCTCCGCATCTCCGAGCAGCAAAAGTCCTACAATCCCTATCGGTGGGTCCGGTATGTCACGCAGGCGTCTAGCTTCGTGTGCCGCGTGGGAACGGGGACGGCGGAAAGATGAGAAAAAAATTAATAATTGTCGAATAAAGAAACGAAAATGAAGCATGTGTGTCTAATCACAAGTACTTGTGTGCCATCGCTTCTTTTTTCTTTTCGATGTTACCAGTCGTCCAAGTCTATTTCTGCATCATCCTTCACGGGTGCTACCGCGACGCTTTCTGGCTCTTTCACTGCCTCCTGAGTGTGCTGCGGCAGCCTTGGCTTGGACAAATCTTTTGAGGGGCCACGGACCGGGACGTGCTGTTGGTGCCGCTCCTCCTCCCGCAACAAGGGCAGCCAGGGGTCTTCTAAGAAGCTGGGCTTGAAGAAGCCCGCCGCCGGTTGCCCTTCACCACCATGGTCGTGGTGATGGTGGGCGTTTCCTCGCCCGTCGCGGGGCCGTTTTCGCCCTCCCCCATCCCGTCCACGCCCGCCCCCCCCACCCCGACCCCCACCGCCCCCCCTACCGTAGCTGCCACCGCCTCCGCCTCCGCCTCTGCCTCCGCCACCACCTTGACCTTGATACCCTCCGCCCCGCCCCGGTCCGCCTCCCCTCGACGCCCCCCAATTCTGCATTGGCTGGCCGTGTCCGTAGCCCAACGGCGCCTGTTGCTGCTGCTGCTGGTGCTGCTGGTGCTGCTGATGGTGGTGCCCCTGAGGCAGCATCATGCCATTGGCGTGATAGGTCGGAGGCATTGGTGGATAGGGAAGCATTCCTCCCGAGTGTGGTGGCGGTGGCCGGGGGTGATTGGGGGGTGGTGCAAATGGTTGTCCGCCAAGGAGGCTGTTGTGCGGCGGCCGATGAGGGTCCATCTTGCTTGGCTGGTCGTTGCCGCTAAAGCTTGGGGTGTAGGAGGGCGTGGAGGGGTCTCTGCAGGTGGGGAGGTCGCAGGGTGTCGCTCGGCAGCCAGTCAAGCAAACCAAACCAACCAAGAACGCCCGCAGTGGAAGAGCTCCTCCCTGTGTATATTGTGCCGGGTGGGGTGTGCCTGTGTGAGAAAGGATGGAGTTGCAAAGGGAAATGAGACGCGCAAGGCATGATGATGAAGATGAGACTCGCTTGGAGGAGGTATGTTGGAGGAAGCAAGAAGGCGCACTTTGCCAAGCACTCAAACGCAACCGCTCTTCCTTCTGCACACTCCTCTCATCACAGGCACTGCCCGCCAGCCAGCCAGGAGCCAGTGCGTGCCGACAGCCTAAGCCAAAGCCAAAAGCCCTGACAATGAGCGCCCCGAAGAACAAGTTGCTTGTCTTAGGCAGCGGTGGCCTGGATAATGGCGGCAGCAGCAGCAGCAGTGGCAGCAGTGGACAGCACACCCTAGCACACCCGGCCCGCTTTTGGCCTGCTTGATGGCAGGAGGAGAGCAGCGGGAGGAGGAGGAGGAGGAGGAGGAGGAGCAGCAGCAGATCAGCACCACCAAGGTAAGGCCTGATGACGCGTACACTTCCCCCCCTCAACCCCGCCATCGCCTCTCTCCTCTCATTGGCTCACACCTCTCACCATATCGCACGCATCTCCTCCTTCAAGTACCTAGCGACGGCAGCGTCGTCCCTTGGACGATCGACACCAAGTATTACAAGGCCGAGCTCGCTCTCCACCTGGCCGCGGTGGCGGGAGTCTCCGAACGGCGGGCAAGCAAAGCAGGAAGAGGACACCTGTCCATTCACTGTGCATGGGGAGGGCTTGCAGGGAGTAATTGTGGTGTGCAAGGGCAGCGTGTCGCCGGGGGAGGACGAGATGTCGGGCTTGACCAAGATTGAACCATGGTACGTAAAAGTCAAAGTCAGAAGAAGAGTGCAGCGGGTCCATCGACACCTGGCTTATTGACGTTTCTTTTGCATCCACAGGCTGCAGGCCGCAAGCGCTCAAGACAGTTTGGAGTTGTGCCTGGTCGTTGGCGTCCTCAACAACGACAGCGAGGGTCCAGAGCGGCCGGCTGTGCGGCGCTCAAGGGTAACGAGGAGGAGGAGGAGGAGGAGGAGGACTCACTGCAGCGGCGGCGCTCCCTCTGGTAAGCAAGGCAAGTCAGAGGAAGGAAAGGACGCTGATTAATTTTCTGTCGCTTTCATGTTTTCATCCTCTCATTTTCAACCCACCCTCTCATTTCCTGCAGGTGCCTGGAGTATGGTTTTGAGTACGTGGAGGTGGACTACACGCGGCAAGTCCGAGGTTGCCAGTGGAATTGCGGGAGAAGGAGGGGCTGGAGCGTGTCCGGGAATGCATCGAGGCGACGTCTTGGCAGCATATGGATATGCACCCGAGCGGCGGGTCCAGCTCGCGCAGGGTGGAGAAGCCGGACGAGAAGGCCAAGGAGCATCCGCCGGAAAAGGCGGGCTCCTTGGCATCAGACGGGAACGACGTAAAAGTGGCCTGCGGGTCGCGCCTTGGACACGGCAGTGCTGTGGAGGGAGCCGGAGGAAAGCATAAAGAAGAGGGGGAAGACGACGCTGGGTTGGAAGAGCTGTTCGCGAGGCTTCGTGCCGTGAGGGAGAGTGCTCACAGTGGTCAGTACGACGACGAACAACGCAGAGCAAGGGCAGCGGAGATGGCCCTTCAATTCGCTCAAAAGCTCGGCATCTTTACGAATTCAAAGAGGACGAGTGAAGTAAATTGTCGATAAATCTGGGAGCACGCCAAAAAATGTGCCGGCCTTGATGTACAGTGAGGAGGAGAAGCGAACGAGCATGTACCGATACCTCGCGAGAGGGGGGAGGGGGAAGGCGGGGAGGCCGCAAAACAAAATGAAAGAAGAAGAAAGGCAAATGCTTAATACAACTGAAGAAAACAACGCGATTCCTCTTGTCGATCCTCCATTCCTTTTCCTGATTGCCAGTGCGCAATCAGACAGCTTGGCTTTAGGCTTAACCTCCCCTCCTCGGTGCTGGTTGTTCGCTGAGACCCCACGCTTCTTCGCTCTCATACCATCGAAACTCGTCCCTTGCTAGCAAAACGACGACCCCTTACAGCCACTCACACAGGTACACTCACTCTTCAGACGAGGGCTAGAGGCGTCTCATGCAATCGGGGCCAAGAGCGGAGCTGCGTGGCTGGAATGGGCTGCGGGAGCCGAGGAACGAACAAGCCTCTTCTTCGTCGTCGTCCTATGAACAGGCTTGCGACCACTCCCACGCCACCCCACGCGCTCAACCCCACTGCTAGGGTGTCGCACATGTTCTCGATGCCGTGGAGTGCTCGGAGGCGGGATGGTTTCAGTCCGCTTGCACGTCGTTTCCATCCCACCGCTGTCCCACCGTACTCACCCTTGGCGAACCACTCCCCCATAACCACACTGAGACAGGCTACGCAAGTCACCAATGTCGGACCCTGAGCAGAAGGAGAACGAGATGCAAGAGAGGAGGAGGAGGATATTGACGATGAGGCGTTGGAAGAGGAGGAGGGAAGTGCAGGGGAAGGGAGCAGTGCAAACGGCGAAGACGAGGAAGAGGAGGAGGAGGAGGAGGAGGAGGAGGAGGAGGAAGATGAAGAGGAGGACGAGGAACTGCGGGCCGCGTTGATTGCGGACATGCCGGAGGAAGAGAAATTGCGCCTGAAAGAGGTGGTGTGGGCCAAGAGCGCCGGCTTTGCCCACTGGCCTGGTTTCATCTACCACCCTGCGTAAGTGAGGGAGGGGTTCATTCCGTGGGCACACGCCTGTGCATCCTTCTTCCAGTAAGAGTCACGATCTCACCTTCATCCCCTTGATCTCCTACCCCCGACTACCCTTTTTATCTTCTCAGAGACGTGAAGGAAGACTTGCGCAAGAGCTGCTACTCCAATGCCAAGGCGAAGCATGGACCCAAGACACATCACATTTGCTTCTACTTCGGTTACGGCGCCAACTCTTTCGGTAAGAAGAACAAGATGAGGAGGAAGGGAGGGGGAGGGGAGGACGGGGGAGTGGCCAGCTTTTTGTACAAGCTGCTGTCCCTGCCTTGCTCTTCTCATAACACGTCTCTGATTATATTCTTCTGCTTCCCCGTCTATTTCCTTCCCTAATAGCCGCCGTGCCGTTCAAGAACATCGAGCTGTTCACGAAGGCGAACGAGGCGGCCATGGTCAAGGCCTTGAAGACGGGCAAGGCCAAGATCGCGGACGCCATCAAGGAGGCGTCGGAGGAGGCAGCCGAAGCCCATGGAGGAGCGCTCGCCCGGGCCGCCGGACACGAAGAGCCTCAAGAAGCAGGAGCAGGAGGAGAAGAAGCTGGCGAGGGCGCTGGAGCGGCAGAGAAAGAAGGAGGAGAAGAAGGCCAAGAAGAAGAAGGAGAAGGGATCCGCGGGAAGAAGAAGCGGAAGAAGGACGAGGAAGGTGGAGGTGAGTGACATGGAAGGGCGGGAAACATAATGGCAGGCAATCGTTGGCTTCCCTAACTGGCTGGCAGAAGTGGGGGGGAAGGCTCAGGAAAAAAAGAGTGCGTCTTTCCTTCTTTATGTTCGTCTTTCCTTCTCTAAGTTCCACTGACTTGTCGACTCTGCCCTCAACTTACTCAAATCACAGCCGCGGGTGAGGAGAAGAGAAGAAGAAGCGACCAAAGACGGCGGGCGAGGGAGCGGCGGGGGCCGGCGCAGGTGCAGCCAAGGGGACGAAGAAGATGAAGAAGAACTTCGAGAAGGAGAGCGAGGAGGACCGCTTCAACCGCCTGTCCCGCAACCTGCAGATTCTGCTCGAGGACCAGGACCTGAACGTGCCCAAGATCTGCAGCACCCTGGTAGAGAAAAGAAGGGGACAGAAGCACCACCCCGGCGCATCTAGAGCGACAATTGATTCGCACCACATCACTCGTCTCACACTCACATTCTGCCCCTCCTCCCTCTTTTCTTCCTTTTCCATTACAGGAGAAGCTGTCGTGCATGGTCGTGACCATCGAGCAACTGACGGAGAGCGGTACGTGTGCATGGCTGTCACTCCATTCCATGCTCCCCCTTCCCCGCCTTTCTTACTAAACCCACCCCCCCCTCCTTCCCTCTCCTTTCCTGCTTTTCCCAATAGGCGTGGGCCAGGTGGTGAAGGGGCTCCGGAAGCACGCGGAAGCGGACATCCAGGCCAAGGCCAAGGCTGCCTTCACCCGTTGGAAGGAGAACTCAAGCAGCAGGACGCCCAGCCAGCCGCTGATGGGGAGGCGGAGAACAAGAAGAAGAAGAAGGTCAAGGCGGAGGATGAGAAGGACGAGGCACCGGCCGCACCGTCTGCACCGCAGACCATGCTGCCCTCTCCACAAAAAACGGAGGCAGCAGCGTCCGGCGAGGAAGGGAAGGGGTAAGTGGGCCTTGGAGGAGGAAGGGCGAGGGAAGCTGGAAGAGCGGGAAGAAGGAAGGCCGTCTCTTGCAGACGGCGTCGTTACGTAGTATCTCGCCGCCTTTCATCCGCCTCACCCACGCCATCCGACGAAAATGCTCGCACGCGCATCCTTGGCGTTACTCACCTCACACGTGCACACTCTCTCTTTCCTCCTCCCCCCTCTGACAGGGCGGCCGCTCAAGCAGCCGAAGGCTACGGTGGTCCCGGCGCCGGCGGAGGCTGCCAAGGTCGTTGGAGATGGTAGGTGCGGGCGGTTGAGTTCGATGAAGGAAGAGTCTATTGAGAGTGGGAGCCAGATAATGACGTCCCAGTGACCAAGAGATGCGTGAAGAAGCACACAACTCACTTATGCCCTTATTCTCACCTTTTCAGTATAGGGACATGATAGGCGCAAGGGGTAGAGGGAAGGGTGACAGCGGCAGCAGTAGCAGCAGCATCAGCAGGTTGTGCGGAAAAGGGGGGGAGAAGAAAAGCAGGAAGGAATGGGAAAGAAGCAGGGAAACGCGGATTTCATGGTCGTGGCAAGACAGGAGGGACACGCAATCCAGGAAAATGGAGGTCGGTCAAGGGCCCAGGGAAAGCACAAGAGGAGGAGGAGCAAGAAGGACCATGAAGCAGTAAGGCAGGCCTTGTGTATTTGGCCCCTTCGTCGCGAGAGGAGGGGGAGGAAGGAGGGAGGGAGGGAGAGAAGGAGGGAGGAGAGATAGGAGAGACGGCGTTTGGATTTCGCCTCTTCCTCGGGTTCCTTGCAGGGAGGGGAGGGAGGGAGGGAGGGAGGAAGTGCTGAATGAAGGAGAGGAGGCAGTGGAGGAGGTTGAAGACGAGGGACAGCAGCAGCACCAGCACCAGCACCAGCACCAGCACCAGCAGGTGTCTCCTGAGATTGAAAGAGCAGCAATAGAGGGAAGGGTGCTGATGTGAGCCTTAGAAGATGAAGGATAGACATGCTGATGGTGGTCTTCATCTTTTAGCGGTGCTTTTCCGGCTGGCCGTATTTACAATATATATAGGCAAACAGAAAAGAAACTCATAAAAAGGAGATAGAACTCGTGCTTCATTAAACCCTTTCTTTTTTTGCTTTATGTGTAGTTAGCTAACCTCCCCCTCCATAAGTCTGTATGTGTACACAACCAAAGCAATCCAAAACACGTAAACGTGCTGATGGCAAGGGATATACACATTATGGCGCAATAGCTC